>NZ_JBBOWY010000001.1:2625000-5916168 GCF_038007325.1 Paenibacillus sp. FSL P4-0127 | reverse complement strand
CATACTGCCCGACGTATCCATCATGGCGATGATGACGGCGTTGGAGTGGGGAATGACGACTTCCTCCCACGTTTTGTAGCGCAGATCGTCGGGCGTGATGCCGTGGATGCCCGGCGTGCCGGCCGTCGCGTTGCGGCGGAGATTTTCCAGGATCGTCCGCTTTTTGTCGATGTTGGACATGAGGCCTTTTTTGCGTATATCGTTGAAACGGTAAGATTCGGTCTCCAATTCGTCTTTGTCTTTTTCCTGAATGAACGGCAGCTCCAGCTCCTCGAACAGCATATCCTCCAGCTCCTCGATGCTGATGTCCGCCTCCACGTAGTCGATCCCCGGCCGATCGCCGGCTTTGCCGCCTTTTCCGTTGTCTTTGGGACTGTCCTGGCCAAGCACGTCGCCGACCTCGCTGCTTCCGTCGCCCTGGCCGACATGCTTTTGTTTCTGATAGTTATGGATAAACCGGTATTCCTCCAAATTGCGGAGGGGTACCTTAATGATCTGTTTTCCGTCGGACATAATGATGTTTTCCTCGGTTACGAGATCGGGGAGATTTTGCCGGATGACTTCCCGCACCTTCTCCTGGTGGCGCTGCTGATCCTGATAGCCTTTGCGGTGCAGCGACCAATCCTCTTTGGAGACGACGAAATTGTACCGTTCGGGCGAAGACATGGTGAACACCTCCATATGTGGAATTACGCCAGCGCTGTGAAGTGGATGTAAATAAAGTATATTCACGGGGTGAGGCGATATGTGAGGGGGAGTTGCTATATAAGTAGAACTGTTGGTTATACATGTTGAACTATTGGCATACGCGATGGAGGTTCACAGCATGAAATTGGTAAGTAAGCGTTAATGTAACGGGGCAAAGCGGCTTACCGGATCCGGAGTTTTGGAGTAGTTGCAAAATGTACACTTACATATCCGCAAATGCTGCCACAGCGCTTGATTAAGTCTAAAACCTGCAGTTACTCCGCTATCTTTCGAAGAAGAGTCAAAAAGACGAGGAAATAGCTGCATGAAATGCAATTAAACGAACGATTGGGCAAATGGATATAAAGTTAGTTGTATGATTTGCAATTAACGGTCAGAGTGGGGCCGGTCAAGCACATTTCTAAGATTTTATACACACTCTGTCTGTACAGCATCAGGGATTAAGTCGATTGTTGCTCTGCGAAAGTTGAGTTAAAAAGGTATATTTCTCAGATTCGGAACAAACGCTAATAAAAAATTCAGGTAGGAAAAGGAAGTGGAGTGAAATGTCAGGGCCCTCTTTGAGACGAGCGGACAGCCACGGTCTGATTCATGAGGCCGCGCTTGAGGAAGCCGGAGAATTGGCGGAATTGCTGGAGCGGAGTTTGCGCCGGGGCGAACGGGACAAAGCGCTTGACATCGCCTGGATCGCTGTCGAACATTGGGAATCGCGCACGCTCCAGCACGCGCAAAGCGAGGAAGAGGGATTATACCTGGAGGCGGTAGAGCTGAAGCCGCAGCTTCGGGACGTGATTATCGCTTTGACCCGGGACCACGATTTGCTGCGGGAACTGGTCGCCGAAATCAAAGCGCGGCTGGAGCGGGGCGAGATGGACGAGCAGGTGCTGCAGCGGTTTCAGGCGCTCATTCTGATCGACCAGATACATAACCGGGATGAAGAAGAAATGGTGGAAAAGGAATTGGAGGAGAGTCGCCATGGAGCGGTTTTCGGCCCCAAAGTTGACGGCCCTGCTGCCGGATAAACCGCTGCGGGCGGTGGAACCCCGGCTGTACGAGTGCCTGACCTGCGAGCTCCGCCGGCTGAACTTGCATCCTTATGACGTAAAAGCCGGCGGGCAGGCGAGCGGACAAGGGGTTGCCGTTTACGTTCGCTACGGAGAAAGGTTCGACCGGATGGAAGGCCGTTTTTTTTCTTGGGACATGGTCGAAAATCAAGACGAGCAAATCGGCGGTTTTATGCGCCAGGCGGCGGAACAGGTGAAAAAAACGCTGATCGCGGAGTACTACAAAAAAGCGCGGCTCTAAAGTCTATGGCACGGGGAAACCGGCACCCGCGGGAGGGCCGAAATCGTTTTGACGGAAAGGAAGGGTCGACATGGAAGCACATGAGCTTGACGTTTTGGCAGCGCAGGATCAGGAGGACTTGCTGGCGGTGCTGGACATGCGGTTCGGGGAGATTCCGCGCGCGGCGGTGGAACGGATCGCGGCGATCCGCAAGCCGGACGAGCTGCAGCGGTTGATTTTGGCCGCTTGCAATGCTTGCGCATGGAGCGTATTTGCGGAGGAATTGCATGCGGGAGAAGGGGCGTTTAAGCTGGCGGGCGAACGCTTTAATCCGGGGCCGCGGATTTGCGAAGCGAAGGGGGAACTCTAGAGGTGGGCGATAAGCAGAACAAGTTGCTCCAGGCGCTGAAACATTTGCGGCGCGGCGAAGTCATTAATGAGGGATGGACGGAGGAAAGCCCGCGGGGGCGGGATTGGGAAAGCCTGTACCGCGGCCGCTGGCAGCATGACAAGGTCGTCCGCTCCACGCATGGGGTGAACTGCACCGGTTCCTGCAGCTGGAATGTGTTCGTGAAGGACGGCATCATCACGTGGGAGACGCAGAAGACGGATTATCCGACGACAGGCGCCGATTTTCCGGAATACGAGCCGCGCGGCTGCCCGCGGGGAGCCAGCTTCTCCTGGTACACCTACAGCCCCCTGCGCGTGAAGTACCCGTATATTCGCGGGGAGCTCTACGAAATGTGGCGGGAGGAAATGGCCGCCGTAAAAGACCCCGTTGCAGCCTGGGAGAACCTGGTCAGCGATCCGCAAAAAAGAGCGCGTTACGTCAAAGCCCGGGGGAAAGGCGGATTCGTGCGCGGCGATTGGGACGTGGCCTGCCAGATGATCGCCGCAGCCACGATCCATACGATCAAGCGGTACGGGCCCGACCGCGTCGTAGGGTTCAGCCCGATTCCGGCCATGTCCATGGTCAGCTACTCGGCGGGAACCCGGTTCCTGTCGCTGATCGGCGGGACGATCCTGAGCTTTTACGACTGGTATGCCGATCTTCCGCCCGCTTCGCCGCAAGTATGGGGCGATCAAACCGATGTGCCGGAGAGCGGGGACTGGTACAATACGAAATATTTTATCATCTGGGGGACGAACATTCCGCAAACCCGCTCGCCGGACGCCCATTTTATGGTCGAGGCGCGTTACAACGGCACCAAGGTGGTTGGCGTGAGCCCCGATTATTCCGAATACGAGAAATTCGCCGATATTTGGCTGCCGGCCCGGGCCGGCACGGACGCGGCGTTGGCGATGGCGATGACGCACGTCATTCTCAAAGAGTTTTATGTGGATCGGGAGACCCCCTATTTCATGAATTATGTGAAAAAATTCACTGATCTTCCGTTTCTCGTCCTCGTGAAGGAGGAGAACGGAATGACCCGTTCGGACCGCTTCCTGCGGGCGGCCGACTTGGCCGACTTGGGCGACGGGCAGGAGCTTGCCGAATGGAAAACCGTTGTCTGGGACACAGCGTCGGGGAAACCGGAGGCACCGAACGGGAGCGAAGGGTTCCGCTGGGATCAAAGCAGCCGTTGGAACCTTGATCTGAACAAGCCGGACGGAACTCCAATCGACCCGCAGCTGACATTTATCCAGGGTGCCGACGAAGTCGTACAGGTGGATTTTCCGTATTTCGCGGAAAAAGCGGGTGAAACGGTGCGGCGCGGCGTCCCGGTCAAGCATCTCAAGAGCGTGTCGGGCGAGACGTTTAAGGTGGCGACGGTGTATGACCTGATGATGGCCCACGCCGGCGTTCCGCGCGGCCTGCCCGGCGATTATCCGGCCGATTACGACGATATGAAGCCTTATACGCCGGCCTGGCAGGAGGCGATCACCGGGGTCAAAAAGTCGCATTGCATCCAGGTGGCCCGCGAGTTTGCCGATAACGCGGCCAAAACGGGCGGCCGTTCGATGATCGCCATGGGCGGGGGCACCAATCACTGGTATCACAGCGATCAGATCTACCGCTCGATCCTGAACCTGGTGATGCTGACCGGCGCGCAGGGCGTTAACGGAGGCGGCTGGGCCCACTATGTCGGTCAGGAAAAAGTGCGGCCGCTCGAGGGCTGGCAGCAGATCGCCTTTGCCGGCGACTGGATCCGGCCGCCGCGGCTGCAGAACGGCACTTCGTATTTTTACTTTGTGACGGAGCAGTTCCGCTACGAGGTACGCGTGAGCGAAGAGCAGGATACGCCCTGGGGCGGGCGGTACGGCAAAATGCATCCGGCCGACGTCAATGCGCTGGCCGTGCGGCTTGGCTGGCTGCCATCGTTCCCGCAATTCACCCAGAATTCCCTCGATCTGGCGCGGCAACTCCGCGAAAAGGGGCTGACGGACGATCAGGAGGCCGTGCGGGAAATCGCCAGGATGGCGGCGGAAGACGAACTCGACTGGGCGATCGAGCATCCGAACGACCCCCGCAACTTTCCGCGGGTGTTTTTCAACTGGCGCTCGAATCTGCTGGGGGACAGCGGCAAAGGGCATGAATATTTCGCCAAACATATGATCGGGGCGGACAATCAGGTGCTGACCGACCCAAGCCTCTCCTGGCGGCCGGAGGATGTGCGCTCCGACGACGTGCCGCCGGAAGGCAAAACGGATCTGTTCGTCAGCATCGATTTTCGCATGACCAGCTCCGGGCTGTTTTCGGACATCGTGCTGCCGGCGGCGACCTGGTACGAAAAACACGATTTGAGCAGCACGGACATGCATCCGTTCATCCATCCGTTTAATCCGGCGATTTCGCCGCCATGGCAAAGCAAAAGCGACTGGGACGCGTTCCGGGAGATCGCCAAGACGTTTTCCGAGCTTGCGGAGAAGCATCTCCCTGCCTGCGAAGACGTGATGATGACTCCGCTCGGCCATGACAGCCCGGACGAGGTAGCCCAGGTGCACGGGAGGATCAAGGATTGGCGCAAAGGGGAAATCGCGGCGGTTCCCGGTAAAAGCATGCCGCATTTTCTCATCGTGCCGCGCGATTACAAGGACGTTTACGGCAAGATGATTACGATCGGGCCCAACATCCGCAAAGGGTACGGCTCGAAGGCGGTGAATATCCCCGGCGAGCGGGTTTACGAACAATTGCTGGCCCGGCTTGGCGCCTCGAAGCGTGAAGGCGTCGGCAAAGGCCAGCCGGATTTGTATGACGACCGCCAGGTGATCGAAGCGATCCTGCTGATGTCGGGGGCGACGAACGGAGAGCGCGCCGTGGAAGGATGGCGCGACATGGAGCAGAAGACCGGCAAAAAACTCGTGGAGATCGCCCTGCCGCGCGCGGAGGAAGCCTTTACGCTGTTCGACATCACGGCCCAACCCCGCCAGGCTATTTCCGCGCCCGTCTGGAGCGGGCTGGAGAAGGACAACCGCCGCTATTCGCCATTTACGCTGAACACCGAATACAGTATTCCTTGGCGGACATTAACCGGGCGGCAGAGCTTTTATCTCGACCATGAAATGATCCTCGACTTCGGGGAGGCTTTGCCGCTGTATTTGCCGCCGCTAAGGCATGTTCCTTTTCTCAAAGGGGAGAAAGGCGTGCCGGAGAACGGGAAATCGCTGACGCTCCGTTACTTGACCCCGCACCAGAAATGGGGCATCCATACGATGTTCACCGACACCAACCAGATGACGACTTTGTTCCGCGGCTGGCAGGTCGTCTGGCTGAACGAGAAGGACGGGGCTTCCATCGGGATCAAGGACAACGATTGGATTGAGGTATACAACCGCAACGGCGTCGTCGCGGCCCGGGCTGTGCTGACGTACCGGATTCCGGAAGGCATCGCCTACATGTATCATGCCCAGGACCGCACGCTGGGCGTACCCGGGACGTCGATCACCAAGCAGCGCGGCGGTACGCATAACAGCGTGACGCGGATTACGCTCAAGCCGACCCACATGATCGGGGGCTACGCCCAGTTAAGCTACGGGTTCAACTATTATGGTCCAACGGGAAACCAGCGCGATACGCTGACCATCATCCGCCCGCTGAAGGAGGTAGATTGGCTTGAGGATTAAAACGCAGGTCGCGATGGTGATGAATCTGGACAAATGCATCGGCTGCCACACCTGCTCGGTCACCTGCAAAAATACCTGGACCAACCGTCCCGGCACGGAGTACATGTGGTACAACAACGTGGAGACGCGGCCGGGCCCGGGCTATCCGAAGGAATGGGAGGATGCGGGCAAATATAAGGGCGGTTGGGTGCTGCGCGGCGGTAAGCTGGCGCTGCGTGCCGGAGGTCCGATCGCCAAGCTGGCGAACATTTTTTACAACCCGAACATGGCCGATTTGGACAGCTTCTATGAACCTTGGACCTATGATTACGACAACCTGCTGCACAGCCCAAAGAGCAAGCATCTCCCGGTCGGGCGGCCGGTGTCGCTGATTACGGGCGAGTATATGGACAAGCCTGAATGGGGGCCGAACTGGGACGATGATTTGGCCGGCGGCAGCGAAATCGTGCCGCTTGATCCCAATGTCAAAAAGCTGCAGGAGCATATCGCCCTGGAATATGAAAAAACGTTCATGATGTACCTGCCGCGGATCTGCGAGCATTGCCTCAATCCGTCCTGCGTCGCTTCGTGCCCGTCCGGCGCGCTGTACAAACGCGACGAGGACGGGATCGTGCTGGTTGACCAGGAGGCTTGCCGGGGGTGGCGGTTCTGCATGAATGGCTGCCCGTACCATAAGGTTTATTACAACTGGAACACCCATAAGGCGGAAAAATGCAATTTTTGTTACCCGCGTACGGAGGCCGGGCTGGCGACGATCTGTTCCGAGACGTGCGTGGGCCGGATTCGCTATATCGGCGTCGTCATGTACGATGCCGACCGGGTAAAAGCCGCCGCTTCGGCAGAGGAGCCGCAGGGGTTGTACGAATCGCAGCTCGGCGTTTTCCTGGATCCGTTTGATCCGGAGGTCATCAAGGAAGCGAGAAGAACGGGGATCACGGATGCGTGGATCGATGCGGCCCAGCGCTCTCCGGTTTACAAACTGGCGATGAAATGGAAGGTGGCGCTGCCGCTGCATCCGGAATACCGCACCTTGCCGATGGTTTGGTACGTACCGCCGCTCAGCCCGATCATGAACCATATCGAAGAGGACGAGCTGCAGACGGACATGTACATCCCGGCGGTCGATCAGATGCGGATTCCGCTGGAATATTTGGCTTCCCTGCTGACGGCGGGCGACACGAAAGTGATCCGGCGGGTGCTGCTGAAGATGACGGCGATGCGCGTATTGATGCGGGACCGTGCGGTCGGCGGCTTGGACGAGCTGAAGCGCAGCAAGCTGCTTGGGGAGGCGGAAACCAGCGTCGAGGAAATCGAAGAGATGGCCCGTTTGTTTGCCGTAGCCAAGCACAACGAACGCTTCGTCATCCCTACAGGCCGGCGGGAAATGATCGGCGAAGCCGGACTGCATTACCGTCAGGGAGCTTGCAGTCTGGAGGGCATCACGCCGGAGGAAGGGTTTTTGCCGCAGCGGTTTGCCAAAGAAGACAGGTAGAGCAAGGAGGTTGGCGATGGAAGACAAGCAAATCAGTTTGATATTTGCGGCCAGGCTGCTCGGATATCCGGAGGACGATTTTCCGGAAACCGCGCGGAGCATGCTGGAAGCGGCCCGGGAAGCCGGCAGCCCGTTGCTTACGGAACGTCTTCAGGAGACAAGCCGCCCGCTGTTATCCTGCCCGCTGAAGGAGCTAAGGGAGCAGTATGTTTGGGCCTTTGACTGGAAGGAAAAAACCGGACTGTATCTGACCGCGCATGAGCTTGGGGACAGCCGGGAGCGCGGGGCGGCGCTGATTCTCCTGCAGCAGATCATCAAGGACGCCGGTTTTGCCGCCGCTGAAGGCGAACTGGCCGATTATATGCCGCTCTTGTACGAGCTGCTGGCCGTGCGTCCGGACCATATCCACGTCCGGGCTTTGGAGCTTCGGCTCGCCGTCGCCACGAAGCGGATCTGCGAGCATTTGGCGGAGGACAACCCCTACCGGGAACTGCTTCGCCATCTCGTGGCGGACGTTTTTGGCGAACCCTCGGAGGAGGATGTCCGCCGGCTTACGGAGAAGCGGGAGCAGGCCGATCTGGACGAGCTTCCTTACCCGATTCTGTATGGGATGGACGGAACTGCCCGAACGGGAACGGATCTATCGTTTTGCAAATACGCAACTGAATGAATGGGGGTAGCTTCATGACCGGATTGTTTTGGTGGGTCGTTTATCCGTACATCGCCCTAACGGTGATGATCGGCGGATTGTTGTACCGGTTTGCCTTCCGCCAAGTGAGCTGGACCGCTCCTTCGACGGAAATGTTTGAGAAAAAATGGCTGCGGCTCGGCTCCACGATTTTCCATTACGGCATCGTCTTTGCCTTTATCGGCCACGTGATGGGGGTGTTGATTCCGCGAAGCGTTTATCACGCGTTGGGCGTGAGCGATGAAACGTACCACATCTTTGCGATTGCCGGAGGCGGGCTGGCGGGAATCATGGTGGTGCTGGGGCTGATTATTTTGCTGATTCGCAAAATGACGAACCGGCGCGTGCGCGCCCATGCCGGATTTGCCGATTATTTTACGGTGATCCTGCTGCTGATCGTCGCCGCCAACGGCACCTTTATGACGCTCGTATACAACACGACGGTGGCCGCTTACGAATACCGCACTACCATCGGTCCCTGGTTCCGCAGTTTGCTGGCGCTTCGGCCGGATTATCGCCTGATGGATACGGTTCCGTTCATCTTCCAACTGCACGTCCTTTCGGCGTTCCTGTTGTTCGCCTCGATCCCGTTTACGATGCTCGTGCACATGTTTTCGCTGCCGGTCCGCTATCCGGCCCGGGCGCCGCAGCAATACCGCTCGCGGGTCGGCTACAAACGCGGCAAGCCGCAAACTTAGGCGGAAAACCAATAGAGTCATATCCTGGTTGCCCCACGGGGTTAAAAGGACATGACTCTATCTGTACGTCAGCTTGTCTTTTTCGTATACAGGATGCCGATCGTTTTGGCGCCGCAATGGCTGGAAATGACGCAGCCGGCATTGGAGACGGCGACGGTCTTGGCCCCGGTTCTGGCCTCAAGCTCTTGCTTCAGCTTGGCCGCGTCCTCATCCGCCAGGGAATGGGTGACAAAAATAATGTCGTTATCCATATCGTTCAAGCGGCTAAGCGCGTTGTTCAGCAGCTGGTCGAGCGCTTTTTCCCGGCTGCCGCGGATTTTGTAGGCCGGGGTCATTTTGCCGTCCACCACTTTGATGACCGGGCGGATTTTGAGCAGGCTGCCGATCAGGTTTTGCATGCCGGAGCAGCGCCCGCCTTTGTACAGGTACTCCAGCGTATCGATGACAAACTCCGTTTCGACCTTAGGCCGAACCGCCGTGAGCAGGCCGACGATTTCGGCGACGGTTTTGCCTTCCGCCGCGGCTTGCACCGCCTTCATCACCTGAAGGCCGATGCCGGTCGATAAATTAAGCGAGTCGAAGACGGTGACCGTCCCTTCCGGGAACTCCTCCGCCGCAATCAGGGCGTTTTGGTATGTAGAGGACAGCTCCGAAGACAAGCTGATGCATAATATTTGCTGCCCTTGCCGGGCATAAGGGGTGAACGCCTGAATGAAATCGGCCGGCGACGGCGCCGCCGTCTTCGGCAGTTTGCCCGTCTCGCTGACTTTGCGGTAAAGATCGGGCACGCTCAAATCGACGCCGTCCTTGTACGTTTGGTCGGAAAAAGTGACGTACAGGGGAACGATGCCAATTTCGTACCGCTGAATCCAATCCACCGGCAAATCGCAGGTGCTGTCCGCGAAAATTTTGATCGATGCCATAGTGATCCTCCTAAAAGTTGTGGCCTTTCTGCAACAGCCTGGCCTAGGCGGCCGATTATTGTCTCGTGTACATAATGGCGACGGTGCCGGGCCCGCAGTGGCTGGAAATGACGCAGCCCGCTTCGGCCACGGCGACCTCCCGCGCTCCCGTCTGCTCCCGCAAAATCGCGGCCAAACGCAGCGCCTCCTCTTCGGCCAGCGTGTGGGCGACGATGATCAGATCGTTGTCCATGTTGTCCCGGTCGGCCAAAGCGTTGTCGAGCATCTGCTGGACCGCCTTCTCCTTGCGGCCGCGGACCTTGTACGCGGGAATAATGTTCCCGTCCACCAGCTTAAGCACGGGCCGGATCTGGAGCAGGCTGCCGATAAAGTTCTGCATGCCGGAGCAGCGTCCGCCTTTATACAAATATTCCAGCGTGTCGATGACGAATTGCGTTTCCACCCGCGGCCGGATAGCGCTGACCAGCGCGGCGATTTCGCCGGCGGTGCGGCCCTCCGCGGCGGCTTTGACCGCTTTCATGACCAACAGGCCGATGCCGCTGCATAAAGTAAGGGAATCCACAACGTGAATCCGCCCTTCCGGGAACTCCGCGGCGGCGATCAGGGCATTTTGATAGGTCGATGAGAGCTGGGAAGAAAGGCTGATATAAACGATGTCCTGCCCGCGTTCGATATGGGGGCCGAAGGCGTCCATAAAATCTTTGGGCGACGGAGCGGTTGTTTTCGGCAAACTCCCGGCAGCCTCGACCCTCCGGTAAATATCGACCGGCGTGATATCCACCCCGTCCTGGAACGTCTCGCCGCCAAACACGACATATAAAGGAATAATTCCGATATCATAGCGGGGAATCCATTCTGCGGGCAGGTCCGAGGTACTGTCTGCGAAAATTTTCACGTTTGCCATAAGCATCTCCTTACATAGTTCGGTTATTCTATTTTAGCAAAAAGCGAAAGACAAGGGAAAGGCATCGGTCATAAGCTTTATTTCCGCTTGCTGTAGATATCGGACGGATGGTTGAGGTAGAATGAACATGAATGAATTTTGGCGAAATGGACAAATAAGGGGAGGCGGAAAAAATGCGGCGCACCTATGCCGGAATCGGCGCGGTCATCATGCTGCTCGCCGTTGCGCTTGGCGCATTCGGGGCGCATATGTTGAAGGCGAAAATCGGCGAAACGGCCATTGGCACCTATGAGACCGGAGTACATTACCAGATGATTCACGGGATCGCGATCCTGCTGACGGCGTTTTTTGCCGGGCAGTGGGGGGAATCCGGGCGGCTTCGCTGGGCGGGCCGGCTGTTTCTGCTCGGCGTCATCCTGTTCTCCGGCAGCCTGTACGGATTGGCGGCACTCCATTGGACCTGGCTCGGGCCGGTTACGCCGCTCGGCGGCGTTTCTTTTATCGCCGGTTGGCTGCTGCTTGCGCTGGAGGCTTGGAACAGGAAGGCCTGACAGACTCGGCAACAACGAAAAAGACGGCTGAAGGGCTCCGCGGCGGAGCGGATTCAGCCGTCTTTTATGAAAATTTATAACTCGACTTTCGGTGCGACCAGAACGAAATCCAATGAACTGCAAAAGTGCAGGCGAATTTCGTCGAAATTCCTCGAAAAGGGTGGTTCAACTGCAAAAGTGCATTTCCGCTCCGGGCAAAAGTTCCTTATTTATCGAACAGCCCCTAAAGAGATGCTTTTGCATTTCAATCGCTCTAAAATGGTGATTTACGGAAAATAGAATGCACTTTTGCAGTTGATCTCATCTCAGCGGGCACTAGCGTTGCATTAACTGGGAAATGATCATGTTTTCAAGCCGATCATGCGCCCGCCGGAAATCTAACGGTTGCAGCAGCGGCTAATTTGCGAACAAAGCCTTTTTCAAAACTCTAACGGTTGTGAGCGCCGTTATTTGCCTGAATCTAAGCAAACTAAGCCGGATTTCAGTGAAATAAGCGCTATGGCAACCGTTACAATTTAAAATCAACGTTTTTGGAACAAATAACGCTTGTGGCAACCGTTAGAATATTGGTGTGGCTAATGCAATGCTAGTGCTCAGCAGGCCGCCCTTCTTTCCATGAAAAACGATATGCTCGGCTGAATGACATGAATCGTCCAATTCCCGGATTAAGTATCCAGGAAGTCGATAATTTCGCTCAGCTTCAGATTATAGACCTGCTTCTCGTCCACATGATACACGTTTAAGGCGTACGTTTCCGGCAGGAAGTTTAAAATCCGGCACGGGATGCTCATCCGTTCCCCGTTCCGGTTGATATATAACCGTACCAGTTTGTTTCCCGTAATGTAACTTTGAATCCACTTCTGAAATTCCTCGCTGGAAGCAAAGTCCTTAAAGCCGCTGGCGGCTTGATCCGGGACAGGCGCTTCCGCTTTGGGCTGGGGTTTGCTTTGTTTGCCGTCATCGGGAGCATTGTTGTTCGCCTCCGTTTTTCCCAAGCGCTTATGCTTATAGGTCTTGGAAATAAAGGACTGCTTCCGGTTGGCAAGCAGCGAATCGATGATTTCACCCAGTTCTATTCCCGAATTAATTCGGAAATCCATGATGTCGGGCCCGTTGTTCAACAATTGCAGCAGGTTCTGCAGCGCTTGCCCGTTCGTTTTGCTCCGAATCAACACTTCCACGTTAAATAAGTAACCGGATTCATCTTCATGATGCTGTTCATTTTGCTTGTCCATAGTTCCCCCATAAAAGTCGTGTTCGGTTTGACTTCATTAATAATAGCACCGCTCAATAAACAATCATAGCCCCAAATTCCCAAAAAAAAACACGGAACAGAATATGTAAAGAATTTACAATTATCCGAATGAATCGAACCCGTTTCGCAAACACTGGTTGTGGGTAATAAATAAGGGAGCATACTCTATTCCAGGATGAAGGTAGGGGATGAATCATGGCGCAATCGGATGCCAAACCGACGGGCAAGTCGAACAAGACGGCCCTGGAGCGGATGCTTAACGTACAGGTGGCCAATTTGAACGTGTTATACGTCAAGCTCCATCATTTTCATTGGTACGTTCAAGGCGGCAATTTCTTTACCCTGCATGCCAAATTCGAACAGCTATATAATGAAGCCACGGAGCAGATGGACGCCATCGCCGAACGGATGCTAGCCCTGAAGTGGAAGCCTGCGGCAACGTTAAAGGAATATCTCGATTTGGCCACCATTCAGGAAGCGGCGGGGCAGGAAGAGCCTCAGGCCATGGTGCAGAGCTTGGTCGAGGATCTTGCCTCCATGGCGGAGTCTTATCATGAAGCGATCGATTTGGCCGATCAGGCCGGCGATGATGCCACCAGCGACTTGTTGACGGGGTATAAAAGAGATTGGGAAAAACACATGTGGATGCTGCGTTCTTACTTGGGCTGATTTAGGAAAGCTTAAGTCGGTCCCCCCTTAGTTTGAACAGGCTTGGCCGTCATGAAGAGGGCCGAGCCTTTTTCGTATGACGGCAATCCGCCGGCGTACGTTGATTATGCATACAAAGTAGGTTAGAATGAAATGAGAATCAATGAGAATCACTTAGAATTATTCTAATGTGAGAATTGTTATGCTATAATGGCAAAAACAAAGGGCAGCGTCCCTGGCTAAACTCTCGTACGATGGAAGGAGCAGGAAAAATGGCTACACATTTTGTTGTGGAAGGTCTTAAAGCGACGATTGAAGGGAAGGAGATCCTGAAAGGGATCGATCTTGAGATAAAAGGCGGAGAAATCCACGCCATTATGGGCCCGAACGGAACCGGGAAAAGTACGCTCGCATCGGCGCTCATGGGACATCCGAAATACGAAGTGACGGACGGTAAAGTTACGCTGAACGGCGAAGACGTGCTGGAGATGGAAGTGGACGAGCGCGCCCGCGCCGGCATGTTCCTGGCCATGCAGTATCCGAGCGAAATCGCCGGGGTGACGAATTCCGACTTTTTGCGCAGCGCGATCAACGCCCGCCGCGAGGAAGGCGACGAAATCTCTCTGATCAAATTCATCCGTCAAATGGAAGCGCAAATGAAGGTGCTGGAAATGAATCCGGAATTCGCCCACCGCTATTTGAACGAAGGTTTCTCCGGCGGGGAGAAGAAGCGGAACGAAATTTTGCAAATGCTGCTGCTGGATCCGAAACTTGTCATTCTCGACGAAATCGACTCCGGCCTTGACATCGACGCGCTGCGCATCGTGGCGAACGGCGTCAACTCGATCCGCAGCGAGGATCGCGGCTTCCTGATCATCACCCACTATCAGCGCCTGCTGAACTACATCAAACCGGACTTCGTGCACGTCATGATGCAAGGGCGCATCGTCAAATCCGGCGGCCCCGAGCTGGCGGAACGTCTGGAGCAGGACGGTTACGATTGGGTTAAAGAAGAGCTTGGCATCGTGGACGAGACGGTCGGTCAAGAAGCCTAAGCGGAAGGAGGAACCAAAAGATGACGACACAAACCGTTCTTCCGGTGGAAGCGGAGCAGCTGAAGAAAATTTCCGCTAAGCGCGGCGAACCGGCGTGGCTGACCGAAAACCGGTCGCGGGCGCTGCAGCTGGCGGCGGAACTGGAATTGCCTAAATTGGAGAAAACGCGGCTCGACCGCTGGGATCTGAACAATTACGGAGGATTAAGCGAGGTTCGCCAGGAAAAAACGCAGCAGCTTCCGGAAAGCATAACTTCGCTTGTTGATTTGACGGAGCACAGCAATCTGCTTGTGCAACGCAACTCCGACACCGTATTTACCCGGCTTGCGCCTGAGTTGGCGGCGAAGGGCGTTATTTTTACGGATCTGGAAACCGCGGCCCGCGAGCACGGCGACCTTGTCCAGAAATATTTGCACGCGGCGGTGAAGCCGGAGGAAAACCAGCTTACCGCGCTGCATGCGGCATTGTGGAACGGCGGGGTATTCCTGTACGTGCCGAAAAACGTGGAAATCGAGGCGCCGCTGCAAAGCATTTTCCTGCTGGATGAGGCCGAAGCTGTTTTTGCGCCGCATGTGTTGATCGTGGCTGAAGCGAACAGCAAGGTCACATACGCGGATAATTATATTTCCGTAAACCTGGGCGGCAAAATCGTGCACAACGGTTCCGCGGAAGTGTTCGTAAACCAAGGGGCCAAGGTGCAGTTCGCTACGGTGCATCATTTGGGCGAGCACGCGACCGACTTGACGTTCCGGCGCGCCATCGTCGAAAACGACGGCAGCATCGAGTGGATCGTCGGCGAAATGAACGGCGGCGACGCGGCCAGCGAAACGCTGTCGATTCTGAAAGGCAACGGCTCGAGCTCCGACGTCAAAGCGATCGCGGTCGGTTCCGGGTCGCAGCGTTTGAACTACACGACGAAGGCCGTTCACTACGGCAAAAGCTCAAGCAGCCAAATGATCACCCGCGCGGTGATGCGCGAATCGGCAACGGCGATCATCAACGGGATCACGAAGATCGAAAAGGGCGCGACCAAAGCGGACGGCCAGCAAACGGAAAAAGTGCTGATGCTGAGCCCGAAAGCGCGCGGGGACGCCAATCCGATCCTGCTGATCGACGAGGATGACGTTACGGCCGGGCACGCCGCATCCGTCGGCCAGGTCAACCCTGAGCAAATCTACTATCTGATGTCGCGCGGCATTTCCCGCGCCGAGGCCGAACGCTTGATCATCTACGGGTTCTTGGCTCCGGTCGTGTCGGATATCCCGCTGGAGCCGCTGCAAAAGCAATTGCAGGCTCTGGTGGAAAGGAAGTTGGGACAATGAGCATAAACGCCGAAGAGCTCAAAAAACAGTTCCCGATTTTGCAGCAGGAGGTAAACGGGCATCCGCTCGTTTACCTGGACAGCGCGGCTTCTTCCCAGAAGCCGGTCCAAGTATTGGAGGCGCTGAAGCACTACTACGAATGGGATAACGCCAATGTGCACCGCGGCGTTCACACGCTGGGCAGCCGGGCGACCGACGCTTACGAGGGAGCCCGCGAGAAGGTAGCCCGCTTTATCGGCGCGGCGCGCCGCGAGGAAATTATTTTTACCCGGGGAACGACGACGTCGCTGAATCTGGTCGCATCCTCTTACGGGGCGGCGTCCGTGAACGAGGGCGACGAAATTGTCATCACCCCGATGGAGCATCACAGCAACCTGATTCCGTGGCAGCAGCTGGCGCTGAAGAAGAAGGCGGTGCTGAAATATATTCCGCTTCAGCCGGACGGTCATATCGCGCTGGAGGATGCGGAGAAAACGATCACCGGCAAAACGAAAATCGTGGCCACTTCTTATGTATCCAACGTGCTTGGCGTGGTCAACCCGGTGAAGGAGCTGGCCGCCATCGCGCACCGGCACGGGGCCGTCATGGTCGTTGACGGGGCGCAAAGCACGCCGCATATGAAAGTGAACGTACAGGACCTCGATTGTGATTTCTATGCTTTTTCCGGCCATAAAATGTGCGCTCCGACCGGGATTGGGGTACTATATGGGAAGAAGCATCTGCTGGAATCGATGGAACCGATCGAATACGGCGGCGAAATGATCGACGATGTCGGTTTGTACGAGTCGAGCTGGAAGGAGCTCCCATGGAAGTTCGAAGGCGGGACGCCAATTATCGCCGGTGCCGTCGGACTAGCGGCGGCCATCGATTTTCTGGAAGGAATCGGGCTGGAGGAAATCCATCGGCACGAGGCCAAGCTGGCGGCTTACGCGATGAACCGCTTGTCGGAGATTGAAGGTTTGACGCTATACGGCCCGCGCGAGCGCGAGGTTGGACTGCTGACCTTCAATTTGGAGGACATTCATCCGCATGACGTGGCCACCGTGCTCGACGCTTCCGGCATCGCGATCCGGGCCGGTCATCACTGCTGCCAGCCGCTGATGCGCTGGCTGGAAGCGAGCGCAACGGCCAGAGCCAGCCTGTATTTATACAATACGGAACAGGATATCGACCGACTGGCGGAAGCTTTAATCCAAACAAAGGAGTATTTTGGGTAATGCAACTGGACGATTTGTACCGCCGCGTCATTATGGATCATTATAAAAATCCGCGCAACCGCGGAAAATTTGACGGAGATGCCGTTACGGTCGACCTGAACAATCCGACCTGCGGCGACCGGATTTCCCTGCAGCTGATCATCGAGGGCGACATCGTCAAGGACGCCCGGTTTACCGGGGAGGGCTGTTCGATCAGCATGTCCTCGGCCTCGATGATGACGGAAGCCGTCAAGGGCCGGACGCTGACGGAAGCGTTGGATTTGGCCGGACGTTTCTCCAAGCTGATGATGGGCGAATCCGTGGATTTTGACGATTACGAGGATCTCGAGGCCTTATCCGGCGTTAATAAATTTCCCGCCCGGATCAAATGCGCCACATTGGCTTGGAACGCTTTGAAAAAAGGGATTCAAACCGAATCTTAAACTTAAGGAGGGACCTGACTCATGGCCAAAAAAGCACCGGAATTGGAAGAGTACAAATATGGCTTCCGGGACGAACACAAGGCGGTATTCCAATCGGGTAAAGGCTTGACCCGCGAAATCGTGACGGAGATCTCCCGGATTAAGAACGAACCGGAATGGATGCTGAATTTCCGGCTGAAGTCGCTGGAACAATTCGAGAAGATGCCGCTGCCTCGTTGGGGCGGAGATCTGAGCGAGCTTGATTTTAACGATATTCAATATTATGTAAGACCTTCGGAAAAGCAAGGGAAGACGTGGGAGGAAGTTCCTGCCGAGATCAAGGAAACGTTCGATAAACTGGGGATTCCGGAAGCGGAGCAGAAGTTCCTCGCCGGGGTATCCGCGCAATACGAATCCGAGGTCGTTTACCACAGCATTCAGAAGGACCTGGAAGACCAAGGCGTTATCTTTATGGACACGGACTCCGCGCTGCGCGAGTATCCGGAACTGTTCCGCGAATACTTCGGCACCGTCGTTCCGGCGGCGGACAACAAGTTTGCCGCTTTGAACAGCGCCGTTTGGTCCGGGGGCAGCTTCATCTACGTGCCGAAAGGCGTAAAATGCGAAATTCCGCTGCAGGCTTATTTCCGCATCAACTCGGAAAATATGGGCCAGTTCGAACGCACGCTGATCATCGCCGACGAAGGCAGCTTCGTGCACTACACGGAAGGCTGCACGGCGCCGATCTACAGCACGAATTCGCTGCATAGCGCGGTCGTGGAAATCATCGTGAAAAAGGACGCCCGCGTGCGTTACACGACGATTCAAAACTGGGCGCCGAACATTTACAACCTTGTTACGAAACGGGCGGTGGCCGAAGAGAACGCGACGATGGAATGGGTCGACGGCAACATCGGCTCCAAGCTGACGATGAAATATCCGGCGGTCGTGCTCAAAGGCCGCGGAGCGAAAGGCAGCGTGCTGTCCATCGCGGTAGCGGGCAAAGGCCAGCTTCAGGACGCCGGCGCGAAAATGATCCACCTGGCACCGGATACGACGTCCACGATCGTGTCCAAATCGATCAGTAAACAAGGCGGCAAAGTGACGTACCGCGGCCTTGCTTCCTTCGGCCGTCAGGCGGAGGGCGCGAAAGCCAACATCAAATGCGACACGCTGATCCTCGACAACGAGTCGACGTCGGATACGATTCCGTACAACGAAATCATGAACGACAACATCGTGCTGGAGCACGAAGCGACCGTCTCGAAGGTGTCGGAAGAGCAGCTCTTCTACTTGATGAGCCGCGGCCTCTCCGAAGAAGAAGCGACGCAAATGATCATCATGGGCTTCATCGAACCGTTCACCAAGGAGCTGCCGATGGAATACGCGGTAGAGATGAACCGGTTGATCAAGTTCGAGATGGAAGGTTCGATCGGTTAAGGAAAGTTAAGCTATCCACTATTTAGGTTGAAAAATCCGCAGATTTGCTCTGCGGATTTTTTTTACATAGCGGGGAAAACCACCATCTACCGGTAGGGTATTCGCTGAATAGAGCGGAAAGCCTCCCGGCTTTGACAACGGCTTCATGAATCGGGTCCGGCAGCTGCTCGTTTTTCATGGGAAGAAGGAAAGCTCGCTGGGATCAGATGCAAAAGTACATTTGATTTTCCGCAAATTTCTGCTTTTGAGCGGATGAAGTGCAATAATACATTTGATTTGGGGCTATCGGATCAAAAAGTATCTTTTGTCCGGAAATGAAATGCACTTTTGCAGTTGAGCCGCCTATTTCGGGGGATTTCGACGAATATCGCATGCTCTTTAGGCTTTTGCATTTCGTCATCGTAACGGACTCAGGAGGGGGCCTGAGGAGATTTTATTGTCTCCAATTCAGCACAAGTTACGGCTACCGCCTGATCGTGACGCGCGTCCCGATCGGGAGGATTCTTGCCAATTCGATTACATCCGGATTGTACATGCGGATGCAGCCGTGGGAAACTTCTTTGCCGATAGAAGAAGGATCATTGGTGCCGTGAATCCCGTAATGGGGTTTGGATAACCCCAGCCAATAGGCGCCAAACGGGCCGCCGGGATTTGGGGCTTTATTGACGATCGTATAGGTGCCTTGCGGTGTTTGCGTGAGCATTTTCCCGATCCCGACCGGAAACGCGCGGACAACGGTGTTGTTGTCCAGCAAATACAATTTTCTTTCCGAAAGATCGACGATGATGCGGTAGTTCGGCATATTGTGCGCCTCCACGTTTTTGCCATAGTGTATGCTCTTTAGGCTTTAGTGGATTGGGCGCACGCAAAGCCGCCCCGGGCCGGTTGGCCCCATGGAGCGGCCTTGCATAGCTTACAGATACACATTACAGATACACATCTTCGATGATGGTTTCCCGTTCTTTGGAGAGATCGACGAAGCGGGCATCGGTTTGGACGAGCGGGCGGAAAAAATCGGTCTGGTTCGTCATCACGATCGAACCGACTTCGCCGGTGCTGAGCAGCACCTTCTTGCCGATGAAGTTCGGCAGCAAATGGCGGATCAGCGCCTGCGTCGGCTCGGGGCTGAGCTTGCCGAAGCTGAGGCTGTTCAGCTCGCGCAGTACGGTCAGCAGCTCCTGCTTGGACCGGTACACGCGATTGGTGGTCATCGCGGAATAAACGTCGGCGACGGCGGCGATTTTGGCGAAAGGGTGGATGTCTTTGGCGCGCAAACCGTTTGGATACCCGCTCCCGTCCTCGCGTTCATGGTGCTGCAGCGCTACTTGAGCGGCGATTTCGTCCCCGGTTGAGTTTCGGATAATTTCATATCCGTAGGCGGGATGTCCTTTGACTTGTTCAAATTCCTCCGGCGTCAGCTTGCCCGGCTTGGACAAAATTTCCTGCGGCACCTTGCAGTTGCCGATGTCGATCAAATAGCCGGCCTTGCCGGCCTGATAGGCTTCCTCCTTGGAATAGCCGAGCCATGAAGCGATATAATAGGAGAGCATGCCGACCTGCATGGAGTGATGGTAGGTATAGTTGTCATCGCCTCCAATGAGCAGGAGCAAGGATACGACGTCTTTATGGTCAACGAGTTGATCGACCATCGGCTTAAGCAGCTTGTCCACTTTGGCATTGTCAAAGGTACCGCCGGTTAGCGCTTCCAAAAAAATCTGTTCAAAACCGTCTACGGCGTCGTCCAAAATCGGTTTGACTTTTTGCCCCGGATGGGAAGGTCCTTCTTCCGAAGGAACATCCGCATCCAGGCTTTGCGGTTCAATATCCACATAGTCGACCCCGTGCTGCATCAATCTTACGATGGCATCGCTTGTCAACCGGGTGCCTTTTTGCATAACAAAAACACCATAATTATTGAATATGTCGGTTTGAAGACGGTCGCCGGACCTGAGTTCCATGATATGCACTTTCAAGGACGATGACACCTCATAATCACCAGTTTTCCTTCATAATAACAGGTAATAATTGGATTGACAATGAGAATTATGGGGCGCCAGTCACCGTACGGAGCTGTAAGTCCCGGGAACGGAGGGGTCCCACGGTCCCAGGCCGTGCCCTTTCCATTCGGAACCGTCTTCCCAGATTTCCTTCTTCCAAATGGGCACGATTTGTTTCAAGCGTTCGATGGCGTAACGGCTCGCTTCGTAGCAGCTATCCCGGTGCGGGGCCGATACGGCGATGACCACGCTGATTTCGGACAGGCCGACGCGGCCGATCCGGTGGCTGATGGCGCACCGCGCGCCCGGCCATTTCTCGCCGAGCTCGGCGCCGATTTGCTGCAGTTTGGCCAAGGCCATCGGGACGTAAGCTTCATATTCCAGGTGCACCGTGCGGCGCCCCTCGGTCCATTCCCGGGTCGTGCCGGTAAAAGTGAGCGTTGCGCCATGCGCGGAAGTGATGACTTTACGGGTGACTTCCTCGACGGAAACCGGTTCTTCGGTAATGACGTAAAGCTCGCTCTCCCGCGGGGGGGCGTTATCGTCCGCGGCGTTTTCCCCGCCCGATACCGGCGGAATCAAGGCGACTTCGTCACGCTCGGTGATGACGGCGTTCCCGGCGGCATATTCCTGGTTAACCGCCACGAACGAAGCGTCAATCAACGTTGAGGCGGCAGGGTAAGCCGCGGTCAAGGCTTCTTTCAATTGAGCTGCGGTCACTTGCTGATGTTCGGGATGCGGAAATGCGAAATCGAGGCTGGACGTGCCGATCCGGTCCGCCAGTCCGGCGAATAAGGCAATTTTAATTTTCATAAGTAAATCTCCTCGGCTTGGTTTGATTGTAATATATCATTATCGGAAGACAATGTTCAATTTAAAGGTATATAATACTCTTTGAACTCTAAAATTTAGAATAGGCCGATTTAAAGGAGAAGGCAAGGGGGCAAGATGTGATGCCGGAGATGGACCAGGACACATTAACGATACTTTATACGAACGATATACATAGCCATTTCGACGCCATGGAGCGCATCGCCGCCATGATCGATGAATTGCGGGCCCATGCGCCCGGCCCTACGCTCCTTCTCGATATCGGCGATCATATGGACCGTTCCGCCGTGGAAACCGAAGGGACGATGGGGCGGGCCAACGTCGACGTGCTGAACCTGACGGGCTACGATGCCGTGACGATCGGCAACAATGAAGGGCTGACGTTTACCCCCGGCCAGCTTGAACAAGCATATGCGGAATTGAAAAGCCCTGTCGTGTGCGGCAACATTCTGGATAAAGCGACCGGACGTCCGCCGGCCTGGATGCACAGACGGCTGATTGTGCAAAAAGGCGGGTTTACGATCGGCCTTGTTGCGGCGACGGCCGCTTTTGCCGAGTTTTATGACCTGCTGGGCCTAGGCGCACTCGATCCGCGGGAGACGATTGCCGAGGACGTGCGGCAGCTTCGCGGCCAAGTGGACCTCGTTATCGTCATGTCCCACCTGGGGGTGACGCTGGACCGCGAACTGGCGGCGACGGTACCGGGGATCGACCTGATTTTGGGCGGACATACGCATCACTTGCTGGAGACGCCCGAGCCCATCGGCTCGGCGATGATTACGGCGGCGGGTAAATTCGGCCGTTATTTGGGAAAGATCGTCGTCCGCAAAAATCCGCCGGGCCAGGGCCGGCCTTTGCAAATCGGCGGCGTTTGCCTCGAAGTGGGGGACGGGCCCAAGCAAGGGCGGGTGCAAGCGGCGATTGCCCGCAACCTGGCCGCAGCCAAAGAACGGTTAAGCCGCACGGTGGCCGTCGCGGAGCGAAGCCTGCCTATAGAATACGGCGCGGAATCTCCGTTCGGGAATCTGCTCGCGCAAGCGGTCCGGAGGTATACGGGCAGCGAGCTGTCGATCGTGAACAGCGGACAGCTGCTGTCCGGCCTTCCCGCGGGCGAAATTAGCGCGGGGATGCTGCATGAACGGTGCCCGTCGCCCATTAACCCCTGCAGAATGAAGCTGAGCGGGGAGGACATCCTTTACAGCCTGGAGCAATCGCTATTGGATGAAATGAAGGAAAAGGTCATTTTCGGATATGGTTTCCGGGGGAAAGTGCTGGGGAGCATTTGCGTCGACGGCATGGAAATCCTCTATAATCCGGACGCCCCTCCCTTCCGGCGGATCGTAGAGGCCCGCGTGGCGGGAAAGCCCGTGGAAGCCCGGAGAACCTACGATGTCGGAACGCTGGATATGTTTTCGTTCGGCGTCGGCTACGAGCGGCTGAAAAACGGAAGCGATATGCGGTTCATGCTCCCCGATTTCCTCCGCGATTTGCTGCGGCTGGAGCTGCAAACGGACGGCGCGGCGGAAAATTGTTTTCAGAAGCGATGGAAAAAAGTAGAATAAAAGAATAGACGTCACACCTGATCAGGAGGATGGGATGAGTTTTATCGTCGCGATTGTTTTAGCTATTGTGGAAGGCCTGACGGAGTTTATTCCCGTATCGTCGACCGGACATATGATCCTGACGGCCAAGCTGTTCGGCTACGACGATCAGTCGCCGGAGATGAAAACATTCGAGATCGTCATCCAGCTTGGGGCCATTTTGGCGATGGCCTGGGTTTACCGGGAGCGGATTCTGGATTTGCTTGGCCTGAGCCAAAAGGTAAAGACCGTCGACCCGGACGCTCCGTCACGGAGGCTGAATTTGCTGCATGTCTTTTTGGGGATTTTGCCGGCGCTTCTCGTCGGATATGTGTTCCGGGACTTCATCAAAAGCCTGTTCAGCTCTTCCACGGTATTGTGGGCCTTGGTCGCAGGCGGCGTTTTTATGCTGTTTGCCGAATGGTTCTCCAAACGCAAGGCGAAGATTACGGCGCCGGATATCGATCGGCTTACGTACAAGCAGGCTTTACTGATCGGCGTGTACCAATGCATCTCCGTACTGTGGCCGGGCTTCTCGCGTTCCGGCTCCACGATTGCGGGCGGCATGCTCAGCGGGCTGAGCTACCGGGCGGCGTCGGATTTTTCGTTCCTGATCGCCATTCCGATCATGTGCGCGGTTTCGGGTTACGAAATGCTCGATTCTTACCGATATTTAACTTCAGATACGCTGGGCTATTTTTTGGTCGGGTTTATCGTGGCTTTTATCGTTGCGTATGTGGTGATCGTGGCCTTTTTTAAGCTGATCCAAAAAATCCGGCTTCGCCACTTCGCTTACTATCGCTTTATTCTTGCCGCGCTATTCTGGATTTTTATTATGCGCTAATACCGCATATGGCTGGAAGTTTAACGATCCAAAATAAGCCGCTGTTCCATAGGGACATTAAGAAATTACAGAGACGGAAGTGGATAACATGCGGTTGATACCCGTCGGCTCGCTGCAGGCCGGAATGAAATTAGGCAAAAAGATTTATAATGAGGACGGGGTCGTTCTTCTCTCCGAAAATGCTGAGCTTACCGATGCGATTATTCGGCGTCTTAAGTCCCACGGGCTGGATTTCGTCTACATTGCGGATCCGCGTACGGATGATGTCGTTGTCAATGACATGATCGAGGATGAAACGCGGCGGCATGCGCTCTCGGAGATCCGGACCCAGTTTCGCAATTGGGCGACCCCGGCCGTCAAAGGTGTGGTATATCCCTATTTGGGAAAAAAGTTTACCGGCGTCATCGAGTCGATTCTCGACGATCTCAGCGCCAGAAACGACGCCATGATTATGATGATGAACATCAACAGCATGGATCATTACCTGTATCGTCATTCCTTGAACGTATGCGTGTATACGCTGCTGCTCGGACAAATTCACGGGTACAGCAAAGACGAGCTGACGATGCTTGGCCTGGGGGCGATGCTGCATGACGTGGGCAAAACAAAGCTGCCGTTGTCGCTGCTGAACAAGCCCTCCCGGCTGACCGACGAGGAGTTCAAGCAGATTCAGCTGCACCCGGAGCTGGGCTTTAAAATGCTTAAGGATGAGCCGGGCATTCCTTTGATTTCGGCGCATTGCGCTTATCAGCACCATGAGAAGATAGACGGCAGCGGTTATCCGCGGGGGCTGCGGGGCGAGGAGATCCATGAGTTTGCCCGCTGGATTGCGATTACGGACGCTTACGACGCCATGACGACGCACCGCGTCTACCGCAAGGCGATGCTGCCGCATCAGGCGCTCGAGGTACTGTACGCCGGATGCGGGGATTGGTACGAAAAATCGAAGCTGGAGGTTTTCCGCGACCGGGTGGCGATTTATCCGTTAGGCATGACCGTGAAGTTAAGTACGGGCGAAAGCGGCGTTGTGGTGAAAATTAACGGGCATATGCCGCAGCGTCCGGTGGTGCGGGTTTTAACCGATCCGCTGGGCGCGGAATTGAAATCGCCCTTTGAAATTGATTTGTCCGTTCAATTCGCCGTGGTGATTACGGAGATTGACGGGATGGGAATGGTGATAAAATCATGATGGAAACGAATAATATGGCGGGAGCTTGGAGTCAGGCGATCAGTCCGCAGAACGACCCGTGGGACCCGATCGGTTCGCTGCGCAAATACGGCCGGCATGTGCTGACCAGCGTGGAATTGACGGTTACGAATTTATGCAATATGCGCTGCGAGCATTGCGCGGTCGGCGACAGCCTGGTGCTGAAGGAGCCCGAACAGCTGCCGCTGCCGCTTATTCTGAAAAGGCTGGATGAAGTGGAGTATTTGCAAACGATCAGCATCACGGGAGGAGAGCCGACGTTCCGGCGGCAGACCGTGGAGGAGAAAATCATCCCACTGCTCAAATACGCCAAGGCGCGCGGAGTGCGCTCCCAGATCAACTCAAACCTGACCTTGAATTATGACCGGTACGAGCCGCTGCTGCCGTTTTTGGACGTGATGCACATTTCCTTCAACTATACGAGCGAGCGCGATTTTCACGAGGTGGGGTTTGCGCGAAGCGGGCATTCCGTTCCGGCGGAAGCGGCGTATAAGCTGTATGATACAATGATCGAAAATACGCGCAAACTAAGCGAAGCGGGGATGTTCATTTCCGCGGAGTCGATGATCAATTACCGGACGCACGAGAAGCTGCCGCAAATCCACCGGATGATCGTGGAGATGGGCTGCCGGAGGCATGAGGTTCACCCGATGTATGCGGCCGATTTTGCCGAAGGTCTGCCGGTGTTGGCGCTCACGGAAATGCGCAAGGCGATACATAAGCTGCTGGATGAGCGGGACCCGTCGGTTTGGATGCTGTTCGGGACTTTGCCGTTTTTTGCGTGCAGCGATGGTGAAGATGATCTTGAGCTATTGCGGCGCTTGCGGAAAGAACCCAACGTCACGGTCCGCAACGACCCGGACGGCCGGAATCGCGTGAATGTGAACATGTTTACGGGCGATGTTTACGTCACGGATTTTGCGGCCATTCCGGCGTTCGGCAATGTGAAGGAAGGCCGTTTGGACGACATTTTCGCCAAATGGCAAACGGAGCATCCGCTAAACCAGACGGTGAATTGCCATTGCGATGCCGCCGGCTGCTGCGGTCCCAATCTGCTTGTCGCCGATATGTACTACAAAAATATCGACTTTAAAGCCCGCCAAGCGATAACTCTATAGGAAAGAGGCGTTTCCATTGCCTGATGGTCATACCGAATTTGAAGTAGGGAAGCTGATTTTAAACCTGCTTATCGTATTTATTCTCGTTTTTCTGAACGGTTTCTTCGTGGCGGCCGAATTTTCGCTTGTCAAAGTACGGCAGTCCCGGCTCACCCAACTGGTTAAAGAAGGAAACCGGCGCGCGAATTATGCGCTGAAGGTAAATAAACGGCTTGACACGTATTTGTCGGCAACGCAGCTGGGCATCACGCTGGCCTCGCTCGGTTTGGGCTGGGTCGGCGAACCCGCCGTGTCGGAACTGCTGGTCGAGCCGCTCATGCATAAAATGGGCGCCACGGATCCGACGCTGATTTCGACGGTTTCCGTGGCCGTCGGCTTTGCGATCATTACTTTTTTGCATATCGTCATGGGCGAGCTTGCCCCCAAATCGCTGGCGATCCAGAAATCGGAGGAGACGTCGCTGTGGCTGTCGTGGCCGCTGCTGATGTTTTACCGGGTGTTCCTGCCGGTCATCTGGCTTTTGAATTCGGCGGCCAACGGGGCGCTGCGCCTGATCGGCATCGAGCCGGCCGGCGAGGCGGAAGCGGCGCACTCTGAAGAGGAGATCCGCATTTTGATGAATCAAAGCGCCAAAAGCGGGGTTTTCGATCAGGACGAAATGAAGCTGGTGGACAATATTTTCGATTTCTCGGACATGCTCGCCCGCGAGGTTATGCTGCCGCGCACGGACATGGACTGCTTGTACACGAACCTGAGCTGGGAAGAAAACATGAAGATCGTGGCCGAAACGAAGCATTCTAGGTATCCGGTTGCGGTTGAGGATAAAGACCAAATCATCGGTTTTGTCCATATTACCGACCTGCTGCTGCCGGAAGCGGACCGCCCGCTGGATTTGGCGCAAATGGTGCGGCCGATTCTGAACGTGCCGGAGTCGATGGAAGTCAGCCATGTGCTGCGCCTGATGCAGAAGAAGCATTCCCAGCTGACGCTGGTGGTGGACGAATACGGAGGCACGGCCGGGCTGCTGACCGCGGAGGAAATTCTAGAAGAGATCGTCGGCGACCTGCATGACGAGTTCGAGGACGAACGACCGGAAGTGGAAATTTTGGCGGAAGGCGTCTATTCGGTAGACGGCCGGATGCTGATCGAGGAAGTCAACGACCTGGTCGGCAGCGACATCGAGGATGAAGAGGTCGACTCCATCGGGGGGTGGCTGTTCAAGGAGCTGGAAGGGGCTCCGGCCAAAGGGAAAAAAATACAGGTCGACGACACCCTGTTTGAAGTGGCCGAATCGGGCCGCCTTCGCATCACCCGGGTGAAAATTACGAAACTGCAAATTTTGGAGCCGGATGAAGCTGAGTTGGAGGATGAATAGTACGGTTTGTTGATTATTGCCGAGTAAATAAAAATAAGGAAGTCCAGGTTGACAAACCTGGGCTTTTTTTTGAAAATACTAAAATTTATCACTCAACTTTCGCAGCAAAAAAATCGGCAGCAAGCAACTGCTGTAAGGCAACCGGCCAATCGAGTGTGCCGACTTCGTCGCACAGCAAATAAAACAAGCCGCTGAAGGGGCGTGCGTTGGACTTTACCGGGTTTGTGTCTTGGTGTCCCTGCCTGCAGCCTGCCTTTACACAATTATCCCTTACGTTCAGGGAGCAGGGGATGGGGGCTTGAGTAAGGATTCCAAAAAAAGAGAGAAGAAAAAAACAAAAAAGATGAGGAAAAAATGAGGCGGTTCAGGTGAGATGTTTGGCTTGATTAGAGAACATGCGTTTGGTATAATGAAATAAATGGAACTTATGTTCGTATATTCTTGATTCGGGGGCGAGCAAACATGGAGATCAATACGGGAACGGAACTTCAGCCATTCAGCAGCCGTTTTAACAGCGAGCAGGACTGCATGGAAGCGCTAATCGCGATGAAGTGGCCAAACGGCTTCGTCTGCCCGCGCTGCGCTCACACCCGGTGCAGCCGTCTGACCTCCCGGCATATCCCCTTATTTGAGTGCGGAAAATGCAAGCATCAAACATCGCCTTTGGTCGGTACGATTTTTGAAGGAGCCAAGGTGCCCTTGCTCAAGTGGTTCGAGGCTCTGGATTTGTTCCTGCTTGAGGGCGGCATCTCAGCGTTGCGGCTGCGCCAGGTGATCCGGGTCGCCTACAAAACCGCCTGGTCGATGCTGCACAAAATACGTCATGCCGTGGGAGAGTTCGATGCCCGGGAGCTGCTCTCTGGAGACGTGAAGGTGAACAGCGATCAGTATGGGCGTAATCCGTCCCGGTGTCAGCTTTCGCATCCGTACGCCTCGGCGGTCGTGGCCGGCTGCACGGTCAAGGATTCGGGCGAGCCGGAGCAGGTCAAAATCCGCCTGGTGCCAAATAAGCGGGGAGGCGAAAAGAGGGCAAACCGTCAAGATCTAACCGTTTTTATTAGCGGGCATGTGGATGTCCGTACATCGGCGGTACAGTCGTTCCCTCAGGCCTTTCGGCTGTATGCGCCCTTGCGGAAAGTGGTGAGAGAGGCGTGGGAATCGCTGAAGGGTACGTATGGAGCCTTGGGACTGAAACATCTGCAGGCGTACCTGAACGAATACACCGTACGCCGCCGGCTGCGCCTGTCCGAAGCGGAAGAAACGATGCGGCAGAAGTTGCTGCAAATGTGTGTGGCGATTCCAGCGATCCCTTACCGCCGGCTGATCGCACGCCAACCGAACCAGCCCCTTGCGGCTGCGGCCTGATCGAGACGCTGGAAACGATGGGGGGAGTTTGATGCAGATCAACTTAATGGGTAGGGGTTAGCATGAACTATGCGGGCGTTGCTGCAGACGGAAGGGTTCGGGCTACAGCAAAATCACGGTCCTTTCGGTTCCTTCGCGTCTTGTCCTTAATCTTCTGTCTTGATCTCTTGTCCGGTCTGTTTCACCTCCTCTAAACCTGATTTCTTCTCCTATGCCTTTCTAAATTATCTCGAACCTATCTGCTTCTCCACCAAATGTTTTCTTCTCCAGAGTTTGTCTGTTTCTCTGCTACCTGATCAAACGGGATAATTGTGCGAAGTCTCCCGGACATCGAGTGTTAATCTGCCGCCTACCCCACTTCCCTATTCTCAAGCTTTCAGCGCACTTCCGTGGTTTTTGCCACGATCGGTTTTCGACTTGACTGGCAAGCAAGGATTATAAAGGTTAAGCCAGACACCTCTTCCGTCCGAATATCTTAATTCTTTGAACACCTTCAATTCAAGGACTAAAGCTGATTTTTGCTCCCCGAAAGTTGAGTTATAAATTTCGGCGGGGGAAAAGACGAAGCGCTGGTAGAGAGGGGAGGAGAAGTTTGCGCGGGCATAAGCCCCGCCAGCGGCGATGTTTTTTTGCGATTTTTGCGGATTTTCGGTTCATTATCTGGGCGAACGTCATATGTTATTGGTAAGATGCAGGGAAATGATGGTTTCCTGACAGCATGAAATTTGTCCCGAAAAAGGAGGAAATTTCTTTGAACCATCCCCAAGAGCGCGTGTATACCCCCTTCATTGGCCCATTTGATCCTTGTCCGCCGATCACCCACAAAACATACAGCACCCCTCCGCAGTTATTTATACATTTTCAACCGCCGAATTTGCCGCAGTTCAGCCCGATGGAGGCTTTGAGACACGGTACGTTGTGGCCCGCTTTGTACAGCCCTTATGAATCCAAATGGGGAAAAGGACGGTGATCCCATGAGTGAGAATGCAAACAAGCCGTTCGATTCGCAATATTATGAACTGCTTGAAAAGCTGCAGGCGCTGGATTTCGTGCTGGTCGAGCTAAACCTGTACCTTGACACGCACCCCGATGACCTGGCCGCCATTCAGCAGTTTAACCAAGTGACCCGGGAACGGACACAGCTTGCCAATCATTTTCAGCAGCTTTACGGACCGCTGCAAAACTTTGGGCGAGCCTATTCGAAATTCCCCTGGGAATGGTCGCAAAGCCCGTGGCCTTGGCAGGTTTAAGTGTGTGTTCAAAAAGTCGGGTTTTCAGGACCGAGAAGGTTTGATGAAGCTAGGGGCTAGGGGCGGAGCGTACGTTTTGGGTTCGTGAGCACCGGAAGGCCCGGCTGAATTCAAGATTCGACGTCGAAACCACTCCATGATCTGCTTCGTGATAAGAAAAACGTCTATCGACGTAATTCAAGGAAGACAGACCACGCGATTAGCGGTAGTTTTTCTTGCGATATAAGGAAGGCGATACTTAGTTGTCAACTCTTTCTTATATCTTCAAAAGATGACTTTTTGAACTACCTCTTCCTGTGATTGAAGCTAAAGGAGGTTAATTAGGCGATATGTGGATATATGAGAAAAAGCTGCAATATCCTGTTCGCGTAGGCAAATGCGACCCTCGGATGGCCAAACTACTGATCGAGCAGTACGGCGGAGCCGATGGGGAACTGGCGGCCGCGTTGCGTTATTTGAACCAAAGGTACACGATCCCCGACAAGGTTATCGGGCTCCTGAACGATATCGGCACGGAGGAATTCGCGCATCTCGAAATGATCGCAACGATGGTCTACAAGCTGACCAAAGACGCGACGCCGGAGATGCTGAAGGCCGCCGGGATGGACCCGTATTACGTGAACCACGACAAGGCGCTGTTCTACGAGAACGCGGCGGGCGTTCCTTGGACCGCCACATACATCCAGGCCAAAGGCGACCCGATCGCCGACCTGTACGAGGATATCGCCGCCGAGGAGAAGGCGCGGGCTACATACCAGTGGCTGATCGACATGACCGACGACGTCGACATCCAAGACGGTCTGAAGTTTCTGCGCGAGCGCGAAATCGTGCACAGCTTGCGGTTCCGCGAGGCGGTGGAGATTTTGAAGGAGGACCGGGAGCATAAGAAGGTGTTTTGAGGTGATAAGCTAGAAGATGGCCCCGCTGGAAACTGCGGGGCTTATTTTTTTCCTAGGGAGAGCTTTATTCCCTTCCTTGCTCCACCTGCGGAACGACCGCTTGATGCAGGGCGGTGTCCAGCTCTTGCGTATATGCGTCGCGCTGCTTAAGGGTCCAGCCGAGGGCGGAGGACATAAATTCAATCACAGGCTGCTTCCATTCGCGCACCCAACGGATGTTGAAGAACAGCGCGCCCGTGCGGCGAATGAAGAAATCAACCGGCTTGACGGTCATTTCTTCGTCTATAGCGTACAGGAGCGGGACGAGCACTTCCGGCGGCAGTCCGCTCCGCTCCGCGTCTTCCCGCCGGCGCTCCGCGAGTTCGAATAGCCGGTCGACGTTGGAGCCGTACAGACGCGTCCAGCGCTCGGCAAGCGCAGCATCCAAACCGCGGCGAACGCCTTCCTCGCTTTTTTGCCGAACAAACTGCGGAAAGGCGTCGGAGCCGCCCACATGGCCGCCGGAAATCGGCATGTTTTTCGTCTTCGCCGCCACGAACCTGAGCCCTTCCTCCTGGCTTAATAGCCGCATGACCAGATCGACGATCGTTTCGGCCATTTTGCGGTATCCGGTAAGCTTGCCGCCCGCGATCGTAATAAGTCCCGACGAAGATTGCCAGATTTCATCCCGGCGGGAAATTTCGGAGGCGCTTTTTCCCTCCTCATAAATAAGCGGCCGCACGCCGGCCCAACTGGATTCGATGTCCGCCTCGGCAAGCTGAACCGTCGGAAACATGTAGCGAATTGCCGCCATAATATAATCGCGGTCTTCCTTCGTCATGACCGGCTGAACAGGATCGGCCTTGTAGAACGTATCCGTCGTGCCTACATACGTCTTGCCGTCGCGCGGGATGGCGAAGACCATCCGCCCGTCCGGCGTATCGAAGTAAATCGCCTGCTTCAAGGGAAACTTCGACTGATCGATAACCAGATGGACCCCTTTGGACAATTGAAGGTGCTTCCCGGTCTTGGACCCGTCTTTGTCGCGAAGCTCGTCGACCCAGGGGCCCGAGGCGTTGATGATTTTCTTTGCCCGGAACTCATACGCCGAGCCGTCCAATTGATCGACCACGCGCACGCCGGCGATCTTGTTGTCTTCATATAAAAAAGATTCGACCTTCATATAATTCATAGCCTTTGCGCCGTAGCGAACGGCTTCCTTCATCACTTCTATCGTTAAGCGGGCGTCGTCCGTCCGGTATTCCACATAATAACCGCCGCCCAGCAGCCCCTCCTGTTTCAGCAGCGGCTCGCGGGCCAGCGTCTCCTGCAGCGGCAGCATCCGGCGCCGTTCGCTGCGCTTGACTCCGGCCAGGAAGTCGTAGACACGCAAGCCGATGCCCGTGCTGAATTTGCCGAACGTGCCGCCGCGGTGCAGGGGCAGCAGCATCCATTCCGGCGTTGTCACATGCGGGCCGTTTTCGTAAACGATGGCGCGTTCTTTGCCGACCTCGGACACCGTTTTGATATCAAATTGCTTCAGGTAGCGAAGACCGCCATGCACCAGCTTGGTCGAGCGGCTGGAGGTGCCTGCGGCAAAGTCCTGCATTTCGAACAGCGCCGTTTGCAGCCCCCTCGTCGCCGCATCCAGGGCGATGCCGGCCCCGGTAATCCCTCCGCCGATCACAATGATATCCAGCGGCTGCTGCCTCATGGCTTCCACCATCGCTTTGCGGTTTGCTGCGGAAAATCTTACTGTCATCCCAATAACCTCCCTCGCCATAAAGACGGCGTAATAGTGCGTGTTCAACAACCACTAGTAGAAGTGAACAAATAGAAGTGAACAAAAAAACCGCAACAACACCTCGGCCCTGGGCTAAAGTGTAATTGCGGTTTCAAGCTTCTCCAACCGAATTTAAATATTAACTTATTAAAAATTGTAGCATATTTCCGGCCTTATTTGAATACCATTGTGGCCTCAATCGCTTTGCCCCAGCCAGCGTACAATTCATTGCGCTGCGTTTCCGGCATCGTCGGCGTAAAGATGCGGTCGATGCTCCACTGCGCCGCAATCTCATCCCGGCTCTCCCAGTATCCGACGGCCAGACCGGCCAGATAAGCGGCGCCGAGCGCTGTCGTCTCATAAATTTGCGGGCATTCCACAGGTACGCCGAGCATATCGCTCTGGAACTGCATCAGGAAATTGTTCTGCACCGCTCCGCCGTCCACGCGCAGTTTCGTAAGCTCAATCGAAGAGTCGGCCTCCATGGCGCTGAGCACATCTTTGGACTGGTAAGCGAGCGATTCCAGGGTGGCGCGGATAAAATGTTCTTTGGAAGTGCCGCGCGTCAGGCCGAAGATGGCTCCTTTCACTTCGCTGTCCCAATAGGGCGTCCCCAGTCCGACAAACGCCGGAACGACATACACGCCGTCTGTCGTATCCACTTTGCTGGCGTACAGCTCGCTGTCCTTCGACTCCTTAATCATGCGCAGGCCGTCGCGGAGCCATTGGATCGCGGAGCCCGCCACGAAAACGCTGCCCTCGAGCGCATATTCGACCTTGCCGTCGATGCCCCAGGCGATCGTCGTCAGCAGACCATGCGAAGAATGAACGGGCTGGTCGCCGGTGTTCATCAGCATGAAGCATCCGGTGCCGTAGGTGTTTTTGGCCATGCCTTTTTTAAAGCAAGCTTGCCCGAACAAGGCGGCCTGCTGGTCGCCGGCGGCGCCGGCAATCGGAACTTCCTCACCGAAGAAATGGTAATTGACCGTCTTGCCGTAAATTTCGGAAGAGGAACGCACTTCAGGCAGCATCTGCTTCGGAATCGTCAGCAGCTCCAACAGCTCATCATCCCATTTTAATTCATGAATATTGTACATGAGCGTGCGCGAAGCGTTGCTGTAGTCGGTAACGTGCACCTCGCCTCCGGTCAGCTTCCATATCAGCCACGTATCGATCGTGCCGAACAAAAGCTCGCCGTTCTCCGCTCTCTCCCGGGCTCCCGGAACATGATCCAGAATCCATTTGACCTTTGTGCCCGAAAAATAAGAGTCGATCAGCAGCCCTGTTTTGGAGCGGAACAATTCGCCGTGACCCGCGGCTTGCAGCTCGTCGCAAATCGATTTCGTCTGTCTGGATTGCCATACGATCGCATTGTAGACCGGCCGGCCGGATTCCTTATCCCATACGACCACCGTCTCGCGTTGGTTCGTAATGCCGATGCCGGCGATTTGGCTTGGCTTTACGCCGGATTCGATCAGGCAAGTCGCGATGACGGCGAGCACCGTTCCCCAGATTTCCAGGGCATTATGCTCCACCCAACCCGGCTCGGGAAAAATTTGCGTGAACTCCTTCTGCGCGACGTGGACGATTTGGCCCGCTTTGTTGAATAAAATGGCTCTGGAGCTCGTTGTACCTTGATCAAGCGACAAAATGTATTTTTCCATGTGAAGTTCCCCCTTTAATTGCGTGTTCAAAAAGTCAGGTTTTCAGCACCGAGAAGGTTGGATGAAGCTAGGGACTGAGGAGCGTAGCGTACGATTTGGGTACGTGAGCACCGGAAGGCCGGCTGAATTCAAGATTCGACGTCGATTTCGCTTCTTGACCTGCTTCGTGATCAAAAGATGACTTTTTGAACAACCTCTTTAAAAATTTGAGTATGATCGAGCAGATGATGGCGCCTATATTGACACGCTGTACTTGGCGCTTTTGCCGGAGAAAATGAGCACGATGCCGAAGAGGACGGCCGCGATGCCCACGACGACCCAAATGGCCGGGTCCGGTTGGCCCAAAAATACGTTCTTGTAAAATAACGCCCCCAGCGCCCCGCCCAGCAGCGGCCCTACGACGGGGATCCAGGCGTACTTCCAGTTGGAGCCGCCTTTGCCCGCGATCGGCAGCAGCGCATGCGCGATTCTCGGCCCCAAGTCGCGCGCCGGATTGATCGCATACCCGGTCGTTCCGCCCAGCGACAAGCCGATGCTGACGATGAGAAAGCCGACGATCAGCGGGTTTAGCCCATCCGTAAACTTGTTGGCGCCGATGGCCAAAATTCCCAGCACCAGGATGAACGTTCCGATCATTTCGCTCATCAAGTTGGAGAAAGGATGGTACACGGCCGGACCGGTTGCGAATACGCCCAACTTGGTGCCCGGATCCTCCGTTGCCATCCAATGCGGCAAATAATGCAGATACACGATGACGGCCCCGAGGATAGCCCCAAGCATTTGCGCCGCGATGTACGAGGGGACGTCGGCCCAGGGGAATTTCCCGATCAGCGACAGGCCCAAGGTGAGCGCCGGGTTGAGATGGGCGCCGCTGATCGAACCTACCGCATACGCCCCCATCGCGACCGCCAGCCCCCACCCCATCGCAATGACGATCCAACCCGAATTTGCCGCAAAAGATTTTTTAAGCGATACGCCCGCACATACGCCTCCGCCCAGTGCAATCAGAATCATGGTTCCAATCAACTCTCCCCAAAACGCTGACATGATAACCCCTCCCAATGATTATGAATGTTCAGAGAACGCAAAAAGACCTACATCAAGTGTGCGCCTAAACCGCCCATGCGGGGATGAGGGCACGTTCCATGTAGATCTCCAAGTCTCCGTAACATTATTAACTTGATTCAAATTTTATTTAAATTTGTAAACGTTGTCAATCACTTTTTTTCAAATTCTCGCCACAAATTTTTGTTCGAGGTGGTCACCGCTTCGGCGCCCGCTTGCAGAGCCAGTTCTACATCCTCCCTTGAAGAGATGAATCCGCCCGCCAGGATCGGCAGGTTCGTTCTGTCTTTCACCTTGCGGATCACGCTCGGCATGCCGCCGGGCAAAACTTCGATGGCATCCGGCTGCGTGCTCTCCAGCAGCTTGCAGCTTTTCTCCAAGGCGCTGTTGTCGATCAAGAAGATGCGCTGCACGGCGACGACGCCTTTTTGCTTCGCCTTTTGAATGACGCTGGACTTGGTGGACAATATCCCGTACGGCCGGTACTCCTGGCAAAGATACTCGGTCGCGTGCCCGTCGCTTTGCAGGCCTTGAATCAGGTCCATGTGCAAAAACAGCTTCTTGTTCGCTTGATGCACCATGCCGCAGGCGTGCTTGAGCTGGGCGATATGGACATCCAGCAGCACCAGATACTCATACGATGATGCCACGGCCTTCTCCAAATCTTTCATCTGCCGCGACGCAGGTAAAATTCGCTGTTCATAGAAATTCATATTTCAGGCCCCTTTGCTCAAACAGTCCAACCCTATTTTGCATGAAAGCCATGCTTAACTGTACATCCCATGATAAATGCGTTTTTAATCCTATGCAAGCACATAGATTCCGCGCCTTTCTCATATGCTGAAGCCAGGTCGTCCGCTGGATAACGTTATCATTAAAGGCAGCAAGTAAATATATGCTCTAGGCGTTCACTAATGATCGCCTTTTATATGTTCGTGAACACCCTCCGAAAATCCCTGCAACCGAATCCTTGTATTCTCACGCATATATAGGAGATATGTTTTATGTATTGGCTGGCAAGATGTTGTAAGTTATCATAACTTTGCAGACTGACACGTAGGGGAAATAAAAAGATGGACTATATTTTGAAAAAATGCCTATTCGACTATCGAACGCTGCGTAGGGGCCGCGGCCGCGTACATCCAGGCCAAAGGCGAGGCGGTGGAGATTTTGAAGGAGGAGCAAGGGAAGGAGAAAATTTTATTGAGGAGTAGTAATAATCAAATTCACTGAATCATTATAAAGTAAAACCAACATAATGAATCAATAATTTATCAATAAGCGAGCACAAATGAAATTGTAAGAGGAGGGAACAATTAGAAATGATTACCGGCATCATACTGATCGTGCTCACCCTGTTCCGCGTGCCTTCGGCCATTATTTCCGGGCGGAACGAAGCAAAGATCATTGCGGGCGGGGGGGTGGAATACGGGCAAACCAACAGCAAGTTGCTGATCGTGGTGCAATTCCTCATCTACATAAGCACGATCGTTTACGCTTTCGTAATGGATGTGCCGATCGGTGCGCATACGTATATCGGGCTGTTGATTTACGCGGTTGCAATGGCGTTCCTCGTATATGTGATCCGCACGCTCGGTCGCTTTTGGACCTTCAAATTGTATATTGCCAAGGACCATGAGTTGATCGAAAGCCCGCTGTTTAAATATGTCCGGCATCCGAATTATTTTTTGAACATTATCCCGGAGGTATTGAGTTTTGCAATTATTTCGAAGGCCTGGATCGTGTTTGCGCCGCTGTTCACCCTGCATCTTCTCACCCTGTTCAACCGCATCCGGCTGGAGGAAAAAATGATGAAGCAGAAGTTCCGGCAGTATTAGATGGAATAAAACCAAGCGGTTCCTGACGGCCATTCTTAAAGAGTGGCTATTTTTTGTGGCGACGTCACGGCAAGAGGTTTGCCGGGTATTTTAGTTATAATTATCGTGCGGTTGACAAAACAGAATAGATATGAAATACTGTCCTTACGAACGTTCGGAAGGAAAACTGAATATCATTCAAGCGATGACGGGTTTCATTAAGCAGGTTATCCCTTCTTCAGAGAGCTGGTGGCCGGTGAGAATCAGCGAATATCATCTGTGAATTACACCCCTGAGCTTTTCGCTTTCGCCAGGATAGCGAACGGTCCCCCGTTATAGGCTAGAGATGAAGATCAAATGGATCTTTAAAGAAGGATGGTACCGCGATGCAAGAGTCGCTCCTTTTCAGGAGCGGCTTTTTTTATCCATTTTTTAACTACAGGAGGATTGGAACATGAACTTGCTGGAGGATTTGAAATTTCGCGGATTGATTCATCAATGTACGGATTTGGAGGGATTGGCAAAGAAACTTGCGGAAGGATCGATCCGCCTGTATGCGGGGTTTGATCCGACGGCCAACAGTCTGCACATTGGCCATTTGCTTCCGATTTTAACCTTGCGAAGATTTCAGCTGGCAGGTCATTCGCCTTACGCTTTAGTTGGAGGATCCACGGGGCTGATCGGCGATCCTACGGGCAGATCGGTGGAAAGGCCGATCAACACCAAAGAAACGGTGGAGGCATGGACCGAAAGCATTAAGCTCCAGCTTTCGCGTTTCCTGGAATTTGACCATGCTCCTAATGCGGCAAGGGTGTTTAACAACTACGATTGGTTTGCTTCCATAAATATCATTGAATTTCTCAGGGATTGCGGAACCTGCTTCACGATAAATTACATGCTGGCCAAAGAAACCGTTCAATCCCGTTTAAACCAAGGCGTTTCATTTGCGGAATTGAGCTATATGCTGCTTCAGGCCTACGATTTTGCGTTTCTCCATAAGGAATACGATTGCGCTCTGCAAATAGGAGGAAGCGATCAATGGGGAAATATCACCGCAGGCCTGGAAATGATCGATAAAGTTTTGCACAAGAAAGCCTATGGTCTGACCATGCCGCTGGTTATGAAAAAAGATGGAACGAAATTCGGAAAAACCGCAGGCGGAGCGGTTTGGCTTGATCCGCAGTTGACCTCTCCTTACGAGTTTTATCAGTTCTGGCTTAATACGGACGACGCTGACGTTGTTCCGTTTCTGAAGTACTTTACGTTCCTGGAATGCGAGGAAATTTTGGAATATGAAGAGGCTTTAACGAACAAGCCTGAAGAAAGAGCGGCACAGCGCGCACTTGCCAAAGAAGTTACCGCTTTGGTCCATGGAGGACAGGAAGCTTCAACATGCGAAAAAGCATCGGAGATCTTGTTTCGGGGAGAGTTGCATCTTTTAGCTCCGGACGATTTGGAAGCCGTATCCTGCGGAGTTTCAACGATTCATGTCGATAAGCGTGAGAAAATGACGTTGTTGGAATTATTGATTTTGTCGGGGGCCGCGCCGTCCAAAAGACAAGCTAGGGAAGATTTTCAAGCCGGAGCCGTTTATCTGAACGGGTTTAAAGCAACGGATCCCGACCTTGTCGTGGGGGAAGGCCAACGATTGCATCAAGCCTACGCCGTCATTCGCCGCGGGAAAAAAAGCTATCACCTCGTTAAGTTCCAGTAGGCCATGAAAAGGCCGCCCGATTTCAGATACCGGGCGGCCTTTTAACTAAACTTATTCCCGGGATACCCCATGCCAAAATACATCCCATGAAGCCTCCAGTCGCAAGTCAAACGAATCCGGACCGGAGTAAATGAGCTCGACAAGCATCCCTTCCAGAAGATTCATAAAAGCGATGGCGAATTTCTCGTGACTGACCCGCAACTTCAAGGAACTTATTTTCAAAGCGGATAATATTTTATCCTGCGTGAATTGAAAGTATTGCATTACGGTCTTTTGTATTTCATCGCCTTGTTGCTCGGGAACAAGAAAACCCAGATAAAGAATCAGCCTTAAATTCAGCTCCCGGCTATATCTCGTTTTATACTGGGCAATAAACCGGTATAACTGATCCTGTAATGACGCATCTTCAGCTAAATTGGCAAAGTATTGGCTTACAAAAGCGAGTTCGCCGTCGACGGATTCTTTAAATACCGTGCTGAACAGCTCGCTTTTGCTTTGGATGTGCGTATAGAGAGACTGCTTTTTAATTCCGATTTCTTTAGCAATAGCATCCAATGAAGTGGCTTCGTAGCCTTTTAAAGCAAAATGCCGGCGGGCTACTTTCTTAATCGCATCGGCTGTCAAATCCATGCTCCTTCCCATATTGATACGAACGTTCGTCAGGGTGGTTGTTTTTACATTGTAATACGCCGTTATAGCAAATACAATGTAAGGATGCATTTTTATGTTGTACAGTAAAGTACACACGAAGGACACAAGATTCTTCTAGACTGCTTTTTGGGGGCAGTCGGAGGTGAAAGCGTACATGAACGAGCATGCATTTCAAGACGATTAGGAAAGGGTTTGGCAGCATGGCGGTAATTAAGCATACGGAGCGTGCGCGGCGATGAAACGAAGGATCTTGCTGGTCGAAGACGATGCGCTGATGCGTGAATTTATAACGGATTATTTTGTAAGAGAGCAGTGGGAAGTATACGAGGCAAGCAATGGCAGGATCGCCCTTGATACGTTCGAGCGGACATCCGTCGACCTGGTTGTCCTGGACATCATGATGCCGGAGCTGGACGGATGGGCGGTATGCCGGAGCATCCGCAAGAAGTCGGACGTACCGATCATCATGATCACGGCAAAGTCCGAAGACGATGATCAAATTATGGGCTACGAACTCGGCGCCGATGAGTATGTCGTTAAGCCCTTCAGCCCCAGGGTATTGGTCGCGCGAGCGGTCGCGTTAATGAAAAGAACGGAAGGAACCGTGGGGCGCGAAGGGGAATTGCTAGTTTACGGCGATTTAACGGTTAACAGAAAGGCGCATACGGCAGCGGTGGCGGGAAATCCGGTCAACCTGTCGCCGAAGGAATACGACTTGCTGCTTTTTCTTATAAAGCACTATGGCAAGGTGCTGCCTAGGGAGTATATTTTGGATGGGGTATGGGGGTACGATTATTTGGGAGATGCACGGACGGTCGATACCCATATCAAAAAACTGCGAGCCAAGCTCGGAGACGAGGGCCGCTATATTGGCACCGTCATCCGTTCCGGCTATAAGTTTGAGATGATACCTTGAGAAGGAACAGCGTAGTATATAAGCTTTTTGCCGTCACGTCGCTGTTGATTCTGATTATTTTTTCCCTGGTTATGCTCGCGGAGAGCTTGTATTTCGAACGGTTTTACCGCATGTCCAAAATCGGCGCGCTGGAACGGAATATGAACCAACTCGCGCAGCAAATCAATGAGGCGCCATTCAATGAACAGCGTGCAGCACGGCTGCTCGGCGCTTTTATGAACGATAACGATGCCAGCGCCTTCTTCCTGAACGGGCAATTTGAAAGAAAGGCCGTAAATCCTTATTTTCTGGAACTGCTGTCGGACAGCACGACCGTCACGCTTCCCATTACGCCGGAAGGCATGACGTTAGACGACATTCCCCACGGCATTCAAGTCGGGGACCGCATCGTCGTTGACGGTATTTTCATGGATGAAGAGGACACCATTATGCAGCCTGCGTACATTCGGCGGGAAGACGCCGCTTTGGAGGATGGCTTGGTTCGCGTGCACGGGAAAGTAACGGATTTGCTGCTTCCCGAGAACCGGTCGTACAATCCGCTATACCAGGACACCTTGGCGGACGAAGCGCTGAAGGAATGGGCGCCGGATGCGGAGCAGAGCACCGCGCTCCTGCAGGAAGGGCGCAGCGTCCGCAAGGAATGGAAGGATCAATGGAGCGGTCTCGGCTACGCGGTGATCATTCAGCCGCTGCCGGTTGACGGAAGCGGGATCCGGTATTTATTCGTCATGGCTTCCTTGCAGCCGGTTGGGGAAGCGGTTGGCATTCTCCGGCAATATTTCGTTTATGCGGCGCCGGTCATCCTTGTGCTTGTGCTGCTGCTGTCGTTTTTCTATTCCCGGATCATCTCCCGCCCGTTAGTTGCGCTAAGCCGCACGGCAGCTCGTCTGGCCGATCTGGATTTTACCGTGCAGCCGGAAATCCGGGCAAAGGATGAATTCGGGGAGCTGTCCCGCAGTCTGACCGCATTATCCCGTAATCTGGACGCTACGTTAAAGCAGCTGACCGCGGCGAACGAGCAGCTGCGGACGGATATGAGCGAGAAGGAGCGTTCCGAACAGCTTCGGAAAGAGCTGATCGCGAATCTCTCCCATGAATTGAAAACGCCGCTGGGTATTGTGAAAGGCTTCGCGGAAGGGCTGCAGGACGGTGTGGCCGGCGACAAGCGGGAACGTTACCTTGCCCTCATCGTCAAGGAAACGGACCGGATGAACGACCTCATCATGGATATGCTGGAGCTGTCCAAATACGAAGCCAAGGCCATACGCTTGCATCCAAGAAGCGTATCCCTGCCTCGCCTGATTCAAAAGGCGGCCGATTCATTTACCCGGCAGCTGGAGAACAAGCATCTTCAAATGAAGCTGGACGGCTTGGCAGGGGAAGAAGTCTTCGTAACGGCAGACCCCCGGCGGCTCGAACAGGTCGTATTGAATTTGCTGAGCAACGCGATTCGGCATGCCGTGGAGCGCACCGTCATTACAATCGACATCCGGCGGACGGCTGTAGGGACAATAACCGTGGTTCTCGAAAATATCGGAGCGCCGCTGGCTGAGGAGGATTTGGGCCGGATCTGGGATCACTTCTACCGGGCGGAGCGTTCCAGGGATCGCCTTCATGGCGGAACGGGGCTGGGGCTTGCCATCGTCAAGCATATACTGGAGCTCCATCATAGCGAGTATGGGTCCAGAAATACACATCAGGGCGTCGCGGTTTATTTTACCCTGAAGGAAAACGGAGGAAATTATGATGAAGAATAATAACAAACGAATCTATCTTGTACCAGCGCTGTTCGTTCTGCTGCTGATACTTGTGTCCGCATGCGGCAATCAACCGGGCGCCGGGTCGAACCCTAACACCGCAAACGAAAAGCCTGCGGTATCCGAGTCCGGCACGCAAGCCGGCAACGCTGCCCCGCAGGCCGAAAATGCAGCCGGCCCGGAAGAGAAAATATTAATCGTCATCGACCAGACGGCCAAACCGATCGAAGGCAACAGCTTTGATTTCACCGTGAAGCAAGCTCCGGAAGGATACGCTTTGAAGGAAATGAAGTGGGTTTCGGATCAAAACGAGATCGCCAATACGCTCGAAGAAGCGATTGAACATGGCCAGACCGGGGAGGACGGATTCTACATTAGCGGCAACGGCCAGTTTTCCGGCTTCTTCTATCCGGATTCGATGAAGGGCGAGAAAGGCTGGGTCATCTTTATATTTGCGAATGACGAGAACAACGAGTTGACCTGGGAAAAAGAGATCACCTTGAAGTAAGGGGGAGAACGATGAGAAAGATCGCATTCGCTTGTTTCATCATCTGTGTCATGCTGCTCGCGGGATGCAGCGGCATGAAGGCCGACGAGAGTCCGCGCCAAACATTGGAACGTTATATGCAGGCCATCGCCGAAAAGGACGCCGAACAATTGGCCGCGTTATACGGCGGCAGCTACGAGGGGCTCATCAATTTGTTCCCCGATGCCGACCCTGACGACAAACAGCATTTATTTGAGCAATATTTAAAGCTGCTCCCGGATATTTCGCTGAAGGAAATTACCGCCGGGACCGGGGAAAGCGCAGATTCGTATAAGTTTACGGTAACGTTCCAGCTCGAGGACGGAACCTTGTTCGAGACCAGGGAATTCGATACGGTTACGAACCAATTCACGTATACGGTGAAAAAAACGGACGGCGCGCTGAAGGTGATGGAGCTTCCTCCGTACCAAGCGTAGCGAGCTCCCGAGCATCTTGACAAAATATAATGATTTAAGACTGTGGTGAATCCAGCCTTCGTTTATGGAGGAGCATAAACAAGAATAACATAGCCAAAATATGGCCGGAAACAGGACTGCATACAAAGCCAGCGGAACCGTAAAGATCCAGCTATATAGCAGTTTAGCTGAATATAGTTTAAATATACTGCCGCTATGCAGCACGGTCACGGGTTCCTGGTTGGATGTTTCAATATCAACGAGTATATAACAAAGGACAGCTGCAACAATAAATAGATATGCTGCGGAAAATGCATAGCTCTCCATCACAGGATTCATGGACAGCAGCCAAAATGGACGTCCCGTCGGCTTTTATTTTTTTCAAGGAGGCAAGCAAATGCTTGGTTGATTCTTTATCCAGCCCCGAAAACGGCTCATCCATAACAAGCAAATCCGGCGTTTTGATCATAGCTTGCATTAAATTGACTTTTTGCAGCATCCCTTTGGAGAAATGCGTCATCTTTAAACTATGGCTTTGCTCAAGGTTAAAAAACGCATGCAGCTCCTTAATACGGGCCGGAAGACCCTTTTTAGGCATATTGGATATTTTCCCCATGTGGGTCAGATACTCGGTTGATGTCATTCTTAATTTTGATAGCCGGTCAGGTGTATAACCGATCACTAATTTGGGATGCTTCAGTGACCTTTGGCCCGAAGTTAACGGAATTAATCCGCACACAATTCGAAGCAGCGTACTTTTTCCCGATCCGTTGCTTCCTCTTAATATAATACAGTCCCCCTGCCTAATAGTAAGCGAAATATCCGTTAAAACATCCCGATTACCGTATTTCTTCGTAACTTCTGTTAAAGTCACAAGAATATCAGATGTCATTCCCCTACCACCTTAAAAAAAGCGTTACCTATAATTTCATTTTCAATTCATAGGATAATCCTATTGTAATGATAAAAACAATAGTATTGAACAATGTGTTTCCGGCGATTTATACTGAAGCGGAATCCTGAAATTGAAGCAAAATCTGCAAGAGAATGAATAAGAGGGGACGGATATGAAGGTGAACCCCGGAAGGAAGGACTTGTTATCCAAAGTAGCGTTCGATGAAGCAAAACGCGTGATCCCCGGCGGGGTAAACAGCCCGGTCCGCGCATTTGCTTCCGTTGGTTTGTCCCCTGTGTTTGCCGCGGGCGGCAAGGGATCGCGCGTGTATGATATCGACGGAAATGAATTCATCGACTATATCGGCTCATGGGGGCCGTTGATCCTGGGGCATGCCCACCCAAGGGTAGTTGATGCCATACGGGAAGCGGCGGAACGGGGGACGAGCTTCGGATTGGCGACGGAGCTGGAAACCCGGATGGCCGAGTTGATCTGCGCAGCCGTTCCATCCGTCGACATGGTACGCATGGTGAATTCCGGTACGGAAGCCGTCATGAGCGCGTTGCGTTTGGCAAGAGGATATACGAAACGGCAAAAAATATTGAAGTTTCAAGGAGGCTATCACGGCCATTCCGACGGGATGCTGATCAAATCCGGGTCCGGCGTGGCCACATTGGGCTTGCCGGATAGCCCGGGGGTACCGGAAGGCATTGCGGCGAATACCCTGACTGCGGCTTATAACAATTTGGACAGCGTACACGCTGCCTTTGAGCGGTTCGGCGAACAAATCGCCGCCGTCATTGTCGAGCCGGTCGCCGGGAATATGGGAGTTGTACCGCCTTTGTCTGGATTTCTCCAAGGATTGCGGGAGATTACGTTGCGTTACGGAAGCCTGCTGATCTTTGATGAAGTGATCACGGGATTCCGCCTAGGCTACCATGGGGCGCAGGGGCTATATGGAATCCGGCCGGATCTCACATGTCTCGGCAAAGTGATCGGCGGCGGGCTTCCAGTGGGAGCTTACGGCGGCAAACGTGAAATCATGGAGCAGATCGCCCCGGCCGGGCCGATCTACCAAGCGGGAACGTTATCCGGCAATCCGCTCGCCATGGCGGCCGGATATGCAACCTTGCGGGAGCTTGCGTTACCCGGAATTTATGACGAATTGGAGAGAAAAGCGGCCAGGTTGGCCGAAGGCTTTTTGCAAAATGCTATAAAGTTAGGCGTGCCGCTAAAGGTGAACCGGGCAGGCTCGTTGCTGTGCCCATATTTTACGGAGCATGATGTCATCGATTACGAAACGGCCAAATTATCGAATACGCGGTTATTTAAAACGTATTATGCAGCCATGCTGGAGTTTGGCATATTGACGGCCCCCACTCCATTTGAAGCGATGTTCGTTTCGGCAGCCCATTCGGACGAGGACATCGAAACGACGCTAGCCGCCCATAGCCAGGCATTAAGAGAGATCATGGAGGAATAGGGGCTGAACATCGTATTAGCTTTAGTTATCGCTTTTTACTGCCATAAGCAATTGCTCCTTAAACACTCGGCTGGACGCGCATAAATATTTGTTTTTTCGGTAAACGAGGTGTTGATATAATCGAGGTAGCCTATCGGCAAAATGATGACGCCGACACCCTGAGCGACCATGTTGATGATGGATTCCATCGTAGTCATTTCCGCAACCCGCTGCGGTTTTATATCTAGGGCGCGGCAATGCTCATTGATCCGTTGTCGCAAAAAACAGGAGCTTGGCCCTGAAAAAAAATCATCGTTGAGGTGATCCCTTATGAGTTATGCAGAAATCCTTTCGATTAATATAGGCAAACCCAAACAGATACAGTTTAAAAATAAGGAAGTGTCTACCGGCATACTCAAACTTCCCGCAAATGAATCGCTTTTTTTATCCTGGTTGAACCTGGAGGGGGATGGCCAGGGGGACCTTGTTCATCACGGCGGCAAGGAAAAGGCCGTATGCGTCTATCCCTATGAACACTATCCGTTTTGGGAAAAAGAGCTGCAGAAAACATTGGACTTTGGAGCGTTCGGGGAAAATTTAACGATTCGGGGATTGGCGGAAACGGATGTGTGCATCGGCGATATCTTTAAGTTTGGAGAAGCCCTTGTTCAGGTTAGTCAACCGCGGCAGCCCTGCTATAAATTGTCGATCAAATACGACGCCCCGGACATGCCGCTAACCATGCAGAAAACCGGATTTACCGGCTTTTATTTGCGTGTGTTGGAAGAAGGGCTTGTCTCCAAGGCGGACGGCCTCACCAGGATTTCCCGCCATCCCCGAGCGATCACGGTTTCTTACGCAAACCGGATCATGCATCATGCGAAAGAGGATATAGCCGGTATTAAAAAGATCCTTGAAGTCAAAGAATTGTCGGTGAACTGGAGAGCCACATTCGTAAAGCGATTAGACGGAATCGAGGTTAATCCGCAGGAACGATTGACCGGTAATTTATGAGGGCGGCCTTGTCATCAATAGAACCTAAGAAGTAATGACAATCCATGGACAGCGGGAAAGCAAGAAGTGTATTAAGTATTTTTTTGTTATATGCCATAGTGTGTATTTTTATTGTTGCGGCATTTTCCCTAGTGATTCAGCGTTTTCTGTACCGATTTTAGAAGCGGAAAATTTACTGAAGATTTAGGGTATGTCCCCTTCAATAAGAACATCGCTTTTGCTATAGCCGGTTGTTTTTTATCGGGATTCTTTTAAATGGCGGTTATTTGGCGAAATTACTGACGCTGTGGCAAAGGGCGGTCCGGTGACATTTATTCGATTTTACAGGGAATCCTGCTGTCGCCCCCCTCATAAATATAGGGGAATTTTATGCGCTTATTTTCCGGGATGAAGCAGGCTTATCACCAATAGCGGAATTTTATGTCCTTATTTTCCCGTGAACGGGGCGAGAAGCGTCTATTTCCCGGTGATTTAAGAAAATAGCGGTAAAATTGGACCTCTATTTCATTCAGAATGAGGAATACCGCCGAAATAACGCCATTTTTTGTCTTTATTTTATCGCCTATAGGAAAACGTCCAGATGGCGTCTCCAGGAAATAGGATTCAACCGCCCGAAGTGGGTAGTTTCACAGGAGAAGGGAAAGGTTTATAGAGTATTTAGGCATAAAAAATTCGACTGCTAAAATCTATCTTAATGCCATTAAAATCGCTTTACCAGCGTATTTATTTTCAATTATTGTAGTGTTTTTCTGGAGTACGCAACCAAATGGTTTAACAATAAATCCGTTGCAGGGATTATTCGCAGAGTCGGTTTTAAAAAGGGCAACGTTATACGCTGATGGTCGGTTCAACCACGGTTATTGTATTATTGACCGAATTAAGGTTAACCATGGCGCCGATCGGCAAAGCCGCTTTATAAAGGCCGTGGCCTGTGGCCAGGTTCGTGATCAGCGGTTTACCGAGCGGAACGACGAATTCTTCGATTAAATCCTCATAGGATATGCCGTAAGCCGCCTGACAGCCCGTGCATTCCCCCATAATAATGCCGATGCAGTCATTCAATTTTCCGGCCAGCTTCAGATGATTCAAATACCTGTAGACGGTATTGGTGGGTTCGTGCGTTTCTTCAAGAACGAGAATTTTCCCTCGTGTATCGATTTCAAAAGGCGTGCCCAACGTATCGACAAAAGAGGTCAGATTCCCGCCGACAAGCGGGCCCGTAACGTTGCCCGGTACCCGGCTGATCAGCGGAAATCCCGGCGGATTCTGGATCGGCCGGGTCAACGAGTACAGGGATGTCGCGGAAAAAAACTGGTCGAAATTATAGGCGGGCGTTTCGGATTTGAAGTCAATCAGCAGCAGACTATGAAATGTGATTAAATCCACAATTTGATGCAGTGCATTTAACAATACCGTGATATCGCTGTAGCCTGTAACGATTTTGGGATTATTCCGGATCACATTGTAATCAAGGTACGGAAGAATTCCGGCTACTCCGGTGCCGCCTCGGGTGGGCAGTATCATTTTAACCTGCTCGTTTTCAAACATCATCATCAAATCGGAAGCCCGCTGCTCGTCTGTGCCGGCTAAAAACCCGTTTTGCGCATAAACGAATTGGCCCAATACAATATTGAACCCCATTGCTCTCAAAACTCCGATTCGTTCATTAATGAGGTTTGCATTAAGCGGGCTGCCCAAGGTAACGATTCCAACGGTATCTCCTCGCTGCAAAATTGGCGGACGTATCGGCATATGCTTATCTTCCTTCCCCGAGAATAGAAGAAGCCATCGTAATATCATGTCATTAAATTATATTGGCGAAATCGGCTGCACAGTACCGAAAAGGAGCCAGGAGACATTCATAGGGAAAACCTATCTTAATGATATAAACAATAGAAGTGAACGATGCGTTTCCCGCGATTTACACTGAATCGGAGTACTAACGTTAGAGCGATCATGTTTGAATGAGGGGGAGCGTCGCCAGCAATTGTTCCTTAAACACTCGGCTTGCCGCGCACAAATATTTGTTTTTTCGGTAAACAAGGCCGATTTCGGTAGTAAGCACCGGGCTTTTAATCGGGATCGTCCGAATCTGCTGATTGTCGATATAATCAAGGTAGCCTTTCGGCAAAATGGTGACGCCGACGCCTTGAACGACCATATTGATGATCGATTCCATGGTTGTCATTTCCAAGACCTGTTGCGGCTTTATATCAAGGGCACGGCACTGCTCATTGATCAGTTGTCGTAAAAAATAGGAGCTTGGCAACAGAACACTGGGGGTTTCTTTTAATATATCAAGCGTAACGAACGGTTCCTTGGCGACCGGATGATCGGCTGGCGCCGCAAGAGCAAGATTTTCCTTATATAACGGGATTTTTTCCAGTTCTTCATGCTCCATCGGCAAATAGACGATGCCCAAATCGAGTTCGTTTTTCAGCAGCCCTTCGAAAATATCCCCGGTTCGCAAACCGAGAACGGACAGCTCGATATTGGGATATTTGCGGTGAAAACCGATCACGGTTGGCGGAAGCAAATAATTGACTACCGTCAGCAGGGTGCCGATTTTTAAGGTTCCTCTATTCAGGCTTTGCAGTTCGCTGATCGCGGCGCGTGCCTGGGATAACTCGTGAAAAATATTGTAACAGTGATGCAGCAGCGTTTTGCCGGCTTCGGTAATCAGGGTTCGTTTGCCGACGCGATCAAACAAGGGTGTGCCGATTTCGTGCTCGAGCAAACGAATTTGCTGGCTTAACGAGGGTTGGGCAATCCCCAGCTTCTCGGCGGCGCGGGTAAAATGCAATTCCTGGCATACGGCCATAAAATACTCTAATTGCTTCAATTCCATAGGTCAGCCTCCTGATCTTTTCGATAGGAAATTACTATGATTATAATCTTAACCATAAGGAAATATCTAATAGATGAGAGGAGAAACAACATGAGGGTTCATTATGAAATACTTTCGCTCAATGTAGGCATCCCCGTACAGGTACAGTTCAATAACAAGGAAATTTCCACCGGCATCAACAAGTTTCCTGCAAGTGAATCTCTATTTTTATCCTGGTTGAACTTTGAGGGGGATGGCCAGGGGGACCTTGTTCATCACGGCGGCAGGGAAAAGGCCGTTTGCGTCTACCCCTATGATCACTATCCATTTTGGGAAAATGAACTGCAGAAAACGTTGGATTATGGTGCATTCTGAGAAAACTTAACGATTCGGGGTTATTGGAACGGACGTATCAATCACGGTTTCTTACGCAAACCGGATCATGCATCACGAGAAAGACGGTCTTGCAGGCATTAAAAAGATACTCGAGGTGGAAGAATTGTCGGTTAACTGGAGAGCCACATTTGTAAAGCGTTTAGAAGGAATCGAGGCAAATCCGCAGGAAAGATTGGCCGGCGATGTTATGAGGTGAAGAAACAGACCGCTCTTAAAGCGGCAATTGAGATTATCCAAGTACCGATTTCAGTTTTGAGCCTTATACCGCCTCCGAAAAATATAAACCGCATTTTCATCTGACGGAGGTAAGAGGAGAGAGGTTAACTCTTCACTTAATTCCATAGTAAAGTCATCGGCTCTATAATACGACTCGAAATCTCCTGTGCGTTTCGGGTTGTTGGTGCCGATTACGATATAAAGCTCAACCGAGCTAGTTTTGAAAACATGCTTTTCATAAGTGTTTTGGGGAACTGGCCAGGAACAGAGAACGGCTTGAGGGCTGTATTTGCGCAGGGCGGTTCGGGCGTCGGCTTTCTCTACAAAGTCGGGGTAAGCAATATAATGCCCCCAGCTATAGTCGTCGGTTGCTTTGCAGTCGACGCCTTTTTCGTTCATGAACTTCGTTAATGTACCGTCACCGGCGGCAATTTCAAGGCATTTTTTATCTCCAATGATTTTTGAAAGCTGTGAAATCAATTCTTTCGAATAAAAGCAATAAATGCCTTTTTTGTTGACCAGGGGCATTAATATTTTCTTATGTATGACGAATCTCCAAAAAAGCCGGAACAAACCCATGGAAACGGGTTTTCTTTCAAAAGCTCTCCTGAATAAAAGCCGCTGCAAGATCGCTCCATCCCAAATATTGAAACTTATGGATTTAGCTGCGTTTTCAGATGAAGCTGCAATACTTAAATGTTCCAGCAAGTAAATAGCAAATCGCGCCTTGATGATATCAGGCAGAAAAGCGTTTAATGTTTGTTCGTTCAAGCCGGAGGCTTTGCACGATTATCCCGTTTGATCAGGTAGCAGAGAGTTGATCAGGTAGCAGAGAAACAGACAAACTCTGGAGAAGAAAACATTTGGTGGAGAAGCAGATAGGTTCGAGATAATTTAGACAGGCATAGGAGAAGAAATCAGGTTTAGAGAAGGTGAAACAGACCGGACAAGAGATCAAGACAGGAGATCAAGGATAGGACGCGAGGGAAACGAAAAGACCGTGATTTTGCTGTAGCCTGAACCCTTCCATCTGCAGCAATGCCCCTACCGTTCATACTTACCCACACCAATCAAGTTGACCTGCATCAAACTCCCCCCATCGTTTCCAGCGTCCCGATCAGGCCGCAGCCGCAAGGGGCTGGTTCGGTTGGCGTTCGATCAGCTTACGGTAAGGGATCGCCGGAATCGCCACACACATTTGCAGCAACTTCTGCCGCATCGTTTCTTCCGCTCCGGGCCGTCCTCCGGACAGGCGCAACCGGCGGCGTACGGTGTACTCGTTCAGGTACGCCTGCAGATGCTTCAGTCCCAAGGCTCCATACGTACTCTTCAGCGATTCCCACGCCTCTCTCACCACTTTCCGCAAGGGCGCATACAGCCGAAAGGCCTGAGGGAACGACTGCACCGCCGATGTATGGACATCCACATGCCCGCTAATAAACGCGGTTAGATCGTGACAGTTTGCCCTCTTTTCGCCTCCCCGCTTATGCGGCACCAGGCGGATTTTGACCTGCTCCGGCTCGCCCGACTCCGTGACCGTGCAGCCGGCTACGACCGCCGAGGAGTACGGATACGAAAGCTGACACCGGGACGGATTACGCCCATACTGATCGCTGTTCACCTTCACGTCTCCGGAGAGCAGTTCCCGGGCATCGAACTCCTCCACGGCATGGCGTATTTTGTGCAGCATCGACCAGGCGGTCTTATAGGTGACCCGGATCACCTGGCGCAGCCGCAACGCCGAGATGCCGTCCTCCAGCAGGAACAAATCCAGAGCTTCGAACCACTTGAGCAAGGACACCTTGGCTCCTTCAAAAATCGTGCCGACCAAAGGCGATGTTTGATGCTTGCACTTTCCGCACTCGAACAAGGGGATATGCCGGGAGGTCAGACGGCTGCACCGGGTGTGAGCGCAGCGCGGGCAGACGAAGCCGCTTGGCCACTTCATCGCGATCAGCGCCTCCATGCAGGCCTGCTCGCTGTTAAAACGGCTGCTGAATGGCTGAAGTTCCGTTCCCGCATTGGCTTCCATATCCGCTTACCTCCCGAATCAAGAATGCACGAACATAAATTCCATTTATTTCATTATAGCAAACATACGTTCCTTTATCAAGCCGAAAATCTCATCTGAACTGCCTCATTTTTTCCTCATCTTTTTTGTTCTTCTCTTTTTTTGGAACCCTTGCTCTAGCCCCCACCCCCTGGTCCCTGCTCCTGAATGAAGGGGATAATCGTGCAAAGGCAGGCAGCAGGCAGGAACACCAAGACAAGAACCCGGTAAAGTCCAACGCACGCTCCTTCAGCGGCTTGTTTTATTTGCTGTGCGACGAAGTCGGCACACTCGATTGGCCGGTTGCCTTACAGCAGTTGCTTGCTCGACTTGATCAACGAAGCAGCCCAAAAAGCCGTGAAGACACTGTCCCCCTCTAATTCAGCGTCAACTTCGACAATGGATTGCTGTTTTACCCAGCTACATCAAGGCTTGTCTGCCGAATTTTTGCTGCGAAAGTTGAGTTATTATTCCTGTCACATTAACTTGTGCCTGGTTCGTTGTTTGTAGTGAAAGGGAGGGGGGAAGCAGTCAGTTCGGATAGGTTGGAAGCGCGGTGAAGAATCCGCAAGTAAAACAAAAACAAAGGAGCGATTCATCTTGAAACGGAAAATTGGCCTGCTGGTATTGGCCGGAATGCTGTTAACGGTGTCGGCGGCGGCGGCTGCGCCTAAGACCAGCTATACATTAAAGAACAAGGCCGGCGAAGTGGTCGTGGAAGCAAAAACGCTGGATAAAAGCAGCCCCGACTACAAAGCGCCTTCTATGGACGAACAGATCCGCTCTTTAACGGTCGAGAGTCTAGCGGACAAACAGTTGAAGGAAGGAACGGCGGCGATTTTCTACGTTGTCGAGAACAACCCGGACAAAAAAATCGATATTGAATATAAATCGATCAACTATACGAATCTAAGCCAATTCCGAAAAAAGATGGCGAAGCAGCCGGTTAAAATTTTGGATCAATTGTCCGGAAATTATAAATTTCAGCATGCCGACGTCTCCTTCTTCCCGGTATTGTACCAGAAGCCGCTGACTCCGAAAGAAGAGGCGGCGACGGCGGAGAAACTGCTGAAGCAGGCGGAGGAAGCGGGCCAAGATTACGCTATGATGCCGATCAAGGTATCCAATGATTATTGGAGAATCAACAGCACCTATAAAAAAGGAAAACACGATATTCGGGTTACTATTTCCAAGACCCCCGAGAAACAAACGATTTGGATACCTGAAGACGATGACAGCAAACGTGAAAAAATTAAAGTAAAAGGCGTGGAAATGATCTACACGGATTTCGGCAGCGGCAAAAACATTCAATGGATCTATGATGTTCCAAGCAGCAAAGCAGCGGTTCATTACCATATCGAGGCCATAAATCCGATCAGCAAAAACCAGTTGACCAAACTGGCCGAAGCGTATTTGAAATAAAATGCCGTTCCTCCCTAAATGAGGATTTAAACTCAGGAATAAATGGCCGCGATATAAGTCGCTCCTTTTCAGGAGCGTCTTTTTTTATGGCATTAAATTGACTTTAAATTCTACAAGATGTAGAATTTAATTAAACTACAACTTGTAGAAAATCAAACTGGAGAATAAAAGGAGAGGTTTCATGAATTCCATACAAAAAATGTCGGATGCGGAAGCGGAAGTGATGCGTGTTATATGGGCGGCGGAAGGACCGGTAACGTCCCAAGCGGTTCTTGCCGAACTCAACAAGCGGAAGGATTGGAAGCCGACAACCGTCTTGACGTTTTTGAGCCGGTTGACGGAAAAAGGATTGCTGCGGACAGAAAAGCGAAAGAAGGTCAATTTCTACACCCCGGCGCTTAGCGAGGAAGAATATAAGCATCTGGAAACCCGGGCTTTTCTTGATTCGGTACACAAAGGTTCCGTCAAAAATTTTATCGCGGCTTTATACGATGCCGATGATATTAAGCCGCAGGAGATCGAAGAATTGAAAAAATGGTTTTCCGAAAGGTAGGAAGTAAAGATGGGAAATGCGTTGATTTTAACGATAGCGGTCCTTTCGGTTACCGGAACGGTTCTGTTTGGCGCTCTACGGCTAATGGAGCCGCTGACCGAAAAAATGTTCGATGGAAGGTGGCACTACCGCGTCAGGAAGGTCGTACTCTTGTTTTTGCTCCTGCCCATCGGAGTGCTTGGCGGATCGGTGTACTTGCGCTTCATTGAACCCAATGGACCGGCCGCGGCCGGCGTTCCTCGGCAACCGCCCGCGATATCCTCGGCGGATGCCGATACGGAAAGCCGGATTTGGACAGCGGCGCCCGGTTCCGCGCCAACGCTTACGGATGATGATGGTTCTTCGGATTTTAGGGTCTGGTTTCAAGAAGCAGGTTTATGGGTGACGACCGCATGGCTGCTCGGGTTTGCGGCGGCCGGCGGCCGATGGGCCGCGGCTTACTGGCGGTTTCGCGCCAGACTTTGCCGCACCAATCTCCCAGTGGAGGGAAGGGCGCTGGAGATCTTTGCGTCCGTCAAGCGGGAAATGGGGATCAAAGGAAGCGTTTTGCTTCAATCGAATGATGGGGTGCATACGCCGATGTTGGTCGGAATGCCGCGAACGGTCTTGATTTTACCGGAAATTGACCTGGACGAACGAGAACTGCGGCTGATCTTCCGCCACGAGCTGATTCATTACAAACGGCATGATTTATTCATCAAAGCGCTGGCTCTGCTGGCAAATGCGATACATTGGTTTAATCCCGCAGTTTATGGTTTGCGGAAAGACCTCGACCGTTACATGGAAATCTCCTGCGACGAACGGGTTGTCGGCGGGATGTCCGAAAGCGAAAGGCGTTTCTATGGGGAAACCATCTTAAATGTACTGGAGCGGGCGGCCAACCAACGGGCGGGAATCTTTACCGGCTTTAGCGATAATGCCGCATGGATGAAAAGCAGGTTGATACATATTTTGAAGGCAACGCGGAAAAACCGGCGATCGGCTGTCCTCTCGGCAATTTTAGCGGTTATGGTCATGGTGTCCGGGGTTGTGATAGCCACTGCCGTACACGCCGAGATGGGTCCTGCTTCCGCAATCGGTCCCGAGCCCAAGCTTGAAATTTCCACCGGTACGGCGTCCTCCGTGGTGTTTTTCACCGGCATCGGCAGCATGGAAGGCACTTCCTATGGCGTTGACGAGACTTCTTCTGCGGCGGGCGAAACTTCAATGCCGGGGAAGGGGCCGAAGGTGAAGGAGGCGGGCAACCCGCACCTTGTAAAGCTCGACCGCAAGCTCAACGAGTTCAGCGATGCCGTCATTTATGGCATTTACAAACAACAAGGCATCCCGTACACGGATACGGTTTATTTTGAACTGGCGGACGGCGCTTTTACTTTCACCGGCCAGGAGAATATTCCGCTGAGCAGTCGTTGCGGGAGCGAAATAAGCTCTTACATGGCCAAAGTGTACGCTTCCAGCTCGATACTGGACCTTGCGTCTTACGATCAGTTGGAGGATAAACGGACCGATATTGACAAATTGGTGCTTGAGACTCTAAACAAAAACGACAGCGACCCCGCCGCCATTCGCGATGAAATAATCGATACGCTGGCGGATCGCCTGGAGTTGCCGGCCGACCTGTTGACGGTGGAAATTTCCCGGATTTAATCTTGTAGTTCATTCCGTTAAGGAGGCAAGCGGAGAAATGTTTCGACGAAAAGAATGGTCGCTCCTGTGCTCCATCGTTTTATGCCTGGGTGTTGCAGGCTGTTACGCAACGCCGGAAAAAGCGGCGCAGCAGCGATCTTTAAAAGTGATGTATTTTGGGGACAGCAGTTTTTTTGAAGACTACGGCGATTTATTTTTGAGCAGATACGGGGATGTTGATTTGGATGTCGCGGTCCTGGACCAGAGTACTCTTCCGCCGGAGAAAAGTTATCGTGAAGCGTTGGATGACTTTATTCAGCTTGAAAAACCGGATGTGCTCTATTTATCGGCGGACGAATATGCGCGTTACGTCCAGAAAGGAATGCTGGCCAGCCTGGAACCTTACATTCAAGCGGATCATGATGGGCTGTCCGGCATGCAAAGCTCCATCATTGACTTTTTGAAGGAATTGGGGGGCGGACAACTTTATGGGCTTAGTCCGACGTTTTATAATACGGCCCTCTACTATAACGCGGATCTTTTTAAGCAATACGGAATTACCCCTCCGCATGATAATATGACTTGGCAGGAAATACTGGAGCTGGCGGCGCGCTTTCCTGCGGATGGGGATGAGCAGCAGCGCATTTACGGGTTAAGCGTTCCGTTCGTGCAAACGGCCGATGACTTGGCGGCGAGGATCGCCAATACCCAGGGATTATCCGCCGTCAATCCGAAAACGATGCAAGTGACCTTAAATACGGACTCCTGGAAGAACGTATGGAACATGGCGATAAACGCAACTCAATCCGGCGCTTTAGATTTGCCGGAAACTCCGTTTTACGGCGGCTCGCTGCAGGATTTTCTGGACAACGATTTATTTGTGCAAGGCCGCGTGGCGATGAAGCTGGATGATGCGGGTATCATGCAAGTCTTGGCGGGCCTGACCAAAACGCTTCCGGACTTCAAAGCCTTTCAGTTCGATACCGTAACGGGTCCGGTCGACCCGCTGGATCGGTCATCTTCAAGGGATATGGAAGTGGGGCAAATTTTCGCCATTCGCGCGGGCACGCCCAACCTGGAGGCTGCTTGGGATTTCGTGAAGTATGTCAACAGCGACGATTATGCCGCGATAAAAGCGCGTGTATTTAACAGCAATTTATTAACGCGGATGGACCATTATAGCGAAAGCCGCTTACAGGCTTTTTACAAACTGGATCCTTTGATGGTCGATTATAGTAGGAAAGCCGATATTCCCGATACGTTTACGGAAAGGTTCAATGCCTTGACCAGCACGGAGATGAGCAAAGCGGCGCGGAAAGAAATTTCCTTGGAAGAGGCGCTGGACAACGTCTCCAAGACCGGGCAAGCGCTGCTGGATAAAGCGTTAGCCAAACAAAATAATCGATAACGATGCAGCCCCCCTTTAAGTCAATCGTTTTTAAAGGGGGGTTCGTGCGTTTACACAGCCGCTTGTCACAAAAAGAACTTGACCGGTGTTATAGAAGCGAAAAATTGAGGAGGTGAACTTATGAACTTATTGGACAGGCCGCACCTTGCATTCAAAGTGGATCCGGAACAGATCGAAATGCTGGTCAGGCGAACGAAATGTGGGGATAAGGGGGCTTTTGCTGAAATTATTCAACGTTTTGAGAAACCGATTTATATTTATTGTTATCACATGCTCAAAAGCAAGGAGGAAGCGGAAGATGCTCTCCAGGAAATATTTATTAAAGCCTACGAACAGATCCATCAGTATCGTCCTGCCGTTTCTTTTTCAGCCTGGCTATACAAGATCGCTTATAACTACAGTTTAAATCAAATCCGAGGCAAAAAGCGATGGTACCGGTTTTTGACACGGTACAAGCACGAGCGTCCCTCGTGTCAGAATACAGAAAGTCTAGTATTACTAAAGGATTTGTTGAGTTCGCTGACTGAGGAGGAAAAACATATTTTACTGCTGCGGGCGATTCATCGGTACAGCTTCAACGAAATTAGCGAGATCATGAGCATCAAATCGGCAACCGTTCGTAAGAAATACGAACGTCTTCGTAGAAAGCTATCGGAAGAGGATATGAATGAAGGAGGAGAAGCGAATGCGGCGATTGCAAAATCAACCTAAAAAGCTGGGTCTAAACCAAGCGGAACAAATGATTCGGGATACGGAAACGCCGGAGCACAGCTTCAGCGAACAGATCATAAACCGAATAGAAGGAATGAAACAGCGTCCGGACAAACCTCGGTTTTTTAAAAAACTAGGGATTACAACTGCTGTATCTGCAGCGGCATTGGCCGCAATTATGTTGGTTGGCGGTTTTCTGTCTCCGGTCATGGCCGAAACGATGGAGAAAATCCCCTTGGTTAACCATATTATCCTGTTTGTAAATGAATTGGGAGCCAAATCCGCAGACAGCGGCGAGAAGGTCTTCTTTGATGACAAGGGCAAAGTGGCGCATCTTGCGCAAGATCTAAGCTATGCGGAGATTGAGGATGAAGATTTCCGGAATCAGTTGACTGCGGCTTGGAATGAAATTTTCCCGGGCGATAGCAATAATTTGAAGGATCTTAATATTTGGTACTCCGAAAATTATAGTGTTCTTAGAGCGGGGGATGAAACGAAAACCATATACATTATTAACGGCGAGTTGGATTTCGCGGTACAAAAGATTCAAGCGAATGAGGTTCCGGATTCCGTTAAAACAATCGCTGATCGGATCTTTAAATCCATGGGAAATTTCAAGAACAGCTCGAGCATAGTTGAAATGACTTTAAGGCCAAAGCAGCAGCCGCCGATTTACAATTTTGTGTATGACACGGGCGATGGAGAGGTCTGGATCGATATTGAGCAAGAGACCAACCGTATTACCCGCGTGTTTGCCGATCCGTTGTCAGATCAACTCTATAAAGCTTCAAGTCTGGAAGGAGATCTTTCCATCTCCACAAAAACGAAGGCGCTGGAAACGAATGAACTTGTGAAAACGGCAGTGGAGCAAGCGCGTGAATGGATGAATCTGGACTTATCGGATTATCGTGCGAAGAGAGATCATGCACGGATCGACAAGCTTGTTTTTACAAAAGAAGGTGCCCCGGACGTAACCGCCATGTTCAACTCCCAAGGGTCTTTCTATTACTTTATGATTCAAGGAATTCCCACGAGCAGGCAATAGAAAGAAGGAAACGTTAAAATGAAAAAAATATTTCAAATCCTAAGTGTAATGCTATTGGCGAGTCTAATGACCGGCCCAATCTCCAATGTCACCGTGCAGGCTGCGAGCGCGCCACCGGAGGGCGTTCAAGCGATTGATCCGGCCGATGTTGACCCAAAGGCAGCCGAGGCTGCGCAAGCCAAACTCCAAGAATATACGGGAAATACTTACCCCTTCGGCACCGCCCTCAAGGGCGATGACGGATCGTATATGTTCACTTTGCAAAAAAGCAAAACCGATCAAATTATTGTAAATTCGAAAGGTACGGTTGATGTTTTATACATCGATATAAGGTACAAGGAACTCCGTAATGAGCAGTTAAAAAAGCAGTTGGACCAAGCGTGGAGCGAGATTTTCCCGGAAACCGGCGAACCGTTGGAAAACGTCAATTTGCATTATATGGGCGGTAAGCTTTCCCTTCGGGCGTCCAATCCAAAGGCAACGATTTTTATGGTGGACGGAAAGGTGAACCATGCGCTCCGGCAGGTGCAGGATAAGGATATCCCCGCCAACGTCCTAAAAACGGCGGAGCAAACGTTGGCAAGTTGCGGCGGACTTGTCAAGAAGACACGCACATTGGAGGGGGTAACCCTAAGAGCGGGGCAGCCGCCGGTTTACAATTTTTTGTATACCACGAATAAAGGAAACGTATGGATCCATATTGAAGAGGGCACCCTGCAACGGACGGAAGTGAATCTACAGGCATTGTCGGACAAGCTTTTCGAAGTCACAAGCAAAGCGAAAGGCGATGCCGTCGACAAAAAGCTGCAGTCTTTTAAAACGAATACACTGCTCAAAACGGCCATCAAAGATGCGAAAGCGATTATGGATCTGGACCTAAGCGGATACAGCGTCAAAAGAGCGGAAAATAGAATCGATACCTTGATTTTTTCCAAAAAGGGTGCCCCAACCGTAACCGGCATGTTCAACTCCAAAGGCTCTTTTTACTATTTTAAAGTGAATAAATACGATAATTAATCATCAAACAATCAACTCAAATCTATCCCCCAAGATCAATTGTTTGGAACGATGGATCTTCTGGCCGTCCGTGCTGCTGACCGTACTTCGGATACACAGCAGAGGATGGCCTTCTTCGATATTTAAGTAGGTGGCCACATCGAAGGAGGCGTATTCCATCACGATATATTTTCGGGATATGCCAAATGTAATTTTGTGTTTGTTTCTTAAAATTTCGTACAGTGATTTATGATTCAAATCCTCCTGCAGCAAAAACGAAAAGGAGGAAGGAAGCCGGGTATATTCCACAGATACAGGGACATCGTCGGCATATCTGATTCTTTCGATGTTAATGATTTTATCCCCGGGTTTTAGACCCAAATGCTCCTGGTCCGCAGCGGTAGCCTCTTCAATCACGCACTTGATCACTTTTGCCCCAGGGACTTTGTTTTGCAGTCTGCAAGTATCGCTGAATCCTATCGTCTCCGTGACGTTTTTCTTGATCTTCTCTTTCGTAATAAAGGTGCCTTTCCCCGGGATTCGCACCAAATACCCGTCAGAAGTAAGCGAATCGAGAGCGGCGCGGACCGTGACCCGGCTCACGTTGTTGGTTTCGCTGAGTTCCAATTCCGTCGGGAGTTTGTCCCCCGGCTTCAGCGTGCCGTTATGGATGGAGTCCAAAATTTTATCTTGCAGCTGTTTATATAATGGCGCGGTTTCCGAATGATCGACCATGGTATTACCCTCCAAAAAACTTTGTATTATATTGTTTTATTTCTGTACCTCTCTATTATAACAATATGTACAAGCTGTGAACAGCCTATAAACCTGCGTATTTGTAGGAATATTTCACCCGCCTGCCTTTATTTGGCCCCTTTTTAATTCAATTTATTTAACCGATGGCTATTGCCTAATGTATTACCATGTGTTATTATTTCATCAAGACATTCCAATACAAAACACCGGTGAGGAATGAAAAAAAACTAAATGTATCATACAAGGAGAAGACAATGGATATAAAACAAATTATTGGAGAAATTGTGGCGGGAAAACAAGAAGTCGGAGGTATTAAGCAGGTTTATTATGTAGCTTGCGGCGGTTCTTATGGCGCTTTTTATCCAGCCAAAACTTTTCTGGAGAAAGAAGCCAAAGACATTAAAGTAGGCTTGTATAACAGCAACGAGTTTGTGCACAACACGCCTAAAGCATTTGGCGAAAATTCGGTACTGGTCGTAGCTTCGCATAAAGGCAATACGCCGGAGACGGTGAAAGCGGCCGAGATCGGCAAAAAGGCGGGCGTTCCGGTCATTGCGTTAACCTGGATCACGGATTCGCCGATTACGGAGCACGCCGACTATGTGGTGAAATACACCTTTGGCGAAGGCAAGGATATCGCTGGAGAAAAAACCATTAAAGCCCTGTTGACGGCGGTAGAGGCCTTGAATCAGACTGAGGGATACGAGCATTATAATCAATTCCTCGATGGGGTAGCCAAAATCGATCACATTGTTAAAAACGCTTGCAAACACGTGGCCAAACGCGCCCTGGCGTTCGCCAAAAATCACAAGGACGATAACGTCATTTACACCATGGCCAGCGGAGCCGGTTACGGGGCCGCTTATATGGAAAGCATATGTATCTTTATGGAAATGCAGTGGATCAACTCCTCGAGCATCCATTCGGGCGAATTCTTCCACGGACCGTTTGAGATTACGGATGCGGAGATTCCGTTCGTCATCCAGATTTCCGAAGGAAGCACCCGGCCGCTGGATGAAAGAGCGCTGAACTTCCTGAACCGTTATGCCAAGCGAGTGGAAGTATTGGACGCCAAGGACCTGGGCTTGTCCACCATCGACAGCTCCGTGGTTGATTACTTCAACCATTCCCTGTTTAATAACGTTTATCCGGTTTACAATCAAGCTTTGGCGGTGGAAAGAGAGCATCCGCTTACAACCCGCAGATATATGTGGAAGGTTGAATACTAATGGAAAAATATAAGGTTATCGGCATCGGCGACAACGTAGTAGACAAGTATGTCCACCAGGGTTTGATGTACCCTGGTGGAAACGCCTTGAACTTCTGCGCTTATGCCAGAATGTGTGAAATGGAAGCGTCTTATTTGGGTAAATTCGGCAACGATCAAGTCGCCCATTATATCCAGCGGGTGATGGACGAATTGAAGATCGAGCATAGTCATTGCCGGAATTTTGAAGGGGAAAACGGATATGCGCGGGTTACGCTGGAAAACGGCGACCGTGTATTTCTCGGTTCGAACAAAGGCGGGATCGCCAAGGAAAAGGCATGGGATTTTACGGAAGACGATCTGGATTACATTAAACAATTTTCCGTGATTCACACCAGTCTAAACAGCTATATCGAGCAGGATCTGGCGATTTTAAAAACAAGCCATGTACCGATCTCCTTTGACTTTTCGGTGCGTTGGAATGACGAATATTTGGAGCAAGTATGCCGGTACGCGGACATATCCTTTCTTTCCTGCAGCCATTTAACGGAAAGCGAACGAGAAAGAGAGATGCGCAAAGCCCAAACGCTCGGCTCCAAAATAGTGATCGGAACGGTGGGGGAAAACGGCTCATACGCGCTGTATAAAGATCAGTGGATATACCAGCCGGCCGTATTGACGGAAACGGTGGACACGATGGGAGCGGGCGATTCTTATTTAACCGCCTTTCTTATCGGGATGATCCGCAGCTCGAAAGACGGCAACATTTTCTCGGGTCCGGATGTGGAAATGCTGGGCAGAATCAAAGCAAGCATGGAGCAGGGAGCCGCATTTGCCGCGAAGATTTGCCGGATCAACGGGGCATTTGGCCATGGCACGGCAATCGTATAAAGGGCCCTCCGACTCACAAAGAGACACCATAAATCGGCAATTTGTAAGCGTATTCAGACTACCATAAGGAGGGCGAACCTTCATGTTTTGGTTTCAGCTGATCATCATCATTTTGCTCATCTTCTTTGGCGCCAGAAAAGGCGATGTATTTATGGGCTTGCTCGGCGGCGTGGGCGTGGCGATCTTTGTTTTTATCTTCCACGTCCAGCCGGCGGCTCCTCCCATCGATGTCATGCTGATTATTTTAGCGGTCGTTTTGGCGGCCTCCGCGCTGCAGTCTTCGGGCGGGCTTAATTTTCTTGTTCATCTTGCGGAAAAAATGCTAAGTAAGTCGCCTAAAAATATTACGATCATAGCTCCGATTATCTCCTGGTTGTTTACGTTTTTATCGGGGACGGGACATGTCGTCTATAGTTTATTGCCGATTATCAATGAACTGGCCATCGATAATAAAATCAGACCGGAAAGACCGATTTCAAACAGTATCATCGCCTCCCAGCAGGCGATCACCTGCTCGCCGGTATCGGCGGCCACCGCCGCGATGATCGGATTTATGGCCCCGCTTGGCATCGGTTTGGGAACCATCTTGACGATTGCCATACCGGCTACCCTTTTGGGGGTTGTTGCAAGCGCTGTATTGACGATGCGCAAGGGCAAAGAGCTGGAGGAGGATCCGGAATATTTGCGGAGGCTGGCGGAAGGATTAATCGCCAAACCGGAGCAAAATGCTGAGAAACAAGCAGTTACCAAGGGCGCGAAAGCCTCGGTTGTGCTCTTTTTGCTGGGCGTTCTGGCGATTGTCGTCATGGGCCTGTTTACCAACCTGCGTCCGTCCTGGGTGCAGGGTGGCGAAACTACGCTTTTGTCCTTGCCGAATACGATTGAAATCATTATGCTGGTTTGCGCTACGCTCATCATTATCTTTGGCCGTCCGGCGATTGAAACGATTCTTAACGGCCCGATATTTAGGGCGGGTGCGCTGGCGATGGTGTGCGCTTTTGGGCTGGCTTGGATGAGCAGCACCTTCATCAACGGACAAACCGCTTTCATTCAGGATCATGTCGCCACCATCGTAAATAGTCATCCCTGGACGCTTGCGGTGATCATGTTTGTCGTCGCCGCTTTGACGACGAGCCAAGGGGCCACGACATTGATTATGGTCCCGATCGCCATCGCGCTGGATTTGCCTCCTTATATCGTCATCGGAGCGTGGATGGCCGTTAATGCCAACTACTTTTTGCCGGTCGCGTCGCAGTGCCTTGCCGCTATTTCTTTCGATACCGCGGGAACGACCAAAATCGGTAAATTTGTATTAAATCACAGTTTCATGATACCGGGATTAATTAATACCGTGATCTCCGTCATCGTAGCTACCTTGCTTGGAAGCGCTTTATTATAACCTTGAACAAAGAAAGGGGAACCGAGGGCGTGCGAATAGCGGGAGTTGGATTCAGCTGCATGGATGTTTATGATCAATTGAACAGGATGTATCCAACCGGGAATAGTGTCGATTTTGTTATTCATATGCGCAGAATGGGAGTTCAGGCTTCCTTGGTTAGTGTGGTCGGGACGGATGCTTACGGCGACATGATGATCGATATGCTGAAAACAGAGAAGATCGATGTATCCCATCTTAGCGTGCGGCAGGGCAGTACGGCGGTTTTCAAGATGGAGCTGAATGGGAACGATCGCGTGCACAAGGAAAAAATCGAAGGCGTGATGGCGCATTTCGCCTTGAATGAGGATGACCGGCGATTTATTGCGGAGCACGATGCGCTCCACACCAACCTGTCCGGCAGAATCGAGCGGGAACTGCCTTATTTCCGGGAGCGGGGCGTCTCCATTGTGTTTGATTTCTCCACGCGAACGAAGAAGGATATTGCCGGGCCGATTTTGCCGGATGTGGACTACGCATTCTTCTCCTATACGGAGGAGGACGCGTATATAACGGAGTTCATCGCATGGGCGCAGGCGTTGGGGCCGCGTATCGTCATCGCGACGTTAGGGGAGCGCGGCAGTCTGGCTTATGACGGCAAGACGTTGTATCGCGGTCAGATCGTGCCTGTGGAGGTTGTCAACACGGTCGGGGCGGGAGATTCCTTCTGTGCCGGCTTCATGTACGGCGAACTGCAAGGCTGGTCGATTGCGGAATCGTTGAATCATGGCGCTCGAACGGCAGCCGGGGTGGTCACCAAATTCGAACCCTACTGAAACAGTACAGACCAGAGAAGAGGTGCTTTCTTTGATTATTGATGTGCACACACATCCAATTTTCCACAAGGCAATTTGCGGGGACAAAGAGACGTTGGAATATCGAAAACGGGAGTTCGGCATATTCAAACAGTCGCCAACTCCGGTCGAGTCGGTGCTTCAGGAGATGGACTACATTGGCGTAACGCGCTCCGTGCTGCTCCCGCTAGATCTGACGACCAGAAGCGGCGGCTGGATTGTCGCGAATGAAGAGGTGCGAACGCTGGTCGATCTTGCGCCGGACCGGTTTATCGGTTTTGCCAGCGTGGATCCGTATCGCGAGGATGCGGCAGAGGCGCTGGAGTATGCGTTTGTCCATCTGAAGCTGAGCGGCCTGAAGCTTCATCCTTCAAAGCAGAAATTTTACCCCGATGATGACAGGCTGAAGCCGCTCTACGAGATTTGCGTGAAATACGACAAACCGATCATGTTCCACGCGGGGATGAGCTGGGAGCCAGACGCTCCGGCCGTATATTCGCACCCGCTGCGTTTCGAGGAAGTGGCGATCGCGTATCCCGAGCTCCGCATATGCCTGGCGCATTTCGGCTGGCCATGGATTCAAGAGACGGTGATGCTGCTGCTGAAATATCCGAATGTGTTCACGGACACGTCATTGCTCCATATGGATAATGCCCTTGACTTCTATACGCAGATTTTCAAAGTGAACATGGGTCCGCTCTGGATAGAGCGCAATCTGAGAGACAAGGTCATGTTCGGCACCAACACGCCCCGATTCAAGGCGAAGCGGCTTTTGCCGGCGCTTAAGGCGCTGGAGTTCCGGCCAAAGACATTGCAGAAGATTCTGAGCGGCAACGCTGAGGTTTTTCTGGGAGAGAGGAGGAATGAGCGGCCTTGGTTAAATTAAAAACGCTTGTGCTCAGGTCAACGGCCGAATTTCAGATGATCAAAATTACGAGCGAGATTCAAAGTTTCGTGGAACAATGCGGCGTAGTCAACGGTCTGGCGGCTGTTATCTCGGCGCATACGACTACCGGCATTATGGTCAACGAAGGACTGGAATGCGTGGAGACGGATATCGAGGAATTGCTGGAACGTTTGGCGCCCAAGGATTGGCCATACGCTCATGCGCATTTCCTGCCGTCGTACGGCGCAACGGGCAGCAATTCTCCCTCGCATCTCAAGTCGATGATTTCCGGCAACAGCTGCATGTTCGTTGTGCAGGATGGGAAGCTGGTGGCGGGCGACGCCCAGGATGTGTATTTGGCCGAATTCGACGGTCCGAAGAGCAGGAAAGTTTACATTCAGGTTATCGGAGAGTAGCTGTCACAAGTAAAGGAGGAATCTGGTTAATATGATACAAATCTCGCAAGTGGCTGCCGCAAACTATCATTATAAAAGGTATTCCCTGGAGTATTTCTTGAGTTCCGCCGCACGGTTGGGGTTCCGCAATATTGAATTATGGGCATCGGGACCGCATTTCCATTTGGACTATTTTTCGCTTCAAGACGTCAAAAATTTGCAGCAAAAAATAAAAGCACGCGGGTTAAAGGTCATCTGCCTGACCCCCGAGCAGTACGTCTATCCGGTCAGCATCAGCCATCCCGATCCGGAGTACCGCAAGCACAGCGTGGAGTTTTTTCGCCGCCATATTGAAGCCGCTTCGCTTTTGGAATGCGACCGAGTGCTGGTGACCACGGGGATCGCCTACCTGGACGCCGACGAGACGGAAGCATGGAAATGGTGCCGGGAATCCTTAAGTGAAATCAGCAAAACTGCGGAAAAAGAAGGAGTTTACCTTCCCGTGGAGGCGTTTACCAGCTTTTCCACGCACGTGTTTAACCGGGCCGAGCATATTTCCAAGATGATCAAAGAGGTCGGAAGCCCGTATTTGAAAGGGTTGGCGGATACGGATGTGATGGCCACGACAGGCAAGGACACCATTCACGACTTCATCAAGGAACTTGGAGATAATTTAAACCATGTCCATTTTGTGGACGGTAATCCCGGAGGGCATCTGGTTCCCGGAGAAGGCCGGCTGGATATGGCGGAGGCGTTAAAGGCGCTGAACGATATCGATTATAAGGGATATCTCGGGCTGGAATTGCTTGATCGAAGATATATTTTGGACCCGGAAAAAGCGATGCGGGATTCGCTCGCGTGGTTCGAAAAGCACTTATCCTAATACCCATCTGCGAAATGCGAAAGGAATGGTAAACCGATGAAGGCGGATATATTCATTCATGAAGGCGAAGGCATCCAATGCGTGTACAAAAACGAGAAATGGCTGGTGTGCATCAAAAACTGGAAACCGGATAACGATATCGAGGGCATTTATCGCCTGGAAGTCCATCGCGAAACCGATGAACAATTCATCTTGGTGAAGGGCAAAGCGATCCTGCTGGCGGCGGACCGGAAGGACGGCAAGTTCGATATTGAATTGATCGAGATGGAACCGGGGAAGGTCTACAATATTCCGCAGGACACCTGGTTTTACACGATCATGCAAAAGGATACGGTAATGACGTATGTTCAAGACGCCAACACCACGAATGAAAACAGCGAATACTGCGAAATGAGCGAGTCCGAGCTGGCTTTTGTGAGAAAAAGAGCGTCTGAAATATTGAATAAGTAAGAAAGGCAAAAAGCCGATTCCTGCGGAAGGAATTGGCTTTTTTCAAAAAATACTGGACTATTCGTTCCGATTAATTTATACTTGTGTTGGAAAGGAGGAAGTACCTTTGGGACGGATTAAAGAATTTGACCGGGAGCAAGTGCTGCGCAAAGCGATGATCGTTTTTTGGGAAAAGGGATATGAGGGAACAAGCATCCCGGATTTGCTGGAATCTATGGGACTAAGCCGATCCAGTTTGTACGAAACGTTTCAGGATAAACAAACGCTTTATTACGAGGCCATCCAATGTTACAAAAAGATGTCGCAAAAAAAACGCGATCTGATGATCCATGCCCCTTCTGCGATCGACGGAATCCGCCAGTATTTTGAGCTGCATATCACGAACGCATTTGCCGCGCACGGCGAAGCTTATCCAAACGGATGTCTGATTACGAACGCATCGATTGGTGTGGAAGCCTTGGATGAGCCATTGCAGAATACGATTCGCCACAGATTTACGGAATTGGAGCGGCTGTTTTACGAGACCTTAAAGAAAGGGCAAGAGGCGGGAGAAATTGCCCCCGATAAAGATATTAAAATGTTCGCGTACCTGCTGCTGAATCTCAACCACAGCATCAACGTGATGGCCAAGGTCCAAAGCGACAGCGCTAAAGTCCGCGATATGATGAACGCGGTTTTGGAGATGCTGTAAAGCTATTTTTTTTTCGGAATACCGGAATGATTGTTCCTGAAAATCGGGCCAATTTACGTGTACATAGGGGAATGGGCAACTTGTTCTCATATTGGAACGAATATTCCAGTATTTCTGCATTATAACTAATAAAAAGGAGTGTTTTTCATGAATGTCATCGCAAAAAGTAAGCCGGAGGAAAATACCGCTTCGTCATGGATCACGCTGATTCTTGCTGTGGCCTGCGGTCTGATCGCAGCCAATCTTTATTACACGCAACCATTGGTGGAATCGATCAGTTCGGCCGTAGGGTTGTCTTCGGGAGCCGCGGGTTTGATCGTCACGCTGACCCAAATCGGCTACGGGATCGGTTTGTTATTTATCGTTCCCTTGGGGGATCTGCTGGAGAACCGCAAGTTGGTGGTTACGCTGCTGATTTTGACAGCCATCGTGTTGATCATCGCCGCCGAAGTCCGAAACGCGGCCCTGTTTCTGGCCGCTTCCCTGTTGATCGGCGTCGGGTCCGTGGCGGCCCAGGTTCTGGTTCCCTACGCGGCTCATCTATCTCCCGAGGAAACGAGGGGACGTAATGTAGGCAACGTCATGAGCGGTCTGCTATTGGGGATCATGCTGGCCCGTCCGGTTTCGAGTTTGGTGGAAAATTACTTCGGCTGGCACGCGATCTTTATTTTATCCTCTGCCATGCTTTTGGTGCTGTCTCTTGTTCTGGCCAAGGTACTTCCGGCAAGACGCCCGCAAACCACCGTCAACTATCCGGCGATCCTCTCATCGATGCTGCAGTTGCTGAAGACGACGCCGATTCTGCGGCGCCGGGCACTTTATCACGCGTTTTTGTTCGGCATGTTCAGCCTGTTCTGGACCACGGTTCCGCTCGTTTTAACGAGTCCGGTGTTTCACTTTTCTTCAACAGGGGTTGCCCTGTTCGCTTTGGCGGGGGTATCCGGCGCGGCGGCGGCGCCTATCGCGGGGCGTCTGGCGGATAAGGGCCTGATCCGTGCGGCCACCGGATTGTCCATCGTGCTGGTGATTCTTTCCGGACTGTTGCCGATGCTGTTCGCCGGCGGTTCGATTCTCTCTATTGTTATCCTGGTGGCTGCCGCCATTCTGCTAGACATGGGCGTGTCCGCCAACATGGTACTCGGACAGCGCGCCATCTTCGCTTTGGGAGCGGAGGTCCGCAGCCGGCTGAACGGTCTCTATATGGCGATCTTTTTTGCCGGCGGAGCCATCGGTTCCGCGGTCGGGGGATGGGCTTACGCCATGGGCGGCTGGCAGGCGGCGCTGTGGGTGGGCGTTCTGTTTCCGGCCCTCGCGATGCTGTATTTTTTCACGGAAAAAAGGGGGGTGCGCGGCTGAACGTTCTTTCTTACAACAGAGCTGAACGCGGCTGGATGAGTTCTTCGTGCGGAGGCTGCGGAGGCTAGGAAATAGCGGTAAAAAAGGGCCCTATTGCCGGAAAAGAAGTGAATTCAGCCCCAATAGAGGAATTTTTTACCGCTATTACTGGCGAGCGGGGGCGAAAAGGGCCGTTTTCCCACCTTGCTAACAAAATAGGACCCAAAAGTTCCGCTATTTGGCGGGCAAGGGGGAGAGCCGCCAATATAGCGACATAAATTACCGCTAATTCGGCAAGAGCCCCAGGACACTCCCTTCACCTCAAATGTCCGCCAAAGCTAACATTCTCTGGTGGTTTTCAGTTACTGATTGTCTTTCGTTACCAGTTTGATCGCGACCGGTACATATTTTTCCACGGGCTTGCCGCGGAGTATATCGGCTGCGGTTTGTACCGCTTTCTGCCCGATCAGGTCGAATTGCTGCGCGATTGTAGCGGAAAGTTTGCCCTCCTTGATCGCTCTAAGCGCGTCCGCGCTTCCGTCGAAGCCGATAACCACGATATTTTTACCGGAGCTGGCAACCGCTTCGACCGCCCCTAGTGCCATTTCGTCGTTTTGCGCGAATACCGCCTGGATATTGGGGTTAGCCTGAAGCAGATTTTCCATGACGTTAAGGCCTTTGGTGCGGTCAAAATCGGCTGCCTGCTTGACAACGACATTAAGCTTGCTGTCCGCGAGGGAATGAAAGCCTTCGCCGCGTTCCCGGGCGGCCGATGTTCCCGGTATGCCTTCCAGCTCGGCGACGACCGCCCCCTCACCCAGCGAATCGATGATGTACTGTGCCGCCATTTTGCCTCCGCCTACGTTGTCGGAAGCGATCAGTGAGGCGACCTCGCCCTTGTCCGCCGAGCGGTCGATGGTGATCACCGGAATGCCGATGGCGTTGGCGTTTTGGACCGCCGCCGAAATGGCGGAGGAATCGGTGGGATTGATCAGCAAAGCGTTGACGCCTTTTTGGAGCAGATCATCGACGTCGTTGTTTTGTTTGGCCGGGTCGTTTTGGGCATCCACAACAATAACTTCAAATCCTTGTTTGTCAGCCTCCTGCACGACCATATCCTTTAAGTAGACGAAGAAGGGGTTGTTCAAGGTGGACATGGAAAGTCCGAGCTTGACATGATTTAAGTCCTTCTTGCCGCCAGTTTTGGCCCAGGAGGGCGGCTCCAGCGAGCAGCCGGAGAGCAGCAGCGTGATCAAGGCGGTTATCAGAAGATAAGGAATTTTTCTCAATTTCGTATCCCCCTACACGGATTTCTTTCGGTCCATCAGAACCGCGACAAGAATGACGATGCCTTTGACGACCGCTTGATAAAACGAGGAGACGCCAAGCAAATTTAACCCGTTATTCAGGGTGCCGATAATCAGGGCGCCAACCAGGGTTCCGACAATGCGGCCGCGTCCGCCGGACAAACTGGTGCCGCCGAGAACAACCGCTGCAATGGCATCAAGTTCGTAGGAGCTGCCGGCGGTCGGCTGGGCCGAATCGAGCCTGGAGGTAAGAATGGCTCCGGATAACGCCGCCAAAAAGCCCGTTAAAGAGTAGACCATGATTTTGATGCGCTGGACCTTAATTCCAGAGATAATGGACGCTTTTTCGTTGCCGCCGATGGCATAGGTTTTGCGTCCGAACGACGTTTTGTTCAGCAGCACCCAGAGCAAAGCGAACATGATCGCCATGGTGATGGCCGGAACGGGGATCCCCAGAAAATAACCGCGCCCGAACATTTGAAACGTCAAACTGTCGCCGAGGCTCGTGATCGGATTACCTTCCGTAAAGACCATGGTAAGCCCGCGGTAAATCGTCATGGTGGCTAAGGTGACGATAAACGGCGCCATTTTGCCTTTCGTAATGAACGCGCCGTTCACGGCTCCGAGTCCGGCCCCGAGTAAACAGGAGGCTCCGATGGCGATTATAGGGTTTACGCCACCGACGATCATACCGGCCATGATTGCGCTGGAAAGCGCCAGCGTCGAGCCGACCGAAAGATCGATGCCGCCCGTCAGGATGACGAGGGTCATACCGAAAGCGATCAAGGCATTGATGGCTACCTGGCGCAGCAAATTTAAAATGTTAAGCGGCTCTAAAAAAGCCGGGTTCAAGACGGCAACAACGATAACAAGAATGATCAGTCCCAGCATCGGACCAAGCTTCTGCATGGCTATGTTCATATTTCATTCCCCCCTGTGGCCAAGCTCATAATTTTCTCCTGCGTGGCCTCCGAACCTGCCAATTCTCCGGCGATTCGCCCTTCATGGATCACGAGGATTCTGTCGCTCATCCCGAGGATTTCCGGGAGTTCCGAAGAGACCATAATAATGGCTACGCCTCTCTCTGTCAGCTCGTTCATAAGCTGGTAAATCTCGCGTTTGGCCCCGACGTCCACACCTCTTGTCGGCTCGTCGAGGATCAGCACCCCGGGGCCGATGCCGATCCATTTGGCAATAACCACCTTCTGCTGGTTTCCTCCGGAGAGATTTCTTACCGGGGTTTCGAGCGATTCCGTTTTGATTTGCAGCCGGGTTATTAGCGTCTCGACAAAGGATTTCTCTTTGTTCTTGTCGATCAATCCGTTGCGGTTAAGGCTGGACAGGCTGGGAAGAACCATGTTTTCCCTGACGGAAAACTCCAGAACAAGGCCTTCTTCTTTACGGTTTTCGGTAATAAATCCGATTCCCTGCTTGACCGCGTCGGACGGATTTTTAATGTGCACAGCCTGATGTTTCAGAAGGATTTCGCCGGTGTCGAGCCTGTCAAGACCGTATAGAGCCCGCATGATTTCCGTTCGCCCGGCGCCCATCAAACCCGAGATGCCGAGGATTTCACCGGATCGCACGGCAAAATGGACTCCATGAAAAACCCCGTTTCTGGAGGCGTTTTTCACTTCCAGGACGACCGGACCGGGCGTAGTGCGGCGTTTAGGAAAACGGTCGGTCAATTCGCGTCCAACCATTTTTCGCACGACTTCGTCAAAGCAGGTCTCGGAAATTGGCTTCGTGTCGACGCTGATGCCGTCACGCATTACCGTAATGCGGTCGCCAATTTCAAAAATTTCTTCCATCCGGTGCGATATGTAGACGATAGACACACCTTCCCGTTTGAGCGCTCCGATGATCTCGAATAATTTCCGGGTTTCTTTTTCCGTGAGCGCAGCCGTCGGTTCGTCCATAATCATCACCTTGGCTTTCGTCATCAGCGCTTTGCAAATTTCGATCATTTGCTGCTGTCCAACCGAACACTTTACGGCAGCCTGATCCAGAGGAAGCGAGAGGGAGAGTTTGCTCATTTGCTCTTCTGCTAGCGCTTTCATTTTCTTCTGATTTAAAAATCCCCAACCGTTAGTTTCCTCCTTGCCGACAAACAGGTTTTCCAGTACGGTCATTTCCGGCCAGATATTCAGTTCCTGGTGAATAAACACGATTCCGTTATCCTCCGCTTCACGCGGATGGGTAAAGGAGACTTCTTTTCCGTCAATGAGGATAACCCCATCGTCCCGCGTATGGATGCCGGTTAAGATGTTCATCAGCGTGGATTTGCCGGCCCCGTTTTCCCCCATCAGCGCATGAACTTCACCTTCGAGCAGCTCAAAATCCACGCCGGCCAGCACGCGACTCGCTCCGAATGATTTATGAATGTCTTTCATTCTAATATGCAACCATGTTCACCTCTCGCCGCTTTCATTCTGAAGATAGTTTAGTTGGATGCACTTAAAAAACTTAATTCATAAGTGTTGTTCTCCTCCTCCTGAAACCATGAATATGTTGTTATATGCTGTCCTAGAACAAGAAAAAAGCGTTGTTTATAACCTTTTTAGCTAAAAAAATGAATTTTTAGAGTGGAATAACATTAAATAATATATAAACGTGAACTAAACACTTGTGAAGATGATTATGGGTACAAGGTGACGATATTCTAAAGAATGGGAAGCGATTCGACCAAAATACTTGACTCTCCCCTTTAGGGGAGACATTAAACTCCATGTGTAAGCTGATCAATTAAAAGGGAGGAGTCAAAATGAACCTGGATATCAGAGACGTTAGAAGCGAGGATATCGAGCCTATTAAATCGATCATTGCCAATACGTGGAACCGAAGAGGTTTATTGAGGATGAAGACGTCATAAATGCAGCCGTTACAATGGTGTTCGTTGGCGGCCTTCATCAGCGGCGCGGTGTTTTCGATCACGGCCAACGGACGAGTAGCCCTTTACTCGGATCCTGAACCGGCTGGCGAGATCAAGAAAAACGAGGGTCCCTGGACGGTGGAGGAATTGATTAAAACCGTTCCTGAAAATTTATTGAAAGATTATGTGTCCATTGCCACGCGGAATGAATGGGCTTAGTATAGCGGTGCTGCCGAAGCGAGTTTTGTAATATCAAGAAGCTAACGCTCCGAGGTTCATACTTTTGGATATTTAAAAAAACTAACGTCTTGCCTTTATTCAAAAAGGCAAGACGCTGATTTTGCGAATTATTGAGCGGACTTTAAAGATTCAACCTCATCCTTCGTTAGTCCGCTCGCTTTCACGATAACGGAAACCTCAATGCCCATGGCCAGCATGTTCTTGGCAATTTCCATGGCTTTCTTTTGTTCTCCCTGGGCCATGCCTTTCTCAATGCCCTTCTCGATTCCCTTCTCCATACCTCTAGCCATACCTTGTTCCGTTGCCCACTCAATCATGGACGCCTGGTCATGCAAATATTTCTGGCGCTCCTCGTACTTGCGGCGGGCTTCCCGATCGAGACTCAAAAACTCCAGCGTATCCATCGCTTTCTTCAAGCTTGGTTCATTCATCTTCAGCGCCTCCCAGTTCGTTTTGTCCGCACTCTTCAAAAAAAGCAGCCAATTTACCAAACCGCCCTCCACCGGAATCGATCGATCATCCAGCTTGGATAATTCTATGACGTGCATTTCAATGTCATCACATAGCTTAACTCTCGTATGATCTTCCCGTAAATGATAGACATTATGATACCGCTCGTTGGCAATGACCGTGAAATTCAAAATATTGATCGTCACGCATTTTTTCAGTTGCTTGTAGGATTGTCCTTCCTGCAACTGGCTGGAGTAGCGTTTGCTCCAATAATAGAGCGTCCGTTTCTCAATGTCGTATTTATTGAATAGCTGCATCTCCACGTTGATAAGTTTGCCTTCCGTAGTTTTGGCCCAGATATCGAAGATCGACTGTTTGTCGAGCGGAGCGTCCTTATCCGTATAGGGATTCAAAAGGACGATCTCCGTGAGCGGCGGCTCGCCAGATTCCATAAATGTTCGATTTAAGAAAGCCAGCAGCACATCTTTGTTGTCTTCACTGCCAAAAATCCGCTTAAAAACGAAATCATTCCGTGGATCAAGAAGTTCAGTCGTCAATTTGACATTCAACTCCATTTCTTTTATTTTATCACACTTTAAGTTCATGCAAACAAAAAGCCGCTCCAATACGGCAGCCAAACGAAGGCTCGTATTAAAGCGGCATGTGCTTCACGCCAGTTAAATTATGGTTAGAGTATACCCGATTATTATGAATGCTGCAACCTGAAACAGAGCTAAACAGTTTATCCACCTAAACATTACCAACACTCACCCAATAATTTGAAACATAAAATAATAAAGGCAAGAGGAATGTTAATTTTTTTTAATATAAGCGAAATTTTTGTATTTACCATTGACTGAAAACGGTTTAAATAATAATATATGACCATAAGTTGATCAACTGTTATCAAAAACTTGATTGAAGATTGGAATTTTTGAAATTGGGAGGATGCTATGATGACGCAAGTGTCAGAAGTGGAGATCTTAAAAAATTATATTAATGGCGAATGGGTGGAGAGCGCTACCGACCGTTATGAAGACGTGTACAACCCGGCGACTAACCAGGTTATCGCCCGTGTCCCTTTATCGACGAAAGAAGAAATTGATCATGCGGTTGAAGTCGCGGCCGAGGCTTTTAAAAGTTGGCAGAAAGTGGCCGTACCTCGCCGGGCTCGAATTCTGTTCAATTATCAGCAACTATTGACCCGGCACAAGGAGGAACTGGCCAAGCTGATCACGATTGAAAATGGCAAAAACCTGACCGAGGCTTTGGGCGAAGTGGGGCGCGGCATCGAAAACGTAGAATTTGCCGCCGGAGCACCGACGTTGATGATGGGCGATTCGCTGGCCAGCATCGCCACGGATGTAGAAGCTGTAAATTACCGCTATCCGCTTGGCGTGGTAGGAGGAATCGCGCCCTTCAACTTTCCGATGATGGTGCCCTGCTGGATGTTTCCGATGGCGATCGCGCTCGGCAACACCTTTATATTGAAGCCGTCGGAGCGTACGCCGCTGCTGACCAGACGGCTGGCGGAGCTGTTCGAGGAGGCCGGATTGCCTAAAGGTGTGTTCAACGTCGTATACGGAGCCCACGATGTCGTAAACGGTATTCTCGATCATCCGGAGGTCAAGGCGGTTTCGTTCGTCGGTTCGAAGCCGGTCGGCGAATACGTGTTCAAGCGCGGCAGCCAAAACCTGAAGCGGGTGCAGGCGTTAACCGGAGCCAAAAATCATACCATTGTCCTAAACGATGCGAATCTGGAGGACACGGTGACCAATGTAATCAGCGCCGCTTTCGGCTCGGCCGGAGAACGCTGCATGGCCTGCGCCGTGGTCACTGTGGAAGAAGGGATCGCCGATGAGTTCATCGCCCTTCTTAAGGAAAAGGCGCAGAGCGTTAAAATCGGCAACGGTTTGGACGACGGGGTGTTTCTCGGCCCGGTGATCCGGGAAGAGAATAAACGGCGGACCCTGCAATATATCGAAAAAGGTCTGGAAGAGGGAGCTTCGCTCATCTGCGACGGACGGGAAAACACGCCGGATCAAGGTTATTTTGTCGGGCCGACGATCTTTGAAAATGTAACGACGGAGATGACGATTTGGAAGGAGGAAATTTTTGCGCCGGTGCTGTCCGTAATCCGCGTGAAAAACCTCAAGGAGGCGGTGGAAATCGCCAACCGGTCGGAATTCGCCAATGGAGCCTGCATTTTTACCTCCAATGCGTCCGCCATCCGGTATTTCCGGGAAAACATCGATGCCGGAATGCTGGGCGTAAACCTGGGCGTACCTGCGCCGATGGCCTTCTTCCCGTTCTCGGGCTGGAAATCCTCCTTCTTCGGCACGCTGCACGCCAACGGCAAAGACAGCGTGGACTTCTACACGCATAAGAAGGTCGTGACCGCCCGATATGCAGCGCCGGCTTTTGAATAATCATCATGTTCAGGACAGTTGGGAGGTAAGGGGCCATTGACGCTGGTATCATTCAAAGAAATGCTTCAAAAAGCCAAGGCGGAGCAATATGCGGTCGGACAGTTCAATCTGAACGGCCTGCAGTGGGCGCAGGCCATCTTGCAGGCCGCTGAAGAAGAGCGTTCTCCCGTCATCCTGGCCGCTTCGGACCGGCTGGTGCCCTTTTTGGGCGGCTATAAAGTGATCGCGGTGATGGTGGAGGAGCTTGTCAAAGCGATGGCGATCACCGTTCCGGTGGCGCTTCATCTGGATCACGGGAAAACGCCGGAGAATTGCAAAAAGGCCGTTGACGCCGGCTTCAACTCCGTGATGATCGACGGTTCCCATGATCCGATCGAGCGGAATATAGCGATGACCGGCGAGGTCGTGAACTACGCGCACCCCCGCGGAGTGTCGGTTGAAGCGGAGGTCGGCACGGTCGGCGGGATGGAAGACGGTTTGATCGGCGGGATTCGGTATGCGGACCCTGGAGAATGCGCCGCGCTGGTCAAGGAAACGGGGATCGATGCGCTCGCCGCGGCGCTCGGTTCCGTCCATGGCCCTTACCGGGGAGAGCCGGTACTGGGCTTCGCGGAAATGGAGCGGATCTCCGGGCTTGTCGGGATTCCGCTGGTACTGCACGGCGCTTCGGGCATTCCCGCACATCAGATTCGGCGCGCTATCGCTTTGGGCCATGCCAAAATCAATGTCAACACGGAATGCCTTCAGGCCTGGGCGTCGGCGCTCCGCCGGACGCTTGACGCCGATGCCGGCCTGTACGATCCGCGTGCGATTTTGTCGCCGGGAACAGAGGCGATCAAGGAAGTTGTCAGAGGCAAAATCCGGGAGTTCGGTTCCGCGGGAAAAGCATCGCGGTAAGCATCGGCTAGCGGATTACCAAATTATAAATTCCTGTACGCCTGGCCTGCGACCTTTGCGCCGAGAGGCCAGGCGTGCAGGCAAACTGATTCAAGTAGGGAGAGATAGCAATGCTGCAAAACGAAAAACAACGAAAATTTGATCTCATCACATTGGGGAGAGCTTGCATTGATTTAAACGCGGTAGAATATAACCGGCCGATGGAAGAAACGTTGACCTTCTCGAAATATGTGGGCGGATCGCCCGCCAACATCGCGATCGGCGCGGCCAAACTCGGCTTGCAAGTCGGATTTATCGGCAAAGTTCCCGCCGACCAGCACGGCCGCTTTATCCGGCATTCCATGAAGAAGAGCGGCGTCGATGTCTCCTGTATGATTGACGACACGGAAGGACGCAAGGCGGGCCTGGCTTTTACGGAGATTAAAAGTCCGGAGGAATGCAGCATTCTGATGTACCGTGAAAATGTCGCCGATCTGTTTTTGCGGCCGGATGAGATCGAGGAAGAATATATTGCCGCCGCTTCGGCGTTGCTGATCTCCGGTACGGCGCTGGCCGCCAGCCCATCGCGCGAAGCCGTTTTTAAAGCGGTTTCAATTGCCCGGGACAACGATACCAAAGTCATCTTCGAATTGGATTATCGGGGCTACACCTGGAAGTCTCCGCAGGAAACGTCGATTTATTATTCGGCGATTGCCGAGCAATCGGATGTCGTGATCGGAACCCGGGACGAATTTGATGTGCTTGAAGGAAAAGAAGGCGGAACTAACGAGGCGACCGTTGCGCGATTGTTCCGTTATCGCCCGGGGCTGGTGGTTATCAAACACGGCGTGCAGGGTTCCTACGCTTATACCCGGGACGGCAAGGTGCACAGGGGATTAGCTTATAAATCCAAAGTGCTCAAAACGTTCGGAGCCGGCGATTCCTATGCGGCCGCTTTCCTGTATGCCTTAATGAGCGGAAAAGAGATTGCTGAAGCCTTGAAATACGCAAGCGCTTCGGCTGCCATCGTCGTCAGCAAGCACAGTTCATCGGAAGCGATGCCGACGGTGGCCGAAATCGAGCAGCTCATTGCCGCGCAAAGCCAATAAATTTGCTGGAGATTAACATCTAGTGTTTACTTTATAATTGAAGCGGGGGAAGTTAGTTTATGCCGATATTGATTGTTTGCTTTGGGGTTGCGCTGCTGCTTGTTCTGATTATGAAAGCAAAGCTGAATACGTTTGTATCGCTTACGATTACCGCGTTTGTCGTGGCACTGCTGCTCGGTATGGATCCGACGACCATCGTAACCACCATTGAAAGCGGAATCGGCGGCCAGCTGGGGCATTTGGCGCTGGTGTTCGGTTTCGGCGCCATGCTCGGCCGGCTGGTATCCGACGCTGGCGGCGGTTACCGAATCGCTATTACGCTAATCGACAAGTTTGGCCGTAAACGGATTCAGTGGGCGGTCGTGGTGGCTTCATTTATCGTCGGAATCGCCTGTTCTTCGAAGTGGGTCTGGTGCTCTTGATCCCGATTGTTTTCGTCATCGCGAAAGAATTAAAGATGCCGTTCCTGTATCTCGGCATTCCGATGGCCGCCGCGCTGAACGTAACCCACGGCTTTCTGCCGCCGCATCCGGCGCCGACCGCTATCTCGGCAGCTTATGGAGCGGATTTGGGACAGGTTCTGTTGTACGGCATGATCATCGCCATTCCGACGACGATTGTGGCCGGACCCTTGTTCAACAAAGTGCTGATGAAAGTGTATCCCCGCGTGTACGAGCGGGAAACGGACGCTTCCGTTGTCGGCGGCGATCAAAAAAGCTTTGTGCTTAGCGAAACCCCCGGTTTCGGCATCAGCGTGCTGACTTCCATGCTTCCCGTGATTTTTATGGGTGTTGCCGCGGCCGCCAAAATGGTGATGCCCGAAGATTCGGCCGTGCTCAAAGTGCTGAATTTTATCGGAACGCCCGGCACCGCGATGCTTATCTCTTTGCTGGTGGCCATGTATACTATGGGTATAGCCAGAGGGATCGCGATGAAGCAAATCAGCAATACTTTGGTAAGCGCTATCTCGCAAATCTCCATGATGCTGCTCGTAATCGGCGGCGGCGGAGCCTTTAAGCAGGTGCTGGTCGACGGCGGGATCGGCGATTACGTATCCCAATTGTTCTCGGCAACGAATCTGTCCCCGCTGCTTGTCGCCTGGATGATCGCGGCGATTTTGCGATTGTGCCTCGGCTCCGCCACGGTGGCCGCGCTGACGACAGCGGGTCTGGTGACGCCGCTGATCGCAGGCGGAGATGTGAATCCGGCGCTGATGGTGCTGGCTACGGGAGCGGGCAGCGTAATCGCCTGCCATGTGAACGATGCCGGGTTCTGGATGATCAAGGAGTATTTTGGACTAACGCTGAAGGAGACCTTTGGTACGTGGACTACGCTGACAACGGTGCTTTCGGTGACGGGACTGCTCTGCGTGTTGGCCTTGGGCGCGATTTTGTAAAGGTAAGGAGGAGCAAACGATGAACGGCCTGGATGTTGAACGGGTGTTGGGCTGGCTCGAGGAGGCGGCGCAAATGCTGCGCGACTCGCTTCAGGAAGAAAGAGAAATATCCCAGAAGACCGGGGCCCTTGATTTGGTGACCGATATGGACCGGCGGATCGAACAGTTTCTGGTCCGCAATATCAGGGAGTTCTACCCCGGCGACCGTATCCTGGGCGAGGAAGGCACGGGGGACCGGGTGGAGGATCTGGCCGGCCGTGTATGGATACTGGACCCCATTGACGGAACGATGAACTTCATCAAACAGAAAGAAAATTTTGCGGTCATGATCGCTGTTGTGGAAGATGGCATCGGCAAATGCGGTTTCATTTATGATGTAATGCGCAGCCGGCTCGTTTGGGGCGGGCCGGAAACCGGCGTATATTATAACGGTCAGCCACTGCCGCCATTGCAGGATCACGAATTAAAGGACAGCTTGGTAGCTATTAACTGGCAGATGTTTGCCGACAATGTTTCCAACGTCAAGGCGCTGGCCTGGGGAAGCTGCGGGGTCCGGATACAGAGCTGTGCGGGTACGGAATTTATTCAGCTTTTATTGGGAAAACAGTCGGTGTACGTTTCCAAGCTGGCACCTTGGGATTACGCGGCCGGGAGAATTTTGTGCGAAACCGCGGGGATTCGTTGTTCTACCATTAAAGGCGAACCGCTGGGATGGCTGGAATCGATTCAGGGAGCATTCGCTACACCGCGCGCATATGAAAGCGCTATACGAATGTTGAATGAACAATAATTTGCACCGGTGGAGACCTGTTGGCCTATTCGGCTAGGAGGTCTTTTTATTTTAAAAAAAATTAAATATAGTACGTTCTATATATTGATTTAGCTTGAAATATTGTGTATTATTCAAACATAAATGCTGATTATATATCCGATTTACGCTTAAAAAAGTGTGCAAGTTCGCTTATGAAGTGGAGGTAAACCGTGATCGAACTGACAGCCCGTCAACTGCAAATTATCGATATCGTCCAAAAAAACGCACCGATCAGCGGAGAACAGATTGCTGAAAGCTTGCACTTAAGCAAACCTACGATCCGCTCGGACCTGTCGCTGCTGGTTATGCTCGATTATATCAACGCAAAGCCAAAGGTCGGTTACTTCCCGGGAGGCAAAGCTTCTTCCGATCTGCGCAACGGTTACCTGCTGCAAAATAGCAAAGTCAAAGATATTCAGGGCATGCCGATCATTATCCGGGAAATCACCACCATACAAGATGCCGTCGTTACGCTTTTTCTGCAGGACGTGGGCACGCTTTTCGTTTGCGATGACGACGGCAAGCTCGCCGGGGTTGCCTCGCGCAAAGATTTTCTTAAGGTTACGCTCGGCAACCCTGGCGCCGCGTCCATGCCGGTCAGCATGGTCATGACACGCCAACCCAAGGTGGTTACGGTATTTCCCGAAGATACGGTGCTCGACGCGGCGCAAAAAATGATTTTGCACGAGGTAGACAGCCTGCCGGTTGTCGTTCCGGCTAACGAGGAAGAGAGCGGCGCAAGGCTTACGGTGGTTGGCCGTTTGACGAAAACTTCGATCTTAAAGCTGCTTCTTGACAAAGAGAACCATTGATAGGGAAACAGGAGGAATCGAGAGAGCATGGAAACATCACATTTGATCACGATCTGCTCGGATTCATTGGGAGATACGGCCGAGGCGGTAGTGCAGGCCGTCATACATCAATTTGAGAATCAACGAGTCAAGATCAAGCGGTACGGCAACATCCGGCATGAAGATGAGCTGCGGAAGCTGCTGGAAGAAGCCGCGCGCCACAAAGGGTTCGTGGCCTATACGCTGGTGCAGCCAGAGCTCCGCGAAGTGATTCGCGAGGAAGCCGTCAGGCTCGACCTGCGCATCGTCGATATTATGGGCCCTATGATGCAGGCGTTCATCGATACTTTCGACGATGCCCCGCGAGCACGGCCCGGCCTGCTGCATCAGCTTAATGAAAATTATTTTCGGCGTATAGAAGCCATCGATTTTACGGTGGCCAGCGACGGCGGACGGAATCTTGAAGCCATGTTCGAGGCGGATATCGTGGTGATGGGCATATCGCGCACCTCCAAGACGCCTTTAAGCATCTTCCTGGCCCATCGCGGCAAAAAAGTCGTAAACTATCCGCTCGTTCCCGAGGTGGGGCCGCCGCCGCATCTGCTGAGCCTGCCTTCGAGCCGCCTCATCGGCCTGACGATGGAGCCGGAGCATATGCTCAAAATCCGTTCGGAGCGGCTGAAAATGCTGGGCCTGCCGCTGGACACGCAATACACGAGTCTGGCCCGTATCCAGGAAGAAACGGATTACGCCCTGGCGCTATATTCCCGGCTCAAATGTCCGGTTATCGACATTACCGATAAAGCGATCGAAGAGACGGCCGGCATCATCATGGGTTATATTTAAAAAAATTCCAATTATAACGCTATTGGGGGGAGTTTGTATGGAACGAGAACTGACGCTGGAAATTGTAAGGGTGACGGAACTTGGCGCCCTGGCCGCCGCCCGCTGGGTCGGCAGAGGCGATAAAAATGCGGCCGACGAGGCTGCTACCGCGGCGATCCGCTCCATGTTCGATTCCGTTTCGATCGACGGAACCGTGGTCATTGGCGAAGGGGAAATGGATGAAGCGCCTATGCTCTATATCGGGGAAAAGGTAGGCAATGGCCTGGGACCGTCCGCGGACGTTGCCGTTGATCCGCTCGAAGGCACGGAAGTGGTGGCCGCGGGTCTCAGCAACGCGCAAGCCGTCATCGCCGTCGCCGACAAAGGCAGCCTGCTGCACGCCCCTGACATTTACATGGAGAAGCTGGCCTGCGGCCCGCAACTGGCCGGTAAATTGAGCATTACGGATCCGGTCGGCATCACCTTGAACAAAGCCTCCCAAATTACGGGCAAATCGCTTTCCGAACTGACCGTCATGGTTCTTGACCGGGAACGCCATGCGGGCCTGATTTCCGAATTGCGGAAAGCCGGCGTCCGGATCAAACTGCTGCTTCATGGCGATGTCGCCGGCGCCATTGCGGCCGCGCTGCCGGACAACGACGTTGACCTTTACCTTGGCTCCGGCGATGTCTTGTTCGCCGCCACCGGCGTGACGACCGGAGAATTTCTGAACGGGGTCCGCTTTATCGGTTCCGATCATGCGGAGACGCATTCCGTCATCATGCGCGCGCAGAGCCGCACGATCCGCTATATAAAGAGCATGCACTTTCTTCCCAAAAAGCAGTTTCCGGCGGAAATTCCCGCCTGGGAACAGGTTTCTTCCTTGTAACACTTCCATAGAGTATTAGCAAACTTAAAACGGCATGCGTCGTCCTTGGACAAACGCATGCCGTTTTAAGTTTGCGCATATTTCTATTGAACTAAAACTTTTTAACCAAAAGATGATCAAAACAAAAAGTTATAGCTAGATACACAAGGTATTATGATAATTTCGTGCCCAAAAGGTGGAATAAAAAGAAAAAATGTAAAATATAAGTTGATTGTAAGCGCTTTTAATATTATCATGTAATCACATTATCATCAAGAGTTTATCATAATATCATCGCAATTTATCTCCGCAAAAACTTCGGGAAAGGAGGCGGCATAAACAAGCAAATTACGAAGAGAACCAAAAGAGGAGGAAGCGCATGAATACGTTGGCAAGCAGAGAACCGTCCAAGCAGAAGAAAACGATTGTTGCCGCCTTGGCTAACTACATCGATGCCGGTTCGATTGTGGCCGGTTCGGCCGGATTGTCTTTATGGGTAGATTATCTTGGATTGAATGACAGCCAAATCGGATTGCTGGGGGCCATGAGCGCCAACGCGATTTCGGCCGCCATCGGCGCGCTGATCGGCGGGTATTTGGCGGATAAGGTGGGAAGAAAGAAAATTTATACAACCAGTATGGTGGCTTATGCGCTTGGAACCCTGCTCATTGTTTTTGGGGTTAATTTTCCGATGCTGCTTGTCGGCTACATTATCGCCGGCATCGCGGTCGGAGCGGACATTACCGCTTCCTGGACCATTATCGCCGAGAATGCCCCTAAGGAGAAACGGGCCAGGCATGCCGGAATGGCTCAGGTAGCCTGGGCGCTGGGAGCGGTTATCGTTATGCTTCTATCGGTGCTGCTCGGGGGGATGGGCTTGCTCGGCAACCGGATCGTTTTCGCCCATTTGCTGGTCATTTCTTTGATTACCTTAATCCTGCGCCTGCGCTTGCCGGAATCGGAAGCCTGGAAAAGCCGGCAGGTCCACCAGAAGCAGGGGATGATTGAAAGGAAAACGTATAGGCATTTGTTCCAGCGCAAATTTTTGCGCAGCATTCTTTTTTTGATGGGTGTGTATCTAGTCTGGAATTTGGCCGCCGGCGTTATGGGTTTCTTTATGCCGTATATCTATCAGAAAGTCGGCGGGGTCTCGGCAACGGCCGCCAATCTGTTGCAAATGGGGTATTTTACCTTCACGGGTCTGGCGGTGGCCTTGATTTTTATGGTGTTCGCGGATAAACATCGCCGCAAAGTGTATGCGTTTTCAGCGTTGCTTGCCGTTGCCGGCTGGTCGCTGCTATTGCTTCCGGTGGATGGAATCCCCATTCTTGTACTGTTTATCATTTTGATGGGCATCAACAACGGCTCCGGCCAGCAAGCCAATTACCAGCTGTGGTCCAGCGAATTGTTCCCCACTTCGCTGCGGGCGTCCGCGCAAGGCTTTATGTTTTTCGCGGTGAGAATAACGCTCGGCATATGGAGCGTGTTCGTGCCGATGCTGCTCACGGATTTTGGCATACGGGCGGTCGCCGCGATCCTGGTGGTTTTTGTGTTTATCAGCTTCCTGATCGGCACCTTGTTCGCTCCGAGCACCTCCGGCAAATCATTGGAAGAGATTCAGCTGGAGCTTTACGGAGAACCAAAACCGCCCCTATTTTCGAATAAAGGCTCTTCGGCTGACCTTGTTGAACCCAAAAATGAATTTTAACTTACATCTTCAATCAACAAAATAAATAAATTTGGAGGAGTATACTCATGACCATGAAGTTTGGAGTTATCGGAACCGGAGCGCTTGGCGTAGATCATATGAGAAGAATCCAGCAGACGTTAAACGGCGGCGAGGTTGTGGCGGTTACGGATATAAACCCGGAGGCGGCTAAACAGGCGGTGGCAAATTGGGGACTGGATGCGCAGGTATTTCCCGATGACCGCACCCTGCTGGCCGAAGGTAACGTGGATGCGATCGTGATTACGAGCTGGGGGCCGGCCCACAAGGCGAGCGTGCTGGCCGGCATTGAAGCGGGAAAATACGTTTTTTGCGAAAAGCCGCTCGCTACAACCGCCGAGGATTGCTTGAGCATTGTCGAGGCCGAGATGAAGCACGGCAAACGTTTGGTGCAAGTCGGGTTTATGCGCCGGTATGACAGCGGATACATCAAACTGAAAGAGGCGATCGAAAATAAATGGATCGGCGAACCGCTGATGATCCGCGCCGCGCACCGCAATCCGGAAGTGGGCGACAGCTATCTGACCAACATGGCGATTACGGATACGCTGATTCACGAAATCGACGTGTTGCATTGGCTTGTCAATGACGATTATAAAGCCGTGCAGGTGGTTTATCCGAAGAAAACCAAATATGCCTCGGGCCATTTGCAGGACCCGCAAATCATCACGCTAAAAACCGCAAGCGGGATTATTATTACCGCCGAAGTATTTGTCAATTGCCAATACGGTTACGATATTCAGTGCGAGGTGATCGGGGAAGAGGGGATCGTCGCGCTGCCTGAAGTTCAAAGCGTTACATTCCGTAAGGATGCCAAGCTCGGAGTGAACCTGCTTATGGACTGGAAGCAGCGTTTCATCGAGGCTTACGACGTGGAGCTGCAGGATTTTATCGATTCCATTCAAAAAACGGGCGAACCGGGCGGGCCAACGTCCTGGGACGGCTACATCGCCGCGGTGACGGCCGACGCTTGCGTCAAAGCGCAAGCATCGGGCGAGTGGGAACCTGTAACCTTGAAGGAGAAACCGGAGTTTTACCGTACAAACCGATAAACCTGCCCGACAAGGAGGAACCCCTTGATCGATCTGTATATCCCTCAATCGGAACCGGGAATTGTGTGGAAGCGAGGCGTATATTTTCATGAGGCTTCAGACTTAGCAAAATCAATGTTCTTTTATGTTTTTTGGGGCGGCGAGTATTATTGCCGGTTTCCGTATAAAGTGGACCGAGATTATATGAGCTCCTTTATTCTATTTTCGATTCAGGAGGGAAGCCTTGCCTTTCATTACCGGGACGATCAATTTACCGCTTCCGCGGGCGATATCGTTTTGCTGGATTGCCGGTACCGCAATTACTATTATGCGGTGGACGATGTGAGGTTTCACTTCTTTCACTTTTCGGGCCCGCAGTCCGAGATGATGTGCGAGGAGTTGTATAAAAAAGCCGGGTGCCTGTTCTCCGGAATGGGCCGTGACAATACGGCGATCCCCGCGATCATTGATAAAATCGCCGCCGGCAATCCCGACGATTTTGATCTGTCCGTGCAAATCTATCAATTACTGGTTTCTCTTTTTAAAGCGGGTTATCCGGCAGGCCCAAAGCAGGTTTCGGGAAAAAGGCTTAATCCGGATCTTAGACCGGCTCTGGATTACATTCATGCTCACTTTGCCGAGAAACTTTATGTTGAGCAATTAAGCAAGCTTTCCAATCTGAGTTTGTACCATTTTGTGCGGTTGTTTAAAAAAGAGATCGGCGTAACTCCGCACCATTACATCCTGAACTTGCGGCTGAAAAGAACAAAGCAACTGCTGGTGGAGACCAATCTCACGGTGGAAGAAATCAGCGCCCGCTGCGGGTTTAATAATGTCGCCCATTTCATTCGGACGTTCTCCAAATCCACGGGCGGGCTGACCCCCGGCAAATTCAGAAAGATGCGATTTTAAGCTGACCCGGTGCACTGCGCCGGCTTCTTTTTTAGGCGCTTTGGTTGAGCAAAAAAAGTCAATTTCTAAGCAAGTGCGGATAGTGTTTTTGAGCCTGTTTCCCATTAGAATGGACCTCGAAAGATGGAAAAAACCGTTTCTTACTTTTTTGGCGGGGGGGATGAACATGGCAGCCCAAAATGCAATCAAATGGGGCATAGCGCCCATCGGTTGGAGAAACGACGATATTCCCGAAATCGGCAAGAACAACAATCTGCAGCAAATTTTAAGCGACATCGTTGTGGCAAAATTCGAAGGAACGGAAGCGGGAGGCTTTTTCCCCGAGCCCGAGGTGTTGAACAAGGAGCTGAAGCTGCGGAATTTGCGCATTGCGGGAAAATGGTTCAGCAGTTTCATCATCCGTGACGGTGTTGAGCAGACCGCGCGGGATTTCGCCGAACATTGCGCCTATTTGAAAGCGGTTAACGCGGATGTCGCCGTCGTCTCGGAGCAAACGTACAGTGTGCAGGGAACGGACAAAAATGTATTTAAAGAGAAGCCGGAATTTACGGACGCAGAATGGACGCGGCTTTGCGAAGGCTTAAACGCTCTGGGGGAAGCAGCCGATAAATACGGACTAAAGCTGGTTTATCACCATCATATGGGGACCGGGGTGCAAACCAAAGCAGAGGTGGACCGGCTGATGGCCGGCACCGATTCCAAGCTTGTTCATTTGCTCTATGATACGGGCCATATTTATGTCTCGGATGGCGATTATCTGTCACTGCTGGAGGCGCATATAAAGCGGATTGCCCATGTCCATTTCAAAGATGTGCGGCCGGAAATATTGGAAAAATGCCGAGCGGAAGGAAAATCGTTTCTGCAATCCTTTCTGGCGGGGATGTTTACCGTTCCGGGTGACGGGTTGATCGATTTTGCGGAAGTATACTCCTTTCTGATGCAGAGCGGTTATCAAGGCTGGATTGTGATTGAAGCCGAGCAGGATCCGGAGATTGCCAATCCGCTGGAATACGCCTTAATCGCCCGGGATTATCTCGATTCCTACGTATTGAAAGCGTAAATGAGCACAGACGTGCGGTGATTGGATAGGAGCCGATAGAGAAGAAATCAATAGCGGATTGCCGGGATTTTATGAAATACGAGAGATGAACATTGGGAGGTAAATTCCATGAAAATAGGCTTCAACGAAGGCTGCAACCGGTTTTGCCAGGATCACTCGGTGCTGAAGGATCTGGAATATTGCGAAAAACACGGGTTCGACTATATCGATATTCAGTCCGAATGCTTGAACCGTGATCTGGAGGCCGGAAAATACACGCTTGAGGATTTGAGCGCCTGGTTCAGAGACCCTGCCCACAAGCTGAAAATGCTGTCGTACAACACGCTGATTTTCTTTAATATGAAGCAAACGCAGGCGGAAAAGGCTGCGGTTATGGAAGAACTGGACGAAATCATCCGCCGCTGCAACATGCTGGACTGCAAAATGATCGTCGTCATTCCGTCGATGGATTTGCCGGTTCACGCCACAGTGGATGAAATCAAAGCGGACGCGGTTGCCGTGCTCAAGGAAATGGTGAAAAAGGTTGAACCGCACGGCATCAAGCTGTCGATCGAATTCTGCGGCGCGCCTTCCATGTCGATCAACCGTTTCGAGGACGCTTACGCTATCGCGCAGGCGGTTGATTCTCCGCTGGTGGGCATCACGCTGGATCAATACCATTTCCATGCCATGGCCTCCAGTTTTGAAGCGCTGGAAAAGGCGGACGGCAGTAAAATTTTTGTCTGGCATTTAAACGGTTCGGAAAATATGCCTTGCGGAGCCCCGTACAATACCGACGAGAAGCGGCTGTGGCCGGGCGAGCCCGGCGATTGTCTGGACCACCGGCGTTATGCCGATACGTTGAAGAAAATCGGGTTTGAAGGGGACGTTTGCACGGTGGAAGTCTTCCGCCCCGATTATTACAAGCTATCCCAGGAAGAGAACGTAAAAAAAGCCGCCGAAGTGACCCGCAGACATGTAGCCAAGTACTGGGGCTGACCGTATTCCGGCGGAAAGCATTAGTCCATCTTATGATACCGATAAGGGAGAGATATTGACATGATCATCGCTTATGACCCGACGCATTACAGAGACAACACAACGATTGAGGAAATGGTCGATAAGGTGGCGAGACTGGGCTACGAATATATTGAGCTGTCGCCGCGGGAAGATTTTTGTCCGTTTTATAAATATCCCAAGGTCGATAAAGCCAAAATCGCTTCCCTGAAAAAAAGATTGCGCGACACGGGGCTGAAAATCTCCTCGTTATTGCCGCTATATTATTGGGCCGGTCCGGATGAGGAGCAAAGACAGGCGGCGGTGCGGAACTGGAAGCGCGCCATTGAAATCGCCGTAGAGCTTGATGTCGATTTGATGAACAGTGAATTCAGCGGCAGTAAATATAACGTACGGGTGTGCGAAGAGAAATTTATTAAATCGATGGAAGAGCTGCTGCCGGTCTTTGAACGGGAAGGAATCAAGCTGAATCTGCAAGCCCACCCCTTGGATTTTATCGAAACGAACAGGGAAGCGATCAACATGATTCGCGCTTTGGATAAAGATTGGATCAAGCTGGTCTACTCCACCGCCCACACTTTTTACTATGACGACGGAATCGGAGACATCGAGAAGATGTTTGACGAAGCCGGAGATTTGCTGGCCCATATGTTGTTCGCCGATACGTTTAATCATAAAGCGGCCTTCGGATTGCGCTATATCGTAAATCCGCCGGACGCCGAAATTACCATTCATCAGCATTTAAACATTGGCGAAGGAGAGGTTGACTTTGCGGCAATCTTCAAAAAGCTGAAGGAAATGAAATTTGACGGCATTGCCACCAACGCGGTGTTTGCTTATCCGGACAAACCCGAGTGGTCCAGCGAGGTTACGTTGAAGGCGATGAAGGAAGGCTTGGGATTGCTTTAAAAAACAGGGGCATGCATGTGCCTGCATCAAACGATAGGAGTTGACCGGCTCTCATGCATGCCCTTGCTGCTTTTAAAAATGCGGCTGTTCTGTACATTTCCTTAAAGACGCTTGCTTACAGCTTTCCGGTTAGAAATTGGGCTTCCCCCATGCCGAAGCTCCAATCCGCCGGTCCGTTCTGTACCAGCGAGATGATCACATCGGTTGGCTCAATACCGCATTCCTGCTTGAGACGTTCAGCCAGCAGCTTGTACAATCGTTCTTTCTGAGCCGGTGTCCGCTCTTTGCTTACGATGCTGATCACGACAACCTGATCGGTCCGCTTAAAACCCAAGCCTGTATCTTCAATGATCATCTCATGGGCAGGGTGCTGATGCACGATCTGATACCGGTCGGTAACCGGAACCTGGAAGGCCTCGACCATCGCATCATGAGCCGCGTCCAGCAGTTTTCTCAATTCCTCCGGGCTGCGTCCTTCAATAACGTCAAAGCGTAATAACGGCATGTTGTTGTCCTCCTGTAAATTTGAATACATTTAATATAAAACATAACCAAGATATTATCAATAGTTGACCTATGGGAGTCTCTGGATTTTAATGAACATGGAGGGATTCATCTGTGACCAGTCCTTTACTGCGTAAACCGAATTTAGTTCAAGAAGGCGGTGTCGCCATCGTCCACCAGCTATTGACCGAAGACACCATGTTAAAATATGTCGGCTTCAAAATGATTGATCTCAAGGCGAAGGCGCGTTACGAGGAAACGCTGACGGATCGGGAATGCTGCATCGTCGCGCTGTCGGGCCGGATTACGGTGACTGAAGGCGAACATCGTTTTGCGGGGATCGGGACAAGGGAGCGCGTATTCGAGAAAACGCCGACCGACAGCGTGTTTGTCTCCGGCGGCAAGCGGTTCAGTCTTGAAGCGGTGACGGCTGCAACCGTCGCCCTGTGTTATGCTCCTTCCCTGCAGCAGCTTCCGACCCGCTGGATTAAAGCCGGGGACGTAAGCGTGGAGCGCCGGGGCAAATACCAGAACCAACGTACGGTGCACAACATTTTGCCTGACAACGATCCTTCAGCCAGCAGCTTGCTTGTGGTGGAGGTGTACACAGAGGGTGGAAATTTCTCGAGTTATCCCCCGCACAAGCATGACCAGGATCGTCTTCCGGAGGAATCGTTTCTGGAAGAAACGTATTATCACGAAGTGGAACCCCGTGCCGGATTTGTTTTTCAAAGAGTGTACACGGACGACCGCAGTTTGGATGAAACGATGTCCGTAGAGCATCGGGATGTGGTGCTTGTACCTGCAGGGTATCATCCGGTGGGCGTACCGGACGGATATACATCCTACTACTTGAACGTCATGGCAGGGCCCAAGCGGATCTGGAAATTCCGCAACGACCCGGATCATGAGTGGATTTTGGGACGGAAATAACCGGAAACTTCAATATAAAGGGGAGCAGCAGCATGGGGAATAAGATCAGATTGACCACGGCGCAAGCCTTGGTCAAGTTTCTAAATCAGCAGTATATTCATGTTGACGGCCGGGAAACACCGTTTGTTGAAGGCATATTCACCGTTTTCGGCCATGGCAATGTGCTTGGCATCGGACAGGCGCTGGAGCAGGATGCCGGCCATTTGAAAGTTTTTCAAGGCAAAAACGAACAAGGTATGGCTCATGCCGCCATAGCGTATGCCAAAGAGAAGCTGCGGCGGAAAATTTTTGCGGTGTCTACCTCGTCCGGACCGGGGTCCGCCAATCTGGTGACCGCGGCCGCCACGGCGCTGGCCAATAACTTTCCCGTTCTGTTTCTGGCTGCGGATACTTTCGCCACCAGACAACCTGACCCGGTACTGCAGCAGCTGGAGCATGAATACAGCATCGCGGTTACGACCAACGATGCGCTGCTGCCCGTTTCCCGCTACTGGGACCGGGTGACGCGCCCGGAACAGTTAATGAGCAGCCTGATACGAGGCTTTGAAGCGCTGACCGATCCGGCCAAGAGCGGACCGGTCACCATCTGCATTGCCCAGGATGTTGAGGGAGAAGCTTTCGATTATGATGAAGCCTTCTTCCAAAAACGCGTCCATTATGTGGATCGCCTGCAGCCAAGCGAACGGGAACTGGAAGCGGCGGAGCGGTTGATTCGCAGCAGCCGTAAACCGTTGATTGTTGTGGGCGGAGGCGTGAAATATTCGCAGGCGCGCGCAGAGCTTATCGCTTTCTCCAAGGAGTACGGGATTCCGTTGGTAGAGACGCAGGCCGGCAAGTCGGCCGTGGAAAGCACATTTGCCAACAATCTGGGGGGCATGGGCATTACGGGGACACTGGCCGCGAACAAGGCGGCCAAAATGGCGGATTTGGTAATCGGTATCGGTACCCGGTACACCGACTTTGCCACTTCGTCCAAGACGGCGTTTGACTTCGAGCATACGAAGTTTCTGAATATTAATGTCAGCCGTATGCAGGCTTACAAGTTGGATGGCTTGCAAATGGTGGCGGATGCCAAAGCCGCTTTAAGCAAACTTCACGAGCGCTTGCGCGGATATGTGAGCGAGTTTGGGCCGATACTTGCGGAACTGAAAAAGGAATGGAATGCCGAGCGTGAACGTTTGGGCCGGATTGAGTTTAAACGTTCGGGTTTCGAGCCGGAAATCAAGGGGCATTTTACGCAGGAGACGATGAACGAATATGCGGACGCGCTTGGCACGGAGCTGGCGCAGACCACGGCGCTGATCGCCATCAATGACACGATTGACAAGGACAGCATTATCATTTCTTCCGCCGGTTCTTTACCGGGAGATCTGCAGCGGCTTTGGGCGTCCGAAGTGGCGAATACGTATCACTTGGAGTATGGCTACTCTTGCATGGGATACGAAATCTGCGGCGCCTTGGGCGTCAAGCTGGCCCATCCCGAGCGGGAGGTTTACTCGATCGTAGGCGACGGCAGTTTCCTGATGCTGCACTCGGAGCTGGTCACAGCGATTCAATATGATCACAAAATCAACATCTTGCTGTTTGACAATTCGGGCTTCGGGTGTATCAACAATTTACAGATGGATCATGGCTCTGGCAGCTATTACTGCGAGTTCAGGACGAAGGACAACCGGATCATGAACATCGATTACGCCAAAGTAGCCGAAGCGTACGGCGCCAAGGTTTATCGAGCGAACACCGCCCAAGAACTCAAGCTGGCGCTGGAGGATGCCAAGAAGCAGACGACCTCTACGCTGATCGACATGAAGGTGTTGCCGAAGACAATGACGGACGGCTATGACAGCTGGTGGCATGTCGGGGTTGCCGAGGTAGCGGACAAAGAGAGCATCCGGCGGGCGTATCGGCGGAAGGTGGAGATGTTGAAGAAATCCAAGCAGTATTAATCATCGTGCGGCCGCAAAACGGCACGCCCCGGCTCATTCATGAAGCAGGCCGGGGCGTGCCGTTTATGTTTAAAGCCGGAATTTTTTCTTATGGCGTGACAATCGTAATGCCGTGTTCTAGAGCGTATTGTTGATAACTCTCAACCGGCATGCTGTTGGTGATCAGGTAATCAATGTCGCTTAAGGAGCAGTACGTGGTGATGCCGTATTTGTCAAATTTGCTGTCGTCAATCATCAAATAAACTTTTGCGCTTTTCTCCACGATTGTACTTTTTACCTCGGTCTCGAGCGGCGACGAGTTGGTCACTCCGTTGGTTAGGGTGATGCCGGTGGAAGCGAGGAAAGCTTTGTTGATGTTATATTTTTTAAGGAATTCAATGCTCTGAAAACCGACAAAAGAATTCGTCTTGCGTTCAAGCATGCCGCCTGTGGAGAAGATGGCCAAGGAAGGATACGCTTTGGCTTGGTGAATAAAGTCAAAGTTGTTGGAAATAATCGTAAGCTGCTTGTGATGAATGTAAGGAAGAAGCTCGAGGGTTGTAGTCCCCGAGTCGACAAAAATTACCTCCCCATCCTCCACAAACTGGGAAGCCAGCTTCCCGATCTCCTGCTTTTTGGTCAAGTTTTGATCTCTTCGTTCGTTAAAGACAACGAGTGCGGAGTGGTTGACGGATACTCCTCCGTAAACTTTCTTCAGAATCCCCGCTTCGACAAGGGTCTGGATATCCCTGCGGATCGTGTTCTTTGAAACGTTAAAGTGCTTGACCAGTTCCTCCAAAGATACCGACTCATGCTCAAAGACATATTCTTTAATTTGATTTATTCGTTGTGATTTGATCATATGCTGATTCCCCTAAGACAAATTTGGTTAAACTCCTGATCATATGTGGCTAAATTTATTGTAATCGAGGTGAGATCAAAAATCTACAAAGGCCGGTTTCTTTTGAACAAAAAGGTACATGTACGAAAGTACGGTTAAAAGGAAGTGTTTAGGCCTTATAATAGAGATAAAGGAGGGGGCCGGATGTTCGGTAAAAGAAATTCGGAAGATGTAGAGTCGCCTCTGACAGACTCGATTAATGAATTGTTCGTATCCAGGTTCCCGGTATTGCTTTGGGTGTTGATGGTATTTATAAGCTCGTTGACAATACAAAATCTGGGCGAACCTCGTATCGTTAATAGTTTGTTATTTAGCGCGGGCATTGTGGCTCACATCTGCCTGCACTGGAATTCGTACCGCATTACCAAAAAACATCCCTGGCTGTATTTTTTAGTGCAGGGGTTGTTGATTGCGATATGCGCCTACTTGATGCCGCAAAAAGGCACTTTTCCCGTTTTAATAGGTTTGTTTCCCGTGCTGATCGGGCAAAGCGTGGGCTTGTATAATCAAAAGCGAAAAATACTCCTGACGGCTCTGTTCTGCATGCTGCTGTTTTTTTATTGCGTTCTGCGTGCGGGCAGTCTGGATGAAATCATCGGTTTGTCGCTAATGTTTGTCTTCATGATGATCATCGTTATGGCGTATGCGCTGCTCTTTTTTAGACAAGTTCATGCGCGCCTCAGGACGCAAAATTTTTTGCGCGACCTGGAGAAGGCACATCGGAAAGTTGAAGAATTGACCCTTGCCAATGAACGGCAGCGTATGGCTCGCGATCTCCACGATACACTGGCCCAGGGCTTGGCAGGCCTGATCATGCAGTTGGAGGCCGTCGACGCTTTTATGGCCCAGGGAAACACGGACCGGTCGCGGGATATTGTCAAGAAAGCGATGGAGCAGGCGCGGCGAACTTTGGCCGATGCCCGCCGGGCGATCGACGACTTGCGGGTCAAATCGGGCCCTGACGTCGATTTCAAAGAGGCGGTGGCTGATGAGGTCCGGCGTTTTATCCAGGCTACAGGGATTCAGACATTTTTGGATATAAAAGTCACCCGGCGCTTGTCGGGAAAAATGACCGAACATAGTCTGCAGATCATTAGCGAGTGCTTGACCAATGTGACCAAACATGCCAAGGCCGATAAAGTATGGGTAACGGTGTCCGATGCGAATAACCGGTTGTTTGTTGAAATTAGAGATAACGGGACAGGTTTTAACACGGAGATGCTCGGCAAGCAACCGGGGCGCTACGGCATATTGGGGATGCAGGAGCGCGCCAGGCTGATCGGGGGAGAATTTCATATTTTTAGCGGTGCGGAAGGCACAAAAGTTCAAATGGAGGCTTCAATGCTTGAAGGAGAAACAGTATGAACCGGTATAAAGTGCTGATTGTCGACGATCATTTCGTCGTGAGAGAAGGACTCAAGCTGATTCTGGAAACCGATGAGAGATTCGAGGTCATCGGTGAAGCGGAGAACGGGGAGATTGCCGTTCAGCTGGCTCATGAACTCAACCCGGATGTGATTTTAATGGACCTGAATATGCCCGTCATGAGCGGGCTGGAAGCCATGAAGCTGTTGAATAACAGCGGCAGCCGCATTCCGGTCATTATTTTGACGACTTATAACGAAGATGATCTTATCGCTAACGGCCTTGCTTTGGGGGCGAAAGGTTATTTGCTCAAAGATACGGGCCGGGATCATCTGTTCCGTACGATCGAATCGGCGATGCGAGGAGAGACGCTGCTGCAGGCCGAAATTTTGGCCAAAGCGCTGGCTGCGAAAGAGCACCGGGAGGACACCCCGCGGAAGGAGCAGGTTTCTTCGCTTACCGAGAAAGAAGTTCAGGTCCTGCAGTTCGTCGCCCGCGGGTACAAAAGCAAAGAAATTGCTTTTGATATGGGCATTTCCGAGCGAACGGTTAAGGCGTATTTAACGAACATCTATAATAAACTGGGAGTTGATTCTCGGTCGCAAGCCGTAGCAACGGCTCTGGAACGGGGAATTCTTCATCCTTAAGTACGCCCGGTCAAAATCAAACAAATGAGGGGGAGGTAAAGCTGTTAGATAGGTCCATTCGTTATGGCACCTTGTTGCTTATTATCATTGCCGTCGTTTATTTGGGCTCTAAGCTGGATTTTATTTATGGTCCCATACAAATCATGATAAGCGCGGTCCTGGTTCCGCTGCTGCTCGCCGGATTTTTTTACTATTTGCTGCGGCCGGCGGTGGATTTTCTGGAACGGCGCAAGGTCAAGCGGACATTGGCTATTCTGCTGCTGTATGTGGTTATGCTGATCGTCGCCGTCGCGTTTATCGTGGGGGTATGGCCGCCTTTGCAAACCCAAATGGTTAATCTGCTGCAAAACGTTCCAAACTTGCTCGACATGCTGAATGTCAAGCTGAACGAGCTGGCGGAGAATCAGCAGCTATCCTTTTTGCATCTGGAAGAAATTGATTTCTCCAAAGTGACCGAATATCTGGGCAATGGCGTCACGTTGCTGGCCAATTCCATTACCGGCCTTGTTTCGCTGCTTTCCAATTTTGCGATCGCCTTGTTCACGTTTCCGATCATTCTGTATTACTTGCTCAAGGATGGTCAGCGCTTCGGAGTAACTTTGGCGAAGATGTTTCCGCGGCGCTATCGCGGAGAAGCGTTGAGAACGGTCCGCGAAATCGACAATGTGCTAAACAATTATATCGTCGGCCGGGTTATCGTCAACGTAGCGCTGGGAATTTTGATGCTTATCGGATTTTGGATTTTGGGGCTTCCGTATGCCTTGTTGCTGACGGTCATCGCGGTTATTATGAATTTCGTCCCGATTTTCGGGGCCATCATCTCCGCCATTCCTATTGTGCTTATCGGCTTGATCGAGTCTCCGTACGTCGGAATCTGGTCGCTGGTGATCATCCTGGCGGCGCAGCAAATTCAGGATAACCTGATCTCGCCTTACGTGTTCGGCAAAACGCTGGATATCCATCCGGTGACGACCATTCTGCTCATCCTGGGCAGCGGCAAAATATTTGGCATCATCGGCATGCTGCTGATCGTACCTATATATATGATCCTCAAAATATTATGGAAGAAACTGTTCCGGCTGTTGATCAAGCAGCAGAATCGGAAAAAATCCGGGACGGTGGAGAAGACATAGCAGGGGGGCTCCTACTGCTGGCAAAAAATCATCGCCTTGCCGTCGTCAGAGCGGCAAGGCGATGATTTATAACTCAAGTCGAAAACCAATCGTGGGAAAACGCGAAGGGCGTTGAAAGCTTGAGGATAGGGAAGTGGGGCGAAACGACAGATCAACACTTGCTGTAAGGAGACTTTACACGATTATCCCGTTTGATCAGGTAGCAGAGAGAAAGACAAGCTCAAGAGAAAAAATATTTGGTGGGAAAGCAGATAGGCTCGAGATAATTTAGACGGGCTTAGGAGAAGGAATCAGGTTTAGGGGAGGTGAAACAGACCGGACAAGAGAACAAGACAGGAGATCAAGGACTCATTAAGTTGATCTGCATCAGGTACCCCCTACCCGTTCAAGCGCCACGATCAGGCCGCAACCGCAAGGGGCTGGTTCGGTTGGCGCGCGATCAGCCGGCGGTAAGGGATCGCCGGAATTGCCACACACATGCGCAGTAACTTCGGCCGCATCGTTTCTTCCGCTCCGGGCAGTCCTCCTTGCAGGCGCAGTCGGCGGCGTCCGGTGTATTCGTTCAGGTACGCCTGCAGATGTTTCAGTCCCAAGGCTCCATACGTACTCTTCAGCGATTCCCAAGCCTCTCTCACCACTCTCCGCAAAGGCGCATACAGCCGAAAGGCCTGAGGGAACAATTGTACCGCCGATGTACGGACATCCACATGCCCGCTAATAAACGCGGTTAGATCGTGACGGTTTGCCCTTTTTTCGCCTCCCCGCTTATTTGGCACCAGGCGGATTTTGACCTGTTCCGGCTCGCCCGACTCCGTGACCGTGCAGCCGGCTACGACCGCCGAGGCGTACGGATGCGAAAGCTGACACCGGGACGGATTACGCCCGTACTGATCGCTGTTCACCTTCACGTCTCCGGAAAGCAGCTCCCGGGCATCGAACTCCCCCACGGCATGACGTATTTTGTGCAGCATCGACCAGGCGGTCTTGTAGGCAACCCGGATCACCTGGCGCAGCCGCAGCGCCGAGATGCCGCCCTCAAGCAGGAACAAATCCAGGGCCTCGAACCACTTGAGCAAGGGCAGATGCGTTCCTTCAAAAATTGTGCCGACCAAAGGCGACGCTTGATGCTTGCACTTTCCGCACTCGAACAAGGGGATATGCCGGGAAGTCAGACGGCTGCACCGGGTGTGAGCGCAGCGCGGGCAGACGAAGCCGCTGGGCCACTTCATCGCGATTAGCGCCTCCATGCAGTCCTGCTCGCTGTTAAAACGACTGCTGAATGATTGAAGTTCCGTTCCCGTATTGACTTCCATGCCCGCTCCGCCCCCGAATCAAGAATACACGAACATAAGTTCCATTTATTTCATTATACCAAACACACGTTCTCTAATCAAGCCGAAAATCTTACCTGAACCGCCTCATTTTTTCCTCATCTTTTTTGTTTTTTTCCTCTCTTTTTTGGAACCCTTGCTCTAGCCCCCACCCCCTGCTCCCTGAACGAAAGGAATAATCGTGCAAAGGCTACAGGCAGGAGCACCAAGACACGAAGCCTTTAGATAGTCCCTTTACAGCCCCCCCCTCACCCGGCGTCGATTTGTGACACTGCGAAAGTCGAGTTATAAAACTATGGATTGGACTTTAAGGAGTTGACTTCGTCTTCCGATAGCCCGCTCGCTTTGACGATAATGGAAACCTCAAGCTGTTCACAAATTTCAGAAGCTTGCTATGGTGTTCGTCAATCATGGCGGCAATAAGGGAAGAGACGTATTCAAGGCTTGGGATCGGTGTGTTCAGCTTGCTTTTATAGGGACGGATACTGCGGTAAAGCGGTTCCAAAATGAACAGCGCCTGGAAACCGTTTAATGCCCTGAGATCCGGACCTGCTGACTTGAGCATTTCGGGTTTAAACATAATGTTGCAAATTTTAAAATCGTAAGGATCTTTATAGGCATGCAGTTTTTCCCCATTGATGACAAAAACATTTCCCTTCTTGATAAAAGATGCATCGTGGTCCTCGACCAAAAAGTCAACGAACGATGCGGCTAATTTTTCGAAGCAAACCGGCATCGGCATGTATGCCGTTTTCGGGGTCCGCTACGGGGACGGCGTTAAAGATTCCACGGGCAACTACTACACCGCGAACTTCCCGGAACAAATCGTCGCCGGCTACTCGGATGCCGAGAAGCAAGCTTTGGCCGCTTACCGGGCCACAACCTGGAAAAAAAGAAACCTCAAAAGCCGCGCTACCGGCGGATTTTGAGGCTTCTTCCGTTTTGCTGCACAGAAGCTGCGGATTTAACTCCTTCAGGTCTCGGGCGAATCGTTTTCCTTAAAGTGCACGATCGGCTTGATTACTTGCATAATCAATTGGATCTTCTCGGGAGAACAATCCTCCAGCAGCTCGATAATCTCATGCCGGAGATAGTCCTTTCCCTGAATGTTCGTGCCGCTCAGAATATATTCGGGCGATTCCTCAAGAACGACGCAGATCTGGGACAATCTGTCCAGGTTGATGGCCGTTTTGCCCCGTTCAATTTTGCTTATATAGGCGTTGGAGACATCCAATTTTTCGGCCAGCACTTCCTGCGTTAATCCTCGTCCCTCTCTGGCCCGCTTGATTCTTTTGCCAATTAGCGAATAATCGTAACCCATGTCATCACCTGCCTAAATTGTAACAACCCTCCTTTGTGCAATACATGCATCAACAGTTAATTTAAACTTATAAGTTAAGATTTATAAACTAATAATTTGAATTTAACGTAGAGGTTTAAATATTGGCGGAAGGGAGACATATAATTAGTCATTTTTCCTCGAATAAAGAAGCGCCGTTGGTTTCAATTACTTTTTGGTACCAATAAAATGAAGCTTTTTTTATGCGGTTTAATGTTCCTTCGCCATGGTTATCCAAATCGACGTAAATAAATCCGTATCTTTTGGACATTTCCGATGTGCCTGACGAGACGATGTCGAAGGAAGACCAAGCGGTATAACCGATAACTATAACTCCATCGATAACCGCTTCCCTGATTTGTTCGATATGTTTGGCAAGATAAGAAATCCGGTAATCATCATGGATTTCTCCTTGTTCATCAAGCGTATCGTTAGCGCCGATTCCATTTTCAACGATAAATAATGGCGCCTGGTAACGATCATACAGCGTGTTTAATGTATATCTTAAGCCGATAGGGTCAATTTGCCATCCCCATTCGGATGTTTCCAGGTACGGATTTTTTAATTGCTCGCGAAGATTGCCGTCCGTTTTTTGCAGATCTTCTTTTTTGCTGCTGGATATGGAAGACATATAATAGCTAAAGGCGAGAAAATCCGCAGTATGTTTTTTTAACAGCTCGAAATCCTCATCCTGGGCTTGGATCGAAATATCGTGTTCATGAAAATAACGATGGATATATCTGGGATAAGCCCCTCTTAATAATACATCCGTAAAGAAGTAATTATCGATTTGCTCATCGATCACGGATAACATGGCGTCTTCCGGGTTGCAGGTGGCCGGATACGTAGTGAATTTCGCGATCATGCAGCCGATTTTTGCCTCCGGATATCGTTCATGCAGCATCTTGGTTGCCAGGGCAGAGGCAACAAATTGATGGTGCACCGCCTGATAACAATCCTGAACAAAGTGTTCGCTTCCTTCCGCATAGATCCCGAGTGAGTTGAATGGGGTAAAACGCGCTCCGTTAATCTCGTTAAACGCGATCCAATACTTCACCTTATCCCCGTATCGATCAAATAGAAGCGCTGCGTACCGGACATAGAAGTCAATCAGTTCGCGGTTTTTCCAGCCGCCGTATGCGGTAACTAAATGAAGCGGTAAGTCAAAATGGCTGATGGTGATGAGCGGTTCCATTCCCTGATCGACAATCTCCCCAATCACTTGATCATAAAAATCGAGCCCGGCTTGATTGGGGTGTTGTTCGTTTCCTTTTGGGAAAATCCGGCTCCACGCAATGGACATTCTAAACACTTTAAATCCCATTTCGGCGCATAAGCGGATATCCTCTTGATATCGATGATAAAAATCAACACCGATTCTTTTGGGATATTTTTCGGTCCCCTCGTAGTTCATCGCGTCTTCGATTCTTTGTTTGTCAACGTATTTGCGTTCTTTCCTTGAAACGCTCTTATCGTATCGCAAAGCCATATCGGCTACCGTTAATCCTTTTCCGCCTTCTTGGTAAGCCCCTTCAGCCTGGGGAGCCGAAATGGCGCCTCCCCATAAGAACCGGTCGGGAAATCCTGCGAATCGCTCGAACATTTTCATGACTCCTCTCATTTATTTAAGGGTTAAAATAACATCCTCTTGGCCTACATATGGTTTATTGAAAACGGTTTGTACGGAAGCATAGTTATTCGGATTGGTAACGATGATCACCACTGCTGAATTGTATCCTTCCGCTTCAATCGCCTCTTTATCAAATTCCAATAGAATATCGCCTTTCTTTACGACATCTCCGGTTTTACGGAAGGATTTAAAATGCTTTCCTTTTAATTTCACGGTGTCAATCCCGACATGGATCAGGAGTTCGACGCCGACGTCCGTTTCAATGCCCACGGCATGGTTCGTGCGGTAAACCGTCAATTTACCGTCTGCTGGAGCGACAATTTGATGTTGATCAGCGATGATCGCCAGGCCTTCGCCCAGTAATTTTTCGGAAAAAGTGCGGTCATTTAACTCTTTCAGATCCAGGAAATTACCCGAAACCGGACTGAAAATTTCCAAGTTACCCGCTTGATCGGAAGCCGAAGCTTTTGCAGCCGGAGCCGCCGGAGCGTTTGTTTCAGTTTCCGAAGCATGCTCCGGTTCTCCCGGATTGATGCGGAAAATCCCTTTTCCAAGTACTATGGTGATCACAAAAGTGGCGGCCAGCGTGAACAGAAGACCAACCAAAATGCTGGCAAAACCGCCGCCGGCATAAACGGGAATGCTAAAAATACTCGGCATGGAAGAAGCGTACGCCTTCGCTCCCATAATGGTGGCGACCATTCCACCGATCCCGCCGCCTAAAACCGTACCGATCAGCGCCGCTTTATATTTGATGATAATGCCGTAAAGGGCCGGTTCCGTAACGCCCAAAAACCCGGAAAACGTCGATGATAAAGCGAGCTGTTTCTTGCTTTTTTCCTTAATCAGCATGTAGACCGCCAATGTGGATGTCGCTTGCGCTATGGTGCTTAAGAAATTGGCCGGGCTGATATTGGTATAACCAAACGTGGCGATTTGCTGCAGCAAAATCGGCCGGATGGCATGGTGCATGCCGGTTAATACCAGGAACGGGCGAATCGCGCCAATGACAAATCCGGCCAGCCACGGGACGGTTTTGACGATCCAGTCGATCCCGTAAGCCAGATAGTTCCCCCCGTAATAACCTAACGGCGCAAGCAGCGACAGGGAGACAGGGACCATAATGATAATCGTTAAAAGCGGCGTAAATATAGAGTTGACGATAGACGGCATAATCTTTTGAATATAGCCGTAAACATATTTCAATAATAGAACGGATAAAATAATCGGAATTACCGAGGAACTATAATCGATCATCGGAATAGGCAGTCCAAACAGCTTGATCGGTTCGGCACCTTCCGCGGCCGCCTTGATCATGCTTGGATACATTAGTGCGCCGGCCAATGATAAAGCCATGTATTCGTTGGTTTTAAATTTTTGCGCCGCGCTTACAGCAAGCAGGAACGGGAAGAAATAAAACATGCAGTTTGAAGCGATATCCAAAATCGTCCCTAATGAACTGGCGGGATCAAGCCAACCATTCGATGTGAAAAAATACAAAATACCTTTCAGCATCCCGCCGCCTACCAATGGAGGCAAAGCTTTGACCAGAATGCTGGAAAGCGTGCTGATCAGCCGGTTAAAGGTGGACTCTTTTTTCGTATCTGCCTGCGCTTGTCCTTGATTGGAACTATCCTCAAATCCGGGAATTTGCTCAATAATCTCGTTATATAGCTTCCCGACATTGTCTCCGACAATAATTTGATATTGGCCGCCTTGCTTTTGCACGCCCAGAACATTTAATTTTTCGATTTCTTCCGTTTGTGCCTTTGCCTCATCCTTCAGCACAAATCTAAGCCTTGTGACACAGTGGGTTAAATCCGAAATATTGTCTTTTCCCCCGATGAATTCGATGATTTTCTTGGACATTTCTTTGTTGTCCATACAACGTCCTCCTTTTGAATGGATGCAATCCATCTATATAAAAAGACCTTAATAAACTTCACCCGTACAACGATGAAATCTACTAAGGTCTTGCCAGCCGAACTGTAACGAATCCTTGTTGAATTTATGAGGTTTTAATCAATAAAAAAGACCCTAACCGCCTCCATCGCAAATTGGATGAAAGTGACTAAGGTCTTGCCAGCCGAACTGTAACGAATCCTTTTTGAAAGTTATTATGTTTTCCTCACTAAATTTCCGATATGCATCGTAAGATACATTTTTTCGATATCCGATGTTTGCAAGCCCATTTGATCTTGAATATGTTGAGCGATCTTATCTGCACACTGTTTTTCTTCAGGAAATTTTTCGCTGATGATTTGGGTTAGCGACGATGGTTCAAAATCCAAAACCTCTCCGCTTTTCTGCCGCATCAAATAATATCTCAGATGGGTGACAAAACGGTTAAAAGCAATGGACTCATCATCAAAATCAACTTGAAAGTGATACTTTACCAGCTTAACGACACGGTTAATGATCTCGGTCAACTCAATGACTTCTTGAACCGCTTTCGATTCGATTTGCCCATTTACGAAATGCAATGCAATAGATGCAGCTTCGATAGGGGGGAGCTCGACATTTAATCGCTTATTGATCAAGCTGACGGTTTCTTTGCCGATTTTATATTCCGCAGGATAAAACTTTTTGATTTCCCATTCCAAAGGATTGGCGATGTCCATTTGTTTCTTTACCCTGGAAATAGCGAAGAGCACGTGATCCAACAAGGTGAAAAAAATATTCGGATTTAATTCGGCCTTTAAAATTTCTTCACCCCTGGAGATTGCCTGATCAATGACCTCGATCTCTTCCTGGGAAGCGTCGGTGACTAATGCGGACATTTGCTCAATGGATAAGGACCCGGCCGAGAAAAATTTCTTCTCGATCAATTCCGCATTCACTTTATTCCCCGGGTATGCCTGAAATCCAATGCCTTTTCCCATTAAGATAAATTGTTGAGTGTTATCCTTGGCAAGTACAACGTTGTTATTAATTCTCTTCTCGATGATCATTCTGCACCTCAAACAATAACCTAAATGAGAAAAAAACGCAGTTCTCATTGACAACGTTATCAATACTGTAAAAGCTACATGAGATTTATTTTTTTGTCAATATCAATTATTGGAGTGTTATTAGAAAATCTATTTTCGTATTGATTTTTCTATGAAAATTTAATATTCTACTTATATCATATATTGTAATATTATGGGAAAATATCAAAATTTACGGACGTCCGTGCAACGAAATTGTCATTCCAATTTTAAGGAGGTTTATGATGAAAAAGTCAGTGGCTTTACTGATGGCGTTGGTGATGGTCTTCGGTTTGCTTCCGCAAATTCCGGCAAATGCGGCGAGCGCTCCGCCTTCGACCTGGCAAGAGCATTGGTTCGAGCATAAGGAATTGCTCAAGCTCGCCTATTATGACGATGAGGTGGCCGTGTATTTTGACGATGATATAAACCCGAATCAGGCCAACTGGATTTACTCCACGGCCGCCGACGTATGGAAATATACGAAGCAAACCTATGGCTCCATGGGAGGAGACGGGAGACTTTACGTTGTGGTCCATAACAAAAAATACAGCGGCGGTCATCCCGGATATTACTATAATGCCGACCATGACTACCGTAACGTAATCGATATCGGCGGTTCCGACTTTAGCAGCCGGAGCGGATGGAATCTGGATATCCTTGTCCATGAAATCGCTCATATTGTAGAGTTTGCGGCAAACGGGGCCAAGGGCTCCCCGGCTTTCCGGCTGTGGGGCGACAGCAAATGGGCGGAAATTTACCAATATGATGTTTACAAGGCATTGGGGTACGACAGCGAAGCGCAGCGAGTTTATGACAGCTTCGTATGCAAGTCGGAAAGCTTCCCGCAGGCAGGAACCTACTGGTTTAAGAATTGGTATTATCCGGTTTATGACAACTATGGGAAAAATCAAACGCTTACACGCTTCTTCCAGCTGCTTGCCCAATATTTCCCGAGAAATTCCGCCGGTTATTTCACACGAGATCTGAACATGGGCGAGTATGTCCATTTTATGAGCGGCGCGGCAAAAGCCGATCTGAAATCGCTGGCGTCCGGCGCTTTCGGTTGGATGAACGAATACGAAAACCAATATCAGGCGGCGCGCCGGGATTTTCCGCAAATCACTTACGGGGGAGACGTAACCATCTCAGAGGGGGCCGTCTTTTATGGAGACGCCAACTATGGCGGATTTGCCGTGGCGCTGGGGGTGGACACTTACAACTACAATGACATGCTGGCGGCCGGCATTCCCAACGATAAGCTCTCCTCGGTGAAGGTGACTCCCGGCATCAAAGTGACACTCTACGAACATAAGGATTTCCAGGGAGCAAGCAAGGTATTGCTGGCGGACACTTCCTATGTCGGCGACGATTTTAATGACAAGACCTCTTCCATCAAAATAGAGCGGGTAAACTAGGCTGGTCAATCATTGGATGTTCAGGATGAACGTCCGCTTTTTGCTCAATACTATACGTATGTATGGTATAATTAGGCAGGATGAGGAAGCAATCAACTTACATAAAATAACCTGTTAAACAGAAAGGGTGCAAGGAATGAAACGGAGAAATGTCTTGCTAGCGGCCGGAGTTATTGTGGTTGCGGCGTTAGGAACCTACTATATTTTTACGGGAAGCGCTGAGAAAGAAGCTGCAACCGTTAGGCTGGATGCGCAAAGCTTGAAGCAACTGGTGCACGATTACAGCGCGGACAACCTGCAAGCCCAATCGGCTTCGATCACGGCGCGTCAGCTTGTGGTGACTGACGAGGGAAAAGGTTCTACGGCGTATGAACTGCCGGAAGACGAGTTTTTTGTGTCCATCGCGCCGTATCTTGAGCAAACGCATCCATGCGAAATCCACAGTTTGACAAGCTGCCAGGGAGAACTGGCGGATCAAGAGTTTGATGTATCCATCGCCGATCTGGAGGGGAACACCATATTGGATCAAAAAATGAAGTCTCAGGCCAACGGATTTATCGATCTGTGGCTGCCGCGGGACAAAACGTACCGTATCACAGTAGGTCACGACGGAAAAACGGCCGAGTCGGAGATTTCCACGTTTGACAGCGACAACACTTGCATTACAACCCTCCAATTAAGTTAGTTCGCACTGAAGCGTCTAAACAAGCCCGGTGCCGGAAACGGCGCCGGGCTTGTTGTATCTTGGGGACGATTCCCTTGAATCTATGAGCCGTTTTGAAAGTTCCCTTTTTTGTCATAATTCCCCCAAACCCTTTAACTATCGGGCATTTTCGATAAATATTAGGGCAACTCCGCACTTTAATCTATCAAATTAAAGTGAATTTCTAAAAATATAGGAGGATTCATGGCAAATATGTAAAAATATCTACTTGGTAATCTCTTTTTATTTTGGGAGATTAACCATATTCAGGGGGGCAGGTGATCGGCGGATTTCAAGCATTTCGGCTTTGCGGCCGGCAGGCCGTTGGCATCTTATCTTACAGTATTGAGGAGGAGAATCATGTTGAAGCACGCAAAAGAATTCAAGAAGCCGGGGATATGGCTGCTCGTTGCCGCGCTTATCGTTCCGTTGTTTTCGCTTTCCCCGTTTGGTGAGAATCGTGCGGAGGCCGCCGGCGCGGCAGATTATAAGATCGTAGGTTATTATCCATCCTGGGGGGCCTATGCGAGAAATTATCTGGTCTCGGATATCGATGCCTCCAAAGTTACGCATATCAATTACGCGTTCGCCGATATCGCCTGGAACGGCATTCACGGCAATCCGGACCCGACCGGCCCCAATCCGCAGACCTGGACTACGCAGGATGAGGTTGGGGTCATCAACGTGCCGAACGGCACGATCGTGATGGGCGACCCTTGGATCGACGCGCAAAAAAGCTATCCCGGAGATACCTGGGACCAGCCGCTGCGCGGCAATTTCAATCAGCTGATCAAGCTGAAACAGCGGTACCCGCATCTGAAAACGCTTATTTCCGTCGGCGGCTGGTCGTGGTCCAACCGGTTTTCGGACGTGGCCGCCGACCCGGCGTTGCGTGAAAACTTCGCCAATTCCGCAGTCGATTTTCTCCGCAAATATCAATTTGACGGCGTCGACCTAGACTGGGAGTATCCGGTCAGCGGAGGACTTCAGGGCAACAGCAGACGGGCGGAGGATAAGCAAAACTTCACGCTGCTGCTGCAGAAAACCCGGGAGAAGCTGGACGCCGCGGGAGCCAAGGATGGTAAGCGTTATCTGCTGACGATCGCCTCGGGCGCGTCCCCCGCGTTTGCTCAGAACACCGAGCTGGACAAGATCTCCGATATCGTTGACTGGATCAACATCATGACCTATGACTTCAATGGCGGCTGGCAGAACATCACCGCCCACAACGCTCCCCTGTACCTGGATCCGGCGGCGGTGGCGGCCGGTGTTCCGGACTCGGAAAGCTTTTATGTGGAAGCGGGCGTGCGCGGGCATCTGAACGCGGGCGTACCGGCCGGTAAGCTCGTGCTGGGAGTTCCTTTCTACGGACGAGGCTGGACCGGGGCAGCGGCCGCCGGCAACGGCCAATATCAAAAAAATGCCGGCCCTTCGACGGGCACCTGGGAAAAGGGCGTTTTCGACTATAGCGATCTGGAGAACAACTATATCAACAAAAACGGCTATACCCGTTATTGGAACGATATCGCCAAGGTGCCTTACCTGTTCAATCCGAGCAGCGGAACCTTTATCAGCTATGACGATCAACAATCGATCGGCTACAAGAGCGGTTTTATTAAAGCGAACCATTTGGGCGGAGCCATGTTCTGGGAGTTTAGCGGCGACCGGAACAAAACGCTGCTGAACAAGCTGGCCGGCGATTTGGCCGTTGACGGCGGCGGTGGCGATGACGGCGGTGGCGGAAGCGACGATCAAACCCCGCCCACCGTTCCCGGCAATCTCCGGGCAACGGCCCAAACGGCCACCAGCGTGACGCTGGCTTGGGACGCCTCCACGGACAATGCGGGCGTGACCGGCTACACCGTCGCTTATGGCGCGGGCAGCCTGAATGTAACAGGCACCGCGGCTACGGTCGGCGGCCTTTCGCCGAATACGGAATACACCTTTACGGTCAAGGCGAAGGATGCGGCCGGCAACCTGTCCGCAGCCGCCTCGATCAAGGTGAAGACTGCCGAGGGAAGCGATTGTCCGTACGCAGCATGGGATAACAACGCAGTATATACCGGCGGCCAGCGTGTGGTTTACAACGGCAAAATTTACGAAGCCAAATGGTGGACCCAGGGGGATCGCCCCGATCAAAGCGGCGCGGATGGCGCGTGGAAATATATTGAGGATTGCCCGAACGGGCCGATCGATCCGCAGCCCGAGCCTGAACCGGGACAGGATACCGTGCCGCCGACCGCTCCGGGACAACTGCGCGTGACGGGAACCGCGCCGACCAGCGTCAACCTCGCCTGGGACGCCTCCACGGATAACGTGGGCGTGACCGGCTACACCGTTGCTTATGGCACCGGCAGCATAAATGTAACCGGAACTTCGGCAACCATTACCGGTCTGTCGCCGGATACGGCTTACACCTTCAAGGTAACCGCAAGAGACGCCGCCGGGAATGTATCCGCGGCCGCCTCCGTTCAAGGGAAGACGACGGCGGAGGAAAATCCGGGCGATGGCGAGGCTCGTCCATGGGAACCGGGAGCGGCCTACAAGGTTAATGATCTCGTGTCTTACAACGGCGGCATCTATCTGTGCCTTCAGGCGCACACCTCGCTTGCCGGCTGGGAGCCGGCTAATGTGCCTGCTTTGTGGCAATTGCAGTAACCCGGACAAGCTTATAGGAAATTGAGAGGAAGCGGGGGCAGCTCCGCTTCTTTTCTGCGCTATTTTTCCTGTCCGCACGATGGCGATTATTTTGCCGAAATAACATCGTTTTGGCAGAGAAGTTGCGGAAATTTCATGGAAACGGGTAGATATCACCCTTTTTTTGGATTGACAAAATATTTCTAGCGGGGGTAACATTTAAAACGTGAAATATTTTCCAAATTAAGGCATTTGTTTGTCGAGGTTCTCAGTATGTCTATTGCCACGGTGTTTGAAGCTCAGGAGAGAATCAGAAGGCTTGCGGTCAAAATCGTCAAACACTACCGGGGAAAAGGGCCGGAGAACGTCAAAGTGAACTTGGACGGCGCGGGCAAGGCGACCGTCGAAATCAAAGGGGTTTTATCCAACTTATCGGAAATTTTAGTGAAAGAAGGTGCCACCGACCTCGTCAAGCAATACTGGAAAGTGTTGCAGCCTTATTTGGAACGCGAGTTTATGCAGGAAGCGGCGGATGCGGTGGGCGGCCCCTTTACCTACTCATGGTCCATAAGCCATGACAGGCAAGGGGAGCGGACCATTATCATCGAACTGAATAAGACGGTTTGATTAAAGAGAAAGAGGCGCCTGCCTTTTCGCTGTTTAATAAGCCAATACACGGTGTGACAAGCATGCCTTTGTATTGGCTTTTTTGTTTCTGTCATTCATTCTGCAAACATTTGTGCAAAAATTCACAAAAGAGGTGGCGTTAGAGCGATGGGAAACCAAGTGCTTACGGTTTGCCCGTATTGCGGGAGCGGTTGTCAGCTGTATTTGAAGGTGGAGGACGGGCAGGTGGTCGGCGCCGAACCCGCGAACGGGAGAACCAACGAAGGCAAGTTATGCCTGAAGGGGCATTATGGCTGGGATTTTTTGAACGATCCGCAGCTTTTGACGGCGCGGCTGCGCAAGCCGATGATCCGCAAGGAGGGGCAGCTAAGGGAAGTGCCCTGGGAGGAGGCGATCCGGTTTACGGCCGAGCGTCTTGCGGCCATTAAAGAGAAGTACGGACCCGATGCGATTATGGGGACCGGGTCGGCCCGGGGGCCGGGCAATGAAGCGAACTATGTGATGCAAAAATTTATGCGCGCCTGCATCGGCACCAACAACATCGACCATTGCGCCAGGGTGTGCCACGGCCCGTCGGTAGCGGGGCTGAGCTATTCGCTGGGCGACGGGGCGATGTCCAATTCGATTCCGGAGATTGAGGAAGCGAGCCTTGTGCTGATTTTTGGCTACAACGCGGCCGACACTCACCCGATCGTCGCCAGAAGAATCGTTAACGCCAAGCAAAAAGGGGCGACCGTGATCGTCGTGGACCCGCGCAAAACGGAATCGGCGCGCATCGCCGATTTATGGCTGCCGCTTAAAGGCGGCACCAACATGGCCCTGGTCAACGCGTTTGGGCATGTGCTGGTGCACGAGGGTTTGTATGACCGGGATTATGTCTCCCATTACGTGGAGGGCTTCGCCGAGTATGCGGAGGGGATCAAAAAATATACCCCGGAATACGCCGCGGCGATTGCCGGCGTCGATCCCGCCGACATTCGCCGGGCGATGCGGGAGTACGCGCGGGCGGATAAGGCGGTCATTTTGTACGGGATGGGAGTCTGCCAGTTCTCGCAGGCGGTGGACGTCGTGAAAGGACTGGCTTCCCTGGCCCTGCTGACCGGAAATTTCGGGCGGCGCGGCGTAGGGATCGGACCGGTGCGCGGACAGAACAATGTCCAAGGGTCGTGCGATATGGGCGCTTTGCCGAATGTTTACCCGGGGTATCAGCCGGTGACGGACAAGAAGATCAGACAGAAATTCGAGAAAGCATGGGGCGTGAGTCTGCCGGATAAAGTCGGCTTCCATTTGACGGAGGTGCCCCGGCTGGTGCTTAAGGAAAAGAAGCTGAAAGCTTATTATATTTTCGGCGAAGATCCGGTGCAAAGCGACCCGAACGCGGCCGAACTGCGCGAAGCGCTGGACGAAATGGAACTGGTGATCGTGCAGGACATTTTCATGAACAAGACGGCGCTGCACGCGGATGTCGTCCTGCCGGCCACCTCCTGGGGCGAGCATGACGGGGTGTATTCCTCGGCGGACCGCGGTTTTCAGCGGATTCGCAAAGCGGTGGAGCCGCAGGGCGAAGCCAAGCCGGATTGGCAAATTATTTGCGAAGTGGCCACGGCGATGGGCTATCCGATGTCCTACCGCAACACGGAGGAAATTTGGGATGAAATGCGCAGCCTGTGCCCGAAATTTGCCGGCGCCAGCTACCGGAAGATGGAGGAGCAGGGAAGCGTGCAGTGGCCTTGTCCGTCCGACGATCATCCGGGGACGCCGTTCCTGTACGAAGGCAACCGCTTCAGCACGCCCAGCGGCAAAGGGCGGCTGTTCGTCTGTGAATGGCGGGCCCCGCAGGAGCTGCCGGACGCGGACTACCCGCTCACTTTGTCCACGGTGCGCGAAGTGGGGCATTATTCGGTGCGCACGATGACCGGAAACTGCCGCGCGCTCAGCCGCCTGTCCGATGAACCGGGCTTTATCCAAATCAGCCCGGAGGACGGGGCGGCGCTGCAGGTGCGTGACGGGGAACTGGTGCGGGTGGTGTCCCGGCGGGGGCGGGTCGTGTCGAGGGCGCAAATCAGCGACCGGGTTAAACCCGGCGCCACGTACATGACCTACCATTACTGGATCGGAGCTTGCAATGAGCTGACCGGCGATTTCCTGGACCCGGTATCCAAAACGCCGGAGTATAAATTCTGCGCCATTAAGCTGGAGCGGATCGCCGATCAGGAACGGGCCGAACAGGAGGTCCGGCAGCAATATGAGGAGCTCCGCAAGCAGATGCACGTCACGGTTTAAGCGTACGAGTTCAGCGTGCAAGCGCGGGCGAGGCGATGAAACGCGGCCGGCGCTTGCGCTTTTGGAAAGGAGAGGAGCATATGGGCACCGGAAAAATGGAGGCGAATCCGTTCGTCATCGCGGACGCCGGCAAATGTATCGGCTGCAAAGCCTGCGAGCTGGCCTGCTTTGCGGTGCATAACCGGGAGAACGGAGTGAGCGCCGCCGTCGGAACGATTACGATTCCGGTAATTCCTCGGTTGTACGTAACGAAGGCGGGGCGCTCCGCAGCGCCGGTGCAGTGCCGGCATTGCGAAAACGCACCCTGCGCGGCGGCTTGCCCGGTAGGGGCGATCCGCCAGGAAAACGGCGCCATTCTGATCGACGAGGAGCGCTGCATCAGCTGCAAGGCTTGTGCGCTGGCTTGTCCGTTTGGCGCGATCGCGCTGGTCAAATCGTATGCGCACGGCCGGGAAGTGCTGCAGAGCGGACTTTCGGCGCATACCGAACGCGGCGCGGAGCCCAAGCCGCGGCTGGTCGCCAGCAAATGCGACCTGTGCCAAAGCTGTGCGCCGCTGCACACATGGGCCGAAGTGGCGGGCCAAACGCAAGGCGGCGCCATGGAGGCGGGAGCGGTGGAATCGCGGCCTGCAGGCCGGACGCTGGAGCCGGGGGCAGCGGACGCCGCGGCGTCTCCCGCCTGCGTGGCCGCCTGTCCGGTCGGCGCGCTGTCCCTGGTAACGGGGAAGCCGGAGCGGACTGTACGTCCGTTTCCGGATTTAAAGGCAATGCCGTTTTAGCTTTAATAAGCAAACTATATGAATGGCAAAGAAGGTAGAGTTATGCCAAGTCCTAGCTATGATCCGATAATTCATATCGATGAGCAATTGTGTACCGGCTGCAAGCGGTGCGCCTTCGTTTGTCCGGTCGGCGCGATTCACGGCGATGCCGGGAGTCCCCAGACGATCGACGCCGACCGCTGCGTGATTTGCGGGCAATGTGTCCAGGTGTGTACCGCCTTTGCCGCAGACTATAGCGAAGATTACGCCGCCGAATCGGCCGGGGAATCGGCGGGAAGCGGGCTTGCCGGCGGGTTCGAGGCGCGGGAGCGGCTGGCGGCGAAACGGGCGCTCCGGGGAATGCCCGCCAGTGTGCGGGAGCCGCTGTTTGCCGCTTATTCCACCGGGCATGCGCTTGAGGTCCGGCAAATGCTGGGCCGTCCCGGGCTGCACAAGGTCGTACAGTGCGCGCCGGCCATTCGCGTGTCGCTGGCAGAGGAGTTCGGCCTTCCACTGGGGACGCTGACGCCGGGCAAAATGGCGGCCGCGCTGCGGCGGATCGGGTTCGACAGAATTTACGACACGAATTTTGGCGCCGATTTAACGGTGATGGAGGAAGGGACGGAGCTGATCCGGCGGGTGCTGGACGGGGAACGGCTGCCGATGTTCACCTCCTGCTGCCCGGCCTGGGTGAAGCACGCCGAGACGGCGGCTCCGGAGCTGCTCGATCATTTGTCCAGCTGCAAATCGCCGATGCAGATGGCCGGGGCATTGTTTAAAACCTACGGCGCCGAGCTGGCCGGGGTGAACCCGGCGGACATTTACAGCGTGGCGGTCATGCCCTGCACCTGCAAAAAATTTGAATGTGCCCGTCCGGAGATGCAGGCCAGCGGATACCGCGACGTGGACGTGGTCATTACAACCCGTGAATTGGCCTATCTTATTAAAGACCGGGGGATCGATTTTGCCGCTTTGCCCGACGAACCGTTCGACGCTCCGCTTGGGGAATATTCGGGCGCAGGGACGATTTTCGGCGTGACCGGCGGCGTCATGGAAGCCGCGATCCGCACCGGGTACGAGCTGCTGACGCAGCAGGAAATTCCCCGGCTGCAGCTCGATTTCGTGCGCGGCGAGGAAGGCATTCGCACCGCGGACGTGCAGGTTGGCGAACTGGAGCTCAAAGTGGCGGTGGTCGCCGGACTGCAGCATGTCGGTCCCGTACTGCGGGCGGTGGCGGACGGGACTTGCCCGTATCATTTCATCGAAGTGATGGCTTGTCCGGCGGGCTGCATCAGCGGCGGGGGACAGCCGAAGCTGTTGACGGAGCAAATGCGCGAGCTTGCTATCCGGGCCCGGAAAAGCGCGGTTTACCGGCATGATGCCGGGCTGCCTGTACGCAAAGCGCATGAAAACCCGGGGATCAAAAAACTGTACGAAGATGTTTTGGGCGAGCCGCTGGGCAGCGTTTCGCACCATTTGCTGCATACCCATTTCAAGTCCCGGCGAAAGCCCGAGGAAGTAAGCCTTAAAGAGGAGGTCAAACTATGAACAGCTTTGTGCTTGCCGATCCCGATAAATGCATCGGCTGCCATACTTGCGAAGCGGCCTGCGCGGTGGCTCATTCGGACCAGGATTTTTTTCGGCAAACGCCCGGAGAGACGGAGTTCTACCCCCGGCTTACCGTTGTGAAGACGGAAAATATAACGGCTCCCGTGCAATGCCGGCATTGCGAGGATGCGCCGTGCGCCAATGTGTGCCCGAACGGCTCGATCACCAGCAGCGGCGACGGTATTTGCATCAATCAAGACACCTGTATTGGCTGCAAAACCTGCATGCTGGCTTGCCCGTACGGAGCGATCGAGATGGTGCCTTTGTATCGCGATGGAGAGAAACAGCTGCAGGCGGGGTTGCGCTATAACGCGGCTGGAGCTTGGATTCCCAAGGAAAAAATCGTGGCCAGCAAATGCGATCTGTGCGAGGGTACCTCCGGCGGGCCGGCCTGTGTAAGCGTCTGTCCGACCAATGCGCTGCAGCTTATCGTTCCCGCCCGCGTGCAGGTATCCGTCGCCGAAAAACGCGCGGCCACGGCTCAGGCCTTGCAGCTGTTTGGCGGGGTCGCCCGCTAGCCATAAAACAGTTGAAGCGGTATCAGGATAGCGGCAGAAAAGTGTGAAAAAAAATCTAAACGGTTGTGAACGGCGCTATCCGGGTAAAAACGAGCGGATACAAAATGTAACGGTTGCCCGCGAGCCTATTTCCCGTTTTATGTCACTATCGTTGCATTAAATCTAGTCACACCAATATTCTAACGGTTGCCACAAGCGTTATTTGTGCCAAAAACGTGGATTTCAAACTGTAACGGCTGCCATAGCGCTTATTACACTGAAATCCGGCTGTTTGGCTTGGATTCAGGCAATAACGACGCTTACAACCGTTAGAATCAAATATGGCCTGGCGGCCACCGCCATATATGAAAAATATGGGTTGTACACGCACTCACTTTATGAGGTAATAATTATAGGTGGATCATAGGTCGATTACATTTTGGAGAAACACTCCGTGTTAGAATCGGACCAATTGCAACCACGAGAATCGCCGATTGTTACCACGAGTACGAGTATAAAGTGTCATCTTTATACAAGGTTGCATGATCTGCTTAAAACATCCAGAAAGGAGTTGTTCGTTTTGGATGCGATTTTGGAACGATGTGCAGGTATAGATGTCCATCAGGATAATATCGTGGCCTGCCTTCTGTACGGTCCGCTCGACAAGAGACCGTCAAAAGAAATCGAGACATTCGGAACGACCACCAAGGAACTACTTCGTTTAAAAGACTGGCTCGAAGATCAACAATGTACCCATGTGGCCATGGAAAGCACCGGGGTATACTGGAAGCCGGTATGGAACATTCTGGAGGATTCTTGTAAGTTGACCCTCGCCAATCCGGCCCGCATCAAGAATGTTCCAGGCAAAAAAACCGACTATAGCGATGCCGAGTGGATCGCCCGGTTACACCGAAGCGGATTAATCGAGCAAAGTTTTGTCCCGAGCGTAGATATTCGCGACTTGCGTGACCTCACTCGATACCGCCGGAAACTCCTGCAGAATGTGACCCAAGAGAAGAACCGGATTCACAAGATATTGCAAGATGCCAATCTGAAACTCACCACCTTTATGTCAGACGTCTTTGGGGTTTCCGGCCGATTGTTACTTGAATCCATTGTCAACGGTGAAGTGCTTAATGAACGGCAGGTTCGTGACATGGTGAAGTCGTCTCTGAAACGCAAAGTTCCCGAACTTATTGAGGCGCTAAACGGCCGTTTACGCCTTCATCATCGGAAAATGATTCGAAGACATCTGGAGCATATTGCGTATCTAGAACAGGAGATTCAAGAACTGGAAACAGAAATTGAACAACTGACTATGCCTTATCGCTTGGAAATGGAGTTGCTGGACACTATTCCTGGGATCAAACATGATGCAGCGGCGAGCATCGTGGCCGAATTGGGTACAGATATGTCACATTTTCCATCCGATGCTCACCTTTCTTCATGGGCCGGGGTATGCCCAGCCAACCATGAAAGTAACGGTAAAAAAAACGAAAAAAGAACCAACGCGGAAATAAGGGACTAAAATCCGTACTTTGTCAATGCGGTTGGGCCGCCATAAGGGTCAAAGACTCCCGGATATCCGCTTTATATTACAGGCTAGTCAAACGAATGGGTAAACAAAAAGCCATTATAGCGGTTTCACATTTACTCTTACGGATCATCTACGTCGTCCTACGAGATAAAGTGCCTTACGAGGAACTGGGCGCAGACTATTTGGGTAAACGTGAAAAAACCATCGAGTACTGGATTCGAAAAATCAAACAGATGGGCTATGAAGTTGAACTTCATGAACTGAATTCAGTATAAACCCATATTATGGAAAAAAAGAATCAAACACCCCCCCTTTTTGTTTCGACGCGCTTCCACACTTTAACGCGTTGAGTTATTTTTCGTATAAATTTAGAAAAGGTCTTTTTTCGAAAAATAGGCGCTGCTACAACCGTTAGAAAAGAAATCACTGCTTTTTCGCCCGAACAAGCGAGGGTGGCAACCGTTAGCGTAGAAAAAGCTAGGTATATAGTTAGAGCCACAACAGGGTTTAGCAGTAACCTCCCCATGATCTAAAACGCCCTCAGAGCCGGTAAAAAAACAAAACGCCTGCGGAATGCGATACTTCCGCAGGCGTTTTTGCAATGCGTCAAAATCTCAAATCCCTTTCGCCGTTACGAACTCGCTCCAGCCGCTTCACCGTCAGCTTGCGCGTCGATTCGCGGGGGATGCGTTCGAGATTTTCCGCAATCGTCCGTTCTCCGAGCTCGCGCATTTCTTCGTCCGCATAATCCAGCAAATATTCCTGGAAGGTAAGCAGGGAGTTGGGCTGGCAGATGTTATGGATCTGCCCGGACTTGGCGAGCTGCATAAACCGGTCGCCTGTCCGGCCCTCGCGATAGCAGGCGGTGCAGTAGCTGGGCACGTAGCCGTCCTGGCATAAGCACTTGATGATTTCCTGCGGCGAACGATGGTCTCCGACCTGAAACTGCGGGTTGTCGTCCTTGTCCTTGTTGACCGCGTATCCGCCGACACCGGTGGCGGAACCCGCACTGATTTGGGAGATGCCGAGTTTAATGATTTCATCCCGCAGCTCCGGGTCCTCGCGCGTGGACAGGATCATGCCGGTATAAGGCACCGCCAGACGCAATACGGCGACCACTTTCATGAAATCCCGGTCGCTGACAAGGTAAGGGTAGTTGTCGAGGTGGACATTTTCCGCCGCGCGCAGACGCGGAACGGAAATGGTGTGCGGACCGCAGCCGAAGGTTTCCTCCAGATGCTCGGCATGCTTCAGCATGGCGACCGTTTCGTAATGATAGTCGTAAAGACCGTAAAGCACGCCGATGCCGACATCGTCGATTCCGGCGCGCATCGCTCTGTCCATGGCGGTGGTGTGCCAGTCGTAGTCCCTTTTGGGTCCGCGGGGATGGTAATGCTGGTAGCTGGGGCGATGGTAGGTTTCCTGAAACAAAATATAAGTGCCGATGCCGGCTCCCGCAAGCAGGCGGTATTCCTCCACCGTCGTGGCCGCGATGTTGACGTTGATCCGGCGGATGCTGCCGTTGCCCGTTTTGGTTGCGTAGGCGGTGTTGATGCAATCGAGGATATAGTCGATGTCGCAGTGGCGGGGATCTTCGCCGGCCTCGATCACGATGCGCTTGTGGCCCAGCGACTCCAGCACGCTCACTTCCTTGGCGATCTCCTCCATAGTCAGGCGATGGCGCTCAAACTCGGTGTTGGAATGCTTGTATCCGCAATAAACGCAGTGATTGACGCAGTAGTCGCTGACATAAAGCGGGGCAAACAGTACGATCCGGTTGCCGTAAATCCGCTCCTTAATCTGTCTGGAAGCCGCGAACAACCGCTGCATAATGCCGTCGTCGTCAACGTATAACAGAACGGCCGCTTCCAGGGCGGTCAGCCCCTTGCAGTCCATCGCTTTTTCCAATATCGCCTCAACCATGCCGTGGTCATTCGCCGCCTTCTTTCCGTAGTCCAATGCCGCGGCAATCTCCTCATCCTGAATAAAACGGGCAGGTTCGCTTTCGGTAACTCGACTCATGTTGATCCACTCCTTTTGAAATATTTGTATAGAGTTAGCTAGTAAAAATCAGTTCAAACCGCGCCGGACAGCGATTTCAGGCTGTCGCCGCGGCCCATGTCGACCTCCAGGCCAACGGAGGCGATCCGCCGTTCCAAGCAAAAACGGCACTGCGCGGATTCGTCGCCCAGACAAATTTTGTTGTCGTAAAGGGCGTATTTCGGGCGTACGGCCAGCGGCGACAAATTCGGCATAACCACGTTGGCCCCGGCCTGCAGCGCCATTTCCCGGCCGTAAGGGTGAGCCGTTCCCATCGCGGTCGTGGCCGGAAGCAAGGCGGCCGGAAGCAAAAGCCGGGTCAGGGCGATCATGTCGAGCGTCGCTTCCAGCGTCCCGGCCGGGTAATCCTTCAGCGGCGTCGCATGATGGGGCAGGAACGGGCCGATTCCGACCATATCGGGGTCAAGCCGTTTGAGATACAGCAGATCCTCGGCCAAATCCTCAGGCGTCTGCCCGGGCAAGCCGACCATGAACCCGGCTCCCACCTGGTAGCCGATCCGCTGCAACGCTGCCAGCCGATCCCGCCGGTTCTCAAACGACATGGTCGGATGCAGGGCCCGATACAGGCGGGAAGAGGCGGTTTCGTGGCGCAGCAAAAACCGGTCGGCTCCGGCGGCAAACAGGCGGGCGTAGGTCTCGTCGTCCCGTTCCCCGATCGACAGGGTGACCGCCGTATCCGGGAACCGCCGTTTAATCCCGCTGACGAGGCGAACCAGCCGCTCCGCCGTGTACCAGTCGTCTTCCCCGCTCTGCAGCACAAATGTCCGATAGCCAAGTTCGTACCCTTCCCGGCAGCAATCCGCAATTTCTTCCGGGGTCAGCCGATAGCGCTCAAGCGACCGGTTTGCGGAACGCAGTCCGCAATACAGGCAGTTTTGTTTGCATATATTCGAAAATTCAATCAGTCCGCGCAAATATACTTTGGTCCCGTACATGCCGAGCCGTTTTCGGTGCGCAAGCGCGCGCAGCTGTTCCCGGGTCTCCGGGTTCAGATGGCGCAGAACGACGAGCAGCTCTTGACGGTTTAAAGAAGCCTCGGCATACAGACGGTCCAATAACGCTCCGACTTGGGGTGAATGGATTCGCTTCGTTGCGGTTTCCTCCAATCCTGAAAATGAATAACTTGATCGGCTTGTTATAAGCTGAATAAAAGATTGTACGGATTAGGGTAGCCGGGTGAAATGTGCTTACGATCGCTGTTGTTCCCGGATTTCTAGGTTTAAGTAGATTCATACAAGGCAGAAATCCGCTCACAAAGGCGACCAGGCATATGCTTCCGATGCAGCTTTCTTACGGAAAGCTTTTAGTTTCTTCAGGATCATTTCCCCTAGGTTCAATATTCTAAAGCGCTACTCCTTAGAATATTGAACCCTCCTGCCTGCTCCCGCTCTATTCTTTAGTTCAACTTAGGTATTCCGTTTTTCCCGATTCCAAAGATGCAATCAATGCAGCGGCGATTCCGGGCCGCACCCGCTGATCCGCTCCGGATGGGTATATACGTTGCAGGAATGACCGCGGATAAACCCGACCGTCGTGATCCCGAGGTGCTCGGCGAGCTCCAGGGCCAGCGCCGTGGGGGCGGATTTGGATAAAACGACCGCGCAGCCGATCTTCGCCGCCTTGAGCAGGATTTCCGAGGAAATCCGGCCGCTGAAGGCGATGATTTGCCCGTCCGGACTCATGCCATGCCTCAGGCGGTGGCCGTAAATTTTATCGAGCGCGTTATGGCGCCCGATGTCGCTGCGGGCGAGCAGGATCCCGCCGGCATCGCAGAGGGCCGCGCTGTGTACGCCGCCGGTACGGTGAAACAATTCGGCCCCCCGCTGCAGCTCGTCCATAAGCCGAAAACAGTCGGCAAAACTAAGCTGCACCTGCCGGTCCAGCAAAACCTTGGCCGTCCGCGCGTCGTTGACGTACACAAACCCGTGCCGGCTCGCCCCGCAGCACGAAGTGACGTAACGCTTGGCGAACAGCTGGCGGTGCAAGGGGTTCCACTCTTTTAACGTCACATGAACGAAGCCGCCCGCCTCCTCAACCCACAATTCCATGATGTCGTCCATGCGTTCGATAATGCCTTCCGATGCCAGATAACCGATCGCCAAGTCTTCGATGTATTCCGGCGTACAGACGAGGGTCACGAATTCCTCGCCATTGATTTTGAGCGTAACCGGCTGTTCGGATACGACGGTATCTTCCGCCGCGGTGACGGTTCCGTCGCGGTAACGTATGATGACTTCCGTGTGCTGGGGATTCCAGTTCATTTTCACATCACCCTTGTTTTGATAGGAATCTTGTTTATGGATGCAATAGAAAAATATTGAAAAATATTGCTTCTTACATGCTCCCACTTTGGAAGCAAAATTGTCAATCTAGTTTGTTACATTTTGCACAAATCAGCTTTGGGGACCGATGATGAAGCAGCGGGAAAACAGTGGACAGCCTCTATGATGCGTCCGCCCGGTTTTTATGGTAACTTCAAAGAGCCAAGGCTGATTAGAAAGGGGGAGGCGCCAAGATGAAGGACAAGCTGGGAAATCTGCCGTCATCGCCGGGAGTCTACTTGATGAAAGACGGGAATGGGGGGATTTTGTACGTCGGCAAGTCGAAAAATTTGCAGCAGCGGGTCCGGTCTTATTTTTATCCTTCCGCGCCCCATTCCAATAAAATCAAAAGGCTGGTCAACAACGTCAAGGATCTGGAAATACGGGTGACCGATACCGAATTCGAAGCGTTAATGCTGGAATGCCGGTTAATTCGCGAATGGAAGCCGGTATACAACAAAAAAATGAAAAACCCGCTCGCTTATGTTTATATCGCCATCCGGCCGGGAAACGGCTTCCGCCGCATTGAAGTCACCCATCATCCGGGCAGCGGGGAGGCCGGGGAGGTGTGGTTCGGCCCCTATGCGGCCAGCAAAAACACCGTTTTGGAGGCGGTCCGGGAGATTCAGGAGTGTCTGCAGATCGCCTGCGCCCGGTCTTCCGTCGGCCAAGCCCCCTGTTTGAATTATTCGCTTGGGTTATGCCGGGGCATGTGTCTCGGAGGTGAAGCGGTCCGGGAATACGAGCGGATTGTCGACCGCTTCATCGCCCTGCTGGCGGGAAGCGACCGCTGTATATACGAGGTTATGGAACAAGAGATGGCGGCGGCGGCCGAACGGTATGATTTTGAAGCCGCGGCCAGGTACAGGGATTCGCTGCAAGCGGTAAGCCTGCTGTTGAATAAGGAAAATATGATCCAATTCACCGTGCAAAACCGCAGCCTCGCCATCGTTGAAGCGTTGGACGGTCAGACGTTCAAGCTGTTTCTGGTGAAGCGGAATCGCGTGCTTTTCAGGGAAAAGTATCATGTTGCCGATACGGCGGTAGAGCAACTGCGGGCCGAGATTACGGAGGCGGTGCTCGGCTGCTTCGGAGCGGAGAAGACGCCGCCCTCCAGCGCGCTTGCCCGCGACGAAATCGATGAAGCGCAGATCATTTACAGCTATCTGCAGAGCAGTGCCTGCCGGCATCTGACCGTTCCGGAGGAATGGATCGAAGCGCGGGACCGTTTGCGGATCGCCTCGGCATTGGACAATATTCTCCCTCGTCCTTGAGAACCGCCTGGAATCGGGGGAGTCCGCCATGCCCGGTTTGGGCCGGGAACGATAAGCTTTAGTCTTAGACTCCTGCACAGCGCCTTCTTTGGAACCGGGCAAATCCAAAAGGAGGCGTTATTTTTTTCTCCGGAAAAAAATGAACCGGTGCCAAACAGGCTTCGCCTATATATCGAGATCAACTTTAGGAAGTGATAAATGATGCAAGAGGAACAAGAGTGGATAGAGCGCTGCAGGAACGGCGATCGGGAGGCGTTTTACAAGCTGGTCGAACCGCTGTTGGACCGGGTATACAGCGCGTCCGCCGCGATATTGCGCTCGTCGCATTTGGCGGAAGATGCCGTCCAGAACGCCTTGATTGAGGCTTACAGGGCCATTATGAACGGCAAGGAAATCCGCAATTTTACCGGCTGGTTCAAGCATCTGTGCGCCATGAGAGCGATCGATCTGGCGCGGAAGCGTTCGCGGCTGAACAGGATGACGGAGGGGTTGGAGCATTTGGAGCCAGTGGATCAGGGGGCGCAGCCGATCGAAGCCCTATTGAAAAAAGAGGAGCAGCACAGCCTGCTCTCCCAGGTGATGTCGCTGGACATTCAACATCGTTCGGTGGTCCTGCTCTTTTACTATCAGGAAATGTCCATCGAGGAGATTGCGGCCACGCTCGGCATGAAGGAAGGAACGGTAAAATCCCGGCTCCATCGCGCCCGGCACAAACTGCTCAAGCTTTATCAATCTAACGGAAACAGGAAGGTGATGATCAATGCTGGATACAAAGATTGAAATGAATTTGAAAAGTGAGATGACGTGGTCGCTGAACCAGTTAACGGCCCCAGAATCGCTGAGGGATTTTGCCCGGAATATCGCGTTACATAGTGAGAACAACAAGGTGCCCTCCCTTCCGAAAAAAAGAAAGCCTTTATTTATTGGGTTAGCCGCAGGGGCGGCCGCCGTTTCGATCTTGTTCGTTTCGGCGGAGATATCTCCGGCGTTTGCCAGCATGCTCAAGCAAATCCCCGGCATTTCGGTCGCCGCCGACTGGCTGGACGCAATCCGCAGCCAGGACGGGGTAGAAAACGCCGCCGCTCATAAGTACACTCCCTTTGAACCGGTGATTCAGCAGTTCGGGGATATGAAGGTAAGCCTGGCGGACGTCTATCTGACCAGCGATAAACTGATGTACAAGGCGTTTATTCAAACGGATGGAATCAAAGACCATCTCGCCCAAAATCCCGATGGCAGCTTGACGCTCGACAGAACGGCCGACCATTATGCTGTACAAAACTTGGACTTCGAGATGATTGAAGGGAGCGGCAGCGAGGACATTATCACCGATCAGGAAACGGGAGAGCCGATTTTGGTTATTTCGGAAATCATGGAACTGGACCCGGAAGAAGTTCAGGCGTTTCTCAAGGGAAATCCCGACACTTTAAGTTTTAAACTCTTTGTGGGCGATGACTCTTCAGGCCGCGAGGACCGGGAGTATGATATGAATGTACCGTTTGCCCCGTCCGAATTAGTGGAAGACCGGATCATTCAGGCAAAACAGCAGATTAAGGTTGCTGGCGACCCGGATATCGGGGGATTGGTGCTGGACAATATCAAGATTACTCCTCTGAATACCTACGCCGAACTGCGGCTGGATAACAGCAAAGACTATAGGCTCGATCTTGATTTGGCCGGAGACGGAGGGCACGATGTCATACGATTAACGGATAATAACGGCAAGGTGTATCCCCTGGACACCTATCGGACCAAATATCAGCCCGTGAACGATAAGTTTCAGCCGGGCGTAATCGAGTTGACATTTAACTCCTCCCCGTTTTTTGACGAGACGGTGAACAGTTTGACGCTTCATGTCGACGCTGTGGAAATATCGGACTGGACGGGAAGCGATACGTTTACGCTAAGCTTGAACGAAGACCTGCCGAAACCGATCCGTTTTAAAGGCAAGGAAATGACGATTACGCAGGCGCGGTATGAAGACGGTTGGTTAAAGCTTAAAGTACTGCAAAAAGCGGAGAATCGCATGAGCATCCGTTTTGAAATTCCTTCGTTGCGCCCGGATAAAGAGAAGTCTCCGGAGCTTTGGAAAGAGTATTACGGGGAAAAAGCGGACTTAAGAAAGGAACTGATTATTCCGTCCGAGGGGAAAGAGGAGTACGAATTGTCCTTTTTGGTCCCAAAACAGGATACCTACGAAATTCGCATGATGCGGGAGACGGATCCCGTTCCGGTGGATAAGACGCTTGAGATTGATTTAGAGCCATGACGTAAAGGGCAGGCCGAGAAAAAAACGCCATAATTCACCGCCATATTCATAGAGCACGTGTTCAGCGGGGGGGGGGAGAGGCTGCGACTAAATCCGCGCATCCGAAACACCGCCGGAGCAAGTTCTCCGGCGGTTTTCGCTTGCCGAAGGGGCAATGTGCAAAGAGTTTACCTCGTTTCCGGCAACGAATCATAAATCGCCCCGGTATATTTCGTAATAGCTTCATCATAATCCGGGTATGTAATCCCAAGGCTTTCCGCCACCGCTTTGGAGTATTTTCTAAACAGTTCGTAACAAGTAAACAAAGACCGCCACATTTCCGGATAACCGGTTCCGTTATAGGTTGACAGCAATGTTTCCCAATCTTCGCGCGGCAGATAGCGGTCGATAAATTTATAGTTTTTCCCTACGCTAAACGTATACCCGTGCACCGAGCCGATGTGCCAGGCCATCATCCGCAGCAAATTGGGCCGTGCGATTTCGTTCAAATGATCGATGGCAAACAGGATTTCTTGTCTCGCCAGCCCTTTGACGACATAGGTCGAAACCATCCAGAACTCGTTGCAGCAATCATCAAACTCCCTGGCGGTCGGCTTTTTAAGCCAATATCCGCGGTCGGTTGCGGTCGCTTCATTTTTGACGAGACGGTCTTTATCAAGCAATACCTTCACCAAACCGTCGCTTTCGGCGAAATAAAGCTCCGACTCGTTCACGGGAATCAGGGTCAGATCCAGTTTGTTGCCATCCTCGAAAAGAATGATATAGGAGAACCAGTTGCCCAGTTCAGGGGGGAACAGCTCCATATCCTCGGGTTTTTGCATCATGATGCGCTTGCCGAAAACGCCGAGCCATTCATCGCTTTCCTTGAAAAAATCCATATCCGTAACAAAATAAGAAATGTCGAAATCCTGGAATGAATCGGGAGGAATGTTCACGTTGGTGCGCGACCCTTCCATAGTTACCAAGCGGATTCTATCCTCTTTCGCGGCGAAATCCAAAAACAGGTTCATCATTTCCTGCTCGCTTCTCAATGCATAGCCCTCCGTTCAGGCTTAGATCTTTTATTCTAAAAAATTTGAAGCCTATCCGTTTATTCGATATTGCTATATTTCATGTTGTTCTGTCAACATATGGGGATTGAAGGTTAAAGCTTTATTTAGGGGTGGCGCTAAAAAAAATTTCATTGTACAGGAAACACTTTCTGAATTTTTCTAACACTTTACAATCATACCGCGCGTTTTTAAATAGCTGGAGATAGTCATTTTCATTGCGAATGTAGTTCCCGTCGTCATATCGCTTCATAAACCAATTATTGAATTTATTTTTTTGACATAAATAAGGTTCAATAACGGCCATGTTGCCGCTCGGCTTCAAAACTCTGCGGAACTCATATAAATAGTAGGTAATGAGCTCGTTCGGAATATGGTGAAGAACCGCGATAATCAATATGAGATCCACCGTTTGATCAGGCAGCGGGATTTGCTTTCCGTCAAATACGACAAAAGTGTGGTTTGGAAACAACCGTTTGGCAAAGCCGATTCTCCGCCTATCAAGATCGATTCCGCAATAATGCTCAGCCTGACTTATGCAACAGTTCGCCCCGGTTCCGCAGCCAAAATCAAGAACCATTTTATTTTCCAAGGAGAAACGGTCTCGAATATGGTTGTGAATATATTTTTCGGTAAACCATCTGGGGCGTACGATGAAGTGATACAATCGCGGGGTCAAATACATAAAGCTGTACACACCTATCTTTTTAAATTTGACGGACTAAGAAAAATTGTTTCCGAGCCTAAGCCTAATTATGAATGTCAAAAATTTCTTAGGCCCGATGCAAACAGAACGAAACTATGTAAAAAAGGACAGGCGGCAGCACAACTGCAGTTCCTGTCCCGGTTTTGCCGGATTAGTCGGTAAATATATGATTGCCTATGGTAACGTTTTGCGGACGTGTCCAAATCCAGGCGCTTGTCGCTGTTTTCGGATTAAAATAAAACAGCGAATTGTAGGTCGGGTCCCATCCGCGGACGGCATCCTGCGCAGCCAGATAAGCCGTTTTGTCCGGCTTAAGCCAGAACTGTCCGTCATCTACGGCCGTAAACGCACCGCGCTGGAACACGACATCCCGTATATTGTCGGGAAACCGATCGGATTGGATCCGATTCATCACAACAGCGCCGACAGCTACCTGACCCACGTACGGTTCTCCCCTGGCTTCACTGTAGATCACCCTAGCCAGAATATCCATCTCGCTTTGATTCAGCGAGTATTTTTTGAGCGCCCGCCAGGTTTGCGGACCGGCCTTCCCATCAATCTGGAGCCCGTAATTTCGCTGGAAGCTTTGTACCGCAGCCTTCGTGTGAGTCCCATAAAAGCCGGTCAACTGCTGGTTAAACAAACCAAGCGCCTTCAGCCGGTATTGGAGATCCCATACATCGCCGCCGGTACTGCCCGCTTGCAGCGTGCTGGCCGCAGCCTGCGTGGTTTCGCCGTAGAATCCAAATCCGAAGGTTATGACCATAACGAATATCAGTCCCCGGAATAACTTCACGGCGGATCACCTCCTTCCATAGTATCCATTGTATGGTGGGGGGAGAAAGGTGAACAACCCTCAACATTTGGCATGGAACACTTTACCGGGCGCTCTCGAATTTTCGCGGCTTGACTGAATCAAATGCAAAAGTGCATTTGATTTTTTACGATCTGCCATTTTAGCGCGATTGAAATGCAAAAATGCATCTCATCCGGGGCGATTTAATAAAAAGTATCTATATAACCGGATATGAACTGCACTTTTGCATTTAACAAGTTATCTTCGAGTAATTTCGACGAAAATCGCATGCTCTTTTGCATTTCACGAGACTCGGAATGCCGCTCTGCTATGGCGAAGGGAGCGATATCGGCGGGCAGGAGACCCGGACCGGCAAGCGGGTTAAACATCCGGTCGGGCACGAATCCGATCGAGGGCAAAGGTGAAGAACGATTGCCGGGACAAAAAGCGCAGGTATAAAATGAAGACAAATGAGAATCGATCATAATGAGGGGTTAAAGATGGGAAAAATCGGTTTGGTGTTGGGCGGCGGCGCGGTGCGCGGACTGGCTCACCTGGGCGTGTTGAAGGTGTTCGACAAGCACTGTATTCCGATCGACTGCATCGCCGGGACGAGCATGGGCGGAGCCATCGGGGGCTTGTATGCGGCCGGCATTTCTCCCGGGGACATCGAGGAGCTGATCCGGACGACACCGAAGTACCGTTTGATCGATTTGGGAATCAGGCGGCGGGGACTGATCGGAGGCGACAGCATTTACAACACGGTTCAAGGACTGATGAAACGGCATGGCAAAGAAGCGCTGCAAATCGAAGATTTCCCGATTCGCTTTAAAGCGGTCTCCGTCGATTTAATCACGGGAAAGCAGGTGATCATCGAGCGTGGGGACATTGGGCTGGCGCTTCGGGCCACGACGGCTTTTCCCGGGGTTTTTGCGCCCGTGATGGCAGAGGAGAAGATGCTGGTGGACGGCGGGGTCCTCAACAATTTGCCGGTGGAAGAGTTGAAGTCCGAGGGCTTGGACCTGATTATTGCCGTCGATGTGACCAGGGAGCATGAGCCGAAACTGCCCCGGAATATGGTGGAGGTCGTATACCGTTCCTACAGCCTGATGACGGCGGAGCGCAAGCGAACCAGCCTCCGCTTGGCGAACTGGGTGATCCGGCCCGAGGTAGGGCATATCGCCGCCTTCGATTTTTCCAAATCGCAGGAGTGTATTCGGGCGGGGGAAGCCGCGGCCGAGCGGATCATCGACGAATTGAGGGTGCATATTTAAGCTCGGAACCATCAACGGCGTTTGACAAAACAATCAGGCGTGCATCTTCATTCCAGGCTGCTTAAGAAACTCCAGCGATCTTCAGTGAAGATCATAAGAGCAAAAAATGACAAAAAATGTGCTTATTCCGGCGATATCCAATCATTTGCGAGAAATAGAGGCGATTTATGCCGCTATTTTCTCGGATTGCAAGAAAATGCCTGCATTCTGGACTATTCAAAGGACAATAAGGGCAAAAAATGTCGCTAATGGAGGTGACCATGCCTGGCTCCCGATAATAAGTGCATAAAGTTCTGCTATTTAGCAGGCCGGCGGTTAGTCTTGGCGGCTGGTCTTTCCGGCAGCCGGCTTTCCGGCGCCAATTTCTAGGTTGAGCCATATGCAGCGGGGCAAAACGACTGGGCGCTCATGGGTTTTAGTTTTTTTTGCAATCCATAGTCTGAACTTTCTAAAAATAGTGCTAAAATAGATGTTATCAGTTTCCGCCAAGATTCAGGAGCTAGGAAGTTCAGCGAAAAGGAGCAACCCAACATGTCAAAGATCTTCAAAACTTTAACGATTGCCGGCAGTGATTCCAGCGGGGGCGCTGGAATTCAGGCCGATTTGAAAACATTCGAAGAGTACGGCACTTACGGTTTCAGCGCCTTGACGACAATCGTCACGATGGATCCGGACCAAGGCTGGCACCATAACGTCTATCCGGTGGAAGCCTCATTGGTGGCCGAGCAGCTCAAAACCGTGTATGCCGGAGGTCCCGTCGACGCGATGAAAACCGGAATGCTCGGCAGCGTACCGATTATCGAAGTCGTGGAGTCCTGCATCCGCAAGTACGATCAAAAAAATGTCGTCATCGACCCGGTGATGGTCTGCAAAGGCGAGGATGAAGTGCTGAATCCGGAAAGCGCGGACGCAATCCGCGATTTGCTGCTGCCGTTGGCGGCGGTGACGACGCCGAATTTGTTTGAAGCCGGGGTATTGTCCGGGCTGGGACGCCTTACCACGCTGGAGGAGATGAAGACGGCGGCTCAAGCGATTTACGAGCGCGGCGCTAAAAACGTCGTCATTAAAGGCGGCAAAGCGCTGGACGGGGAAATGGCGATCGACCTGTTCTATGACGGCAAGGAGTACACGGTTTTGGAGTCGCCGAAAATCGAACCGGCCTATAACCACGGGGCGGGCTGTACGTTTGCGGCAGCCATTACCGGCGGCCTGGCGAACGGCTTAACGGTCCAGGAAGCTGTGGCTAAAGCGAAAAAATTCGTCACCGCCGCCATCGCTTCCGGATATCGGTTTAATGAATATGTCGGACCGGTGTTCCATGCGGGGTACCGGCTGAACGGAGAGTAAGCCATGAAATTGATGTTCATTTCGGACGTCCACGGGTCCGCCCATTGGCTGGACCGGGCGCTGGAGAAGGCCGAGGAGGAGCGGCCGGACCAGCTTGTCATGCTGGGGGATTTCCTCTATCATGGCCCGCGGAACGCGCTCCCGGACGGCTACGATCCGCAGCGGGTCGCGGAGACGCTGAACCGGCACAAGCACAAAATCGCCGCCGTTCGCGGCAATTGCGACGCGGAAGTCGACCAGATGCTGCTGGAGTTTCCGATGATGGCGGACTACGCCATGATTTTGCATGAGGGCCGCCGCATTTATGCGACGCACGGTCACGGCTTTAATATCGAGCAACTGCCGCCGCTGGCCGAAAACGACGTGTTCATTCAAGGCCATACCCATATCCCTGTCGCCGACCGCAAAGGCGGGGTGTTTGTGCTGAATCCGGGATCGATCGCCTTGCCGAAGGATAACTATCCTCATTCCTACGGGATTCTTGCGGGCGATGAATTCCTTGTGAAGGATTTTGACGGCGGCACGGTGAAGGGAATCCGTCTGAAGTAGCAGTTTAAGCCGAGGGCGCCGGAAGGCGTCCTTTGCTTATTAGAGCCCCTGCTTATTAAAGCCTCTGCTTTATTAGGGCCTTTATATAGGGCCTCTTCAGTAATAACGGCATTCTATGGCCTTATTATCCGGATATGAGCATGTTCATCCCCATTAGCGGCATTTTTTGTACTTATTTTCTCATGGATAGTCCAGAACGCAGGCATTTTCTAGCGACCTGGGAGAATAACGACATAAATTGCCTCTATTTCTCTCAAAGCGGCTGATATCGCAGGAATAACGCCCTTTTTTGCCCTTAAGTTTTCCAACTGAAAATTTTAAATCGAAAGAAATACCAAATTGATACCAAAATGAAATTGGCCTGCGGGTGAAAAATATGGTAAGCTTAAATTACCTGCTATTAAATTTTAATAGAAAGCTTGTCACCAATTCCAGTCTTTAAGCGGCAGGGTAATAAAAGGGAAAAGGAGAATGTTAGAAACAATGAAGTTAAACAAGAAAATGATCGGCATCGTAGCTCTATCATCCGTACTGATTTCCGGGACGCTGCTTACCAATGACGCTTTTGCGGCGAATGCCACGAAAACATTGAAGGCGGTCTATAGCAATATTAAACTTGTATATAATGGTCAAACAATTTCGTCCAGCTCCGGTCAGGAACCTTTTATGGTTAACGGAACCACCTATGTACCGATCCGGATGGCGGGTGAAGCGCTCGGGAAATCGTTAGTCTGGGACGGCACGAATAAGATCGTTAACATTTCAGATACGTCTTCTTCGGATGCACAGGTTATCGAGATGCTTCGCAATCAAATTACGGATTTAAACAACCAGTTAAACAGTGTGAAAAATGAATTAACCACGGCGAATTCGACGATTGCGTCGAAGGATTCCACGATTACTTCCTTGCAGTCCGAAATCAATTCGCTGAAGAAGGATGGCAATAACGGCAGCCTGAGCAGATTGGAAGACGACCTCAACGATGATCACGAGGATGATTACAGTTTGGATGCCTCGATTTCTTTGTCGGGGGATAAAGATGACATTAGCATAACGATCAAGGTGGATGAAAGCACATGGAATAATCTGTCTTCTTCAAGACAGAAAACGTTCCTGCAGGACATCTCTGACGATATTAGACGTGAATTCAGGGATGCGAAGATCGACGGAACCGTGAAAAACAAAAAATCTTCCAAACTGACGACATTCTCCGTCAGCCGCTCGGGAACGCTTTCTATAGGAAGCAGCAGCAGCAGCGTGCCAAGCCAATCTACAATGCTTAGTCAATTGAGGAGAGATTACTCGACCTATCGCGGTATTCCGTTATCGATCCAACTGGATGTTGATAAGGATCGCGAAGAAGTTAGGGTGGAAGTTTACATCGTTAAGAAAGACTGGGATGACCTCTCTTCATCTTATCAGACAAAGATTCTGTCCAGCATGCTGAACGATCTGGAGCGTGAATATCCCGATTATGATATCGAGGGTTATGTTTACGATGATAATACGAAGTCAAGATTGGACAGACAAACAAGATAAATCGTGCGCTTTAGTTTGGGCCGCTCCTTCCCTCAGGAAAGAGCGGCGTATTTTTTGTTTCAACAAAACAACGCAGTTCAGGCAAGGTTTACAACGGGCACGGTTTTAACATATTATGAGGCTATACAATAGAGGGAAGGATTGTGGGGATGGAGAACGCAAAACCTAAGCTGACAAAACCCGAAGCGATGATTTTTGACATGGACGGAACGTTGTTCAAGACAGAAACGCTGCTTGTTCCCGTATTTCACCAAGTGTTTGACCGGCTGCGCGAGGAGCGGCTGTATGAAGGAGAAACGCCCCCGGAGGAGCTGATTTTAAGCTGTCTCGGCATGCTGCTCCCGGAGATTTGGAAAAGAGTGCTGCCGGACCAAAGCGAGGAGGTGCGCCGGCGGGCCGACGAGCTGCTGCTCGAATTGGAGCTGGCCGGACTGAAGGAGCTCCCGTCCGAACTGTACCCGCAGGTGCGCGAAACTTTGACGCGGCTGAAAGAGCGGGGGGTCAGACTGTTTGTGGCCAGCAACGGACTGGAGCATTACGTAAAGGGCGTGGCCGACACGCACGGCATCCTTCCGTTGTTTGAAGGATTATACAGCGCCGGCGAATATCAGACGGCGTCTAAAGTGGATTTGGTCAAGCTGCTGCTGGACAACCACGCGATCCGCACCGCCTGGATGGTCGGCGATCGTTCCTCCGACGTGGAAGCGGGCAAGAAAAACGGGCAAACCGTCATCGGCTGCGCTTACGCTGGCTTCGGGAACGACCGGGAATTGGCGGGGGCCGACGCGTTGATCGGCGCCTTCAAGGAGCTGCTCGAATTATATGACGAAGCGGCGAATCACCAATAATTAGGCAAAGCAGATCTTGCTCCCTTAAGGGAAAAGGTCTGCTTTTTCTTTAAATCGACCATGGAATCTTTAATTTGTCCATTGTTGGAAGGGTTTTCATCATATAGAGTGAAAAGCGTAAACGACCAATCCGGATTGGGACAACATCATGATATGAAAACGGAGGGAAAATAATGATGGTGCATAGCGGAAGAAAAGCAATTGCCAAAATCACTTCGATCGCCGTGGTTTTAGCCGTGGTTGGCACGGGTTTTCCGCTTGAGGCGCAGGCGGGGGACACTTGGCCTTTTCAAGGGTCAAGCGCGCACGGGCAAAACCAGCCCAGCGTACACGGGTATACCAGCGGCCATATTATGAATTGGAGCCCGGAAACGGACCCTGGCGCCGAACTGCTCAGATCCCATGTGCCGCTGCAAAAAAGAATCGCCCCGTTCCCGGCTACCCAAGCCAATCCGGAGCTGAGCCCAAACGTTAAAATGATGAACGTGGCGGGGGATTATGGAAACGCTTTTATTGAAAATGCGCCGTACACGAACAAATTTGCCCAATATCATTTTAACTTTTGGCAGTACATCGATTATTACTCTTATTGGCACGGAACGGCGACGGCCTATACCCCGCCGGAATATTACGACGAACTGGCGCAAAAGGACTGGCAGCAAAAATGGTTTGAATTCGGCATGCTGAACATTCCGAATCCGACGTATACCGACGCGGCTCACAAAAACGGCGTGCTGTCGCTGGCGGGGATTTTCTTCTCCAACAACGACCGCGGGCAGCAGACGTATAAGCAGATGATCGTTAAAGACGAGCAAGGGGATTTTCCGGTGGCCGGCAAACTGATTGAAATGGCCGAATACTTCGGGTATGACGGGTATTTCATCAACCAGGAGGAAATCGGCCCCAATGTTGACACCAAGGATATTCCCGACTATATCGCCTTTATGAAAGCGCTGCAAAAAGGCGGGTTGTACGTTCAGTGGTATGACTCGCTCGATACCCGCACCGGTGCGAACACCTTTGCCAGAACGTTCAACGACAACAATATTTCGTTCCTGTACGACAAAAGCGATAGCAAACAGGTGGCGCAGTCCTTTTTCTTTGATTACGGCGTGGGCGCCGGCCAAATCACTGCGGCCAAAAACTATTTGAACAAGCTGAACGATTCCCAAGGGACGGACTTCGATATTTACGATGTTGGATTCGCCGGGCTTGAGGCCGGGCGCGACCGGTTTAAAAGCGTTCAGGGAACGGCGCTGAAAAATAAACTGAACAACGGCCTGCCGCTGCTTAGCATCGCCACGCTGGGCGCCGATTTCGTGCATGCCGGGCTCGACGAGGATATGAATCAAGCGTGGCCGGTCCGGCACCGGCAGGAAAACGAATACCAATGGATGACGAAAGTCCGCGAGCAATTGTGGTGGTCGGGGCCGAACATCGATCCGAAAAACACGCAGGTCTCCGATACCAACACGGCCGGCGACGTTTACGCGGACAACCGGTATTGGCCGGGCATGGCGTCCGTGATCGCCGAGCGTTCCGTCATCGAAGGCCCGAACTTCTATACGAATTTCAACACGGGACACGGGTTGTCCTATTATGCGGACGGCAAGGTGTCGAGCGCGGACGAGTGGTCCAACATGAGTCTGCAGGACGTTCCGGTGACCTGGCAGTGGTGGCAGGATACGGCCGGCAACAAGCTTACCGTCGATTTCGACTATGGCCCGGAATATAACTTCGCGGATACGGATCGTTACGACTATAAGCAAATCGGCGCCTACCAAGGCGGCAGCTCGCTGGTTGTGAGCGGCGATTTGAATGGGGAAAACTTCCTGCGGCTGTACAAAACGGATCTTGACGTAAATAAAAGCTCGAAGCTTTCGCTGACTTACAACAAAAGCTCGGCCAATGACGGTTCGACGATGTACGCCGGCCTGATCCTGGCCGACGATCCGGAGCACGTGGTGAAAATCGCCGTTCCGGACAGCGGGAAACGCACGAAAGACTGGGTCACGGCGGAGTTTGACCTTGGCGCTTACAGCGGTAAAGCGATCGCCGCTTTCGGCCTTGTGTTTGATCCGGGGAAAAAAGCGGTGGCTGACTACCAGGTCAACATCGGGCAAATCCGCATTGATGACGGTTCGGCGGTAAGGCCTTCCGCGCCGGAGGGGCTAGCGATTTCCGCAGCCTATCCGAATACCGGCGAGATGACCGTAAAATGGGAGCTGGACCCGGATTACTCCAAGGTTAAACAATACAATGTATACGTAAACGATGTCTATGTCGGCGGCAAATACGACGGCATCTATTACATCAAAAATTTGCCGGCGAAGTCGGGCACGGTCAAAGTCGCCGCCGTTGGCGCGGATGGACGGGAAGGGCAGGCCGCGAAAATCAACTTCAATCTGGCCCATTCGGTCTCGGATATCGCCGTTGATTCCCAGGAAAACGGCGATCTTCGGGTAACCTGGACCAATCCGAACAAGCCTGCGGGCGATATTACGGTCAGCGTGCAATCTCTAAACTGGATCACCACTCCGGAGCCCGTCTCCGCCAAAGCGACGGTTACGGAAGGCTCCACATCCGCGCTGTTTAGCGGTATGCCAATAAACGGAGACGATTATCTGGTGACGATTTCTTCGCAAGACGCCACGCCGGTTTCGATCAGCGGCCGGTTTATCGATAAAAAATCCGAGCCGTACGCTGAAGCTTGGTCATGGGACGGCGATAAACTGAATTTGCCGATGCCAAACACCAGAGATTGGCGTTACATGTACGTGTATGAGGACGGGGTTCTAAGGAAATTCCCGACAACCTACGGGGTGAGGGACAAGGACCGCATCATTCGCGGCAGGACGACCAAGGCTTGTCTCAGCTTCACCTCTGCGGCGAAGCAAGTGTACGTCGTGATGGAGGATTATGCCGGGAACCAATCGGCTCCGGTATACCTTAGAGGCGAGCAATCATAAAGCCGTTTTCGGAGCAAATAAGCGGACCCAATAAAAGCGAAGCCGCTCCTTCCGTTAGGAGGGGGCGGCTTTCTGCTTGTAGACCCACATCGCGTATTCAAGCGGCCGTACGATCGCTTTCCGGTAGGCGTCGGGGTCTCCGGATTTCATGAACACCTCGCGCGCCGGCTTGGGATTCACCTCCAGGACATAGATATGCCCTTGCTTGTTGATGGCCAAATCGAGGGCCAACTCGCACAGGGGGCCGAAGGTCTGTTCCAGATATTCGGCGATGTCCAAGCTCAGACGCTCGGCGGTTCTGCGGACTTCGGCGCGCCGCTCCTCCCCGGGAATCCACTGCTTCAAAAGCGTGTTCATCGCCACCGCATGTCCGCCGCCGTGCAGATTGGAGGTTACGCTGCGGGGCGGGCCGACCCGCCCGGCGCAGCCTGTCGCTTCCCAGCGGCCCTGCCCGTTTTTCTGCACCAGCATCCGGTAATCGTGAACCCGGCCGTTCGGCAGCTTGATTTGAATCCCCTGCTGGGCGAGAAATTGGGCGCCGCCTTTCCAGCCGAGCAGATAAGCGCTCAGCCGGGCTTTATGGATCTTCCGGGGAGACACGATGCTGCGGTTTTGTTTCCGGCCCTGAATCAAGAACTCATCCGCACCAAGGCGTTCGATCCGCAGGATACCCCGGCCTCCGGTACCGTTGATCGGCTTGACGTACACGGCCGGATATTTTTTCAGCAGTCCGAGCGCGTCCCCGCTATGCTGAAACAGCACGGTTTCGGGGAGATGCTCGCGGAATCTCGCCACGCGGGACAACGTTTGGTAAATCGTCCATTTGTTGCGCAGCGGGCGGTTAAGGAAGGTCAGGCTGCCGTAACGCGCCCGGAAACGCCCCAGCTGTTCGAACCTTTTGCTGCGCTGGATCCGGCAGCGGTCGAAAATCACGTTCGGAAAACGGCGCCATTTGCGGGACCATTTTTTTTGTTTCGGATCGTAAACGAGCGCATAAATCAGCTTTTTTTTCTCATGCACATCCGCAGGGGTAAACACAAAAACGTCCAGCCCGAGCCTTTGCCCCTCGGCGATCATTTTTTGGTAAATATGCCGTTCCTCCAGCTGCTTCTTGTCATTGAGGTACAAGGTCAAGATCCCTAAAACGGGTTGAGACAAAGAGAATCACCTTCTTTGTTGAAATGGGCGGCGGCGCCTTCGCCGTTTGAACGCGAAAGGCTGTTTTCGAGGAGCAGCTGCGGTTTCCCGCCGCGAACCTTGACCAGCCGGCGGGCATAAAGTCCGGCGCGGAAACACATCTGCAGGCTGGAGATCTGATCGCAGGCCACCCGGCATGACAACTGCCGCAAAATGGCAAGCTGCTCGGCGAGCAGCCTGGAGCCGAGTCCGCGTCCCCGGTACAACGGATGGACCACGACGAGGCAAAGGCCGCGGCCGTAATCCGTGACACAGGAGACGCCGGCTATCCGCGGCCCGTCTTCGGCTTGAATCCGGGCCGCCAGCAGCGAGCTCCCCGGGAGGCCGAACTCGCTCGGCGACAGCTTCATCAGCGCCCGGAAGGCGGAAGGCGGAATGCGCCCCGCCCCATACTTCCGGATGAAAGCCAGCATGTCGCCATGCTGCTTTTCCCAACCCGCTCCGTCTCCGGGATTAAGTTTTCGAATTTCCATCGCTCCTCGCCTCCCTCGCTACTTACGCTTCGGCTGCCGGGATAAATATTGGCTGTATTGAAAAATGCGCTCCAGCGACTTTTTGCGGATATGCGGCTCATCGAATTTCATCGGCTTGGCATTGGCTTCAAAAAACCAGATTTGCCCTTCCGTATCGATCCCCAAGTCCATGGACATCTCGCCCAGGATGTGGCCGCATTCCTTTTCGATTTGCTTGGCGATGAGGAGGGCGTTCGATTTTACGCGGCCTATCAAATAATCCGTCATGTCCGCGCCGAAAGCCGGGGTGAGCAGCTTCTCCGGATCCTCAATGCTCCCTCCTTGCGGCACGTGGGTCGTGATTCGCTTCGGCCCGGCAAGGCGGGCGCCTACGCCGGTCACCGTCCAGACGCCCTTGCCCGTCTTTTGCACGAGCACGCGCATATCGAAGTGGCGGCCGCGGTACGAGGCGAGGGAGATGCTTTCCTGCATAATGTACGGCGTCTTGCCCGCCTCGGACCTGATCCGCTTCCAAAGGGCCGGAAGATAGGCCGTTTTGTACACGACATTCCGGCTTCTTTTGCCCTGAAGCGTCAGCCGGTACTGTTTCTCCTCGGCCTCGTTAAGCTTCACCAGCATGATCCCCTTGCCCGCCTTGCCGCTCACCGGTTTTAAGTAAAGGCTGCCGTATTTTTGCAGCATCGCGTCCAGCGTATTGGGGCCGATCATTTTTTTCGTATCCGGCACGAGCGAGCGGGTCGTCCGGCCCTTTTTCAGCCAATCGAACAGGCGCCACTTATTGAAGAAAAAAGGATTGTACAAGTGGATCGACTCATGCCGGAGGCACTCGTCGATTTTCCGCCGCACCTCAGGCTTCCGTTCATCCTCCCGCAGCGGGACCCGGTTGTAGACCACGTCGGGCAGGGGCACCCAGTGCTTTTTCCACGTTTTGTCCTCCGGATGGAACACGTACCCCTGCACCTTTTTGGCGCCGAGCTTGAGGTCCCGGGCGGTGATCACGTAAACCGGGATATCCAGCTCCTGGCCCGTTTTTACGATATCCCGGAAATTGGCGCGGTTGCCCCGGAATAGTTTGTTTTCGTCATCGACCGTCAGCACGGCGACGACCGGTTTCTTCTCGCTCAAAAGCGTACTGCTCATGAGCCGTCCCTCCTCCGGAATTTGCTTAAATACAGGCAATGTTCGAGGATATGATCGATCGAGGCTTTCCCTTCGGCGCGGAGCGAGGGGTGTTTAAAGATGGAACGCCCGGGTTTGGCGTTGGCTTCGAACATCCAGATTCGTTCGTCCCGGTCGATCCCGATGTCGAAGCCGATTTCCCCGAGCAGATGCTGGTGATGCGACTCGATCGCCTCGGCCAGCGTAATGGCGACGTTCTTCGCGTGCCTCAGCACTTCGTCGGCGCGCGGGCCGAAGGCCCGGGTCAGAGCCTGCTCCGGCGTCAGCAGGCTGCCGCCGTTTTTCAAATGGGTCGTTACGCTGCCTTTCCCGGCTTTCTTGGCCCCGATGCCGACGACAACCCATTGGTTTCTGCCGTTTTTGTGCATATGAAAACGAAAATCGATCGGGCAGCCGTCGATCTCGATCAGGCGGATGCCCTGCTGGGCGACGTAGCCCCGCAGCGAACGGCCGTGTCTGGCCTGCATCGTCCGCATAAGGCTGCTGAAGGAGTTGAACCTGAGCAGGGCGTTGCGGCCGTTTTTGCGGTAACGGGCGTAATAGCCGCTTCTAGGGATATAGGAGAGACGGTAAATCCCGTTGCCCAGACTTCCGCTGTTCGGCTTGTAATAAACGAGCGAATGGCGGTCGAGCATATCCTTGATCTGCTCCGGGGTCGGGCTCATGATCGATTCGGGCACATAGCGGCTGACCGCAGGATCCCTTTCCAGGAGGCGGTAGATGTCGGATTTGTTGAAGAAGCTCCAGTTGAAAAATGGAATCCTCCGGCGGACAAACCGGTCCCGCAGCTGATTGATCAAGGGCGTGGTCTCCGCCCGGCGGCTGGGCAGCCGGTTGTATACGACATCGGGCAGCGGCACGCGTTTCCTTACGAAACGTCCGGCTTCGTTCAGGAAATACCCGTTGACGGTATCGTTTTCCCAGTTGATGTCGCGCGGGGTAAAGGCAAAAATGTACGACATCTTGCTGCCCTGGCGCAGCAGCTGCTTGATAAAGTCGGTGCGGGAACCAAACGGATTCGTATGGGATGAGGTTGGCCCGTCGGACAGCACGCCGATCAGCGGCCCGAGCTGCACCTCGCCCTCCTGAAGACTGCGGAGAAAAACGCTGCCGGGCTTCGGAATTTTGATGCCTTTGCGCACCCCGTAAGCCAAGTACAGGTGTTTTCCCGTTTTTTTGATCGGCTTGACGACAGCGGGCACCCGTTCCCCGCCGAGTCTTAGGTGAACCGATTTTTTCCCCGACAGCTTCAGGTTTTTCATTAATGCCCCGGACAAGTAGACGACCCGCTCGGGTTCCTGCGTGAAATGGACGTTGCAATAAGTCAAACTCATGAATTTTATCCTCCTAAACGTTTTCAGGGTTTGCTCAGAAGCAAATAACGGGCGTAGGAAATCGGATTTTCAATCGATTTTCGGGCGCTTATCGGGTCGCCGATCCGGAAAAACGAAGTCCGTCCCGGTTTGGAATTCACCTCCAGGATCCAAACGCGGCCCTCGCGGTCCACGCCGAAATCGAGGCCAAGTTCAGCCAGGCGGCCGAAGCGGGACTCCAGGTATTCCGGTACCCGCAAGGACAGATGGCGGATGGTTTGAACGACGGATTTACCGCCGTCTTCCCCAAGCTCCCGAATCAGATAAGGCAGCGCTTGATGCGCCGTGCCGCCGCCGTGAAGATTGGAGGTCAGCGAATGCTTCGGACCGACCCGCACCGCCATTCCCGTTAAGCTCCATTCCCCTTTTTCGTTTTTTTGCATGAGAACTCGAATATCGAACGGCTCGCCTTGCGCGTTGTTTAACTGCAGATAAGGCTGGATCAGAAAGGGGCGGGCTCCGATAAACTTATCGATCCATTCCAGCCCGGCTTTACGGGAAGAGAAACGCCGTTTAAACAACGCGTTGCTGCCGCTCCGGCCGACCATTCCCATTCCCTTGCCGGAGTCCGTCAGCTTGACGTAAAGCGTCCTTTTGCCGTGCGTACCGTTTCGGGGTTTCAGAAAAGCCTCTCCGTCATGGGCTTCAAGCCATTCGGCGAGCTGCAGCGGACCTTCGTACAGCGCGGTTTCCGGCAAATAAGGAGCGAGATCCCGGTATTTGCTTAACGCCTGGTATACCGCCCATTTTCCCGCAAGCCCCCGCGCCAGGTAGATATACGGATGTTTGGCGGCCAGCTTAGACAGCAGGCGCTGTTTGCGCAGCTGCCCTTTGCGGTCATAGGTCAGGCAGCGGTCATAAATGATATCCGGCAGGGGGAGCCGTTTGCGGACCCAGCCTCCCCGCTCAAACATGTAACCCGGAATCCCGCTTGCGTTGCCCTCCGAAATCGAAGGCAAACAAAATACGTAAACGCACACGCCCTTCCTTTCGCCGATCCGGCAAAGCTTGCGGCAAAAAGAAGCTTCAGCGAAAGGAAGCGGGCCTTCGCTTTCGGCGACAAGAACGCCGACGCTGCCTTTGAGAGCATGATCCATCGGATGATTCCTCCTTAGAAGCCGGACAAATAGCGGGTGTATTCTATAACTCGCTTGACCGACGGGCGGATCTTTCCGGCGCCCATCGGGGTGTTGTCGTTTTTGGAAGGTTTGGAGTTGACCTCAATCAGCCAAACCCGGCCGCTGATGTCGACCGCCAGATCGATGCCGAATTCCCCGAAATGGGCCGGCAAATTGGCGTCAACGCCCTGGGCGATGTCCAGCGCCGCCTTTCTCAATCTGGCGCCGACCCTGCTCTTCATTCCCGGCTGCAACGAACTGCGCGAGATCGCCTCCTTAACCGTGCTTAGCGTGCCTCCGCGGGCCAGGTTGGACACGAAGTGCTGGTTTCCGGCAATCCGGGCGACGATCGAGGTCGTGCTCCACTTGCCGGCCAGATTTTTCTGGACAAGAGCGCGGAAATCGACCGGCCGATGATCGATCTCGATCAGGTGCAGCCCTTGCTGAATCTGGTACCGGGTCGCCTTCATGCGGCCGGACAAGGCGGAGAAAAGCTTGGTTAGGCTGGGATAGGTATGGCGCCGCGTACCGCCGACCTGGGTGGTTAGCGCCTGATAGACGCCGTTTTCGAGCCTTGAAATGCGAATGATCCCTTTTCCCAAACTGCCTTTGACCGGCTTCAAAAAAACGATCGGGTATTTGGCGCACATGGCTTTGAGCATGGAGTAGCCCCGGAACAGATGGGATTCCGGCAAATAACGGAGCAGCGAGCCGTCTTTGGCCAGCGCGTCGAACACCTCGGTTTTATCGAGATATTTCTCGTTGAAAAAATGGCTCCCGTAACGGGATTTTACTTCTTTCATAAAATGCTGTACGCTAGGTTTGTTCTCCAGTTTGCGGGAGGTCAGCCGATTGTAAAATACGTCTGCGGCCGGCAATTGGGTCTTTTTCCATTCGTCTTTGTAGAAGACCCAGCCGGACACTTGTTCGGAATTTTTGCCGATATGCTCCGGCGTAAAAAAGTAGACATACACCCCTTGCCTGGAGCAGGCGTTTGCGAGTTCCCTGCAAAATAACGTCATTTTACCGAAAGGTCTTTCCGGATTTTCCGCATAGTCCTGGCTAAGCAAAACGCCGAGCAAGGGGCCGAATTGAATGGTAGATGAATGAGGGCGATATGTGAGCCGCAGCGGCGATCGCGGCTGAATTCCCATTTTCCTTGCAAGTCCAGCACTCATTCGAACTCCGTCGGATCTGGTTAAAGGGATGACTTTTACACTGTGCCGGAATGATCCGAAGGCCAGGAAGAGTGGAAGATCGGTCGGTATTTTCCACTGTTTGATCAGCATGTCTCCGAGCGCGAGAGTATCGTCTTCAAGCAGGCCCGGACTCATGATCTGTACCGTCATTTTTTTGGAGGGCATGTAGCGGATCTCCTTCCAAGCTAAGCTTGAGTCTTGGATGCAAGCAAAGATCGTCTGCGTCAAATGCATGTAATGCATCATATGAGGACATAGAATCCTTGGTGATTGACCTATGCCCGTTTTCGCGGGCTATCGGGCGGGTGATGAAGCAATGTTTCCCGGTCCGGGCGCGGGCTGAAAGCGGAAACTGCGAGCGAAGAGTTAGGTAGTAGCCTAAGATATTAGGTAATTGCCTAAGATAAAGGAGGAAACCTGGGTGGCCGATTGGCTTTATGTTGTCATTAACGTGGTGGTGGCTGCCTTCGTGGGCGGAATAACCAATCATTTTGCGATTAAGATGCTGTTTCACCCCAGAAATCCGGTACATATCGGCAAGTTCAAGGTTCCGTTTACGCCGGGGCTTATTCCGAAGCGGCGGGACGATATCGCCGAGTCGCTGGGCCGGGTGGTGGCGGAATACCTGGTTACGGCCGAAGGGCTGCAGGAGACCGTGCAGCGGCCGGCCTTCCGGCAAAAAGCGGAGGGGTATTTGCAAGGTTTGATCGAGCGCTGGGAGGCAAGCACGTTGACGCTTGGCGATGCGGCCGTGCGGATATGGGGCGAAGCGGGATGGGAAGCGCTGAAACCGCGGCTGGCCGCCGAGGCGCGGCGTGCGTCGGCGGCAGGATTTGAAAGCCTGTGGCGGCGTTACGAGTGGGATAGCATTCCTCTAAAAAAGCTCATTCCCGGCTGGTCGGAGGCAAGCCGCAAGAAATGGAGCACCGCCGCGGCGGAAGCGATTCTGCAGGCGGTGGAAGAAGAGCTGCTGTCGGCCGCAGGGCAGCGGATGCTGTCCAAGATGGCTTCGGGCCTGATGGACAAGGCCGGCGGATTCCTCGGAACGATGGCGGCGATCTTTGTGGATGAAGATAAGCTGGTGCAAAAGCTGACGCCGGCCCTTGTCCGGGCGCTGCGAGGGGAGGAGGCGGTAAGCAAAACGGCGAAGGCGATCGAAACGCGGCTTGAGCAGTACGGAGACAAACCGGCCGCGGAGCTGCTTGCCGCCCTGACCGGGGAGGAGGCTTTGGACTGGCTTATGGGGAAGCTGGAGCTTCTGCCGGTGGAAGCATGGATCGAACAGGCGGAAGGAATGCCGCTCCGCTCCTTGCTGGCCCCCTGGAAGGAGCGGGCGGCCGCGGCGATTCCCGCGGTGGCCGAACGGGCGCTGCGCCTCACGGCTCAGGGGATCCCCGCGGCCATGCAGGCCGTTCAACTGCCGCAGCTGGTTGAGGAGCAGGTGCGGAAATTCCCGGTGGAACGCCTCGAGGAGATCATCCTCAGCGTGTCCGGCAAGGAATTCCGCGCGATCACCTGGCTGGGCGTGCTGCTCGGCGGGGGCATCGGCTTGTTCCAGTCTTTGTTGATGCTGGTGGCAAGGTAAAGCGGGTAATACTGGGTGGAATTGATGATTTTGGGTGATTATAGGTAACGTTGGGGCAATGCTGGGTAAAGTTAGGTAATTATGGGTAAAATAAGGTAAAATTAGGCAACTTTAGTCAATGCTTGGTAATACTGGATAAAGTCAGGTAATGTTAGATAGTGTTAGGTAGTGTGGTAAGAAGGGTTCACCGCATCTCGGGCGCCGTGGTGCAGGCTTTTGCCGCATAACTTTGACGTTCCGAGTGCCGGAGATGGTTTCGCACCGCGCGCCGGGAGCTGCGCGTGGTGCGAAAGTAATGGCGGCCGGCGAATTGCTTCTGCTCATTTGACGCAGGGATAGTGGAGTGATGCAGGGATAGCGGAGTGTGACGCAGGGTTAGCGGCGTTGCAGCATTAATGGGATGCAGCGTTCAGAATTTCGCGCCGGTGCCTCCTTCGGTGACGGCGGCAAAAATAGCGGAAATTTATGTGCTTATTATCTTGATATGAGCCTGTCCATCTCCATTAGCGGCATTTTTTGTTCTTATGTTAGCTAGCGTTCCAAAATTATTTTTCCGAAGAAAGCATAAATTTTTGAATAAGGCCAATTTTAGGAGGAAAACGGATGAATATTTATGACAAAGCGCATGATTTGGCGGCAGCCTTGAAGGACAGCCCGGAAGTGGCGGAAATTACGGATGCGTTGAAGCTTATAGAAGCCGACCCGGAGGGTAAACGGATGCTGGACGATTTCCGCGTCCGCCAAAACGCGGCGCAGCAGCGGATGATGGCGGGGGAAATGCCGTCTCCCGAAGAAATGGAACAGATGGAGAAGCAGTTCGAGGCGCTGAGCCTGAACCTGAACATTCGCCGTCTGTTTGACGCGGAACGCCGGCTTAGCATCATTATCCAGGACATCAACAAGATCATTACGGACAGCTTGCAGCATTTGTACGGGGCGGGAATGTAAAACTTAAAAAGGTTCTCATATTCTTTCGTTTCCCTTCATAGATTAGAAGAGAACAAGAGGACAGGCGAGAGTGCGAATCTCTTAATCTATGAAATGAAGGAGCTGCGAAAGATGAAAACGGTAAAGAAACCGAACAAATGGAAGCATGTCGTTTATTTGATTCTGGCGCTGGCGATGCTCGTGTACGCGCTGCCGCTCATTTCCTTTGATCCAGGGGCCGGCTGGGTATCGCTGTTCGGCGCGGTCTGGGCGGGTTTTGCCTTTCTCGTGATCGGGGCTCATCTGCATTTTTTGCTGGGCGTTAGCGAAGAGAAGCAACGCGAGCTCGACAAAATCCGGCGGGCCAAACTTCGGGAATGGGAGCTAAAGTGGCAGGAGGAAGGCGGCCGCGGCCAGAGTGTATAACGCCGGTTGCCCGGCAAGGCGGGTTCGTTGGAACCATGCCGAGCTTGGGCTAAGACAAAAAGGGCTTTCCCGACGAAGACGGTTCTTCTCGGGGGCCCTTATTTGCATTATTTTAAAAAAACTCGGCAGGGTAGAGGACGACGCGCAGGTAGAGGAGGGAAGGAGTTTTATTTACCTCGAATTGGCCAAGGTGAGCTCGTTTAGCGCAAAATAGTTATATGGGTCCGTTAGCTAGGTTGGGAAATATCCGGGAAACGGGCGGACAAAGTCTCTGGAGTGCGTTGGCGCAGCGTCCATAAATCAGCAAGAGCCCCGGCCCAGGAAAAACCTCGCCGCCGGCGAGGTCCTTTGCCCGCGCAAACCCATACGCTCAGCGCAAGGGGAGGGATGGATATGGGGGTCCACCCGCTGTAAGTTTCAGGTTCTTATCAAACTTGCTTTAAGGTTAGAACCTGACTCTAAAGGCGGGCCGTAAACCTTCCACCCCATACCCATTTCCTCTTCTGTTCTACTACGAGAATCCGTTCCCTTCTTTGATGTGCAGCAGCACCGGGGACTTTGGTTTTGCCTGCCTGGGCCATGCTTCCACCGGGAGCTACAGCTCGCCTTCGCCCGTCAGCATCTTGTCGTTGCTTTCTCCGGGCGGCACCATCGGATAGACGTTCTGCTCTTCCCGGACGTTGAACTCCATTAACGCGGGGCCCGGAATTTCCAGCGCCTGGCGAATCGCAAGTTCGGCCTCCTGCACCGTCTGCGCGCGAAATCCGGGGACCCCGTAGGCGTTCGCGAAGGCCGCAAAGTCCGGCGAGGAAATTTGCACGGAGGAATAACGCCGTTCATAAAACAGCTGCTGCCACTGCCGGACCATGCCCAAATAACCGTTGTTCAGGATGGCGATTTTAACCGGCAGCCGGTAGTCGACGGCCGTCATTAATTCCTGCAGGTTCATTTGAAAGCTCCCGTCTCCGGTCACGCACAGGATCGGCCGGTCATCGCCCTCCAGGGCGATCGCCGCGCCGATGGCGGCGGGGAAGCCGAAGCCCATCGTGCCGAGTCCGCCTGAAGTCAGGAATGAACGGGGGCGGGAAAATCTGTAGTGGTGAGCGGTCCAGATTTGATGCTGTCCGACATCCGTAGCCACGACCGCATTGCCCTCCGTCAGTTTGTCGAGCAGCTTAATGACTTCCTGCGGGTTCAACGTGCTTTTGCCGTCAGAGGCGGTAAATTGCGGGACCTTTCGTTCCCAGCCGGCGGCGTCTTCCGCCCATTCGCTTCCCAGGCTATCGCAGGGTTGAGCGTTCAGCTGGGCCAGCAGTTCCCGAATACCCCCCTGGATGCTCAGATCCATGGGGATATTTTTGTCCAGCTCGGCATCGTCGACATCGACCTGGATCTTCCAGGACTGCGGGGAAAACGATTTGGCTTTGCCGGACAAACGGTCGTTTAGCCTCGTGCCGAGGCAGATAAGCAGGTCGGCCTGATGGACGGCCCGGTTGGCGGCATAGGTGCCGTGCATGCCGAGCATGCCGAGGTACAGCGGATGCCGGGAGGGAAAAGCCCCGATCCCCATCAGCGTAGTCGCGACGGGAATCCCGGCGTTCTCGGCGAACCGGACGAGCTCCTCGGCGGCGCCGGACGAGACTACCCCGCCTCCGGCTACGAGAACCGGGCGGCGGGATGCCCGAAGTTTGACCCGGATGAGGCCTGCGGACTCGTCAGGAATCGGCGGGGCGGGTTGATAGCCGCGGATCGAAGCTTGCAGGGCCGGAACCAGCCCCGTTTTGGCCGCCATTATATTTTTGGGCAGATCGATCAGCACTGGTCCGGGTCTTCCCGTCGTGGCGATATAAAAGGCTTCCTTCACGATCCGCGGCAATTGGGCGATATCCGTAACGGCATAATTATGTTTCGTCACATCCATCGTCATGCCGAAAATGTTCACTTCCTGAAAGCTGTCGCGCCCGATCAGATCGGTGGATACCTGCCCCGTCAACACCACCAGCGGCACCGAGTCCATAAAGGCGTTGGCAATCCCCGTCACCGCGTTCGTAGCTCCCGGTCCCGAGGTGACCAGGGCCACGCCGGCCCGTCCCGTAACCCGCGCATAACCGTCCGCCGCATGTACGGCGGCCTGTTCGTGCCGGGTCAGAATATGCCGGATGCCGGAGCATTCATAGAGCGCGTCATAAATCGGGATCACCGCTCCGCCGGGATACCCGAAAATCGTATCGGCTTTTTCCTCCAGCAAGCATTCGATCAACAGCTCTGCTCCCGTTTTAAGCCGCAATGTCTGGTTTATACTCATCGTTAGCTTCCTTTCCGTTTGATTTTTGACAATTTTAACCGAGAAATGTTGATCTCGGAGTGACTCCAGTCATAAAATGCGCGGGGGTCCGGAGGTTACGATAGCATTAGGAGTTCATAGGCCGCTTAAGCATGAGGCGTTTGGCTTGCGGCATTAAGGAGGTCGAAACTTAAACGTGAGCAAAAAAATCGCCGTCATCGGCGGAGGCATAACCGGGTTAAGCGCGGCTTATTACGTGCGTAAATTGCTGCGTGAACAGGGGGTAAACGCTGGGGTTACCCTCGTGGAACAGTCCGATCGGCTGGGCGGCAAAATCCGTTCCCTACGACGTGACGGCTTTACGATAGAACAGGGCCCGGATTCAATGATCGCGCGCAAGCCCGCCGCGCTGGAATTGATCCGGGAACTCGGGCTGGAGGATAAGCTGGCGGGAACGAATCCGCAGGCGAAGCGAAGTTATATATTGCATCGCGGCAAATTCCATCCCATGCCGCCGGGGCTGATGCTCGGCATACCGACGCAAATGTGGCCGATGGTCAAGACGGGGCTGCTCTCTCCGGCCGGCAAGCTGCGGGCCGCGATGGATCTGCTGCTTCCCGCGCGGCGCGGCGGCGGCGACGAATCGCTCGGCGGCTTCATCCGCCGCCGGCTCGGCAGAGAAGTGCTGGAGCAGATGACGGAGCCGCTTCTAGCCGGCATATATGCCGGGGACACCGAACAGCTTAGCTTGAAAGCGACGTTTCCGCAGTTTATGGAGATGGAGCGCAAGCACCGCAGCCTGATCCTTGGGCTGCTGGCCGGCAAAAAGCAGCCGCCGCGGCCGGGGGGAAGCCAGGTCCCGCTGCCGAAGGCCGCGCAAACCAGCATGTTTCTGACGTTGACGGGCGGTTTGGAGGGACTGACGGAAGCGCTGGAGGAATCGCTAAGCGAAGAGAAAATAATTACCGGCCAGGCGGTAACCGGACTGTCGCAGCAAGAGGCGGGTTATGAGCTTAACTTAAGCGGGGGCGAGCGTTTGAACGCGGACGGAGTCATTTTGGCAGTTCCTGCTTTTGCTGCGGCCCGGCTATTGGATGGCGTTCCCGAAGCCGCTTACCTGGAGCGGATCCGTTATGTGTCCGTGGCCAATTTAGCCTTCGCCTACCGGCGGGAAGACGTTCCGCACGATTTGAACGGCTCCGGCGTGCTTATCCCGCGCGGGGAGGGGCGAATGATTACGGCCATTACCTGGGTTTCTTCGAAATGGCTGCATTCGGCTCCCGGCGATAAAGCGCTGCTGCGAGCCTATATCGGCCGCCTGGGCGACGAGGCATGGACCGCGATGTGCAGGGCCGACATCGAGCGCCGGGTGGCCGCCGAGCTGCGCGATTTGCTGGGCATCGCCGCCAGCCCGCTGTTTTGCGAGCTCGCCGCTTTGCCGGAGTCGATGCCCCAATATCCGGTCGGGCATGTCGAGCGGCTTGAGGCGCTGCGCGGGGCATTGTGCCGGGCGAAGCCGGGGCTGCTGCTGTGCGGCGCGGGATATGCCGGCGTAGGCATTCCCGACTGCATCCGGCAGGGCAAGGAAGCCGCTGAAAGCATGGCGGCTTATTTGAGGGATGGACGGTGAGGCAAATGATTCAAGACAGGGACTACAACGTAAATCCGTTTATCGTCATCTGGGAGGTGACGCGGGCTTGCGCGTTAAAATGCCTGCACTGCCGGGCGGAAGCCCAGTATCATCCCGATCCGCGCCAGCTTAGCCTCGAGGAAGGGAAGAAGCTGATCGGCGATATCGCGGAAATGGATAAACCGCTGTTCGTGTTTACCGGCGGCGATCCGCTGATGCGCCCCGATTTGTTCGAGCTGGCCCGGTACGCGATTCAGGACAAAGGGCTGCCGGTCTCGATGACGCCAAGCGCCACGCCGCGGGTCACATTTTCCGCCGTGCGTAAGGCCAAGGAGGTCGGCTTGTCCCGCTGGGCATTTAGCCTTGACGGTTCGACGGCCGCAATCCATGATCATTTTCGCGGAACACCGGGTTCCTATGAAATGACGATGAAAGGGATCGGTTTTTTGCAACAGCTCGATATTCCGATCCAGATCAACACGACGGTCTCCCGCTACAACCTGGACGACCTGCCGCGGATCGCCGAAGCGGTAAAGGAGATGGGGGCCGTGCTTTGGAGCGTGTTTTTCCTCGTGCCGACGGGCCGGGGGATGGTGAGGGACATGATTACGCCCGAGGAGCATGAACGGGTGATGGAATGGCTGGCCAAGATGCAGCGGGCGATGCCTTACGGCATCAAAGCGACGGAGGCGCCGCACTATCGCCGTGTGTTTTTACAGCAGCAAAAGCGCGGAGGCGGTGCCGGCGAAGAGGCCGGGGCGGTGAAGCGCAAAGATGTGCTCGGCCGTTCGCCCAAGGGCGTTAACGACGGGGACGGCTTCGTGTTTATCAGCCATACCGGCGAGGTGTACCCGAGCGGATTTTTGCCGGTAAGCTGCGGCAACGTCAGGGATTCTTCGCTATCCGACATATACCGGAACTCGCCCGTCATGCGGCAGCTCCGCGACAAGACATTGCTGAAAGGCAAATGCGGCGCCTGCGAGTACAAGCAGCTTTGCGGCGGTTCCCGGGCCAGGGCGTACGCCGTGACCGGCGATTATCTGGAAAGCGATCCGTACTGTGCTTATGTACCGCGGGGGTATGAGCGGAAGTAGCTTCCGGTCGTGGAGCTTGAGGAGCTCGAGGAACTCAAGGAAACGGATTTTTCGCGAATATTCAGACTGTTGAGAAAGTCCATTTTTAAAATTTGAACACAAAATTCGGGCTCAAGTCCAAAATCAGTGCTTGATAAAATAAATGATGACGTAGATGTGGGGGCTCTCCAGACCATTTTGCACGATTATCCCTATGGTTCAGGAAGTCAGGTCACCTGCTCAAACGGGATAATCGTGCAAAGCCTCCGGATAGCTAGTCTCGCTCCAGGCCACGGTCTGTTGCCGGCAGATCGTTTTAAATCGATTTTTCTTTGCGAAGGCGAGAGTCACCACACAAAATTTTAAATTATGGAAAAGTCTAAAGACTTTCTCAACAGTCTGGAATATTGCGGCTGCTCGGCCGAACCGTTGCGGCAGCTATGCAAAAAGAGAGGATACAGGGGCCGGCATCACCGGTTCCCGTATCCTCCTTCGCTTTAACGGCCGTACATTCCCGGGTCAAGAAACCCGCTTGCCGCTTGCCTCTAGCCTTTGATTTCCGGGGGTTCACTTGCTTTTTCGTTCGAAGGTTACTTTCCAGTGCTCCTCCGCCACCTGCTCGCATTGATTGCGGTACCCTCTAAGTTCCATCAGCTTCAGCAGCGGAACGGGCTTGAGCGTGGCGTGCAGGACGAAAATCTCGCCTCCCTTCAACTGCTTAACGGTGCTCATAATGATTCCTAACGGCTCCGCTCCCTGGCGCAGCTGCGGGCGTACATCAAGCTCGACAACCCGGTTCTCCATGATTCGTCCACCTCCAAACTTTAATTTTTGCCGATTTTCACCCGGAATGTGTCCGGCCCTTCTTCAAGATACTCCCAAGTGAACCGTCCGGGATGCATCGCCTCAAATTGATAACGCAGCGGCACCGGGTCATGATCGTTGATCAGCAGCATGGCTTCTCCCGGATGCAGGGCTTCGTAAGCGTCAAAAATAGTTTTATGCTTAAGCTGCGGCGGATACTCGGTGGCGTTTACGGTTGCTTTAATCGGATTCATTTTGAAGTCCTCCCTAATTGATTAGTTAAAATTTAAAATCTTATCGTTCGCCCTCATTATATCAACGGCTTCGGAATGGATTGTGATATCAGTCACAAGATAAAAAACGGCACGATATTCGCTCTTTTTTCTGTTGGGAAGCTGTCATGATTACAGTGACCGGCGTCACTGGAGCGATTTCCTCCGGCGGATATAATGATCCGTAATTTGCCCCATCCATTTGAAAAATAAGGAGAGGACGCCGTCATGCGCTTGAAGCATTATATCCCCAATCAGCATGGAGCCTGGGCGATGTTGGTCCTTCCGTTCCTGTTCGGCATGGCCGCCTCGACCCCCGGGTGGATCCATGCCCTGCTGTTTGCTTGCTGGCTGCTGATCTACTTGCTGATGTTTCCTTTGCTGCAGTGGGTCCGCACGGGCAAAGGCGATCGCTACCGCAAACCGGCCTTGCTGTATGGAACGCTTCTCGTCCCTGCCGGAACGGCGCTCGCCTTGCTTCGCCCCGACATCATCTTGATGGCCCTGCTGTTCCTGCCTCTGTTTGCCGTCAACGTCTACTACGCCAGGCAAAAACGCGAACGCGCCCTGGTTAACGACATCGCCGCCATCGTGCAGTTCAGCATCATGGTGTTTGTTTCTTTCAGGTTGGGCGGAGGTACGGACTACGGGGCAGCCGTGGAGCTGTTTTTGATCAGCATCGGCTATTTCGCGGGCACGGCTTTTTACGTCAAAACGATCATCCGCGAGCGGAACAACCCCCGGTTCTATTTCTATTCCGTGAGCTATCACCTGATATTGTCGCTGCTCGCCGCTTGGCTGTTCCCCCTTTCGCTATTGCTGCCGGCTTTGCTGCTGCTGGCCAGGGCCGCATGGTGTCCGCGCATACGGATCACGGCAAAGCAAACCGGAATCATGGAAATTGTCTATTCCGTGATCGTGCTTGCGGCCGTATGGATGACTTATGCCTGAACGTGTATAATGGAAACAGAGTAGTACAGATTCGGGCAAGGGGGTATAACAGTTGGAGGGGCAGGAAGAAAGCGTCACAAAACACGAGCAGCTGCTTCAACATATCGAACAACTTAAGATCGGTACGAAAATTTCCGTGCGCAAGCTGGCCAAAGCGATGGGCGTGAGCGAGGGAACGGCTTACCGCGCGGTCAAAGAGGCGGAAAACCTCGGCATCGTCATCACCAAGGAGCGGATCGGCACCGTTCGCGTGGAGAAGAAGCCGCGGAACATCTCCGATCAGCTTACGTTCGGCGATGTGGTCGACATTGTGGAGGGACATGTGCTTGGCGGCGGCGAAGGGCTGGACAAAACGCTGCACAAATACGTCATCGGCGCGATGAAAATCGATGCCATGGCGCGGTATATCGACGCCGGAAGCCTGCTGATCATCGGGAACCGCGACAACGCCCATTCGCTCGCTTTGGAGCAGGGAGCGGGGGTGCTGGTGACCGGGGGCTTCGGCACAAGCCGCGAGGTCAAAGCGCTGGCGGACAAGCTGGCGCTGCCGATCATTTCCTCGCGCCACGATACGTTTACCGTTGCATCCATGATCAACAGGGCCATTTTCGACCGGTTGATCAAGAAAAAAATCATGCTGGTGGAGGATATCGTCGCCCGTAAGCCGCGGGTGAACATGCTGAAAGCCGCGAGCAATATCTCCGATTTTGACGAGTTGTCGCTGGAGACGGGGCATCAGCATTTTCCGGTCGTGGACGAGTGGAACCGGGTCATCGGGATCGTCAGCCGCAAAAACGTGGAGGAGCTCAGCGGGGATCAGCCCATTGAAAAGTGCATGACGCGCCATCCGATTACGGTGGGACTGCAGACGTCGCTGGCTTCGGCCGCGCAAATCATGGTTTGGGAAGGGATCGATTTTTTGCCGGTGGTGGACCGCAACCGGAAGCTGGTTTCTTCCGTCACGCGCCGGGAGGTGCTGCAGGCGATGCGCGACGTGCGCAACCAGCCGCAGCTCGGGGAAACGTTCGAGCACCTGATGTGGAACGGTTTTGCCGAAGAGCGCGACGCGGAGGGGAAACTGTTTTTCCGCGGGATGATAACGCCGCAGATGGCTACCGACCTCGGCACGATTTCGCACGGCGTGCTCACCTCGCTGATGACCCAGGCCGGCCTGCGCACCGCCAAGGACGCAAGCGGCATGGACTTCGTCGTCGACAACATTACGACGTATTTCGTACGTCCGGTGCAGATCGAAAACCCGGTCGTCATCCTTCCGGTCGTGCTGGAAATGAGCCGCCGGGCCTGCAAGCTGGAGATTATGTTAACTTATCAGGACTATCTCGTTTCCAAGGCGGTCATGGCGCTGCAATCGATCGATCACGCATAGCGGGCCGGATGAAACCGGCCGGTTGGAAGAACCGCTCATAGGCAGCACGGGCGGACCATGCGGATAAGGCCGAAAGATCGGAATTCAGCGGAGTCAGCCGAACCGGATGAGCAAGCCAGTTGACTCGGGCGAGCCGGGATTTTGGGGAATTTCCTGCATATAAATTCCAGCAGGCAACTACTTTCCGGAGGTAATTTCTTGGCATAAATTTCTCATAGATGAGCTTAACTACTCCGCCTTTTGGCGGGAAAAGATGCCGTGATTGCGGATGCCGGCAAAAATGTTAAACGCGCCCAGCACCATAAACAACGCGCCGATCACGACGCGGAGCGAAGAGCCGCTGAACATGAACATTTGGATCAGCGCCAAAATAATGAGCGTGACCCCCATGCTGATGTTGGTTTTGGCGGCGGACAGTCCGCGAACCTTAGGGTCGAGCGAACGGCGCGACTTAAAGCTGAAAAAGACGGAACAAACGCAGGCGATAATGAGTACGGCGTACAGAATGTATTGAATCGTTTGGATCATGGGAAGATCTACAGCTCCTTTTTTACAATTGGCTTGATGGCTTTGAAAAATGCGGGTGATGATCATCGCGGGGATGATCATCGGCTTGGCTTGGGAATAGGCGCTCTTAACCCCGGCTAGCCGGCTACTGCATCAACGAACCGCTGATTACTGGAACAATGAACCGCTGATTGCTGGAACGGCCGACCGTGGCCTTCAAAATAGCGGCACTTTATGTCCTTATTATCCGGAGCCAGGCATGTTCATCCCCTTTAGCGCCATTTTTTGTCCTTATTTCCCGATGAATGGTCAAAGCGACGGCATTTCCTAGCGATCGGGGGAAAATAACGGCATAAATTGCCTCTATTTCTCTCAAATGAACGGATATCGCCGGAATAACAACTTTTTTTGCTCTTATTTTTCACTAGCGTTGCATTAAAGATTTCCCAAAAAGCTACCCGGGATCTAACGGTTGTAGCAGTTGCTATTTTACGAAAAAAGGCCTTTTCTAAATTCTAACGGTTGTAAGCGTTGTTATTTGCCTGAATCTAAGCCCAAATAGCCGGATTTCAGTGAAATTAGCACCATGGCAACCGTTACGATTTAAAATCAACGTTTTTGGAACAAATAGCGCTTGTGGCAACCGTTAAAATATGGGTATGGGCTAGAAAATGTATCTTGTCAGATTTAATGCAACGCTAGTGTTTATTTTTCCGCCGCAGTTTCCCGGTCTCAATCATCCTTGCAGTCAGCCTGTTTTTTGCGGGTGTGCTCGTGATCAAACTCCGTTTTTTTAATAACCGGGTTCGATAAAAGTTAAAAAAACGGAGTTTCAGCACCGAGAAGGTTGGATGAAGCCAGGGGCTGAGGAGCGGAGCGTACGTTTAAGGTACGTGAGCACCGGAAGACCCGGCTGAATTCAAGATTCGATGCCGAATCCGCTTCGAGCACACAACTGCGTGATCAAACTCCGTTTTTTTAATAACCTTATTGTAGCATGAAAAGTTAGAGCCGGATATACGGCCGCATATCCACCCACACCTGCAGCACCCCTTCGCTCACGAGCATCGTTTTAACCTGGATGCTGTACTCCTTGTCGCGTACGATATAGATTTTCCGGTTCAGCAGCGTCCGGGCCATTTTGGCATCGGAGTCGATGTCGAAAATGTTCCTGCCGCGAAGCACCTCAAGCTCGTCATGGAGCTGCTTGGTGACTTCCTTGACCGCCAGCGAATCGAGCGGAGGATCCCGTTCCTCCACGCGCACCTTGATCTCTTTGATCACGGTCGAGCGGTTATTGTATTTTTTCAGCGTCCGGAGGTCCTCCTCGGCTTGATGCAGCTGGATTTGCAGATCCTTGTTTTGAATCCACAGCACGTTGTAGCTTGTCTGATAGATTACGTTGTATACGATGCTTCCCGCCACCATCCCCAGAATAAACACGGCGGCAAGCTGCAAAAACCGACGGAATCCCTTGATTTCCGGCCGCTTTGCTTCATTCATCCCCGGCTTCCCCCGCACATCCATCTCACCAGCTCGGAACCCATGTGGGCGCCAAAGAATGCAAACAGCAAATACAAAATCTGCTTGATGGCCGGGGACAGGTTTCCGTCAAAAAAATTGCTTTCGATGACCCGCATCGGATCGATTGTGCCCCCGATCGCGGCGGCAAGCGCCCAAATTTTAATGCGGTCGGCGATGTCCAGCATCGTTTGGGTCGGCGGCTGCAGGGAAACGACGGCCCCGATCCCGCCAACCATAGCTCCGCCCACGACGATTCCGAATGCGATAAAAAAGTCCATAACCGCTTTGCTCAAAAACGAACTCACGATACAAGCTCCCCTTTCCGAGGTCTGTCCTATCCTCTACCATTCTATGGGCGCGCTTGGGCTATGTATGATAAAATATTTATAGAGTTTGAAAGCGAAAAGGAGGGGATCGCATGGACAGCTTCGTTCATCTGCACGTACATAGCGAATACAGCTTGCTCGACGGCGCGGCCAGACTGGAAGAGCTCGTCGCCAAAGCGGCGGCTTCCGGCATGAAGGCGCTCGCGCTGACGGATCACGGTGTCATGTACGGCGCGGTTCCTTTTTATAAATTGTGCAAAGCTCACGGGATCAAGCCGATCATCGGCTGTGAAGTTTATTTTACGGCAGGCTCGCGCAAGGAGCGGGGGAGCCGTCAGGATCAGCCGATCCACCATCTGATTTTGCTGGCTAAAAATGAAACCGGGTACCGGAATTTGATGAAACTCGTCTCGATCGGCCATCTGGAAGGCTTCCACTACAAACCGCGGATCGATTGGGAGGCGCTGGAGCGGCATCGGGAAGGGCTGATCTGCTTGAGCGCCTGTCTGGGCGGAGAGGTGCCGCATCATTTGCTGCGCGGATCTTACGAGGAAGCGAAAAAAGCGGCGCTGCGCTATAAGTCGGCGTTTGGCGGAGATTTTTATCTGGAGCTGCAGGATCACGGTCTGCCGGAGCAAAAAAAGGTAAACCTCCAGCTTATTCAGCTGGCGCAGGAGACGGGGATCGAACTGGCGGCCACCAACGATGTGCATTACTTGAACAGGGAGGACGCCGAGGTTCAGGATGTGCTCATTTGCATCGGCACCGGCAAAACGGTCGACGACGAAAACCGGCTCAAAATGAACACGGACCAGCTCTACCTGAAAACCGGGGATGAGATGGCCGCGTTGTTCCCGCATGTGCCCGAGGCGCTGGCCAACACGGTTAAAATAGCCGAGCGCTGCGAGCTTGAGCTGGAATTCGGCCGCCATATTTTGCCGGCTTACCGCCCGATTCCGGAAGGGCTGACCGCGGAGAGCTATTTGGCTGAGCTGTGCGAAAAAGGGCTGGAGGAGCGCTACGGCCATCTGGACGTGTGGCAGGACAAAGCGGATCGGGAACGGCTTGAGCAGCGGCTGCGTTATGAGCTGGAAGTGATCGGCAAGATGGGATTTTCCGATTATTTTCTCATCGTTTGGGATTTCATTGCCTTCGCTCACCACAGCGGGATCGTTACCGGCCCGGGCCGGGGATCGTCGGCAGGCAGCCTGGTTGCTTACGTGCTGCGCATCACCGATGTCGACCCGATCAAGTATAACCTGCTGTTTGAACGGTTTTTGAATCCCGAGCGGGTGACGATGCCGGATATCGATATCGATTTCAGCGACGAGCGCCGCGACGAGGTGATCGCCTATGTGGCAAGCAAATACGGGGCCGAGCACGTGGCCCAGATCATTACGTTCGGGACGATGGCGGCCCGCGCCGCCGTTCGCGATGTGGGCCGGGCGCTGAATGTGCCGTTTGGCGAAGTCGACAAGGCGGCGAAGCTGATTCCGGCGCATCTGGGCATCACGATTGAACGGGCCCTTAAGGAAAGCCCGGATTTAAAAGCGATGTACGAATCGGCGCCGCGGATCAAAGGGCTGCTGGACATGGCGATGAAGGTGGAAGGCATGCCGCGGCACGCCTCCACGCACGCCGCCGGGGTCGTCATCTCGCGCGATCCGCTGACGGATGCGGTGCCGCTGCAATCGGGGAGCGAGGATGCCGCTTTAACCCAATATTCCATGGAAAACCTGGAAGCGATCGGCCTGCTCAAAATGGACTTTTTGGGCCTGCGCACGTTGTCCATCATCGAGCGCTGCCTGCGCTGGATCGAAGAGCAGACGGGAAGTGTCCCCGATTTCCGGCATGTTCCCGATAATGATCCGGCTACCTATGACATGCTCGGACGAGGCGAAACGACCGGGGTGTTCCAATTGGAGTCGGCGGGGATGCGCCGGGTTTTGCGCGAATTGAAGCCGACGTTGTTCGAAGATATCATTTCGGTGAACGCGCTTTACCGTCCCGGCCCGATGGAGTTCATTCCGAAATACATCGCCAGCAAGCACGGGCAGGTTACCGTCGAGTTTCCGCATCCGGATCTTGAATCAATACTGAACGACACGTATGGGATCATCGTTTATCAGGAGCAAATCATGCAAATCGCCTCCAAAATGGCGGGATTTTCCTTGGGTGAAGCCGATTTGCTGCGGCGCGCCGTCTCGAAGAAAAAGCGGGAGGTGCTGGACGAGCAGCGCGGCCATTTCGTCAGCGGCAGCCTGGACCAGGGTTATACCGCCGAGGAAGCGAACGCTGTATACGATATGATCGTCCGCTTTGCCGATTACGGCTTCCCGCGGGCGCATGCGGCCGCCTATGGCGTGCTGGCGTTCCAGACGGCGTATCTGAAGGCGCATTATCCCGTCCAGTTCATGGCCGCGATGCTGACAGCCGTTATGGGCAGCCACCACAAGGTGGCGGAGTATATCGTCGAATGCCGGCGGATGGGCATCACCGTGCTGCCGCCGGACGTGAACGAAAGCGGCGTGTTGTTTACGCCGCAGGCTCGGGTTGGCGCCGGAGCTGCGGACGGGAGCTTCGCGGGAGGAACGGCGGGAGGCCCGGAAGCCGGGGGAGACGTCACCGCAGCGGAAACCGTCTTGGCGGCGCGGGGGCAGGCCGGCGCTTCCGGCGGAGAAGATGCCGCGGAGCCCGTTAGCCCCGCCGCGGCCTTGGGGGTGATCCGCTTCGGGCTGGCAGCGATCAAAAACGTCGGCACCCAGGCGATCGAAAGCATTATGCGCGAGCGGAAGGAGCGGCCGTTCGACAGCCTGCTCGATTTTTGCCGCCGCGTCGATCTGCGCACGTGCAACAAGCGCGTTATCGAATCGCTGATTCAGGGCGGCGCGTTTGACTCCCTCCCGGGGCACCGCGCCCAACTGCTGGCGATGCTGGACGAGACGGTGGAAGCCGCGCTTAAATGGCGCAAGGAGCGTGAGGATTTGCAAATCCAGCTGTTCGATTTTGTGGAAACGCCAAACTGGGACATCGAGTACCCGGATGTTCGGCCGTTTACCGCCGCGCAGCAGCTGGAATTGGAGCGGGAGCTGCTCGGACTGTACCTGTCCGGCCATCCGCTGGACGATTACGATGAGCTGCTTGAGCAGGAAGGCGCCGACCGGCTGATGGATTTGGCCGAAGCGGCGGATGAAAGCCGGACGGTGGTGGCCGGGATGGTCGTGTCGGTCAAAGCGATCACGACGAAGCAGGGCAAGGCGATGGCCTTCATGGAGCTGGAGGACCAGATCGAGCGCTGCGAGGTCGTGTTGTTTCCCGAAGTGTGGCGGCGCTGCTCGGCACACGTCAGCAAGGGGGCCTTGCTTGCGCTGCGCGCCACCGTCCAGCTGCAGGACGAAGGCTTCAAGCTGCTGGCCGACGAGGTGGCCCCGCTCGGCGCGCCAGCGCTGGCGCAGCTGCGCCGCGGGCTCACCCGCGGGCGCGGGGCGTATGGCGGCGCCGGGAGAAGCGCCGCAGCGGGCAGCGGCGGCGGAGCGGACGCGGGCGCGGGCTCGCGCGCAGGCGGCAACGGCAGCGCCGGCAAGGGCGCGAGCGCCAGCCGAAGCGGCGGCGCCGAGCAGCCGCCCGCGCGCGCAGCGGCGGCGCAGGGCGCGCCTGCGGCCGCGGCCCGGCCCCGGCGCGAGCCCGCCGCCCCGGCGCCGGCAGGGGCGCCGCAAGGCGCCGCCGGGCAGGCGCCCGGCCATGGCGCCGCTGCCGGGCGTCCCGGCGCCCGCGATGCCGCGGCCAACGCCGCACCGCCCGCCGCGGGCGGCCGCCGCGGACAGAAGCCGCCGGCGCAGCAGCGCGTCTTCATCAAAATCACGGCCGCGGCGGAGAACGCGCGCCTGCTGGAACAGCTGAAGACGCTGCTGGAGCAGCATCCCGGACCGGTCGGGACGGTGCTGTTCTACGAGAGCACCGGCAAGCTGCTAGCCTTGTCCGAACGTTACAACATCAAACCGTCCCCCGCGCTTTTCCGCGAAATGGAACAGATGCTCGGTCCGGATACCGTCAAGGTGAGATAACCGGACTTGGCGTTCTTGCCATTGGTCAAGTTCGCATCATGTCCGTTGCCCGGTCTATTGCTTGGCTCCTGGCAAAACTTGATGGTGAAGTGCTGAGAAAGGTGCGCTTCGCGAAAGACTAGCAAATCGATCCGGAAGTAACATAGCTTGTCTCTAAGTAAGTACCATAAATAGTGTTTGCCATCCATTCCTGGCGATAGTATGGCAAGTGCTTAGCGAGCATGGTGCAAAAGTCAGACTGGTGGATCACCAAAAAATAGCGGAACTTTAAGGCCTTATTTTCATGAAATGTGCATGTTCAACACCATTAGCGGAATTTTATGGCCTTAATTCCCAACGAATGGTGCACAAAATGGCTATTTTCATGCGATACGAAAAAATAACGCCATAAATGTCCGCTATTTCACTCAAAGTGGGGAGATTGCCGAAATAGCGCCATTTTTTTCCTTATGTTTTCTCCCGAGCAAGCTAACTTGAAAAGGATGTAAAAGCAGCCCTCCTTGCAAAATGGAAGCGACAAGCAACCATTGAAGGAGGGTTTCGTTATTGGTAAGCCCAGATGTACAGTGGAGGCGGTACAGATCCAAAAAGGCGTTAGACTCTGCCGCATTGGGATTATTGGATACCAGTAACACGGGCGGTCAGCAGGGTCTTCTAATTTTGCAGGCAACCCCAGCCTGGCCCAAAAAATACAAAGCAGCCCACTCGTCCCCATTTACCTCACATTGGAAAAATCCAATAGATGGACGAAGTTCGAACGGAATTTTGAACTCTCCTTGGAAATATCCAATAGAATTCGCAGCGAACCGTCCCATTTCACTGTGCCGCTCCTAATCTATTGGAAATTACCAATTACGCTGAAGACCGGCCATTCGATTTCCAATTCTATTGGATAATTCCAATCTGAACGATGTGTTAGGCTGCGGAAGTCTATCGCCCGGCTATACTGGCTATTCTAGCTCTATAAGAACCCCCTATACCAGCGGATTTTCAGGCTTGGCTCCGTTTTAACGAACATTTTTTACGCTTCAAGCATACACTTAGGAACACAATACGCCATGAACAAGGACCCCCCGGGGCCCGAGTGAGATGATATTTCGGAAAAACGCGCTGCATCCGGCACCTGCTCTGGCGCCCGCACCTGCACCTGCACCTGCACCCGCTCCGCGCGGTGCTGCGCCGCTTGGCGGCGGCCAGTCGACCGAGGCGCCCGTATAGTTTGCGGTAAACGCACAATCGGCCGCACAGTGACGCACCACGGTTGGCCATGCCATAGAAGCCGGCATTCGTTGCCGTGCTTCCCCCGCCGGGACAAGGCAGCGGTGCGGGTATGGCCTTGACCCGGAGCGCACCTCGGGGCACGCCCCGGAGCAGGCCTCGGAGCACGCCCCGAGCCGGACCGCATTTTTTCGGAATGAAGGAGGAAATCGGATGACCTATGAAATTGCGGAAGCCCAGTTGCTGCGCAGAGGCGTTAGGCTGGAGGAAATTGCGCAAATCGTGTATTCCTTGCAAATTGCCTATCATGACGATTTGACGCTGGAGCAGTGCTTGGACAGCGTAAAGGCGGTGCTGCAAAAAAGAGAGGTGCAATACACTTTGTTTACGGGGATCGCTTTGGATGAGCTGGCGGAGCAAAAGCTCCTTCCCGAGCCGCTGCAATCGATCATGGAAGCGGATGAGCCGCTGTACGGCGTTGATGAAACTTTGGCATTAGGCATTACGAGCGTTTTCGGAATGATCGGGCTGACGAGTTTTGGGTTTTTGGACAAGGTTAAGCCCGAAATCATCGGCAAGCTGAACAACAAAGGCTCCGATATCCACGTATTCATGGATGATCTGGTGGCCGGACTAGCCGCGGCCGCTTCGGCCAGAATCGCCCATAACCACAAAAATGCCGCCACTTATTCCCAAAAATAACAGCGCTCCCGCCTCCGAATTAAAGGAGTTGCGCTGAAGAAGAGGAAATGCTATTGAAAATAAGGGAGCTGCTATTAAAGATAAAATTTCAAGCAGAGGCAGTGCTTTTTTTAGCTGGACAGCTTATGACAAGCTTCGCGGCAAAGCGGAGCCCGCGGGTCCCCTCTCCGGCGGGAACGGGGCGTTTTACGGCGCGGGATGACAGCCTAAAAATCCGACGGATTTCGCGCGCTCCGCTTCCATTTTGCGACCTTTCCCTTTGTTGCGGGGGATTTGAAAATTATGTTATCATAACTCTATTATACGGGCTCAAAGATTAAAGTAGGGGGCTTTGAAAAGGACATGTGGACTGTAATGTATATTGCGCCAACCGCCAAGGTTGCGGATATGATCAAAACGAAACTCACCGAAGAAGGCTTCCTCGTCCAAACACGTCCTGTCAATTTATCCAAGCAGCAGTTCGAAATTCTGGTTCCTTCCGGGGAGCTTGAGGAAGTGCAAGAGGTTTTGAATTCGATTTTGCATCCTTAGGCGGAATTGTCCACAAAAGGGCGCAAGGCTACGGTGCGATAGATCCATGACTGTATTACTGGCCATGAATATAAACGGCTGAAGAGGTGTAGTTGTGTTTAAAGACTTGTTTCAGAAAAAAAGAAAATACGCGACCATTCCTTCAGAACGTCGAGGGAGCGAAGAGGGATCGCAGTCGATGGACCGGCCTAAACGGGAGATTCCCGAAGGCCTGATGAATAAATGTGCCCGTTGCGGCAGTATTCAGTACAGCAAGGAACTGGAGAAGAACTTTAAAGTTTGCCCTTCCTGCGGCTATCATATGCGGCTTAACGCGCTGGAGCGCGTCCGCTACACGCTGGACGAAGGAAGTTTTACGGAATTCGACGCCGACCTGATCTCCGTCGATCCGCTCGAATTTCCGGGGTATGCCGGCAAACTGGAGCAGCAAGCGCTGAAGTCGGGTTTGCGGGAAGCCGTCGTGACCGGACAAGGCACTATCGGCGGTTTTCCGGCCGTTGTGGCGGTCATGAGCTTTGATTTTTTCACCGGCAGCATGGGTTCCGTAGTCGGGGAAAAAATTACGCGCGCCATCGAAGCGGCGACGGAGAAACGGCTGCCGATGATTATTTTTTCGACGTCGGGCGGAGCGCGCATGCAGGAAAGCATTCTGAGTTTGATGCAAATGGCGAAAACGAGCGCCGCTTTGGCCCGATTGAGCGAGCAGGGCGGCCTCTACATATCGGTCATTACGGATCCGACGACCGGAGGCGTATCGGCCAGCTTTGCCATGCTTGGAGACATTATTCTGGCCGAGCCGGGTGCGGTGTTTGGCTTTGCCGGCAGAATCGTGATCGAGCAGACGATCCGGCAAAAGCTGCCGGACGATTTTCAGACGGCCGAATTCAACCTGCAGCACGGGCAGCTCGATTTGGTGGTTCACCGCAAGGAAATGAAAGCCACGCTGTCCAAATTGCTGGATTTGCACGGTGTGAAGGGAGGAGCATAAATGGCGGGCGAATTGCCTTTCGAAACGCCGCTTGTGAAGCTGCGCGAGAAAATTCAGGAATTGGAGCAGTTCGGTAAAGAAAAAGGCATCGATTTTGCCGAGGAGATTGCTCGTTTGGAAGAACGGTACCGGCAATTGGAAGAAGAGATTTACAGCCAGATTACGCCGTCGCAAAAAATGCATCTGGCCCGGCATCACCAGCGTCCGACTTCCCTGGATATGATCGGCCTGATCTTTGAAGACTTCATTGAGCTGCACGGGGACCGGGTGTTTGGGGACGATTTGGCTGTCGTCGGCGGATTGGCCAAGCTGAACGGGGTTCCCGTGACGGTGCTTGGCCAGCAGCGCGGGAAAGATACGAAGGACAACATCGCCCGCTTCTTCGGAAGCGCGCATCCGGAGGGCTTCCGCAAAGCGCTCCGGCTGATGCAGCAGGCGGACAAGTTCCGGCGGCCGATCGTTACGTTTATCGATACGAAAGGGGCCTATCCGGGCATTACGGCGGAGGAACGGGGACAATCCGAGGCGATCGCCCGCAACCTGCGGGAAATGGCGATGCTTCGGGTGCCCGTTATTTGCGTGGTCCTTGGCGAAGGCGGCAGCGGCGGAGCGCTGGCGCTGGGCGTCGGCAACCGCGTGCTGATGCTGGAGAACGCCATTTACTCCGTCATTTCGCCGAACGGGGCGGCTTCGATCCTGTGGAAGGACGCTTCCAAGGCGGACCAGGCGGCGGAAGCGATGAAGATTACCGCCCAGGACCTGCTGGAAATGGAAGTGATCGAAGAGATCATTCCGGAGCCGCGGGGCGGGGCCCATCGCGATTACGAAGCTACCGCAAGCGCCATTAAAGAAGCGGTCGTCCGCCATTTGGAGGAATTGTCGATCATGCATGCGGACGAGCTGCTTGAGGACCGGTACCGGAAATTCCGGAAAATCGGCAAGTTTACGGTGGCCGGAAAGGCGAAAGCGCGTGTATACACGGGATCTCCGGCGGGTTCCGCCGTGCCGGCGGAGGGCTCTAGCCAGGAAAAGACGTCTCCGGCTGATTCGGGCGCTGCCGGGCGTGCCGGCGGAGAGGCCCGCGAAAGGGAAGCCGCCGCCGGGAAAGCGGCTGCCGAAGTGGAAGCGGCAGGGAAAGAAACCAGCAACGAGGGCGGTACTGAAGAAAACGCGTCCTCGGAATTGGTCCACAAGCAGGAGTAAAACGATCGGTAGCCGAAAAATCGGGGCTTTGGCCTCGGATTTTTCGGCTATTATAGATTGTTTTCGCAGTGTAAAACAATAGAATGTTCGTGACAATATGATAAACTTCCTATACAAATCGACAAAATTGTAGTAAATTTAGTTGTTGGAAAAGACTATATAGAGAGAACTATTAAAACGGAGGAAACCCAAATGCGCAAAACAAAAATCGTATGTACCATCGGTCCTTCCAGTGAATCGTTAGAGAACATCAAAAAGTTGATCATGGCCGGAATGAACGTCGCTCGCCTGAACTTCTCCCATGGAGATTTTGATGAGCATGGAGGCCGGATCAAGACGATCCGCCAAGCGAGCGCGGAGCTGGGGAAATCAATCGCCATACTGTTGGACACCAAAGGTCCGGAAATCCGCACCGGCAAATTGAAGGAAGAACCGATCGAACTCGTGCAAGACGAATTCATCACCCTTACTACGGAAGAAATTCTCGGGGACAAAAATCGCATCTCGATTACGTACAAAGAGCTTCCGGGTGACGTGGAAGTAGGTTCGACCATTTTGATCGACGACGGTTTGATCGGACTGACGGTAGTTGACATCCAAGGTACGGAAATCAAATGCCGTATCGTCAACGGCGGCACCATCAAGAGCAAGAAAGGCGTTAATGTTCCCGGCGTTAACATTTCCCTGCCAGGCATCACCGAGAAAGACGCTAACGATATCAAGTTTGGGATCGAGCAAGGCATCGATTTTATTGCCGCTTCCTTCGTTCGTAAAGCGAGCGACGTGCTTGAAATCCGTCAATTGCTTGAGAAACATAACGCAACCCATATTCAAATCATCTCCAAAATCGAAAACCAGCAGGGCGTCGACAACCTGGACGAAATCCTGGAAGTGTCCGACGGTTTGATGGTAGCCCGCGGCGACCTTGGCGTGGAAATCCCTGCCGAAGACGTGCCGCTGGTGCAAAAAAAGATGATCGAGAAATGCAACCGCGTCGGCAAACCGGTTATTACCGCCACGCAAATGCTCGACTCGATGCAGCGTAATCCGAGACCGACCCGCGCCGAAGCGAGCGACGTGGCGAACGCGATTTTCGACGGTACGGACGCAATCATGTTGTCCGGGGAAACGGCTGCCGGGAAATATCCGGTGGAATCGGTGCTGACGATGGCCCGCATTGCGGAAAAAGCCGAATCCGGCCTCGAATACCGTGAAATTTTCATCAAACAAAGCAACGCCCAACAAACGACCGTTACGGAAGCGATCAGCCAGGCGGTGGCCAACTCCGCGCTGGAACTGAACGCCAAAGCGATTATCACTTCCACGGAAACGGGTTATACGGCGCGGATGGTGTCCAAATATCGTCCGAAAGCGCCGATCATCGCGGTGACGACCGAAGACCAGACGCTGCGCCGCTTGGCTTTGAACTGGGGCGTTACGCCGGTGAAGGGCCAGGTTGCTTCGTCCACGGACGAAATGTTCGACAAGGCGATGAAGGGCGGCCTGGATTCCGGAGTGGTGAAGGAAGGAGATCTTGTTGTCATTACCGCAGGGGTTCCGCTTGGACGCTCCGGTTCTACCAACTTGATCAAAATCGGCCAAATCCGCAAGTAGTTCCATTTAGTATATAGCAGCGATCGTGCGAACGATTTAAAAAAAGGCAATGGGGAACCCTGTAAAACGGGAACCATTGCTTTTTTTGCAGCGTGAGAAAGGAGCGGGGGATCACGTGTATGTCAGCGAACTGGCGATAGAGCCAAAATATTTTGAATTCGATATGATGGGGATTATTTATCACGCCCACTACCTCGGTTGGTTTGAGGCGGGACGTTCGAAGCTGTGCGAGGACCTAGGCTTTAAATATATCGATATGGAGCGGGCGGGATATATTTCTCCGGTTCATGAAATGAAGGTGGAGTATAAAAAGGGCATCCGCTATGGCGACAAGGTGCTGCTTAAGACATGGATCATCGAAAACGGCGGCGTGAAGACCGTTTACGGGTACCATGTGTTTAACGGCGAAGGCGTGCTTTGCGTAGAGGGTTCGTCCTCCCACTACGTTGTACGGCGCGAGGATTTCAAGCCGGTCCAGTTTAAAAAGGTATTTCCCGAGTGGTTTGCGGCCTTTGAGGAAGCGAGCAAACCATGATTTTTGATTCTCCTCCTTTGTAGCGGTAAAATACATATATACGATCAATATTTTATTATGCTGCGAGGATAAAGTGCGAGTTCAAAAAGTCGGCTTTTCAGCACCGAGAAGGTTGGATGAAGCTAGGGAATGAGTAGCGGAGCGTACGTTTTGGGTACGTGAGCAACGGAAGGTCCGGCTGAATTCAAGATTCGACGCCCGATCCGCTTCGTGATTTGCTTCGTGATAAGAAAAACTCTATCGATGAACAATCAAAGAAGACAGACCGCCCTAAGATGAAGTTTTTCTTGCGATTTAAGGAAGAAACGCTTCGGTGACTATTCATTCTTAAATCTTCAAAAGATGACTTTTTGAACTACCTCTTAAAGGAGTTTTATATATATGCGTAAATGGATTGCTGCTTTAGTCATCATCGTCCCGCTTGTGGAATTTTGGGGATATTTGTTTGTCGGCGAAAGATTGGGGGTCGGGAAGACGATCTTTTTGACCTTGGCCACTTCGGTGATCGGCGGGTTGATGATGCAGTTTGAAGGGCGCAAGGTGCTGGCGGATGCCAGAGCCCAAATGACCGGCGGGCAGATTCCCGGGCGGATGGTGCTGGACGGCATTTGCGTTTTTGCCGGCGGCATCCTGCTATTGATCCCCGGATTTGTGACGGATATCATCGGGTTTACGATGGTGTTTCCGCTAACCCGGCCGTTGTACCGTTTCCCGCTGATGAAATGGATCCATAAAAAAATGAAGGATGGCACGATCACCTATTTCCGGCGTTGACTTTTTGTGCTTTTTCCAGTATATATATTTAAAATTACATCGTTAACATTGATGAACGGGATAGTAGTTCATGCCGGATAGTCACAGCGAGCCGGAAGGGTGGAAGCCGGTACGAATGGCGTGAATGAAGCGGACCCGGGAAATGGTTTGCCGAACCTGGAACAAGTGTAGGCAAATCCGGCAACAGGCCGTTATACGTATAGAGTGGCTAATTATGGTTAGCACTTAGAGTGGCACCGCGGGAACCAAAGGTCTCTCGTCTCTTTTTGAGACGGGGGCCTTTTTTGTTTGCTGAATTTTGGATAAGGGAGCGGGTTTCGTTTATGGAAAAATGGAGAAAAATGACGGCCTGTCTAGTGGCGCAGAGCCTTGCCGGAATCGCCGCCGAAGAGATCGAGGCGATGCTGGAATATCCGCCCGAGGAGGAGATGGGGGATCTGTCTTTGCCTTGTTTCAAGCTGAGCAAGCAGCTTCGCAAGCCGCCGCAGGAAATCGCGCTGGAACTGAAGCAGAAACTGGAGTGCAGGCTGGGGGAACAGTCGAGGGAACAGTCAGGGGAACAGCCGAAAAAACAGCTGGAGAAGCAGCCGGATAAACAACCGGCCGCTCCGGATGCGCCGAATCTCCTTCACACGCACGCTGACGTTTCCGCGATCTCGCGCCTTGAGGCAAGTTCGGGCTATTTGAACTTCCATTGGAACAAAGGGATTTTTGCCCGGGAAGTGATCGGTGAAATAGACGCCGCCGGCGAAAAATACGGGGAACAAAATATCGGCCAAGGCCGCGTGATCGTCATCGATTATTCCTCCCCCAACATCGCCAAGCCTTTTCATATCGGGCATTTGCGTTCGACGGTGATCGGAAGCGCGCTGTACCGGATCTTCTCCTGTCTTGGATACCGCGTGATCGGGGTCAATCATCTGGGAGACTGGGGGACGCAATTCGGGAAGCTGATCGTCGCCTACCGTTTATGGGGGGATGAAGAACGGCTGGCGTCGGGGGCGATCGACGAACTGCTTCGCCTGTATGTTCAGTTTCATGATGAGGCGGAGCAGCGGCCGGAATTGGCGGATGAAGCGCGCGCCTGGTTCGCGAAGATGGAGCAGGGCGACGAAGAAGCTTTGCGGCTGTGGCGGAAGTTCGTTGTTTTGAGCATGACCGAGTTCGAAAAAGTGTACCGGCTGCTTGACGTGCGTTTTGACTATGTGACGGGCGAAAGCTTTTACAATGACAAAACCGCTTCGGTGATCAGGGAGCTGCGGGACAAGCAGCTGCTGGAAGAGGACGGGGGTGCTTGGCTGGTGAAGCTGGACGCCTTCGCTATGTCCCCGGCTTTGATGCTCAAGCAGGACGGCAGCACGCTGTATCATACGCGCGACGTGGCGGCCGCGCTCTACCGCAAACAGGCCTACGATTTTCATAAGGCGGTTTATGTGACGGATTACTCGCAAAGCTTGCATTTTAAACAGTGGTTTAAGGTGGTGGAGCTGATGGGGTACCCCTGGGCGGCGGATTTGGTGCATGTTCCGTTCGGACGGGTGGATTTGGGAGGAGTCGGCCTGTCCACACGCAAGGGGAATGTGGTTAAACTGGAGGAACTGCTGGAACAGGCGGTGATGAAGGCGCGGGAGATTATCGGGCTAAAAAATCCCCATCTGGAGCAAAAGGACGAAGTGGCAAGGCAGGTGGGCGTCGGGGCGGTCATTTTTCACGATTTAAGCGGCAGCCGGATCAAAGACATCCATTTCTCCTGGGAAGAAGCGCTAAGCTTTGAAGGGGAAACAGGGCCGTATCTGCAATATGCGCATGTCAGAGCGTGCAGCCTGCTGCGTAAAATGGAACAACAGGATACACGCGGCGATGGGCGAGACGGCTGCGGCTGCGCAAAAACCGAGCTGTTGAAGCATCCGGCGGAGTACGAGGTGGTAAAGCGGTTATCGCAGTTTCCGGAACGGATCCAGCTGGCCGCGGACAAAATGGAGCCTTCCATCGTCAGCCGTTATTTGCTCGATTTGGCCCAGGCGTTCAACCGTTTTTATCGTGAATGTGCGGTGCTTGTCGATGATCGCGAGCTGCGGGAAGCCCGGGCCGCTTTGGTAAAATGCGTGCAAATCACGCTGTACAACGGGCTGCGTCTCCTGGGCCTGCAGGCGCCCGAGCGAATGTAGGGAATTTTTCACCTCAACCTTCCGTGCAGGATGTAATTGCGCAAGTCCCGCACCACCCCGGCGCGGAAGGCCGCGCCGAGGACGACCAGGGTCACGGGCCCGACGATCAGGCCCAGCACGCCAAACAGCTTCAGACCGGCAAACATGGCGATCAAGGTGGGCAAGGGGTCAAGGCCGACGCTGCTGGCCAGCACTTTCGGTTCGATGAGCTGCCTGGCGACCAGGATGATGCCGTACAGGACCGACAGGCCTATGCCGAGCGTCATGTCGCCGGTCGCAAAGGCATAGATGAGCCAGGGGATCATGATCGTTCCTACGCCCAAATAAGGCAGCAGGTCGACGAGCCCGATCAGCAGAGCGTAAGTGAACGCCGATTCCACCCCCAAAATCAGCAGCCCGATCAGCACGATGAAGGCGGTAATGGAGATCATGATAAACTGGGCGCGCAAGTAGCCGGATAAAGCCTTTTGCAGATCTTTCCAGATGTCGCCGGCGGTTCTCCGGAACGGGGCGGGAATGCTGCGCGCCAGAAAGCGCATGTCCCGCTCCCAATGGCTGCTGATAAAAAAAGTCGCGAGCAGTATGACGGCGAGAATGACGCCGAGGTTCGGCAGCGAAGATATCAAACCTACCACAATGTTTAAAAAATTGTTGACGAGGTGCGAAACGGCGGAACCTATCTTTTCCGCGGTGTTGTCGATGTTTTTGTGGATCGTATTTTCATAGCCGGGATTGTCGGCGATAAAACGGTTGATTTCATTAAGAATCGACTGGATACTGTCGCTTTGCGTCCAGGAGATAAACAGGCGCCTCCACTCCTCGATGCGGACGTCGAAGGACTCGGCCAGATGGATCAGCTCCTTGACGAGCCGCGTCAACGCCGCGGACAGGATGATGGCGGCGCTGCCGAAATAGACGAGCAGCGAGACCGTAACCGCCAGCCACCTTGGCAGCTTCATATTTTGCTGAAGCCAGAGGACAAACGGATTCATCGCATAGGAGATCAGCCAGGCGATCAGAAACGGGTACAGGAGCGGGATCAGCCAGTAAACCGCGGCGAGGGAACCGACAACGACGACACAAATCCAGCTTCCGCGCAATACGCGTTTGACGACTACGCTATCCAAACGGCATTTCTCCTTTTTCGTGAATACATGTCCTAGTTCTATGATATTATCGGTCAGCAGGGAGTATGACGAGCCTACTTTTTTCAATTAATGTGACATTTTTTATTGCAAAACTGAAATCGTTTACAAAAATTCTTTATGATCGTGAAAGAAATTTTTGATCTGACGGGCTGCGCCGTAGCGGGTTCCCATGCTCCGAGAAATCCAGTATGATGGATTAGTAAGGATTTATAGCGTGATTCCTTTTTTCAGGGTCGTTTTCGCGTCAGTTCATAAAAATTTAAAATTTTAATTTGAAAATGTTTTCACAGCTTGTTGCTCACAAAATGTTAACAAAGGAGAGATGTATCATGACAGCTACGAAAGGCCTGGAAGGCATTGTTGCGGCAACTTCCTCGATCAGCTCCATTCATGACGGCGTGCTCTGCTATCGCGGCATTAATATCGATGATCTGGCCGAACGCGCTAGTTTTGAAGAAACGGCTTACTTGCTGTGGAATGGCAAACTGCCCAATAAGTCCGAGCTGGAACGGCTGCAGCGGCAGCTGAGCGACTATGCCGCGGTTCCGGAGGCGGTTCTCGCGCAGATGAAGTTGTACCCGCAGGATGCCAACACGATGGCAGTGCTTCGTACTGCCGTATCGGCTCTTGCTTTGTACGATGAGAACGCCAACGACAACACACGCGAAAGCAATTTGAAAAAAGCGATCAAGCTGCAAGCTCAAATTCCGACATTGGTTGCCGCGTTTGCCCGCATCCGCCAAGGCAAGGAAGCGCTGGCTCCGCTGAAGGGCGTCTCCATCGCCCACAATTTCTTATACATGCTGACCGGCGAAGAGCCCGACCCGATCGCTGTCCGGGCGCTGGACCAGGCGCTGGTGCTGCATGCGGACCACGAGCTCAATGCTTCCACGTTCTCCGCGCGCGTAACGATCGCAACGCTGTCGGACATCTACTCCGGGGTGACGTCCGCGATCGGAACGTTGAAGGGGCCGCTCCACGGCGGGGCCAACGAAGCGGTGATGAAAATGCTGAACGAAATCGGCACGCTGGATCAGGCGGAAGCTTATATTCAGCGGAAGCTGGCGAACCGGGAGAAGATTATGGGCTTCGGACACCGCGTTTACAAAAACGGGGACCCGCGGGCCAAACATCTGCAGAAAATGTCCCGTCAGCTCAGCGCGCTCAAAGGCGACTCGACGCTGTACGACATTTCCGTCAAGGTGGATCAGCTCGTAACGGGGCAAAAAGGGTTGAAGCCCAACGTAGACTTCTATTCCGCTTCCGTCTATACGATGCTGGGCATTCCGGGCGATTTGTTTACGCCGATTTTTGCGATCAGCCGCCTCTCCGGCTGGACTGCGCATATTTTGGAGCAGCTTGAGGACAACCGGCTGATCCGTCCGCGCGCGGAATATGTAGGGGCCACGAACCAGACTTACGTACCGATTGAACTAAGATAAGCAGCAGTGCGGGAGCTCCATGGCGATTTATGATAAAATGGAGACCGTGAATAGTTGAAACGATCAACGAGGAGGAAACCGAAAACATGTTGAAGCTGGAAAAGTTTGATCTCCCTACCGAAGGTGAAAAAATTACGATTCAAGACGGGAAGCTGCAGGTGCCGAACCACCCGATCGTTCCGTTTATCGAGGGCGACGGCACCGGCCGCGATATCTGGAAAGCATCCAAACGCGTATTGGACGCCGCCGTGGAGAAAGCTTACGGCGGCGACAAGAAAATCGCCTGGTACGAGGTTTTTGCCGGGGAAAAGGCCTTCAATGCCTACGGAGAGTGGCTGCCGGCTGACACGCTGACCGCGATCCGCGAGTATATTGTGGCCATCAAGGGACCGCTGACGACGCCGATCGGCGGCGGCATCCGCTCGCTGAACGTGGCGCTCCGCCAGGAGCTGGACCTGTACGTCTGCTTGCGCCCTGTCCGCTATTTTGAAGGGGTGCCTTCCCCGGTGAAGCATCCGGAGCTGGTGGATATGGTGATTTTCCGGGAGAACACGGAAGATATTTATGCGGGAATCGAATACAAGGAAGGCTCCGAGGAAGTCAAGAAAGTGCTTGCGTTCCTGCAAAACGAAATGGGCGTGAAAAAAATTCGCTTCCCGGAAACGTCCGGCATCGGCATCAAGCCGGTTTCCGAGGAAGGCTCGAAGCGCCTTGTCCGCGCCGCCGTGGAATATGCGATCAAGCATGGCCGCAAGAGCGTTACGCTGGTGCATAAAGGCAATATCATGAAATTCACCGAAGGCGCGTTCAAAAACTGGGGTTACGAAGTGGCTGAAGCGGAATTCGGCGACAAAGTGTTCACCTGGGCCGAATATGACCGGATTAAGGAGCAGTCGGGTACGGAAGCGGCGAATCAAGCGCAAAAGGCCGCCCAGGAAGCCGGCAAAATCATCGTGAAGGACGCCATTGCCGACATCGCGCTGCAGCAGGTGCTGACGCGCCCGACCGACTTTGACGTCATCGCCACGCTGAACCTGAACGGCGATTACTTGTCCGACGCTTTGGCTGCGCAAGTGGGCGGCATCGGGATCGCGCCGGGGGCGAACATCAACTACGTTACCGGGCATGCGATCTTTGAAGCGACGCACGGCACGGCGCCGAAATACGCCGATCTGGACGTCGTGAACCCGGGCTCCGTCATTTTGTCCGGCGTCATGATGCTTGAGCATCTCGGATGGCAGGAAGCGGCTGACCTCATTTACAAAGGACTGGAAACTTCGATTAACAATAAGACGGTAACCTATGACTTCGCCCGCCTGATGGATGGCGCCAAAGAGGTGAAATGCTCCGAGTTTGCCGATGAAGTGATCAAAAACATGTAGGGAGGCCCCCGCATGGCTATCCAACGCAAAAAGATAACCGTTGTCGGCGCCGGTTTTACCGGCGCAACCACGGCGTTTATGCTCGCGCAAAAGGAACTTGGGGACGTTGTGCTGGTTGACATTCCGCAGTTGGAAAGCCCAACGAAGGGCAAAGCGCTTGATATGCTCGAGGCCGGCCCGGTTCAAGGGGTCGACAGCCGGATCGTCGGCACTTCCTCCTACAAGGATGCGGCCGGCTCCGACATCGTTATCATTACGGCGGGGATCGCCCGTAAACCCGGGATGAGCCGGGACGATCTCGTCAACACGAACGCGACCATCGTCCGCTCTGTATGCGAAAACGTGAAGAATTACTGCCCGGATGCCACGGTCATTATCCTCAGCAACCCGGTGGACGCGATGACTTACGTGGCTTACCAAACGCTCGGTTTTCCGAAAAACCGCGTCATCGGCCAGTCCGGTGTCCTCGATACGGCCCGGTACTGCACGTTTATCGCCGCAGAGCTGAACGTTTCCGTGGAAGATGTGCGCGGTTTTGTGCTTGGCGGCCATGGCGACGACATGGTCCCGCTCGTGCGCTATTCCAGCGTCGGCGGGATTCCTATCGACACACTGCTCCCGCCGGACCGCATCGAAGCGATCGTACAGCGGACGCGCGCCGGTGGCGGCGAAATCGTCAGCCTGCTTGGCAACGGCAGCGCTTATTATGCACCTGCGGCGTCGCTGGTGCGGATGACCGAAGCGATTCTCAAGGACAAGAAGCGGATATTGCCGGTGATCGCCTTGCTTGAAGGCGAATACGGCTACGACAATTTGTTCATGGGCGTGCCGGTCGTTCTTGGCGGGGGCGGCATCGAAAAGGTGTTCGAGCTTGCCTTGACAGCCGAGGAAAAAGCCGCGCTCGACCAATCCGCCGCCTCCGTCAGAAGCATAATTGCGGTCGTGAAAGGTTGATCGTTGGATAATCCACTGTTTATTTCTGCCCTTAAAACCCGCCCATTTAAAACTGGGCGGTTTTTTTAAGATTAAGGATTTATAACTCAACTTTCTCGCAGAGCAAAAATCAGCTTGAGTCCCTGAATTGAAGGTGTTCAAAGAATTAAGAGGGGCGGACAGAAGAGGTGTCTGGCTCAACCTTATAATCCTTGCTTGCCTTGCCAGTCAAGTCGAAAACCGATCGTGGCAAGAACCACGGAAGGGCGTTGAAAGCTTGAGGATAGGGAAGTGGGGTGGGCGGCAGATCAACACTCGCTGTCCGGAGACTTTGCACGATTATCCCCTTTGATCAGGTAGCAGAGAGTTGATCAGGTAGCAGAGAAACAGACAAACTCGGGAGAAGAAAATACTTGGTAGAGGAGCAGATAGGTTCGAGATAATTTAGACGGGCTTAGGAGAAGGAATCAGGTTTAGGGGAGGTGAAACAGACCGGACAAGAGACCAAGACAGGAGATCAAGGCAAGACGCCAAGAAAACGAAAAGATCGTAATTTTGCTGTTGCCTGAACCCTTCCATCTGCAGCAATGCCCGCACAGTTCATGCTAACCCCTACCCATTAAGTTGATCCGCATCAAGTAACCCCCACCGTTATAGCGTCTCGATCAGGCCGCAGCCGCAAGGGGCTGGTTCGGTTGGCGCGCGATCAGCCGGCGGTAAGGGATCGCCGGAATCGCCACACACATGCGCAGTAACTTCTGCCGCATCGTTTCTTCCGCTCCGGGCCTTTCTTCTTGCAGGCGCAGCCGGCGGCGTCCGGTGTACTCGTTCAGATACGCCTGCAGATGCTTTAGTCCTAAGGCTCCATACGTACTCTTCAGCGATTCCCACGCCTCTCTCACCACTCTCCGCAAGGGAGCATACAGCCGAAAGGCTTGAGGGAACGACTGCACCGCCGATGTACGGACATCCACATGCCCGCCAATAAACGCGATTAGATTGTGACGGCTTGCCCTTTCTTCGCTTCCCCGCTTATACGGCACCAGGCGGATTTTGACCTGTTCCAGCTCGCCCGACTCCGTGACCGTGCAGCCCGCTACGACCGCCGAGGCGTACGGATGCGAAAGCTGACACCGGGACGGATTACGCCCGTACTGATCGCTATTCACCTTCACGTCTCCGGAGAGCAGTTCCCGGGCATCGAACTCCCCTACGGCATGGCGTATTTTGTGCAGCATTGACCAGGCGGTCTTGTAGGTGACCCGGATCACCTGGCGGAGCCGCAGCGCCGAGATGCCGTCAGGGAGCAAGAACAACTCCAGGGCCTGGAACCACTTCACCAGGGGCAGATGCGTTCCTTCAAAAATCGTGCCGACCAAAGGCGATGTTTGATGCTTGCAATTTCCGCACTCGAACAAAGGGATATGCCGGGAAGTCAGACGGCTGCACCGGGTGTGAGCGCAGCGCGGGCAGACGAAGCCGTTTGGCCACTTCATCGCGATTAGCGCCTCCATGCAGTCCTGCTCGCTGTTAAAACGGCTGCTGAATGGTTGAAGTTCCGTTCCCGCATTGATCTCCATGTTTGCTCGCCCCCGAATCAAGAATATACGAACACAAGTTCCATTTATTTCATTATACCAAACATTCGTTCCCTTATCAAGCCGAAAATCTCACCTGAACCGCCTCATTTTTTTCCTATCTTTTTTGATCTTTTCTTCTCACTTTTTTTGGAACCCTTGCTCTAGCCCCCCCTGCTCCCTGCTCCATGAACAAAAGGGATAATCGTGCAAAGGCAGGCAGCAGGCAGGAGCACCAAGACGCGATAAAAAAGCCGGCTGCCTAACGGCAACCGGCCGATTTTGCTCATGCCCGAATGTAAAACCGCATTTCCCGGCCTTCCAGGACAGGTTCCTGCTCCAAAGCATAGCCATGCTTGACGACCTCTTCCGGCACGTTGCGGAAGGCGGCCGGGCAATCCGCGATCACGAGCAGCAGCTGCCCCTTGGTCATTTCCCGCAGCGTCTCCAGCGTATATATCACCGGGTAGGGGCATGATTCCCCTCTGACATCCAGCGTGTAATCAACAGTTAATTCAACCGACATGCTTATTGCCTCCTTTATTGGGTTGTATAGACGACTAAAATAGACGACAAGGTAAACGGCGCGTCGCCCTAAAGGTTTGGACGGCGAAGCCGGTTCCTGAGTCCGCTGCCGAAGCGGTAATGCTTGTTCCAATAAGCCGCAATCAGGTATCCGGCGGCCAGCACGGCGAGCGTTGCGAGCAACGCCGGTCCCGGTCCCATCGCTTCGAGCAGATTGATTTTCGCTCCGTTCTTCACCAGCGCATTGTAGACGCCAAGGTGATCCCAGGCGTAGGCCAGAGCCGTGGCGCCGATGATGTTGCCGGCGAAGACGGGAAGAAATACGATCTGGCCTTCCATCAGCCGGTACATCATCCCCGTTTCGCAGCCGCCGGCCAAGACGATGCCGATGCCGAACAGCACGCCGCCGACGAATGTGCTTGGAGCGGAAATTTTGGTGATCGGGTCCATTCCGCAGACCAGCAAAATGATCAGTGTAGCGACTGTGCTGATCGCCATCCCGATGATAATGGCTTTGGTCATCGTCGCGCGGCCGCTGATCCACAGATCGCGAAACGCCGAGGTGAAGCAGATTTGCCCCCGCTCGATCAAGATCCCGAAAGCAGCGCCGAAAGCAGCGGCCACGCCGAGCATAGTCCGGCCGGTGATGAAGAAATAAACGATGAGTCCCGCGTAGCCGAGCGCCAGCACGATACCGATCAGTGGCTGTACCGTGCGGGAGACTGCGGCCGGGGAAGCGGCGTTGCCTTTGGTCAGCATGGGCCTGCCTTTCCACCAGGCCCAATTGACGATTTTCACGCCTCCGTAAGTGCCAAGCGCCGTAGCGATCATAAAGATCCAGGAGTGAAAGGAGAACTGCGGAACGCCGGTGAAGAAGGCGGCCAAATTGCAGCCTAACGCCAGGCGGGCGCCGAAACCTGCGATGATCCCGCCGATAAAGCCCTGTACATAGCGGCGCTTCTGCCTGGGGACGCGAATTTTAAAATTGTTGCTGAGCAAAATCATGATGAGCGCGCCGATAAACATTCCCCAGACGATCCACCCGTCCGTCCGGCTGAAGGTTGTTCCTTTCATCGGAACGAGCTGAAAATAAGCCCAATCCGAGAGATCCGCGCCGAACAGCTGAAGAACATGTCCTCCAAGGCGGGTGAATTCGCCCGTCACAGCCCACACTGTCCCGGTAATCCCAAAATATACGGCGCTAAGCAGACCGGCCAGCCCGATCGCCGCGTAAGGATTCCAATACGAGGTTAGCCGCGAATCCTGCAAAAACTTCACAATCATTACTCCCTTGCTTGTCATAATTAAGTTGAGCCGCTGCCTGCCAAGGGCATGCCCAAGGGCCACAGATCATTTTATCATACTCGCCGCGGGATGAAAGGGAAAATTTGGGGGCAGAAAGGGGTAACCTTAAGAGTCGGCGTTAGACTAGAAGGCTGGCGGCTTATCCGTGGTTCGTCATCCTGGGGCAAAGGCTCGGTTACGCAGGAAAAAGGCAAAATCAGCTAGACGGTGAAGCGACTGCCTTGACCCTTCTCTACTAAATTTAAGCCCTTCCCAACAGCCGTTCCATTTATTTTTATAATAGTTTATAATAAATGTAATTGACGTTGAAAGGCGGTTGTGTTAATGTATCAGGTCATGTTATTCCTACATATTATCGGGGCTTTGGCGCTCGGCTTTTATTTGGTTTTGCCGTTTGTGCTGGGTACGCTGGGCAAATTGTCGCTCGCCGGGCAGGAAGGCACCGTATCGGCCGTAAGAACGTTGAACCGATTTGCGCAATTTGGCCTGATTCTTCAGCTTTTGACGGGCGGGTATTTGATCGGTCAGGGCGACTATTCGGTGCCTTGGATGATCGTCATCGTCTTATTGTTCCTGGCCATCGGCGCGCTTAGCGGGATTATGGGCAAGCCGCTGCGTCTCGCGCTTGAGGGTATTCGCCAGAACAAACCGATTACGGCCGAAGAAGGCAAACTGCGCACATTAAGCGCGGTGTTGGCCGTAGCCGTGCTCGTCATTTCGTTTTTTATGGTGTTCAGCACCATTATCTAAATCCGCAAACAAAGACCTGCCGGAACTACCCGGCAGGTCTTTGTTTGCTAAATAGCGGTCTTATGAAGGATCTTTCGTTTCCTTCTGCAATTCATCCAGATGGGTGAACATCAGCTTCATGATATCCAGCGCGAGCTGTTTCTCTTTTGAGGTGCGGCCAGCCATGATTTGCTGAATTTGATCCATAAAATGGTCATCGCTGATTTCCAGCGAATCATGGAGCAAATAATCGACGGTAACTCCCAATTGGTTAGCAAGCTTCACGAGCGTTTCCAAAGATAAACTGCGTTCGCCTCGTTCAATCTGTCCTATGTATGCGTCCGAAACCTCGATTTTTTCGGCGAGTTTCTCCTGGGTCAAGTGCATTTTATGCCGTTCCTGGCGCAGCCTTTTCCCTAATGCCTCGTAGTCCATAAAACCCCTCCTGTATTTACCATAGTGAGAACTAAAGGGAAAGATAATAAACTAAGTGTTTTGTTTGGGTTTACTGAAAGTATGAATTGGGTTATTATGGAATCATAGTCTTTACTGATTTACAATAATTTATAAATAATACCCATTTTTAAGGAGCTTATATGATGTCTAGCGAATCAAAGACCGTATCGATTATTATTACCGTAAAAAACAACGGAGTCGATCTCTACACGACGATGGAGTCGCTTAAGGTGTCGCGCACCTCGCTTCCATATGAAGTAATCATCGTCGATGAAGGCTCGGTGGATGGATGTTGCGATTTTTTGCTGGGTTACCGCTTTGAGAAACCGTTCAAACGCCTGAAGGGCATGGCCGGGGTGTCGGCTCGAAATCTCGGCGCCGCGCATGCCGCCGGAGATTACCTGATCTTTTGCGGGGCACATCTGTATTACGATGACGGGTGGATGGAGGCGCTGCTTGACCCGCTCTTTAAGGGAGAAGCCGATTGCTGTTCGCCTTCCTTTGTTATGCATGAGCGTTCCGTGTCGCCCAAGACGGAAATCGTTTCGGGATGGCTTAAATCCATCCGAAGTTATCCGGCCGTTGCGGAAGATAAGATGGACTTGCCGTGGTTGTCCTGGGAATGTTTCGCCATCCGGAAGGACCGGTTTCAGGAGATAGGCGGGATGGAGGACGGATTTGCCGGCAAAGAGCTGGAAACCGCGGAATTTTCGTTTAGAATGTGGCTGCTGGGAGGGACCTGCCGTTATGTTCCGGAGGTGTCCCTCGTTCAGGTTTTTCGGCAAAATTTTCCTTACGATCATAGCGGGGAACGCTGGGGACGGGATCTGATGATGCTGGCCTGTTTGCATTTCTCGGAACCCCAAATCTCGTTTTGCCGGCAGTTGGTAGAAGAGGTTTTTGGCCGCGAAGGCGGGGACGAGCGGGAGCTGCGGGAGTTGCGGGAGTTGACGGAGGAAAGAAGGCGGAAGTATGCGCTTCGCCGGCAGCACGACGAAACGTGGTTTCTCAAACGCTTTGGCATTGTGTTTTAACAAAGGGGGAAGGGCATAAGCTCGCCGGTACGGGTCTATCCTATAAGTGCGCGAACAACCTCTATGAGGAATAGTCGACAACACGGCAAAGGAGAGTGCCAGGATGGACCTTGGACAGAGCAAGCAAACGATGCCTCCCCAGCATCAAAATCAGCAGCCCGGCGTCGAAGCGGACATGTATCCCCGCCCGGTATATGAAGGAACGTACAAAGCGGCCGGCAAGCTGAAAGGCAAGGTGGCGCTGATCACCGGCGGCGACAGCGGCATCGGACGGGCGGTTGCGGTGGCTTACGCCAAAGAGGGAGCCGGCGTGGCGATCGTCTATTTGAACGAGCACGGCGATGCGGAGGCGACGAAAAAAGAGATCGAGCAGGAAGGAAGCAAATGCCTGCTGATTTCCGGGGATATCGGCGACGAATCTTTCGCAAGGGAAGCGGTCAAGCGGGCGGTGGACGGGCTCGGCGGCCTTGATATTCTGATCAACAACGCGGCGGAGCAGCACCCGCAGCAGGATATTTCAGGAATTACGGCCGAGCAGCTGGAGAGGACGTTCCGCACGAATATTTTTTCGATGTTTTATTTGACCAAAGCGGCCTTGCCCCATTTGAAAAAAGGCAGCGCCATTATCAATACGGCATCGGTGACCGCTTATAAAGGAAACCCGCAGCTGCTGGATTATTCGGCGACCAAAGGCGCGATCGTCAGCTTTACGCGCTCATTGTCGATGAACCTGGCCGGCAGCAAGGGGATACGGGTCAACGCCGTCGCTCCCGGACCAATCTGGACGCCGCTCATTCCGTCCACCTTTGACGCGAAGCAGGTGGCGGAATTCGGCGGGACGACGCCGATGCAGCGCCCGGGCCAGCCGGAGGAGGTCGCGCCGGCCTACGTCTTCCTCGGCTCGGAGGATTCCTCTTACATGAGCGGCCAGGTCCTGCACGTCAACGGTGGCGAAATTGTGGGCGGATAGTGATCATAGCATATCCCCTGCCTCTCCCGCTTATCGAGAGGCGGGGATTTTTTTGTGCAGTGATAAACCTCTCTTTTTCGGAGTTTATTTTGGACAGAAATCGTCATCTTAAAGTAGTTCTTATGTTATTATAAACTTGTTGAAGAAGATATGATTTGCGATGCAATTTTCAATTTAATAAAGAAAAAGCTTGCCGGGCTTTTTCGGGCTTATGTGCTTATCAAGAAGACGAGAGAGGGGATTCTTGGACCATGCGACAGTTTGAAGAAAGCGTATACCAATTAATCGTGGAGACCTCCACCAATTTGCCGGGGGACGTGCGGCGGGCGATCAACCTTGGCCGCTCCATGGAAAACCGGGCCACGCGGGCCGGACTGGCGATGTCGACCATCTCCCGCAACATTAAAATGGCGGAGGAGCAGGTGTCGCCGATCTGCCAGGATACCGGAATGCCGACTTTCATCATCCATACTCCGGTCGGGGCAAACCAGATTGAAATGAAGCGGGCCATCAAAAGCGCGGTACAGCGGGCCACCAAGGAAGGCAAGCTGCGCTCGAACTCCGTGGATTCGCTGACCGGAGCGAACAGCGGCGACAATTTGGGGCCGGGCACGCCGGTCATTCATTTTGAACAGTGGGAAAACGACTTTATCGATATGCGCCTGATTCTGAAAGGCGGCGGCTGCGAGAACAAAAATATTCAATACAGCCTTCCCGCCGAACTGGAAGGCCTGGGCCGCGCGGGCCGCGATCTGGACGGGATCCGCAAGTGCATTTTGCACGCGGTGTACCAGGCTCAAGGCCAGGGATGCAGCGCGGGCTTCATCGGCGTCGGCATCGGCGGTGACCGGACGACGGGCTACGAGCTGGCCAAACGGCAGCTGTTCCGCACCGTTGACGACGTCAACCCGAATCCGGACCTGGATCGTTTGGAACAATATATTATGGAGACGGCCAATCAATTGGGCATCGGCACAATGGGCTTCGGCGGCGAAGTTACCCTGCTGGGCTGCAAAGTGGGGGCCGAGAACCGGCTGCCGGCCAGCTTTTTCGTGTCGGTAGCTTACAACTGCTGGGCTTTCCGCCGGCAAGGGGTGGCGATCGACGCGGCCACCGGCGCGATCAGCGATTGGTTGTACGAGCGCGGCAGCGGTGTTTCCGTCGAGGAACCGGCGGAGCAAGGAGCCGAAGATATTGCCGCAGCAGGGATTGCCGCCGGCGCCGAGGCGTCCGCGCCCGCGGGGCAAAGCCGGGAAATCGTGCTGCAGACGCCGGTCACCGAGGAGCAGATCCGGCAGCTTCGCGTGGGCGACGTGGTAGTGTTCAAAGGCGAACTGCACACCGGCCGCGACGCTTTGCACAAATATTTGATGGATCACGATGCCCCGGTGGATTTGAACGGCGCGGTGATTTACCACTGCGGGCCGGTCATGCTGAAGGACGAGGCGGGCTGGCATGTCAAGGCGGCGGGACCGACGACCAGCATCCGGGAGGAGCCGTATCAGGGCGATGTCATGAAGAAGTTCGGCATCCGCGCGGTGATCGGCAAAGGCGGAATGGGCCCCAAGACGCTTGCCGCTTTGCGGGAGCACGGCGGGGTATACTTGAACGCCATCGGCGGGGCCGCCCAATATTATGCGGAGTGCATCAAGAAGGTGAACGGCGTCGATTTTATGGAATTCGGCGTACCGGAAGCGATGTGGCATCTTGAGGTTGACGGGTTTGCCGCGATCGTCACGATGGATTCCCATGGAGACAGCCTGCATGAAGGAGTGGAAAAGGACTCGCTCGCGAAGTTGTCCGCATTCAAAGAGCAGGTTTTTAAATAAGATGAAGACGTTCAGAACCAAGCTTTCCCTCATTTTGATGGGCCTGGTCGGCATCTCGATGCTGGCTGCCGGCCTGACGATGGCCCAGCTGTTTAAAAATTCCCATATCCGTGCCCTGGAGGAAAACATGGAGCGGGAAATCAGCCTGCTGGAGGACACGTTCCGGTTTGTCCCGGTCCAGGGCAACGCAAGCGCGGAAGCCTATTACACGGAACAGGCCAAAGCCCTGGAAAAAATGACCGATTCCCGGGTCACCTTCATTACCCTGGACGGAAAGGTGGTCGGCGATTCGGAAATGGATCCGGAGGGAATGGATAATCACGCCCATCGGAAGGAAATCGAGTCAGCGGAGGGTGGGGGTGCAGGCAGCGCGATCCGCTATAGCCATACGGTCGGCGAAAATATGCTTTACGTCGCCCGCCGCGTCACCTCCGCGGACGGATTTGACGGATACATCCGCCTGTCGATGAGCCTGGGCGCCGTGGAAAAGGGCCTCACCCAAGGATGGCTGCTGATGGCCGGCGGGCTGCTGATTTTGTTCCTCGTTGCCGGCTTCGTCAGCTACCGGATCGCCGCGGGAATGACCCGTCCTCTGGAGCAAATCACGCGCGTCGCGCATCGCATCTCCAAGCTGGACTACAACGCCCGGGTCAAGCTTGCCCGCCGGGACGAAATCGGCCAGCTGGGCGAGGCGATCAACGGGATGGCGGACAGCCTGCAGCAGCAGCTCAAGCGGATTCATGACAACGAAGATTTGCTGCAAAGCGTGCTGGCCAACATGACCGGCGGCATCGTGATGGTCGACGCTTCGGGCGCTATCGCCCTGATCAACCGGGAGGCGGAGCGCATCCTGCACGTCAAGGGCTATCAGCTCCTGGGAAGACCGTACCGCGACATCAAACGCAACTATGAATTTACGAAGTTCGTCGAGGAAGGGATTTCCCGCCAGGAAAATGTCCAGGAGGAACGCAACGTTTACGATCCCGAGGAAAAAATATTGCTGTTCGACAGCGTGCCGATGTTCGAGGATAACGGGAAATACCGGGGGATGCTGTTTCTGCTCCGGGATGTGACCGACATCCGCCGGCTGGAAAGAATGCGCAGCGAATTCGTGGCCAATGTGTCCCACGAGTTAAAAACGCCGATCGCCGCGGTCAAAGGCTTTGCCGAAACACTGCTCGCCGGAGGCGTCAAAGACGAGGAGACGGCCCGTTCGTTCCTGCAGATCATTTACGATGAAGGGGACAGGCTGAACCGTCTGATCGGCGACATTCTCGACCTGTCCAAAATCGAATCCAAGCTCGTGCCGCTCGAATACGCTCCCGTAAATCTGAAGGAATTGTTCGACAGCATCTACGAGGTGCTGCTGCCCGCGGCCAAGAAGAAGTCGATTGCCATGGCCCACGACATTCCCGACCACCTGTTTATGGAAGGGGATGAAGACCGGCTGCGGCAAATTTTCATGAACCTGCTGTCCAATGCGATCAGTTACACGCAGGAAGGCGGCAGAGTCCGCGTCGATGTCGCAATTTTGGGCGAAGGCGGGGAAGACGAGAAGGTTCGCATCGTCGTCAGCGATACGGGGATCGGCATCCCGAAAAAAGATCTGCCGCGCATTTTCGAGCGTTTTTACCGGGTGGACAAAGCGCGGTCCCGCAGTTCCGGAGGAACCGGCTTGGGGCTGTCCATCGTGAAGCATCTCGTCGATCTGCACCACGGCACGATCAGCGTGGAAAGCAAAGTCGGCGAAGGCTCCTCATTCATAGTCGAGCTCCCGTTCATGCATACTTTGGATGAGGGTTAGTACAAGTTGAACCGATTTTACCCATTTTTATATTTTTTACACCGCGTTAACATTCCCGTGATATGCTGGGCTTGTCATCATCACATGTAGAGATGAGGGGGTTCTATGACGCAACGTCTATTGGTTATCGAAGATGAACCGACGTTATCCAGGCTGCTGTCTTACAATCTTACCAACGAAGGCTATGAGGTTGTCGTGGAAGATCATGGGCAGACCGGATACGAGACGGCGCTCAAACAGAAGTTTGACCTGATATTGCTGGATTTGATGCTTCCGGGCATGAACGGGTTTGAAATCATGTCCAAGCTGAGAAGCGAAGGCGTGACGACTCCGGTAATTATTCTAACCGCCAAAAATACGGAGGAAGAAGTGGTGCAGGGCCTCAAATCGGGCGCTGACGATTATATTACCAAGCCTTTTGGCGTTGCCGAACTGTTGGCCCGGGTGGCGGCGGTCCTCCGCAGAGCGAACGGCCAGGAGGAGCGGGAATCCGCGGTGCCGGACAACTCCCAGATTTCGCTGGGGGCATTGACCATTTTCCCCGAGAAATACGAGGTTACTTTAAACGGGGAAGCCATTACGCTAAGGCCGAAGGAATTTGAGGTACTGCTGTATCTGGCGCGCAAACCGGGGGTCGTGATGACCCGCGACGATCTGATGAACGCGGTCTGGGGCTTCGATTACATCGGAGGTCAACGTACGGTGGACGTTCATGTCAGTTCGCTGCGCAAAAAGCTGGAGCTCGATCCCCAATCGGTGCATATCGATTCCATTCGCGGCGTCGGATATAAGCTGGTCGTAAACAAGAAAAAAACGCCCATCACTTAAGCAAGATGATGGACGTTTTTTTACATACGGTCAAAATGCCGCAAACATTAAGGAAACAGTTTCCGGTTATGCTGTTTTAATGAATACGCACCAATCTGAGGGGAGTTGTTCGTGTGGGAGCACAGACGGTAGCGGAATTGGAACGTCCGGAGCCGGTTCAAACCATAGCCGGGGAACCGGGGACGGAGGTGGCGGTTGCGCCTGAGCGGGAGGAAGCCGAGGTGGATGTGCGCATGTACTGCCGAAGCGTGCCGGTCATCGGGCGGGAGGAGTCCTGCCGCAGCGTGCTGCGGCGGTTCCAGCGCGAATCCGATCTTTCATGCATCGTCCTTTGTGATGAAAGTAACAAACCGCTGGGGATTTTGATGCGGGACCGGTTTTACCGCTTTTTGGCCGGGCGTTTTGCGGCCGATTTGTTCTACGATCGTCCGGCGTCCGTTTTTGCCGACGAGCATCCGCTCGTATGCGATTTGCTGACTCCGGCCAGCGATGTGGTGGATGCGGCGTTAAACCGGGAGGACGCCCATTTTTACGACAGTTTGATTATTAGCGAAAACGGGCGTTTTTACGGCATTCTGACGGTGCAGGATCTCATGCGGATGTCGCGCGATCTGCAGCGGGAAGCGGACCAAATCCGGGGAGAAGTCGTTCGCGAAAGCCGTTCGCTGATCAAAGATATCGAACGTTCGGTTCGGCAGGTGTCCGAATCGGCCGGACGCAGCTTGCGGGAGTCGGAACTGATGAGCGGGCAAGCCGAAACGGGCCGGGCCGAACTCGAAGAAGTGAAGGCCTCCTTCGACAGAGTGCTGGTGACGTCCCGCAGCCAGGCCGCGCAAATGGCGGAGCTGCTTGAACGGACGCAGCAAATTTCGTCGATCACCGCCAGCATTCAGGAGCTGGCTAATCTGAGCGGGATCCTGGCGCTTAACGCTTCGATCGAAGCGGCGCACGCCGGAGAACATGGACGCGGTTTTGCCGTCGTTGCAAGCGAAATCCGCAAGCTCGCCCTGCAGACGCAAAAATTGTCGGGGGATATCGGGGAAACGCTGGATATCGTCAACCGTCATGTGCAGCAAGCGGCTGCGACGTCCGGCCTGACGGCCGCGGAGATGGAAGCCGGCCATAGGCGGGTGGGCAAAGCGGATGCAACGTTCGAAGCCTTGGTCCGGTCGGTCCGGTCGGTGGAGGCCAGGGAGCGGGAGATGCGCGATGCCGCGGATGTCGCTGCGCGAAGAACGGAAACCGTGCTGCGGGAGCTGGACCAATTTACGAACGCGTAAACATATTTTACATTGCGTTTACATTTTGATTCATTTTCTTTTACATAAGGAAGCTAAAATAGATAAGTATTTGATCATAATAGAACTATACATGCAATTGATATAAGCCAAGGCTGCTTCTAGCACGGACTTTCGTTTTGACGCGGGTGCGTGCTTCGAGTTTATAAGTGTGCGCTATTTTAACTAAGGAGATCTGACATGGAAACCGCGATCCGGATTCAGCATTTAAACTTATACTATGAGCAATTTCATGCGTTAAAGGACGTTTCTTTGGATATCCCCGAGAGAACGATTACCGCCTTCATCGGACCGTCCGGCTGCGGCAAATCGACGCTGCTGCGCACGTTGAACCGGATGAACGACATGATTCCCGGCACGCGGATCGAAGGTTCCGTGGAAATCGCGGGGGACGACATCTACGGCGATGAGGTGGAAGTGGAGGAGCTGCGAAAACGGGTGGGGATGGTGTTTCAACAGCCCAATCCGTTCCCGAAATCGATTTACGATAACGTGGCTTACGGTCCTCGCCTGCACGGGATCAAAAACAAAGCCGCCCTCGACGAAATTGTGGAGCAAAGCCTGCGCCAGGCCGTTCTTTGGGACGAGGTGAAGGATTTCCTCAAGCGCTCGGCGCTCAGCCTGTCGGGCGGGCAGCAGCAGCGGCTTTGCATTGCGCGGGCAATCGCGGTGCAGCCTGACATTCTGCTGATGGATGAAGCGACTTCGGCGCTGGACCCGATTTCCACTTTGAAAATCGAAGAGTTGGTCCAGCAGCTCAAAGACAGGTATACGATCGTGATGGTCACGCATAACATGCACCAGGCGGCGCGAATTTCCGGCCGGACTGTCTTTTTCCTGAACGGGGAAATCGTAGAGGCCGACGATACGCAGAAGCTGTTTTCCACCCCGCAGGATTCGCGCACAGAAGATTATATTTCCGGTCGTTTCGGATAACAAGGAGGCTGCTGCTGAATGATTCAAAGAAAAGAATTCGATCAGAACCTGGAGGAACTACGGCAATTGCTCGGGCAGATGGGCGAGCATGTCGAACAAGGGCTTGCGGGAGCTATCGAAGCCCTGCGGACCATGGATTCGCAGAAAGCCAAACAAATCGTCGAGCGCGATATCGAGCTGAACCAGATGGAAGAGCAGGTGATGGAAATCGGCTCACGGCTGATTGTGACGCAGCAGCCGGTGGCCAAGGACCTGCGGCGGATTATCGTCGCGTTCAGAATTTCCAGCGATCTTGAACGGATGGGCGATTTGGCCGTCGATATCGCGAAGGTGACGATGCGCCTGGAAGGCCAGAAGCTGATCAAACCGCTGATCGATATCCCGAAAATGTCGGACCTGGTCATCCTGATGCTGCGGGAGTCGCTGCAGTCTTACTTGGACGAAAATACGGATCTGGCCTATAAGATGGCCAAGGACGACGACGAGGTCGACCATCTGTACAGCCAGATGATCCAGGAGCTGTATACGTTTATGATCGAAAATCCGGATTCCCTGCAGCAGGCGATGCTGCTTACCTTGGTCGGACGGTATATCGAGCGGATCGCCGACCATGCCACGAACATCGGCGAAAGCGCGGTGTATCTCGTCACCGGACACCGCCCGGACCTGAATCAGTAAGATTGTGCCAAAAACACGTTATATACCGGTTGATCAACCGGCAGTTGCTTGCATAAGATGCAGGCCGCTGCCGGTTTTATCGTTTTTGCGCTATTTGCGGGGCATCGCGGTGTTAACCGGGGGCGCGCTGTGTTATCATAGGTAACAGGAACAAAACACTCGGGACGAGGTGTCGTATGGATAAATTGATCCTTATAGATGGCAACAGCATTATTTACCGGGCATTTTTTGCGATGCCGCCGCTGACGAACTCCGGCGGGCTGCATACGAATGCCGTTTACGGTTTTACCAATATGCTGCTCCGGCTCATTCAGGAGGAGCAGCCGACCCATATACTTGTGGCGTTTGACGCGGGCAAAACGACGTTTCGCCACGAAGGCTACCAGGAGTATAAAGGCGGGCGCGACAAGACGCCTCCGGAGCTGTCGGAACAGTTCCCGCTGATGCGGGATCTGCTGGAAAGCTTCGGCATCTCCTGGTTTGAACTCCCCGGGTACGAAGCCGACGACATTATCGGCACGATCAGCAAGCAGGCCGAGGATTCGGGCCGCGAAGTGCTTGTCGTCACCGGCGACAAGGACATGCTGCAGGTGGTCACGGACCGGGTCAAGGTGGCGCTAACGCGCAAGGGCGTTAGCGAAGTGGAGCCTTACGGGCCGAAGGAAATCGAGGAGCGCTACGGGCTTAAGCCGCTGCAGATCATCGACTTGAAGGGGCTGATGGGCGATGCGTCCGACAATATCCCGGGCGTGCCGGGCATCGGGGAGAAGACGGCGCTGAAGCTGCTGCATCAATTCGGCTCCGTGGAGGAAGTCTTGGCCCATACCGATGAGCTCAAGGGCAAAATGAAGGAAAATCTCGTGAACCATGCCGAGGATGCGCGGCTGAGCAAGCAGTTGGCGACGATTTTCCGCGAGGTGCCGGTAGAGCGGTCCTGGGAGGATATGAAGTTCTCCGGCATCGAAGAGGACAAAGCGGTGCCGATGCTGCGCAAGCTGGAATTCAAATCTTTGCTGGAGCGCTTGTCCTTTACCGCGGGAGCGGGCGGGAACGCCGCGGCGGATGGGGAGGCGGCGCAGGCGGCGGAGGACGTCAGCGTGACGATGGTGGACGTGGACACCTTGCCGGAAGTATCCGCGCAGCTTGCGGAAGTCGAAGGGATCATCATCGAATCTTACGGGGATAATCCGCACCATGCTACGCTGATGGGACTGCTGCTGTCGACGCCGAAGCGGCATTTCTTCCTGCCCTTTGAATTGTTGAAGCGGGAGGAAGCGGCGGACGTGCTGTCCTGGCTGGCGGACGAAAACGTGCCTAAACGGGGGTACGATTTGCACCGCGCCGACCTCGCCTTGTTTTGGCAGGGGATCGCTTTTGCCGGGGCCGAACATGACGTCCAGCTTGCCGCTTACTTGCTCGATCCGACGGAAAACGACCAGACGATCAGCGGGCTGGCCGCAAAATACGGGCTTCCGCACATGCCTGCGGATGAAGACGTATACGGCAAAGGCGCGAAATTCAAGGTGCCCGATCCCGAGACGCTCGGCCGGCATTTGGCCCGCAAAGGGGACGCCCTGCTGCGCATCGTTCCGCTCCAGCGCGCCGATCTGGAGAAATACGAGATGCACGGGCTGTTCTACGACCTGGAGATGCCGCTGTCGCGGATTCTCGCCGATATGGAGAAGCAGGGCGTAGCCGTCAACCGGGAAGACCTGAAAGAGCTCGGAGTTGAGTTCGAAGCGCAGATCAACAAGCTGGTGGCGCAAATTTATGAAATCGCCGGGCAGGAATTCAACCTGAATTCACCTAAACAATTAGGAGAAATTCTGTTCGATAAACTGGGGCTGCCGGTCATCAAAAAGACCAAAACAGGTTATTCCACCGACGCGGAGGTGCTGGAGAAGCTGGCGCCGTATCACGAGATCGTTCAGTTTATTCTGGAATACCGCCAGCTGGCCAAGCTGCAGTCCACCTATGTGGAAGGGTTGCTGAAGGAAATCATGCCGCGGACGGGCAAGGTGCACACGTATTTCCGGCAGACGGTCGCCGCCACCGGGCGCTTAAGCAGCCAATATCCGAACCTGCAAAATATTCCGATCCGCCTGGAGGAAGGCCGCAAAATCCGCAAAGTGTTCGTTCCTTCGGAGGAAGGGTGGTTTATTCTCGCCGCCGACTACTCCCAGATCGAGCTTCGCGTCCTGGCCCATATTTCCGGCGACAAGGGACTGCAGGAGGCCTTCCTGCACGATATGGACATCCACACGAAGACGGCGATGGACGTCTTTGGCGTCGGGCCGGACGAGGTGGACGCGAATATGCGCCGTTCGGCGAAGGCGGTCAACTTCGGCATCGTGTACGGGATCAGCGACTACGGATTATCCCAGAACCTGAACATTACGCGGAAGGAAGCGGCTCGCTTTATCGAGCAATATTTTGACGCGTTCCAGGGCGTCCGCCGGTATATGGACGACATCGTCAAAGACGCCAAACGCGACGGTTACGTTAAAACTTTGCTGGAACGGCGGCGTTATTTGCCGGAAATCAACGCGTCGAACTTCAATTTGCGTTCGTTCGCCGAACGCACCGCGATGAATACGCCAATCCAGGGAACGGCGGCGGATATCATCAAACTGGCGATGGTGAAAATGGACAAAGCTCTGTACGAGCACGGCCTGAAGAGCCGGATGCTGCTGCAGGTGCATGACGAATTGGTATTCGAAGTCCCTCCGGAGGAGCTGGACATCATGAAGAAGCTCGTGCCGGAAACGATGGAGAACGCGATCAAGCTGTCCGTGCCGCTGAAGGCGGAGGTTAGCAGCGGGGTCAACTGGTACGAAGCGAAGTAAAACGAGTTAAGAGGTGACTTGGTATGCCGGAATTGCCGGAAGTGGAAACGGTCAGAAGAACGCTGACCGAATTGATCGTGGGGAAAACGATCCGCTCCGTCAAGGTGTCCCTGCCGCGAATCATCCAGCGGCCGGACGATGTACAGCGGTTTGAGACGGAGCTTGCCGGCCATAGAATCGTGGAAATCGGCCGCAGGGGCAAGTTTTTGCGGATCGTGATGGACGGGCTTGTGCTCGTTTCCCATTTGCGTATGGAAGGCAGATACGGATTGTATGGCGAGGGTGAGCCCGTCGAAAAGCATACGCACGTGATTTTCAAATTTACGGACGGCACGGAGCTGAGGTATAAGGATGTAAGGCAGTTCGGCACGATGCATTTGTTTCCGCCGGGGGAGGAATTTACGAATCAGCCTTTGGCCAAACTGGGACTGGAACCGCTGGACCCTTCCTTTACGCCGGAGGTGTTCCGGCAGCTGATGTCGCGGCGGAAGACGAAAATCAAACCCGTGCTGCTGAACCAGGAATATGTTGTCGGTTTGGGGAATATTTATGTGGATGAAGCCTTGTTCCGGGCCGGCATCCATCCGGAGCATCCGGCGGACAAGCTTAGCGGCCTTAAGCTTGACCGTTTGCACGATGCGATTGTGGCCACGCTGAACGAAGCGGTGAACGCCGGCGGCTCCTCGATTAAATCGTATGTGAACGGTCAAGGGGAGATGGGCATGTTCCAGCATGCCTTGCGCATCTACGGACGAACCGGCGAGGCTTGTCTCGAATGCGGGCATCCGGTGGAAAAAACGGTCGTAGGCGGCCGGGGAACCCATTTTTGCCCCAAATGCCAAAAGCCATACCGCCCCGGCCGCGAGCAAAGCAAAGTTAAACCCGGACGGCCCGCTTCCCGCGTAAGCGAAAACAGTGAGGTGTTGAAAGGATGAACATCGGCCTGACCGGCGGCATCGCCACCGGCAAAAGCACGGTATCCCGCATGCTGGTTCAGAGGGGAGCCGCCCTGATCGACGCGGACGTCATCGCCAGGGAAATCATGGAGCCCGGGCATCCGGTGCTGGCCGCGGTAGCGAAGCGCTTCGGACAAGCCGTACTGCACCCGGACGGGACGCTCGACCGCAAAAAGCTGGGCGAAATCGTGTTCGCGGACCCCGAGCGGCGAAAAGCGCTGGAAAGCCTGACGCATCCGGCGATTCGCGCCGAAATGAAACAGCGCCTGGACGCGCTTGAAGCCGCAGCTCCCCGCCGCCTTGTCGTCGCGGATATTCCGCTGCTGTACGAATCGGGACTGGAGCGGTTTTACGAACGGATTATGGTAGTCTACGTGCCGCGGGATCTGCAGCTGGCCAGATTGATGGAGCGGGACGGCCTAAGCCGGGATGAGGCGGAACGCAGGCTGAATGCGCAAATGGATATCGAACTGAAAAAAGAAAGGGCGGATATCTTGATTGACAACAGCCGTGGACTGGATGAGACGGAACGTCAGATTGACGAGTTTTGGCGGGATCAGGGAATGCTATGAGGTGGCTTCGCAAAAAAAGAGTGCTGCTTTTGTTATTCCTGGGGTTTATCGTTCTGATCTTTTTTAATTCCGCTTGGCTCTCGTTGTTTTATCCGATTTATTATAAAGAAGAAATTCGTTATCACGCGAAAAACAACGGCATCGATCCGTTTATCGTGGCGGCTATTATAAAAGTGGAAACCAATTACAAGCCCGGAGCCCAGTCCAAAAAGGGAGCTTTAGGGGTTATGCAAATCATGCCGGACACCGCGAATTGGGTCATTGCGAAGGCGGGCTTGCCCGATACGTCGCTCGATCAGGTGCAAAATGAGATCGGGACCAACATCGAAATCGGGACTTGGTATTTAAAGTCGCTGTCGGAGCAGTTTGACGGCAATGCGATCGCCATGATCGCCGCTTACAACGCCGGGCCGACCAATGTGAAAAACTGGATCAAAAGCGGGAAATGGGACGGCCGTCTGGAAACGTCCAAGAACATTCCGTTTGGCGAAACCCGCCATTATGTGCAACGGGTAACGCATTACTATAAACAGTATTCCGACATTTACAACGAGTTTTGATCGCTGGTACGATAATAAAGAAGCACTGACGGGCGTCAATTCGCCTGTCAATGCTTCGGGGTGATCGGCTTATCTGAATTGGCCAGCTTGGCCAGCCAGCTGTTGCTCAGCGATGGTAACCAAGCGTTTCGTAATGAAACCACCGATCGAACCGTTTTCGTAAGAAGTCAGGTTACCAGCATATCCGTCTTGTGGGAAAGAGATGCCAAGTTCCTGAGCGATTTCATATTTCATTTGATCCAATGCTCCGGAAGCTTGTCTAACCACCAGGTCGTTCGAAGAGTTATTATTTTGTGCCATGATGTTCACCTCCTTGTGGTTGGTAACAGTATTATGTGCCGGGACTATCAACTTCATTACTTTTTTTTGAAGTTATTTATTGGCATTAATGTAAATTGCATTTTTTGGAAAGGAGGGAACTTGCGTTGAAATGTCCGTATTGCGATTATTTGGGGACAAAGGTGCTGGATTCAAGGCCGGCCAACGAAAACAGGTCGATCCGCCGCCGGCGGGAATGCGAGCAATGCAGCCGGCGGTTTACGACCTTTGAAATGGTGGAAGAAATGCCGCTGATCGTCATCAAGAAGGATGGAAGCCGCGAGGAGTTCAGCCGCGAGAAAATGCTGCGCGGGTTGATCCGGGCTTGCGAGAAACGCCCCGTTTCCGTGGAGCGGCTGGAAAGCATCGTGTCCGAGGTGGAGCGGTCCGTGCGCCATTCGGCCAATGCCGAAGTGGAAAGCCGCGAGATCGGCGAACTGGTGATGGAGCAATTGTATCCCGTGGACGAAGTGGCTTATGTTCGTTTTGCTTCGGTGTACCGCCAGTTTAAAGATATCAATATGTTTATGAAGGAACTGACCGGGCTGCTGTCCAAAAATACGAGAGAACTCGAATAGCCGGATTTGAATAAACACTCCCTGTATTTAATTAAGGGAGTGTTTATTTTTGTTTGCCATTGTCGAAATTAAGGGATAACCGCCAGGTGCATTTTACACAAAGTTTACATTACGAAAACACGGGATTGATCTTCGCCGCCTATAATCAGGTTGTAAAACAAATAAGGGGGAAACCTGAGACAATGAAAAAGAGTATGCTTATGGTTTTGACTTTGGTATTAAGCTTGACCTTGGCGGCTTGCGGTCAGGGCGGCAACGCGAAAACTAACACCTCGGGTGCTGAAGGCGGTAATGGAGGTGCGACGAGCGAGGCAGCGGCAAACAATGGCGGGAACAAGGCGACTTCGGATTTGTCCGGTTCGGTCCTGTCTGTAGGTTCCTCGGCGCTTCAACCGCTGGTAGATCAAGTTTCGAAAAAATTCATGGAGCAAAATCCGAACGTATCCATTCAGGTTCAAGGCGGAGGCAGCGGCACGGGGCTGACGCAAGTTTCCGGCGGACAGGCTGACATCGGCAACTCCGACGTGTTCGCTGAAGAGAAGCTGGAAGCCGCTCAAGCTTCCGAACTGGTTGACCACCAAGTAGCGGTTGTCGCTATGGCCGCTGTAGTAAATCCGGATGTAACGGTCGACAACCTTACGAAAGATCAACTGGTGCAAATTTTTACGGGTAAAGTAACGAACTGGAAAGACCTGGGCGGCCCGGATCAAAAGATTCAAATCGTAAACCGTCCTTCGAGCTCCGGTACGCGCGCCACCTTTGAGAAATACGCGCTTGGCACGAAGACGGAAGACCTGCAAGGTTCGATCCAAGAGGATTCCTCCGGTACGGTTAAGAAGCTTGTCGGCGAAACGCCGGGAGCCATCGGTTATCTTGCGCTTTCCTACCTGGATGAAACCGTAAAAGCTGTGAAATACGAAGGCGTGGAAGCAACAGTGGACAATGTGGCTAACGGCACTTATCCGGTATGGGCTTACGAGCATATGTACACGAAGGGCGAGCCGAACGAAGTCGTTAAGGCGTTCCTGGACTATATGGTCTCCCCTGAAGTACAAGGCGATAACGGCGATGTTGTGGAACTCGGCTATATCCCGATCAGCAAAATGCAAGTTAAACGCGATGTGGACGGCAACATTACCAAATAAACAACACTATATTCGATAACATCATATCGGCAGAGAGAAGAGGCGGACATTTCTGCCTCTTTCTGTGCTGTGTAAAGGGAGAGGTTTCATGGCTCAATCCGGCGGAAACAAAAAAGTACAGCCGCACATTATAGAGGAATGGACCGGTAAAATATTTACGTCATTTTGCATCGTGCTGCTGGTTGTGACGATATTTTCGATGGTGTATTTTGTCTCAACCAGAGGTCTAAGCACCTTTTTTCAGGACGGGATTTCGATCGGCCAAATTTTCGGAAGCACGGAGTGGAGACCGGACGGAGTTCCTCCGGTGTTCGGAGCGCTCCCATTCATTTTGGGATCGTTCAGCACTTCGATCCTTGCGGCCGTCATTGCGGCGCCGCTCAGCATCTGCGCAGCCCTGTTCATGGTCGAAATTATGCCTAAATTCGGCAAAAAATTTCTGCTGCCGGTAATCGAGCTGTTGGCCGGGATTCCTTCGGTCGTTTACGGTTTTGTCGGCCTGAGCGTGATCGTCCCGTTTTACCGGGATATTTTTCCCGGACAGGGCCTGGGCATTTTTGCGGGGGCGACGGTATTGTCGATTATGATTTTGCCTACGATTACTTCCATCGCCACGGATGCGCTCACCGCTCTTCCTCCCGGATTGAAAGAAGGTTCTTATGCACTTGGGGCCACGCGGTGGCAAACGTTGTGGCGGACCGTCCTGCCGACCACGATGCCGTCGCTGCTCACCGGGGTCGTGCTGGGGATGGCCCGGGCCTTCGGGGAAGCGCTCGCCGTACAGATGGTCATCGGGAACGCGCCGCACATTCCGCGCTCGCTGTTTGAATCCACCTCCACGCTGACCAGCGTCATCACGCTCAGCATGGGCAATACGGCCATGGGAACGACGCAGAACAACGTGCTGTGGACGCTTGCCTTGATTTTGATGCTGATGACCTTCGTCTTCGTCTTTATTGTACGTGGGCTGGAAAGGAGAGCAAAGCGATGAGTGCAAAAACCGCAGATAAAATCGCCACTGCCGTCATTGTTACGCTGGCAGGCGTTATTGTGCTGATCATGGCCGGGCTGCTCGGATTTATTTTAATCCGCGGGCTCGGGCATGTCAGCTTTGATTTTCTGACCTCTCCGCCGGAAACGATCAAGGCGGGCGGGGGGATCGGTCCGCAATTGTTCAATTCCCTGTTCCTGCTTGTTCTGACGCTGATTATCACGATTCCGCTTGGACTCGGGGCGGGCATTTATATGAGCGAATATGCGAAACCGGGCAAACTGACGTCTTTTATCCGGCTGATCGTTGAGGTGCTGTCCTCTTTTCCGTCGATTGTCGTCGGCTTGTTCGGTCTGCTCGTGATCGTTAACGTGTTTGGCTTCGGCTTCTCCCTGTTCTCCGGGGCGTTGGCGTTAACCGTGTTCAACCTGCCGCTGATGGTGCGGATTACCGAACAGGGCATGGCCAGCGTGCCGCAAGCGCAGAAGGAAGCAAGTCTGGCGCTGGGCCTGTCCAAATGGAAAACGATCAAATCGATTATGCTGCCGATCGCGATGCCGGTGATCTTGACCGGGACAATTCTGGCCGCGGGCCGCGTGTTTGGCGAAGCGGCGGCGCTGCTGTTTACGGCCGGCATGAGCAGCCCGAGGCTCGATTTCGGGAACTGGAACCCGCTCAGTCCAACGTCGCCGCTGAATCCGTTTCGCCCGGCGGAGACGCTGGCCGTCCACATCTGGAAGATCAATTCCGAAGGGCTGGCTCCGGATGCTCCCGAAATCGCCGCAGGCGCTTCGGCCGTGCTTATCATCACGGTGCTTCTGTTCAACCTGCTCGCACGTTGGGTCGGCCGCCTGATGTACAAGAAATTTACGGCTACGAAATAGGAGGGCTCCGAGGTGCAAAATACCGCATTATCCACCAAAAACTTGAGCGTGTTTTACGGAGAAAAGCAGGCCGTGAAAGAAATCTCACTCGACTTCGCCTCACGGCAGGTGACGGCGTTAATCGGCCCGTCCGGCTGCGGGAAATCGACGTTCCTGCGCAGCTTGAACCGGATGAACGATTTGATTTCCGGCGCGCGGATCACCGGGGACATCTGGATCGGGGACGACAATATCAACGATCCGAAAACCGACGTCGTGCTGCTGCGGCAAAAGATCGGCATGGTATGGCAGAAGCCGAACCCGTTTCACAAATCGATTTATGAAAATATCGCTTTTGGACCGCGTTACCACGGGATTCGCGACAAGAAAAAGCTGGATCAGATCGTAGAGGAGTCGCTCATCAAAGCCGCGCTCTGGAACGAGACGAAGGACCGGCTGCACAGCTCGGCGCTCGCGTTGTCCGGCGGCCAGCAGCAGCGGCTTTGCATCGCCCGTTCGATCGCCGTTAATCCGAGCATCATTTTGATGGACGAACCGGCATCCGCGCTGGATCCGATTTCGAGCGCCAAAATCGAGGAACTGATCGCCGAATTAAAACTCGAATACTGCATTATTATCGTAACCCACAACATGCATCAGGCTGCGCGGGTATCGGAAAAAACCGCGTTTTTCCTCATGGGGGAACTGGTCGAATATGACGACACCAGCAAGATCTTTACGAATCCGTCGGAAAAACGGACGGATGATTATATTTCCGGCCGGTTTGGATAAACCGGTTGCTTTATAGGACCGAGCCAGGGGAGACTGCCTTCTCAGGCTCGGTTTTTGCCCCTTAAGATTATTAAACTCTTGATGTTCCTGCATGCTGCCTGCCTTTGCACGATTATTCCTTTCGCTCAGGGAACAGGGGATGGGGGCTAGAGCAAGGATTCCAAAAAAGAGAGAAGAAAAAACAAAAAAAGATGAGGAAAAAATGAGGCGGTGCAGGTGAGATTTTTGGCTTGATTAGGGAACGTAGGTTTGGTATAATGAAATAAATGGAATTTATGTTCGTGTATTCTTGATTCGGGGGCGAGCGGGCATGGAAGTCAATACGGAAACGGAACTTCAACCATTCAGCAGTCGTTTTAACAGCGAGCAGGCCTGCATGGAGGCGCTAATCGCGATGAAGTGGCCAAACGGCTTCGTCTGCCCGCGTTGCACTTACACCCGGTGCAGCCGTCTGACTTCCCGGCATATCCCCTTGTTCGAGTGCGTAAAGTGCAAGCATCAAACATCGCCTTTGGTCGGTACGATTTTTGAAGGAACGCATCTGCCCTTGCTCAAGTGGTTCGAGGCCCTGGATTTATTCCTGCTTGAAGGCGGCATCTCGGCGCTGCGGCTGAGCAAGGTGATCCGGGTCACCTACAAGACCGCCTGGTCGGTGCTGCACAAAATACGTCATGCCGTGGGGGAGTTCGATGCCCGGGAGCTGCTCTCCGGAGACGTGAAGGTGAATAGCGATCAGTACGGGCGTAATCCGTCCCGGTGTCAGCTTTCGCATCCGTACGCCTCGGCGGTCGTAGCGGGCTGCACGGTCACGGAGTCGGGCGAGCCGGAACAGGTCAAGATCCGCCTGGTGCCGTATAAGCGGGGAGGCGAAAAAAGGGCAAACCGTCACGATCTAAACACGTTTATCAATGGGCATGTGGATGTCTGTACATCGGAGGTGCAGTTGTTCCCTCAGGCCTTTCGGCTGTATGCGCCCTTGCGGAAAGTGGTGAGAGAGGCGTGGGAATCGTTGAAGAGTACGTATGGAGCCTTGGGACTGAAGCATCTGCAGGCGTACCTAAACGAATACACCGGACGCCGCCGGCTGCGCCTGCAAGGAGGACGGCCCGGAGCGGAAGAAACGATGCGGCAGCAGTTACTGCAAATGTGTGTGGCGATTCCCGCGATCCCTTACCGCCGGCTGATCGCACGCCAACCGAACCAGCCTCTTGCAGCTGCGGCCTGATCGAGACGCTAGAACGGTGGGAGTTACTTGATGCAGTACAACTTAATGGGTAGGGGTTAGCATGAACAGTGCGGGCTTTGCTGCAGACGGAAGGGTTCAGGCTACAGCAAAATCACGGTCTTTTCGTTTCCTTCGCGTTTTGTCCTTGATCTCCTGTCTTGGTCTCCTGTCCGGTCTGTTTTACCTCCCCTAAACCTGATTCCTTCTTCTATGCCCGTTTAAATTATCTCGAACCTATCTGCTTCTCCACCAAATATTTTTTCTCCGAGCTTGTCTTTCTCTCTGCTACCTGATCAAAGGGGATAATCGTGCAAAGTGTCCGGACAGCGAGTGTTGATCTGCCGCCCACCCCACTTCCCTATCCTCAAGCTTTCAACGCCCCTCCGCGTTTCTAGCCGAGATCGGTTTTCGACTTGACTGGCAAGGCAAGCAAGGATTATAAGGTTGAGCCAGGCACCTCTTCTGTCCGCGTATCTTAAATCTTTGAACACCTTCAGCTCAAGGACTCAAGCTGATTTTTGCTCTGCGAAAGTTGAGTTATAAAATTCCGGCGTGGTAGAGGGCGATGCGCAGGTAGAGAGGGGAGGAGAAGAGGGTTCAGGGGGCTAAGGGACACCAGAGCCGTTATTTTCGAAAAAACGGAGGTTTGTAACATATAAAACACGAAGGACGGACACAGATGATCTTATTTACTTTAAATCGGCCCGGATGCACTGGTTTTGAGCCAAGAGTCACGTGGGTCCGTTAGAGCGGCGTCTATTTTACGGATTCGAGCTTTCCCTTCCCCCGGCCCCCGGTCCAGGATGGAACCCGCCCTAGGGCCATTTTGGATTGGAAATTCTCCGCGTATACTGTTAACATAAAAAAGAATAGGGCGAATTGATGGCGGCGCCTTGAACTCATAAAAGGAGAACGATCATGAACGTGCTGGCTTGGATTGAGCGGATGTTCGAGCATTACGGTTACTTTGTACTGCTGCTCGGACTGCCGGTGGATTTTATCGCGCTGCCGTTGCCGCCGGGGCAAACGACGCTGACATATACCGGTTATTTGGCCTATAAAGGGGTACTCCAATTCGTTCCGGCTTTGCTGGCCGGTTACGCAGGATCGGTGATTGGCGTAACGATTACGTACTGGCTTGGCCGCCGGATCGGGGCGCCGCTCGTTGAGCGCTACGGCAAATGGATATTTTTGAAACCTTCCCACTTGGAGAAAACCAGGCGCATTTATGAGAAATATGGAAACAAAATGCTGTTGATCAATTTTTTTGTGCCGGGGGTCAGACAGTTTTTCGGATATTTCGTAGGCATCATTCGCATCCCTTACCGCACGTTTGCCCTCTATGCCTATACCGGGGCAGCTATATGGGTCACCGCTTTTGTAGGCATCGGATTCGTGTTCGGCGAGCAGTGGCAATACGCGATCGGGCTGGTGGAGAAATATCTGAAATATTTCTTTATGGGCCTTGGGGCTCTGCTGCTGGTGATTGTATATATGAAGTGGAGAAAATGGCGGTTGAAAGTGGCCAAGCTATCGCGAAACTCTTGAAGAGATAGTTCACACGCACTTAAAGGCGCCCTGGGCAGGTGATCCCGCGCCTTTTTTTCTTATTGATCCCTTTATGAACATTTTGAAATTGTTATGATCCTTTCGGCTTAGGGTCCTTCGCCGCCGTCCCGTCGGCTGCCTCTTCCTCGCGCAGCTTCAGCAGGGACAGCAATTCGAAAAAGTTGCCCAAGGCGGCGAATCCGGCTCCGATAATGGCCAGGTCACTAGCGGTAATTATCCCATCGTCCGTTTTTTTCGTCTTTCGTTTTCTTTTTGTCAAGCACACCACCTGCTTTGAAGTCAACTTGCTTCATCATATGCTGCAAATGAAAGCGATGGTCATGTTTAAACGAAACTGGGCGAACCGAAAACGGCGCTTGGCCCATCCGAAGTCCGAAGTCCGATATTCAAAGTTCGAAGTACGCTTCAATTTAAGACGCGGCCCCGCAAGCGAGCTGTCATTATGTCCAAAGTCGATAACATGCTATCCATTCTTTGGCTGCTCCGGTCGGGAAGGAAAATGACCGCCCGGCAGCTGGCGGACGAGTTGGAAATCCACATTCGAACCGTATACCGCTGCATTGACTCTCTATGCGCCAGCGGCGTGCCGATTACCGCCGATTCCGGACCTAACGGAGGCTATCGGATTCTCGGCGATTTTATGGAGTCGCCGTTGCTGTTTGACGCAGACGAGCAGAAAGCGCTGGTGCACGCTTCGATATTCGCCAGGGAGGCGGGATATCCGTTTTCCGCCGCGCTGGAGCGGGCGGTAGCTTGTTATGGAGTATGCGCGGGGCAAGGATTCGGCTATGGAGTGCCGCGTGTTTGATTGCTATGGCATCATCCACTGGAAGGGGACCTGGTATACGGTCGGATTTTGCCGCCTGCGCCAGGGGCTGCGCAGCTTCCGGGTAGACCGCATCGTCCGCCTGGAGCCTTCGGATCACCGGTTTGAACGGCCGGCGGATTTCTCCGCGAAAGATTTTTTGCTGGGCGGTTTGCTCCCGCCTTCGCTGCAGGAGAAGTCCCTGGTTACCGTTCGCATTGCCGGACATGACCGGATCTTAAATGAACTGCAAAACCATTGGATGTTCGGGCACACGCTGGTGCGGCGGAGTGAAGGGGAGGCGGAATTCAAAATGGATGCTTCCGCCTTGCATACCTATGTGCCGTACTATTTGCTGCCTTACGGCAAAGCGCTGAAGATTCGCGAACCCCACCGGCTTGTGCGGCGGATGGCGGAGATCTGCGCGGACATGGCCGCACACTACGAGGGAATGAACATGGAATTTGAATAATAAGGAGGCCGCGTTCGAGGACGCAGCCCTGCTTCATTTTTAGCCTTTCGTTCCGCCCTGAAGGCCAAACCCTTTGGACATAAAGCGCTGCGAAAGGATATACAATACGATGGAAGGGATCGCATACAGAATGGAGAAAGCAGCCAGGTTCCCGTACTCGACCATCCCGTATTGTCCGAAGAACTGGTACAGTTTTAAGGAAGCCGGGAAATTTTCGGGATTCTGCAGCAGAATGTACGGAACGAAGAAATTGCCCCAGCTTCCCGAGAACGTAAAGATGGCCACCGTGCAAATGCCGGGGATCATCAGAGGAGCAACCACTTTGCGGATGCCCGTAAACACCGACGCTCCGTCGACCCATGCCGCCTCTTCCAGGTCCTGCGGCACGGAATCCATAAAGTTTTTCAGCATCCAAATTCCATAAGGCATCGAGGAAGCGACGTAAAACAGAATCACCCCGTAAATTTGGTCATACAAATTCAAGGTAAGGAACAATTGGTACACCGGGACCATCACCGCCGTAATCGGCAGGGAGGTCATAAATAAAATGGTCAGCATGAACGGCTTTTTGTATTTCATTTGGTACCGCGATAAGGGATAGGCCGCAAGCAGGGCCAGGATGACGACGAGCACCGCCTGGCCGAGCGACATGATGAGCCCGATCAGGAAGGCGCGCTGATTTTCCCGGCTGGTGATCACCTCGATGTAGTTCTCCGCCGTGACCCGGTGCGGCAGCTTAAGCGTCTGCATCGCGTTCGAGTCGATCGAGGCGACGATGACCCAAAGCAGCGGCAGCACGAAACAGATGCCGATAAAGGTAAGAATGGCGTACGGCAACATCCTGTAGACGATTTTGCGTTGTTTGGCGTTCATACGAAGTCTCCTTGTCAAAAGGTTATTTCAACGAGCGGATATAGAACAGGCTGAGCACCACTCCGATCAGCAGGAGCAGCAGGGAAATCGCGGTTCCGTATCCAAGCTGGTAATTGACAAAGGCCTGATTGTACATAAAGATCGGCAGCGTCGTCGTCGAAGTGCCCGGCCCTCCGCCGGTCATGGCGTAGATCAGCCCGAAAACCCCAAGCGTCTGCAAGGTAACGAGCATCATATTGGTGACAAAGCTTTCCTTAATATAGGGCAGGATGATCCGGGTGAGCACCTGCCATCTCGAGGCCCCGTCGACGACGGCGGCCTCTTCGACCTCGCTTGGCACATCGTCCAGCGCCGCTTGAAACACGAGCATGGAGAAGGCGGTTCCGTGCCAGATGTTGGCTAGGATAATCGTTAGCATCGGCATGGTGAACAGCCAGGTGACCGTCGGGATGCCGAAAAAAGCGAGACCTGAGTTTAACGTGCCTTCGTCCCCGAAAAAACTGTACAGGCACAAGGCGCAGACGATTTCCGGAGTTACCCAGCCGGCCAGCACGATCGTGCCGATGACGCGGCGGAACAGCTTGTTTTTATGCTTCATCAATAAAGCGATGACAAAGCCGAGCACCTGCTGGCCGATCACCGCCGAGCCAAACAGGAAAATCAGCGTATTCCAGATGCTGATGCGAACCGTCGGGTCCTTGAACATATGGATATAGTTATCGATCCCGACAAACTTCAGCTCCTTCGCGGACTCTCCGGTTAAGGCCAGGTTCGTGAACGAATAGAAAAAGGTCAGGAACACCGGATATATAAAGAAAATCAGCATGATGAGGACGGACGGAAGCAAAAAGTAGAGCCACGTTATTGAGTTTCTTTTTTGCCGATACGGTTCGGCCGTTATGCTGCTCATATCGTTCTCCTCCCCCGGTAGGCAAAGCGCTCTCCGCTATTTTTGCATCACATGATCTTCGCCGACGATGCGGGTGACGTCTTGAGCGTATTTTTTGGCGGCGTCGGCCGGAGAGGTTCCCGTTGCCACGGATTCGACCATCGTTTGGATTTGCGTGGACACCTCGGGGTACTTTTCCTGGGCCGGTCTGAACTCGGCGTTTTGCAGATATTCCGTGGCGATTTCGTTAAACGGCATTTTCGTGTATTCCGGATCTTTGGCCACGTCGGCCCGGACCGTAATGTTGCCGGAGGACATGACGAGTTTTTGGCTGTTTTCTTTACTTAACGCATATTTGATGAACTCCCAAGCTTCGTCTTTATGTTTGGCATTGCTTGGGATGGACAACGCCCAACCGCCGGCCAGCGTGATCGTGCCGGGATCCTGGCCTTGACTCGTCGGCATCGGGGCAAAGCCGAGCACGTCTTTATATTCGGGCCAAGGGGCGGCCCCGGTGTCCAGATAATTGCCGGTAATCCAGGAACCGTCGAGCGAAATCGCCAGCTTGCCCTGGGGCAAATATTCGCGTGAAGCGGTGTTGCCGGCCTGGCCGTTCAGCACTTTGGAGAGTGGCGGCCCGAGCTGCTCCTTGTTCACGGTTTCAATAAATCCGAGCGCGTCGAGGATGCCTTGGCTCTGTACGATCCATTTCCCCCCGGCGTCGTCGTATAGCCGTTCGCCCGTGCCGTACAGCAGCATTTCATAGGTCTGCATCGAGGTGGCTTCGCCCGTCGCCTTGCCCATGTTCATCCAGATCGGCACGACGTCCGGCTCCTTCTCTTTGATCGTCCGGGCCGCGTCCAGCACCTCGTCCCAGTTTTTGGGCCGCCAGTCCTCGGGAAGTCCGGCCCGCTTGAAAATTTCCTTGTTATACCAAAGCCCGCGCGAATCGGTATTGTAAGGCACCCCGTACACCTTGCCGTCGCTGGCGGTCACGCCTTTTTTCATCGCCTCGATAAACGAGCCGTTGGTCCAATCCTCCCATTCCTTCAGCCGTGCATCGAGCGGTTCAAGGTACCCCGCGCTGGCATCGGAGTTCAGGATAAACGTATCCTCCGTGACGATATCGGGCGCCGTATCTTTCGATTTCAGAGCCAAAGCGACTTTGGCAAAATAGTCCCCTTCGGACGCCTGAATCGGCGTCGGCTTGATTTCCACGTTTTTGTTCGGATAGCCAGCGGCAACTTCTTTAATCCATTTGTAAAACGTGCCCTTTTCCCCGGCGCCGTCGTCCCGGTACGTGACCGTAATCGTCGTTTTTCCGGACCCGCCGGCCCCTTCGTTGCTTTTGCCCGAACAGCCAAACAGCAAAGCTCCGCACAACGCGATGCACAACACGACGGACGTAATCCGCCAACCTTTCTGGTTCATGAAGGCCATGTTTTTTCCCTCCCAAAGTAAGTATGCGGATAGAGAAGCGAAAAAGCTTGCCGGATTGTATCCGTTTACAAGCTCTTTTGATTAAAACATACTTTCCTGCCGGAACAATTATTCTAAATTTGAATGGTTCTTTATAGGTATGCAGGGTTGGGAATAGAGGTGATTGGCGGAGAAAAGGGAAGGAAGCGCCGGCCCAGCGCGAAAAAAACGGACCGACCCCGGACGGATCGGCCGCGTATATTACCGGACTTTTAGTTTGAAACCAGGCGTGTCAGAGCAAGCGCAAAATGTTCCAGGGCAGTCCGGGAATGGCGGTAAAATGTCGCCCGGCTCATATGGAAACGGGCGGCGAGCTCGTTTTTGTTCCATTCTTTCTGTAAATAACTTGCCATAAGGATTTGCTGTTCCGTTTTCGTTAACGGGTAGGCGGGCGGCTCGGCGGTCAGAAGATCGAGCGCGTATTTTTGCGCGGCGGCAGCGGGCAGACGCAGCGCACGAACGGCCGGTATCCGCTCCAACTGCTCCGTATCGTACAGATGCTCCAGCATTTGCTTTACGGCTCTGCCGTCAATCGCCACGGAAGCGCTTTGCCCAGCTTCGGGCAGAGGCACGTTTGGCGCGTTGTCAGCGGGACCGGTCTGCCTGATCACATTTTGCACCCACTCCTCAAACGCAGCTTGCCGGAAATCGAGTTCCCAGCGGGTCAGTTCTCCCGTTTCCGCGGGCCCTTCGGGTTTGATCCGGCCGGTTTCCTTGAAGCCCAGCAGGGAAAACAAGCTGCTTAAATGCGGATCTGCGGTAATATTGATGCCCTTAAATCCGCGGGTCATAAAAATCAGCCATTGCCGCATTAGCAACGCGCCCAGCTCCTCTGGGCCGTACAGCGGGTGCCGGCTGTTCACCGCGGCGAGCAGCACGCAGATCGTATCGGCCGCTTCCGCGGGAAGACGGCGCAGCGCGGGGGCCTCCTCGCCAAGGATGGACAGAAGCCGGGGAGCGCAACGTTCCATGAGCGGCATCGTCCCGGCATGCAGCCAGAAGCCGGCGCAAAACGCCAGCGGGACTCCGCCCGGATCACGCACGACAAAAACCCCCTCGGGATGTTTGGCGGCGATGGTTTCCAGCAATTCGTGATATTTTTGCGGATCGACCAGCTCGGATTGCCAATCGGAGTGGGAAATCGACCAGGCCAGAAACCGCTGGAGGTGGGGCAAATCCTCCGCACGATAAGGGCTGTGTTCCTGCGGCTTCAGGGTGGAGGAAAAATCGGCGTAAGCATGGGCAGCCGGCAGAAACTCCCGGTAAAGCTCCAGCACATGGGCGGCAATCTGCATTTGCCGGCGCTTATCCGCCAGCCGGAATTGTTCGGCGAGCAGCTTGAACACATCAAGGCGCAGCTGCTGAAACTGGCTGGGGTTTCTTCGGGCGTGCTCCTCCCGCAAAAGGCGGGCGACGACATGGTGCAGGGCCAGGCCGTATGGGGTGCTGCGGATAAAGGACAGCTTGCCGAGTTCAAAATAGCCGGAAGCGCTGAGCGGTTCGTCCAGCAATAAGTTGATGGCGGGCTGATCGGCTGCCGGCAGCAGCGATAGGACGGTTAACGCCTGGTACAGGGAAGGGGAAGCGGCCTCTTTTAAAAATTCGGCGCTAAGCATGCTGGGGATTTCCCGGACATCCCCTTCCCGGGAACGCCGCCAGTCCACGATTGTCGCCAGCAGCAGGGGAAGACCTTCCGTTTTTTGGGCAATTTCCTTCTGCACGGCCTCTTCCAGGTCGCTATCTTGCAAATACTCATGGATCTCTTCACGCGAAAAAAGCTTGAGGGGGAACGTTTGAATGCGGCCGGCCCAAAGCGGATTCGTACGCCATTTAAGGGGAAGGCCGTTTCGCGAGGCGATAACGAGCAATGCCCCCGCGTCTTTCAGCCTCGGCAAAAAGCTGGAAAGCAGCCAGCTTTCAATCAGGTCCAGACGTTCGCAGTTATCCATCACCAAAACGGACCGCTGCTTGGACAGCTCCGCAATCAGGTAAGGCAGAAGGGGAACCTCCGGGTCCCTGAATCTGCCGTATTCGCTTTGCAGACTCATTTCCAGACTGGATAAAAAAACTCCGGAAGTCGTTAGCTCGGACTGACCGTCCAGCCATACCGTCAGCAGCGAAGCTTGCTTGGCCTTATGAAACATTTCCGTCAGCAGCGTTGTTTTGCCGATGCCGCCGATGCCGGAAACCGAAAATAACCGCAGCTCCCTGCCGGGGTCCGCCAACCAGTGCTCCAGACTGTTCATTTCCCGGGAAAAGCCGATCACTTGACGGCGGGCAATTTCATTTTTTTCTGTCGATAATGACTCCATTCCCCATCTTCCTTCTGTATTTAAAATCTGAAACAAAAATGAAACATCACGATCATGCCACTATATTACACTATGAAATGCGACTATTAAAAATAAAAAATCGTATTTTTTAAGATTATAGAGATTCAACCTAATCATCAGGGCTTGGCAGTCAAGCCGGCAACAGACCGTGGCCTGGAACGAGACTCGCTATCCGGAGGCTTTGCACGATTATCCCGTTTGACCAGGTGACTTGGCTTCCTGAACCAAAGGAATAAAGGTGCAAAGTGGTTTGGAGAGCCTACCTCCACCTCCGTCATCATTTATTTTGTCAAGCACTGTTTTTGGTCTTGAGCCCTTATAGAATCTATAAATTCGTAGGTAGAGAGGGGGGAAGAGGGACTGGACCTGGTGGGCTAAGGGACACCAGAGCCGTTATTTGTGAAAAAACGGGAGTTTGCAAAATGTGGAGGGAGCCAATATGACAAAACGCTTATCTGCTTTCTTAGCCTTACTAATGATGTTTACGATATTTGAACCGTGGGGAATCCGTGCCGTCCGTGCCGAAGCCGTCCGTGCCGAAGCCGGCCTGGCTTCGCCTGAAGCGGATGGCTGGGTTCAAATATCCACGGCGGAACAGTTGATTTATATCGACCGGAATCAAGAGGCATATTTAAACCGAAACCTGTTGCTGCTGGGCGATATTGATTTGGCCGGGTATGGCTGGATTCCTTTCGGCGGCAACGAGCATGCCGCATTTAGCGGCGTTTTTGACGGAAGGGGCCATTTGATCACCGGGGTCAGGGTCATCGACGATGAGCGGGAAAATGTCGGATTTTTCGGCAGCTCCACCGGTGTGATTAAAAACCTGGGGGTAGATGTTCATATCGAGGGAGGCGCCTATACCGGCGGACTGGTCGGTCTGATGAGCGATGGCAGCATCGACCGCGCTTATGCAACGGGCAGCGTCAAGGGAGGGACGAACGCTGATCCGGCTGCGGTTACCGGCGGATTGGCAGGAGGGGCCATAGGTGAAATCACTCGCTCCTTTTCTTTGGCATCCGTCGTTAGCGGTACGGCCCCCAACATTTATGTCGGCGGGTTGGTCGGCGCTCAAGGCAGGGGCGGGATCAGCGATTCGTATGCGTCAGGAAACGTATCGAACCAGACCGGCGATAATTATTATCTCTTATCTGCCGGCCTTGTGCCTCATATCGTTTATGGCAGCGTTCAGCGTACTTATGCGGCAGGTCATGTCGACCAGTCCAATTTAGCGGGGACATCCTCTTCGTTGATCGCCGGCTTGGTGGGCCTAGCCGATTTCGCAGGTACTTTCGTTGCGGACTCCTTTTTCGACATTGTTACTACCGGGGTAACGGCCGGCAGCGATCCAAGCGGAGCGAACGCCCGCGAGACGAGCGAGATGCAGCGGCAATCCACATATACGGATGCGGGCTGGGATTTTACGAATACGTGGGCGATCAATCCGAACGTGAACGGCGGGTATCCTTACCTCAGGCCGGCGATTCTGACCGTGGAATTGCCGGATGCGGTCAAAGCTGTCTCTTATTCGGTTTCGCTTGCGGGATTTGACGGTGCAAGAGGCGGAATCACCTGGAGCGCGACCGGCCTTCCCGCCGGCCTGAGCCTAATCGGTACGGGGGTGCATACGGCGGTACTTCAGGGCACGCCAGCGCAGCCCGGCACCTACAGCATCGATATCACGGCAACGGATGCCGGGGGCGCCACCGATCGTACGACGCTCCAGTTGACGGTTAAAGAGCAAGCGCCCGAGTTAGCCGCCTTCCGCGTCGGCCCCGGCGCCGTTTATAAATCCGTCAAGGCAGCGGCAGAGCCCCAAGGGGCGGATCATACGTTTGCTTATACGCTTACTGATTCCGCGGATGTTCGGCCGCTGCTTGGCGCCGAGCTTCCGGCCGCTGCGGCGGCGTACCGGTTGGAGGAGGACATTCCGAACGTTGCCGCAGGACAGTATTTAAACGTATATGAGGCGGATTTGCATGGCTTGATCCGGGCCTTGAGCAGCGTCCGGCTTGCGGCCGAAGATATTCAGGCGGTGGTTCGCGTCACCGGCGTAAGGCTGGAGCCGGACCGGCTGACGTTTGTCTTAGGCGAGGGGCCGCAGAAGCTTGCGGCTATCGTCGAACCCGAAGGCGCGACCGAGCCTGCGGTAATTTGGAGCTCCAGCGCTCCGGGGGTGGCCGAGGTTAGCCAAAACGGCGAAGTCGCTCCTGTGGCGGCCGGCGAAGCCGACATCACGGTCACGACCGTGGACGGCTCCTTTGCGGCAGCTGCAAAGGTGACCGTAACGCCGCCTCCGGCCACCGCCGGAACGGTGACGGGAACCGTTTACGGAACGGGGGACGCCCCGCTTCCCGGGGTCACGGCTGCCGTGTACGGCAGCAGCGCCACGACCGACAGCCAAGGGAATTTTACGTTGTTTAACATTCCCGAAGGCAAGCAAACCGTTTCATTTACGGCTTCAGGCTATAAACCTTATTCCCTGACCGTTAATGTAACTGCGGGCGAGATCACGGATACGGGCCGTATCGTGATGACGGTCGAAGACACAGCGGAAAATCCGGGCGGCCCCGATGATCCGGATAATCCGACTGACCCGACCGATCCTGCAGATCCGGGCACCCCGGGGAGTTCCGGCTCCTCGGGATCGCATCGCGACGGTTCTTCAGGCGTGGCGGATAAAACGGTAAATGCTCCGGGGGAGAGTGCGGGGGAACGGATTTATATAAACGGCAAGGAAGTTCAGACAGCTATCGTAAAAGAAACGGCGGGCGACGGCAGAGCCGTCACGCGGTTTATCCTGGACGGCCCTCTCTTAAGCGCCGCATTTGGTGCAGAACGCGAAGTTATCATAACCGTTAACGGCTCGGATCCGATCATGGTGACCGATTTTCCCGCGGAAGCGCTGCGGGAGTCGCTCCTGAGGCAGCCCGAGGGAATGCTGCGGATACGCGCCAATGGGGCGAGTTACGGCTTGCCGCTGCACGTCATGGACAGCATACCGGGCGGTTTGGTCCTAAGCGCCGCCATCGGCAAACAGACGGATGCCGCAGCCGGGGAACTGCAAGAAGCGCTGGCCGGACAAGGCTGCCAAATGCTTGCGGCACCGGTAGATTTCTCGCTTTCCTTAGACGGCAAGGAGCTGGCCGATACGGGAGCGGTTTACACGGAACGCTCGATCAGGCTTGACGCCGGGGTTAATTCCGCCAAGTCCACCGCGGTGCGGGTCGATGCAAACGGGTGGGCGCATTTTGTCCCTTCGGTATTTCAAGCGGCAGGGGACGGAACCGAAGCTTTCATCTATGCGCCGCATAACGGCACGTACACCGTGGTTCAATCGGAACGCACTTTTTCGGATGTCCAGGATGGGCACTGGGCGAAATCCGAAATTGAGCTGCTCGCGAACAAGCTTGTCCTGACCGGCGGCTTTGACGGGCGTTTTACGCCCGACGGTCAAGTCACCCGCGCCGAATTTTCAGCGATGCTCGTACGGTCCTTAGGGCTTCTTGAAAAAACGGGCCCATCCGCTTTTAACGACGTTCCGGAGGGGGCCTGGTATGCAGGGGCGGTGGAAGCTGCCGTTGCTGGCGGGCTCATTAACGGGTATCCGAACGGATCGTTTAAGCCGAACTCGCCGATCACCCGCGAACAAATGGCGGTCATGATCGCCCGCGCCGTAAGCTTCGCCGGGGAATTGCCGGGAACGGATCCCCTTTCGCTCGAGCGCTTTTTCGACCATTCCGGCATCGCGGGCTGGGCTCAGGAACCCGTCAAGCAACTGCTTGCGGCAGGGATGATCGAAGGCGCGAAAAACAACGCGTTTGCTCCCGGCGAATTCGCTACCCGCGCCCAAAGCGCCGTTTTGCTGAAGCGTATGCTGGAATACCTTGGGTTTATCGATTAATATATGAAAAAAAGAAGCCCCCTTAGGCGGAAGCGGTAAGCAACCGTTATAAGGGGGCTTCTTTTTACTAGCGTTGCATCGTCTAGTCGCACAAATATGCTAACGGATGCCATGGCCGCTATTTGTCCCAAGAACGTTGATTTCAAATCGTAACGGTTGCCATGGCGCTTATTTCGCTAAAATCCGGCTTTTTTGCTTAGATCCAGGCAAATAACGACGATCACAACCGTTAGATTTCGGGACGCTGCCTGCGGGAAAACTTGAGCAGAAGTTAACTTTCTTCTTTGGTCTAAATAGGGACCTTTATTACCGTTATTTCCGTGACCACCGCAAAACACGAGATAAATAAAAAACGGCATCTCTGCCGTTTTACTCTATGGATCGTCAGGGACTCGAACCCTGGACCAGATGATTAAGAGTCAACTGCTCTACCAACTGAGCTAACGATCCTTAAGGTGTAATTATGGTGGAGCCAAGGGGGATCGAACCCCTGACCTCATCGCTGCCAGCGATGCGCTCTCCCAGCTGAGCTATGGCCCCGCAAATTTATTCCGAAATGTCGACGCACAGTCATCGTAAAACCAGCTATATCAACGGTTTGTCACCGCACAGTCATTTCGACAATTTCTTCCCGCCCAAATAATATACCACACGGGAGCGCATCGCTGCAAGTACCAAAAGCTGATATCTGCGAAATTTTTTCAAAGCCGCGCGTCTCTTCGGGGGTGGCCGGCTCCCGCCCGTATTCCGTGTCTTTTACGCGAAATCAGCCGCTCTATTCCAGACCGAGGGGTAACGTTAGGTCGACGCAATAAGACGCTAATTTCGCGTAATCTGGCCGCGTGTGAGAATGCGAAGAAGGCCGGCGTATTGGACACAACCGCTGACGGAAGTTACGATTTCTACCGCATGATTACGGTGCTGGATCGCGCTGGAATCTTTAAGGAGGCGAAATAATACGATGAAGGAGCGTTTAACAAATCCGCTGTTTATCGCGGCTGTCGTCGGTCTTGCGTACCAAATCCTCGAAAAATACGGCGTTGCGCCTGACTTCGGCATGTGGCAAATCGGCGTGGATATTGCGACGTACGCGCTGATCGGGACTGGCGTGTATAGTACGTTCAAAACGAAATAATATGAAGCCCTCTGGCGGGTTCTTGCGTAACATACGTAGGGACTGCGTCAGGGGGCTTTTTTCTTTTTTTTCTCGTTCAATTCGCGGTGGAAGTATAGTAAAATATAACCAATAATTAAGAGGAGGCCAAAATTTGGAAGAGAATATGTTGCCAGGGCCGCAGGTAACGCGAAAAAGCGGCAAAGGACGCGTCGGCGCGATTGTCGTTATATTATTAGTTGCGATACTCTTTGCTGTGACAAATCCGTCGACTGCTGATTTTAGCGAACACATGGCAAAGGGAATGTCAGCCGACGGTGATAACGCGTTAGAAAAGGGGATCGTAAACACGTTAGGAAAGGCGTACATTGAAGCGGCGACAGAGCGCGATAACTACGTAATCTTCTCAACGTTTACCATAACGGACGGCCCGCTTTCCGCCAAGTTTATCGGATTCCTGAACGGCTTCTTCATTCGAATTTCATCGTAATTTTAAACGCCAGCACATACGGACACTCTCCGTAAGCTGGCGTTTTTCTTGCGTCAAAATACCGCCCTCGATCGCTTACCCTTCCGCTAGTACTCCTCCACGTCCAAAATGCCCATATCGCCGTAAATTCCACGGGAAACGTGCGGTGAAATCGCGCACCGTTTCGTAATCCGCCTCCGCTTTTTGTGCGTGAGATTCCGCTTGTTCTCGCGCCTCCCGTTCTCGCTCACATCGTTCGCGTTCTTCTTTCAATGCCGCTTTGACTTCGCGCAACTCGCGTACGGTCATTTCGTCCGGGGTTTTCGTTTCCCCGGATTTAAGCGTATGGCCCCGGGTTCGTTCTTCGGGAGGGAGCGTTGCTATTTCGTCAAGAACCCGCAGGCTAACGTGTTCCCACGTGGGAACATCGCAACCAAGCTCCTCGTAGACGGTTATAAATCTGTGCGCCTGCGTTCGTTTGAAATCAACGCTCTCCTCAAGCCATCGAATCCAGCCGCCGGCCTCTTCACGTTGTCGGGCGAGATTTCTTACGTCGGCCTTGGCGCTGTCCGATTTAGCGTCGCGAACAGATTTGAGCCGACGACCAATCTCGAAAATTGCTTCGCCAGCGACGCGCTTATAGGCGTTGATTTCGGCCGTTATTGTTGGTAGGTCGGAGGAGAGATGAGAAACCTGCTGCGTCATTTCCCGTTCTCCTTTTCGTTTTGCCGGCCGAGTGAATCGATGACCTCCTGGTCCGTTAGGGCATCCCCGTAAAAAAAAAATAGCCGCAAACCTCAACGGTCGGCGGCCGGTATGTACCCGTCCCCATTGATTAAATTTACCGCTTTGAGATTATTTAAACAGAGTCTAGTGCTTATCGATCGAAAGCAACTCCGATATGTCGTCTATCTCAAGCGCGTCGGCAATCCTCTCCAATGTTTTTAGATTGATTTGTTCACGAATATTCCGGGACATTTCAGATATTGCCGCTTGGCGTACTCCTGTCATCTCCGCGAGTCTTGTTTGAGTTAATCCCCGCTCTTGCATAACCTCATTTAATCGGATCGTTATTTTTCGCACGTTCATGCCTCCTCTTTGTAATTATAACCGAATATCCGTATATCCGTAAATTAGTTGTTGACTCTATACTAAAAGGCGTATATACTTTGATTCAGATAAACGAATATACGTATATAAGTATAGGAGGTTTCAAAAATGTCCAACTCCAAGACTTATTTCGACGCGCTGCTCACTCTCCAGGAAGAAGTAAACTCGGCATTCTCGATCTTGAGCCGCAAACAGTCCGAACTTGACCGTCAAGTCACTGCCATTTACCACGACATTGAAGCGCACGACCTCGATAGTGATTCGGGGTACGCGGCTGCCGTTTGTCTGCAAGAAGTGCTCCGCCAGCGGCGCGTTGTCAAAGACGAAGTTGCACGCATGTCCCCGCTCCATCGGTTCCTGAACGACCATACTGATGCGCTGCGCGAAGACTACCGAAAGCGTGTGGAGAAATCCGAAGAGATTCGCCGAACCTTGAACGTCACACTCACGATAGAGGACGTGGGCCTATGAGGTTCCGCGTCGGTAAAGTTATCAACAGGCGGCTATACGTCCGTACACGAGGCGGGAATTGGATTGAATTACGGTTATTATTTCAAATTTAAGGAGGACGTAACTATGCGGAAAATTAAAATTGACGGATGCGACGCTTTTTTGATTAGGGATGACCTGGCAGTATTGATCGATCTTGAGGCCGAGTGTGCGGTTATTTCGCGGTTGTCGGAGAGTGGGCCGGACCCTGACGGCCTTTGCCTGGAAAGTCCAATTAGTTTAAAGGCGCTCCATAAAATCTACACCGCCGACAACGAGCTAGACATATTAATCGCGGCATTGGAGGGATGATTAGAGTGAACCTCGTAAAAATCACGGAGATTTGCGAAGACCTCGACGTTTTTGGCGAACCGTTTGTGCTTGTCCACGACGGGATTAGATTAAACGGAAATATCGCGGTCTACGTGGATCGATCCGGCACAGGCACGTATCTCGTTGTTGAGAGAGTCATTGAAACGGAGAGCGGGCTGCGGACGGTCAGCGATCCCGGTAGCGTATTGTTTGACGCCAATCTACCGCAAAAACTAACGATCCAGGAAATCGCCGCCATGTCCGCGCTCGAATTATTGGAGGTGCTTGCACATGCAAAAATCAGCTATTGACCGCATCGCCTATTTCACGCGAAAGGCGAACCAGTACGGGGCGTTGCGTTTCGACTTCCTACGCGGTCGCTCCGCCAAGAGGCCGCCGGCCCTCCGCTTCAAGCGCTTGATGGCGTACAAGGCAGCAGTAACGCGGCAAATCCTGGCCGAACGAACCACCGCTCTCCGATGATGCCAGCCGCGCCAACGGCTGATGAGCGGAGGGGATATACAGTGTAAAGGCCCAGCCAGGCCATTGTTTCAGGCCCGTAGTGTCCGCGAAGCCAAACGCGTGATACAACGCCATGCGGGACGTTTGTCGCAATTTGCGACGACCCAAGTTCAACTTAGAGAGCCGAGTAGCGCCAAATGCTCGGCAAAAAGGGGCGGAATCTCGTTCCGTACCTCTCCGGTCGGTTCTGCGCCAACAGTTCCGGCCGGCAACGCTAATTTCGGTGGTAACACCGCGTTTTCGATATAAGCTGCGCAAGCGGGCGGCCGGTTCAATCCGGTTCGGGCACCGCTTGCTTGCGTTTTATATGGTATAATACGAATGTGCGTTCGCGTGGTTTCAAAAATTTTTTATACCGACGTTAACAAAACAGGGACTCGGTATTAAATTAAAAGTGAGGGGGGATCGCCTTGAATTTTATCGACGCGATCAAAAAGTTCCAGGAGGCCGGGGACCGGGGCATTTTTGGTATGATACGCGAAGCAATGAGCTACGATTATCTTCGTTCTCCGGCCGGCATGGCGTTCGGGAAACCGGAAATGTACGTGGCGTTTCGGTGCTTGCGGCTCATCGGAGGCCGCCTGGCGACAATCAAATACACACTCGCGGAACACGGATTACATACGCGCCGGGACACGCCGGAGTACATCTTTTCGGAGTTCGCGATTACAATCGAAGAATGGACCGGCATTAAATTAACCGTCGAAAACTTCCCGAAACACGAGAAGTACCTCGCGGGCTACCTTCCGACGTTCTACGAGTTGCGCCGGGCCTATGAGCGGATTATTGGCGTGCGGCCTACGCTGTGGCAGTTACTGACGGAGGAAGTCGTCAATGAGAACTGGCCGGCGTTGCAGGCGGCACTAGAATACGCACTCAACCGCGTCGACACTTGCCGATCCGAGCGGGAGGTCGTCCGCTACATCAATCGCGCCACAAAGACGGCCTATTACCGAAATCAGTTTGACGGGATGCGCCGCGTCAGAAGGGGCGGGGAAACGCGATACGTGACGCCGAGGTACTACGGACCGCTCTACGCGTTATTTGGCCGGGCTAATCCCGGTATGAACCACTTGTCGAGCAGGCAGCGGGCGCTCGTTGGCCGGATTTGCGCGATCATAGAGGAGGATTTCGCGGGAGGACGGACGGAAGAATACGCCGTTGACCTGCGCGGCGGCTATCGAATAAAGAACCGCCATATTGCGGGGCGTCTCGGTATGCATGAGGCGAGCTTGAGCCGGGCCTTGCGTGGTATTAGAACTGCTAAACATTGACGTATTAATTAAATGTTACGAGAAAAATAACGAACGTACTATTTAAAGCAAAATCGCAACCGCGCCGGATGCTCGGCGGTACGGGAGCGGTTCTTTTTATTTGTTCATATAGTAAGAAAATTTATTAACACGAAAGGAGAAGACGATAGTGGGGATCGATCACAAAGGGCTGCACAAAATCCGGAAAGCACTTGGATTGACGTTGGACGAAATGGGCGCGCTCATGAACGTATCCGGCCCGCATCTGCATTACATCGAAAAGGGAAGCCGCCCACTAAGAGGCGAACAAATTGCGTTGTTGATTCGCGAAATCGGCCTTACGCCGGAAAGGCTTGCGTCCCTCATTGCGGCGTACGATGCGGCAGATACCGCGAAAGAACTTGCGCGGCGGAAGCTCGTTGTACTTGCGCGGTAAGACGCTGCAAAAGCCGGGCTATTGCGTATGTTCCCGTACGTTCACAATGAACGAGCGTGAACAGGCTTGAGTCGCTGCGCTCCTCACCACTGCGGCCAAAACCGGGCCTTGTGGAATCATCATATCTTCTGCCGCGTCAGAAGTTTATAGATAATTTAATCGCGGTTGAAATGGATATGGTGCCGCAGGTGCGTAAGCAACAAGGCCGACGGAGCCGACAGGCGACGGCGACACGTCTTTGATTCGTCCCACAATATTCATGATGCGAAATCACCGAAGTAACTCATGGTGGCGTAATAGATTCTGTGCGCGTCGAAGAAATAGAAATTAAAGAATAGATAATAAGCACAAGACAACCAGCAAAATGCTGCGATGCTTTATTTGGCGGGGGTTTTCGTCGTTTTATGTTTGACCTGAAAGGGCTATGAAATATTGCGAATCTGACCCGAAAGGGAGGTATCTTATGAGCGAACAAGCGCGGCGCGACCGTCGCCTCGAAAAACAGATCGCACGCCGCATCGAAAAGCGCCACGGCCGCCGTATCAACGCAACTTTAAACGGGGGATCAATCCGTAACGGCCGCGTTATCTCGCCCGACGGCGTCGATATGTCGCACCGGTTCGAGATTTTACCGGTTAAGGCGGAGAGTGCGCAGCGTTATGCACGGAACCGCTCGGCGATCGGCGAGTTTTCGGCGGAAAATGGCGGCTACGTATGGGGCCTGTTTAAGTCGAGCGTAACGATGGAAGCGCAGTGGGCGGAATACGGCTTAACTCAATCGGACCTCGCGCGCCTCATGTTCATCGGAACCTATACGGATTACGAGGGAGTTTTGCGTCATCCTAACGGCCGACCGATAACGCGCGAATCCATGTCGGAGCTAATCGGCCTGCATCGGACGAAATTTGACGAGTTTTTCTCGAAGCTGCTCGCCGCGTCAATTATCAAAGTTCCGGAAGACGGCGCTATCTACATGAGCCCGGACGTTTTCCAACGCGGCAAAATTGCGAAAGGTGAATACGCCGACCGCATTCGGGTTTACCGCGATACGGTGCGCAGCCTATATGAAAAATACGGCAAGGGGCGATCGGTTCGCCAGCTAGGCATAGTGTATTCGGTGATTCCGTTTGTGCACCGGAATATGAATATCGTTTGTTACAATCCACTTGAAAAGCACGACGAAGATATAAAACCGATCACGCTGGACAAATTGGCGCTGCTTCTTGGCTATCAGAACGCGACCAAATTTAAGGGGGCTTTACGGGCGATTGAAATAAACGAGCAGCCGGTATTCGCTTTTGTTGAGGATATTCACAACAGCCGTAAGCGTCGTATCGTCGTTAATCCGCGCATCATTTTCGCGGGCAACTATGAGGGATTGCAGGCATGTAGAGCGCTCGCGGTGCTTTTTAATTAAGCCGTACGAGGCGGCAAATCCTCGGGCAACACGCAGGAAAAATCCACGGCAAAACTGCTAGGCCGCTGAATGGATGAAATACATGGCTGTTACCATAAGCCAGGACGAGCACGTCACAATCGTAATGTATGCGGAAGACAAGCGCCCGCTCAAGATCGAGCCGTTTGTCCTCACGAACCCGGGCGACTACGACGCCATGTGGGACGTTATCTTTTTTGTCGAAGCCAACGCAAACGCGCCGCAGCACCTCGCAAAAATGGAGGAATCGAAGTTTTACGCGTTGGTCGAGCGCCTGTCCGTCATGGTTTGCCGTCGGTTCTCGCCGGCCGCGACCTGGGGCGTGAGCAAGGCACAAATTCGCGGGATCGTTCTGTTTACGTTGAGGGCCGCCATCGCTGCGGGCGTTTGGCCGGAGGCGTACGAGATTACTAGCGAAACGTTCGTCCGTAACGGTGCCGGCAAATAACGTAAATAATGCGCGAAATAAGCGCTCCTATCGCTCGGAGGTGGACCACCTTGCCGGGCTTTTTGGCGTGGTTAAATTAGCGAGAAATCGACGGAAGGAGGCCGGACATTGGATGAGAAACGAGAGGATGCAAAGCGTCACTGTCCTTATTTTTGCGGAGATTGTACGTGCGTTTTATTCAAAGCGATGAACAAGGCGGACGTCCGTTGCAAGGTTTATCGTGGGGCCGAGTCGGTTCGCTGCCGTTACTTGGATACTCAAGTTTGCAAAAGGGGATGACGCGGAATGACCATCACCGTTTATCAGCAAGTTTTTGCGGACCGGGACAAAACGCGAGTTCACGTAACAATCGTAGACGGGTCCGGCGCGGTACTCGATCGCAGATTTTGCGGTTACGAACCATACCCGCTCAAGCAAATCGCTGACGAGCACGCGCGCCACTTGCTCCGTGTAATCGGCTGCAGCCTGGACGCTGAAAAGGTGATTATTGACTGCAACGTGCGAGGCCGCGTCGAATACACAGCGACGCCGGGCGGTGGATTTAAAGGCGAACTGGTTTGGCATCCGCGCTTTGGTGACGTTAAGGGGCCGCGCCTGCAATGGGCGGAGCCAGCGCCGGAGGAACCGGAAGAAGACAAAGAAGAATCGGAGGAATGACAATGTTGTATTCAGCAGTAAAAACGTGGCAGGGGCTGGGTGAGGGTATGGAGGAGGTTTATTCGCGGATCGGCCCGAGCATCGCTAAATCACCAGTTGCACCGCCGAGGCAAAGACGCAAGAAAGCGGAGTCCAGCCGTAAGCAAGGCCGGATCAAGCACATTAACGCAGAGAAGGGGTTCGGCTTCATCTCGCTTTACGGCGCGGATGACGTATTTTTTCACGTTTCGGCCGCGAATGGGGCGCGCCTGATGCGGGGGGATCGCGTAACGTTTGATGTCGGAGAGGATAAGTGCGGCCGTCTGTGCGCGAAGGAGGTTCGGCTAGCGTGAAATATACGTTATACCTCGCGGCGGCCTCCGATGACCACCGGATCGCGTACACGTATGTTCTGGCCGACTATAAATCAGTAGTCGCGCAGGGTACGTATTTGACGGTCGGCAAACGCAAGTTCGACGAATCGTTTTGCGGACATGTTGCGCTGCAGCGGGCGTTACGTGCGGCGGCCAAGAGTGCGGAGGGCGTCGTTGACTTAACCGTTATGCTCGACGAAAACATTGTAGACGTCGCGTTTGAGTTGTTGGACATTAATCCGCCGCTTTATCCAGCGTTGTGCCGAACAACAAAGCGCATCATGAAACGGTTTAACAAGTGCGAGCTTGCTGCGATGAAGAAGGATAACGAAGAGTTGTCGCCAGAAGAGGCCGCAGCCTTTGACGACTGTATCGCTGCGCTTGAGGGAGCACGGACTGTTCGCGGGAAGTGGCGGCTGCTTTTTGACATCATTACAGGCGCGGGCCGGATTATCAAGTAAAGGAGCTAAGTAAATGGTTAAAATCCCCAAAAGAGTACAAGAGGCAATCGACGCATATAAAGCGTTGCAGGCAAAGGGCGCCGCGCTAAAAGAGGCGCACCAACAGCGCGCAGACGAACTCGCCGCCGAAATCGCGAAGGTTCAGGCGGGACTTGCCGCTGCATCAGACGCCGCACTTGAAGAGCCTACGTCGGCGAATATCGCTCGCGAAACGGAGCTGCAACGCAGACTGGCGGAGCTTAGTATGGACAAAAGAGCCGCAGAAGACCGGAAAAGCCGCGCTTTTAGCGGAGAGAGTCGGCGGTTAGCGGAACTAGCAGACGCGGCGATTCAGGCCGGCCGGGAGGAGGCCGTCAGCTACCATAAGGAGCATTACGACGCGAGGCTCAAAGCGGTTGAGGACGCTAAATACGCGTACCTTAGTGCGTTGGTCGGTCTACACGCGTTGGAGCGCGAGGCATACGACATTTACCGTACTGCGGCAGACGAAACAAACCCGGTACGCGCCGAGCAAATAGGACGGCCCTATTTTGCAGAGCTTGCGGTTCATTGGCGTGGGGGGGCTCGACAGGTTCACGGCGTGTCCGAAACCGAGGTCAACCGCGCATTACGCCACGGTAAAATATTGCACACCAGCGTCGCCGAGGGTCGCGAAATCGAATAACAAGGAGAGGTCCAATTAATGTCATATCAACAGCACATCCAAAACGCAAAAGCCTTGATTTACGGTGATTCATCGTTGCAGGCCGCCGGGGTAATCTTCCAACGGGTTAAAAAAGAAGCCGGGGAGGTCTATAAAGACAAGTCGCTGTCAAATACCGGGATTATCCAAAAGCAAAATGAAATCCGGAAACAGGGTGCGGTCGAGGTCGCGAAGATTATCCAGGCAGCTAAAAGCGAGGTTGGTAAAGAACTGGACGCCGCCGAAAAAAGCGCCCGGGCCGCCATCGACCAAACCGCCGCCAAACCGGCCGACGAGGTCATTCGCGATTTTACAGAGCGGTACGACACACTTAAAACGGAGTTGTTCGTATTCAGCGACCGCAGTTCCGCCGGCAAAATGCTCGATCTTATGCGAGAGACGGACGACCCGTATCTGGCGCGGTTAATCCTCGACGACCTTGCTGCCATTGGACCGGCACTTAACGGCCACGTTACCGATGGGATGCTCGTGCGTGCAGCATACGACGGTTTGAGGAGGATCGCCGAAACGGACAGCCGCGCCCAGGCCCGCGAAGCTTTGGAAACTGTCGAGAGGTTGCGCAACATGCCGCCGGTTAACTCGATGATTACGCTTGGGCTGACGTCTGCGCTTGGGGACCAGTACCAAAACATCCTTTACGACTATGAGACGCTTTTAGATGAGGCTGGTGCGTAATTGCGCCGGCTTCTTTCATTATAAAGGGGGTCATGAATATCAAGATCACAGACGCAAAAATTACAGCAGCCGAGCGCGCCGTTCCGATCCTGCGGTTACTTGAGCAAATCGTATTGTATCGACGGCCGGGCCAGTATCATTTTGCGGCCGATTTTCTAGCAGAATACGCGGCTTGGACGGAGATCGTCACTATCTTCCGGCGATCCGGCGTTAAAGATGTGCGGGCCCTCGGCCGATCAATGGCGGATGTCACGCGCTATTTAAGAGAGGTAGACGAGGCGGCTGCAAGCGGTGACGTGCGGCGGGTACGGCGCAAAGTGGCGGCTCTGGATCAGGCTACTAAAACGCTGGTGAGCGCGGGGAAGAAGTTAACTTCGCGCCTAATCACCGAGGCGGTGGTGGACGTTGGCAATTGATATAGTCGCAAAATTGCGCTTGTTAGACGAGGCATCCAGACCGCTCCGTAAGGCGATGGGCTCATTTGGCGCACTTGGGGCCAAAGCTGCGTCCGCAACCGCTGCAGTAGGCGGTATTGCTGCGGCCTTCCTCTCCGCTAAGGCTGCGGTGAGTCTATTCGACAAAACGATAGGCGCAGCAGCAAACTACGAGATGCGGGAAGTTACCGTAAAAGCGATGTTCAGCGATGAATATTCAAAAAACGCGCAGAAATACCTCGATTTCGTTGAGGAGCGCGCTGCCGTTTCGCAGTTTTCGATGGACGAGTTTCTAACGGCGGGCAAATCGTTCATACCGACCTCGAAGGACAATTCGCAACTCGAAAAGATGGTTAACCTGGCCGAGCGGCTCGGGGCGATTGATCCGGAACAAGGGCTTGAAGGCGCGGCCTACGCATTAAAAGAGTTCTTCTCCGGCGATGCCGTGTCACTCGTCGAGCGTTTCGAATTGCCGCGTAAAGTAATGAACGACATCAAAAATCTCTCGCTCGATCAGCAGTTAAAAGAGCTTGATAAATACCTTAATAAAATCGGAGCAACCAACGAACTTATTGAAGCGCAATCCTCTACTGCGATGGGCGAATGGCGTAAATCCACCGCCAAGACGGCGAAGGCGCTGCGCGAAATGGGCACAGCCGGTCTTGAAAAGATTACGCCTTTGTTGCGAGATTTTAACAAGTGGTTGGAGAGTGCGGACTTTAAGCGGTTTAGGGATGCCGGCGTTAAGGCCTTTACGGGACTGTTCGACGGTGCGGCAAAGAGCGTCAGAAAAGCCGCGAACTATCTGGATTCGCACTTTTTTAGCAATCCAGAGTTCCAGAAGATCCCCACCATTGAGGGAAAGGTCAAGTTTGTGTTTGATGAGTTTAACACCTCACTTAAGCAGTGGCTAGACAGCGGGGGGAGTGAGCAAATTAAGGCAGCCGGGGAGGCCGTTACGAACCTTATACTGAACTCGCTGGAAACCTACGGGCCGCGTATCTCTGATTTAATGGCGACTATCGGCAAAGATGCCATTGGGTCCTTTTTTAAAGGGATGGTCGAGTCGTTCAATCTGTATCACGCCGATAACCCTCTCGACCGTCAGCTGGCGAAATTTTGGGATAGTGTTTACGGCGAAGGCTATTACGCCAGTAAAACGGGCATCTACTACGACGAGAACGGCAAGCCTCAAAAGTACGTTAAGCCGCCGACAGGCACGACGCCAGGAGGCCACAACTACTCGGGGACAAGCGGCTCTTTTGGTGACGCAAAAAGCCATTCCGCCGGCCTTGATAGAGTGCCGTTTAACGGCTATGCAGCTCGGTTGCACAAGGATGAAATGGTCCTTACGCGCGGCGAGGCGCAGGCTTACCGCGAATCCGGCGGAAACGGCGGCGGCGGTCGTCAAGTCGTAGTCAACCTCGGCGGCGTAACAATCAATAACGACACGGACGTTGACGCAATGTGCGCAAAAATTGCGAAAGCACTTGCGTACGCATAAGCGCAATAACGGTTTCATGGCGGAGTCACGGCGTTATAGTTGCGCTGGGGCTCCGCACATTTTGATACGAAAGGAGACTTGCGAATGAGAAATATGACCAACGATGAAATACGCCTCGACGTCGCGGGATTAACGGAGCGCTTGCGCCAAATCCGTATTGAGGAGGGGCTCCCGCCGGACCCGCCAGAGCGAGAGGATTTCGTAGAGATTCCGCTATCGCTCGCGTTGGTTGAGCGCCTGCAGCCGTTTCGGGCGATTGCGGTCAGATACGCGTCGATCCTTGCGGCCGGCCAAGTTGCGAGGATTGATATGGACAAACTCGCCGAATACGCGGAAATGGCGCGCGTACTGAATCGCTCGGTCGGTTTCTTCTGCAGTCTTCATGCGCTCGGGGCTAACGGAGTCCTTGCGGCTATGAAGCGCATAAACGCGCTGATTGACGCGGGAAGATCAGACGAAATTAATACGAATAAGGAAATGCGCGGAGTTCATTATTGTATCGAGTGTATGACGAAGGACGAGGGGCTCCGCCACGACCTTTTTGACCAACACGGCAAATACGATATGGACGCGCGGAAAGAAGCCGAGCACCTATTATCCAATCCGGACGCGCTGCGGGCTGCGGTTGATGCAGCGAAGAGGAAACTAGAGGAGGACGATATTGATGAGCAAACAACGGAAAGCGCTTGAAGCGCAATTAACGCCGCAACAACGGAAGGCTGCGGAGCTTTTGGTCGCGAACGAATGGGGCGAGTTGCTCGGCGATGACGGCAAGAAAAAGACCATGCAGGAACTAGCGGACGAAATCGGAATCGCGCGCAGTACGCTTTTTGAGTGGAAATCGCAGGAGCATTTTGCGGCATACGTGAACTATCTGGCCGAGCGCAACCTTGACGCTATGCGATCGGAGGTTTACGTTCAGCTCATGCGCGCGATCCGTGGCGGAGCGAACGGGATTCCTTCCGTTAAAGCGCTCGACCTGTTTATGCGCCGCTACGGGTTGCTTACCGACCGGACCGTCGTCGAGGATATGCGCGATACGGTCGAGGCGCGCCGTAAGACAGACGAGGAGATTCGCGCGGAGATCGAGGAACTGGACGCGATGGTTAACGGTAAATAATCGGAAGAGTCCGGAACGTTTGCGCCTGTGTTCGCGTGTAACCATGCGGATTACAGGCGTTTTTATTTCGGATTTATTCGGACTAGGTGCGGATTTCCTGCTGCGCGCTCCCGGCGCGTGCCCGCTCGCAAAATCGGGGGTCGGGCGGTAATTTTGCGCCGGTCATGGGTGCATATTCTATGCATACCGTATGCATAAACGGTATACGAACGGTGAATGACCGCAATGTATAAATTCCCAGCGGAAACACCGAAAAACCGCGTGGTTGTGCGGTTTGTACTGGAAATGTATATGCAATGCATAAAGCGTGTTTATGCACGAATCCACAAACGCAGTAGTGGCGCGGGTTCTCGGGCGAGACATGTGCATAAAAGCCGTGTTTTGTGAACATGTCTTTGCATAACGATGTATATCGTATTCAGTACGATTATTTAACGATTCATTGCGTTAAAGCGCCAGACCCCCAAGGCCCCCTCCGCCGGCGGCCAAATCTGGACCCCGCACAAGACGCATAGCAAAATGAACTCGGGAGGTAATAAATGGTAAATATTACGCGGGATACTGGCGGAAGGGAGGGGCGGTACGATAAAATAAGCGCAGGCTCAACGGAGTTATTCCGCAAGCCTGCGCATTTTTGCGTTTATCTCTTTATCTTTCTGCTACGCTCTAACTTCCCCACAACCGCGTTCATGGGCGAAAATTCTTCGTGGTTTTTCTTCACGTTTTTATCCGAAAGGTGCGTATAGTGAGCCGTCATCCGCCCGTCTGCGTGCCCGAGGATGGCTTGTAAATGTCGCTGCGATCCGCCCTCCTCAAGGTAAAGCGTTGCCCCGGAGTGACGCAGCAAGTGCGGGTATGTGCGCTTATCTATTCCGGCCTTGTCCGCGTATTTTTTTATTTGGTGGCGGAAGTGGTTCGGCGTGAGTTTTTCCCCATAATTGCTTAAAAAGATGTACTCATTATCGAACTCGTCTGTTTCGCGCATCAACTCTTGCAGCAGTTTCGCAGTCCTTTTCGTTATGGGGACGATACGCGACTTTCGTGATTTCGTTACGTCTCGGCGCAGAAACACGCAACAGGACGACAGGTCTACGTCTTCGCGGCGGAGAGTCAAAGCTTCGTCAACCCTCAACATCCCGTCAATAAGAAGGTTTAGCACTACAAAATCGCGAAAACCGCTATATTTCCGTTGGTTTGGCGCGTCGAGCAGCCGCTTCAATTCCTCTGCGGCCAGAACCTTAATATCGCGCCCGATGTCTTGGACGTTTTTTAAGTACGCGAAAGGGTTCGAATCGATAACCCCCTCCTCGTGCAAAAATTTAAACATCGTTTTTAAGTTTTTAATGCGAGTGTTGATCGATTTTGGCTCCAACCCGATGGTGCGCACGTACTCCGGCACGTTGCAGTTGTCGCTAAACTTAACCTTTTCGTCGCGGAGCCAAATAACATACTCGCGCCCGAGCTCAACGTTAATATTTCGGATGTCTCGCGCAATGCCGCGCAGGTCCAGGTACTCGCAAAAATACTTATAGTTCTCCGCATACGTTTTAAGCGTGTTGGCTGCGCGCCCCTCCGACTTTTTTGCTTGATAGTAGTATTCGAACAAATAGTCGAGGGAGTAGCGCAACCGGTCCGAGGTTCGGTCGTTTTTAACCGCGCGGCCCTTACGCTTATTTTCGCTCAAATCAAAAAGCCCCTTTCCGATAGATTACGGAAAGAAGCCGAATTGTTGCGCGTATATCACCGTTAATTTATAGCAGATATCCGTATATGTCAACGGACAGTCAACGCCTACAGTCACCGCATAATTAACGTAAAAATTACGTAATTCTAGCGGAATCGCTGCCAGCGATGCGCTCTCCCAGCTGAGCTATGGCCCCGTGAGCGACTATTTTATTATATAAAAGTGAGTGCTGGGTGTCAAGCTATTTTTAAAAAAAATATTCTATGAAAATTAAAGCGAGCTGGATTGTGCGAATCGTTTTTTGTCGGACGATGATCAATATGTTACGTTATATTGTCAATATCGCGTTGTGGACGGCAAGATCGCCGAGCATCGCGGACGGCTCGATAGGATAACGATGCGGCACCAAATTTGGGGCAAAGGGCAGTGGCCTGAATTGTTTTGTATTCTCGCAAAAAAAATCCGGCAATGATTAGCCGGAAGCAAAAGGTGAAAAAGATCAGTTCTCTCTCAACCGAATCGCCGTAATTCTGGCGGCGGGCACGATTACGCGCTGCCCAAGCTCGTCGCTCAGGTCCAGGGAATCGCTTTGCACGGAGATTAAAATTCCGCGCAGGGCCGAGTTTGACGTTTCGATCGAAATGTTTTGGCCCACCGATTGCGACAGTTTTTGCTGCGTGCCGGGATCGGGAAAAGAGGCGGCGGCGATGCTTTCCTCCAGCCGCTCGACGCGGCCGGTCAGCAGTTCCAACTGCGCCTGAAGCCTGCGAATCCGTCTGCGCAGCGGGCCGTTAAGAAAGAAGCGAAGAAGGCTCATTAGGTGTCACCTCCTCTATCAAATATGGTCTCTATCAAAAGAGACAATATATAGTATGTTGATAGATTCATAGCGTGCGGGTGCTCGTCTTTCCTGCGGATAGCGGTTATGTTATATTTTGTACAGATACCGAATTTGAGCATAGGGAGAGACGTTTAAAGATGATAAAGCATATCGTTTTGTTTAAATTAAAAGACGCGTCGCCGCAAAGCGTGGAGCGTACGGCCGCGGTGCTGCGCGGATTGGAAGGCAAGGTGGAACAGCTGCGGGGGCTTGAGGTCGGCATTGACGTGGTCCGCTCCCAGCGTTCCTATGACATCGCGCTGATCGCCACCTTCGATTCGCTGGAGGATCTGGAAGGATATCAGGTTCATCCGGAGCATAAAAAAGTAATTGAACATATAACCCAGGTCCGGGAAAGCCAAGTGGCCGTCGATTTTGAATTTTAGCGTCTCCACAGGGGAACCGAACCGTTCGTCTATACAAAAACAGTCGCTACGGCTGAAGGAGGGATCGCCGTGTATTACGTAAACCGGGAACAAATCGAACGCAGGCTGGAACTTTTGCCGGAACTGACCAAGGTGTTGCGGGGGGCGGCCAAGGCGCCGCAGCCTTCTTTGCTGGAGCGTTACGCGGAGGAACGCGCCCTGCACTTGGCGGTGGAAATCGTCACCGACGTCGGCAGCTACTTGATCGACGGCTTTATTATGCGCGACGCCAGCAGCTATGAGGACATCGTGGACATCATTTTTGACGAGAAGGTGATCGATTCCGGACAGCATGCGGTGTTAACGGAATTGGTACGCCTCCGAAAACCGCTGGTACAGGATTATTATGCCTGGGACCGTTCGCAGGTTCGCGGGCTGGCGGACCGGCTTCCCGGCGTTCTCGCCGCTTTTGCGGATAGCGTACGGGACTATTTGACCCGTGAGGACATTACTTCCTGAAGCAAACGGGCTAATCATTGACAAGCCGGCAAAAATTGAGACTCGTCCGGTGTGACCAATTTGGGCGCAGCTGCTTATATATAAATTAACTATATAGGCATTCGCCCTGATCCATGGTTGACCGGAAGTCCGTAAAGCGGCTCCGCGCCGCCCCCGTGTGGGCAGGGAGATGCCGGCAAGGGAGAGATGAGCCGTGAGCAAAGGAAACAAAGGTTGGTTGTGGGGGGCCGCTGTCGGCACGATCGTCGGTTCGGTGGCCGCGCTGTTGTTCGCTCCGAAACCCGGACGCGAGCTGCGCAAGGATATCGCGGACGGGGCCCGGCAGGTCGGCGAGAAGACGCAGGAGATCGCCGGCAAGGTGACGGAGCAGAGCGCTGCCTTGGTCGGCAAAATTAAAGACAAAGCCGAAGGAATCATCGGCGAAATTCAAGCGCGCCGTGCCGGCCATGTTCCGGAAGAGGAAGAAGCGCAGACGGCACAAGCGTCGGGATTTGCGGACGATACCGCAGGCGAAGCGGAAAAGGTCGCGTTACTGGCTGGCGCCGCGCCTAAAGAAGAATCCTAATCCAGCGAAGAGGACCCCCATTTGCGGGTCTTTTTCTATGTCCGGGGCACGGCTTATTCCTTGTTCCGCCCTCTAAATTGAGTTAATATTTAGGTACGCTTTGTGCGCCAATTTCATAAAGTAACGGGAGAGAAGTAAACTACACATGAAGGATGCGGTATGTTCGTGCAGCAAGCCATCGCTATACTAGACTCGGGAGTGGGAGGCCTCACCGTCTGCAAGGAAGTGATGCGGCAGCTTCCCAGAGAGAAAATTATTTACTTCGGAGATACGGCCAGAGCTCCCTACGGTCCCCGTTCTCCCGAAGAAGTCCGCTTGTTTACCGAGCAAATCGTCGATTATCTCATTCAGTTCGATCCGAAAATGATCGTCATCGCCTGTAACACGGCAACGGCGGCTGCGCTGGATTATATTAAGGCGAAGGTTAAAATTCCTGTTATCGGCGTGATTCATCCCGGTTCCAGGGCAGCCATCAGCGCCACCAAAACGGGGAAAGTCGGGGTCATCGGCACGATCGGCACCATTTGCAGCGGCGCTTACGACAAGGCCCTCCGCGAACTCAACCCGCAAATCGAGATCGTCAGCGAAGCTTGTCCCGACTTTGTCCCCCTTGTTGAGCGAGGGCTCTATGAAAATCCGGAGGCCTTGTACGTCGTCCAGGACTCGCTGCGGGATATGAAGGAACATCCGATCGATTGCCTGATTCTGGGCTGCACTCATTATCCTTTTTTAAAACGGCCGATTCAGCAAGTCATGGGTCCCAAAGTCAAACTGATCAGTTCGGCGGATGAAACGGCCAGGGAAATCAGCACGGTTTTGCATCAAAGAGGCTGCTTGGCGCACAGGGACGAAATTCCGGTGCATCAGTTTTTCTGCAGCGGCGATCCGGGGATCTTTCGCAAAATCGCCCGGCAATGGCTGGGGGAGCAGATCGAGCTGACGCCCATCGTGTGGCAGGTGTTCAGCGCAATCTGATCATGCCTTGAAACCTTTGGCGGGATGTTCTCCCGGCCAAAGGTTTTTTTCAAAACTGTCTAAGAAAAGAGGTGGGCCATGCAATTCATAGCGATGATCACAATGTTGATCGACCATGTCGGGCTGCTGTTTTTTCCCGGAGAAATGCTGTGGCGGATCATCGGGCGAATCGCGTTCCCCCTTTATGCCTACGCGCTGGTACAGGGGCACGTCTACACTTCAAATTACCGGAAATATGCTTGCCGTTTGTTTATCATCGCCGTTTTGTCGCAAATCCCCTATCAGCTCGCTTTCGACACCAACGGCCTGAACGTCGTCGCCACGTTATTCGTCTCTTCTCTGATACTCAGGCTGCTGGATTCGGTCAAACCGGGGATTGTATCCGCTCTCACGATCGCGGCGGCCTGCGTCATTATGGAGGTTCTGCCGTTCGACTACGGCGCCTACGGACTGCTTCTCGTGCTGATTTTCAAGTATGCGGGCCAGGGCAGGATGGTCGTGATGCATCTGCTCCTGAACTTGGCCTATCTTTTCGCCTACGGCTGGGTGATTCAACTGGCCAGCATCGTTCCGACCCTGGTGATTGCGTACGGGCCCGGGCTGTGGAGAAGATTGGAGTCCTGGACGCTGCCGCGCTGGGTATGGCGGGCTTTTTATCCGGCGCATCTGGCTGTTTTGGCGGTGGTGGTGTATATTTTAAGGATATAACGGAAAAAACCGAACAGCACGGGGGAGGAGGCTCCCCCGTGCCCGCGTTAATAAACGGCGGCCGGTTCGTGCCGGGAAACGGCCGCCGCGTTCATTCGCTCGTATTTGGCTTGATCTTGAATCAAAACAATCCGGAGAAGGCCAAGCAACTGTCGCAGGTTACGACATCCGCCGGTTTATCGAAGTCACCCGAGCTATAAATTTTGCGCCGGGAAGGTTCCGGATGCTGAAATCAACGATTTGGGATAAACTATATAGTAGGAAATAAGGATTCAAAGAGGAGGGGGAAGTCATATGAGATGGACGAAAATGTTATCGCTTCGGCATTGGTCCCATATTTTTCGCCGTACTCTGCCGCTCCTGACCTCCGGGAACGTGCCGTTCACCGACAAACTGCTGCTGGTCGCGCCGGCACTGTTGTATTGGTTTCTGCCGGACGTGCTGCCGTTTATCCCGATCGACGATATGGCCGTGACGATGCTGTTGATGAATTGGTTCGTCACCCGGGCCGAACGGAAATATCCGGGAGTTTAGCTATGGCCTCGCCCGGCGTACGCCGGGGGGCTTTTTTCGGTTAAGTCTTCCCGGCGGTGTTGCTGGGAGATTATCGGTGCTGTGGCAACCGTTAGAATAATTTCGTGTTTAGAAATGTATCTTGTTAGATCAGATTTGATGAACTGATGGTGCAAGGCGGATTTATAGCAGACAGTTTGCAGCGGGCAATTTTTAGTAGACAGCCTTGCTTGTTTAGCTGGGTTTCTTTACAATAGGAATGTTGGATGTCTACCCATTAACTTGATATAGGAGCGATCGTATGAACGTGAAAATTACCCGCAACGCGGCGAAAGTGATAAAAAAAGAATTGGAAAAGGAAGAAAACCAAGGCCTGGTGCTTAAAGTATTCATCACCCACTCGCATGGCGATCACGCCCACTATGGCCTGGATCTGGTGAAACCGGACGAGAAGGGACAAATCGTAAAAACGGACAAGGAGATCGACGTGCTCGTGGAAGGTACCGATCCGCTGCTTGACGGCGTGAAGATCGATTACTTGTATTTTCCGGAGGAAGGCTTCGTCATCACCAACCCGTCCAAAGGCAATCACGGAAATCATTAATTATTCGGTTCAGTTCGGTTTATGTGTTAAGTTCGCCATTTTAGAATTCCCAAAATGGGACGATTCTCGCACTCGAGATTCCCGTTTTGGGAATTTTTTTGCACCCGGTTGATTGCGCGCCGGTAGGGCAGCCGTGCGAAATGTTCCTGTTGGCGCGGAAAACTCAAAAATTTCTGCCCGCCGTGGCATGTTGGCACGGAAATTGCTTGTTATAAAGGTGAACCGCTTGTTGTTAGATTTTAAAATGCATCATTTTTCGGCCGAGCAGAAGCGTTCAATAATCGCGTAAGAAAAGCTGCCGCTAAATTGCGGTTTGTTTCCCTTTAATTTTCGTCGTACAGAAGCTTTTCTTGTGGGGAAGACGCGGCCGGGGAAGGGAGGGGGGCTGTGAATCCGGGGACGGCTGGGCCCGGTATGACAAGCGGTATTGTCCAAACGAAGCGAACCGGGAGGGGATTGTTTTGAGCGGGAAGGCATTAAATATTCCGAATGAACTTGTGATAGAGATGTATACAAAAATGCAGCGGATCCGCAAGTTTGAAGAAACGGCGGGGGCGTTTTTTTCCGAAGGGAAGATACCGGGATTCGTGCACTTGTATATCGGCGAGGAAGCGATAGCCGTAGGGGCCTGCGCAAATTTAAGAGACGACGATTTCATTACGAGCACGCATCGCGGCCATGGGCATATCGTTGCCAAAGGCGGCAATCTGAAGCTAATGATGGCGGAGCTGTTCGGCAGAGAAACCGGATACTGCAAAGGCAAAGGCGGCTCGATGCATATTGCGGATGCGGAGCTTGGCATTCTGGGGGCGAACGGCATCGTCGGGGCAGGCCACAATATTGCGGTTGGCGCGGGCTGGAGCGCGCAGTACAGGGGGACTGACCAGGTTAGCGTTTGCTTTTTTGGAGACGCTTCCACGAATATCGGTTCATTTCATGAGGCGCTGAATCTGGCCAGCGTGTGGAAGCTGCCGGTTATCTTCGTGTGCGAAAACAATCTTTACGGCATCTCGGTTAGCCAGGAAAGGCATCAGGCGATTAAGGATATCTCGCTGCGCGCGGCGGGGTACAACATTCCTGCCGTAACCGCAGACGGCAACGATGTCTTCGCGGTGTATGAGCATGTGAAAGCGGCCGTTGAAAGGGCAAGATCCGGCCTGGGCCCCAGCTTGCTGGAATTTAAAACCTACCGTCACCGGGGCCATTTTGAAGGGGACCCGGCCGCATACAGACCGGCGGAAGAGGTCGAGGAGTGGCTTAAGAGAGATCCGATTCCGAAGCTGGAACGATACCTGCTGGACCAAAAAATAGCCGATGCGCAAGGATTGGAAAAAATCCGCTCGGAAGTGGATGCCGAACTTCAGGAGGCGCTCGATTTTGCCTCCGGCAGCCAGGTGCCGGCGATCGGGACATCGGTTGAGAATATTTACTCTGACTTGATCGAGGAGGCGCGCGTACGATGAAAAAAATGACTTATGGCGAAGGAATCCGGGAAGCACTGCGCATCAAAATGCTGGAAGACCCGAACGTCGTGCTGCTGGGAGAAGATGTAGGGCCGTACGGCGGCACGTTTGGCGTGACCAAAGGGCTGTGGGAGGAATTCGGCGAGAAGCGGGTCCGCGACACCCCGATCTCCGAAGGCATCATTGTCGGTGCGTCGGTCGGGGCGGCCGCGACGGGACTGCGCCCTGTTCCCGAGCTGATGTTCATGGACTTTCTGGCGTTCGGGATGGACAGTCTGGTCAATCAGGCGGCCAAGATGAGATATATGTTCGGCGGCAAAATCTCCGTCCCGATGGTCCTGCGCCTGCCGACGGGCGGCGGGATGAACGCGGGCGCGCAGCATTCCCAATCGCTTGAAGCCTGGGTGACCCATATCCCCGGCCTGAAAGTGGTGTTTCCATCCAATGCGGAGGATGCCTGGGGGTTGATGCTGACCGCGATCGAAGACAATAACCCGGTCTGTTATTTGGAGAGCAAGGCGTTGTATGCGCGCAAGAGCGAGGTGCCGGACCATGTCGCCCCGATTCCTTTCGGAGTGGCCAAAGTAAAACGGGAAGGCCGCGATGTTTCGGTGATCACTTACGGAAAGCAGGTCCACGATGCGTTGACGGCGGCGGAGCAGCTTGCGCGGGAGGGGATCGAAGCCGAGGTGATCGACTTAAGATCGCTGTATCCGCTCGATAAGGATATGATCCGCGCTACTGTAGCCAAGACCCACCGGGCGGTCGTCGTTACGGAAGAAGTGAAGCGGGGCGGATATGGCGGGGAGCTTTCCGCGATGATTTCCGAGGAAATGTTCGATGAGCTTGATGCCCCGGTGGTAAGGATAGGCGCGCTGAATACCCCGGTTCCGTATGCTCCCGATCTGGAAACGGTTGTGCTTCCGAATGCCGCGGACATCGTCAACGGAGTCAAAAGCATGGGGTTGAACAAAGCGATCCTGTAGAACGAGCTCAAACATGGAGGGACGAAAATGGCCGAAATTATCGTGATGCCCAAGCTGGGACTGACCATGACGGAAGGAAACCTGTCCAACTGGCGCAAAGCGGAGGGAGACCGCATCGAGCAGGGGGACATCCTGTTCGACGTGGAGACCGACAAATTGTCCAATGAAATCGAGGCAAAAGTAAGCGGAGTGCTGCGAAAAATCCTCGTTCGCGACGGCGAGGTCGAAGTGCTTCGTCCGGTCGCGATCGTCGGTACGGAGGATGAGGATATTTCCGCATTGTTGGCCGAAGCCGGCGGCAGCGTACCGCAAGCCGGGACCGGCGAGCTGAACCGGCCGGAAGGGGCGGAGGCGGGGGACGCCCCGCTCTCTGATGCGGTCGAAGCGGCGGCGGTGGAAGGCAGAATCAAAGCTTCGCCGCTCGCCAAAAAAACGGCGGCCGAACTTGGCGCGGATCTGACGCGTATTCCGGGAACCGGTCCGGGAGGACGGATCACCGCAGCGGACGTTCAGCGGTTTACGTCGGTTTTAACAGGCGAAAAGAAGGCGAAGGCATCGCCTGCCGCCGTAAAAACCGCTGCCGCTTTAGGCGTGGATATCTCCGGCATCCAGAAAGATGGGAGAATTATGAAGTCCGATGTGCAGGCCCACTTCGCCAAGGCAAACGCCCAACCGGGCGATGCCGGTTCGGAGCCGGCAGAAATGACGCGCCGCGTGCCGATGAACGCCATGCGGAAAGTCATCGCCAAGCGAATGCGGGAAAGCCAGGAGATTTCGCCTGCGGTTACCTACAATCTGAAGGTGGATACGACGAATTTGGGGCTGCTCCGGGAGCAATTGAAAGACAGCTGCAAAGTAACTTACACCGATCTGCTGGTAAAAATCGCCGCGAAAGCGCTGATCGAACATCCGTTGTTAAACTGCTCCATAGAAAATGATGAATTGGTGCTAAGAAGCTATGCCAATATCGGCGTTGCCGTCGGGCTGGAGGACGGCTTGGTCGTACCGGTCATCAAAAACGCCGACCGCAAAGGCCTGCGGGAAATCGCGGAGGAAGCGCGGGCACTGGTTGGCAAAGCGAGAAATAACGGGCTTGCTTCAAGCGATATGTCGGGCGGCACGTTTACGATTACCAACTTGGGGATGTACGGGATGGAATCATTTACTCCGATCATTAATCAGCCCGAAGTGGCGATTCTGGGCGTTAACGCGATCCTTGAGACGCCGGTGGCCGTCAACGGCCAAGTCGCCGTGAAGCCGCTGATGAACCTGAGCCTCACCGCCGACCACAGAGCGGTGGACGGCGCGGTGGCGGCCGCTTTTATGCAAAAGTTGAAACAGTATGTCGAAACGCCGGCACTGCTTCTACTATAAACGGGGGGAGAAAAAATGAAGATCGTGGTGCTAGGAGGCGGTCCCGGCGGCTACGTAGCGGCGATCCGGGCGGCACAGCTTGGCGCGGACGTAACGCTGGTGGAGAGAAAAGCGCTCGGAGGGACCTGCCTGAATGTCGGCTGCATCCCGACCAAGGTGCTGCTGCACACGGCGGAGCTTTACGCGCAGCTCAAACGGGACGGAAAAGAACTCGGGCTGGAGGCGGGGGACATTTCGTTCAATTGGCCGCAGCTTCAAAAAAGAAAGGATCACATGATCAAACTGAACGCAGGGGGCATCGACGCTCTGCTGAAAAAGCACAGAATCGCCAAAGTGATGGGCAGCGCAACCTTTACCGGCGAGCATGAGCTGCAGGTGACAGCGGCGGATGGAAGCAAGCAAACGAGGCATTTTGACCGGGCGATTATCGCCACCGGCTCCGAGCCGGCGCAAATTCCGATTCCGGGCGCGGATTTGGACGGGGTGATCACCAGCGATGAGGCGCTTTCCCTGCCCGAAGTGCCGGGCAGGCTGTGCATCATTGGCGGCGGGGTGATCGGCTGCGAATTCGCCAGCGTATACAGCAGCCTCGGGTGCCGGGTGACGATCGTCGAAATGTTGCCCGAACTGATCGCGGCCATGGATCAGGATGCGGTAAGCTGCCTGAAGAAGCAGTTTGCCAAAGAGGGAATACAAATCCATACAGAGACAAGAGTGGAGAGTATCGAGAAAACGGGCGGAGGATTGGTCGTAAGTACGGCGTCGTCCGCAGGCAGCCGCACGATTGAGGCCGACAAGGTGCTGATTTCGACCGGGCGGAGGCCGGTTACCGACGGATTGGGGCTGGAGCGCATCGGAGTCGATGCGGACAGAAACGGAATCAAGGTTAACCGGCGCATGCAGACGAACCTTGCGCACATCTATGCGATCGGCGATTGCACCGGTGGAGTCATGCTCGCGCATGTCGCCTCCGCCGAGGGGATGATTGCCGCAGAAGCGATCATGGGCGCGCCTGCGGACATCGATTTCCGCACGATCCCGTATTGCGTCTACACGAGACCGGAGCTGGCCTCGGTAGGGATGACGGAGAAATCGGCCAGGGAGCGGGGGTATGAAGTGAGAACGGGGGTATTTCCGCTGCAGGTCAACGCGAAATCGATGATTATGGGCGAAACGAACGGGCTAATCAAGGTTGTCGCCGACGCCGCTACGGATGAAATCCTCGGGCTTCATATCGCCGGCCCCAGGGCAACGGATTTGATCGCGGAAGGTGCGCTGGCCATCCGGCTGGAAGCGACGCTGGACGAAATCGTCACGACGATCCACGCTCATCCCACCGTGGCCGAGTCGCTTCCGGAAGCGGCTCACGCAGCCCATCACCGGGCGATTCACCTGTACGGATAAAAAACAATCGAAGCCGGCGGACCCGGCAGCTCCACTAAATCGCCTGGGTAAGATGAATGTTTCATATTTTATTCATCTTATTCAGGCTTCTTGCCGATACAAACGAATTATAATAAGAGTAAGCGAATTTGTAAGCGCATTCAATAATATTTTTACAATCAGGTGAGCGTATGAAAATTGCTATGGAAATGAAACAGACAACGTCGCTTTCCCCGCAAATGAGGCAAGCGGTGCAAATTTTGCAGATGGGTTCACAGGAGCTTGAGGAATACGCCTTGCGGCTCGCCGCCGAGAATCCGCTTATCGAGGTGACCACATTCGCGGATCGTCTAAGCCGCAGGAACAGGAACGATACCGGCATGCATTTTCCGGATGTAGAAGCAATGGCCGCTCCCGGCGAAGAAAGCCTGCACGATGTTTTGATGGGCCAGTTGAATCTGCTGACCCTATCCAAACGGGAATATCGGACAGCCCGCTACTTGATCGGCTGCCTGGACGGGAACGGTTACCTTGAGATTGCTCCGGAGGAGGCGGCGAAAGCGTTGGGCACGGATACGGATAGCGTGCTCCGCGCTCTTCGCCTCGTGCAGTCTTTGGAGCCGGCCGGCGTCGGCGCGGCGGATTTGCAGGAGTGTCTTTTGCTGCAACTGGAGCATAGAGAGGAGATGACACCGCTGCTGAAAGAACTCATTGAGCGGCACTTCGAACAGCTCTGCAAACAACGCTTTGATGCGATTTCCAAACGATTGGGCGTTCCCAAGCGCGCGATTGTTGAAGCGTACCGGGTGCTTCGTTCGTTGAACCCCCGTCCCGGCGGCGGTTTCGAAAGCGGGCAAAAAACCGTATATATTGTGCCTGACGTCCTGGTTGCCGCTAAGCACGGGGGCTTCGACATCAAGCTGAACGACGCCGTTTGCCCCGAAATAGCGATTCAGCCTTCGTACCGGAATTTGCTGGAGCAAAATCTCGACGACGGTACCCGGCAGTATATGGCGCGAAAACTGGAGCAGGCAAGATGGACCATGAGCTGCATCGCGGCTCGCCGGCGGACCTTGTTTCGCGTAACGGAAGCGATAGTGGAGTGGCAGGAAGCCTTTTTTCGAAAAGGGCCGAAGCATATGGCGCCGATGGTGCTGAAGGATATTGCCGGCCGGCTGGGCCTGCACGAATCTACGGTAAGCCGGGCGACCAAACATAAGTATGTCCGCTGCGATTGGGGAACTTATGAACTGAAGCGGCTTTTCGCGCCTTCGCTGAACCGGAGCGCATCTTTGCGGTTGGGCGGGGATGCTGCGAAGCGGATGATTCGTGATATTATCGATCGTGAAAATAAGAACAAAACCTGGAGCGACCGTGAAATCGCCGAATTGCTGCTTAGCGAGGGGATTCGCATATCCCGCAGAACCGTGGCCAAATACCGGGAGAGCATGAATATCGCCAGCGCGGCCGATCGAAAGCAGCGCCTGATCTAAAAGAAACAAACCGGACGCGAGGAGTGATTGTCGTTTGCTGATCAGCTATGAAAAGTCGATCGAAAATTGGGAGCAGTTCACGAAATATGGTACCATAACGGCGGATACAAGGATGGAGATTGCCGAATCGTGGATTCGCTGCAGCGAGGCCGGCGTCGATCCTTTGCACGGCAGAGGAGAGCAAGTCTCTTCCGCAGAACTTTCCGTTCGCTTAAACGACCGGAAGCAATTAATCGCCGTGGCCAGGCCGGTAATGAACAGCATTTTTCAAATTATTAAAAGCACGGTATACGGCATTGTCTTAACCGACCAAGACGGAGTTATTTTGGAGACGGTGCATCATGAGACGATCGAGCCGGAATGCGCGAAAGTGAATTTTTTTCAAGGAGCCCGCTGGGATGAGCGAAGCGTGGGCACCAACGCGGTCGGAACGGCGCTGGCGACGGGCCGCCCGATCCAGGTGCTCGGGGGAGAGCATTACTGCACTTCCCATCATCCGTGGACCTGTTCGGCCGCACCGATCCGCGACAGCAGGGGAAATATCATCGGCTGTCTCGATTTGTCGGGAAAAGTGGAGGACGTTCACATTCATACGTTCGGGATCGTGGTCTCCGCCGTGATCAGCATCCAGGAGCAGCTCAATGTGATGGAGACGAACGGACTGATGGATACCGTGTTTAATTCAATGATGGATGGGCTGCTCCTGATCGATACGGAATACCGCATTCAGCGAATCAACAGCCGGCTTGCCTCGATCTTCAGGCTGGACGCGAACGAGATCTATCGGCTGAACGTGAGGGAAATGCTGAACGCGCGGGATATCGAGAACGTGGTTTTTCGCGGAAAACAGCATCTGAGTTACGCGGACTGCACCATCAAGGCCGGAGATCAGCGGGTTGACTGCATGGTCAACATTTTTCCTTACGAATTTAATAACCGGGTCCTGGGCGCTGCCATTTTGATCAGGGAAGCGGGACAGGTGCGCAAGGCGGTCAATCAAATTGCCGGTTTTAAAGCCAACTACAGCTTTGAAGATATTGTAACGCGCCATCCGGCGATGCTTGAAACGATTGCTTTTGCCAAAAAAATCGCCAGAACGGACTGCACCGTCCTGATTGAAGGAGAAAGCGGAACCGGCAAGGAGTTGTTCGCGCAATCGATCCATCAGGCCAGCAGCCGGGCAAACGGACCGTTTATCGCGATCAATTGCGCCGCACTCCCCAAAGAACTGGTAGAAAGCGAGCTGTTCGGCTACGAGAAGGGCTCTTTTACAGGCGCGTTGCGCGAAGGCAGTCCGGGAAAATTCGAACTCGCACACGGAGGGACGCTCTTTTTGGACGAAGTCGGCGAGCTGTCATTGGAAATCCAAGCCAAGCTGCTTCGGGTGCTGGATAATCACAAGGTCAGGAGAATCGGGGGACGGCATGAGCGGACGCTGGACGTCAGGGTCATCGCCGCGACGAACAGGGACTTGGAGGAAGAGGTGGCGCTCAATTCATACCGGAGCGATTTGTATTATCGCTTGAATGTGATCAACATAAAACTGTTGCCCTTGCGGGAACGGCAGGAGGATACAGCGGAGCTGGCCAAGATGTTTTTGCACGCATGCAACCGGGAGAACCCGGGGCCGCCGAAGAAGTTCAGCGCTTCCTTCCTGGGGGCGCTGCAGCGGCAGGAGTGGAAAGGAAACGTGCGGGAGCTGCAAAATATCGTCAAAAGGGCGTATTATGTAAGCGAAGCAGAGATCATCGACGAATCCCATTTGCCGGAGGGCATGCGGATAAGCCGGCATGACGGCGGCGCAGCGCTCCCGCAGCACGGAATGAAAAGCCTGCGGGACAGGGAAAGGGAGGACATTGTGCAGGCGTTGCAAGCCTGTGGCGGCAATGCGGTGTCCGCGGCGAAACTTTTGAATATCGGCAAGTCCACCATCTACAGAAAAATCGGCGAATACGGAATCAGAGGCCGGTGGAATGGATAATCAGCGGGTTTAGTGCTATAATCAACTATTGGATATTAGCAGAGTAGACAAAAAAGAAGGGAAACAGCATGGCTAACGATATTCGGATTTGCGATAAATGCAATCATATCCGTATGAAGACGATTGTACCGAAATTGCAAAAGCTGGCGCCGGACGCCGAAATCAAAGTCGGCTGCAAATCGTATTGCGGTCCTTGCGGCAAAAGAGCGTTCGTATATATTAACGGCCGGTACATCAGCGCGCCGACGGAAGAGGAAGTGCTGGCCAAAGCCGCTCCGTTCGTGAAAAAACCGAAACTTTAGAAGGCAGCCGGTATAGAGCTGCCTGGAAATTGGGCCGGAAGACGCGGCCCAGGGATGGCCGCCGGGGTTTGTGCTCCGGCGGTTTTTTAGAGCTGGCTCAACTGAGCTAACTGGGTCAACTGCGTTAATTACGCCAAGTGCGCCAAGTGCGCCAAGTGCGCCAAGTGCGCTAAGTGCAAAAGTGCATGCGATTTTCGTCGAAATTCCTCGAAACGGGTGGTTCAACTGCAAAAATGCAGTTCCATTTTTAGTCAAAACACTCTTTTTTATCAAACAGCCCCTAAAGAGATGCACTTTGCATTTGGCAGGTCTTATCAGGGAGTATTGGCCTCAATCGCCTGCACTTTTGCATTTCATGAAATGACGTAACATTCTCCAATTGTCGCATTGTCCTCATATCGTTACATTACCTCAAATTGTAGCACCGAGCGCAACACCACGCGCTGGGAGCTGTGCGCGGACCTCAAGCGCGAGCGTTTCCTGTCACCTTACGCGAATCATATCTTTCCTCCGGTACACACTGTAGATGAGTCCGATGGCCGCCAATTGCGCTAGCAGCCCGCTTCCTCCGTAGCTTAACAGAGGAAACAATACGTCGGAGATCGGCAAAATCCCGAGCGACATCCCGATGCTCCAGGCGAATTGAACGGCGAATAAGGCTCCGAGACCGGTAATGAGCATTTTTCCGTAGGATTCTTTTATGGCCAAGCCGGCTTTGATCAAATGGAAAATAAAAAACAGGACGCTGAGCAAAACGAAGGCCCCGAACAACCAACCTAAACTGTAAACAAGATATGTAAATATGGTATCCGAATGAATGGAGGGCAACCAGTCCATTTGCAAACCGAAGCCGTGCCCCCGCCATCCGGCCGAACGAATAGCCTCATCGATTTTCGTATAAGTGTATCCGTAACCGTCGGGGTCCCGATAGCGCCATAAAAAGCCGATTAGCCGATTCTGGCCATACCCGCTAAGCAGCGCCGGCAAAAGAAAAATCGCCGTAACAAGGGACAAGTGCGCCATCACCCAGCGCCGTCCATACCCGGAAAAAACCAACATCAAGGCGAAGGTAACGGCGTAAAGCATCAGGCTCGCGATGGACGGGATCGATGCAAACAGCAGCAGCGGGATGATGCCGAAAACAACGATCTGCCGTAAAGCGGTCCGGCCGTTTTCATATCCCCGGGAAAGAACGCCTGCCGCCGCGATGGTAAAGAGATAGGGGCAGAAAACATTGAAATTCAAACTCAGCCCAAGCGCCCCGATAACCCAAAAACTTGCACCGTTGACCTGTTGGCCCAGTAAATGGGCCAACAGCAAAATCACGATCGCTGTTCCGTAAATCGCCCACGAATAACTGCGGAGACCTCGATAATGAATCCGGCTTAACGCGAACAAAACCGTCAATCCTACCGCCATATAAAAAGCTTGTCTGACAAGCAGATCATAGTCCGACATCCTTCCGCTACCGGCAGCATAACTAAGCTGCACGGCATACATAGCCAGCAGCGCAATCCCCAGCAGCAGCGTCAAGACGGACAGCATGGCCCATGGGACGCGCGGCTTGTGCACCCGGTTTAACCCCCGCGCGACCGCATCCGTATCTCCCATCTGGGCGATGGCCTGCCGGGCGGCCGCCTCGTCGTCCAAGCCTTGGGCGCGCAGGGATTCCCACAGCTCGTCCAAATGGCCGGCTATCTCCTCGCTTATTTCTTGGCGCAGCTCTCGCGCCTTTACTTGCCTGCTTACCTGTTTCGTGTACTCTTGCAAAAGCGGATGCAAATTTCTCATGCCGGTCCCTCCCCTAGCACCCGGTCCACGGCACCCCGGAACAGTTGCCATTCCCGTTTCTTTTCCTGAAGCTGCCGTCTGCCGCTATCCGTGATCCGGTAATACTTGCGTTTTCGCCCTTCGGCTTCCTCCCAATAGGACTCCAGCCAGCGCTCCGTCTCCATGCCGTGGAGAATCGGGTAAAGCGTACCCTCCTTCAAGGCAAATGTGCCTTCCGACATACGCTCCAGCTCTTTGATCAACTGGTAGCCGTATAAGTCCTGCTTGTCCAGCAGCGTAAGGATCAGCATGCCTGTGCTTCCTTTAAGCAGTTCTTTATTTACTTTCAACTTTGGCGCCCCCTTCCCAATTCATACCAACCATTATACATAGAATTAATATGCATCGCAAATCTATGTATACACAAATGCCGATTTTGAGATTGAGCCCCATTTAACGGTAAAAAAGTCCGCTATTCAAGGCGCTCCAACGAATTTTGCCTCGATAGCGGACTTTTTTGTCCTTATTTTCCCAGCGAAGGGTTGTAAATGGTGGTTATAACACTTGCGCTGAGAAATAACGCCATAAAATGTCGTTATATTATAATAGAGTAGTCCCATCACCGATATACCGCCCAAAATTACCGCTATTTCTCTTAACTTCCGACTTGCTGCTGGGTGACTCGGCTAACTTAACCTAGAATAAGCGGTTTGATGTATTCCGGACGGAAGGATAGAATGGACTCAAGCGTGTTTTCAGTAATATATGAAAAACAAGGAGAATGACATGGGAGCGATTCAAGAACGCATTGCGGAAGTGGCGGGATACCAGGCCAAACGTACGGCGAGAGAGGATTTTGACGAGTTCTGGAGCCGGACGCTGGACCGGTTTGCGTCCAAACCTTTGAACGGCCGCCGGGAGCGTGCGGAAACGATGATGCAGGGGATTACGGCCGAGCATGTGACGTTTGAAGGCTTCGACGATACGCCGCTGCACGGCTGGTTTTTGGTGCCCAACGGGAGCGGAGAAAAGAAAAAGCATCCCTGCCTCGTGATCTATCAAGGCTATCAGTGCCATCGGGGGCTTCCGGAAAATTACGCCGCTTGGCTGCTGATGGGGTACGCCGTTTTTGCGGTCGATACGCGAGGACAGACCGGGGAGACGGGGAACCGGCTGACCTCCGGCCAAGGCATCGTGAAAGGGTGGATGACCCAGGGCATTTTGGAGCCGGAGCAATTTTACGCCAAAGCGATGACGATTGACGCCTGGAAGGCGTTAGAGTGGGTCAAGGAGCAGCCGGAGATCGATCCGCAGCGGATCGGGGTGTACGGAACGAGCCAGGGCGGCGGCCTGGCCTTGCAGATGGCGGCGTTAAGCGACGTGCCGCGCGCGGCCGTGGCCAATGTCCCCAATCTGTGCCATCTGGAGTTCGCCTTGATGAATTCGACCGGTTCGGTAGCGGAAATCGCCGAGTTTCTGGCCAGAAATCCGGGAGAACTGGAGCGGGTGCTGACAACGCTAAGCTATTTCGATAATTTGAACCTGGCCGAAAAAATCAATATCCCCGTGCTGTATTCGGCGGGCTTCAAGGACATGATCTGCTGGCCGGAGACGATCGCCGCGGCATACAACCGCAATCCCGCGCCGGGGAAGGAACTGCTTCTCTATCCGTTTATGGGCCATGAGGAAGGTCCCGACGAGCACCGTTTGAAGGTCTACGCTTTTTTGCGGGAGCAGTTACAACGTTAGCCGGGCAGCCGCCCGGCCTCTTTCATTTGTTCCGCAGGTTCAAATATCGCCGGCGCGGTCCCCTTCTATTCTCATCAGTACCGCTTCGCGAGCCGCCTTCGTTAATCCGTTTAGCACCAGATCATAGGAATGATCGATCATCGCTTGCAGATCGCCCATCGGCAGGCTGCCATCGGCGGTCACCGTATTCCAGTGCTGCTTGTTCAAATGATAACCAGGCTGTACGCAAGCATGCTGCTCCCTTAGATTGGCGGCGATCACCGGATCGCATTTTAAGGAAATCCGTACGGCGGACTCGTTTTCCGAGGCGGAAATCAGGGCGAATATTTTACCTCCCACCTTCATGACCATCGGGTCCGGACCAAAGGGATATTCCTGGACGGCCCCTTTTTTCGATAAGCAATAGGCTGTTAGTTTGTTGTACATAGTCACTGGCATCTCCTTCAACAATCGGCTCTATGATTTCCGTGTTACTAACTATACCATGTCCGCAGGCAACGTGCGAAGGGCCGGGGGCGGTCATTGCTTGACACGTTTATGATTTCACATTAAAATCTAAACAGTTAGTTTATTTTGGTGGAGAAGATGATGATGACCGACAAAAAGAAGAGGACTTACGATGCCGCCCGCACTAAAGCGATCATTCTTGACGCGGCGGAAGGATTGTTTGCGGAACATGGCTACTCCGCTACGCGAATCGATGCGATCGCTGACGAGGCAGGCTATAACAAAAGTCTGATTTATCAGTATTTTAAAGATAAACTGGGACTTTATACGGAGGTGGTCAGGCGGGCGGACCTGTTCGGAAACAAAATGTCGGAAGAGCGGGTGGGGGACCTGCTTAAGGATGAGACAACCGCCTCGGACCCCGACAAGTTCAGGCAGCTGCTTGAACAGGTGATCGACTTTTCCTATCAGCTGTTGACGGACAATCCCCGTTATTTGAAAATATTCGCTTGGGAAGCTGCTGAGAACTGGAAGACATGGAAGAAAATCGCCTACAATCCGGATGATGATTTTCCCCGTTTGTATGAATTGACTTTGGCGGCGAAGAAGAATGGAATTATCAGGCGGGATATGGAACCGATGATGGTCCCGATGATTCTGATGAATACGGTGATCCCGTTCCTTCAATCTTTCCGGAGATTTAGCGAGATTTTTCCGGATGACCGTATGCCGCCGATGACGCAGGAACAGTTTAGAGAACAGATCGCAAAATTCGTTATTTACGGTGTAATGGAGCCAAGTATCCTGTAGCCTATGGAGCTTGGCGTTCTTTTCGCCTTAAATATAAATAACTAGTTAGATTTAAATGGAGGACTGATTTTATGAGATTTCAGCAAAAGGCCGTTATTGTCACCGGAGGAGCCGGCGGGATCGGGGCCGCAGCAGCCCGATTGTTCGCGGAGGAAGGAGCTAAGGTGGTAATTGCCGATTTATCCGAGGAAGGGCAGATGCTGGCGGATGAATTAACAAAAAGCGGGCTCACGGCAAGTTTTATAAAAACGGACGTGACCCAAGAAGGTGAAGTCGAGCGGATGGTGGAGAAAACCGTCGAGCGCTACGGCAAGCTGGATATTCTGTTCGCCAACGCCGGTGTCGGAGCCGATGGTCCGACGGATCAGTTAAGCCTTGAGGATTGGAAGCTTGCCGTTGATATAAACCTAACCGGTGTGTTTCTTTGCAACAAATATGCCATCAAGCAAATGCTCAGCCAGGGGAATGGCGGCGCGATTGTCAACTGCGGCTCTGTGCATAGCCATGTTGGGAAAGCGAGAGTGACCGCTTACGCGGCGGCTAAAGGCGGCGTGAAAATGCTGACCCAATCTGCGGCGATAGCTTATGCGGCCAGAAATATCCGCGTGAACGCTGTGTGCCCGGGGTACGTCGATACGCCGATGATCAACCGCTTGGGCGAAGAGGTCAAAAACTACCTCATAGGTTTGCACCCTGCAGGCCGATTGGGCACGGCTGAGGAGATCGCTAAAGCGGTTCTGTTTCTGGCCAGTGACGACGCTTCATTCATCACAGGAACCAGCCTGATGGTGGATGGGGGATATACGGCGGTATGACGAGCATGCAGATTTTTTATTTTTCGGGAACGGGCAACTCCCTTTTTATCGCCCAGGAGCTGCATAAATCGTTTCCCGAAGCAACCGTTGTACCGGTCATCCAATTAACGGACTATCACATTAAGGCTGATGCCGTAGGTTTCGTTTTTCCGGTTCACGCATTTACGATGCCGGCACCGGTTAAGCATTTTTTGGAGAAAATAAACCTGGAGGAGGCCTCCTATCTTTTTGCCATAGCAACGCGGGGAGGCTCTCCGTGCAATGTATTTCGGGATATGGACCGTCTGCTTCGGAAAAAAGGAAAGGTGCTGAACGCCCACTGGTTTATCGATATGCCCAACAATTTTTGTCATATCGCGGATACGCCTGATCAGGCGCTCATAGAAAGGTTGTGCGCGGCAGCGCTGGTCAAGCTGGAACCGATAAAAACGGCCATCAGGAACAGGGATGAGGTTCACGCGCCGGACTCGGAGAAGTCGTTTTGGAGAAAAAAGCTGCTTTTTCCGGCTTTGTCGGTCGTCTTGCGCAAAACGAACTATTTGCACACGGACAAAAATTTTTATGCCGACGACCGTTGTATCGGGTGCGGCCTGTGTTCGAAAGTTTGCTTATCCGCAAAAATTGAGCAGAAGAACGGCAGGCCGCATTGGAATGAAGAGAAGGAATGTTATTTTTGCTTCGCCTGCATCAATCACTGTCCGCGCCAAGCCATCCAAATCCGGAAAACGAAGTCGATGACCAAAGGCAGGTACCGTCATCCGCTATACACTGCATATGATATCGCACAGCAGAAAGGGAGGCTTAACAATCCGTCGTCATCCTAATTTTCCTTTCTAAAATCAGCGATCAGGTTGCCGGTGATGATCGCGTCGGAGAAGCGCAGCCTTGTCTGCGCTTCTTCGTAAGGAGCGCGGCAGCGCTCGATACTGGTGGGTGACCGGGTTTCCAAATCGTAGCACTGCCCGTTTTCGAAGCGGTTGTCGGCCGATGGAATGTAATACAGCTTGCCGTCCGTAAACGCCCCCGAGCGCAGTACGACGAATCGGTCCGTTTCGGCGCCGGCGAACAAGTTGTTGCCCATCATGTAATAGGGGGCCGGAGAAATGCCCAGCAGATGAAGCAGCGACGGGGCCATATCCAGCTGTCCGGCAGGCCGCATATCGATGCCGGTTAATTGGCCGTCCGGCAAATGGATCAGCAGCGGCACCTGGTTCATGATTTGGTGCATGTCCGGATCGGTCAGAGATTTACCGAGAAACCGCTCGTAATCCGCTTTGTCCGTGATCGAATTGTCGTGATCCCCGTAGAAATACAGGATCGTGTTGTCCCATAACCCTTTTTGCTTAAGCCCCTCGACCAGTTCGCCCAAGGCGGCGTCCACGTAATGGACGGACTGCAGGTAATCGCCAAACATCGTGCCCTCGAACTCCCCGGTGTCCAGTTCTTTCTTGTCGGCCGGCAGCGTATACGGATGATGGCTGGACAGGGTGATCATAAAGTCGTAAAAAGGCTGCTTTTCCTGCGTCATCAGGGCCAGCGACTGGCGGAAAAACGATTTGTCGCCCAGGGACCAGCCGAGCGGTTCGTCCATCGTGAAGTCTTTTTTGCTGAAAAAGCGGTCGTAGCCCATCGCCTGATACATATTGTTGCGGTTCCAAAAGCTGCCTTCGTAAGCGTGAAAAGCCTCTGCCGTATATCCCCCTCGCTCCTTCAATATCCGCGGCAGGACATCATACATATGGTTCGGATAACGCATGGCCACCGAGCCGACCGGCAGCGGATGCAGCGAGCTGTGCGATGAAAAATCCGCATCCGAGGTGCGCCCTTGTCCGGTCTGGTGATAATAGTTCGGATAATAAAGGCTGTCTTTCATCAATCGGTTGATATTGGGCGTAATTTCCTGACCGCCGATTTGTTTGCCGATCACAAAATTCATAAACGCTTCGGCTTGAATCACGAGTACGTTGCTGCCCGCAAAGCTGCCGAACGTTTCGTTCCGCACCGCGCGGCGGCTTTGCGCTTCGTCAAACCAGCGCTGGATTTCCGCCCGTTCTTGCGCGGACACCGCGCTGGTTCCGGCGAGCCGCTCTTTAACGTATTTCGATGCGTCGTAAAAATGAAATCCCAACAGGCCGGTCACATTGTATAGCGAGACGTTCCACCAGTTGTTTTCGAACAGGCTCCCCGCCCATGTCTTGGCGTAATGGCGGATCGGTCCCAGGGTGAGGACAAAGCCGAGCGCAAAGGCGATGACGCCGGCGGAAAAGCGCCCCAGCAGGCGGCGCCGTCCTTCTTGGCGCCGGGCGGCCTCCGGCAAGAAGTCTGCACCGCCATCGGCCCGCCGGTCTGCCTGGTGGAACATCGGTTCACCTTGTCCTAGTCCGCCGCGTTCCAATCCTTTCTTCAGCGCCGTCATCCCCAGCTTAAGCGCCAGCCACGCTCCCCAATCCGCGATCAGCCACAGGTCGTACGGATAAATCAGCGACCGGATGCTGCCGCCAAGCTCCCCGACCTGACCGGCCTGCAGCAGCACGGGCACCGTAATGAAATCCCTGAAATAGCGGTAATATACGAGATCGGAAAAAATCAGCGCGGTGAGCAGCACGTTCAGCGCGGCCAGAGCGACCGATCTACCCCGCGGCGGCAGCCACAAGGTCCAGAACGAGACAAGCATCGCCGAACCGATCGCAATCAGGTCGTCGAGCAGGTTCATGTCGATATAGAGGGCGTGCAGCTGACTGTGCAGAATCTTAAGCTTTAAAAGAATCGCAAGCACGAACAAAATATATCCAAACGGGCGGTACCGCAGCAGCCAATTTATCCGCTTGGCAAATCCGCGATTCCCGGCAAAACGCAGCATGTTCTAAAAAACTCCTTTCCTTAACCTACTATATAAGTTGAACTAATGATTGTACGTGATAGGGCAGCCGTGTGAAATGTTCTTACGATCGCTGCCCGCCCCAGATTTCTTTGATTAAGTAGATTCATACAAGGTAGAAACCCGGTCACAAAGGCGACCACTGCCGTTTCTTCAGAATCATTTCACACTCTTGCCTAACTCGCTCATTTTTTTAGTTCAACATATATAGTTCAAAAAATCAGCTTTTCAGCGCCGCTACCTATTAAAAGGGAGACCCTTCCTCCGCGGTTAGTGGCGTGGAGGAAGGGGCCCGAGGAACTGCAAATATTGGCATTCGATACGGCCGTTGTACAGCTTGCGGCGTTTGTCCGCCTTGCGCTGAAAATCATGCTCGAACTGTTTGGTCGGCGTCAGGGCGAAAAAGGACCAGGTAGGCAGTCCGGCCATGATCCGGCCGAGCTGGGCGATCAGCTTCCGCACTTCCTTTTCCTCACCGATCCGCTCGCCGTAAGGCGGGTTCGTAATCATGCAGCCGTAATCGCCCTGCGGTTGGATTTTGACGGCGGGGAGGCATTCGAACTTGATCTCTTTTGCCAATCCGGCGCTTTTGGCGGCGGCCTTGGCGATTTCCACCGCCGCCGGGTCGATGTCGCTGCCGGCGATGTTCAGCGGGATATCGTCCCGCACCGCGTCAAACGCCTCTTCCCGGGCCTCCTGCCATAAGCGCTCCGGCACGGCCGGCCAGCTTTCGGCATTAAACGTGCGGCGCAGTCCGGGCGCCAGGTTCCAGCCGATCATCGCCGCCTCGATCGGCAGCGTGCCCGAGCCGCAGCAAGGATCGTAGAACGGCCGCACCGGATTTTGGTTCCAGCGGCTGAGCAAAATCAGCGCGGCGGCCATCGTTTCCTTTAGCGGCGCCTCCGTCGCATGCTTGCGGTAGCCCCGTTTGTGCAGCGCCGGCCCGGTCGTATCGAGCGTAAGCAGCGCCTTGTCGTTCAACAGATTGATCTCGATGACGTAGCGCGGGCCGTTTTCCTGAAACCATTCGGTAGAGTACGATTGCTTAAGCTTTTCGACGACCGCCTTTTTGACGATTCCCTGGCAGGCGGGGACGCTGCTAAGCTGCGACTTGTGCGACCGGCCTTCCACCGGGAATTCCCCGTTGGCGGGAATCCATTCCTGCCAGGGCAGCGCTTTGGTCCCTTCAAACAGCTCGTCAAAGGTCAGGGCGCTAAATTCGCCCATCTTGATCAAAATCCGGTCGGACGTCCGCAGCCACAAATTGCAGCGGCAAATATCGATCAGATCGCCGGTGAAATGGACGCGGCCGTTTTCGACCGCCGTATCTTCGTATCCCAATTCTTTCAATTCGCGCGCCACCACGGCTTCCAGTCCCATCGGGGCGGTCGCGATCAGTTGCAAAGGTCCAGACATTCCTGTAGATCACTCCAGCTTCGGCATTATACTTGTGAGAACTGCGCAAAAACCATACAATTCAGTATAGGCCAATGCTTGCCAAGTTACAAACGGTTCTTTGGATCGCGTGCAAAAAATGTTTGCGAGGCGATCAGTGCCGTATACATAAGGAAACAAAAAGAAAGGATGTAGATTGCGATGCTGACGCCGGAACAATACGGAGACGAATTATACGCCAAAGATGAAGTGCTGGAGCGGGTGACGCGGTCCATTTTGGACAGCGGCTTGCGGGACGTGTCGATCGCGCCGGGGTATGGGCGGCTTTTGACCTTGCTGGTTAAACTGGCTGGAGCTAAAGCGGTGCTGGAGATCGGCGCCCTTGGCGGCTACAGCGGGATCTGCCTGGCCCGGGGGCTGCCGGCGGACGGGCGGCTTGTGTCGCTGGAGCTGAAGGAGGAGAACGCCGGATTGGCGAGGCGGAATTTGACAGCCGCCGGATTCGGCAGCCTGGCCGAGTACATGATCGGCCCCGCGCTGGACAGTCTGGCGACGCTGGAGGCCCGGGAGGAGCGGTTCGATTTCTTTTTTATCGATGCGGACAAAGAAAACTATCCGGCGTACCTCGAATATGCGATAAAACTGGCCAATCCGGGCGCGCTCATTGCCGGGGACAACATTTTGCTGCGGGGGCGTACGCTCAACGAGGAGAAAAACGGCCCGTCGGTGCAGGCGATGCGCAGGTTCAACGAGATGATCGCCCGGGACGGGCGGCTGATCAGCACGCTGCTGCCGGCTTATGACGGCCTTGCGCTGGCGATGGTGAAATAAGGCTTATCATTCGTCCCCCGGCGTCAAACTCCGCGCCGGGGGATGCTTGCGTTATCCTTCAGCCGCTGCGTGTTCTTTCTCCGCGCTTTTCTTCGCTTCGGCCTCTTTCCACCTGGCCGCCCATTTCTCCATTTCCTTAAGCGAGCTTTGAAAATCCAGGCCTTTTGGGGTCAGTGAATATTCGACCGTAACCGGGACGGTGGGAAAAACCTCGCGGCGCACGATGCCGCTTTTCTCCAAATGCCGCAGCGCATCGGTCAACGATTGCGTACGGACGATCTTCAAATCGCGGTGGAGCTGCTGAAAGCGCCGCGGGCCTTTGGACAGCTCGGCGATGATCAGAAAAGACCATTTGGCCCCGAGGATTTGCAGCACGGAGCAGATATCGGAAAGGTCCTCGGTTTCAGCAGCGCGATGATTTTGGGAATTCCGCTCGGCATGGCCATTGCCGAATGGCTGAACTGGCGGGCGATTTTCCTGATCCTGGCCCTGCTTAGCATTGGGGTGGTGTACTTGATTAATAAGTTGGTTCCCCCGATGGAAGGAGATGCGGCGGTTCCTTTCCTCCGGCAGTTTAAAGTTCTCGGCAGCGCGGTCATCGTCAGCGGGCTGCTGATTACGTTGTTTAGGGAGTCGGGCAATAACCTGCTGTTTACGTACGTCATTCCTTTTTTGCAAAATATTCTGGCCTTGCCTGCTTCCTCCAGCAGCTTCGTCATGCTCTGGTTAGGCATTGTCGGGGCTGCCGGATCGCGCCTGGGCGGTTACTGCATCGACCGCTGGGGAGTCTCCCGCGTGCTGCTCGCCGGTCTGGTGATGCACGCGGCCACCATTTCAACTTTGCCTTTATGGGCGGGCCGGACGATACCGGGGATCGCCTTCCTTTCCTTGATGGCGCTAGCCATGTTTGCCACAGGAACGGCGATTCAAAGCTATTTTATTGCGCGGGCGCCGCAGTCCTCCAACCTGGTGTTAAGCATCAATACCTCGATCACCCACTTGGGGCTGGCGCTTGGCGCCGGCGGGGGAGGTCTTGTGCTGGGGTCGACGGAAACGCTGTACTATCATCCTTGGCTGGGGGGCCTTTTGGTCGGACTAGGCCTTGCGGCCGCCTCCGTAAGCATCGCTTGGGGGAGAAAGAAAAGCCGGAGCGAATTGTCGCTGAATTAACTTTGCCGGACATGCGGTTCTAATTGCGCTGCGAAATGAGCCCTCACGAGCGCTAGACATAGAGTCTCGTGCCCCGTTTATTGTTGGAGCAGGGGTTGGAGCAGGGCCAATTCCGGAAAGCTGCAAAAGTGCAGTTGATTTTTAGCAAAACGCCCCAAAACGGCTGATCAAGTGCAAAAGCCGAAAGTACATCTCATTAGAGATTGTTCGATAAAAAAGGGTCTTTTGGCCGGAAATGAACTGCACATTGCAGTTGAGCCACCCTTTTTGAGTAAATTCGACGGGAATCGCATGTACTTTTGCATTTGGCGGGAAATCTCGCACTCGCATCCAACGGAAATGCATCGGAACTCTTTAAATTTAACGAATAAGGGGCGTCCCCAAGCCGTCAGACGACTTACGGGACGTCCCTTGCTGTTCATAGCGGAGTCCTCCTGGCCGATTTTTTAAGGACCGTCGTGATACAGATGAGCCCAGCCGTTTCCGATGACCTGCGGCCGCCGGGGATTGCCGTCGCTTTGCTGGTACGGGCGAAGACCGTAGCCCTGGTTGTAGGGGGGATGGCTGGTGTGGGCGGTATTGGGCTGGTGATTCTGCGTTTGGTAATAGGCGCCCTGATGTTCTTTCGGACAGCCGGATGGCGGCCCGATGATTACGGTTTGGTTCAGCGGGGCAAGCGCCTCGCGAACTTTGGCCGGATCGAGGCAGTACATATGCGCCAAGGCCTCGGGCGGCGTGAGCCGCAGCATATCGGAGGCGGGGATGATTTCCGGAACCGGCGCGTCGAATATGGCTAAAAAATGCGTTCCATCCACGGTAGCCGTGTCATAATGCCACCAGCCCTGCGGGATGCTGGTCGCCTGGCCGGGCCGGGTCGGATAATGCCGCAGCTCTTTCGTAAACGGATTGATGATCGAGACGACGACCTCGCCCGAAATGCAGTATGCGAGCTCCGAGGCGTTTGGATGGTGGTGCGGTTCGATGGCGTTGCCTTTGTCCAAATAAGTGTCCAGCATCGACATATTGCCGAGCGTATTCAGCTGTTTGATGGACAGCTCGTTGATAAAATTGCGGTTATCCTTTTTAAAGGAGGTGTTGCGGTTGACGTCGTACGTAAATTGCGCGGATGGTGAAGTGAAGTTCATGCTAGAGACCGCCATGATTGTTCCCTGCCTTTCTTATTTCGCTTAGGCGTTGTACTTCTACTGAATATCTATGCACAGGGCCGGTAGACTATGATTCGGAACGAACCTCAGGTTTGCATTTGCCGCAAGAACCTCGTCAACGGTAGATTCGCCGGCGAATTCGTCTTCTTTTTCGGATTCCTGCCGCCCTGTTGCTCTTGGCTGATTTGACAGATGTCAAATTGATTAAAGCAATCCGGACAAATCTGCTTCTTCTGATTCGGAGCCTTCTCCCGGCTGGTTTCCGCTTTCCCGATTTCCTGCGGCTCCCCTGTCTTCTCGGGCTGGAAGAGCCCGGATACACGGGTTTTGCGGCCGTTTGTTCTGCCCATGGCGTCATGCTGAGGTAATGCTTGTAAAGTTCCCAGCCTGAAGACTTACGGTCCCAGCATTTTTCATCCCCGGCGAAATGGACGATTTTATTGGTAAAGTCGTGATCGGCCGCGGCCATGTTGAATAAGTTGAAACGCACATCCAAAGGCAGGTAATTTCCGCCGAAAACCGCATTGAGCGCATCCTGGTCGGGCATGGTGGTATCGGGGAAATTCCGTAAGAAGTTTAACGTTTCTTCGTACCAGTTAGGATTAGCGCGGATCGTGTTCAAGGCGAATAAAATAACTCCGGAGTTAAAATAATGTTCCGGATTCAGCCCTTTGGAGCTGATCAGATGCGTGACATTCATGATGTTCTGGTCCCAAACCGCGCCCAGATAATAATTACTTAAATCGACCTGCCACAGTTCTTCAAGGTCCATGTTCACCAAAACATCGCAGTCCAGGTAAATAACTCTATCCGCCGGTATGACGGCGGGCAGCAGCAAGCGATACATGCAGGCCGGCGTCCACACTTCAATCGAGCCCACGCTCGTCATCACCTGGAGCATATTTTCAGGCAACACTACGGGATAAAACTGAATCGTCTGATTGTAGCTGGCGGCTAAATTAATGAGTTTTTGCCGGTTATCCTCGCTCAAAGTCTCGTCGTGCAAAATATGCACATTTACTGAGGATCTCGTATTTTGGAAAACCGACGCCAACACGACACCGGCATGCTCGGTATACTGCCCATCCTTATCCTGAAAAGCCAAAGCTAATTCGATCATCGGATTTATCCTTTCTTCACGTTAGTTGTCTGCACATTATACGTTAGCCGCGGATAAGTGGATAAGGCGTTAAACCTAAGCAATGAACCCAAATTTGCCGCCGCGCTCCGAGGGACAGGCGCTTATTGCCGCACCCGCCCCGCTTAATCTCCTCCATACTTCTTCCGGTAATGCCCCAGCGCCAGCAGCGGCCAGATATAACGGTAGCTGTGGTAGTGTACGTAAAAATACCCGGGCAGGCCGGCGCCTGTGGGATAAGAGGCGGTCCAGCCGTCCTCGTGCAGCATCGCGATCAGCCTAGCGATTCCTTGGTCGATCTCGGCCGTGGGCCGGTCGTGCACGGCGATCAGGGCGTCCAGCGCCCAAGCCGTTTGCGAAGGCGTGCTGGCGCGAAGCGGCACATAGCGCTCTTCACGGTCGCTGCGGCAGGATTCGCCCCAGCCGCCGTCCGGATTGCGCACGCTCAACAGCCAGCTTACGCCTTGGGCAACGGCATCGTGATCCGAAGCCAGGCCGGCGGCCTTCAGCCCCGTAAGCGCGGCCCACGTCCCGTAGATATAGCAGATTCCCCAGCGGCCGTACCATGATCCGTCCGCTTCCTGATGGCGGATCAGCCAGTCGGCGCCGCGGCGGATGAACTCGTGGCGGGCGTCCAGCCTTGCGAAATTCCCCAAAAACTCCAGCGTCCTTCCGGTAAGATCCGCTTCCGAAGGATCGATGGCCGCCGCTTTGGCCCCGTCGATGGCGAGCCAGGTGAGCATTTCCTTGTTCGTGTTTTTTTCGAAGGCCGGCCAGCCGCCGTCGTCGTTCTGCATGGAGAGCACCCAGTTGAGCCCGCGGTTCCACGCTTCGAGGCAGGCGGGTTCCCGTCCGGCCAGGCTGTGGATCACCCGCAGGGCGGCCGTTGAATCATCGACGTCGGGAATGATCGTGTTGGTGTCGGAAAATCCCCAGCCCCCGGGGGCGACGCCGGGATTGTGAATTTGCCAGTCCCCGGCTTTGCGGTGCTGCCGGGAACGAAGATAGGCGGCGGCTTTCCGGATCGCGGCGTGATCCTCGCTTAGCCCGGCTTCCTGCAGGGCGTAAGCGATCAGCGCGGTATCCCAGACGGTGGAAGGGGAGTTTTGGATCGTGACTTCGCCGCCTGTACCGCCCGCGCTGCAGCGCATCGCCGCCAAGCCGTCGACGGCATGCGTGATGAGCGGGTCCCGGCGGTCGTACCCGAGGGCAAGCAGGGCGAACACCATCAGCACCGTGCAGCTGGCATACGTATACAGGCTGCCGTCCGCCTCGATCCGCTCCAGGATGTATTGTTCGGCCTTCTTGACGGCGGCCTGGTGGATACGCTGCGGGGAGCCGATCAGCCGGCCGATCCCCGCTTGGATGTGGGCGAGCAGATCGCGGTTTTCCCGGGAAAGCTCCTCCTCGTCAAAGCCGCGGCCGCCGCCATACAGATCGCTTAAATCCGGAGTATGCGGCGTTTTCAGGGAGAAGTCCCGGTCGGCCATGATCAGCAGCGGAACCAGATGAACCCGCGAATATCCGGAAAAATCAAAAAAACTGACCGGAAAAGACGGCGGCAGGAGCAGAATTTCCAGCGGAATGGAGGACAGGGCCACGGGCCATTTGCGCTGTCCCGTGGCGGCGAGCAGCGCTTTCGTGAGCAGGCCGCCCGCCATCTCGATCCCTCCGGCGGCTTGAATGTAATTTCTGGCCCGGCGGATCGGCTCGTCCTCCGGCCGGCTGTACCCGGAGAACAGCAAGGCGTAGTACGCTTCCACCGTCGCGGACAAGTTCCCTTCCCGCTCGTCTTCAAACCATCGCCAGCAGCCCTCGGGCTGCTGCGCGGCGAGGATGCGGTCGTGCAGCGAACGGATCAGCTCTTCGCTGCCCGCGCTTAGCGAGCGGAGCAGCACGATCACGCTCACGTCCATGGCCGTTCCGTTTTCGAAGCAATACCGCCAGGTCCCGTCCGGCTGCTGCCGCCGGACCAGTTCATCCGTCAACCGGCCGATTTCCCGGCCGACCCCGCTGATAACATGTCCCATTCCTTGCTCCTCCTTAAAGCCGTTTTCACTCGTAACAGTATATGAAGGACGAAAAAGGGAAATGAGGGGAGGCGCATCTTTCCTTTACCGCAGGCGGGAAAAATTGTATGGTAAGGGTACTTGGACACGGGAAGGGAAATGAACGATGACAAAAAGACTGTATTTCGAATCTGCTTATCTTACCGAATGGCAAACGCGCGTCAGCCGGACGCTGCAGCGCGCGGACGGGGATTATGTCGTCCTCGAGGAAAGCGCCTTTTACCCCCATGGGGGCGGGCAGCCGAACGATGAAGGAACGATCCAGGGGATCCCGGTGCTTGACGTGATCAGCGAAAATGACGAGGTGCTGCATAAAGTGGAGCGCTTGCCTGACGATACGGCCGTGAACTGTACGGTGAACTGGGAGCGCCGGTTTGACCACATGCAGCAGCACAGCGGCCAGCATCTGCTGTCCGCCGTCTGCCGCGAGCTTTACGGGGCGATGACGGTCAGCTTCCACCTGGGGGCCGACTACTGCACGATCGACGTGGAGCGCCCCGAGTTCACGCCGGAACAATTAGCCGCCATCGAGCTGGCCGCGAACCGCCATATTTATCTGAACCACGAGATCGTCAGCTATTTCGTGACCGGGGAGGAGGCGGCCAAGCTGCCTTTGGTGAAGCGTCCGAAGCTGACGGAGAACATCCGCGTCGTCGAGATGAAGGACGTGGAATACAACGGCTGCGGGGGAACGCATGTCTCCTCGACGGGCGAAATCGGAATGATCAAGCTGTTAAAGGCCGAAAAGCAGAAGGGCAACACCCGGGTCTACTTCAAATGCGGTTATCGGGCCTTGGCCGAATTCAACGAAAACCAGCGGATTTTGGGGGTGCTGACCGGCAAACTGAAAACGAGCCGGGAAGGGCTCGCCGAGCGGATCGAAAAATGGGAGCAGGAGCAAAAGCAGCTGCAGCAGGAATTGGCCAACGTGAGGGCCATTAATGACGAATACTTGGCGCGGGAACTGCTGTCGCGGCGGGAGGGCGGGATCGTGGCCCATGTTTTTGCGGACAAGCCTTTGAAGGATGTGCAAAGCCTGGCGGCAAAGCTGACGGCGGACTTAGACGCAGACGCGCTCGTGCTGCTTGCGACCATGGCCGGCAACAAAGCGGTGATGGCTCATAACGGGGAAGCGGCGGTTTCCTGCGGCGCTTTTTTCAAAGAGCATCTGCCGGCTTTTAACGGCAAGGGCGGCGGCAGCGATAAGCAGGCGCAGGCCGGGTTCGAATCTTGGGAGGAAACGCAAGCTTTCGTGGAATTCGCCAAACGGACCTTAGGTTCCTAAATCCAGCCTCCGTCCGTATGGATTTTCCCGAACGAGCCGGATAAAAGCCTCCGCCGCCGGAGACAACGGCTCGTTTTTGCGCATGCAGACGGAAAAAATATTTTGCGGCTCAGGTCCCTCCACGAACACGCGGGACAATCGGCCGCGTTCCACCTGCTCCCTGACGACCAGCGACGACACAAAGCTGGCTCCGTACCCGGCGATCACGGCTTGCACGGTTTCGTTCAGCCCGTTGAACTGCAGGGCGATCCGCGGCGCGGGGGCGTTAAACGTCCGGCACAAGGCCAAAAAGCGCTCCCGTGTGGAACTGCCCGTCTCCCGCATGACGAAAGGCTCCCTGACCATTTCCGCCAGGCTGACCTGCCGGCCCGCGTACCGGTGATCCGGGGCGACGACGAACCACAGCTCGTCCCGGAACAACTCCTCCGAACGGATCGTCTCCGGATATTCCTCGGCCAATCCGCCATAAAACGCCAGATCCACCTCCACCCCCAGCAGCTGCTTCAGCGCATCGCTGGAATTCGTCGTATTGATCGTCATTTCCACCTGATCATACCGCTGCTTGAACTTGGCGATCCAGGTCGGGATGAGAAAATGGGCGGGCAAATACGTGGCCGCCATCCGAATATGGCCGGTCTCGCCCTCCCGATAATCCTGCAAAAACCGTTCGATTTGCTGCTCGACGGCAAACAGCCGTGCGCTTAACGCATACAGCTTGGCGCCGCCGTCCGTGAGGGCGATCCCTCTTCCGTGCGCTTTCAGCAGGGGGAGGGCCAGCTCTTTTTCTAATTTTTTGATCTGCGCGGAGATCGCCGGCTGGCTGATGTTTAACAGCTCCGACGCGCGCGTCACGCTGCCCGTGGATGCGATTGCGTGAAATAGCCGCAAGGCGTGCAGGTTCATAAAGACGCTCCCTTTCTACCCTTTCTTTATCGATTCATATACCAAATCTATAGATAGTTAATAAAGATATATTATATTTATCGTTTGTTTTCAACTACAATGGTTTCAAAAGGAAGAGGCCACCCCTTCCGGACAAAGGAGCTGAACAGCCATGGATATTTTGAATCCGGCGTTTGATTATGACAAGTATGGTCACGAGTACTCCGGGTACCGGCGGACGGACCCGCGGATTGCGGAGTATGTGCACCGGGCCCTGGGGGACGCCAAAACCGTCCTGAACGTAGGAGCCGGGGCGGGCTCATACGAGCCGGCGGATCGGTATGTCGTTGCCGTGGAGCCTTCCCGCGTCATGCGCGAGCAGCGGCTGGCCCGGGGGAAAGCTCCGGCGGTGATCGGCCGGGCGGATTCGCTGCCGTTTGACGATCAAGCCTTCGATGCCTCCATGGCGATGATCACCGTCCACCACTGGCCCGATATCCGCCGGGGCCTCACGGAGCTGCGGCGGGTGACGCGGGACACGGCGGTTGTGATGACCTTTGATCCCGCCGCGCTGGAGGGGATTTGGCTGGCGCATTATTTTCCCGAACTGATCGAAATCGAACGAATCCGGATGCCCGCGCTGGACGTCATTGCCGAGGCTTTGGGGGGAGACTGCGAAATCGTGCCGGTCCCGATCCCGTTTGACTGTATTGACGGTTTTCAGGAAGCTTTTTACGGGCGCCCTGAAGCTTTTTTGGTGAAAGAGGTGCGGGCGGCCCAGTCGGCCTGGGAATTCCTGCCGGAAGGGGCGGAAGAGAAGCTGGTCCAACGGCTGGCCGACGACCTTCGCTCCGGCGAATGGGAGCGGCGGTTCGCGGCTTACCGGCAGACGCCTTTTCATACCTGCGCGTTAAGCTTGGTCGTGGCGGATGTGCGCGGCCGGGTGTAGAAGCGGAAAATTTAATTTAATGGATGCCAGGCGCGATGCCGCCGTTATGAAGCGTTATGAAGGCGCAGAAGGACGGCGGTTTTTTGCGGTTTCCTGCGGCTTTATTTTTTAACGTAATTTTACATATTTGACTTTAGATTGATGTTCCGATAACGCTCTGTTGACACCCAAGCCTTACACTGGCAAAGGAATTATCCTGTACGACAAACTTCATTAGCAAAAAAGGAGGCATCCTCCATGAGCGAGCTGGACAATCCGCTCAGTCTGCCGGGAAGCGGCCCGTCCGCCGCGTTAACCGGATCCAAGACCCGCGCTGCCGGCCGGACCGCTTCGATAAAAAGGCAGAAGCTCCGCGAGAATACGCTCGCCTATGCATTTTTGGCCCCGTCGCTGCTGTTGTTCGGCGTTTTTTTGTTCTATCCGCTGCTGAAGTCGGTTTACTTAAGCTTGCACAGCACCGATCCGACCGGCCGCGTCGCCGCGTTCGTCGGCATGGACAATTTCGCCGGCCTGTTCTCCTCCGGTTTGTTCGTGAACGGAATGAAGGTCACCGCGCTGTTCGCTTTGCTGACGGTGCCGGCGGGGATGCTGCTCGCCCTCGCGCTCGCGGCGCTGACGCATACGCGGCTGCCCGGCAAACGGTTGTTTCAATTTGCTTTTTCGCTGCCTTTGGTATTGTCCGTCGGCTCGGCCGCGGTCATTTGGAAGTTTCTGTTCCACCCGACGCTGGGGATGCTGAACTATTTGCTGGGGCTTGCCGGCGTCTCCCCGGTGCAGTGGCTGGTCAGCCCCGATTGGGCGCTGGTATCCATAGCGCTGATGACCGTGTGGATGAATCTTGGCTTCAATTACATCATTTTGTCCAGCGGCATGCAGGGCATCCCGGACGAACTGTACGAAAGCGCCACGATCGACGGAGCCGGACCGATTACCGTGTTTCGCAAAATAACGCTGCCGCTGCTGTCGCCAACGCTGTTTTTCCTGCTGGTCGTGTCGATCATCAGCGCGTTCCAGTCGTTTGGGCAAATCAATATTTTGACCATGGGCGGGCCGATGAACCGCACGAACGTGTTCGTCTATACCATTTACCAGGAGGCGTTCGTAAATTTCCGGTTCGGCACCGGAAGCGCCCAGGCGCTGCTGCTGTTCCTTGTCATCATGCTGCTGACCTTGATTCAGTTTAAGTGGGTGGAAAGGAAAGTGCATTATCAATGACCAAACTTACCGCAGGCCGGGCCGCCGTTACGCTGCTGCTCGCCGTTATGGCCGTGCTCGTGCTGTACCCCGTCGTCTACAGCTTTTTTATGGCGGTGATGACGCCGGAGGAAGCGAGCATGTATCCGCCGCGCATCGTGCCGCACTCGCTGAATGTGGCCAATTTCATCGAGGTGTTCGGCATTGTGCCGATCGCCGCTTTTATCGGGAACACGTTCCTTGTGTCCGGCGCCGTTATGGCCGGGCAGCTGATGACGTCCAGTCTGGCCGCCTACGCTTTTGCCAACATGCGCTTTAAAGGCAAAGGCCTGATGTTTGGCCTGTTCATGGCGACGATGATGGTCCCGTGGGAAGTGACGATGATCCCGAATTACCTGACCGTGCGCAGCCTGAATTGGCTCGACAGCTATCAGGGCTTGATCGTGCCTTTTTTGGCCACGGCGTTTGGCACGTTTATGCTGCGCCAGTTTTTCCTGCAGCTGCCGAAAGAATTGTTCGAGGCGGCAAAAATCGACGGATGCGGGCATCTCCGCTACTTCCTGTTCCATGTGCTGCCGCTGTCGCGGCCGGCGCTGGGGACACTGGCGGTGTACTCCTTTTTGAACATGTACAATGCTTATCTATGGCCGCTTCTCATTACGAACAGCAAACCGATGCGCACGGTACAGATCGGCATTTCGATGCTGGAGTTTCAGGAGACGACCTCCTGGAACCTCGTGTTCGCGGGGATCGTGCTGGCGATATTGCCTTCCCTGCTGCTGCTCGTGTTCGGGCTGAAGCAGCTGGTCCGCGGAATGGCGGCGGGAGCGCTGAAGGGCTGAGCGGTGAAAGGATATGCCGTGTGGCCGGTCGTTGTCAACTGCCGCTGGCAGATGATGAATATAAACAAGGGAGAGATTCGTATCATGAAAAGGTTTCGCCACAAAAACAGCATGCTGCTGCTGATCGCCGCCTTATTCGTCGTCCTGGCCGGCTGCGGCGGAAATTCGCACGGAGCCGCGAACGGCGCTGCCGGCCAGACGGGCGGGGGGACGAACGCCCGCAGCGAAGACACCGCCAGCGCCAGCGGCAACGCCAAAAAACCGGTGCACATCACCTGGTGGCATTCGATGTCCGGCGCCGGGGAGAAAGCGATTAACGAGCTTGTATCCGATTTTAACGCCAGCCAATCCGACATCGAGGTAGAAGCGGTGTTCCAGGGGAAATACGACGAAAGCTTAAACAAGCTCAAAGCATCGCTCGGTTCAAACAGCGGGCCGGATTTGATCCAGGTGTACGAAATCGGCAGCAAATTCATGATCGACTCCAAGGCGATCACGCCGGTCCAGCAGTTCATCGACGCGGACGGATACGATCTGTCCCAACTGGAGCCGAACATCATCCGTTATTACACGATTGGCGGTAAGCTGAACGCGATGCCATTCAATACGTCCAACCCGATTCTCTACTACAACAAGGACGCTTTCAAAGCGGCGGGGCTCGATCCGGAAAATCCGCCGAAAACGTTCGAAGAATATGAAGCGGCGGCCAAGGCGCTCAGTAAAGACGGCAAGCCGGGCGCAGCGATCGCGATTTACGGTTGGTTTATGGAGCAGCTGTTCGCCAATCAGAACGCCGAGTACGTGAATAACGGCAACGGCCGGGAAGGAGCGGCCACCGAGTCGCTGCTCGCCTCCGAAGCCGGCGTGCAAACGCTGGAATGGTGGAAAAAGATGGTCGACGAAAAGGTTGTCGCCAATCTGGGCCGCAATACGGAGGACACGAACGCCGCCTTCGCCGCCGGCCAGGTCGCCATGACGCTGGATTCGACCGCTTCCCTGCGCAACATCGTGGAGATGGTCGGCGACAAATTCGAAGTGGGCACCGGTTTCCTGCCAAGACCGGCCAGCGCCAAGGAAGGCGGCGTGATCGTGGGCGGAGCCAGCTTGTACATCATGAATAACAAGCCAGAAGAACAGCAAAAAGCCGCCTGGGAGTTTATCAAATACGTGGCCTCGCCGGAAGCGCAAGCGAAATGGAGCGTGAACACGGGGTACTTCCCGATCACCAAAGCAGCCTACGACCAACAGGTGCTAAAGGACAACATGGCGAAATATCCGCAGTTCCAGACGGCCGTCGACCAGCTTCACGCATCGGCAGCGTCAACCGCGACTTCCGGCGCCGTGATGGGCGTATTCCCGGAGGCGCGCCAAATCGTGGAAGGCGCGATCGAAGAAGCGCTGAACGGGCAAAAAGCGCCGCAGCAGGCGCTGGAAGACGCCGCCAAGCAAATTACCGATAAGATCGGTCAATACAACGCGACTGTGAAATAAATCCGAATTTGAAGCGGAAAATAAGGAGGAAGCCGGGCGACCCGCGCCCGGCTTTTTCAATCGTGGGGAAAATTTTTAATGTTTGGATGCAGTTGCAGGAAATGCGATTAAAACGTGCTAACCCGCTTTTTCGTTGAAATCTAGTTGTACGTTTTGCAATTAATCGTTCGAGCCGGATCTTCCGACGTGAATATGGATGCGAATGCGAATGTGAATGGACCCCAATACCTGCGACCGGCTGCCGTCGGGCTAACGGACTAGCCCCGCCTATGAGCCGCCCCAACCTCTCCCCAGCCGTGTATGAGCCGATGCACGCCTTATCAGCAGCTATGAATGGGCCGATTCATGCTACCGCAGCAGCTATGAATGAGCCGATTCATGGCACTCCAGCCGCCACGTATGCCGCCGCACTCACCCGCGCCCATGGCGCAGCAGTGTGAATTTCGGCTTTTCGTACAGCTTGATTCGTACCCATATCGTGTTGATCAGGAGCAGGATGCCGGAGATGATGAACAGGCCCTCGATACCGATAAAGCCGGCAAGGAAGCCGCCGATCAGCGAACCCAGCATGTTGCCGAGGGCGAGCGTGCTGCTGTTGAAGCCGAACGCCCGGCTTTCCATCCCGTCGGGGGTGTAAAAGCGGATCAACGCGTTGACGCTCGGCAGCAATCCGCCCATAAAGACCCCCATCAGAAACCGGATGACGATAAGCTGCCAGACGGTATGGACAAACGCTTGCGGAATCAGCGTGGCCGCCGCCCCGATCAGGCAGTACGTCAGGATGCGATGGGCTCCGACCTTGTCGCTGACCCGGCCGAGCACCGGCGAGGTGGCCATGTTGGAAATGCCGGTGACCGCGCTGACAAATCCGGCCCAGAACGAAACATTGGCCGCCGCCCCGTGCAGCTTCTCCACGTATAGCGGCAGCAGCGACATCGGGCTCAGCATGGCGAATTGCAGCAGAAAGGTTACGGCGAACAACGCCGTCAACTGCGGCGTTTTGTTGAGCTCAAGGAACCCTTGCAGCACGGAGGGCTGCGGGGTATGGGCCGCTTCCTCGCGGTCGAAGTTTTCTTTCACGAACACGAGCGCAAGGACCGTGCCGATAAACATTAACGCCCCGGTTATGTAAAAGATCGGGCGAAAGCCGATATACTCGGCCATTAGGCCGCCGATGAGCGGCCCCAGAATCGTGCCGGCGACGTTGCCGGATTGGATCGTGCCCATGGCAAAGCCCATCCGTTCCTTCGGCGCTGTGCCGGAGATGAGCGAAACCGAAGCGGGATTGAACCCGGAGATCGTCCCGTTGAGCAGCCGCAGCGCCAGCAGATGCCATGGCTGAGTCGCGAAGCCCATCAAGGTAATCACGATGGCCATGCCGAACCCCGAGCGAAGCAGCATGATTTTGCGCCCGTATTTATCGGAAAGCTTGCCCCAAAACGGCTGAAAAATAAATGACGTCGCAAAGTTGGCGGCGAAAATCGTCCCCGCCCACAGGCCGATGGCGTGCTCGCCTTGCACATGCAAATCCCTGGCCAAATACAGCGAGAGGAACGGCGTAATCATCGTCATCCCGGCATTGACCAAAAACGCTCCAAACCAAAGCACGATGAGATTGACTTTCCACGTCTTCAAAGTGCTTTCACTTCCTTTCCGCGCATCTGGTTGCAAACGACAAACTTTAAGAGCTATATAAGTGGAACTATTGATTGTCCGGATCGGGGCAGCCGTGTGAAATGTTCTTACGATCGCTGTTGTTCGCGGATTTCTGTAATTTAACTAAATTCAGATAGGGTAGAAATCCGCTCACAAAGGCGACCAAGCATATGCTTCCGATGCAGCCTTCTTACAGAAAGCTTTGAGTTTCTTCAGAATCATTTCACACTCTTGCCTACTTCCGCATTTCTATAGTTCAACTTATAGTTCAAAAAGTCCGTTTTTGATCACGTCTTCTAAGTATATCACAAGTAAGCCGGCGTAGTTTGCGGGCGGTTTCATCGCATTTTCATGCGATTGTCATGCGATCGTCATCCGATTTGCCGTTGTGACAGTTGTTACTTACTTTTAAAAAGGGCATAATGTAAATTAGAATGTTTATAGAGGAAGTTCAAAAAAGTCATACCTTCTCGGTGCTCTCGGTGCTGAAAACCTGACTTTTTGAACATCGCTTAGAATGTAAGTCCTAATGGCCTAACTGCATTTAGAATTGCTTTTATAGCGTATTGGAGGCGTGTTGGTTGGTTTATAACGATCGTTTGATCCGGGCCTTGAGAAGCCAGGAGGTAGATCGTCTTCCTGTTTGGTACATGCGCCAGGCGGGCAGATATGATCCCGATTACCGAAAAATCAAAGAAAAATACAGCTTGCTGGAAATTTGCCGGCAGCCCGAGCTCGCGGCGGAAGTCACCCTGATGCCGGTCCGCAAGCTTGGGGTGGACGCGGCCATTTTGTATTCCGACATCATGAATCCGGTTGCTTCGCTGGGCGTCGAATTCGACATCGTCAAAAATATCGGACCGGTCATCGAGCAGCCGATCCGCACGGCGGCGGATATCGATCGTTTGAAGCCGATCGAGGTGGAAAAGGACTTGTCCCATATTTTAGAAACGATCTCCATCCTCGACCGGGAGCTGAACGTCCCGCTCATTACGTTTGCCGGCGCGCCGTTTACGATCGCCAGCTATTTGATCGAAGGCAGCCCGTCCAAAAGCTATATCCGCACCAAAGCGATGATGTACGGCCAACCGGAGCTTTGGTTTAGGCTCATGGACAAGCTGGGCGATATGGTCATCGCCTATTTGCGGGCCCATGTACGTAGCGGAGGCAAAGCGTTTCAACTGTTCGACAGCTGGGTCGGAGCGCTGGCGCCGAAAGATTTTCAAAAATATGTGCTGCCGACGGTCACTCGTATTTTTGCCGAACTTCGGGATTTGGATGTACCGAAAATTTATTTCCCCGGGGTGAGCTCCGGGGAGCTGCTGCCGGCGCTGACCGGCCTCGCGGCGGATTGCATCGGCTTGGACTGGCGCGTGTCGATTTCGGAAGGCCGGCGCCGGACGGGCGGGAAGTTTGCCGTTCAGGGCAATCTGGACCCGTACGTGCTGACCGCGCCGATGGACGTCATCAAGCAGCAGGCCAAGGAAATTATCGACGATGGCATTAAAGCCCCCGGTTTCGTATTTAATCTCGGCCACGGCCTGTTCCCGGAAGCTTCGATCGACAAGCTGCGGGAGCTGACCGAATTTGTGCATGCCTACTCGGCCGAAGCGATCGTCAGCCGGGCGGTGCCGCGGACTTAGGCAGACGGCGCGGACGGCGTAATTTACTTTATTTTGAAATAATAATGGATCAGAGGTGACCCCATAATCGTGAAAACAAAAATCGGTGTTTTGGTGATGTCTTACGGCACGCCGGAGAGTATGGACCAAGTAGAGGCTTATTATTCGCACATTCGGCGCGGCCATCCGCCAACCGCAGAGCAGCTCGCCGAACTCGTCGGCCGCTATGAGGCAATCGTCGGAGGCGTTTTTCCGCTGCGCGCCAACACGGACAAACAGGTCGCCGCGCTGCAGGAAACGTTAAACCGCCTGAACGCGGGCGCGGACCGGGAATTCGTTTGCTATCAGGGACTGAAGCATGCGCGGCCGTTCATCGAGGACGGCGTGGCCGAGATGGCCAAAGACGGGATCAAGGACGCCGTCGGTATCGTTCTGGCCCCCCATTACTCCGTGATGAGCATCGGCGGCTACATCAAACGGGCCGAAGCGAAAGCCCAGGAATCCGGGATCCGCATGAGCTTCGTACATAGCTACCATCTGCATCCGAAGCTGATCGAGGCTTTTGCCGCTCGGGTGTCCCGCAAGCTGGACCAGTTCGAGGAAGCCGGCGCCAAGCGGAATGAGGTGAAGGTGCTGTTCAGCGCCCACAGCCTGCCGGAGAAAATTTTGGAGATGGGCGATCCGTACCGCGACCAGCTGATGGAAACGTCGCAAGCCGTTGCGGACAAAGCCGGGGTGAGCAACTGGCAATTCACCTGGCAAAGCGCGGGGCGGACGGCCGATCCATGGCTGGGTCCGGATATTCTGGACACTTTGAAGGACTTGAGCCCGGAGGTGGAGGACGTGCTGGTGGCTCCCGTCGGATTCGTGTCCGACCATTTGGAGGTGCTGTACGACCTTGACATTGAGGCCAAAACGATCGCCAAGGAGCTGGATATGCGGCTGGAACGGATCGAATCGCTGAACACCGAACCGCTGTATATGGAGGCGTTAAGCGACGTCATTATGAATACATGGGAAAAGAGATGAGAACGATGAGCGAATCTTCCCGCAAGGTTGTCGTTATTGGCGGAGGATTGACCGGACTCAGCGCGGCTTTTTACATCCGCAAATTTTATGGGGAAAAAGGTGTTGAACCGCAAATCACGCTGCTCGAAAAAGGAAAAACGATGGGCGGCAAAATCGACACCCTGGAGCAAGACGAGTTTGTGATCGAAAAAGGTCCTGACTCCTTCCTGGCCCGCAAAACGGCGATGATCGAGCTGGCGCGGGAATTGGGGCTGGAGCAGGAACTGGTGCAAATGAATCCGAACGCGAAAAAAACGTATATCGTCAGCGGCGGCCGCCTGCATCCGATGCCGTCCGGCCTGGTGCTCGGCATTCCTACCGAGCTGGAGCCTTTCCTCGCAACCGGCCTCGTGTCCTGGAACGGCAAAATGCGGGCGATGCTCGACCTGGTCGCCCCGCCGCGCATGAGCGAGGAGGACGAATCGCTGGGGGCCTTTATCGAACGGCGGCTCGGCGTCGAGGTGCTGCAAAATATCACCGAGCCGCTGCTGGCCGGCATCTATGCGGGCGACACCTACAAGCTCAGCCTGCAGTCGACCTTCCCGCAGTTCGGCGAGGTGGAGCGAGCCTACGGTAGCTTGATCAAAGGCATGATGAGCGGGAAAAAGCCGGTCGAGACCCACACCGGAACGAAACGCAGCGCCTTCCTGACGTTCCGCAAAGGCTTGAAAACGCTCGTGGAAGGCCTGGTGAAGGGGCTTTCCGGCGTGGATCAGCGGCTGGAAAGCGAAGTGGCGGAAATCCGGCGTTTGGGTGAAAGCCGCTACGAGGTCGTTTTAGCCTCCGGCGAAAAGCTGGCGGCGGACGACGTCATCGTGACCGTGCCGGCTTTTGCCGCGGCCGACCTGCTTAGACCGTACGTCGACGTTGCCGCGCTCGATGCGGTCAATTACGTCTCCGTGGCGAACGTCGTGCTTGCCTTTGAAAGGGAGGACGTGACCGGCAGCTTCGACGGCTCGGGGTTCCTCGTGCCGCGCAAGGAAGGCCTGAACATCACGGCCTGCACCTGGACCGGGATCAAGTGGCTGCACACAAGCCCGGAGGATAAGATGCTGCTCCGCTGCTACGTCGGCCGATCCGGAGACGAGGACAAAGTGTTCCTGTCCGATGAGGAGATCACCGCACTGGTGCTGCGCGATTTGCATAAGCTGATGGGCGTGACGGCCCGGCCGCTGTTCGCGGAAATTAGCCGCCTGCCGAAATCGATGCCGCAGTATCCGGTTGGCCATTTGCAAAGCATCGCCGCTTTCCGGAAAGGGCTTGAGGCCGCGCTGCCGAACGTTTATGCGACCGGGGCTGCGTTCGAAGGCGTAGGTCTGCCCGATTGCATCAAGCAGGCCAAAGAGCTGGCGCAGCGGATGGCTGAGAAATTGACGGTTCCTCAGGCCTAAGGAAAGTTCCCCCTGCGGGGGAATTTGCGACCCCTTGCCTATAAAATAGGCGAGGGGTTCTATTTATTTTCCGATCCCTGATATAATAAAATTATACGGTCAAATACAGCGTTAAAAGGAGTCCGTAATGTACCCGCCAAGATCGGAAAAACGTAAGCAACGAAAACAAGAAAAACAACACCGGCAAAACCGCTTGTGGGTGTTGATCAATTTGACTCTCATCTCGTTGATCATCGTGCTCGGGACTTATTTCTATTTGGAAGAACGCACGCGGCAGGACAGTGCCGGGAACGGCGCGGAACAAACGGGCGGCGATCCGAACATCGCTCTGGGAAATCAGGGAGATCATGAAAGCCCGAATGTCTCTCCGGCACAGGAGGGAACCGGTGAAGATTCCGCTAAGGCGGAGAACGGTTCTTCGCCCGGGAACGGGAACGCCGGGGCAGGAGACGCTGCTGCGGATGACGGAGCACCTTTGAACCCGGACGAATCCAGCTTGGAAGAGACACCAAATACCGACGGCGACAAGACGGAGAGCGGAGAGGAACTGCTGATCCATTTTGCGGGCGATACGATTTTTTCGGGCAAGGTGGAGGAAAAGCTCGAGCAAGCCGGCTATGATTATCCTTATAAGTTTGTTCAGGATTTGTTTCAAAACGACGATCTCAGCGTGCTGAACCTGGAAACGCCGGTCACGGCGGGCGGCGAAGCGGCCGAAAACAAAACGTTTGTGTTCAAATCGCCGCCCAAAGCGCTGGGCCCGATGGCCGCTGCCGGCGTCGACGCGGTGAACCTGGCCAACAACCATGTATTGGACCAAGGGGTGCCCGGTCTCAAAGATACGTTAAAGAATTTGCGGAAGAACGGAATTTTATATGTGGGTGCGGGCGAAAACAGCAAGGAAGCGTACGCGCCGGTTTACGTCGAACGCAAAGGCGTGAAAATCGCTTTGTTCGGCTTCAGCCGCGTCATCCCGGAGTATGAGTGGACCGCTTTGAAGAAGCACCCGGGCGTGGCGGCCGTATATGATCCCGAACCGGCGCTTGCGGCGATCCGCGAGGCGCGCAAACAGGCCGATCTGGTGCTGGTGGTGGCTCATTGGGGCAAGGAGCGTGTGACCGAACTCGAAGACCATCAGCAGGAATTGGCCCACGCGTTTATCGACGCCGGAGCCGATTTGGTGGTCGGCGGCCATCCGCATGTGATGCAAGGTTTGGAGAAATACAAGGGGAAATGGATTGCCTACAGTACGGGCAACTTTATTTTTACGAGAGCGCTGGATCAGAAAACTTGGGATACCGCCGTATTTGCGGCAAAATGCACGCGTGAAGGGGACTGCAGGCTGCAGCTTGTCCCGTACCGCACGGAGCTGGGGCAGCCGGTGCCGATGACGGCGGAGGACGGGAAGAAGCTGCTGGAAGAAGTGGAGAGCTTATCGCCCGGCGTAACCATCAATGAGAAGGGCGAGGCGTCCGCCTCGGGGTGATCGGTGCGGCGAGCAAATGAATGGAACATGAGTGCGAACGTCTATGGCTGCAGGGAGGCGATAAGCTTGCGTAATCAATGTGTAGCCCATCGGGGATTTTCCGGCATTGCGCCGGAAAATACGATGGCCGCGGTCAAGCTGGCGATGGAGCAGCCCGAAGTCCACTGGATCGAGGTCGACGTTCAGCTCTCCAAAGACGGCGTTCCGCTGCTGATTCATGATTTTACGCTCAACCGGACGACGAGCGGAAGCGGTCCGGTCAAGGACAAAACCTGGGCCGAGCTGCAGGAGCTCGATGCCGGCAGCTGGAAATCGCAAGCTTACGCGGGCGAGCGATTGCTCAGTCTAAGCGAGTTCCTGGACGCGATCGCCGGCCGCCTGCGGGCCAATATCGAAATCAAAACGGAAGGAAATCTCTACCCCGGCCTGGAGGAAAAAGTGATTTCCGCCGTCAAGCGGCGGCATATGGAGCAGGAGGTTGTGCTTACCTCCTTCGAACCTCGCGTGCTGGCGAAAATCAGAGAAATCGGCCGCGGCATCCGCACCGGTCTGATCATCGACCATTATCCGAAAGACCTGCTGCTTCGGCTGCAGCTTCTGCGCTGCAGTTTCCTGTCCATCCATTACCGCGCCTTAACGGCGGAGCTTGCGGACAAGGCGTCAAAGCGCGGGATCGAGGTGATGGCCTGGACGATGGACGAAGTGCGGCTGCTGCGGAAGGTTGCGGCGCTTCACCCCGGTATCCTGCTGTGTACGAACCGTCCGGATGTTTGGCGTACGGCTATTTTAAATTGGAGGAAATGCCATGATGAACAAATTGATCGCTAACGTATTTTGCGTCGGCCGGAATTACCGGGCGCACGCGGAGGAACTGGGCAACGACGTCCCGGCCGAGCCGATGATTTTCCTGAAGCCGTCCCACGCCGTAACCGTGATGGACGGGAGCGGAATCGCGCTGCCGGCGGACCGGGGAGAAGTGCATTACGAAGCTGAACTCGTACTGCGGATCGGCCGCGGCTATGAGCCGGGCATAACGGTCGACGAACTGGTGGACGTGATGGCGTTCGGCATCGATTTTACGCTGCGGGACGTGCAAAGCGAGCTTAAGAAGAAAGGCCACCCCTGGACGGCGGCGAAAGGCTTCCTCCATTCCGCGCCGCTCACGCCCTACATCGCCTTCCCCGGAGCCGCCGAAACCGCGCAGGAAGACTTCGTGCTGCGCAAAAACGGGGAAATCGTGCAGCGCGGCAACATCAGCCGGATGATTTTTTCTTTGCAGCAGATCGTGGATTACATCGCCGAACATTACGGGCTGGGCGAAGGGGACCTTATTTTTACGGGAACGCCCGAAGGAGTGGGGCCTGCCTGTCAGGGGGACAAGCTGGAACTGGCGTACGGTTTGCGGACGCTCGGCAGCTGCGTGGTTGAAACCGGCCCGTCGGCAACATGATGATGGATTGGATCGTAGGGGCGCTATGCGCCCTGCTTGTGTCTGGGGCGGCTTACCTGAAACGTTCGTTGTCCCTGTCGGGGATGGTTGCGGCTGCGGTGATGGGGACGGTGTATTACGGCGCGGGCAGCCTGTTTTGGTTTGGCCTGCTGTTGCTGTTTTTCATCAGCTCGTCCGTGCTGTCTCATTATCGCGGCGACCGCAAGGAGGAACTGGAGCGCTCCTACGCCAAAAGCGGGCGCCGGGACGCCGGGCAGGTGCTGGCGAACGGCGGGCTCGGCATGCTGGCTTGCCTGGGCAGCTGGATTTGGCCGGACCCGGGCTGGGGCTGGTTTTTTGTCGGCACGATGGCCGCGGTCACCGCGGACACCTGGGCGACCGAACTGGGCGGCCTTAGCCGGACGGCGCCGCGCTCCATTGTGACCGGACGGCGAATCCCTCCGGGAACGTCGGGCGGCGTGACCTTGCTCGGCAGCGCTGCGGCGCTGGCCGGGGCCGTCGTCATCGGCGGGGCGGCCTGGCTGCTGCTTGCCTGGACGGGGGATGCGGCGGGCGGCGAGCCCGCTGGCACTGGCACTGGTACCGGCGCATTTGGGCTTGTGCGCTGGGCGCTGATCGGCGGCCTGTCCGGCTTGTTCGGCGCGTTTGCCGACTCCTGGCTTGGGGCGACGGTGCAGTGGATGCACCGCTGCAGCGTTTGCGGCAAAGAGGTGGAGGTCGCTTCCCACTGCGGCCGGGAGACCGTGCCGGTGCGCGGCTTCCGCTGGATGAACAACGATGCGGTGAATCTGCTCAGTTCCCTGGCCGCCGGCGGGCTGGCCCTAGGAATCGGGATGATACTATAAATTGCGTGTTCAAAAAAGTCGGCTTTTCAGCATCGAAGCGTATGCTTTCGATGTGCGTTTTTTCTAAACGCTGTAGGTCGGATGAAGCTAGGGACGAAAGGAGCGGAGCGTACGTTTTGGGTACGTGAGCACCTGAAATGTTTCCGAAGGAAACATGCTTCGAAAGCATAAGCTTGGCCCGGCTGAATTCAAGATTCGATGCCGAATACGCTCCATGGTCTTGCTTCGTGATCAAAAGCTGACTTTTTGAACGACATCTAAATATAAAGTAGGGATCAGGCATGAATATACTAACCGTCGAACATATGACGAAAACCTATGGAGAAAAAGTGCTGTTTCAGGACGTCTCCTTCGGCATGGAGGAAAACGACAAAATCGGCGTCATCGGCGTCAACGGTACGGGCAAATCGACGTTTCTGCGGGTGATTGCCGGGCTGGAAGCGGCCGATGACGGACGTATTGCCATAAACCGGGATGTACGGGTGAATTTCCTCGCGCAAAACCCGCAATACGATCCGGAAATTTCTGTCCTGCGCGGGGTGTTTCAAGGCGGGGGGCCCGAGCTGCAGGTGGTGTCCGCTTATATGGAAGCCGAGGAAGCGCTGGAGCAAAGCCCGGAGGATGCCGCCCGGCAGGCGGAGCTTACGCGGCTGGCCCAGGAGATGGACCGGCTGCAGGCCTGGACGCTGGTCAGCGACGCCAAAAGCGTGTTGTCCAAGCTGGGGATCGGCGATTTTGGCCAAAAGATGGGCAGCTTGTCCGGCGGGCAGCGGAAACGGGTGGCGCTTGCCTCCGCGCTGATCGTCCCGTCCGAGCTGCTCATTATGGACGAACCGACGAACCATATCGACAACGATTCCGTGGCCTGGCTGGAAACTTATTTGCAGAAACGGCGCGGGGCGCTGCTGCTCATTACCCATGACCGCTATTTTCTCGACCGGGTCTGCAACGTCATGCTGGAGCTCGATCACGGGCGCCTGTTCCGCTACGAGGCGAATTACAGCCGGTTCTTGGAGCTGAAAAGCGAACGCGAGGAACGGGAAGCCGCATCCGAGCAGAAGCGGCAAAATTTGCTGCGCACCGAGCTGGCCTGGATTCGGCGGGGGGCGAAGGCCCGCTCGACGAAGCAAAAGGCGCGGATCGAACGGTTTGAGCAACTGCAGGCGGCGAAAACCGAATACAAAAGCGATGCGCTTGATATTTCGGTCGCCTCTACGCGCCTCGGGCGCAAAATCGTGGAGATTCACGGGATCCGCAAATCGGCGGGGGAACGGCTGCTGATCGGCGATTTGACCTATACGGCGGTGCCCGGAGACCGCGTCGGCATCGTTGGTCCCAACGGCAGCGGCAAATCGACGCTCCTGAACATGATCGCCGGGCGGACCGAGCCGGATCAGGGAGAGATCGTGATCGGCCAAACGGTCAAGCTGGGGTATTTCACCCAGGAGCACCAGGAGATGGACGGTAAACAGCGGGTGATCGAATATATCAAGGAAGCTGCGGAGGTCGTCGCCACCGCCGACGGGACACGGATTACCGCGGCGCAGATGCTCGAGCGTTTTTTGTTTCCGCCGGACATGCAGTGGACGCCGATATCCAAGCTGTCGGGCGGCGAGAAGCGGCGTTTGTATTTGCTGCGCGTGCTGATGGGTGCGCCGAACGTGCTGCTCCTCGACGAGCCCACAAACGATCTCGATATTCAGACCCTGACCGTGCTGGAGGCGTATTTGGACGAGTTCCCGGGCGCCGTATTCGTCGTCTCCCATGACCGCTATTTCCTGGACCGGACCGTCGATAAAATCATGGCGTTCGAAGGCGGCGGCGTGGTGGCCGTGCATGTCGGGGACTACAGCGACTATGAGGAGCGGCTGCGGGCAAGCGGCGGCGGATTAAGCAAGACCGCAGCCGGCGGCGGAGCGGGCAAGCCGGGATCCGGTGCCGGAGAGGGCAAGCCGGCGGCCGGCGGGGCGAAAGCTTCCGCAGGAAGCGGTTCGTCCGGTCCATCGGGATCGGGAACCGGCTATTCGGACGCGGCAGCGGGAGCAGACGCCTCGAACAACCGCGGCGCTTCCCGCGGCGACAAGCTGAAATTCAGCTATAATGAACAGCGGGAATTTGAAACGATCGAGGCGACGATCGAGGCGGCCGAGCAGCGCCTGGCGGATATTGCCGGGGAAATGGAAGCGGCGGCGAGCGACGCTGCCCGGCTGCAGGAGCTGATGAAGCAGCAGGAGGAAGCTGAAGCGGAGCTGGAACGCCTTATGGAGCGCTGGACGTATTTGAACGAACTGGCCGAAAAAATCGCAGCCCAGCGCAATTCATAAAGCGGATGGCTTCACGTCAGGTTGCGGAATGCACACAGCTTAGGATAACGCTAAAAATGCGCTATTCCAGGACTTGAGCGCCCAAAAGATTGATTCACCTTAAAAATCGGCGTTTGGGCGCTTGATGGCATGACCATGACCCCGTTACCAATATCAATTCCAATACCATTGGGTTAACTAACCATCATCCTTCAAAAATAGCGGCACTTTATGTACTTATTATCCGGATAAGATCATGCCCATCCCCATTAGCGGCATTTTTTGTCCTTATTATCCTATGAATGGTGCAGATCGCGGGCATTTCCTGGCGATTCGAGAATATAGCGACATAAATTTACGCTATTTCTCTATCAATGGGGGATATCGCTGAAATAACGTCATTTTTTGCCCTTTTGTTTTTCGCCGGAGTTTCTCACATCTACATCCGATGGACCCGAATGATGGTCACTTTGCAAAAGTTGGCCTCATCCGGGCCTTTTTTTTGAGATTCACGCCAAAATTGAGGGGCATGTCACAAAACGGCATTTTCGGGTTGTTATATAGGTGTAAACAGCAAAGGAGGTGAGCTTTTTGCAACCAGTCATCCCCGGGGAAACGACGGATCGGAACCTAAAAATCGAAGCGCTGATTGAGCGCGTGAAAGCTGGCGATAAAGAGGCTTACGCTCCCATTATTCAACGGTTTGAACGGCAAATGTATACGTATTGTTATTACATTTTGCGCAATCACGAGGAAACAAAGGACGCGGTTCAGGAGATTTTTATCAGGGCCTATATGAATCTTCATCAGTACAGCAATCAAGTTTCGTTTTCCGCCTGGCTGTACAAGGTAGCCTACCATCATTTGATCAATATGAAGAAGAAGCAGGCCCGATTGTTGAAATTGATCGACCGCTGCCAGGAACAGCATCCGGTGCCGGAGATCTCTCCGCATCAGTCGGCGGTAGAGGAACTATTAACGTATCTGACGGCGGAGGAACGCCATATCCTGCTGCTCAAGTCGGTAGAACAATACCGTTTTGAGGAGATTGGCGAAGTGATGGGAATCAAGCCGGCGACTTTGCGCAAAAAGTATGAGCGAATACGCAAAAAGCTGATGGAAAAAGCCACTGAAAAAGGAGTGTTGGCCCATGGGACGTTTGCCGGATCGAACGGAGTCCGCTGAAATGGAGGCGATCGAACGAATGATTCGTCATTCGGCGATGCCGAAAACAAGCATGAGCGGTGAAATTATCGACAAAATTGGAGAGATGAATATGAGCAGAACGAGAAAACACGCTGCAAACAATAGGAAAGTATGGAAACGGACCGTAGTTGCCGCTTCGGCCGCCGCTATTCTCGGGGGAGGGATCATCGGCTCGGGATTCGTGTCCCCGGCGATGGCCGAGGCTTTAAAGCAAGTTCCGGTGTTCAGTACGCTTTTTAAGGGGACTACTGAAGAGTCCGTGAAGACTGCAATGGATCAGGGAATCGTCAAAGCCCCGAACCTGAGCGTAACGCATGACGGGGTGACGCTGAAACTGAGCGATCTATTGTATGACGGGACAAGACTGTCCTTTATGCTGGACCGGGAAGGCGTGGATCTTGAGGGGACAGCTTCCCCATACCCTAGAACAGAGGGAGTTATTGTGTATGGTGATGCGCCTAAGGTTGTTCCTGAGGAAGAGCAGGAGAAGGGCTACGTAAGTAATGTAGATGTTCTTATTAATGGTGAACCGGCACGATTTGGCGGGTTTGGGGATACTGGGAAACGTGAAAATGCGTACGAAGTCGAGATGTCGGTGGGCGAGAACCCGGAAGTGCACTGGGGCGACGAATTTGAATTGACGATTCGAGCCGAAGTAACGCGGATCGACGAGCCGTTTGAATTTAAAGTTCCGGTCAAAATCACGGACAATGCCATCTTACTGCAGCCAAATGCCACCAAAACCTACGAGGATTTCAGTTACACGGTAAAGCAGCTTAAGCTTACGCCTGTAACCACCCGACTGGTCATCGACAGCACCGGGAAGGTGCCGAGGTCCGCGGAGCAAACCGGCGATTATATCGCCAGCATGATGTATTACGATATTGTCGACGATCAGGGCAACCTGCTGGACCAGAATAAGTTCGGATATTTCCACAGCGAGCCCGAAACCGAATACCATGTTGACGAGCTGTACAGCCCGTTTAACGGGACGCCGAAGTCGATCACCATCAAACCGTTTACCCTCACGGTGAATAAAAACGACTGGAGCGTTGTCGGACAGGGCAAAGACAGCAACGGAACTTACAGCCGTGGCGACAAAACTTACATCAAAGAACTCGAAGTAACGATTCCGGTTGAGAAATAAGTGACGAACGGGGCGGTTCTCGGGGCGAAAGCTCGGAGAATCGCCCCTTTGACTCACTACTGCAGGTGGAGGCGCAGTTTTCCTTTTTATGATATCATGGGGCTAAAGATTGAATGTTCGGAGCCCATCTTGAATCAGGAGAGTGAGAGAACGTGGAATTTTACGGCGGCGATCAGCGGCCTTTTTTGAATTCGATGGATGAAGAGGCAGCCAAGCTTAAATTCAAGGAAAAAGAACAGCGGCTTCTAAATGAGGGGGTGCGGGGAGTTTTTCGTGAGGCGGCGAATTTGTTGATCACTATGGGGATTCTCGCGCTGATTTTCGCCCTGTTCATCGCCTTTAGGTGAGGAACTTTAAAAACGGAAGCTCCGGAGAGGTAAATGGGGATTAGTCCCTATTAATCTCTCTTTTTTTCGGATAAACGGGGAAATGGGCGATTTCAGCGGGGAGCCTTTATTTATGATTGCTGATATAATATTGTGCGGACCATTTAAAACGATCCATAAGCTGTAACTGATAGAACTCTTCGCGCTGAAGAGTCTTTTATTTTTTCTCTTTAAATATTTTTGACGAAAAAGAAGTGATTACGTGGTTAACGCAGCCATCCGCGCCAAAACGCACCGTTTTTTGCACAAACATTTCTCCGCCGAATCGATGGATTACCGGCAGATTATCGCCTTGATCATTCCGATCCTGATCGACCAGGCGTTTATCGTCGGACTCAATCTGGTCAACACGGCGATGATCAGTTCCTCCGGCGTCGCCGCGGTCAGCGCCGTCAATATGGTCGATTCGCTGAACATTTTTTTGATCAACGTTTTTGTCGGCGTCGCGACCGGGGGCACCGTCGTGGTGGCGCAGTACAAAGGAAACCGGAACGATCAAATGGTGTCCAAATCGGCGGCCGGCTCGGTCTCCTCGGTATTTTTGCTGGCGCTGGCGATCAGCTTGCTGATTATTTTGCTTCATAATCCGACCTTGAACCTGCTGTTCGGTTCCGCGGAGGCCGACGTGTTCAGCAACGCCAAAACATACTTGATCGGCAGCAGCGTTTCCTTTTGCGGGATTGCGATCGTCGAGGCGGTGTGCGGGGTGCTGCGGGGCATAGGGAGGTCGCGGGCATCGCTTTTTCTGTCGCTGATCATGAACTTATCTTACGTCCTGCTGAACTTCGTGTTCATTAATCTGGCCGACATGGGCGTGTTCGGGATGACCATAGCCGTCAATGTTTCGCGGTATTTGGCCGCCGCCTGCGCGATTTATTATTTGGTCAGGGTGGACGCTGCTCTGCACATTCGGATCCGGGACATGTTGATGGCCAACTGGGGGATGCTGAAAAAAATCATGTCCATCGGCCTGCCGTTTGCCGCAGAGCAGATGTTTTTTAACGGCGGGAAGATCCTGACGCAAATTTTTATCGTCAGCCTGGGAACTTACGCGATCGCAGCCAATGCGATTAGCTCGTCGCTGGCGGGCGTGGTGCAAATTCCGGCCAACGCCTTGTCGATCGCCATCGTCACCGTGGTGGGGCAGTGCATCGGGCGGGGAGACGTTGGGGACGCCAAAAAATTGACGCGCTCCTTCATCTGGCTGTCGTCGGCCACGTTCATCGTCATGGGGCTAATCATCCTGCCGCTGTTTCACCCGCTGGTGTCGCTGTTTCATCCGCCCGCGGAAATCGTGGGCGAAATCTTTGCGATTATCCTGATCAACACGATCATGCAAATTCCGTTGTGGTCGATCAGCTTTATTACCCCATCAGCCTTGCGGGCGGCGGGCGATGCCAAATATACTTCGGTCGTGTCGATGCTGTCCATGTGGCTGTTCCGCGTCGTGCTTGGCTACATTTTGGGCGTCGTCCTGCCGTTTGGCGTCATCGGCGTATGGCTGGCCATGAATATTGAATGGGGAATCCGGGGAGCCATCTTCCTGCGCCGGTTCTACGGGACAAAATGGTATCGGCATCGGCTGGTTGAGGCGGAGCCGGCGAAAATTTGATATTTCCTAGTTTCTATGCTATTCTTTCTCATATCTTAGTTGAACGGAGGGTTACGTGTGATAGATTTTTCCCGATAAGAAAAACGTGCGCTTACACGGTTTTCTTGACATTCTGCCTGTAGCGGAGTAATCGGGATTGGTCTGCCCATGCGGTAACCTGTCATTTGATATGCATCTGGAAAAGAAGCTTTCCCCAGCGAATCGCGGGGAGGTTTATTTTCCGCACCCGATTACGGCTTGCACAGGCAGAGAACTGCCTGTGTTTTTTGTTGTCCAAAATGTGGATTTTTACGGAAAGGAGCATCACGTGTGATAAACGACAGACTGAACCGCCGCGAATTGAACAATTAAATAACGTTCAAGCGCTCTGCCTGCGAGGCGGAGCAACGGGTTCAGTCTGCCTTTTTTCTGCATACAATCGTAACGGTTTGAAGGGAAGGTGGGGCATCTGCCTTCTTTTTTGCGTGCTTAAATGATCTTTTCCCGGCTGGGGAGGGATTGTTTTCGCTGCACATTCGGGCTTCTTTACGTGCTGACTCCCTTTGCTCCGGCCGCAGGCTGGGAAGCTGCGACGTTTTGCGAAGGGATGAGCGCAAGTGAGCCGAAAAATTAAAAAACCTAACCAAACCCGATTAAAACGAGGAGAACCTCCCAATGACTTGGCACAGCATTTGTTGCATAACCGGAAGCTCATTCGGGAGATCGTCGCCATGGCCGGTATTTCGGAAGGGGATACGGTGCTGGAGCTGGGGGCCGGCCAAGGGGCATTAACGGCCGAGTTATGCCAAAAAGCACAAAAGGTAGTGGCTGTCGAATACGACCCGGCCTTCGTCGAGATTCTGAAGCGGAAAACCGGACACTACGCGAACATAAAGGTAATTCACCAGGATATCCTGAATATCCGTTTTCCGAAGGAAGCTTTCCTCGTCGTGTCCAATATCCCTTACTCCATCACGACCCCGATTCTAAAAAAATTATTGAGCCAGCCGGCAACGCCTCTGCAAAGGGCTGTCCTGGTCATGGAGAAGGGGGCCGCCAGGAGATTTACGGGAAGACAGGTGAAAGACCCGTACGTATTGGCGTGGAAAATGTGGTTCGATTTCAAATTTATTCAGATCATCTCCAGGGACAATTTCGCTCCCCCGCCAAGCGTCGATTCGGCGCTGGTGCGGATCGATCGGAAACGCGAACCGCTTGTACCTTATCATGAACGCAGCGTTTTTCTGGGGCTTGCGGAAGCTGCGCTAAAATCTCCGTATGCTTCATTTGATGCCGTTTTAAGCGCCTTTTTCACCAAACCGCAATTAACGGTTTTGAGGAGAACATTAGGCATCGATGGCACGCGGACAGCGGTCGGAACCTTAACCGAAGCGCAATGGGCGACGGTCCACCACGCCTTGATCCGCTACGTCCCCCGCCACCGCTGGCCGAAACCGCGAAAATGATGGCCTAAGCGGAAGAAGCCTTAGTTGACTTTATGCCAACTGAGGCTTCTTTGTCTTGTGATATAGTTAATCGATTGCTCCCAGCTTCCATTGGCCGCTTTTGTCCTTGACTAACCAATAATCTTCAGAACGTTCAAAGACTTCACTTTCCATTCTGGCTTTTGTTTTGACTCTAACAATTAATCTATCATGGTCCTTTGTAATACCTTCTAAAGACTCAAAACTATAATCTCTATCAAAAAAATATTCACTTATACCTTCGGAGTCCTCTCGGTAATATATTCTCCGAAGTGCCTGTTCATCCTTATTGGCCAAGGCTTCCAAAGTGGTTTTCATAAGGGACTTAATTTCTTCCGTGTACAACGGATCGTCCAAGGCGTCGAAGTCTACAAAAACACCGGTTTGAAAAGAGTCGTCATTTTCTACTTGCTGATTTTGAGAAGCGTTAGCCCCAATGAATTGAGTTTCGTTTTGCTCCTGAAGATGATCCTTATTGCTCTCATTTGAACACGATGTTAGTATCCCTAGTGTAACAATTACTGTTACAGAATATATAATCAATTTGTTCATGGATTTTTCCCCCATATTTTGCTTTTTATCTATATTGACGTTTGTAAGATGGAAAATGTCTCCTTGTTTTTTGCGAAATAGAAAGTAAAAAGTGTGTTTGTCAGGAATATGAGTAAATTAATCCGCTTTCATAAATAAATCTATCATTTCCACAACGATACTTTGAACCGCGTCTTCTTGTGGCATTTTCATATACATGCTAAGTTTGTAGATGTCATTCTTATAATATTCAATTAGTTTATACATCGCGGTCTGATCATGATTTCTTGCCAATTGCAACAGGTTCAGGAACTCATCTTCTGACATAGGTACTTCAAGGTTTTTCTTTTCCATTGATTTACCCCCTGTTGGCTTATATTCAATTCTTTAGCAACTTGAACTTCGGTTTTTTCGTTTATATAAATCTCGAAAATAATTTTCCTTCCGATGTCTGTAGGGATTGAGTTGATTAGATACTCTACATATAACTTACGATCCACTTCGTTTTGAAAGTTGGCTGCTCGGCTAACGTTTTCCGACTTTAAAGGTAATTCATGTTTAGAGGTTACTCTTGCCTTGTATTGAATCTTCCAAGCAATTCGTTTTAGTTCTCCTCTAACATAGTAATCCATAATCGTTTCTTTCTTCACACTAATCACCCCATATTTTAGAATTTTCTATAATATATGGCGATTCATAACTACATTTAACAAGTGAAAAGAATGGGCGTTTGAGACAGTTCAATAAAATATAACAAAATGTTCTTAAATTAGATATTGTATTTTCATCTCTCAAATTACCATATTTAAAAAAAGTATGAAGGAGAGAGTTTTATGGATTATGAGGAATTTGCTTCATTCGTCACAAATGTTGGTTTTCCGGTCGCCATGTGTTTTATTTTGTTGAGGTATGTGCTTCAAACGATTGGAAAAAAGCTGGACAAGCTAGATTCATCACTTAATGAATTGTCTGATGCTATTAAATGTATTAAGCAGAAAGAATGAATCTCTATTAATAGTACAAAAAGCAACAAAGCCTTAGTTGGCTCTTATGCCAACAAGGCTTTGTTGTTAGAAATATCGATATGTTCATGTTGTTGACATGCCGAATATTATGGTTATTTTAATAAGGGAAGCAAGCTAAATTAAACCCACAACTTCCAAGACCGTTCTTGCCCTTGACTAAGCAATAATCTTCATTACGTTCAATGACTTCATTTTCAATTCTGGCTTTTGTTTTGACTTGAACAATTTAATCTATTATGGTCTTTCGTAATACCTTCCATAGACTCGAAATAATAATCTCTTTCTAAATAATCTTCAAGAATTGTTTCGGATGGCTTGGTGTAATATATACTTCGAAACGCCTGCTCGTCCTTATTGACCAAGGCTTCCAAGGTGGTTTTCATAAGGGACCTAATTCCCCAGTATACAATGGATCGCCCAAGGCATCAAAGTCTACAAAAATGCCAGTTTTAAACGAGTCGTTATTTTCTGCTTACTGATTTTGAGAAGTGTTTGTATCAATGGTTTGAGTTTCGCTTGCTTCTGAACATGATCCTTATTGCGACATGATGTTAGTATTCCTAGAATAACAATTCCAGTTGCAGTATAGATAACAAACCTCCTCATAAGTTAACCCCCATCCCGCAATCCTAATCAATCGCTCCAAGTACCCAGTGCCCTTCTTTATTTTTAATAAAGTAAAAAAATCCGTTAGGTGTCTCCCTGATTCCATGATCATCTTTGACTTTGCCTCTGACTTCAACAACAATTCTACCCGAACGATCTTGTTCGATAGTTCCCAAATAATCATAATAATAATCTTTACCAAATAAGTACATATAAGTATCAGCGGATTGCGTATCTCTAAAAACACTCCGATACGATTCTTCATCTTTATTGGCCATTGCTTCCAGGGTAGTTTTCAGCAATGTCTTAATTTCTGCATTGAATAATGAATTGTCAATGGCATCAAAGTCTATAACAACGCCGGTTTGAAACGAGTCGTTATTTTCTGTTTGCTGATTTTGAGAAGTATTTGTATCAATGGTTTGAGTTTCGTTTTGCTCCTGAACATGATCCTTGTTTTTCCCATTTGCACATGATGTAAGTATCCCTAGAGTAACAATTCCAGTAACCGTATAGAAAATCACCTTATTCATAAATTATCCTCCATATTTTCTTTATATAATATAGACGTCTAAAATATGGAAAAGTTACCTTGTTTATATTGCAAATTTGAAAATGAGACCGCCGGCTACCAATAAGGTAAACCGGGGTCTCAATCTAGGGTATATTTTTTGTATTTATTCGTTTCTTAATGCAACCATTTGATAAACTTCTCGCTCATCACCATACACTTTTTTCTCTTTGCACTTCATTTGTGAAGAACCACTGCCATCCAAGAATATCCCATTGACGAGCGTTCCTGAGCCGACCTTTTCCTTAATTGCGGTTCTAAATTCTGCGGCAGTACATTTTACATCAGTAACAATAAGCCAAATGTTATTAGTATTGTTGTATACAAGGCCAGTTCGAAATGCATTTCCGGTTCTATTCTGCATATTTTCTTTATCAGCCTGAGAAGCCCAGGTACTGTCACTGTTTAGAGACATGCTAATACCGCCTTGCGCCCAATATCTCGTTCGTTTAATGACGTGGAGATCAGCAGCGGACTTAACGATTTGTACGGAAAATTGACTTTCCGTAGCGTCCCAAACCAATGTACCGCGAGCAACCTTAACATTTTCATATCCGCTTCCGTAATCATCTTTAGTCCCATTTACCGGTTTATCATTGTTTAAAGCAATTTGAAGTAAGTTTCCAGTATCAGGATCGAAATAACCACCATTAACACCATAGTAATTTTGACTGGGTACATTAGACGCACCAATATAATTAATCCAGATATTATTTGGGGAAGTTTTGATCGTGTGCAACTTAACTCCATTCGAAGCCGTGTAAGCAGCATATGTGTAATTTGCCATTTCAATCGCTCCTCAAATATTATTAGTGAGGGGATATTAGGGGGAATCAGCGGCTGCAGGTCATTCCCAAACCTGCAAACTCGCTGCCGTTTTCTCTCTCACCCATAAAGGTAAATTTAGGAGCGAAAATACAAGCAGTTGATATAAATTTCTAACTGAAAAATAAAAAAACAATTCTCCGGCAAAAATCCATCGAATTGTCTTTTTGTTAATTCTATTTGTTTTATGCCATTACTGAATCGCAATAATCTGCCGCAGATCGCGCGTGTCGCCGTGGAGTTTGACCTCGGCGGCGTTCAATTGCGAGGAGCCGTCGCCGTCGAGGAAGATGCCGTCCACGGCCGAGCTGGGGGCAATCGTCTCCTTGACGGCGGCGCGGAAGGCCTCCGCCGTGCAGCGGGTCGGCGTGACGATCAGCCACAGCTGCCCCGTATTGTCGTAGACGAGGCCGGAGCGGAGACGCTCCTCGTCCGGGTAGGGCAGATGTTCGGCGTCCACGGCGGCCGCCCGCCATCCGGCATCGTCCTGCAGCTTCATGCTGACGCCGCCCTGGGCGAAATAGCGGCTGCGGTTGGTGACGGTAAGCTCGGCGGCGGCGGAGACGACCTGCACCGAAAAGCGGCCGGCCGCCGCGTCCCAGACGAGCGTGCCGCGCGCGTATTTGGCGTTGAACCAGCCGGAGCCGTAGTCGCCGGCAGCGCCTTGGACCGGCCGGTCATCGTTGACCGCGATGGACAAAACGGCGTCATTGTAAAAAAATCCGCCGTTAATGCCGTACACGCGGTAATCGCCCAACGGCCGGTCCACGGCCTGCAGCTCGATATGCTCCGGCGAAGCGGACAGCGCGTGCAGCTTCACGCCGTTATCTGCGGTTGTCTCATAATAAGCGTAAGCATGGGGAAGGAGGAATCGGCTTCCCCACAAGAGCATCGCCAGGACGCCGAGGAAGATGACCGCCGCTGCAGCGGAGGCAGCGGCCCAGCGCCCGAGTCCACCGAGTGCTCCTGGCCTTTTGGGTCCGTCCGGACCGGTGAACTCGGACGATTCAGGGCCTTTGGTTCCGGACAATTCGGTTTCCTCGGGCGATCCTGGGCCTTTGGTTCCGGACATCCCAGTTTCCCCAGGCATCTCCATTCTGCCGGTCCGGACTTGTTCCACGGTTTCCTTGTGCCCTCCCGGGCCTGCGGTTCCGGCCGTTCCGGTTCCAGCGGACCGATCCTGTCCCCCGGTCCCCTCGGATCCTCCCCGGTTCTCGCTGCGCGAACGCTCTGCTTCCGGGCCATCGAGCTCCCGGCGAGGCTCGTTACTCGGCCACATACGCGGCGAGCAGGCGGGTCGTGTTGATGACGGCCTGCTTGTGCGTCCGCTCCATGGCGTGCGATGCGTGCACGCCCGGACCGATCAGCGCGGCGCGGATGTTGTGCCCGCCGCGCAGCGCCGCCGAGGCGTCCGAGCCGTAATGCGGGTAAATGTCGACCGCGTGCGGGATTCCCAAGCCTCGGGCGAGTTCGATCAGCTTGCCGGTCATGTCGTAATCGTACGGCCCGCTGGAGTCTTTGGCGCAAATCGACACATCGGTCTCTTTGCAGCTTAAATCGTCGCCCATCGCGCCCATGTCGACGGCGATCATTTCGTTAACGCCGTCCGGAATCCACGCTGCGCCGTGCCCGACTTCCTCATAGTTGGAAATGAGGAAAACCAGATCATGGCGCGGCGTCCAGCCCTCGCGCCGGCTTGATTCCAGCAGGCCGAACAGGGCGGCCACGCTCGCCTTGTCGTCGAGGTGGCGGGACTTGATGTACCCGCTGGATGTAATGACCGCGCGGGAATCGAAGGAAATAAAGTCGCCGGCGGAGATCCCCAGCTTCAGTACGTCGTCTCTATTTTCCACTAACTCGTCAATCCGCACTTCCATATTTTTCTCCTCGCGCTTGAAGTCGCGGGCATCGGTGTAAACGTGGACGGAAGGCTGCGCCGACAAGATCGTTCCCGTGTAAACCTTGCCGCTGCGGGTATGGATTTGGCAGTATTCGTTTTCGATGCTGTGCATCATAAATCCGCCGACCGAGGTGATCTTCAGCGTGCTTTTTTCGGTGATCGAACGGACCATGGCGCCCAAAGTATCGACGTGAGCGCTCAGCGCGATCCGCCGGGACGAGTCGCGGCCGGGCAGCGTCAGGATGGCGCCGCCTTTTTCGTTAAACGAACAGGGGATGCCCAGGGCCTCCGCTTCGCGCCCGATCAGCGTCATTATACCGCGCGTAAAGCCGCTCGGGCTTGGCGTATCGAGCAGCGTTTTCAGAATGTTTAAAATATAGGTCTCATTGGCTTGAATCTTCATGGGAACCTCCTCAAAAATTAGGAACTCGCTGTCGCCGGATCAATGTTCGGAAGAAGATAAATCTTCCGCGGAAGGTTCCGCCTTCCCGGCGGCCTTTTCGTTTTTGCCGGCCGCTTTTTTCCCTTTTTCGGCTTTTTCCGGTTCGGGGAAAATGTAGCCGGTCGCTTCCTGGATATGTACGAGTTTGGCCTGCAGGCCTTTCACTTCCCGCTGCAGCCGGTATCCGCGGTAGATGCCAAACGAGCCGACGATGATGCCGCCGAGCAGCGTGCAACCGAGGATCAGCAAGATCAGCGGAAGGCTGACCGCGCCGAACAATAAATTCACCTGCACCGGGTTGACGTTGATAACGGCAAACACGGCGGTGATCAAGGCGAAAATAAGCGCTAAGATCAAGGACCATTGAATTCGCATGAGGTAACACCTCCTTTAGGTCAGTATAAAATCCCTTGCCCGCTTGGGGCAAGGGATTTTATGGAACCGGGCGGCCGCATGGGGCGCGACGCTACTTCGTCAGTTGCTCCATTTGCTCGATGACGTCTTCGAACACGCTCATTGCTTCGCGGATCGGCTCCGGCGAGGACATGTCGACGCCGGCTTTTTTCAAAATATTGATCGAATAGTCGCTGCCGCCGCTCTTCAGGAAGCCGAGATAGCGGTCGACCGCCGGCTGGCCTTCCTCCAGGATCTGCTTGGAGAAGCTGGTTGCCGCGGAGAAGCCGGTCGCGTATTTGTACACGTAGAAGCTGGTGTAGAAATGGGGGATGCGCGCCCATTCCATTTCGATATCCTGGTCGACGGCCATGTCTTTGCCGTGGTATTTTACGTTCAACTCGTAATAAATCGCAGACAGCTCCTGCGGGGTCAGCGATTCGCCGGCTTCCGCCTTCTCGTGGATGATTTTCTCGAACTCGGCAAACATCGTTTGCCGGAACACGGTCGTCCGGAACTGGTCGGCGTAATACGTCAGCAGGTACAGCTTCTGCTTCGGGTCGGTCGATTTTTTCAACAAATAATCCATCAGCAGCGCCTCGTTGGTCGTCGAAGCGACCTCGGCCAGGAAAATCGTGTACTGGGCATCGCGATACTTCAAAGCTTCGTCCGAAAAATGGGAATGCAGGGCATGGCCCATCTCGTGCGCGAGCGTAAACATGCTGTTCAGGTTGTCCTTGTGGTTGAGCAGCACGTAAGGGTGGGTGCCGTAGGCTCCCCAGCTGTAAGCGCCCGTCCGCTTGCCTTCATTCTCGTACACGTCGATCCAGCGGTTTTCGAAGCCGGAACGAAGCGCTTTGAGGTAATCTTCGCCGAGCGGCTTCAGGCCGTCCTCGACCATCTGTTTCGCTTCCTCGTAGTTGATATCCCATTTGTATTCCTCTACGAGCGGGGCAAACAGGTCGTACATGTGCAGCTCATCGACGCCAAGCAGCTTCTTCCGCAGCTTCATGTAGCGATGCAGCAGCGGCAGGCTTTCATGAATCGTGTCGATCAGGTTCGTGTACACTTCCTTCGGAATGTTGTCGCCATACAGGGACATTTCCAGCACGGAAGGGTATTTGCGCACCCGGGAATAAAACATGTTTTTGTTAATGTTGGCGGTTAAAGTTGCCGCGATCGTATTTTTTTGCTTGCGGTACGTATCGTAAACGGCTTTAAACGCCCGCTCCCGCACTTCGCGGTTCGGGTTTTCCAGGAACTGAATGTAGCTGCCGTGCGTCAACTCGACTTCGTTCCCGTGTTCGTCTTTGATTTTCGGGAACTTCATATCCGCGTTGTTGATCATGCCAAAAATTTGCTGCGGCGCCTGCGACAGATTGCCGACCTGGGCCAGCAGCGCCTCTTCCGTTTTGCTCAGCACATGCGCTTTCTCGCGTTTGATTTCCTGCAGCGTAAATTTGTAATCCGCAAGCTCAGGGTCGCTGATCAGACGGTCAAGCTCCTGTTCCGGCAGGGACAAGATCTCCGGAGTAATGAACGACAGCGCTTCGTTGACCTCGACGCTGAGTTTTTTCGCCTTTTGCACAAGCGCCTGGTATGTAGGGTTGGTCGTATCCTCATCATGATGCAAGTGAGCGTAAACGTACAACCGCTCGATTTTTAAGGAAAGATCGTCTTCCAGCTCGAAAACGGCCTTGATGTTTTTGGCGTTGTTCAGTTGGCCTTCGAATTCGGAGGCTTTGCCCTTCAATGCCTTCAGTTCTTCGTACGATTTGTCCCAAGAAGCCTGGTCGGAAAACAGATCCTCAAGCTTCCATGTATTCTCCTGCGATACTTCCGAGCGTTTCATTAAGGTGCTCATCGGAATCCTCCTTTGTTTTGGGTAAGGTGAAGCCGCGGGCTGGCCCGCGGCGGAGCCGCCTTGCAGCGTGGAAATCAACAGGCAGCAGGATAGCAGCAAGGGGATGGTACGCGGCCATTTCATAACTAGGAAACCTCCCGGATGTCTTGATCGGAAGCCCGGCGCAGTACGATGATTGAATTTGCTCGCCTTGGGCATTATCCTAGTATGGGCCGCCTGCCGAAGAAATATTTGCCACCCGCTTCCTATGCCAGAAAGCTGTAGATGATTAAGCCAAACGACACCACTACCATAATCAGGGCGGTGAGGGCGAGGCCGCGTTTAAGCCGGGGGTGGATATTGTTCTTGTTCATGATCAGTATGACGGCCAGCGCAAACGCACAAATAATGAAGATTAAAATGCTGGAACTGCTATTCATTCATCGTTGCCCCGTTTCATTAATATGATTGCCAAGCAGGCTTGGCAAAAGGAGAAATGACCGGCCGTCTAAACCTGCCTGAAGGCGTTCATGATGTCGTTCCATTCTGCTTCGTTGCCGGCAAAATCCTCTTTGGGAAAACGGCGGTTCACCCACTCCATCATCGCCGGGCGGCTGAGGAAGGTGTGCGATTCTTCGCCCCACTGATCGGAAATTTCGCGGAGAATGATGTATTTGCCCTGAACTTCTACAGTCATCATATTCCACTTGTCTTTTTTGTATATTTCGTGTTTTTTGATCATCGCAATTCTCCAATCTTTGGCTTTGCTCGCAGGCTTAGAAGCCGCGCATAATTGGTAATATTTTTATGTAAAATGATAACTCACGCTCTGGAGGAAAGCAAATAAAACGATCGTTTCTTCGCCGCCGGCGACCCGGAAAAAACCTTTCGAAAATTGTCACGTTGCATTGTCTGTGGGCATAGAGTATAATATGGATATTCGCCAACGATGGCGGTTATTTTTAGGAGGTTGTTCATTTGAAAGGTACAGTTAAATGGTTTAACGCAGAAAAAGGCTATGGCTTCATCCAAGTTGAAGGTGGCGAAGACGTATTCGTACACTTCTCCGCAATTCAAGGTGATGGCTTCAAAACTCTGGAAGAAGGTCAAGCCGTAGAATTCGAGATCACTGAAGGCAATCGTGGTCCTCAAGCTGCTAACGTAATCAAATTATAAGATCACTTCCGGCAACGGATCACTTATAAAGTTTGGTTCCAAGCGCGATAATGAAAAGCACAGCTCTTTATAGGGCTGTGTTTTTTTGTATATATTCGTATTTTAAAAAAAGACGGCAGATTGGTGACAATTCGTTGTCACCAATAGCCTGATATAGTGAACATAAGCGGGAGGCAAAGAGCAGGATGAAGCGAATGGACAGGATGATGGCGATCGTCATGGCGCTGCAGCAGCGTCCGGAAACGGCGCTGTCCCTGGCGGACAAGCTGGAGGTTTCCAAACGGACGGTGCTGCGCGATATACAAGCGTTGTCGGAGATCGGCGTTCCGATCAGCGCTGTGTCCGGGCCGGGCGGCGGCTACCGGCTGATGGACGGCTACCGGCTGCCGCCGCTGCAGTTTGATGCCGGCGAGGCCTTGACCGTTTTGCTTGCTTTGGACGCGATGGCCAAATACAGCGACAGCCCCTTTGGACAGGCGAAATGGACGGCGGCCGACAAAATCCGGTCAGCGCTGCCGGGGTCCATGCTCGGCCAAATCGCCCCGCTGCTTCAACATGTGGAGATGGAGGTGCCGGACCGCCGTTATAAGACGCCGCATCTGAAGGCTTTGATGTCCCACGCCGCCGCGGGGCGATGGCTGCGCGTGTTGTACCGGTCGCAAAACTACCGCCGGCACCTTACGATTCGGCCGAAGCGGGTGTATGCCGCAAACGGGTTTTGGTACTGTGAAGCCGAGTCGCTGGAGCACGGGGAGCCGCGGACCTTCCGCGTCGACCGGTTCGAGGACATCGCCGAAACTTCGCCCCCGCAGGCCGCGGGGGCCGAACAGAGGGAGGGCGGCACGGACGTCAAGGGAGTCAAGGGAATTGAGGGTGATAGGGATGTTTCGGACATAAACGGCAGCTCGGACGTCACGGATGTCAAAAGCGGCAAGGAAAGTACCGCACCTCCGGCGGGAAAAAACGCCGTGCATCTCCGCGTGAAGCTTACCTATCGCGGTTCACTGCTTGCCGAGCAGGATCCGCATTTCGGCCATGAGGTTCAGCAGACGGGCGATGAAGAGTGGCTGCTGGATTGCCGTTTGCCCGCCTCGGAGCTGAATTGGGCGGTGTCGTTCTTTTTTGCGATGGGGCCGGACGCCGAAGTGGCTGAGCCCCAGGAATTGCGCCGGGCGATTCGCGAACGGGCATTGGCTTTGGCGCAAAAATACCAGTGAAGACGAACATCTGCCGTTCCATTGCGATCGGGCGGTGTAACGGCCAAGAACTTGAACCTATATAAGGAGGAAGCGATATGGAAAAAAGAGAACGGGAAACTTTGCGGCGCGCCAGGGAGTTTATTTACACAAACGCCAGACTGCTGGATCGCAAAAGATTTGCGTTCCATTTTGAAGCCGGTTCGGCCGAGGAGGTTTTGGATGCGCTGAAACCTTACCAGAACGCGGACGGCGGCTTCGGAAACGCGCTTGAAGCCGATATGCGCTGCCCGCAAAGCCAGCCGGTCACGACGGAAACGGCGCTGATGGTGATCCGGGAAGCCGGCGGGTTTGGCTCGGACATGATGGACGGGGTGCTGAGGTATTTGCGGAGCATCACTTTGGACGGCGGCGGATTGCCTAGGGCGACTACGGACGTGAACGCCTATCCCCACGCGCCTTGGTGGACCACCGAGCGGGACGGGATTCCTTCGCTGAACCCGACCGGCAGCATCATCGGGATGCTGCTTGCTCAGCGGGAGCGCACGGATTTTGGGGAGGAAGCGTGGTTTCGGAGCAATATCGCTTTTCTGTGGCGTTCGCTGGAGAGCGGTGGCGTTCCGGGGGATTACCATGACGCTGCGCAGTGGATCGCATTCTTGGAGCATGCGCCCGAGCCGGACCAGGGGAGAGCGAGCCGGTTGAAGGCGGTGCTTGATGACTGGCTGGCCGGGCCGGGCGGCATCGAGCGGGACCCGCTGGCAGGCGGATATGTCTACAAGGTGCTGGATTATGCGTCTTCGCCGGACAGCTACGCCGCCCGTCTGGTGACCGCGGAGGAGGTCAGCGGCCATCTCGACGCGCTGATCGCATCGCAACAGGAGGACGGCGGTTGGCCCTTGTCGTTTCCGGCGGTAAGCCCGGCGGGAGAACAGGAGTGGCGGGGCTGGCTCGCTGTGGACAGGCTGAAGACGCTCAAGGCCTACGGGCGGTTGTAAGATAAAAGAGGTCCCCGCGAGCAGCTTCTGCAGCTGTCCGGGGACCTCTTTTACTTGAAGCCACCTTTCATTGGAAAAATCCAATAGACTGACGTGGACATCGAACGCAATTTTGAACTCACATTGGAGATATCCAATAGATTTCGCGTAAACCGCCCGGTTTGCACTCTGCCGAGACTAATCTATTGGAAAAATCCAATCAAGCAGCTGTGTTTGCAAGCTATTTTACGATTCTATTGGATATTTCCAATCAGCGCGTTTCAGCACGTTGTGTCAGGCCGTGGCCGGCCAAACAGGCGCTGCTGGGAGCTACTCCACGATTCTAAGGATTTCCGCGACCTCCTTGCGGGGAACGGGTTTCGGCGCGATGGCCGGGTGGCCAAGCGCGATCACCATGTTTACTCCGCGGTCGGCGGGGATGTCGAGAAATTCGCGCAGCTTCTCCTCGGCCAGCAGCACCGGTCCGGTCATCGGGCAGGTGGCGAGGCCTTTGGCGTGGGCGGCCAGCATCAGGTTTTGGGCGGCGAGGCAGCTGCTTTTCAGCCCTTCCTCCTGCCACACTTCCGGCGAAACAAAGTCGATCGGATCGAAGATTTTTTCGCGGAATTTGGAAGTGTATGGGGTCGAAAGGCAGACGATCAGGGCAGGTGCCCCGGAAAATGCCGTGGCATAAGGCCCAAACGATTTCACGAGCAGCTTCGCTTCCCGTTCCAGCCCTTTCCCGGCGGCGCGGGCCGCCGTTTCATGCAGCTTCTCCCAGGTAAACTCTTCGATTTGTTTGATTTTCTCCGAATTGATCACTGCGATAAATTCCCAGGTTTGCGAGTTGGTATCGCTGGGGGCATAACGGGCGCAGTCGATAATGTCCTCGATATCGGAAATACCGACGTGCTCCTCGGTAAATTCCCGGATGCTGCGGCGGGTTTTCAGCACGTCTTGAAACGATGCGTACTCCATGTTTTTCACCTGCTTTATATGATTTAATACCAGGTACTATCATCTAATATTAACTATTATATAGTAACAACCCTATCGCAACAACTGATCTTTCAGCAGGTTAATAGGGAGAGCGTTTTGCGGAACTGCGGTCTTTCGGGCGCGGTCCGGCTACAGGGGAAGCGCCTCAGGCTTCTTCATCCAAACCGGCAGATTTGTTCAGGTTAGCCCGGCGGACGAAATAGCGGCCGGCAAAGCCGATAAACGCGACGAGCGAGGAGCCCATGGCTACCCAATAAAAAATTTGTCTTCCCAGCTGTTCAAAGACGATGCCGCCAAACGTGCCGCTGAGCAGGCCGGACAGGCTCGACCACATGATGGTGTAAAAGGCCATTCCCGTTGCCCGGAATTGTTCCGGAACCAGCCGGGTCAGCATGCGGATCGCCGTCACGTAAAACACGCCGAACGTCAATCCGTGCATCATTTGGATCAGCAGGATGCCGTAGGCCGATTGGGTTAATCCCATCAGGAAAAAGCGGACCGCAAACAGCAGGCTGGCGAACAGCAGCAGCGGCAGTTCCTTGTATTTGTCCCCATGGAAGCTGAGATAGATAAACACGGGGATCTCCGACAACGACGAGGCCAGCATCGCCCAGCCGATCAAGTTTTCGCCGGCGCCAAGCTCCTTAAGGGAAATCGTCAGGAAAGCGTCGTTCATCCGCGTGCCGATCGCCAGGCAGAAGACGCAGCCGAAAAACCAAAGCAGCTCCTTCTGCTTTAAAATCGTCCAAATCCCCGACAAGTTCATTTTTGCCAATGATGCCGGCTGATCCTTCACCCAAAGCACGAGCAGCAGGGCAAGTCCGGCGACCGCCATTTCCACCCACATCGTGTTTGCGGAGCCGACGCGGTCAAGCACATAACCGATGGCGATGGCAAATACGGCGAATCCGACGGACCCGAACAAGCGGATCGAGATAAAATTGATGCGATACCGGTTGGCGGTGGAGATGAGGATCGTATCCGACAACGGGAACACGGGGTAATAGAAAAAATAGAATACGGTAATCACGGCGATAATGACGGAAAACGCGGTGGACTCCGACAGGACGAACGCCAGCGCGGCTTGGCCGGCCAGCAGGATCAGCAAAATCCGTTTGATCGTTTTATAGCGGTCGCTCGCGAGGCTCCACAGTAAATTGGAAAATAAGGATATCATCGGTCCAAGGGCGTACAGGAGGCCGATCTGGCTGTTTGTGAAGCCAAGCTGCGCATAAAAAAGCGGAAAATAGGAGGAAACAAGGACGCTTGTTCCGTATACTGTAAAGGTAAAGGCTCGAAGCCACTGAATGTCGGGTTCGGCCAACGGTCTTATTTTCATGCCGGTTTCAAAACTCCGTTTCTGATGAATGAAGTTACCGCTAGTATAACAGAAAAAACCAAAGCGGGCGGTACTAAAATTTCCAATACAGGCAGTTTATTTTATACGATAAAAGGAGGCTTTTCGCCATGAATCATTCCTGTTTTGTTTACGACGAGCGGCTGGACATCCACGTTCCGCTGCTGGAGCGTCCTTTTGAGGAATACGCTTTGGAGGAACGGTTGTCGATGATCGAGGTTTGGGAGGACATCCGCGGCCGCATTCCGAGCAAAGTGATGGTGCTGGAGCGCGCGATCGAACGGATGCTGCGGGAGATGAACGAGGAAAGCGATTTCGAGAGAAGCTGCCGGATTAACGGGGAAATTGCCGAGCTGGCCAGCCGGATTAACGATCTGCATATTTGGTACCGGACGACCCAGGACGAATCCTCGGTCAAAGGGCATATGTGATATTGATTATATTTGTGCTAAAAGTTGGATCATATTATAATAAAGAATGATTTTCTTTTCAGTTTGATTTTCAAACTGCGCATTACACAATGTAATGGGGGCAGGGCAGTGATTGAACTTGAGCAAAGCCGAAATCAGTTTCCGAGAGAGCCGATCCGGCTGATGAGCCGGGTATACAAGTTTATTTTGCCGGACGTCCGTCAGAAACTGGATGGCTGGAGAGAAGAGGCGGAAGCCATTCCCGACCCTGAACTCAGAAGGCAGGCGCTCGCCAGCATCGCTACGAAAGAATTTCACTGCCAGGGCGGCGCCGTCTACGCTGCCGCTAACCTGCCGATGCGCCATATTTTGATCCCCTTAATCGTAGCATTTCAGACGATCAGCGATTATTTGGACAACCTGTGCGACCGCAGCACCTCCAAGGATGAGCAGGATTTCCGCTTATTGCACCAAAGCATGCTGGATGCCGTTAATCCCGGCGGCATGCTGCAAAATTACTATGCCCTGCGTGCGGAGCAGGACGATGGGGGCTATTTGCACCGGCTGGTGCGCACTTGCCGGGCCAATATCGCCGAGCTTCGCGGATATGCCGCAGCCATGCCGTTTATTATCGATTTGGTTGGGCTCTACTGCGATCTTCAGGTGTACAAGCACATCGATCCGCAGCTGCGCGAAGCCAAACTGTTAAGCTGGTGGGAAACGCATGAATACCGGGCGCCGCAATTGCGCTGGAACGAATTTGCCGCCGCCACCGGTTCGACCTTGGGCGTGTTTATGCTGTTTTTGGCGGCCAGCAACCCGGGTTTGGACGGGAAGAGCGCCAAGGTGATTCATGATGCTTATTTCCCCCATGTGTGCGGGCTGCACATTATGCTGGATTACTTAATTGACCAGGCGGAGGACGAGCTTGGCGGAGATTTGAATTTTTGCAGCTATTACGATAATAAGGAAACGATGCTTGACCGAATTGCGTTTATCGTCGAGGGAGCGCGGCGGGACATCAAAAAGTTGCCTGCTTCCTCGTTTCATAAAATGATTATAGAAGGGCTGCTGGCGCTTTATTTGTCCGATCCGAAAGTCAGCCAGCAGGAAGACATCCGTGAGGTATCCCGGCGACTGATGCGAAGAAGTCCGCTGATGAGGTTGTTTTTCTTTGTCAATAGCCGTTGGATTCGCAAATATTTGTAAATTTTTTAGGAGGAATTATCATGTCAGCAGTGAAAAAAATCGCAATTCTTACGAGCGGAGGAGACTCCCAGGGCATGAACGCTGCAGTGCGGGCCGTCGTGCGCAGCGGATTGTTTTACGGGCTTGAGGTTTACGGCATTCAGCGCGGCTATCAAGGCCTGCTCAACAACGACATTTTCGCGATGGATATCCGCAGTGTGGGCGATATTATCCAGCGCGGCGGAACGATTCTGCAGTCGGCGCGGTGCCTGGAGTTCAAGACGCCGGAAGGACAGCAGAAAGGGGCGCAGATTTTGCGCGACCGCGGCATTGACGGACTGGTGGTCATCGGCGGGGACGGCTCCTATCAAGGGGCCGAAAAGCTGAGCAAGCTGGGCATCAAAACGATGGGCTTGCCGGGAACGATCGACAACGACATTTCCTTTACGGACTACACGATCGGCTTCGATACGGCCGTCAGCATCGTCGTGGACGCCGTCAACAAGCTGCGTGACACGATGTCCTCCCATGAGCGGGCGTCCGTCGTCGAAGTCATGGGCCGCCACTGCGGGGATATCGCGCTGCACGCCGGTTTGGCCGCAGGCGCCGAAACGATCCTGGTACCGGAAGTTCCGTTTGATCTGAACGAAGTGGCCGACCGTATGAGACAAAACTTCGACAACGGCAAGCGGCACAGCATCGTCATCGTGGCCGAAGGCGTGGGCAAAGGCGATGATGTCGTGGAAGCGATCAAGAAGCGCCAGCCTTCCCTGGAGCCGCGCGCAACGGTGCTGGGCCATATCCAACGCGGCGGTTCGCCGACTCCGTTCGACCGCAACCTGGCCAGCCGGCTTGGCGACTTTGCCGTTCGCAGCCTGATCGCGGGCGAATCGAACAAATCTTGCGGCATGATCGGCGGCGAAATGGTGCTCACCGACATCGAGAAGGTCGTCGCCACGAAAAAGCAGTTTAATATGGAATTGTACGAGCTGGCTTCGCGGTTGTCGCAATAAGGGCGGGGAGCTTGGCATATTTATTATTAAGCAAAATAAAACGGGCAAGTTAAAAGCCGAGCCGGGTTTTCCCGGTTCGGCTTTCTATTCTTTGCGATTAACGGACATCATAGGCTTTTCGAATCAAACTATCGTCCGCCGGAAATCTAACGGTTGCAGCAGCGGCTAATTCGCGAAAAAAGCCTTTTTCAAAACTCTAACGGTTGTGATCGCCGTTATTTGCCTGCATCTAGGCACACTAAGCCGGATTTCAGTGAAATAAGCGCTATGGCAACCGTTAGAATATTGGTGTGGCTAGAAAATGTATCTTGTCCGATTTGATGCAACGCTAGTGGGTTCAGTATTTTTCGAGCAAATAGGGGCTCTCAGGTCCCTCGGCCCAAATGCGATGCGCTAGTCTTATCCAGTAACCTGCCGGGAAGTAAACTAATGTAAAACAAAGGAGGACATCGACATGTACCTGTATCGCCTGGAGGCGGAGACTTCCGCCGGGCTGCTGGCGCTGGTCATTGCCGCGGAGGGGGAGGAGCAGGCGTTTGCCGCCGCGGAAGAACATGTGCGGCGGCATATTTCGCCGGCTCCGGCGATCGGCGAGATCAGCATCGTGGAGAAGAAGCGGATCGCGCCCGGCGCGGGATATGTGATTCAAAGCGGCTCGCCGGCCTGAAGCTTGCGGCCGATTCTCCGCTGGATGACGACAAGGCGGCGCAGCAGCAGGACGGCGGCGACGGCGAGTCCGGTAATTAGGCCGATCCAGTAGCCGTAGGGGCCTTGCGGCGTATAGTTGGCCAGCACAAATCCGAGCGGAAGCCCGATGATCCAGTAAGCCAACAAGGAGATCCAAAAACCCGGATTAACGTCCTTGTATCCGCGCAGCACGCCCTGGGTAGGCGTGGCGATCGCATCCGACAATTGAAAGAAAATGGCGTAGATCAAAAAATGCTTGGTCAGCGCGACGACTTCGGGATCGCTGGAGTAGATTTCGGCCACGCTTTGGCGGAACAACATCAGGAGGACGGCGGTAACCAGCGCCATCCCCGCGGCCGTGCCGACGCCCAAAACGGCATATTGGCGGGCGTCCTTCAGGCGCGCGGCTCCGGTCTCGAAGCCGACCAGGATGGTCAGTGCAAGACAGATGCTAAGCGGAATCATGTAGAGCGTGGAAGCGAAGTTGTTGGCCGCTTGATGAGCGGCGATCGTAAGCGTGTCGAACCGGCTCATCAGCAAGGTGACGTCGGCAAACACCGCCGTTTCGAAGAAGATCGCGAAGCCGATCGGCACGCCGAGCTTGGTGAGCTCACGCCATTTTTCGAGCGATACTTTATGCAGTTTGCGAAATACGCCGTAGGAAGCAAACGGCTCGCTGCGATGCACGATCCAGACGGCGATGAGAAAGATGCACCAATATGTAAAGGCGCTGGCGATGCCCGATCCGATGCCGCCGAGCCTTGGGAAACCGCCGTGGCCGAAAATGAGCAGGTATCCGGCGCCCACGTTCAGCGGCAAGGAGATCAAGGTAATGATCATCGAAGTGCGGGTTTGTCCCAACGCGTCGATGAACGAGCGCAGCACGATGTATCCGAACAGCGGCAGAATCCCGGTTGAAATGGCCGCGAGAAAATAAAAGGCCACATGGTGCACCTTCGGCTCGAGGTTCATCCCGTTCAGCAGAGGGGAGATCGCGAAGCCGCCGGCAAGGAGCACGACCAGCCCGACGGCGAACCCGAACCACAGCGCTTGAATTACATGGTATCCGACCTTGTCGTGCCGGCCGCCGCCCACCAATTGCGAAACGATGGGGGTGATGCCCATCAATATTCCGCTAAGCCCCGTCTGCACCGGGACCCAAAGGCTGGACCCGATCGCGGTTCCGGCCAGGTCCGCGGGGCTCGCGTGCCCCGACATCATCGTATCGAAAAATGTCATTAAGGACATCGTTACTTGGGTAACTAAAATCGGGATAAGAATACGAATAAATTGCCCGTATTTTTGTTTCAAGCCGTTAGTTACTTTCATTGGCCCATTCTCCATTTCCTGTGCCGGAAACCATGCCAAAACGCAAAAACGCCAAACCAAACCCGGGCGCTTGTGGCCCGGGTCCGGTTTGCTCGATGATCCCGGGCGCTTATGGACCGGGTTTGGTTGGATGGTTTACCGTTAATTTCCCTATTAAGTAGTCTGGCCGCAAATGTTGCAGCATAACGTTTTTTTACTTATAGGACACGCCCTCCGTATACCGGTTGGACGCGTTCCATAACAGGTACTCGTCGACGTTCATGTCGCGCAGCGCGCGGATTTGCTCTTCAACTTCATGTTTGCCGTATTTTATATAATGTCCTTTCCCCAGCCAGCTCGCCGTAAAATCCTGAATCCACGGACGTACGATCGGCTGCTCCTCGCCCAGCGGGGCCAGTTTGTCCTGGGTATCCTTGATGGCTCCTTTGATCGTCTGGTACGGCGCTTTGTCGGGATCTTTGGCGTTGAACCAGCCCGTCGAATAATGGCTCGGGTAGATCATCGGGCAGATGATGTTGACCTGGTCTGAGATTTTGACAAAATCCTGGCCGATGCCCTCCGCGGCCGGCACCGATGCCGCATAGCCGAAAATATCGACCGAAACGCGGATGCCGAGCGGCTCCAACTGCTCTTTGGCGTATTTCACGAACGAGGAGACGGCGTCCACGCGGCTCATCTCGCTTTTTTCATAGTTTAACGAATCGGCTCTTTTCTCAAAACCTTCCGGGAAACGCACGTAATCGAACTGGATTTCTTTAAAGCCGAGTTTGGCCGCTTCCTTGGCGATTTCGATGTTGTAGTCCCACACCTCTTTGCTGTACGGGTTGACGAAGCTGTCGCCGCCTCCGTTGCTCCACACGGAGCCGTCTTTTTGCACAAACGAATATTCCGGATGCTTTTTGGCCAAAATCGTATCCTTGAATACAACAATCCGGGCGATCGGGTAAATGTCGTGTTTTTCCAGCCGCTCCATCAAGGCCCCGATGTCGCGAATGAACGGCTGGGCTTTTCCCAGCTTGTTCAGCTCGGGATTTTCCGTTTTGTAAGTGATGTAGCCCGAATCGTCTTTAATGTCGATGACCATGGCGTTCAGCTCCGTCTTATCGACGAGGTCGACCAGCTCGTTCATGCGCGAGCCTCCCGCGCTGTACGCCGTGACATATATCCCCTTCACTTTGGGCGCCTCCCCCAGCGAAGCGGCCTTCACTTCGGCAGGGGTTAACGGATCGTCGATCCGGCCGGCGGCCAGGTTGGCGGCCATCGTTTGCACGACTGCTGGAAGAATGGATTCCGGTCGGCCGTTCCCCGCGGCTTGATCCGCCGCCGGCTGCACACCTCCATTCCCCATACTCATAACTAGCAGCAGCAGCGTCCAGATGATATTCATTTTCCCTTTCCTCTCCCTTGTATACACTCGCTTTTGATTATATCGGAAGGAGGGCTGTCAGAGGGAAACAGGATTGTCACTATTGGAAATATTTTTAAAAGTTTCATAGATTGCCGCGCAAAAAAGGCCGCTTCTCTCGCCGCAGCAAAAGAAACGACCGGGTGTTGCGTTTGTTTATCGCTTTTCAATGAAGAAAAGCCGGGTTTTGGTGCTCGCAGATGCTGAATTGAATGATCTCCAGCGCGTCCTGCGGTTCCAAGATGGTCAAGCCATCCCGGAGGACGATCATCGAATCAAGTTCCTTCTGCTTCAAGAAAGGCAGCATGTCAGGGAACCACTTCATGACGATCTGTTCCAGTTTTACCGTTTCCATTTCCACATTCATCACCCTTTCCACTTAAGAAATATTCACCCCGGAATGTTCCTAAATCGGAAAAGCACAAAGCCTGTGAAAGCAGGTAAAGCTGATATTTATGGAATTGACGAAGGAACCGCTTAGTTCATTATAGCAGAGAAACCGGCGCTTGAAAACGGAGGATCGTTCCATAAACCGGTCATCTTCGGCGGAAGGAACCCATGATCCCGACGGTCTCCACGATATTGACGAACGCCTGCGGATCGGTTTGCTTGATGATTTCCCGCAGCTCGGTCAGTTCGTATCTCGTCGTCACCGTCATCAGCATATCTTTTTCCTTATGGGAGAAAGCGCCCTCCGTTCTAATCTTCGTCACCCCGCGGGGCAGGGTCAGCAGCCGCTGCACCATCGCTTCGGTTTTGTCGGTCACGATAAACAAAGTAATTTTGATATGGCTGACATGAATGAGATCGACGACTTTGCCGGTGATGTAAATCGAAATCATCGAGGCCAGCGCGAGATCCCAGTTGCCCTCCAAATATCCCATCGCCAGAATGACGCTGGCGTTCAGGCCGACCAGCACGTTGCCGACCGGAAAATCGCGATACCGGGTAATGATCGAGCCGATGATATCGAACCCTCCGGACGATCCGCCTACCCGGAAGGAAATCCCGCTGCCGATCCCCACGAGCACGCCGCCGAATACGGCGGAAATCAGCGTATCGGAAGCGAGCAGCTTGTCCGGCGTCGGGATGAGTTCAATGAACCAGGTGGCTCCGGCTACCGACAGGATGCTTAGTCCGACGAAACGTCTGCCGAGCAAAAACAGGCCGGCGATCAGAATCGGCGCGTTGTAGGCCAGATACATCGTGCTGATGCCAAGCGGCGAAAAATACGCCGTAAGCATGGCCAATCCGGATACGCCGCCGCTTAGCAAATGGAGCGGAACGAGGAACAAATTGAAGCCCGCGGCGATCAGGAGCGCTCCAAGCAGAATGACCGCGGCATTTCGAATTTCTTTAATCATGGATCTTCACCTCGGAAATAATAGAAGTATCCCAACCTGCTTGCTGGTGTTCCATTTATGTTTTGTGCTATAATGTTTGAGATATTCTTGAGTAGGGAACCTTTTCGGTTATTACAATAGAGCGATATGTAAAAATTACAGGCTGTTTGGACAGTCTATAAACGTTTAGCGCTACTTAAGAATACAGTTAAGCCGGTGGGAATGTCCACTATATAGAAGGAGTAGAACAAGTTGAGCACATTTGCAGAATTCGGCCTAGAGCCTAAAGTATTACAAGCCATCACGGAACTCGGTTTTGAGGAAGCGACGCCGATCCAGTCCAAATCGATCCCGATCGCCTTGACCGGACGCGATTTAATCGGACAAGCCCAAACGGGGACGGGGAAAACGGCGGCGTTTGGCCTTCCGCTGATCCATAAAATCCCGAAGGAAGAAGACCGCATCGTAGCCCTGGTCATGACGCCGACCCGTGAACTCGCCATTCAGGTCGCCGAGGAAATCGGCAAGCTTTCCCGCTTCAAAGGCATACGCTCCCTTCCGATCTACGGCGGACAAGATATCGTACGCCAAATTCGCGCTTTGAAGAAGAGACCCCAAATCATTATCGGCACGCCGGGCCGTTTGCTTGACCACATTAACCGGAAAACGATCAAACTCGACGATGTACAGACCGTCGTTCTCGATGAAGCGGATGAAATGCTGGATATGGGCTTTATGGACGACATTCAGTCGATCCTGAAGCTTGTGCCGGAAGAACGGCAGACGATGTTATTCTCGGCCACGATGCCGGCGAATATCCAAAAGCTGGCGCAGCAGTTCCTGAAAAATCCGGAGCATGTCTCCGTCATTCCTAAGCAGGTTAGCGCGCCGCTGATCGATCAAGCCTACATCGAAGTGCACGAGCGCCAGAAATTCGACGCTTTGACCCGCTTGCTGGATATGGAATCGCCGGAACTGGCGATCGTGTTCGGCCGGACCAAACGCCGGGTTGACGAACTTTCGGAAGCTCTGCAAAAACGCGGTTATTCCGCCGACGGGCTGCACGGCGACTTGTCGCAGAACCAGCGCGACAACGTGATGCGCAAGTTCCGCGACGGCAGCATCGATGTGCTGGTGGCTACGGACGTAGCGGCGCGCGGGCTGGACGTATCCGGCGTAACCCATGTCGTCAACTTCGACCTGCCGCAGGATCCGGAAAGCTATGTGCACCGGATCGGCCGGACCGGGCGCGCGGGCAAGGAAGGGGCCGCCTACTCGTTTGTGACGCCGCGGGAAATCGACCATCTGCATTTTATCGAGCGCATCACGCGCCATAAAATCACCCGCAAACCTCTGCCGAGCATCGCCGAAGCGATCGAAGGCAAGCAGCGGATCACCGCGGAGCGCCTGCTGGAGCTTGTTGAAGCCGGCGAACTGAATGAATATAAAGGCATCGCCATTCAGCTGCTGGAGCAGTACGATTCGGTGAACCTGCTGGCGGCGGCATTCAAGCTGATTACCGGGGATAAAACGGAAAATTCGGCGATCGAATTAACGCCGGAAGAACCGATCCGGGTAAAACGCCGCAATCCGGACATCCGGTCCAGCGGGCGCAAGCCATCGGGATACGGCAGCCGCGGCGGAGGGTACCGCCGGGACAACCGCGAGGGCGGCAGCCGCGGCGGTTATGGTTCCAAAGGAGGCTACGGCCGGGACGGCGGGCGCGACTCCTACCGTTCCTCCGATCGCAAACCTCGCTCCGGCGGCGACCGCAGACCTTCCAAATACAGCGAAAACAAATCTTTTGACAATTGACAAAACAAAGAAGGCGGAGATTATCTCCGCCTTCTTTGTTTCATCTGTGCTTTGAATTAGATGAACAGCGAACGGCTCACAATAACGAGCAGAATAAACAATACCAGAATTACACCTGTAGAAGTAAAGAAACCTCCTCCAAATCCCAAACCTGCAGACATGAGATAACCTCCTTTAAAAATTTGAGATGTTTTGTGGTTACGGTATATAGTATGGCAGACCCCATGCATGGGATTAGACGCCAACCCATAATCGTCAAATTAGGCGCTGGAATGGGATGGACGAATCATGTATAGTTAAGATAGACGGAAACAAACTATGCTCGAGAGGAGATTTTTGCTTGGAATACAAAGGTTTTATGGGCGGTTTTTATAAAATCACCGAATGGATTATGAGGATCTCAGGCAGCAATCTGCTGTGGCTCCTGTGTTCATCTCCGTTTTTGTTTTTCCTGCTGACGAAGCTGCTGTTGCTGCAAAGCCCTGACGCGCCCCAGGAAAATCTGACGTTATGGGCGATGGGGATATTGGCACCGTTTACATTGTTTCCCGCCACGGCCGCGCTGTTTTCGGTGACGCGGAAATGGGTGATGGGCGAGGCCGATCTAAGCATCATCAAGGTGTATTTCAAAGGATATAAGGAAAATTATAAGCAAAGCATGCTGGGCGGAATTTTCTATACGCTTTTGATCGTGATTATGTACGTGGACTACACGGTATACATGAACCAAATCAGCAATATGCAGATTATCGGCATGATCATGCTGTTTTTGCTGTTTCTGCTGCTTTTGTCCCTGTTCAATTTTTTCTCGCTGGTGGCGCATTACCATTTGGGCGCGGTCCAATTGATCAAAAACGCCATTTTGTTCACGATCATCCGCCCGTTCCGCACGTTGTCCACGCTGATTTGCGCGGTGGTGCTCGGATTTTTGACGATGCGCTTCGGCTGGCTGATCCTATTCGGCTTCGGCAGCTTGACCGCGCTGGTCGCTTTTTACAACTTCTACATCGCGTACAATAAAATCCAGGAGAAAGTGGAGAAAATGCGCCAGGCGGAAGAGGAATCAAACGGCATAAACTTGTCCAAACCCGATGACGATCTGGAGCTGAACCTGCCGGCGGGCGAAGACAAGGAGAAGGACTAAAGCGGTTTGATAACTTGCTTTCCCGCCCGTTAAACCGCTTTCAAATTTTCTTTGTTTTTCCATCCGGCCTTGGTTTACATTTCGATGATGAAGCACTATAATAGGTTTACGTCCTGCGATGTGCGTTGCGGTTTCATGTTGTTTTGAACCAATGACAATGTCTCGGGAGACCTATATTGCGGCGCAGCTGAAAGGCCCTATCCACCGGATGAGGGGACTTCAAAAACGTCGTTGCGGTCACCCACCTGCGGGTGCAGGTTCGAGACAGCGTAACCGGACGGCATAGGCGGGTCTACATACGAAACGCGAACTGCACCTTGTCCTCTTTTTGCACAAAAGGGAACGGGGTGCTTTTTTTTGTTGCGCGCTATCTGCGGCGCTCGCTTTTGTTTGTCTTCCAACAATGTTAAACTATGAATAAAGAAAACGCATACCCTAAAGGTTTTTTAAGGATCGTGAAGGAGGAAGAACAGTTGTCATTGAAGCGAACGTTGACGGGAATATTCCGGAGCCAGGAAGGAACGAGCGATCGCGCCAAGGTGCCCGAACTGAAAACGAGATATTACCAGCTATCGAAAGAGAAGCTCTGGGACGAAGTGTCATCCACGCTCAAAAAAATCCCGGGGTACAAGGTGCTGCACGAGGTGCCGAACGTCGGCGAAATTACGCTGGAGAAACGCACCGCCTTTGGGAGAACGATGGACATAACGGTGTCGATCGTCGGCACGGGGCCGGTCCGCAGCGCGGTGGACATTTATTCCGCGACGCGCGGGTCGCTTGGCGATTTGGGGGCAAACTACCGAACGATTCTGCATCTGTTTTCCGTTCTGGATAAGAAGCTGTCCGCGTATAAAGTGTCCTCATCTACATAATGTACGTCAGTAACAAGCTTGCCGTATGGACGCCGAAGCTTCAGAGGTGCACCGCCATACATCAAAAAAAGCGAGCAGGGAGAGCTCTCTCCTACTCGCTTTTCATTTTGACCCTGGTTTAGGACAGCAACGCTTTAACGGCCGCTACCGCCTTGTCGTAATCGGGATGCTCGGTCATTTCGCCCAGCACTTGAACGTATTGGATTTTGTTCTCCTTATCCACTACGAACACGGCGCGCATATCGAGCGCGAACTCTTTGATGAGAACGCCGTATGCTTTGCCGAAGGAGTTGTCCTTGTAATCGGACAGCGTAACGACGCGGTCAACGCCGGCGGCGCCGCACCAGCGGGCTTGGGCGAAAGGAAGGTCCGCGCTGACGGTCAGCACAACGACATCGTCGCCCAGGCCAGCGGCTTCCTCGTTAAAGCGGCGGGTTTGCGCGTCGCATACGCCCGTATCCAAAGAAGGAACGACGCTAATCAGCTTGATTTTGCCGGCAAAGTCCTGAAGGGTTGCTTCCTCCAGCAGATTTTTATTCAAGCGGAAGTCTGGGGCCGTGTCGCCAACCTTGAGCTCCGGTCCGACCAGGGTAAGCGGATTGCCTTTGAATGTAGCTACGTTTGCACGTTCTTGCGCCATGTACATTTCCTCCTAAACAGATGGATTTATTCATTCAAAATTAATTATAATCTTTTTAAAAAGAAAATGTCCAACATCAGGAAAAAAAGAATGCAAAGGATGGATCCGATGATTTTTATCCGCTATGAAAACTGGAGAAGTTATATCCGTTACTATCCCGTGACCTGCTTGTTGTTGGCCGCGAACATCATCATGTTTCTCGTTTTGACCGTTAACGGGGGTTCGCTAAACACCGATACGCTGCTGAAATATGGCGCGATAGCCAATTTCGGACCGTTCGAGCACGAGTGGTGGCGGCTGTTCACGGCGATGTTCCTGCACATGGGCTTCGGCCATTTATTCTCCAACGGCTTTGCGATTCTCGTGTTCGCCCCGCCGCTGGAGCGGCTGCTTGGCCACTGGCGCTACGCGCTGCTGTATCTCGGCAGCGGCATCGTCGGCAATCTGCTCAGCTTCGGGATGTATCAGCAATCGGGGGAGCTGCACCTTTCCGTCGGCGCTTCAGGCGCCGTCTACGGGGTGTACGGGGCGTTTTTGTACATCGCCCTGCTCCAGCGCCACCTGATGGACGAAAGCTCGCGCAAGACCCTTTACAGTTTGCTGATCGTCGGTGTCATTTTTTCGCTGGTGGCCCCCAAAATCAACTGGATGGCGCATTTCGGCGGGCTTGTCGGCGGCTTTTTCATCTACGGATTGATTATCCGAGTGTTAAAACGGCGTTGAACCGGGGGCGGGGAAATGGTACATTTATGTTAAAAAGCCTTATTTTTTAAAAGCCCTAATTCGGATTATCAGTGGATGCGAAATGGAGCGATCGGACTCGTGGAATTAAGACAATTGCAATATTTTGTGAAAGTGGCCAGAAAAGAACATGTCACGCAGGCGGCCGAAGAGCTGCATGTGGCGCAATCTGCCGTAAGCCGGCAAATCCACCAGCTTGAGCAGGAACTGGGCGTCAATCTGTTTATGCAGAAGGGAAGAAACCTGCATTTGACGGCCGTCGGACAACTGTTCTGCAGCCGGGTGGAGACGATTTTGAAGGATTTGGACCGGGCGGTGAACGAGGTTCACGAGTTTATCGACCCGGAGCAAGGGGAAATCCGGCTCGGATTTCCGAATAGTCTGGGCATTCATATCATTCCCAGCGTCGTGGCGGAATTCCGCAAGCTGTATCCCAACGTGAAATTCCGTTTCCGCCAGGGAACCTACCCCACGTTAATCCGTGACGTCGTCTCGGGAGAAGTGGATCTGGCCTTTATTTCTCCGTTTCCGGAAAATCATGACCAAGTGACGGGCAATGTGGTGCTGACCGAGGATTTGGTGGCGATTTTGCCGCCGGGACATCCCTTGGCCGGGGAGCAGAGCATCAAGCTCAGCCAGCTGAAAGACGAGAAGTTTATTTTGTTCAGCAAAGGCTATTCCCTGCGGCCGATCGTTTGGCACGCCTGTCTGGAAGCGGGATTTACCCCGAAAATCGCCTTTGAAGGGGAGGAGACCGACACGATCCGGGGGCTGGTGGCCGCCGGTATGGGCGTCAGTCTGCTGCCGGAGATGGCGCTGTTTCAAAGCTTTACGCTTCAGCCCAGCCGGGTGCGGATTTCCGAGCCGAAGGTGACGCGAACGATCGGACTTATCCACAGGATGGATGAAAAGCTGCCGCTGGTGGCCCAGTCGTTCCGGGTGTTTTTGCTGGAATATTTCGGACTGCAGGTCGATACACCGCCGGCCCAATAGCAGTGCTCAAATCTTTGCCGAAACAAAACAAGCGCCAGCGGCCGGGGAGAATCCCCAGACCGCTGGCGCTTGTTTTTTGTAAAATGAACGATTAGTTGTCCTCGCGGCTGCTCGTGCCGCCGAAGAAGATCAAAGCATAGCGGAACAGCTCGAGTAAGGAAACCAGCGCGGCGGCGACATAGGTCAGCGCGGCGGCGTTCAATACTTTGGCAACGCCGCGTGTTTCGTCGTGCGTAATGAACCCTTGCTGCACCATGATTTTCCGGGCCCGGTTGCTGGCGTTGAACTCGACAGGGAGCGTAACGAGCTGAAACAAAACCGCGGCCGAGAAGAAAATTACGCCAATGCCGACCAGGTTGTACGCTCCGAACAAGAATCCTGCGAGCAGCAGAAACGGAGCGACGCCGGAAGCGAAGTTGACGACGGGGAACATCCGGTGGCGCAGCACCAGCATCGGATATTTCTGTTTGTGCTGAATCGCGTGGCCCACTTCGTGGCAAGCCACCGCCACGGCCGAGATCGATCTTTCATAATATACCGGCTCCGACAAACGGACGACGCGGTGAATCGGATCGTAGTGGTCCGACAGGGCGCCGGGGACCGGTTCGATCGGTACATCGTACAGCCCGTTGGCGTCAAGCATCCGTCTGGCGGCGTCATGTCCGGTCAAGCCGTACATGTTGGCCACCTGCGCATATTTGTTGAAAGTGCCCTTGACCCGAAACTGCGCCCACAGCGACAAGGCGAAGGCAAGAAGAATCGGGATCAGCATAACGTCTGAATATAACATGCATCATTCCTCCATTTAGGATTAAAGTTGCTCGTTGATGAGTCAGAGGCTTCCTGCTGCAGGCAATTATACGTTATGAAAAAGGGCCGTGATTGACCAGGAACCGGAGCGCTTCCATGCAGGCAAGGCTTTGCGGCATCAGGTGCGCAAAGGCGCGTTTCACCTGGTTCGGCTGCAGATTGGAGATCAAGGGCTCCAATTCTTTAACCTCTCTTTGCAGCTGCTGCAAGTGAAGTTCCAGCGAACTCAGCTTCTCGGACACCTGTTCCTCGTGCGTGACGCGATCCCACTGCTCCAGCTTTTCACGGATTTCTTCCAGCGTATATTTCTCCTGCTTCATTTGATTAATACGTTCCAGTCTGGTCAAGGTTTCAGCGCTGTATAAACGGTAATTTTTCTGCGTCCGTTTCTCCGGGGAAATCAGCCCGAGCTTGGTGTAATAATCGATCGTGCGCTCGCTGACGTTTGCGGCCTTGGCCAGTTCCCCGATCCGGTACATTTTCTTTACTCCAATATGATCACCTCTCCCGCCTATCCAATGCTTATATTTATATCTTATGTATATTTATGATACCGATCATTAAGCGTACAGTCAAACGTCATACTTTATTTTTTATAGTAACTGTTTGGAGGCAACCTAGAAATCCGTCCTTGACAGCCGGCTAGAGCCAGACAATTGGTATGGCGAATTCTCAGCCTGCAAATAGCGGTATTTTTTGTACTTAATAACCGGTACTATGCATGCTCAGCCCCATTAGCAGCACTTTTAGTCCTTATTTTCCTGTGAATAGTCCAGAACACGGGCGTTCCCTTGCAATTCGAGAAAATAGCGGCATAAATTTCCACTATTGCTCTCAAATGGACGTAATTCACCGGTATAGCGACATTTTAGGACCTTATATTATTCGCTGGAGTCCGTGGCGATAAAAATTGTACTCTGCCGGAGCAAACTTCATACAAAAAACGCATTAAAATCTAACATCTAGTGTTAATATATATGCGATTAATTAGATTTTTTCAAAAAAACTATTGTCATATCTGCTTCTTTAGTCTTATAATCACTTTAACAATTCATTTTGTGTTAGGAAATATAACATTAGGGGAGTGTGTAAGATGAAAAAGAAATGGCTCTATGGTCTATTGGCATCGGCAGCAATATTTGCATTTCCGGTCTCGGCTTATGCGGCGGAAGGGGAGATTACCGCACCGGTGCTTGAGCTGGGCTTGAATTCATTGTTTGTTTTCGTCGCGGCGATGCTGGTATTTTTCATGCAAGCCGGATTCGCCTTGCTGGAGGCGGGCACGGTCCGGATGAAAAACGCCGGCCACGTAGCCGGTAAAACGGTGCTGACGCTGGGCATTGCCGTGCTTGCCTGGTGGCTGCTCGGCTTCGGCTTCGCATTCGGCGACGGCAACAGCTTCCTGGGAACAACCGGGTTCCTGTTTGGAGGCGCGGGGGATATCGGTTCGTTCAGCGTTTTTGCGGAAAACGGCGTCCCGCTTAACCTTAACTTCCTGTTCCAAATGGCTTTTGCGGCCGTATCGCTGGCCATCGCTTGCGGCGGCATGGCGGAACGCGCCAAGCTTAGCGTATATATCGTTTTCGGAACGATCTTTATCGTTATTATTTACCCGATCGTGGCTCACTGGGTGTGGGGCGGCGGTTGGCTCGGCAACTTGGGAATGCAGGATTACGCGGGTTCGACCGTCGTCCATCTGACCGGCGCAACGGCGGCGTTTGCGGCAACGATTTTGCTTAAACCCCGTCTTGGCAAATACAACAAAGACGGCAAGCCAAACAACATTCCGGGGCACAACCAAGTATTGACGGTTCTCGGCGTTATCATTTTGTGGATCGGCTGGTTCGGTTTTAACCCGGGCAGTGCCTTGACGCCGCTGAACGATGGATTTTTCGGTTATGTCTTGATGACGACCAACCTGGCCGCTGCAGCGGGCGCTGTGGCCGCTCTGCTGATCTCCTGGGCGGTTATGGGCAAATCCGACATTCCGAGCATGCTGAACGGGGTGCTGGCCGCGCTCGTCGCCATCACCGGTTCTTGCGCATTCGTGGACGCTTGGGCTTCGGTCGTGATCGGCGCCGTCGCCGGGATCCTGACGTTCTTCACCGGAAGATGGATCGAGCGGGCCGGCATAGACGATCCGATCTTCGCTGCCTCCGTGCACGGGATCGCCGGGGTATGGGGCGCGATTTCCACGGGGCTGTTCGCCACGCCTGAGCTTGTAGAGAAGACCGGAGTTGGCGCTCCAGGCCTGGTTTACGGCGGCGGATTCGGACAATTGGGAGTTCAGCTCCTTGGGGTTATCGGCACGTTTGCGTTCGTTCTGGTGCTTTCCTTCCTGATTCTTGGGGCCATGAAATGGCTGATGGGGCTGCGCGTGACCGAAGAAGAGGAAACGATGGGCCTTGATATGAGCGAACACGGCACTTACGGTTATCCCGAACAAATGAGTTTGCTGAACAAAAATACTTCTTCCGGTATTCCGGCTGAATAATAATAATGCGAGAATATACCTTATGAAAGCTTGGGGTTCCGGGAACAGGAAGGGAGATGGCGCCCATGAGCCACGAAACGGCGATGAACAGCGGCGGTCTGCAAGCGATCCGGTCGGCATCTTCTCCCGGATCGCTCAGGTCGGCCAGAATCGAGGAGCAGAACCGGCTGCACGGCCGCTTCGCCTCGATGCCGATTCTGGAATGGAACCGCGCGGTTGGGGAAATGCATGACGCCGTTATGGGGCAGGCTTGCCATTTATGCGAAGAGTTGTTGCGGCAGGAGGGCTTTGGCCCTCCTCCTTCACATTATGCTTTCGTTGCATTTGGCAGCGCCGGACGGGCGGAGCAAACGCTGTGGAGCGACCAGGACAACGGCCTGGTTTACGGGGACGGCGATGACGCGGAGAACGCCGCTTATTTTGCAGCGTTCGGGAACAAGCTCTCGCAAATTTTGGAGCAGGCCGGTTATCCTCCGTGCCCGGGCAACGTGATGCTGTCGAACCCGCTGTGGCGGGGCGGTTTGAGCCGTTGGGAGAGGCAGTTCATGGAGTGGCGCGAGGCGCTCGGATGGGAGCAAGTCCGCTACTTGATGATCGCTTCGGACATGCGCCATATCTACGGGGATCAGGCGTTATCCTGCGCTTTGCGCAAAACGATGAAGCGGATTATGGAACTTGATCAAGGGACCGAGCGGGACGTGATTGCCGCGGTTTTGCGCAATACGGTGCGCCACAAAGCCGCGCTCAATATCCTCGGGCAGGTGATTACCGAAGCGGCCGGCGAGCACGCCGGAGATTTTGACGTAAAATACGGCCTCTATATACCGATTGTGAACGCGGTGCGTTATTTTGCCCTGCAATATGGGATCGAGTCTTCCTCGACCGGGGAAAGGATTTCACAGCTGCACCAGCTTGAAGCGGTTCCGCCCCGGTGGCTAGAATCGTGCCGGAAAGCTTTTGCTACGGCGGTTAAATTCCGGTCTATCGCTCCGCCGAAGCTCGAAGACGGGATGTTGACGGGGACCCACTATTTGCCGCAAGCGATGATCAAGCAAAAAGAGCTGCGGCGCGAGCTGCGGGATGCTCTCGGCACAGTCAGGCTGATGTACCGGACGCTGCAGAGACAACATCGGTACGCGGAAAGGAAATGGCTATGAAAGAACCTATGAAAGGAAACGGCGGTTTTTGGGATGCGTTAAAGGCCGGCGGAGTGCCCAGGATCGCTTCGATGCTTGGGGCTCCCAGCGCCCAGCAAATCGCGTTTGTCCGTTCGCTGACCAAAGGGCAGCGGCGCCCGGAGACGCTCCACGTTCCGCTATCGGAACTAAAAACAGCGGTCTTTGACCTGGAGACCACAGGATTTCATTACCATTACGGCGATGAAATCCTGTCCTTCGGGGCCGTCAAAGCGGAAGGGGAGGACATTAGCGAAGAAGTCTACTATTCCCTGACTAAACCGGCCTGCACGATCCCGGAGCGAATCATCGAGCTGACCGGGATTACGCCGGAGATGGTTCAGGATGCGCCGACCCTGCTCGAGGCGCTGCGCGAATTTATGGCGTTTGTGGACGACCGGGTGCTGGTTGCGCACGGAAGCGCTCATGATAAAGCTTTTCTCGATGTGGCGTTGTGGAAAACGTCCAAGGCTCACCTGGGTCACCGGGTGCTCGATACGATGATGATCGCGCGCAAGCTGGAGCCGGACCGGCCGATCTCCGGGCTCGACGAGTGGCTGAATGTATGCGGGATTCCCATTACGCGGCGCCATCATGCCCTGGAAGACGCCAAAATGACGGCGCGGCTGTGGACGGTGCTGATCGGCCGCTTAAGGGATCGGGGGGTAATTACGTTAGGTGATCTGTACACGTTCCTGAGCAAAAACTGATGATAAGGAAGAGTAATTGCTAAGTATAACTTCCTTTTATCGCAAGAGAAACCGCCGGAGAAATTTTCGCTCTATTCGTCCGGCGGCCCCTTGGTTTGCAATTCGTGTCCTGGTATCCCTGCATGCTGCTTTGCACGATTATCCCTCTTGTTCAGGGGGGGAGAGGGTGGGGGCTGATCACGGCACTTTCATTTTTCCCGGTGTTTTGCCCCATTCCTCCTGTCTGGTCTGCTTCATTTCTCCATAAACCTCCTTCTCACAAACCTGTCTGACGATCTTGAACTAATGATCTCGAACTAATGATCACGAATATGTCTGCTTCTCCCAAACCTATTTTCTGCTCCTGAATTTTTCTTCCTCTCTGCTTCCGGATCAAACGGGATAATCGTGCAAAAGCGTCCGGACAGCGGATGTTGATCTGCCGACCAACCGAGCTATGGGTTTAGCTTAATCACGTCCTGTCTTCCCACAGATGCGCGTTGCAGCGTATAGCGGCCGTCCGCTTCGCGTACAATGGAATAAGCGTTTAAACTCCAGCCGTCCGGTTCGCCGGGCGGCTTGTCATTTCCCGCAGGCGAGCCGATAAGATAGAGCTGGACTTGCGCGGCGAAATGCTGCAGCTGTTTTAAATCCTCCGGCGAAGGCACAGGCCTTGAGGTGGGATGGGTGTGAAAAATCCCTACTAACGACGGATCAAAGCAACTGCGCACCCATTCGTCCGGAGCCAGTTCAAATCTGTGCAGCGGGGCTGGCGACGTATTGGCTACAGGGAGGTAGCCGGTGATGACTGTGAACGGGGATTCCGCGTTCGTGCCGAACAGAAGCCCGCAGCCTTCCTCGGGGAAACAGTTCCGCCCATGTTCAAGCATTTGCCTGCGTATGCCGTCCGGTATAATCCATTTATTTTCCATTCATTCTCCCGCTTTCCGTGTCCTGCCCGCTCCAGGTTGTTTCGAATATTGTAACAAATCGCGAAAAAAGGGTACAATAGCGTAAAAAGAACTATAATAGCCGGAAAAGGAAGAACAGGATGAAACGAAACCGATGGATTTTGTCCGGCGTTCTGCTTGTGCTGCTGGTGCTTGTGTTGATGGACCGGGGCACACAGGAGGGCTGGCGGTCGATCTTTGGCGGGGCCGGTTCCGAAGCGGCAGCCGGGAAAAACGGGCAGTCGCTCGCGGCGATGGCTGCGGCAGGAGCGCCGAAGCCGGGCACGCCGTCTCCGTCTTTTTCACTGATGGGGCTCGATGGAAAGCAATATGACGTCGGCGGCAAACGGGATAAACCGCTGCTGCTCAACTTTTGGGCTTCCTGGTGCGATCCTTGCAAGGAAGAGGCCCCGGAACTGGTCAAGCTTGCGGATAAATACAAGGATTCGCTTGACGTATACGGGGTCAACGTGACGTTTTACGACAAGCTGGACGACGCCAAGGCATTTGTCAAAAATTACGGATATACCTTTCCCGTCTTGCTCGATGAGAAAGAGGAAGTGTACAGCCGGTTTAACGGCGTCGCTTTTCCCACCAATGTGCTGATCGACGAGAACGGCATCATTCAGGACGTCATCCTCGGCGTCATTTCTCCGGAAGAGCTGGAGGCGAAAATTAAACAGCTGCTGTAAAGCAGGGATTGGCCGGCAAAAAAAGCGCGGGCGGCAGGAGACTTCTCTCCTTGCGCCCGCGCTTTATGTTTAGCCAAACGGCGGATCATTGATTCACCAAACCCGTGCCGGCGTACGGGAGTTCTTCGTAATCCTCGCGTTTGGTCTGCCCCAGCAGAGCATACCGGATACTGTCGACCAGCGCTTCCCAGCTCGCTTCGATTACGTTACTGGATACGCCGACGGTGTTCCAGGAGTTGGTGAAATCCTTGGATTCGATCAATACGCGCACTTTGGAGGCGGTGGCGTCTTTGTCGTCGAGGACGCGGACTTTATAGTCCGACAAATGCATATCCTTCAGCCCCGGATAATACGAAATCAGCGCTTTGCGCAGCGCATTGTCGAGCGCATTGACCGGACCGTTGCCTTCGGCGGCCGTATACACGCTCGCACCGTCGATGTTCAGCTTCACGAACGCTTCGGACACAACCGGTCTGTCGGCCGTTTTTTCCACCAGCATTTTAAAAGATTCGAACACGAACAGTTCCTTCAGTTCGCCGCTTGCCTGGCGGAGCAGCAGCTCGAGAGAGGCGTCGGCGCCTTCAAATTGATAGCCCTGATGCTCCAGCTCCTTGATTTTGCTGATCACCGCCCGCGTGCTCTCGTTTTCCGGATCAAAGTCGATGCCCATTTCCTGCGCCTTGGACACGATATTGCTCTGGCCGGCAAGCTCGGAGACGAGCACGCGCTGGCGGTTGCCGACCAGCTCCGGCTCGATGTGCTCGTATGTGCGGGAATCGCGAAGGATCGCGGACACGTGGATGCCGCCTTTGTGCGCAAATGCGGCCGTGCCGACGTAAGGCTGGTTCACCGGCATATGCACATTGGCGATTTCGCTGATGTAGCGCGCCGTATTGGTCAACTGCTTAAGCTGCTCTGGTTCGAGAACCTGGTAGCCCAGCTTGAGCTGCAGATTCGGGATGATTGAGCATAGGTTGGCGTTGCCGCAGCGTTCGCCGTACCCGTTCATCGTCCCCTGAATTTGCGTCGCCCCCGCCCGCACCGCGCTAAGGGAGTTGGCCACCGCCAGCTCGCAGTCGTTATGGGTGTGAATGCCAAGCTGCGATCCGGTGATCGTACCGGCCAGCACGCTGACGATATCGTGCACCTCATGCGGCATCGTTCCGCCGTTCGTATCGCACATGACGAGCCAGTCGGCTCCGGCTTCTTCCGCTTTACGCATGACGGACAAGGCATATTCCGGGTTGTTTTTGTAACCGTCAAAAAAATGCTCGGCGTCGAAAATAACCTCCAGCCCTTGCCGTTTCAAATAAGCGATGGAATCGTAAATCATCGCCAGGTTTTCCTCCAGTGTCGTTTGCAGCGCCGTATGCACGTGGAAGTCCCAAGATTTGCCCACCAGCGTGGCCGCCGGCACGCCGGACTCGATCATACGCTTCAAATTGGCATCATGTTCGGCCAAACTGTCCTTCCGGCGCGTGCTGCCAAAAGCGGTGATTTTCGCCTGAAGCTTGAGCTCCTTGACCCGCTTGAAAAACTCGATGTCTTTGCTGTTGCTGCCCGGAATGCCACCTTCAATGTAATGGACACCCAGCTGATCCAGCTTCCCTGCGATCTTCAACTTGTCGTCCGCTGACAGGCTGATGCCCTCGCCTTGAGTGCCGTCGCGCAAAGTGGTGTCGAAGATGGATAAAGCCTTTGACATGATGGAAGTGTCCCCCTTTGGTTGTTTTCGAAAATACAAGCTCCGTGTGTATTAATTTCTAATTATAGCATCTGCTATTTTAAATGTAACACGCTTTTTGCGAAATTGCATGGTCCAATATTGACCGGCATTCCTTGGAAAGGTATGCTGAGGGGGAGAATAACGAATGATAAACGAGGGGAAGCAACGTGAAAAATGCCGCTGATTATTATCCCGCCCGGGGCAGGGTCATTCTTCATGTCGATATGAACGCCTTTTACTGTTCGGTGCATGAGGCGGAGGAGCCGGAGAAATACCGGAACCGTCCCACGGCCGTGGCCGGCAGCGTCGAACTGCGCAAGGGCGTTATCGTCACCTGCTCCTACACGGCGCGGAAAAGGGGGATTTCCACCGGAATGACGGTCAGCCAGGGACTAAAAAAATGTCCGGAGCTTCTTGTCATTCAGCCGGATTTTCATTTGTACCGCAAATATTCCCGGGCGTTCATGGACATCGCTTACGAATACACGCCTTTGCTGCAGGCGATGTCGATCGACGAATGCTACCTGGATATTACCGGGTCCAAGCAGTTCGGCACGCCGCTGGAGATTGCGGCCCAAATTCAGCAAAGAATTAAAAACGAACTGGACCTTCCCTGCAGCATCGGCGTTGCTCCCAACAAGCTGCTGGCGAAAATGGCCTCCGATATGAAGAAGCCCAACGGCATTACGGTGCTCCGAATCCGCGATGTGCCGCGGCTGTTGTGGGACAAACCTTGTAACGAGTTGTTCGGCGTCGGCCGCAAAACGGCGGAGAAGCTGAAGAAGATGCGGATCTACACGATCGGCCAGCTCGCTGCCGCGGACGAAAACAAGCTGATCGAACGCTTCGGCGTGGCCGGAGCCTGGATGAAGCGGGCGGCGAACGGGATCGACGATTCCCCGGTGAACGACGAACGCGAGAAAAACAAGTCGATCGGCCATACGACGACGCTGCCGGCGGACATCAGCCGGATGGAGGATGTGCAGCGGGTTATGCTGAATTTGGCCGACCAGGTTGCCCGCAGGCTGCGGCGGCAGCAGCTGATGGCGCAAACGGTGCAGATCACGATCCGCACGCCGGATATGAAGACGATCACCCGCTCGCAAAGCCTTGAGACGGTGACCGAGCAGGCGGAGGAAATCTACCGCGAAGCCTGCGAGCTGTACCGGCGGCACTGGAGCGAAGATAAACCGGTGCGCCTGCTTGGCATCACGCTGCAAAATCTGGTGCCCAAAGAGGAGGCCGCGCTGCAGCTCGATTTGTTCGATTACGAGCAGCAGCCGAAAAAGGAATCGCTCACGCGGGTGATGGACATGCTGCGCGACAAATTCGGCGAAAACGCCGTTTTGACGGCGGGCATGCTGACCGACGATCCTTCGGCGCTGATCCGCGACCACAAAATTCGCGGCACCTCGCTGCAAACCGATTTTCTCCGGGAACAACGGGGGAATCATCCTGATTCTCGATTGGAATAATACGGAAAATGAATTGAAATTGCTTTCTATTTATATTATAGTGGTCATGGTGATATAAAACACCGGACTTGTACCGTTTATTCAGGAGGCAGATTAAAGATGGCAAAATATACTTGGGTTGAGAAGGACACTTGCATTGCGTGCGGCGCTTGCGGCGCTACTGCACCGGATATTTACGATTACGACGATGAAGGCTTGGCGGAAGTTATCTACGGTGAGGACAAGAACCGCGGCGTGACGGAAATCCCGGAAGATTTGTACGACGATCTTCAAGACGCTTGCGACGGCTGCCCGACCGACTCCATCAAAGTGGCGGATGAGCCGTTTAATAAAGAAGGCTAATTTCCGATAGCGAGTACAAGCAGGAGACCTCACCGCAGCGGTGGGGTTTGTTTTTTTTAACAGACAGTTTGAAGGGACGGTTTGGGGCCGTGGGGAGTTTGAGCGGTTCAACTGCAAAAGTGCATCTGATCATGAGCTTTTTGATAAAAAAGAGGTTTTTGAACGGAAATGAACTGAAGTTTTGCATTTGAACCACCCTTTTCGAGGAGTTTCGACGAAAATCGCATGCCCCTTTGCATTTCGTGGATTTCGTGGATTTCGTGGATTTCGTGCATTTCGTGGATTCGCGGGAACTTCGCGGGATTTAGGCAGGTTAGTTCGAGCCCAAAATGGAAACGACAATATGTTCTAGTATAGTTGGAATATTTTATGATATCATAGTAACAAATTGATAAATGAGGTGTTGTTTCTTGATCGGACGCAGCGGTAACCCAACTTTAAGGAGCGATACGTTTGACAGGCCGGACTCATTTTCCGGAATGAACGCGATGACCGTCGAGGGGACGGTAAACAAATCGTTTATCACATTAGTCATCCTCCTCGGCAGCGCGTTCAGCGCATGGATGCTGTATTTCGACGGGATGAACGTTGTCCCGATGGCGATCGGAGGAGCGATCGTCGGGTTGATCCTGGCGCTGATCGTCAGCTTTGTGCCGAGAACGGCCCCGTATCTGGTCCCGGTTTACGCCATTGCCGAAGGGATGTTCCTGGGGGCCCTTTCAGCCACTTATGAAGCGAAGTTCAATGGAATCACGCTACAGGCGACGCTGCTGACCATGGGCGTGTTTGTGGCTCTGCTTATCGCCTACAAGACCCGGCTGATCAAGGCGACGGAAAACTTCAAGCTCGGAGTCGTCGCGGCTACCGGGGGCGTGGCCCTCGTCTATCTGCTCAGCTTTATTCTCGGTTTGTTCGGAATTCAGGTGCCGTATCTCCACAGCAACGACTGGATCGGCATCGGCATCTCGGTCGTGATCGTCATCATCGCCGCCTTGAACCTGGTGCTGGATTTCGATTTCATCGAAGAGGGAGCCCACCGGGGAGCACCGAAATTTATGGAATGGTACGGCGCATTCGGCTTGATGGTCACGCTGGTATGGCTGTACCTGGAAATCCTTCGCCTGCTCGCAAAATTGGCGAGCCGGGATTAAGCAATTGGAACCAAGCGGCTGTATAGGTTGAACCTACGAATAAGCAAGAGTCAGGCAATTTATATAGTTCTAAAGCGCGGAAAAGCAGGGCTTCCTGCTGGCCGCGCTTTTTGCTTTTTCCGAAATGTCCCGGAAAATGTTAAAGCGATGTAGGTACTAAGTCGCAAAATCCGCTTTTCTCGCAGGTTTGGGTTAGAAACGCCATCCATTTTGCCGATATAGTAATAGTTGAAGCTTAACTTTTCCATTTGATGGAGGAAACGTATGGGGGATTCAGCCTACCTCAAAAAATTTGTGGAAAACCACCCGAAAAACAAAATGGCCTGGTATTTGCTGGGCAAGGAATACGAAGCAAGCGGCCAGACGGGAAAGGCACGGTACTGCTATATTCAGGCGGGCGGCGTCTATGAAGCTTTCGAAGCGAGCAAAATTCCGGAGGATTTATGGATGGGCTACAAAGCCGACTTGCTGCAGGAGACGAAGCAGCGGGAGAAGCGTAGCCGCTTTCTGCGCAAGCTGGGCATCGCCCTGCTGATCGCCCTGGTGGTGATCGGGCATCCCTCGGCTTATGCGCCGAGTGAAAAAACGGCCGAACCGGCCACGGCCGGCCTTCAAGATGAACCGGGAGCGGAGACGGATCTCGCTGTACCGGATGCCAAGCCGGCCACGCCGCCGGGAAAAGCTCCGGCAAAGGCCGGTTCGGCCGGCTCGGCGGACGCCGTCAAAGGGCCGGTGTTTACGGCGCAAGGTTACGCTTTCGGTAAAGCCAAGGCCGGCGCCGAGGCGCTCGGCGGGCTGATCGATTTGCAGAACCGCACCGGCGCGCCGATTCTGAATGCCGTTGTGCTCGGCATGGAGCGGGAAGGAGATTATTTGCTCTGGACGGACGGCATGCCGGTCGTTTATGAACTGGAGCAAAACCCGGATCAAGGAACGACGACGATCCAATCCTATGACGCGGAAGCATGCCGCTGCACCCCGCCGGACGCTTCCGGCTTGCAGGCGGCGGCCGAGCGGTGGATTCCGTACCAGGAGTCGCTGGGCGTGCTTGCTTCGGCGATGCAGAGATACAAGGAAGGTACGGGAGCATGGCCAACCGGTCTTGACGATCTGACCGGCTCTTTTCCGGACAATTGGCTTGCCGGCAGCGATCCTGTTATGGTCAAAACGTTCGGGCCGCTGCTGAAGAGGCTGCAAAACGCCGCCGGTTCCGGTGCGGCGGGTCAGCCGAGCGCGAATTCGGACGCGGTTAAGGATAGTTTAGCTCCGGAAGAACAACCGTACTTCAGCGAGCCGTTTGAGATTATCGTGGACAAGAAAACGCATGTGCTGGCCGTCGTCAGCGGTGACAAGCTGATTCGCAGTTATCCTGTGGGACTGGGCGGCGACAGGACGCCGGAAGGTTCTTTCGCTATTTCGGACAAAGTGATCAACCCGAATGGAAGAGACAACGGCGAGTTCGGCAGCCGCGGCATGCAGTTATCGGACACGAACTACGCGATTCACGGGACGAACGATCCGGACAGCATCGGCAAAGACGAATCGCTGGGCTGTATCCGCATGGGGAAAAAGGATGTCGAAGAACTGTTCGATCTCGCCCCGAAAGGAACGAAGGTGACGATAGGAAAGGGGATTTTGCCAGACCTGGAGAGCGTCCCGAAAGAAAGATTCAAGCTCGGACACCGCGAGGATCAGACCAATCCCCATCGAGTATATCACTGGCTTAACTAAAAAGACTTTGAGTTTTACGTCAAAATCAAGAGGACGGTAGTTGCCACAATAAGCGCCGCGGCGATGGAGATCGACCAGATGAGCGCCTTCTTGTTGACTTCGTCCTTTTTTTGCTGGAGCGTGGGCGGTACACGTTTGGTTGACATGGTTATCCCCTCCCTTTTTATTCCTATTGTAATGGCTTTCATTTTAAAATTCCATCACTTTGTAGTGGTTTTCACATGCGGCGAGGTTAAACTTTTCTTTTTGGCCGGAAACGGCTAAACTGTTTATAGAAAAAATGCACAGGAAACAGCGATCGGAGTGGACAAATAACGTGTTGTATCGGCTTTTGGGGAAACCCGTTTTTTTTCGGATGGATCCGGAAAATGCCCATCATTTAGTCATTGACGGTTTGCATAATGCGGCAAAAATACCGGGGGCCCTCACCCTCATGCGCGGTATGTACGGCGTTCCGGAAGTGCCGGAGCTGGCCACGGACTTATTCGGAATTCATTTTCCTTCCCCGGTGGGACTCGCCGCCGGACTCGATAAAAACGCCGACGCGGTGGAGGGTTTTTCGGCCATCGGCTTCGGTTTTATGGAAGTGGGGACGGTGACTCCGGCCGGGCAGCCGGGCAACGACCGGCCGCGGCTGTTCAGGCTTCCTCCGGAGGAAGCGCTGATCAACCGGATGGGCTTCAACAATCGCGGCGCGGAGGAGATGGCGGCAAGGCTGCGGGCGTTAAAACAGCGGCCGATTCCCGTCGCCGTGAACATCGGAAAAAACAAAACGACGCCTAATGAAGAGGCGTTTCGCGATTATGAGAAATGCGTTTCGGCGCTGTATCCGTATGCGGACTTTTTTGTCGTTAATATCAGCTCGCCAAACACGCCGGACTTGCGTAATCTGCAGCATGGCGACGAGTTGTCCGGGCTGCTGCGGGCGGTGACGAACCAGATGGCGGCGGAGGCAAAGAAACATGGCGCGAGCAAAGCGGTACTGGTGAAGATTGCCCCCGACGTAAGCGACCGGGAACTGGAGTATATGGTCGATACGATCGAAAAAAGCGGCGTCTCCGGCTTGATCGCCACGAATACGACCGTTTCCAGAGAAGGGATTCACCATAAGAACGCCAAGGAGACCGGCGGGCTTAGCGGCAAGCCGCTGGCCGCCAGATCGACGGAAATCGTCTCCCGCGTTTATCGCCAAACGGGCGGCAAACTGCCGATTATCGGTTCGGGCGGGATTTTTTCCGCTGCCGACGCCTATGACAAAATACGTTCGGGCGCCAGCCTGGTGGAAATTTATACTGCGCTGATTTATGAGGGGCCGGAGATCAACCGGAAGCTGCATCGCGGCTTGAGGGAGCTGCTTGCGCGCGACGGGTTTAGCCATATTTCCGAGGCGGTGGGGGCCGACCACCGCTAGAAAACCGGGTTACAGAAGACAGGAGGCATAGGGATGGACAGTAGAGATTGGGGAACATTTTTGCTTCCATATGAACAGGCTGTTGAGGAATTAAAAGTGAAATTCAAAACGATGCGGTCCGAACTAAAAAAACGCGAAGAATACGCGCCGATTGAATTCGTGACCGGACGGGTCAAAAAAATTTCCAGCATTCTAGAAAAAGCCAAACGGCTGAATGTGTCCATGGACGATCTGGAGACGGGCATCGAGGATATCGCCGGCATCCGCATCATGTGCCAGTTCGTGGAGGATATCCGGCGGGTCGCGGAATATATCCGCATGCGCAAGGACCTGAAGGTGCTGTACGAGAAGGACTACATCACGAACTACAAGGAAAGCGGCTACCGCAGCTTTCATATGATCGTCGAATACCCGGTGCAAACCGCGCTTGGGCAAAAAAACGTGCTCGCCGAAATCCAGATTCGCACGCTGGCGATGAACTTCTGGGCGACGATCGAGCACTCGCTGAACTATAAATACCGCGAAAGCCTGCCGGAGGAAATGCGCGCCCGGCTGAAAAAAGCGGCCGAGGCCGCTTTTGTGCTGGACAATGAGATGTCGAGCATCCGTCAGGAAATCCTGTTGGCGCAAAAAAGCTTTGAGGACGACTCCAATATCGTGTCGTCGCTGCTCGCGGCCATTCACCAGCTATATTTCTATCATCTCGTCTCGGAGGCGATCGACGCGCAGCGCCGGTTTAACAAGCTTTGGGAAGCGAAAGACTTTGAAGGCTTCAAGGAACTGCTGACCGAGGTCAAAGAGCTAATCAAGCGGCACAAAAAAGTGGAGGAGCCCGGCGATGAGCTATGAGCCGCTGTACGTGGCGTATCTGGTTTATTTTAACCGGGACCGCGATTACTTTGAGTGCCATGAGGTGCTGGAGGAGCTGTGGCTGGAGCGGGATCACGATCCGCTGTACAAGGGCCTGCTGCAGGTAGCCGTCGGGCTGTTCCATGCGCGGAGCGGAAACGTTTCGGGCGGCCGGAAAATGCTGCTGTCGGCGCTGGAGCGGCTCGGCCCGTATCCGGAAGGGGCGCTGGGGATCGACCTCGGCAAGCTGCGCCGGGAGACGGCGGCTTATGCGGAAGCTTTGGAGCCCCGGCAAAACCGTTCTTTTGCGTATTATGATTTAACGATTGATATTGTCGATCCGGCGCTGCGTGACGCCGTGGAGCAAGCGGCGGCGGAGATCGCCCCAAACGTCCCGCAGCGGCGCAAGCCGCAGCGGGGCGAAAAACATGAGGAACGCCGGCTGAAGCTGGAGCAGCGACAACGGGAATTAAACGGCTGATATTAAGGCTCGCCTATATCGTTTATTGGGGCGGGCTTTTGCCGTTTTCGGGGCAAAACGGGCGGCCTAAGCGAAGTCTATTGGATATTTCCAATGTGAGGTTGGACAGTGCGGCTGCGATTTTCTGGTGAAGAAATCCGTGAGTCCCGCTTCAGGCTCCAATAGTTGCAAAATGAACGGTTATTTATCCGGAAATGCTGTTACAGCGCTTGAATAAGTGCAAATCCTGCAACTACTTCGCTTCTTTCGAAAGAAAAGCCAAAAGAATGGGATGTAGTTGTATGAGATGCAATTAAAACGATTGGCTTGGCAATTCGGTATACTATAGCTGTATGATTTACAGTTAATCATTAGATAATCATCAGATAATCGTTAGATAATCGTCGGAGTCTAGTCATTTGCAGCGGAGTTTTACACGGTTCGCGCCGCTGTTTTGGATGAACGGGCGTTTCCCGGAAATAGGGAACCTGTGGTACAATAGCGTTGTTTTTCAACAAGAGTTTCTGAAGAATGGATGGTACGAGATGACGGTGCAACTACCGAGCGTTTTTCTGGATAGAATGCGGGAGCTGCTTGGGGATGAGTATGAGGCGTTCCTGTCCTCCTATGACGATCCCAGGCATGCGGGAATCCGCGTCAATACGTTAAAAATCGGCCTGGACTCGTTCCTGAAGCTGTCCCCGTTTGCGCTCCGTCCGATTCCGTGGTGCGAGGCGGGCTTTTATGTGGATGAACGGGTCAAGCCCGGCAAACACCCGTACTACCATGCCGGATTGTATTACATACAGGAGCCGAGCGCGATGGCGCCGGCGGAGCTGCTGAACGTCTCGGAAGGGGAACGGGTGCTGGATTTATGTGCGGCTCCGGGGGGCAAGTCGACGCAAATCGCGGCCCGCCTGAATGGCAAAGGGGTGCTCGTTACCAACGATATCCATGCGGAACGGACGAAGGCCTTGGCCAAAAACATCGAGCTTTACGGCGTGCGGAACGCGGTGGTGCTGAACGAAGCGCCGGAGCGGATCGCCCGGGCTTTTCCGCATTATTTCGATAAAATCCTGATCGACGCCCCGTGTTCGGGCGAAGGCATGTTCCGAAAGGATGAAGGCATGGCCCGGCAGTGGGAACGGCATTCGATCGAGAAATGTACGGTCATGCAGCGGGATATTTTGAAAACGGCGGCGGCGATGCTGGCGCCCGGCGGCAGGATCGTTTACTCCACCTGCACGTTTGCGCCGGAAGAGAACGAGGCGATGATCGCGGAATTTTTGCTGGGGAACCCGGACTTCGAGGTTGTCCCCGTGCCGCGGGACGCCGGTATTGCCCCGGGACGGCCGGATTGGCTTTGGCTAAGCAGCGAAGAAGGGGGCGTTATGGCTTCGGTCCCTGAGGAAATCAAAAAGCAAACCGCCGGCTGCGGCAGATTATGGCCGCATAAGGTGGAAGGCGAAGGGCATTTTGTCGCGGTGCTGGAGCGAAATAGGGAGGCGCACGTTCCGGAGGCCAAGCTTGCGGGCGGGCATGAACGCATCGCTTCGCGGCAAAGCGGAGCAACTCGCGGTGGAGCGGAGGCTCGCCCTGCGCTGCGTTCCCGTCAAGCGGCCGGCGCGGACAAAAGGGGCTTCGGCGAACGGGAGACGCTGGATAGCTGGCGGGCTTTTGCCGCGGAGCATTTGCGGGCCGAACTGCCCGGGACGAAGCTGACGTTCGGCGGGAACGTGTACCTTTCGCCGGTCGCCAAAGAACAGCTGGACGGGCTAAAGGTCGTTCGCCCAGGCTGGTATGCCGGCACGGTCAAAAACGGCCGGTTTACGCCAGGGCATCCGCTGGCTACGGCGCTGGCGCCTTCCGAGGCGGCCAGAACGCTCGACTTGTCCGTGGACGGCGGGGAGGCCGTCCGCTATTTAAAAGGAGAAACGCTGGAAATCGAAGCTTCGCGGGTCCATACCCGCGATGGAGCTAATCCGAAAGGTTATGTGCTTGTCACCGTGGACGGTTATTCCCTCGGCTGGGGCAAATGGCAAAACGGCCTGCTCAAAAACGAATATCCGGCCGGCTGGAGGTGGACATAACGAATGAGTCCAGGCAAAAAAACGCAAAGACTCGACAAAATCCTGGGGAATCTCGGATACGGCTCGCGAGCCGAAATCAAAAAGCTCGTGAAGCAGGGCCGGGTGACCCGAAACGGCGCGGTCGTCAAAGATAGCGGCGCGCAATGCGACCCTTTCGGGGACGTCATCGAGCTCGATGGAGAACGAATCGTATACCGGGAATTTGTTTATCTGATGCTGCATAAGCCGCCCGGTGTCATTTCCGCCACCGAGGACCTCCGGCAACAGACCGTGCTCGACTTGCTGCCGGCGGAATTCCGTGTGTTCGACCCTTTTCCCGTCGGACGTTTGGACAAGGATACCGAAGGCCTGCTGCTGCTCACGAACGACGGCCAGCTGGCCCATGATTTGCTGTCCCCGCGCAAGCACGTGCCCAAAACGTACGAAGCCATCGTCGACGGCCACGTCGGGGACCGCGAAGCAGAGCGATTCAAACAAGGCGTCGAACTCGACGACGGCTACATCACCCTGCCCGCCGAGCTCGACGTCCTTGAGCGAAACACACTCGCCGACGGCACCCTAACTTCGCGCATACGCCTCACCATTTCCGAAGGCAAGTTCCACCAAGTGAAGCGAATGTTCGAAGCCGTCGGCTCCAAAGTCGCTTACTTAAAGCGCATTTCCATGGGCCCGCTCGTCCTCGACGAAGTGCTCCCCAAAGGCGCCTTCCGCGAGCTGACCGAAGCCGAGCTGGCCGCTTTGAAAGCATATAAAAAGTAAACAAAAGTAGCTAACGCTTTGCGCTGAAGTAAAGTGAATCCCGAAGGGAGAGCGGCTCCCAGGCACGAACGTTACAGTAAAAACAGCCTGCGTAGCAGTCCCCGCCCCCGCAGGAGCGCCAAAAGCAGAGCGTGCCCAAAGGGCGGCAAGCGGCTGATTTCCCATAGTTACCCGGGTGCGTGCGAAAGCAGCAGTGCCTGCAGCGTGTTTCCAGGTAACCCGGGAGCTCCCCAAGTAAGACGTACCCGAAGGGGGAAAAGCGTTCCACGCACGAAGCCAGGCGCATTCCCGCAGGGAACAGCCGCAGGAGCGCCTCTGCAGCTCCCACGTTAGTCCAGTTTGCGGGTATCCAAAGGGCAGCAGGCCCTTGGGGCCCTCCCTTACGGTAAGGGAGGGTTTGGGAGGGATGAGACCCGTTGAGAAAGGAAATGACAATGATGAAATACAAGCTAATCGCTTTGGATGTAGACGGAACTTTATTGACCGATGATCATGAATTGACGCCGGGCACGATGGAAACGATTCGGGCCATCGCCGATCAAGGCGCGGAATTTGTGCTGTGCACCGGACGGGCCCCGATCAGTTCGCTCCCTTTTATGCGCCGGATCGGCCTGGAGGGGTATGTCATTACACATAACGGCGCGGTCACGGTCGACGTGCGTACGGAGGAAGTCGTTCATGAATTTGCGCTTGACCGGCAAGGGCTGGAGCCATATATGGAGTATTGCCGCAAGCATAAAGTGCATTTCGACATCAATACGACGTTTACCGTATACGTGGAAGGAGCATCCCGCTTGAGCCAGGAAGTGCTGGATATCTACAGCAAATTTTTCGTGGTGCCGCAGGATCTTCCGGCTTGGGCCGAGCTGCGCGAACCGATCGTCAAACTAACCGTTTCGGGGGAGATGGAGCAGCTGGACCGCGTGTTTGCGGAATGGAGCGAATGGCCGCAGAAGTTAAACATGCTGCGCAGCGGCGATTTTTTCATCGATTTGATGCATAAGGATGCTTCCAAGGGCGCCGCGCTGCAAAAGTTGGCGGAAAAGCGGGGCATTCCGGTGGAAAACGTCATGGCCATCGGCAATTATTATAACGATTTGACGATGCTCACCTTCGCTGGGCTTGGCGTGGCCATGGACAATTCTCCACAGGAGGTTAAAGCCGCGGCCGATGCCGTAACGGCGTCCAATAACGAAGAGGGCGTTAAACTGGCGCTGGAAAAATATTGCTTGGGAATTACCCGGGAAATGGGCGAATAGCGACTAGCCACGAGATAGCTTAAAAATGCAGGCCAAGCTCTCGCTGTAGCTCGCACACCATCTTGTAAGTTCCCGGCTCCGCCCGGAAACCGATCAGATCGCGATTTATGTGCAGCATCGGCCCGTTCATGGAGTCGTTGTGCGTTTTTAAATAGGGAACCGCGCAGGCGCGTGCCGTTTGGATGCCAAGCATCTTGAGGGCGAGTGCAATCCGGCGTCCGCGGTATTCCCGAAGCACGCCGGTATACTCATGATACATCGCCAGCGTCTGTTCGTTCTTCTGCAGCGTAACGACGCCCACGTATCGGCCGCCGTCCTTGGCGATATGAATCCACTCCGGGCGTACCCCGGGCTGCTCGATGCTCCACTTTTTCCATTCCTCGAACCAGGGAAAGTCGCCGGAGAATCCGGGAATGTCCAGGTGCGTGACTTTGTACAGCTCATGCAGCTTTCTCTCGCTTGCTTCTCCCGGCTCCTCCGCCAGCGTAACGAACCGGATCCCCGATTGCTCCACTGCCTTGATCGATTCGAACAGCTTATCGTTATCAAACGCAAACGGGTCCAGTACGGATTCGAAAGTATGCCGTTCCTTGATGTAGCCGCGCCGTTCCGCAAAAGCTACCCCTTCCTGATCGTTCTCACGGACGTGGCTGATCAGGCGGGAAGCCTTGACTTCAACGGACCACCGCAGAAGCGCATCGTACAAAGCCCGGCCAACTCCGTTACCGCGTTTTTCCGGATGCACGACAACGGTTTGGAGCAAAGTCCCCGGGTCCGACCAGGGGGCCCTCCACGCATGGGCGTAACCGATGACAAGCCCGTCTTCGTTTTCAGCCACCCATTTAGGGCGATCCCAACCCATCAGCTTTCCTTCTTCGTTGTAATGCAGCTTTCCCGGAGGAATTTTGTCCTCTTCTTCCTTGAGCAGTTCGGCCGTCGTCGGCTCGGACCAAATGAAATTCAGCAGCGGCGCAACTTCCGTAAAATCGTAAGGCCGCTCCATTTTGCGAATCGTAAATTTAGGCAAATGATCTGCCTCCTCTTTGTTTTTATAAGAGCGAGTTCAAAAAATCGGCTTTTCAGCACCGAAGCTTATGCTTCCGATGTGCGTTTTTTCAAAACGCTTTAGGTTGAATGAAGCTAGGGACGAAAGTAGCGGAGCTACACGTTTTCGTAGAAAACGGCTTCGGAAGCATCCGCTTGGCCCGGCTGAATTCAAGATTCGATGTCGAATACGCTCCATGTTCTTGCTTCGTGATAAGAAAAACGTATATCGAAGCACCTTCTAGGAAGCCAGACCGCGATTAGCGGTAGTTTTTCTTGCGATATAAGGAAGCTAATACTTGGACGTTTATTCTTTCTTACATCTTCAAAAGATGACTTTTTGAACAACCTCTATAAGAGCTTCTACCGCATTATCCCATATGCGGCTTCCCGGTTCACGGTAAAGTTCCGCTATATTTAAAGTGACTCGGACTCTATGTTCGTACGAGCCTGCCGGGATTGGGACATGGCCCAGGCGATTCCTGCTACGGCTCCCAACAACGTAAATAAAATTCCGGCAGCCAGGCCAAGGAATCTGGGGGCCACGAGGTCGAGGAGAAAACCGGCAGTCAACATCGACACCCCCATGATCGCATTTTGCAGCGCGGCCAGCGTACCGAAGAAGCGCCCTTGCCAGCCGGCGGGAACCGTCTTCATCAAAACCGTTTCGTTGCAGGCGTTGCCGATGCTGGACACCATGGCCGAACCGATCATCAGGATCAGGGCGAGAACAAAAACAGCGCTTTGGCTGATCAGCATATGGATCGCACCTTCCAGCAGCAGGGCGAATATCGCCACCGTTTCCATGCGCCGGCCGATTTTCCCGGTGATTTTGGAGCCCGCCACAAGACCGATTCCCAAAGCGCCGTACAGCAGGCCGATGCCGATTTCTCCCATATGAAACACTTCCGACGCGTAAACGCTAATCAGAATGTTAATCATCCCGTCGCCGATCGGCCAAATAGCAAACACGATGATCATCAGCCGCAAATACAACGAATGGGACAACAGCAGGCGAAGCGCTCCCGGAGGCTTGCTTTGGGGCTCGGGGAGGGGCCGCGAGATCTCTGGGGCTGCCTCTGTAAACGCCCCGTCCGAAAGCCCCGACGATGCAACCGAGCCGCGTGCTTCCGTAGCTTGTCCACGTTCCCGGGGGAGATCCAGTCCGGACAAAAGCAAAGCCGACGCGAGAAAAGTCAGGGCGTTCAGCGTGAACGACGCCTGACCGCCGCTCAGGGCGGAAACGAACCCACCGGTCACGGAGCCGGCGATCAGCACGTAACCGACCAGCGCCTGCTCCAAGCTGTTGACGGCCAGGAGATTTTCCCTGCGGACCAAACGGGGAATCACGGACATCCGGGTTGGAGCATACAGCGCCTCGCCGGCCGATAGCACAAACGAGCTGACGTAAATGATCCATACATCGTCCGCCTGCCGGACCAGCAGCGGGGTCAATGCAAAGAAAAAACGGGCGACATCCGTAAAGATCAGGAGCGATTTTTTGGAAAAACGGTCGGCGAGCATCCCTCCCAGCGGCCCGAACAGCAGATAGGGAACCAGGCGAACGGCAAAAGTAATGCCGACGGCCAAACCCGATCCCGTCAGCGACAGCAATAGACCGAGAACGGCAACCTGGCTGAAGCGGTCTCCGATGCCGTTCACGATCCCGGCGGCGAACAGGCGCGCATACTGTTTTTCTTCACGCAGCGTATGCTTGTGCTTCATTTTTGTATCAGACTCCTCTGTAAGCAGAATAAGATAGCAATCTAATTTGATATTTATCTAATTTGTTAAGCAAAAAAAAAGCCATGCGGCCAGGCGTCCTAAGTACGCCCGCTACCGCATTACCGGCCAAAATAGTTATTACGCCGAACGGCGGTTCTAGCTTTTGCCCCACATTTCCGGAGGGTTCAGCTCGTAGATTCCGTTTTCCCGGTACATATAGTGGTTCATGATAAACTCGCGGCGGATGGTCGCAAAATCCTCGTGAAATTTCCGGATGTACTCGTTGATCTCCTTCTCCGTATATTTCCGGCGCGGCTCCAAACCTTTGACAAGGCGTTCGAGCACGATCAGTTTTTTCTTGCGCTGGGCAGGCAGATGCTTTAACGTGCCGTCCTTGTTGAAAAAGCTGCTTTCGACGGACGCTTTTCGCTGCGCTTCATCTTGTTTGCCGTCCGCTGCCAGGGGCTGCGTTTTGCCGACATTCAGAATGGCCTGGGCCTGCTGGGTTAAGCTTTTTTCGTTCAGATAAAAATAAATCGTATTTTTGTCCCGGCGCTCATAAATCAAATCGGCTTCCCGGAGCTTGGTGATGTGATGGGTAATGGTCGGCGGCGTGACGCCCAATTTTCCGGCAAGGGCCTGGCCATGAAGCGGCCCGCTTTGAAGCAGCGCGATGATCCGGATGCGGGTGACGTCCCCGACGGCTTTGTGGAAATGAACGAGGCGGTCAAGCTGCATGTTTATCGCTCTCCTGATTTTATAATCATCTAATTAGATAGATGTATTATTCCATGGAAAAAGCTCGTTGTCAACAAGCATGAGGCGGGAACCCGGTTGATTGCTCAGGAAACCGCTTGGTAGGGCCGCGGAATGCTGGGGATGATACGTTCTTTTTGCGGGGTGAAGGGGGCGGTTGGCGAGCTTGGGAGAAAGGTTAAAAAAACCGGCTGTTTATAGCGTTCGTGTCCTGGTATCCCTGCATGCTGCTTTGCACGATTATCCCTCTTGTTCAGGGGGGAGAGGGTGGGGGCTAATCACGGTCATTTTTCCCGGTGTTTTGCCCCATTCCTCCCGTCAGGTCTGCTTCACTTCTCCTAGACCTCCTTCTCACAAACCTGTCTAACGATCTCGAACTAATGAACTCGAACATGTCTGCTGCTCCAAACCTATTTACTTGTCCTGAATTTATCTTGCTCTCTGCTTCCGGATCAAATGGGATAATCGTGCAAAGCGTCCGGACAGCGGATGTTGATCTGCTCTCATTAACAGTGCTGCCGCAAGCCTTTGGGCAGGTGGTTTTTGAGCTGGCCGCCGCTGGCTTTGCCCCAGCCGAGCGGGAAGCTGGCCCCGCCGCAGGCGATGGTGACGAGGTGCCAGCCGCGCAGATCGGCGGGCACCTCCAGCGTTTCGCCGCGCAGGTATGCGGCCGCGGAAGGCGAGTCTTCGCCGAGCGTCCAGACCCGTGCGGCTTCGGGCGCGCCGAGCGCCATCGCGAGCGCGTGGGCGGGCTGGAACCGGCCTTTGCGGACGTCGCCGAGGTGCAGCCCGGCGCGCGGGACCTTCAGGCCGGCCAGGTGGTCCGGCGACAGCGGCAGGCTGCTGCTGGCAGGCAGCAGGTACAGCGCTTCGCCGAACAGGAGCGGCGTGCCGCTCCCGGGCGCGAAGGCGTCTGAGGCGGGCAGCTCGTCCGCCGCCCAGGCGCGGAAGGCGTCCCAGGCTGCGGCGGTCTCCCGGCCGGCGTGGCCGGCACGCAAGTCGCGGCGGCCGCGGCTGGGGCGCTCCCCGCGCCCGCCTTTGGCGGCGGTGCCGCCCGGGTGAGCGTCCGCGCCGCGCCGGAGGGCGGGCCCCCCGCCGCCCGGGACGACGCTTTGCACGTCTGCGGGGAGGGTGCCGCCGTGTCTGTGCGCGCCTGCGGCGAGGATGCCGCTGCGCCCCCCGCCGTCCGCTTCGCCGTCCCGCTCGAGCAGGGCGACGTAGTGGCCCTCGCCTTCCTCGCGGTGCGGCCAAACCCGCTTCTCGGCGATCAGCCGCAGGAACGGGTACGCCTCCAGCAAGCGGCGGACCGTCTCTTCGTTTTCGCGGCGGTTAAACGTGCAGGTCGAATAAGCGAGCCGCCCGCCGGGTCTGAGCATCGCCACCGCGTCCTGCAAAATATCCCACTGCCGCGCCGCGCACTGCTCCACCGCCTCCGGGGACCATTCGGCCACGGCCTCCGGGTCCTTGCGGAACATGCCTTCGCCCGAGCAGGGGGCGTCCAGCATGATCCGGTCGAAGGCCAGCGGGAAGCGCGCGGACAGCTCCCGGGGTGCGGCCTGCGTCACCACGGCGTTCCGGATGCCAAGCCGCTCCACATTTTCCGCCAAAATGCGGGCGCGCTGCGGATGGATTTCGTTGCTGACGAGCAGGCCTTGTCCGGCCATTTTGGCGGCGATTTGCGTCGTTTTGCCGCCGGGAGCCGCGGCCAGATCCAGTACCGTTTCGCCCGGCTGGGGATCGAGCAGCTCCACGGCCGACATCGCCGAAGGCTCCTGAATATAGTATAGTCCGGCGGCATGATAGGGATGTTTTCCCGGCCGGGTGCGCTCCTCGTAATAAAAGCCCGTACCGCACCAAGGAACGGGGCGCAGCGCGAACAGCTCCGCAAGCCGCGCCGCCGCCGTGCCGTGCAGCCCGACTTTCAGCGTATTCAGCCGCAGCCCGTATGCGCGGGGGCGGGCATAGCTGGCGAGGAACCGTGCTCCTTCGTCCCGGCCGAGCATCGCCAGCACCGACTCGCGAAACGCGGCGGGCAGGGTAGGCATACTCATCATGTTTACTGCTCCTTTCACCAAAAAAATCCCGGTACCTATTTACTTCAGCAGTGTATCATATTGCTTTTCAATCTCAAAAGGGGAATGGATGTTCCTTCCTGCCTATGGCATAATGGAAAAAGAAGCGGTTCATCCGCCAAAAAGAACGACGCGATAAAGGAGAACCCTATGAGACTGTTGCAGGCTTTATTTTTTCCCCCGGAACAGCCGGGGGGCGTATCGTCGATGATCCCGCATCTGCAAGACCGGTTTAATCTTCCCCACTGGGAAATGGAATTATTTTCGCTGCCGAAACGCATCCGCTCCAAAGGGACCGATCCCGTACAATTTGCCACCTTTGATTGGAAGGAGTTCGGGGACAGTCCGATCGTGCAAAAATATGTGCAAACGTATCGCGATTACTTATGGTGGACCAAGCTGCGGATTAAACAGCCGTACGATTTGGTCCATGCCCATCACCCGATCGCCGGGCTGGCCATGAAGGAGGTTTTCCCGGGTACCCCCGTGATCCAGAGCGTCCACTCAAGCTACGAGCGCGAGCTGATCTTAAACGGGCGGATTCGTGCGGACGGGCCGGAGCACCGCTTCCTCACCTCGCTGTATAGGGAGCTTGAGCACCGGACGGATCGGCTGCTAACGGTGTCCCGGTCGTTTGCCAAGTACCTGGCTTCCTATGTGGAGAAGCCCGAGGCGATCGGCGTCATCCCGAACGGTTTTGACGAGAAACGGTTTAAGCCGGTGCCGCACGAAAATGAAGTGGCTCAGTTGGTGACGGTCTGCCGCCTCGTTCCGGCCAAAGGGCTGGACGTCTTGCTGAACGCGTGCGCCGAGCTCAAGAAGCGGGGGCACAATTATGTGCTGCATATTATCGGCGACGGTCCGATCCGCCAGGAGCTGGAGCAGCTCGCCCAGCGGCTGGGCATTTACAATGAAACGATTTTTTACGGGTACACGCTGCATCCGGAGGAGTTTATGCCGTTTTTCGATATCTTCGTCCTGCCTTCGCGGGCCGAGGCGTTTGGCTCCGTGTTTGCCGAAGCCGCCCTTTGCAGCCTGGCGCTCGTCGGCACGGCGGTCGGCGGGATCGCCGAGCAGATCGAAAACGGAACGAACGGCCTGCTCGTGCCGCCGGAGGACGCTCCGGCACTGGCCGAGGCGCTGGAGAAAGTGATCGTCGATCCGGACTACCGCTATCAGTTGGCGCGCAGCGGTTCGGAGAAGGCCAAAGCGCACTATTCGCTGAACCGGGTTGTGCATGAGCTGAAAAAACTGTACCTGCAATTCAAATAATGGAGCTGGTATCATGAAATCATTTCGTTTTCTCCACGCCGCCGATCTGCATCTGGACACCCCGTTTTCCGGGATGTCCGGCGTGCCGGATCGGCTGCGTATCTTTTTGCGGGACTCGACCTTCGCCGCCTTCGAACGCCTGATCCGGCTGGCGATTGCGGAAGCGGTCGATTTCATCGTCCTCGCCGGCGACATTTACGATGCCGCCGATTCGTCGCTGCGCGCGCAGCTGCGGCTGCGGGAAGGCTGGGACAAGCTGGGGCGGCACGGCATCCCGGTTTATCTCATCCGCGGCAATCACGACCCGCTCGGCAGCCGCCGCTTGCGCCTCGAACTACCGCCGCATGTGACGGAGTTCGGCGGGCAGGCGGAAAGCCGGGTGGCGGTCCGGCGGAGCGACGGAGCGCCGGTTGCGGTCGTCAGCGGCATCTCCTACATAACGCCGTCGGTGACGGAAAATCTGGCGCTGCGGTTTCGCCGCGATGAGGCTGAGGCGAACTCCTCGCAGCTGTACCGCATCGCGCTGCTGCATGCGAATGTGGACGGCCAGGAGGGCCATGACGCTTACGCTCCATGTTCGCTGCGCGAGTTGAAGGAATCGGGCTACGACTATTGGGCGCTCGGGCATATTCACAAACGCCAGATCCTTAGCGAAAATCCTTGGGTTGTTTATCCCGGCAACATCCAGGGGCGCAGCTTGAAGGAAACCGGCCCCAAAGGATGTTATATCGTCGATGTGCATGAGAACGGGCAGGCAAGCCTGGCGTTTCACCGGCTGGATCAGGTGCTGTGGCGGGAAATTGCGGTGCCGATCGACGGTTTGACGAGCGAGGAAGCGTGGAAGGACCGGGTGGAGGAAGCGCTGGAGGCGGTACGGGAAGCTGAAGCCGCGCGGATCAGCGTCGTGCGGCTGACCTTTACCGGGCGCGGCCCGCTCCATACGCTGCTGCAGTCCGGGCAGGAGGCCGCGGAGCTGCTGCAGGAGCTGCGGCGCCGGGAAAGCCGGCTGCTGGAGGAAGGCGGCTTGGGGATCGCTCAAGAGAATGCGCCGTTTGCTGCAGCGGACGGTTCAGCGGAAGTTGGATCCGGCGGGACGGCAGACGATGCAACGGGGAGCGCTCCGGGCAAAACGTTAAGCGATGCGGCAAGGAACCATGGCATGACGGCAACGGATGCGGCGGACGATATAGCGGCGCGGGCGCCCTTGGGCGGCGTCGTTTGGCCGGCCGGCTTTAAAGTGGAGACATCGCTGGAGATGGACCGCTTGGGGCTGCTCGAAGAGGACAGCTTCCTCGGCGAGCTGCTGCGGCTTGGCGAACGGGCCGAGCGGGAGCCGGGGCTGCTTCAGGACCTTACCGGCAGCGCGCTGGCGCCGCTGGCGGAGAACCGGACGCTAAGACGGCTATTGAAGGAACTGGCGCCCGAAGAGCGGCTCGGCTTGCTGCGGCGGGCGGAGGAGCTCGCTTGGGCGCTGCTGGCGGAAGATGAAACGGCTGGCGGGAGGGGAGCATCATGAGGCTGGAGAAATTGCAGGTGAGCGGGTTTGGCCATTTGCACGGCCTGGATGTGGAACTGCCGGGCCCGGTCACCGTTTTATACGGACCGAACGAAGCGGGAAAAAGCACGCTGCTCGGTTTCGTCCGCGCGATGCTGTTCGGCATCCCGTCGCGGACGTTTGCCGCCGAGCGGTTTGAGCCGGCGCGCGGCGGCGTGCACGGCGGCGCGCTGACGATTGCCGCGGAGGACGGCTCCCGCTGGGTCATCGAGCGTTATGCGCAGCCGCCGGAAGGCCGAAGCCTGCCGGGCACGCGCGGCGACCGGCTGCGGATTACGCGCAGCGATGCGGACGGCCGGCTGCAGGAGATGACGCAGGAACAGATGCAGCGCGAGCTGCTGGGCGGCTTGTCCAAAGCGATGTTCAAACAGTTGTTTGCCGTCTCGCTTACGGAGCTGCAGGAGGTGGGCGTTTTGCAGTCCGAGGAGCTGAGCCGCTATTTGTTCCACGCCGGGATCGGCGGGGGCTCAGCGGTGCTGCGCGGGGAGAAAAAGCTGGCCCAGGACATGGACAAGCTGTACCGCCCGCGCGGCCGCAATCAGGAGATCGCCCAGCTGCTGCAGGCGGTCGAGCGTCTGGAGCGCGAAGCGGAGGCGGCCAAAGCGCTGCTCCCGCGCTACAACGAGGTGCTCGAGCAGCTGGAGGAGCTGGCCGGGGAGTTGACGGCCAGCGAGGCGGAGCGCGCTGCGGTGGCGCGGGAAACCGCCCGCTTGCAAAAGGCGGCGGAGAGCCGCGGCGACTGGCTGCAGCGCGAAGCGATCCGCGCCGAGCTGGCCGCGCTGCCGGCAGCGGCGCGCTTCCCGGAGCAGGGGCTGGCGCGCTGGCAGGCGCTGCAGGCGGAGAAGGACCGCCTGCAGCTGGAGCGCAGCGACTGGGCCCGGCGGCGGGAAGCGCTGCGGGCGGAGCTGGCCGCACTGCAGCCGCGCGCGCCGGTGCTGGCGCGGGAGCCGCTGCTGCGGCAGCTGGCCGGCCGTCTGCCGGCCTATGAGGCGCGGCGGCGCGAGCTGGCCGAACTGGCGGGCGAAGCCGCCCTGGTCCAGGCCCGGCTGGCGGAGTGCCTGCGCAGCATCCATCCGGCATGGCGCGCCGAAGACCTGCGCGCCTTTGCCGGGACGGTCGGCGAACGGGAACAGGTTCGCCGGTTCAGCGCGCGCTTTGCCGCCTACGATAAGGAGATGGAGCTGCTGCAAAGCGAGCGCTCCAAGCTGGAGCGGGCGGCGGCGGGCGCGGAGACGGCGCGCGCGAACGCGGCGGCGCGGCTCGAGGACAGCGCGGCGGCGGGACGCCGGCAGTTTGCGATGCTCCTCCCGCAGGAGCGCGGCGAAATCCGCGCTTTGTGGAGCGAGCTTCGCGGCGAGCTCGACCGCTGGCGGGATAGCGCGGCCTCCCGGCGCGCCGAAGTCCGGGCGGCCGACGCGGAAGCGCTGGCCGAAACGCGGCTGCGCGCGCTTTACCGCAAGCTGTTTGCCGCCGCCTGCGTGCTGACGGTCGCGCTTCCCGCCGTGTTGTGGCTGGCCGCGGAATCGCTCTGGAGCGCTGCCTTCACGGGCGTGCTGCTGCTGGGGCTTGACGTTTACCTCGCCATCGGCGCTTTCCGCGGCAAGCCGGCGGGGGCGGCCGGGCGGCGCTCCGCGCCGGCGTCTCGCCGGCCTGCCGGAAGAGCCGGGGAAGCCGGCGAGGAGATGGAGACGCGCCTTGAGGCGCTGCTGTCCCGGTTCGTCCGGCATCCGCTAACGGCGGCCTCCGCGGCGGGAAGCGGCTTCGCGGCTTCGCTTCGCACGGAAGCCTGGGACGAGGAGGAGCGGCAGCTGCGCCGGCTGATGGAAGAATGGCAGCTGTGGGATCAGCGCCATGACGCGCTCGAAGCGGATGCCGCGGCCGCGCAGGGCCACGCTGCCGCCGTCAAGGATGAGCTGCAGCACGTGGAGCGGGAGCTGTCCCGGCGGGAAGGAGATTTTGCCAAGCTCGCCGCCGAATGGGAGCGCTGGCTGGAGGAGCGGCGGCTTTCCGCCGACCTGTCGCCGGAGGCGGCGATGGACGTGTTCCATTTGGCCGGGCAGGGACGGGAATGGCTGAGCCGGATCGACGGGCTGACGGACAAGATCTCCGGGCTGCGGGCGGAAAACGAGCGGTTTGAGCGGGAATGCCTGGCTTTGCAAGACGACGGCGGGCCCGGCGGGCAAGCGGCGGACGCTCCAGAAGCGAAACGTGCTGCGGACGATCCGGAAGCGAAACGGGCGGCGAACGGCGGCGTTTACGCCGGAATTCCGCTGTCTTCCGCTGCGGCGCCCGGTCCGGAAGCCGGCTCGGACGGCGCTAACGGGAGAGCGGCACCAGAAACGGCGGGCTCCGGGGCCGGCGCGGCGATAAAGCTGTTGGAGGATGCCCTGGCGGAGCTTGAACGCGAGCTGGAGCGAAAAGCCGGGTACGACCGGCTGGCCGCCAAGCTGGCGCCGCTGGACGAGGAAGGGCGGCGCTTGGAGGATCGGCTGCAGCAGGTGATGCAGGCGGAGGAGCATCTGCTCGCGGAAGGAGAAGCCGAGGGCGGGGAAGAATTTCTCCGCATCGGGGCCGCAGCCGAGCGGCGGGAAGCGCTGGAAAAGGAACTGCGGCAGCGCGAGCTGGCGCTGTTTGCCGGTATGGATGAGGACAAGCGAAACGATCTGGAGCGGCTGCTGAAGGGCGTGGACGAAGCGGAATTAAAGCGGCGGCTCGAAGAAGCGCGGGCGGCAGGCGAAGGCGCGGAAGTCCGCTGGCGCAAGCTGCAGGAACGGCGCGGCCGTTTGCTGCAGGAACAGGAAAGTCTGGAGGCGCGCTGCCGGCAGGAGGATTTGGCGCAGCAGCTGGCGGAACAGCAGGCGGCGCTGGAGGAATACGCCGATAAATATGCGGTGATGGCCGTATGCCGCGAGTTGATTTCCCGCGTGCGGCGGATCTATGAGGAAGAGCGCCAGCCGGCCGTGCTGCAGGCGGCATCGCGGTATTTTGAGCGGATGACGGGCGGAACGTACCGGCGGATTGTGATGAAAATAGGCAGCCAGGAGCTGATGGCCGAGCATGCGGAACATGGTCCGATCGACAGCGCCCGTTTAAGCCGGGGGACGGCGGAACAGCTGTACTTGTCGATGCGGCTGGCTTTATCCGAAGCGGTCGCGGGAGGACAAGGGAGTTTGCCGCTGCTGCTCGACGATCTGTTCGTAAATTTCGATGCCTCCCGTCTCGAAGGAGCGCTGTCGGTGCTGCGGACGGTCGCTAAGCGCCAGCAGATCATCATGATGACCTGCCACGAACACGTCGTGGGCCGGCTCAAAGCGGAGCTGCCGACGGCGCATATCGTTGAAATGTAACGTGGGTCGCTGCGGCCGATCCAATGCATGTAACGCTTACTACATTTCATTTCTAACCATTAAAACGATTCTAACGGTTGCCATAGCGCTTATTTAGCTAAAACCCGGAGATTTGGGCTCAGATTAGAGCAGATAACAACGCTCACAACCGTTAAAATTTAGAAAGGGTCGTTTTTGGCAAAATAGCGACTGATACAACCGTTAGATTTCTGGCGTGATCTCAAATAGAATAGCGGGCAAGGTATTCCGGAGATCAGGCAAGGTGTACCGGAGATTTTGTGTAGGCGTTAATGCAACTCCAGAGGCTTCCGGCCCTGGAACAGCCGCAGTCCGCTAGTTTCCGGTTTTTCCTTTGCTCTTATAGGTCGCCAGCATAAAGGCCCAAAACAGGCTGAACAGGCCGAATATCGGGTAAAGCACCGAAAGCAGCGAGCTGAAGCCGAACTGGCTGGTTATGTAGCAGATCAGCAAAATCGTGACCGAGATCAGCATCGGCGGTACTTGCAGGTGCTGCCGCAGCTGCAGGGTCACGCCGTAGACGTCGGCCACGAACGTGCTGAAGATCTCCATAAAAATCAGCAGCACATAAATGAGCTGGACGGTTGTCCCAAGCTGCTGGGCAATGCTGCCCATCGGAATCTCATATTGCACGATCCCCGGCATATTGGCGGAGAGCGCAAAGTGGCCGGCCATCAGCATGAAGCCGACGCCCGCGCCGCCGATAACCCCGCCCATGACGATTACCTTCCGGCTTGTGGTGTGGCTTCCGATCGGCACGAGCACGGCTTGGGCCATCGACAGGTTAAACGCGGAATACATGAGCGGAGATACCCATGCGGCCAGCACCCCGGAGTCGGTTTCCAGCGTTAAGAAACGGGCCGCTCCCGGCGAGCCGAGCGTATAAAAAATGATCACCAGCGAAAGGATCAGCATCAGCGGCACGACGAGGGAATTCAGCTGCATAACGCCTTTGATCCCCCGTCCGAGCAGCAAAAAGGTAAAAATCAAAGTGATCCAAAGTCCTGTCTGATAATGCAGACCCAGATGCTCCATGAATACGGAGCCGGCTCCCGCCAGCATGACGCTGTTGACGCCGATCAGGACGATCAGGGTAAACAGGCTAAGCATACGCCCGGCGCGCTCTCCGAACAGCTTGCGGTTCAGGTCCTCGTACGAAGCGGCCTTGATCTCGCGGGCGAGCAGCATCATTTTGGTGCCGAGCCAAACGAACAGCAGGGTGGACAGCAGAATCGTAAGGACGCCCCATTTTCCATACCGGGTGAAAAACTGGAGAATTTCCTGTCCCGTCGCAAAGCCGGCGCCAACAACGGTACCGATATATGTGAAAGCGATCTGCAAAACCTTCACGCTATTTTTCATGGTTTTCCCCCCGGTTCATGTGCTATATATAGTACAAGGTATGTTGTCCAAGAACGGGACATGACTCAAACCCATAGAGAGGTAGTTCAAAAAGCCAGCTTTTAAAGATATTAAGGAAGAATGCTTTTTGAACTCTCACTATAGAGAATGACTTATGGAGGAAAAAAAGATGGAGCTGTTAAAGCAAAAGATTACGGAGCAAGGCGTGATCGTTTCGGACCAGGTGCTGAAACTGGACGGTCTGCTGAATCATCAGGTGGACCCGAAATTGACGATGGAAATGGGCAAAGAGTTTGCGAAACGGTTTGGGGATGCCGGGGTTACGCGGGTCGTGACGGTGGAATCGTCGGGGATCGCCGTGGCGTTCGCGACGGCGTACGAGCTAGGGGTGCCGCTGCTGTTCGCGCGCCGCAAAAAAACGCTGCTGGCCGAGCCGGACATGCTGTGCGAGCGGGTGCCTTCATTTACGAAAGGCATCGTCACGGACATTCTCGTATCGCGCGAGTTTATTAGCGAGAACGACCGGGTTTTATTCATCGACGACATCATTGCCAACGGCGACGCGGCCCGGGGGCTGATCAAAATCATCAGCCGCGCCGGAGCGGAGTTGGTCGGAGCGGGCATCGTCGTAGAAAAATGTTTCCAATCCGGGGCCCGGGCGATTCGCGATCAAGGGATCCGTTTGGAGTCGTTGGTCCGCATCGCGTCGCTGGATGGCGGGCAAATCACGTTTGCGGACTAGGTGCGGATAAGGACAAAGCAAGCTCGGAAAAAGAAACAATTTTGCAAGCAATCCTTTGCAGCACCCCTTTTTTTCGCTATAATGAGGATTACTAGGGAGAGGAGGCTTAAAAAATGGGGAAAGAATTGGCAGTAGACGCGGAGTTTTTCCTTTCGAAATTGTCCGAAGCGAAGATTACCTTTGAACGTGCCCTGGATTGCAAACATACAGAGTTTGACGACCTTTATCCCTATATGCTGGAACATCCTCAGTTTTTCTGGTACAAACGCTATGTAGCATGGTCGCAATTGTTGACGATAACCGGGCTGTGCCAAGAGCTCGATGTGCCCTGGAAGGAACAGTTCAGTCCGCAGCAGGTGGGGTATTTGGAACAACGGGTCATGTCGGCCAAGGTGCTTGATTTTTGGTTCGAGACGAATGACAGCAAGGAGCATGCTTCGCGGTAAGCGGCAGGCTTAAGTCATGATGATTTTTTTCATAAGGTTCTGGAGTACTGAAGACTCCGACTGGCTTAAAGGCCGGCGGGGTCTTTTTCTGCATGGCTGGATATCGGATGGATCTATTGTATAATGAGAGCTGGAGGTGGGTGTTACCGATGATCACGGATGAAGAATTAAACGCATACCGTTTATCCGGCGAAAAAGTTCGGGTGATTCGCGATGCGATCGAAGCCAACGACGTCCGCGGGATTGTGGTGGCCTGGGATGATACGCATGTGCTCATTCGCAGGCCCAACCGCAATGTGGTCAAGCTGGACCGGAATTATATTTACCAGCCTTCGCGGGAACCGCGGGTTACGCCGGAGGTTTAGCATATTTTTTGCCGGGCGGGACATCGTATAAATGATACGATTGACTATCCTCTACATTACAGGAAAGGATGCTTAAGCCCATGTCGCTCGTGAGCGAGAAAATCAAAGCGTACAAAGACGAGATCGGCCGATACGGCGATTTCCTGCCGGGCATCACGGAAGCTTATCACGCGTTTACCGGAGCAAGCCTTGGGGACGGCGAGCTGGACGCCAAAACGAAGCAGCTGATCGCGCTCGGGATCGCTTTGTCCACGAATAACGAAATCTGTACGTTCTACCATGCCGAGGAGGCGAAGTCAAAGGGAGCGACCGATGCGGAAATTTTGGAAACGGTCGCCGTGGCTTCCGCGGCTTTGGCCGGAAACGCGCTGTCGCAGGGGGTAACCCGCGTGCAGCAGGCTTTGTCCTCGCCGCCTGTGCAGTAACGGAGGAAAGGGACCTTTCAGGTGATGGATCACACCTTGGAGGGTCCCCTTTTTGCTATACTTGCCGGGAAGGCGCCATCGTCCGCGTTCTGGAAGAGGGCTTCGGAGGATGACCGCCCTTTGGCCGCCGCGCCGCCGCTGCCGCCCAGATACGCGCGCATCCGCGAGGACACCTCCCGCTGCAAGCCGGCCCACAGAATGCGCATCTTGCCATGGAAACCGCGGCAGCGGTACTCCGCCTGGATGCCGTTCTCGTCCTGGCTGATCCGGTATATTTCGATGTTGCGCTCGCGGAACTTGCCGTGAATCTCGGCCAACACGAGGGCCACCCGCCGTTCTCCGCCACGAATGAAATCGGCGTAAACCTCGGGGCTTTTCAGCACCCCGCTTTGCTCGAGAATCCGGGCGTCCCGCTGAAATACTTTCTGTAAAAATCCTAGCAGCAGCGCGCTTTTGATTAACGCGAGCTCATCCTCCTTGAGGCCGGGAACAGCCATGGGAAAACACCGCCTTTATATGCGAATATATGCGAACTTATGTTCTTATCATACCCTATTGGAGCGGTTTTAATCAAGGGGAGGTTTTATACCGGTCCAAGCAAAAAAAGGTTGTTGATTTACATCAAAATACATGTTATTATATATAACGTTGCTGCAAAAACAATGCACCGACAAAATACGCGGTCGTGGCGGAATTGGCAGACGCGCACGGTTCAGGTCCGTGTGGGCTAACCCCCCGTGGAGGTTCGAGTCCTCTCGACCGCATCAATCCCTTCAACAACAGGTTTCAGATCTGCTCTTCTGTGCAGATCCGAAACCTTTTTTAACATTATGGAATTTTTATAAATTTCGGGGTAGGAGTAGGACTGCCATTATTTTAATATTGTTAATGCACCAACGGGTGGGAGGACAGGCCATGAACAAAGAAGAACAGGTCATAGTGGGTTTCAGGGACTTATTCAACAAGATGGTTTACCTTAATAAGTTCAAGATGGAAGACAGTCTTAAGGGTTATAAGCCTTCTGAAGTGCATTGCATCGAATGCGCGGGATAAAGCCGTATTTGAGCAGGAAACCGAGAAACAATTTGACAGTATGCTTGGATTTATGGAAAAGTATAGCAGGCATTTGGATGCGGAAATAAAGAAACAGGGTATAGATATGAAGCCGGAATAAATTTTAATCATGAAAATGACACCACGGGCAGCTGGACTCTTATTGAGAACGGGCTGCTTTTTTTTTGCTTTTAAAAGAGCGTGAAATGTCTCGTAGTCAATTTGAATTGACATCATGGAAATATGTTGGTAAACTTCTTAAACGTAATAATTACGATTAATAATCTGGATATCATATTTGAAAGGAGTCAGCTATATGAAAGAGGAAGCGTTGTATGACCGGTGGTGGCATGCGCCGGCGGAGAGCGAACAGCAAATGGAGGATAGTCACGCCCCCTTTTGGGAGAAAGTGCTGGACCGCATAGTGGAGAAGGAGGGGATGCGGGATTTCTCCGTTTTGGATTTTGGGTGCAATCAGGGCGGATTTCTGCGGTTTCTATACGCCCGCCATTCGTTCAAGGAAGGCGTCGGAACGGACCTGGGGATCGAATCGATCCGGGTGGCCAATGAGCGGAAGGGGGACTTGCCGCTTACGTATGTAGCGACGGCGTCTCCGGAGCAATGGGGGCAGCGCTTTGACCTGGCCGTAAGCACCGCGGTTATCTATCTGATCTCCGATCTGCGGGAGCATGCCCAAAAAATCAAAGCAGCGCTCAAACCTGGAGGCGTATATTACGCAAGCTACAGCGATTACAGCAACAACCCGAGCCTGCCCCAAATGCGCGAGAAAATCGACAGCGGCGGCAAGCTTCCGATGAATCTTCACTCGCTCGACGATATTGCCGGGGCTTTCCTCGCGGAAGGGTTCACGGCGGGCATCACTCGGCTGACGCCGAAAACGTTCATTCCGCTGTCCGCCAATGAGCGGTTCTTCCAAAGCGTGCGGGATCGCATTCAATACGAATATGAAGAGGCCTATCTGTTCCGTTTTACGGCGCCTTTATAAAGGTTGTTCAAAGAGTCGTCTTCCCATGACGAAGTAGGTTCAAGGAGCGGGATCGACGTCGAATCTTGAATTCAGCCGGGCCTTCCGTTGCTCACGTAGGTTTGCCTACGCTCCGCTACTCAGTCCCTGGCTTCATCCAACCTTCTCGGTCCTGGAAACCCGACTTTTTGAACTCGTACTTAATAAATAGAGGAGATTTATTTATGACGAACCTTAAAATGAAAACCGGCTTGTTGGTGCGAATCGTGACGGTGCTGCTGTTGGCGGCGCTGCTAGGAGCCTGCTCCAACGCGGAACAGAGCCAAACGCCGCTTAAAGCGATCTCAATGGCGTGGCCCCGGGACGTCGGCCCGCTGAATCCGCATCTGTACACGCCCAGCGAGATGTTCGCCCAGTCGATGGTGTACGACTCGCTTGTTTCTTACGGCGCAAACGGGGAAATCGAACCCGCCCTTGCCGAAAGCTGGGAGATATCCGATGACGGCTTGACCTATACGTTTCATCTGCGGCAGGGGGTTCGATATTCCGACGGCTCCGCTTTTGATGCCGACAATGCCGTGCGAAATTTCGAGGCGATCCTGGCCAATCGAAACCGGCACAGCTGGATGGGGATCGTTCGCCATATCGGCGAGGTGAACAAGGTGGATGAGCACACGATCCGCTTGCGCTTGACCGATTACTATTATCCGGTGTTACAGGACCTTTCCTTTGTGCGTCCGTTCCGCTTTCTGGCCGATGCGGGGTTTCCGGAGGACGGCAAAACGTCCGAAACGATTGCGGGGCCGATCGGTACCGGTCCCTGGAAGCTGAAGGAGTATAAAAAAGACGAATACGCGATATTCGAGCGAAATGAGCATTATTGGGGCGACAAGCCTCGCCTGGAGCAAATTACGGTGAAGATCATTCCCGATCCTGAATCGATCGTCATGGCGTTCGAGAAGGGCGACATCGGCCTGATTTATGGCCAGGGCGTGATCAGCCGCGACAGCTTTCAATATTTGAAGGACTCGGGGAAATACGGCGTCGCGCTGTCGGAGGGACTCAACACCCGCGGCATCATTATGAATACGCAGATGGACGGCACCTCCGAGCTGGCGGTGCGGCGGGCGATCCAGTACGGCATCGACAAAGACGCGCTGCTGCAAAACATCACCAAAGGAACGGAGCTCAAGGCGGATACGGCGCTCGGGCGCAACGTTCCATATGCGGATCTCGATCTGAAGCCGATCGATTACGATCCCGGCAAGGCCCGGCAACTGCTGGATGAGGCGGGGTGGAAGCTTGACCCCGGTTCCGGCATACGGATGAAGCAAGGCCGCCCGCTCAAGCTGAAGTTTGTTTACATCGAGACGGAAGCTGTGCAGAAGCAGATGGCGGAAGTCATCCAAGGCGATTTGGCCAAAATCGGCATCAAGCTCGATCTCCAGGGAGCCGAAGTAATGCTGGGGCTGCAAATGCTGCGAAACGGCGAAGCAAATATGAACTTTTGGTCCAGTTACGGAACGCCCAACGATCCGCACAACTTTGCAACGGTCATCGCGACGCCGACGATGGACGGATTGTACGAGGCTTTTTCCGGCCTGCCGGAAAAAGCTGAAATGGACGGCATCGTACAAAAGGCGCTGATCAGCAAGAACGACGAAGAACGCAGCCGTCTCTACGCCGAGCTGCTGTCCCGCATTCATGAGCAGGCAGTCATTTATCCGATTTCGTACGAAGCCAACGCGGCGGTCTATCAACCGCAGTTGACCGGCGTCGCGCCGACGGCGTCCAAATACCGCTTCCCGTTGGAAACGATCGACGTTGCTCCATAAGCGGGTGGGCGGATGACACGGTTTATTTTCAGACGTCTGGCCGAACTGCCGTTTGTGCTGCTGGGTGTGTCCCTCCTGACTTTTCTGCTGGTCCGGCTGGTGCCCGTGGAGCCGGCGGAAGTGATTCTGCGGCTGTCGAACTTGCCCGCGACCGATGAGGCGGTGGTGGAGGTTCGAGCCGAATTGGGGATGGATGAGCCGTTCTACGTCCAATATGGGCTATGGCTTTCCCGGACGATCACGTTTGATTTCGGGTCTTCCTATGTGAGCAAACTGCCGATTGCGGACGAGATCGCCGCCAAATTTCCGGCCACCCTCCAGCTGGCCCTGTCGGCCTTGCTGTTAACCGTCTTGATCGGCGTGCCGCTGGGCATTCTATCTTCACGATTTCATACCCGCTGGATGGATCGGGTCGCTGCGGTTTTCATGTACATAGGAGCGGCAATGCCGCGCTTTTGGCTCGGTTTTTTGCTTCTTTATGTCTTTTCGCTCAGGCTCGATTGGCTTCCGTCTCAGGGCAAGGCGGGCTTAGCGCATCTCATTCTGCCGTCGCTCACGCTGGCATTGCCCCAGATAGCGGTGGTGGCTCGGCTGCTCCGCAGCCAAATGCTGGAACAGATGCGGGAGACCTTTGTGTTGTTTGGCCGATTCAGGGGGCTGGGCGAAGGCTTCATTTTGGTCCGTCATGTGCTGCGGAACGCTCTGGCGCCGATTGTTACCGTTCTGGGACTCGGCATCGGGAATATGCTCGGCGGGACGGTGATCGTCGAGCAGGTGTTTGGTTGGCCCGGCATGGGCCGATATTTGATGGAATCGATCCTGAACCGTGACTATCCGGTGATCCAATGCTACGTATGGCTGATGGCGGTTGTATATGTAACGGTGAATCTGGTTGCGGACGGAATACAGCGGCTGCTCGATCCCAGAGCGGAGTATGGAGAGGGGAAGACATGAGGCTGAATCCGTCGAAGATGAACGCTTCGTCCTCCGGAGCTCGTCTGATCCAAAGCGGGGATATGCGGCTTGCGGGAGCCGCGCTTGTCTTCTTGCTGCTGCTCGGCACGGCCGGGGCGCTGGCCCCCTGGATCGTGCCGAACGATCCGGACCTGGTCGCTCTGGCCGTCCAATTCAGCCCGCCTTCCTGGGAATATCCCTTTGGAACGGACCATCTGGGCAGGTGCATCCTATCCAGGCTCTTGATGGCCATTCGATATTCCCTGGGGGGAGCTGTCGCCGTTATGGTGTGCAGCGTTGTCACAGGTACGGTTACGGGGGCTTTCTTTGCCTGGAAAGGCGGCCTCCTTGATCGGTTGTTTATGCGCTGCTGCGATCTGCTGCTGGCGTTTCCGACCCTTGTCCTGGCTTTTGCGCTTGTCGGAGTCATGGGCCCCGGATTTGTCAATTTATTGCTGGCCCTGATCTTTTCGCAGTGGATTGCCTATGCCCGATTTGTCCGCAGTTTGGTTCTGTCTTTGAAAACCGGCGATTATGTGCGGGCGGCGATCGTATCGGGGACCACAGGCTGGAAATTGGTGCGGAGGCATTTGATACCGCAGGTGGCCATTCCCGTGGCCGTGCTCCAATTCCTGGAAACGGGAGGCGTCGTGCTGGACATGACAGGTCTTACGTTCCTCGGGCTGGGGGTTCAGGCGCCGGAAGCGGAGTGGGGGATGATGTTAAATGAAAGCAAGTCTTATATTTGGCAGTACCCTTGGCTTATGGTGTATCCCGGAATAGCCATTTTGCTTACGGTCATTGCCTTTAATTTGATCGGGGATGGGCTTCGAGCCTGGTTCGACCCCAGGGGGCGGTGAAGATGCGGACGGAATTTGCAAGCAATGCTGCCTTGTTGGACTTGGATCATGTCACGGTTAGCCATCAGCGGAGTCAACATCGCGTATTGGAAAATATCTGCCTGTCGCTTCCTCCGCATGGGGTTCTGGGCGTTGTAGGCGAGAGCGGCAGCGGCAAAACGATGTTGTGCCGGGCCGTGATGGGCCTGCTACCTTCGGGGTTCCGGATAAGCGAGGGCGAGATCCGGTTCAGAGGCAATGCTCTGGGGAGGTTGACCCCGCGACAGTTTCGTTCGCTGCGAGGCAGTAAAATGGCGATGATTATGCAGAATCCCATAGCGTCGTTTAATCCTCTGCGCACGATTGGAGCTCATTTGACGGAAACGTTTTGCCTTCATCTTGGCGTCAGCAAGAAGGAGGCAACCGATTTGGCGGTAGCGTCTCTGAACAGAGTCCGGCTGCCGCGTCCGATGGACTTAATCAAGCAATATCCGTTTCAGTTAAGCGGAGGCATGCTGCAGCGGGTGATGATCGGCATGGCTCTGGCCTTGAATCCGGATCTGATCGTTGCGGATGAACCGACCACCGCGCTGGACGCCTGCAACCGGAAATCCGTTTTGCAGGAGCTGAAACAGGCGCAGCGGGAGACCGGGGCCGCGGTTTTGCTCGTCACCCACGACCTGGACGTGATCGCCGAAATGGCGGACACGGTCGTGGTGATGCGAAGCGGTAGGGTGGTGGAAACCGCGCCCTGCGCCCGATTGTTTGATGCTCCCGAGCATCCTTATACCCGCCGTCTTTTAAGTGCCCGCCTAAGCTTTCCGTTGAATTCGGACACGCTATATCCGACTGTAGGAGATGTTGCTCATGATCCTGCTGGAACTAGATGAGGTTACCAAAACATTTCCCGCGAAGATCGGGGGCTGGCGAGGGAGAAAAGACCTCTACCTCGCGCTTGATCGGGTTTCGCTGCGGATCGGAGAGCGGGAATGCGTTGCTTTGGTGGGGGAATCAGGGTCGGGGAAAAGCACCCTGGGCCAGCTTATTCTGGGACTGGAGCGGCCTGACTCGGGCGCGGTGCGGTTCATGGGACAAAATTGGCATTGCATGACGTCCCGCGAGCGCCAACCGCTTCGAAAGTTTATGCACGCGGTTTTTCAAAACAGTTCCGCCGCGCTAAATCCCAGGATGAAGGCAGGAGACATCGTGCTCGAACCGCTGTATAACTACGAGAAAATGGGGAAGCAGGCGTATAGGGAGTGTGCAGGTGAGCTGCTGGCGAGGGTAGGACTTGATCCGTCGTCCGCGGACCGTTACCCGCATCAGTTCAGCGGCGGAGAGCAGCAGCGGCTGGCGATAGCCAGGGCAATCGCTGTGCGGCCAAAGCTGATTGTTTTGGACGAAGCGACAAGCAGTTTAGATGCTATCACGCAGTACGAAGTCCTCGCATTGCTGAAAGAGCTGCAGCGGAAATTGAATATGTCCTACTTGTTTATTACCCATGATATGAAGGCAGCTTGTGCTTTTGCCGACCGGCTGCTGGTTATGCACGAAGGCCGGATTGTGGACGAGTCTTCCGTCGACTTCGTCAAGAACCTCTCGCATCCCGCCGCGCTGAAATTGCTCGATTCAATGCTCATAACGCATCCGAGTCAAAGAGCGCGCCCTTGACCTTTAGGGCAGCTCCTTTCTTTATTTTTGGCTCGCATACATATGAAATGACGGACACCATCGGAGTGATTGACAGGAAGGGGAAGGGAGAGTAAAATAATTAAATCGTAATGATTACGAATAAAAGGAGATGTTTTAAAATGAGGGTTGTGATTACCTTGGCGTGCACCGAGACGGGAGATCGCAATTACACGACCACCAAAAATAAGAAGACGCATCCCGAACGCATGGAATTGCGCAAATACTGCCCTCGGCTCAAAAAATACACGCTGCACCGCGAAACGCGTTAATGGATGAGAGGAGATCGGGTTATGTTAGCGCAGCAGGCAACGAAGAAAATACCGATAACGGTTTTGAGCGGTTATCTGGGGTCCGGGAAAACGACCTTGTTGAATCATGTTTTGCATAACAGGGACGGATTGAAGGTAGCCGTCATTGTCAATGACATGAGCGAAGTGAATGTGGACGCCAATCTCGTAAAATCGGGGAATGCATTATCCAGAACGGAAGAAAAACTGGTGGAGATGTCCAATGGCTGCATCTGCTGCACGCTTCGGGACGATTTGCTGCGCGAGGTGCAGAAGCTGGCCGGTGAGGGGCGCTTTGATTATATCCTGATTGAATCGTCGGGAATCAGCGAGCCTATTCCGGTGGCGCAAACCTTTACTTATGCCGATCCGGATTTGGACATCGATTTAACTGTCCTGGCCCGATTGGATACGATGGTTACTGTCGTCGATGCCAACCGCTTCTGGCACGATTTTGCGTCCGGGGAAAGCTTGCTTGACCGGAATCAGGCAGTGGGAGAAAACGACTATAGGGATATTGTAGATCTTTTGATTGATCAGATTGAGACCTGCGATGTTTTGCTGCTCAACAAATGCGATTTGGTAGAGGAGCAGGAACTGGATAAGCTGGAAGCCGTCTTGAGGAAGCTTCAACCGACGGCCAAAATCATTCGCACTGTGAATGGGGTTGTGGATCCCAAAGAAATTTTAAACACAGGTTTGTTTGATTTTGAAAAGACGAGCATGTCCTCCGGGTGGATTTCGGAGCTTATGAAAGAAGAGCACACTCCGGAAACCGAGGAATACGGAATAGGGTCTTTTGTGTACCGCAGCAGAATTCCATTCCACCCCCAGCGTCTCAGCTATTTTTTTAGCAATTGGCCCGTAGAAGTCGTTCGCGCCAAAGGACTGGTATGGATCGCGGCGCGCGGCGATCTGGCGGCATCGTTAAGTCAGGCGGGTCCTTCCATTCAGTTTGGTCCCGCCGGATATTGGCTCGCGGCTTTGCCGGAAGATCAGCAGCGCGAAGTGCTGGACAGCGAACCTGAAGTTCTGGAACGCTGGGATGATACATGGGGAGATCGAATGACCGAACTGGTCTTCATCGGTATGAATATGGATCAAAAAGATATTGAGGCAAGGTTGTCCCGTTGCTTGTTGAATGAAGAAGAAATGAAGCAGGATTGGAACAAATTCCATAACCCGCTGCCTTGGCCGGTTGAAGTCTAAGCCGGTTTGGCGGTCGGGATTTACAAATCGTAATAATTACTATATTATGTTTTTTGGTAATACGTAATAATTACGATTAAAAGAAGAGATCGATGCGATTTTATCATCCATGCATGAGGTTGTATTTGGATATGGGCATGAGCCGGTCATTGAAAACTTGTCTCTGGACATCCATGCCGGGCAATTCATCGGCATCGCGGGGTCGAACGGCGCGGCCAAAACGACTTTGCTGAATGGGACTGCTTAAGCCCTGGAGCGGTTCGGTCCGGTTGGGCGGGGTTCAGGAAGACGGTTCAAAGATGACGGTGGGGTATGTGCCGCAGCAAGTGGCTTCCTTCAATGCCGGCTTTCCCAGCAAAGTGATCGAGCTGGTCCGTTCGGGCTGTTATTCCCGCGTAGGACTTCGGCCGGTTCAAGGAAGCCGAGCTGGAGGCGCTCGACAAGGAATTTAGCGAAAGTCTGAAAGATGCCAAGCGTAAAGACTTCATTACACAGTATGCCGCATTTGGATACCTTGCCAAACAATATGGATTGACTCAGCTTTCGATTGCCGGGTTATCCCCCGATCAAGAACCGTCGGCTGCTCAAATGACGGAGATTATCGAGTTTGCCAAAGAGCACAACGTGAAAACGATCTTCTTTGAAACTCTGGTCTCTTCCAAGGTGGCCGACACGATCGCTTCCGAAATCGAGGCAAAAACGGCGGTGCTGAATCCGATAGAAGGTTTGACGGAAGAAGAGTTGGCCGGCGGCCTCGATTATATTGCGGTTATGCGGCAAAATCTGGATGCGTTGAAGGCGGCGTTGAACGAATAACGCTATAACCACAGTTGCGATGGGGATGTGCAAACCGGGGGAGATGAAAAAATGGGGAACAAGCCGAATCAGTTGATTCAAGCCATGAAGTCCAAAGGCTTACGCATGACCTCGCAGCGCAGATGGATCGCGGAGCTGTTCTCCGTCTCCACCGGTTTCGTGTTGCCGCGCCAAGTTCACGCTTATATCGCGGAGCGCCTTCCGGGGGTCAGCTACGACACGGTATACCGCAATCTGCGATTGCTGACGAAGATCAATCTGATTGAACAATTCGATTTTCCGGAGGGGGTCCGCTTTAAGCTGAGATGCGGTCCGGACCGTCACCACCATCATCTCATCTGCATCAAATGCCAGCAAACCTTTCCGCTCGATTTTTGTCCGCTGGACAACGATATCGATCTGCCGGCATCGTTCCAGATCGTTTCGCACAAATTCGAAATTTACGGCCTATGCGGCGCGTGTGCCGCAAGTTAAAGGAGGGAAGATCAGCCATGGCCAAGAAATCAAAAGTGGTTAAAGAACTGAAAAGACAAGCGCTGGTGCAAAAATATGCCGAAAAGCGCAGAGAGCTGAAAGAAAAAGGGGATATTGCGGCTTTGCAAAAGCTGCCCCGCGATTCATCGCCCACTCGTCTGCATAACCGTTGTGCGGTAACGGGGCGGCCGCGAGGATATATCAGCAAATTCAAGGTGTCCCGGATCGTCTTTCGCGAGCTGGCCCACCAAGGGAAAATTCCCGGCGTGAAAAAAGCCAGCTGGTAATACCGACGAGAGGGGCCGATGTCAATAGCGCACACCGTAGTTCGCGGGCGTGCGCTATTGGCGTTTGCGGTCAGCCGAACCCGCCGGCCCGCCATTCCGTCAATAGCGCGGGTTCATCCAATTCGTATCCAATATTGACCAAATAATAAGGACCTAAGAAAAAAGGCAGATTGTTATACTGGTTACATCACAGCTGACTATGAGGTGATCGTGGTGGATTCGTTTACGGCCCTATTCTCACGGACGAAAATGGATCGGTTCCGCTATCGTACAGTTCCGTTTGGAGCAAAATAATTGGAGCGTGTATGTCAAAAATGCGAACCAAGACTGGGAACCGGTTAAATCCATTGCGCCCCATCCGGATTTCGAGCGGCAGTTGGAACAGGTCGAACTGGATCGTGAGGGGATCTTTTGGGTTTTATAGGCAGGACAAAAAGTCGCGAATCGAATAAAGGAGTATTGCATACATGAGCAAAAACAACAACGCAAATTTTCGCCTTCCCCGCTCCAAAGGTACGGATATGGCAACATATTATGCGCCGAAAGAGTGCAAAAAAAAAGTAGAACGCATCGTTCTTGCGCCTATCAATCGGCAAATCGTTGAAGAGTTTATTACGATTCTCGGGATGAAAGAGAAGTTCGAACAGTACGATGTTCCGATTCCCAATAAAATCGTCCTGTTCGGACCGCCGGGTACCGGAAAAACGCTAACCGCCTTTTATATCGCCGCTTGTCTGGAACTCCCGTTAATTTTAGTCAGGCTGGATGCGCTGATTCACAGCCATTTGGGAGAGACGGGGAGCAATATTCGCAAAATTTTTGACTATGCCAAAACGACGCCGTGCGTCTTGTTCCTGGATGAGTTCGACGCTGTCGGCCGAACGCGCGATAACAACGATGAGGTCAAGGAAATGGCCAGAGTGGTGAATACCCTGCTGCAATGCCTGGATGAATTCGAAGGGAACAGCGTCTTCATCGCCGCCACCAACCTGGAGGCGGAATTGGATCAAGCGGTATGGCGCCGGTTTGATACGAAAATGACTTACGGCATGCCGGAAGATACGGACAGAGAACAATTTATTCGCCTGCACCTGGAAGATTTCGAGCATGAGGAGACGCTTCATAAGGCGGCGCCGGATTTGCTGACGGGGTGCAGCTTTGCCGATATGGAACAAATCCTGCTCAAAGCCAAGCGGAAGGCGATCATTGGAGGTACCCCGCTTGGCCGCACGCATATCGAAGACGCTTATTCGGAATACAAGCCTAAAATACTTTGATCAAGCCATAAATCGACGGCATAGAAGGATAAATAACTGGGAGGTGTTGGCCATGGAGCTTTTCGATTGCGTTGTTGTTGGCGGGGGAGCTGCGGGTATTGGCTTGGGCAGCTTGCTGCAAGAGCTTAACGTAAAACGCTTCGGTATTTTTGAAAGAGCGAGCGTAGGCGCTTCCTTTAGAATGTGGCCCAAGGAAATGCGAATGATCAATTCTGGCTAACCAGAGGAGGGAGCCTGTTGGCATACATTAGCAGCAAGAACGAGAAAGAGAAGGTGATCAGCGTACATTCCGCAGAAAGGTGGCAACGGAGGGACCTGGAGCTTACAAACTGGTTGCGAAGCGTCAAACAAAGAAAGCGAGCCAAGCAAACGGTATGGCTCGGCAATATAGAGGTTGATGCGGAGATGTTCCCGGCGCTTGTTTGCCTTAAGCGAATACAGATCCAAACCGAATTTTCCTGTGCGGGCGTCAGCCCGCTGGATGAACCGGAGGATCATTCGCTTTATGCTTATATAACTATGCTCGCCTCCGAGAAAACCGATAGGTTCGTGCAATTTGCCATGGAGCGGATGAGGCATCGTCTGCTTGTAACGTTTGAGCCGTCGCGGAAGCGGTACGACCTTTCCTCTTTTTTTATCGGACATAACCGTTCCTTTTGTTTGCTCTTGCAGCGTTGCGCCGAGACGTTTGCCCGGCTTGAACAAGATCGGACAGCGGACAGTCGATAATCGTATCGGGGGCGTTCCTGGGAACCCCCCTCTTTATTTTCAAATTGTGGAGTGCAGGAGAAGAAAAGTCGCTGTTAATGCGTCAGCGCTTCATTTCTTTTATCGTACGTAATCACTGCATAAGCATCATGCATATGAATCGATTCCTCATTTCGACATTCCACCGTGAAAGCTTGCACCGCCTCCATTTCATACAAATCCGCAGCGACAAGCCTCACCATATCTTCCACGAAACGAGGGTTTTCATAAGCCTGTTCCGTGACCCTCTTCTCGTCCGGGCGTTTCAGAACCGGGTGAAGCGCACTGCTGGCATTGGATTCCGCTGCTTCCAGCAACATCGCTTTCCAATCACGCACCGGGGGCGAAGCCGGATCGATCTCGACGGTCATCGTCACCATCCCGCGCTGATTATGAGCACTGTATTCGCTAATTTCCTTGGAGCATGGGCATAACGTGGTTACGGCTGCTCGGAGACTTACTTCAGCAGTAAAGGGCTTCCCCTTCTCATACGCGGTTTTGATCGAGGCCTCCGCATGATTTAGCCCCGCATTCTCCGTAACCGGGGCCGTTCGTTCGTAAAACCAAGGAAAAGTCATCGTTATTTCGGCCTTGTCCTGTCCCATCCGTTCCGCAAGGTCACGGACAAAATCGCACAGATCCGGAAGTTCGCTTGTCCAGCCTTTTTGACGATATCGTTCCAATTGTTCCGTCAGCCTGCTCATATTAATGCCTTTGGACTCCCGAGGCAAGCTAGTAGTCAGCGTAATCGTCGCAACACTGGTTTGGGTGCCCGGCTCCATTTCGGAACAAACCAGGATCGGGTGTTGAACCCTGCAAATACCGACACGGTCAATGGGAAACAGGTAGTCTTCCCGACGATTTTGTAAATCGGCCATTTGTTCTTTGACTGTCGGTTTATTTCCGGGAATGGGGGCAGTGGAACCGAAGCGTCGATGCCGCTCCGGTTTGGCGGGGAGAATCTTTTGGTTTTTGATTGGTTGCATTGTATACACCTCATGATCGTGCGGTGCGGTTCAAGCGGATCGTTGATTTTTTTGCCGTAATTAACGATTTGCCCGGGGAACCGATCATGCACATATGTTTATTCGTAATTATTACTAATAAAGTTTACTATAAAATTCGGATCGGGTAAACATATCGCTTGGTGAAAATGACAATCCCCCCCTTTCTTTGCTAAAATAAAAAGACAGAATTCTTTCTGACGAAACGTCCGTACGCAAGCGGGATGCTTCGTATACCGAAGAAGGGAACGTGCGATGTTATGAAAGAAAGCCAATCCAAAGTAAGAGAGATGCTGGATACAATGGCGCGGAACGGATGGAGGGTGACCGAGCAACGAAGAACGTTGGCGCAAATTTTTGCCGACCATGAAGGTTACCTGTCGCCCAAAGATGTCTACGATCAAATGTCCGTCCGTTATCCGAGCATGAGTCTGGATACGGTTTACCGCAATCTCCGGATGTTAAGCGAGATGGGGGTATTGGAGCATTTCTACTTTATGGATGGCGGCTTGAAATTCAAGGAGAATTGTACGGCGCACCATCATCATCACTTGATTTGCGTCAATTGCGAAAAAACGCTTCCTTTTGATTATTGTCCGATGGACCATGGCCTTGAGTTGCCGGGGAATTACAAAGTGCTGCGGCATCGTTTTGAGGTTTACGGAATTTGCGAGTCCTGCCAGGCACAGCAGAATGAAGAACAACCATAGGGTAGATAACAGGCTGCCTGTATCCATTGATCAGTAAGCATGCAATCTCTTCGGGAGAGAGCATGCTTTTTTTACGGGATGGATAAAATCTATTGATAATCGTAAAAATTACGAATAATATAGTAGAGTAGCACTTATTCCTAAGGAGGACGTGGAGATGGAGAAAAAAGACGGGAATATCAGGTTGTATATTAATCGTAATTATTACTATTAAAATGGCGGGTGGAGAAATCGATGAGCATAGGCGAAACGATAAAATGGTATGAAAAAAGCTTTGGCGAAGACTATTTGCTTGTCTATAAGCATCGCAATCAACAGGAAGCCGATCGTTTGGTTCAAAAGGTTATGGACTGGTTGAAGCTGCCCCCGGGAAGCCGAATCCTCGACCTTTGCTGCGGAGCGGGCAGGCACGCCTTGGCACTGGCCGATGCCGGCTATCGCGTCACAGGCGTAGATCTTTCCCCCGTACTGCTGCGAAAGGCAAAGGAAGCCGATTCCGGCGGATGCGTTAGGTGGGTTGAAGCCGACATGCGCGCTTTGCCGGAAGACGGCACTTTCACGGAATACTTTGATGCGGTCGTCAACCTGTTCACTTCGATAGGCTATTTCGAGACGGACGGCGAACAGCTTAACGTCCTGAAGCAAATCCGGATGGCGCTCATGCCGGGCGGACGTTTTGTCATCGATGTTTTGAACGCCGGGTATATCCAAGATCATCTCGTTCCTTTTTCCAAGCGGAAAGAGAACGGCGTGGTCATTTCAGAGAGCCGATCGATTCAAAACGGCTTCGTGACCAAGGAAATCGTGATCGAAGAACCGGGGAGCCGGTCCCGCAGCTATACGGAACGCGTGAAGCTTTATTCGCCGGAGGTGATGAAAAGCATGTTGGATGGCGCGGGCCTTCAGTTGGAAGCGATGCGTGGAAGTTACGACGGAGAGGCCTACGATGAGCGGCATTCTCCGCGAATGATCCTGCTGGGGTATCGGGAGCCATGAACAACAAGAGGCAACCCCAAGCTGCCGGGAGCCGCTTCATGTTCTCCGGGATCGTGATCATGCTGGCAGCCTTGCTGCTGGTGTCGGTTACGATCGCGGTGATGCTTGGCCCGGTGGCGATCGGCCCGGCGACCGTCTGGAAGATCGCATTTTCCCATGTGCCGGGCTTCTCCGGATGGGTGGAGGAAACCTGGAGTGCCGGTCAAGGGCATATCATTTGGGATATCCGCTTCCCCAGGGTCCTCCTTGGCGTAATCGTCGGTGCCGGATTATCCGTTGCCGGCGTCGCCGCTCAAGCGCTCATGCGCAATTCGCTGGCCGATCCGTATATTCTTGGCGTATCGTCGGGAGCTTCGGTCGGGGCGACACTCGTCATCCTGTTCGGAGCGTTTCAATTTTTCGGACAATATGCCTTGTCTCTCTCGGCTTTTCTCGGTTCGCTGGCCGCGATGGGGATGGTGTATCTGCTGGCGCGGGTAAGGGGAACCCTTTCCACCACGAGGTTGTTGCTGTCGGGAATCGCCATTTCCATGATGATGTCGGCGGCCACGAACTTTATCGTTACGATGGCGCCGCGGGAGGAGGGCATCCGCACGGCGCTGTACTGGATGATGGGCAGCTTGACGGGGGCGAAATGGGGGGATTTGGGCCTGCCCGCTTTCGTTGTACTCGCCGGCGCTGCGCTGCTGTTGTTCCAGTATCGGGCGTTAAACTCGCTGTTGATGGGCGATGATGCGGCCGTTACCTTGGGCGTGAACATCCAAAGTCTCCGCATCGGCTTGATATTGACCCTGGCTATGCTTACGGGCACGCTTGTAGCGATCAGCGGCTCCATCGGGTTTGTCGGGCTCATGATCCCGCATATCGTCAGGCTGCTTTTTGGTTCCGACCATCGCCGGGTACTCCCGATCAGCTTGCTGCTGGGAGCTCTCTTTATCGTATGGGCGGATGTCCTGGCCAGACTCGTCCTGGCGCCAGAGGAATTGCCGATCGGCATCGTCACCGCGTTATGCGGCGGCCCGTTTTTTATCTGGCTGCTGCGGCGCAGCTCGTATACGTTCGGGGGTGGACAGGAATGAACATCAAAGTGGAGGAGCTGTCTTTCGGCATTCGGGACAAACGCTTGATCGAAGCCATATCCCTGGAAATCCGCGAAGGGGAGTTCGTCGGGCTGATCGGTCCGAACGGCAGCGGAAAATCGACGCTACTCAAAAATATGTACCGCGTGCTGAAGCCCGACAGGGGCGGTGTCTACCTGAACGGACAGGATCTGTTTCGTATGACGCAAAAGGAAACGGCGCGGCAGATGGCAGTCGTCAGCCAGGAAGCAAACGTCGCCTTCGATTTTGCGGTCAAGGATATCATTATGATGGGGCGCGCTCCCCATAAGCGCATGCTGGAGGCGGACTCCGCGCGGGATCACGAGATCGCGGAACAGGCTTTGGCGCGGGGGTAGGTATGGGGCACGCCGCATTCAGCAGCTTTTCCACCTTGTCGGGGGGCGAAAAGCAGCGCGTGCTGATCGCAAGAGCGCTGGCTCAGGAAGCCGGCTTTTTGATCCTGGATGAACCGACCAACCATTTGGATATCCGCTACCAGCTGCAGATGATGGATTTGGTCAAGACGCTCCAGCTGACCTCGTTCGCCGCACTTCACGATTTGAATATCGCCGCCTATTACTGCGATCGCATCTATGTGCTGGAGGCAGGCAGGATCGTGGCGTCGGGGAGCCCCGATGAGGTGCTGCGGCCGGATTTGCTGCGCCGCGTTTTCGGAGTGGAGACGCAAATTTCACGGCATCCGTATACGGGAAAACCGTCGATTACCTACTTGCCGGAGATGATCGCAAACCGATGAAGAAGGAGTCCTAATATTTGGGGCCCGCAAGCTTTATGAGGTTGTTCAAAACAAACAACGATCATACGGAGGAGAAAGATCATGAAAAAGAACATCACCCCGGCGCTTCTGCCGGCCATCCTTATTCTGCTGGCGGTGCTGATCGCATGCGGCGGCGGCAAAGGTCCGTCGGCATCCCACATCTCACCGTCAAGCCCGTCCATATCTTCAACAACCGCCGGGGAAGGGGCTGTCGAATTGGAGAATATGGGGGAAAAGCTGAGCTTCCCGGAAGCGCCGAAACGGGCTATAACGCTCAATCAGCACGCGACTGAGGTAATGCTGGCGCTGGGCCTCGAATCGTCGATGGTGGGGACGGCCTATCTGGATGACAGCATCCTGCCCGAATTCAAGGAAAAGTATGACGATATCCCGGTATTATCGGATAAATATCCTTCCAAAGAAGTTTTTCTGGACGCTTCGCCTGATTTCGCTTACGCGGGCTGGCAAAGCGCGTTTACGGAGGAGACGCTCGGTTCCCGGGCGGATTTGGCTGCTCAAGGCGTGATGACCTATGTGCAGGAATCCTCCAATACACCAAAGCCGACGCTTGAGGATGTGTATCGGGACATTTTGAATATCGGGAAAATTTTCCGCGTGGAGGACCGGGCCGAAGCGCTGGTGGACGGGATTCGCGGCGAGCTGGAAGAGATTCAGGCGCAAATCGGCTCCGTAGAACAGCCGCTTAAGGTTTTTGTCTATGACAGCGGGGAGGACAAGGCGCTTACGGCGGCCAATACGTATTTGACCAACCTGATCAATCAAGTGGGCGGAAAAAATATTTTCGACGATATCGATAAGGGATGGGCAGAAGTAAGCTGGGAAGAAGTGGTCCATCGCGACCCGGATTTGATCATTATCATCGACTACGGGGACACGACTGTAGAGCAAAAGAAGGAACGCTTAATGAGCCTGTCCTCGTTGGCCGATGTGAAGGCGATCCGCGACGAGCGGTTTATCGTGTTGCCGCTATCGGCGGCGGCCGAGGGCGTCCGGGCGCCGATCGCGCTAAAAACGCTTGCCGCCGGTTTGTATCCGGATAAAGTTAAACCGTAACTTGACACGAGCCCCCGCGAAAGGCCGATTTTCAGCTTTTTGCCGGGGAGATCTATCGACAGGGAGGCTGTTCATGGCAACTTGGGATTTGCAAGAGACGTTCTGCCATTTTCTTATTTGTAACGGCGGCAGCTGCATGCAGCGGCAGGCCGAGGAAGTAACACAAGCGATCAGGGACGAAATCAGTTTGCTCGGAGCGGATCGGCAAATGCACACGACGCGTACGCGCTGCAACGGACGATGCGCCGACGCTTGCGTCGTGATCGCTTATCCGGAAGGGGTATGGTACAAAGATATGACTCCTGAGTTGGGCAGGGAATTGGTACGCCGACATGCCGCCGAAAGTCGTTTAGAGGAACGAATCGTCTATAGGTTTGAGCAACGATTTGTGGCTACCGGGCTTTCTGTGGCAGGCCAAAAAAAGTCATCCGAAACTGTGATTCGCGGCGAAAGGGGGAGCATACAAGATGAAAATCGTTCCGATTCTGATATTGTCGGGGTTCCTGGGAAGCGGGAAAACGACCTTGCTGACCCGAATGCTGGATGACTGTTTAAAGAAGGGGATCAAGCCTGCCGTGATCATGAATGAAGTGGGCGATGTCAATTTGGACGGCCAACTGGTGGATGGGGCGGTACCGATGAGCGAAATGCTTAGCGGCTGCATCTGCTGCACGATTCGCGGCGACTTGGCCATGGAAACCAGGCGGCTGATTCATGAAGCGTCCCCCGATCTGATTCTCATTGAAGCAACGGGGGTTGCCAACCCGATTGAAATCTTGGACGCGATCACGGAAGCGGCTTTGCTTACCCCTATCGAGATCCGGGCGATGATTACCGTCGTAGACGCGGCGCATGTTCTGCATCGCTCCCGCGGAGGAAAGGGCAAAACCTACCGGTTGATGACGGATCAAATCCGGTGCGCGTCGATGCTTGTCCTGAACAAAAGCGACCTGGCAGGTACGGAAGAATTGGAGGAAATTCGGAAGATCATGACCGAGTTGAACCCGTTCGCTCCGATCGTAACGGCAGCTTATTGCGACATGGACGAAGCCGTTTGGTTGCGGCTGCTTGCGGAGAAAGCCGAAGATGGCGCGATCGATCGCTTGCTTGCAGTACGGGAGGAGCGGCCCGGCGGCGGCAATCCTGACGACCATAGGCACGAACATGAGCACGATCATGAACGTGAACAAGAGCATGAACATGAGCATGAGCATGGACACAGTCACGGCCATTCCGGACACCATCATTCCTACGATCATGTCATGGTGTGTTCACACTATTTTCCGGAACCGATCGATGGCGGCCAGTTGGAGCGGGTGATGAGGGAACTGCCCAAGGGGGTTTACCGGGCAAAAGGCATTTTTACATCCAAGGAAACCGGGGAACGGGTGATGTTTCAATTTGCCTATGGGCAATTGGAACTGATTTCGATCCGGCCGCAAGGTCAAGTTCAAGACGTGGCCGTTTTTATCGGGGAGCATTTTTCAAAGCAGGTTCTGCTTAGGAAATTGGAGGAAGCCGTTAGGTCTGCATAAGCTAATCAGAAAACAAAAAGAAGCGGCACGTTAGCGTGTTCGCTTCTTTTTTACACCAATCCGATTTAGTCGGCTACGCAGGCGGCAAACTGCTTGCGGAACCATTCCTCGTCCAAATTTCGCCCGATCACAACGAATTCGCTGGCCGGCACCTCATCGGGTTTCCAGTCCCGGTCCGGATACGCGCCGAACAGCATGTGAATGCCTTGGAAAACCACTCTTTTTTTGCTGCCTTTGATATTGAGGACCCCTTTGTAGCGGAACGTGTCCACGCCATGTTCGATCAGCCATTCGTTAATGAAACGTTCCACCTTTTTCAAATCGAGCGGGCGGGATTCGCGGAAAAACACGGAGAAAACCTCGTCATCGTGATCGTGGTGTTCTTCTTCCAGAAATCCGGGTTCAACCTCCAGTTTCTTCTCCAAATCGAAAGCGCCTATGCCCAGGATGCGGTCGATTTCAATTTGCGATTGCTGCGTACGGTAGATCTTGGCCGCATGGTTCATCGCGTGCAGGCGCCCTTCCAACTGCTCAAGCTCTTCTTCGGAAACGAGGTCCGTTTTGTTGAGCAGCAGTACATCGGCAAAGGCGACTTGTTCTTGCGCTTCATGGCCCTCATCCAGATGTTGTCCGGCATGCTTGGCGTCCACCACCGTGACGATCGCGTCCAGCTTGTAGAAATCGGCAACTTCGTCGTCAACGAAAAAGGTTTGCGCCACCGGGGCGGGATCGGCCAAACCGGTGGTTTCGATCAGGACGCGGTCGAAATCGGCTTGACGGCGACCGCCCTTTCCGAGCTTCGCATTTTTCAAATCAGCGAGAATGCGGATAAGATCGCCCCGGACCGTACAGCAAATACAGCCGTTGTTCATTTCAAATATTTCTTCATCTGCGCCAACGACAAGTTGGTTGTCGATGCCGACTTCTCCGAATTCGTTGACGATGACCGCGATTTTCTGGCCGTGTTCTGCGGTTAACACATGATTCAACAGGGTCGTTTTTCCGGCGCCGAGAAACCCCGTCAAGACCGTAACAGGGATGCGAGGATCTTGTAAGGTTGCCATCTAATTCACTCCTTCAAATAGGGTAAGTTGCTTAATCGTAAATATTACTATTAAATTATAGGATTTGGTGAATGGATTGTCAAACTGCTTTTTCATCGGCTTCAGCAGCCGCTTCGTTAAACCAAACTTTTCTTTCGAGAAGGGTTTTTATTTTGCACTCTAGCATGGTATTGTAACTTTATCCATATATAAAAAAGAGGTACATTATGAATGAACTATTTTCAATAGGAGAAGTTTCCAAACTGTTTAATATAGATGTCCGCCTGCTTCGGCATTATGACAAAATATCCTTGCTGAAGCCGGAGTTTATCAATGAAGAGAATGGTTACCGGTATTATTCTACACGTCAATTTGAGTGCCTGAATACGATCCGTTATCTTCGCTCTTTAAATGTGCCGCTTCCTATTATCCGCGAGTTTTTTGATAATCGCGACGATAAAAAAATGCTTGAAATTCTTATGGAACAAAAAAGACAGGTAGATGAGGAACGGAAACGACTGGATCGGATAGAAAAGAAGATTTACAGTCGGATTCAGCAAATTGAAGATGCCTCACAAACTGAATACGGCAGAATAGAAGAGCGCACATTGGACGACAGGACGCTTGTCATGCTGAAGAAAGAAATCTCCGTTGCAGAGGATTTGGAACATCCTATCCGAGAATTGGAGCAAAAGAATTCTCTCAACTCCGTTATGTTTCTCGGAAAGGTCGGTGTCTCGATTTCATCCGAAAATCTATTGAAACGGAATTTTGATAAATTTTCTGCCATTTTTGTTGTTCTTGAGCCAGGGGATGATGATGTGAAAGACACATGTTGTCTGCCGGGCGGATGTTATCTTACCCTGCGCTTTCATGGTACACACAAGGATGCGGAGCCGGCCTACGTCAAAATGTTTCAGTACATGGAACAAAAGGGATATGTTCTCGCAGGAGATTCATTTGAATTTGCTTTAATAGATTACGGACTCACCAACGATCCTTCAAAATTTACTACCGAAATACAAATTCCATATAAAACAACTTGACCCTCCAACTATTGGAGGGTTTATTGTGTTTCAAAAAAGGAGGAGGATTAATGTTAGGTACCATTGTAAACACTGCTGCTATTTTGATCGGCAGTGCAGTTGGAGCATGTTTGAAGAAAGGAATAGGGGAAAAACATCAAAATGCATTATATAACGCTATGGGACTTGCAGCCTGTGGTCTAGGCATTCACGCTATTGTTCAAAATATGCCCAACAGCCATTTCCCAGTGATGTTTATTATCAGTCTGGCAGCAGGAAGTCTGATAGGCTCCATGTTGAGTTTGCATGAAAAGTTTGAAAAACTTACTGCGAGTTTTACAATAGGAAATATTGGGCCAGGACTTTCCACGGCAATATTGTTGTTTTGTGTTGGAACATTATCCATTTTGGGCCCGATGGAAAGTGCTCTTCATGGCGACAACACCTATTTGTATACAAATGCTACACTGGACTTTGTCACTTCGCTGGTTTTGGCATCAACCTATGGAATTGGGATTGCTTTATCTGCAGTACTGTTATTTTTATGGCAAGGGGGGATATATCTCTTTTCAGGATATTTATCGAGTTTTTCTGCAGAATTATTAACTGAAATCTCGCTTGTAGGTGGTTTCCTAATCTTTAGCTCAGGTCTTTCCATCTTGAAAATTAAGGATTGTAAGGCTCTGAACATGTTGCCATCCTTATTTGTGCCAATTCTGTGGTTTTTGATAAAAACTGTAATCTAACACATAAAGGGGAAATTGCCGTGAAATTTATTGTTCAACCGGGGGTTTTTCAAGTTCTGAATGATGTCCGATATTTCAATTGCAAGGTGCAGACAGGTTGGGTTGATTCTGAAAATAGAATGTTTAATGTAAGTTCATAGGCTTTGTGATTATTTTTACGATTTCTTGACCTGTTGATCTCACTTTTACTACACCTTCCAGCTATATTACCCCCCCTGGAGGTTCGATTCCTCTCGTCAGCCTTTAACAAATGAAAGAGCTCTTGAGTTTCCCTTTGTGGAGATTCAGGAGCTTTTTGAATTTTGGAACCTGCCATCAAGGATATTACTAACTTTAATATATCTTAAACATTTCGTAATCAACTTAAAAACAACTGCACAATACAATACAGGCATCAGAACGAAAGGATGATTCATTTGGAAAACAAACTTCGAAGAAAAAATCAAAAATCGTCTGCATCGCGCCTGGGAGGAATGGAAGCCCGGTTACGAAGACTGGCTTAAGTGCCCAGATGGGCTTTACAAGACTTGAGCTGATTTGAAAACAGCCTGTAACGAAGCAATGCCGGTTATCATCGCATGGCGAAAGCTCAAAACTCTAAAATGGAGGTTTTTATGGAGGATACAAAAAAGAGACGGATGATGCCACTCCTTCTGTTGTTAACGGTGGTCTTTTCGTTCAACGCTTGGAGCAGTGCTTCCATTTCCGCTGCCAAAACTATGGATACTAAAGCTGAAACTAAGGGGTCCGAAAAAAAGTCGGATGAGCGGCAGAGCGCGCCGGCGTTGGATGTGGTTGACACGCAAATCCATATTGGGCCAGGCGGGATCGAGGAAACGCTGGCTGCGATGGATGCGATGGGGATTCAATCTGTGCTGATTGATGAATTTTGGCTGCCGGGTACGGATTATAAACCCCATCATGATCTATCGGAGGGGGCGATCCGGCCTATCAACCCAACGGCCGAGCTGGCTGCCCAACTCTACCCCGAACGCTTCTCGTGGGTTCTCAGGGTAGATAGAATGGACCCGGAATACGCAGCTATCATTCGGATGGTCCGTGATGCGCCATCCGGACGCGGGATAAGAATTATTCCCGGCATGACGCTCAAAGATACGCAAGCCTTTGCCGACGGCGAGTATGATCATATCCTGGCGGCTACCGAAAAAGCCGGTCTTCCGCTGTTTCTTTACCTGCCCGATCATCCTGAACTCATCGCTGATGCTGCAAAGAAATTCCCCAACCTGCGCATCATTGTTGATCATATCGGACTTTACAGCAATGCTATGCGTACGATGTTCGGCGGTGCCGTCCCGGCGCGTTCCCCGGAGGAACAGCAGGCCTTGTTTGATAAAGTGCTGGCGCTTTCTACATTTCCTAATATTGCGCTGAAATGGTCCCACGCTTCAGAAATGTTCGACACCCCGGTCTACCCCGGTGAGGACCTGCAGCCCCTTCTGCGCAAGGCAATTTCAAGCTTTGGCGCGGATCGGATCATGTGGGCCAGCGACTTTTCGGTCAATCAGCGGGGAGAAAACTGGTCAGAGATCCTGTACGGAGTTAAGGGGAATTTTAAACTGTCCGACCAGGAGCGTGCGGCTATACTTGGCGGAACTGCACGCAAGTGGTTGAATTGGCCTGTTCAATAACCTTCTAAGGAGAAAAAAATGACTAAAACATTCAAAAAAATCGGTTTATTATTTGCGGCAACTACTCTTGTTTTTGGCTTAGTAGCATGTAGTTCAAATGTATCAAGCCAGAGTGCAAATGAGTCAACAAGAAGTGAAGTTCTTTCACAATCCCACGAGGTAATTTACGAAATGAATGAAGTAACCAAGGACAATAGCAAGGAGTTGCGCTTGACTTCCCAAAAAGAAGCAGAAAAATTATACGGAGATTCAAAGGAACTTTCTGATCAAATCAAATTAACTTTATTTAATTGGTGGGGAAATTGGCAACCAGACTATGAGTCTTGGTTAAAGATTGCGGATGGCTTATATGCTGAGAACGCTGATATTACAGCTATTGGTGGCGAAAAGCAGAAGTACAGCGATTACAGAGTTGCGATGAAATCTCAACGTGACCAATTCGATATGGAAATGGGACCAATTATGAATATTACTGTGGATGGAAATACAGCGACACTGATTTATTATATGTACCTAACACCAAAGGCTTCACCTGATACAACAATTAGTATGATTGTGACAGAATATAATACCTTTGGAGAGGTAGATGGTAAATTAATGGTAACCGACCTGCATCTCTATACCGATGGCGGCGGTATTCATTAATTTTATTGATTCGTTTTAAAACCAACTCTGAAATTAGATAAGACAATAAAACAGACTAGCCGATGATGGCAAAACTTAAGCTGATTTCCAACAGCCAGTAACGGAAGTAAGCCGGTGCGTGTATTGATCACGCGCATCGGCTTTATTTTTTTTGAAGTTGCTTAATGCAAGGGGGAAACCGCAAACATAACTTTAATATCTCTCTGTTATAATAGGAGAAAATTCATGGGGGCGTGGCCTATGTTTAAAATATTGGTTGTGGAAGATGACAGGGAGTTAAATCACGCTGTCTGCTCTTATTTGAATCAGAATGGGTATCAGGCTCTGGGGTGCCTGAACGCCAATGAAGCATATGACGCCATGTACGGAAATCTGTTCGATCTGATCGTCTCCGACATCATGATGCCAGGGACGGACGGCTTTGAATTTGCCGAAAGCATCAGGAGCCTGAATCAAGAGATCCCGATTCTCTTCATGACGGCGCGGGATGATTTTGCTTCCAAACAGCGGGGATTTCGTGCGGGGATCGATGATTACATGGTAAAACCCATCGACCTGGACGAACTGGTCTTGCGACTTGGCGCCCTGCTGCGCAGAGCAAAGATCGCGTCCAGCAAACGGCTGGAAATCGGGAGCCTGACCCTGGATAGCGAGGAATATACGGCCTATTTGAAGGACGAGTAAATCCCATTAACCGTCCGCGAGTTCAACCTGCTGTACAAGCTGTTGTCCTATCCGAAGAAAACATTTACCCGTTCGCAGTTGATGGACGAGTTCTGGGATTCCGACACCTCCTCCGGCCCCAGAACCGTGGATGTGTACATGACAAAACTGCGGGACAAATTTTCTGAATGCAGGGACTTTGAAATCGTTACCGTGCATGGGCTGGGATACAAGGCGGTGGTGAAATGAAAGGGTACGATTCAGACATACGGGTGACCCGCAGCCTGTTTTCTCCTTGGCATTATCTGTTCTTTTTCCTGGTGATCTCCTTTGTGGTCAGCTGCTGTTTCCTGCTGTTTTTTGCGGGATTGGATCTTCCGGAGGCGGTAATCTCGCGCAGCGCACCAATGACCTTTGCGAATGTGGTTTTCCTGAGTGCACTCTTTTGCCTGGTTGACGGTATCCGCCGGAAATTTACCGTAGAGCGTCCCGTAAAACGAATTCTGAAAGCCGCGCGCCGCATCACTAAGGGCGATTTCAAGACACGTATCCAGCCCATTCATGGACCGAATAGCAGAAATGAATTCGATATCATTATCGAAAATTTGAATCAAATGGCGAAAGAACTCTCCGGTATCGAAACATTGCGTACGGACTTTATCGCCAATGTCTCCCACGAACTGAAGACACCGCTGGCTGTGATCCAAAATTATTCGACCATGCTGCAAACCCCTGCTCTGCCGGAAGAGAAGCGGATGGAATATGCCAAAACGCTCACATTAGCTTCCCGGCGGCTGTCGGACTTGATCACCAACATTTTGAAACTGAATAAGCTGGAAAATCAACGGATTTTTCCAGAAACCCAAAAATACAACCTGGGCGAGCAGCTTCGCGAATGCCTGTTGGGGTTTGAAAACACATGGGAAAAGAAAACGTTGGAGATCGGCATAGACATTGAGGAAGACATCGCGGTTGAAGCGGATGCAGAACTTTTGACGCTGGTGTGGAACAACCTTTTTTCCAATGCCGTGAAGTTTACCGAGCCGGGCGGTAAAGTGAGCGTCAGTCTGACAGCGGAAGAAAATTGGGCCGTGGTCAAGGTATCGGATACAGGCTGCGGGATCAGCCCGGAGGTAGGAAAGCACATTTTTGAGAAGTTCTATCAGGGCGACAAATCCCATGCAATGCAGGGCAACGGCCTTGGACTTGCCCTTGTTAAACGTGTCATTGATATTGTCGGCGGCGAAATTTTGGTGGAAAGCGAACCGGGAAAGGGAAGCACCTTCCTTGTTAGGCTGAGGAGAGGAACCGAGGATGCGATTTAAAAATATCCATCTAAATATCGCTCGCTCATTCTGAAATATAGCTTCATCATTTACCTAAAGGGAGGCATTGGACATGGAAAACGAAAACAAAACTTTTACCTATATGTATTCCGCAAAGCAACAGGAGGAAGTGAACAGCATCCGTCAAAAGTATATCCCCAAAGAAGAAAACAAGATGGAACAGTTGCGCAAGCTGGATAAAAGCACTGAAACACCCGGAACCATCATTTCGATCATAGTCGGGGCGATCGGCGTGCTGCTCATTGGCGTTGGACTATGCTGCACGTTGCTTTGGATAAACGCCATGCTGATTCCGGGGATCGTCGTCGGTGTCATCGGTATCGCGGGCGTAGCTCTAGCCTATCCGCTGTTCAACTTCATCACGAAAAAGCAGCGCGAGAAGTTGGCTCCGCAGATTATGAGACTTAGCCAAGAGCTGATGGATGAGAAGTGAGCGGTAAATAGCTTAATGCGTAGCGGCAGCACTGAAAGGAGGAAGTATGCGAAGGAAACACATAAAAAAGAACACAGTATTTTATTTTAAACGCGCACTCATTTTCTCCTTAAGATATTGCTCAAACTCAAATGTAATTAAATCAATAATATTGTGTATGAAACTGGAGGTAAAATGAGTCTCATCAGAGTCTTCAGAATAAGTTGAAATATTAAAGACAGAATGATGACTAAGCCAGTTTTGACTGGTGTTTGTAAAGGATATAACCGGAATTTTTTTAAGTAAAGGTATGGCCAAGGCTTCTTTCATGGCATGATTTTCGCCGGAAAATGAAAATACGATCAACAGATCCTCGGGTTCCAATTTTTCGATGACCGCGCTTGTTAAATGAGTTCCGATGTCTAAAGGGATCAGGCTCATGCTGATGCCCATTTTTAAGAAATTGCGTTGCAGCACCTGGGCCTGAAGCTGCTGGCTCAATCCTGTAGACAGCAAATAAATCCGCTTACTATTATAGATTTTGTCATACAGCTTTGGTAAATCCATTTGCTTTGTTTTATTCAAGATATGAATCAATTGCTGCCCAACATGCTCAATCGGAATGACCGGAGAAGTCTGATTATTGTGATTGTCCCATTGAATCAGATATTTAAATTCCGAGTAGCCTGAAAAGCCCAGCTTTTGTACAAATCTGAAGATGGAGGACTTGGAGGTAAAGCTTTTTTCAGCCAATTCCACAATACTGAGGTTAGAAATCTCCGCTTTGTGGCTCAGAATAAAAGCAGCGATTTGGTGATCCAATTCATTTAGTTTGGCATAATGTTTCTCTAAGATTTTTTCAAACTTCATCGTAAATCCTTTCTTTCCCAATCATTTTCTGAATGTTGGACAATTTCCCAAGGTTCTTTGAAAGTGTTTTTTTTCGTTTGCAGCGACTTTATACTAAGTTTATCGTAAGCGCTTGCTTAAAGGCAATGGTTCGACTAATCCGGATTAGAACTACTTGCAGCTGCGGAAGGAGCAAACAGGATGAGCTATGAAGCACTGGCTAAGGAAATCATTAAAAACGTAGGCGGGTCCGGCAACATTTCAAGTTTGGAACACTGCGCGACACGCTTAAGGTTTAAATTACATGACGACGGACAGGCACAGACAGAAGATTTAAAGAAATTAGATGGAGTAGTAACGGTTGTAAAAAGCGGAGGACAATATCAAGTTGTCATTGGGCCGCATGTAGCCGATGTATATAAGGAAGTGGTGAAGGCAAGACAACAAGGCGGCGGTGATGCTTTATCCGAAGGCGAAGGTGCGTCAGCCGCTCAAAAACCCGACAAGAAGGCAAAGGTACTTGATCGCTTTATCAATGTGATCTCGGGCGTATTCACACCGGCATTAGGTCTTTTAGCAGCTTCAGGCATCGCCAAAGGCTTGGCGGCGGTCTTATTGGCCACGAACGTATTGTCCGCGCAATCCGGGGCTTATATTTTATTATGGGCGATTGGGGATACCTTCTTTTATTTCTTCCCGATTATCTTGGCCTATACTTCCGCAAACAAGTTTGGATTGTCGCCCATTTTGGGCATCATCATCGGAGCTTCCCTGGTCTATCCAAGTTTGACCGCTTTACTGAGTGAAGGAAAACCGATCTATACCCTCTTTGAGGGAACGATTTTTCAGGCGCCTGTATACTTTGAGGTGTTCGGAGTACCGATTTTGTTAATGAAGTATGCGCAGTCGGTCATTCCTTCAATCATAGCCGTTTTCTTTGCCGCCAAAATCGAGAAATGGTTAAAAAGGGTTCTGCCCAAGGTGATTCAAATGTTTATGGTGCCTTTTGCCACTCTGATTATTATTGTTCCGCTCACTTTTTTAATTATTGGTCCTGCGGCGACCTGGTTAGGAGCTATATTGGGCTTTTTGGCCAAGGGAGCATATGATTTGAATCCAACGCTTGCGGGTTTGTTTATCGGCGGATTATGGCAGGTGTTTGTGATGTTCGGCCTGCATTGGGGATTGATACCTATTAGCTTAATTACGATAGCCCAATTTGGCTTCGATCCGCTTCTGGCTTTGATGCTGGGCACGCCATTCGCCACATTGGGTGCGGTGCTGGGCGTCTTTTTGAAAACCAAAAACTCCAAGCTGAAGACGCTATGCGTTCCATGTTTTGCGACGGGGATTTTCGGCATATCGGAACCGGCCATTTATGGTATAACGTTACCCAATAAGTATCCTTTTATCTTTACTCTTGCAGGGGCTTCCATCGGTGGAGGGGTCATGGGATTTCTGGGCTCCAAAGCTTATGTGGTCGGCGGTATGGGAATTTTGGCGTTGCCGAACTACATTAACCACGGGAACTTCGACATGGGCTTTTTCGGGGCTGTTATCGGAATTACGATGGCCTTTATCGTCACTTGTTTGCTTACCCTTGTCTTCTGGAATGACAGCAAAAGCGTAAATGCCGTTAAATAACCGCCGTGAAAATAAAGAAGCAACTCAAAAGGATGGAGAAACCATGAGAGCTCTTATGATTATGTTTGATACATTAACCCGCAGTTTTTTGCCTAACTATGGAAACGATTGGGTAAAAGCGCCTAACTTTGAACGTTTAAGAGAGAAAACCGTGACTTTTGCCAACTTTTATGGCGGAAGCATGCCGTGCATGCCGGCAAGAAGAGAACTGCATACAGGGAGATATAATTTCCTGCATCGTGGCTGGGGGCCGCTGGAAAGCTTTGATAACTCGGTTTTTGAGAGGCTGCAGGAAGCGGGGGTTTACTGTCATCTGGTCACGGATCATTCTCATTATTTCGAGGATGGCGGAGCTACGTACCATAACCGTTATTCGACGTGGGAAGGGTTTAGGGGGCAGGAAGGCGACCGTTGGGTTCCGCGCAGCCAAGCAATGTCCATGGATAATCAAAACCCTTTCAATAAAACAGGAATTTCGGCAGTACAGCATTACGCCAACAGAACCAGACAAGTAAACGAAGAGGACATGTCCAGCGTTCAAACGATTCAGGCCGGCTTGGATTTTCTTGCTCACCATCATGATAAGGATAACTGGTTTTTGCAAATGGAATGCTTCGATCCCCATGAGCCTTTTTATGTTCCGGAGAAGTATCGGCAGCTATATGATTGCAAGGAAGATAATGACATCCCCTTTTGGCCAAAGTATCAAAAAATCGATTCGGACAGTAATCATGAACAAATCGACGGGATGAGAAAAGAATATGCTGCATTGCTGAGCATGTGTGATTATCATTTGGGCCGGGTGCTGGACTTTTTGGATGATCACAACATGTGGGAAGATACCTTGGTTATCGTCAATACGGATCACGGCTTCCTGCTGGGAGAACATGACTGGCTGGGCAAAAATATTGCACCCATGTATGAAGAAATTATCCATCTTCCGTTCTTTATGCATATCCCCGGAGAAGATTATAATGACGGGAAAGTTTACGATGGATTGTGTCAAACCGTAGACATTGCGGCAACCCTGTTGGATTATTTCAATATTTCCGATGATTACCATCGTGACGGCAGGTCTTTAATCTCCATGATCAAAGAGGAAATGGGTCATCATGCTGAAATTCTTTTTGGGGTCAATGGCGGACATGTTGGCGTGTATGACGGCAGGTACGTGTATATGCGCAGCTCGGCCAAACCGGATAACGGACCTTTGGTTAATCAGACGCTGGCGATGACAAGAATGAGGGGCTTCTTTACCGATGATTCCTTATCGCAAGTGAAACTGGTCCCGGGAAATCGCTTTACCAACGGCATGCCCGTATTGCAGCTGCCTGTTGAAAACTATATTAATTCTTACGGAATCGGAAATTTGCTGTTTGATATGAAAAAGGATCCAAAGCAAGAAAATCCGTTGACTGATCCAGAAATTGAAAAAGCCATGATTGAAAAGCTGGTTAAAAAAATGAAGGAGATCGAGGCGCCGCTGGAAGAATTCGAACGGCTTGGCCTAATCAAGAAATAGGAAGGAATAAAGCTTATGTTTGATATCGAGCTTATTCAACAGGCCGGTTATCCATTCGTGACGCCGGTCATTGTACCGGTTGGCCAAGAGTTAGTTAAGCGAGTTGACATCTTACAGAATAGTAACGATGATACACGGCCTGACATCGATTTGTTGCGTATTGTTTTATGACATTGCCTAAATAGAACGGGTTCCCGCTCTGCCTTTTCCGGCAGAGCAGGAACCTTTTTGTTATTTAGCGTACCTAGAGGCACGGATGGATGACTCATCCAATTTACGGAATATTGTGAAAGTTGAGGCAGATCAACATCCGCTGTCCGGACGCTTTGCACGATTATCCCGTTTGATCAGGGAAGCAGAGAAAGAGATAAATTCATGAGAAGAGATAGGTTTGTAAGAAGCAGACTGTTCGAGATCATTAGACAGGTTTGTGGGAAGGAGGTTTCGGAGAAGTGAAGCAGACCTGACCGGAGGGATGGGGCAAGACACCGGAAAAAATGAAAGGACCGTGATCTTGCTGCAACTAGAATCCGTTTGCATCAATGCCGGCACCGTTCAACCACTTCTATCAAGCTGCTGCCGCAAGGGGCAGATGCGTTCCTTCAAAAATCGTGCCGACCAAAGGCGATGTTTGAGGCTTGCATTTTCCGCACTCGAACAAGGGGATATGCCGGAAGCCAGACGGCTGCACCGGGTGTGAGCGCAGCGTGGGCAAACGAAGCCGCTCGGCCACTTCATCGCGATCAGCGCCTCCATGCAGTCCTGCTCGCTTTGGTAACGGCTGCTGAATGGCTGAAGTTTCGTTCCGGTATTGACCTCTATGTTCACTCGCCCTCGAATCAAGAATTCACGAACATAAGTTCCATTTATTTCATTATACCAAACGTATGTTCCCTCATCAAGCCGAAATTCTTACCTGAACCGGCTCATTTTTTCCTTATTAATCCCTTACCCTAGCCCTCAACCCCTCCCCTCTGAACGAAAGGGATAATCGTGCAAAGGCAAGCAGCATGTGCAGGGACACCAAGACACGAACGCTTTCATGCGAAAAACCTTGTCCGATAGAATGCTCGATCGTGCTCTTTATCAGATGTCCGCCCAGATCCGTCAATTTTTCAAACTTTCTATATATTCCAAGACGATGTGCTGACCTTCGGATGGGCATTCGGGCCCGGCGGCGACCATTTGAGGGGCAAAGAGTTTGTCGTGGCGACAACGACAGGCGGGGAGGAGAAGGGATACCGCGCTGGCGGACACAATTGGTTTACGCTCAGCGAATATTTGCGACCGATCCAATGAACATTGAGCCGGTGCAACGGGACTTATTTACCGGCCTTCGTCTCTTACAGGCCATCGCCCGAGGAGCTGCCGCATGGGGTTAAGCGGTATGTTCAGCATATTATGAGCCCTCTGACCGCCTTGGCCCAGTAATAACAAGATAAGCGGGGCTTCGGCCCCGCTTTTGCTATGAAAAACGTCTATGCCTTAATATACTCCGAGAAATTCTCCTGCATGTACCGTGAATTAATATCTTCCCGCAGATGATGGTCGATCAGTTCGTCAAGTTTATCCAGTTCCTTATGCATCATCATTTCGAGAATGGTTTGATGCTCTTTATGGATGTCCACAAGCTTTTCCTTCCTCAACATATGCAGTCTGCGGTATCTGGCGTAATGGACACTCGTCTGCTGGATCAAATTCCACAGGAACTCTCGCCCGGCCAATTGAAACAAGGACTGGTGAAAGGCGTCGTCCAGGCCCAGAAATCGTTCGCTGTCCTCGTCCTCATCGATGACGGCCTGCTGCTTGTCCAGGATCTCCCTGAGCTCATGAACTCCTTTGAGCGGGAGATGGGCGGACAAATCTTTGCTGATTTCTTTTTCGAGCACGCTTCGCAAATAAATCATTTGTTCGACCGACTCCAAATCAATAAAGGAAACAAGGTTGCCTTTTTTGGGATAGATATCGATATAGGATTCCAGACTGAGCTGCTTCAGCACATCGCGAAGCGGGGTCCTGGAGATCCGGAAACGTTCGGATAGGGCGGTTTCGCTTAGAATGGCGCCGGGCTTTAGCTTTAGGGTAAGGATTTCGGTTTTCAGTGATTTCATGATCTCAGCTTTAATGGACATGTTGACTCCTGCTTTGGTTTTTGAATTTATCTGGTATACATCATGTTAACATAAACAAAATTCAGGCCGGGTGATAAATCTTACAGACGCTTCTCGATCTTGTATTTTATGATCAACTCAATCTTGTATACAAGAAGGAGGAGATTGTTGAGATGAATATGACATGGCGCTGGTATGGGGAAGGGAACGACAATATTACGCTTGACCATATTCGGCAAATTCCCGGGGTGATGGGAATCGTCTGGTCTTTGCATGACAAGGTGGCCGGGGAAGTATGGGAAATGGAACGGATTCAGGAAGTGGCGGATCAGATCACCAGCAAAGGCTTCAGCACCGCCGTCGTTGAGAGCGTTAACGTTCATGATGATATCAAAATCGGCTTGCCGACGCGCGACAAATATATCGACATCTATATCGACACCATCCGCAAGTTGGCCAAGGTTGGCGTTAAGGTGATCTGCTATAATTTCATGCCGGTTTTTGACTGGACGCGCACGGAACTGTACAAGGAGCTTCCGGATGGCTCGAACGCGCTTTTTTATGAAAAGGCTGCCATTACGGATAATCCGCGGGAGATGGTGGACCGGATTCTGAAAGGGGCCGGAGAATTCACGATGCCGGGCTGGGAGCCGGAACGGTTGGCGAAGCTGGATGAGTTGTTCGCCGCCTATGCGGATGTAACGGAAGAGAAGCTGTTTGCGAACCTGAAGTACTTTTTGGAGCGGATTATTCCGGTATGTGAAGAAGTGGATATTAAAATGGCGATTCACCCCGACGATCCGGCTTGGCCGATCTTTGGCCTGCCGCGCATTATCCGCAGCCGGGACACAATCCGCCGTATGCTGGACGCCGTGGACAGTCCGTACAACGGCCTGACTTTCTGTACGGGCTCGCTGGGCACGAATCCGGAAAACGATCTGCCGGCGATGATCCGCGAGTTCCATGACCGCATTCATTTTGCGCATATCCGTAATGTGAAAGTGTTTGATAACGGAGATTTCATCGAGGTGTCCCATCGCGGGCGCGATGGCAGCGTAGATGTCGCGGAAGTTGTAAAAGCTTATCACGAAAACGGATACACCGGTTATGTGCGTCCCGATCACGGGCGGCATCTGTGGGGAGAAGAGAAAAACTGCCGTCCGGGCTATGGCCTGTATGACCGGGCGCTGGGCGTGATGTATTTGCTGGGCGTTTGGGACAGCCTGGAAAACGCTAGGGAGGCCAAGTAATGCTGCGTCTTAGCCGGGAAAGTCTAAAGGCTGGCCGATCCGCCTGGGAAGCGGCGGGCGTTGAGCTGCCGAAGTTCGAACTGGAGACGGTAGCGGCGAATACGCGGGTTAATCCGCGGTGGGTTCACTTTGGCGCAGGCAACATCTTCCGGGGATTCGTGGCGAATGCCCATCAACAGCTGCTGGACAGCGGCCAAGCGGATACCGGAATTATCGCCGCGGAATCGTTTGATTTTGAGATGATCGACAAGGTCTACAAGCCTTACGACAATCTGACGCTGCTGGTGCTGATGAACGCGCGCGGCGAGTTTCAGAAGAAAGTGGTCGGCAGCATTGTCGAAGCCCTTGCCGCGGACAAAAATCGGGCAGCGGATTACAGCCGCCTGATCGAAATCTTTGAGCAGCCGAGTCTGCAAATGGCCAGCTTCACCATTACGGAAAAAGGATATTCGCTCACCGGTCCGAACGGCCAATATCTAGGGATCGTGGAACAGGATATCGCGAACGGTCCAGCACAGCCGATTCATGCGATGAGCATCGTCACTTCGCTGGCGTACCGCCGTTATTTGAAAGGCCGGTATCCGATGACATTTGTCAGCATGGACAATTGCTCCCATAACGGAGACAAGTTAAACCAAGCCGTCTTGACGATGGCCAAAGAGTGGGCGAAGAGAGGTTTGGTTGAAGGCGGATTCATCGACTATCTTGAAGATGAACACAAAATTACGTTCCCGCTGTCCATGATCGATAAAATCACGCCGCGTCCGTCGGAAACGGTGCAGGCGGCGCTCTTGGAGCAGGGGATCGGCGATATGGAGGTGATCGTCACCTCCAAGCACACGTATACCGCGCCTTTCGTCAATGCGGAGATCAGCGAATATCTGGTGATCGAGGATAAGTTTGCAAACGGCCGTCCACCGCTTGAAGAGGCCGGGATTATATTCACGGATAGAGACACCGTCAACAAGGTGGAAACGATGAAGGTCACGACCTGTTTGAATCCGCTCCACACCGCACTCGCCGTTTCCGGCTGTCTTCTAGGATTTACATTGATTGCGGATGAGATGAGGGATGATACGCTGCGCAAGTTCGTAGAAACGATAGGCTACACCGAGGGGCTTCCGGTCGTGGTCGACCCCGGCATCCTGAGTCCCAAGGGGTTTCTGGACGAGGTGCTGCAGGAACGTTTCGCGAATCCGTTTATTCCCGACACCCCGCAGCGGATTGCGACCGATACTTCGCAGAAAGTAGGCATCCGTTTTGGTGAAACGATCAAATCCTACATGCGAAGGGAAGACCTTAACCCGGAAAGTTTAACGGCCATCCCGTTGGCGATCGCCGTCTGGTGCCGTTACTTGCTGGGCGTGGACGATGAAGGCAAGCCGTTCACTTTAAGTCCGGACCCGCTTTTGGAAACGCTGCAAAGACATTTGGCAGGGGTGAAACTAGGTGATAAAACTGCGGGAGTCCGCGCCATTCTTGAGGATGGGCAGATTTTTGGCGTTCCTTTGTACTCGATTGGGCTCGGCGAGAAAATTGAGGGCATGTTTTATGAGATGCTGGAAGCTCAGGGGGCCGTGCGGCGAACGCTGGATAAATATCTGAAATAAACGCAAGGGAGCTTTTGGAACTTATTGAGCTCGGATATCTCGTATATTCGGAAGCCTTTCCGGAAACAAACCGAGGTAGGGACTAACAAGGCATGTCCTGAATCGGGTTTGTGAAAGAAGGGCTTTTTTACTTTTGGGCTATTCGGACCGGAATCTGTGTTATTATGAAAGATATGAACTGTTTTTGCACAAAACTTATTTGGAAAGAGCGGAGCTTTAATGATGAAAAAGCTGACTATCGACGATGTCGCCCGTAGGGCCGGCGTTTCCAAAAGCACAATATCCCAGTACTTGAACCAGCGGTATAAGTATATGAGCGAAGCGACGCGGCAGCGGATCGCCGAAGTCATTGAGGAGTTGGATTATCGGCCGAACGGCCTTGCCCGCAGTCTGAAGCAGAATCGCACTCATCTCGTTGGGATCATTGTGGCGGATATCGACTATACTTTGTCCATCCAGTGCGTCCGCGCCATCGAAAGCGAGCTGCAGAACCGGGGGATCCAGGTTTTGATCTGCAATGCTGACGAAAATCCGGAGAAGGAGCAGCTCTATATTGAAACACTGATTGCCAGACAGGTTGACGGTTTGATTGTGTTCCCTACGGGGCATCAATCTTCGGCCTACAGCCGTCTTGGCGAACTGGAGATGCCGTTCGTTTTCATTGACCGTCTGGTTGACGGCGTCAGCACCCAGAGCTTGCTGCTTGATAACGAAATTGCCGCCAAAATGGGAGTAGAAGAGTTGGTCCATAACGGGCATACCCGGATCGGTATGATGACGCTGCCGCTGGGGGAGCAAGGGATTACTCCGCGCAAGGAGCGGCTTGGCGGATTCCGCAAAGCAATGGAGGAGGCGGGCTTGCCGCTGCGGGAAGAATATCTTGTGAGTGCTCCGGCGCAGGAGCTCGGAGCCCGGCTCTCGGAACTCATGGCGCTTCCGGAGCCGCCGACATCGCTGATCGCCGGCAACGATATTGTGCTGGCCGAGCTGTTGAAAGCCTCCAACCGGCTGGGGATTTCCATTCCCGAGCGACTGTCGGTCATTGGCATAGACGATGCCGACTTTGCCCGCATCTACAACCCGGTCATCACCACGATTTGTCAGCCCGCCCATGAGATGGGCGTTCAAGCCGCCAAAGTCATTCTTTCCGGGATCGAGGATCGGGACAGACCGATACCTATTACGTACCGTTTTCCGCCCGCGCTTCGGCGTGGGGAGTCGGTGAAAAAATTGGAGATTCGGTAAAGCCGGCAAGAACCTAAAAGGACTTTGACTTCCTCAGCGTGTGGAGGTCAAAGTCCTTTTAATATCGCGATTTTAACTGACAGTTACGGCTGATGCCATAAATGCCTCCAATTCAGCGCGGCTTGGCAGGCCGTCCGAGTCGCCCGGCGACATAACCGCCAGCGCGCCGATCGCATTCCCCCTGGACACAGCCGACTGGACATCCAGCTTCTCCAATAGTCCGCTAATCACGCCGGCGGCGAATCCGTCGCCCGCGCCGACTGTATCGACAACCCGTTCCACTTTAAAGCCCGGCACAAAGCCGTGGCCCTGTAAACTCTTGTAGAAAGCCCCGCCCGGCCCCATTTTGATGACGACCAGCGAGACGCCCTGCTTGAGATAGAAATCGGCAATCTCCTCAGGCTCCTCCAACCCGGTTAACAGGCGCCCTTCGCCGATGCCGGGAAAAAACCAGTCGGAGCGGCAGGCCAGCTCGTTGATCGTCCGAATCATCGTCTCTTGGTCGCTCCATAATACCGGCCGCAGATTGGGATCAAACGAGATTGTCCGGTTTTGACTTTTCATGTAGTCCATAGCATGGCGCGAGAATTCCAGCATGGATGGTGAAAGCGCAGCCGAAATACCCGTGACGTGCAGATGACCGGCTGAAGCAAAGTAAGCCGGGTCAAAGTCGGCGATACCAAGGGTGGAGGCCGCGGACCCTTTACGGTAATATTCCACCTTCGGATCACCGCTTAGTACTCTGGATTTAAGAAGCAAGCCGGTCGGTTTCTCATGAGTTAACTTGACTCTGGAGGTATCGATGCCCTCTCTGTTCTGGGCATCCAGAATAAATCGTCCCAGACTGTCCTCTCCAAGTTTCGTGACATAGCCGGTTGGAAGACCGAGCCGGCAGAGACCGATCGCTACATTGCTCTCGGCTCCGGCCAGTGCTTTGGAGAAAGCAGCAGCTTCGTGAAGTTCGCCGACTTCATCGGCGCGGAACATGACCATCGGTTCGCCGAAAGTGACGGCGGCCAAGGCTTTTGACATGTAAAATTCCCCCTAAAGACTAATTATCCTCAAAATATCATATAAACCGGTTTTGTACAATGCCGGTCTTTACATTTACTATGAGGATGCCAATAAAATAGATCAAAAGTTAGCCGTTTTTTATTGTTATTTACGGGAATTCTAAAAAAACATTGACGGAGCCGATAATTGTGTTTAGTATCAAGTTGAAGCAGAAAATTAGTAGATTTTAATTTTATTTTAATAAAATAATTTAGTAAACTTTATTAATTGCATATTGGCTAGTCATAATCAAAGTAAAGAGGCAAAGGAGAAGAGTTCTATGAAAAAATTAAAAGTGTTGGGAAATTTGCAGGAATGCGGCGTAGTAGCGGTAATCCGGGCGGAAAATGCGGATGATGCCTGTAAAATGTCTGCAGCCTGTATTGAAGGCGGCCTAACCAATATAGAAGTGACGTTTACGACGCCGGGCGCGGAAGAAGCCATCCGCCGGCTGGTATCCGAGTATGGAAAGCAGGCGGTCGTCGGCGCCGGTACCGTGCTTGATCCGGTTACGGCGCGAATTGCCATTCTAGCGGGGGCGGAATTTGTGGTTAGTCCGTCGTTCGACAAGGAAACGGCGCAGCTTTGCAACCTCTACGGAATTCCTTATATGCCGGGCGTTCTGACGCTGGGCGAAATCAAGGAGGCGTTGAAGCTGGGGGTTGACATCCTGAAATTGTTCCCGGGCAGCGCTTTCGGTCCCGATTTCGTCAAGGCCGTTAAGGGCCCGATGCCGCATGTCAGCATTATGCCAACCGGCGGCGTTGATCTGGAAAATATGGAACAGTGGCTTAAGGCCGGCTGTATCGCCGTCGGGATCGGCAGCAACCTTACGGCTCCGGCGAAGCAAGGCCGCTACGACCAAATCGCGGAATTGGCGGAAGCGTATGTATCCAAGTACCGGGCACTAAGTAAATAGAACGGGGCGGGAACAACGCCAGGCTGTAAAGAGATGGCTCCTGTATGGATCAGGAGTCATCTCTTTAAGTTATGAAACTGCTTTGAGACCAACAACACCAACGACAATGATCAAGAGACTTATCATGCGCCCGATGCTTTTGGATTCACCAAAAAAGATCATGTTTACCAGAACGGCAGCGGAGGTTCCTATTCCAATCCAGACCGCATAGGCGATGCTGACTTGCAGATAATTAAAAGAAGCGTAAAGAAAGGCAAAAGAACCTCCAAATCCGCCAAAAAACATCAGCAAATTCAACATGGATTTCTTTTGGCTGAATTTTTTTAAACCAATGACTCCAGTCAGCTCAAATAGAGCAGCAATCAATACGAATAGCCAACCCATATTAACGAACTCCTTTTGCCGATCCGGTTTCCGGCTTATTGTCGAATAGTTTTAAGGCAATTACCCCAATGACCAGAATCCCCATAAACAGACCTTTTGCAATGCTGAATTCCCCATCAAAAATCAGGATGTCCATTAGGGCCGTGCCCACTGTACCTGCGGCTGCAAAAACGGCGTAAACGGTGCCGGTCGGCAATGACTCGCAGGCTTTTGCAAGAAACTGCATATCGACGAGAATTATGACCATGATGATAACCCAGTGCCACCAAGTATCGGCAACATTGAATCCAAAGACCCAAAGCAATTCGAATAGAGAAGTTAAAAGGACAAAAATCCAACCTTTATTCATAGACCCTTTTCCTTTCCGAAAATTCAAAAAAAGTCACCGCACGATTAATGAATGAACGTCAGTCATAATATTTCAAAAAAATAAATGCAGATTTGCCGGTACTTTGCTTCAGTTTCTCCATAATGATCTCTTGATGAAATGAAATACCCGCGTCTTATAAACGTCCAGGGGTTCTTCTTGTTCAAGTCCGATATAAAATCGTTCGGCAGCATTTTCAATCAGATTGATGAGAAGTTTGGCCGTCCATTTGGCATGAAGATCGCTGACGATCTCATTATTGTTCATGGCTTTCACTAATATGTTCTCAAGCCAATCATAATAAGGAGAATAGATGGCTTCCCATTTTTCCATGGAATGATCGATCGCAAGACCGGAATAACAAAGGACAAGGATTTCTTTGTATGAATCGGTGATGTCGAAGGTTTCGCTTATTACAACCTCCAAAACGTCCCAAAAGCTTTCTTTATCCTGTGCTTTTTCTTTGATTTTACCAAAAGTGATGCTAAGAAGATGATCTGCAATCGCGGGGATTAACGCTTTTTTGGATGAGAAATATAAATAAAACGTTCCTTGGGCAACGCCCGCTTTTTTTACGATATCCGAAATAACCGTCTTATCATATCCTTTTTCCGTTATGACCTCCATGGCCGCGTTTAAAATAAGCTGGTATTTCCCATCAGAGAAGTTTGCCAATATTCATCCCCCTCCTTTTTGATTAATGAATGATTATCATTCATAATACGTGAATGCGAAAATACTGTCAAACGTTCCGCAATTGGTTAAATCATTGGCGAAAATACGAAGCGAGCAGGAAGCTTTCGCAAAAATCAAACAAGGGCCAACAACCATCGTATGGGAATAGGACTATAGAAATCAGAGCCGTAAATAGACGCCGCAAGGCGTCTATTTTTCGGCAACGATCGCGAACATAGGTCTGTGGCGGTTTAGGATTTTTTCTCCTGGACTATAAAATTCAGCATCGAACCCTTCATGGACTTGGATTTTAGTAAAGCCAATAAATTTAAACATTTCGCTGTCCCATCCAGGTCTTCTTACATAAGTCAATGGCAAGGTGAGCGCCAGTCGATCTCCTTCCTCGATGTCTTGCTCTTCGCGGTACGGCAAGTAACCTTGCTCGATCGCCTCCTCCTTGGCTTTTCTGAAGAGCTCTGCCTCCTGGGGATGGCTCAAAAACAAATTCCAATTTGCGTCGAAAATAATAACTTGGCCATCGTCGCCCAGCATCCCATGCCAATTTTGATAAGCCGCAACAGGATTGTATAGGAACCAGGTGACATTCCTGGAAATGATGACATCAAAAGTTTCCTCAGTTTTGTATTCGATGATATCCGTCTCCACAATCCTGATATTGCAGTTGTATTTTTGCGCATTTTGCTTTGCTCTGGCCACCATTTCAGGCGAGGAATCGATGGCGGTAACCCGGTGCCCCATACGGCTAAGCAAAACCGCAAAAAATCCGGGCCCCGTTCCAACATCGAGGATTTTTAAATTCCGTTTTCCGGATAAAAGATTACTCAGGATCGCGTTCCATTGATCGTATGTATCCGTTGCAAATTCGGTATTAACGATTTCATCATACACCGCTGCTCCTTTGTCCCAATAATCACGATATTGCTCTGCAAGCTTATGCTCAGTCATTAACCCGGTCTCCTTTATTAAAAAAATATGTTGCAAATCGTAACAATTACGATTAATAATATACAAAGATTACTCTGTTTGCAAGTGGCCATGATCATTGCGCCCGTTTAATCGCCAACATCGAAGGAGAAGAAGTAGGAGGAGTAGGGATGTTTAGCAGATATGGTTTCAGTGTTGCCGCCGTTTTGACGTTGTTGTTGCTTATAGGGTGTACGCAAGCCCAAAGTCCGGTTTCCGATGCCGGCCATGAAACAGACAAACAAATCGTTGTAGCGGTAACCCAGGATACGGAAGGGGATAAACTCGATGCCGCGACCTACAATGGAGCACGGCATGTGCATGCCGCTATATATGATGCGCTGGTGGGATATGAAGGGGAAGGCAAAATGGTTCCCGGCTTGGCCGAATCATGGGAAATCTCCGCTGACGGAAAGAAATATACTTTTCAGCTAAGAAAACAAGTGAAATTCTCGGACGGCAGTCCATTGAATTCCGCGGCTGTTAAGTTTTCTTTGGAGCGGGCGGTCGGCAGAGAAGAGAACGCTACGAATGAAATCTCCCGGTTGCTGACAAAAATTGAAACCCCCGATGACAACACCGTCGTACTTACGTTCAAAGAAACCGCAACTCAAATCTTGTATGAGCTTAGCCAGGCCAGGCCTTTTCGGATCATGAGTCCAAACGCGGTAACTCCTGCGGGAGATGTGGATGGAGAATTTCATCAAGCAATCGGCACGGGGCCCTGGAAAATAGGCAGCTATCGGCAAGGAGTCGAGACGGTTCTGGTTGCAAACGAACATTATTGGTTGGAGCAACCGTCGGCGTATTCGCTTGTTTTTCGAGTCATTACGGATCCGCAGGCCAGGGTGCTTGCGCTGCAATCCGGAGAGGTAGATCTTGCGGGCGGGGAAGTGGGCAATATTCCGGCGGAAAGTCTAAGTATTTTTCAAAATAACGGCAAATATGCGGTAGAAACGGGCACCAGCACCATGTCCTATTTTTTGGTGATCAATCAAAACCATGCGGCTCTGTCGGATAAAAATATACGCCAGGCGATCAATTACGGAAATGATACGAGTAAATACACGGATGGCAGCGGTGAACCGGTCAAAGGGTTGTTTCAACGGGAAGTCGCCTTTGTCACGGACGATAACCAGCCTTTTTATCCTTACGACCCTGAGAAGGCAAAACAATTGATCGCAGCCGCGGGCTACGAATGGAATGAGAAAAAGCAGCTTTATGAGAAAGACGGACAAGTCCTGGAGCTGCGACTGGTAATTCAAACGGAAGAATATCCGGAGTGGAAAGAGATGGCGGAAATTTTCCAGGACAACATGAAGCAGATCGGCATCCAAATAAACATCGTAAATCAGGAACGGGCCGCTTACTACGATACGTTATGGAGCAGCAAAGAATATGACCTGCTTATGTACCGGACTTATGCGGATGCGCAATTGCCGTACCGATTTCTGTCTTCTTTATTCTACAGCTCACCGTCAGCGCCGGGCGTTGCTTATCAAGACCGGCCATTGTCCGACCTGCTGGATCAGATTGCTTCCACCGTCTCGGCAGAGCAGCAGCAGGCGTTATTTGACCAAGTGTTTGTTCGCATGCATGAGGAAGCGATGACGGTGCCGGTTTACTACGCCAAGCAAACCTTTGTTCATACGCGCGAACTGGCCGGCTTTACTTTCAATGCCATAGAGGATGATCCTGTAAAGTGGCATCACTTGAAGAAGGAAGCACAATAATGCTGCGTTCCATTACCCAGCGTCTGTTGATGTTAATGCTCACGTTGGTCCTGTTTTCATTGTTCGTCTTCACCCTAATGCGTCTGGCGCCGGGAGATCCGGCGTCGATGATGCTGCTGAACATCGGGGCGGTGCCGGAGCGATCATTGGTGGCTCATTTGCAGGCGCAATGGGGGCTTGATCAATCGTTTATTCAGCAATACATGGCTTGGGTTGTTCAGATATTCCAAGGAGAACTGGGAAATTCCTTTATGTCCGGCGAACCGGTGTTACACGAAATCATGAACCGTTTAGAACCGACGCTGACCCTGATCGTAGGCTCCTTTTTACTTACGGTGTCTATTTCAATACCGGCCGGAATTTGGTTAGGCTTGAATGCAGGTTCGTTTGCGGATCGCGTAGTTTATTCGGTTACCATTTTGGGGCTATCCATTCCCTTATACTGGCTCGCGATTCTGCTGATGTATGCTTTCGGTGTGATCTGGCCCGTTCTTCCGATCGTTGGCAGCTCTTCCGTACAGCATTATGTGCTTCCGGTAACGGCGATCTCCCTAATCCAAAGCGTTTACTTCATTCGGATGGTGCGCTCATACACCGTGCAATACAGTAAATTCTCTTATATTGAAGCGGCAAGAGCCAGAGGTTTGCGGCCCGCTATTTTTTATCCGGCTTATCTATTCCGCGCCATGTTCATCCCGATCCTGACGTTAATCACGACCAGCTTGCCAAGCTTTTTTGGAGCCTCGATCATCACGGAAACGATTTTTAGTTTTCCGGGGTTCAGCAAATATATGCTCGAGGCGATTTACCGCCGTGATTTTCCCGTCATTCAGGGGAGTGCGCTGCTGGTGGCCGCTTTTATATTTGGGTTTAACTTTGTGGCCGATATCCTTTATTTTGTGGCCGATCCGCGTGTTCATCTTGATAAACAGAGGTGGGAACTATGATGAACCTCGTTTGGGCGAATAAACTTCCTGCAGCGGCTTTGTTGTATATTGCGGTTCTTATGATTGCCGGGCTGAGCGCATCGTGGATTTCACCTTATGACCCGTTCCAAACCGATCATCAAGCAAAGCTCCTTCCCCCAAGCCTCGCTCATCCGTTTGGAACGGATTATCTGGGAAGAGATTTGTTAAGCCGGGTGATTCACGGGATCGGCGACTCCGTGTTCCCCGTTTTCATAGTCCTCAGCGTCGTCATGTTGATCGGACTGTTCGTCGGCGCGCTGAGCGCTTTTTGGGGGAATAAACTTGACCTGTTGATGATGAGCGTGACGGATATTTTTACGGCCTTGCCGAATGTCCTGCTCACCATCGTGGTGGTTGGTTTTCTCGGTTTTGGCATGGAGAATGTTTATTTCGCGGTGATTCTTTCCTGGTGGGCCAAGTACGTAAGATTAATTCGCGGTTTGATCCATGATGTGAAAAAGGAGCCGTATATTATGGCCAGCAGGGTAAGCGGATCGTTTGGCATGAGAACGATAATCCGGCATATGATCCCGAATATCGCCCCGCAGCTTGGAACCATGCTGATTCTGGATGTAAGCAAGGTGATTTTGACTTTATCCGGTTTATCCTTCTTGGGAATTGGCGCGCAGCCGCCTTCACCCGAATGGGGGGTTATGTTATTGGATGGGAAAAATTATTTGCAGGTTGCTCCATGGATGGGGTTTTTCCCGGGCTTGATGATTTTTCTGACCGCTTGTTCGTTCCAGATTGTCGGCGAGCGGCTCAGGAGGGAGAAATAATGGATACCGTAGTAGACATAAAAAATCTGCATATTCGGAACGCATTCGGCCAGCCGCTGGTACACAATAGCAGTTTTTGTTTGGAGTCGGGGAAAACTTATTGCCTATTGGGGGAAAGCGGAAGCGGCAAGACGTTAACAAGCAAAGCTGTTTTAGGGATGCTGCCTGCCGGTCTGCAAATGTCGGGCGAGATCCTGTTGCGCGGCCAAAACCTGAATCGTTTATCCCAAAAGGACTGGCGCAAAATCAGGGGGAAACAGGTGGGCGTCATTTTTCAGCACCCTGAGCAAGCCTTGCATCCAGCGCTCCCGATCGGCAGACAATTAGGTGATCATATGCTTAGCCATTTACCGATATCGAGGCATGAGGCTGAGCAACAAGCGGAAAAGATGCTGTCTCAAGTGCTCTTGAACGATACGGCGCGCGTGATGAAAAGTTATCCTCATGAGCTGAGCGGCGGAATGAATCAACGTGTCATGATTGCGATGGCGCTGCTGTTAAAGCCTGAGGTAGTGATTGCCGATGAGCCGACGAGCGCCCTTGATGTCACCACCCAGGCTGAAGTCATCTCCTTATTGCACCATCTGATATCGGAGCTGAACAGGAGTATGTTGTTTATTACGCATGATGTGCTTCTGGCCAGTTATCTTGCGGATACGATCGGTGTGATGCGTGACGGAGAAATCATCGAGCAGGGGAGCGCCGAGCGAATATTAGGACAACCCGAGCAGGAATATACCAAACAATTATGCAGGTATCGATCGCAAAGATTCCTTAACAAAGGAGGTGCCGGTCCGAATGCTCCAAGTGCTGCAGCTATGCAAAAAAATGAATGGAAAGCAAATTCTGAGTGACATCCATTTTACGATAGAAGCTGGAGGGTCCCTGGCTATCGTAGGCGAGAGCGGCAGCGGTAAATCCACGCTGGCCCAGCTGATCATGGCCTTAAAGCAGCCGACATCGGGGCAAATTATATTTAACGGGCAACACCTGCCCCGCAAAGGAATAAAAGCGTATAAAGAATGGTATCGCGATATTCAGATTGTTTTGCAAAATACAGCCTCAACCTTAAACCCGGCGCTGAGCTTGTTTCAGTGTCTGGAAGAACCGTTAAAGAACTTTACAAGCTTGAACAGAACGGAACGCAAAAAGAGAATTTTAGAGTATTCGGACAAAGTGGGGCTTCGTGAGGAACTTCTTAGATACCGGCCAGGTAAATTAAGCGGGGGCCAGTACCAAAGAGCCTGCCTGGCCAAAGCGCTGATCATCCATCCCAAACTATTGATCTGTGATGAAATCGTCTCGAACCTTGATATCGTATTGCAACAGCGGATCATAGAACTGCTTAAGTCCATTCAGCGGGAACAAGGGTTGTCTCTTCTGTTTATTACCCATGACCTCTCGCTTGTGCCCGGACTGTGCCAAGATATTTTAGTGATGAAAGACGGAAAAATGATCGAGCAATTTCATACTTCCGACCTCTATAATGAGCGCGTGCGGGACGCCTATACGATCGCGTTGCTTAAATCAACCGAAATGCTTGAAGCCAAATGGATGATCTGGAAAGAGCCGGGCCCTCTTCATTAAATCTATGTCGATCTTCGCTCAACCACGTTAAACTCCAGAGAATGCAGTTTAGGGACGGCTTGCTCCAGCATTCCCTTTATAATATTAAATGCATTCTCTGCTTGTTTATCTACGGGATAATGGATGGTTGTCAGATCCAGCAGGTGAGCGATGTCTGTATTATCAAATCCCATAATTCCCACATCATCCGGCACCGAAAATCCGGCGCGTCGCAGCTCCGTTAAAATCCCTGCCGCTACCTCGTCGGTCGAGCAGGAAATCGCATCCGGCTTGTCCGCTTGTTTTATCCACCATCGCGCTACTTCTTCTCCATCGCGAATGGTCATCTTATTATGAAATTGCGGGAAGCCTTTATCTTTTAATCCGTACTTTTGAATAAAATCCTCATAGGCTCTGATTCGTCCCAGGGTATTCAGGCCTTTGGACGAGTATACGTTTAAAATTTTCCGGTAACCTTTGGCGTATAGATACTCGAGGCCAAGCATGTAGCCTTGATATTGATCCATAAAAACGGACGGTATCGTGTCACTGACGAGACGTTGCCAAGTTACAATCGGTCCGTATTTCGTGTAGGATTCGATGACATCCCACTCATTCGTGCGGAGCAGGCAAAGCAGGGCGTCCAACTGCTTGCTGCGCAACATTTCAAGAGCTTCAAGTTCCTTATCGCAGTTTCCGTTTGTCATGAAAAGCATGACGTTAAATCCGTATTTTTGGGCAATCGTATGAAATGAGCGTATGAGCGACATTAACAGTGTACTGTATGAAACGGCGATAACCCCAATGATCCGGGTCATGCCTTTTTTTAAAGATTTCGCATTGGAATTGGGTACATAATCCAACTGTTCAATGATGTTTAAGACTCTTTCTCTCGTTATATCGCTTACATAAGGATGCCGGTTAATTACGCGTGAAACCGTTGCCGTAGAAACCCCTGCAAGACGTGCGATCTCTTGGATATTTGCCACCTGTGGCCCACCTCCACATTAAGCATAGCATTGTTTTGAGTACTTACAAAGTTGAACAACCCCTAAAATTAGGGTTTGACCTGTAATGCATTACATCATCTACAATCGAATTGTCAAAAGAAACGAAGAACGAAGGAGGGTATTTCAATGAAAAAAGGATTAAAAATCGTTACGATCGGCGGCGGGTCAAGCTATACTCCTGAATTGATCGAAGGGTTTATTAAACGGCACCATGAACTTCCGCTTAGGGAACTGTGGCTTGTCGATATTGAAGCGGGGAAAGAGAAGCTGGAAATTGTCGGAGCCATGGCAAAAAGAATGGTAAAGGCAGCGGGAATCGACTGTGACATTCACTTGACGCTGAATCGGAGAGAAGCGCTGGCGGATGCCGATTTTGTCACAACCCAATTCCGCGTAGGCCTTTTGGATGCTCGCATTAAAGACGAAACGATTCCGCTTCGCCATGGGATGATCGGTCAGGAAACCAACGGAGCAGGCGGCATGTTTAAAGCGTTCCGCACCATTCCGGTCATCTTGGAGATCGTCAAGGATATGAAAGAACTGTGCCCGGATGCCTGGTTGATCAACTTCACGAACCCGGCGGGAATGGTAACGGAAGCCGTGCTGCGATACGGCCGGTGGGAGAAGGTGATTGGCTTATGCAACGTTCCGATTATGGCGACTAAGAACGAAGCTGCTGTACTGGAAAAAAACGAAGAAGAATTGTTCTTCAAATTTGCCGGCATTAATCACCTGCACTGGCACAAAGTCTATGACCGAAACGGCAAAGAACTTACCGCTGAAGTGATCGATAAACTGTACGGTCCCGATGCCAAACCGGAAAAAATCGTGGAAAATATAAAAAACATGCGCTTCTTGTATGAACAAATCCGTCAATTGGAAATGCTGCCTTGTCCTTATCATCGTTATTATTACATGACGGATAGCATGCTGAAAGAAGAGCTGGAAGAGGCCGATAAGGAAGGGACCCGCGGGCAGGTAGTGAAACGTCTGGAAGAAAGTTTGTTTGAGCTTTATAAAGATCCCAACCTGGATTACAAGCCCAAAGAACTGGAGCAACGCGGGGGAGCATACTACAGCGACGCAGCTTGTGAAGTGATTAATGCCATCTATAACAACAAAGGAACGCGCATGGTAGTCAACACACGCAACCGCGGGGCGATTAGCGATCTGCCTTATGACAGTGCCATTGAAATTACGAGCATGATTACGGCACACGGTGCGGAGCCTGTACATTTTGGCGCATTCCCGTCCGCTCAAAGAGGGCTATTGCAGTTAATGAAGGCGATGGAAGAGCTGACGATTGAAGCGGCCGTCACAGGAGATTACCCAACAGCACTACAGGCATTTACATTGAATCCCCTGGTGACAAGCGGCGACGTGGCTAAAGTGGTTTTGGATGAATTGTTGGAAGCGCATAAAGAGCATCTGCCGCAGTTTAAAAAATGATGATTTGGTAACGTTCATAGCAGTGCATTAGGAAGAACAAATGGATGGGCCTGTACGGACCATCCATTTGTTTAAAGGTAATTAAAAGGATTCTTATTAGGATGTGGTGTTTTTATGCATCCTCCGATATTGGGCTGGCGTCATTCCATACACCTTTTTGAAGATGGAATAAAACGTGTTAAGCGACGAAAATCCGTATTTCTGGATGATCGGCTCAATCGGCGAGTCGGAGGCAAGCAACTCCTGACAAATGTAATTTAGGCGCTTCTCCGATATCTTTTCCGTAATCGACTGGTTTGTCTCCGCTTTATACAAACTGCGGAAATAGTTCACGGACAGACCCAAATGGTCGGCCAGCATTTTTGCGGACAAGTTCGAATCGGTTAAATGTGCTTCAATGAACTGGTCCGCCTGCTCGATCAGGGCCGCGTTTTTGGACAGACTGCGGGCAGCCTCAATGTCTTCAAGCGTCTTGGTTATAAGCGCTTCCATCCAAGGCACTACGTTTTCCATCGTCTCCTGCTGTATGATCTGATTCTCGATAGAAGTCAGCCCCCATGAACTGGGCAGCGGCTGACTGGAGTGCTCCTGCATAAGCCGGCGTATGTTCATAAACAAGGTAATCAGCGACATTTTACATTCAAAATAGGGCAGTCCCCGCAGCTTGACCACGGCTGAGCGTATGATTTCCAGAACCGTATCCGCGTTACCCTTGGGAAGAGCCTGAGCGATCTGCCGCTCTTTGTCCACAGGCAGATGATACAGTTCTCCGGGCGCGTCGGCCAGCCATGCTTTCACGACGAGCGCTCCGTGCCCGAATCGGAACCGTTCCTGCGTCAGTTCATACGTCTCCATATATACTTCATGCATGTCGGTCAGGCTGGGCAACGTCCTACCCCAAGCGACGGTCGTGCCGATTGACAAATACTGCTCCATTAACTGCTTAGATACTTGCAGCTTCTTTGCAAATTCTTCGGACAATGGAGCCGATAAGACAACCGCCACGTGATCGTTCCCCATGTCCACCGTTTGCAGCTTGTGCTTGGAAAATTGCAGCGACTCTTGAATAATATTGGACATTGCAAATCGGAGTAGACGCCGGTCCTTTTCCGGGTAGGCCTCCGTAAATTCCGAGAAGTGGTCGATCCGGAAGATGGCCACCGACAGCTGATCTTCCGGCAGAGCAATTCCCCATTCTTGAAATTGAGCACATATTTCCTCTGCCGTATGATAGATACCCCCCAGAAAATCCCGTAAAAACCGCTCCCTACCCAGAATTTTAGTATGCCGCCAGTGCTCGGTCAGTTCATAAATCCGATTGTGTTGGGCTGTAAACACATTGGATAAGTAGTCAAGTTCATTTGCGCTATATCCTTCGCCGGGCTTTTCCGCTTGATGCTGGCGCATCACTCTGCTAATCAGTTCTTGAATAGGCGAGTACACCCGTTTGGAAATCAGAACGATCACGGTCAATGATGCTATGAACAGAATGAGGAACAAGATCAGGCTTGTGTTGCGAAGAACAGTGATTTTTCCCAAAATGACAGACTTCGGGATAGTTTCGATAAAACTCCAATCCTGAATCCCTTTAATGGAGGAGCCTGCGTAAACCATCAGTTGCTCTTCCTGATTGCGGGGCTGAAACAGCTTCCATCCGCTTTCGCCCTTATTCCCTTGGCTCCTGAGCTCCGCAATTTGTTCCTGATTCAAAGGAATGCTGCTAAAAACCGTCTCATCCCGATCATTCAGAACAGTGACCGACCTGTTCGCATAATTCGAATTGTTCTGAAGCAAGGTCATTAAATTATCAGTATCTATATTCAGAACGAAAGCCGAGATGGAACTGCCTTTTTCGTAAAATCTTACGATGCTAATCACCTCTTTGGCCTTAATCCCGACAAGCGGAATGGACAAGGTTCTCGGAATGAGAACGCTGTGATCCGTTGTAGCCGGATCCTGCAAACGCTTAATAATGTCCTGGTCGTAAAAAGCTTCCGCATCACTCAATCCAAGTCTGGAATCTACTACAGTATTTGTGTAATCGTTGATTAGGTATACCGAATCGATAGACGGATTGGCGTTCTTGATTTCGATAAGCCGTCTCCATACCCCATAAGTTTCAAAATCGCTGTATTGATCCGAAAGGGCATTCACCTTGAGGGTACTGTCATCGCTGGAGGAGAAGCTGAATTCCAAAGACCATTCCATCAGACGCGCAGTGTTCCGGGCACCGTTCAATAGCAAGGATTCGGAATGATCGCCGATCTCTTCCAGAAGCGTCTGGGAAGACTGCCAATAGAGCAGCGCAAAAGATACAGCCAGAACCAGAACGTTTGCACTGACAAAATAAAAAATAAGTTTCATATAAGTAGGATGCCGCTTCAGCGATGTGAAAAGTGGAAGTCTGAACTTCATTGCTCTGAATCCCCCGTTATTATAACTTCCGATTCTTATCATTTTTAGATTATTAATTATAGCATAACGAGTAGTCCCGTCTGCAGAATCGGTTATTTTCGAGGGTAGTGTTGTTTTTGGGAAGTTCATAAATCTGCGCTTGCAGGAAAAATTGGAGCTTGCCGGAATTGCCGTTGCGGTGAGGGCTCGGTAAGGTAACGGTATAAATAACGGGACGCAGATGCGAATGCCTGTTTTGATGAAAGGGGGAAGTAAAAGTATGCAATACCAACTTAATGCAAGGAAACGGTCCAAGCTGAAGCATATTGTTCGTAATCCTTTTCTCTATGCTATGGCCGTGCCGGGGCTGCTGTTCTTTCTCGTATTCAGTTATTTTCCCATATACGGGATTATGATTGCCTTCAAAGACTATAATTTTGCCAAAGGAATTACGGGAAGCGAATGGGTCGGTTTTAAAAACTTCAACTATTTTTTTACTTCGGATGACTTCTGGGTCATCCTGCGCAACACGCTGATGCTGAACATGCTGTTCATTTTGTTTACTACGGCGGCTGCTGTATTAATCGCGCTAATGTTCAATGAAATTCGCAATAAGTATTTCAAACGAATTTCGCAGTCTCTCATTTTTCTTCCTTATTTTATGTCCTGGATTGTGGTAGGAATGATTGTCCAATCCTTATTCGGCGGGGAAGAGCCGATGATCAATACTTGGCTGCAAAATTTCGGCTTGGAACCGGTCAACTGGATGTTTGAGTCGAAGCTGTGGCCTTTCATTCTGACGGTTATTCGCGTGTGGCAAGGAGCCGGTTATCTTTCGATTATTTTTCTGGCCGCGATTACCGGCATATCGGAGGATTTGTACGAGGCTGCCCGGATTGACGGGGCATCTAAGCTGCAGATTGTGTTGCGCATTACGCTGCCGCTGCTCGTTCCTACTGTTATGATCATGACTTTGCTGGCCGTAGGCAAGATTTTCAACGGGGACTTTGCCATGATCTATGCCATCATTGGAGACAATTCCTTGCTGTATCCGACTACCGACGTCATCGACACCTTCGTATTCCGCTCCATGAGACAGCTGCATGACTTCGGCATGTCTTCGGCGGTCGGCCTGTTCCAGTCGGTTATGGGTCTGATCTTTGTCATTGCCGCCAACTGGGTAACCCGAAGGGTGTCTAAAGAATCCGCTTTATTCTAGGAGGTAACGATGAGACAGAAACAGAGTGCTGCGGATCGGACTTTTACGGTATTTGCCTATACGTTCATTTTGTTGTTCACTTTATTTTGTCTGTTTCCTTTTCTGCTGATGATTATCGGATCGTTTACGGACGAGGGGGAACTGATTGCGCACGGGTATACTTTATTTCCGCAAAAATTATCGCTGGACGCTTATAAAGCGGTTTTGCAATCGGATGTGCTGCTGAGCGGCTATGCGGTCACGATTTTTATCACCGCCGTAGGCGCATTAAGCGCGCTGTGCATTTCCGCAATGCTCGGCTATTCTCTGGCCAACAAGCGGAATGTCCTGCAAACGCCGTTTCTGATTTTCTGCTATTTGCCTATGCTTTTTTCCGGAGGCATCATTCCGTTTTATATTGTGGTCAGTCAGTGGCTGCATTTGCAGAATACCGTTTGGGTGCTAATTTTAACATTATTATGCCAGCCGTTCCTCGTCTTTTTGCTTGTCAGTTTCTTCCGCACAATTCCCGAGGAATTGGAGGAAGCCGCAAGAATTGACGGGGCGAATGAGATGAGAATTTTCTTTCAAATTATGATACCGATCTCGAAGCCGATTCTGGCTTCCGTCGGTCTCTTTTATGCCCTGAACTACTGGAATGACTGGTTTATGGGATTGATGTTCGTGGATAATGAGAAGCTGTTCCCGCTGCAATTGATTCTGCGCCGGATGGTATCCAATATGGAGGCCGCCAGAAATCTCATTCCCGCCGCCGCAGCCATTGCCGTAACGCCACCAACCTATGGTGTGCGGATGGCGACAACCGTGCTGACGATCGGCCCGATTGTCTTGCTGTATCCCTTGCTTCAAAAGTATTTTGTCAAAGGTCTAACGGTAGGAGCTGTCAAAGGGTAATCGAGAATTTCCGGCATTAACCGGATCAGCCCGGTTAATCATAGATACTTTTTTTCTTCATTATATAAAGGGAGGTTAACGAAATGAGATTGAAAAAATGGTTTGGCGCGGTGACGGCCACAGTATTGGCTTTGTCATTGATGCTGGCGGGCTGCGGAGGCAAAACGGGGACTGGCGGCAATGAAGGGAATGCTCCAACGAATACGGAAAACACTACATCCGCACCGAAGGAAACGGTGACCCTGAAAGCTTATTTCCCGGGAGATAAGCCGGCGGGCTTTGACGATGTGCTGCAGGCGGTCAACGACAAATTGAAAGCGGATAACGTCGGAGCGGCCTTGAATATTAATTTCTTGCCGTGGTCCGATTACGGGAATGCGGTATCTGTGAAGATGTCTGCCGGGGAAGATTTCGATATGTATTTGGATGCCCCATGGTTGTCGATGAATCAGATGATCGCCAGCAATTCTTTGCTGGAACTGGATGCCATGGTGGCCGAGCGTCTGGAGCTTAAAGCGTCCATTCCCGATGAAATGTGGGAATATAACAAATTCGACGGCAAAATTATGGGCATTCCGCTCGGCACCACCCAAGGCCCGGTATACGGCCTGCTGATCCGCAAAGATTTGCGCGAGAAATACGGACTTCCCGAGTTGAAAACGCTCGAAGATCTGGAGAAATTTTTGTATACGGTCAAGGAAAACGAGAAGGACGTCAGACCCTTCGTCATTAACGGCATAAAGGCCGATAAACTTCCATTTATTCTGAGCGAATCCGCTAATCTGGCGCTCGATGAAGTGCTGGAAATCGGCGTCAGCATGTTCTCCTATTCAACCAAGGACAAGAAAGTTGTCGGTCAATGGGCAAGCCCGATGATTGCCGATGGTTATGAACGCGTCACCAAATACTACAAGGACGGCATAATTTCCAAAAATATCGCGCAGGAGCAAAATGCGGAAACCTTGTTCAAACAGGGAAAATATGCGGCCACCTATTATGCTGCAGACGGTGTGGAGGGATTGAAATATTCGGATATGCTGAAGGATGGCAGCGACAAGCTTGAGGTTTTCGTTCCAAACGGTGATAAGGCGGGGCCGTATACCGCTTTCCAGCAATGGAATTTCCTTTGCATTCCGACTTCATCCAAGCACAGCGATTTGGCTCTGGACGTAGTCAATTGGTTGTCCATTAAGGAAAACCACGATTTGATGGAATACGGCATTCAAGGGAAGGATTGGGAGCCTGCCGGCGATACGAGCTATAAGGCGCTGTCCAACTATTCGTTCCCGGGCTTTGTGCTGACCTGGCGGCCAACGCTGAACCGCACGCCGGATACGATGATGCCGGATGACAAGAAGTGGTTCGACTTCTCCGCCGACCCGGCTAATTTCACGCTTAGTCCGACGGCAGGCTTCAGCTTTAACGCTGAAAAGGTGAAGACGGAATATGCCAAAATTACGCCGCTTCACGATTCGTTTTTCCTGCCGCTTAGTCAAGGTGTGCTGTCTGCGGATGAAGGCAAGGCGACGCTGGAGGAAAAAATGGCGAGCCTCGGCGGACAAAAAGTGATCGATGAAATTCAAGCGCAAATCGACGCCGTTACATCCGGTAAATAACAATCATTGAAAGACGGAAAGAGGTATCTTACATGAACGTAAAACGCTGTGCGCAAAATCCTGTTATACGTGTCGGGGACGTTGCACCCTCCCGCCCCGACTTTCGAGTGCTTGGAGCGTTTAATGCAGGCGTTGCGCAAGTACGGGATGAAATTATTCTGTTGCTGCGCGTTTCGGAAGCTCCGGTATCGGACCGGGTGGACGAAGTGCTTGTCCCCCGGCTTAACGAAGCGGGCACCGATGTACTTATAGAGCGCTACGACAAGGCTGACCCGAGCTATGATTTCTCCGACTCGCGCTTCGTAGCAAGGGACGGACGAACGGCCATGCTCACATCCTTATCCCATCTGCGGGTGGCGCGAAGTAAGGATGGCGTTCATTTCGACATCGAGCCGCAGCCGGCCTTGTTTCCGGAACACGCTCTGGAAGCGTGGGGGATTGAAGATCCGCGCGTGACCCAAATCGGGGACATGTATTATATCACTTACAGCTCCGCCTCCGCTCGCGGCGTTGGCGTTGGCCTGGCGGAGACCCGGGATTTTCGAACATTCAAGCGTCACGGGCTTATGCTCGCTCCCGAAAATAAGGACGTCATGATATTCCCGGAGAAAATTAACGGCAAATACTACGCTTTGCACCGTCCGGTGCCGAAGTCGTTCGGTTCCCCCGAGATGTGGATTGCCGAATCGCCCGATCTCATACATTGGGGGAACCATCGCTTCTTGATGGGGCTTAGCGAACAAGGCTGGGATTCGGCTCGAATGGGCGGCGGCGCGGTTCCGATTCGAATCGATCGCGGCTGGCTTGCGCTGTACCACGGCGCGGACAGCAAGCATCGCTATTGTATGGGCGCAGTGCTGCTCGACTTGAAAGATCCGGCCAAGGTGATAGCAAGATCTCGTGTACCCGTATTGGAGCCGGAAACCGCCTATGAGGTGAATGGATTTTTCGGCGGGGTCGTGTTTTCGTGCGGAGCCATTTTACTAGATCAAACGATCCGCATGTATTACGGTGCCGCGGACGAAGTGATGGCTGTAGTGGACATCCCGTTGGAGGATATATATAGTACGTTTTTTTGAAGGGTTGAAGGCAGTATTTGCTGCCTTCTTCAATCCATTAATGTGAAAGCGTTATCAACAACGTTTTTGAGCTTAACAAGGAGGAGCATGAGAATGGCTAACCCAAGGCAAAGGTTTGTAAAGAGGTGGATATGTCTTACTACGGTTTGTTTAATGATATCATCGATATTTTTATACTCGCCCGTATCGGCGAGCACTCCCGGGGAAACGAATGCTTCTCAAGAGCTCGCTGATATGAAAATGATGAAAAAGCGTATGGTCGATTTTTACATCTCCAAAGATATTATAAATGATGGAACGAACGGTCGGGTCGAATGGACCTTCAAATCACAGGCTGGTACTTATTTATCCAATCAAAACCCGGATGGAAGCTGGAGCGATGTCGATTACGCGAGTACAACCTCCGCCGCCAATGGGAGAGGTTGGTCGCCCTACCTTGCCTTAGACCGGATGCAGTCGATGGCGCAGGCATTCGCTGACCCGAGTGATCCAAACTATCATAGTGCAACACTTTTGGAGGGGATTCAAAAGGCGCTGGATTATTGGTTCACGGTAAAGCCGACTTCAACCAACTGGTGGGAGACCGGAATCGGCAAACAATTAAGGCTGGAAAAAATTGCGCTTCTATGTGAAGGCTATTTAACGGCAACGCAAGTCTCCAATATTATCGGCACATTAGACAGCAGCCCGCACACGGTCGATGGAGCGAATTCGTCCTGGTACAATCAAAATTATATGTACCGCGGCTTATTGCTGGAGGATGCCCAGATCGTCCGGAACGCCGTGGATGCGTTTAACGTACTGTCGAATGTGACGACGACGGTGACGGGAATCCAGTCGGACATGTCTTTTTTCATGCATGGAAAAACGAATTATACGACGGGCTATGGAAGAAGTTTTGCCAGAGATATGTCATTCTGGGCCTACATTACCTCGGGCACCGCGTTCTCGTACAGCGAGGCGGCGATTGATTCGTTATCGTCATACTTGCTGGACGGCACAAGGTATCTTGTGAAAGGCGATGTTGCCGATCTGGGCATGGGGATGAATGGACCTGATTGGCCGGATTATGCGAGCGCGGCTTTGACCTTCTATGAAGATCCAATGCAATGGATGCAGACGGCCAATCCGAAGCGGGCTGCGGAGTTTGCCAGTTTTCTTGACAATATTCGCATGATCGGCACGAACACGAGCAACGGGCTGGACGTGAGCAATATGACGCAATGGCAGACGCTTGTCTCCTCCCATATGCGAACGGACTACGGAATTACGGTCAAGATGGCCTCCAGCACGGTTAAAGGCGGCGAATGGAGAACGATTCATCCCAGCGGATATAACCTGTTGTACTGGACACCGCAAGGAGCCACTGCCATTCAGAGAACCGGTGACGAATACAGACCTGTTTACCCGTTGATGGACTGGGCCCATGTTCCCGGTACGACGGCCCCGTACGTGCTCACGAAAGACGGGAATTTCAACAATCCCAAAACGTTTGTAGGCGGAGTGACAAACGAGCGTTATGGGGCCACCGCATTTGATTTTAACAAGTTGAATACAAGCGGAAAGAAAGGCTACTTCTTTTTCGATGATGAGATGGTGGCGCTTGGTGCAGGAATCGCTTCGACGAATACCGCGCCGATCCACACGACATTGAACCAAAGTCAGGCGATAGGCGAAGTTCTCGTAGACGGCACCCCGTTAGCAGACGGAACGATGCAAACGGGCGGACGCTGGGCCTATAACGATCATATCGGCTATATATTCCCGAATCCGACAGATTTTCAAGTAAAACGGGAGACGAAAACCGGAAAATGGAGCGATGTCATCTTGGGAAGCTCAACGGAGGCGATGACCAAGCCGATTTTTTCGATTTGGCTCGATCATGGCGTGAAACCCACAAACGCTTCCTATCAATACATTGTATTGCCGAACAAAACCTCCGAGGAGGTCAGCAGCTACGCGAGCGACAACCCGATAAGTATTCTTTCGAATACATCGTCCGTCCAGGCTGTCCGGCATAATTCTCTGGGAATTGCGGAGTTGCTGTTTTATCAACCCGGAACGGTGACGGTGAGAGACGGTTTGATTGTCACAGTAGATCAACCCGTAATGGTTATCGTTGACGAATCCGCAGCACCTGTCCGTATTTCGGTCGCCAATCCCGAAACACCGGGGATTACCGTGAACGTGACGCTGGATCGAAACGGAGAAACATCCACGACAAGCTATACGCTCGGCAAGGATACGTTCACAGGCCGAAGCATGACTTTGGATGAGGGGGCCTCCATCGACGACAGCGGATTCGATCTCGCTTACAGTAAAGGCGCGACCGCTTCATCCAGCAAAGACAATCGATATGCCTCGAATGCCACGGATCTTTACAGAACTTCGTATTGGAGTTCAAACGATGCGGATCATGAATGGATTTATGTTGATTTGCAAAATCAATATTCGATCAATCAAGTTAGGCTAAATTGGGAGAAAGCGTACGGGAAGAGTTATAAAATTCAAGTATCGGACGACGCTGTCACCTGGACGGATGTTTACTCAACGACGACGGGTGAAGGCGGAATCGAAGACATTTCTTTCAGTCCGGTCAGTGCCAGGTACGTTCGTATGCAAGGAGTTCAGCAGGGTGCCGGAAATGGCTACTCGCTTCATGAATTTAACGTGTATGAAGCAGTACCGCCCAATCTTGCAGAAGGCAAGCCGGTAGTGGCAAACTCGTCCAAAGCCGCGAACGTGGGGCCCGGTTATGCAGTCGATGGCTCACTTAGTACCCGTTGGGGATCTAACTATTCCGATCCGCAGTGGATCTATGTCGATCTTGGCTCTAGCAGGTCCATCCAGGAGGTAGCTCTACATTGGGAAGACGCGTATGGCGAAGCGTACCAAATTCAGGTTTCCGACGACGCGACGAATTGGACCACCGTTTACAGCACCACAACCGGAGACGGCGGAATCGATAGAATCTCCTTCGAACCCGTGAAAGCAAGATACGTTCAGATGTATGGTACGAAAAGAGGAACCAAATACGGCTACTCACTCTGGGAATTTAAAGTGTATTCGGCTCTTGCTACCGCCCCGGACGCACCTGCCGATGTGCATGCCGTCGGTCATGACGGGTCCGCTGAGGTAAGCTTTGCCGCGCCGATCCATAACGGCGGAAGCGAAATTACAGGCTATAAGGTCACCGCGTGGGCAAACGGAGAAGCTGTTGCGACGGCGGAAGGTTCGGACAGCCCAATCACCGTCACCGGTCTGACGAACGGTACGGCGTATACCTTTACGGTGATCGCAAGGAACGCCACATGGGAATCGGCCTCGTCCGCGCCGTCGAACGAAGTGATCCCATCGCCGGATGAAGCATCTGTTCCGGCTTCGCCTGCGAATTTGACGGCGGCGCCCGGCGACCGAGCCGTAACCTTAAGATGGGACGCTTCAGCGGAAAACGTCACCTATTCCGTGTACCAATATGAAGGCATGGCGGCGCCGGCCGATCCGGGCAACTGGCAGTTGACTCAAGCCAGCGTAACGGAAGCTACGTATACGGTAACCGGATTGACGAACGGAACGAGCTATGCGTTCACGGTGAAAGCCGTAGATGCGAGTGGTGAGAGTGATTTCTCCATGGCCGTGACGGCGACGCCCAATTCGACATTGTCGCAGGTTCCGGCAGCGCCGGTTCTTCTTGCCGCTTTGGCGGACGACCGGAAAGTTTCGCTGAGTTGGGATGCCGTGGCTGGAGCGGGTCGCTATGTCGTTTACAAGTATGCAGGGTCTGCGGCTCCGGTTGATCCAGCCGATTGGGAGCAAGTGCAAGCGAACGTCACAGAAACCGCACACACCGTAACCGGTCTGACGAACGGCACGCGATACGCGTTCTCAGTGAAAGCCGTGGGAGCGGGGGGCGAGAGCAAGTTCTCCAATGCCGTGACGGCGACACCGAAGGCTCCGCAACCGGAGACGCCGGGCAGCGGCACAGGCAATGACAATGATCATGATAATGGCAATAATACTTCCGTTATCAAATCGGCCAACGGCACCATCCTTATTCCGAGCGGCAGGACCGGTGAGGTTAGTCTCGATAACGAAGTTATCCTTACGATCGGCGCAGGAGCGGCGGAGCAAGAGCTGCGCATCGAGATCGAGAAGCTGCTCAGTACGGCAAACCTCGTATTCGATAAGGAAACGCTGGTCAGCAACGTCTTTGAATTGACGAAAAATATGGCTGGAAACTTCAAGAAGCCGATCGTCATCTCGATGAAGTTCGATCCGTCTCTCATAGGAGACAATCAAAGAGTCGCTATTTTCTATTATGACGAAGCAAAGAAAGTATGGATTGAAATAGGCAGCGTCGTGAAAGGCGATCGAATTACGGCCGAGGTGGATCACTTCACCAAGTTTGCGGTCATGGCTGTTGGCGAGAAGAAGGACGATAGCGGCGAATCGAACGAGCCGGCGCCATCGTTCATAGACATTGAGAAACATTGGGCGAAGAGCGCCATCCTGAGCGTGGCGGGCATGAAGTTTGTCAGCGGCTATCCCGATGGAACGTTCAAGCCGAATGCCGCCATTACCCGCGCTGAATTTACGGTCATGCTGGCCAATGCGCTTAAGCTGGAAGGAGCAGGTTCAGCGGCTGCGTTTACGGACGAGGCCAAAATCGGCGGATGGGCGAAGCAAGCGATCGCGAACGCTGTTGAAGCAGGCATTGTGAGCGGGTACGCGGACGGCAGCATCCGGCCGAATGCGCGTATTACCCGAGCGGAAGCGGTGACCTTATTGGTGAGAATATTGGAGCTTGGTACAGAACAATAAAACCTAGAAATTACGTTTGGAATTGTCTTTGTAAGCGGTCTTCCACGGACAACTGCGGGCGGGTATGCGTGATCTGCGCAGAACCCGCTTTTTTTGTGTTTTCATAAGGGGCCTGCCGTTTTGGTGCAGGGTTTCTTTAAGACAGTTTTCTTATTTGCTTGTCGACTCACTTGGTGATGCAAGATATCATATATTTCGTTGCTGCAAAACATCGCACAACAAAAAAATCGCGGTTGTGGCGGAATTGGCAGATGCGCTGGATTGGATATTATTGGATAACGCAAATCGGTTGCTTCATGCAGTGGCCTCAAAAGGATAAGGCGAATGTATGATGAATGCACGTAACCGTTGCGCTATTACGATAAGTTGGACTGTTGTTTGGTTAGGACAAAACAAAACAGATTCTCTCTTTTCCGCAAGTAAAATCAAGTAGTGCGATTTCCATTACTCTATAATGACTATAGGGTGGTTGAAACGAGGTGAACTGACGAATGTACGAGTGGCATAAGCAAATTCAAGTAATTGTTGATGAAATTGACGAATGTATTAAACACCGTAACGGTGAAGCTATAACGCTAAGGTTTCTTTCTCGCAAGTTGGGTTATTCCGAATTTTATACTACGAGAAAATTTAAGGAAATATCGGGTATGCAATTTAGGGATTATCTGCGGCATAGAAAATTAGCCTTTGCGCTAAAAGAGCTTCGGGATTGTGAAAAAAGCATTTTGGATATTGCTTTTGAGTATGGTTTTTCATCACATGAAGCTTTTACCAGAGCTTTCAAAGGAACATATGGTGTAACTCCAAGTGAATACCGAAAAAAGCCTAAGCCTGTCGTTCTTCGCACAAAAATAAACCCTTTCGACCGCTACTTTTTGGGATTGGGGGAGATTGGTATGATGAAATCTACAGATGATGTTAAAATTTATTTTGTAACCATTCCCGCACACAAATTTTTGCACATTAAAAACTATGAGAGTAATGGGTATTGGGATTTTTGGCAAAAGCAAAGTTTTATTCCGGGACAGGACTGCGAAACAATTTGCGGCTTACTTGATAGTATCAAGGGCAAACTAGATGACGAAGGTGGGAGCGAATCTAACGGCGGCAGCGGTCAGATTATGGCGTACATTAATGACCCGGACGGCAGACTCTGCGATTGGGGTATTCCACGTACAGAGTGTTATGGTGTACGACTTCCTTTTGATTATAAAGGCGAAGTACCACCACAAATGCTTATGATCGATGTTCCCGAAGCCGAGTATATTGTTTTTGAACATGGACCGTTTGATTATGAGCAGGAAAATCGCAGTGTGGAGGAAAAGATTGAAAAGGCAATGGCAACTTTTGATTTTGTGGGCACTGGTTACTGCTTTGATACTTCCTCCGGTAGAATAATTTACTTTTATTTTAATCCGGAACGGTTTTTTAAGTATATCAGACCAGTGCGGAAGTCATAATTAATAAACGGCACCTGTCCCATGCGATAGGTGCTTTACTACATATGATTAAGTCCTGACACCGCTCCTCACAGATTGATTTAAATATAGAAAGTGAAAATATGAACAAAACCGGTGATGAAAGTCGTAGCGTCCATCCGTTAAATTTAACGGATACTCAAAACGTGGAGGTGAAGAAATCTTTTGTCGCCCGCTGTTGCTTCGTATGTCGTCCTGAAGAAAAATAATAAAATGCATGAAGCTTGTCAGCGGCTATCCGGATGGAACGTTCAAGCCGAATGACGCCATTACCCGCGCGGAAATGGCGTCGCTGATCGCTAGAGCGCTTAAACAGTCTGATGAAGCAGGCGCCACGACCGGCTTCGCGGACGATAAGGACATCCCGAAGTGGGCGAAAGGCGCGATTGAGGCGGAGGTACAAGGTAAGAGGAGTTGAAAATATGGCGGATGCTTGGAACAAAAAATATGTGCTGAAACAAAAACGTCCTGGTTGCGGAAATCGAGCTTGACGAAGCGACGAGTGCCATTTCGGCGATCGGCGAGGTATATGACGCACCGCACGCCATCCGCGGACGATGGGGAACCGGAACGATGAGAGGTTAAAAATGCGAAGGTGATGGAAAATGATCCAGTGGGCTAACTCCCCTTGGATCATCGAGCCCTCTCGACCGCGCCATATTAAGAGTGAATCTAGCCACAAATATTCTAACGGTTGTCACAAGCGCTATTTGTTCCAAGTACGTTGAGTTCAAATTGTAACGGTTGCCATGGCGCTTATTTCGCTGAAATCCGGCTATTTTTGCTTAGATTCAGGCAAATAACGGCTCTCGCAACCGTTAGAATTTAGAAAAGGTCTTTTTTCGGAGAATAGCCGCTGTTGCAACCGTTAGATTTCCGGGTAATCCTTTGCTTCCTCGCTGGCGGGTAAGCAGATGGTGTCCTCTTTTGTATCCTCGGGAATCATCATGCTTTTGGCGGTCAGATCATTTCAAAATATCGGATTTTTTCCGTAAGCATGCGCTCTTTGTCGGAGAGGCATGTTTTTTTTCGTACTCGGAATATGTGCAAAAAGGCGCAAACAATAATGGCAAAAAATCGTTGACAAACGAAAAAAACGTGCAATAATTTATGTTAATAATATCAAATTTGCCGCAAATATAAGTGAAATATTTCGTGAAATTTGCCTATGGCGTGAACCCGTTTTTTCTTGCGTTACAGAATGGAGAGTGCGTAAAACAATGGTATCTAAGCAGTGTGTCTTCTTAGGGCAATATTTTATTCAGGATGACATTCGCTAAATCCGAATCCTTTGCAAGGAAAAACGCGGCGATAACCATCACGTATTCAATCGGACAATTTGCGGCAAATCAATGCGAAAAAGGAGTGTGCTGCTATGGGGAAGATCAGAATGGGATTTATCGGTGTTGGCGATATGGGATCACACCACGCCCTGGGGTTTGACCAACTGGACGACTGTGAGGTGCTGTACATATGCGATATGAACGAAGGGAACGTAGCCCGGGCGTTAAAGGAACTTCATAACAGCAAGCCGGTTATCTGCTCCGATTACCGCGAACTGCTGGACAAGGAAGATCTGGATGCCGTCGTTATCAGCGTGCCGAACTATATGCACCGGCCGATCGCGGTGGCTTTCCTGGAGGCGGGCAAGCATGTTTTTCTGGAAAAGCCGGTCGCGCACACGCTGGAAGATTGCGATGCCATCATCGCGGCCGCGGAGAAGCATCAGCGCATCCTGCAGATCGGTTTGGTCTACCGCTATTCGAATGTCTACCGCAGACTGGCGCATGAAGTGGGGATGGGACGGCTCGGCGAGGTGAAAATGATGTGGTGCAAGGAATTCCGCGATTCTTTTCCGCCGGCGGACTGGTTTTATGATAAGACGAAATCGGGCGGATCGATCGTGGAGAAGGATTGCCACCACTTTGATATTTTCAACTGGATGATCGGGGCGAACCCGGTGCGGGTGTTTGCCTCCGGCGGACAACACATGATCAAGCAGGGGCAGCCAAACCTGATCACCAATTCATACAGCCACTATCCGGCGAAAAATATCGACAATCCCACGGTGGTGGACCACGCCTTTATTACGATCGACTACGATAACGGAAGCAAGGCCAATCTCGGTTTGTGCCTCTACTTGAAGCCGATGAATTTAATGGGAGACGGGCTGGAAATCGGCCTGATCGGCAGCAATGGCGCGCAGATGGTGGTGAAAAACGACAAAACGATCGATATCGCCGGCGGGGAGAATTCCACCCGGGACCATCTCGACATCGACGTCATTTCGGACTCGATTACGGGCGGACACACCGGCGGGCAAGCTCAGCGCATTGATTTCCTGAATTGCATCCGCAGCAACAGGCAGCCTTTTGCCAGCGCCGAGGTGGGAAGGAATGCTTTGCTGATCGCTTTGGCCGCGGAGAAATCGATTACCGAGGAGCGGTACGTTTATTTGAAGGAATTAACCAATCACGGGGTGTCGTGATGAACCAATTACGCAAATATGACACACTGGTCTTCTTTCTTTTTATCCTGCCCTGGATCATCGGGTTTACCGTCTTTTTTCTGGTTCCGTTCGGCACCTCGATCTTCTACGCCTTTACGGATGCGAAGCTGCCCGGTGCGGTCAATTATCAATTCATCGGCCTCGGCAACTTCGTCGAAATGCTGAGCGATCCCATCTTCAGCAAAAGCTTGTTTAATACGATGTTTTTTGTGATCATCGGGGTTCCGATCGTCTGTGCCGGGATGTTGCTGCTGGCGATGCTGCTGAATTTCAAGGTGAAGGGAATCGCCTTGTACCGGACGTTTTATTATTTGCCCACTTTGGTGCCGATTGTGGCCACTGTGATTATCTGGCGGCTGGTGTTCAACTCGGAATTCGGGATATTGAACGCGGTCCTCGGTATGTTTGGTGCCGATAAAATCGATTGGCTCGGCGGAGAGCATACCATCAAGCCGGTCATCATCCTGCTCCAGGTGTGGATTTCCGGCAGCGGCGTGCTCATCTTCCTGGCCGCCTTAAAAAATGTTCCCCGGCATCTTTATGAAGCGGCCGAACTGGACGGAGCAAGCGGCGTCCGGCGATTTTTTTCGATCACGCTGCCCATGATCAGCCCGTCCATTTTGTTCGTGGTCATTATTCAAACGATGTACAACTTTCAGATGTTTACGGAAGCGATGCTGCTGTCCAAAGGCGGGCCGAATTATGCCTCCTACACCTTCGTCTACAACATTTATAAATCCGCATTTACCGATCTGAAGTTCAGCATGGCGATGGCGCAATCGCTGTTCCTGTTTGTTCTGATCGCTCTGGTGACCGCTGCGCTTATGAAATTATCCAACCGGTATGTTTACTATGAAGCCGAAAATTAGGGGGAACACGAATGAATGATGGACGAAAAAGCAGTTTCGCTGCGATCTTATCCAAGTATTTGCTGCTCTCGGCAACGCTTTTGTTGTTTGTCGGACCTCTGGTGTGGCTTCTCTCCACGATGATGAAAACCAAGGCGGAGACCTACAAGGTACCTCCCGCTTTATTGCCCGAGCATTTTACCTTTGAAGCTTTTGAACGGTTGTTTGCCGTACAGCCGCTGATGTGGCGCTGGATTCAAAACTCTTTTGCCATCTCCATTCTTGTCGTCCTCGGGGCCGTCTTTTCAAGCTCGATTGTGGCCTACGGATTCTCGCGGTTCACGACGAAATACAAAGACAGGCTGTTTGCGATTGTGCTCGTGACCTTGATGATCCCGCCCTCCATCATGATGATTCCGTCCTATGTGCTGTATACCAAGCTCGGGTGGATCGATACGTGGTTGCCGCTCATCGTTCCAGCTTGGCTTGGAAGCGCATACTACATCTTTTTGTTTCGCCAGTTTTTCCTGACCATTCCTTTGGAACTGGATGAAGCCACCTATTTGGATGGCGGGAACCGCTGGACGGTTTATGCGCGGGTGATGATGCCGTTATCGAAGCCGATTATTATCACCACGATTATTTTTGCTTTCGTTAACTCCTGGCTTGATTTCCTCGGACCTTTCCTGTACATCAAGGACAACCTCAAGTTTACGCTCAGCGTGGGGCTGCAGCTGCTGATCGGGCAGACCAGCCAGGACTTTCCGGCGCTTGCGGCCGGAGCCTTCATCAGCATCATTCCGATCGGCCTGCTTTATCTCTTCGCCCAACGCTACATTGTCGAGGGGGTGGTGCTGACCGGAACGAAAGGATAATTCAGCGGAGCTGAGCAATTCTATAATCGCAAGAAAAACTACCTTTAAACGCGGTCTAGAGCTTCCTTGAAAGTACCTCGATAGACGTTTTTCTTACTATCCAAATAGGGGGTAATTTGCTTGAAAACAAAGCGCAAATGGTTGATCGGCAGCTGGGTTCTGATATTGACTTTGGTGATGGGGCTGGCAGGCTGCTCCCAAGGAGCGGATAAACCCTCGGCGGCGGCGGCGGATTCTGATTCTGCCGGACAAACGGCCGGTAGCGGGGCTGGAGAACCCGTCACGATCACGTATTCCCAGTGGGGAACGGCTGAGGAACTGCAGCGCGTGCAAGAGCTGCTTGATCAATTTATGGAGGCCAATCCGAACATCACCGTGAAGCTGGAAGGCAAGGCTTGGGGAAGCTACTGGGACGGGCTGACCGCGAACGCCGCCGGCGGCACGCTGCCCGATGTTTTTAAAACGAGCTACGCCTACATTGAAAAATACGCCGAGCTTGGCATCTATAAAGAACTGGACGGCTTGCTGTCCGCCGGTTCGTTTGATTTGAACCATATCGATGCAAGCTTGCTGAGTTTGCATAAATATAAAGATAAACAGGTATCGCTGCCGATCGACGGCAACGTGATTGTCTGGTATTACAACAAAGCGCTGTTTGACGATCCCAAAACAAATCCAAAGGGCGCGGCGGTCCCATCGCTTGAACCGACCTGGGATGAGATCATCGACATTGCCGCGAAAATGACGCTCGACAAAAACGGCAAAAGCGCGGATGAGGCCGGCTTTGATGCCAAATCAATCGTCCAATGGGGGATGTCGATCTCTCCGGGCTCATCGATGGACTGGTTTCTTGAGCCGGAGCTGTGGTCGAACGGGGCCAAGCTTGTCAACGAGGACGGTTCGCTGGCGCTGGATACTCCGGAGGCGCAAGAGGTGCTTGAACTGTTTATCGATCTGACGAAAAACAAAAAGATCAACACGACCCCCGCCCAGATTGAGGGGCTTGGCGGCCAGGTGAACCTGAGCATTACCACAGGAAAGGTAGCCATGAACCCGGGCGGCAACTGGAATACGACGAACTATAAAGAAGCGGGCATCGATTACGGGATAACTTACCTGCCCAAGTTTAAAACGGCGCAGACGGTGGTGCAGCCGGCCGGCGTAGCGATCAGTGCGAATACGAAATATGAGGAGGCGGCTTATAAGCTGCTGTCCTGGCTGGCGGGTCCCGAAGGCCAGATTGCGCTGGCGAAGCAGGGATATTCCTTGCCCGCCAACAAAGCGGCAGCCGGCACGTATGTGCAAACCACGGGCGAGGCGAATCAAATTTTCCTCGACGCTCAGAAGTTCGGCATTATCTCGCCGTTTACGGCGAAGAAAACCGATCTCGTCTGGACCTACGGCGAGCAGGCGCTGAAGCTTCCGCTGGCGGGCGAGGGCGATCTGCAGGCCGCGCTTCAGGATTTGGCGGCACAGATCAAATGAGGTAGCTATAAGCCCGCTCCACGAGCGGGCTTTTTTCGTTCCAGGGAGCTGATTCCTAGTACCAGTCAATTGTCCCATTTTTTCCATTGACTTGTGCATTTATTCACAAGTTAATGTTATAATAGGGAGCGGATGTTTTCTTAACAGGGGAGAGGCATGATTTTTGACAAAGGGAGTGCAGCAAGGGAATGAGTAAAGCCAAGGTGCTTATCGCCGACGATGAAGATTATATTCGAAAGCTTGTCAAAAATGTACTTGAAAGCGATAACATGCAGGTGGTTCAAGCGGAAAACGGAAGTGAAGCGCTCAGTATAATCCGGAATCAGGCTATTGATCTGATCATATTGGATATCGTGATGGATGATTACGACGGGTATGACGTGCTTGGAAAAACCCGGGCCATGGGCATCTATACGCCCATCATCTTTCTTAGCGGCAAAAAGGAAGACACAGATCAGATTATCGGTTTTGGTCTGGGAGCCGACGCTTATATTACGAAACCGTTCAGTCCGTCGGTGCTTAGCGCACAGGTCAAAAACCATATTAAGCGCTACCGCGAGCTGATCGAATTAAAGGACGCGTATACGAAGCTGACTCAAGGTCCGTTCCTGTTTAATCTGAAATCCTATACATTTTATAAAAACGGTGCTGAAGTGCCGCTTTCTTCCAAGGAAGCTCTGCTGATGAAATTTTTCATGGAGAATCCCAACCAAGTATTCAGCAAGGAGCAGTTGTACCAAAACGTTTGGAAGGAAACGGTGATCGACGATAATACGATCATGGTCTACATCCGGCATTTGCGAATGAAAATCGAGGATAACCCCGAGAAGCCCAAGCATATACAGACCGTATGGGGTATTGGATACCGTTTCGCCGTGGATTAAGCAGGCTCGAAATACAAGCGGTTGGATTGGGAGATTTCCCGATCCGGCCGTTTTTTTGTATGGCGGGATTCTTAAAATATTTTAAGAATCGGTCAGAATACTTTAAGCTTTGCTCTTTATGATGAGGATGTGTCTCGAGACAGTATCAAACTTGGATCACAACAGGAGATGAAAGCGTTTGTTTATGATTGTGAAAAAATGCCCTAATTAAGAGGAGGAAGAATATGATCAATAATCCGTTAGAACTCCCTCTGCAGCAACAACCGGTTTGGAAAAAGGTGTTAAGCTACCGGATTGGAGGCGTCATACCGGTAGGGGTGTATATTCCGTTTATGCTGGTGGTCTATTTTCTGATTCACAGCGGTCATTTTCCGCAAGATATGCTCGGGGCCGCATCCATTATGATGCTTTATGGTTTTATTCTGGGCGAAATCGGCAAGCGAATTCCGATCCTTAAGGATCTCGGAGGCGCTCCCATTTTGGCGACATTCGTACCGTCCTATATGGTCTATGCCGGACTGATGCCGCAAGCAGCAATTGATACCGTTACCGTATTCATGGAACAAACCAACTTCCTGTACCTGTACATTGCCATCGTCATTTGCGGCAGCATTCTCGGGATGAATCGGGATTTAATGGTGAATGCGATCGTAAAGCTGTTCGTGCCGATTATTGCCGGTACCCTTCTTGCCACAGGTGCAGGCATGCTTACAGGCATCGGTCTTGGGCTCGGCGCCTACAAAACATTCTTCTATGTGCTTGTTCCGATTATGGCCGGCGGCGTAGGGGAAGGTGCGATTCCGCTGTCCATTGGCTATAGCCAAATTCTAGGCACAACACAGGAAGAAAATTTCGCGGCCGTTCTACCGGCAGTGATGCTGGGCAGCTTATGCGCGATTATTTTATCGGGGTTGTTGAACAAATTGGGGCAAAAGAAACCGGAGCTGTCAGGGAATGGCACATTGCTCAAATCAGGAGACAGCGACGTATTAAAGTATGCGGAAGACAAGGACAAAAAACCGATCAACCTGAACCAAATGGCAACAGGTGCCGTCATGGCCGTCGGTTTTTTCATGCTCGGCAACTTGGCGGCTGAAGCTGTTGGGCTGCCTGGTGTAATCGTTATGCTATTCGCTGCTGTTATTGTGAAGTACTTCAATCTTCTGCCAAAGCAGCTTCAAGACGGAGCGCAAATGATGCAGCGTTTCTTCGTCGTCGCTGTAACTTACCCGCTGCTGCTTGGTATGGGCGTGGCTAAAACACCTTGGGAAAGCCTAGTTTCCGTATTGAGTCCCGCTTATTTGATTACAATTGCCGTAACCGTCATCACCATGGTTGCAACGGGCTATTTTATAGGAAAGTGGATGAATATGTACCCGGTTGAAGCGGCGATTATTACCGGAACCCGCTGCAGCCAGGGAGGAACGGGCGATGTGGCGATTCTGACCGCTTGTGACCGGCTGCAATTGATGCCCTTCGCACAGGTGTGTACCCGTCTAGGCGGCGCGGCTACTGTAACCGCGGCTATCTTCCTGCTTCGCTGGCTAACGCTCTGAGCAATTTCTTGCCGTTTATGGAACAGCCCGGAGGGAATGAGCCTGTATGCATTTCAACTTGAGAAAGCAGCTGAAACGAAAAAGCTTGCCTTATAACCTAGTATTATTTGCGCTTCCATTCATCGTTCTGATCCTCGTCCGGATGGCTTATTCGGTTTATATGGACAGCGAACGGACGGTGATCCGCCAGCAAGAGGAGCAACTGCTGACCATAGCCAAACTGACAAGCAAAAATTTGGAGGCTTCCTTTGAGGAGCAAATCCGCAATCTCGAAATTGTGGCGGGAAACCGCAGTGTCGCTGCCGGTTTGGCGGATAGTGACCCGGGGCCTGTACAACAAGCGATAGAAGCTTATTACAAGGCCAAGAAAGAAAGGGTTAACAGCATTATTGTGATCAACAGAGCGGGAAGCATAATGAACACCTATCCCCGAATGAACGATGCCGAAGCCCAAAAAATTTATGACCTGGTCAACGAGGATATCAAGCGGGCCATGAAGGAAAAGAGACCTTTGATCGGGGATGAGAAGCTTGAACAGCCGGAATCGTATGTATTGCCTATTATTCATCCGGTATTTCTGGACAATGAATATGAAGGCATGCTGATCAGCAGCGTGGATCTGAACGCCTTGTATGAACAGCTCGTCAAACCCGTCAAGGTTGGGATGAAAGGTTACATTCATGTGAAGAACGCTCGGGGGATTTATCTTATGAATCCGAAACGGGACAATATCGGGAAGTCCGTTGAGACCTTGAAGAGGATCTATCCGAACCTGGATTACAAGGACCTAGACAGGCTGATAGATATACAGATGAGCCGGGAGGAAGGGTCCGCGGAATACAATTCTTACTGGTGGATGGATAAGGATTTCAAAAAAACAAAGAAATTCGAATCTTTTTCCAGGCTCCGATTTAATGAGTTCTTTTGGGTCGTTACCGCCGTTATGGATTATGAAGAGGTAAAAGGCCCGATCGCTCAAAGCAGGATTAGGCTCCTTGAGATCTTTGCCACGATTCTGCTGATCCTTTCCTGCGCTTTCTTCATTATTATGAAGACTCAGCGAAAAAAAGCGGCACTGGAAGTGGAAACCAAATATTTGCGGAAGCTGAATTCCACCAACGAGGAATTAAGAAAGAAAGATATGCAGCTGCTGCATTCCCAGAAACTTCAGGAACTCGGCATGCTTACCGGGGGCATTGCCCATAATTTCAACAACCTGTTGACTCCGATTCAGGGTTATTCTGAAATCATTTTGCACAAGCTTGACCCCAAGGATGAGATCCATGAGTATGTGAACGAAATCTACGAAGCTTCCGAGAAGGGCAGGAACATCATCGAGCAGATTCTCGTCTTCAGCCGTACCGACAGCGGTAAAGGCAAGCATGCAGCCGTAAGTTTAGAAGAACTTATTGCTGAAACGCTGAATCTGGTGAAGCCGATTATTTCCCCCAATATCAAAGTGATTTTCGAAAAGAAGGGCGGCTCATCGGCGATTCTTGCCAATAAAGTACAGATTCAGCAGGTAATTATGAATCTGTGCAACAATGCCTGTCATGCCATGAAATATAACGGCGGAGTATTGAATGTCACGCTGGAGAATGTGCCCGCACAGGAGCTTGAGCAAATTCAGGACGAAGTAACTGATACGTCTGGCGCATATGTGAAACTTTCTATTTCCGATACGGGTCACGGGATGAGCAAGGACACCATGTCTCGAATCTTCGACCCGTTCTTTACGACAAAGGTTGCAGGCGAAGGCACAGGGCTGGGACTGTTCATCGTTTACGGCATCATCAAAAATCACAATGGCTTTATTACCGTGGATAGTGCAGAAGGGAAAGGAAGCTCCTTTACGGTCTACCTCGCTCAGGCACGTTCGCTGATTGCCGGCCGGCAATCGGATTTGCCGCCCGTTACTGTAGAGCCTAAAAGCATTCTGTTGATCGATGACGACAGGAAAGTATTGAGGGCCATGAGAAGAGCTCTTGAGTCGGTGGGCTACAAGGTGTTCCCTGAGCAAGACAGCATCGAAGCGCTGAAAATTTTCGAGCAGGCTCCGACCCGGTTTGACGTTGTCATTACTGACCAGGCTATGCCTTACCTTAAAGGTCTGGAGCTTGCGGAACGGATGAAGGCGCTGCATCCCCGGATCAAGATCATCCTGGTGACGGGATTGGTCGAGGAAAATGTTACCCGGTACAAGGAACGTCTGATTATAGACGATTATATGTGCAAACCAGTTACGGGCTCGGGATTGGCAAGGGTGATCGGTGACATTTTCCGGTCCTCGTAAATCGGCATTACAAAAAGCACATTATCAAAAGAGGTGTTTCATGTGAAGATCAAACAGACGGCTATTGCAGGCACGCTGGAATCAAGCGACATATCCATTGCCGTCGAAGATAATGATGGCAGAGGGATCGAGATCGAACTTGTCAGCACGGTTGAAAACCAGTTTGGCGGTCAAATCCGCAAAGTAATCCGGGAAACGCTGGAAGGATTGGGAGTCAAGGACGTATTGGTGCGGGCCAATGACAAAGGCGCTCTGGATTGCACCATTCAAGCAAGAGTCAAGACAGCGGTAGGCCGTGCGGTTGATGGGAACCTCCGCCCATGGGAGGAGAAATAAATGAGCAGGCTTAGAAGAACGATGCTTTATGTACCTGGCAATAACCCGGGAATGATCCGGGATGCTCATATATACGGCGCGGATTCCATAATGATTGACCTGGAGGATTCCGTTTCGCTGAATGAGAAGGACGCCGCACGTCTTCTCGTCTATCATGCCTTGAAGACATTGGATTTCGGCAGCACCGAGATCCTGGTAAGAGTCAACCCGCTTAATACCCCCTACGGAAGAGACGATTTCGAAGCCATCGTAAGAGCCAAGCCGGATGCAATCCGGCTGCCCAAAACCGAAACGCCCGCAGATGTGGTCGAAGCGGATGAGCTGATATCCGAGATTGAGACAAAGATTGGTTTGCCTTGCGGCACCATCAAACTGTTTGCGGCTATCGAAAGCGCCAAGGGGGCCTTGAACGCCGAGCGGATTGCCACGGCAAGCAGCCGACTGATCGGGATCGCGATCGGAGCGGAAGATTTCGTAACGGATCTGAAGACAACCCGTTCCCGGGAGGGAATCGAACTGCTTACGGCCCGCAGCTTCGTCTTATTCGCCGCCAGGGCAGCGGGGATAGCCGCGGTCGATACCGTATTCTCCAACGTGAAGGATGATGAAGGATTCGCGGGGGAAGTGAAGCTGATCAAGCAGCTTGGTTTTGACGGTAAATCGATCATCAATCCGCGCCAGATCGAAATTGTCCATCGGATCTATTCGCCGACGGAAGATGAAGTGGAGAAAGCGCAGCATGTTATTGAAGCTATAGAAGAAGCGGAAGCCAACGGTTCCGGTGTCATCAGCCTGAACGGGAAGATGATTGACAAACCGATCGTGGAGCGGGCCCGCAGGGTGCTGGATCTTGCGGCTGCTGTAAAAATATAAGCGAAAAAAGGTGAATGTTATGTTTAACGAGGCGGGAAGAGAGATTCCATCGTTTATTGACGGGATCGGACCGCTTGTCCCCTACCGCGAGAAAGCGGCCAACGGCCAGTATAAAAATACGGAGAGATCGAAGGACCGACAGCATAACCCGTCCAGGGACAAAGTCATGGGCTCCATCGAACAGGTCATTGAAGCGACCGGCTTAAAGGATGGAATGACGATATCCTTCCACCATCACTTCCGGAACGGGGATTATATCGTCAATATGGTTATGGATGTTATCGCCAAAATGGGTATTCGCGATCTTACCGTTGCGGCCAGTTCCCTCACCGACATCCATGCCCCTCTGGTAAAGCATATCCAAAGCGGTGTTGTCCGCAGAATCGAAACAAGCGGACTGAGAGGCGAGCTTGCCCATGCTTACTCCCGCGGGATGTTTGACATTCCCGTCATAATCAATTCCCATGGCGGACGGGCGCGTGCTATTGCGTCGGGAGATTGTCCGATTGACGTCGCCTTTCTGGGCGTGCCTTCCTGCGATCCTTACGGAAACGCCAACGGCTATTCCAGAGGAAACGATGCGGCCTCCGCGTGCGGTTCGCTCGGTTATGCCAAAGTAGACGCCCAGCATGCCAAGAATGTCGTTCTCATTACTGACAATCTTGTAAGTTACCCGAATGTGCCCTTTGCGATACCTGAATCTCAGGTGGATTATGTGGTGGTGGTGGATTGTATCGGCGATCCCAAGGGCATTGTATCGGGTGCAACCCGGTACACCAGCAATCCGAAGGAACTGCTGATCGCAAGGCATGCTGCCGACGTAATCGGTGCCTCCGGCTATTTTTACGACGGCTTTTCGATGCAGACCGGGTCCGGAGGAGCCTCTCTGGCTACTACACGGTTCTTGCGGGAAAAGATGCTTGCCGCGAACGTCAAGGCCAGTTTCGCTCTTGGCGGAATTACCCAGCAAATCGTCGATCTCCATGAAGAGGGGTTGATTCACAGGCTGCTGGATGTCCAGAGCTTTGACCTGAGGGCGGTGGAATCCTTAAAGAACAACAGGTTCCACCACCAAATCGACGCCGAGTATTATGCGAGCCCCGACAACGCGGGATGTGCGGCCCACCAGTTGGACGTGGTTGTATTGAGCGCCCTTGAGATTGATCTGGAGTTTAATGTGAATGTTATCACAGGCTCCGACGGTATGATTCGGGGAGCCTCCGGAGGCCATTGCGATACAGCAGCGGGAGCGGCCGTATCCATTATTGTCGCGCCGCTCATCCGCGGTCGCATGCCATCGATTTTGGACAGGGTCAATACGATTATAACGCCGGGTCATACGGTGGATGTTCTGGTAACAGACCAAGGCATTGCGGTCAATCCGCTGCGGCAAGATTTGCTGAATAACCTGAAGTCGGCCAAACTCCCGGTTGTGTCCATCGAAGAGCTAAAGGAAAAGGCAAACCGGGTCGTTGGCCATCCTGAGCCGATCAAGTGGGCGGATAAGGTCGTAGGCATTGTCAAATACAGGGACGGGTCGGTTATCGATGTTATACGCCAGGTCAAGTAAGGAACGATAAGAGCCGAACGGATCTGGATCAATATTACATGTTCATGCTGGAGGTTGGGACAAATGAGCATAAGGGAAGAAGCGCTGCAGGCGCACAGGGTGAGCAACGGCAAGCTGCAAATTGCAGCGAAAATTCCGCTTAATAACAAGCACGATCTAGCGCTGGCGTATACGCCGGGGGTAGCGGAACCTTGCAAAGAAATTGCTAAAGACAAAGAAAAGGCCTATGAGTACACGATTAAAGGCAACACCGTCGCCATTCTAACGAACGGGACGGCCGTTTTGGGGCTTGGCAATATCGGTCCCGAGGGGGGGTTGCCCGTCATAGAAGGCAAAGCGCTGCTGCTTAAGGAGTTTGGCAACGTAAACGCATTCCCAATCTGTATCGACAGCCTTGATCCCGATGAAATTGTAAGAACCGTTCAAGTCATCGCACCCGGTTTCGGAGGTATTCATCTGGAGGATATTAAAGCGCCTGAATGCTTCTACATCGAGGATAAGCTGAAGGAAACGCTGAATATTCCCGTATACCATGACGACCAGCACGGGACTGCGGTTGCGGTGCTCGCGGGTCTGTACAACGCCATGAAGATTGTTGATAAAGCTCTGGATGGCATACGCATCGTGATCAACGGCGCGGGCGCGTCGGGTATCGCCATCGCGAAACTGCTGCTTGCGGCGGGGGCGAAGCATATTGTGCTGTGCGATATCGACGGCGCGATTTCGGAAAACGCCGGATCAATGAACGAGGCCCAGGAAAGAATCGCAAAAGTCACGAACAGAGATTTTGAGACAGGAACTCTTGATGAAATCATTAAAGGCAAGGATGTCTTCATTGGGGTGTCGGTTGAAGGGGTGTTGACAAAGGAAATGGTGCAAACGATGAATCCGGACAGCATCGTTTTCGCTCTCGCCAACCCGGTGCCGGAAATTATGCCAGAGGATGCTTATCAAGGCGGAGCAAGAATTGTGGCGACAGGCAGATCCGATTTTCCCAATCAAATCAATAATCTGCTGGTATTCCCGGGTATTTTCAGAGGCGCTTTGGAGGCAAGAGCCCGGGATATTACGGACGAGATGAAGCTTGCCGCAGCTCAAGGCATCGCCGGGCTGGTGAAGGATGAGGAACGGAATGAACACTACATCGTTCCGGACGCTTTCGACAAGAGCGTGAGCCGTGCCGTCAGCGAAGCGGTGATCCGAATCGCCCGGGCGGCGGGAGCCGCAGGGAAATAATTCGCATGTGGATATTGGAAATGGAGGAGCAGGTTCTCAAGCTGGAATCGGGCAGGGATAAGGACAGACTGATTGCTTTTTTGAAAACCCGGGGTCTTACGCTGGATAACGACATTCAGTACGCTGTGGCGATTGAAGAGGAGGGACGTATTGTCGCAACGGGAGCTTTTTCGGGAAGGGTGCTGAAATGCATCGCTGTAGACGAAGCGTATGCAGGCAGGGGATTGTCCGCCCGTATTATGAACCACTTGATCCGTGAGCAGTATAGAAGAGGCCGATCCCGTCTCTTTATGTTCACGAAACCCAAGAACAAGATGATATTCTCCGAACTCGGCTTTCACATCGTTGTCGAGACACCTACTGCTGTTCTGTTGGAGAACCGGAAGGATGGCTTAAGCCGGTATCTGGATGAAATCGGGAGAGAGTGCGGGTACGGGGATGAAGTTCATGTGGAAGAGATTCATAATGCAGGCGCGGTAGTTCTCAACGGCAATCCTTTTACGCTGGGGCATCGGTATTTGATCGAATACGCTGCCGCGAGGGCACAAAAGCTTCACGTATTCGTGATATGGGAAGACCGGTCCGTGTTTCCGCAGGAAATCAGATACAGGCTGATTGAGGAGGGCACCAGGCATCTATCCAACGTGGTGCTTCACCAAGGGCGGGACTATATTATATCCGCCGCGACCTTCCCGTCTTACTTCCTCAAAAAAGATGCGGATGCGGCCGAGGTCCATGCCGAGCTGGATCTGACCTTGTTTTCCCGGCATATCGCCCCCCATTTGCGGATCACCAAGCGGTTTGTCGGGGAGGAACCCTCCTGTAAAGTAACCCGAACCTATAACAGAGTCATGAAAAAGCTGCTTCCTGCATGGGGGATCGAAGTGGAGGAAGTGCCCCGGATTTGCAACGGCCAGGAAGCGATAAGCGCATCACGGGTGCGGGAGCTGATCCGGAAGGGGGATGTGACTGCGGTGAAAGAGCTTGTTCCGGAGACCACTTACCGGTTCCTGCAGTCACCCGAGGCCGGTGAGGTCATTCGTTGCATACGGGGAGAATTGCGATGACAGATGCGGATGATGAGTTTGAAGTTACGCTGGAAGAGATGCTGAAAGCGCGGGACCGCAGAGCGGCAAAACAGAGACAACTCCTCCTGACCCATTCGCTGCCGCTGATTTCCATGACGGTCAATATTCCCGGTCCCAGGAAATCGACTTTAATGAGCCGGCGGATTTTTCGGGAAGGTTACGATGCGTTGCTTGAGCGGCTTGCCGGGACCGATATGAAGCTGGTCTTTAAACAGATAGACGACCTGATCACAGGTCCCGAAGGATATATTATTGTCAATGCGGATGAACGGATCCTGAAGCAGTTTGCCGTTCAAACAGAGACGATTCACCCTCTCGGCAGATTGCTTGATATTGACGTTCTGGGAAGAGCCGGTCAACCCATTTCGAGAAGCGATTTGGGTTATCCACGCCGAAAGTGTCTGTTGTGCAGGCAGGATGCGCACATTTGCGGAAGAAGCAAGGCCCATTCCGTAAATGAACTTTTGTACGCCATTCGTTCTATCGCTGATGCCTATTTTCAGGCAGCATGCGGTACGCGGGCCGATATTCGCTGCGGGAAAACCATCAAGGAAGTGGGGGAAACAGAAGGGGAGTATGTCTATCGATGAAAATGCAGAAGACGGAAATTAGCGGGAAGCTGGAAAAGACGGCGTTGCTGTCGCTGTTGCTTGAAGTTTCCTCCAGCCCGAAACCGGGCCTGGTTGACCGGTTTAATTGCGGCGCTCACCGGGATATGGACTTTTTCACCTTTATGGAGAGTTCGGCCGCCTTATCCGGCTATTTCGTCAAATGCGCGCTGCTGGGCACGGAATTTCAGGGAGATCATCCTAAGGAACTGTTCCGCAGATTGCGCCCTGTCGGAATTGCAGCCGAAAGGGCGATGTTTCAAGCCACGGGAGGCGTGAATACCCATAAAGGTCTTGTATTTTCGCTCGGGATCTTATGCGCGGCTGCGGCACACCTCATGGCGGTGCTTGAAACGGAACTGCTGGATGCGGAAGAACTCTGCGGACTGATCGCCAACATGACGGAGGGGTTAAGCCGCAGTGAGCTGGCATCCATGAACAAATCCGCAGGACTCTCCAACGGGGAGAAGCTGTACCGTAAATACGGCTTAAAGGGGATACGCGGAGAAGTGGAAAGGGGATTTCCCACGGTCAGAAACGGATCACTCCCGGTTTTCCGGCAGTTAAAGGCGGCGAACGCGCACCATATGAACGAGATCTGCGTGCAGACCCTGCTTCACTTAATGGCTGTTAATGAGGATACGAATGTTGTGGCAAGACATGATTTGGATACGCTGGAGTATGTCCGGCAGTATGCCCGCCGAGTTTTGGAAGCCGGAGGGGTGCTGACGGAAGCGGGCAAATCAATGGTTCTTCTTATGGATAAAGAATTCATCAAAAGAAATATCAGCCCTGGCGGGTCGGCAGATTTGTTGGCCGTTACCGTCATGCTGGATCGGATTTGCCTTTAATTTGGGGCCGGCCTTTCGGTCCGGTCCTTTCCCTATTTCCTCCCTGCGTAGTATGAATATATGTTGAGAGGCATTTTCTGACAGTGAAACTGGGAGGTATCATCATTCTCATTGGATTTATCCAATAGAATGGGAACTTGAGTGGTCATACGGCCGATTGATTGGAAATTTCCAATAGATCAGACTCAGCAGGGCGCAAATCGGGCGACTTGAGCGAAATCTATTGGATATTTCCAATGAGAGTTCAGAAAGGCATTTTATTACCGTCATTCTATTGGATTTTTCCAATCTAAAACTGCCCGCCTCCGCCTAACTCAGGTAATCAGGAAGAACTTGACATATCATGACATGAACTATAAAATGAGTTTGCCGCAACTTTGCGCAATTTTCTTTGCGAGTTGCATAAATAAAATGTCCTTATTACTTGAAGCGGGATTGTAGAGAGGAACAGCAAAAATGGCGAGATTAAAAGATATAGCCGAACAGGTGGGAGTGTCGATCTCAACGGTTTCAAGGGTAATGAAAAATGATGCCAACCACTCGGTGAGTGAGGAAACACGGCGGAAAATCTGGGAAACGGCAGAGCAAATGGGCTATCATTCGCAGCGCGCCGCCAAGGCAAAAAAGAACCAACCCAAACACGGTTTTCGGGTCGGTTGCGTTGTAGCGATGCCCCAGAACAAATATAACAATCCTTATTTTTCGATTATTCTGGAAGGGATCGAGAAAGAACTGGCCGCTTCCGGAATGCGTCTGGAGTTTGTGCACAGTCTGGAAAAGCAAGGCGACCTCCAGCAGCTGCAAACTTTGGTGAAGGAACGCCGCCTTGACGGCTTGCTGGTTGTGGAGCGGATCGAGCAGGAGGCGTACAAGTGGCTGAAAGCGAACGTCGGCATCATCGTGGGGATTGATCTGGCGGACAAGGAGATCCCTGTGGTCAGCTATGATCGGTCGGCTGCGGCGAAGGAAGCCGTGCAATATCTCATTGCCCAAGGCCACAAGCGGATCGCTTATATCGGCGGCGCGGAGCTCGATGACGATTTCCGCAGCGAAAAACGTTTTCTCGGCTACCAAAGCGCGATGCAAGAGGCCGGATTGCCAATCCAGGAAGAGTGGGTGATCGATGTAAAATGGGATGTTTCCTTGAGCTATGAGCTGACCAAGCAGGCCTTCGAGAAAAATAACGATCGGCCAACGGCTATTTTTGCCGCCAGCGATATGATGGCGATTGCCGCGATGCGGGCGGCCGCCGAGCAGGGACTGAAAATTCCCGAGGATATCGCTTTTTTTGGTGTGGACAATATCGAAATATCGGAGTTTACCTCGCCCCCTTTATCCACCATCCATGTACCCAAGCTGGAAATGGGCATGTTTGCCGTTAAAATGCTGCTGGATTACCTGAACAACCGGTATACCGTTCCGGTCAAACTGATCGTACCTTACACCATGATGCTTCGCCGGTCCTCGGGCGGCAGCAGCGAATGAAGCTGGCCGTAGGGCCTTTTTTCGCTTTGCGCCAAATCCGTACTTTAGAGAATCCGTGAAAGCTTGCGGTAAGCGCGCGGCGAGATTCCTTCGTTTGCGTTAAATAAACGGCTGAAATAATGAATATCGGAATACCCCACCTGAGCTCCTACTTCTTCAATCGTCCAGTCCGTATCCCGAAGCAGTCTGCATGCCTCGCGATGCCGGACGGTGCGCAGGAATTCCCCGGGAGGCACGCCGATGATTTGCCGGAACAGCTTGGCGGCATGATCCACGCTCATCTGCAGCTCGGCGGCAATCCGTCTGCCCGACCAGTCCTCCGCAGGAGCGGCGTCGATACGTTCTGCCAGGCGCTTGATGCGCTCTCCATGCTCCGAAGCCCCGGCGATCCGGCGGGCCATTTGGGAACGCAGTAAATGCGCCAAAATCTCCAACATTAACCCCTTGCATACCAGCTCAAACCCCAGAGAACGCCTGGCAAATTCATGGATAAGCTGTTCCATCGCCTGAACGCACTCCACAGACGGCGAATAGACGGGATCCGCGGAAAAGGCCAGCCCTCGATCCGTTCCCGTCACGGCCTCGGCGGCGAGCTTGTCCCATACCATTCCTTCCTCGGGGATCAGCAGATCCTCCTCCTTTTGAATCGTCACATCGCTGAAAAAATCAAAGTGAATGCCCATCAGCTTGGCTTCAGGCACGGAAACAATTTCGTTTTGATGGTAGACCCCGCACGGCAGGAAAATGAGCTGCCCGGCCGAAAGCAAATAGCGCTGTCCGTTCATCGTTGTGGACATTTGGCCATGGCAAACGTACAGCAGCTCGAAATCGTACAACCTCCTTACGGGAAACCGGCATGGGGGGAGGGTTTGAAATTGGGCGTAATGAATGCTGGGCGACCACGCCGTGAAGGGGGCGGTGCGCGTTTTCTTCGATAAAGGGCGATGTTCACTCATGGGAAGAACCTCCCTGCTCATAAAATCACGGAATAGGATAAAAATTAACTTTTTTCGCTAAATAAATCATGTCTCAAAGTCAATATAATTAGGATATAAACACAAATAATTAGAATTTATATTCATGGTATCACCTTAACGGAAAAATGCAAATAGGGAGGATTGGCGATGAAGAAGGGAATTAACATCTGGTCGTTCCGCGAAGGTACAGCCATTGCGGAAAGCGCGCGCCTGGCGAAGGCGGCCGGCTTTGAAGGGATTGAACTGTCCTTGAACGAGGAAGGCGAGCTTGGGCTGCAGACTACGGAAAAAGAAGCCGTTCAAATCCGCCGGCAAGTGGAGGACGCAGGTTTGGAAATATGCGGCCTGGCTACCGGCTTGTATTGGTCTTATTCCATGACCAGCGAGCAGGTGTCAGTCCGTAGCAAGGCGTCCGATATCTGCAAAAAGCAGTTGGAGCTGGCGGCGGCGCTTGGAGTTGACGCGATTCTGGTGATTCCAGGGGCGGTCGGCGTGGATTTCATTCCCGGCTCCGAGGTGGTGCCTTACGACACAGCTTACGACCGTGCTTTGGAAGCGATCGGCAAGCTGGCGGGGGAAGCGGAGAAGGCCGGCGTCTCCATCGGCATCGAAAATGTGTGGAACAAATTCCTGTTGTCGCCGCTGGAAATGCGCGGTTTTCTTGACGCCGTGGGCTCGCCTTATGTCGGTTCCTATTTGGACATCGGCAATGTTCTGTACGCGGGTTATCCGGAGCATTGGGTTCGCATCCTGGGGCCGCGCATCAAAAAGGTGCACTTCAAGGATTACCGCCGCGAAGCCGGCGGGCTGCATGGATTTGTGGACCTCTTGGCGGGCAATGTAGATTACCCCTCCGTTGTGGCCGCGCTGCGCGAGGTTGGCTACACCAATTACGTCACGGCCGAAATGATCCCGCATTATGAACATTATTCCGAACAGATCATTTTCAATACTTCGGCGGCTATGGATGCCATTTTGGGACGAAAAGAGGCTTATTAACTTTAAGAGGCAGTTTTATTGAACGCGTACTTTAAGGAGGCAGCGCGATGCTGAAAATTGGTCTTGTCGGCTTCGGCTTTATGGGCCGGATGCATTTTGACAATTATGTTCGTCTGATGGCCGAAGGGGAGCCGATTGAGCTTGCGGCGATTTGCGATCTGAGGATCGATGAGTTGAAGGACAGCAAAGCGAACGGCAACATGTCGACGGAGCAGGAGATTTATGATCTGTCTTCCTATCGGCTGTATGATCATGTGGAAAAAATGCTTGCCGCAGAGCAGCTCGATATGATCGATCTGGCCGTTCCCACCTACCTGCATGCGGAGATGGCTTGCTCGCTTCTGGAACGCGGGTACCATGTATTCTGCGAAAAGCCGATGGCCCGCTATTCCGCCGATGCCCGCCAAATGGCGGAAACCGCCAAGAAGCACGGCCGCAAGCTGATGATCGGACAGTGCCTGCGCTTTTGGCCGGGTTACGTATACCTGAAAGAAGTGATTGAGGACCAACGTTTTGGCCAGCCGACGGCCGGATATTTCTACCGCGGCTCGGGAGCGCCGAAAAATTGGTTTCTCACCGAGCAATTAAGCGGTGCGGCTCTGCTGGATATGCATATTCACGATGCCGATATGATCCAGTGGCTGTTTGGACCCCCGGAGAAAGTGTCGACCATCGGGCGCAATGTCATCCCGGGCAGCGGCTACGATATCGCGTCCACCCATTACGCCTACCCGGACGGCAAGGTGATCAACGCCCAGGTTGACTGGACGCTGGAGGGAGATTTCGGTTTTTACATGGGCTACCGGGTCAACTTTGAACGGGGGAACATCGTATTCGACGGCAGCTCCGTAACCGTAAATCCCAATGACCAGCCGGGCTTTAAGCCGGAACTGCCCGCGGATGACGGCTATTACCGGGAGTTGAAGCATTTCATCGCGGCGATTATCCACGATCAACCGCTCGTCATTTGCACGCCGGAAAGCGCCGCCGCCTCGGTCGCGCTGGTCGAAGCGGAAGAGAAGTCGGCCAATGCTGGTGGGGCTTGGGTAAGCGTTGATGTAATGGGGTAAAGCCGCGATTCATTGCTCTTGGTCTGCTGTTGAATGGAATAGTTGCAAAATAGACAGTTACTTATCGGGCAATGCGGCCACAGCGCTCGGGTAATTGTAAAACATACAATTACTCCGCTATCTTTTGAAGAATAGGGGGAGAGACGAGGTTATAATTGCATGAAGTGCAATTACAACGAATGATCGGGTAGATAGATATAAGTTAGTTGTATGATTTGCAATTATTCGTCAAAGCATAGGGTGATTTTGTCTCTACGACAGTTAAGCTGCGAATTCCGCAATCTTCAAAAAAGCTTCCAGACCACTGCTTGAGTGGGGTTGGAAGCTTTTTCGCCTGCTGCATCGTCTGAATAAGTAAACTCAATTTAGAACAAGCTAAATCGACTTCCGGAACTCGTTCGGGGACATGCCGGCGAAATTCCGGAAAAGCTTGATAAAGTAGCTCGTATGCTCATAACCAAGCTGCTCGGAAATTTCCGCAACGTTCAAATCGGACTGGTTCAACAATTCCTGCGCTCTTTCCATTTTCGTACGGGTAACAAATTCGACGAAGGTTTCCCCGGTTTCCTGCTTGAAAATCCGGCTGAAATGAGACGGGTTCAGGTTTAGACGATGCGCCATTTCTTCCATCGCGATTTTCTCTCCCGTATGGATCTGAACGTATCGCTGCGCCTCGGCAATTTCCCGGCGAACGGTCTGTTCCCGCAGCGCCTCTATTTCGACGGATTTTTTTTCGAGAAATGCCTGAAGCCATTCCAGCAGATGGTCCAGCGTTTCGATCGAAGCGATTTTCCGCTGCAGCATTTCGGTGTTGAAGCTCGTGACGAAGTTTTGCATGACGGTGTACTTGAGCTGGAGCTCCATGGTCATTTTCAGCACCCAGCATTTAACGGCTTCGACGGGATAGACTCTGCTTTCGATAAATTCTTTCCATTCCTTGACAGCCAGCGATATCCGGGCCTTATCCCCGGCAACAATGCAATCTTTCATCTCCTGCAGGGCTTTGGAATAATGCAGGAAGATGTCCTCTTTCGTCGTCTCTACAGGCAGCATTTTCGCATAGATACGCTCGCCCGCATAGAAACGGAACGTTTTGGCGTCAAACAACCGCTGAATTTCTTTTTTCAATTGGAGCAAATCGCCGCTGACCTCACCGCGGACAAACGACATGCCGACGCGCAGATGTTGATACATCTGTTGTTGAACGCGGAGCAGTTCTTCCCGCACGTCCTCGTAAAGATTTCGTTTTAACGTATGCGGAAAGGGGAACAAAAACAGGTATTGCTGTTCGTTCAGCACAAATATAAAGCTTTCGCTCAACCGGACTAACTCCTGCAAGGCGTTATCGATGACGAACTGCATGTTGACGGCTCCGCCAAAGCGGATTTCCAATTCAGCGGCCCGTTCCGGCCAGGCGGCAACCGGAAGATAAGGAACGCCGCCCCGGAGAAGGATTCCGAAATTTTGAAATTCTTTTGCCCATTCCACTTCGTTCCAGACCGGCTGTTCAAGAAACTTGCGGATGAATCGGGAACGTATAGCGGATAAATTCTGCTGAACTACGTTTTGGAGTTGGTTCCGGTCGTTTTCCAAGCGTTTTTCCTCGGTCAATTGATTCGTCAACCGGTCCAGTACGGAAACGACCTGATCGATCCGGAGACTTTCCTTCAAAATATAATCGCTTACGTTCAGCTTTACGGCCGACTGCGCGTAGTGAAAATCTTCGTGACAAGACAAGATGACCGCCTTCAGCCGAGGGTTGAGCGCGCGCGCTTTTTCGATTAATTCCAGGCCGTCCATCACGGGCATTCCGATATCCGTAACGAGAATGTCCGGACGATGGAGTTGGCAAGCCTCCCAGGCTTGGCCGCCATCGGAACAAACGGCGGCCAATTCCAGGCCAAGGTTCGGCCAGGGGATGCCGGCGCTCAAATATTCCAATACCGTATAATGATCGTCAGCGATAAGAACTTTAAACATGATGGTCATCCTCCTTACGTTTTCTCGACCGGCAACAGCAGCTCCACGCTGGTGCCCCGGCCCCGTTCGCTTTGAATGTCCATATCGAACCGATCCCCGTACAGCAATTTCAAGCGGCTGTAAACGTTAAACAGTCCGATTCCGGCGGACGGGATTTCTTCTCCTAGGGCCATTTGCTCAATCAGCTCCCGCTTTTGGAAGTTCAGCCGCTTTTTTAATGCTTCAAGCGTTTCTGGAGTCATGCCCTGGCCGTTATCTTCAACCGTTATTTTTAAGGAGGAACCGGCGCTCTGCGCCTTGACCGAGATCATCCCGCCGCTCCGGGAAAATCCATGTTTGTAAGCGTTCTCGATAATCGGCTGCAAGATAAAACGCGGAACGGTAACGGCAAACGGGTCGGCATGAATTTCCCAACGGGTCTCGATTGGAAATCTTGTGGTAAATTTCATTAAGTCCGTATATTGCTTGGCCGTTTCGATTTCGGCGTAGAGAAGGGCGAATTCATCCTGCTTGGAAAGGCTTGCCCGCAGCAACGAGGACAGCGAACCGACGACGAGGGCGGTTTCTTCATCGCCTTTCATCAGCAATTTCAAGCGGATCGAGCTCAGGACGTTAAATAGAAAATGCGGATGAACTTGCGCCTGCAGCATCGCCATTTCCGCTTGACGCTTTAATTCCTGCTCCATCTTCACTTGCGTCAGGATTTGCTCGATGCGATCGAGCATAAAGTCGAACGAACGGCCAAGCCGGCCGATTTCATCGGGGCCGCGAATGTTGGAACGCACGCTCAAATCCCCGGACTCCACTTTCTTCGCCGCTTCCCCGAGCGCCAGCACCGGCCTGGTGAAGCGCCGCAACAAATAGGTTAGGGCGAGCAAAAAGCCGATCGCGAACATGGCTTGCAGTATTAACATCGTTCGATACATTCCGTTTAATTTTCCCGTAAGCTGCTCGTAAGGAGCCACGCTCACGAGCTTCCATCCCGAAAAACGCAGCGGGAGCGAAAGAAACAATTGATTTTCTCCGCCTGCTTGAATGATCTCCGGCGAAGCGGGCACCTCCCGCGGCAGTACGCTCTCAAACCGGCTTCCGATCAAATCGGGATTCCGATTTGAGATGATCCGGTTGTTTTCGTCCAGCAGGAACACGTCCTCCTCCATACCGGCAAAAAGCTCACGGATGGTGTTTTCCGTACGGCTGACCATGAGATAGGCAAACGGCGGTTTATTTACGGTCTCGGTCAAGGCCCGTGCGGTCATATACACGTACTTCTGTTCAGGATACAGCGGAGGCAGGTAGTTTTCGAGTCCGCCTAAAAACAACGTCTCGTAAGCCGTCAGGTGCTCCGCCTTTGAAAACCAGTCCTCCCGGAAAAAAAGCTGCGGCTCAAAGTCATAGAACGAGTAATCGGAATAGGCCCGGCCGTCCCTCGTCAGTAAAGTCAGGCGCAGGTCCCGCTTCTCGCCGGCGATTTGCTCCAACCGGGTCGTCAGCTGCCGCGCGGCGACCGGACTTTCTTTCGCCTCTTCCAATAACGTTTTAATTTCCGGATCAAATTGCACGAAATTCGATATGGAAACCATTTCTTCCAATATCGATTCCACTTGAGACTGTACAATCATAAGCGATTGCCTCGCTTTTCCCAGCGTATGCTCGCGAATAATGATTTTGGAATAAACGCCGGTCGTGTAAAGCATGCCGAGCGCAGGCAGTACAAGGCAGGCGATTGAAGTAAGAATCAGTTTTTTCCGCAGGGACACATGCTTGAAGTTCAGCCTTATTCCCATTTGTTGTCCACCACCTCGGCCGCAATGAATCGATTGTGTTATAAGGAAATATTAAAGCATTTCTTGGGCCGATTCATTCAACATTTTTTTCTAAGCGGAAAAAAATATCGCAAAATTTTTTTCGATTAGAAAAAATCGTTCCATGTGCGCCGGACACGCCGCGCCTATAATGAGGGAGAAACATAGAACGACAATGAGGTGATGAAGGTGACTCGAAAGCAAGCGTTTTATGAAACCGTTACCGGATATCTGTTTATTTTACCGATGCTCGCTCTGACAATGACGCTGGTCGTCATTCCGATTCTGCTGTCGGGGGTGATCAGTTTCTCGGACTGGAATTTCATTGCTGGCATCGGCGGACTGAAATTCGTCGGATGGGACAACTATATCAATCTGTTTCAGGACGAAGCGTTTCACCGCTCCTTGCGGAACAACGTGGTGTTGATCGCGGTCGTTCCGGTGTCCATGTTCATCGCAATGGTGCTCGCGGCGCTGATCAACAAAGGAACGTACTTTAAGAGTTTTTTCAAAGTCATTTATTTTATGCCGTTTATTTCCAGTATTGTGGCGATCGCTTTGCTTTGGAGAGTGCTGTTTCATCCGAACAGCGGCCCGATTAACGGTTTTTTGCGGTCGATCGGCATCGATCACCCGCCGATGTGGCTGGCGGATCCGAATTATGCGCTGCTGGCCGTCATGATCATCATGGTCTGGACTTCGCTAGGGTTTAACATGATCATTTATCTGGCCGGACTGCAAGGGATTCCCCAGGATCTCTACGAGGCGGCCGACGTGGACGGTGCTTCGCCGCTCCGCCAATTCTTCAGCATTACGCTGCCTATGCTGTCGCCGACGACCTTTTTCCTGTTGATTACGGGGGGGGGGTGGGATCTTTCAAGGTGTTTGACCTGATTATGGTGTTGACGAACGGCGGGCCGGCCGGCTCGACCTCTGTCATCGTGTTCTACCTGTATGAAGCGGCTTTCGTGAATCTGGAATCCGGATATGCTTCCGCCATGGGCATCGTTCTTTTAATTCTGATTTTGTTTATCACCCTGATCCAATGGGTCGGACAGAAGAAGTGGGTAAATTATTAGGAGGCCGTTAAACATGAAATCCATACGTCTAAACCGGGTCATCATCACGGCGCTTATGGGCATCGCGGGAATCTTCTTTATCCTGCCGTTCCTGTGGATGTTGTCGGCATCGTTCAAGCCGGAGCTTGAGGTGATGACTTATCCGATTCAGTGGATCCCGAGCACGTGGAAAATCGTTGAAAACTACAGCCAGGTCTGGCTTGGAAGCATCCCGTTCGCGCTTTATTACCTGAACAGCATCGAAGTGACCTTGCTGACGACCGCATTGTCTTTGATCATTTCCGCCATGGCAGCCTACGGATTCTCCAAGGTTAATTTCAAAGGACGGGACGTGGTGTTTATGCTGGTGCTGGCCACGTACATGATTCCGCATCAAGCCATTCTCGTACCGCAATTTATCATGTTTCGCTGGCTTGGGTTGTTCGACAATCACCTTGGCCTTGTGCTGTTGGGCGGCTCGGGGGTGCTGGGGACGTTTTTGCTGCGGCAGTTTTTCATGGGGGTTCATAACGAAATTATCGAATCGGCAAGGATCGACGGAGCGAATCACTGGCGAATCTTTTTCCGGATCGGGTTGCCGCTGGTCAAACCTGCGCTTGCGACTTATATGATTCTCCGTTTCATTTGGACTTGGAACGACTATCAGAACCCGCTTATCTTCCTGCGTACCGATTCGTTGTTTACACTGCAGCTTGGCATCCGTAAATTTGCCGATTTTAACGGCGAATTTTATTCGCTTATGATGGCGGGCGCCGTGTCCGCAATCTTGCCGTTGTTGATCATCTTCATCGCAGGCCAGAAGCAAGTCATTGAAGGGGTGGCCTCGGGAAGTGTCAAAGGATAAAGAGGAAATCAAAAAGTCATCTTTTGATCACGAATTTTAACAAACCAAGGGGGAAATCGCATGTTGAAAAGAAAATGGACTCGTTTTATCGCCGCGTCGGCAATCCTTGCGCTCGTCGTTTCGGGATGTGCTTCCGGTTCGGGAGAAAGTCAGAAGCAGGGGGCCGGTTCGAACGGCGGCGCGCCGGAGAACGGTACGGTAACCATCAAACTGCATACCTGGTACCCGAAGAAAACCGACAATTGGGATGTTGCCATCGCGGAATTTGAAAAAAAATATCCGAATATTAAAGTGGAGTTCGTTTCCGCGGAAGACAACAATTCCAACGAATATTACAAGAAGCTTGATCTGGCGGCCGCCTCCGGGGAGGATCTGGACGTGATGATGTTCAGCAACATGAACTACCTCAGCCAGCGCATGGAGCTCGGCATGCTGGAGCCGATCGACGGCTATTTGGAGAAGGAAGGCGTCGTGCTTGCGGACGAGTATACGGTAGATACCGGAATCGCGGGAAAAACGTACGGGTTGCCGGGCAAATCCGTCCTGCCGATGGTGTTCATCAATGAAAACCACCTCAAAGAGGCGGGGCTTGAGCTGCCGAAGGACTGGACGTGGGAGGAGTATATGCAGTATGCCAAGGCGATGACGAAAACCGATGGCGGCAAAACAAGATACGGAACTTATTTTCATAGTTGGGCCACGCAGGCGTACTTTATTCAAAATATGAATCAAGCTGTCGGCGCAAACCTAACCACAGAGGATGGAACAAAAGCGAACGTGGATACGCCGAACGTTCGCAAGTCGTTGGAGCTCCGGCTGCAAGGGGAGAAGGAGGGCATCGTGACGCCGTATGCCGAAGTCGTCAGCCAGAAATTGAACTATCGTCCGCAATATTTTAATCAAGAAACCAGTATGATTACGATGGGCTCGTTCCTGGTTCCGGAAGCCGGGGGGACGGAACAAGTGCCGGCCACGTTCAAAACGGTATTCGCTCCCCTTCCAAAAGTGAACAAGGAAGATTCGATTTCGGGCAATGTCAGCGGCGATGTGTTGGGGATCTACAGCAAATCGAAACACAAGGAGGAAGCGTACACGTTCATCCGCTGGTACACGACGGAGGGAATTACGCTGCAAGGGAAATACTTCCCTTCCTGGAAGAAAGCAAATATGAACGAAGTCGTCGATCGTATTATTGCCGGCACAAAAACCCCGGAAATGATCGACAAGGATTCCTTGCTCTACGTTCTTGAAAATACGAAGCAATCGACGGCGGCGGTCGCGGTGCCGTTCCATGCGGAACTGGAAAAAGTGTTTGTGGAAGAATTCGACGCGATGATGCTGTCGGCCCAGGACCTGGATACGACCGTTAAAAACGCCCAGGAACGCATTCAGAAAATCATTGATTCCAAATAGGAGGGATTTCCTTGCTTTACCCTATTGTAACCGCTTCCCGGTCGGTCATTGATTTAAGCGGAATATGGAATTTCAAACTCGATCCCGGCCGCGGATTCGCCGAGAAATGGCATGAACAGCCGCTCTCCGCTACGATCCCGATGGCGGTTCCTTCTTCGTACAACGACGCGGGCGTTAGCGCCGAGATTCGCCATCATGTCGGCTGGGTTTGGTACGAGCGGGAATTCGCCGTGCCGAGCGCGCTTTCCTCAGAGCGGATCGTTCTCCGCTTCGGTTCGGCCACGCATGAAGCGAAGGTGTACGTCAACGGCCGGCTGGCGGCCACGCATGTCGGCGGGTTTACGCCGTTCGAGGCGGAAATCAACGGACTTTTGGCCGCGGGGAAAAACCGGCTTACCGTTGCGGTCCATAACGTGCTGGATGAATCGACGCTGCCCGTCGGCAACTATACGGAGCAAGAGGTGGAAGGTCTCGGCAAAATCGTCCGCAATCGTCCGAATTTCGATTTCTTTAATTACGCGGGACTTCACCGGCCGGTCAAAATCTATACGACGCCTTGGGTCTACGTTCGGGATGTTGAAATCGTATCCGACCTGCGGCCGGACGGTTCCGCCGCGGTGCATTATAAGGCGGACATCGGCGGCGGGACGGCCGCAGCAAAGGTCAGTATCCTGGATGAGGACGGAGCCGTTGTCGCGGCGGGGGAAGGGGCGCAAGGCAGCCTGCTTGTCGCGGAAGCAAAGCTCTGGGAGCCGCTGCGCGCTTACTTGTACACGCTGAAAATCGAGCTGCGGCAAAACGGCGAGACGATCGACGAATACGAGCAGCCCTTCGGAATCCGCACCGTGGAGGTGAAAAAAGGCAAGTTCCTCATCAACGGAAAACCGTTTTATTTTAAAGGATTCGGCAAGCATGAGGATTCCCCGATTCACGGCAGAGGATTCAACGAGGCGGCCAATGTGATGGATTTTCGTTTGATGAAATGGATCGGCGCCAATTCGTTCCGTACGTCCCATTATCCGTATTCGGAAGAGCTTATGCGCTTGGCCGACCGGGAAGGATTCGTCGTCATCGACGAGGTGGCGGCCGTCGGCTTGCATTTGAACTTTATGGCGGTTCAATCGGGCGGCCCGAAACGGGACACATGGCGGGAAATCAAAACCCACGAGGCGCACCGGCAGGCGATCCGCGAATTGATCGCTAGGGATAAAAACCACGCATGCGTCGTGATGTGGTCGATCGCCAACGAACCGGCGACGGCGGAGGACGGGGCGTACGAGTATTTCGAACCGCTGTTCCGGCTGGCGAAGGAATGCGACCCCCAGCGCCGCCCGGTCACCGTGGTGACCTTGCAGGAAGGGAGCCCCGAGCACTGCAAAGTATCGGATTTGGCGGATGTTCTGTGCTTAAACCGCTATTACGGCTGGTATGTGGAGGGCGGGGAGTGGGAGCTGGCTAAAGCTAAGCTCCGCCAGGAATTCGCTGGTTGGCAAAAACGCTGCCCGGATAAACCGATCATCATGACGGAGTACGGCGCGGATACGATCGCCGGGTTCCACGATATCGACCCCGTCATGTTCACCGAAGAATTCCAGGTTGAGTTTTTGCGGGCAAATCATGAGGTTTTCGACGAGTGCGGCAATTTCGCCGGGGAACACGTCTGGAATTTCGCCGACTTCCATACCAGCCAAAATATTATTCGGGTTCAGGGCAACAAGAAAGGGGTCTTTACCCGCGACCGCAAACCGAAATCCGCCGCACACGAGTTGAGGAAGAGATGGCATTCGATTCCCGATTTTGATTATAAACCTTAATTTTTTTGGGGCGTTTATTAGTATTTTTATATAAGAAAAAAATAAGTAAAGGCGATCGAGACGGTTACCCTGTTCGATCGCCTTGTTTAACGCTATAATCATCTTCGAGCGCTTTGCTTGGGGGGGATGCATTTGTTGTTAAGCCGATTTGCCGTTTTTTACTTGGTAAGTCGATCATAAAAGAACTGATTAAAGAAGTTAGCTTAAAAACCATTTCAGTTCATAACGATTTGAATTCCCAAGAATAATATGTTCTTCTTGTTTAACGTTCACATAAATTTGCTCTAACACTTTATGAATTAGGCTTATTTCAGTAATAGAAAGGGATTTTACGCCTTGAATCATTTCATTGATTTTTTTAGTGTCTTTTCTCATAGTTTGCTTTATCATTTGATTTCGATAAATTAGAGCGGTTCTCTCAAGTTCTTGGTAAGTTTTAGCGATGTCCGGGTTCCTTATGATTCCTAGCGTCTCCATATATCTAATTCTGTCTATCATACATTTCTTATGTTCCCATAAAACATGAAAAAGTCTAAGGTCTATGCTAACCTTATTCTCGATTAATAGAAACAAGTACTCGACTACCTTATCGTAAACCGCTACACCTAAAGTTAAATTTTTGGCCCAACTTAAACTTTGATCGTCCCGTATTCGGGTATCTCTCGATGCCAAAAAGTCCTCTAATGAGTCTTTGACTTTAAGCAGATCAAATTGAAATTTTACATTTTGTTTAGGTTTGAGTAAAAGTACCTTCTCGTAATTATCGATGTTATAAATCGGCGGACTCGAATAAGCCTGATCGAATTCTTCAAAAGTGCACGTTGTAAACTTATACTTGCCCCCGAAATTGTCTGCAATCTTTATTGTTTGCATATTTGTGTCATAGCCATAAATCAGTAATTCATGTGCATGATCAGCTTGTTTATACCATTTAAGGTTGGAAGCCGAGAGGAATTTATGATTCACCTTCATATGAATATAGTATCCTGAATTAATACAATTCACGATAAACGAAATGGCATTGAAATTTCCCAGTACTTCTTTATTGATGATTTGCACGTCCAGAAAAGGACAATAGTAAGGTACCCACGTGATCCATTGTTGAAAGAAATCAAGCTTAAGATGTGAGCCCTCTGGGTGAGAAGATAATTGTATAAAGTTGCTTAACATCCAGGGCATAAATTCCTCACCTGTAGCAGACATAATCGCCAAAGGGTTGGCATAATAAGGGTAACAATTGATTCCCGGGTACTCTACCGGGAGTTTCCGTTCTAAACTCATTTTTCCATCCTCCCATTATTTACAGCACAGAACTTGTGAATATAATTACAAAGCGGTGAGCAATTGTCAAATTTGAACACAGTATCCTTTATTGTTGCTGCATTTGCTTTTTATTGATCTCATTTGTATATGCAAATTTTAAGAAACAATCTTAATAAAAAATCCCGAAAAAGCTTACCACCATCATTTTACTGGCAGTACATAGAAGTGGAATTGTGCAAAAAGTCAAAAGAAATAAACAATTGAACATAAAAATGTGCAGTATTTTAAGCATTAAGATGATTTTATGACTTATAATTTTATGCAAATGTAAATAATAATTATTGACTTATGGTTTGATTTGGAGTAAGTTTTTGTTTGTAAAGTATTGGAAGTTGGAATTTGAAGTTATTTTTGACAATGTTAAATGTGCAAATGTAATTTTTTGATTATGTAGCTCAAGTAAGGGCTTATTATTGTGACTTAGAGTTAATGCAGAAATTAGAGTATATTTCCCGAAAGAGGAAGGGCTGTTTTTCAGGTTTAAATATTGGAGGCAAAATGCTTAAATCAAAAAAATATACGACATTGGATTTCATAATTGTACCATTAAAAATATTACCGGTGCCAACTATTTATACTATTCTAATAACGATTCTAAATTCGTTTATACCTGCTTAGCTAATGTTATCAATACAGCGACGATCTTTCTAATAGTAAGACTGATTATTCGTCTATTTATTTCATTGGCCGGACTAAATAATATACATAGGGGAGTAACTTGTGCAAGATGGTCAGCACAGTCAACTTATAAATACGGATGGTGAATAGAATATAAAAATATATATGAATCCCAGAGAAAATGGTATGTTGTTGTCATTGAAGGAGGCGATTCCGCTTGTAATTCGATTGCTGGAACCAGACGGTGAAATGCTTTGCTTGGTAAAACCTTTGTTTGAGGTTGCGGATCCGCAAATCCGTAGAACTGGGATAATAGACAATCCCGGAATATATCGACAAATTCTCAAAGAGCTTGTCGGTTTTACAGAAAGCATCGGGCTTCGCGTTTTGGGTATCACGAACAGCCCGGTTACTGGGAATAAAGGAACGAAGGAATTTTTTCTATGGCTCGGTCAGGGCGGACCCTTTGCAGGTAGAGATATCCACAAAGACATCGATGTTGCTGTTAGCGAGGCTGCCAAACTAAAAGCATATAGTAAATAAGAATATGATTTCGCCTGCGATCGAGTATAAAACCGGCCCGCAAATGCTGTATAAGCCATTTGCGGGCCGGTTTCTCATATCTGCTTTCCGAGGATAAGCGCGAAGTACTCTATATTTCTTGTTAAAAAGTCTTTGTTCTCAAAGGCTGTATTCTGGAACTTGCTGTTCATATCTTCTAAGAACGTTGCCATATCTGAGGTGTCGGCGCCTGCAAACCGATTGTCGATTTTCGTGTTGTTCAAAACCGAATTCAAATGGTTGTTTTCAGCGCGGTAGCTGTTCGACCATTGCGGATTCTTCGCCAGCTTCTGATTAAATTCCCGCAGAATTTCCGCAAAGCCCGCGCCGCTGCCGCCATTCACCGCATCTTTGAGAATCTCGGCTATTTTATTGGCGGATTCCGGATCATATTTTTTCATCAAGGAGTCGATATTGACATAATCATCAGGCGCTCCTTCAGGCTTGCGGGGGATATCGATATAGCTTGCCTGGCCGGTCTTTGGATCGACCGTTCTCGTTTTGGCATATGCGGCGATCTTATCCATAGTGGCAAGGAACTCGGCCGCTTCGCCCTTTGTCATGTAATTGTCCGCGATAAATTTCGCCTGAGACAGACCGCTCTCAAGCAGCGCCGCCCGTTTGCTTTCATCCGCGACGGAGCCGTCCGGAACAAAGTTGGAGCTAATTAAGTAGTTTACGGCTTCTTCCACTTCCGGCGCTTTTCCTTTAAGCAATTGCTCTAAGGAAGTATCAATTTCAGCAGTAAAAAACGGCCTTATCGAATGGTGCTTAATCGCGCCTACAGGCAATTCGCGACTGCTAACCCCTTCAGCCAGCCGCTTGGCCGCCTCGCTGATTTCCACGCTGTCGTGCCCCGGCAGGGCGAAGCCCGTTTCCAGTTTCAATTCGTTGTTCGCTTGGTTGTTATCCCGATTTTGAGTGTAGAGTCTAGGAAGCGATGAGATCGCATTACTTTCGATTTTCATGTTATACCTCCTTGTACAACCCCATAAAAAAATATGCCGATATACATAAATATATCGGCATATTTTCCCATACTTTTAACTTAATCTCATTTATCCTCCGTAGATGCTGTACGCAAAATGATAAACTTCTTGCTGAGCATTAACGTCGATATTGTCGGCTACCGCCGCGATTACTCCGCATATATCGTAATAATGGGTGAAGCTGATCGGACCGGGCAAATAATTGCTGATGCTTCCCGTCGAGGGCGGTAAACTCAGGGTTACGGAAAACTCTCCGGCGCTGTTGGTATTCGCGTACCCGACTCTCGTGCGGTTACCGCTGGATTCGGACCAATACGGATTTTCCCAAAGGACGATGACGCTTGTGTTCGCAACCGGAACATTATCCGCAGTGGAAACCTTGCCGTTCACCGTAAATGTTCGTCCGGTGATTCTATATTTTTTTCCGTAATAATAAGATGGATAATCGTTAGGTCCGCCGTCCGAGTTGAATCCGGTAATCTGAATTTTTTCGGCTCGCAATACGGGCGTCAGGGCCAAAGTATAATTGGTAGTTTCAGAGTATGTCCCTGTGGTATAAACGCGGAGATAATATGAGCCGGTGCCTAGCGGTACGTTATTGTTGGCCGGCGTGATTAACTGCAGCCGGTTGTCGCTCAGCACCGCATAGACCTCCGCTTTATAACCTTTCGCGGCAGAAGCGCTGTCTAAAGTGATATTCATGGCATCATAATTCCGGCTGCTTGGCACGGTCAGTACATACCAGTCGTTATCAACGATGGAGTTAAGCGAACGGCTGGAGAGATAGGACCCGCCCGTATTTACCGTGATCCCATAAGCATGAAAAGCATTTTCGTCCGTTTCGAAGCTGTCGTACACCCTACTTATAGCAACGGTCAGATAAAACGGATCATTGATGCTGCCGCCCTTTTTGGCGTGAACTTCAAGCAAATAAGCTTTTTCCGACGCAGAAGCGTTGTTTACTCCGACATTTTCCGAAATGGTGGATCTTCCGTAACTATAATTGTTAAAATAGGTGCCGTAGATGGAGTAGTCGATTAGAGCAACCGGGGTATTTGTAGACGCATCGAGTTCATATAAATACAGATCATAGTCCAGCTGCTCCGAGCGGGGAAGGTCGAGCTGGGCCTGCAATATTTCGCCGGCTTGTACATAAATGGGGTATAAGTACGCGGACTCCCCTTCCCTGGCCAATACCCCCGTGTAAGTGGCATAAGTGGCCGTTGTGGCGGAAACGGTGCTTGTTTTAGCAAGTGTACGGGCGGCATGTGAGGCTATGCGTTGAGAACTTTCAATACTATCCAAATCACTGACAATTTTATGCTGATTGGCTTCGCTAACGTCAACCCCTGGTTCGGCCTTAACAAGATGGTCAATAACATCAGGTTGATTCGCGGTTTCGGTTCCGGTTCCGGGTTCGGGTTCGGCGGCAAATACAGTGAGATTAAACGCAAGCAACAACACGAGGCTTAAAATCATGACCATAGACATCCTAGCAGCCTTCATGATTATAACTCCTTTCGTAATAAGGAAATGTGGAGGAGTTCAAGTTCTAAAGCAGGTGACGGCTTTCTACTTTAGGCCTCCTAACCTGTCCGTTTGTGCTTCATCCGTTGAACTGCCTGCCCGTAGCCGATGAAGTTCACGGTTGTTTAATCTACTGTTTTCACAGGTACTACTATCTATTAAAGCGCTTTTATTAATAGAAAATCAAGGAAATTTATAGAAAAATTTAGGATTTTGTTAGAATCAGGTTTCACCGCCCCGGCAATACATCGAGAATTGTGTTCACGACCAGTTCCGGCTGCGCTCATCGACGGATTGGTCGTGCATAGAATCATGCAGCCCATGCAGCCGGACCGGCTGCCGGCGGAAAGGCTGGAAAAAATCCTGGAATCTTATTTGGCGGGTTTATGTGCTTAACCACTTTTGAACTGCTGCTGCGGGTGTGAATTTTTTGTTGACTCTTCTGGAGATGCATGATATTATAAATTTCGTTGCTGCAAAACAATGCATCGACGAAACACGCGGTCGTGGCGGAATTGGCAGACGCGCACGGTTCAGGTTCTAGTGCGGATGTCAAGGATTTGCCCTCAAAAACCTTGGTGTTATGCGGTTTTTCGTAAGTAGTGGTTTCAAGTTCTCTCCTGTAGTTCTCTCCTTTTTCTGAGGAGCGATCGGAGAGGTAAAAAATGCGGTCGTGGCGGAATTGGCAGACGCGCACGGTTCAGGTCCGTGTGGGCTAACCCCCCGTGGAGGTTCGAGTCCTCTCGACCGCACCAATCTAACAATTAACGAGCTCTTGAGCTTCCTCTTGTGGAGATTCAGGAGCTTTTTGCATACTTGGAATTTGCAAAGTATTACTCATCACTTGAGCTGAAGAAAGCTTTGAGCTGTATTCAAGATGAACATAAATATTGGCGGTAGTGGAATAATGGCTATGCCCTAACCATGCCTGAATTTCCTTTAAGCTGACACCGTTCGCAAGCAGTAAGCTGGCGCAACTGTGCCGAAGATCGTGAAACCGAATCCGCCGTAAATTATGCTTTTTCAGGACGAGCGGAAAATGTTGAGTAATGTAACCCGGCTTAATTCGCTCTCCCAACTTATTGACGTAAATATAGTCCTGATATTGGTTGCTGTAAGAGTCCTTGTACATAGCCTGATTCACTTGCTGCTCTTCAAGCAGTCGCAGTAGCAACTCTAGGAAGACAGGAACGAGCGGCAAAGTACGATAACTCGATTTGTTCTTGGCCCGGTCCTTTTCCACTATAATTTGTTTGCCCTGATACGACACAGGGATAACTGTGTGCTTAATGGTAATCGTCTTGTGTTGAAAGTTGATGGCGCCCCATTTAAGTCCAACAATTTCACTTCGCCGCAGCCCGTAAAAAGCTGCCAGAATGACAGCCAACTCAACCGGATCGCCTTTCACGACTTCGAACAAATCGTTTAGTTCATCGCTCGTGTAGTAGCTTCCGATAAATTGGTTTTTCTTGAGCCGCTTGACTTTGTCTGCTGGATTCGAAGGAATCATGTCCAATTCAAAAGCATGCTGCAAGGCCTGTCTGATGTTGGCATGATAATGCAGTACAGTGTTTGTAGTCAGCCCAAATTCTTTCAAGACATACTGATAAAAATCGTGAAGGTGTTTGGGTTGCAGTTCCTTCAGATAAATTCCTTTTTCCCGGAAGTACGGGACGATCCTGGTGTTAACTGCAAAACTATAAGCCGAATGGGTGGTGATTTCAACTTGGTATTTCATCATTTCAAGCCATTCCACCATGAAGTCGGCGAATAAAACGTTGTCCTCTTCCATTTTTTCGTTTTCTTGGAGTTCCAATGTCTCCTCGATTTTTTCTTCAGCAACCAGCTCTTCCGCATTCTCCAGGACAGCTTCTGAGGGGGGCACAAAATTCTTGCGCGCCTCTAGCAACATGCTTTCCGCTTTTTTCTTGTTGCCTTTTACCGGAAGCTTGGTGGGAATCCATTTGCTTTTTCGTTTTCCGCCATCTTTGTAGTTCAGAACGATATAAAAAAGCCCCTTCTTTTCCTGTAGGTGGCCTGCTACCATATTTGAAGATATCCCTCCTTGGTTAGCAGCCCGATCTCCTACCATTGACACTATTAGCATATCATAGTGCTGAGATTGGTTCAATGCACTAAAGCGTCGCAGTGAATAGTAAGAGAATCGGTCATAATGCTGTGAAGGTAGGAGATGATGTTGGCTTTGGGGATTTTGTAAGCTCTGCCGATTCTAAAATGTTTGATTTTGTTTTCTTGCAGGAGCTTGTAAGCCGATTTGGTGCTAATGCCGCCTAGCATCTCGCAAAGTTGCGGAACATTGACGACATCGGGGTAATTTTGAAACATCAGTTTGAAAAGCTCAGGCGGGCACATACTAATAATCTCCTCTCTTAAATAAATTTTTTTATGTAGGAAGAAGGAGAAATGAGAGTAACAGAGAAATCATGTGGAAAAGGGAATGAATGCCTGTTTCAAGCTACAGGTGGCAAGCCTGCATCATAACTTCGGTTTTCCGAAGCTCCCCCTCATCCGAGCGGGCTGCCCCCAATACCGTGACGTTGGCCAGGCAGAAGTATCATTATCCCTCATGCCAGTTATCGCGATTCAACCCGCCACAGATTGATTTCAGCCGGTAGTTGGTCGCTCGTGTTAGAAACAGTCATGGCGCTACCGCTTCGTCGCTTCCGCTATTTACGGAGGCCGAGGAACGTACTTGAAATAGGCAGTATGAATTTGTCAAGGAACGTGATTTTAGAGAATGAACACAGGGAAGATCATCAATGATCTTCTACATACTTAAATGGGGTTTCCCGTCAAAAAAGCAACCAATGGTTGTACGATTATATGAGTTAAATAGCGAAAGTGCCTTTTTATGTTGGATGGACTACATGATAATGAAGGAGAGATCAGTATAAGCGGCAGGGAGACTGCGGAAAGATCATTTCAAATTCCAAGTAGTGATTTTAAAGATTTATGTCGTTTTTAGAATAGTTGACTTTTGATTATTTTGAAGTTCAGATTCCTTTCGAAGAACGAGCTTTAGAAAAGTAGAATACAATTGGGTACAACATGTGAGGGAAAGAGAATGGGAGTCATTTATTCCATTAGTTTTATGTTTGGCAACCTATTTGCTTATGCTCGATTACTTTCATTAGCAAAACTAGTTGTTCAAAAAAGGGATATCCAGCATTTATATTCATTTTTACTTATTCTATTATCGCATCTGGTCCCCGCAATAATTGTTGTAATGTTTTTTCAATCGAACGTGTCGATTTTTTATCATCTAATCATGATAGCTGCTTTAGTAATGACAGGAAATAGGTGGACAAAAATATGGTCTGAAGTGTTAGATAAGTTTGAAGAACAACTCGATCTCAATGAAAGCGAACCGCCCTTCAACCACACAAATATTAATCAAAGGTCAATTAAAGAGCAATTTATTTCGAGATTTAAGAAGCAGTTGATTTTATTCATTAACCGTATTTTAATCGTACTTTTTAAGCGCAAACTATTGATTGAAAAGTTGATGTCGGAAACTCTACTATTCCCTCCAAACAAACGAGTAGTAAAAATTTTTATGGATACCCAAGAACAGTTGGGGATGCACGGTATAGAGCTTTTTATAACAATTAGTAGTCGATCGCCAGGTTATGCATATTTAAAACCATGGTTCCGTAAAGGAAGGAACGCTGTTGTTTTAACGACTGAAGCTTGTGAAGAATTCTCAGATGAAGAGTTGAAAGCTTTAATTGCTCATGAATTGATACATATTAAGTATAAGGATTATGATTTTAAAAGTACTTTGTTTTCTACGAGTACAATTTTTTTGTTTATCGCTGGGATGCTCACTTATGTATATATCGTAGGCATTATTAGTGCGTACTTAGTCTATGTAGCACTTGTTTTGGTTTTAGCAATCCCTGTTATGATGATTGTTTTTTTGGGTATGTTAATTTACTTGCTGTACGCCAAACATGGATATTGGTATCAGATTCGAGAAATGCGTGCAGATAGAAAAGCATGTGAGTTAATTCCTGAAATCAGATTAGGGTTGATAAAGCTGCTTAAAAGAATGCAGAATGAAAATATGGAGACAAATATACCTTGGTATAGGAAGCTTCCGGAAAGATATAGCAGGTGGCATACACACCCTAGTTTAGACTACAGGATTCACTTACTTCAGAATTATAAGAAATGGTCATATAAAGAATATATAAGGCATTTCTTTCAGACATTAAAATGGGCAATTACTGGAAAAGGATGGAGTGGGGATTAATTGCTTATTGCAACGATGAGACTTAAAATGTCAATGCAAGAGTCGATTCCAAAATACAATTAGTAGCTCCATGGTATTTGGGTGGGGGAAAACTAATGATAGTCAGACTTCCCTCGATCCTTGGCAAATCGCTTATATATGGCCTACCTTTTTAATTTTCCTACCGGTTCCAGAATCCAATAACCGGACACCCCCTTCTCCAGTATTAAATTAGACTCGCTTCAATTCTCGACCGCACACCAACACCATCGGAAGAAAACGCCCACTTCTTCGGAAATACGATAACTAATAATAGATTTCTTGAATTTTATTATTGGGATGCTATAAACGATAGAATACAACAGATTGGTTTACGTGCTTATATTACCATATTTTCTGAAAATGGATTTATATGGATGAATTTTGAATAAATTTATTTAGGATTTGTTTATTTTCTTAGTTTTTGTAATAGTCGATCTAAAATGAAACCAACAAGATACCAGAAAACTAATGTGGTGAGATAAACTACCGTTATTGGAATATCTACTTTTCGTACAAAAAGAGAGGATTCGTATAACCAGACCAACGGACTAAATATGGCAAATAGTATGTTGTAGTCATCATTTCCCGAAATATTTACAATTATAATGAAAAATGAAATTAAAACTAACCAAAATCGAAATGATTTCATTAAAAAACGAAAGGGCTTCATAATTTATACCTCCAATTTACAAAAGCTCATCGTTTCCAAATGCAAACGATGAGCTTTTTTGGGTGTGCGCCCGGCATGGGCGATAACTCGGCGGTGAAAGTCCGCTACAGGCTTGGCAGTAGGAACTGCTAGCTGAAGGCAAGGGTGTCCGCCGCGAGGCGGAATCTGAAGGAAGCCGGAGGCAAACCCTCGGTCTGACGAACAGAAATCACATAGAAGGCATCATGGGACGGACGAGCTTGCACTACAAAGCAAAGTCCAATACTGCCCGAATCCCATGGTGTAAATGTGGCAGATAGATGAGGGGAAAGTTATCGCTCTTACCCGGGGAGGTCTCACAGACGACAAGTAGGAAAAAAAAAAATCCGAAAGACGGAGTAAAGCTTGCTGTGAGAAGTCAGCAGAGGCCATAGTACCCGGAAGGTTTTTTTTCGGGGAAGGGCCGAACAATCGTAAGTCTCGAGTACATACCGAAAGGAGAGTCGACGCGATGAAAGCAGAATACCGAAAGGGCTACCTGCAAAGGGATAGCGTGGAACGCGAAGAGCATGCGGGAGTGCGGAGCGCCGGCATTCGGGAACGTAAAGAAAGAGGCGGTGCAACAGACCTGCTGGAGCAGATTCTGGACAGAGACAATTTGAACAGAGCCTACAAGCAGGTCAAACGCAACCATGGAGCGCCAGGAATCGACGGAATGACCGTAGAAGACGCGCTACCATGGCTGCAGGAACATAGAGACGAGCTGTTGCAAAAGATCCGGGAAGGCAGATACAAGCCCAGCCCGGTACGGCGCAAGGAAATTCCCAAAGCGGATGGAAGCGGAGTACGGAAGCTTGGAATACCCACGGTCGTGGACCGAGTGATTCAGCAGGCAGTCGCCCAGCAGCTCCAGCCCCTGTTCGAGCCGCTCTTCTCGGAGGAAAGCTATGGCTACCGCCCCGGTCGGAGCGCACAACAGGCCATTCGTAAGGTGAAAGATTATGCAGAACAGGGATACGGTTACGCAGTAGAAATCGACCTCTCCAAATACTTCGACACGCTGAATCATGAGCTGCTTATGCATCTTTTGCGCAAACAAATTCAGGACAGGCGCGTAACCGAGCTGATTAAGAGATATCTGAAAAGTGGGGTTATGGAGAACGGGGTGCACTGCAAAACAGAAGAAGGTTCCCCTCAGGGAGGCCCCCTGTCGCCGCTTCTGGCGAACATCTACCTGAACGAATTTGACCAAGAGATGAAAGGCCGCGGAGTGAACGTCATCCGCTATGCAGACGATATTGTGGTGCTTGCCAAAAGCAAACGGGCAGCGGTGCGGCTACTGGAATCCTGCGGGAAGTACCTCGAGACCAAACTGAGACTCCAGATAAATACGCAGAAAAGCAAGGTCGTTAGCGTAGTGGCCCGAAAGCACTTCAAATTTCTCGGCTTTGCCCTGGGAAAGAACAAGAATGGTGTGTACATCCGTGCCCATGGACAATCCCTCGCAAAAGCGAAGAAGAAGTTGAAAGAACTCACGAGTCGCAGCCAGGGCAGAAATGTTCGCCAAGTCATGGAAAAGGTGAAAGTCTACATTCGGGGATGGATTGGTTACTACTATGTGGCCGACATGAAACGGATCTTGCAAAGCTGGAGCGAATGGTTGCGAAGACGACTGCGGATGTACATCTGGAAACAGTGGAAAAAGCCGCGAACAAAAGCACAAAACCTGCGGAAGCTGGGGATACCGGAATGGCAGGCTTACCAGTGGGGCAATTCCCGTCTCGGGTACTGGCGCATCGCCGGAAGTCCAGTGTTGTCTCGTTCTATAACAAACAAAAAGCTCGTACAGGCAGGATATTATGACTTTCCTGCGCAATACGAGCGTCTACGTAAATTGCACTTATGCGGTTGAACCGCCGTATACCGAACGGTACGTACGGTGGTGTGAGAGGTCGGCTACTCATCTAATGAATAGCCTCCTACTCGATTAATGGATGGTGAAGGTAATACTGCAATGTAATGTATTCCTATTCCAGATAAGTAGTCAAGGCATGATACGGTGTCATTTTAACAGCACTTCTAAGAAGCTCTGTGGCTTTTTTTTCATTCATAAGGTGTTGCATGGGAGAAAGGGCCTGAATTAGTTCAGTCTTTAATTCTTTCAACTGAACAGGTTTATTGTCTAGGTGGATCAGAACATGCTTTTTTAAAACGGTTTTAATTGCAGTCACTTGATCAGGAGTTAATTCGTTTGCAATAATCCAATCCCAGAGCCGATACTCTTCTGGCTCAAGTACAATTTGCCGGAACAGTTGTAAGTATAATTCCAGTCGCTCAACCTTTTTTCTAAGGCCTCAACTTTTTTTTCCATAGTTTCACTCATGTTGTTTAACCTCTCAATTATAAGAAAATTAATACTAAGACATTAGCGATCCTATTAGCGACAGAACTATTGATTGATCCACAGGTAACACTTATTATAGCTTGTACAATTGCGTTTTGTACAGTTCCTTCGAGAGCATCACCTAGACTTGCTACAAAGTCTAATTCATCCGCAATTTCCCCGACAGCTTTATCAACAAGCATCTTTTAATTTTGTGATAGTAATTAGTTACGCAATGAGTTAAAAAATCGAACGCTTATAACCATCATAAAAAAGAAAGGGGAAGCATAGGGGCTCCCCCTTTTCGACCAAGACGATAAAACTGATAATCTCCATAGGCTGCAATATCTATTTTTCGCTAGGTTGCCGCAATGAAGTCAACTGAAAATAGCAATTGTTTTAAATTTTAAAAGGAAAAATTGGGGGTGAGGATTCTTTTCGACTCCCTAATTTCAAGGGACCGCATTTATTTCACAAAAGCCTACTTGCAGGTGAAAAAAAGTATATAAAAACAAGCTCCGATTACTTATACAGCGCTTATTTATTATTTTAATGATAATACCGATTGAGATCGAAACGACGAACAGCAAGAATGAACTCCAGAATTAATTGTTGCTTGCAATCTTCATTAAGTCTCCCATTTTGTCTCGAGTATTTATTAATTAGCGGCTCGTAACGATGAATAAGTTCGGCTTCAGCCTGTGTATCACCGTTTTGAGCGAGTTGAATCAGATCTATAACTTCACGCATAAGCAATGCCCTCCTTTGATTAATGTTTTCATCACAATTAAAGAAGGAGGAGCACGCATGCGACAGTAAAAATTATGATTGAACCTCCAGGTGACTTTTAAGCTTCACCAATACATTCGATTTTGATTTAGTGATGGCCTGTCTCGTAACACCAATAAATTGAGCGACTTCTTTATCTGTTTTGTCCTGAAAAAATTTCAGATATAGCACCTTTTTTTCTGAGGAGCTCAAAGACTCAATGGCTTGTGAGAGTGCTGCATAATCTTCAAAAGTTATTGTAGTACTTGTCCGGATGTTAATGGCGATCTTTGGCTCACATTCATCAAACGGTACAAGAACAGAATCTCGATATAGCTTCTTGAAATAATCCCTGCTAGCGTGTTTAAGACATACTTTAATATAGTTGCTAAACCCTTTTTCAACTGCTTCACAAGCCCCAAGTTTTGAGCCCATTTGTACCTCTCCTTTCATTTGTCTCTTATTTGGTAAATAGGAACTAGGTGGCAAAAAGGCAACTCAAAAGACATAAAAATATCCCTCAGAACAACTAGAGACCATATTTGAGTTTGATCTCTAGAAATTGGAGGGATATATTATAGCTAAACTATGCGATTCTTTTATATGAAAAGTTATGTACTGTTCGAGTACACGCAGTTGAAGATCTGAATGCAGGAAGGACACCACAAACAACGAACCTGCCCTTCGTCAGTAAATACGTGTCCTAAAGGTGATTCAAATTCCGCTACCAATGGTACTTGACGACCCTGATTACTTTTTTTAGAATAACAAATAATCTCTGGTTTTCCAACTGCTTGGTAGGTCTTTATATCTATAATGAATCAAGACTCCAGAATTTGATGGTGGTGTTATTGATCTGTCTTATATGCCTTACTCCGACGCACTAACAGCGGAAGAAAAGCAAATGGATGGAGAAAAATAAAATGAAATTGAATTCCGGTTCTGAATGAAATTCCTTTGTATGAAGCTACAAAATCCCTTTTATTCATGATTCAGTATATAATAAGATAAAATATACAAAGGTTAGGAATATGAAGAAATATTTGGGGGATAACTCATGAAAAGTACAGGGATTGTTCGGACGATAGATGAGTTGGGGCGTGTCGTGTTGCCCATTGAATTAAGGCGATTGTTGGAAATCGAAGAAAAGGACCCTATGGAGATTTTCGTTGATCATGATGCTAAGCAGATTATGTTTCGCAAGTATCAGGGACAAACATGCATATTCTGTCAAATCCTCAATCTGCATGCCCATGAATGACGAACATCGGAAAGCCGTATGAGGGAAAACCTCACGTACGGTTTGATGGGGGCAGAAAATCATATGCCCTTTACTCTTGCGGAAAATCAGTGGGCCAATCCATTTTTTGGAGCTAGCGAGGGCTTACATCCCGGATCAGTAGTATGTCGTTAACGATCGAGCTTATTTAACCGAAAAGACGGGATTTCAATTTCTAACAGTTGAATTCACGCTTGTTTGGGTGAAAAAGGCTAGAATTAATTTATTCGCCGATTATTCTTATTTGCTGAAACATTTGTCCGTGGAGCGTGTTTAGTAGTTAAATTCAACCAACGCCCCCGAGAGCAGTATTAATACTAACGTTGTCAGCGTTCAAGGAAAAGGCGAGATTACCGTGAAGCCGGATGTGGCTTATTTGTCCATCGGCGTCGTCACCAAAGCGAAAACAGCCCAGGAAGCGAAGAAATCGAACAGCGAGAAAGCGGCCAAACTGACCAAACTGCTCAAGGAAACTTGTGGCATTAATAAAAAAATATCTAAGCCAGTCAATTCTCGGTCCGCCCCGATTATACGTATAACGATAAAACGGGAGCGGAATCCATCAGCGGGTATATGGCCTGTTATTCGCTGGATGTGACCTACCGCAACCTGGATAAGGTAGGAGAGCTCCTGGATGCGACTTCCGCTGCCGGGGGCCAATCAAATCGAAGACATCCGCTTTGGCACCGAGAAACCGGATCAATACGAAGAGGAAGTCATCCAAAAAGCAATGGCCGATGCGGGCCGGAAAGCGGGCATCCTTGTCAAAGCGGTTGGCCTCACCTTGGGTCAGGCGGTAAGCATCAACATGGAGAACGCCAGCATGCCGAGCATTTCGGTGCAGTACAAGACGGTTAACGAGGCTGCCATGGACAGTGCGGGAAGTGCCCACGTAGAAGCAGGAGAAATCGAAGTGCAAGCAATGATCAACGTGGTTTATGAGATGAAGTAACTATCAATATTTATAGTTGCCGACCTATGAGCGACTAAAAGGTAAAGTTCGCCCAAACTGTGAAATGATGAGGGTTAATTCTTACAATGTTTAAGTGATAGACGGTTAAAGTTGTCAGGCATTCATTAATCCAATTTTGGAAAACAGGACTTGAATTGGGTATACTTCCCTTTTATAATTATACTGTACCAATTGCTGGTGGTGGAAACTAAATAAGGGTAGTTGGAGGTGTCTTTGGGAGGGAATAAAGTTTTTAAATAGTGCCAAGCCACTAGTGATGCTAAGTAAATAGGAAAGGGGACAGGACAAATGAGGGGACTACGGAAACGATTAACTGCAATTTCAATACTCGCATTAATCTTAAGTTTTTCATTTGTGTCAAATGCAAGTGCTTGGTTGGAATATAGCGCCGGTATTAGTTATGGTTGTAGTCGGGACTATGTTCAGGGTGCTGTATCAGCGGATGACGGCCCAGGAGACCCAGTTTATGTATATACTCGCGTCTATTTTGAATTTTATCAGGACGGTGAATTTGTAGGCTCAAAAGAAGATGATGGTTATCCGGCATCTGGAGCCAAAACGGCATATTGCACGCACCCTAGTTCGTCAAGTTACTGGATGCCGTACAATATCTACCGTGAGACGGATTCAGGTGAAGGTGACGATTTCGGCGGTAATGAATACTGGCCATAAGGAGATGATTTCCAATGAAAGCTAAAAAAATAATAGCCTTGCTTTCCACAGTTTCTATATTGGCAATCGGTTTTGCATCCTACTCATTTGCAAGCAATGATCAAGAACAGGTGGAAATAAATGATCAGAAACCTTATACCGATATTAAACCACAGTTACTGGATGAAAAAGCAGAAGTTCGCGATCACAAACCTTTTACTGAAGTCACAAAACCGGAAGTATTGGATTTTTTGAACAAGAGTTGGGAAAAGGGAAAGAACAAGTTAATAGAGATTAAAGGTGAAAAGATTAAAGATTGGAAATTAATAAATGTTGGTGATGTCGATATTGAATTTGTCAAAAATCTTAGTAAAGAAGAAGCCAGCTCATTTAATAAGGCTTTTTTCAGTGAAGAGAGAAAGAACTCTTTGCAAGTTGGTGATCGTTTTCCAGCCCTTCTCTTAAGCAACTCCTCTGATGAAGCCATACTATTTTGGGAACGTAAAAATGGCAATATTGTTTATATTGAATTGTCCAAATCAACCGGTACCAAAAGTGTCAACGGAACAGGCAGTTGGTCTAATGGAACGGCCACAGAACTCCGATAATTTTCTGATAAAAAGATGCTGCTAAAGAAATAGTCAGTTGTGGCTATTTCGGTACAGTTAATTAGTTAAAACCACCCGCATAGGGTGGTTTAGTTTTTTATTTTAGGCCACGGTCGAAGGTCTGATGAAAAATGATAACGGAGTTTTGCAGAGACAGCTAAGCGTCACCTCCAACGAGAAGGTAAAAAACATCATCGCAGAAGGGAATTTTGTTACAAAAATAAACAAAGAGCAGAGTTCTCCCGGCTCTGCTCTATTTTACTTTACCCAGTTTACCGCATTATTGACTTCCTTTCTACAAGGAATGGTTGGCCTGGTTAAACATTCTGAGAAGGGGAAATTTTTTTCTGGTAATGACAGTTCTGTTCGCTTGGTCAGGAAGGGTTTACCATTTCAATTTGTTTTTCATATTCAAGCAGCGGAACCCGACAAATGGTAACGAGCAGATAACCGGGGAAGTTATCCTTCTGCGATGAATGAAGCGACTCATACCATGAACGGAAGGCTGTTTTAACAGGTTCGGACTCATGAATGAAATCGAGAAAAGCAAGGCTGTCAAGAAACCCGGTGTGCTTCTCTTCCAGAAATACAAGCCCGCTCCGTTCGGCAACGGTCCGCAAGCTAGTCACCGGATGTTCTTTGCCGTACATCCATGTTCCTTCTTTTTCCGCGATCGCTTTCCCCACCACATAAGGCAAGCATCTCGCGTTTGGCGTCATCACCAGTATTGTCCCTCCCGGCTTGGTAATCCGGGCCATTTCCCGCAGCATCGCGACTTGCTCATCCTCTTCGAAGTGTTCAAGCACACCGGCATTCCAGGTCAAGTCGAATCGGGCATCTGGAAGTCCGGTATTCCGAATGTCGGCTTGAAGAAAGGTCGCGGGGACATGTCTCTCGAAAAAGGCTTGCCGGCTGTTTCTCAGGGCTTGTTCCGAAAGGTCGATCAAAGTTACGTTAGCACCTTCTTCCGCCAGTTTTAAGGAGACTTTGCCCGTCCCCGAACCAGCTTCAGCAATTTGTACACGGTCATTCAAGGTGATTACTTCTCGAATTTGCTCGTAGATCGTTTGGCTGAGCTAATCCCACTCGTAAGAGACATTTCCCGACCAAATTCGATCCCAAACCTGATTCTGATATGTCCCTTGCATTTCGCAAGTCATAAGTTCCTCACTCTTTCTCAAAGGGATGTATTTATGGAAGAGATCCCGGAAGCCGGAATGATCTCCATGAAGGCGGGACAATTGCCGGAAACCGTAAGCACCATACTGGCTTGCCAGACCTTCTTCGTTGCGAAGAACTTCCGTTCCAAAATTGGGCAAAGACATGCGCTGAGCGAGCGTGGCGTGGTAAACCCAACTGGATAAACAGCATTTGGGGCGCCATCCGCTACGGGTGCCCATGTAGTAGGCATAAGCCAACAACAGACTGTCATCCTCGAATCCCTGTGTGCCCTGCAAAAAACGAACATCGTAACCCCCAAACTCGCGGAGAAGCTCAGCACGATGCAGGACCGGATGTACAAATCCCGGTTTCAGCCCCTCCCGAGGCAATTGCTCCAGAAGCTGCAAAATGGCTTCGGGCGAAGAGGGAAGATCGATCCGTTTTCCCAGCGGCTGCAGCTCTCCGTAGGCCGTTAGAAGGCCTGGACAAATCATGGGTTCATCGGATGACGTTAAGAAAGAAATTAGAGGTGCATACCAATTCCGAGGAAACAGCATGTCGACGTGAATCTCCGATATAAACGGAACACTCGGATATTGCTGCTCGATATAGTTGAAGCATGCCTGGCGGGCGAACGCGATCCCATCATTGTTGCCGCTTCCGAGAATGTCGGCCGACACTTCGCTTCGTGTGACTAGGGATTCCACTTCCTCGAATGACAGCGATCCTTGGTTGTAAATGACAACATGATGGTCGCGGGAAGCGCCAAGGCTTTTCAAGCACTCGAAAGCCATCGCGATGTCCGCTTCCCGGTTTTCCGGGCGGATGAACAAGGGCAACGTATGAATAACATCCATTTCAGTTGTTATCTCCTTTCATTGCGATAAGCCGCTTACTCAGTCCATTCCACCAAATTCGGCACGGGATCTAAAATCGAGTCGTATTGTTCCCGCCAGCCGTAAGCGCCGCCGGGATCCAGCTCCCGGTAGCGGTGCAGCTTTTCGTGCCGATCCTCTTCCTTGGCCCAGCCGAAGTGCTTCACTCGAAGGGGAGAAAGCCGATGCGGCAATTCAAATATATTTGCGGGAAATCGGCCGCAGTGCTGAGGCGTTTCTTTCCAACGGTAGGTGAAGGATGGGCGGTAACGAACCAGAAACGGACGGTAGGTCAAATGCGAACGCCAGTAGGCGTCTTCCCGGTAATGCGTTGCGTTCCAAAAATCGTATAAACGGAAACAGAACACATCCGTCTCGTTTTGCTGAAGCATTCCTTCGATTTCTTCGGCGAAGCGCCGTTCAAACCATTCATCGGCATCCAGATTAAGAATCCATGTTGGATCGGTACGAATCGTCTCCTGCCATTGCTGCCGGCGCAGCTCGACTTCATTGTCGAATTTGGACCTTGAGTTGCGGACGAGTTTGACGGGAAGTCCCTGCAGCGTATCCATAACCACATCAACCGACTCATCGGTGCTTCCGTCGTCAATGACGACCGCTTGACCGATATAGGCGCTATGTTCTTGCAAGGCTTGCTTCAGATACCGTCCGGCCTCGTTTCTCACGATCATTGACAAGGTGAGGGGGAGGTGACGGCGAAGGAAATCCGCGCATCCGGACCCATCCGGTTGGCTCGCGGAAGGAATTGCTGCCTTAGTGTTTTTTTCGGATCGGACAGGAATGGGGGTTGGCTTCTCATAATGAGCAAGAAAGTCGTCGGCCCCAGGCAAATCGCTATTCCGATAAATGTGGTACGCGGGAAAATGAGTATCCGCATATAAAGACAAGCCAAGAGCGGCGGCACGGATGCAAAAATGACGGTCTTCACCCCAGAACGACAAATTCGGAATCGGCCGAAAGTTCACGCCGGCATCCAGTGCCCGTCTGCCGATCAAGGTGCAAGCGCCCAGTCCTCCTACTTCATAAAACCCCGGAGTACGCAGCATGTCTATGAACGATTTATATCGCTCTGCAATTTGTTCATCGTTAAGCTGCTCGCCCCGTTTTTGCACCCACTGGGTGTACTCATCTTGCAACCAAACCTGGGGCTGGGGTTCGGCCTCGGGCTGCCACCGGGTCCAGAACACTTCCGAAACGATGTCCACCTTGGCCTCCAGAAGCTGTTCTATCGTATGCGGGTGAAGCAGAATATCCGAATCGACGAGAAAAAGGCCGTCGAATTGCTGCTCTCGGGCATGCTGAATAAATATATTTTTATAACCCGCCACTTTCCAGACTAAATGCTCGTTCCAATAATGAGTTGTGTCGTTGCGGATGTAATCGGAGGACGAGGTCATCCGCTTGATGATCGTTCCGGCGTGATGAGAAGAAAATTTTTGAAGCAGTTCGGCAGATGCCGGATCGTCGTTATCGTCGATAAAAAAGAAGACAGCCTCATAGGAAGTTCGTTCAAGGTTCGCGAGCGAGGCTAGAAATCTTTGGAGAATTTCGGGCTGCTGGCGGATCGGACTTCCAATCAAAATACGAAGTATTCCCCCGCTCATGAAGACATTCCCCCTGCTGCTGCTTCAAGGGGCTGCTCAAGTCTCGTTCGGAAGTATTCCCGGTTCTTCAGCATCCGCGGGTCCTCCGGCCGGTAATGCAGGGCAAGTTCATTGTGCTGGGAAGCAAGTTCGTATTTGCCGATCCGGTCGTAGCATACGCTTAATTGCAAATGCGGCAGCCAGGTCCAGAAGGCGGGATTGGCAAATCCTAAGTGATCATCCTCCGGTTTTGCTTGAATCGCCGACCTATACCAGAAAATAGCGGCTTTATAGTTTTGTTCGTTAAGAAAATGGTACCCGAGCCTACAGCAGAATTCAGCCCGTGGGTGGTCATATTGCAAGGAACGCAGGGTAGCTTCCAGCTCTGATTGGCGGTCCCCCAAGGCATGGTAACAGTCGGCCAGCTTGCCGCAGGCTGAAATATTATCTTCGATCCAGCCCTTGCCTCCGTTCAAGAACGTCTCATAATACCGGATTGCTTTGCGGTGAAACCCGTGATCCTTTAGTTCGTTAGCATAATAATAGATATCCCTGGGAGTGAGTTCTTCTTCTACGGACAGGCGGCGTTCATATATTTTTAAATTGCGATCCGAATCTTTCCCGTCATTTTTGCTGAGATGGGTAATGGCGATATCGCTGTGTACGGTATGGCCGCCGACTTCCAAGTATTCATGAACCGGGCCGATCCAGCGGAAATTCCGTGATCGCCGGACGAGCCGGTTACGCCTCAGACTGAACGTAACGTTCCCGTACTCGTCCTTGCTAAGATGATACAACATGGTAACGGAATCCGCGTTAGGATCAAGCGTTTGCTTTAATTCGCGCAGTTTGTCCCGGTCCGCCGGCTCGATGACATCATCCGCGTCCAGCCAAAGAATAAAATCCATCGTCGCCTGTTCGAAGGCGTAATTCCGTGCGGCGGCAAAATCGTCGACCCAGTTGAACGTATAAAACTGCGAGGTAAAACGGCTGACAACGGATTTAGTGTCGTCAGTCGAACCGGTATCGACAATCACAATTTCATCGACGAGGTCAGCCGCCGTTTCCAGGCATCGCCCGATGGCAGCTTCTTCGTTCTTCACGATCATGCACAGGCTTATAGTAATCACTCCATGCCCTCCATCTAGGTCGAGTTAATCTAAATTACTGCTATGTATTCAGAAATTGCCTAACTGGTTACTGGTACATCTGGTGTGAGTGTCGTTACGGTGTTTTTAAATTGAATATAGGTTAACACCGTGGTGATATTCGCCTCCCAACCATAGACTATTATGATACATGGAAGTTCTGGGCTAACCGAATAAATCAGCTAGATGGGGGAGGATTAATGACCAGCCGACGAAGTTTTAACCAATTGTTGAAAGATGCTAATTGTCGTTTATACAAAGCAGAGCGTTTTTTAAATTGCGGAAAAGTTAAGCAAGCAAGAAATGATATTGTCGATTCCATTAACATTTTGAGTCGTGCGCTTGTGAGTTTAAAACGCAGGAGAGCTAAGAAAAAAATGAGGAAGAGTACAACATGAATAACATGGAACGCTCGGGGAAAAAGGGGATAAGAAAAATAAAATTAACCAGGAGGTTACTGCGAGTAGCGAAGAAACTTGCAAAACAACAAAAAATAAGCTCAGCTAAGCGGAAAGTTGCAAAATCTCTTCTTTATCTAAGTCAAGCATTAAGATGTATCGATATGCATGAAATAAGAAAGATAAAGGAGCGAACAAGACCATTACAAGTGGGTGCTCCCCCAACGAAAGCACCTGGACCAGTTGGTGTACCAGGGCCGACCGGTTCCACTGGCCCTAACGGAGGGCTAAGTCTCGGACAGCATCTTTTTAATGTTATCGGCACGACGGGGGCGGCCAGTGTTGGGGCTGGGGAGAAGATAACGTTCTTGTCTGATACCTTGGAAATTGAAGTAACCCCGGGATCGGCAAATGTAAGAATAGAAGATCCGGTGCCAGGGGCAGGAGCTATAGGGGCAACTGGATCGACGGGTGCTACAGGAGCCACAGGTGCCACAGGAGCGACGGGAGCAACGGGAGCAACAGGAGCAACAGGAGCAACAGGTGCCACAGGAGCGACGGGTGCCACGGGAGCGACAGGTGCGACAGGGGCAACGGGAGCGACCGGAGAAACTGGAGCAACGGGAGCGACAGGAGTAACGGGAGCAACCGGAGCAACAGGGGCAACAGGAGAAACGGGGGCAACAGGAGGAACAGGAGCTACGGGAGCAACAGGTGCAACGGGTCCGACTGGAGCAACAGGAGCGACAGGAGCCACGGGAGCCACGGGAGCAACTGGAGAGACTGGAGCAACTGGAGAGACTGGTGCCACAGGTGCCACGGGAGCGACAGGAGCGACGGGTCCGACTGGAGCAACTGGAGAGACTGGAGAGACTGGAGCAACGGGAGCCACAGGAGCAACAGGAGCTACGGGAGCAACGGGAGCGACGGGTCCGACTGGAGCAACTGGAGAGACTGGAGCAACGGGAGCAACAGGTGCCACAGGAGCAACTGGTGCCACGGGTGCGACAGGAGCAACAGGAGTGACGGGTCCGGCTGGAGCAACTGGAGAGACTGGAGCAACAGGTGCCACAGGAGCGACGGGAGCAACGGGAGCAACGGGAGCAACAGGTGCAACAGGAGCGACGGGAGCGACGGGAGCAACAGGTGCCACAGGAGCGACGGGAGCTACGGGAGCAACGGGTGCAACGGGAGCGACAGGAGCAACAGGAGCAACAGGTGCCACAGGAGCGACGGGTGCCACGGGAGCGACAGGTGCGACAGGGGCAACAGGAGCAACCGGAGCAACGGGAGCCACAGGGGCAACAGGAACAACAGGAGCCACAGGAGCGACCGGAGAAACTGGAGCAACGGGAGCCACAGGGGCAACCGGAGCAACAGGGGCAACAGGAGAAACGGGGGCAACAGGAGGAACAGGAGCTACGGGAGCAACAGGTGCAACGGGTCCGACTGGAGCAACTGGAGAGACTGGAGCAACAGGAGCGACAGGAGCCACGGGAGCAACTGGAGAGACTGGAGCAACTGGAGAGACTGGTGCCACAGGTGCAACGGGTGCGACAGGTGTGAACAGGGGCAACTGGATCGACGGGAGCAACAGGAGCGACCGGAGCAACAGGAGGAACGGGAGCCACAGGAGCAACAGGGGAAACGGGAGCAACTGGAGCCACGGGTGCAACTGGAGCAACGGGAGAGACAGGAGCAACAGGAGCGACAGGTGCAACGGGAGCCACAGGGGCAACCGGAGCAACAGGTGCAACAGGAGCGACCGGAGCAACGGGTGCAACAGGAGCAACCGGAGCAACAGGAGCGACCGGAGCAACAGGTGCAACAGGAGCCACAGGAGCCACAGGTGCAACAGGAGCAACAGGAGCCACTGGTGTAACAGGGTCTTTTAGAGAATTTCAAGTATCTGAAAATTCACCTAATACAACAGGTAGTTCAGCTATCCCAATCACCACAGTTGCAACCACCTTGAAAACAATCACAATTACTGGAGTAACAGCAGGAAGCAGTGTTTGGTTAACCGGAATTGTCGGATGGGAATCAACGGCAGGAGCTACTGCAATTCAGCTACAAATTCTTCGTGGGGCGACTATAATTTTCAGCATTAATCAACATGCAACTGCAAATAACACATTTGAAGTCACCAGTGTCGATCATGTAGATTTAACCCACGGAACAGGAAATATTACGTATTCCTTAGATGCTTTAACTTTGGAAGGTACTGCGAATGCTATTGGAGCCATTACTTTTACCGGGGCATTGATTTAGGCACAAAAAGTGATGCTGTCTTGCCATAATTTTATGCAGCAATCCTTGTGTATACTTTATTTAATTAAGCAAAAAACCGCCTCTGAATTGTGATCAGAAGCGGTTTTTTATTTTGTCTTGTTCGCCATCAACATTAAAGGAAGATTTGGAGACATCGGAGCGGGTTAGTTAGCTTTGGTACTGCTGTCCTGAAAGAATTTTACATCAGTTTGCCTTTTTGAAGGCAAAACCCGACGTACAGTTGTGTAATGGAGTTCCACCATTCTGTATCGAGCGGAGTGACCGTCACACCAAGTGATATTCGTACGATACCTCTTAGTCTTATCAAGGGCATTTCCTTAACATATCTAACCCCAATAATCCGCAGATTGCTCGGTCATTCTGTACGTGTCTCCCAATAAAACATACCCGTATGATATCTTATCACACAGGAGGTGAGAGCCTTATGATGATCAGGAAACAGTTTCTAGCGCAAAATTCCAGTTATAAAACACCGTATTATGTTATTGAAGGTAAAAATCCGGGAGAAACCGTCTTTATTACTGCGGGAATTCACGGCAATGAAATAGCCAGTATCCGTGCGGCCCAGCAATTATTGGATAGGTTGCGTAGAGGAAACTTGAAGATAGAAAAAGGCAAACTCATTCTCGTTCCGACAGTAAATAATCAAGCATATAAAAAACGCATTCGCGGCATTCCTGATTTGAATAGGACTTTTCCTAGGAGCGTGCATAAATCGGCCAAGCATCCGCTCGCTAAAGAGTTGTTTGAATTAGCAAAAAAACATCGCCCCAATTGGTATATTGATCTTCATGAAGCAAACGGGTTGTCTAAAGTAAATCCCAAAAGACTGGGTCAGACACTCATAATCAACCCTGGCAGTAAAGCTCAGCCTACAGTTAGAAGAATTGTGGGCAAGATAAATAGCAGTATCGATATTCCAAAACATCGCTTTAGCTCACGTATTAAACATAAGGAAGGTACAGGGCGTACGGCAGCAAGCCGGCTGCTTCATGCCAAAGCCATAACTGTAGAGACATGCTGGAGCCTGCCCCTATCCAAAAGAGTTCATTATCAAGCTCGTATCATTCATTATTTTCTTGAAGAAGCAAATTTAATGGGGAAGCGTCCTCCAAAAACAAACAACAGAAAGCATGTTAATTATGGTTTTGTTGGGGCAACGCTATTCTAGATCATGTAATGAATGAAGCGTATATCATTATATGCTTAACAATGACGAATAAAATGCAATTATATACAAAAACTTAAAAATCAAAAGCGGGCGTTATCCTCAACAGAGGATATGCCCGCTTTTGGAGATAGCGTATTTTGTCTTTAATAAGCAATCATACTCATGTTCTCGTTTAGTTATATGGAGAAGTATAAGTTAATTCCTACTTAAAGTAGAATACATAAATTAAAGCAATGCCATTTTTTTATTTCACTTTTGAAGCAGCGCGCCGGTAGCATTGCCTGACCCTACGATACATCGTCTTGTCCTTTAATTGATTAAAAATAAAGGGATCCGGTTTGACATTCACCTCAATAATCCAGGGCTTCATACCACGGTCCAGCCCAATATCCACGCCGATTTGCTTCAGGTGAGGGTATTTTTTCTTCATATGACGGGCTATGTGCAGGCTAAGCTCATTCATTTCCCGAACCAGTTCTTTTCTTCGTTTTGGGGATGCATGGGATTCCAACAGCTTATGAACATCCATCGGCTTACCGCCGCTATGATAATTGGTTACGATTTTTTTCGGATGACCAAGGCGACCGATAATGCCGGTAGCTTCCCACTGATGGCTTGGGTTTAACTGGATCATGACCCGGATGTCAAAACGTCTGTTATTGTGCTTGAGCAGATGGATACCTTTCTGAACTAGATAGCTTTTTTTGCGCACCAGACGTTCTAGACTTGCATGGAACGATTCAAAGTTGTCGAACGTCAGTCGTTTTTGCTCAATTTGGTAGGCAAAACTTTGAGGATTCACCTTCTCTGCTTTAATGACACCCATTCCGTAAGTACCGCTCTCAGGTTTAATGTACACCATACCGTATTTGCTAATCATAGACTTCAGATTGGCCTTGTTATACCTCTGTGTGTCAGGGATAAACGGTTTAATGAAGCTGTTATTGAGAATTACTTTTGTTTTCACCCATTTGCTTCTTAAAGGCTGCAATTTTCCAACCTTCACATTTACCTCTCCCTTCAGCAGATGCAATAGACCTGCGACTTCACCATGACCATGCATTATATGCAGTAATGATAAAGCAACCCTAAGCAAAAGCCCCCCTATTTTAAAAAAGGCATACTCGCTTACGCCCTGACCAAACCGTATTTGTACACATACCATGAAAAAAATGTAATCATTTGTGCAAGGAATGAGGAGATGGAAGTTCAGCGTAGAAGACAGTTAAATCGTGCGCCTATGATCGATGTGCTAATACCTGCTATCGAAAAAGATTTAGGTACCCTTCCCTACGTTATCGATAGCGTTCGCCGTTATGTATAGCATCCGATTGGACACATTTTTATTGAAGATGGGCGGTAACGAACTAGAAACGGATGGTAGGTCAAATGCGAGCGCCAGTAGGCATCTTCCCAGTAATGTGTTGCATTCCAAAAATCGTATAAACGAAAATAGTATACATCCACCTTATTTTGATCAAGCATTCCTTCGATTTCTTCGGCAAAGCGCCGTTCGAACTCCGCATCCAGAAGCGTTGCAGGTCTCACTTTAATTGGAGATTATACTGGAAATGCGGTTGTCCCCCAAACAGACCGTCTTGTCAGCGTTTGGACAGATACTCGCACAGGAACGGAAAACATTTGGTTTGGCGATAATCAATAGACTTCTGCACGATTGAGCGAAGTTTCGCGGATGCCAAAGAGCTCCACGGACTTCACTATTGTCGGTTTCGCAGCAAGAAAAAAGTCTTAGAGCAAGCGCTCATGACCGCTATATGTCAAAAAATCAAGAAGATCGCCCTATCTGGTTAAGCTGGCCAGGTGGGGCGATCTTCTTATATTTTAATACTCAATACTTCAGAAATTCATCCAACTTATTCAAACGAACTCAAAAAACAGAGCTTTGCCAATAGCCTGAAGTGGGTATCCACACTCCTTTTCTTATTTCAGCTGTGTATTTACATAATCGGAGTCAAATAAACCGCAGCTTTCAGGTTTTCTTTTCAATCAGCCGCCTCCATGAGTGAAACCCAAAAGTTGAATGAGGTTTTGTGTGTTAACAAGAACGGAAGTAACAAAAAGCAAACTAGTTGCCAAATAGAGAAGCGGCCTTGTCTTTTTCATCTTCATACACCTCATTAATCAGATTTTGATAGGTTGATTTCGTTTCAGATGAAGCTGCAGCTCTAAAGCGTTCAAACAATCCAACTGATTTAATTATACATGATCTCTTATTGATTTTTGCAGATAATTCCAAACAGTGCAATAAATATTTAAATCCAAACGGATACAGATTACGATTAAAATAATAAGCCGCTAATTCGTGCAAGAAGTCAGCGAAAGCTGTAGCGATCAATTGGTCTGTATATAAACCAATAGTGTGCTGATCCTTTATATAGTCGACGATATATGAATCAAATCGTTCCAGGATATCATCTATTTCGAGATCAAATCGGTTTGCTGCTTCAATAATATTGAACAATCCAGGCAAAACCTCATCTTTATTCGTTTCCATGTAATCGATATACTTCGGAATTACACTTGAATCCCCTGATAGAAGCGTATACGCATAAGTATTGACTCTGGCCCATTCTTTAAATAAATGAAGCCAGTGAAGCGCATCGTTATCTTTTTCCTCTACCCATTCCAAATCAGAGTAAATATTCGTATAATGCAACGCCTGCTTATAATCTTTCCTTGCCTCACATACACAAGCACGGAGAAGATTGGCATATGCACAATAAAAGAATAATGGTCTCCCAGGCTTTTTGGAAGTTTCTCTTTTTTTGATTTGATGTGCTAATTTATATTGAATCCTTCCCTTACACTCCAAAATTACCGCCAATTCCTCAACCTTATCCCAATTATAAAGTGCACGGTAAATGTTTGCCAAATCCTTCAATGCATCCAGTTGATCTATTTCATCCAGACGCTCTACATATGGTTCAAACTGATGGGATAGCAGCATATTGTGAGACTGGTTATTGCCAAGCCTAATCTTAAATAGGCGATATTGGCACAAGGCCAACCGTTCAGAATGCTGATTTCGTTCGCTCATAGCCACATTTTCGTAAAGAATCGCCGCCGCTTCATGTTTGCCTATTTCAAACAATTCCTCAGCCAGATCAAACAAAAGCGGGGAGTATAACAAATTATCGAGCAGTAAAGCCACAACTTCGCGTATATGATCTAACTTGTCCAGTTCGGCACAATTATGTATAAAAGGTCTTACTCTTCGCCAGTCAGGGTTCATCTCCTGAAGATAATCCCGAATATAGGTCTTATAAAAATGCCCTTTTGAAAGCCCCATTGCTCCAGTTATCCGATCCATTTGATCGACCGCCAGCGGACGTGCACCGCTTAGAACTGCGCTAATAGTTCCCGTGTTGATCTCGGATCTCCTTGCCAATTGTGTAAGGTTTAGATTATTCTGCTGCATAAATTTATTAATTTCTGCGATAATCGTGGTTGTCTGAATCATTCAAACCCCCCCTATTAGGACCATGCAGACTAGGAACCCCAAATTATAAATTTTCTTTTTGATCAACGGTCAATTTCTACTAATAATCTATTACAAATGTTACCATTTGTCAATAAAATACATTTTGAGGGTTGATTTTAAGATAAATCCAGAAGTCTAGCTCAAAACGGAAAACGACGAAAAAGATGCTTCTGTTTAAGTGTTATGATAACTGTTGTGCAATTGGCAAAGTTAGACATAACCAATTATAAGTTCAGTCGAGGGGAGGACCAAGCAATCCTGTAGTTAGTTTCCCCTGAAAAAATCAGGACTGGAGCAAAAATAAAAAGGAATTCAAACACTTAAAACGGAAATTGTTATTGACCAGATAACAATGCGTTTTGAGGTGAGTTGAATTCCCTTTGTTCATGAATTCAACATAACCTCGGAAATTCCTTTTGAGGTGATGAAAGTGTTGAAACTTCGTGAAGAACAGTTGACCTTATGGGATACCATCATTCCAGAATCTGTATGGTCACTGCCCGAACTAACAAAAGTCGATGCGCTACTTAACGATAAGCGATTTATGCAGCCCTTCATAGAAAAGCACAACACCCGACGAGGTCGTCCTACAAAACAATTGAATCCTTCCTGCGATTAATGTACTTGAAACGTCGGTACAACTTTGGTTACGAGACACTCGTTCAGGAAGTCGGTGACAGCCTCACTTGGCGTCGTTTTTGCCGGATCTCTATTGACGAGAAGATGCCGGATTCCACGACTTTAATCAAAGCTCGCAAACGCTACGGCGATGAATGGGTGGAACAACTAATGGAGATATTGGATCGAGAAAAAAGACGGTTGAGTAAAATTCTCAACCGTCTTTTCTTGTATGTACAAACCATGAGAGAGGTTATTTGAAAAATTATCTATCTCCCTTAACCACAGCCAAAGAATTTGCAATTTTTTGCAAGTATTCTATAACTGCGTCTTCTTTGATATGCTTACCATTTATTTTATCAATGACGATCATGTAGTTCCTCTCTTCTTTATCAAACCGCAATACATAAAATAATTTGCCATCCTTGTATTCAGCTTTTGTTCCATCACTTAAAGAGACGGCGTAACTCCCGCTTAATTTGGAATTCTCAATTTGAGCATTAACGTGAACACGGATTTTCTGATTATCACTTACATATTCCGTTTTTAGGACAGATCCACATCCTACAATACGTACACTTTTTAAAGTTGCATCAAATGGTAACCATGTTGGCATTAATACAGGACTCGAAGAAGCCGTTAATTCTTTATATTCTGTAACAGCTTTTTCAAGAGTATCAAAAAATGTTATCGGATAGCACTCCCCATTCGCTTTTGGCGATGCCAAAACATAGGAAGTATCTGTCAGCCCAACCAATGCAACTAATGCTAAAGAACACTTCATGAGAAACTTCTTCATAAATATCCTCCTCCAAGCCGGCTTTCAGTACTTTCTGTTGATATGATTATTCCCTATAATCCCCTTATCTCATCTTTATTATTAATGATTTGTTTAGATACCCACCCTGCGAATGTGGATAGCCCTTCCTGTTAGTAGAACCTAGTGCTTATAGAGGTTCGCTCACAATATGACGAGCGGCAACTGATTCGGACAATGTCAGCTTATCTCCGCCCCATCTCATATACGCTATCTATCCGCTTACAAACGCTACTCTCCCGATGAGGCTGGAGTTATAATTTTTTAATATTAATGTACTATATACCGACTTGAACCAACATGGTAGTATGTGGAATAACATGGTAAATATCTCAAAAATATATTTTGTAGGGAGGATGGAATTAGTGAAGAAATTGCTTACCGCTACACTTTCTCTAGTAATTTTATTCGGAGCAGTTCCATTAGCAGGTGCAGATGAAATAGCTGAAGATGAACAAATTGTTCCTTTTCGCGAGAGTACCCCTGTGAAAATCGAAGCTGACATATTTGAAAGTATTGTTAGTAACTCTATAGAACAATCAGCTTATGAAATTAGTTCAAATGAGAAGAATTTTGAGTCTAAAATGGATGAACTTAGTAGGATAAATTCAGAACTGCTTTTAGCTGAAGCGATAGAGGAAAAAGGTATTTCAGGAGAGCTTCCGTTCACAGTAGAAGCAAAACGAGAAGAGTACAATAGGGTTGAGGCTGAATTGGTTTCTATGGGGATGAAAAAGTTGAACAATAATGAGGTGAAGACGTTATTAGAAAATGAAGGGAAATACTCAATCAATGCCATACCAGAGTTTCCAGAAGTACCTGACAGTACGAGTTCAAATACTTGGTATTCGAAAGGACCTTCTAGGACTTACGATAGTAAGACCAAACAATACTATAATGTTTATTCTATCTATGCTGTACCTAAAAATTTAACAAGTAGTATGGCGGATAGAGTAGACTTCGATATGTGGTATAAACAGGACAATGCCGAAAGACTTTTAAACAAATTAATCTCTATTTATGCTCAAAAAATTGTTGCTACTGTTAGGGCAATTTCTTGGTACCCTTGGGAGCTGCTTTGGCCAGATGGAGGTCAACCGGAGAGTCTTTCAGGTTCTGATTATAATATTTATGGCTCTGCGGCTACAACAGTTTGCTTTGCATTTGTAAAACCTGAGAAAAAAGAAGATACCTATTATCATTTAACACTCACATCACACTCATTAAGTCTAGCTGTTTTGCATAATTTAAGAGGAGTTGGGAAAAATGGTGAGGCTATTGCGGTATCAATACCTACATACGATACTATTCAATCAAGTTACTGGGAGTCGGTAATACGTGCCCGGCAGTTTTATATTGAGTCACAGACCGCCGGACATGTAGTTAGTGCCATTCCTACACTTAAGTACTACAGCGGAACACACAGTGACCCTGATCAGGATATTATTAAAGAATACTATCCACCTATGGCTTCTTTTATGGCAGATGTATATTAATAAATAGTTATTGCTGAATAGAAAACTGAAAATTATCAGTTTTCTATTCTTTATTTTGTATTTATCCATATTTATATACAAAAAGGAGGCTCTTAATGAGTAAGAAGGGGACAGTTACATTTATATTAATCATTTGTGTAGTAAGTACTATTGTATTGCTTTTAATCTACATACGTCCTATCTCAGTGGACATAAAACTAAATGGAGTTCGTTACTCAACGGTTTTGAATGATGAGTCTATTATCCAAACTGAAACTGTCGTTATGCAAGGGACTTTAAAAAGAAAGTTGAATGGCGAGCGTACCTTTTCAGGTACTTTAGGTAGTGGAAAAAATGAGTTAGAGTTACAAAAAAATATGAGGAAAGTAGATATTCTGTTTGATCCTGAGGGGTATGGTAAGATGATGTCAACACAAGTTAATCAACAGGCTGATTGGAAGCCTGAGAACTACAGATATGGTATCATTTTTGCAGATTTTAATAGAAAAGAATTAACAATTCAATTGAATGAATTAAACGAAAAAAGTGTTGAACGGTGGGTTCAGGGCGAAGGAAACTTAATAACTGCACCAGCTTCTAACAAAGCCGACGCGTTGAAAATATCCAACAGACTTATGGAGAATTTCGTAAACTTAGAAAAAAAACAATAACGAAGGTCTTCCCATTTACGTATAGGAGCGTAGATTTCAATTGAGTCCTTCATAATGAATCCTCCAAAATAAATAATTATATTTACAAATATATACCAAACGGTTTATAACTTGTAAATAGGTAGTGTTTTGAACAAAGGATTTTTTTCTGAGCATTGGCAAGATATTTGACGTGGGTAGCCAAGCAAAGGTTAAACAATCGGTGCCTACACCAGAAGGGACAGTATTTGTGATTATGGCAGTAAGAGAATATGCAAAAAGAAGGTTCCAAACCCGAAGTGGGGACACCAACAAGAATTAGAGTTGTCTATGACAAGAGCACACAAGATTATGGGGGGGAGTGCAATGGACAAATGGGAAAAACAAGAAAAAAATAAGTTTGAAGAGTATAAACGTAAGCCTTTCATCAATTTTGCTGATTCGATGAATCGTGCTGAGATCGGTGATTGGAACGCCTTAGCAAAGGGCGGTTATTTGACTACCATAGTCATCATTGTAGGACTTCTTCTTTTCTTATACTTTAGATAGAGCTTGTGGTTCCCAAAGAGTTAAAGCCATTCTAATAGTGAGGTGTTTTATGGGTACAAAATATAAGCATATAATCTGTTTGACATGGGGATACAGATTTCCATATTCTGATTCAGACTCATGTGTATTATTTGCGGTTTATATCCTGAAGGCAATCCGAAATACGATCGAATACTCGAAGATATTTATTTTGAAGGCGATACTGGAGCTAATTGTTATAAAATTATCGAAGGCATTAAGGAAAATTTTCCACAAAAAAATTGTGGAAATATCGAGCTACTAAAAAGTTAAGCCAAACCGGTTTATATCAAGCTGAATTTAGACATCCATTAGATATTAAAACTGGAAGTTTAGATAATCTTACTAGTCGTCAGGGTAATATTTTGAGAAGAGTTATTAGCAAGGAGAGAAATTCAGAAGCATACGCGGAAATGATAATTGATGAATTAAATCAAATTTTAGCCGAGCCTGATTACTGGTTAGGGGAAGGAAAAAATTTGGCATTAAAAAAGTTTCGCGAAGAAACAATAAACCTTTTTATACCCCAACTAAGCCAAGGTAAATATTTTTAGAATTAAATCAAGTTGGGATCTGATTCATTATTAAACCCTTCTATAAAATAATGATGTGATCAACAAAGAATTTATTAAGATAAAATGATGTCATAAAATTAAGAGGACCAGCTTATGAACTGGTCTTTTTTTTTCTCTATAAAAATTTTAAAGCCTTCGTTCTACATACCTCCGTGATGACCTAACACATGGAAAATTAATGGAAAAGAAATAACAATTAATGAGAAACTTGCCAACAGGAGTTTTGCTTATGATCGGCACGACTTTGCTTTCTGTAGCGAAGCGGAAAGCCTCCTTCAGGTCGGACCGCTTTCAGGATTGTTCTACTAGTTCGAAAAGACGTGCTAAGAAACACGTCTTTTTCTATAGAAAAGGATCAGGAATGAATCTCAGTCTTATGGACATGCGGCCGCGGCAGAAAAAGAAGACGGTGAAAGCGGAGTTGATATGATAAGTATAGGTGAATGAGTAGGGGCTAATTATTTTCCTCATTCACTATTGCATGAATTACATGATAAATCATCTTTTGCTTAGCATCGCTTTGTTGGAGCATGAGTGTTAAGCTATCCCAGACCCACTTTTTCTGGTAAAGATACTCTTCATGATCGTTTTCGAGTAGCGCAAATATGCTGATATCAAGTGCTTCAGCGATTTTAACAAGCGTTTGGATTCGTACATTTTTTTCTCCGCGTTCTAACCGCCCTATGTATGTGCCTGTTGAGCCAATGCAATCTGCTAATTGTTCCTGAGTCAAATGCTTGGCCAAACGGTATAAGCGGATTTTTGCACCGATATGTTGCATTATATTTAACATAACTACACCTCTTAGTCAGTGTAGACGATGGAATGCTTTAAGTTGGAGGCCTTATAGAGTCAAATTAATAAATAAGATTGATGTTTTAGGAATGGTTAGGTATAATTTTCCATAGACCTCCATTTTTTTTACGAAAATCATATGTTAATACAACCAAGGTTCTTATCCAAATTGTTAGCCAAATCTATATAGAATAAACAATTTTCCTGTTTTGTTCTATTAGGGGAGGGATACCAGATCCAATTGTGCAGTACTATTCGCCAGAAGGATATTTTTATTTTTTGGTACAGTTGCTTATTACAGGTTCTCTTGGTCGATTGCATAATTCATCGAGAAAAGATCAAAAAACTGCGATATGGATGATGTAAATGGAACTGGGTAATCAATCGTTAAGTAGCTTATTCCATGAACGACTAGGGAGAGAGTGTGACCTAAAGTTCATAAAACATCTTTAGTGTTAAAATTATACATTTCAGGACACTTTAATTGACTGCAGGTAAATTATGCCTTATATTATTTTTAGGAATAAAATGGGGTAGGAGGTAATTTCAGTGAGTGAATTACGCCTGGATGATTTGAAAATCGATTCCCTGGTTGATCTGTTAAAAGCCACATATGCCCTGGAAGATTGGGACAAGATGATCGAAATAGCGAATAAGCTTCACTTGTCTGCACTAGGACTTGAAGAGGAAAAAACAACCAAACACAAAACCTATGACAGGCATCCAATCTATTATTTTGGATTTAGCCAACTGGCAAAAGGCGTTGCGCTGCAGAATAAGGGGCTATATAAAGAAGCAAAGGCCCTTATCGAGAAGTACAGCGATCTATCCTGGTTAGATGACGGAAGCAAGGAAGCCCGCGAAGAAATTAATTTTTTTAAAATGTTCGCCAAAGCAAACATGTTCGCTGTAAACGTGCTTCAAGGCAATTTAGAATATCTGGATCCATATGTTCAATTCCTGAGAGAATCTAGAATTGATGAGTTGATGCCAGGATTACTTAACATTACCGAAGCAGCAATAAAACATAATTTCGATGTTGAAGAGATATTAGAATCTTTTGAAAACGATATAAATAAGGCAATCGAATATTACAAACAACGGCGAGCATTATACCTGATGAAAGTATTCTATAGATTATCGCTGTATTACTTTGTTCGTCAGCAATACAGTGTTGCAATAGACAAAACATTTCAAGGTTTGGAATTATCTGATATACTAAAAGACACAGTAGCGTTCAAAAAGTTTACTGCTCTGTTTGAGTCATTTAGAGAACATGCCAACGAAGATCAGCAAAAGCGGTACATTGTTTTCATGAATGAAACTCTCAAGGAGGAATTAAGCAATGAAAAAGGCATTTTTTTCGATGGTCGTCGTATTGGGATTAATTAGTGTTGTCGTAGCACCTGTTGTACCGAGTACGCCCGGAACAATAACTGCAAATCATGGGTTGGAACATTAAGCTGGCTGGATAGCTTTCACTGGAGACCGGAACCCGGAAGGGGGCCGGTTTCTTTTTTTATGCCCGCTTGAAAATTACCCCAAATTACGGAGATCGGTGTAAAACAAATGGAAGTTTATACCGATATACATAAGAAAGGGTTTTGTCATTCCTTTATCCTATACATCTCCAACGGTTAGTGCAAGAAAGGACGTACCTGCGCAGCTTAGACAGCGATTGCTTTCTCGACGGTTTTATCGGGATGGGGTCGCTGTTTTTTGTAACTGTCGGGGTGTTGGCTGGGGGGAGCGGCGGAAGTTGTTAGGTCTTAAGCGAGTACATATGGCGAAAGAGGTGCTTAAATGACCAACTTTATCGATGAGCAGTTTCTGAGGATGATTCAGGAGGAAGAACAGCAGGAACAAGAACGGGTTCGGGAGAATCGGCTTTCCATTCCGGAGGTAACAAGAGCGGTTCTTGCCGGGGAGCTGGAACTTGAAAAGGAAAGCATTGAGTTTACTGTAACGGAGGTGGTCCCGGGGCAGGTAGCCTTGCGTTTGCCGGTGTCTTTTAGCGAAATGCCAGAGGCCTATGCGAAAATCAAATACCCGTCCGAACGGCGTCCCAAGCTGATTTACACCAATGATACCCTGACGGTCAATGTGACGGTCAATCCTACGGAGAATCGGCTGTTTGACGATGAGATGGAGGTGTATCAGGCGGAATTGCTGAAGATGCTGAAGCGCATGCAGCCCAATGCCTCCTGGTTGTCCAACGGGGTGTTTGCGTTGGGCGAGGTTGAACCGGAAGCAGGACAGCATTCCCAGGGACGACCCGTGCAGACGGAACAACAGGGCAAAAAACGGGCCGGATATTACGAGTTTGTTTCCCCGGCGATGGACGGGAACATTTATAACTTGACTTTTTTTATGGCCTGGGAAGAAAAAGGGCTTTTCTTCGGGGTGAATTGCATGGAAAAAGAGATGAAGTTATGGCGTCCGATCGCCCACGGTATGATGGCATCCTTACAGGTGATTGGCCAGGAACACAAAGGGGAGGGATAAGGCATGGAACAGACGCTGAATTCGTACATTGTGATCGAACCGTTTGAGCTGGAGCGGTTGCAGGAACTGAAGATCGACAAGCGGATGAACGAGCATGTCAAACTGACGTTTAAAGGGATCGTTCCGGAGAGCCGTAAAGACAGTTACGTGCAAATGGCTGACGCGCAGACGGAGATCGTGGTGAAGGAGGTCGATGAGCAAGGCAAGCGGGTGACGCTGTTCCACGGCATGATTCTGGATGTTGAAATCCAGATGGCTCAAGGGGTGCACTTCATTTCCGTGGATGCGGTGTCAAACACCTATAAGCTGGACTTACAGCCGGTGGACCGGTCTTTTCAGCAAATCGGTTTGGCCTACCGGTCCTTGATGAATCAAGTCATCGGCGCCTATCCCCAGGCGGACTTAATCGATTACGCGTCGAACGGGTCCTCGCTGGAGAGCATGATTTTGCAGTATCAAGAAAGCGATTGGCAACTGCTTAAGCGGCTGGCTTCGCATTTTCATACGGGGATTGTCCCCGCTGCCATGGATGAGCGGATCTTGTGTTATGTCGGGCTGCCCGAGCTCGGCAGCAAAGGCAAGCTGACCGTGCACAATTACCGCGTTCAAAAACGGATGGACCTGTATCAGCAGGCGCAGCGTGCCCGTATTCCAGGGGTCTCGCAGCATGATTTTGTGTTCTATGAAGTGGAGTCGCCGCAGGTGCTGGATGTCGGGCATGAGGTGGAGTTTAACGGGAAAAAGCTGCTTGTGAGCCAGGTCGGGATGGTCCTGGAACAAGGGGTTTTAAAACGCAGATATACGTTAGCCAGAGAAGGCGGGTTGGTGATCCCGAAACAGTATAACACCATGATCGTCGGTGCTTCGGTCCAGGGGCAAGTCCTCGCCGTAAGCAAGGATACGGTCAAGGTACATCTGAACATGGATTCAGCTCAGGATGAAGGAACGGCCTGCTGGCTACCGTACTCGACGATTTACGCATCTGCGGACAATGCCGGATGGTACTTCATGCCAGAGCAGGGGGATAATGTGCGGATTTATTTTCCGACGCATGAGGAGAAGGACGCCTTTGCCACCAGTTCAGTGGCGAAATCCGGAAGTTCCGGCGGCGGCGCTTCGGGTGGTGGAGCAGCCGGTTCGGGCGTAGGCGCGGCGAGAGCGGGGACTAGCGGCTCTGGCGGTTCGGCCGGCGCGGGAGGCAGCGATCCGATGCAGGACCCGGAAATCAAAACGCTCAAGACGAAGAACGGAAAAATGATCGTGCTGGCACCGGATTACATTATGATTTCCGGGGACGGTGTATCGATTCTGCTGGAGGATGAGAACGGCATCACCTTGACCAGCAGCAAGGATATTAAAGTGACCGCGACAGAAAATGTGATTTTGCAGTCAAAGAACATTACGCTGGCGGCGAGCGAGAAGGTGGAGATGAGCTGCAAGGACAGCTCGCTGGTGATCGAAAACGATGTCGTGCTGAAAGGAAATCAGGTGCGAAACAATTAGGACAGGGGGGAAGAGCTTGACGGATCCGGTAGTAGAACAGGAGATTGCCGCACTGCGGGACGCGCTGCTGCTTAAAGCCGACGGGATTTGGCGCAGCGGGATGATGGAGCCGCATTCCGCCGAGCTGATCGAAGCGTTTCGCAAGCTCTGCTTGCGTATCCGCGAGCAGCAGGTAGGCGGGACGAAAGCTGGAATCGCCTTTATTCATTTTTCTTATTTGCGGTCCTGGCTGCTGCAGGGGAAGCTGGTTTACAGCCTGGAAGCTTACGATGACCGCTGGTATGTGGACCGAAGCGAGTGTATGGAGCTGGTTGAACTGCCTTGGTTGCACTTGTTTTTACAGGACTTTAAGCAAGAATTGCGTAAAAAACTGCTCAGATTTTGCCTGAGCTGGACCAGGATGCGATCCTGCTGCGGGAGATCGCGGTTCTTCACCAGTTTGTAAGAGAGTGGATACGGCGGATTGTGCCGCGGCTGCTAGACCTGCCGGAATTCCGGCTGGTGGAGCGGGCCGATGTGCTTAGATTCCGCACCGGGGAGTATAAGGACTTCAGTGAACAGATTTGGATGGAAGACGTTTCGGAGAAGGATGCGGCGGTCCTGAAGCGCTGGCTGGAGCAAAAATTGCCGAATGTTTATATGAACAGCGACTTCCGTGGATTGAATTTGAGCGGAGGGAGTTATGAAGACATCGATCTGCGCTACAGCCACTGCACGGGGAGCGATTTTAGCGGTTCGCGGTTGCAGCGAAGCGTCTGTATCGGCACCGATTTTAGCGGCAGCAACCTGAGTGGCGCCGACTTAAGCCAAAGTTTGCTGTACGATGCCGATTTCAGCGGAAGCGATCTGCGCGGTGCCCGGTTTACGGAAGCTGTGGGCGGGGAACGGTTTATCCACGAGGGGATGGTGCTGGGGTTTGGCGGCGTCCGGTTTAACGATGCCAACCTGGAGGGAGCGAGCCTGCTGTATGCCGATTTGGGCGGGGCTGATTTTCAGGGCGCAAATTTAGCCGGGGTTACGGTGATGAAACAAGATTCCATGAAATGGCAGCTCAGCGAGGAGCAAAAGCGCAGCATCATCTGGATGGAGGAAGACGAAAACGGCGTTCCCGTACCGGCTGGGGGATAAGAAGGGAAGGTGGCTATGCATTATTTTTTACTGGAGCAGGATGAACGGAGCAAGCCGCTGCTGGTGATCGGCGGCCAGCGGGATAGCGATAGCGGCAGCGGTAACGGTGGGCAGGAATACAACAGTTTGTATGTCCGGGAGGAAGCGGAAGTCGAGTTTATCGATTACGTGGAGGGGCCACGGCGTCTGGTGTCCAACCGGATGAAGCAACTGCTGGAATTATATGAATTCGGCTTGGGCTGGACTTCCGTTATTCTAACGGCAAAAGAAGCAAAGCGGCAAGAGCTGTACTGGTTTTTGGAACCGAAAGAACGGGATGTGTTATCGAAAAAAAGCAAGCGCGATCAGTTCGGCAGGGTGACCGCGTTGGTCCTGGACGGAAATCGGCTGCGGCGGGAGCGGTTGTTTTGCGCGGAAGGGCATGTGGTTGTCCATCTGGACGTAGCCGAAAGCCTGCTGCGCCGGGCTTATACGGGGCTGCGTTTGATTCCGGTGGAAGTGGACGGTGGATTGGACATCTTAAGGAACCAGAAGGGGGCTAAATGATGGTATCTGCAAAAATGGCACGCACCGTCGTGCAGGAAGGGGCCAGCGAGGAGTTCAGCTACGTGGTGCGTGGAGCGATGCTGCGTTGCGCGTGCGGCAGTCATCCGAACATGCTGAATTTACCTACATGCCACGGCATGTATATCAAAGGCCAGCCGCTGATGAATGTGGCCGACAGCAAGGTCGACGATAATATTTCCACCTTCGGGGTCTGCGATGCGAGAGACAAGCCGTGTGAGCCGGAGGTGCATATGGAGTGGGTAAACGGCAAGCCGGACCTCTTGGTCGAGGGCAAACCCGCGCTGCTGAGCTGCTCTTACGTCAATTGTGTGCATCATGAGAATGGCATTATTTATGTGGAAGACGACGGTCAGAAATAAAAGGAAGGAGGAGCGGGATGCTGGATCAAAAAGAACGAAAGTACGAGAGTCTGACGCTCCGGGATCTTTATCTAAAGTGGCCTTACGGCCAGCTTCGCCTGGAACGGATCAAGATTATCCGCCATCCAGGGGATCACGCGCGAATGCTGCTGCGGGGCCTCTTGCCGGAGCATAACGGCGAGCAAATTGTCGAGCGGGCAAGCAGTGACGATCCTATCGGGTTATGGGGGCATGGCCGAGACGGCCGGCAGGACTATCCGCTGTTCCTCGGGCAGCTTCATCAGCTTGACCTGCATGAGGTGCAGAATAATCAATACGTGGAGCTGGTCGTGATCTCGCCTACATATCAACTGGATGTTGAGCGCAAAAGCCGCTCGTTCCAGCAGATGAATATGCGCTACCGCGAAGTCGTCGATGAGGTGTTATAGCCTTATCGGCACCAGCTTCAGGAAAATACGTTCGATACGTCGCGGTCCATCGGCAAGCTGCTGCTGCAGTACGAGGAAACGGATTGGGAGTTTCTGCAGCGAGTCGCTTCTCAAGCGGGGGCGGTGTTAACCCCGGATGTGGCCGGCCATGAGGCGCGGATCTGGATCGGAGCCCCGGCCGGATCGGGGCGGCTGAAACTGCCGGAAGGGACGGCTTACCGGATCGGACGCAAGGTTGACGCTTTCTTGACTGCGATTGCGGCGCCGAACGAAAGGCTGCAGGAGAGATCTTTTACCCGTTGTGTGGTCAGACTGGAGCAACTGCTGCAGTTAGGCGATCAGGTGGAACTGAACGGAATATGGTTTACGGTGATGGGCCTGGAAGCGGAACTACACAAGGGAATTCTGGAGTTTGATTATTTGTGCGCTCTTCCGGAAGGGATCCGGCAAAATCAGCGGTATAATCCGTATCTGGTCGGGCTTGCGGTTGAAGGCAAGGTCATCGGGGTCGCACCGAACAGGGCCAAAGTGCATCTGGATATAGATCAGGAGCAGGATGAAGCGGAAGCTGTCTGGTTCCCTTATTCTTCGCCGTTCAGCCACTTGCTGCATACGATGCCGCAGGTCGGGGCGCGGGTTAAGCTGTATTTTCCGGGAAAAGACGAAGACGACGCGATGCTGATCAATTCGGTGCGCACGCCTCTGTCCGCCGGCGGGGAAGCGGCCGCCAAAGCCAATCAGAAAATGGCCGATTCCACGGTAAAGTCGTTTACGACCAGCTATGGTAAGGATTTTATGCTGGGGCAGCAGGACATTTCTTTTACGGCCAAGGAGGGCTCGCTGTTCCTGTCGATTCATGAAGATACGGGGATAGAGCTGCATAGTGAACAGGATATCATCTGGATGGCGCCGGAGGAGATCGACTTTAGCGGATTTAAGCAGTTTCAGGCCGTCGCGGAGGAGGAGATCATCGTCGTCGGCAAGGGCGGCAGCGTGATCATTAACGACAATGTGGAAACATCCGGCGAGGTCATTGTGGCCGAGGGCCGGGATCGGCAGTCGTTTGCGAAGCTGACCAATCCGGAAGCCGAGCAGGCGAAGATCGATAAGGAGAAGGAAGGGTTTTGGGATAAGGTTCAAATGGGGCTGGACGTGCTTGGCATGTTGCCGGGCGTCGGCGCCGTATTTGATGTGATTAATGCGGGGGTTAGTCTGGCGCGCGGCGATTTTGTCGGCGCGGGGTTATCGCTCGTCTGTATGATTCCCGGGGTCGGAGACGCCTTTGGGGCCGCCCGCCTGGCGGGGAAAGCCGCCAGCAAGATCGGCAAAGCGGTGATGAAGGTTGGCGGCGAGAAAGTATTGAAGTTAGGCAAAAGCCAGATGGACAAGGTGCTCACGGCCGCGAAAAAGGTCATGGGTCAGACCGATGTCATTCAGAAGCAGGTCGCGGAAAAGCTGGCGAAAATGCAGGACGAGCTGGCGGAGAGAACGGGCAAGCTGGTGCAAGCGGCCTTGGAGAAATCCGGTTTGGATAAGGCGTTGACCGCTCTAAATCACAAGGTACTGGCTAATTTCAATTGCACGAAAAAGCTTAAGGATAAGTTTTGTCACTGGGGCTTTGAACCGGTGGACTTGATCACCGGGGCGATGATGAGCCAAGCGACCGACTTTGAATTCCCTGGCCCGCTGCCCTTGGTCTGGGAACGCCGATGGATCAGCGACAGCCGGTTCAGCGGATGGCTGGGCCATGGCGTGCATCATGCGCTGGATATGCGTTTAGCCGTGTTGAAGGAGGGCATCGGGGTACTGCTCGGCGATGGCCGGGCGGCGGCGTTTGAACTTCTGCATCGTGGCCGCGTGGAGACGTTTAACCGCTCCGAGCGGTTGACGCTGCGCCGTATGGGACACAACTATGCGATGTTTGAGCATGAGCGGCGGTTGACGTATTATTTTGCACCTGTGACCGGGAACGGGGGTTGGCGGGCACCTGCCGCGTTAGCCGACGGTTCGCCTCGGGGTATGGAAACGGGTTCGAAGGCGCAGGGGATGCTGCAAGCAGAAGCGAAGGAACAAGCTGAATCGAAGGTGTGGGCTATAACAGCAGGAGCGAAAGTAAAGGTCGGAGCGGGAGCCAAGGCGGAAGTTGAAGCGGATGTAGACACTGAAATGGAAAATGAAGTTTCCGTTCCGTACCAGTTGGTGCGGGTAGAAAATGAGCTCGGACAGCGCATTGAGCTGCATTATGACGAGCGGGGCTTTTTGCAGCAGGTCATCGACAGTGTGGGACGGGTGCTGGATATCACTACGGATACGGCGGGACGAATTACGAAGGTCACCCATTTGTACCGCACGAATCCGGACAGCCCGCTGAGCGAACGGCGCGAAGTGTTGGTGCAATACCGGTACAACGAAGCGGGTGATCTGATCGCCATTACGGACGCGCTGGGCCAGACGACGTATCAAACCTATGACCAGCATCTGATGACCGAGAAAAAGGATCGCAACGGGTATAGCTTCTACTGGCGCTATGACGGCCCAACCACGGGAGCGCGCTGCGTGCATACGTGGGGCGAAGACGGGCTGCTTGAAGGGCGCATCGCTTATTTTGACGGATACAACGAGGTGACGAACAGTCAGGGGCATACGACAAAGTATGAATATACGCCGGAGTATTACTGTACAGCGATCACCAACCCGCTAGGCGGCAGATACGAATATACCTATAGTGATACGGCCGACCTGCTGAGCGAAACAGATGAGAATGGCCGATTGACGCAGTATGTGTATGACGAGCTTGGACAATTGGTTCAGACGATCCAGCCGGACGGCGGCAGTTGGCAGTATATGTACAGCGAGCAGGGGCAACTGCTGCAAGTGACCGACCCGGAAGGCGGGAGCCAATCGTGGGATTATGATGAACAGGGGAGATTAAACAGGGTCGCTAGCGCGGATGGGACCGTGGCAACGTTCATGTACGATGAACGTCATCGGATTTGCGAGGTGCGGAACCCGCAGGACGCGGCGACGTTGCTGACGTACGACGATCACCATAATCTAACCCGAATGACGCTGCCGGATGGAACGAGTGCCGAGTGGAGCTACAATCACCGAGGAGAATGTTTGCAAACAACGAGTCCGCTGGGCGCAAATCAGTATTTTACCTACGATGCTTTGGGACGGGTAGTCCGGGCCGAACTGCCGGATGGCAACGTGGTCAAGCTGCAGTATAATGCGTACGAAGATGTCATCGTCGCGGAGGATTCCAAGCAGCGCGTTACGTTCGGGTATACACCGCTCGGACAAATGACCTGGCGCGAAGCAAAAGGCAAGCGGGTTGAGCTGGTATATAACAACGAGGAAGAGTTGACGGCAGTCGTTAATGAGCATGGGGAGCGGTATGAGTTGGAACGTGATGCCAACGGTGAAATCGTTCGAGAAACCGGGTTCGACGGCATCGTCAGACAATATGTGCGTAGTCCTGGCGGTGTGCTGGAAAGGGTAGAGCGTCCCGGCGGCCGGTGGACGGCATTCAGCTATGATGACATGGGCCGCATAACGCAAACAGCCTACAGTGACGATATGACCGAAACGTTCAAGTACAACCGGATCGGGGCTTTGCTGGAGACCACCAATCCGTTTGCCACGGTCAAGCTGGAGTATGATGCAACCGGCCATCTGATCCAGGAATGGCGCGACAAATATTGGATCGCCAGCAAGTATGATGAACTCGGCAACCGGACGGAAGTAATCAGCAGCCTGGGTGCTCGCATCAAGATAGACCGGGATATGCTGGGTCAGATTAGCCAGTTGCAGGCAGAGCAAAAAGTGCAGGAGCAAGAGCAGGCTGGTCACGGCCCAGCCGGAACGGGCATACCTTGGACTGCGGAAATGATCTATAACAAGCTGGGTCAAGAGATCGAAAGGCTGCTTCCCGGCGGAGTAGTGAGTAAATGGCAATACGATATTATCGGAAGACCGGAACGGCACAGTGTTAGTAGCGGTGGCCGCGAAAGCCGAAAAAGAAGGTATGCCTGGGATATCAATTACCGCCTGAAATCGCTGACGAACGAACTGACAGGTAAGGCGATCCGCTATAACTATGACGATTTCGGCACCTTGATCGGGGCTAGCGACGAGTTCGATAAAATCTTCCGCATGGCGGACGATGTAGGGAACTTGTACAGCAGCGGCCATCGCACGGACCGGAAATACGGCGCAGACGGGCGATTGCTCGAATTCCAAGGAACGAAATACAACTATGATGAAGAAGGCCAACTGATCGAAAAACTGGAGCAGGACGGCAGTCGCTGGTGCTATGAGTATTACGGCAACGGCATGATGAGCAGGGTCGTTCGTCCAGACGGCAAGGAAGTGGTGTTCACCTATGATAGCCTAGGACGCCGGATTGAGAAGCACTTCAACGGCGTAGTATACTGTTATATGTGGGATGGGAACCAAATTTTGCATGAATGGACAGCGGTGAGTAAGCAGGACAAGCATGAGGAAAAACTGGAGTTTGACTTAGCTGCACCTCAAGGAGCGGCAGAAAAATTTAGGTCCCTATTATCTCAACCTTCTCCACAAGAGCCCGACCCTACCACAATGACGACCTGGGTGTTTGAAGACGGAACCTTCCGCCCGGCCGCCAAAATCACGGCTAACGGTACGTACAGCATCATCACTGACCACCTGGGCACCCCGGTAGAAATGTATAATGAACATGGGGAACGAGTATGGTCTTGTCAACTGGACATTTACGGCAACGTCCAAAATATTTATCTCCAGGGCAAAAGATCCGATTGTCCGTTCCGTTACCCAGGTCAATATGAGGACGAGGAAACAGGCCTGTACTACAACCGCTTCCGCTACTACTCGCCGCATGAGGGGATGTATACGCAGCAGGACCCGATAGGGCTGGCAGGGAATAACCCGACGTTGTATGGGTATGTGGATGATCCGAATGTCTGGGTTGATGAGTTTGGGTTAGCCAAAACCCCAACGTATAAACTTCAAAAATTATGGAAAATGTTTACCGGAGAGAATGCATCTGGAGATATACATCATGGTTTTCCGGAACAATATAAAGATATTTTTAAACAAATGGCAGACATTGATGTTAATGATCCTAAATATTTTTACGATTTAAGCAAGAAACAACATACTAAAAAGCCTGGAATTCATACTAATAGTAGTAAGTTGGGTAAAAACTGGAATATTGTTTGGAAGAATATTTTGAATGAATCTAAAATTAAATTTTCAAATGCTTCAAAACAAGAAATGAAAACTTATTTTGAGATGGTTTTAGACAGTATGGCAAAGAAAAGTAAAATAAACTCCAGAAGTTCCACGTCAATTAAAAATTATTCGTATAAGAGGTGAGACTGTGTTTAAAAAGAGAAGCTTTGAGGAAGTAGTAAACGGATTGCAAAGAAGAAAAAACTCAATTGCTGTTAGCGAATTATTTCCGAAGGAGTACTTATGGGTTTGTGAAAATTTAGCTGATAATAAAATATCCGAAGACTGCATTCTCCTTTCGTATGAAAAAGCAAAACAGTATAACAAAGATTATCGTAAAGATTTTACTGAATTTGACGAAAATTTTTGGATATTTGGGGAAAGCGGACAAGGGGATCTATGGTTAATTAATTTAAACAATAATTTTAATAGTTTGATTTATTTCTATGATCATGACATTGGAGGTTTTCTTTCTGAACATGCATTGAATTTAAATATAAATTTAGAAGAATGGTTTATATTGGCTGATCTAATATCACAAATGGAAGGACTTATAGATACACAAGCCGACATTTATTTTGATGAATATTTGAACCTTAAGGCCGAGTATAGACAAGAGCTGCTTACTGAAATTGAAGAAATAAAAAAAGGGTTATCGAGTATTTATCCATTTGAACTATAAACCTTTTAAAGTCACAAAAATAATTCAAATGAGCGCGGGGTATACTGAGTTTGACTTACGTGGGGTGGTTGATTATTCCAGCACGGAGTCGGAGGTCTATCTCGTGCTTTTTTTATGTAATCTACATATACACTTTCGATAAATAATGACATTATACTGTGATGATTTATGGGTTGTGACACAATACACAGATGAATAATAGGACTGCCTTATGTTGCATTTTATAGTGTAATAGACCTATATAGAAAACGAGTATTATGGTAGAATTTCCTATTAGAAGAAACAGGATAATACTACGAATGGAGGATTTTTTATGCATATATCCAGTCTGAAAATCAGGAACTTTAGAAACTTCAAGAGAGCTAACTTTATTTTTAAGGAAGGCGTTAATACAATAATAGGTGCCAATGGATCGGGAAAAACAAATGCCTTGTTTGCACTTAGACTCATAATAGACGATAGTTTACCAAGATCGTCTACAAACCTGCTCGATACGGATTTTAACCGTTCTCTTTTGAATTGGCGTGGGCATTGGATTGTCATTAGTCTGCATTTCGATAACCTCTCTAATGATGATTCGTCTCAAGCCCTCGTTTTTCAGGGTACGCATACAACTGAAAATAGCGGTTCATTAAATCTTTACTTTAGGCCAAAGTACGAAGTTCGTAAAAGATTATTTGAAATGAGTCAGGAATTTGTGGAAGATGAACAGTTTTTAGAGTACCTCTCATCTATAAAAATTAATCAGTACGAATCAGTTTTATATGGGAGAGGATTAGCTGACTTTAGTCAGGATGATGTATATACAACGTTAGTTGGTGACTTCTCTAGTTACAATTTTCCTAATCCAGATGAAGAAGATAATAGTCTCCTTGGCACACCTGCTAACCAATATGTATTTAAAAATGATTTTGCTTGTACATATGCTAAAGCCCTAAGAGACGTAATAGGGGATTTGAAAAACCCACGAACATCACCGTTGCTTAGAATGCTAAGTAACTTAAACATTAATGAAACAAGCACTGAAACTGTCAGTAGAACGATAAAAGATTTAAATTGGCATATAACTAACTTACCAGAAATTAGAGAATTGGCAGATGGAGTTTCTCAGTCATTACATAAAACAGTTGGTTACACTTATGCGCCTAGAATCGAAATCAACTCAAACTTATCTGATGATTTCAAAAATACTTTAAGAGCATTAAATATAAAAGCTGGTGAATTTGCAGGTGAAGACTATATTGGTGATTTATATGAAATGAGCCTGGGTGGGGCTAACTTGCTTTACTTAGCTCTGAAACTCGAGGAGTATAATCGACTTGACCATGAACAAAATAAAGCAGCTCATTTCTTGCTAATAGAAGAACCCGAAGCTCACTTACACAACCATATCCAAAAAACCTTATTTCAAAAATATCATGACCATGAAAACACCCAAATTATATTAACGACTCATTCAAGTCATATTTCTTCATCGTGTTCACTCGATTCCGTAAATATTCTATATGTTGAGGACAATTGCTGTGAAGTTTCACAACCTAGTAGTGGATTGGATGTCGACGATGTAAAAAGAATTGAACGTTTTTTAGATGCCACAAGATCGACATTGCTATTTGCAAAGTCTGCGATATTGGTTGAGGGCGATGCTGAATTAATACTCATTCCTGAAATGGTAAAGAAGGCATTTGGAATTACGTTGGATGAAATAGGAGTTAGTCTAATTAATGTTGGGAGTACACAATTTACAAATTTAGCAATCCTGTTCTCTAAAGAACGAATTAGAAGAAGATGTGCTATAGTCACGGACAATGATATTTCAATCGTACCATTAAATGACGAAACGTATGCGGATAAAGAATTTCAAAAAAAATGCAAACAATCGCAAGAGTCTGGAGAAGAACGAAGAAAAAAACTTGATGAGTTTTGCCAGGACAATAGTTTTATTTCGGTATTTTATGCAACTAATACATTTGAAGTGGAATTACTTAAGGAAGGAAATAGAAACGTTATAGAAAATGTTATAAGAAAAGATATTTACAAACGAAAAACGGATCAAGATAGTTCTGTTGAAAAAATAAATAGCCCGGATCTGAGTGTTTACGGGAAAGAAATTCTGCGTTTAGCAAATAAAGAAGGTAAAGGATGGTTAGCATTAGCTATTGCAGCTAGGTCAGATAAGAATGTTGTATTTCCTGAGTATTTACTAGAAGCGTTAGCATTCGTTGCCACTTTACAAAAAGATCAAATTACATCGGTTATTAAACATCATTTGGGGAATGGGTATAAAAGCTTTATTAGCACAGTTAAGATGCTTTACGGAGAGAAACCAACTGAGACGGAGATTATTGAATCATTTTGTTCACTTCATAAAGATAGTATGGTAACTAAGTTTATCACTTTGATGGGGAGGGGATAGTTTGATTCTCCTTAATACATTAAGCACTGAACAAAGGGAAATCGTCGAATTTAATGATAACTTGCTAGTTATTGCTTGTCCCGGTAGTGGGAAAACAAGAACGCTTGTAGCCAAATTAATCTATGAGGGGATGAAACTAAAGAAAAATGAGAAAGTCGCTGCAATAACGTATACAAATTTAGCTGCTGAAGAAATAGAGCTTAGGCTTGAGGCTAACTTTGTCGATAATCAATTTTATTGGGGTGGAACGATACATTCTTTTTGTACAAATTGGATAATTAAGCCCTTTTCTCATGTTCTCGATGAATTAAAATATGGATACTCCTTTTTGGACGAAGACGATGTTCAAGAAATTACTGATAATATTATGGATACCCTAAATTTAAGAAATATAGATTTTAATACTCGACGTAATCAAAATGGAGATTTTATAAGCATTAATGATGAAAACGATTTAATACTTAAAGAATACGACCGCAAGCTAAAGAAAGAAAGACTTGTTGATTTTGACTTAATATTATTTTATTCCTATAAGATATTAAAGAAAAACACCTCGATAGCGAAGAACTTATCGACTATATTTAAATGGATTCTTATTGATGAGTATCAAGATACTCAAGAATTGCAGTACTTAATAATTGGTGAAATAATAAAAGCTGGTTATAATGAAACGAAACTGTTAATTGTAGGAGACCCGAACCAAGGAATTTATCAGACATTAGGTGGGGTTTCAAAAACAAAACAAGAAATTGTTGAATGTATAGGTGGCTATCAAATTAATGAGAAAAGTTTAAATGGTAATTATAGGTCTACTCAACAAATTATTAATATCTATAAAAATTTTCAAATTTATGGAGATTCAATAGAAGCAAAGGGCAAGAATAAAGATAATACTTCACTTATTTCTTTTAATAGAGATGTAAAAGTAGAGAGTTTAGCCCAGTATATCAGAAACCTAATTTATGAATTACATAATAGTAAAGGTATACCGTATAATGAAATAGCTGTGATAGCTCCACGATGGCAAGAATTAATAAATATGGCAAGATCAATAAAACAATTAGATCCAAATTTACCTTTAGATGCTGCTGGACTATCTCCACTTTACAGAGATGATAATAATTTATTTTATCATCTTGCAAAACTACTCTTATCCACTCCAGCACCAGATAAGGTAATATTGCGCATGAGATGGGCAAATGTTCTACTCGAGTCTTTGGAAGAAAAATTACCGCAAATATCTGACTCAAATCTCAGTCCGCAAAAAATTTTAAAAGTAATCAACTCATTTTCTTCTTCCAGTGTATTGGGGATAGAGTACTTAAAAGAAGGTTTTTCGTATTTCTTTAACAGGATAAATATCGACATTAATTTGTTTTCAAATTTGGTGTTGGAACTGAATGAATTTGAGAAAAAGTGCATCAAAAGGCAGACAAGAAATGGTATAGGGGATTCGATTGCTATATATAAGAATGGATTTGCAAAATCGGGAGGAATAACATTTATCACCACTCATAAATGTAAAGGACTTGAATTCGATACGGTAATTGGATTTTGTTTATTATGGGGATACCTTCCTCATTGGACCAACATATTCTCACATGAAACAGATGAAAATGAAATATCAAGAAAGTTACTTTACGTCCTCTCATCAAGAGCAAAGAATAATCTGTTTTTGATTGCAGAGTCAGGTAGAAGAACAACTCGAGGCACACCTTACAACGCAAATCGTCATTTAATTGAGGTCTTTCGTTAGTAGAAACAAAAGGTTTTCACATTAAAAGAGGCAAGTAAATCATGAAAAATAATGATTACTTGCCTCTTTTTAAAATATTGTATATTTCGAAAATGTTCTTAATTCTGAAATATCACTTTCATTTATCAGTGAATATCTAAATCAGCTTTTTTTCGGATGATTATCTGATACAAATAGTGTTAAAAACAATAAAAAAATTATATGAATATACTACCTGAAACACTCGAAAAATCTGAAAAATTCAAAACTACAGAAATAAAAGTAGGTGAACTTGATTTTAAAATATTAAGTTAGGTCGGGATATCGAAAGGGTTAAAGGAAGATATATGTAACTTTCAAAGAAAGAACTTGTTAAATTATTCGTAAATGCAGAACAGTACATGCTAGAGCAGTATCGGATTTGGATAAGATCTCAGTTTGAGTCGTATAAATAACTAAAAGAACGTTTGTTTAGTGTAATAACATAAGGCACTAGTTGCCGCTAATGCCAGGCGAACTCGGGTAATTGTACCATATTTATGAGTAGCGTTATGTTGTTGGTTTAGAATTTCAGGATTATATATAATTCCTTCAGAGATATGTAGATCATTATTATCAAAGGTTGTTTTGAAATAGTCCATCGGTTTCCGGTGGATATTTTTCTTTTGCAGTAAACAAGAACTAAATATATAATTATATATACCTATTTCAGTAATTATTGCCAGTTATTTAGGCGATTTGACTTTAAGGGAAGGGGTCAGTAAGTGGAATTAAAAATTCGTAATAAGTTAACTCGATTTACAATTAACAACACAATTGATGACGTAACCTTAAAGAAAATAACAAGATTGAAAAAACTTGATCTTTCAACAGTATCCTTTGCGGATCCGTATGGAATGATATTGCTGTTACATCTTTTTGATTATTTAAAAGGTATCGATGAAATTATTTTTCCAGATAATGTTGCATTAACTTATTTAGAACGTGTGGGATTCTTCTCGAACGTGACCTCATATATTCGATTAAATCAAGAAATTTTAGATCTTAATGAGAAAGTGGTTAGAAATAATAACAATACTTCAATGCTGGAAATAACTAAAATTTCAAATATGAATGATATAGTTCAGGTACTAAACAAAGTAAACAATCAAACAGGAATAATTTTGGAAAAAGAATTGTATTACAATTTCGATGATACAATTGATTTCCTGACTATTTTGTCAGAGCTTCTTAATAATATAACACGACATAGCAAATCTTACGGTTATGTTTGTGCTCAAGTTTATAAATACCCAAATTCCAATAGAAAATTTGCGTCAGTCTGTATTTCAGATAATGGAATAGGAATAAAACAATCAATAAATGAAAGTAAATATATTGGGGCTACCAATTGTTCAGATAGATCAGCATTAAGAATTGCAATTATTGATGAAGTAACAAGTAAAAAAAATGGGGGATGTGGATATAAAGGTATTAAAGAAAAACTAAAAAAATTCGGCGGTTCACTTTATGTTAGATCTGGTTCAGCCGAGATCCTTATTAGTGGAAAAAGTAAGCCTAAAATCACCGACAGGCGTTCTTCATTTTATGGGACTCAAATTGAGCTTATACTTCCACAGAGGTAGTTATTGACATATAGATAAAAATAACGTAAGCTTGTACATAAGGTGTTAAATAAAATATGTTTAAAGGGTGCGCCGAAATGAATACAAATATGACTATCATCGATGTTGGAGTAATAAGTCGAAATATCATTGGTTCCGATCTTATGTTTCTCCGTGAACAAGGCGCAAAGATTCGTGCTGCTATAGAACCATTGATACATAATGCTGAACATGATGTTGTTGCACTTGATTTTTCAAATGTAAAAGCCTTGGATTTTTCATGTTCTGATGAAGTTGTTGTCTTTTTTCAAGAACATGTAAACAATTTGAAGGGTAAGGGGCTTGTTCTTCAAAATTTATCTAAGAATCACATTGAAAACATATTAATTGCTCTTGATCGAAAAAAACAAGCAATATGGTATTACAACGGATCATATTGGACATTATTAGGAGAAAAATTGCCTAAACATCTGACTGAATTAGCTCAAGTAATTAGAGAAAAGAAAACAATAACTGCTAGGCAACTCGCCGATGAATTAAATGAGGATATAAACAGTCAAAGTACAAAATTAAAAAAGTTGTATGATCATGGTTTAGTGCGACGCATCGAAGAGAAATCTTCTGAAGGAGCACAATATATTTATAAATCATTAGTTTGATCCTACTAAAAGTGGGATCAAAAATTACATAATGGTTTAAATAAAATCTGTTTAAACCATTATGAGAAGGAGTAGAAATATGCGGGAAGAAAAAAACCGTCAGCCTGTTAGAGGACCAACGGTCAAATAGTTTTGCAGCAGTGATAGCCGCAAATTAAGACCTTCACCTGAGAAATGATTGGTTTTAATTTTATCATTGTCGTTGGCCTCTGACAAGAAAAATATCAGAGGTGTTGTGTAATGTTAGTTTGTACTCCATATATTACTCTTAAGAATGGGCAAAAACTTTATGCTCATGAAAAAGGTCTCGAGGTTTTTTGCTTTGAGGTTTCTGAAGAGCAGCATAAAAAATACTTGGAGAAAAAAGATAAAAGAAATAGCAAATCATCAAATATAACTAAAGATAAAGTTAAAGATAAAGATACTGAGTAAGGCATTTAGTTTAAAGGTTTTGTGCGGCCAAAACCTATTTTGTTTGAAAGAAGGCAACTAATAAATGGCAAAAAATACTGGAGAGGGCTTCCGTCGTGGCGCTGTAGATAAACGTTCGCAGTTTCAAGGACCTAATGGTAACTATATAAAGAGAGATGTTGAGACAGGACGATTTTTAGACCAAAAAACATCTGGTGGAAAATTTAAGGGAGTGAGAAAAGAGAAATGAATTTTAGGGCCCGGCCGAACATCGACCGGGTTATTTTTTTAGGAATCACGCGCTACTTTTAAGATGTAAAAAAATATCATATTCTTGATAATCTACTGCCCCCTTCCCCTTAGGGACACATCCATTACTACTATCCATTACTACTAAACCCAAACACGTCCACTTCCGTATTCGGATCATACACATACCCATACAACGTCGGGTTATTCCCCGCAGCCTATCGGGTCCTGCTGCGTATATATGCCCTCATTAGGCGAATAGTAGCGGAAACGGTTGTAGTATAGACCTGTTTCCTCGTGCTTATATTGACCCGGGTAACGGAACGGGCAATCGGTACTTTTGCCCTGGAGATAAATATTTTGGACGTTACCGCAAATGTCCAGTTCGCAAGACCATACGCGTTCCCCATGTTCATTATACATTTCTACCGGGGTGCCCAGGTCGTCGGAGGTTTTCCTATTGAAATATTATATCCATTTGATATGAAAATGGCTAATATTGAATTATTAGGAAAAGAATATAGATGAGAATCTGACTGGTGATCGTAAGATCCATGTTGCTTCCCTGATCTGCAGATATACCTTTCTAAATCCCAATAGAGCCTGTTTGCTAAAGTAAACGTTCTTGTCACCTTTACGAACTACTCGTACTAAAGCTTTATTCATATCTAAGTTGAGAAGTATCCAACCAGCCCGGGTCCGCGCATAGTCTATCTTTATGTATTCGCCCAAGCTGCTGCTTACTTCCGTCAGGTTGCCAAGTCATACCTTCTGGTGATCCGATATTTATCCCACCATTCCTGGATCAAACTGCCGGTTGCATTATATTTCAGCCCAGCGATCGGATTGCTTATATCACTAGTACCTATCACCTGGGCAAATACATACAATACTCCAAAAGAGAATGGATAGTTAACCGAAATAGGGTCGAAGTCGGTGAATGCCCAGAATGTGTGCTTTCAGATCAGCATCCCGGTCTACTCGTTTCTCCCTCTGTTTATTTAGAAGTTGGTGGGATACGAACGGCGGCATAGTTGATTCGCCCCCTTTTTCACACCAACGCTTAAATCCTTGCCTAGCAACACCATGGCCAGGAGAGCAGTCATACACTCCGTGAAGGCTTCTTTCCATTCCTATACACTGCGCAGAAGCGGATGGTAACTGAGCAACGTTTCCAATCGCTTTCTTTACCAAGGGATTCTGCGGGCAGATTGAGCAGACGATGGTTGGATTATAGATCGGCTTTCGTCCGAGGTGACAGGGAGTTCTGGACGGTTTTCCGAATCTCCTGCACACTTTCAATCACATAGCCATGGACGTGGAAGCGATCGGCGATGCGAACCGCATTCGGAAAAAATTTGCGAATCCAGGTGTGGTATACCTGAGCTAAATCCATCACCACGGCCTCGGTATCCAGCAAAAGGAAGCCGGGATATTGATTGGCATAGAGGCAAGGGGACCCTCCAACTTGCAGTTGGGAAGCAGAACCAGCATAGCTTCTACTCTCTGGTTGTGGATGCCTGTGTTACAGGTGTGCCCTTTCTTAATGGCAAAGTCACTGACACCTAAAACCAGGTCCTTAGTTTTCTGTGTCTTTCCAAACTTGCTTATAGATCTGCTCGTATTCTACGGGGACTGCCTCATTATCGATGCGTTGTACTGTGCTCGCTGGTGCTTATTGCATCCGGGCACTATGCGCAGAGATGAACCTAGGGCTTGTTCGAAAGCCTGGGGGCCGGAGGGCCTGCTGTAACGCTGCTTGGGGCCGACGAAAGCGAACCAATGTTTCAGCACGTGAAATAGTCGATCTTCTCAAACGCGCCAAGATGGCGGACACTGCTCACGCCATGATTTTCTTTCCAATTAACCGGCTGGGCGGATCCGCAGCAGGAAGTATCTATGCTCTTTTATAAAAGCATAGATTTCTTTTTATTTAAGTAATTATTCATATTTTCTCTTCGGATAAGACTTGATTGTACGCAAAATACTAGCTATATACAGGTAATTGTTTGATTTTGAGAAAAGAATAGCTTCAATATTTCTTCTCCAAATCCATATATAAGATGACAAGAGAATAGCAAAAATAAATAACAGGATATTTTTATCGATATCAGACCAGTTCAAGGTTTTGCTTACTGTTGCATTCCAAAATGGGAATAAGAACGCAGAGAAAATCGCGAAAGGCAACCATTTTTGTTTCCGGATGGTTTCGCTCTTTTCAGTGTAATGTCCAATCAAATAATCAATGTAATCACAATCTAATTTTCTTTCATTCTTTAAAAACTCATACACAGCGTCACAACGGACAGAAAAGAGAATATCTGTATTGAATTTGATGGAGAGTCTACTGACTAGAAATGAGAGGTCACTATACTTTCTTTTTACATGCAAGTTTGATGATACTCCTGTAGCAATCAAACAAAAGATTCCGATCAACAGAAGTCCTGCGAAAGCTGGGCCATAATAAGTAGGCGGATCAACATCCTTAACAGCTATGTTGATGGTACTTAGCGTAACAAGAATAATAAGAATACACAATGTGATAATTCCAATAACTTCAAAGACAATGGCCCGCTTATCCATTATGATTGACCATCTAGAATTTTCCTTAAAGCAGATTTTATATAATTTCTGCTTCAACTTTTGGTCTTTAACCGAATGTTTTGTCCCATCAGATACAGAGATTCTGTTCCTGGATCTACTTCTATTTCTAAAAGTTCTTGAGTTTTTACTCATTGGCATCCCTCCTATATTATTTATCGACTCAAAATCAAATTTATGTAATTCAGGAAATAATGACCAAGGAATGTATTAAGGCAGCAGGCATAAGCGTCGTGTGAATTCTGGACGTAAATTCCTATGACGCAAAAGATTGCGAATGGTCTTGAAATAGATACATAATTAATTTGAAAACAAAGCCAGCATGACCAGAAGGGGGAACGACCTTGAGCTGAAGGTTCAGGAAAATGTGGTTAATGGCAAAATTCAAACGACAGAGCCAGGGGAGAAATGGATAACGGAGATCACCTGGGATATGTTGGGTCAGATTAGCCAGTTGCAGGCGGAGCAAAAGTGCAGGAGCAAGAGCCGGCTGGGCACGGCACATCCCCAGCCGGGGGAGCATTTGTCATGATTGGCAAACGAAACGAGATACATAAAATTGTACTAAAATGGGTTATTATCGGAGTTGCAGCATAATGTCATCCGCATATGATAAAGTATAGAGATAAGGAGCAGTGATTAGAAGAGACTCCTTTATACAATAATCGACTAAGAGCTTACAGAATGAGACCGTTAGCTTCAAGATTTGATACACTTCCCCTTGGCTCCCCCCCTTCCGGAAGATGTGTGAAGCCCTTATACGCCTTGCGTTGCTCGTTAATAGAGCATTGCAGGCTTTTTTGTATTTTATAGAAAATAGATCGAGGAGTATGCGGAATATTTAATGCTATGGGGGTCCTAATTCATTCCGTTAGGAATTGCTATTCATTTAATTAGAGGTATATTTACTTAGCAATTTCTGATAAACGGATGCGTTGATTTTGTCATCAAATAAATCGTGCGAATTCTCGCCAAACATCAAGTTATTATTCATGCTCTCCACATAGGGACGAATGTTTTTTGGGACGCACAGCGCCAAAGAATAGACCTCAATTTCTTTGCACCGCTGCATTGCCCGATAAAATACCGGCAATTCATACGGCATTGCCGAGCCGCAGAGGATACGTATATTTGAATTTACAAACGTTTCGGGTAACATCTTTTCGCTAAGAACACCACAATCGATCACAATAAAATTGTATTCCCGAGTCAGCTCATTAGTAAAATAGAGATGGTTGCCTTCAATGACGTAAGCGTTCCCTTCTTGTTCAGGTTGAAAGAGTTGCACAATATGCGCCAGATGCTTGCTCACATTTGCTTCCACATAACAAGCAGAGCCTCCATGATGGTTGATCCAACACATCAAATTCATTGCGGTCGTTGTTACCCCTACGCGCCTGTCGCTTCCGGCAATGGCGATCCTAATATTGGTACATTCAAAGCGGTATTGTCGTTCTTCAAAAGTGAAAAGGTTCGGTTCATTGACTTCCAAGATAGATGGAGCAGGGGAGATAAACCGCTGCATCCCCTGTTCAGAAAAGCACTCTCGGATTTCTTCCCGCAATGGATCAATTTCTGCGGCCGAAGCGATATTCGTAATGCCAGCTTGTATCAACTGCTGCAGGAAAGAAGTGTTTTCTGAAAGCCCGATCGCAATAACAATAACACGAATTTCGTACATCGTTTGAAATGATAATAGCGCCTGTACCATTTCCTCATCGGATTCCAGGATCGCTTTTCGATCAATAGCTACAAATCGTACATGGATGAAATGCCGCATGTCTTTGACCACAAAAGAAAGGAGCGAAAACTGTCCAATCAGTTTCTTTACCGGTAGATTTTGCTCCTGCTCTATCATATCCAATAAATTGACGTGATCGTTACTGGTCAGATACAAAATCATGGTCAGCCTTCCTTCATAAACAATAAAATCGTCCCGACAACCACAAGGGCGACGTAGAGGAAAAGCTCAAGAAGCTGTTTCTTTTTATCCAACTTTTATCGCCCTCCCGCTGTTCCCATATAAGCAAACTTATACTCGGGAATTTCAAAATGAACATGCATTCGTTTGGAGCCGATCATGAGCAAAGCGTGTTCGCGTTTTTTACTTGCCAATAGTTCCTCTTCCGCTTCAGTCAGGTTGTATAGCTCCCGTGTTTCTTGCAGGTTTTTCCCATCGGTTCCCATCAGTATTTTGATGCAAGGGATGTCAAGCAAGGCTTGTCCGTACATTTTGACCTCGGGGGCAAGAAAGTCAACGACACTGTGGGAGATGATCGCAAGGCCCGCCTCGTATTTCCGGGCGCGCTTTTCAACATTTCGGAGGAAGACGAGGCTTTGCGGTACGTTCGGGTCGATCATGAGGTAAGATTCATCGCAGATGAGCAGTACCCGCTCATTCCGATCCCGTGACATCTGTTCCCAGCACCAGGACAATAGGTTAAAATACTGCGTTCGTTTAATGTTGTCGGAGGTATTTTGTAATGTGTGGGTATCCAAACAAATGCAGCGGATGCGGGTTTGAATGGTACTATGGCCGTTCCACAGAAAAGCGTCTCCGCCGCGGGCAATATCATGCAGCAGCAGTGACAACTCTTTATAGATTTCATCGCCGTGCTTTTCTTCTTTGGCTTGCAGGAGTTCGTACAGATCGGAGAATGTAGGAAAGTCGGTGTTGCGTAACTGGCTAATGTCGGTATTCCAAGTGATTTGGAACTGATTATATAGTTCAATCAGGCATTGTTTGAGAACGGCTTTCTGCATCATCGTCAAATCGGGGACGTAAAGGTTAAAAAAGATCTCCAAGTTTTTCAAATGCAGCGCCAAATCAGACATTCCGTTGCCTTCGTCCTTGTAGAGCGGGTGCGGTTCGTCTTCATCGTCGCGGGGAGCGGGGCGGATTTGCAACGGATTGATTTTTCCGCCTGCTCCGCCGCCCGCATTAATCCAGTCGCCGTTCAGCCGCTGGCATAACTCCTTGTACTCGGACTCCGGGTCGATAAAAATAATTTTGGTTCCCTTCATGTATTCACTAAGCGCGATATGTTTAACAGCCGTTGATTTGCCGACGCCGGCCACACCCATGACGACGATATTGGAGTTAGTCCGATCACCTCCCCGTCTCCAGAGATCGACGATCACCAATCCGCCGTTCGTATCTCTAGCCAAATAATATCCGGTTCCGTCATTAAAACCGGAGCTGGCAAAAGGAAAACCGCCGACAAAGGAACTCATCGGCATGATTTTGTCCAGCACCTGCTGAATCTGTTCCTGTGCGGGGTACAACGGGGAGAGGTGTTGGAAACTTTCTTTTTGCAGATGAGCCAGCGTGCGGATTTTGCAGCGCATCATGCTGAATGTGTTTTCCACACGCCGAAAGGCGCGCGTGAACAATCTTTCTTCATGGGCAAACGGCATGACGACTAAATTCATAAGTCCTACCGTCTCGCCGTTTTGGTCGATTTGCAGCATAATATTCTCGCCGTCAACCGCCGCCTTTTCGGCCCGTTGCCTTGTGAGCGGGTCTTTGGCGGTATCGGCGAGACTGCGGTTTTGCGTGATTGATTTAGAGATGGCATTTATCAAGGTGCTGTTATCGATAGGGTGGAAACCAATAGCCACCATTGTCGCGGGAAGGTTGGTCAGCGTGGACAGCCAGCCAATCTCAACTTTTTGCGGATATTGGATCACACCGTAAACTTTGGCTGATTCTTCTCCGACGGTCAGACCGTTCCGGGCAAAGGAAAGGCCCATGGGGGTGATCGCATTTAAAAGAGAGGCATTGACGCTTTGCTCAGGTATTTTTGTACTCATTGGACATATTACTCTCCTTACTTATGGATAATCCAAAACGGACCGCCGGCACCGGCGTTCTTCCGGGCTTCCTTTAGAATGATGGAGAAATCCCATGCCTTTTCGCTGCGTTTCTTGCTTGCTGGGTCCGCAACCAGGATTTGACCGTCATCCGTAACGCCGCGCAGGACGATAAAATGGCCGGAGGAAGTGAAGTGGCCTTTGCCCATGATGGCGATGACCAATTTGCCGCTAGCCAGGGCGTCGATGATTTTTTGTTGCTCTTTGGCCGTAGCTCCATCTACTTTTAAACCGAAATGTCTGGCTCCGTCGGGAATCAAGCTATGGTAACTGCCGGTCCCTTCCGCCAAATAGCCGTTATCATAGGCCCATTTGGACATGGAAACGGGATCGACGGTTTTATCCGTAAGCGTGGACACGACTATCGCCAGTGATGTCGGCCCACAACCGGCAACCCCAATCGTATCGCGAGGGCCATAAGGCTTATCCGCCCAACGCGAATCGAGCTGGTTGTAGTACACCACCTCGCGGCTGCCGTCTTTGAACACAACACCTTCGTATTGCTGGCCGTAGCTCTCCCTGTAGCTGTCATCGTCTTTTTGAACCAACTGCGTGTACCCGTAATCGGTTCGCATTTCATCTACAACGAACGCTTCATCTTCGGTCAGCCAAAGTTTGAGCGTTTCAAGAGGCGAGGTCAGCAGTTGTAGCACCATGGCAGCAAGCAGCAAGAAAGCCACGGCTGGAGCGATGATCAACATCAATATTTGCTTGCGGGCTTGTTCATCTTGAGCGACTTTTACAGCCAGATGTGCCAGCAGTTTTGCCGTTGTCGGGTCCAACCATCACGCCTCCTTTCGTACCAGAAACGGAATCGCGTTCTCCGGTTCGTCGAGGTCCAGATGCGTATAGGACGGATTGTTGACCAGATTACATAATCGAACGATTTCTTGTTGTTTCAAAAGATGAGCCTGTACTTGGGCGTCTTCAAAATGCTGAACCAGCCGCTTGGCTTTCTCCAAAAGCTCCCGTTCGCCGCCTGTGTCCTGCTTTTGCCAGATTGCCAGATAAAATTGACGCTCCACCACCTCGCCCGATAACGCTAAAGCGTTCATTTCCAGCACTTCATGGCGCAGCAACTCCTTTTGTGTGGCGTCGGCAGCGGGAAGCAGGGAGGACAGATCGTTGATCAATGGCGAAATGTCAACCGGCCGGCTGACTGCTAGAAACTTGAAGGGAAACCGGATAGAGGAGAGTTCAGCCGTTAATTTGCGAATTAGCAGCCGCTTTTCGGTCAAGCTTAGTAAATCCAGACTGATCGGGAAAATACGCAGGTAGCAGAGCAGGTAGCTGTCCTTGGTGTAGAGAAAATGACCGTGAATATCTCTGACATTGACAAATTGCTGAGCCGTTTGCACCGCGAGATCCGCCGTTTCTTTGGAGCGGCGTTTGCCATGACGGAGAAAAAAGAAAGCTGCTCCTCCGCCGAACAGGCAGAGAAGCAGCATGAGGATTGGCAGCAGCATGTTCGTAGCACCATCCTTTCGCTATTTGTTTTTTTGTGGGGCGATATGCCAGTCGGAAAACAGGTTGCCGGAAATGGTTATCGGGGTTTGAAGTTGTAACGTAAGCATGCCGTCGGGCGTCCATGCATCCATTACCCGGGTGATTGGAGTGTACGATCCGTCCGGGTACCAAATAGGGGTGAAATGCACGCGGCTCTCATAAGTGGAAAAGTCATTGGGCTTCAGCCAGAAGCTGACGTTATATCCGCCCGTTTTCAGATCGTGCAGCCGCCAATACGACTGATATAGAAATTCGGGAAAGTAGGATACGGCAGTTTGCGCGCCAGTGATATGGCTGCCAGGTGCATTCGAAGATAAGATGGTGGACGTGCGGAGATCAATACCGTATCCGGATTTGAGGAAATTGGTTGTTGAGGGGGATTTGGAGTCGGGGAGAATGGATTGCGATGCAGACAGCGTGGCGAAATAATCTGTCCAATCGAATTCCCACCAGCCGTGACCTTCCCCATCCGAATGCCAATGTGCCGACCAGACGCCCCAAGAGGAAGATGTCTTCGTAGTGTAGGAGGGGACGGAGGGTTGGCGGAAGCTGTCATTTCGATCCGTAGCTTTGGGGTCGGGCGGTACATTTTGATTGAGATCGACAATGGAGGCGGTAATGGAGGTAGCATTCAAATTTCCGGTGGAGGAACTAACATGTATGGAAAGAGCCTGCGGTTTGCTAGGTGTACGCCACTTCATCCAAACAAGCTGACTTTCTCCTTCCGGAATGACGATATCGGTTACCTTATAGCTGCTTCCCAAGATGCGGAACGTCACGCTGGCCGGGGAATCGGGTGTGATCTGGTCTGAGGTCGAAAGCCATACGGAAGTAATGACGTCGGTGTTGGTTCTGTACTGGAAGTTTTTTTGGCTAGGCGGAGGCGTCACTGGCGCCTCATTAAACCGTACAATACCAAGCCCTAGGGAAGTGATGATCTGATGATTGCTGACGCGACCGCTGGAAGAGCCGTTCCACGCGGGATACCCAAGGTCAGGAGTTTCCAAAAACATCGCCAAAGGCAAGTTTTGATGCGTAAGGCTGACCATTTTAGAACGTAAACCGCCATTTAAGAGTTGGTCGTACAGAGCGGCTTCATGCGCGGTCATTCCCATAAAACCACCTTGGAACGTAAAATATGCAATGGGCTCCAAAAGAAGTTTGTAGTTTCCGTCCGTCAATGTGTTGTAATCGATTCCGGTATCATTGGCGACCATTTTAACGGCGCCTTCTGAACAAAAGTACCTTTTGATAACCTCAATGTCGGTAACTGAATCGCCGGAGCTGATGATTTTGGGGAGGGGAACAGCAGGCTGTTTGTACTTGTAGCTATCATTGTAGGGGGTTAATCGGCCATGGTTTTGGTATTGTATCTTACTGACCTTCCCGAAGTGAAATAAATTATTAGGTAATGTCTTGTTCGTATAGTCGATTGGGTTAGAGACTACGGCTTTATCACTTGAGCGGATGACGGTGATTCGTACCCCATCATAACCAGAAGTCCATTTATTTTGAGATGTCCCTGAACCCATTCCACCTCCGCCGTTATCGATATTTCCATCACCGTCCGCCAAAACCCAATTTGCACTAAAGGAAACGGTGATTATAGAAATGATGAGAAGGATGAGTGTCCGCTTCAACACAGTCACCTCCAAAAAATCAAAGGAGCACAGGTTTTCACCTGTACTCCCTGAAGTATTATTATAGATTTCGACTAGTCCATGGTCCCCACTTGCTTATCCCAATCCCCGTCCGATTCGCTCTTACTACCCTGATTAGGCTCTCCTTTTTCAACCCATCCAAATCCGGGGAAATACACCTTTCCGCTGCTATTTTGCTCGCCCGCCTTAGGCTCTTCCTTCGGTTTGCTCGGCTTCGGTTCCTGTTCATCATTTTTCGAAGGAGAGACCGGGGATTGCGGCTTGTCTGTCGTTTGTGGCTTGGATTTGGGTGGTTTTGTCGGTTTTGGCGTAGACTCTGGTTCGGTAATCGGAACTTCAATGTGCTGAGGGCCCTTTTCCGGCTGTAGGATAGGTGATTCAGTAATTGTTGGTTCCTGTTCCGGTTTTACGTCTGACACTTTAGGTGAAGAACTTGGTTGCTCAGTTTCGGGAGAATTCGATGTTGAATCTTCCGGTATAACAATGGGATTGGGAATAGAAGGGGAAGGAGTTGCATTTGTTAAGGGTTCAGTTTGAACTGGTTTATCCGACGAGAGGCTAAGAACCCATATTCCGATGGCCCCGAGCACCACAATACCGCCTGTCAGTATCCAAGCTTTTCGCTTCATACGGATTCATCTCCTTTTACGTAAGAGGATCGAGAAAAGGAATGATTTCACTTTTATTATACTGTATAAATCTGTAAATTCCAACTCGAACCGTAATATGATTTGTCGTTAAAATCGTGGTCTGTATACGGCTTGCACTTTCAAATCAGCTTGCATGGGGGGCAGGTGGCCCCAACCAAAAGAGAGCGGAACCTTCAAATGTATCTTCGCCTCGGCGGTGAATTGGCGGGCCGAGCCTGGCGATGCCGGGGCAAAAGGTGAATTGAGAATCTTGACATCAAGTCCGGAAATGCTGTATTCGATTCGGTCTGAGGACTTTCGAACGTACGCAGTCCCCTCTTGCACAAGCCCCAGATCGCGACGAATTCGGCCATTAATATCGCCGGCCGACCATAGTTCCCGCCACTCGTTCCCGGACCGGCTAAAAGCACCAGAGTAACTTTGACGCAAACTACTGTAAACATGGCTGTAGTTTTCCGTCGCGACAGCAATAATGGCGCTTTGAGTGGTGTCTCGTACCTGTGCGGCGATGATAGTTAACCGAAAATATTCAAAAATACCGCAGGAGAGAAGCATGATGAATAATACGACGGTCACCGCAAACGGGTATCCGCTGCCGGATCGGTTGTTCCAAAAAAGGTTCATTTCCAGTATACCTCGGACTTTCCGGTTGCGGTGGCCGACAGTTCGATGGGGAACGAACCGAAATTCCCAAACAACCCAATGTTAACGTTCGTTCGAAGGATGACCGTCACTTCCTCGTTAATCTGAATCCTTCCGGTTTTGCTCCATTCGATGGCAGGATGTAATCCGGTTTGTTCTTGCAGTTCTTTTATCCGCTGCGACGTTTCCGGTCCGATTCTGCCAGTGGTTTCTGCTTCGCGCGCCAGTTCATCGGCGAACGTGTTAAGCTGCTGTTGTGTTATAAATACCGGGAACACTTTGATCGCAAGGGCGATACACAGCAGCGCAACGAGTACGATAACAACCACATCGACATACCCTTCTCCACGGCGGGAGGCGATCACTCGCTTCATAGAAAGCCTCCTTTCTAACTACTAAAACAGCTTGCCGAGCGCTCTGAATATTTCCATGCCGATAATGACCATGTATGTTAGCATGAAACAAGCCAGCATCAGAAACGAAAATTTTCGGATTTTACCGGGGCGCTTCATCGCGATGCGTTTCAACCGCTGAATTTCCAACAGCTTGAAATCATGCGCCAGCATTTCGAAATAGACGACGCCTTGGTCGCCGCGCAGGACGGCAAGCAGGCCACGTACCACATCGGACAGCATCGTGCTGCCGATTCGGGTTTCCAGCCGCATCAGCGCCGTTTCTAAATTGCCGCTTTTCATATCCGCAATCGTCATTTGCAATTCATGGTTCAAGCTTTCCCCGGCATTGCTGGCGTAGACTTCCAGTATGCGTAAGACGTCCCGTGAAGCTTTCAGTTCTTGGGAAATGGTTGCGACAAAACGCGGCAGTTCCGCCTCGATTTGTTCCCTTTTTTTTCTTACCGCCTCATCTGCGGAGCGAATGTCTTTAAAAAAGAGAGCGATTGCCAGAAAGATCAATAGCGGTGAGAGGAGCGGGAGTAATGGGAGCAATGCGATACCGGCGCAAAAAATGAGTCCTGCCTTAATTACTGCTTGCGCGACAAATACTTCAGGAGTGAGACGAATGCCTGCGGAACGAAGCGTAGCTTCCATTTTGCGCCTGTAGTAATCTGTCAGTGGCAAACGTTCGGCCAGCCATGCCGAAAGACGAAAGAGCAATACCTCCAAGCCTGACGTATTGGTTTTTCCTAGCTTGGCTGCCTGCAAAATAGCTTTCGTATTGGCCCGGGTTGAGATATGAAAAAGGTCGGCCAACAGCAAATAAGCTCCGGCTGCAAAACACATTCCAAAGCTAAAGAGAAGACCGGTCATGTTCGGGTAACACCTCCTTTACCGTTCCCATTCCTCTTCAAGAGGGGCTTGATTGGCGCACCAGGGTTTCAAAGTTTCATTGTAGGAGGGCCATTCTGCCTGTTCCATGACATTCGTGGTAATGGCTTCATAATTTGCAACTCTCTCAGCGATTTTCGGCAATTTCCCCAGTTCGGCTAGAGAAACGTAGCCGGTATTCCCGATAATGATATGGTCAAGAATATCGATATGCAGTGGCGCAAAGATGTCGACCAAACGTTTTGTTAGTAGGATATCTTCGGTAGTGGGCCTCATCGTACCGCCGGGATGATTGTGAGCCAAAATCATCGAAGCACAGTCGCAGTTGAGCGCTGCTTTCAAAACAAAACGCGGATAAATAGGAGCCTGGTCGATGCTGCCCTCGGCAAGCGTGCGCGTTTCAATGATGTGATTGCCGTTGTCCAAAAAGGCAACCATAAATCGCTCCCGATCCCGGACACCTTCCAGCAGCGCGTTAAAGTAACTTCCCGCGTCATGTGGGGAACGTATGACTTGCTTGACGTGTTCCTCTTCCCATTTCAGGATTCGATAGGCCCGCAGAAAGGCATTGAGCTGATCGAGTTTTTTTAACTGCAAGGCGGTAGGTTCCAAGGCAAGGGGGCGTTCCAGCACGTTCATCAGATTGTTTGAAGAACCGTATCGTTCCAGTTTGCGAAGTGGGATTTGGGTTAGTTTATGAACAGATTGAATAAAGTCTAGGGTGTATTTCCCCATGGAGGCGAGGTCGTCCATGCCTGTGTCCTCCTTTCAGCGTGCGGACGGGGCATCTGGTCCGGAAAAGTGACGGATCATGACTTGCACCGCCTGCAGCTTCTCTATACTCGCGGCGGAGAAAGACGACCATTCTTGGAGCTGCCGAAAAAAATCGTCCAGTCCGTACAGCCGAATGAGCTTTTCCAGACTATCGAATTCCTTGGCATCAGCATCAATCAATGTACCCATTATAACGGCAATTTCATTGTCGTTCATGGTCTTCCTCCTTATCGTTTGTACTCTAACGGGCGCGTCAGTCGTATGGCCGCAGCCAACGAGATCAGCAGAGTCAAGACGCATAGCGCCAGCACAATTTGACCGGGGAGCGTGTGCATTAACGCGCTGTACCAGTCCCGGTTCAGGAAATAAAGCAGCGGAATATTGCCGATAAGCAATAGCGCCATAGTCAGAAACTCTTTAAGCGGTTCGTACAGCGCCACGTCCAATTCAGCGGATACAACGCGCATATCCGACAGCTTGGTCACGATCGGCATCAGCGTTGTTTTTAATGTCCGGTCCTCTTGGCATGCCATAAGTGCATCACACCACTCCTGGAACACGCCATTGTCAATTCGCCGGCGCAGCTGCGTGAGCGCCAAACGAAGATTGGTATGGATCAGTTTGGATTCTGCCAGAAATGCTTGAAACACATCGGAAACAGGCGGATGCAAGTAAGGCAGATTTTCTTCTACGGCAGATATAATGTTCTCGCTCCGCAGATAAGAAGTCGTTACGACGGATAACGCCGTTTCGAGTTCGGCGTGAAGCCGCTTTTTATAGAATGTGGCAGCAAACAATACGATCCAGAAAGGCAACATAGCAAAGCCGCCTGTGAGTACAGGCAGCAGCCAGACATTGCTGAGCAGCAGCGCCAACATTGCGCCGCCAACAGCGAGCGAAAGTGAGAGGACAAACAGCCATCCGATCCGCTCCCCGTGGCCGGTTTGCTGCATGATGGCTCTAGCCTCGGCAACGGTTGCCTGCCAACCTTTTAGCTTTTTTGGCTTTTGCACCATGCGGATATGTCGGCCGATTGGCAGTTTGCGGGTTTGCCGGTGCTGCATTCGGTCGGCAAGCTCCTGAAATAACAGCCGGGGGGACAAGCGGAGCAGGAGCAGGATGCCAGCGGACAACCCGATAAAGGAGAGCAGCAGCAAGAACGTCAAAGCTCTTCACCTCTTTCTAGTAATTGCTCAAGAACGGGCAGCGGCAAGCCGTTTTCCACTAAGCGCTTTTGCAGTCCGGATGAGATATCGTTTACCTTTTCAAAATCTCCTTCAATGCGAATTTGCCCGGCATTTTGCTTGGTGGAGCGGACAGCGTAGCGATATAACGGTACGATTTCCCGGGTTCCATCCGGCAAAATACGGCATTCGGTGATTTCCATAATGCGGCGGACGTTATCTTCCAGCTTTTTTACGAATAGGACAATCGGAAATGCTTCGGTCACCAGGTTATACAGCGTTTTGTCGTTCATTTCGTATTTTTGCGTACATAGCGTTACCATCCGATAATACGTGGCCGGGCAAGAATTGGCGTGAGTTGTGGTTATCACCGTATGGCCGGTCCGGGCAGCTTCCTGGGCGGCGAAAGCTTCGGCGGATTTCATTTCCCCGACGCAAATGACGTCGGGGTTGGCTGTCAAGGCAAATTCCAGCAGCTTCTCCTGATCGATATTTTGACGGGGGTCTTCGCTGGAACGGGTGACCGTATGCACCACATTGTTCAATACACGTCCATCATCGTCGGTAATAACGAGGTCAAACTCCCGGGTGCCATTTTCGATTGTAAAGATACGCTTGTCATATGGAATCGTGGATAGCAGCCAGCTCATCAGTGTCGTTTTACCGCTGCCGGTCGCTCCGGTGACACAGATGGATAAGCCGTATCGCAAGCAAAGACTCAAGAAATCCAGCATATCGCCGGTTGCCGTGCCGCCGCGGATAAAATCCTCTCGCACAAGCTTCTGCGGATTGACAATCCGAATGGAGGCGGAAATGCCTTTGTCTTTGTCCGTAACCGGCGCACCGAACACGGTAATGCGGATATTGTTGGCCAGGTGTCCGCGAACGATAGGTTGCGAGTAGTCGAGAATCATGTCGGACTGATGCAGCAAACGCCGGATGACGTTGAGCGCATGTTCCGGGGAAGAAAATTGCTCGTCGGCAGGTAATATACGACCATCCGTGTAGCTGATTTTCACATCGTTATAACTGTTGATATTAATTTCCTCGACTTCCCGTGAAAACAGATACCGGGTCAAGAAAGAATACTCTACCATCTCTGCGTACAATCGATCGGCCAATTCATCAAAAGAAAATCCCGGTACATGCAGGCGATGGTCGATCAGGTACTGGTTGATATAGGCGATTAGCTGCTGCTTTTGTTCAGCCGGATGACGGCTGAGCAACGTCGCATATTTACCCGAAAGATAGACTTGCACTTCTTTCAATACGTCGTCAAACGGTTTGGATTGGCTGGAAAAGTAAAGGGCGGCTTGATTCACTTTCTTTCACCTCGCCGTCTCAAAAGCAGTTTCTTGAAACCCTGAACAATAGCCGCGCCATTCAGTGCGGGGGACGCTTTGGGCCGAATTGGTGAAAGTTCTTCGGGTACAATGAGCTGCATCATTTGAGCAATGCCTTGTTGGTAGGCAGCCGTTTCCTTGCTGGCCGGCAGTGCTTCCAGCAAACGGGCTTCGAGTGCTTGCTGCTCCAAGGTATGGAGATGCGGAAGCTCAATCCGAATACCGCCGACAACCTGACTGTACGCACGGCTGTCCTGTCCGGGCCGAAGGTTGGATAGAACCGAAACAGAGGGGGCCTGCTGAAAGCGGGCATCGGACAACAGAGGCAAATTGGAAGCGTAGAACATCATGCTTTTCAAGTCACAAGTATGGAAGCGGAATACGTTATCGGCCAATTCCAGCGCTACGGTGGAAAGCAAGCTTGAGGATACGTAGCTGGTGCAATCCACCAGAACGACATCGGCGATATGCCTTGCCAAGGTCAGAAAGTCCACGGCCCGCTCCCGATCGTAGTTGGCATACGAAAAGGCATGATCTCCCTTGCTGTAGCTGAGAAGGCCCAGCCTAGGCGAGCTTTTGATCGAGAGCGAAAAACGAAGCAGATCATCCTGGGCAAGCGCTGGTAAGCTGAGCAGTTCTCCGAGAGATTGTTGTTTGTTCGCGATTTGCGGAACCAAAAACGGAATGGAGGGACAAAGCGGATCGCTAAAGATCGTGAGTACGTTTTTGTTTTTAGCGCCGAGAGTTTGGGCCAGTTTGAGCGTAGTAATCGTTTTTCCGCTGGCTGGACTGCCCCAGATGGCGATGAGTTTGTTACTCATGGGCAAGGTCCTCCGTGTTTACTTGTTTGGACGTAAAATATTCATCCTGTTTGTCGATAAACATCTGTGCGGTTTTTGCATCTCCACGATAAACGAGTGCTGCATGCAGTTTGCCTTTGTTTTCGATGTCGGTCAGAAGCACCGCTTGCTCCGGTAGTACGAGAAGAGTAATTGTGGAAGGCAGTTCCCTGTCATCCTCGGGAGTTTCCCCGCTGTTTCCGGTCTGCGCGTCGAGACCGCTGCTGGTCGTTACCGACAACACCTCCACATATTTCAGTTCCGGGGGCAGGGTTGTCGTGCGGAGATCGCCGTAGTCGGCGGCTATCAAACTGATAATGTCGCCGGGCATCAGCTTGCCCGATAGCCCTGCCGCAAGACTTTTGATCGTGACGGACAAAGCTTGTTTTTGTCCGTCCAGTCGAGTCAGGTAAGCGTCAAGCGGAACAGCCGATAGCTTGGACGGCAGCAAGTAGTCCCCCTTTTTGAGGTCCGTCGCAGCATACTTTCCGACCACATCGTCGACGGATTTCAGTACCTCTTGAGGCAGATGGAAAGCCCCCACTTCAACGGTTTCCACCTGTTTGGATTTGATCGGTGTTCCTTTGTCTACGTCTTCGATAACCCGCACAATGGCGACCGTTTTGTTGGCACTTTGATTAAGCAGCGGGGCAATGCCGAGGCAAAGTATCAGGGAGAGGATAATGCAGCATGCTCCAAGGATGGAGCGATTTTTGAACCAATTCATTGACCGTCGAATCCTCCTCGTTTTTCAACAAAAATGGAGCAGCCAAAACGCCGCAAAACCGCCGGCCGAAAGAAAAGGGGCCAGCGGCAAGGGAGTTTTTGCGGCTTTTGCTTTGCCGCCGCAAATAGCAAGTCCGGCTGCAAAGAAGAGTACAAGTGACAAACCTAAGATGCTTTGCATTAAGGCACCGATAGGTCCCAGCACAAAGCCGGAAGCCGCCATAAGCTTGATATCGCCGCCGCCGATCTTCCCGTTGGTGATGATAGCCGCAAGCAAAAAGGGAAGGCCGGCAACAACAAGCCCGGAAACGGCTGAGATCAGGGAAACTTGCAGCATGCCAGTGCCGAAGATCGCGAGCGGCAACCTATTGGGGATTTCACGGGTTCGGATGTCATGGTAGCTGGCCGCTAGAAGCAGGGTACCGAACAACAAACCTTTGGCAATCAGAAGGGTAAGCATCATGATTTGCACTCCGTCAGCGGCCATTCGTCCAAGCGGCGATAAGGATACGTTTTCTGACTTTTGATAAAGCGAATCATAAATGTGATCTGATCGAGCACAGACAGATTGTGCCGGTCTTTAGTCGTCATCATCACCGAAGCGGATACCCCGATCAGAAAAACGACGACGGCCATCGGCACACCGCCCCACACGAGCCATAACACGATGGCTGTGAGTGCGGCAGCAAGCGATCCAATGACCGTTTGACCAAGCTGACGTTGACCGAAGCCAGGAAACCATTCCGCTTCCGGTTTCACGCCGAGAGGAATATACAAGGATTGATCCTGTTCCATGGAATACGGAACCTCCTTTTTGTGACGATGAGACTGGTTTTATTAAGCAAAGGAAGGTCGGACAAAAATGAAGCAAAAAAAAGGAATTTGAGCTATGATAGAAGTAATCGTGCAACTGCTTGTACATGAATTGATTCATGCACGGCAGGTTCGTACAAGATGAGGGGAAGAGGAGTGGTGATAATGACGGATGCATGGAACAAAAAATATGTGTTAAAACACAAAAACGTTCCGGTTGCGGAGATCGAGCTTGACGAAGCGACCAGCGCCATTTCCGCTATCGGCGATGTATATGACGAACGCCACGTTCCCATCGGAATACCGGTTAAAAAAGGACGCATTGATCGTTCAGCGCTCAATGAATGGTGGCGGGGCCGCGCCATTCCCGCTAGCCGGGACGGCATTAAGGAAGCGCTGATCGAGTTGAAGCTGGCTACTACCCAAAAATTGCTGGATAAAAGTTTGGGCCTCAGCTTGTCCGACCAATATTGGATTTGCCCCTCTGATTCAGATGTCGATTGGTCGCGAGTCAATTTTTTTGACAACGCTTTTTCTGAAGATGTCGGAAATGTGTTGCTCGGCAGAGGCATACATGGTGAAAGTTTAAGCTTGATGTCACCGGATAACACTTCGGATGGCTGGTTAAAAAAGAAATGGACGATCTTGGATGGGAAACGTTGCCTTATCAAGGGCGGAAGCGGCGCTATTCAGCAGGAACCTTATAATGAAGTGCTGGCCAGCCGGCTAATGCAGAGACTGGGCATTCCCCATGTTACTTACTCGCTTCTTGTACAGGACAATTATCCATTTAGCGTCTGCGAAAATTTCATCACGCCGCAGACGGAACTGGTGACGGCCTGGTATGTGATGCAGACCCGGCAAAAAGCGAATCACATTTCGGTTTATCAACATTATGTGAATTGCTGCGAGGCATTAGGCATTCCGGGCATCGTCGATGCGCTTGATCGGATGATGGTCGTGGATTATCTTATTGCCAATGAGGACAGGCACCAAAATAACTTCGGTGTCATTCGGAATGTGGAAACGCTGGAATGGATCGGGGCCGCTCCGATTTACGACAGCGGGTCTTCTCTCTGGTTTACCAAGCCGCCGGCGCTCATTTCGCCAACGGTTAAACTGACCTGCAAGCCCTTCAAAAATGACCATAACGAGCAAATCAAACTAGTTACATCTTTTGATTGGCTGGATTTGTCCCAACTTCATGGGCTGGATGAAGAGTTTAGGGAGATCCTGAAGGGTTCGCTGTTTATTGACGATGCTCGATGCGATGCTCTTTGCTCCGCCTTGCAAAAGCGGGTAGACATGCTTGCCGAAATTGTGCATTCCCGCACGACCCGCTATTGGGTGGATGATCGAAGCGCCGATGTCCTGGAGAATACAGCTTATAGCGGCGAGCTATCCGATGACGATTGGGAACCTGAACAATGATGAGAAAGCGCCTGCGTCATCGTCCTTTTCCCTTTACCGGTAATAATAGAGAATCAACTCCTTGATTTGCCAAATGCTTTCTGTAAGCACATAAAACAGCGCCACGTTACGGGCGCGTTTTTTATAGCGAGCAGCCTCTTCATCGGCTCCGGCTAATCGCACCATGCAATAAATAAAGCGGGCCGAGCAACCCAGGCGAATCAGGACAATGAGCGCTTGTGCCAATTCTTCCAAAGTGACCATAGGATCACCCGGCTTTCATCATCTTGCGAGCCATGCCAACCAGTTTGACGCTGTGGTATACATTGTTCACAATGCCGCCTCCGCCGCCTGTAGTGATCAAGAAATCCGAAAGGAAACGCGGCGTGCGAATAGCCAGCACCATACAGGCCATGCCCCAGAATACGTGGTTTTGCAGCATCAGCCCGACGCCTAGCTTGGCCAAGGCGATCTGAATAACGACCGCCAGCATGGACTGCATGAATTTTTGGGCATAAGCACGAAAGACGCCTCGGTCATTGTCTAGCAATCCGGCGCAAGCAAGCGGAATCCCGACACGCAAGATGAACATTTCCAGTCCCCGCATCAGGAATTGAAAATAGAGAATGAAGAAGCAGATGACAAAAATGAGCCCAAAAATCGCGGTTACAAGCCCCGCCGAACTGATGGCCTCTACCCAGACTTGCCAGTCATAACTGGTCGATTGCCCAATCGCGTTAAGCAGCAAATCGGTCAGTTCTTCCACAATTTGAGCAAGCCAAGAGTAAATGGTGGGAAAACAAACGGCAACCGCCATCGCCCGGAAAAAGTTGGTTAGCAAAAATAGCGGTTCTTCGTCAGGGTCGCCGTCCGTCCACAGTACATAGATTTCAAATCCTTTCTTTAAAAACTTGAGAATCATTAGAGCGATGCCAAACGAGAACAAAATGTCGTACAAGCTTTCGGCGAGGTCCACGCCGGTTGATAGCGACATGAACTGTTCCGCGTATAAGGAAATCGGCATAATGTCTTTTAGCAATGTGTCCATGTAAATTAGGGCACCGTTCAAAATCGCGACGATGAGCAGTAGCAGGATTTTCTCCATCGCCTTCTCCTTTTCACGAGGTTGCTTCGATCACCGTAAGGATCCCCCGTAATCGAACATAGCTTTAATTCGCTCCGATAACGTAGGCAGAATCGTGTCTTCAAACAAAAGGTACAGCCCCGCCAGCACCAGCGCCCCGATGACAACACCCATCAAAATTTTGAGTAGGGTAAGCGCCCAACGCCTTGCCGTTTTACGAGCGGCAGGTCTTCAAACACTCCCCTCCGAACCGGACGTACACCTCTCAGCGTATCCGGCTCTCCATCTGTCTATCAGTCTAGCTTTCCAGCATGCAGACGATCATGACATGGACCGCACAAGGCCAATGTCTTGCGTCTTCGGGAGATCATCAGCCGCTCCCAACGTTTTTTGCCCTTCAAGTCTTTTAACTTGCGGACATGGTGAATTTCCAGACAGACATTTTCCGTCTCACACCATTCGCAGCGGCTGGCTTTTAGCCGCGTAATCAGACTTGTCGGATTACTGTTGCGAAACACTTTGGGAACCATGTCCACATCGGCGTTGGCTGTTCCTGTTTGATCCTTCTTGAAGCCACCATCGTAAAAATACAAGGTCTTTTTGCCTGCTTTCGTGCGGTATTTTACGCCAAAGCGTTTATATCCGTACTTCTTCCGCACTTGGCTGATACGAAGCTTGTATTTGGCCCCAAAGGTTTTGAACATGCTGAACTTCATCACATAATTGAAGTGACCGAGGACACTTACGTTATCCGCGATGCGGTAATAATTGTACATGCCCCGGATTTCAGCATTGTATTGGTTCAGGATCTCCAGGTCGTCATTGCTGATGAGGTACGTGCGATGAGTCGGGCGGAATACTTCTTGACCGCTGTGAACGCTGATTTCCAGAGCTTTGTATTCGATGAGCTTGTTCTGCCACTTTTCACGGGGGACGAACAATTTAACCTTGCCATTACGGGTGCGCCGGGTATACCCATTTTTGTCTTTTCGCAGGCTTTCATTGTCCGCAACAAAAATGTCGTACCCGAGAAAACGCGCTTTGTCATGGGCATGGGTAATCAGGGTCTTCTCCTCCGATAGCTCCAGTTTGAGCGTGTCGGCCAGAAATGCCTTGATGTTCGTCTTGATTTCCTCCGCATCCGCCTTGCTGCCGATGACACCGCACAGCCAATCATCTGCATACCGGATGTAGAAAAGACGCCTGTAGCTACTGTCTTGCGGGTCAGAGTAGGCGGTTTGGTGCATGGCGCTGCGAATCCCTTTGATTGTTTTCACCGCTTGCTGCTTTTCTGCTGCATCAAGCTTTTCCCAGTTGGAAGAGGAACACTTATTATAGCGCATGTATTTCAGCTTTTGTTCCAGATGGGCATAAGCCTCACTTTTGGTTCGCTTTTGGCCGCTGTTGAACTGCCTCATCAACCGCTCCATGTAGCCATCCAGTTCGTTCAAATAGATGTTCGATAGAATCGGACTGACAATAGAGCCTTGCGGCGTCCCGGAATATGTGGCATGAAGGGTCCAATCCTCGACATAACCCGCTTTAAGGAATTTCCAGATGAGTGCGATAAAGTATTCATCCCGAATTCGTTTGCGCAGAAGTTGGATCAATACAGTATGGTCAATATTGTCGAAGAATCCTTTAATGTCTCCCTCAATAAACCACTTGGTTCCGGTAAAATGGGCTTGCAGTTGCAGCAGAGCAGTATGGCAGCTTCGCTTTGGACGGAATCCGTGAGATAGATTTGAAAAGGTCGGCTCATAAATACTCTCCAGTATCAGGCGGACCACTTCCTGCACCAGCTTGTCCTCGAAGGAGGGGATACCCAGCGGGCGTTTCTTGCCGTTCTTTTTGTTGATGTAAGTACGCCGCGCCGGATGAGGCTGATAGCTGTGGTCTTTCAAACGGGCAATCAGTGTTTCGATTCTCGCTACGCCCATACCGTCGATGGTTTGACCATCGGTTCCTGCCGTCATATTGCCTTCGCTGGCGTAGATATTTTGATAAGCCAGCAGAAAGAACTCTACGTTGTACAGGTTGCGGTACAGACGTTCGTAGCGATAGCCTTCCTTGCATGCTTGGTTAGATAGACTGTTTAATACTTCAACTGGATTTCGCAATGCCTCTCGCATCCTTCCATTCTTTGTATTAAGAGACAGACTGCTTCCCTTCGCCATGTGAGCGGCATTATCCGCATCCGATTTTACGGCTTTCCCTGTCCATTCAGGGTTCTCGGACTACTATGGAAGCTCCGTTGCCTTGCCAGATATTCAGCGTCATCTTTCTTGGGGGTCAGCCCTTGAAATTTATCCCCTCGCGGCATTACGCATAGCCGATTTTCCGGCGTTCCGGTTTAGGCAATCTCCGTTTAGACGATGAGAAACAGGCATGTCAAAGTGTCGGATCGGACGTTCGTCCTTTACTGGTTACTCCAGTTGGTCGGTACACATATCCCGGACGGCTGCACCCGCAGTCTATGCAGCTCCTGCACCGCTTAACGCTGCAACGATCCTGCGTTAAGGTCTCGACTATGACCCCTCGGACTATCCTTCAAGCAATTCAGCCTTGATCCTCGTCTTTGACGTTTCATCTCACCCTTGCAGTCGCAGCCTTGATCGTTAGGCTGACTTAGGGATTTTCCCATATGCTACACTCCCCGCCAGGTTTCCCTTTTGGATAAATGGGATGATGACAATGATTTGGATATGTTTCATTGCTGCTTGCCAAAGCAGATTTTCTCATCGTCCGCGAACACAGTGACTTTGTGCAGTCACTATGCTCTTACGGACGCACCCGCCGTATCAACAAACCCTTCACCGCGCCGATTACCTAGCGCTTGCTTGGTCCGAGTAACCGAGTGGGCGATTTTCTTTTTCGCAGCTTTCAGCCATTGTTTCATATTGGGTAACCTCCTAAATGGTATGAAAATTGAAAAAGCCTGCTGTAATTAAGCAGGCTTGCCTTACTTATAATAGCCAACGATGATGTTCAATGTAGCCGAGCCGAGTACCGCGCCAATGCAGGAGACGACAGCGGCAATGATTCGATTATTCCATTTTTTCTGATCCATTTCGTCTGCTGCGGACCGACGAATAAAAAAGTAAATGATGAGTACGCCGGACACGACAGGAGACAAAATCATCAGCCATGTGGTCACATCGTTAATCAATTTTTCCGTGCCGGTAGCCAGCTTGCTATCTTTGATGTCGGAGGCAAAGGCGGAGGAATCGGACATAAAGAAAAGGAATCCTGTCAAAGCTGCAGATACCGTGTACCGAATTACCGCTTGCCCTCCTTTCTTCAATCGTCGAACGAAAAGGGGGAAAAAGCGTTTTGCGCTGCCGCCGCACGCTGCTGTTCCGCTAGTTGCCGGGTGATGTCCTTGTGGTAGTACACCCATATGTTCCATAGTTTCACCTCCTCTCGCGTGTTGGTCCGAATCGGCCGCCGTGCTTCCCGTTCCTCCCGAACTCTGCGGTTATGCTCCTTGTCCCCGAGCCCCATCATGCGGTTGAATGCCCATTTACCGAGATCGGGAGCATACATCATGGCCGGATGACTGCGGGATAGGACGATTTGATAGGGACGCGAGATGCGGCGCACTTCGTCCACGGTGAGCAGCTTGCGTTCCAATAAATTGAGCGAATGCGAAGTGCTCGGTGTCGAGTATTTGCCGTGCGACGAAGAGAGCGAATAGCTGGAAGTGGTGTATGTTCCTAACTTTTCGCTAATTTCTCGCAAGGTTTCGAGGTCGTCAGCCTGCATATATATCCACGTCTGGCAGTTAGACTTGATTGTGCTGGCGGCATGGGCATCATACTTTTCTTTGAGTTGCTCGAAGCTTTGCAGAAACAGGTTGAAACGCATCCCGCGTCCGCCGCCGACCGTCAGCTTGTTCGTGAAGTCGGCGATCGGCGTAAAGTTGCCAAACTCGTCCAGCAGGAAGTTAACGCGCCGTTTCAGTCGTCCGCCGCGCTTGTCAGCCTCGGCTGTTAGCAGTTCATAAAGCTGCGAGACCATCAGGGATGCAACAGGGTAGAACGTGGTCTTTTCATCCGGTAAAACAATAAAAAGCGCTTGTTTCTTTTCGCCGAGCTGGGCTAAAGAAAAGTCGCTTTTATGGGTAATCGCGTATATGGATTTGGAGGTGAACAGCCGCAGCGTCGTTAATGCCGACGTATAGAAGCTGCCTTTGGTACGGGAAGGTGCGATATCGGAGATACTAAGCAGCGCTCGGGCCGGATGATGCTGCGGCAATCGTTTGACGTACTCTTGCATCGGCGTTTTGTTACCGATTTGCTTGTTCATCTCGGCCAGAAACCAATACGAATTGGTCAAGTTCTGGTATTCGGGCCATTTGATATTATCCCATACGACACTGAGAATGGAAGCAGCTATAACCGACATTTCGCCGTTGGTCCAGATCTTCTCTCCTTGGGCTTTGCCGACCAAGACATTTGTCATATCCCAAGCGAGCATTTCGGCCTGTTCCTGATCGCCAGCAAGAGCGGCATCGATAATCGGCTGAAGCAAATTGTAGTGGTGACTTTTTTCAGGGTGGCGAAAGTCGAGTTCCAGCACTTCGTAGCCCAGTTTCTCCAGCATGGGGCCACTATAGTGAAGCAATTCCGCTTTCGGATCAGAAATCACCATCGATTCGCCTGCGAGGGCCAGCAAACCGATGGATTGCAGAACAACCGAACGGGATTTCCCGCTGCGGGTTGCTCCAATGCACAGCGTGTGCACATCATCGCCGACAAAGTAAAGCTTCTCACGTCCGCGTTCCTGACTCATTCCCAGCACGATACCACTGGAATTGAGGTTGAGCGGATATTCCTTGGCGGGTGAATCAGGTTTGGGGATCGTTTGCGGATGAAACAGCTTCATCATGCCATTCCTCCTGTTTCGGCGGTTTTAGAAAGTTTAAGTCGTCATAACCGGTATCGATCAAATGACGGATCAGCGGATGGCTAAGATCAAGCGAATAATGGTCAAAAGCTCGAGACCATTCCTCTTCCTTTAACCAGCGAGCCGATCCGTGTTGATGCTGACCGGTTGGAATCGGGGTTTCAATTCCAGGGGCCACCCGTTGCAGCTTGCTTTGATAGGGACGGCTGTTTGCTGTGAAAAACAGAATGGCAAGCAGCAAAAGGAAGCCTTGCAAACAGACGAACAGCAGAACATGCTGTCGATTTGATATCAGACTAGACAAGCACGATTCGATAGGGGGCCACGCAAGTCGGGACGTATAGCCGGACAACAGACGATGAAGGGCGGTGCTGATAAAGAGATTTAGAATACCTCCAATCCCGAACAGAAGCAAAGAAATAGCCCATCTTTGTTTCGTTTTCACAGTTCCAGTTCCTCGGTCGGTTCAAAAAAGTCGTCGGGCTCCAGTTCATTGGTACATAACGTTATGAGGGTGGGATTGTTTGCAGCATGGGGTGTACGGTATTCCTGTTTATGAGCTTGCTCCGCAACCTGATCCAATTGAAGTTGCAAAAACATAGTTTTGGGTGCAGGGCGGTCGTGGATATGCCCCCATTCTTCGGTGTGTTGGTTATGCATTGCTACATACAGCGGCTCATCCACGCAGAGCGTATGCAGCAAACTGTCTTCATCGACCACCTGGGCCATGACGGCGGGATGAGAGGCAGATAACTCATAAACAGGAACCGCACAACGGTCCAGTGGATAATGCAAATATTCACCGTGATTTGCAGCGTGCTCTTGTGCAAAGTCCGATAAGCAATGGTTAGCGACGGTCTGGTGCACGGCAAGCTGCCATTTTCCGTCGCTCTCCAAAAAATACAGTCCATTATGGAGAGGTTGGCTATTTGTCACCGTTCCCCAAGGTGTATTTTCCGGAGCCTGTAGTGAGCCGAAATATTCTGGAGCGAAAAACTTGCCTTCCTTGGCAAGCTGCTCCGGACTGCCGCAGCGCTCTTTGAACTCAGGATCCGTAATCGCATTATTTTGGAGTAATTCGTAGGCAGGAACTACACTTTTGGCATCGTCAAAGTATACATGGTCACCGTGTTGTTCACCGATGTTGAGCGCTTCTTCGCCTAACAGTTCTTTGGCGTGGTCGGCGTCGATGACGATTCCGCTGCCCCGTTCGGCTATTATTTCATACACATGCAGGGCAATCTCCGCGCAGGTCAAAATGTTGCCCCAGATGGAGCTTTCCGGTCTGGGCATGGGAGTCCTCCTTTCAGCGGTCTTCGGCAAATTCCAGTGCTTCAGGGTTGCCGTCATAATCGTGGGCAAATTGCTGATCGTAATTTAGTTGAATGTCCCGATCTTTTAGCTCGGGCAGCACATCTTCCAGTTTCTCTATCAGGATTTGTGCCTGTTCGAATTGGTCGATCGTTTTGTCGTTTGGGCTGATGAGGAATTTAACCATTTCGTCGTGAATGAGGATAAGTTCGTTCTCGAAGAACAGCTTCTTTTCATTCACTAATCCGCTGCGGCACGCGAAGTTTTCCAGCGCTTCTTCCTTGTTGTAGAAGTATTGCCGCTGTACCGGCGCGCCGTTGTCCGGAGACAAGCGGTACGTGGAAAAGACGTATTCAAACAACGGATGGTGCTTGCACGCCAGGACGACATTGTCGTATTCGCAGAGTTTGTAGACAGCATTTGCAATTTTGGGCGTATTCTCGGAATATGGTTTTTCGGTGCATATCCCAAGCTGCAGCGCCGTCTTCCGGGCGAAGTCCTGTATTTGTGACATCAGCCGATCCGGGACGGTCACAAACGGATTGCGCTCGATCGAATCCGTACGGGTATAGAAGGCGACGAGTTGGTCCTTCAAATAAAGGTCTGCCAAATAATCCGCCGAAGTTGAGCGTTTGACTTCGATGCCCAGTTCCGTCAGGGCTGTGAAGAACGCCTTGTAAAATTCACTTTTGCTTTTCATTGAACGCTTCGTTCCTTTCGGATATGACGGCTTGTTTTTAGATGAAAGAGGATATAGCGTGGGGATTCAATCGATCATTTGGTTTCACGGTCGTTCTTTTGCTCAGGCCGAGAAGCGGAAGGCGCAGCGGCCATATTCGTTTGCTTGGACTTGTCCGATTGGACGGATTTTCGGCGCGGAGGCTGTTTCATTAACTGTTCCAGGGATTGCAGATGTCCATCTGTAAAAAGCATGTCGTTTCATCCTTTCGGTTTTTTATAGGTTTACCTATGATTACCATTCCATACCGCGATCCTTGTGCCGGAGCAGCCATTCCTTTTTGGCGAGCTTGGAGAAGTCTCCGCCCATGACTTTGGCTTTGTCGTCATAGTCTAGTTCTGCCCGCATCATCCAACCTTCCGCCGCAGTAAGCAGTTCCAGTAGCATCTGCTCGGCCAGCGCATATTGCCGATCGGCTTCTCGAATGCTCGACTTGGCTTCCTTCTCCAACTGAATCATCGTCCGGACGGTTAGAAGAATACGGTTCGCAATACGTTTTTCCGCTTCGTTTCGATAACCCGTACGGAGTTTTTCCAGCCGGTCCGGATGGCTGTCGTAGAGCATAGCCAACTTCAGTTTGGCTTGCACATAGTTCTCTACCATTTGTGCCAAATACCGATTGTCATTCAGCATGTCATGAACCATTGCATCCACTCGTAGCTTGGTTTCCGGGGGCAATAGCTTGTAGACAAGTCTGCCGCTTTTCGGCATGTTCCTGCGCAGCTCGAATAATTTTTTGGCCCATTGCTTGACCGAATCGGGTTCGATCAGGTGATGCTTGGGGTAGCGGAGCAGGGAATCCTCATCATCTTGTTCAAATCGATGTTGTAACGCTCGAAAAGCTCTTGGATTTAGTCGCTTCATATAGGCTTCAAATTCTTCAATGATGCTGTCCGTCACTTCGGTGATACCAGTTTTGAATTGGTCTCGTTGCACGCAAAATTCCCTGATTTTGTACGCGAAGGTGTCTTTGATGAGCTGTTTGCGAATACGGTTCGGAATTTCGGGATGAGTGAAGTTCTTTATGATAGTTTGCGACTTGTCCCAAAACACAATATGGAGATGAGGGTGATTGCGTTCATTATGGAAGGCAGCGGCCCAGCACAAGTTTTCAATCTTGATCCGATTATGAGCGGCAAGGGTGGAGATATGCTGTTCGATATACTGTTGCCAATCGGTGAAATCCGTTAAACCGAGTTCAAGCGCGGTCTCGGTTCGAAATGAAATGACACTGCGGTACATATTTTTGCCTTCCCGCGAAATTTGCCGGGCAATTCGTGCGACTTCCTGCCAGGAATCAAATGTTTGCAGACTGCCGGGCTTAAGTTTGCCAAACAATCCGTGGCTCATGTTTTCATGCCGAACCGCACCGGGGCGGGTGGCAATATAACCGATATGCACATAGTTGCTGACTGCGGTTTTCGGGTGATTGGGATGAAAAAAACGTTGTTTATAGATCAGCGATATCGCCATCACCTCCGCGTAACCGTTCCAAATTACGCTCGAATGAGTCGCCAGAGAGGAACAGCTTTTCCGCATCGGTCAGCTTCATCTTGGTATATTCGACCGCAAGCTGCCGTGCTTTCCGCTCGATTTCCCGAAAGGTGGTATAGCGGTTCGTATCAATGAGATCGGCAATGATCGCTATGGTGGAATAGTACGCCGCGGCGGACATAATGAGGTCTTTGCTGGCAAGTCCGGCCAGACGGTTGCTAAGGCCGTTAATGGCAATCGAGATCTCTTGCCGAATGATGCCGGTGATGAAGTCGATCTCCTGGGTGTAGGCTTCGATGGACATTCCCTTTTGTACGAAAGCCCGTACAATATCTGCCATGCTAAGATGTTTGGAGGCTGCGTATTTCTTCAGCGCTTCATATTGCTTTTTGGGAAGCTTGACGGTGATCTGGACTGTTTTCTCGGTATTGGCCAATGGCACCACCTTCCTTTTGTGAATTCCGTGTGACATTCGATCATCGGGGCAAAACCGGTAAAAATGTCGGTGGAAGCTCTGCTTCCACGCGGTGTTTCACGCAAAATGACATTTTGCTATTCCTGCCTTTAACCTCCACCCCAAGAGGCGGGCCTCTCGGGGCGGAGGACGGCAGTTCTTTGATCCGATGAGAAAAAAGGGAGGGGGACATGATTTCATCGCTCCTTATTAAGGATAGAACAGCAAAAAGCCACATCCCTCATTTGGAATGTGGCAGATCGCAGTATGCTCAAATTCTTATTCGTCTACCAGTGATAAAATATCCGTTTCCTGCGCGTGTTGAAGCAGGATCTCTTCGATGTGCTTAGTTCTTATCGTTCAAGCATGTCTTCTTGAACACTCCGTTTTCGTTCTTCCTCTATTATATACCGTCGGGTACACAAATCTTCATTCACATCTTTGCTTACAGGTGTTTCGACGGAGGTTGCATATCCTAGGCAGGCGTACTTAGCGGCAAATTTAAAGGCAGCCTCTTGTCCCCAATTGGGAGCCGGGCTGCTGTCCTGAAAGGTGGCGTTAACATCGTTGTCCAAGCAAAAAATGATCTTCTTGATGTCGTGATGCCGCAAGAAGCGTTCCAGCGCCTGATCTGACAAACAACCCAGCGAAATTCGATGGTCGACTTTCCAGTCCTGACCGTCCAATTTCGACAAGGTGGCATGGCTCATCGCGTCGATCGGGCTTTCGCAAACATAGACCTTCCGACTGGTTCCGGCAATATGGAAAGGATAACTTTTATCCGAAAACGGTCGATCCTGTTTGAAAGGTCGATTCGCCCATGTCCCGCGAAGGGAACAGTATTTGGCCGAACCGTCCTGATCGTACCCGACAAAGACACAATTTCCGGTCATATCCTGCTGGTATAGCTTCTTTTCACGCATCAAACGGAAGACGATTTCTGGTTCAATGCCCCGAACATGGATAAGATACCAGGAAATACGCCTATAATTGGGCGCTTTGTCCGGGAGCTGCAGCTTGCCGGAAGGTTTGGGAAGGATAGGTGCGGATTGATGCTGCGGTAAGTCAGTTCCAAGCAAATACGCAACGGCCTCTTTAAAATCCATCCGCATAAATTGCATTACAAAGTCGATGGGTCCGCCACGAGAATCGGTTGAGAAATGGTAGTATTTGTTGCTATCCCGGAAAAAGTAAAGACCGCCACTTTGCTTCGCATGAAGCGCGCGGCGGCCGCCATTTTCGAGGATGTAACCATGTAATTTGGCGAATTGGATTAGGTTGATGTTATTCGCTTGGGTGATTTGGGATTTTGTAAAGGGAGGCTTATTCATGACTTTTCCTCCAAAATTAGATGATTGAGAAAAATTTTCAAAATGATGATTGTAAATCATCAAAGAAAAAAGGAATTCATAGGAAAATGTCGAAAATAATACTTACATTTATGAAAAAAGATTCTTTAGCCTCTTTTTAAATTAGTACAGGTTCTAACGATGAGGTTCTTATAGGTCTATTGGGGACGGTATTTTGAACTATCAAATTTTAGGGGTAAAGTGTATAAAAATATTTTTAAGTAAGAGAAGGTGAATCTTAATGGTTGAATTTGATGAATTGGATATAGAGCAATTAGTCGTACATAAAATTGGGAACAAGATGCGAGATGAAGGAATCGAGATATCTCAGAGGCTGCATGACTTAAATGACTCAAGTATGAAGGAAATACTCTTGAAATTTTTCCTGAGACCATTTAAAGCGGAGAAATTTTTCAATTTTACACATGAAGGTCAGCTTGATTTAAACGAAGTCTACTTCTACGTGAAGAATATCTTTACTGGAAAAGGAAGCTTTTATGATGAATCGGTTAGGATTTTAAAACACTTATATGAAAAATCAAACCATCCGAATATTAAGTCAGGCGAGTTTTATGTGGCGTATTTTAAAAATCATTCTTTAACCAATAAAAGAATTGATGTAATAGGACTTTTTAAGACCGAGAACAGAGATACATATTTGAAGGTAAATCAAGCCAATGACAACTTCAACATCAATTATGATAGAGGAATTAATATTGATAAGCTAGACAAAGGTTGTTTAGTAATTAATGATGAAATGCAGAATGGATTTAAAGTATTGATTATTGATGCTTCTGCTAAGTCACAAAATAATGAAGCACAATATTGGAAAAATAGCTTCTTAAATTTAAAAGAGGTTATGGATGATAATTACACCACAGATGCATTCCTTAAAATCTGCAATTCCTTTTCGTCGAATATTAATGTTGATCAACTGAATAATACGACCATCAATGATACATTCAAGTTTAAAAATTCTACATATAACTACTTTGAACAAAACAGCACATGTTCTTTGAACGATTTTCTAGAAGATGTTTTTGATAACGAAGAGTTAAAAGATGAGTTCCTTGAATATAAAGCAAGGTATGAGGAAAAAAATCACATAATTCCTATTGAAACATTTAATATATCACCTACAACTGTTATGAAATTGAAAGAACGATTTAAAAGCAAAATCAAGTTAGACACTGGGTTTGAAATAAAAGTAGTAAATGATAAATATCTAGAGAAGGGCTTTGACGAAGAAAAAAACATGTCTTTCTATAAGGTTTATTTTCGTAGCGAAAAGTAAAGTAAGGAGCGATATTTATGTCAGGAGAGAATTCAAAAAGTTCTGGTGAGTTTGGAGAGAAGATTGTCCTAAATTTACTGAAACTAATCGGTTGGGGAAGTGCTGATTACAATCCAACAATAGAATGTTTCAATGAAGAACACGATAGAAAAAATAAGGAGCATGGTCTCGATTATATTTTTTCATTTGAAAGTCCTTTAATTAATCACTTGCAAGATGACGTATTGATTTCTTGTAAACATAATAAAGAAAAGTACCCGGATTATCCAACATCAGTATTTAAAAAATATCTCTATGAGTTAGCAGAAGCGATGGATTGCTTTCCTTATGACCAAAAATATAGTGAAACTCGAGTCGGCAGAAGAATTCAAGAACGGAAAACCAGTGGAATAATTTTTTGGTTATCAAGTAAAGAAGACATAGAAAGAGATATTATTAAGGAAATAAAGGCATTTAGAAATACAGACAAAAAAGCCGAATATGGTCCCATTTACTTGGTAGATAACAATAAAGCAAATTTTCTTTACAGATCGATTAATTATGCCATAAGTAAATATGGTGACTATAACTTTTTTTATCATCCAACAGGATACAATGATGTTGATCCATTTGTGTCGACTAATTATGGTAAGAAACTTCCTGTACAACTAATTAATTCGAATGTCTTGCCTTTGCGTGTTGATCCAAGTGAATCAGGACCAACACTATTGATGTTTGTCAATGAAAACTTTAATGAAAATTCTTTAAAAAGAATTATGGGATTTACGCAAAGATTAACGAATAGCTGGGCAAAACAAACTGTTATTCTATATTACGATTATTTAGAAATTGAGCATAGAAATATCGTGCAAACAACTAAGCGTTTATTTGAAGGTAATTTTATTGAAACAGTTGAAGTTCGATCGTTTAAGGATACTATTTCAATATTGGGAGAGGAATAAAATGCTGGACAATAATTCGCCAAAGCTGAATGTAGAAACTATTCTTCCCTTTGGAGACAATTTAAGACCTTTAGTTTCTTCATCTAGAGTATTATCGGATAATGATTTAAAAAGTTTTCTTTCTTCAAAAGGAATTTTTACTAGTTCCAATGATCGGAATGAGACAGTTCCTTTGATTACAATGTCATTACTAAGCCCACTAGAGTTCGAAGTGCTTCTCGAGAAACAAAAAGATAAAGAATCACAAATAAAGAGAAGAAATAGAGATTTAGAGTGGCTTTCTGACAAACCCTTATTTGAAGCATTAAAAGGTATAAATATTCCTTTAAAAGACTTAATACCTCAACACTCAAGTAGTTATGAAATAATAAGTCAGAGTCCATTGAGACCTGTAAATGGAGATCCGAATCATCTTTCTTGCGATTTTGAAATTGAGAGAACGGACCGTTCAAAGGACATGTACACACAACATAGTCTGCATAAAGGATATATCGAACTAAAATTATCCGATGATAAGAAATTATTAAATATCGCTATGGAACATACAGCAGAAGAAACACATGAAGTAAATGAAAAATGTACTAGATATTTAAGGGATATTCTTTTAAGAAAAAATTGTATTTCTAACAAAGAAACACAAAAAGTTACCTTTAATGATTTTGATAATGCTGCTCGTGTTAGATTTTTCTTAAATTTACTAAACACATCGCTTGATAAATCAGATACATTTGAATTTCTTCAGATAACTAATGTTGAGATTTCTGTTGATGCAGAAAAGCCGCTTCCAGAAGGTATTAAATGGATGGAACGAAAAATCGATAATATGAAATTTAAGGGAAGGGCTATTCATGAAACAGAGTTGTTAAGAGATCCTAAGTACCATAATTCTTTAATCTTATCTTCCGTTAGAGCAAACTATGATTTTAAAAGTCTTTACTCAACAGGAAGTTGTACTTTTGAGTTTGGCTTTCCAGCTAGAGGAAATATACCACAACCTAATACTGAGTTTATATATAAGTTACTGAACTTTAATTTTGAATCAAAAACCAAGGCCAAAAACAAAGTACAAGGTTTTCTTTACGCCAAATTTGACGAATTTAAAACTATTGCCTATAAAGTAACTAAGGGTGAGAAGGTAACTCAATAAGCAATTTGTTTTATTCAAGCCGCTATCTGCGGCTTTTTGTTTTTATTTAAGTCAATTATTTTCTGCTGACTGTGTTCATCATAGCTTCGACTTCATTAAATCATAAAAGGTTCTTTATCAAGTTGTTCTGCTCTTAGTTTCGTAAGGGGTGTTGTTCTCCAGCAGATAAATTGCCGCTAGGAAAGGGAGACAACATCTGCATCCCATCTGATCTTCTTTAAGCAAGTAGCCTTTCTTCAGGTATGGATTGAGATCATTCGACTGCTACCATTGATTCAGCAATTTTTATTAACGAGGCTTTAGGCAATTTAGAAGTATCTAATTCCATATAAGTATTTCCCTCAATCCATTTCAGGACTCCACCAGTAGGTTGTTTTCCTACATAGGGTATATACCACCCTTTCTGCCCATTAAGGAATACTTGCTCACCTTGGGGCTTTAATTCAATCTTCTGAGTAATTTTCTTTGAGTGTTGGGTTCCTTTGTTTATATCCAAATTAACTATTTCTTTTTCGACAATAGAATTATTTTTTAATTGTCTCACTCCAAATAAATATGCATCATTGTCGTCAAAATAATTAATCAGAATATAATTTGCTTTGGCAGCGATACTATCAGGTACTTTTATTTCGTAATTTGTAGCCGATTCAAATACTGTTGGTACATATATTTTAAAGTCCGTCCTTTGTTCAAGCTTTTTAATTGCTGTGCTATCCTGTACCGAAGTTCCAATTATGTTTGAAAGCAGCAACGTTATTGTCAAAAAAAACGACTGCAACATATCCCTCGCTCCTTTAAACTGTTTTTTTTTGATAAAAATATTATATCCACTAACAAAAATCTTATTCAAAAACGATGAAAAACCTTTCGACCTCTTTTAGAGAAGGGAAAGGTTTTTCATGATTGTTTATATTTTTACTGATGGTGATTTAAAAATTCAATCGTATGCATATCCGTCAACAAGCACATAAGTTCCGCCAACAACATCAGTGTTATCCATGTTTTGCCAACTTACATTAATAGTCGCGCCGCTAGGTAATCCCGAAACTAAAAAGTCCGTCGGAGTTGTTGTATCACCAATGCTCTTATTGAGCAGAACTTTACCAGTATTGAAATCAGTGAAAGTCCACATGATATGAGCTTTTTCACCAGCGTGTACTCCATAAACTTTATAGTCAGAAAGGTAGAATGAGGTTACACCGCTGTTCAACACCACAGTAAAGCCTCCATATTCCCCCACATTCTCGGAGCGAACGTAGAAAGGACCATACTCACTATAAGCCTGGACTGAAACTCCTTCTTGCGATGGTGTTACTGGGATGATTGAAGTAGTTTCATTGGCTGTCGAATCGGCGTAAATAGAACCTCCTAAACTTAAAATGAGTACAAGGGAAAATAAAGAGGACAGAACGATTTTTTTGGAAAATTTCATTTTTCTTCAACTCCTTATTCTAAAGTTTAGAAAATTGAAATATATATGAAGCAGACAATAAAAACAATTGCCAATTTCTTGATCAGAGAAATTGGTTTTTTTGTGATGCATCACCTGATAGAATTATATCAATATATTTCCATTTTTACTAGAGAATAAAAAATCGCTTTGTGTCGAATGCCAAATAATTTATCAATTTTCGTTCTTCGATAAAAATTTGTCTTTTTTCCCTTTAGTAGATAGCTCTATAATAACGTTTGTCTTAAAGATACAACTCGATTCGCTGTTTTAACTTATCCCCTGATTTGACTCGTAGGTGGCAGAGTACTTGTTTGGTCTTCTTGGCAAAGGAACTTTTGATCACATTCAGCCAGGAACCCTGCTTGGAGGTGAAGTTAAACTCAAATACGTTTCGTTTCTTTGAATATATGGACAGAAATGGTTGTCTAAAATGGTTTAAACGTGCAGTTCGGGTTGTAGTGAGCGTTACAACTATTTTAGAAAATCAACAAGTTCTCGGATCCGTGGGCTATCTTTCACTGAACCGATGACTTCGTCCTTCACTAAATACGCTCGGCTGCAAACTTAGCGTTCCATAACTTTTATATTTGAATCACGGCCTAGAGTGAATGCTCACCAGGAACGGTAGGCAGGTTTTCGGCTACATTGCGAAATTTTGTGCCACGGATATTCAATTAAAAATAAAAAGTGGAGGGGGTTGAAGTTGAAAGTCAAAAACCAAGAAATAAAAAATGCGATGTAGAGTTGCCGACTATAATTGCTATAACTTTAAAATTCTTATTCTAGCTCAGAGGAAAATCCTTTATTTCTTTGTCCAGATTGCCCGTCCTCAATTTGCTCATCCATCATGATTTCTTGTCCTTGCAGCTCCTGAAACTCCAGTGCCGAGTTGATTTCAGATTGCCGTGCCACCAATTCCTGCAATTTCTGTTCAAATTCGAACGGCTTTGCTTTCTCAAGCTGTGCAGCCTTGTATTGATCATCCAATTCCTTCTTCTTTTGTTCCGCAGCCTGAAGCAAGGTAGGGATTTTCTCAATGGCATTTTCGATTCGAGAAATATTGCCCAGTTCAGAGTCGCCTAAATCGATAGCATAGCTTTTCGCTCCTCTAATCTCCACATGCATGTTGTACATAGACTGCCGTGCGAGGTGAATTTCAAATCCCCGATAAGCCCCAATCCGAAGTGACTCATCAGGTTGTAAGACCGTCATATTATACAGGAGCAGAAGCATTTCGCCTGCTTTTGGACGTTCCGTAAAGGTTTTTCCGTCCAAGTCCATGAAAAACGGTTTGTTCCGGGTCTGCTCAAGCAAACGAAAGTCTTTTTGGAGTTGCGAGATTTCTTGTTCTGTTCTTTGAAGCGATTGCGGATACTGTTTGATTTTGGATTCGAGCATCATTTGCTCATTATGCCAGTTGGACTTTAGCAATTTCAGGCGAGTCACTTCATTATCGACTTGCATCTTTTCGGCCAACAAAGGATTGTCCGTCGCGATCGCTTTCACTTCCGCCGCGGATAACACGGTTTCGTCCGCGTCATCACAGGAGCGGGAAATGCTTTTGCCGGTCATCACTTGCGAGATGTATCGGAGCTTTTGCTCCTGGATTTGCCAAAGATAAGCATCAAATGTCCCTTTTGTGACATAGCGGAAGATCTGGACAACGTCGTTCTGGTTACCTTGCCTCAAGATGCGGCCGTCCCGTTGTGTGATGTCTGCTGGACGCCATGGACAATCCAGGTGATGGGCGGCAATGAGCCGGTCCTGAACGTTTGTGCCGGTCCCCATTTTTTGCGTGGAACCCAGCAGTATCCGAACTTCGCCGCGGCGTACCTGTTCAAATAAGGCTTCCCGCTGGACATCCGTATGTGCGTCATGAATAAAGGCAATTTCATGCTCTGGGACGCCTCGCAGAATAAGCTGCGTTTTGATTTCATCATACACATTAAATTGCCCTGGTTTCGGAGTGCCGCTATCGCAAAAAATCACTTGAGTCAATCGATCCGTTTCTGTCCGTTTCCAAATGTCGAATGTGTTGGAGATACAACGGTTCAACTTTGATGTTGGATCGGAAGGAGCGGTTTCATCCACCAGACGGGGATCGATGGACATCAACTTTGCTTCATTCGTGAGCTTGAGCATATTGTCCTCGGTGGCGTCCACTTCATTGTTTCGGATCTTCTCGGCGCGTACGACAAAGTCGTCCATCATTTGCTTTTGAAAGAAAGAACATTCGCTGACGATAACGGTCGGTTTTCCGCCTTCCAGTTGTGGGGTGGGCAAATTAAGCATGTCCGCCGTTTGGATGTCTGCTACTAAGCGAAACAAACTCATTAGCTCCGGCAAATTATGAAACTTGGCGAAGCGGGATTTCATCCGGTACCCACTACCCTCTGGAGTGATCTCCAGCGACGTGACTACTTCCCCGAACGTCGCCGCCCAGTTATCGAAAAAGTTCAAGCCAAGTTTTTGCAGCAAATGTGGTTGAAGGTAGCGCTGCATGACATATAACTCCGACATGCTGTTGCTGATCGGCGTACCGGTGGCAAAGATGACACCGCGGCCATTGTTCATTTCCTGCAGGTACTGACATTTGAGCAGCATATCCGTTGCCCGCTGGCTGCTGGATTTGCCGATGCCGGCAACGTTACGCATTTTGGTGAACGTGAAGCAATTTTTATACGCATGCGCTTCATCCACGAACAACATGTCTACGCCCAACTGCTCGAAGGTGAGCAGGTCATCCTTCTTTTGTTCGTTGACTAGACGCTCCAAACGGGATTTCAAATTGTTCTCGAAAACGACCATCTGCTTGATGCTCCAGTTGTCTCCCTTTTCTTTTTTCATTTGTTCGATCATGCGGGAGACGTTGCGGATTTCATCTCGCAGCAGTTGTTCCTGACGTTCCTTGGAAATCGGGATTTTTTCAAATTGGCTATGGCCGATAATGATTGCATCGTAATCACCCATAGCTATCCGTGAAACGAAACGTTGGCGATTGGCGAGGGCAAAGTCTTTCTTCGTCGTCACTAAAATGTTGGCTGCGGGGAAGAAGCGCAGAAATTCGTTGGCCCACTGTTCGGTCAAATGGTTGGGGACGCAGTACATCGGTTTCTGAACGGCTCCAATTTGTTTCAAATACATGCCAGCGGCAATCATGGCTGCGGTTTTGCCCGCCCCCACTTCATGGGCCATCAGAGCCGTACCCGAGTAGATGATTCTTGCAACGACATCTTTCTGATGCTTGCGCAGCTCCATTTCTTCGTTCATGCCTTGAAAAACGAGATGATCGCCATCATAGTTTCGGGGCCGGATCGTATTGAATTTGTTGTTGTAAATGGCAAGCAGGTCTTGGGCACGGTCTTTATCTCGAAATAACCAGGACGAGAAGGCTTCTTTCATCTGCTGCTGTTTGGCGCGGGCGATCATCGTTTCTTTGGCATTGACGACATACTTGGTTTGCTCGTTACCGTTACTGTCCAGGTAGGTGACAGGATCGCGAACGGTGATGCTCTGCAGATTCAGACTGCTTTCAAAAATCTCGTAAGCGTTGACGCGAGAGGTTCCGAAGGTTTGATTGACTTTAATCGAATTCCGTTCCAGCGATTTTCCGGATACGCGCCAAGTATTGGTATATTCCAGATAATCCACATCGATAGTTTGATTAGCCTGGAACACCTTGGCCGATCCAAACGTTTCGTACATAAAGTCACGATAATAACGAACGGGAATCCACGGACTGCCGATGCGAAAATCTATATCTCCCGGCATAAGTGGAGGAGGTTGCACACGGGTTAGTGCTTCGACGTTGCGGGTAAACAGCTCGGGATGTTCCTGAGCTTTCAGCGTGGCATAGGCCAGCTTATCTTTGACATTGCCGGATAAATACTCTTCATCCAGTTCCCAGCCTTCTTCCTCGTCGCCGGTATATTTTTGAGGATTGAGAAAAATGCGATCGTCCAGTTCCTCACGGACTTCGGAGGTGGTTTTCCTGCACAAATGAGCGATGTAGGGCAGGTCGATTTTCATTCTCTGGTTCAGGCAAATTTGTAGGGCTTCTAGTGCAGTCTCCGCACGGTCTGGCAAACGGTGTTGCCTGATGGTTGGTCGGAAAAAGATGGCGGCTTTCGTCCACGTTTTGTCTGCTGTTAGATCCTCGATAGAACGAAGCAGCGGTAATTGATCGTCATCGGCAAAGGCTGTGGTGTTGGCCCGTTCGTTTATTGCACCGTGTTCCCGAACAAAACGGTCGTACACCTGATTCAGCATTCGCTGCGCTTGCTCCAGCTCGGTCAACGGATAGCCGTCGCGGGTTTGAATCTGAATGACATCAAGCAATGCCGCTTTGATTTCGCATAGCCCTTTGATCCTTTCGGCTTTTTTGCCCTTGATGTCCTGGGGCAACAAGTAGCCATCTTCACAATAGTAAATCCGATCATTTCTAACGACATAGGTAAAGTTCTTGGTCCCGGAAGGAGCTTTGATTCGATCTGGCTCTACGTCAAGAATATCCAATTCTTCTTCCGGCACATCCGGCAGCGCGGCGAAATTGGCTTGTAACGCAGCAAGCGCCTGCTCCAGTGCTACCGACAACTCTTGGCCCTCATGCGGCATGCAAGCTGTACTTCTTTCTCCCCCATACATGCCGCGATCCCAAACCATGTTTCCAAGTACCATATGGGGATGGGAGAGATAGTAACGGTTCAAAGGAATCCCGTCCATTGTTGTGCCAACATACACCCACTCGGGCATTTCTGCTTTTTGAAGTTGGATGGGATGTTCCCGTTTTTGCAAAAAAACAATGTCGGTGGTTACTTCGGTACCTGCCAATGATTGAAAAGCGGTATTGGGCAAACGGACGGCGCCGATCAAGTCAGCCTTTTGTGCCATGAGCTCCCGCACTCTGGAATCCTGCTTATCCATCGTTCCTTTGCTAACAATGAAAGCCAGAATGCCGCCGGGTTTAAGTAAATCCAATGCTCGAATGAAGAAATAATCGTGAATCAGATAGCTATTTGTATATCGTGGATCAAAGACGCGAACGTTGTGGAACGGGATATTGCTAAAAATGGCGTCAAAACGTGTATCTCCGAAGTCCTGCGTTTCAAAGCCTTGCAGATGGATATTTGCTTTAGGGTACAGTTGGCGCGCAATACGGCCCGTTATACTGTCCAGCTCCACACCGTGCAGTTCGGCATTCTCCCATGCTGTCGGCAAAACAGAAAAGAAATTACCGGTTCCCATGGAAGGCTCCAGCAGTTTGCGGTTCGTTCCGTCGGTCAAGCCAAAGCGAAGTAAGGCATTATGGATAACCTGAATAACAATCTGTTCCGTATAAAAGGCGGTAATGGTCGAGTTTCGTGCCGCGGCGTATTCCGTTTCATCCATCAATTGTTTTAACTCGTGGTACTCGGATTCCCAACCGGTAGCCGAAGGGTTAAAGGCATTGGCCAGTCCGCCCCAACCTACATAACCTGCTAAGACCTGTTGCTCATCTGGAGTCGCCAGCCGATTCTCCGTCTCCAATTGTTTCAGCAGTTGAATAGCTTCGACATTGCGTTTATATTTGCTTTTTGGACCGTTAGGATAGGGGGAGGCTTCTGGGTTAAAGCGATAATTGCCGGTTACCGTTTGAATTGGTAAAGCAGGCGTGGCTTCAGGGATGCTGTCGGTGGATTCTTGGCGGTTTGAAACAGCGTCGGAGCCGGAATCCAAAATTGTAGACTCAGACGCCTCATGTTCGATTTGGGCAACGTAATCGAACAGCGTCCATTCCGGTTCAATCGGTGGGTAGGGGGCAAAACGTTCATCATAACGCCCCTCTTGAATCAATCGCAGGGTCGTCGCGGCGACTTTATTCCATGTAAATGCCGCTTCATGAGAGCCGTCAGCATCTATCCATTCCAGTCGCATTCCTTTACTGTCGTGGTCGTAACCACGCAATCCATTCCCGAATTCGCCTCTAGCGCCGCCAATACCATATAGAGATTTGAGTACAGTGCTAAGATTGGCGGCTTTGACGGGGTGGTGCTCCATTACGAACGTATAGACACGTTCTTTGGTTGTTGATCCGCTTCTGCTGCTTTGCAGTAGGAGTTCCAACATGTGATCTGCGGATATCTTTTCTTGCTGGCCGTGTTCCTTTCTGGGCAGAAAAAAAGAACCGCTGGTGGGCGGCTCTGGATCGGATGAGAATGTTGTTATCGCGGTTTCAGTATGATGTCGTTCAGGACCAGTTCCTCGGCGGTCGCTTTGATCTGATTGAGGTGGCGTGTCCGCTCCAAGATGTCTTCCGTCTGCGGCATGGGGTGGTGCCTCATAAGCTGCTTGGTCAATGTGTCCATCTTCGCGTGGGCTTCCTGCTCTACTTGGTGCATTTTTTTCATCAGATTGCCTTGCATCTTGAGAATCAGGAAGCGCTGCGGGTGATGATTGCGGAGGAAATTCAGCGCCATCCGGCCGTACTTGCCCAGCGGCTGCTGGTCGGCTTCCGCCTGGTTCGAGATTTGCAGGTCGGGATACTGAAGGCCGTCGATCTCGTGATAATTCAAGTTGGACTTGCTGTTGCTCATGATAAATTCTCCTTTCATTAGTAAGGATTTTTACATGGCGGGCGATGTCTTGCAGGATGTCGCGGGATACCGTCGTTACTTGATGCCCCAATCGGGCGGCAAGCGGCAGCGAATCGAAATGGACAATGGTGGAGAAATCCATTCGCTCCGGTTCCGGCAATTTGCATCGCCGATGAACCAAAAACACGACGCTATCCTGAATGATGTCCTGCATGTGTTGTTCAAAGCCCGTTGCAGGAAGCATATCGAAAAAATGATCTTGCATATCTAAGGTCCAGTCTTGCAATACCTCATCCATGGAAGAGATGACGGCATCCTTTGCCATGTTGGATATACAAACGCTAATATTATGTGTTTCGTAAGAAGACAACCGTCCGGCCAATTCCGTAAGATCGATTTGTTCCAGATTCCAAAGGACAGGCGGCGCTTTGCCCGTTGTTTGCGTTATGTCAAACAAGTGGTTTAGAACAAGGTTGTCTTGCCCGAAATCGCAGACGGCAATACTTTTTTCTCCTTTCTTTACATAACGACCAATCTTGTTCCAAACGGGCAGGGGGGCCAGCATGGTGGCCTCCGGGTTTTGACTGTAAATGAGCAACATATTGTCGAAAGAATACTTGTAGATGGAGGCGGCAAAGGATAGAAAATCGGTCCAAGCATTTCCGCTTCGGGTCAAGTCTGCTATAGCTGACTCATATAGGCTCTGCAACCGTTCGACTCGTCGCATGTTGGCCCTCCTTTCTTTGGCGACTTTCCCTTCTCGAAACTGCAATCAATGTTCTAGATCGCATTCCTCATATCTTTCCGCCGCGCTATATGGAAATTGCACAAAATCGCGAGAATGAATCTTCGCATATTCGGGATAACGCAGTTTAACGGCTTCAAAGAAGTAAGGCAACAGACCGGTATCAAACATAAAGTACGGGCTGTAGTTGCGAGATGCATCCCGGTCTTCGTCCCCGGAATATCCATTGTACAAGTTGAACGCAAGACGAGTTAATTTGAGGGTGGAACTGGTTTGCCAGCCTTTATTCAAGCCTTCCAGGCAAATGCTGTTTCCATCGAAATCGTACAGGTCGCGAACGTGGGAACGGGTTTGTTCTGTCAAGCCGAACAAAAAAAATAAGGCTTGGCGATACGGGTCCGTCTGGCTGTATGTCATGCGAATCATGCCTTCATAAAATTGGTGATGGTCAATGTCTTTAAACTTCGTTAGCATGGTCATCCTCCTCAATTTCTTTAGATTGATGTTGCTGACGTTGATGGGCAAAATACATGCCCAGTGCTTTGTCGATAATCTCTTCTACTTCCGAAGCTTTGCTTTGCGGTGAGAAATATTTTGCGTACACCTTATGCTTAAGCTTGAAAGGAGCCGGTGTTTTACTTCTCGGCTTGCGAGTGGCCTCCCCAGATAAAATCCGTACGACCTGTTCATCAGTGAGTTTGCCGGAGTATTCTCGCAGCAGCGAGGATTTCTTCATATCCACCTTGTAGCCTTGTCCCGAAAGGAGGCCGTCGACCAGACGTTGCTCGGCCTCGGAAAGGTAGGAGAGATCGACTGCAGGGTAAATGCCGATTTCGGCATCGTCCACGCGTCGTTTTAACTCAATAGTTAAATGGTTGATCCGCAACAAACGGGCAACCGTATTTTTTGACAAACCATATTCAATCCCCAATTTTTCATCCGTTCGCAACTTCGCCCCTACTAGGGGCGAAGTTGGATTTTCTTTGATGTACTGCGGATTTTCGAGCTTTTGAAGCTCCTCAATGATGTCATTTCGCTTCCCTTGAGAGAACATATCCGAATATCGCAGCGACAACACTTTGGCTTTTTCGGAAGGGAGCATCTCTGAAAAGGAGCGTTGCAACACATTGGTTTCAACCACGTACATGAGCGCTTCTTCATCCGATAGATTTTCCTTGACGATGCAGGGAAGGTGATCGAGTCCTACCATCCCGGCGGCGTTCATCCGGTTGTGGCCGGCCAGCATTTCATACTCGCAGCCATTTTCGTCCGGTTCAATCTTGCGGATAATAACCGGAACCAGAACGCCGTTGACCTGGATGCTGTCTGCCATGTCCGTCAGTCTTTCGTCTTCGTAGAGACGGAATGGATGATCTTTATACATTCTGATTTTACTTATAGGAATAGTTTGGATTCCTCCGGACTGCACAGAGGGAGCGGAGGGCTCCGAAGGTTGTTCCGAAAGCAACAGCAATTCGTCGATGCTGGCAAGTTTGGGGACAGGGCGCTTACCCGCCATGATTCATCAGCTCCTTTGCCAAACCTTGATAGGCGCCAGCCACTTTGGATTTCGGATGAAACTCTATGATGCTTTGGCTGTAAAAGTTCGCTTCACCAACTTTGACGGACAAGGGAATTTGCGTTTCAAAAATACGAATGCGATCACCGTAATAATCCTCAATCAGACGGAAAGCCTCTTTGTACAAGTTGGTTCGAACATCGCACATCGTCATCAGGATGCCTTCAATAGAAATGCGGGGGTTGATCCGCTTTTTTACCTTGACGATAATGTTTAATAGTTGCGTAAGTCCTGTTGCCGACCAGAGCTGCGGATTGACGGGAATCAAAACGCTATCGCTGGCTGCGAGCGCGTTGATCGTCAGCAAGCCGAGTGACGGGTTTGTGTCGATGATGATGAAATCGTACTGCATTTTCATCGGCTCCAGCAGCGCGGCCAACGTCTTTTCGCCGCCCATCTCATCCCGGAGGTTCATTTCAGCAACCGACAATTCAATGTTGCTCGGGATGAGGTCAATGTTCCCTTGGGAATGAAGATATTGGTTAGGGGAGGGCAGAGGCTCATCTCCCATGACTGCGTTCATGATGTTGAACATGCTGACGTCCAACTTGTCGGGCTGCTCGATGCCGAAACATAAGGTTAGATTACCTTGCGGGTCGAAATCTACCAGAAGAACCTTTTTTTCTTCATTGGATAAGGCGTAAGCCAAATTGTAGGCGGTGGTCGTCTTGCCGGTGCCGCCTTTTTGATTAGCGACGGTAATCGTCGTTGCGTGTCTCATATTAACCCTCCCCGAAGCGGTCGCTTCGTTAATTTGTCAATGGCAGGGAGTGGGCTGGTTTGGTCGTTGTTCTCTCCGAGTTCTCTCAAACGTCCAAAATTGGCCGCATTTTAGGGCATTACTGGGAGTCCTTGCGGGGCTTGGATTTGAACGAAAAAACCGCCAAAAACCCCGATTTCACAAGGCTTTTGACGGTTTTTTAATTCCGTTCCATTGACTTATATTCCGCTTAGTTCCGAATCGCATACAAGATTCAGGTCCGTGTGGGCTAACCCCCCGTGGAGGTTCGAGTCCTCTCGACCGCATCAGCTTAAACAAACGAGCTCTTGGGTTTCCCGTCGTGGAGATTCAGGAGCTTTTTGCATATTCGGAATTGGTAAGGTGCTGCTCCTCCACTTGTACTGAACTGATCCAACAATATCGTACGTTAATGGGATGCGGGAGCGCCATAAATTTGTGCTTGTAATAATGCGCTCTATTTTTGTACGGAATACTGCGTCTAATTTGCAATTATGATAGATTATATGATAGTCTTTCATTTGCTCCAATTTCATGTTTTACAATTTAGCTACTAGTTCTCTAAAACTCTGATACAATTACTATATATACTATTTTAGTACATAAAATAATATTGCTGAAAGTAGGTCAATGGAAATGAAGCAAAGGCATCATTGGTTCAGACTTGTTGTGTTTACCGTAATGGCGCTGGCCTTGGTTTTTACAGCCGGAGCCGATTACGCGGCGGCGGCCTCCTCAAAGGGGACCAAAGCCAATAAAATGGTGGCGTTAACCTTTGATGATGGACCGGACAAAAAATATACCGATAAGGTGCTTGATATTTTGAAGGAACACAAAGTAAAGGGCACGTTTTTTGTAGTAGGAGACAGGGTTAAGCAGTATCCCGATGTTATGAAACGCATCGTACAAGAAGGTCATGCTCTGGGCAATCATTCGTGGAGTCATTCTGAATTAACCAAGCTAAGCAAAGAGAAGGCCCGCCAAGAAATTGTAAAGACGGATAATGCGATTCGCGAGATTACCGGCGCTGCACCGACCATGATGCGCCCTCCCTATGGGGCGACATCGGCTCGGGTGAAGGGAGAAATTAAGGCGTTGGGACATGCCGAGGCGCTGTGGAATATAGATACCCGGGACTGGGCGGCGGACAGCTCCGTTGCCGATATTCTCAAAGCGGTGAAGTCCAACTCCAGTAACAAGATCACCGTGCTGATGCATTCCGGGGGAGGAAAACGGGATAAGACGGTCAAGGCGCTTCCCCAAATTATTGATTACTACCGGTCGAAAGGCTACACTTTTGTTACGATGGCCGAACTTAACGGTTTGCCTGACAATCTGGGAGGATCCAAAGCTTCCAGCGGCTCTACGGACGCCGCCGACGCCGCAAAATCGCAGGCTTTGCAGGATACCGGCAAAATAGCTACGGTTACTGTTGACAGTTTAAACATTAGAAACGGCGGCGGCTTGCAGTATGAGGTAATCGCCAAAATTCCTGAGGGCTCGCAAGTCACCCTTTTGGCCAATGAAGGGGATTGGTTCCATGTCAAGTTGCCGGATGGACGGACGGGTTGGGCAAGCGCCGGCTATTTAAGCGTCAAGTCGGATGCTTCTGGCGATACGCCTCAACTTGATGAGGCGAATAGCGCTACCCAACGCAACATCCGTTTGATTTACAATGGCTCGGAAGTTAATTTTCCGGATGCAAAACCGTATATGGATGCAAACAGCAGAATACAGGTGCCCGTCAGGTTTATGGCAGAATCCCTGGGCTTTTACGTGAAATGGGAGGGAAGCGGGACTCAAAAAACGCTTATTTTATCCAAAGGCGATGTGAATGTCGAATTGAAAATCGGCGACAACTCCGCTGTTGTCAACGGGATGCCAATAAGTATGGATACTAGCGCGATGTTACTTCAGGGAAGAACCTATGTCCCTTTACGATTTTTGAGTGAACTTGCCGGAATGGATATTACGTGGAGCTCCGCCGACGATACCGTTACACTGTCTTACAAGAAGCCGGTAGAAGACATCGCCAAACCGCCAGAAGACACCGCCAAACCGGCAGAAGATTACACCGCACCGCTAGAAGGCAACGCTGCACCGCCAGAAGACAATGCCGAGGATTGGACCACGTCCGGCGATACTTACATATTGTCCGCTCCAAGGGCTACTGTCGAGCAAGCCAAAGCATGGGCAAGGGCCAAGGGAGCGACGGACGTGTTCATAGATCTAGCGGATATTGTCTGGGAGGAGGCGCTCGAAGCGGGCGTCGATCCGGTTGTGGTGTACTGCCAGGCTGCAAAGGAAACGGGCTTTGGAAAATTTGGCGGCTTATTGGATGAAACGTTTAATAATCCGGCCGGCTTAAAAACGCAGGTAGGCGGCTCCGACACGGATCATCTGGCACATCAGCGCTTTTTCAGTTGGCAGGAAGGGGTTCAGGCGCAGATTGATCACTTGGCCCTGTACGCAGGCGCTCCAGGTTATCCTAAAGCGTATACACCCGATCCAAGGCACTTTCCAGGTTTGTTGGGGCAGGTCGTTACGGTGGAAGCATTAGGCGGATCATGGGCGACCAGCCCCACTTATGGCATCGAAATTGTTGGGATGATGACGGAATTGGAAACGACGGCAAGCAACTTCTAAGAGATCGTCTCCCTGGCCTGAATCGCGACGCGAAAACAACGAATGTCTTTGATTAGTACACCGATAAATTTAAACCCATGGCTGAATTTTGTAGTCATGGGTTTTTTATATTAAAACTTATAAGCTCACTTTAATCAACGCTTTTCAAGCTGTAAGCAACCGAGGTCGTGTTATAATGTAAAAACACCGTTAAAGCTACTGAACCAAAAAATAGAAGACGGATGGAGGGCCTGAAGGTGATCATTTCAATTGATGCCTACACGGAAGAAAAACTAGCGGAATGTTTGGCAGGACGTCCCGGTTTTTTTAAGCTTTTTTATGATACCGAGGATTGCGGGTGCAATGGGGTGTTGGTCATCCACATTCTTGAGAAACCGCTTGAAACCGATATTACGATTACGGTAAAACAGTTTACTTTTCTGATCGACAAGCAGCAGGAGAGCTTGTTTGACAATACATTGAAGCTGGGAGCGGATCGAGCATATCCGTCGTTCAAGGTGACCAGTGATTCGGCATTATACAGTGCCAACATCAGGATTAAAGACGTCAGGGGGAGTTGAACCTCTGTCTTGAAATCCGGATAAATTCGGACATAGCTGCAGTTTCATAAGTATCTTTACGGCGTATGAATAGAGTTGGTGTTAAATAGGATTTATCCGAAATCTGATGAATGCGCAAGTTATATTGGACCATGGCTCTTTCAACCACCGAGCGAGGTAACAGGGATACCCCGAGACCCGCATGAATACATCCAAGGATGCCTTCCAATGTTCCGAACTCCATGATCTTAGCCGGAATAATTCCTTGCAAATGCAACCAATCCTCGAGTTTTGTTCAAAATGCTGAATCCCCGAGTTTATCAGCGGAAAATCCAGCTATCTTCGCCTGGCTTCTTGTTGCTTATGGGCTCGAGGGGTTGGGTTATATAGTAAGCGCGACGTTTCTTGTAGCCATGGTTAAGCAAATGCCTCAAGTGTCAAGTTTTGCCGACTATAGCTGGATTATCGTTGGGATAGCGGCGGTACCATCAACCGTGTTCTGGTCCTGGTTGGCAAGTAAAGCCGATTACATCAAACCGTTGATTATTGCGCTTGTCCTGCAGGCCGTTGGGGTCATACTGCCGGTATGGCTTCCCAATATATTCGGCGTAACGTTAGGGTCTATCCTTTTTGGCGGCACGTTTATGGGCATTTCCATGCTTGCTCTCGCCGCGGCTCGTATGTCTAGACCATCCAGTGGGAATAGAGCCATTGCTTTGATGACGGGCTTTTTTGGTATCGGGCAAATACTCGGTCCCATCGGAGCCGGAATCGTGTTGGAAGTGACGCATAGCTACAGCCTATCGCTTCTTTTGGCCACATTGGTGCTTGTTGCTGCCGCTATAATATTGCTAATTGGTGCAGTTATTTCAAGTCAAAAAGCGGCGATGGGAAATTTAAACCAAACTCGTATTCATCCTGATCAAGAGCTAATTTAGATCGTAGGCAATTTGCGTTGGAACCAGATACAAATGGAATGGATGATTAACGAAAAAAATTAAAAGTCTGAGATTTTACAATAAAAGGAGGTCCTTAAAAGTGCTTGAAACTGATTTGACGCGTACGCTTAAAATTCGCTACCCGATTTTTCAAGCGCCGATGGCCGGTGGCGTTTCGACACCCGAATTAGTTGCGGCTGTTTCAAATGCCGGCGGGCTGGGCAATCTGGGGGGCGGATACTTAACGCCGGAGCAACTCCGGAGCGAGATCCAAAAAATCAAGCAGCGAACGGACCGGCCTTTCGGAGTAAATTTGTTTGTGCCTGAGCAAGCGGAAGAGTCGGAAGAAGCAATTTACCGGATGACGGATTATCTGAATAAATACCGCATCGAACTTGGCACGGCTCAAAATCCATCGCTTATGAAGTTTTCAGAATCATTTGAGGAACAGGTACAGGTACTTTTGGAGGAGCGTGTACCCGTATTTAGCTTCACGTTTGGCATACCCTCTCAAGACGTGATCCAAACCATAAAACAGCATGGAATATTCATCATTGGAACGGCAACAACGGTTGATGAAGCCAAGCAATTGGAAGCAGCCGGCGCAGATGCCATTGTGGCTCAGGGGAGCGAAGCAGGCGGGCATAGGGGGACCTTCACGAAAGACCCTTCTCATGCTTTGATCGGCACGATGACTATTGTTCCGCAGATCGTTGACCATGTGTCGATCCCGGTCATCGCAGCGGGGGGAATCATGGATGGGCGGGGACTTGCAGCAAGCCTTATATTAGGAGCTTCAGCCGTACAGATGGGCACGGCGTTTCTGGCCTGCCCCGAGAGCGGAGCCCACGAAACGTACAAACAGAAAATCCTCTCGACAAACGAGGAATCCACGGAAATTACGCGTGCATACTCCGGAAAAGCTTCAAGAGGCATTCAAACCCAATTTATGATTGACATGCATCAGTACCCGGGAACCATCCCGGCTTACCCTATTCAAAACGCGATGACCCGGGACATTCGCCAGGCGGCTGCAAAAGCGAACAACCCCGAGTATATGTCACTTTGGGCGGGTCAGGGCCTTCGGTTAGCAAGCGGCCAACCTGCCGCTTCAATTGTTAAACAAACCATCGATCAAGCCAGTGTTCTTGTCCGAAAACGATCTTCTATTTGAATGTTTGACAATAAATAGGGCTCAAAACCGAGATCAGTGCTTGACAAAATAAATTATGATAGTGTTCGTGTCTTGGTATCCTTGCATGCTGCATTGCACGATTATCGCTTTTGTTCAGGGGGGGAGAGGGTGGTGGCTAATCACGGTCCTTTCATTTTTTTCGGTGTCTTGCCCCATTCCTCCCGTCAGGTCTGCTTCACTTCTCTTAAACCTCATTCTCTTAAACCTCTATCTCACAAACCTGTCTAACGATCTCGAACATGTCTGCTGCTCCCAAGCCTATTTTCTTCTCCTGAATTTATCTTCCTTTCTGCTTCCGGATCAAACGGGATAATCGTGCAAAGCGTCCGGACAGCAGATGTTGATCTGCCGATATTTCTTGCCATGATCGGTTCCCGGCTTGACTGTCAAGCGCCAATTATTAGGTTGAGCCATAAATAGGGAAAAAAATTTTGTAGCAATTCCGAGTAAACTGATGTAAAATGACAGAAATAAATTTTCCGGAACAGTCGTAGTGTAGAAGTTTAGAAAGGGTTGGGCATCATGATTACTTTATCCAATATTCAAGTTACCTTTGAAACTGGGTCACAACCGGTTACAGCCGTTCAGGATATCAGCTTGCAGGTTGACGCGGGAGACGTATACGGCATTGTCGGCTACAGTGGGGCCGGGAAGAGCACGCTGGTTCGTGTGATTAATCTGCTGCAGCGGCCTAAGGCGGGAAGTGTGGTAGTAAATGGGCAGGATTTGCTGGCTTTGCAGCCTAAGGATTTGCGCTTGGCCAGGAAGCGGATCGGGATGATCTTTCAGCATTTTCATCTGATGAACTCCAGAACAATCTATGACAATGTGGACTTTCCCTTGAAGAGTTCCAAGCTCTCGAAGCGTGAAAGGGACCGGAAGGTTAAACAATTGCTAGAGCTGGTAGGCTTATCGGATAAACTGAATGCTTATCCTTCACAATTGTCAGGGGGGCAGAAGCAAAGGGTAGCTATAGCCAGAGCGCTGGCGAATGATCCGGAAATATTGCTGTGCGATGAAGCGACCAGTGCCTTGGACCCGAAGACGACGCTATCCATTCTGGAATTGCTGAAAAATTTAAATCAAACGCTGGGACTGACTATTGTCATTATTACGCATGAAATGCAGGTCGTGAAAGAGATCTGCAATAAGGTTGCCGTTATGGAAGCCGGGCGGATTATCGAGCAGGGCGATATCGTCTCGATCTTTAGCCGTCCGCAAAATACGTTGACCCGTGATTTCATTAATACGGCTACTCATATTGAGCAGATGCTGGACAAGCTCACGTTGCATCCTTCACTCCTTCATCTGAAGGATAACGATATGCTGTGCAAGATTTCTTATATCGGCGATAGTACAAGTGAACCGGTTATCTCCGAGCTTACTGCCCGTTACCGGGTTAAGACGAATATTTTATTCGCGAATGTGGAGATCTTACAGCAGACGCCTATTGGCAATCTGATCGTAGTGATGTCTGGCTCTACCAGTGATCTGGAGGAAGCTTTGCGCTACTTGCAGTCGGCTCGGGTAGACGTTGAAGTTATCAATTCCCGGCTTCTTCAGAATAGTAAGGTGGGTGATCCAGCATGAATGAGTTTTTTACGAAATATTTCCCTAACATCTGGAATTTAAGAGAGGACATCCTGCTAAGCACCTATGAGACGATTTATATGGTGGTCGTTACCTCGTTATTTTCCGTGTTATTTGGAATATTGTTTGGCGTCACCCTGGTTGTGGCGGACAGGGGAGGGATTCTGGAGAACAGGCTGGTTTATAGTGTGTTGGAGAAACTCATTAACCTGTTCAGATCCATTCCCTTCATCATTCTTATCGCTGTTGTCGTGCCGCTTACCCGTCTTATTACAGGCACATCGATCGGCATGAATGCGGCGATCGTGCCCCTGGTCATCGGCATCGTGCCTTTCTATGCCCGGCAAATACAGAATGCGTTAGTGGAAGTTGATTCCGGGATTATTGAAGCAGCTCAGTCAATGGGGTTGGGGCCGCTTGAGATTATTTTCCGCGTGTACCTGAAAGAAGGCTTGTCTGCGATTATCAGGGCCTCCTCGGTGACGATCATTAACCTGATCGGGCTGACCACGATGGCTGGGGCCATCGGCTCGGGCGGCTTGGGTAGTTTGGCTATCAATAAGGGGTACAACCGATTCCAGACGGATATTACACTTGTAGCTACGATTCTGATCTTGATTCTGGTGTTCGTGTGCCAATTCATCGGGGATTATTTCACCAAGAAGACGACGCATTGACATCGGGGTATTACTAGGGTTTGCGCGGGATACTGCCTCTAATCTCTGGGCGGGTACCGGTCAAATATACAACATTATAAAAAGGACTGAAAAACAATGGCAAAAGTAGAAAGCTTCCAATTGGACCACACGATCGTAAAGGCTCCTTATGTCAGGGCGGCAGGGCTTGAGCATGACGAAAAAGGCAGCACTGTGCAAAAATATGATCTTCGCTTCCTGCAGCCGAATAAAGACGCTATTCCGACGGCAGCACTTCATACCCTTGAGCATCTGCTCGCTACCTATATGAGAGACGAGATTCAAGGCATCATCGATATTTCTCCGATGGGATGCAGAACCGGATATTATCTGATTCTCTGGAATGAGCATGATCCCGAAGAGATCGCATCCGCATTGGAACGAACGCTGAAGCGCGTGCTGGAAACAACCGAGGTTCCGGCTGTCTCAGCGCTGGAATGCGGCAATTACAAGGATCATTCCCTGTTCTCTGCTCAAGAATACGCGAAGATCGTATTGCAAGCCGGAATCAGCAGAGATCCTTTTGAAAGAGTATTGTAATCGCCATGATTACTTTGGATTTATCGCCTCAAACGGCGGTTGTAACCGGCGGCAATTCAGGCATTGGACAAGGCATCGTACAAATTTTACTGCAGAGCGGGGCCAGGGTCATTTCTGCCGATCTCGCTCATGAAGGGGATTATAAAGAAGTTAACGGGCAGTTGTTTGAGTCCAGATTGGATTTGTCCCGATCGGAGGATATCTATCGCTGGTCAAATATTGTGTTGGAACAGGCGGGGATTCCGGATATCGTCGTGAATTGCGCTGGCACTTCCACGATGGATTACGTGATTGACAGCAAGCTGGAGGATTGGGAGAAGGTATTCTCCATTAATTCTACGGGGTTATACCTGGTATCGAAAATATTTGCGAAAGCGATGGTCGATGCCGGAAAGCCGGGCAGAATTATCCAAATGGCTTCGCAGGCCGGCAAGAACGGCTACCGGGCTATGGGGGGATATTGCGCATCGAAGCATGCGGTGCTTGGATTAACCAAGGTGATGGCGATTGAACTGGCACGGCATAACATACTCGTCAATGCGATATGTCCGGGTATTGTGGAGACGCCAATGAAGCATCGGGAGCGCATCGAAGGCGGATTAATCCGCGGCATGACGGCCGAGGAGATCTATGCGGAGGACTGTTCCCAAATTCCGCTGGGCAGAACGGCCGAGGTCAGGGATGTTGCCAACGTCGCTCTTTTTTTGGCCAGTTCCTTGTCTTCGTATATGACAGGGCAAGCCATTAATGTAACTGGCGGTATGACCATGCATTAGGAGAAATTTGCATCCAGATATAAAGGGGAGAAGATTATATGAGAAAAAGTAAACTATGGGGCGGACTAGCACTCGGATTGGTATTGATACTGGCGACTGCGGGCTGCGGCGGCAAATCATCGGGCGATGGCGAGAAGATTGTTATTGGTTCGCAGGGTTCCGATGCTCAGATTTGGAAGCATATCGCGCAATCACAAGCGGCTAAGGATGCCAAGCTTAATATTGAAGTCAAGGAGATCAATGGCGGCGTTGAGTTGAACAACGCTACCAAGGAAGGCGAAGTCGATGTGAATGCTTTTCAATCCTGGGCTTATCTCGTCAACTATAATAAAGAAAGCAATGCCAATCTGGTAGCAACAGCGACCACATATCTTGAACCGATGGGCATCTATTCACAGAAGATCAAGGATATTAAGGAGGTTCCGGACGGCGCCCTCGTCGCCCTGGCAGATAACCCGGCCAATACGGCCAGAGGCTTAAGCCTGCTGCAGGCTGCCGGGCTGATCAAATTGAAGGATGATTTTAATTTGGGGACAGGTACGGTTAACGATATTGTCGAGAATCCTAAAAATCTGAAGTTCAAGCTGATCGACGATACAACCGGCCCGCGGGTGATTCAAGACGTCGATCTGGTACTGATCGGCAATACGATTGCTCTGGAAGGCGGATTGAATGTCCTGAAGGACTCCTTGTTCCATGAGGAAATTTCCGTAGATACGAAGAACAGCATCAATGTGCTGGCGACTACTTCCGATAAGCAGAATGATCCAGGCATTCTGAAATTAGGTGAGTTGTATCACAACGAGGATACGCAGAAATATATTGAGCAGGAGTTCGGCGGCACAAAGGTGCCTGTAGATAAGCCGATCTCTTATCTGCAAGAATAGAGAGGCTCTATGCGGATTGCTATAATTGCGGCGATGGAGGAGGAGATAACTCCTTTTCGCAGTCAGGCTCAAATTACGGCCAGGACCCAAGTAGGCAAGGTTATCATTGAGGAGGCTGTGTACCGGGGCCAATCCCTAATCCTCGTAGAAAGCGGCATCGGCAAAGTCAACGCAGCCGTCGCAACCACGCTGTTGATCGAACGGTATCAGCCGGATCTGATCCTAAATTCCGGATCGGCTGGCGCATTTGGCGCAGGATTGAGCGTCGGCAATGTCGTTGTTGCAACGCGGTACATTTATGGCGATGTTGATGCTACTTGCTTCGGATATGAACCCGGTCAGGTTCCGCAAATGCCAGCCAGCTACGATTTGGATGCTGGCTTGCTGGATCGGGCGAGGAGAGTAGCTGCAGCGGCAGAGCTCCAGTATTCTCTCGATTTCGGATTAGTACTGACCCTGGATTCATTCATGAGTGAGCCGGAGCGGGTAGAAAGGATCAAATCAACCTTCCCCGCCGCCAAGGTATCGGATATGGAAGGGCTTGGCATAGTGCAGGCCGCTGCGCAATATGGAATACCGGTATTAGCTGTAAAAGCGGTATCCGATATCGCCGGACATGGCGGTGTGACGGCTAACAGCTTCGATGATAATTTGGATGCCGTTGCCGCTCATGCCGCACACTTTACGGATCTGCTAATTCAGCAGCTTCAGTTGGGTCTATGAAAAGGTATTAAATGAATCCATTTTGAAATTCAAAAAGAGCGAGTGTTCGTGGCCGGATTTCCACAAATGCTCGCTTTTTCTTTTTTTGAATTCAGAAAGCTGATTACTCTGCAGTGTAACAACCCAATTCTTAGTAAGTATTATTGTTGAAATCAAAGCTTTTAATCACGTCAAGACCAAGCTTTTTGGTATGGGCAGCGTATGATTTGTGATTGATATGGTTTATAAAAGTTATCAATATCGGATATTTTTTGCTCATTTGCATCCACTATAGCAGATATATCCTCAACAGTAGCGTTTCTATATATCATTGTGACCCTCCTAGTGTTTTGGACATTATCAAATCAACCTGCTCTTCATCCCCCATATAAAAAGAGTGAGCCCCGGTTTGAACAAAACCCATTTTTTTATAAAAGTCGATGGCGTTTTCGTTCTTTTCCCAAACTCCCAGCCAGACCGTCTTTTTGGCTTGGCTTATGGCTATTTCCAGCGCTTTGTTGATTAGATATTTTCCCAGCCCTTTTCTTTGAAATTTGTTTCTTATATAAATCCGCTCAATTTCGAGGGAATCATCACCCATGTTTTCGGATTGGGCGTCATTCATATTTACCTTTAAATATCCGGCGGGTTCTTCATTAAACCAGATGAAATAGAATTCCGAAAAGCTATTGGACAGTTCCTTTTCCAACTGGTCAGCGTTAAATGCTTTTTCCAAATAGGCTTGCAGGTTTTCGGGTGAATTTTGATCTTTAAATGTATCGTTGAAGGTTTCAATGCTTATTTCTTGGAGTGTTTGCAAATCTTCACGGCGGCATTTTTTTATTTTTACGGTCATTGTTATAAGCTCCTTTTTATTTTTATCGCCTAGTCGGATGGCGGGCAAAAGTGTGTTTGACCGGCCCCACTCTGACCATTAATTGCAAATACATCGACGCTTATTTCCCAATTTCATGTTTCCTTGAAAGTACGCCGATATACGTTTTTCCTAACTGACTAGTTTCAGCCCCACAGCAGAGCCGAGGACCAATCCTATACACAAAATGCGCATTATGTTTCGCGGCTCATTATAGAGGATCATTCCCAGGATCGCTCCGCCAGAAGCGCCGATTCCAGTCCATACGGCGTAAGCTGTTCCCATGGGGAGTGTTGTCATGGCCAATGACAAAAATACAAAACTAAGGCCAAAACCAGCTATCAAAAGAGTTAACGATTGCCAATTGCGGGATTGATTAAACTTGTTGATAAGCAGTACCCCGGTCATTTCAAAAAGGCCGGCCAGAATCAAATACACCCAGTTCATATTCCGCTTGCCTCCTCCTTCTTGTTTTTGCTAAGCATTTTCAGTCCAATCACGCCAATGAGCAGCAGGCCGATCAAAACTATTTTCGCAGCGCTTAAGTCAGCGTTAAACAGAAGGATATCGGCAACCACAGTCCCTGTCGTCCCCAAGCCGACAAATACGGCGTATACCGTTCCAACCGGTAATGAACGCGCTGCCCTGATCATCAAATAAAAGCTGATGTAAATAGCGATCAGTGTACCACCCCATTCCCAAAAGTGATCCGCATGCTTCAACCCAATAACCCAAGCAACCTCGAATATAGCCGCAACAATGACGGAAATCCACGTTTTGTTCATAACTCTTTCCTCCTTAAACTCTTTTTTTAAATTTGGGCTCAAGACCAAAGTCGATGGAGGTAGGCTCTCCAAACCACTTTGCACCTTTATTCCTTTGGTTCAGGAAGTCAAGTCACCTGGTCAAACGGGATAATCGTGCAAAGCCACCGGATAGCGAGTCTCGCTCCAGGCCACGGTCTGTTGCCGGCTTGACTGTCAAGCACGGATGATTAGGTTGAACCTAAATTTAGCCACAAAAAAATAGCCTGGGAAATAAACCGCTAAATGCGTTTATCTCCCAGGCTTTTATCCCTCCGTGTCACAGCCGCTTGGCTGTGCGTTTTCTCTCGGACCAGACCAGTCTTGCGACCGCGGAACCCTAGAAAACTTTTATATTCGGTTATTGGCTAAAATCATGCTAACACACGATGTGATTTAAGTCAATTTTCAATACCTGGTCAGCCTTGCCCCCAATATATACCATATGGAACAAGCAGAGTTCACGAGGAGAGGGGGCCCCCTCTCTTCTTTAGCGTTTAGAGAAAATGGCCTTACGCTTGTGAGAGCTTAAATAAGAGTATGTCGTAAGATGCACAGTGAATTGTCGTCAAAACGGTAGTGTGGGAATGAGAAATTTGTTATGATTCTGTAATCGAAAAATAACCGATAATAGGATGATGACAGGACTGCCCTAGCCCGCTTCGGCAGTCTTTTAATGAGAACGTGGGGTGAAGAGTCATGAAAATCCGGCATATTTCACTGAATTCGCTGCGATTCAAGATGGTTGTGGGGCTGCTGCTGGTTTTGATTCCGCTCATCACGCTGCTGATCTATAACAACTACTACAGCATCCACGTTGTGCGTAACCAAGTGACGCTCTCCAATAAAAATTTACTTTCTTTATACACAAGACAGATCGACACCCAACTGCAGGATGCGGATCGAAATCTAATTCGTTTGTTGACTTACGACTACAGCATCCAGTCTATGGGCGCCCCTAATTCGGAGGACGAGTACCAAATGGCCAAGTACCGTGTCTCGCTTACGCTCGCGAACGATATTACTCTCTACAAATCCGTCGATGCTTTTTTTGTGTATTCCCGTGCAAGGCAGGATTTATTGGACGTTTTTAAGGACGGGGTTCCCTTTTCGGAAAGGGATCAGGTAGAGCAGTTTTTGCACCGTTTCCTTGGTGATCGCACCATTCTTGCGGAGACCGGCAGCAGCAAATGGTTTGTGCGGAAAATCGGACAAGACTACTATGTACTGCGAGTGCTTCAATCGGGCGACCTTTATATCGGGGCATGGGTAAACGCGAAAACATTGCTTATCCCGCTTCATTTGATCGATCTGGGCAAGGAAGGAAGCGCGCTGCTCGTAACCAATCAGGGAGAACCGATGGTCAGCACCAATCCTTTGATGGTTGAAAATATCGATTTCACGATGGGGTTTGAGCAGTCTTACACGTCTGGAAGTAAAAATAAGGTGTTAATCGTCGGGGAATCTTCGCAAATAGGTGATTTTAACCTGGTAGCGGCTATCCCGAATGAGCAAATTTTGCAGAATCTGCCGCATTTGACGCGAATCATTGCGTTCATTTCACTGGCTTCCATTGGTCTTATCCCGCTCAGCCTGCTGTTGCTTCGCCATATCCTTCTCCTGCCGCTCAAACGGTTGATTTCCGTTATGAGAAGGATCAACGACGAGGGCAACGTAAAAATGCGAATCAAGCCGTACCGTACATCCGATGAATTTCTGTTGCTTAATGAAACCTTCAACACGATGATGGGGCAAATTGAGGATTTGAAAATCAGCGTGTACGAAGAGCAGTTGAGTAAACAAAAGGCGGAACTGCAGCACCTGCAGCTTCAGATTAATCCGCATTTTTTCATGAACTCCTTGAACATTTTGTTTAATCTGGCCCAAGTAAAAAACTACGAATTGATTCAAGAAATGATCTTGTGTTTGGTGCAGTATTTCCGTTTCATGTTCCGCAGCAACTTGACGTTCGTCTCTCTGCAGGAGGAATTGCAGCATGTCCGCAACTACGTCCGGATTCAGGAACTCCGCTTTCCGCACAGCTTAACCTGTACCATCAACGTTCCTGACTTTCTGGAGAATGTTCAAGTACCGCCGCTAGTAATCCAAACCTTCTTGGAAAATTCGATCAAGCACGGCGTGACGCTGGAGGAGCCTATACATTTATCTGTAGATATCGATTTACAGGAAACCGGGCTGGAGCCATATATCGAGATCTTCATCCGCGATACGGGGAAAGGGTTCGAGGAGGAGATACTAACTCAGATACGCTCAGGAAACCGTGTCATTGACGAAAAAGGCGAGCATATCGGAATATGGAATGTTCGCAAGCGATTGCAGCTGTTGTATGGCGATAAAGCGGCCCTTTCTTGTTATAACGGTTTTCCGCGCGGTGCCGTTGTAGAAATCAGGCTTCCATATTATTCGGAAAGAGGAGTCTAAGGAATGCTTCAATTATTGATTGTTGACGATGAAATTCATGCCGTAGAGGGGATCCGTTCGGGAATGGATTGGCATAAGCTAGGCATAACAGCCGTGTTCACCGCTTTTACCGTAAAACAAGCCAGGGAGCTGTTCGAAAAAGAACGGATCGATATGATGCTGTGCGATATTGAAATGCCGCAGGCCACAGGATTGGAGTTGACGGCATGGGTCAGGGAGCGGTATCCGCAGACGGAAACGATTTTCCTGACCTGCCATGCCGATTTCAAATATGCCCAGGAGGCTCTCCAATTAGGGAGTCTGGATTACATTCTCAAACCGGTCCCTTTTGGCGAGCTTGAGAAAGTACTTCTTAAAGCGATCCATAAAATTAACAAGAAAACGGAATTAGCCGAATACAGCCAATATGGCCGATTCTGGTTCCGGCATCAGCCGGTGTTGATCGAACGGTTTTGGCTGGATATTTTGGACCAGACGATCCCGCCGCAAGCGGAGTCGGTAAAGCGGGCCGCGGACGAGCGCAATCTCCCTTATACCGAAGATATGAAATTTGTGCCGGTTCTTATTAGTGTGCAGAGGTGGCATAAACTATTGACTTTGCGCGATGAGAAGATTTTGGAATTTGCGCTTAGAAGTTCTGCCGAAGAAATTTTGCTCGGTCCCCGTCAAGACGGAAAAGTAATTGTGATCGGCAGCGGACGATTGCTGGCCATTTTATCCGCGGAGAGCAATGGAGAGATCGAATCATCGCTGAGGGAAGCTTGCGAACAATACATCGCGAGTTGCAGGCAGTATTTTTACTGCGATTTATCCTGTTACATCGGAGAAAGTGTCCGCGGACACGAGATGTTCGATATGGTAAACCGGCTTAACGCTTTAGAGGTAAACAATGTTGCATATAACAATAAGGTTTTCCTGCTGTCCCGTGTTCGATTACTACCTCCCGTCAATCGGCTCCCTGATATGAGCTTGTGGGCGCTCATGCTGAAGGAGGGAAAGGACAGCCGGGTATTGGAAGAGGCGGCCGGTTATTTAGATCGGCTCGTGCAGCAGGATGCATTGGATGCGAAGCTGCTGCGCCAATTTTATCAGGATTTCGAGCAGATGTTGTATTATATGCTTCAGACCAAAGGGATTCAGGCTCATCAATTGTTCAGCGATAACGTTTCAGTGGGACTTGCTGCGAGCGCAACCCGTTCCGTGACCGAACTGACCGCATGGATGAAGCATACGGTTGGCAAAGCGCTGGAATATGTAAACACGGTTGAGCAATCGAAGAGTGTTATCGAAAGAGTCAAGCATTACATTAAACTTCATATTGCACAAGATCTGTCGCGGGAAGACATAGCGAATCACGTGTTTTTGAACCCGGACTATCTGACCCGGATCTTCAAGAAAGAGACCGGGATGGCTGTCTCGGATTATTTGTTTCAGGAACGGCTCAAGCGGGCGCAAGAACTGCTCGCCAATACCGATATGCCGATCAGCGCCGTCGCATCCCATATCGGTTATGCTAACTTTTCTCATTTTTCCCGGATGTTCAAGAGGTACACCAGCCTTACTCCAAACGAATATCGCCAGGCAAATCAGGGGGAATGGTCATGACGATAAGCCTAAAGGGTGTAAGCGCTCTCCTCGTTGCGGCGGCGCTTCTTTTATCTGCATGTGACGGCAATAATGGACAAGCGCCGGCAGCGGGAGATCGGTCCGCGAAGCCGACGGAACAAGCGGTGGAGCTGAATGTGGCTTTCCCGATCTTCAGAGCAGTGCCAAAGGACTTGCCTTTGGTGCAGGATTCGATTAACAAGATCGCACAGGAGAAAATCAATGCAACCGTAAAATTAATACCGATCAGCTACGGGAACTGGGACCAACAAGTCAATCTGATGCTCAGCAGTGAGGACAAGCTGGATTTGATGTTTGTCGAAGCAAATAATTACAGCAACTATGTTGCAAAAGGGCAACTCGTTGCGCTGGACCAGCTGCTTGAGCAGCATGGCCAAGGGATACAAAAAGCGCTGGACCCCGTCTATTTGAAAGCGGCCCGAATTTCAGGGGCTATTTACGGTATTCCGACGGTACGCGACTTTGCCAACAATCATGGATTTACCATGCGGCAGGATCTCGCGGATAAATATCATATCGACGTCAGCCACATTCGTACGCTGGATGATGTAGAGGCGGTCTTGAAAACGATCAAGGCTAATGAGCCCAATGTAGCGCCGTTGATTCCGGGCAACATTGGCCGGTCCATGCTTGATTCGTACCACACGTTCGACACGCTCGGCGATTCGATTGGCGTATTGCCGAATTATGACAACAATTTCAAAGTCGTCAATTTATACGAATCTCAGGAATATGCGCAGTTTCTCCAAAAGATGAGAAGCTGGTACACTCAAGGTTTAATCCAGAAAGATGCCGCAACGAATAAAACGTCCCAGTTCGATTTAATCAGGTTCAATCGCGGTTTTTCCTACTTCTCCAACATGAAGCCCGGGTTTGAACAGCAAGAATCGAAGAGCAGCGGCGTAGCGGTGGTTACGGCAAGCTTGCTTCCGCCGGTATCGACAACCTCAAACGTAACGAGTGTTATGTGGGGGATTCCGGTCAATTCCAGAACACCGGACAAAGCAATGGATTTCCTGAACCTGATGTATTCGGACAAAGAAATCGTGAATCTATTCGATTGGGGGATCGAAGGGAAGCATTATGTGTCACACTCGGATAACGTCATTGATTTTCCTCATGGCATCGACGCTCAAACTTCGGGCTACAGTTTAAATTTGGGATGGTTGTTCGGCAATCAATTCCTGTCTTATGTATTTAAAGGAAGCGACCCGACGATTTGGCAGCAAATGGATGAATTCAACAAGTCGGCAATAAAATCCAAGGCGCTTGGCTTTACGTTCGATGCAAGTCCTGTTAAGACGGAATACGCCGCGGTGTCCAATGTGGTTACGGAATACAAGCTTCCGCTCGAAACGGGCAGCGTCGATCCGGATAAGATATTGCCCGAATTTATTTCCAAGTTGAAATCCGCCGGAATCGATAAAATTATCGCGGAGAAACAAAAGCAGCTCAACGAGTGGGCGAAAAACAATAAGTAACGAGTTCGGAAAATTGCTTATGCTCCGGTCAACCTGACGTTGACCGGTTTTTTTGTTGGCGCAAAATAGTCGGCAAAGTGCAAAGAGGAAGTCGGGGAAACGGTAGTTGGACAAACAGGATTTCATTATTATGAGGGTACATGACCAGAGCATGAAACAAGGAGTGTTGTTGATGTTGTATCCCATAATGACCGAAACCCGCAGTTTGCTTGAGCTTAATGGAGTGTGGAACTTCAAGCTCGATCATGGTGCCGGTTTTGATGAGCAGTGGTATAAATCCAGATTGCAAGATGCGATTCCAATGGCCGTCCCAGCCTCTTTCAACGATATCGGGGTAACCGCCGATATTCGTGATCATGTAGGTTGGGTTTGGTACGAGAAAGAATTTACATTGCCCGGTGCGATGAAGGACGAGCGTTTGGTGTTAAGGTTTGGGTCAGCCACACATACGGCCAAGGTTTATGTCAACGGGGAGTTTGTTGTCGAACATAAAGGGGGATTCCTTCCTTTCGAAGCGGTGATTGATGATTTCGTCCATACGGGGGCAAATCGTTTGACTGTGGCCGTTAACAATATTGTTGATTATTCGACGCTGCCTGTAGGGCTTTATACGGAGATTGAGCTTCCGGGAGGCGGTAAAGAACTTAAAAACCGTCCCAATTTCGATTTCTTTAATTATGCCGGCATTCAGCGCCCCGTGAAGATTTACACGACTCCTCAAACGTTTATTCAGGATGTCACGGTGGTTACGGACATTGCCGGGAATTCCGGTGTGGTGAATTATTCTGTAGATTTTTCGGGCTCCGCCGACGTTCACGTAACCGTGCTTGACGAAGACGGGCGAGCGGTAGCCGCGGCAGACGGTGCCGAAGGTGCTGTCACCATTTCCGATGTACGGCTATGGCAGCCTTTGAACGCTTATTTATATACATTAAAAATAGAGCTAATCCGGGATAACAGCTTGATCGATGTATACGAGCAGCCCTTTGGCGTGAGAACTGTGGAAGTTAGGAACGGACAGTTTCTGATCAACCATAAACCGTTTTATTTTAAAGGGTTTGGCAAACATGAGGACACGCCCATTCACGGAAGAGGGATGGATGAAGCCGCTAATATCATGGACTTTAATCTGATGAAATGGATGGGGGCCAACTCTTTCCGCACCGCTCATTATCCCTATGCGGAAGAAATCATGCGTCTCGCCGACCGGGAAGGGTTTGTGGTTATTGATGAAACTCCTGCTGTAGGTCTGGATCTGAATTTTCTGGTGATGTTAACCGGCGGTGAGAAGAAAAATACGTGGAAAGAGGTACAGACTTTTGAGCATCATCAGCAGGTGATCAACGATTTGGTTAAACGCGACAAAAATCATCCTTGCGTAGTGATGTGGAATGTAGCTAATGAGCCAGCTTCTTATGAAGAAGGTGCCTATGAATACTTCAAACCGCTTATTGAATTGATGAGGGAAGCCGACCCGCAACAACGCCCGGTTACCTTAGTCACTCATATCGAGGCTTCGCCAAAGGCGGATAAAATCGCCGAGCTGGTGGATGTGCTGGCATTTAATCGTTATTACGGCTGGTATGTTGATGGGGGAGATTTAAAGTCCGCGAAAGCCAAGTTACGCGAAGAACTTAACGGTTGGCTGCAGCGCTGCCCGGAAAAGCCGATTATGATGACCGAATATGGAACCGATACGATCGCCGGCCTTCATGATGTGGAACCCATTATGTTTACGGAAGAATACCAAGTGGAGTTTTACAAGGCAAACCACGAAATCTTTGATGAATTTGACCATTTCGTGGGGGAGCAGGTCTGGAATTTTGCGGATTTTGCCACAAGTCAGGGAATCATCCGTGTACAGGGCAATAAAAAAGGGATCTTCACCAGGGATCGCAAGCCTAAAGCCGCAGCCCATGAATTAAGGAAACGGTGGACGCAAATTCCTGATTTCCATTATAAACAGAGCGAATAATCAGCGGGGGTGGAGGAAACATGAATCCGGAAAAAAATCTCGAAACTTTGCAAATTGAGCAAACAGGCACACAGACCAGAAAGTTTGGTTTTAGAGATAAGTTCGGCTATATGTTGGGGGATTTAGGCAATGACTTCTTCTTTATGCTCGTAGGATCCTACTTATTGGTCTATTATACAGACATTCTGGGGATCAGCCCAGTTGCTGTAGGGGTTCTCTTCATGATCGCAAGACTATGGGATGCGCTCGCGGACATTACATGGGGCAGATTTATCGACACAAGAAATCCGGGCAAACAGGGGAAGTTCCGGCCCTGGATTTTTAGAATGTCATTTCCGCTCGTCATTTGTGGCGTGTTAATGTTTGTACACATTCCCGGGTTGTCAGACGGCTTTTACGTTGCGTATGCCTATGTGACTTATATTTTATGGGGTACTTTGTACAGCACGGTCAACATTCCTTATGGTTCTATGGCATCTGTCATCACAGGTAATCCTGTTGAACGCACTACTTTATCTACTTTCCGTACGCTCGGTGCCACCATCGCTCAGTTGTTTGTCAATGCGGTAGTCCCATTGATTATTTTTGTAGACAACAAGATAGACGCAAACCGAATTTTGCTTGCTGCTGTTCTCTTTGCCATTTTATCTTTGGCTTCATATCTTGGATGCTTCCGATTGTCTACAGAGCGAATTACTTCCTACAACTCAAATAATAAAGTTAAATCCTCTATGTCTACAACATTAAAGGGATTGCTTAAAAACAAGCCGCTGATTTCAATTTTGGCTGCATCGTTGATTTTTATAGTGTTTTTGACCTTGATGGGAAGTACCAACGTATATTTGTTTAAAGATTATTTTAGTAGCTCTACAGCATTAAGCCTGGTAGGTGTAATGCAGGTGGCAACCGTTCTCATCGCCATGCCCCTGGCCAAACCGCTGGTTGCAAAATTTGGCAAGAAAGAAATTACCTGTGTGGGGTTGCTTCTGACCGTCATGGCATATGGAATACTGTACTTCTTACCGGATCTTTCAGCCAATCAATTTGTGGCCCTTTCCGCTATCGGCATGTTTGGTTACGCTTTCTTTAACTTAATGATCTGGGCCTTTGTCACGGACATCATTGATTATCATGAATCTCTAACAGGTTTGAGGGAGGACGGTACCATCTATTCTGTCTATTCATTTTCGCGAAAGGTGGGCCAAGCGGTCGCCGGAGGAGTTGGCGGATTTGCCATCGGACTTGTTGGCTACAATGTTAAGCTTGAAGTTCAGGAACAAAGAACCTTGGACGGTATCTATATGCTGGCTACTCTCGCGCCGGCGATCATTATTCTCTTTGCATTTTTAGTTATCGTTCTGCTGTACCCGTTGAGCAAAAATCGGACTCTGCAGCTTGCGGAAGATTTGAAGAAAAAAAGGAACGGTTAATTCAACAAACAGCCAAAATGAAGAAGCGATCCTGTATCACTCGCGTGATATCGGATCGCTTCCTGGTTTTTACCTCTTTTTCTTGATGTGTATAATAAGAGTTACAGCAAAACAAGGAGTAATATCAACTTTTTCCATGTTCATGCGTCTATAAGAGTATCATAGTCGTTTGGAGTGATCTTATTTGAATTTTAAAATTTTGGTCATTAGCGCCGCCTGCTTGTTGTTGAGCGCAGCTTACGGGAACGTTGCGGATCCCGGGCAAGCTTCCGGGGCAAAGGACAGCCCGGCATCGCCGCAAATATCGAATACGGCCAGCGCTTCGGCAACCTTTGCAGATGCCGCTGAAGGCGGGGAACTGCCGCTATTGTGGCAAAAATATGAAGGCTCCGGGAAAGTCCAAGTGCTGGAAGAAGGGTTGCAGCAGGCGGATCGCATCGTGAAAGAAACAGCTTTGAGCGGGGGAGACGCTTCCCGGGGAAACAAGATCGTCATTTATACCCGCAAGAACGATACCGATTCTCTTTATGCAGCCTTAGTCCGAGATCATCTCGTGTACGATTTGGGAACGGTAGCCGGATATCATTACGATCAGGACGACGCTGTGACTGTCGAGAGCATTATGTTATTCGGTAAAAAAGTCGTCAAAATCCAGGGCGCCGTCGGCGCGGCCGCTTCCATGACCCGTTACATTGAGTTGCAAGACGGGGAGCCGGTGCAGCTTATGGTGATCGATGAAGGTTATGCCGCGGAAACGGATGTGGACCACGACGGCTTGCCTGAGGTGATCGTGAGCTCGGGGACGGTCCCGCATACGTCGATTTACCGGTGGAAAGACGGGCATATCGAGCGGAGCAACCTTAACGAAGCGTTGCGCGCGGAAGCTGTTTCCATCACCGAGGAGGGGGCGGTTTTGGCCGCGTTCGGCAAGGATCAGTCCCACGTCAAGCTGTATTGGATGAAAAAGGGCGGACTGCAAGAATTTGGCCAGTACGCAAGCGACGAATACTACTCCGACCGTTTCGTTACCATCCCATATACAAGCGAAGAAGTAAAACACATCCGGGAACAAGCCGAAGCCGCCCGCGTTTTTGATCCTTACGTACCGCGAAAAGGCGTTGCTACGGACTACGGAATGACAGCGGAGCAAGAGAAAGCTGGGGTGGTGAAGCTGACATACCCGCATTTTGCCGTCCGGCAGTCGAGCATGGATTTGCGGCAGCAGGAGGAAGGAAACGGGACTTGGTATATCACGCGCGGATCGACGCATATTTCCATCAGCACGGCCAAGTCGGTCAGCAAGGAGCAATTGCTGTTTGCCGCCGCGTCGCTTGTTCCGCTTGACGAATTGAAGCCGACCGGCGGAGAATACGAATAAATTTGTCAAGAAAGGGTGATGGCTATGGCACGCGTTTTATTTATCAATGGAGGCTCCGAGGGACATATCAATCCAACTCTCGGTGTGGTGCAGGAACTTGTCCATCGCGGCGAAGAGGTGGTGTATTTCGTTGCCGAGCAATTTCGCGATCGCGTGGAGCGGACGGGCGCAAAAGCGATCACCTTCGACGTCGGGAAATTTCTGGAGGCGTTCCTTGCGGGCGGAAGAACGCCTTGGGCGCGGGTAGGCGGACTATTGCGCACCGCCGATATCGTCATTCCCAGCGTCCTGGAGCAAACCAAGGGAGAGCGCTTTGATTACATCATCCATGACTCGATGTTCGGCTGCGGGCGTTTGCTTGCGCAAATCCTCGGTTTGCCGGCGATCAACTCATGCTCGAGTTTTGCCATGGAGCAAAGCGGCTTTGACCGTCTGCAGGAGGGCTTGTCGCGCCATTTTCCGGCAGACGTGAATGAACGGGCCATTAAGGAGTTCCAGCAGCTGGTCAGCGAGGTGCAAGCGAAATACCATGTGCAAGCGGGCTCCGCTTACGAAGTTTTTTGCAATCCAGCGCCCATGACCATTGTTTACACTTCGAGACCCTTCCAACCCGATGGAGCAAGTTTCGATGAGACGTACAAGTTTGTCGGGCCGTCTGTCGTGCCGCGCTCCAACGATTCATTTGATTTCTCCCGAGTGGACACGGAACGCCTGATTTACATATCGCTCGGCACGGTTTTCAACCAGGCGTTGGATTTTTACAAGCTTTGTTTTGCGGCGTTCGCCGAAACAAAGTACACCGTGATTTTATCCGTTGGCAGCCGAACCCGGATGGAGGAATTGGGAGATATTCCGGCGAATTTTATCGTGGCGGGCTACGTACCGCAGCTGGAAGTGCTGCAGCGCGCTAAATTGTTTATCACCCACGGCGGGATGAACAGCACCAGTGAAGGCCTGTATTATGGCGTGCCGCTGATCGTACTGCCCCAAAGCGCCGACCAGCCTGTAATAGCCCGGCGTGTCGCTGAACTGGGCGCAGGCGTCCAGTTAAATCAAGCAGACTTAACTGCGGGAGAACTCAGAGAGGCGGCGGAGAAGGTGCTGGGCGATCCGTCGATCCGCAAGGCATGCGTTGAACTCGGCGATTCGTTCCGGGCCGCGGGCGGCTATCAGCAGGCTGTCGAAGAGATTTTTGCGTATAAACGAAGTTTGGGCATAACTGAATAATTTGAACGGCAAAATAAAGTGCAAAACGGGAGGATGCCGGCCGGCGGGCCGTGTCATTCTCCCGTTTTTTACGAGTTCATTCAAGCGCGGCGATTTATCCTCGATCCCCTTGGAACGCTTTTTGCAGCTCCGCAAGGTCGAACTTTTTCATTTTCAAGAACGCCTGCGTGACGCGGTCAATTTGCTCGGGCGTGCCCTTGGTCATCATTTCGTCCAGCAGAGCGGGGGAGATTTGCCACGAAACGCCGTATTTGTCTTTGAGCCAGCCGCACTGCTCGGCTTCGGGGACGGCGGAAAGTTTTTCCCAGTAGTAGTCTATGTCCTCCTGCGTCTCGCAATTAACCAACAGGGAAACCGCTTCGTTGAAGTTGAAATGGTGTTCATGCGCGCTGTCCATGGCCGTAAACCAGGTATTTTCCAGCATAAAGTCGGTGAACATCACCGCTTCCTCCCGGTCCGGCTCATGGCCGGGGCCATACCGAAACAGGTTTCCTGATTTGGCATTGCGGAAGACCGAAAGATAGAACTCGCGCGCTTGTTCCGCTTTACCGTAATTTTCGCCCACGAACATCATGGAGGGGATGATCGCCGGCCGCGGCTCCCCGTCCGGATTCGTCAGCATAAGCTGCCACGAAACGCCATACTTGTCCTGAATCCAGCCGTACCGTTCGCTGAACGGGTACTTATCCAGCGGCATAAGCGCGGTGCCGTCTTTGGACAGCTTGCTCCACGCCTCGTCGAGCATCTCCCTTGCGTTCTCCTCCCGGGACGGGTCGAAATTTACGATAAACGAGATGGAAGGGTTGATCTTAAAGTACGGCCCCGCAGAGATCGCCATAAACGGATGTCCCCAGACGGTAAACGTAACGAGATCGGAATCGCCCGAGGGCGTATCGCGCAAGGTCACTGCGCTCGTGACTTTAGAATCCGGGAAGACGGTACAATAGAACTCCGCGGCTTCCTTGGCCGCTTTGTCGAACCACAGGTGCGGGATGATGGAACGGGTCAGCGAACCGTTTTTGGCGTCATTCATCACATTTTCCTCCTAAATTGTAAGGTGGACAATCGTTTTTATTGTACCCGAAAAATTGAATTTACGTTTCTTATCGATTGCTACCCTGTCGGCGGCATATAGAAAAAGATGAAAACCGGGGGATATCCGTGTAAAATTATCTATATGTGCGAACAGGTTATGGATTGGAAACATGCTCATTAAAGAGGGATACTGATGAAAAAAGCAAACGCTAATTTAATAAAAGAAATCAATTTAAACAATGTGCGCCAGGCGATGAAACGGGTGGAAACGGCAACCAAACCACAGCTGGCTGCGTTGACCAAACTGAGCGTAGTTACGGTGAATTCCCTCGTAAAAGAACTGCATGACCTTGGTGAGATATTTGAGGACGAAACCGTTCCGTCCAACGGGGGAAGACCGGCGCTAACCTATCGATACAATTACGATTTTAGTCTCGCGCTCGTCATTTACATGAAGGAGACCCAAGGGCAGGAGCTTATTTCCGCGGCAGTCGTGAATCTGGAAGATCATATTTTGCAAAAAGAAGAATATGTAATGCCTGTTTTTGACCGGCAACAGTTCTATGACATGATTGAACGCTTCCTCACGTTGTATCCCTCCATTAAAGTAATTGGCATCGGCATTCCCGGACAGGCCGTCAATGGCGAGATTACGGTGAGCGCTCATCAGGCGCTGATGGGTGTGCGCATGATTGAAGATATTGAAACGCAATTTGGATTGCCCGTTATGGTGGAGAATGATGTTAATGCCGCTATCAGCGGGTATTGTGCGAACCGGGATCCGGATGACGAGCAATGTGTACTGGGTATTTATTTTCCCGCGAAATACCCGCCAGGTATGGGCATTTATCTTGATGGAAAAGTATTCAAAGGAAAAAACGGCATGGCCGGAGAGATCAAGTTCCTTCCTATGGATGTGGACTGGTATCATGAGATGGACAAGGAAACGTTTGTGGGCTCGGTATGCCAAGTCATTCAAAGCGTAAATGCCGTGCTTGCTCCGGACAAAATCGTGATATACCAGGACATGGTGGGAGCGGATATCTGGAACTCCGCGTGGGAAGCTTATCGGACTCAGCATCCCATGCCGTCATATCCTGAAGTGATTCTGCAGGAGACCTTTCAACAGGATTTTGAGACGGGCATGCGCTGGCTGACGCTCAAAGAATTGGAGCCGGCCTTAAGCCATTTTAATTGACTTGGAACCCCTTGATCGAATCTTGGGGTTTTCTTTTTGCCGTTCAACTCCATGTATTGACAAAAGAGAGCTGCTGATGCATATTAAATAAATGAACTTTATAAAGTGATTTAAGTAAGGTGCTTTCATTAGGAAGCAGATGAAACTGGGATCATATACCTTCACTATGAAAGGGGAACTGCTATGGCAACTTGGTTCTTAATCATTATATATCTGGCGTTTATTAGCCTGGGGCTTCCCGATTCTTTGCTGGGATCGGCCTGGCCCGTGATATGGCCCGACATCGGTGCTTCCTTCGGCTCTGCCGGGATCTTGTCCATGGTTGTGGCGGGAGGGACCATCGTATCCAGTCTGGCTAGCGGGAGCCTAATTCAGCGCTTGGGGACGGGCAAGGTTACCCTGATTAGCTGCTGTCTGACTGCCGGTGCGCTGCTTGGATTCTCTGTGGCTCCCTCGATGATCTGGCTTGTTCTTCTGGCCATTCCTCTTGGCCTTGGCGCAGGTGCCGTTGATGCGGCCCTGAATCACTATGTGGCTGAAAATTACAACGCCTATCATATGAACTGGTTGCACTGTTTCTGGGGTGTGGGGGCAACCATGGGGCCGATTATTATGTCCGCCTATATTGCCGGCCATCACTCCTGGAGAGGGGGGTATGCAGCAATTTCGATGGTACAGTTCGGACTCGTCATTATCTTGTTTGTTACGCTCCCCCTATGGAAACGCGTCGCCGCCCGCCGCGAGCTTGAACATTCGCAAAACGAAGTACAACAGACCCAAGTTGAATCCGTGATCGTGCAGCCGAACGGAAGTTCCAAAGCCAATGTCCTCCGCATCAAAGGCGTCAAATATTCCCTTATCGCTTTTTTATTCTATTGCGGGGTTGAAACCACGGTAGGGTTATGGGGAGCCACCTACCTGGTCGGTGCGGGAAATATTGCGGCGGAGACGGCTGCCGGCTGGATCTCTTTATACTACGGGGGAATTACCGTCGGAAGGCTGGTTACCGGTTTTATTACGATGAAAGTCCATAATCGTGTGTTAATCCGGTGCGGTCAGATTGTCGCCATTGCCGGCGGGATCATCCTTTTGCTTCCGCTGTCCGTTCCGCTTTCCCTCATTGGATTCATTCTGATTGGACTCGGCCTTGCTCCCGTCTATCCAGGGCTTCTTCATGAAACGCCGGCCCGGTTTGGAAGGGAAAATTCAGCGAGGCTGATGGGGTATCAGATGGCGGCCGCATATACGGGAACCACATTTCTTCCCCCGCTTTTTGGAATCATCGCCACACAGACGGACATAACCTTGTTCCCGTTTGTTGTGCTTGCTTTTCTTATCTTCATGATGTTGAGCGCGGAGAAAATAAACCGCATTTTAAGCAAACAAGAGAAAGCGAGGATTTAGGATGCTTTCATACATTATCTTATGTGCCGTCATATGGACTGGAACCTACACGTGTCTATCGATGCCGAAACAGCCCGTGGAGGTGAAACCGGTTCGTTCCATTGAGGATTTATTTGAATAGAATTAAACCTTGACATGTAACGCGTTCCAACATTTATGCTTTTAATGTATCAGCCAAGTTATCACGTGATTGGTGCAGATACTTTATAAAACTACATTATAAAGGGGTTGTATTAACTTTTATAAAAGGGGGTAGAGTGCGCCATGTCAATCATCGTTCAAGCCGTTTTAGGTATATGCATACTGATTGGCGTCTATTTTGCGGTTAGAGGTGCGGTTGAATCTCCCCGGACACATATTTACGCCCGACGTTTACATGAGAAGTTCACACGCAATGTTCATGGAAATGGGGATGAGGACGAAGATAAGAACGTGCACTAGAAGGAGGACTGACATGATTAAACTCGTCGTGACCGATCTGGACGGTACTTTTTTAAATAATGAGGGATCGTTTGATATCGATTTGTTTAACCGGGTATATGCCGAAATGCAGAAAAAAGGTATGGCTTTCGCTGCCTGTACCGGGAAGCAATGCGAGAGAGTGGAGAAGTTGTTTGGAGAGCATGGCAAAGGCATCTGGATTCTGGGAGATAGCGCAACAAGAATCAAAAAGGATGGGGAGGTTGTCAAGGAGTTTACGATTGATTATGATCTGGCCCGGAAATCCATTGAAGAGATTCAAAATTTTGACCCGAAGATGACGATTATTGCCTGTACCAGCGAAGCGGCTTATGTTGATGCCACGATAAAAGACGAATTGTTCAGCGTGGTTAAAGGCTCTTATGAAAAAGTGGTTAAACTTGACTCGTTTAGGCAAATTGACGGTCATTTTATTAAAATTACCGTTTACGATCCCGAAGGCCGCAGTTCAGCGTTAAGAAAACATGTGGAAAATATGCTGCTGGGGCAAATCTACATCGTTGATTCTGAACCTAGATGGCTGGACATTACCGCGCTCCACACCCATAAGGGGGAAACGGTCAAAAAACTCCAGGATATGCTCGGAGTGACGTTCGAGGAAACGATGTCCTTTGGGGACGGTGAAAATGACGTGGAACTGATGCGCATTGCAAAGTACAGCTTTGCGGTCGGCAATGCTTGCGAGAATACCAAAAAAGCGGCCAGTTTTATCACAAAGTCCAATGAAGAGAATGGTGTGTTGTTGACTATACAGAAGCTGATGGATCTAACGAAAGTATAATTTAATACGCCCGGACGAAAAGGCAAAAATGGATGAAATGATCCGAAGTACTCTTGGAAAAGCAGGCGCAAATGTACACATTGAACCGCCTTTTCACTGTGATTATGGAAAAAATATCAAGGTGGGCAACAACGTTGTGATCGGGGCAGGCAGTGTGGTGACGAAAAATATTCCGGATAATGTGATTGCCGTAGGAAGCCCATGCAAAGTGGTCCGGGAAATCACGGAAGAGGATCGAAAATATTATTTTAAAGATAGAGAATTTGATGTAGAGGACTATCTTCCAAATGGATAGACCGCAAAATTCGGCATAACCCACTTCATGAAAAACGATAGTCTGAGACAGTTACGATTACAATTATTTTCATGGAAATTTTGGGGGAACCTCATGGACAAGATCACAAACCTTTTGAAAAAGCATTACGATCTAGAAGTTACCAATAAATTACCGCAACAGGGCGGTTGGGCGGCGCTTGCTTTTAAAGTATACAGCCGCGAGAGCTCCTTCTCCTAAAGGTTTATGAAAAAAGCCGGGCATCGACCCCAAAATGGACCGCTCTCATTGATCATTATGTGCCGATTACGATTTGGCTTATGGAACATAGCCGCTTGAAAGGCAGGCTCCCCGTTCCCGTGCCAACCCAAACCGGCGCCTGTGGAAGCCGATTTGATGTTTTTGATTGATGAGCCAAATTATGAAGATTTTGTTGACGTCTATCGCAAAGTTCATAACGATTTATTTACGGAGGATTTTACGGCTGCAAGGAAGGTTGGATGATGCGCGATGGCCCTGATCATGTCGGTGGCGGATCTGTATTTCAATACCGATCCCGAGGAAGATAAGCGGTTGCTGGAAGAGTTGAAGGAACAATACCCGGAGGAAGGTGAATCCATGATGAAACTGATGCCCGCGTGGAGTCGTTTGGAATACGAGGAAGGTTTGAAAGAAGGTATGGAGGAAGGTATAGAGAAAGGGATAGAACAAGGCATGGAAAAGGGCATCGAGAAAACTGCCCTCAATATGCTCCGTGAGGGGATGGAGATATCGCTGGTAGCCAAAGTTACGGGGCTGTCCGAAGAGCAAGTGGTGAAGCTGAAGAAAACAAGCTTTATAAAATGAACTAAATACAAGAGAATTTGCGAACAAAACTGAATCCGGACACGGGATTTCTTTCGCTGCTTTCGAATCCTGCCAGACGGGCTTTGGAGCACAAGGGGATCACCACTTTTAAAAGCTTTCCGCCTTTATCGAAAACTAATGTACTATTACAACAGCAGTAATTGAGAGCGACTCTCAGTTACTGCTGTTTATTTTTGCGATTTTCTCAATAGCGATTGAATTTTGGCAAATTATAACGTAATATATGATAATGATTCTCATTATCATATATTTTTTGCTAGCGCAATGGCTGAGGAGGTGAATTTTTGAACAGCGTAGACGTCCAAAAACAAAAGCTAGGCAGCATCTACTATGTTTTCATATTTTTCTTATTATGCTTGATTCTCATATCCGCCGTTTTTTCCGTATCCATCGGTCAGGTTCATATTCCGTTCCGTCAAGCCATGGAGATCATGGTACATACATTGACAAACGGCCAATGGGGGTCATTGGATCAAGTCGAAAGCGAATCTTACTTGAATATCATTTTGCAGGTTCGAATGCCCCGCGTCATTTTTGCCTTGCTCATCGGCATGGGGCTTTCTTTGTGCGGAGCCGTGATGCAGGCCGTGGTGCAAAATCCGCTCGCCGATCCTTATATTCTCGGCATTTCGTCGGGGGCGTCGCTAGGGGCGACATTCGCTATTCTGGTCGGGTTTGGCAGCGGCGCCCTGTTGTCCCAGTTCGGCGTTGCTTTTGGAGCCTTTGTCGGCGCTATGATCACTTCGGTCGCGGTGCTTGTTTTGTCCAGCATCGGCGGCAAAGCGACCTCAGTGAAGCTCGTTTTGTCGGGGGTTGTCATCGGCGCGTTGTGCAGCTCCTTTTCAAGTTTGATCATCTATTTTGCCAACAATGCCGAAGGCATTAAGACGGTCACTTTTTGGTCCATGGGGAGCTTGGCCTCGTCCAGTTGGGAAAAAGCGCCGATCATGGCGGTTGTCGTTTTGCTGGGATGCGCCCTGTTTCTGTTTCAACACCGGGTGCTCAATACGATGCTGGTTGGCGACGAATCCGCCATTACCCTCGGCATCAATTTAAGCGCCTACCGTAAATTTTATATGATCGCCGCCGCTCTTATCACGGGAACCATGGTTGCTTATGCTGGAATGATCGGTTTCGTGGGGCTGATTGTCCCGCATATTTCCAGGGGCCTGTTCGGCGCGGACCACAAGCGGTTGATGCCGGGAACGCTTCTGCTCGGGGGGCTGTTTTTGATATGGTCGGACATCTTATCCGGAACGCTCATACACAATGTCGAATTACCCATCGGGATCATTACTTCGGTGATCGGTTCGCCGTTATTCATCTACATGATCGTAAAAAAAGGCTACAATTTCGGAGGGTGACAAAATGGAATTGACCGCGAAAGGAATGGAAGTCCGCATCGGCAAAAAGGAAATCGTCAAAAATGTTTCGATTCTGGTGAAGAACCAGCAATTCGTCGGCCTGATCGGGCCTAACGGCTGCGGAAAATCGACGCTGTTAAAAAGCATATACAAAAGCTTAGTGCCCCAAAAAGGCACCGTTTTTTTGGATGACATGGACGTGCTGAAGACCTCCGAAAAAAAAGTTTCCCAGCGCCTCGGCGTGGTCGGCCAATTTAATGAAATGAATTTTGATTTAACCGTTCAGCAAATGGTGATGCTGGGCCGAACGCCGCATAAAAAATTGCTGGAGTCGGATAAGCGGGAAGATTATGCGATCGTGGAGGAAGCGTTGGCGCGAACGAATCTGATCGATTATAAAGACCGCAGTTATTTATCGCTGTCCGGCGGGGAAAAACAGCGGGTGATTTTGGCGCGAACCATCGCGCAGCAGCCTAAATTTATGATTTTGGACGAACCGACGAACCATTTGGACATCCGCTATCAGCTGGAAATTTTGTCCTGTGTGAAAGGTTTAAACATCGGCGTACTGGCGGCTCTTCACGATTTGGAGATGGCCGCGCATTATTGCGATTATCTGTATGCGATCAAAAACGGCGAGGTGTATGCGCACGGCACGCCGGATCAGGTACTGACGCCGGAAACCATCGAGTCGCTCTATCAAGTCAAATGCCAGACTTATATTAATCCCGTTACGAACGGGCTGGGGTTCGCTTTTGGAATATAAAGGGGGAGAATGATCAGTGAAAAAGCATGTGCTAACAGGCATCGCTTTAGCCGTGATGCTGACATTAAGCGCTTGCGGAGGGACGGCGGCGACAAGCGGCCCGGACGAAACGCAAACCGAAGCGCAAAGCCGCTATCCTGTAACGATTCAAAACTTTACGAAGGCGGAGGGCGGAACGACTTGGGAAAAGAAAGAGCAAGTGTTCGATAAAGCGCCGGAACGTATTATGGCCAATACCCGACCGGCGGCGGAGTTGCTGCTCCATTTGGGGTTGGCCGACAAAATCGCCGGGGTAGGGGCAAATTTCGGAGCCCCGGATAAAGCGGTGGAAGCGGAATACGGCAAATTGAATATTTTAAGCGACGAATACGTCGGCAAAGAGGTGACGTTGGGAACGAACCCCGACCTGGTATTCGGCCGCGGCGGTTTGTTCGATAATGCCGACTGGGGAGTGGGAACCGTAGACGCGCTTAACGACATGGGCATTAAAACGTACGTCCTGGAATCTTCGGTCGCCGGGGGAACGTATGACTCGATCTATAAAGATCTGGAGAATTTAGGCGAGATCTTTAGCGTGCAGGATCAAGCCAAGAGCTTTATTCAGGAGTTAAAGGACAGACAAGCAACCATCGCCTCGAAACTATCAAGCATTACGGAGGAAAAAACGTTCGCTTACTTGCATATAAGCGATCCCAAAGAAGTGAACGTCTACGCGGCCCAAGATGAAACGTTCTTCAACGACGCTTTCAAAATGGTTAAATTGGACAATATTTTTAAGAATGAAACCGGGGAGGTTAGCGTAGAATCGCTGATTGAGGCTGACCCGGACGTGCTAATCATTCCGGATTGGGCCACAACCGGCGGCGTTAGCGCCGACAAGCTCAAAGAAGCGCTTTACGCCAATCCCAAATTATCCAGCATGAAAGCGATCAAAAACCAGCAAATTTACGCGGTGGATTATAACTATATGTTCGGATACAGCTACAATACGATCGATGGGATGGAATGGTTGGCCAAGGAGATGTACCCGGACTTGTTTAAATAGCAAACAGCCGACCGCATCGTGGTTGTGACCGACCGGGGACCGGGGCATCGCCGAGCAGGGCCGGCACCAAAAGCTGGTGGCCGCGGCGGGATTTACAGCCGCTTGCACCGGGCGCAATTTGGGACTTAAAAGGCGGGAGGGAAATAGATGACGCAAGATTTGGAACTTTATGACGTGACGATTATCGGAGGCGGACCGGCCGGATTGTATGCGTCTTTCTACAGCGGAATGCGCGACATGAAAACGAAGCTGATCGAGGCGAAGGAGGAGCTCGGCGGCCGTACGCTGATTTATCCGGAAAAGATGATTTGGGATGTCGGCGGAGTAACGCCGATTCGCTGCGAGCGGCTTACGCAGCAAATGATCAAACAGGCGATGACGTTCGATCCTACGATCGTATTGGGGCAGCAGATCAGCGAACTGGAACGGCGGGCCGACGGCACGATGATACTTACGTCGGCAACGGGCGAGCGTCACTGGACAAAAACGGTGATCCTCGCTTTGGGGCGGGGGGTGTTAAAACTCGCGAAGCTGGACATCGAAGGGGCCGAGCGTTACGAGGTCGGCAATCTGCATTATACGGTGCAGGAACTGGAGGTATTCCGCAACAAACGGGTGCTCATTTCCGGCGGCGGCGATTCTGCGGTGGACTGGGCGAACGAATTGGAACCGTTAGCCGCAAGCGTCACCGTCGTACATCGCCGCGAGCGTTTCGGAGGGCATGAGCGCAATGTGAAACGGATGATGCAGTCCTCGGTTCGCGTCCTTACGCCGTATGCCGTGAAACAGCTGCGCGGCAGCGCGGACGGCAAGGCGATCGAGGGGGTATCGATCGCGCGCGTCGACGCGGAAGGCCGATTGTCGGAAGAAGCGGTATGGCTCGAAGTGGATGCGGTGATCGTAAATCACGGATTGCGCGGCGATTTCGGCAATATCGTCAACTGGGGGCTGGAGATGGGGCCATGGGACATCCGCGCGAACGAAAAACTCGCAACCAACCTCCCGGGGATTTTCGCCGCCGGAGATGTGGCTCATTATGCCGGCAAGCTGCATTTGATCGCCGGCGCCTTCACCGATGCGGCGCTGGCGGTGAACAGCGCCAAGCTGTACCTGGAGCCGGATGCGCCTGCGGCGGCTTACGTCTCTTCCCATAATGCCATATTTAAGGAGAAGAACATTGCGCTCGGCGTCGCGGAGGAAGACGCATGAGCGGGAAAATGGTTGAATGTATCCCCTTCAAGGACTGCCGATTGGCAGTCTTTTTTTGATTGCATGTTAGTGTTCATTTGAACGAGATTTCATAAAAAGGGCGGGATAATTTACCTGCATATAATCGTCGTTTTACATAACCGTTGTATATTTTTCAGAGTGCCTTTGAACAAGGACAGAAAAAAATGTCGGGAAAATCAGACACTATTAGAAAGGGTGCAAGGAAAGTTGAACTGGGTGTACTTGAAAAAATGGGGTTCGATCGCAGCCGTTGCCGGTCTGCTGCTGGGAACGGCAGCGCCTGCCGGATACGCGGAAGCTGGCGGTCAAAACGGATTTCAAGCTGTGGCCGCAGCGGCAGATGAAAGTACGGGGAACGCGGCGGAAGGACAGGAGCAAACGCTGCAGATTGTGCATACGCCGGCATCGGCTACGCATGAGGCCGGGCAAGATTTAACGATAGCGGCCCTCATCACGGGCGCCCAAACAACGGTGACCGCTTCGGTATATTACCGGGTGGACGGTCAGGGCTTGGAAGAGGTGTCCATGGCCGGCGGCAGCGGAGATGAATATTCCGCTGATCTGAATGGCGGCGGGCTGAGCGGAAGCAGCTTGACCTATTATATTGAAGCCCGCGATGAAGAAGGAACTTCGGCACGAAGCGACGACTTCACTGTGGAGCTTGTGAGGGGCGGGCAGCCCGGCATTGAAGCAAAGCCGCTGGATTTGCTGATTACCGAACTGGTGCCGGACAGCGATAACGTAAACGGAGCGGACGCCTACGAGTTTGTGGAAGTGTACAACAACAGCGGGCGCGATTTGGATTTTGCCGACTTCAAGCTCGTTTATAACACGAGTACGGAGTGGCCGCTGGAGGGAAGCGCAAACGCCGTCATCCCGGCCGGCAAAGCCATCGTTTTGTGGGTCATGAACGGAAAAAACAACCAGCTTACAGCCGGCGATTTTAACCGGAATTATGGAACGGGGCTGACCGAAGGAACGGATTTGTTCCGGATCAGCGGCGGCGGCGGTATGTCCAATGCCGGCCCGCGCCAGCTTGAAATCAAGGACGCTGCGGGCGCGACGCTGGTATCGGCCGCTTATGAGAACGATGCGCAGACCCAGATGAACATGGGTATTTTCTATCAGCGTCCGACGGACGGAAACGTTGCAATGATCATGATGGACGGTCCGGGAACGCTGCCCGCAACGCCGGGGGCCGTAACGCAGGAGCAGACGGAAGCTCCGGCGGGGGCTGCTTTTTCGATTAAGCATGCCCCGGTGACAAGCGTGGACGCCGCGGCCGGCATGACCGTGGAAGCCTCGTTGGAACCGGCCGGGCCGGAGATGGCGGGCGTTACCCTGAATTTTTTATATAAAACGGCTTCCCAATCGAGGTATGCGGTTATTGCGATGAAAGCGCAGGACGGCGTTTATACGGCTTCCGTCCCGGCGGACCAGCTCACCGAACCTTCCTTGGAATATCAGATTGAAGCGGTCGGCGGGAGCCAGCCGGTGTCAACGGACCTGTATACGGTTCAAGTTGTAAACTTTCCAGATTTCGATCCGCAGAAGGCGCCGCCGCTTCTGGTAACGGAAATCGTCGCCAACACGACCAACGTTAATGGAGCGGACGGGTACGAACTGGTGGAAATCTACAACAATTCGGACCGGGACGTGAATTTCCGGAACTACAAGCTGTACTACCGTTATACGGATAAAGGTCCGCCGGGGGACGTATTATGGTCTCCGGACAAGCAGGACTTCGTGATTCCATCCGGGCAGGCGGTTGTGTTCTGGATCATAAGCGACAGCATCACGGCGTTGACCGCTGCCGATTTCAATAAATTTTACGGGACAAGCCTCGAGGAGAACGTGGACTTGTTCAAAGTCCCGGCCGGCGGCATTTCCAACTCGGGACGACGCGGATTTGTCATTAAAACGAATGCCGGCAAGGAAGTTTCGGCGGCTTATTATGATGCCGACACCGTTTATGAAGACGGCAAAACGGAAACGAAAGAGAACACCGGCCTCCAGTATAAATATCCGGTTAACGGCAGCAACCAAATGATTAAAGTGAGCGGGGGATTGCAGTTTCCTGCGCCGGGCGCCGTGGATTCCGCTCAAGTGCCGGATACTCCGGTCTCGATTGCCGATGACACGGTGCCGCCTACCATAGAAGACCGTACCGGCATTACGACAACGGATCAAAGCCAGGGCTTCGAAATTAAAGGCTGGGCGCAGGACGACAAAGAAGTGGCGTCCGTGACCCTGTACGTTAAATCGGACAAGCAAACCGAATACGTTCCGTATCTGCTGACCGAGGATTACGGCGATTTGCATTACCATCACAAGGTTTACGCGGCCGATCTCATCGGACGCAAGTTCATCCAATACTACTATGTGGTATCCGACGGTTTCAATGAAGTGACCTCCCCGGAATACAAGGTCGAGATTACGGGCGGACCGGATCAGTCCGAGCTGCGCCTCAATCTAAAGGACGGCGACCTGCTCAGCGGAACGAAGACGGTCAAAGGCACGGCCAAAACCGGCGGACCTGACAGCGTGACCTTTGAGATCGACGGAAAGCCCGTTACGGAAGGCACGAGCGCTGCTCTGGAGCACGACGCTTACTTTGTGTTCGATGTCAAAAACGTCGACTACTATTTCAAAAATGCCATTACCATGGGCCCGGAGGAGCTTAAGGACGAAACGATCCTGTATACGTTCCTTGATCCGATTACTTCGTACCAGACGTTAAGCTTCCCGATCGAAGGGGGCCGTTTGCAGCCGGGCGGCGACAACGTCATCTATATCCGCGCCGGTTCCAAATCCGGTCCGTTTGACGATCGGGCGGAAGAGAATAAGGACGATTTCGAGATCAAAAACGTGCGGCTGGTGCTGGCCGACGGTACGGAAATTACCGACCCGGCTTATGCCGAGCGGGACAAAGAGATCAAGATGGGCGATTCGGCGGGTAAAAATGAATCCATCGGATTCCGCTTCGAACTTCCGGAGAGCCTGTTTGCGTCCAAGGCGTTTATGTGGGACACCACGGGGGCAGCGGACGGGGAGCATACCGTCAAGGCGGTCAGCGGCGAGCTTGCGGCCAGCGCCAAAGTGACGGTCGATAACACGCCGCCGAACATTGCTGCCAGCGTCGAAGACGGAAAAATGTACCGCGGTAAATTTACGATCCGGGCCGAAGCCAGCGATGCCCTTGCCGGGGTGGAAAAGCTCGAAACCGCGCTTGACGGAAAAGCCGTGCAATTGCCGCTGGAGACCAGCTCTTCCAAGCTTGCGCCGGGCAGCCACGAACTGTACGTCAAAGCAGCAGATAGGGCCGGAAACGCGGCGGAGAAGACGATTCGCTTTGAAGTGCCGGCCGAAAATCCGGAGGCGCCGCAGCTGATTGCGCCGGCCAACGGCCAAACCGGAGTAGGCAGCACGGCCGAACTTAAGGTGAACGTCAAGGACCCTAACGGTGACGACATGAACGTTTCTTTTTACCGCGGGTATCTGTATGACGGAGCGCATCAGGACCGCTTTACGGGATTCCAGAACACGGCGGATACGGAACCGCCCGGTGAGCTGGCGCCTGCCGGGGAGAAGAGTCTGACCGGCGAGGATTACGCTAAAATCGGGGCGGTCGACGGTGAATACCTGACCACGGATGCGGATGACCGCTTCCCTTATCAGCGTTATGAGATCAAACTGGACCCCTCCGTGAAGCCAAGCGACCGGGTGGACGTGGAATGGAAGGGCAAATCCCTGCCTGGGCGCAAAGTCAGCCTGTATGCTTGGAGCGCGGCGGAGTCGAAGTGGGTCACCTTGGATCAGGTGATCGCCGGCGCGGAGGATTTTATCCTGAAGTCGACCGTGACTGCAGGAGCTTATGCGGCGGGTGGCATTATCTCGGTGATGGTGCAGGATGAGATCGCCGGAGAAGCCGCCGCTTTGGCGGACAAGAGCGGTCCGGTATCCGAAGATCCTTATGATTTTTCGTTTATCTGGATGTCGGATACCCAGTACTACGCGCAGGATTATCCTTACATTTATCAGAAGAACGTGCAGTGGATCGCCGAAAATAAGGATAAATTGAAGCTGAAATACGTCATTCACACCGGCGACGTTGTCGATAAGGCCGACCAGGAATACCAGTGGATCGAAGCCGACAAGGATATGAAGGTGCTGGAGAACGCCAATATTCCGTACGGGGTGCTGGCCGGAAACCATGACGTGGGCCACCAGAATAACGACTATTCCCAATTCACCAAGTATTTCGGGGATTGGCGCTTTCAGGACAGCCCGGTGTTTGCGGGCTCCTATGAAAACAACCGCGGACATTACGATCTCGTCTCCGCAAACGGCAATGATTTTATTATCGTGTATATGGGCTGGGGATTGGGCGATAAAGAGATCGAGTGGATGAATCAAGTCGTGTCCATGTATCCGGAACGGAAGGCGATTCTGTGCCTGCATGAATATTTGCTCGTCTCGGGCAACCGGGCACCGATCGCGGAGAAAATTTTTGAGAAAGTCGTCAAACCGAACAAAAACGTCATTGCGGCCTTGTCCGGCCACTATCATGATGCCGAACTCAAGCTGGATGCGCTTGACGACAACGGAGACGGCATCCCGGACCGCAACGTATATCAGATGCTGGCCGATTACCAGGGCGCTCCGGAGGGCGGCCTGGGTTATATCCGGCTGATGCAGTTCGATATGGCGAACAACAAACTGCATATCAAAACCTATTCGCCATACTTGGATGACTATAATTTCTATGATCCCGCGGAGTATCCGGGCAAAGACGAATTTTCGCTGGATTTGGACCTTCAGGCGGCGACCAAACGGGTGGCCACCGATTATATCGGGGTGAAGGTGTATACCGATCAGTTGATCGGCAAGCAAGCGGGCGTAAAGAGCGGCGAAAACGCTGCGGTTAACTGGACGGGACTGGGCAGCAGCGCCTACTATCAATGGTACGCCAAGGCGGAGGATGCCAACAGCGGTCTAACGCTGTCGGACATCTGGGGCTTTTATACCGGCGCCGGCGGCAGCAAGCCGGGAAGCGGCAGTTCGGGAGGAGGCTCCAAATCGTCGTCCTCAAGCAGCGCCGCCACTACCGCTCCGGTCAACCCGCCTGCGGCCGAGCAGCCTGCAAATGACGGCGTAACCAGCGGCGTGATCGCGGCGGCTCCGGCCGGAAACGGCCGCTATGAGGTTTCCGCCGATCAGCTTCGGAAAGCGGCGTCCGCGGCTGCGAACGGTAAGATCGAAGTTCAGGTGAAGCCCGAGGATGCCGAGGCAGGTCGTCCCGTTATCGTGGACCTGGATGCGGCCACCCTTGCCCAATTGGCGAAGGAGCGCAAAGTATCTTTGTCTTTGAGCGCACCGGGCAGCCAAATTACATTTGCCCAGGATTCGCTGCGGAATCGCGTTGGAGATGCCGATAAACTCAGCGTTAAACTGGGATACCAGGCTGCCGGAAATAGCGGTCTGGAAAAAGGGATGACCTCCACCGGCATCGCTTATGAGTTAGGGTTGTCTTTAGTCAAGGGGAGCGAATCGGCGGATTACGGGAACCTGGAATCTGCCGCGGAAATTCGGCTGACGCTAACGGAGGAGCAAGCGAAGCTGCTGAATTCCGCTTATGCCGGAGTGTACGAACGGGTGAACGGCGGACTGCGTTATATCGGCGGATCGTTTGACGGCCGGACGGTTACTTTTACGGCCGATCATGCCGGAATCTATGAAATCGTTGAGCTGCGGAAGGATTTTGCCGATCTGCGCGGCCACTGGTCGGAGGATGTCGTGCGGCAGCTTGCGGCCAAACATCTGATTCAAGGGCTGGACGCCGAGCGTTTTGCCCCCTCCGCTCCGGTGACGCGGGCCGATTTTTCGGTCGTGATGATGCGGGTGCTTGGGGCTCGGCCTGACGCTGTCGTAGTTCGGTTTACCGACCTGCCGCCCGGGGCGTATTATGCGGAAGCGGTGGAGCAAGCCGCATCGCTTGGCCTGGTTCAGGGCAGCGGCGGACGCTTCCGTCCGGCGGACGGCATCACCCGGGAGGAAGCGGCGGTCATCTTAAGTAAGATGGCCCTGGCCATGAACGCTTCCCTGACGCCGTCCGGCCAAGGCAAGGATTTTGCCGACGCTGCTTCCATCTCCGTATGGGCGCGGGATGCCGTAAGCCAAATGCAGGCCGCTGGCATGCTGAACGGAAAAGGCAACGGCCGTTTCGAACCGAAGGGCTCCGTCACCCGCGCCGAGATGGCTAAAATGATGAGCGAAATGTTAAAGCTGAAGCGTTAGGGCTTCGCAAATACCGGATGGATTAAAGCGAGAGGCGATTGGTGCCGGATATATCGGCCCGATCGCCTTTTTTAAGATACTGGAACTCAACGTTCGCAGGACGAAAAAACGGCTTAACCGCTGATACTGTACAGATGGACTACGAGTAAAATTTTAATCTTGACCATTAATTGCAAATCATACAACTAACTTTACATCTTTTTGCCCAATTACTTATTTAATTGCATTTCATACAACTACTTCCTCGTCTTTTTGCTTCTTTATCGAAATATAGCGGAGTAATTGCAGGTTTTACACTTGATCAAGCGCTGTGGCAGCATTTCCGGATAAGCTACTGTATATTTTGCAACTATTCCTTTCAACAATAGACCCAGAAAGCTGGAGTACGAAGCAGGTACACTCGGATGGAGCGATCGCTTTACCACGACTGCTGGAATTAATCCACAAAGTCGCCTAAACGACCGGGATAGTTTTTCAGTGTCAACTTCAGGTCTCGATAGCTGCTTCGACCAATTATATCAACACTTACTTGCCAATTTTCATATTGCGAAAGTTGAGTTAGATAATTTCCGGCGGGGTAGAGGACTGTGGCCCAGGTAGAAGGGGGAGAAGAGAAATCTGGAAGCTGACGGGCTGTAGTAGAAAAACACGCCGCTTTGGCAACGGCGCGTTTCAATTGGGGCGGCTTTACGGCAAAATGGCAAATGACCGCACCGGAAATCCCGATGCTTTGTGCGGCTTCGGTACGATATTAAAGATGACGGCGCCCGTGGCAGGCACTTTATCCAAATTGCGCAACAGCTCGACCTGATAGGTGTCTTGCTCAAGCACGTAATACTCGGCGAGAAGGGCGCCGTTTTTTTGATAATCGCTGCTTGCGTCCGTGTCAAACGTTTCATGGCCGATCGCCTTGATGTTCCGTTCTTGAAACAGAAATTTCAGCGCGGCCAGCGACCAGCCGGGGGTGTGGCTGTTGCCGTCGGCATCCTTGTTGCTGAACGCTTCTTTATCAGGCCAGCGCTTGCTCCAATCGGTGCGCAGAGCGACAAAGCAGCCCTCCGCGACCTTGCCGTGTTCGGCTTCAAATTGCAAAATATCTTCTATGCTGAGCGTATAGTCATGGTTTTCCGCCGCTTCTTTGGATTTATCGATCACAATGAGCGGGAGCGCCAGCTCCTTCAACTCCAGCTCGTCCAGAAAGCGCTTGTTCCGGACAAAGTGAATCGGGGCATCCAGGTGGGTTCCGTATTGCCCTGCGAACGTAAAGCTTTGCGCCAAAAAACCGTCATCATGATCGAACAATGTCGTAAATTCGGCGTCGGGAAAAGCCGCAAAATGAGGGGAGTCCGGACCAAACGTATGCGTCAAGTCCACCCATTCTTTTTCTTTCAACAATTGAAATGCGCGAATTAATTCGTTGCCCATATTATCGTCACCTCATCCTTTTTTTGCTTTAGTTACACCTGTTAGCGCCGTTATGCACCTTCTTGGGAATGCAGAGCGCGAAATTCGTCCTCCAGCATCGACATCAGGATCGAATCATGGAATCCGCCGTCCATAAAGAGCTCGTCGCGCAGCACTCCTTCCCGGCGGAAGCCTATTTTCTCATACACATGAATCGCGCGCGGATTAAACGAGTAGACCCCCAAATGAATCCGGTGCAGCCGCAAAACCTCGAAGCCGTAACGCAGCATATGCATCAGCGCTTCCGTTCCGTACCCCTTCCCGCGATGCTCGGTTCCTTTGATCCCGATCCGGATGTTTGCGCTCCGGTTTACGGGATCGATCTCGTTTAAGACCACTTCGCCAATCAATTCGCCCGAATCCTTCGTTACGATGATCAAGTCGATCCGGTCCTCATTCGCCTGGCTGATCTTTTGCAGCCAAACTTCCGTACTTTCCCGGGTAAAATCCCCCTGGCTCCCCGTCAGCCGCAGCATCTCCACATCCTGCAAAAAGGCGAAATAGGCGTCCAGATCCGTGACGCGCGCATAACGCAGTTCAATGGCCTTTCCTTCGATACGGATTAAATGATCCTGCACCATTTCCATACCTCCCTGGTTTTAAGCCTGTTTTTCGAATTACCTTATTTTAACTTGGACATCACGTTTTGGCGATATAATTTACAAAAAAAGCGCTCCCGGTTATCGTAGAGTTATACAGAATAACTAACCGCCAAGATTTCACTTGGAACCAAGGAAGGGAACCTGATGAACCAGCATTTGCAAGTATTAATGGATAATTTTCATGGCGCGGAAAATAGCTTTTTGTACCGGTTAAGCGAAGAGGCGTTTTTCGATGCGGACTTATTTGGGGAGTATTATCAGAGCTTGAAGGAGATCGTCCGGCAGACGCTCGGACAACCGCTTGACCGGGAGCTCGCCAGGGCCGTCAGCTTCACGCAGGCCAAAATCCTCGAGCATCTCCTTTGGGAATATGCCGACGATGACGCGTTTCAAATCGGCAACTTCCCCTTCGGCCGGCTGCATGCTTTCATCGAGCGGCTGAACGCCGCGGTTGACGGCTATTTTCAAGGTTATCTCGTGGACGAACAAAGCTTCGGCGGCGAATGGCTCACCGAGCCCGGTCCTTCCGTGATTCATCTGGACTTTTTGAAGCAGGGGCTTGATATCCACGCCGTGGGCTTCAAAAACAAAGACGGCGCCTACGAAGTATTTCTGGACGAAGGGGAGGACAAAGCGCTTGCCGATTCTCGCGTTAGCCGCAAGGAAGCGCGCGGCAGATTCATATTTCCGGCGCCCGATGCCAGTGCCGCCTTCCGGATTTTTCACGAATGGGTGATGAAAAATTATGCGCCGTACAGCTCCGCGATGGGGAGGAGAACATGAAGCCGCCACCGGACCGATATCGTGATCTAAGTGGCTTTGTTTAACAATATGGGATAAAATACATCCCATAGAATCATAATTTTTTGATACACGGGGTTGGAAGAATGAAAACAATTGCGGATATCGCCAAGCTGGCCGGCGTGGCCAAAAGTACGGTTTCACGCTATCTGAACGGCGGGCCGATCAGCGAAGCGACCAAAAAGAAGATTGAACAAGTTATCCATCATACGGGGTACGTCCCCAACACCTTTGCGCAAAGCCTAAAAGCCAAAAAAACCAACATTATCGGAACGGTGGTTCCCCGGCTCGATTCTTTTGCTTCGTCGCAGGTGTTAATCGGGATTGATGAGCAATTGAGAGCGCTGAATTACCAAATGTTGATTGCGAATACCAATCAGGATTTGGAGCGGGAAATTGAAAGTATCTACAGTTTGTCCAATCAAAAGGTGGCCGGCATTATTTTGCTTGCTACGCAAATTACCGACGCTCATCTGGAGGCGTTCGATAAAATGAACATTCCTGTGATCCTGGTAGGCCAGCAGCATGACCAAGTGTACAGCGTGATACATAACGACGAATCGGCCGGCTACGAAATCGGCAAATACGTTCTTCGGAATGGCCACCGGAAAATCGCCTATCTGGGCGTTTCCGAAAAAGATATCGCAGTCGGCTTGAAGCGCAAGGAAGGGTTCAAACGGGCCGTGAGCGAAGCGGGGAACTGTGAAGTTAAGTACTATGAGACAAGCTTTAAAATGGAGGAGGCGGTGAAAAAAGCCGGCGGCATCATCGACGCCTTCCATCCCTCGATTCTGGTATGCGCGACCGATAACATTGCGCTTGGCGCATTAAAAGCGGCTCACCTAAAAGGGATTCGCGTTCCCGAGGATTTGTCGATCACAGGTTTTGGAGGGTATGAAGTCACCGAGATCACCCACCCCGGATTGACTACGATTAAGTTTTATTATAAGGACGCAGGCCGGGACGCGGCAGGCGGGATGATCAAACTGGTTAACGGAGAGGATTTTCCGCCGGTCACGTTATCCAAATTTGAAATGATTGAGCGAGAAAGCGTTGACAATAAATCGAAAAGGGAATAGAATAACTCGCATGGAACCGGTTCTAGTCATCGGTTTTCTTTTTCAGGAGTTTTGGAACCGGTTCCTCTTAGCGTTTTAATTTACATTTTAGGGAGAGAAGGAAATGAGCTATCAAAAGTTGGCGAAGGATATTCTCCAATCCGTCGGAGGGGAAGAAAACGTATCAAGCCTCACTCATTGCGTGACCCGATTAAGATTCATGCTCAAGGACAATAACAAGGCGGATAAAGAAAAGCTTGAAAAATTGGATATTCTCCAAGTTGTTGAAAGCGCGGGCCAATTTCAAGTCGTTATCGGCATGCATGTCCCCGAGGTGTATAAAGAGATTACGAAAATCAGCAACATCGGGAGCGGGAATGAAAGCGCTGCAGAAGACGGCGGCAAATCGAACGGCAAGAAAAAGTCCAAAATTTTCGATGTGATTCAGGGCAGCTTTTCGCCCATTATTCCGGCCATTTTAGGCTCGGGTATGTTAAAAGCGTTGATCGGCATTCTGGTCATGCTGGGCTGGCTTTCGCCGGAAAGCGGCACCTACTTTATTTTGTCCGCCGCTGCCAACGCCGTATTTTATTTCCTGCCGATCATCCTCGGGGTTACGTTCGGTATGAAAATGGGGGTCAATCCCTATGTCGCAGGCACGATCGGGGCCGCTTTGCTGGAGCCCAACTTTACAGGGTTGCTGCAGCATGGAGACAAAAGCTCATTTATAGGCATTCCCGTCGTGTTGATGACCTACTCGTCCACGGTGTTCCCGGTTATTTTGGCGGTCAGCACCTATGCCGTACTGGAAAGATTCCTGAAAAAAATCGTTCACAAAGATTTGCAAACCTTAGTGATCCCCATGCTGTCATTGATGATTGTCGTGCCTCTGACCGTCATCGTGTTTGGTCCGTTTGGCGTTTATATCGGGAATGCGCTTGCTTCGGCCATTAGTTTTGCCATGGGCAAAAGTGCGATTTTAACGACTTTTGTGTTCGGCGCGGTTTCAATCCCGGTAGTCATTATGGGGCTTCACTGGGCGCTGGTTCCCGTGATGATTTCAAATCTCGCAACGATTGGATACGATCATCTGTTGGGACCCGTACAAGCCACGGCTTTTGTGGGAGCGGGCATTGCGCTGGGCGTTTTTTTGAAAACGAAGGATAAAAATATTAGATCCACGTCACTCTCCAGCTTTATCCCGGCTTTTTTATCGGGGATTACGGAGCCGGTTATTTATGGTTTGTTTTTCCGCTTTAAGCGTGTGTTTATTATCGCCATCATTATGAATGCGATTGCGGCCGGGCTGTGCGGCGCGTTTGGAGTCAAAGCGACGCAAATGGCCGGGGGGATTTTCGTCATTCCGACTTTTCAGCCGGTTTGGGGATATGTGATTAGCATGGGCGTTGGTTTCTTTGGCGCGATGCTGCTGGTTCTGCTTTTTGGTTACGAAGAGAAGAAGAAAGCGCCGGAGAACGCGCTTGAAGCGGATAATAAGGATGCCAAAGAACTGACGGTGGCAAGCCCGCTAACCGGAAGCGTTAAAGCGTTAAGCGAAGTGAACGACCCGGCTTTCTCGTCCGAAGCGATGGGAAAAGGGGTGGCCGTCGAGCCGGCCGAGGGGAAGGCGGTATCACCGGTGAATGGCGTAATTTCCAACGTTTTTCGCACGGGTCACGGCATCTATATTACTTCGGATGAAGGTACTGAAATTTTAATCCACATCGGCATTGACACTGTCAAATTAAAAGGACAGCACTTCTCGCCGCAGGTGAAGGAAGGCGATCGTGTCAAACGCGGAGATCTGCTTGTCAGCTTTGATCTGGACAAGATTAAAGAAGCGGGCTACGAAGTCACCACGCCGATCATAATTACCAATTCAAGCACTTATAAAAACATCGCTCGGACGGAAAAAGAAACGGTACGGATCAATGAGACCTTATTGAGTTTAACGCTTTGATACGAAACTTTATTGCCTTTTGTGGAACCGGTTCTGCAAAAGGCAATACCCATTTTAAATTGCAGATGCAGAATATAAAGGAGCAACACAAATGGAGTGGCTGAGAGAACAAAAATACCGCCGAATCGAGGATGCAAGTGAAGATGAGATGAACCTGCTGCTATCCAAAGTCAATCGTTGTCCTTGGCGGCAAACCTTTCATGTACAGCCTGTCATGGGACTTCTTAATGACCCTAACGGATTTTCTTTTTTTAATGGAGAATACCACTTGTTTTATCAATGGCACCCTCTGGGCCCGGTCCACGGTTTAAAATATTGGTACCACACCAAATCCAAGGATCTGGTTCATTGGGAAAATGCCGGAATCGGCCTGAAGCCGGACGCTGTTTTTGACCGCCACGGAGTTTATTCGGGCAGCGCCAATGAGAACGACGGGAAGCTGCACTTATTTTATACGGGCAACACGCGGGATGAGAATTCGGTTCGACACCCCTATCAATGCATTGCCGTGATGGACTCATTCGGAAACATCTCCAAGCTGGACAAGCCGGTGATTGATCACGCCCCAAGCAGATATACGGAGCATTTTCGCGATCCTAAAGTGTGGAAGGACGGGAACAAATTCTACGCGGTGATTGGAGCTCAAAGAACGGATGAAACAGGCTGTGCCGTCCTATACAGCTCACTCGATTTGCTGGAATGGACATTTGAAGGAGAAATCGGGACTGAGTTGGGGCGTTTCGGTTACATGTGGGAATGTCCGGATTATTTTGAATTGCAAAACCATGGAGTGTTTATTTTTTCGCCGCAAGGATTGGAACCGGCCGGAGAGCGGTATCGGAATATCTATCAAGCGGGTTATGTCCTGGGCGGAACATTGGATTTGCGGGAAAAAACGCTGCGGCACGGTCCGTTTGCCGAGCTTGACCGGGGCTTTGATTTTTACGCTCCGCAAACGATGGTGGATCCTGCGGGACGGCGGATTTTAATCGGCTGGATGGGCTTGCCAGAAATCGATTATCCGACCGACCCGAGCGGATGGGCGCATTGCTTAACGCTGCCGCGGGAATTAACCGTTCATGGCGGGAAACTGATTCAACAGCCTGTTCGGGAGCTTCAGACTCTCCGCAAGAAAGAAGCTAGAGCGGCCGACACCATTTTTAACGATGCTAAAAGGTATGAAGGTTTTACGGGAGCCGCATATGAACTGATTTGTGAATTTGCAACTGGAGATGCGGCGGAATTCGGGATTGAATTTCGCGCGGGCGATAAGAACAAAACCGTGGTGAAATATGATGCCGTGCAAAAAAAGGTAATTCTCGACCGCACCTTATCCGGCGAACCAACAGGTGTGGAGTATGGTACGGTGAGAGCTTGCTAAGGGGATGGCGATAAGATAAAGTTTCATTTGTTTGTGGATACTTCCTCCGTAGAGGTATTTGTAAACGAGGGGGAAGAAGTGTTCACCGCCAGAATTTTTCCGGACCAAGCCAGTCAAGCTATTCGTTTTTTTGCAAAGGAAGGGCAAGTTGCATTTCAAGCCGTAAAATGGGATTATTAAAACCTTTAGATAGAGAGGAAGGCGGAAGCAGATGAAAGTAGGGGAAGTTATCGAGGCGATTATTGAGGATTCATGCGGTGCTTTCCGGCTGGAAAAAACATGCGATCAGTTAATTAGCGGAAGCTATGATACGCCGGTGGAAGGAATCGCAACGACGTTTATGGTCACGATTGAGGTGATCAAGCAGGCCGTTGCCGCCGGCGCCAATATGATCATCACGCATGAGCCGAGCTTTTATACGGGGAAGGATGCCACCGATTGGCTGAAGGAAGATCCATTATATGCCGCCAAAAAAAAGTTGATCGAAGACAACCGTTTGGCGATTTGGCGTTACCATGATTACATGCACCGGGCCAAAACGGACCGGATTTACGATGGACTTCTAAGGGAAATCGGCTGGGAAAACAACTTGGTGGACGAGCAGCGCCCTTTTCTCTATCGGATTCAAGAGACGACTTTGGCCAAGTTGGCGCGGTTTTTTAAACGGAAATTGGCGATGGACATGATCCAAATTGTCGGCAATCCCGAAATGAAATGTTCCAGGGTCGGGATTTTGGTCGGTGGAGGCAGCTTAGGCCTGGGCAGAGAACAAATGCCCATGGAGTTAATGCGGGACGAGGACTTGGATGTGATGGTTTGCGGCGAGATCACGGAATGGACCCTTTGCGCTTATGTCAATGATGCAGCGATGCTCGGCATGAACAAGGGCATGATTGTGCTGGGCCATGAGCGGAGCGAGGAATGGGGCATGAAATTTATGGCGGAATGGCTGAAGCCTTTGGTGGGCGGTATTCCGGTTACATTTATCGATTCGAAAGAGCCGTTCGTTTATTTATAATATGGAAAGATGATAAGCCACTAGCTGCAGCATTTGCCGGTTAGCGGCTTCTTAACTTTGTTTCGGATGCCTCGATGAGACAGCCGGAACGACCAATCGTTGGCCTTCAAAATAGCGGAACTTTATGTTCTTATTATCCGGAGCAAGGCATGTTGATCCCCATTAGAGGATTTTTCTGTGCTTATTTTCTATGAATGATCCAGAGATGCGTTCATTTCCCTGCGATTCGAAAAAATAGCGACATAAAATTCACCTATTGCTCCCAAATGGACGGATATCGCCGGAATAGGGCCATTTTATGTCCTTATGTTTTTCGCTGGAGTTGGAGCCCAATTGTAGTTTTTAAACAAATGAATTTAAAGACAGCCGGGAGGATACCGGGACCGGGCAAAACCCCGGGCTTGCCGCGGCCAGCCGCTCGGCGTAATCCGCATCCAGCTTGGCCAGTTCCGCAAAGTAACTTTCGATGACGTGATTGGCGGGTACGGAGCCGTTCTGGAAAATCAGCGGGCAGGAAGCCGGAACGTGGCGGTAATAGTACGTTTTTTCTCGTTTCGGAAGCTTGTAGATATAGGGCGGCGCATGGCTAACGACGTCGAACGGGTTGGCGATTCGGTAGCTGTTGGGGACGTATTTGGCGAAAGCTTTGGCAAAATCGGGATCGCCGACGCGCGGGGAGCCGAACGTAAACAAAACGGGGGTACGCGCGGTGTTTGCCGCCATGTCGACGGCGCATAAGGTGGCAAGGGCCCCGCCTAGACTATGGCCGGCAACGAAAAGGGGTTTTTCCTGCGGCAAGCGGCGCAGGGCGGACAAGACCTGCTTCCGGGCCGAAGCGTAAATGCCGGTGAAGCCGCGGTGAGTGAGGGAGGACTCCTTGATATAACCGCAGCTTTTTTGCGAGGCGATGGCGTCGGCGATCCAGTTGGTCGTCGAACTGGTGCCGCGAAAAGCGATCACGATTTCCTCCGGGGAATGGAGAATGAATCCGAAGCGTTCCCAAACGCCGATGAAGGATTTGGCTTCGATCGTATCAAACAGCGAATATCCGGGCGGGAGGACAAACGATCCGTCTTCGTTCGAAAATTGCGCGTAGGTCTGACTGCACACCGCGGCCAGAAATAAAGCCCGCTGAACTTGAGCCGCATTTAATTCCATTTCTAATCCCCCCTTTTTCCTCAATATATTTAAAAATCCAGGGAAAGGTGCCCATTCCGCCGCAACTAATGAATAAGTAAAACAGCAAAGGGGTTTACAAATCGTAATGATTACGATAATATATTTGACGTTAATACGTAATGATTACGATTAAAGGAAGAGGTTAGCATGATTTTATCGTCCATGCGCGAGGTTGTTTTTGGATACGGGAACGAGCCCGTCATCGAAAACTTGTCCCTCGACATCCATACCGGACAATTTATCGGGATCGCGGGGGCCAACGGTACGGCCAAGTCGACTTTGCTCAAGCTGATGCTGGGGCTGCTTAAGCCTTGGAGCGGTTCGGTGAGGTTTAACCGGTTCCAGGAAGACGGTTCAAAGGTGGTTGTCGGCTATGTGCCGCAGCAAGTGTCTTCCTTTAATGCAGGTTTTCCCAGCAAAGTCATTGAACTGGTCCGTTCGGGCTGTTATTCCCGCTTGGGGTTGTTTGGCCGGTTCAAAGAGGAGCAGCGGCAGGTTGTAGAGCGCAGCTTGAAACAGGTGGGCATGTGGGAGTTTCGTAATCGTAAAATCGGCGAGCTGTCGGGAGGCCAAAAACAACGCGTCTGCATTGCCCGGGCGCTGGCCCAGGAGCCTCAGGTGCTCATATTGGATGAGCCCGCTACGGGCATGGATGCGGCGAGCCGGACGGCGCTTTACGAGTTGTTAAGGCAAGACGTAACGAGCCAAGGCCGGACGGTGATTATGGTCACCCACGGGCTGGAGGAAACGGCGCCGTATCTCGACACCTTGATTAGGTTGGAGCGGGAGGAGGATGAAGGATGGCGATGTTCGGTTACGAATTCATGCAGCGCGCCTTTTGGGCAGGAGGTTTAATCGGGATCATCGCTCCGCTGCTCGGGGTTTACCTTATGCTTCGCCGCCAGGCGTTGATGGCGGATACGTTGTCCCATGTATCCCTGGCCGGGGTGGCTTTGGGCTCGGTGCTGCATCTGAATCCTGCGCTTTGCGGTTTTGCGGTGGCCATTGCCGGAGGAGTCGTCATCGAGCAGCTTCGCCGTTCCTACCGTACATACAGCGAACTGCCGGTAGCGATCATCATGAATTCGGGGCTGGCGCTTGCCGTCGTGCTTATGAGCGTGAAGCAAAATTTGAGTCAAAGCTTCAGCTCTTATCTGTTCGGCTCCATTGTCGCGGTTGGCGATACTCAATTGTTCCTGATCGCTGTCGTTGCTTTGGTCAGTTTGATTTATTTTATTCTGCTGCGGCGCCCGCTTTATCATCTGACGTTCGATGAGGAAACCGCCGCGATTTCCGGCGTCCGGGTTAAGCTGCTGTCCTTTTCCTTCGCGGTGTTGACCGGGATGACCGTAGCCGCGGCCATGCCCGTCGTAGGCGTGCTGCTGGTGTCGGCGCTAATCGTGCTGCCGGCCTCGCTGGCTTTGCGCGTCGCTTCCGGTTTTGCGGCGGCGATCGCCATCTCTGTCGGCACCGGGCTGGTTGGCGTTTTTTCCGGCCTAAGCGTTTCGTATTACATCAACACCCCGCCTGGGGGAACGATTGCCTTGATTTTGCTCGTTTTTCTGGTGGTCACGATCCTATTGCAAAAGCTGCTGCGGGTTCGCGGCCGGCGGGCTGCCACACAACAAATTAAAAAGAAGGAGTACATGAAAAATGAAATTTTGGAATCGTAGTATCATCGCTTTATCTCTATCTATGATGTTGGTTGTGGCCGGCTGCGGATCAAACGCCAATACACCGGCCAATAGCGCGGGAACGGGCGGCTCGTCCACTGCGCCGGAAGCGTCCGCCAATACGCCTTCCACGGAAAAATTGGAAATTAAAACGAGCTTCTATCCGATGTACGAATTTACGCGTCATGTGGCGGGGGAACTGGCCAACGTGGAAAACCTCGTTCCCGCCGGCATGGAGCCGCATGATTGGGAGCCGACGCCCCAGGACATGGCCGCGATTACCGAGGCTGACGTACTCGTGTACAACGGAGCTGGGATGGAAGGCTGGGTGGACCAGGTGCTGGAGAGCGCCACGGGGAAAGGGCTAAAGGCGATTGAAGCCAGCCAAGGGCTTGAAATCGTGGAAGGCGCGGAAGGGCATGAGCATGCACATGGCGATGAGGCCCATGAAGATGGGGAACATGCGCATGAAGAGGGTGAACATACGGATGAGGAAGGTGACCATGTGCACGAGGAGGGTGAACATACGCATGAGGAAGGTGACCATGTGCATGAAGAAAGCGAGCATGCGCATGAAGAAAGCGAACATGCTCACGATGATAGCGGGCACCACCACGATCACGGCGGCTTGGATCCGCATGTGTGGTTGTCGCCGGCGCTGGCGATAGAGGAGGTTCGCAACATTGAAAAGGGACTGTCCGCAGCCGCTCCGCAGTACGCGGACCAGTTTAAAGCCAACGCCGATGCATATGCAGCCGAGCTGGAGGCGCTCGATAAGGAATTTGCCGCAACGCTCAAGAACAGCAAACGCAAGGACTTTATTACCCAGCATGCCGCCTTCGGTTATCTGGCCAAACAATACGGGCTGACCCAGGTGCCGATCGCCGGGCTGTCGCCGGAACAGGAGCCGTCGGCAGCCCAGATGGCCGAAATCGTCCAGTTTGCCAAAGAGCACAACGTGAAGACGATCTTTTTTGAAACCCTGGTGTCCTCCAAAGTGGCCGATACGATCGCTTCCGAAATCGGAGCAAAGTCGGCGGTTTTGAATCCGATCGAAGGCTTGACCGAAGAAGATTTGGCTAAGGGGCTGGATTACATTGGCGTGATGCGCCAAAATCTGCAGGCCCTGAAGGCTGCGCTTAACGAGTAGGAACTAGCACAAACGGCCTGACACAATGTTCTGATTGGATAAATCCAATAGAATTGAAATTGGAAAGTGAATACAGCGACACTCATTGGATATTTCCAATAGATTAAGCTCGGCAGGGTGCAAAACGCCCGACCTGAGCAAAATCTATTGGATTTTTCCATTTAAAGCTGCAAATCACATTCGATCCCGCCAATCTATTGGATTTTTCCAATGAGAGGCGGGTATTTGCTTGCTATAAATTCCCCGGGTGCTTGCCCGAAAACGGGTTCGGTGTTACGTTAGGAGAAACCTGTATAATCGATGAATGCCAAAGGGTGAATATATCTATGAAAATAACGTTACAGCAGCTTCGTTACGTCGTGGAAGTGGCCAACCGCGGTTCGATGAACGAGGCGGCGAGAAGATTGTTTATTTCCCAGCCCAGCCTTTCCAACGCCATCCGGGAGCTCGAGGAGAACATCCAGATGACGATTTTCGAGCGGACGAACAAAGGCATTACGCTCTCCAAGGAAGGCGCCGAGTTCCTCGCGTACGCCAGACAGGTGATGGAGCAGGCGGAACTTTTGGAAAACCGCTACCTGAACGCCAAGCCGTCGCCCCAGCATTTCTCGGTTTCCACCCAGCATTACGCGTTTGCGGTTAACGCGTTTGTGCAGCTGGTTCAGGAATACGGGCAGGACGAATACGAGCTGGCCTTGCGGGAGACCAAAACGCACGAAATCATCCAGGACGTCAAAAGCCAGCGCAGCGAAATCGGCATTTTATATATCAATGAATTCAATTCGAAGGTGATCAACCGGCTGCTGAAGGACGGAAATTTGATTTTTAACAGCCTGTTTAAGGCGAAGGCGCATATCTTTGTCAGCATCCGCAATCCTTTGGCGCAGCATGCCGTGGTCACGCTGGATCAGCTTCAGGATTATCCGTATTTATATTTCGAGCAGGGGGAGTTCAATTCGTTTCATTTTGCCGAGGAAATATTGAGCACGCTTTCTCATCGGAAAAGCATTAAGGTGAACGACCGGGCCACCCTGTTTAATCTGCTGATCGGCTTGAACGGGTACACGATCTCCACCGGCGTGCTTAGCTCGGACCTGAACGGAAATGAGATTATTCCGGTTCCGCTGGCCAGCGACGAAACGATCAATGTGGGGTGGATTTGCCATCGCAACGCCAAACTGACCAAGCTGGGCGCGGCCTATATTGAGGCGTTGGAGCAAACGGTGGTGAACGAAGCGCGTTGATATAGTTTTTGGTTATAACAGGTAATAGGTAATTAGATTTACTCTATAAACTTTAAAGTATGCTATCTTATTCCTAACCATTTTGAGAAGGATGAAACGAGGAGTGAGACGCATATGAAAAGCGCTAATTTGGGGTATCCACGCATCGGACGAAACCGCGAGTGGAAGAAGGCGTTGGAAGCTTACTGGTCCGGCAAGCTGGAGGAAAAGGAGCTCCACGAGGAACTCAAAGGCATACGGCTTCAGAACTTGAAGCTGCAACAGGAAAAAGGAATCGAAGTGATTCCGGTCGGCGACTTCACTTACTATGACCATGTGCTGGACACGGCCGTTATGTTCGGGCTGATTCCGCAACGGTTCGGTTACGAAGGCGGAACGCCGGATTTGTCCGTTTATTACGCCATGGCCAGAGGCAGCCGGGAAGCCGCGGCCTGCGAGATGACGAAGTGGTTTAATACGAACTACCACTATATCGTGCCGGAGCTGGGGGAGAACCTCGAGCCTAAGCTGACCCGCAACCGTCCGCTTGAAGCCTACCGCGAGGCCAAAGCAGAGCTGGGCATCGAAGGCAGACCGGTCATCGTCGGGCCGTATACGTTCCTGAAGCTGTCCAAGGGGTATGCCGCGGATCAGCTTGAGAACTGGATCGACCGGCTGCTTCCATTGTATGGGCAGATTCTGAGGGAACTGGCGGCGGAAGGGGCGGAATGGGTGCAGATCGATGAGCCGATTTTGTGCACCACGCTAGCCGAAGAAGAACTGCCGCGCATAGCCCGCATTTATGACAAACTGGCGCAAGAAGCCCCGGGCATCAAGCTGTTCCTGCAAACATACTTCGAAGCGGTCGATCACTACCAAGCCGTCACGGCGCTTCCGGTTCACGGCATCGGTTTGGATTTCGTGCATGACAAAGGGCGCAATTTGCAGGCGGTTCGCGAGTTCGGGTTTCCCGCAGACAAGCTGCTCGGCGCAGGTCTGATCGATGGCCGCGCCATTTGGCGGGCGGACCTGGACAGCAAGCTGGAAACGCTGCAGACGCTGGTGGAAGCGGTCCCGGCGGACCGGATTGTAATCCAGCCTTCCTGCAGCCTGCTGCACGTCCCGATCAGCGCCGAAAATGAGCGCACGCTGGAGCCGGTTTTGCGCGGAGCGCTCGCTTTTGCCGACGAGAAGCTGGAGGAGGTCGCGCTGCTGGCGAAGGCCGGCCGGCTTGGCTACGATGCCGTCCGCTCCGCAGCGGAAGGCGCGAACCATGCGCGCCGCGCGCTGCAGCAATCGCCGTCCCGCAACAGCCGGCAGGTCCAGCAGCGGATGGCCGCTTTGGCCGCGCAGCCGACTTCCCGCCCGGACAGCTATGAAGTGCGGAGCAAGCTTCAGCGGAAGCGCTGGAACCTGCCGCTGCTGCCGACGACGACGATCGGCAGCTTCCCGCAGACGCCGGAAATCCGCAGCGCCCGGCAAAAATGGCGCAAGGGCGAATGGACGGGCGAGCGTTACGAGGCGTTTATCAAGGAGCAGATCGGGATTTGGATCGAGCTGCAGGCCGAACTCGGGCTGGATGTGTTGGTGCACGGCGAGTTTGAACGGAACGATATGGTGGAATTTTTCGGGGAGAAATTGAACGGGTTTGCCTTTACGGCGAACGGCTGGGTGCAGTCCTACGGTTCGCGCTGCGTCAAACCTCCGGTCATCTATGGCGATGTGGAATGGACGGGGCCGATGACCGTGGCGGAAACGGTGTACGCCCAGTCGCTAACGGATAAGCCGGTGAAAGGAATGCTGACCGGTCCGGTGACGATTTTGAACTGGTCGTTTGTGCGCGACGATAAGTCCCGCGAAGAAGTGGCTTATCAGATCGCGCTTGCGCTAAGGGAAGAAGTGGAGGCGCTGGAAGCCGCGGGCATCGGCATGATCCAGGTCGACGAACCGGCGCTGCGCGAAGGCTTGCCGCTGAAACGGGAACAATGGCCGGCTTATTTGGAATGGGCGGTACGGGCGTTCCGGCTGTCGACCTCCACGGTCCAAAACGAGACGCTGATCCATACGCATATGTGCTACAGCGAATTTCATGACATTATCGATTCGATCAACGCGCTGGACGCCGATGTCATCTCGATCGAAACCTCCCGCAGCCACGGGGAGCTCATTGAAAGCTTTGAGAAGAACACTTACGACAAGGAGATCGGCCTCGGGGTATATGACATTCACAGCCCGCGCGTGCCTTCGGCCGCCGAAATGGGCTTGATGATCGACCGGGCCCTGCGCGTTCTCGAGCCGGCCCAATTCTGGATCAATCCGGATTGCGGCCTGAAAACCCGTAAATACGAGGAAACCGTCGCCTCCCTGCGCAATATGGTGGAGGCCACCAAGCAGGCGCGCGAAAAATACGCCATCAAGGCGTAAGTTCCGGCCAGCGGCGGACTTGTCCAAAAAAACAAAAGCATGCGTTCCCCTTCCGGGAGCGCATGCTTTTTTGGATTTCGATTATTCCCGAGCAGGCAGATTCACATTTTGCTTGTTAAAGGGTTATGAAACCGCTTTGAGTCCAACAACACCAATAACAATGATCATGAGACTGATGATGCGCCCGATGCTTTTGGATTCACCAAAAAAGATCATGTTTACCAGAACGGCAGCGGAGGTTCCTATTCCAATCCAGACCGCATAGGCGATGCTGACTTGCAGATAGTTAAAGGAAGCGTAAAGAAAGGCAAAAGAACCTCCAAATCCGCCAAAGAACATCAGCAAATTCAACATGGATTTCTTTTGGCTGAATTTTTTTAAACCAATGACCCCAACCAGTTCCAATAGAGCAGCAACAAATACGAATAGCCAACCCATATTAACGAACAAAAACGGCGTAAACGGTGCCGGTCGGTAACGACTCGCAGGCTTTTGCAAGAAACTGCATATCGATGAGAATAACGACAATGATGATACCCCAGTGCCACCAAGTATCGGCAACATTGAACCCAAAGACCCAAATCAATTCGAATAGAGAAGTTAAAAGGACAAAAATCCAACCTTTATTCATAGACCCTTTTCCTTTCCGAAAATTCAAATAAGTCGCCGCACGATTAATGAATGAACGTCAGTCATATTGCTGCAAAAAAAATAAATTCAGATTTTCCGGTGCTCTTCTTTATGTTCTCCGCAACGATCTTTCGATGAAATGAAATACCCGCTTTTTATATACGTCCAGGGGTTCTTCTTGCTCTTGGCCGTATAATATCGTAACGGGAAATCCTTGATTATGAATGACTTTCATTCATTATACGGAGGTGCGTAAACATTGTCAAAACCTTACTCCCAGCAGGCGATCAGTTGATTGATAAAATCATCGAAGTGCTCCAGGGATGACAGCAGATTCACATTTTTGTCGTCCGTCAATATGGTGGCGAGCGCATCGAATACGTCGCGGAATATTTTTCGATCCTCTCCGCTGACGGTGATCAATAACACAATTTTCACGGTGGAAGCATCCCATTTAATCCCGTTCGGATTCAAATAAATGAACATGCCCGTTTTGCGGGATTCCATTTTGATCGCATGCGGAAGGGCCACTTGTCCGAACGCGGTAGAGGACATCGCTTCCCGTTCCATGATTTTGGCGAAAAAATCCTCGTCCGTATAGCCGTCCCGGTTCATCGTTTGACAGATAAACCGTAAAACTTCCTCTTTCCCGGACCTAGCCGTGGAGCTGCAGAAATGCCTTTCGTCCAAAAAAGATTTTAGATGGTACTTAAATTGATTTTTCTTTTTTTGCTCTTTTAACTCAAAGATTTTGTCCGACACTTTTTCCCGGTCGCCTTCAATAAAAAACGGAGTGATCACGACATACGGGATTTCCGGAATTTTGTGCAATTGGGCGGTAGAAATGATAAAATCGCTGGAAGCATAATTCAAATCGCTTTCGTCCGTGACAATCGAATGAATCGATATATCGTTGCAAAAATACTGCTGCAATTTATTGATCATCTGCACGTTCATGTTGTAGTAGAGCGGAAACAGCACCGTGCACGAGATTTTTACGTTCGTTTGCCGCTGCAATTCAATTGCATACCCGAGGTGAAAAGCCAAATAGGCGATTTCATCGTCGCTGATCCGATAGCCCGTTTTTTCTTTAATCACATGGGAAGCGTGCACGGCGCAATCGTAAATAAGCGGGCATTCCCTTTTAATCGTATTGGTTAGCGGATTTTTCGTTGAATGGTTGTTTTTTAAACGCATCAACAAATTTTTCACATGCAGCGTAAAACGCGTAATAAAATCGGCATCGGCAATACTGATATAGTAATACTTATCCAAGTCGGAGGCGATTTCGCTAACCAACTCGATACAGTCTTTCCCGGCAATCCGTTCCAGGTCGCTGACTTCAATTTGCGTAAAGTTGACGTTTGTTCCGTTACACGAAATCAAGAGCGCCAAATCGGCGATTTCCTCTTCCGAATATTGGACGTGAAAATAGGATTCCAATTTAAAGGCGATTTCCTTGGCGATTTGATGTGCGGTGTTGTCGGTATGATAATTTACGGTCTTATTTAAAAACTGAGAATCATGTTTCATTCTGTCCAGCGCAATCGTGATGTGGATGATCACATTGGTTAAATAAAAATCATTGGTGAAAAAGTGATGGGAAGAAAAGGTTTCAACCACGGCTTTCCGGATGTAGTCCACATTTAATTCATGATAAAACCTTTTGATTTTATCGATGTCGATAAAGCTTCCGTCGGCTTCCTCGTACAAAATGCTGCTCATGAGTTTGCGCTTGTCCTTTTCTTTGCCGCGCAAACTTAAATGATCCTTCACCAAACTCAATTCCAGGTTGTTTTTGGCCAGCTTTTCCTTAATCAGCTTTAAATCCAGCCTTAGCGTGGACTCGCTGATAAACAGAGCGTCGCTTAAATCATAAATGGAAATAGGCTGACTCGTGTGCACCAGTTTTTTCAGAATATAAGCGATTCGTTCGGATTGCGTTTGCGGGATAGCTTTTTGTTCGTTGGCCAGAAAAGTATTCACCTGATCCGTATCGACTTTATAACCTTTATTCGACGATAGGATTAACCCATGGTGAATAGCATTGATCTCGCTTATATAAGATTTGATGGTGCGTTTGGACACGCCGTACTTGTCCGCCAAGCTTTGCGACGAAATCCAGTGGTTACAAGAGCTTAAATATTGAATTAAATCGATATACTGCATTTTCATAGGCGATTCCTCACTTCAAAATGTTGCACCATAGGGGTGCAGTTATTTATTTGAGACCGGTTTCGGGTTTGTAATATAGTTTGGTTGTAGATGATAGCGCTGTCAACTACGATTATGGGAAAAACATTGAAAACTTATACTTTCTTTAATCTTAGACAAAAGCGAGGAGGATTACCATGGCAAATGCAGGCGAAATGGTAAACGTGTTATTAATCTGCGGGTCGGGAGCAAGCTCCGGTTTTATGGCTGCCAATATTCGCAAAGCCGCTAAAAAAAGAAACTTGAATATGGATATCAAAGCCAGAGGGGAAGCGGAAATCGAAAATTACATTCATGATATCGATGCTTTATTAGTCGGCCCACACTTGGCCTATATCATGGATGATATCAACGAGCTTACCAAAGACACCGATGTCAAAGTGCTCTTAATGAAGCCTTCTTATTATTCCACGTTGGATGGGGAAGCGGCTTTAGATGATTTGCTGAGCGAGTTGAACAGCTAAAAAGGGGATAAGACAATGAACAAATTAATGGAATGGCTGAAAAACGACTTTTCTCCGAAGATGAATAAAGTAAATAACAATGTATGGATCGTCACGCTGAAGGATTCCGTCATGCAACTGTTGCCTTTCATTCTTCTGGGATCGGTATTTTGCCTGCTCACCATCCCCGGCGATGTTTATCAAATCAAAAACTACCCTAATTTTTGGGTTCCGTTCGGATGGACGATGGGCATGCTTTCGCTGCTCGTTTCATTCCTGATTCCATTCAATTTGATGGAGAAAAAGAAGTTAAGAAAGCAGCGTTTTATCGCCGGTTGCACCAGTTTGATCGTTTTCTTGATCATCATTACTCCCCAGGTCGTTAAAGACGGCGCGGTTGGTTTTTCCCATAGTTCTTTGGGAACCGGGGGCATGTTCGTTGCCATCATCGCCGCTCTTTTCACCGGATATATCATGAGTCTTTTTGGAAAATTCTCTTTTTTCAAAGAAGAGTCCGTCATCCCGGACTTTGTCAGAGCCTGGTTTGACTCTATGCTGCCTATCGGAATCACTTTGGTTGCGGCTTGGGTATTGGTCGATATCGTTCATGTGGATATCTACAACATCATTTTGAATATTTTTATGCCGTTGGCAAATGTAGTAGAGACGCCTTGGGGATTCATGCTGATCATATTTATTTACTGTTTCCTGTATTCCATGGGGATCTCCAGTTGGGTGTTAACCCCGGTCACCAAACCGATTTTTCTGGCGGCCATTACCGCCAACGCGACCATGGGGGCGCATAATCTCGTCACGGCCGAAACAATTTTTTCCGCATACTTGTTTGTAGGCGGCGTGGGCTGTACGTTACCTCTGGTTATTATGCACGCGTTCTCTAAAAGCACCAAGCTAAAAGCGCTGGGCCGGGCAAGCTTTATACCCGCCATCTTTAATATCAACGAGCCTTTGGTATTCGGTTCGATCGTATGGAACCCCTTATTGATGCTGCCGATGTGGATCATAGGGATTATCTTGCCGGCGCTCGTTTGGATCGGGACCAAAGTCATTCCTTTCGGCTCCATCCCGAAAGTGATCTTCGATCTGTGGTACGCTCCATTTCCCATCTCCACGTGGATTACGACAGGAACGATCACAGGCATGATTTTGATGCTCATCTGCGTCGGGGTAGCTACGCTGATTTGGTACCCATTTTTCAAAACCTACGAAAAACAAGAACTTGAAAAAGAATCACCGCAAACCAATTAAACGATTAACACCTCTATAAAGGAGATTTTATTATGACTTCGGAACAAGTAGCTCAACAGGCGATGCAAATCATTTTGCACGCCGGGGAAGCAAGAAAGCATTGTACGGAAGCTTTAAAAGATATTGAAAACAGCGACTTCGCCGGAGCGAAGGAGAAGATGAAATTAGCCAACGACGAAATTGTGATTGCCCATCGCGTGCAAACGAACTGCATTCAAAAAGAAACGGAAGGCGAACAAGGAGAGTATTCGGTTTTATTTGCCCATGCGCAAGACACGCTCATGACGATTTATAGTGAAATAAATATGGCCAAGCGGCTGATTGACATTTTCGAGCGCTTTGATCAGAGGCTGAGCCAATTAGAAATCAATAAATAAAGAGAGGAAGTAAGCAAAATGAAGAACATTCCATCAGGATTTCCGGCCGATTTTTTATGGGGAGGAGCCATCGCCGCCAATCAGGCGGAAGGGGCTTACAATGTGAACGGAAAAGGGTTAAGCGTTGCGGATATTAATGAATTTACGGATAAAGTTCCTTTAGATAAAAAGTACAATTTAGAACTGACGACGGACTATGTTAAGGAAGCGATGCAAAGCGAGGACCGCGTTTTCCCGAAACGTTGGGGCATCGATTTCTATCACACTTATAAAGAAGACCTGAAAATGCTCAGCGAACTTGGACTAAAAACCTTCCGCACCTCGATCAATTGGACAAGAATTTTTCCAAATGGCGACGAAGCGGAACCGAATGAAGAAGGTTTGAAATTTTACGATAACCTGATCGACGAAATTATTGCGAACGGGATGGAGCCGATGATCACCCTGTCCCACTATGAAATGCCGCTGCATTTGACCCTGGCTTATAAAGGGTGGTACTCCAGAGAAATGATCGATTTCTTCGTCCGCTTTAGCCAAGTCATTCTGGATCGTTACCATAAAAAAGTAAAGTACTGGATTATCATTAACCAAATCAATTTAATTGTTCACGAATCCTTTAACCATCTGGGCATTGCGGAAGATGTAGTGGATGATTTAACCTCCGCCAAATATCAAGGTGTACATCATGAATTTGTGGCTTGCGGTCTGGTCACGAAATATGCCAAAAGCCTGGATCCTAATTTACAGATCGGAATGATGCTCTGCGGGGGGCCGGCCTATCCGGCGACCTGCAAACCGGAAGATGTCTTCGCTGCCGTTCGCAATAATCAAATGGAGTACTTCTTCTCCGATGTGTTGCTGCGCGGATATTATCCCGGTTACGCGTTCCGCTATTTCCGCGACAACAACATTACCGTGGAATTTGCGGAGGGCGACGAAGAAGCGTTGAAGCATACGGCCGACTTTATGTCGTTCTCCTATTACTACACTCGTATTGTCGATGAAGAGAGCATGAAAAACAAAACAGGTCCTTACCGCAATTTTGAACTTCCGGCCAACCCTTGGGGATGGACGATTGATCCGCTCGGGCTTCGCACCATGCTGAACCTGTTCTATGACCGGTACCAGTGTCCGATTTATATCACGGAAAACGGGATCGGCTACCATGACACATTGGAAGAGGACGGTTCCATCCATGATTCCTATCGTATTGACTATTACCGGGCCCATATTGAGCAAATGAAAGAGGCCATTAAAGACGGGGTAGATTTACGAGGTTATTATGCATGGGGGCCGATTGATATTGTAAGTTGTTCTTCCTCGGAAATGAGCAAACGCTACGGATTTATTTACGTGGACCAGGATGATTACGGCAAGGGCAGTAAAAAGCGCCTCCGGAAAGACAGCTTTTACTGGATGCAAAAAGTGATCGCTTCCAATGGAGAAGACTTGGATTGAGGTTGCGTTATCTCCCGGCCCTTGGGAAATTTGGCGGGCGTTTGATCATTGTGGTCGTTGCCACGATGTTAAGCGCCCTAGCCGTTAATTTATTTATCGAGTGCAATATCGGATCCGATACACTGACGGTTTTGTTGGATGGACTGCATAAAAGCCTCGGAGTCAGCGTCGGTCTTGCCAGCTTTAGCGTAAGTATTGTATTTCTGGCTGCGGGGCTACTGCTGAATCGCAAATCGATCGGCTTTTCTTCCATCATGTATTCCTTTTTGATTGGGCCTTTTATTAATTGGATTCATCCGTTTATTGCCAATCTGGAGCTGGCGGATTTATCGCTAGTAGGCAAAATCGTCATCGTCATCCTGGCTAATTTTTGTTTCTCCATGACTTATGTGTTGTTGATGAATTTTGGCAATGGCATGTACGCCTTAGACGCGATTTTGCGATATACGGAAGCAAAGTTCGGAATCAGGTATGATCTTGGTAGAATCGGTGTAGACGCGATCTTTTTAAGCGCCGGATTCTTGTTCGGCGGGATCGTGGGGATCGGAACGGTTATAGCGTTTGCTTTAACGGGGCCGGGAACTTTGCTGCTTGAAAAGTTGCTATTTAAATTTGGAAGGCGATATAAGTTGAACGGATGAAAAGGCGGTAATTCAAGAGCGATCGTAAGCATATTTCACGCGGCCCCCCATTACATGCAATCATTAGTTCAACCTATATAGAGGAGGAGAGGAGATAGAAACTATGGTAAGAAAAACATTTACAGTCATTGACGAGCTGGGAATACACACACGTCCGGCTTCAACTTTGGTTCAAGCCGCAAGCCAGTTTGATGCCGAGGTGAACATCGAATATAACGGCCGATCCGTAAACCTAAAATCGATTGTGGGCGTGATGTCTTTGGGTATTCCGCAAGGAGCGCAAATTCAAATTGCTGCGGCCGGTTCCGATGCGGATCAGGCGATCCAAGGGATTGAAGAAGCTTTGAAAAACGAAGGGCTTGGCGAACCATGCGAAGTCATCTGAAAGGCATCGGCGCTTCAGCCGGTATAGCGATCGCCAAAGCCTACCGCCTGGAGGAGCCGGAGCTTAAAATCGTAAACAAGAACATCGGAGACAGGGACGCCGAAAAACGGCGATTGGAGCAGGCCATTAGCCAATCAAAGGCGGAGCTTGAAAAAATTAAAGAATACGTAAACCGTGAGTTGGGTGCTGATAAAGCGGAAATTCTCGCCGCTCATTTATTAGTATTAAACGACCCGGAACTATTAAATCCGGTTTTCGATCGGATAAGCACGGAAGGCGTGAACGCGGAATTTGCCTTAAAAGAATCAGCCGACAGATTTGTTTCCATGCTAGAATCGATGGATAACGAATATATGCGGGAACGCGCCAAAGACATCCGCGATGTAACGAATCGGGTGACCGCGCATTTATTAGGCGTGCAAATTCCCGATCCAAGCTTGATTTCCGAAGAAGTCGTCATCATCGCCGAGGATTTGACGCCTTCCGATACCGCGCAGTTAAATCGCCGGTATGTGAAAGGTTTTGCAACAGATATCGGCGGCCGTACTTCCCATTCGGCGATCATGGCCCGCTCCATGGAAATCCCGGCTGTCGTCGGCACAAAACAAGCCGTGTCCAGGATTGAACATGGTGTAATGGTGATCGTTGATGGTTTAGAGGGCGATGTCATCATCGACCCATCATCAGAAATCATTGCCCAATATGAAGCGAAAAAAGCAAACTACGAAACGCAAAAAGCGCAGTGGGCCAAATTGGTTCATGAGCCGACGGTAACGAAAGATGGCGTGCATGTGGAGCTGGCCGCAAACATCGGCACGCCGGCTGACGTGAAAAGCGTGCTAGAAAACGGAGCAGAAGCGGTCGGACTTTACCGTACGGAGTTCCTTTACATGGGCAGAGACCGGCTTCCGACAGAGGCAGAGCAGTTTACCGCTTATAAAACCGTTCTGGAAAAAATGGAAGGGAAGCCGGTGGTTGTCCGTACGCTGGACATTGGCGGCGATAAAGAGCTGCCTTACTTGAAGCTGCCCAAGGAAATGAATCCGTTTTTGGGCTTTAGAGCGATTCGTTTATGCTTGGAAGAGCAGACGATTTTCCGTACCCAATTACGTGCTTTATTACGGGCCAGCGTCTATGGCAATTTGAAGATCATGTTCCCTATGATTGCAACCGTTTCTGAATTTAGGGAAGCCAAAGCCATTCTTTTGGAAGAAAAAGAAAAGCTGGCGGCAGAAGGCGTCAAAGCCGCGGATCAAATTGAAATCGGCATGATGGTGGAAATACCGTCCACCGCTGTCATGGCCGATCAATTTGCCAAGGAGGTTGACTTCTTCAGCATTGGCACCAATGATTTGATCCAATATACCATGGCCGCCGATCGCATGAATGGACGCGTAGCTTACCTGTATCAACCCTGCAATCCCGCGATTTTACGTCTGATTTCAAGGGTCAGTGATGCGGCGCACCAAGAAGGCAAGTGGGTCGGCATGTGCGGGGAAATGGCCGGCGATCCGATCGCCATTCCTTTATTGCTTAGCCTGGGACTTGATGAGTTCTCGATGAGTGCAACATCCATTCTTCCGGTACGCGCGCAAATCAAAGATCTGTCAAGTGAACATGCAAAAAGCGTGAAAGAGGCCGTTCTATCCATGAAAACGTCGGAAGAAGTGATTGAGTTTGTAAAAAGGACCTTTAATTGATAATGATTGCAGCATTGGGTTAAACTTGAAAGGCGATCCTGCCGGATATTTCGGCAGGACCGCCTTTTTTTAGATTATCGAACGCGATCTGGGTTCCATGAAATTACGTCGATAGATGTTTTTCTTAAGCATCCTGCGCAGCATAATTGCCGCGGGTAAAATAGCGATGAACGATTCCGGCCAGCGCAATGGCGGCGATGACGACAAGCCCCGAATAAATCAGAATCGCCGGGAGGAAGCCGATTCGTTCGGCCCCAAAGCCGAGGATCAGCACGGGAAGACCAGCCCCCAAATAAGTGACGGCATAAAAGCTACCCCGCATTTCCCCGTACAGGCTGTAAAGCGGTGCGGGGATATTGGCGCCCATCATAATCATGAGCAGAGCGTAAGCGACAAACCAGAAGGAAACGGCTTTTGTTGAACGTAAAGACACGAGAAGACCTCCTTAAGTTAATGTAATATTTTTTGTTACATTAAAACGAATGAAGAATTAAATGTAATAAAAAAGATACAATTTATGGTGAAAAAAACGGCTAGCTGTAAGCCCGTTTTTCTATCCGTTCCAGCACATCCGCGATCGTGTATCCAACAAGGAGAGCCAAGACCTGATGTTCGGTCGATTCGAAAATATCATCCATGGCCCGCTCAATATTGTTTCCAATCATGCATTTCTGATCCGAATTGGGCCATTTCGGCTTCAGTGGCCCTCCCGAGGTCAAAGCGTACAATTTGTCCAATGTGATGGTCCGAGGATCGTCGGCGAGGTAAAACCCGCCATGCGCCCCCTGCTTCGATTGAATATATCCATGCTTTCTAAGCATGGACAGTACTTTACGGACGCGAACGGGATGGATCGCTACGCTCTTGGCAATATTGTCGCTTGTTCTCAAACTGGTGGGCGCATACGCCAAAAATACAAGGCTATGCACGGCCACTACGAAATCGCTGTTCATTTTCATCACCAAATGTAATATATAAAATTACATTTTCGTTGCCAAGGCCATGAAGCCGTCCCGCATGTCCCGCCTTTGGCAGGCATGGCCTTTTGATACGCCTGCGAATAAATTGGAATCCAATTGGTGAATTTATCTAAATAAACCATATTTTTTTGAAAGGATTTCGTCTCCATGAGAGGACGCCGCCTGCTCAAAGGCTTGACCAAACGGACGAAAACAAACCGGGACCGGAGTCATTCCGCTCCCCAGGAAAGCAGCCGGAATTCGCAGCCGCAGCGGCTTTATCCGGGTCTGCGGCAAAACGAAGACCAACTTCGTTCGCTTTATGACAATTGTGCGGACGTCATTTACCGTTCCTTTCTGATCGGCGGCAAAACCCAGGCTCTGGTAATGTACATAGACGGGTTAGCCGATTCCGAAGGGATCGAGCGGTTCGTCATAGCCCCGCTCATGCTGGCGGAAGCCGATGACAACAAGGATTTAAGGCAGCTTATCGACCGTAAAATATCGGCTTCGCAAGTGAAAGAATTTACGACGTTTGAGAAAGGCGTCGAACTTCTTGTGAACGGAAACGCCATCCTGCTTTGCGACAACCAGGACGCCGGCATTGGCTTAGGGCTGACGAAATGGGAGAAACGCTCGATCGAGGAGCCTTCTGCGGAAGTGGGGATTCGCGGGCCGCGCCAAGGCTTTACCGAATCCTTGCGCACCAATACCTCGCAATTGCGGCGGATTATCAAAACCCCGCTGCTGAAAATGGAAGAGACGAAAATCGGCGAATACACCCAAACCAATATTATTCTGGCCTATATTGAAGGACTTGCGGATGAGACGTTGATCAAAGAAGTGCGGACCCGGCTGCGGCGCATTGAGATCGACGGCGTTCTGGAAAGCGGGTATATCGAAGAAATGATTGAAGATCAGCCTTACTCTCCTTTCCCGCAGTTGCTCAGCACGGAACGTCCTGATGTGGTTTGCAGCAGTTTGCTGGAAGGGAAAGTGGCGATTTTAACGGAGGGAACGCCGTTTACCTTGATCGCCCCGACAACGTTTTTCTCGTTGATTCAGTCGCAGGAAGACTATTATCAGCGTTATCTGATCTCTACAGTTATCCGCTGGCTGCGCTATGCCTTTATCGTCATCTCGCTCGTGCTTCCATCGGTATATGTGGCGGTGCTTACCTTTCATCAAGAGATGGTCCCCGGTGCTCTGTTGATCAGTATGGCCAGTTCCCGGGAGCAGGTGCCTTTTCCGGCGTTGATCGAGGCTTTGCTGATGGAGATCACTTTTGAAGCGCTGCGCGAAGCGGGGGTGAGGCTCCCCAAGCAGGTTGGCGCCGCTGTCAGCATCGTCGGGGCGCTGGTTATCGGCCAGGCGGCGGTCCAAGCCGGGCTCGTGTCCGCGCCGATGGTGATCGTGGTCGCGATTACGGGAATTTCTTCATTTATGGTACCCCGTTATATCGCCGGAATTTCCGTGCGGATGCTGCGGTTTCCCTTGATTTTTCTGGCCGGAAGTTTGGGCCTTGTCGGCGTTGTGATGGGGATCATCGCGGTTGTTCTGCATATGCTCAGCTTGCGCTCCTTCGGCGTCCCCTACTTGTCCGAAGTGGCCGCTCCCCATCCAAACGAATGGAAGGATGTTCTGGTCAGGGCGCCCCGCTGGAAGATGAACACGCGTCCGCGCTTTACGGGAAAATATGACAAATACCGGCAGTCATCCGGCCAAAGGCCCGGCCCTATCCGAGGGGACGACGCTGAGTAATCAAAACAAGCGCCCGGCAAAGGAGAATCGGATGGATGAAGACATCGATCAAAACATGGATAAAGATGGCGGCTTTCCTTCCGCTGCTGCTTTGTTTGGGGGGATGCTGGGACCGTACGGAGCTGAACGATTTGGCCCTGGTTACCGCGCTCGCTATCGATCAGGCGGAGAACAATCAGGTTCGGGCAACCGTGCAATTTATCCTGCCGCAGAATCAGTCGGGAGGGGGGATGACGGGAGGCGGCGCAGCAGGGGGCGGCGCTTCAAAACGGACATCCATCCGTACGGAGATGGGCCGGGATATCACCGATGCTTTGTCCAAGCTGCAGCGGGAAATTCCCAGAAAGATGTTTTGGGGGCAATGCAGAGTGTTTATTTTCAGCGAGTCCGCGGCCAAGGCAGGAATCCGGGAACATCTCGATTTTCTGGTCCGTTTTCCTTCGTCGCGGGAACGGGCTTATATGTTCGTCAGCAAAGGAGAGGCGGAGAAAACGCTCGAGCTGTTTCCGCCGAGCGAAAATTCTTCGGCCCAGGTGCTGCGGAAGCTGGCTGATCTGGAGAGCGGTATGCGCGTCACGATGCACCAACTAAGCCTAATGTTATCCGGGGATTCACGCGCGGCTGTGCTGCCGATGATTCACATCCTGCCGAAAGCCAAATCCGCCGAGCCGTTTCAAACGATTCCTTACTTGCTGGGAGGCGCCGTGTTCAAGGAAGACAAAATGGTTGGGGAAATTTCCGAAAAGGTCACCAGGGGCATCATGTGGCTCAGAAATGAAATTGGAGAATACACGTTGGTGTTTGAAGCGAAGGGAGCGGAAGGATTGGTGTCGTTAAAACCGGTGAAAGCCAAAATCAAGCTGATTCCCAAAATTGAAGGAGACACCTGGAAGATGTTCGTCCGGGTGAAGACGCACGGAGATATCATTCGGAACGGCACTCCGATGGACCCTATGAACCCGAAATTGCTCAAAGAGATGAGCAAGGGATTCGAGGAGGATGTAAAAGAACGGATCGAGTTGGCGTTCGATGAGGTTCAGCGGAAACACAAAGCCGACATTTTTGAGTTCGCCAAAGTATTCCACCGTAAATATCCCAAACAATGGGAAAAAGTTCAGGACCGCTGGGACGAGCAATTTTCCAAAGTTATAGTTATTCCGCAAGTGGAAGCCAGGATTCTAAGGCCGGGACTCATCAGCTCCCCGGAAGGGCTGCCGAAGGAAGAGGTGAAAAAGAAATGAGATGGTTTTTTTTCTTCGTCGTCACAATCTCCGCGCTGCTGATCGCCCGTCTCGAATGGCGGAAACTGAAAGAAAAACCGGTAAGGGATAAAGTCGTATTCGCATTCCTGCTCCTCCTGGTGTGGGTCCTGTCCATGTTCGATTTGCCCAATACGCCGGGCCCCACTACGGCGCTTATGTTCATTTTCAAACCGTTTCGGGGACTGGTAGAACCATAACCGAACTTTTTTGTTGCACAGGATTGATCCAAGGCGAGGTGAACGATGATGTTGGAAAAGGGAAAAATTTCGGCTTTTCAAATGGGGCTCCTGATGTATCCGGCCGTGCTGGCTTCCGGGTTTCTGGTATTGCCGACCATCACGGGCCAGTACGCCCAAAACGATCTTTGGCTTACCTGCTTACCGGCCGCCTTGATAGGTCTGATTGCCGTATATACCGTGACCCGCTTGCATGAGCTTTTTCCGGGGCAGACGGTCGTTCAATACAGCGGGCGGATTCTCGGTAAAATTCCCGGAAAAATCATCGGCCTTGTCTATATCACCTACAATCTGCATGCGTCCGGGGGAGTTACCCGGCAGTACGCGGAATTTGTCACGGGCAATTTTTTATTTAAAACTCCGCTCATGATCGTAATGGGATCCCTGATCTTGCTGAGCGCGATCGCCGTGCGCGGCGGGGTGGAGATGCTGGCCCGGAGCACCGTCATTTTTTTGCCGCTGTTTATTCTCCCTGTGTTTTTTCTATTGCTGCTGATCCCCGATCTGGATGCCAAAACGATATTTCCGATTTTAAGCCACGGGATAACCCCGGTCATGAAAGGGTCATTTATTATGATGGGCTGGCTCAACGAATTGTTCCTGATGACTTTTTTTCTGCCCAGCCTGACCGATCCGGAGAAGGGGAGGAAATGGGGATACATTTCAGTGGCTATGATCGTTTTGTTTTTGACTTATTCCAACCTGATCGCCTTATTTCTGCTGGGGCCGGATCTGCGGAATAAAGTGTACCCGCTGCTCGTCGCCTTCCGTTATATCGGCGTCGGCACTTTCCTGGAAAATTTGGAATCCTTGCTGCTGGCGATGTGGGTCATTGGAAATTTCCTGCAAGTCGGCGTCTTTCTCTACGCCGCCTCGCTTTCCCTGGCTCAATGCTTTGAGCTTTCGGATTACCAACCGATCGTGTTTCCGCTCGCCCTGCTCAGCTTGGCCATCGGCATTTGGGATGTGCCCAATTTCCCGGTGTTCGGCGAGATGGTAAGGATGGCGGTACCGTTTCATATCTTAACGACGAATCTGGTGATCCCCCTGATTTTGCTGGCCGTCGCCAGCCTGCGCAAGCGGAAAACGGCAGGGGAATGAGGTCGATAAAGAATATTAAGTTCAATAATGTGGGGACAATCCCCTTTTCTCATCGCACTTTACTGTATTAAACCGGCCGCAAAGTAGGGGCCATTAATGGTTATAGTTGATAGGATACCATTGTTGCATAACCCCTATAAGAGCCGATGAAATGTAAGAAGATAAGTAATGGCCAGGAACAAGCAGATCTTTTTCATTCAAAAGCACGCCGGAATTATTTTCAACCAGTGTTTTTCGCATAAAATCTTTCAACTTTGTTTGGAAAGACAAATCTCCTTTTGAACTTGGTCCATTTCCGGCTTCCCGGAGAGCAATGCTGAAGGGAAAACAATATGACTAGCCGGCGGTAAATCATTTACGGGAATTTCCCATTGACGAATTCATAGTTTTTGGATAGGATTAATTACAAAAAAACTGACTGACGAGTCAATCGGGAGGAATGGCGTTGCCGGAGGAAGCTTACTCAGGAAAAAGCATGGAACGAAGGCGGGAACTGCTGAGTATCGCGGTTGAATTATTCGCCAAAAATGGTTATCACAAAACCAAAATATCGGATATCGTGCGTCAGGCGGGCGTGGCGCAGGGCACCTTCTACTGGCATTTCAAAAGCAAAGAGGCCATCGCGCTGGAGATTATCGCCAATGGACGCGAGGAAATTTCCAAGGTGATTTCACAGGGGTACCGGACCCATTCGGGCACGGTGGTTGATATGGTTCAAGCATCCGAAGCCCTTTTGAAAAATCTGTTCCGTTTTGCCAGCGCGAACCGGTATCTGATGGAGCTGCTGCTGGGCAGCGGGGCTTCCGACGAAGCGATCCGCCAGGCGGCGAGCGAGGCCCGCATCGAGATGGAGCAGGCTTTCCGGCGCAACATAGAACGGGCCATGGAACTGGGGATGCTCCCGCAGACCATCGACCCGAAGCTGCGGGCGGCGATGCTGATGAGCCTTATTGAAGGGATGATCGCCAGATGGCTGTTCGGTCCCCAGGCTCCGGAGTCGCCGTTGTCGGATATTACGTTGGACGAAATTTCGGCCCAGACGGCCAGGTTCGAATTTTTTGGATTGCTGGGCATTTAGTTAACCGGACGAAAGAAGGGACAGCATTGATTACTGTTGCGTGGGACGGAAGCATCTATCGAACGACAAGCAATTATGCTTATAAACCGCCGGAAGGCGCTGAATTTTCGCCGATGGATATTATGTGCGAGGCCCTCGGCATGTGTATTGCCGTCTCGCTGGTTCGCCTCCTGGAACAGGATGAAATCACGGGCGAAGCGCTTCGTGTGGAAGTCGAACCTTTCAAAGCGCAGGCAGGCTCGCCGCGGGTGGAGAAATTCCGCGTACAGGTGGAGCTCCCTTTTTATTTGGAAGAGCCTTATAAGGAGAGGCTGCTTACCCAAGCCTCCAGAATCTGCACCATCGGCAATACGATCAAACGGGGCGCCGAGATTGAATACGAAATAAAAGCATAAAGGGCGGTAAGCTCATATTCACGAAAACGGGGGAATCCACATGTCAACGGCACCACAACAGACGAAACCTGTTACACTGGATGATTATGCCATTCAGGCAGTACCGCAATCCGAGCGCAAAGGATTGTTAAACGTTGCTTTCACCAGCTGCGGCTGGATTATTTCGTTGTCCACCATTTTTGTCGGCGGTTCGTTAGCGGCGGGCATGACCTTCGGAAAGGCGATTTTGGCCGGACTGCTGGGCATGCTGATCTTGGCGGTATACGGCTTTTTTCAAGGTTGGATGGGCGCAAAATATGGCGTTTCCACCACGGTGCTGGCCAGACAAGCTTTCGGCCGGACGGGGGCCAGCCTGTTCGGAATTCTGCTCTCGCTCACGATGGGCATCGGCTGGTTCGGCTGGCAGGTGGCCTTCTTCGGCTCCACCATTGAGCAGATGTTCCCCGGATATTGGTTCGCGGATCCGAACGTGGCCATCATTTGGGGCGGCGCGCTGATGATGCTGACCGCGCTGATCGGGTACAAAGGCATTACGTACCTCAGTTTTGTAGCTGTGCCGATGGTCGTTGTGCTGTCCATCTGGGGCATTTGGGTCGCCGCCGATCAAACGGGCGGATTCGCCAATTTATTTGCGGCGCAGCCGACAGGCGATCTGATGAGCCTCTTTGCCGGGGTTACGCTGGTGGTCGGCAATGCAGCGCTTGGGGCCGTCGTTTTTCCGGATGTAACGAGATACGGGAAAACACCTTTTTCCGGCGGATTCGGCGCAGCGGCCGGATATTTCATCGGCGGTATCTTCTCGGTGATCGCCGGTGCGGCCATGACCTTTGCCGCCCAGATTCCGGAGTTCGGTTCGACCCCGAACATTCCGGCCGTAATGGCCAAGCTGGGCATGGGCTTTTTCGCGTTTTTGATCCTCGTCTTTGCCCAGTGGTCCAACAATGACAACAATCTTTATACCGGCGCTTTGGGGCTGCGCAATGTCGTGCGGCTGCCGAAATATATTCTTGTGATTGTCATGGGCGCACTCGGCATCGTGATCGCTTTGACCGGGTATCAGGATCATTTCGTGCCTTTTCTGAACTTCTTAGGGGTATATGTACCGCCGATAGCTGGGGTCATGATTGCGGATCATTGGTTTGTGCGCCGCGGAAAGTATGCATTCGGACAGGGAACGGAGTATGCGGCCATCAACGCGGCGGCCATCTTGGCCGTCATTGCGGCCGGGCTTATCGCCTCCCATATCGCCTGGGGGATCAGTCCGATTAATTCCACCATCCTGGGTCTCATTATTTACCCGATTATCACCGGGGTACTTCGGGCGCTGCGGATACCGTTTGAACTCGGCAAGTCCACCGAGGATTCCACCGGCTACTGATCTTAAGCCAAGGCATGATTTTCAATTCGATGATGACGATGAACACAGCAGGAGGTTGTAAACGATGGCTTTGACTGAAACAAAAAGCTGGAAACTAGGAATTGACGTGGGCGGGACGTTTACCGATCTTACCGCGCTCGATGAGGAAGGGCGCATTACGGCGACCAAAACCCCATCCACTCCCGATCCGTCGGACGGGGTAATCCAAGGCATCGCCAAAATCGCCGGCCAGCTTGGGATGACGGCGGAGGAACTGTTGAAAAACTGCACGCTCCTCGTCCATGGCACGACCGTGGCCACCAATACGATTTTGGAGTATTCCGGAGCCAAGGTCGGCCTGATCACGACGGAAGGGTTCCGCGATGAAATCGAGTTTCGCCGCTCCTATAAAGAGAGCGTGTTTTCCCCGCGTCTTCCGGCCCCGCATCCGATTGTTCCGCGCCGGTTGCGGATCGGCGTGCCAGAGCGTGTAAGCGCCCAGGGGGAGGTCATCCGCGAACTGGATGAACAAGCCGTGCGGGAGGCGGCGGCGTTCTTTCAGGCCGAGGGCGTCGAGGCGGTGGCTGTTTGCTTCTTGTTCAGCTTCCTCTATCCGGAGCATGAACAGCGAGTGAAAGCGATATTTGAAGAGGTTGCCCCGGAGATATTCGTCACCCTGTCGGTGGAGGTTCTTCCGCAAATCCGCGAATTTGAGCGGGTCAGCACAACGGTGGTCAATGCCTATACGGCTCCGGCCATGAAACATTATCTGGAGCGCCTTGAAAACCGGCTGAAGGAGCTTAAGTTTGCCGGGGAGCTGTTCGTGATGCAATCGGGAGGCGGCGTGCAAAATATCGTGCAGAGCGGCCGCCTGGCTGCCAGCTGCCTGTTGTCCGGACCTGCGGGCGGGGTGACCGCCGCTGCATTTTTGGGGGATCGGCTTGGTTATACCGACTTGATCACGGTAGACATGGGCGGAACCAGCTACGACGTGTCCGTCATCGAGAACCTGCAGCCGGCCCTCACGACGGAAAGCTGGATCAGCCGTTACCGGGTGGCGCTACCGATGCTGGACATCCACACGGTCGGCGCCGGAGGCGGCAGCATCGCCTGGATCGATGCCGGCGGCATGCTGCGCGTCGGTCCGCGCAGCGCCGGATCTACACCGGGCCCGGCGTGTTATGGAAGAGGCGGTACGGAACCGACCGTAACGGACGTGAATCTGGTGCTTGGTTACATGAATCCGGACCATTTTCTTGGCGGCGAGATGAAGCTGGACAAGGCGTTGTCCGAAGAGGCTATTCGCAAATATATCGCCGAACCGCTTGGGATTAGCGTGATCGAAGCGGCGTTGGCGATTTCCGAGATCGTGAACAATAATATGTCCAACGCGATCCGTTTTGTCACGACGCAGCGCGGCCATGATCCGCGCCGGTTTGCCCTGCTGGCCGCGGGCGGAGCCGGAGCCGTGCACGCCGGCCGGCAGGCCGAGGATTTGGGCATTGAAATGGTCATTGTGCCCGGATTTGCTCCTGTTCTGTGCGCGCTCGGCGACGTTGTCGCCAACTTGAAGGTAACGGAGCTGCGGACATTTTATGCCGCGGGCGGCGATCTGGATCTAAGCAGAATGAATGAAGTATTCGAAGGCATGGAGCAAGCGGCGAGAGAGAAGCTTGGCGGCCATTCGCGGCTGAAGCTGCACGAAGAAATCCGCCGTTATGTCGATATGCGGTATGCGGGCGAAGTTCATGAAGTGACCGTGCCGATCCGGACGAGAACGCGCAAAGTGACCGCTTTAAATATGGATGCCACGATCTCCCAGTTCCATGACATGCATGAACGCTTATATGCGCATAAAAATACCGGACAAGAGGTGGAAATCCTGAATTTGCGCCTGGATTTGATCGGGGTCCGCGAACGCATTGAGCTGCGGGAAGCCCCATTCCAAGGCGAAGATCCGCAGGCGGCGCTCATGGAAGTGCGCCGGGTTCATTTCGGGATCGAACCGGAAGAGACGAACATTTACGACGGTTCGAAGCTGGCGCCCGGCAATCTGATGGTCGGTCCGGCGGTCATTGAACAATGGGGAACCACGATCGTCGTCTATCCGGGCCATGAAGCGTTAATCGATGCGGGCGGGAACTGCATCATTGAAGTCAGACGCGATAGAGAAGGGGTGTAATCGATGTCGACCGCACACCAGATTTCAGATCAGATCATTTACGGCAAGCTGGCTTCGGTCAGCCGTTTTGCGGGTGAGCGGCTTCGGCGCGTATCCCGTTCCGCTCTGATCGCCGAATCCGGAGCTTATGCCGCCGGATTGGTGACAGGGGACGGATCGCTGGTCCATCAGGTACAATCCGAAATCGAGCACCTGTACGCCCTCAGGTCGGTGTCCCGCCATCTGCTGGATTATTTCGCTTACGATCTTGAGGAAGGCGACGTTCTGATTTCCGCGGATGTATATAAAGGCGGCACCAAAGGACAGACCCTGACGATGCTGCTGCCGGTATTTGCGGGCGGGGAGCTTATTGTTAGTCCGGTGATCCGGGCCCAGATGGCCGATCTGGGCGGTGAAATCCCCGGAGGTTATAATCCGGAAGCCTTTGAAGTGTGGCAGGAAAGCATGCGGTTAACGCCGGTGAAGCTGTTCAAGGGAGGCAAGCTCCAGCGCGACGTGCGCCGTTTCGTGCTGGCGAACGGCAGATCTCCGGAACTGCTGGAATCTGACTTGCTGGCTATGCAAGCCTGCCTTGAGGAAGCGCGCCGATCGATTCAAGCGGTTGTCGGCAGTTACGGATTGCCTGCGGTGCATCAAGCGATCGAGCGGATGAACGAGCGTACGCGACTTAGGACGGTTGAACTGCTGCCTGCTGTGACAGGCCCTCTTTCGGGCGCGGCGAAGCTGGCGATCGCCCAGGCCGATGTGGGCATCCAATTGCAAATGGAGCGGCGGGATCAGCGCTGGAAGTTTGATTTTACCGGAACTTCGGAGCAGGTACCGCTTCCTTATAATATTAGCCGGGAGACTGCGTCGGCTTGTGCGGTGACGGCGCTTCTGGCCGGTTCCATGGAAGACCTGGAGATCAATGACGGCTTGCTGGACGTATTCGAATTTGTTTTGCCGGAAGGCAGCCTGGTCCACGCGGCTTTTCCGGCGGCGACCGCGTTTGGGTTCTTGACGTCCGGACAAGCCGTCGCCGCTGCGGTAACGCAGGCGATGCGCGCCGAAGCCGATCCTGCATTTCCGGCGGTCCACGGCCCTTCTCCCTTGACCGTTCTGTATCCGCCCGTCGGTTCGCAGACCCCAATGGAGCCGGTATTTCTGGAGCCCGGTTTCGCGATTGCGGAAAACGGATGGAGCGCACCCGTGCTGCAGGGAGCCCGCAGGCTGGTCTCCGCCGAGGAGCTGGAGTGGCGGAGCGGGCTGCGCATCGGATACCGGAAGCGGCTTGAAGACGGGAATATGGAGGTGCGGCTGGACGTGCTTCGCGGCAAGTATGAGGCCGCTATTTTTGTTCCCGAAGGAGGGACGGATGTGCGTATTGTTGCCGGAGACGGAGTTCGTAGCGGAACGGCAAAAGGCATCCCGGTTACGGCAGGAGCCGCGCTCGAATACCGCTACGCTTCGGCCGAACCTTTGAAACGACTGGTAAAGGAGGATAACGATGGCCCGTCCCGTTAATGAATGGATTTTATCGCAGGTCGTTGGCGGAACGCTGGATTCCGTAGCGGAGGAGATGAGCGCCGCTGTAACGCGGACCGCCAGATCGCCTCTGTTTAATGAAGCCCACGACTTCACGACCGGCGTCTTCGATTTTATCGAAGGCCGTACCCGGCTGGTGGCCCAGGCTCCCGGCTGTACCCTGCATTTGTACGCAGTGGTCAGCGCTGTCGATGAGCTGCTGGACGCGTTTAAAAACGATCTGCATCCCGGAGACATTTTGCTCGTAAACGATCCTTATTACGGCGGCTCCCACAGTCTGGACTGGACGATTGTCATGCCGGTCTTTCACGGGCGGCGGCCGGTGCTGCTTCCGGCCGTCCGCAGCCATATGGGCGATAACGGCGGGCCGGTGGCGGGCGGCTACAATCCGCGATCCCGCGACATCTGGCAGGATGGATTGCGGATTCCGCCGCTCAAGCTGTACGAACGCGGTGAGAAAAGACAGGACGTATTCGAGCTGATTACGGCCAACAACCGGCTGGCTCACTGGCTGGAAGGCGATCTAGACGCCATGATCGGCGCCTGCAAGCTGGCGGCGCAGCGGGCGGACATGCTGCTTAAGCGATACGGCTACACTTCGGTGCGGCAGGCGATTGATCAGCGGATCGAGTATACCGAGCGGCGGGTACGGGAAGAAATCTCAAGCTGGCCGGACGGCACTTATACCGCGGAGACGTATGCGGACCATGATTTTCAGGGAAACCGGGATATTAAAGTGAAGGCTACCGTAACCGTCTCCGGCAGTGACCTGACGATCGATTTTGCAGGCTCGGCGAAACAGGTGCCCGGGTTCATCAACAGCCCGCTGTCGAATACAACGTCGTTTGCGTTTGTCGCTATTTCCACTTGCTGTGACGAGAGTATCCCCATCAACGAAGGGTACATGAACCCGGTCACGGTCAAAGCCCCGCTCGGCAGCGTCGTGAACCCGAAGCCGCCGGCTCCGTGCGGACATGCCACGGCTTGTACGGGAGCGGAAATTGCCGAGGCCGTCTTGCTGGCCATCTCCCAATGCGCCCCCGAGCGCGTCGGAGTGAATGCGCATAAGCTTCCGCTTGCCTATACAAACGGACAATATCAAGACGGGCGTCCTTGGGTGAACCTGAATTTCTTCGGTTATACCGGCGGCGCCGGCGGGGCCTATGAAACTGATGGCTGGGGACTGTACCCTCCGGTTATGACCGGGGTTATCCTGCCGTCCATCGAGATGAATGAAATTCAGTATCCCAGCCGCGTGCTGAAACACGAATACACCGCGGATTATACCGGTGCCGGACAGTGGCGGGGCGCACCAGGGCTTCATGTGCTGATCCAGCACCTGGAACCCAGTCATACCAGCGTCATGATGGCGGGGGTTCGGAACACTACGCGCGGCTTGTGCGGCGGGGAGGATGCGCCTTCCAATCTGGTTGTCCTTCACCCCGGAGACAAAGCACCGCTGGAAGTGCGGGAAACGGCGTTTCACGTGCCGATGAACGGCGGGGGAATCATCGAATTTCACCGGGCCGGCGGGGGCGGCTGGGGAGATCCGTGGCAGCGTGATCCCCGGCTCGTCCTCGAGGATGTTCTTAGCGGATTTGTCTCTGTTGAAGGCGCCCGTCAGGATTATGGAGTTATCATTCTGGAGGCAGGAATGGATTTTATCCTGGACCATGAAGGCACAGACGCCCTTCGTCAGAAAGGGAAGCTAGGCAGATAACAAACGGTTTGGGGATATAGATAGGGATATAGATAGGAACACAGGGGATGTTATAGAATAATTTGTTTGCAGCGCTTAGGCGGGGCCTGTTTTCATTTACGGATGACGCGGGCTTTGCTTAAGCGCTTTTTTAAGATATAAGGAAGAAGAAAAGTTTCAGAGCCAAAGCCTCCTTATCGCAAGAAAACTAACTTTTTAAACGCGGTTTGGCTTCTTCGAAAGTATGTCGAGAGACGGTTTTCTTACGGCTCAGCATGGAAACCGGCGTATGATAGCCGGCTGCCGGAATGACGCTACCACTAGTCCAAACCCGGGACTTCTAAATAGCGGCACTTTATGTACTTATTATTCGGAGCCAGGCCCGTTCATCCTCATTAGCGGCATTTTTTGTACTTATTTCCCTATGCATGGCCTAGATTGGGGGCATTTCCCTGCGACTGGGGAAAATAGCGGCAAAAATCGTCTCTATTTCTCTCAAATGGATGGATACCGCCGGAATAACGCCCTTTTTTGTTCTTATGTTTTTCGCCGGAGTTTCTCGTGGGTAGCCAGATGTAAAGCTATTAATCTATAACTATTAATCTATTAAGCTGTTAGGCTGTTAGGCGTAAAACTGTAAAACTGTAAAACTGTAAAACTGTAAGGCTGTAAATTCAGATATGTCCAGCGCCGTCCCACTACGATAAAAAGGAATGGAAAAATATTGAATATTTAAATCCTTACTTATCCCATGAGATTAATTGACAAGACGCAAAAACGGCTATATAATCACTTTAAATCGATGAAGATTCCATAACTGGAGAAAATATTCAACCCGGAATCTGAGCCGATTATTCAATTGAATTATGTTAATCATCATTGATTATTAATGTTCATCAGGCAGGAGGAACGTATGATTGCCAAAGAATACGACCAGATGAAACTGGAGTATGAGCTGCTCTCTTATTTGGATAAGCAGGAAACTCCGGTCGGCGCCACGACGCTGGTGCTTGTGCTAGACAAGAAGTTCGGGCTCAGCCAGGCGTCGATCGGCCGGAAGCTGATGGAATTCGATACGCTGGGGTATACCGAAAGCGTCGGCCGGAAAGGGCGTTTGCTTACGGCTGCGGGCAAGGAGCGGCTTACGGAGCTGAACCGGCAGCTTGCCCAACTGCGCGACAATTCCAAGCTGCTTGACGCCCTGAAAATATCCGACGAGCAATCGCTAATCAATATATTGGTGACGAGACGGGCTTTGGAACGGGAGACCGCATGGCTAGCGGCCACTAACGCCAGCGAACGGGATATCGTTCTTTTATGGGAATCGATCGCCCTGCAGGAAACCGCTTTGTCCGAGGGCAGGATTCCGATCGCGGAGGACCGGGAGTTTCATGAGCGAATCGCCAGGGCTGCCGGCAACCCGATCCTGCTTCACGCTTTGCGGCTCGTTTGGGGCGAGGGAGCCCATCTGCCGGCAACGGCCACGATCCGGAAAGCGGTCGGCAGCGAACTGGTTGTCGATCATCGCAGAATCATCGGCTGCATCGAGAGCCATTCTCCCTACGAGGCGGCGTCCGCCATGGTCAACCATATCAATCAGCTGATCGAGGATGTCCGCACTTACTTTGGCGGTCCCCGCTCTTAAAGCGGTATTAAGCCAAGGAACCAAAAAAACGATAAAAGAGGTAGTTGCCTGATTTATTAAACTCTCACTAAAAAATTACAAAGGGGAGGTCAACATGACCCAAAAATACCGTCTGGGCATCGATATTGGCGGAACCTTCACCGACGTGATGCTGACCGGCCGTTCGGGCGAGGTAGCGGCGGCGCTTAAAACGCCATCCGTACCTTCCGCTCCGGAGCAGGCGATCTTTAACGCGCTGCGGCAGTTAAAGGACAACGGCATCGACATCGGGGCGATTGAGCTGTTTGTCCACGGTACGACACTGGGAGTCAACACCTTGATTGAGCGAAACGGAGCGAAGACGGGTCTCCTTGTTACCGGCGGCTTTCGCGATGTGCTGGAAATCCGCCGGCTGCGTTTGGAGAATACGACGGATTTATACGGGGACAAGGCTTTGCCCCTGATTCCCCGCCATCTCGTCAAGGAGATCGATGAACGCTGTTTGGCGGATGGACGGATCTACCGTCCGCTGCGTCCGGAAGAACTGCGTCGGGCAGTAGCGGAATTGCTGGAAGAAGGGGTTACCGCAATCGCCGTCTCGTTCCTTCACGCGTATCATAACCCGGAGCATGAGCGCCAGGCGGCCGAGCTGATCCGCCGTGAATTTCCCGGCGTGTTCGTTTCGGCGAGCAGCGAGGTTTGGCCGCAGCAGCGGGAATACGAGCGAACGTTGGCCACCGTCATGAACGCATATGTGGGCTCGCGCATGAGCGAATATTTTCAGCGCCTGGAGGCCGGGGCGTCGGAACAGGGGCTGCGGGCGCAGGTGTTGTCCACGATGTCCAACGGCGGGATTATGACTGCCCGGCGGGCGGCGCAGGAACCGGTCAAAACGCTGCTCTCCGGCCCGGCGTCCGGCGTAATCGGCGCCACGCATGTGGCCCGTCTGGCCGGCATCGACAAGGTGATCACCTTCGATATGGGGGGCACGAGCGTCGATGTGGCGGTGATCGATGGCGAGCCGGCCTACTCGAGCGAAAACCAGGTCGGCGATTTTCCGGTCATCATTCCGGCGGTTGATGTGACGGCGATCGGCGCCGGCGGAGGTTCGGTCGCCTGGGTGGATTCGGCGGGCGTGCTGAAGGTAGGTCCGCGCAGCGCGGGCGCCGATCCCGGACCGGCCTGCTACGGCCGGGGCGGCCAGGAGGCGACGACCACGGACGCTTACGTGCATCTCGGCATCATTCACCCCGAGCGCTTTCTCGGCGGAGGCATGCCGCTGGATGAGCGGCTCGCCGCCGCGGTCCTGACCCGGCTCGGGGAGCGGATCGGCCTCGATTCCCGCGCGGCCGCCCAAGCGATCATCGACGTGGCGACCGCCAATATGTACGCCCAGTTTACGCCGCTCATGGCCCGCAAAGGGATCGATCCCCGGGACTTTACGCTGCTGGCCTACGGGGGAGCCGGTCCGACCCACGCATTTTTGCTGGCCCGGGAGGTGGGCATCCGGCGGGTGCTCATCCCGCCTTCCCCCGGCACGCTGTGCGCGACCGGCTGCGTGGTCGCCGACCTGCGCAACGACTTCGTCCGCACGGTCTATAAGACGGAGCAGCAGCTGCAGCCCGGAGAAATCGGCGCGACGTTACAAGGCTTGAAGGAGCAGGGAGGGCGCTGGCTGAGCGAGGAGAGCAGCCGGGGGATCGCGCTGGAGACGAGCTATGTGCTGTTCAGCGCGGATATGCGCTATGAAGGGCAAGCCTTCGATATTGAAGTATCGCTTCCCGCGGAAGAAACGGAGGCGGAAGCTGAAGCTGAAGCGATCCGGCGTTTTCATCAGCGGTACCATGACATTTTTGGCATCAGCCAGCCAGGCGATCCCGTCATGTTCGTCAATCTCCGGGCCTCGGTGGTCGGGGTTACCCGCAAGGCGGGGGCGATCCGACCGCCGGAACGCGCGGCGGATCGATCCGCCCCTGGCACACCGGACAAGCGCCAGTTGTTCTTTGACGGCCGGTCATGGACGGCCAGCGTACTGAAGCGGTCCGAACTGCCGGAGGAGTCCGCACCTGCGCTGTCCGGTCCGGTCATCGTTGAAGAGTACGATACGACGGTGTTTGTTCCCCCGGGCTATCGGGTCTGCCGGGACAAGCTGGGCAATATGATCGGGGAGGCGGAAGCATGAGTACCGACCGGGTGTTTCTGGAAATTTTCAAAAACCGGGTGCAGGCGATCGTGGAGGAAATGGCGGGTGTCGTTCTCCGCACCGGCTTCACGGCGTTTGTCAAAGAGACGGGCGATTTCGGCACCTATCTGCTGTCGCCAAAGGGCGAAACCTTCGGCTCCCCGCTGGAGACCGGATACAGCCTGTCGCTGGGAATTCCGGCCGAGGAGGTGCTCGCCGCGGGCGAGCCGTGGCGGGAAGGGGACATCGTGATTTGCAACGATCCCTATACCACCGGCGCCATGGCCACCCATTTGCCGGATGTCTATCTGCTGAAGCCCTTTTTTCATGACGGGCGGATTATCGCCTTCGGGCTTTGCTTTATTCATTCCTCGGATGTCGGCGGCAAGGTGCCGGGCAGCGTCTCGCCAAGCGCTTACGATATTCATCAGGAGGGCATCCGGATCGCTCCGGTCAAGCTGTACGAAGCCGGCGCGCTGAACGAGCAGGTGCTGAACATGTTCCTGCACAATTGCCGCATCCCCGATCAGAACTGGGGGGACCTGCGGGCGCTGATGGCCGCGCTGAACCGCGGGGACAAGAGACTTGCCGAATTGATCGCGCGATACGGACCGGAGCAGATCGAGCGGGGCATCGAGGATCTGCTCGCTTACGCGGAGACGCGGGTGCGGCAGATTATCGCGGACATCCCGGACGGGACGTACGAGTTCTGGGACTACATCGAAGGCGGTCCCGGCGGATACCCGGTGCGGCTGCGGTGCGCTCTGATCGTCAGGGGGGACGGGATATTGCTCGATTTCCGGGGAACCGATCCCCAGGTGAGAGCTTCGTTTAATATCCCGACACTGAACAAGCAAGGGCATTATTACCTGGTTCCGGCGCTAACCCGCTACTTCCGCACGCTGGACCCGTCGATTCCCTGGAACTCGGGGATGGTGCGGATGATCGGCAACGAGGCGCCGCCGGCCAGCATCCTGAATCCGGAATTCCCGGCCGCGGTCGGCGCGCGGGCTTCCACCTTCATCCGGCTGATGGATGTGCTGACCGGTGCGCTCAGCCGGGCCCAGGAAAACAAGCTGCCGGCGGCCGGCGCGGGACAAGCCGCAATCGTGATGCTGGCGATGACCGATCCGGTCTCCGGCGGCCGAAAGGTGGGCGTCATTCAGCCGATCTGCGGCGGCTCCGGCGCGAGGCCGATGAAGGACGGGATCGACGGCATGGATTTTGCCGTCGGCCATCTGCGCAACATTCCGGTCGAGACGGTGGAGGCCGACATGCCCGTGCTGATCGAACGTTACGGCCTGCGCGCCGATTCCGCCGGAGCCGGCAAATACCGGGGCGGCAGCGGGATCGAGCTCCGGCTCAAGGTGCTGAGTCCCGATACGGTGCTGACGGCGCGGAACATGGAGCGCATCCAGTTTCAGCCGTGGGGGAGACTTGGCGGCCGGGCCGGGGCGCACGGGGTGGCTTTAAAAAACGCGGGACAAGCCGCGGAGGAGGATCTCGGACGCATCGATGAGCTGCTGCTGCAGCCGGGCGACACGGTTGCCTTTCTCTCGCAGGGCGGCGGCGGATACGGCAGCCCGTATGAGCGGGACCCCGCAGCCGTGTTAAACGATGTGCGCAGCGGACTAGTGTCCGAGGCGGCCGCGCGGGAGCAATACGGCGTCATTCTGCGCGCCGGCCAAGTGGATGGCGAAGCGACCCGGCTTTTGCGAGCGGAAGCGCCTAAGCTGACGGCTTCCTTCCACTATGGAGAGGCGCGGGAACGCTTCGAGGCGGTCTGGAGCGATGAGCTGCAGCTTGCCGTCGGCGCGGCCCTGGCGGCTTATCCGCTGGCCCTGCGCGATTATCTTAAGCGCCGGACGATGGCCGAGGCGGACCGGAGGATCGCGGCCGGGGAACAGGTGCGGCCAAGCGACGCAGCGGACATCATGGGGGAAATTCACCGCAAATTGCTGCTTGGATAATGTGAGGCGTGCGGCAAGGACTTTTTTTCAAAATCCAATTCATATTTCAGGAGGTTCGATTGCAATGAAAACAAGAGCGAAATCGATCGTATCTTTATCCATCCTGCTGGTCCTGTCCCTGGTATTCCTTGCGGCTTGCGGCAACGGCGCGGGAAACGGCGGCAGCGCCGAAGGCGGCAATGGCGGCGGCAACGCGGCCAATTCGCCGACGACTCCGGCCGGTAACGGCGGTTCGGGGGAAAAAATCAAGCTGAGCATGTTCATTTGGGCCGGCGCCAATCAGGATGTCGTTCCGAAAGAGGTCGTCGCGAACTACATCAAGGAGCATCCCAACGTGGAGGTTGAATTTGTGGAATCCTCCAACTCCGTGATGTATCCGAAAATGCTGGCCGCCAAAAACGCCGACCCCAACAATCCGGTGGTGAATTTCGGCTATTTCAATGCCGACGCTTCCGCAAAAGGCATCAGCGACGATATGTGGGAGCCGCTGGACCCGGCGATCGTGACGCATATGCAGGATATTCCCGAACAGTACCACACGGCGGACAACCGGGGGATCGTATGGGGCGTGAGCAATTTTGCGCTTGTGTATAACAAGGATTTGGTGAAAACAGCGCCGACAAGCTGGAGCGATCTGTGGGAAAACAGCGATTTCAAGGATAAAGTCGCGCTTTGGGACTATATGTTTTACGCCTACATTGCGCCGGTCATTGAACTGAAGGGCCAGGAGCTCGGCGCCTCTTATGAAAAGCCGGAAGAGGCATTTAAATTCTGGGCGGAGCATGCGGATCAGGTCCGCTCCTTGGTAACCTCCAATGACCAGTTGAAAAATATGCTGGTGTCCGGCGAAGCGCTGATCGCTCCGTTCAGCTCGCAGACCGCGCAAACCTGGATCGATGATGAAGGGCTGCCGCTGGGCGTAGCCATTCCGAAGGAAGGGTTCATTTCGTTCCCTTATTCCCTGCAGGTCGTCAAGGGTTCGACCCCGGAGCAGACCCGGGTGGCCAACGAAATCATTAACGAGCTGCTGGCTCCGGAAAATCTGACCCGCTACGCGGAAGTCACAGGAACCCCGGTGACGAGCACCGCCGCGGCCATTCCCGACAAATACAAGGATGATCCGTCCTTCTCCGTCGAGGAGCAAAACAAAGGCCTGAACCCGGACTGGGCGACGATGGCGAAAGATGCCTCGGTGTGGAAGGATTTTTGGGACCGTCTGGTCAAGACGAAGCTGAATTAATCAAAACGGGATGGGAGGGGGCGGCTTGGGATGCCCGAGACAGAGAAACAAACGGCGATTGAAGCGCAAAACGTCGTCAGAAAATTCGGCGGGCAGTATGCGGTGAATTCCGTCTCTTTTGAGGTGAAGCAGGGGGAGTTTGTCTCCCTGCTCGGCCCCAGCGGCTGCGGAAAAACGACGCTGCTGCGCATGCTCGGGGGGCTCGATCGGCCCGACGAAGGCGCGATCCTGCTCGCCGGACGGGATGTGACGAAAATTCCCGCGTACGGCCGGGACACCAACATGATTTTTCAACAGCTCGCGTTGTTCCCGCATATGGATGTGTACAAAAATATCGCTTACGGCTTGCGCATGAAGGGGCGCAGCAAAGCCGAGATCCGCGCCAAGGTCGAACGGGCGCTGGATCTGGTTCAGCTGCCCGGCTACGGCGGCCGCTCCGTCGCCCAGCTCTCCGGCGGTCAGGCGCAGCGGGTGGCGATCGCCCGGGCGCTCGTCAACGAGCCGAAGGTGCTGCTGCTGGACGAGCCGTTGTCCGCGCTCGACGCCCAGCTTAGACTGGACATGCAGCGCGAGCTGAAGCGGATTCAGCGGGAATCCGGGACGACGTTTATTTTTGTAACCCATGATCAAAAAGAAGCGCTGAACGTCTCGGACCGGATCGGCGTGATGCGCGGCGGTAAGCTGCTGCAGTACGGCACGCCCGACGAAATTTACGAGCGTCCGGCGGACAGCTTTGTCGCCAAATTCATCGGCGACACGAATCTGCTGCCGGCCACGCTTGTTTCGCTAGCCGGCGACGCGGCTACCGTCCGGGCTGCCGGCGCGCTCTCCCGCGTCCACGTCGGCCCCGGCGCCGCCGCGCTAGCCGCAGGCGGGCAGGGTAATATCTCCATCCGCTACGAATACGTCCGGGTTGGGGAGGACGCCGCGCAGCTCGGCAACACGCTGAACGCGATCGTGGAGGACGTGCGCTACGGCGGCACGTTTCTGCAATACGAGCTGCGGCTTGACGGCGAGCATCGGCTGACGGCGAGCGTGCCGCATTATCCGGGGAACCGCCGCTATGAGACCGGTGAATCCGTTCCGATCGGGTGGGAGCCGAAGGACGCGATTCTGCTGCCCGGAGACGGGGAGGGGGAAGCGTGAAGGCCGCGGCAAATCGCCGGCATCGGCGCTGGTCGCCGCCGGACAGGTCCTGGGGCGCGGCGCTGCTGCTCCTGCTGCCGTCCCTGCTGCTTATGGGCATTATTTATATCGGCTCCCTGTTTATTTTCGGCCGCTACAGCTTCGATTCGTTTGCCGGGGGACATCTTGTTCCGGCCTTCCAATGGGACGCCTACGCCGCGTTTCTCGGCGATCCGTATTATTGGAAGCTGATCGGGGACACCTTTTCGCTGGCGCTGAAGGTGACCGGAATTACGCTGCTGCTCGCCTATCTGCTGGCTTATTATTTGGCCGGCGTCCGCAAGCCGGCATGGCGGCAAACCCTGCTGCTGATTACGTTTATGCCGCTGCTGGTCAGCGCGGTCGTCAAATCCTACGCCTGGATGGTGCTGCTATCTAGGCAAGGCCTGCTGAACTGGCTGTTTATCAAGCTCGGACTCACAGAGAACGGCTTTGAGATGACGTTTAACGAAACCGGGGTGATCATCGCGCTTGTGCATATTTTTTTACCCTTTATGGTAATTCCGATTTTGAGCGTGCTGGTGCAGCAGGACAGCCAATTGAAGGCGGCGGCCCACGACCTGGGCGCGGGAAGCGTACGGGCGTTCCTGACGATTACCCTGCCGCTGTCGGTGCGGGGCATCGTATCCGGCATTCAGATCGTGTTCACGTTATGCCTGACCGCGTTTACGACGCCCGCCTTGATCGGCGGGGGAAGAGTGATGACGCTGCCGACGTTTATTTATCAGCGCACCCTGGACACCAACTGGCCGATGGCCGCCGTGGCCAGCCTGTTTCTGATTCTGGCCTCGACCCTGGCGGTTTGGGCGCTGAACCGGCTTGCCGATCTGCTTGCTTTTCAGCGGTCCAAAGGAGGGAAAAGGCATGCGGCTTAGACCGAAATGGATCGGGGCGGCGCTGACGGTCGTCGCGCTGGCGGTGTGCCTCTTTTTGCTTGCACCGCTGATCATCGTCGTGATCACCTCCCTGAACCCGGCCTCTTACAGCGTGTTTCCGCCGCAGGGGCTGTCGCTCAGATGGTATGAAAACCTGGCTTCACAGCCGCAGTTTCTGCGGGCTTTCCGCAACAGCGTGATCGCCTCCGGCTGCGCTACGCTGCTGGCGCTTACGGCGGGCACGCTGGCCGCGCTGGCGATTCAGCGCTACCGTTTTCCCGGACGCAATCTGCTGCGCGCGATTTTTATGTCCCCGATGGTCGTGCCGAAAATCGCCCTGGGCGTCGCTTATCTGATTTTATTCTCCCGGCTGAAGATTGCCGGCGGCCTGCTTGCCCTGATCCTCGGGGAAGCGGTCACGATTTTGCCGTTTGTGCTGTCCATTATCGGAAGCACGCTGGCCAATTTGAAAAAAGAGTACGAAGAAGCGGCGGCCGATTTGGGCGCGGGTCCGGTCCGGAGCTTCTTCACGGTCACGCTGCCCCAGATGCGCATGGGGTTGCTGCTGAGCGGCGCGTTGTCGTTTATCTTTACTTTTGATCAGGTGGAGACGGCCTTGTTGATCCTGCGCCCGCAGAACAATACGCTGCCGATCGAGCTGTTCCTGTATATGGAAAAATGGCAGGACCCGACGATCGCGGTCGTATCGACGCTGATGCTGCTATTGGCGCTGGTATTGTTCCTGGGACTTAGATTTTTGCTGCGCTCGGCTCCGCAGGTACAGCAGGTACTGGGAAAAAAGGATGAATAGCTGCAGATGCAAGCTATGGAAAGCTATGGAAAGCTACGGAAAGCGAAGGAGGAACCGTCAATGAGTGCAGAGGAAGTGCGAGTGCGGCCGGAGGCCGCACTGGGCGGCATGGCCAACCGGGAACGCGCCGCAAGCGTGATGGCGCGTGAAGGGCTGCAGGCGCTGGTCGCCACCACGCCGGAGAATATCGCCTACGTGATCGGGGCGCCGCTAAGGACGACCAACTGGTCGATGCAGATTTACGCCGTATTGCCAAAGGATGCGGGGGCGCGTCCGCGCCTTGTTTTACCGACAAACCGGCTGGGCGTGATCGCGCAGATGGGCGTGCCGGACGCGGAGCTGTATTTGTTCAGCGACTTCTTTGTCGAAGGTTCGCCCGTAGGACAGCCCTCGACGCCCGATATCGATTTGTTTTATGACTTGCTGGGGCGGACGGCGGTTTACCCGGGCCCGCTCGAAGCGCTCGCGGCCGCGCTGAAGGATCTGGATATCCCGCAGGGGCCGCTTGGCGTGGATGAAATGCGCATCAACCCGGCGCTCTATGCCAAACTTGGCGAATCGCTGCCGGCGGGTCATGTCCGCCCGGCCTACGGCTTGTTCCGGGAGGTCCGCCAGGTGAAAACGGCGGCAGAGGTCGCCCGTTTGCGGCGGTCCGCCGAGCTCAATGAACGGGTCGAGGAGGAAATGATCCATCTGATCGCGGACGGGGTCCACGAGGAAGAGCTGGCCGCCCATTACCGGGACCGGATCATCCGCGCCGGCGGAACGCCGGCGATGATCGCGGTCGGGGCGGGACCGCGCAGCGCCTTGCCGCTGATCGAGCACTATTTCCACCGGGTACGGCCGGGTGAACAGGTGCGGTTCGACCTGTGCTGTCAGCTCGACAGCTACTGGGCGGATACCGGACGCACCGTGGTGCTGGGGCAGCCGTCCGAGTGGCAGCGGCGGCATTTCGCGGCGGTCCGCGGCGGCTGGGAGCGGGCGCTGGAGCTGGTGCGCCCGGGGGTCAAGGCTTCGGCGGTGTTTGCGGCCGCCGTTGAAACGGTGCAGCGCGGCGGGATTCCGCATTATCGCCGCCAGCATGTGGGCCACGCCATCGGCCTGGAGCTTTATGACGACATCGTGCTTGCCCCGGGAGACCACCGGGAGCTGCAGGAAGGGATGGTGTTCTGCGTGGAGGTGCCGTATTACGAGCTTGGCGCCGGAGGCTTCCAAATCGAGGATACCGTCGTAGTTACGAAGGATGGATATGAATTTTTGACGCATCTGGACCGCAAACTTTTTGTGCAGTAGTTGCACAGTAGTTGTAAGTAGCGGTGAGAGTGTAACTTTGAAAAGAGGTCTTGATCACTCCATGGAATATATCCTGAAAGGCACGCGGTCATTTCGGAACACCGCCCTGGCGATGTTCGCCGGGGGGTTCTGCACCTTTGCGATTTTGTATTGCCTGCAGCCGCTGATGCCCGAATTTTCCCGGGAGTTTGGCGTTTCGCCGGCGGTTGCCAGCTTGTCGCTGTCGATTTCAACGCTGACGATGGCGGTCACGATGCTGTTTGTCGGGGCGGTTTCGGACAGTCTGGGCCGCAAGGTGGTCATGGGCTGCTCGCTGTTTGGGGCGGCGCTCGTCGCCTTGCTCATTGCCTGCAGTCCGGGATTTGGTGCCCTGCTCGCGCTTCGCGTCGTGCAGGGCATCGTACTTGCCGGCCTGCCGGCGATCGCCATGACCTACCTGAGCGAGGAGATCGATCCGGCCAGCCTTGGCTATGCCATGGGGCTGTACATCAGCGGCAATTCGGTGGGCGGTATGGGCGGCCGCGTGATCACCGGCATGCTGACGGATGCTTTTGACTGGCGGGTGGCGGTAGGGGCAATCGCTTTGTTTAGCCTGGCGGCGGTGCTGCTCTTTTGGCGTTGGCTGCCCGCTTCCCGCCATTTTAAACGCCAGACGTTTGCCTTTGGGGACATTTTGTCCACACTGCTTGGCCAATGCAAGGATGTGCGCCTGCTTTGTTTGTACGGGCTCGGTTTTGTCCTGATGGGCAGCTTTGTCACCTTGTTCAATTATATCGGCTACCGGCTGACGGCTCCGCCGTACGAATTGAGCCAGACGCTGGTGGGGTGGATTTTCATCGTTTATGTGATGGGAACGATCAGCTCCACATGGATGGGCAAGCTGGCCGACCAATACGGCCGGTATGCCGTGATGGGTCTGGCGCTGGGCATGATGCTGGCCGGCGCCCTGCTGACGCTCGCGGGAAGTTTGGGCATGATCATCGCCGGCATCTCAGTGTTTACCTTTGGTTTCTTTGGAGGACATTCCATTGCCAGCAGCTGGATCGGCATTATCGCCACCGAACACAAATCTCAGGCTTCATCGCTGTATTTGTTCTTTTATTATGTAGGTTCCGGCGTAAGCGGCACCATCGGAGGGCTTTTCTATTCCAGTTACGGCTGGAATGGCCTCATCGCCATGCTGGCCTGTTTTCTGCTCGCCGGTCTTTTGTTGAGCTTCGTACTGCGTCAACGGGGTGCGGAGCAAACCGATCATATGATTTGAGAAAGCGGATTCAAAAAGTGAAAGCAATGGTTCGTGACTCCAATCACAAGCTGGACAGCCTGTTTATGCTATTTTTAAGTAAAAATTTAATGTCCTAAGAGCTTGAGGTTGGAAAAAAAAGGGGAAAGTACGATGGAAAGCTGCCGCCATTGCAGCGAGGCGCTGTGCACCCGCAAAGTTCCTATATTTGCTTCGTTGTCCGAAGAGGATCTGGCCAAGATCAGCACGATGATCAAACATCGGAAATATCGCAAGGGACAAGCGTTGATTTTGGAAGAACAACCTTCGGAAACTTTGTTTATTGTCCGCGAGGGTTACGTGAAGCTGTTGAAAATTACGGCGCAAGGCAAAGAGCAAATTTTGCGCGTTCTTTCGACGGGTGAGTTTTTCGGCGAATTGAGTATATTCAACAGCGGCGAGACCAGCAACTTTAGCGCCTATGCGCTGGAAGACACCGATGTTTGCCTGTTGACCAAAAAGGATATGGGACTGATCATTCAGGAAAATCCGGATATTACGTTAAAGCTGCTGCAGAGCATTACCAAGCGCTTGGCCGCTACGGAGAACCTGGCGCAAAGTCTGGCCACAAACGATCCCGAAATCCGCATCGCTTATATGATTTTGGAGCTTGGCCGCAAATACGGCAAAGCGGATCAGGATCAAGATCGCATTAAGATCAGACTTCCGTTATCGCGTGAAGAGATGGCCAACTATGTAGGCGTTACAAGAGAAACCATCAGCCGCAAGTTCAGTAAATTCGAGCAGGCGGGAATTATTGAACTCAACGGAACACGGGAGCTTACGATTTGCGATATCCAAAAACTGAATGACTATATTGATTAATCAGGACAAACGCCCCGTTTTCCGCCGTCGTTTTGCGGAGAGCGGGGCGTTGTTTGGGTTAGCGGCTAATCTTCAATAGGCAGAAACTGGCTTTTGTCTTCGCCGCAAACCGGACATACCCAGTCTTCGGGAAGGTCTTCAAAAGCGGTCCCCGGCGAAATACCTTCACCGGGATCTCCCACGGCCGGATCGTAGATATAACCGCAAGGCTGGCATATATATTTTTTCATCGTATAACATCTCCTCTGGTTTGAATTTTTAATGGATTAAACTGCGGACAAGCTCCGTTTCCGTGATTTCAAGGGATTGCTCTATGGCCGCTTTATAAGGCAGAGCAGCGCTGACATTGGCAAAAACAACAGCTCCGCAAATCGCCCCGTTTTTGATAAAAATCCGTTTGTAAGGCCCAGAATCCGGACCGCAAAGGCTATTGTCGCATTGCTGCTCATCCGTCAGGCCGATGGAGAACAAAGGAGCATTAAACGCATTGGATACGGTCATCGGCACCGGCCGGCGGTAAACGGCGGCATGGCCCGCCATGTTGGTCCCGGCGATTTTGCCTTGTTCCATGGCGCTGTTCCACAGGCCTTCCGCCCTGCCGCGAAATTCGGCAACATCGCCGGCGGCATAAATGTGTTCGGCGCTGGTTTGCATGTGCTCGTTAACGACAATCCCCGCTCCGACTTCAAGTCCGCTTTGGCGGGCTAACTCAGCATTGGGAATCACCCCGATCGAATATACGACATGCTCGCAGGGCAAAAATGAACCGTCTTCAAGCTCCACGCCTTCGACGCCGCTAATGCCGGCAATTCTGCGGACGCCTTGTCCCAACCTTATCTCAGTTCCCTGTTCGGCGATTTTTTCTGTTAGAATGGCCGCAGCCCGTTCATCCAGTTGGCGGGCCATCAGCCGCGGCGACGCTTCGACTATCGTGACGGAATATCCGGCCCGGTTCAGGGACCAGGCGGTTTCCACCCCTTGAATGCCGCCGCCGATGACGCAGATTCGGTCTCCGCCCTGCAAAGCTTGTTTCAGCTTGTCCGCGTCGTTTCTGCTGCGGATATTGTGCACATGAGGCAAAGACGCGCCTTCAAGATTCAGCTTGCGGTTCACGGCTCCCGTGCAGAGCAGCAGCTTGTCGTACTGCACTGCTTGGCCGTCTCCGGTCATGACCGTCCTGGAGTCCGGATCAATGGAAACAACTGGTGTCCCGGCATGATAAGCAATTTTATGCTCGTGGTACCATTTTTCCTTCTTAATCAACACATTGTCGCTGTGCAAATCGGTGAATAATCCTTTGGACAATTTCACTCGATTATAAGGAAGGCCGGATTCGTCGCCGAAAATGGAAATTTCCGCCGCTTCCTGCCGTTCGCGGATCGCTTTGGCCGCGCTGATGGCGGCCACGCCGCCGCCAACAATAACGTAATGACGATGTTCAGACATGGTTTTCTCTCCTTTCCACCGGACCGCTAGATCACGCTAAGCAGCAGATCCGCGACGAACTCGGCGGCGTTTTTGATTTTTCTGACTTTGTCTTCGTCATTAGGGGTGAACCGGATGCGCACCGGGAATTCAACATGGGTCATGCCGGTCGTTTTGATCACGTTGGAGGTGCTTTGCACCTGCATATTTGTGGCATTCAAGTAATCCTGCACGACTTCGATCGCTTCGCCGCTCCATCCGTACGAACCGAAAGCCGCGCCAAGCTTGCCTTCCAGATTCATGTCCGGAAGTTTCTTGAGCAGGCTTTCCAGCTTGCCGGTCATATCCGCATATTTGGTGGAGCTGCCGATAAAAACGGCATCGGCAGCGGCGATGCTGTTCAGCACATCGGCTTCATCCGCTTTATCCACGTCCCATAGCTCCACGCCGATACGGTTTTCCTCGAAGCTGTCTTTTAGGATTTGGGCCATTTTTTTGGTGTTGTTTTTAAGCGTTGCATAAACGATGGCCACCTTTTTGTCTTGCTTGGTTTCCGTGCTGAGTTCGGCATACAAACGGATATATTTGCCGATGTCGCTGCGGAGAATAAAACCATGCGACGGGGCGATCATTTGGATGTCCAAGTCTTTGACGGCTTCGATTAAGGTTCGCACATATCTTCTGTGCGGATGGATGATGGCCCGGTAATACCCGGTAAAATCCTCGGTGACATCAAACCCGGCTTCATCCGCAAACAGGCTGTTTACAGCCACATGGGTACTGAAAATGTCGCAAGGAAACAAGATTTTATCTTCCACGCAGTAAGTGATCATCGTTTCTTCGGTGTGCAAATAAGGAGTTTCTTTAAATAGAAGCGTTTTGCCGCCGATATCCAGTGTATCGCCGTCCTTGACCGCCAGATATTGCCGGTGCTGGAGCTTGTACATTTGCTGGATTTCCGGAACGGCTACTTCCGTACATACAATCGTGGCATTGGTTGCCCTGGCGGCCAGCGCCGCAAGTCCGCCCGAATGATCGGGTTCGGTATGGTTGATGACAATGTATTGGATATCCAGCGGGTTGATCAGTTCGGTGACATGGTCGGCGAACTCTCTGCCGAATTCCATATCGACGGTGTCGATCACCGTCGGTTTGCCGGTTTTCAGCAGATAGGAATTGTAGGTGGTGCCTTTGGTCAGAAGCAGCCGGTGGAAGGGAACCTCGCGGTTGTCGATTTTTCCGATCCAGTATACGTCCTTGCTGATTTCGAATCCGGGTTGCATATTTGAAAACCTCCTGTGGAATGGATTTAGGAACAACTCGATTGTATATCTCGCGGCTTGTCCGGCAGAGGATTGAAATCAAACCAAAAAAATACTTGAACCGCCTTGAAAATTTGATTTGAATCCTTCTTTTTGCGGGTTGGCGGATTTACAATGAGGTAAATTACGAGGGGAAGGGAGAAGCTATGAACCTTGAGCCGGAAAAAACGTTTGCCGTAAAGGAACTGGTGCAATACCGCAGCCAGCAAATTAACAGCCGCTTTTTTTCATATCTAGGCGTGGACGCGGTGCTTTTTGCCTTTGACGATAATGAAAGCATAAGCTCCGAATCTGCCGAGGCACCCAAATTGTTATATGTTTTTGAGGGACAGCTTGAAGTTGCCGTTGACGGGAAGAAGCTGGCATTAAACGAAGGGGATTCCGTCGTGATTTCGGCGCAAAAAAAACATGCCCTCCAAGCGGCGGGCAGATGCAAGTTCGTGCAAATTGGCTAATTGACTAAGATGAACAACATTATTTTATATATTTGGAGGAATGAACATGAACATTAATAAATTACCGCAGGCAAAAGTATTAAAATTGGCGGATGAAATAACGGTTGAACAACACCAGATTTCCAGCAAAACGCTAGTGCAGCGTCCGAACCTTGGAATGACCTTGTTTGCGCTCGATCAAGGAGAAGAAATCAAAAAGCACTCTTCTTCCGGGGATGCGATGGTGAATGTCATCGAAGGCACAGCCGAGATTACGATCGGCGATGAAGTGTACACTGTTAGGGAAGGCGAAACTATTATTATGCCGGCAAACATTCCCCACGGCCTGAAGGCGGTAGAGGAAGCCTTTAAAATGCTGCTGATTGTTGTAAAGTGACAAACAATGGGCATATGCACTCCCAGATCAAAGTGGTCAAAACTATACTTGAATAGGATATTGTCAACTAAAGTGTCTTTTCAATAGTCAGAATTTGACAAATACCTTAGTATGTAAAAAAATCTAATGTGGCTGTTTATGGCGTTTGTCTCTTGGTGTCCCTGCATGCTGCCTGCCTTTGCACGATTATTCCTTTCGCTCAGGGAACAGGGGATGGGGGCTAGAGCAAGGATTCCAAAAAAGAGAGAAGAAAAAAACAAAAAAAAGATGGGGAAAAAATGAGGCGGTGCAGGTGAGATTTTTGGCTTGATTAGAGAACGTATGTTTTGTATAATGAAATAAATGGAACTTATGTTCGTGTATTCTTGATTCGGGAGGTAAGCGGATATGGAAGCCAATGCGGGAACGGAACTTCAACCATTCAGCAGCCGTTTTAACAGCGAGCAGGACTGCATGGAGGCGCTGATCGCGATGAAGTGGCCAAGCGGCTTTGTCTGCCCGCGCTGCGCTCACACCCGGTGCAGCCGTCTGACCTCCCGGCATATCCCCTTATTTGAGTGCGGAAAGTGCAAGCATCAAACATCGCCTTTGGTCGGCACGATTTTTGAAGGAACGCATCTCCCCCTGGTGAAGTGGTTTCAGGCGCTGGATTTGTTCCTGCTGGAGGGCGGCATCTCGGCGCTGCGGCTGCGCAAGGTGATCCGGGTCGCCTACAAGACCGCCTGGTCGATGCTGCACAAAATACGTCATGCCGTAGGGGAGTTCGATGCCCGGGAACTGCTCTCCGGAGACGTGAAGGTGAACAGCGATCAGTATGGGCGTAATCCGTCCCGGTGCCAGCTTTCGCATCCGTACGCCTCGGCGGTCGTAGCGGGCTGCACGGTAACAGAGTCGGGTGAGCCGGAGCAGGTCAAAATCCGCCTGGTGCCGCATAAGCGGGGAGGCGAAAAAAGGGCAGACCGTCACGATCTAACCGCGTTTATTGGCGGGCATGTGGATGTCCGTACATCGGCGGTACAGTTGTTCCCTCAGGCCTTTCGGCTGTATGCGCCCTTGCGGAGAGTGGTGAGAGAGGCGTGGGAATCGCTGAAGAGTACGTATGGAGCCTTGGGACTGAAGCATCTGCAGGCGTACCTGAACGAATACACCGGACGCCGCCGGTTGCGCCTGTCCGGAGGACTGCCCGGAGCGGAAGAAACGATGCGGCAGAAGTTGCTGCAGATGTGTGTGGCGATTCCGGCGATCCCTTACCGTAAGCTGATCGCGCGCCAACCGAACCAGCTCCTTGCGGCTGCGGCCTGATCACAGTCTTTTCATTTTTCCCTGTTTCTTGCCCCAACCCTCCCGTCAGGTCGGCTTCCCTTCTCCCGAATCTGACTAATGATCTCGAACATGACTGCTTATCACAAACATACCCCCTTTTCCCCAATATATCTTCCTCTCCTGAATATATCTTCATCTCTGCTTCCTGATCAAACGGGATAATTGTGCAAAGCGTTCGGCCAACGGATGTTGATCTGCAGCAGAGCCCAAAGAATATTTATGGGTGCGCATGGGTAAGAAATGAAGCCCTGAGCCATGGCGGGACCCGCTCTCCAAATCATGCGGGTATGGCGGAGGCTTTTCTTAGGGGGAAAAAGCGAGGCTCAACCTAGAAATCGGTGCTTGGCACGGCCGGCTATTGAAACGGCCGCGCCAATCTCCTCGGCTCCGCACTGGATCTCGGCCTTCAAAATAGCGGCACTTTAGGTAACTATTATTCGGGTTCAGGCATGTTTCTAAATGTTAGATGCATTTTTCGTCCTTATTTTCCTGCGGATGGTCCGGTATGCGTGAATTCCCATGCGATTCGAGAAAATAACGACATTGCTTCTACGTACCGCTAAGTGGACGGATATGGCCAGAATAACGCCCTTTTTTGCCCTTATGTCTTTCATTGAAGTTCTTCGGGCAGCCTAACCAATTAACCGGATCGTCTTTGCCATTTGCGTAACCGGCTCCTTTTTATCCGCGTCGGAACCGCAGAAAAAGGGGCCCAAGCTGTGCCGAATTTCGTTGACACTGGCTAACCAACAAGAATATACTATATATGAACATTTACTCATATATCGTTTTAATATTGAGGAGTGAGCAAGCGGATGGAAACGGCTGCAGGTATAGTTAAACGCAAATTCGTTCTGGAAGGCTTGGATTGCGCGAACTGCGCTATGAAAATCGAAAACGGTGTTCAGAACATTGACGGGGTTTCGGCTTGTTCGGTGAATTTTGTGAACAAAACGTTAACCATGGAAATGGTCATGGACCGCAGCGAGGAGATCCTTGAGCAGACCAAGAAAAAAATCCGCGCGCTGGAGCCTGACGTCAAAGTATTGGAGCAAGGAGCGGCGGGAATTAAACGTGCCCATAACCACGGCCACAGCCGCGGCCATGATCATGATCATGCTGACGATCGCGGTGCCGAAGCGGCTGAGGATGGACACGGCCATTCCCATGACCACGGGGCGCAAAGCCTTAAAATCATGGTCGCCCGCCTGGCTGCAGGTTTTGTCATCGGCGCGGCGGCGCTATCGTTATCCTTGGGTCAGGAGCTTAAGCTGATCCTGTTTCTGGCCTCCTACCTCGTTGTGGGCGGGGATATCGTCTACAAGGCGCTGAAAAACATCGTCAGAGGCCGGGTGTTCGATGAAAACTTCCTGATGGCGATCGCAACCGTCGGTGCGTTTGTGATCGGGGAGTACCCCGAAGGCGTGGCCGTCATGTTCTTTTACCAGATTGGTGAACTGTTCCAGAGCATTGCCGTCAACCGGTCGCGGAAATCGATCAGCGCGCTGATGGACATCCGCCCGGATTTTGCCAATTTGAAGGCGGGCGACGAGATCAAACGGGTGAGTCCGGAGGAAGTGCGGATCGGCGATTTCATCGTCGTTCGTCCTGGCGAGAAAGTACCGCTTGACGGTAAAGTCGCGGAAGGAAGCTCGGCTATGGATACCTCGGCGCTGACCGGCGAGTCCGTACCGCGCGAAGTGGCTGCCGGCGATGATGTGCTGAGCGGATTTATCAACAAACACGGGGTTTTGACGGTCGAGGTTACGAAGGTGTTTGGCGAGTCGACCGTGGCCAAAATTCTCGATCTGGTCGAGAACGCAAGCAGCAAAAAGGCTCCGACGGAAAACTTTATTACAAAATTTGCCCGTTACTATACGCCGTTTGTTGTCATCGTCGCCGCTTTGCTGGCCGTTCTTCCTCCGCTGATCATTAGCGGCGCGACCTTCGCGGATTGGGTATACCGGGCTCTGGTATTCCTGGTCATTTCCTGTCCTTGCGCCCTGGTGGTTTCAATTCCGCTCGGCTTCTTCGGCGGCATCGGCGCTTCCTCCAAGAACGGCGTGCTGGTTAAGGGCAGCAATTACCTGGAAGCGCTGAATGACGTCAAATACGTCGTGTTCGATAAAACGGGAACCCTGACCAAAGGCGCGTTTAAAGTTAACGGCATTTACCCGCAAAACGGATGGACCGAACAGGAACTGCTGCGTCAGGCCGCTTTTGCCGAAATGCACTCCACCCATCCGATCGCGGAGTCGATCAGGGAAGCTTACGGAAGGGAACTGAAAGAAGAGCTGCTCTCGGGGTACAACGAAATATCGGGCCACGGCATTCAGGTTATGTTCGAAGGCAGGGAGGTGCTGGCGGGCAACGCGAAGCTAATGAAGCGGGAAAATATCGCTTTCGCCGCGCCTGCCGAGCTGGGCACCATCGTGCATGTCGCGGTCGGCAGGCAATACGCCGGTTATTTGGTCATTGCCGACGAGGTTAAGGAGGATTCGGCACAGGCGATCCGTTCTCTGAAAAATCTCGGCGTGAAGAAGATTGTGATGCTGACGGGCGACATCAAGGCGGTGGGCGAAGCGATCGGCAAAAAGCTGGGCGTCGACGAGGTCCGGGCCGAACTGCTGCCGCAGCATAAGGTGGAGGAACTGGAGAAGATCGACCGCCAGAAAGCGGGCAAAGAAAAGATCGTGTTCGTCGGCGACGGGATCAACGACACGCCGGTGTTGGCCCGAGCGGATGTCGGCGTGGCCATGGGCGGCCTTGGGTCCGACGCGGCGATTGAAGCGGCCGATATCGTCATCATGACCGATGAGCCTTCCAAGCTGGCTTCGGCAATTCATATTGCGAAGAGCACCCGGCGCATCGTATGGCAGAACATTATTTTTGCGCTGCTCGTCAAAGCGGTTTTCCTGCTTCTGGGCGCGTTTGGGATTGCGACGATGTGGGAAGCGGTGTTCTCGGATGTAGGCGTCACTCTGCTTGCCGTTCTGAACGCGATGCGCGTATTAAAAATCAAGCCCAACTTGAGTTAAGGGAATGGGGTTGGGCGAGATGGGCAATCGCCGATCCCGCTCCCGTCCCCGGCCGGAGCGCGCTGCTCGCCGGGGCCGGGACGGGGCCGATCTGCGGTTTTTCGTATCATCCGTGGTTGGTGTGCTGAAGGGTTTGGAGAAAAATTTGCTCGATGTGAGCGTCGTCAAGCGAATAATAAACCGTCTTGCCAACCTTGCGCCGTTTAACGATTCTCAGGTTGCGCAGGTACCGCAGCTGGTGGGAAACGGCCGACTGCCCCATTTCGAGCAGCACCGTCAAATCATGCACGCACAATTCCCTTTTTAGCAGGGCGCTGATGATTTTCACGCGTGTCGGATCGCTGAAAGCCTTAAACCAATCGGCAAGCTGAACCGCCGCCTGGTCATCGATGAGCTCCGCTTTGACCTCAGCCAAATCCGCCGCCGATCCTAGGCAGCTCGTATCGCATTCTTCTGCCGTGTTTGCCGTATTTATAGAACGTGTCATTGAATATCACCCTTCTACGCTAGGCGTTTGCATATATTATACTTAAACGAAATCATTACTATTAAAAGATTGCTGTCATCACAGTATCACATAAGCAACCTTTAAACAAGTTGCCCGAGGACGCCTGAATATACGGAATCCGGGCCGCTCCGGGCTCGTCAGAAATGAAATATTCCACGCAGTAAATTGAAGCGCTTCCAATCCGGTGTTATGATAAGTTCAGCGAAGATGAAAGCGGGGATTCCATGGCAAGTATCAAGGATGTCGCGCAAATGGCCGGAGTGGCGGTAGGAACGGTCTCCCGGGTCATCAACAACTCGGGGCCGGTCAAATTGGAAACGCACCGGAAGGTGGAAGAGGTCATCCGGCGGATGAACTATGTTCCCAATGAAGTAGCCAGGAACTTTAAAATGCAGAAGTCGAAAATGGTTGCGCTGCTGCTGCCCAGTATTTGGCACTCGTCCTTTTCCGAATTGGCTTATTATGTCGAGGACGAGCTCGATCGCAGCGGATTAAGCTGATGCTCTGCAATAGCGGCGGCAAGCCGGAAAAGGAGCTTTATTACCTGGATATGCTCCGGCAGAACAAAGTGGCCGGGATTGTGGGAATTACTTATAACGACATTGAGGACAATGTCGGCCCCGAAATTCCGATGGTCAGCATCGACTGCCATTTCAACCGCCCGATCACCTGCGTTACTTCGGACAATTTCGCAGGCGGCCGGCTCGCGTTGCGGGAGTTGGTTAAGGCCGGAGCTCAAAAGCCCGTCTTCATTGGAGCGGTTGCGGCCATGCCCAGCGAAATGATGAACCGCAAGGCGGGATTTGCGTATGAAGCGAGGCGGCTTGGCGTGGACTACGCCATATTTGAACGGCCGGATCCGATCGCGGACGAAGCCGCGTATTTCGATGAATTTTTCCGTATCCACCGGGAGACCGACGGCGTGTTTGCCATTAATGACATGTTCGCCGCCAAATATATCGACCGGGCGGTGCAGTTGGGACTGAAGGTTCCGGAGGATGTCAAGGTGATCGGTTACGACGGAATCCAGAGCCATCCTTAGTTCCACGATCCGCCAGCCGGTGGAGGAGATGGCGCGCACGGCCGTTCAATTGCTCTTTCGGATCATGGGCGGGGAAAGGCAGCTGCAGGAAGCTTACCGGCTGCCGGTCGTTTTCAGGCGGGGCGAAACAACCTGAGCGATTGCCGAGAGGTTGTTTCGGACAAAAAATGGAAACGTTTCACTTTATTTTGGAAGCGCTCTCTGAAAGGGGATGAAGATGCTCACTGCCAGGGTAGTGTATTGGTTAATGGTGTGGCGGGACGGCGAACATCGAGGGAAAGGGATGGGTCTATGAGAAGCAAAGCGCACGCGAATAATCTTGTTTTCGACATGCTCTATAAACGTTTTTTGCTGGTGATTGCCGCAATCCTGGTGATCGCCATTATTTTCGGCGCCGTATTGTTTTTGCGCAGCCAGCGGTATTATTCGGAGATTATTTACTACAAACAGGTTGAGCGGCTAAAATTCGTGCATCACGATATCGAAAGTGAAATTGAAACGATCAAACGCATCCAGTACGGCGTCATGATGGACGAGAATGTGGACAATATACGCTATCTTTATGCGTCCAGCCCTTATTTCCAGCGTTATCAAATGATCCGCGCCATGATGGATCAAATGAAATCGCTCAAGAACAGCAGCCGCCTGGTGTCTAATGCGGAAATTTACTTCAAGTCCATCGGCAAAGTGATCGGCACCGACGAAATAAACGATATGAACCCCAAGACCTGGGATGACATGCAGCAGGAGCTGTTTAAAAATACTAAGAATACGTCCACGCTGCGGACGTACCATAACCGCTTGATTGTTATGGAAGCGGTTACAAATGCGGCGGACAGCCGGGATCTTGACTGCGTCCTGATTGTGGAGCTGGATCAACGGGCGATCGAAGAACAACTGAAGAACGCCCAGTTGACCGACGAGGATATCATCGTGCTGACCGGCGGCGAACGGCAATTTATCGTCTCCAGCGCGCGTGCGGGAGACACCCTGACGGTTGATGCGGCGGCCGGACAGCAGGTTATGCTTGGCGGCAGGCGGTTCGATGTTATCCGGAGCGAATCCGAGGCCCTTGAGACCCAACTGCTGTGGCTTTACGTAGATAACACGAATCAGGTGGTGATCGGGATCGCCCTGACGCTGCTGCTGAGCTTTATCGCGATCATCGCGGCCGTCGTGCTGTCCGGTTTTCTGGAATCCTACCGCCGAGTGTATCATCCGCTGAAGCTTCTGCTGGAGGATGCCTTCGAGCAGGTTCGGGCCGGAAACTTCAAGTACCGGATTACCCGGGACGAGCCATCGTATTTTGCCAAGCTGTACGACAGCTTCAACGGAATGGTCGGCCAAATCGATTTTCTGATCGAACAAGATTTAAAACAGCAGCTTCTGATCAGCCATGCCCAATTGAAGCATTTGCAGGCTCAGATCAATCCTCATTTTATGTACAACAGCTATTATCTTCTTTATCGCATGATCAAAATGAAAGACTACGAGAACAGCGTCGCTTTCTGTGAGCATCTCGGCAAATTTTACGAGTACATTACTCGTGACGGCGAGGACGAGAAGAGGCTTCGGGAGGAGGTGGAGCATGCGCGGAACTACGCGGCCATTCAGGGCTACCGCTTCAAACAGCGCGTTAAGATCGACATTGCCGAACTGCCTGAGCGCTGGGCGGACACCCCCGTTCCCCGCCTGATTCTCCAGCCTTTGTTGGAAAACGCCTTTCAGTACGTTTTTGAAAAAGTTTCTTCGGACTCGTCCGGCTGCTTGAGCGTCTCCTTCCGTGAATGCGGCGGGGAACTGGCCATCCGCGTCGAGAACAGCGGGGAGCTCGATACGGAAACGGTGCAGCATATCCGCACTCTAGTCGAGACGGGGAGCAAGGACGGACAGATCACGGCGTTAACGAATATTCACAGACGGCTGCAAATTTATTTCAAAACGCGGGCCGGACTATCCATTTCCAAATCGCGGTTCGGCGGACTTTGCGTCGAAATTCGCATTTTGAACGAAGAAAGCGAGGGGGTAACATGAACGAATCTGGCCGGAAGCTGTTGATCGTGGACGACGAGCCCACGATTGCCGACGGATTGCAAATGCTGTTTCGGGAGCGGGAGGAATTGGGGCTGGAGGTGAAGGCCGCCTATTCGTCCAAAGAGGCGCTCGGCGTATTTGCGGAGTTTGGCCCGGACGTGGTTCTGCTCGACATCCAAATCCCGGGCGTCACCGGGCTTGAATTGGCCGGGCGCATGCGCGCGCTGCACCCTGCCGTCAAAATTATTTTCCTGACCGGTTACGACTATTTCGAGTATGCCTACAAGGCCATCAAGCAAGACGCCACCGATTATATTCTGAAAACCGAGGGGGACGACAAAGTCATCGCCGCGGTCGCTGCGGCCTTGGACCGGATCGCCTACGAGCAAGGTTTGCAAAACCAGTATACGGAGGCCCAAGCGCGTCTTGCCACGCTGCTTCCGGTATTTAGGGATCATTTGCTGGCGGCGTTGCTTAACGAATCTTCGCCCGATGCGGGCGCGATGTTTCGGGCGATGGCCGAATTGGACGAATCGTTAACGCCCGCCCAGCCCGTGCTGGTTCTCCTCGGGAGAAGCTGCACGGATCAATTGCCGTTGCCGGTTAGAGGGCTCGTGCAATTGACCGTGGAGCAAATTTTGCGGGCACAGCTTCATCCGTCGCCCTGGCAAATTTTCAGCGCAAGTCATCGGGAGGATATTCTCTGGTTTCTGGCCGGACGCGACAGCGGGCCCGGCTTGCCGGCGGTACCGGTGCCGCTGCTGGAGGATATTCAGACGATTTTAGCGGAACGGGCGGGATGCAAGTTTTCCTTTGTGCTGGCGAGAGAGCAGGTTAACTGGATGGAGATCGGCCGCGTTTACCGCTCGCTCCAAAGAACGCTGGCGCTCTTTGATCTGTGCAGCCAGGAAGGAATCGCCATGGAGGGAGAACGATATCCCGAGTCTTCCTTGGCGGAGGAAGAAGAGTGTGCGGATATCCTGCGTCTGCTGCCGCGAGTGGAATTGCTTAAGACCCATCTGCAGAACGGAAATCTGAAATCGTTCCGCAGTCTTCTGGACGAGTTGTGCCGGGTCCTGTCCGGAGTTCGCGGCGGGTACACGCTTCATGCCATCGAGCTTTATCTGACGGCCGGAAAGGCGCTGCTCGGGCATTTGAACGAAACCCGGTTATATTCCGCGCTGCCGGGCGATATCGATTTGGCGCTGCTGTACACGCCTACCCGAATGCAGGGCTGGCCGGAACGGGCCGGATATTTGGAAAAGCTGGGCCGGGCGCTGTGCGAGGCGGCGGACGCGGAACGCCGGTTCAACGCGGAGGCGACGATTTGCCGGATCAAAGACTATATCGGCCAGCATTTGGCGTCGGATTTGTCCTTAAACGCGCTGGGCAGGGCGACGGGCTTCAACCCCAGCTATCTTTCGCGGATATTCAAGCGGGATGTGGGAATCGGACTTCACGACTATATCACCCGGCGCAGAATGGAACTGGCCCGGTCGCTGTTGACCCACACGAAAATGAAAATTTACGAAGTCGCGCAAAAATGCGGATACGACAACACCAACTATTTTATCCGCATCTTCAAGTTGACGGTGGGGCTGACGCCGCAAGAATACAGAAACCGTCATGCTTAAAAAGGAAGGCTCGAAACCGCAAAAATAAGTAAAGGAATGGAGATAAAAGTCTAAAGATTAGCATGGGAAACAGCGCGGAAAAGCCGGATAATGAAATTGCGATCGCAAAGTAAGCGCTTTAAAAGGGGGAGATTAGAATCGCAACATCCGGCAAATCAAAGAAAAAATGGTTTCTCAAGGAGCTTCCGTTCCATGTCATGCTTTTGCCGGCGGTCGTCCTGACGATCATTTTCCGCTATGTTCCCATCGCGGGATTGTCCATCGCATTTATGGATTATCAGCCCGTTTTCGGTTTTTTCGATCAGAGATGGATAGGCTGGGACAATTTTGAGTACGTTTTCAATTTGCCCGGATTTTTCAATGTTCTGTGGAACACCTTGTTTATCGCCGTGATGAAAATCATCGGCAATCTGATCGTGCCGGTTGTGTTCGCCCTGCTGCTTAACGAAGTGCGCAACCGCCTGTTCAAGCAGTCGGTGCAGACCATGCTGTATTTGCCTCACTTCTTGTCATGGGTGGCGCTGGCCGGGGTGCTCATCGATATTTTGTCCCCTTCGTCGGGAATCATCAACAACACGCTGGCCGCGTTAGGGATAAAGCCGATCTTTTTTCTCGGCAACCCGGAAACTTTCCCGTACACGCTCGTCATCACCGATGTTTGGAAAGAATTCGGCTGGGGAACGATCATTTACCTGGCGGCGATCACCACGATCGACCCGACTCAATACGAGGCGGCGATTATCGACGGGGCGGGCAGATGGAAGCAGACGCTTCACGTCACTTTGCCGGCGCTGGCGCCCGTCATTTTGCTGCTGATGGTGCTCGGTATCGGCAACGTGCTTCAGGCCGGGTTTGACCAGGTTTACAACCTGTACAGTCCGCAGGTGTACAGTACCGGCGACATCATTGACACCCTGGTCTACCGCATCGGGATCGTGGATGTGCAGTTCGGCCCCGCCACCGCTGTCGGCTTCTTCAAATCGGCCGTATCCTTCGTCCTGATCGTTATCGGATATAAGCTGGCCAACAAATGGGCGGGATACAAGGTGTTCTAGCCGCTTATACGAAAGGGGGGCCTGGCTATGGAAAATTACGCATCCAGAAAAGTGTTTGTCGTGTTTAACGTGTTGCTTTTATCGTTTATGGCCTTTCTCTGCCTGCTGCCAATTCTGAATTTGATCGCGGTTTCATTCAGCTCCCGCTCAGTCGTGGAGGCCAATCAGGTGGGGCTTTGGCCCAAAGGCTTCAACACCAGCTCGTTTCAATACATTTTTGCCAATCCGCAATTTTTCAAATCGCTGTGGATTACGGTGGAACGGACCTTCCTGGGCTGGGCTGCCGAACTGGCGTTGACGATCCTGGTCGCTTATCCCTTGTCCAAATCCAAAAAAGCATTTCGCCTAAGAGGCGTCTACGTCTGGTTTTTCATGGTGACGATGGTGTTCAACGGCGGACTGATTCCCACGTATCTTGTGGTCAACGAACTGCATCTGGTCAATTCCGTTTGGGCGCTGATTTTGCCGGAGGCGGTGGCGATGTTCAATGTGCTGCTGATGCTGAATTTCTTCCGTACGATTCCCGGCGAACTGGAGGAGGCGGCTCTGATCGACGGAGCCGGGTGGCTGGTCACGATGGTCAGGGTCTATTTGCCGCTTAGTCTGCCTTCGCTGGCAACGATCACGCTGTTCATTCTCGTCCGCCACTGGAACAGTTGGTTTGACGGGCTGATTTTCATGAACTTGCCGGACCGTTATCCGCTGATGACCTATTTGCAAACGATGGTGCTAAATCTGGATTTGTCTCAGCTTTCGTCGACGGCGCTCGCGAACAATCCGCAACTTTTGGAAATTACCGGCAGATCGCTCAGATCGGCTATGATTCTGGCCTGTACGCTGCCTATTTTGCTGGTTTATCCGTTTTTGCAGAAATTTTTCGTCAAAGGGATGCTTCTCGGGAGCGTCAAAGGGTAGACAAGTCCGTATTCGGCTCATGACAGGAACAATAAAAGGGGGAGAGAGATTTGAAACAACGGAAAACGATCGTGCTGAAAGGATCTCTTATTGTATTGCTTGCGCTGGCGATGGCCTCCATATCGGCCTGCGGGGGCGCGGCAAAACCGGAGCGGACCGGCGGCGGGGCCGTTTCTGCGCCGGAGAACGACGGCCCGCTGGTAAAGTATGAGCCGGCCATCGAGTTGTCGGCAATGAAGAACCTCTACGGGGATGAACGTTACCTTCCCGGCGATGATCTGAACAACAATGTTTGGACCCGGGCGTACGAGCAGGAACTCGGCATCAAAATCAATTATAAATGGGCGGTGGCCGGCGAAGGCTTTCAGCAAAAGGTAACCATGGCGGTTGCCTCCGATGATCTGCCCGATATTATGACGCTTCCGGCAAAAGACTACTTCACGCTTGCCAAAGCGGGGAAATTGGCCGATCTGACGCCGTATTTCGACAAATACGCTTCGGACACTTTGAAATCGACGTTAAACGCGGACGGCGGAAAACAGATGAAAACCGCTTACGTGGACGGAAAGCTCTACGGGATTCCGCAGACGGGCGGCTTCGACGCGACGGCGGATATGATCTGGATTCGCCAGGATTGGCTGGAGAAGCTGAACCTTCCCGTGCCCAAGACGCTGGATGACGTCGTGAAGATCGCCAAAGCGTTCAGGAATGATGATCCTGACGGCAACGGCGTCAAAGACACGTTCGGCATCGGTTTTCAGAAGGATCTGGTCAGTTCGACCGCCAGCTTTGAGGGCTTTTTTGCGGCGTATCACGCCTATGGCAAAGCTTGGATTCGCGGGGAGGACGGAACGATTTCGTACGGAGCCGTCAAGCCGGGGATGAAGGACGCGCTGGCGAAGCTGAGAGAAATGTTCGCCGATGATCTGATTGACGTAGAGTTCGGAGTCAAGGATTGGAAGAAAGCGGGCGAAGATATCGCCGCGGGCAAAATCGGCTTATTCTACGGAAGGGAAGGATTGCCCTGGATGAGCGCCAAGGACGCCATCGTCAACAATCCGCAGGCCGAATGGATTTGCGTGCCGATCGTCTCGGCCGACGGCCAGCCGGCCAAACCGGTCACCACGGTGACGATGGAGCGCTATTTTGCCGTCCGCGCCGATGTCGCGCATCCGGAAGCGCTGCTGAAAATCATCAACCTGTTCCAGGACAAAATCAACAATCCGCAAACGACGATGGAAACGCTCAATACCTTCGGCGTGGATCCGGAGAGCGGCATCAACTTCGCCGCGTACGCCTTCGGCGGCCTCGATCCGTCCGAGGACAAACCGAATAAATACTTCAAACAAATCAACGACGTGCTGCAGGGCAAGGAGAAGCTGGAAAATATTCATCCGGAGGCGATCCGTTACTACAACACGATCAAGAACTATATGGACAACGGGATGGATAAAGGAGCCGATCCGCTGGGCTGGAATTATTACAAATTCCTCGGTCCCGAAGGCTCCTGGAAGGTAATCGGATACTACCGCGACAACGATCTGCTTGAACGGTCGGCCTGGTTCGGACTGCCGACGCCGACGATGAGCCAGAAAGGAGCCACGCTGGATAAACTCCAGGAGGAGACGTTCATTAAGATCATCACGGGCAGCGCTCCGGTCTCCGATTTCGACGCGTTCGTGGAAAACTGGAAGAAGCTTGGCGGAGAGCAAATCACCAAAGAAGTCAATGAATGGTACAACGCCACTTTTGAGGCGAAATAAGAGGGGGTTAGATCGGATGAAGCAGGGAAGCAGATACCGATTTTACATGCATGAGGCAGAGCGGGGGGACATGCCGGGACCGGATACTTGCGGTGATTTTATGCCGTTCTTTCATCAGGGAGTTTATCACTTGTTCTACTTGCATAAGTACTGCGTGTATGAGGTCGCCACTACGGATTTCGTCCATTACGGAGAGCCGCGGCTGGCGATACCGTGCGGCAGTCCGGAGGATCAGGACTGGCATATCGGCACGGGGAGCGTCGTCGAACGCGAGGGCGTGTTCCATTTCTACTATACAGGCTTTAACGAGAGCAACCGGGATTGCGCGGGCAAGCATGAACAGGTGCTGATGCGGGCCGTCAGCACTGATCTCGTCCATTGGGAGAAGGACGCCTCGTATTGTGTGACGCCTGACACGGAGCATTACGGCGGCTTGCATTGGAGAGACCCCCAGGTGTTCTGGAACGACCGGGAGCGGGAATATTGGATGGCGGTGACGGCGACCGAAAAGGACGGAGATCATAACCGCGGGGGCTGCACCCATATTATGAAGTCGTCCGATTTACAGAGCTGGCGTCCCGGTACGGCAATTTACGCTCCGGGAACTTTTGCTACCCATGAGTGCCACGATATTTTCCAAATGGGCGAATGGTGGTACATGATCTTCTCCAATTATACGCGCTGGTGGGAAACGCGTTACCGGATGGCCAATAGTCCGGCGGGGCCGTGGATCACGCCGGCGGCAGACGATATGTTTGACGGCCGGGCCTTTTATGCCGCGAAAACGGTCTCTAACGGCACAAACCGTTACCTGGTCGGCTGGCAGGCCATCCGCTCCGGGATGGACGACAAGAAGCCGTACCAGTGGGGCGGAAGCGCCTTGGTGCACGAACTCGTGCAGCGCCCGGACGGGACGCTCGGCGTAAAACCGGTGCAGGCTTTAGCGGAATCCTACCGTAGAGCGCGGCCCCAAGCCGCGGTGGCTCACCGCGGGACCTGGACGTTTCAAAACGGAGTGCGCGGCAGCGAGCCTTACGGCTTCGGTTGGGCCGAGGTCGGAAGCATGAGGGAAGCGTGTATGGTTAAAGCGAAGCTTCGCTGGGCGCCGGGAACTCTAGCATGCGGACTCATGCTGCATATCGGCGGGCCGCGGCTGGAGAAATGGTGCCAGGTTCGGCTGGAGCCCGCGCGGAACAGAGTGGTCTTCGACCGCTCCAACAAATTTGACGGGGATCAAATGTTTATCGAAGAACGGTATGTTTCGCTGGCGGGTACGAATGAGGCGGAAGTCAAGGTGTTCGTAAACGGCAATGCAATCATTATTTATGTCAACGACACAGCGCTGGCTACGCGAGCCTATGATTACGAGCCGGGCGGCTGCGGAATTTTTGTCGAGCATGGGGAAGCGGAGTTTTTGGAGCTTGATATCTTGGAATAGACGAGCGCCAAGTAAGCGCGCGGGAGATTTTTCTCCCGCGCGCTTTCGGTGATTTTCCGGAGAAGTCGGCATCGGAGATAGCAGACGGTTTAGCGGTAAGCCGGCAGCCAGTCGCCGTGCGCTTCGATCAAGTCGTCGCACAGCGCGACGATATCGTCCATGGACAGCTCCGCCGAAGTGTGGGGGTCCAGCATCGCCGCGTGGTAAATATGCTCTTTTTTGCCGGTGATAGCCGCTTCGATCGTTAACAGCTGGGTGTTGATGTTCGTCCGGTTCAAAGCCGCGCACTGCGGCGGAAGATCGCCGACATAAGTCGGAGTGACGCCGCTGGCGTCCACCAGGCAAGGCACTTCGACGCAAGCTTCCTTCGGTAGGTTGGGAATCAACCCAGTGTTCATCACGTTGCCGCCGATTTTGAACGGCACGTCGGTTTCAATCGCCTCCATAATATAGGATGCGTATTCATGCGAACGCTCATGTTTCAATTCCGCGTTGTTCACGAGCTCCTCCCGCATTTTTTCCCAGTTAGCGATCTGACTCACACAGCGGCGCGGGTATTCGTCCAGCGGGATTTGGAAGCGGTCGATCAGCTCGGGATAATTGCGCTTGATAAAGTAAGGGTGATATTCGGCGTTATGCTCCGACGATTCCGTGATGTAAAACCCAAATTTCAGCATCATCTCAAAGCGCACCATGTCCTTGTGGGGCTGTTTTTGTTTTTCCGCCGCCCGCCGTTTGATTTCGGGGTACAAATCCGCGCCGTTCCGGGTAACCTCCAGCAGCCAGGCCATGTGGTTGATTCCGGCGATCTTCGCCTGCACTCCGGTTTTGTCCATTTCCAAGCTTTTGAACAGGTCGGGGATGCAGGCTTGAACGCTGTGGCACAGCCCGATGGTGCGGACTTGGCCGTACGTGTTCATGACGTTCGTCAGCACGGCCATCGGATTTGTGTAATTCAGAAATAAGGCGTCGGGACAGACTTCACGGATATCGGCCGCGAATTCCAGCATGACCGGGATCGTCCTGAGGTTGCGGAAGATGCCGCCAATCCCGACCGTGTCGGCGATCGTCTGGCGCAGCCCGTATTTTTTGGGGATTTCGAAATCCGTGATGGTGCAGGGATCGTAGCCGCCGACCTGGATGGCGTTAATCACGTATTTTGCCCCCCGCAAGGCTTCTTTGCGGTCGCTGTAAGCTTTGACGACGCAGGTGCTGCCGATGCTGCGCTTCAGATTGTTCAGCATGTTCTCCGAGTCCCGCAGCCGCTCAAGGTCGATATCGTACAACGCCAGTTCAAATCCCTGCAGAGCGGGCGTTTGCATGCAGTCGCCCAGCACATTTTTGGCAAAAACCGTGCTTCCAGCCCCGATAAATGTAATTTTCGACATAAAAAACTCCTCCTTTTGAGTATGCAGCCAGCTTATATTCATGCCTTCAATATAGCCTAGGCGGAAGGGGAAAAGTATGGAGGAATCGAAGATAGATATAGATAAATGTTGTATGGGGGATTTTGAATACGGTAAACTGGCAAGGAAGCCGAAAATGTCTTGATCCGGAGGTTTGTGATGATTTCCGACCATTACATGTTTGAAGACAACATCAATCCCGATTTCCGGGAAAAAGACGTCACCCTGCTGTTCAGCGGAGAAGGCCGCCCTCATCCCGCTCATAAAATCGGACCGTCCGTCCATGACTATTTTCTCATCCACAGCGTCCTGGAGGGGGAAGGGGAGTTTCGCTGGAAGGATCAATACCGCCGCTGCTGTCCCGGTGATACTTTCGTCATTTTTCCGGGCGTATTGTTTTCGTATGAGGCCGATTCGCAAAATCCGTGGCATTATGCATGGGTCGCCTTAAAAGGAGCGGGCGTCTCCAGGCAGCTGGCCGACGTCGGCATTACGCCGGGCAGTCCTGTTTGCCATTCCGGGGACATCGCGGCCTTGCATCGCCCTTACACCCGGATTCGGTCGGCGTTCCGGCATGCGGACGACCCGAGGCTGGAGAGCCTGGAGGCGTCGGGATGGCTGACGCTGTTGTTCCATCAGTTCGGACTCGCGAACCGGCAATTGCTGCCTGCCCCCGAAACGAGTGAGCCCGCGATGATCGACCGGCAGGTGGAGCAGGCGGTCCGCTGGATTACGCTGCAATACTACCAGCCGATCAGCATCGGCGAGCTGTCACGTAGGCTCGGCTACCACCGCGCCCATCTGTTTCATGCTTTCAAGGCGCGAACGGGACTTTCACCGAAACAGTATTTAATGAAAGTGCGGATCGAGAAGGCGAAGGAACTTTTGGCCGGACCGCTCACCGTGGACCAGATCGCCGCTTCGGTCGGCTTTAACGACGCCCTTTATTTCTCGCGCCAGTTCAAAAAGGCGACCGGTCTGCCGCCAAGCGAATACCGCTATGTCTATCGCCAAGTTCGCCGCGATGACGGATAGAGCATTTACTTTGGCTGGGACAGATCAAAATCCACGTCCTCCAGGATTTCGACGACCTCTCCGTTGGGGCTGTGAATCACGGCGCTTCTGATCACCAGAGGCGGATCGCCAAGCGTCAGGTTATCCGGCTCGATATAGGGCTTGGCCCCATGGTCGAGCGCTTTGCGGTATACAGCGTCGACATCGTCGACGTAAAAGGCGATATGCAGCAAAGCTCCGGAAACGGCATCTTCGTCCGCGAGCGCATTTTTGCCTTGTGCGGGAACGGCCGCTTCGTTGTCGAAAACCTCGATGCATGTCCGCCCGTCGGGCGAAATCAGCATGGAGGCGTCGGTAATCCGGAAAGCCGGAAGATTCCAATGGTGGCCGAGCTTGAATCCGAACACCTCTGTATAAAATGCGATGGTTGCTTGATAATCCTTGGCGCGGATAGCCGCGTGGGCGAGTCCTTTGATGCTCATTTGCATCCCTCCTTATTGTTATGAGTTGATTATACGAAGGCTTAGCCGTATTAAAACATGCAAATTGTAAGTGTTTTTTGTATTATATTTTCAAAATATAAGTTTTTTCACACCGATTTCTTTAATTTCGCAATAAGCTCCAGGAGGTACTTGACGATGAAACCCATCGATGATGTCGATAAAAAAATTTTGCGGATCCTGCAACGCAATTCCCGGACGCCGATCTCGCAAATCAGCAAAGAAGTGTCTATGTCGCAGCCTTCCGTTAAAGAAAGGATCGTCAAACTGGAAGAAAACTACGTGATTTCCGGATATACGATAACGCTTAACTTGCGGGAAATGGAACGGGGAACGAACGCTTTTATTCTGCTGAAAACGGAGCTGTGCCGACAGCTTGAAGCGTTTTGCGAACAGGCGCCCGAAGTGTCGGATTTGGTGCGGATTAGCGGGGAGTATAATTACCTGATCAAGCTTCAGGTTCCATCTGTCAAAGAGTTGGCCGAATTTCAGGATGCGATTATGAAGTTTGGGCCTTCGAAATCGCATATAGGTACGAAAAATATTATCGAAAATAGAGTTATTCTCTAGGCTGAATATTTTCAAACGGAAAATCCGGCATAAGTTTGCATCGGTGCTCCGGCATATGTTAATATTTCATCTGTATAAATGCGTGCTCAAAAAGTCGGATGACTTTTTGAACGTTCTCTATAAGGAAGGTGCTTGAAATGTTGTATATCAAGCTGGTAAAACTCGTCAGAACACGCCGCTCCGTACAAATGAACACGATGAAGCGTTGTGCGGAGCTTAATGGGGGAGCGTAAAGCTTCCTATATTCATCGGCTGAATGGTCTTTATTAAAAAGCGTAGGTTTACTATGCTTCTTTAAGTGTGACCATTAGCCGATTGAGCGTAAGGGCCGTCGACAATGCTTGTCGATGGCCCTTTGTATTTGGCCGCGAGTTCGCCGTACGTTTTTACCGTTCGGCTAACTTGCGCCTTAATCATCAAGCAGAGGGCCGGCGTCCGAAGGACGCCGCTCTCTGCTTTTTTTTATTTCGCTATACGGTGCGAAAAATCTAACGGTTGTGAGCGCGGCTAATTGAGCCAAAATGGGGAGTTTCGAAATGTAGCGGTTGCCAGGTAGCTTATTTCCCGGTTTTTCTTGGGAAAAGGGGCTGTTTTGCACCAATAAGCGTGCCGACAACCATTAGAAAAGGCCCCCCATCTTTTCGGCCTAATAAGCGCAATGGCAACCGTTAGCGTAAAAATGTGCTGGTCAGAGCCAAGAAAAGAGGATAAAAAATGAGCTTACTTCAAGTTGAAAACCTATCGCATAGTTTTGGAGACAAAAAGTTGTACGACAATGCTTCCTTTGAATTATTTAAAGGCGAACACATGGGGATCGTCGGCCAAAACGGGGCCGGAAAAAGCACGCTGATCCGCGTCTTGCTGGGCGAAATCATGCCGGATCAAGGCAGCGTCAAGTGGCAGTCGCAGATTCAGATTGGACACTTGGACCAATATGCCGAAATCGACGGAAACGATACGATTGCCGAATATCTGAAAACGGCGTATGCCGATTTGTTCGAGATGGAGCGCCGCATGAACCGGTTGTACGAGGAATGTGGGGCTAGCGGCGATACCGCCGCTTTGCTCCAGGCTGCGGAATATCAGGAGAAGCTGGAGGCCCGGGATTTTTACTTGATCGACAGCCAGATTCTAAAGGTCGCTTCAGGACTTGGCCTCGACGCTATCGGCTTACAGCGCCAAATCGGGGAGCTAAGCGGTGGACAGCGGGCGAAGGTAATATTGGCCAAACTTTTAATTGAAGAACCGGACGTTTTGCTGCTGGATGAACCGACGAATTTTCTGGATAAGGAGCATGTCGCGTGGCTCGCAGGTTATCTGGCGGATTTTGCCGGCGCCTTTATCGTTGTGTCCCATGACTTCGAGTTTTTGGAGAAAGTGACGACCTGTATCTGTGACATCGAGTTCGGAACGATCAAAAAATATTACGGCAAATACTCCGACTTCCTGCGGCAAAAGGAGCATCTGCGGGAGGATTACGTGCGCCGGTATCATGCTCAGCAGAAAAAGATCGAAAAAACGGAGGAGTATATCCGCCGGAATATCGCCGGCGTCAACTCCAAAATTGCCCAGGGGCGCAGGAAGCAGCTCGAACGGATGGAAAAGCTGGCTCCGCCCGCGTTTACCCATAAGCCATCGATCCGTTTCCGCGAGCTGCCGCTGTCCGCGCAAACCTCGCTCAAAGTCAGCGATCTTGAGGTCGGGTATGGCGCTCCGCTGTTGCCGAAAATCCATTTTTCCGTAATGGGGGGACAAAAGCTCGTGATTACCGGGTTCAACGGGATCGGCAAATCGACGCTGCTGAATACGCTGGTTGGGCGGATTGCCGCGGTTTCCGGGCGGTTCCGGTTTTCGGAGCAGGCCAAAGTCGGGTATTTCGAACAGGATTTGAAATGGGCAAACGGCGCGCTTACCCCGCTGCAAATCATTTCGGAGCGGTTTCCGGGCCTCGGGACGAAGGAAATCCGCCGTTACCTGGCGCAATGCGGCTTGAAGGACGAGCTGGTTACCCAGGAAATCAGCACTTTAAGCGGCGGCGAGCAATCCAAAGTCAAATTGTGCGGCATGGTGCTTTCGCCTTGCAATTTTCTGATCCTGGACGAACCGACGAACCATCTGGATGCGGAAACGAAAGCGGCTTTACAGGACGCTTTGCGCCAATTTCAAGGCAGCGTCATCCTCGTGTCCCATGAGGAGCGGTTTTACCGGGAGTGGGCGGATAAGGTCATTAGTTTGGGATAAACCACGGATCAAGCTTTGGAACCGTTAAACGGTCAGAGCAGGGACGAGGTTAAGTGCGGATGCGCCATCAAAAAGTTCAGCCCCAAAACGCGGGCGGCGGGAGGCATAAGCTCCCGGGTTCGCGTTCTATCAGGATGATGTATCCTGAACCGGCCGCCACACGGGATCAACTGCAAAAGTGCATTTGATTTCCCTGGCAGATGCCATTTTGGAGTGATGAAATGCAAAAATACATCTGACTTGGAGCTATTCGGCAAAAAAGTATCTTTTGACCGGAAATGAACTGCACATTCGGCATTTGCATTTGACGAGCCTATTTCGAGGGATTTCCCGTTTCGACGAAAATCGCCTGCACTTTTGCGCTTTGCGGGAGTTGCGCCTCAAGTTGCATAAACAAAAGACCTGACCGCCGGTCAGGTCTTTCTCGTAATACTTTACGCTCCAAGGAACATCTTCATGTCCTCTTCCACGGTCGTGATGCCGCCGATGCCGAATTTTTCGATTAATACTTTGGCGACGTTCGGCGACAGGAACGCGGGCAGCGTCGGCCCCAGGTGGATGTTTTTGACCCCGAGGTACAGCAGGGCCAGCAGCACGATAACCGCCTTCTGCTCATACCAGGCGATGTTGTAGGAAATCGGCAGGTCGTTGATATCTTCCAGGCCGAAAATTTCCTTTAATTTCAGGGCGATGACGGCCAGCGAATAGGAGTCGTTGCATTGCCCGGCGTCCAGTACGCGGGGAATCCCGCCGATATCGCCCAGGTCGAGCTTGTTGTATTTATATTTGGCGCAGCCTGCAGTCAGGATGACCGTATCGCGGGGAAGCTCCCGGGCAAAGTCCGTGTAATAAGAGCGCGATTTCATCCGTCCGTCGCAGCCGGCCATCACGAAAAATCTTTTGATCGCGCCGGTTTTGACGGCTTCCACCACTTGATCGGCGATGCCGGTCACGGTGTGGTGGGCAAAACCGCCGACAATTTCGCCGCTCTCCAGTTCGGTCGGAGGTTCGCAGCGTTTGGCGTGCGCGATGATTTCCGAAAAATCCTTCGGCTGGCCTTCCGGGCCTTCCGGGATATGCCGCACGCCGGGAAATCCGGTGTTTCCGGTCGTATACATGCGGTCCTTGTAGCTTGCCTTCGGCGGCACGATACAGTTGGTGGTCATCAGAATCGGGCCGTTGAACGCGGCGAATTCCGTCGTTTGCAGCCACCAGGCATTGCCGTAGTTGCCGACGAAATGATCGTATTTCTTAAAGGCCGGATAGTAATGAGCCGGCAGCATTTCACTGTGGGTGTACACATCCACTCCGGTGCCTTCGGTTTGCCGCAGCAGTTCCTCCAGGTCTTTCAAATCGTGGCCGCTGATCAGAATCCCCGGCCGGTTCCGCACGCCGATATTCACTTTGGTCACTTCGGGGTGGCCGTAGGTGCCGGTATTGGCCTCATCAAGCAGGGACATGGCCTCAACGCCATATTTGCCCGCCTCCATCACCAAACCGACGAGATGATCCGCCGTTAAGGAGTCGTCCAAAGTGGCGGCCAGCGCCCGGCGCATAAACAAGTCGATTTGCGGGTTCGAATGGTCCAACTGAAGGGCGTGATACGTATAGGCGGCCATCCCTTTAAGACCGTAGGTGAGCAGCTCGCGCAAGGAGCGGATGTCCGGATCGGCCGTGGCGAGCACGCCGACACTCTTGGCTTTGGCGTCAAACGACGCTTCGTCGTCCGCCTGCCAAACCGCCGCGTCGGGAAGCTCCGCCGCAGCGCCTATACGCTGTTCCTCCCAGTGGCGTCTTACTTCGTCGCGCAGAGCGAGCGCTTCGCGGATTTTGGCGACGAACACGTTGCGGTCAAAGTTGGCGTTCGTAATCGTGGCGAACAGTGAATCCATAATAAAGACCGATGCACGCCGGTCTAAAGCTTCGGGGAGCTCGGTCCCCACGGAGAAAAAGGAAATGCCTTTCAGCACATAGATGAGCAAATCCTGCAGGTTGGCCACGTCATGCGGTTTGCCGCAGACGCCCTTGATCGTGCAGCCGGTCCCGCCGGCCGACTCCTGGCATTGAAAACAAAACATGGACGGCTGCGAAATGTCCGGATTCGAAGCTGTTTGGTTCATTTCAAAATAACCTCCTTTGGGAGAATTTAACGGATATACAGAAGAATACCGCCGGATCGGCCGCGGCCGGGTGATTGTAATCACTCTAATTGGGGCTAGGGTCTAAACGAACGTTGAACTTTTTTTGAAGTAGATATAACATTTTCAGAGGCTGACCCATCTAATCTTGCAGAGGGCCCTCAAAAGGAGTTGAAATTCGTGCAACAAGATATGGTACTGGAAGTCAAGCGCGCGCAGCGGGGGGATCGTGAGGCGTTTATCCGGCTCTTCCGGAGGCTGGAACCCGAACTGTACGGCTTGGCGAAGTCCATTGTGAGACGTGACGAAGATTGTGCGGACGCATTTCAGGAAACAACGCTTAAAGCGTATAAATCATTGTCGACATTGCGGCAGCCGAAATATTTTAAAACCTGGGTAATTCGGATTTTAATCAATGAATGCAATCAATTGCTGCGCATGCGCAGTAGAACCGTCGTGATGGCGGAGCTGCCGGAACCGGCGGGAGCGGCGCGGTTTACCGGGGAGTATGAAGAGAACCGCAAGCAGGATCTCCGCGAGGCGGTGGAAAACCTGGACGAAACTTTAAGAATCGTTATCCATCTTTTTTATTATCAGGATTTGCCGATCAAAGAGGTCGCGAGCGTGCTGGAAATTTCGGAGGGAGCTGTCCGGGCGCGCCTGCACAGGGCCAGAGGAATTTTGGCCGACAAGGTTAAGCGAATGGGAAAGGAGGAGTTGGCTTATGGAAACGCGTGATCTTGAAAAAGCGCTTAGCGACATCGGCAAAGAACGGTTGACTGAGGTCAGGGAGGTTCCCGATATCATTCGCCGCCGCCAGGATGAGGTTTACGCTTCCTTGGCCGATCTTCCGATGCAGACCCGAAGCGGCCGGAAATCCCGATTCTCCAGGACCTTTAAAGTGGGCGCGGCAGCCGCCGCCGCAATCGCCGTTTTGACGATCGGGCTGGGCAGTGCCGTGGTGTCGCCGGCGATGGCCGAATCGCTCAAAAATGTCCCCATACTTGGCGGCATCTTCAAATTGGCCGGCGATCTGGGGCTGCAGACGGCAGAGGAGCACGGACTGGCCGAGGAAACGGACGCAAGCGTCACCCATGATGGAATTACCCTACGTATCCCCCAGGTTGTTTATGATGGTATTCGCCTAACTTTGGCGGTCAAGCGCGAAGGGGAAGGGTTTACCGGGGGAATTCTGGACCATAAGTTCGTAGGTGAAGGCCGGGAGAGGGATGCGATTTACCCAAGAGGGGCTGTACGCGATTGGGAGATGCTTATCGATGGCCAACCAACTTATAATTCTAAAAATCATAAATTTAGTTCAAAAGGAGGGCCGACAGCCGATCCCAATGCGGCGCTGTACGAGTTGTCGGTCATTTCGGAAACGGGCGATTCGTCACAGATTCTTCCCGATCGTTTTGTGCTGACGGCCAAATTTTGGCTGGAAGGCGTTGAGGAGCCGTTCGTTTTCGAACTGCCCGTTCGCAAAAACACGAGTCGTCTCGTTGAAACCTTTGGAGAAACGAGAGAGTGGAACGGGATTACGCTTACGCTTCAGCAAATCCAATATACGCCGATTACGACGAAGGTGGTTTTCGACATCAATGTAGAAGATAAAGCAAGTAGACCACTTAGAAATAATTTACTGTTCGATCTGTGTGACGATCAAGGCAGGAATCTGGGATTGGTAGGTGGCGTGGGGATCTACTACGATAACGGACAGATGCACGCGCGGTATGAAATGCTGTTTGACCGGCTGCAGGAGGTTCCGGATACGGTTACGCTCAAGTCGTTTCAGCCTGAATATATTGACCCGTCGACCAAGCCGGGAGAATCGGGGCAATATAAAGTCGACAGCAACGGAGAAGTCGTTAGAAACTACGTGAAGGAACTGGAGATTACCGTTCCGGTAAACCGGACGGGTTTGGAAAAGTTATATGATTTTCAGAATTAAACAAGGAAATATGGAGGGTGCAGGAGATGAAAAATATATATAAAGTAATGACAACCGCAGCTTTAATGGGGATGCTGGTCGGTGGAACGGCTTGGGGAACAGTGGAAGCAGCCGGTTCGGCAAAGGCCAAAGCGCCGGCAGTGAGCAGCGCGGCGCAAGCTTCCGCGGCCAAAGCCGACAGCGTTACCCAGAACGGCATTACGCTGACCGTCAGCAAAGCGCTGTATGACGGCAACTACGTCAGCCTTACGCTGCAGCGGAGCGGTACAGGGTATAACGGCGGCATCACCGATGGGAAGTTTAATGAAGCGACCGAGGAATACGAGCGGCCCAAAGGCGCGATTAAAAACATTGAAATGTTTATCGACGGCAAATCCATCTACGAGTTCGGCGGGGGAGGCCTAGGCAAAAGACCAAATCTCGGCTGGGGACCGCCTTCCGCACCGGATACGGTGGAAGTTCAACTGATCGATCCTTCTTGGCTCGGCAGCGACGATATGGTTTCCCCGGCTTTCCCGGACAAGTTCAAGTTAACCGCGAAGATCACCCTGGAAGGCGTGGATAAGCCGTATACTTTTGATTTTTCACTGCAAAAAAACGCGGACAATCTGCAAGCCCTAAAGCCGAATTTGACGAAAAAACATGGGGATTACAGCGTCACCTTAAGCAAACTTAATGTGACATCGACCTCCACTCGCTTTCAGTTGATCGAGAAAGGGCTGAAAAAAGGCGAGCATTCGCGTATCTTGTATGAAGTTGTAGATGATCAAGGTAACCTGCTGGACCTAAAGTCCGGTTTCGGAACCGACGAGAATAACAAAAATGGCGATATGTATACTGACTATGTGTTCAGTCCTCCGGCGAAAGAAGCTAAGTCGATTACGATCAGAGCTTTCGAGCCCGATTTCGTACCCGATAATCCAGGCGATCCATCATCTCCCGGCATCTATAAAACGGACAGCAACGGCGAAACGATTAAGAACTATATCAAAGAGCTGGAAATGACAGTTAATATTAAGTAAAAGTCATATTCGGCAGTGGGTGGGCCCGCAGCGAATTGCTGCGGGCTTTAAAATTTTCACGCTCAAAATATAACGTTTTGATGTACTTATTCATCTAATCCAATAGAGTGCTCAATGAAGAGAAGATTCTCGAAAATCAAATTTCATGGAGGGGTTTTTCGAATGAAAAAAGCATATAAGGTGATGTCTTCCGCGGCGCTGGTCGGCGCGCTGTTGCTCGGTACGGCCTGGGGGGCTGCGGAAGCGGCCGGGCCGACGGCGGCAGCGACTTCAGCGGCGAAAAGCGGCGGGACGCTGAGTGCGGCCAAGGGCAAAGCTCCAAGCGTAACTCAGCAAGGCATCACGCTGGAGGTTTCCCAAGCAATCTATGACGGCAACTATGTCGGCATTACCCTAAAGCGGAGCGGCAAAGGGCTTACCGGCAGCATAACTGGAAAATATGATGAAAAGACCGAGGATTATATTTATGAGAAAGGCGCAATTAAAGACCTCGATCTCTTTATCGACGGTAAATCCGCCTACCAGTATGGTGGTGGAAAGTCTATGTCCCAAAGACCAAGCATCGTACGGGGGCCGGGCGCTACACCGGACACGATGAAAATTTCAATGGTCGATCCATCCTGGCTTGGCGGCAGCCTCAAAGCGTTTCCGGACAAGTTCAAGCTTACCGCCAAAGTGACTTTGGAGGGTGTGGACAAACCGTATACGCTTACTATGACGTTGCAAAAAACCAAGGGAAAGGCTTTGAAACCAAATCTAACGAAAAAACGCGGGGATTATAGCGTTACCTTAAGTAAACTTAATGTGACATCGACCTCTACCCGAGTTCAGTTGATTGAGAAAGGGTTGGACAAAAACAAGTCTTCGCATATCATGTATGAAGCTGTGGATGATCAAGGGAACGAGATGGCGATGATTTCAGGTCATGGAAGTGACGAGAATAACAAAAATGGCGATACGTATAATGACTTTGTGTTCAGTGCTTCGGGGAAAGACGCCAAGTCGATTACAATCAAAGCTTTCGAGCCCGGTTTCGTACCCGATGATCCAAACGATCCAAATTCTCCCGGTATATTTAAAACGGACAGCAACGGCAAATTGATTAAAAACTATATCAAGGACCTGGAAATGACGGTTAATATTAAGTAAAAGTCAAATCCGGCAGTGGGCGAGCCTGCAGCTAGTCGCTGCAGGCTTTTAATTTTTTACGCTCAAAATATAACGTTTCGGTTGTACTTATCCATCTAATCCAATAGCGTGCTCATATAAGGAAAGGAAAAATTTAATGGAGGGATTTCAATGAAAAATACATACAAGGTAATGTCTTCTGCGGCGCTGGCCGGCGCACTGTTGTTCGGTACGGCCTGGGGGGCTGCCGAAGCGGCCGGACCTATGGCGGCAGCGAATTCAACAGCGAAAAGCGGCGGGACACTAAGTGCGGCCAAGGCCAAAGCTCCAAGTGTAACTCAGCAAGGCATCACGCTGGAGATTTCCCAAGCAATCTATGACGGCAACTATGTCGGCATTACCCTGAAGCGGAGCGGCGAAGGGCTTACTGGCGAAATAACTGGAAAATATGATGAAAAGACGGGGGAAGATATTTATGAGAAAGGTGCAATTAAAGACCTCGATCTCTTTATTGATGGTAAACCCGCCCACGAGTACGGCGGCGGAAAGTCTATGGCCCAAAAAACGCAGATCACTCAGGGAAAGGGTTCCACAAAGGACATGTTTGACATTAGAATGGCCGATCCATCCTGGATTGGCGGCAATCTTAAAGCGTTTCCGGACAAGTTCAAGCTTACCGCCAAAGTGACCCTGGAAGGCGTGGACAAGCCGTATACACTGGATATGACGTTGCAGAAAACCAAGGGAAAGGCCTTGAAACCTAATCTGACCAAAAAATCCGGAAAACTAAACGTCTCGCTGGGCAAACTTAATCTGACTTCCAGCTCCTCCCGAATTCAACTGATCATAAAAGGGCTGGAAAAGGGTAAGCCTTCTCCTATCAATTATGAGCTTGTGGACGATCAAGGCAAAGAACTTAAAAAGATCTTCGGTCACGGAAGTGACGATAATGACAATAATGGCGTTATATATTACGATTTTGTGACCGATGCCTTGAGTAAAAACGCCATGTCGATCACGGTCAAAGCTTACCAGTACGAACTCGAGCCAAACGGGACAGCAAAAGAGGACAGCAACGGTGAAACCATCAAAAACTATATCAAGGATTTGGAAATGACCGTAAAAGTAAAATAATCGTCGTCTTTATTGGCTTGCTCTGTGCGCCGAGTGTTGTGGCGCAGAGCAAGCTTTTTTAGATTACATAACATTCTGTTGGAATAGAGTAAACCAGGAAATTCTTAAAAATAGAAATGATTTCAAAGTAATATATAACATTGAATTATATTACATAATAAGGTAATCTATGATTGGAAGATTTAAACAATACTAGACTCTATCGGATCGGGTATGACAAAACCCGACGGTATTCGCCAAAGGAGGGATGTCGAAAAACAAAGATTGCGTGCTTGCTGTCTGCCGAATATTAACGAGACTACGAGAGACGGCAAAATAACTCACTTGGGAGGGATATTTTATGGGAAAGAGTAAACATCGCTTAAAAAAACTGTCCGTGCTGGCGGTTGCGTTTATGATCGCCGGAACCTCTTATTCGGGATTTACGTCCCCGGCGCTGGCGGCTGCAGGTGAGCCTGCAGCCAGCGAACCTTACGTGTGGAAAAACGTTATGACCGGAGGCGGAGGCGGCTTTATTCCGGGGATCGTGTTTAACGCCAGCGAACCCAACCTCATCTATGCCCGGACGGACATCGGGGGCGCTTATCGCTGGGAACAAGGCACCGGGACTTGGAAGCAGCTCCTGGGCTGGGTTGGCATGGATGATTGGAGCAAGAGCGGCGTCGACGCGCTCGCCACGGACCCGGTCGACCCGGATCGGCTCTATTTGGCGGTCGGGACGTATACGAACAGCTGGGATCCCCATAACGGGCGCATCCTGCGCTCCACCGACCGCGGCGAAACGTGGGAGGAGACGGAGCTGCCGTTCAAGGTCGGCGGCAATATGCCGGGCCGGTCGTTGGGAGAACGGCTGGTCATTGATCCGAACCAGAACAACGTTCTTTATTTTGGCGCCCGCAGCGGAAACGGTTTATGGAAGAGCACCGACTACGGGGAAACCTGGAGCAAAGTAAGCCAGTTCCCGAATCCCGGCACTTATGTGGAAAATCCCGACAACGAATATCAAAGCGATATCACCGGATTGGCCTGGATCACTTTTGATCCTGCAACGGGCTCGCGCGGACAAGCGACGCAGACGATTTACGTCGGGGTAGCGGATAAGAATGAAAGCGTATACCGCTCCACGGACGGAGGGGAGACCTGGGAAGCGGTTCCGGGGCAGCCGAGCGGGTATTTGCCGCATCACGGCGTCCTATCGTCCGATGGCTTCTTGTATATTACCTATAGCAACGGCGCAGGACCGTACGACGGCACCAAGGGCGAGGTGTGGAAGCTGAATACATCCACTGGCGAATGGACCAATATCAGCCCGGTACCGAGCAGCAGCGACGATAACTATTACGGATACGGCGGTCTCGCCGTCGACGCGCAGAATCCGGGTACCGTCATGGTAGCTACGCTCAATTCCTGGTGGCCGGACGCGATTATTTTCCGCAGCACTGACGGCGGAGCGACCTGGAGCCGCATTTGGGACTGGAACGGCTATCCGAGCCGCACCTTGCGTTACAACCATGATATTTCCGCCGCTCCTTGGCTTGACTTCGGGAACTATCCGATTCCTCCGGAAATCACCCCGAAACTCGGCTGGATGATCGGCGATCTGGAGATCGATCCGTTTAATTCCGACCGCATGATGTACGGAACCGGGGCGACCATTTACGGGACCGACAATTTAACGGAATGGGATAAAGGCGGCAAAATCGACCTGGAAGTGAAGGCCGAGGGAATCGAAGAAACCTCGGTCACCGCCCTGATCAGTCCGCCATCGGGCGCTCATCTGCTCAGCGGAAACCTTGATGTGACCGGCTTCCGGCATGACGACCTTACCCAAGCGCCGGCAAAAATGTTTACGAATCCGGCCGGGACCGTGGATATGGATTACGCCGAACTCGACCCGGGCTTCATCGTCCGCGTCGCCACGGTAAACCGGTCGGAAAAACCAAACGATAAAGCGATCGGCTTCTCCCGCGACGGCGGCGGGAATTGGTACACCGGCGGCGAGCCGTCCGGCACTTCCGGCGGAGGCACGATTGCCCTGGCCGCTCGCGGAGAGAGCCTCGTCTGGAGCACCTCCGACGTCGGCGTACACTATTCGAAGGGCGGCAATTCCTGGACCGCCAGCAGCGGCGTGCCTGCCGGAGCGCTTGTCGCCTCCGACCGCGTCAATTCCAATCTATTTTACGCTTTGTCCGGAGGGAGCCTATACGTCAGCCGTGACGGCGGCGCCAGCTTTACGAAAACAAGCGCCACAGGACTTCCGGCATCCGGCGATCTCGATCTGAAAGCGATGCCTGGTCGGGAAGGGGATGTTTGGGTGGCCGGCGGCAGAGCATTTGACGGCAACTCGGGTCTCTGGCATTCCAGCGATGCCGGCGCTACTTTCACAAAGTTAACGAGCGTGGAAGAAGCGAGCGTTATCGGGTTTGGTAAGCCCGCCCCGGGACGTAACGTCATGGCGCTGTATACAAGCGGGAAAATCGGCGGTGAACGCGGCTTTTTCCGGTCCGATGACGGCGGCGATAGCTGGGTGCGCATTAACGACGACCAGCACCAGTACGGCACCACCAATTCGGCCATTACCGGCGATCCGCGCATTTTCGGGCGCGTCTATGTTGGAACCAATGGCTACGGTATCGTCTATGGCGATTCGACGGTGACGCCGCAGGAACCGGAGGAACCAGAAGAACCGCAGGAGCCGGAAGAACCAGGGCAAAATGCTACGATTTCGCCAACCTCGGCCACTTTCGATCTTAAGCCAGGCAACCAGGCTGATATCTCTGTGGCGTTGACGCTCAACGAGAAGACGTTTGCCGGCATTTATAACGGGACGACTCAGTTGAAGGAAGGCGAAGACTACACCGTCACCGATTCGAAGGTGACGATTCTTCAAGAATTTTTGGCTGCGCAGCCGACAGGCGCATTGAAGCTGACCTTCCGCTTCAGCGCCGGGGCCGATGCCCAGCTAAATATTGCGATCGTGGATTCAACTAAGGCGCCAAGTGGCAGCCTGCGGATTGAAGCGGTCAACGGAACGCTGCAGTCTACGGCCAACACGCTGAATCCGCGCATCAGGCTAACCAACACCGGGACGGAGGAGCTCGCGCTGAAAGACGTTACTTTGCGTTATTATTACACGGTTGACGGAGAAAAGGGGCAAAACTTGTTCTGCGACTGGACTCAAGTTGGCAGCGGCAATGTAACCGGAAGCTTTGTCAAATTGCCGGAAGCCGCTAATGGGGCCGACTATTATGCGGAGATCGGTTTTGCGGAGGCATCCGGCACGCTGGCTCCAGGCCAGACCATCGACCTGCATATTCGCATCTCCAAGGAAGATTGGAGCAATTACAACCAAAGCGACGACTATTCCTTCAACCCTGATTCCACGTCTTATGCGGAAACGCTCAAAATTACCGGATACGTTGGCGGGGCCCTGCAATGGGGGCTTGAGCCTTAAGCGGCAAGAGGTAAGAGGCAAGGGATAATCAGTATGAAGCATATTGAGTGAAACGTGAAAAGTGGAGCATGAGGCAAGAAGTTGATGCCTGAAAAATGGAGTATGGGCAGCAGCCGATCCGCTTTTTACTCCACAACCAATGGTTGCAGTCATATAGAGGCAGGCCGGCATGGGAAAAAAACGCCCACTTGCCGGCCTGTTTTTTGAGAAGAGGAGTTGACCCGGTTAAGTTGTGGAGCCCACAGATGGTCAAGGCTTCCCAAAGCCGTGGAATAACGGAAAAAAGGGCGTTATTTTCTCCAAAAATAAGGGGTACCGCCAAAATAAAGGAATTTTTTACCGCTATTGTTGGCATATGAGGGGAAAGAGACGCTTTTTCCAAGTATGGTTCCCAAATAGGTACTAAAAGTTCCGCTATTTTTTGAGCGAGGGGTAAAACTACAATAATAGCGCCATAAATTACCGTTATTTTTGCGAACCGGTTGTTCATCGTTGTGAGAAGCTGCGGTTTTGTCGTTACTCGGGACTATTATGATCGGCTTCTTTCATAAAGTTACGACATGATCCAAGGTTGACTTTCCGGGGACAGGACGGCTACAATTTCCATGAGTCTTGCAAGCATTTCGACAAGGAGGGGCGAAGCCATGATCACGATATATGATATTGCCCGGAAAACCGGGTTGTCGCCTACGACCGTATCGAAGGTGTTTAATGGGTATTCCGATGTTAGCGAGAAGACACGCCGCAAAATTCTGGATACGGCCGAGCAGCTTGGTTATGTGCCGAATGCGCATGCGCGCTCCCTCACGACCAAACGCTCATGGACGATCGGCATGCTGTTTATCGAGCCTTCCGGTGCGGGGATTCTGCATCCGTATTTTGGCGGGGTGATCGAGAGCTTTAAGCAAGTGGCGACTTCAAGGGGCTACGATTTGATGTTTATTTCCAAGGACATCGGCGGCAAAAAAAGCGGGTACCTGGAGCACTGCAAGATTCGCGGCATCGACGGGGTTGTCGTGATTTTGCCGGACGCGGCTGATCCCTATTACCAGGAGCTGCTGGATTCGAGCCTCCCGTGCCTTCTGCTGGATCAGGAAACCGCCCAAAAAAGCACGATCTGCTCCGATAACGCGGAGGGAACCCGGCTGGCGGTGGAATATTTGCATTCGCTCGGGCACCGGAAGATCGCGCATATCGGCGGCGGGCCGACGTTTGCCGGGAAGCAGCGGCTGGCGGGCTATCTGCAGGCGATGGAACGGCTGGGGCTGCCGGTTCATCCCGGGTATGTCGTGCAAGGAAGCTACGATTTTACGGTCGAAAGCGGCAAAAAAGCGATGGAGGAACTGCTTCAGGCCGAGGAACTGCCGACCGCGGTGTTTGCTGCCGGCGACAATTTGGCCGTAGGCGCCATGATCGCGATCAAGGCGCATGGGCTTAGCGTACCGGAGCATATTTCCATCGTTGGCTTCGACGATATCCAAATGGCGAAATACTTAACGCCCGCTTTGACCACGGTAAGGCAAAATACATATTTGCTTGGCAGCAGGGCCGCCGACATGTTAATCTATACGATAGAAGGCGGGGCCGGTATCCAAAGCGATTGTGTTCCGGTGGAGCTGGTCGTTCGCGATTCCTGCCGTGCGCTTTAAAGCCAGCTCCATTTTTTTTCGAAAAAATCGAAACCGGTTTCGTTCCTTTTCGCAATTCCTACGGCGGTATGGCCGTAGTTGTGCAGAACGAAACCGAAACGGCGCAGTCCTTCGTCCTGGAGCTGGGCGGGGAAAACGTCACGGAAACTTTGCCGGCGCACTCGATCGCTACTTACATCATCAAAGGCTAAATCGGCCAACATGGAGGGATATGCCATATGTCTATATATTCTTTTGAGCAAAATGCGTTTGTGATTGAACAGTTTGATCAGGCCAAGCCATTTTCCAGTTTTTTGCCCGGCCTGGCCGGCCTGAAGGGGATTCCGATGTGGACGTTTTACGTCAACCGCGGTCAGGCGGTGTGCAGCTTCGGCATCCGGGACAAAAACAGCCCGATCATGGAGTTTTCCCCGGCGAGCATTACTTACCAGTCGGTGGCGATGAAGGGGTTCCGGACCTTTGTGAAAATCGATGAAAAAAAAGGGGTCTACGAGCCGTTTCAAAGCGCGTTCCCCGATACGGCGGCCAAACGGAGCATGCGGATTCTGCCCAATGAGCTTGTGATCGAAGAAGCGCATGAAGCGCAGGGGCTCAAGGTAAAAGTGACTTATTTTCACATTCCGAATGACGATTACGCCGCGCTGGCGCGCAAGGTGGAAATTACGAATATATCCGGCTCGCCGCTGAAACTGGAACTGCTGGACGGGATGCCGGAGATTCTGCCGTACGGCGTGGAGAACGCGGGCTACAAGGAGATCGGCAATCTGCTGCGCAGCTGGATGGAGGTCGGCAACCTGGACCGGGGCATCCCTTATTACCGCGTCCGCTCCAGCACGCATGACGAGGCGGAGGTCAGCGAGGTGCAAAGCGGCCATTTCTATTTGTCCTTTGGCGATGACGGCGGGAAGCTGCCGGCGATTGCCGACTTCGAGCTCATCTTTGGCGGCAACACGTCGCTCGCCCACCCCGACCGCTTTGCGGCGGAGCCGCTCGCGGCGCTGACCGCGCAGCCGCAGTACTGCACGAACAAGGTGCCGTGCGCGTTTTCGGCCCTATCCGCCGAGCTTGCTCCGGGGGAAAGCCGCTGCGTTTATACGCTGATCGGGCATATCGACAGCGTCGAGCGGCTGAACGCCAAGGCTCCCGCGATCGCCAGCCCGGCCTACTTCGCGCAAAAATACGGCGAAGCCGGCGCGCTTACGGAGAGCCTGACCGCGGATATCGCCACCAAAACCGCCTTGCCGCTATTCGACGCTTACTGCCGGCAAAGCTATCTGGACAATTTCCTGCGCGGCGGGTATCCGTTTATTTTCGAAAACGGCCGGGAAGGCTTCGTGATTCATCTGTATTCCCGAAAACACGGGGATCTGGAGCGGGATTACAACTTTTTCTCGATCGCCCCGGAATATTATTCGCAGGGAAACGGCAACTTCCGCGACGCCAACCAGAACCGCCGCAGCGACATCTATTTCAATCCGCGCGTCGGGACGTTTAATATCCGTATGTTTTTCAGCCTGATTCAAGCGGACGGTTACAACCCGCTCGGCGTGGAAGGCACCAGCTTCCGGGTTCCGGCCGCTAACAAGGACGCGCTGACCGCCTACCTGGACACGGCCGCAACCGGCAGCCGGGAGGAGTTGGCTGAGTTGTGCCTGGGCAAATTTACGCCGGGCAAGCTGAGCTCGTTCGTGAACGGGCGCGGCATTGCTTTAAACGTGACTGAAAACGAATTTCTTAGCGGAATTTTAACCTTGGCCGATCAGCATATCGAAGCTTCCTTTGGAGAAGGATACTGGTCGGATCACTGGACGTACAATATGGATTTGGTCGACAGCTATCTGGATATTTTTCCGGACCGCAAGGAGTGGCTGCTGTTTGAGGAGCAAGAGTACGCCTTCTTCGACAGCCCGGCCCGCGTGCTGCCGCGAAGCGAGAAATATGTCATCGCCGCGGGCGGCGTTCGCCAGTACGGCGCGCTGGTGCATGACGAGGAGAAGATGGAAAAGTTCGGGCTGACCTTAAAAGACACGAACTGGCTGAGAACTGGCCATGGAACCGGTGAAATTTACCGCACCAACTTGTTCGTGAAGCTGTTGTCGCTTGGGCTGATTAAGTTCGCCACGCTTGATCCGTTCGGGATGGGCGTGGAGATGGAAGCCAACAAGCCGGGCTGGAACGACGCGATGAACGGCCTGCCGGGCTTGTTCGGCTCGGGGATGAGCGAAACGTTCGAGCTGAAACGGCTGTTGCGGTTTATCGAAGCGGCGTGCGCGGAGGAGGGGGCGGCGGATCGCGAAATCGCCGTGCCTGAGGAGATCGCGGACCTGCTTGAAGAGGTGGAGCGGCTGCTGGCGGAGCATCTGAACGGGACGCTGGCCCAGTTCGATTACTGGGACCGGGTCGCCGCGGCCCGCGAGCGCTACCGGGAGGCGATCCGCTTTGGCATTGCGGGCAGCGAGCGCAAGGTGCGGCTGGGCGGTCTTGGCGGAACGCTGCGGTCGATGCTCGGGAAAATCGAGCGCGGCATCCGCGAGGCCATTCGGCTTGGCGGCGGGCTGACGCCGACGTATTTTGCTTTTGAAGCCGCGGAGTACGAGCCGGTGCTGAACGGGCAGGGCGAGCCGGTCATCAGCGGCTACGGCCTGCCGAAGGCGCGCGTGAACAAGTTCGCGGTCCGGGCTTTGCCGCATTTTCTAGAGGGCCCGGCCCGCTGGCTGAAAACGGTGGAGGACGTAAACGAAGCCAAGCAGGCCTATGAAAAAATCCGCGCAAGCGATTTGTTCGACGAACGGCTGGGCATGTACAAAACCTCGGTCAGCCTTGACGGCGAATCCCATGAGATCGGGCGGATTCGCGCCTTTACGCCGGGCTGGCTGGAGCGGGAGTCGGTATTTTTGCACATGAGCTACAAATACCTGCTGGCGCTGCTCAAAAGCGGCCTGACGGAGCAGTTTTTCGCCGAGCTGCGCACGTCGTTGATTCCGTTTCTCGATCCGGCCGTCTACGGGCGCAGCACGCTGGAAAATTCGTCGTTTATCGCGACGAGCGTCAACCCGGACCCGCAGACCCACGGCCGCGGCTATGTCGCACGGCTCAGCGGCTCTACCGCCGAATTCCTCAGCATGTGGACGGCGATGATGGCCGGAAAACGCGTCTTCCGCATGAACGGAAACGAACTTGTCCTGGCGTTTAATCCGCAGCTGCCGGGCTGGCTGTTCGATGAGCGGGGCGAGCTCTCGTTCCGGTTCCTCGGCACGACGGACGTAACGTACGTCAATCCGCAGAAGAAGAATACGTACGGAGCCGATCGCGCGGAAATCCGGCGGCTGACCGTGCTAGAACAGGGCGGGACCCGGACTGTGGTCGACGGTCCGGTCCTTGCCGGTCCGCTGGCTGAAGCGGTCCGCAGCGGCCAGGTTCAACGCATCGAAATTGAGCTGGGCTAGCGGTTTAATAATGGGAAGGGGCTGGGGAATCCCGGCCCTTTCCGTTTTTCCGGCAGAGATGAGGGAAGGCGAACGGCAAGCAGAGCGGCAAAAGTGAAGCCTAAAGAGCCTCCGGCGATGTTTGAATTTCAGGCCTGCTTTTGCTAAGATATAGAACGAACGTTCAGTATAGAAGGGGGTGTTCCTGATGAACAAAAAGCTGCAGCAGACCCTTGAAACCAAAAAGCGGATTGCCGACGCGGCCAAAACGCTCATTTTTAATAAAGGGTACAAGGCGACTTCCATTGAGGATATCGTGGAGGCCTCCGGCAGCAGCAAAGGGAATATCTATTACCATTTTAAGAGTAAGGAAGGCCTATTCCTGCATATAATAAAGGAATGGGACGAGGAATGGGAGCAGCGCTGGGGAGAGAAGGAGCATTTGTATCCTACGGCGATGGATAAACTGTACGGGATGGCCGACCAACTGGCGCTAGACGAGTTGAACCACCCGATTTCGAAAGCGATCGATGAATTTATGAACAGCGAAGATTTGGCTGAAGATGTAAAAACCAAAATGGCGGAGATTTTCGCAAGCCATTTTGCTTTCAATAAGCAACTGCTTCAGCAGGGCATCGCTGCCGGTGAATTTGCGCCTGGCGACACGGAAACCCTCAGCGTTGTTCTGGAAAGTCTTTTGGCAGGATTAAGCGAGATGACCCGGGTCGTTAAATTCGCGGATGTGCAACGGTTGTATCATGATGCGGTGACCGTGTTTCTTCGCGGCATAACCCCGAGATAAACTTAAGTTTTTTTGTCGGAATACAGACCGAACGTTCAGTATATTGAAAAGATAAACCTGCATTATCATTCATCATTGGAGGAAAACTGTATGTCTTTGTTGATTCGAAATAACGGGGCGATTCTGCTGCTGATGATCAACATTTTCCTGGTTTTTACGGGAATCGGGCTCGTCGTTCCGATCATGCCGACTTACATGAACGAGCTTCATATCAGCGGCAGCATCGTTGGGATGCTGGTTGCCGCGTTTTCGCTGACTCAGCTGGTGTTCTCGCCGTTTGCCGGCCGGTTGTCCGACTCGCTTGGCCGCAAAAAAATCATCATCGCCGGGATGCTTGTTTTCGCCGTGTCGGAATGGCTCTTCGGGGCGGTCAGCTCCCCGGTGCTGCTGTTTGCGGCGCGAATGCTGGGAGGCATCGGGGCGGCGCTCATTATGCCGGCCGTTATGGCCTATGCGGCGGATGTCACGACGGGCGAAGAAAGAGCCAAAGGGTTGGGACTGATCAACGCGGCCATTACGACGGGCTTTATTATCGGCCCGGGGATCGGCGGCTTTATCGCCGAGTTCGGGATCCGCGTGCCCTTTTATGCCGCTGCCGTTGCCGGGCTTATCGCCGCCGTGGTTACGACTATTTTGCTGCCCGAATCGCTTAACATCGCCAAGCAGCGGCGGGAAACGGCGGAAAATTTGCCGCAGCCGAAGCGGGAGAGTCTGCTCGTGCAACTGCTTCGTTCGTACCGGCAGCCCTATTTTATCAGCCTGATTATCGTTTTCGTGCTATCGTTCGGCGTATCCAATTACGAAACAGTGTTCGGCTTGTTCGTTGATCATAAATTCGGCTTCACGCCGCGGGATATCGCCCTGATCATCACGTTCGGCTCCATCTCCGGCGCTGTCGTGCAAGCGACCGTGTTCAGTGCGATTCTCAACCGGTTCGGGGAGAAGCGGGTGATCGCCGTCAGCTTGATAACGTGCGGGCTGTGCATCTTGCTGACCCTGTTTGTCCACAAATATTGGCTGATTTTCCTGGTGACGTTCCTGGTGTTTTTGTCCATCGATATTGTGCGGCCGGCGGTCGGCACGCAATTATCCAAAATGGCCGAGGATCAGCAGGGATATGTCGCCGGTCTTAACTCGGCGTATACCAGCCTCGGCAATATCGCGGGTCCGCTGGTCGCCGGTTACTTGTTCGATATCAATATCAATTATCCGTACGTCTCCGCCGCAATCGTCCTGATTATCTGCTTTTTCTTGGCGCTAAGGCCCGTTTCGGGGCGGACCGCCGGTACTGCGGGGCGGCAGGCGGATTTCGAACATTAAAATAGCGCCCTGCGATTGATATGTCATTTGGCTAAAAAAGCCGGTGTGGACTAGGAAACAGTCCGCCGGCTTTTTTTATTTCATGAATGTGTATTTACATTTTTCAAAAAGAGGACTATACTCTAATCAGAAAGTTGCACTGAGGAAACTTTAATGTATAGAGGCAAATCCCATGTGCATTTAAGGAGGGATTGACATGATAGAGCAAGGTGTTGTACAGCAACAACCGGCTAAAATGGACCATAGAGCGAAAAAGACTAATGCATCCGCGCATGCCGCACTGGACGGGAAGGTTAAGGGGCTGAAGCGTCTGCTGCCCTTTCTGGGCCCGGCGTTTATCGCCGCAGTGGCCTATCTTGATCCCGGGAATTTTGCGACCAATATTACCGCGGGTTCCAAATACGGATATCTTCTGTTATGGGTGATCGCCGCTTCCAACCTGATGGCGGTGCTGATCCAGACGTTGTCCGCCAAGCTGGGCATCGCCACCGGCAAAAATTTGCCCGAGGTCGCGCATGCCCGGTTCCCCAAAGGCGTTTCGATCTTTTTGTGGATTCAAAGCGAACTGGTCATCATCGCCACCGATTTGGCCGAATTTATCGGAGCGGCGCTGGGGCTTTACCTGCTGTTCGGCATCCCGATGCTGCCGGCCGCCATCATTACCGCGATCGGTTCGTTCGCGATACTGGAACTGCAGCGCCGGGGCTACCGGACGCTGGAAGCCGGGATCGCCGGCATGGTGATGATCGTCGTATTGGCGTTCGCTTTCCAGGTGGTCGCCGCCAAACCGGATCTCGGCGCGGTCGCCGCGGGCATCGTCACTCCCCGCTTCGAGGGCGTGGACAGCGTACTCCTAGCCGCGGGCATCCTGGGCGCCACCGTAATGCCTCATGCGATTTATTTGCATTCTTCGCTGACGCAAAACCGGATCGTCGGCCGCAACGAAGCGGAGAAGAAGAAGATTTTCAAGCTGGAGTTCATAGATATCGTGCTGGCGATGATTATCGCCGGAGCGGTTAATATGGCGATGGTTATCGTCTCCGCGGGGCTGTTTTTCAAAAATGGACTGGTGGTCGAGGACCTGGACGTGGCTTTTCGCGAGTTCGCGCGCTTGTCCGGACCGGTTACCGCCATTTCCTTCGGGCTTGGCCTGCTGATCGCCGGCCTGTCCAGCTCTTCGGTGGGCACGATGGCCGGGGACGTGGTGATGCAGGGATTCATCAACAAGCGGATCAATCTGTATCTCCGCCGGGCCATTACCATCGTACCGCCGCTGGCGATCATTATTTCGGGGATTAATCCTACCAACGCGCTTGTGTTGAGCCAGGTCGTTCTCTCGTTCGGCATCGCTTTTGCCCTGATTCCGCTTATTATGTTTACTTCAAACCGGGACATTATGGGCGGTCTGGTCAACCGGCGTTTCACCAGCATATTGGGATGGCTGATCTCCGCCCTGGTCGTCGGCCTGAATCTGTTCCTGTTGGCGCAAATGCTGTTGTGAGTTCGGCTACGAGTTATTGTTTGTTTCCTGCGAAAAAAGCTCGCTTAATACATGCAGGATTCCCTGCGCATACGGATATGGAGCAACCCGGGAATAAAGCGACTTCGCTTCCCGGGTTGCGTTTTGCAGCAGGTACCCGTGCTTTACCGCTTTTAACATCTCAAGATCGTTCCCGCTGTCGCCGAAAGCGATCGTTCTGTCGAAGGGAACTTTTGTGGAAGATATCAGAAAGTCCGCAACCGCTTTTTTCCCCGTTCCTTTCGGGATAAAATCAACGTCGTAAGCCCCTTCGGGGTCGCCCGCTTTCGGATTGCACGCGTTGACGTTGAGCCCGACGCCCAGGTTAAAGGCCAATTGTCTAATGATATTCAAGTCGTATGCCGTTTTCGCTTGCGACTCGGAATAGTAATAATAGTTCATTTTGTACCTGGCTTGGCCAAACTGGGTTTGTTCATGCAGCAGGATGCCGTATACCGACTTCAGTTCACTGATCAGGTCTTCCACGCCGCGGCGGGAAAAGCCTGACAGCCGGATGATCTTCTCCCACGCAGGGCTATGCCGGAACTGCCCGTCAGGCTCCGCCTGCCAAAGCTCCGTGCCCAGGTTGCTGCCGATGAAATGGGGAAGGTATGACAGACCGGCCAAGGACATCTTGTGTTCGATATGCGAGAGGCTGCTTCCGGTTACAAAGCCGATTTTGACAAGGTGACGCCAGGCAAGCAACTGCAGATATTCCTCTAGCTCATGCAGCATCCGAAGCTGCTCCGGTGTCCGTTCATGGGGAAAATAGGTTTCGTCGAAGTCGAACAAAATAAGATGAAACGTTTCCTGTGAGGTTTGAAATGTACGCATGATTCTATATGCTTCCTCCCGGTAAGTAATTGGGTTAGACTTAGGATACATGCCGGGAACGTTCCCAGGTCAATAGCTTAAATAAGGAGTGGTTTTTATTCCAACCATTCACGATATTTCCCGCCGTAGCGGGGTCTCCAAATCGACCGTATCCCGCGTCTTGAACGATCATCCTCACGTTTCGAAAGAAAGCAGGGATAAAGTGCTGCGGGCGGTGCGGGAGCTCGCCTATGTCAGAAATGCGCACGGGGTTCAGCTGCGGCTGCAGTCGAATCGTATGATCGGCGTGATTGTCCCCGATTTGAACCGCCCCTATTTCAGCGAACTGGTGAGCGCGCTGGGCAAATCTTTCAGTGAGCACGGCTTGAAGGTGGTTGTCCATCAGACGTATTTTTCACGCGAACTGGAATGGGAAGTGTACGGCAAATTGGTCCGCCAGGAAATGGACGCGGTGATTATTACGCATTCTCTTTTTACGGAGCAAGAGGTCAGAGAACTGGCGGGATCCAGCGTTGCCCTGGTTTGCAATGAACCATTTCCGGGGAAATGGCTGGATGTGTTCGCCTTGGATGAAGCAGACGCCATTTATCAAGCCGCAGCCCATTTGTTGGCCAAGGGGCGGCGGAACTTGATTTTCTGTATGGATCACCGCACGCCGTTGCAGGATAAAAGGTGGGAAGGGTTTAAAAGCGCCCATCGCCATTTTGGACTTCCGTGTACGGAGGCGCAGAGATTCGGCGGCATCCATCAAGTTCAGGACGGCTTTGCACTCGGACTTGAGTTGTTTGCTTCTGAGCAAAAGCCGGACGGAATCGTGGCCGGAAGCGATGAGGCGGCGGCCGGTTTCCTGCGCGCGGCGAAAACTTGCGGCGTCATCGTTCCGGAGGAAACGGCCGTCATCGGCTTCGACGACCATCCGATCTGCCTGGTGACCACGCCGGAATTAACGACCGTTCAAAACCGGATTGCCGACATGGTCCGGGATGTTACGGACTGCTTGAACCGGCGGCTGCGGGGAGAAGCGTTCGCGCCGATGTTGCGATCTTATAAGGCCGTGCTGATTGAGCGCGGTTCGTCGTAAAGCACTTAAGCTGCGGCTTTGCCTCCCTTGGCTGGCCATTATCGGCATTGTCATTGGATTTATCCAATAGAATTGGAAATTGGGTGGAAAATGTAGTGGTTAGATTGAATATTTTCCAATAGATCGAGCTCTGCAGGGTTCAAAACGGGCGAATTGAGCGAATTCTATTGGACTTTTCCAATGGGAGCTGCAAATCGCATTCGATTTCCCCTAATCTATTGGATTATATCCAATGTGGTCCGTTAGGCTGGGAAATACCCGGGAAATAGGCGAATAAGGTCGCTGGAGTCCGTTAGAGCAGCGTCCAAAGTTTAGAAAGAGCAGAAGTCCTCGGTGCTTCTGCTCATGAGGATTAAGGGCTCCTCCTGCTTCATATAATTAAGCGTTTACAGCACAAGGCCACTCTGCAATGTCAGGCATTCATTTGCGAAGATGAGGAGGTTATCATGTGGTGAGAACGTATCGATGGCTGTTCACGCTGATCGTCATCCTGTCTCTTGCGGCGGTTCCGTTCGCGGCATCAGCCTATCAAAATCCGCGAACCTTGCCGGATGAATGGGGGCAGTATGGGCTGGGGGATCCCTATGTTCTGAAATTTAACGGCTATTACTACTTGTATGTGAGTACGAGAGATACGGACGACGGGGTAAAAGTTTGGAGCTCCCGGGACCTGGTGAACTGGAACTATCGCGGACTGGCTGCGACGGACCCGATTACGCACGGGGCATACGCGCCTGAGGTCATTTACTGGAACGGAACGTTTTATATGTACACCTCGCCCGCCGGGAACGGCCATTATGTGCTGAGCAGCACAAGTCCTACCGGACCGTTTCAAGTTGTCACCGGCAATCTCGGGAAATCGATCGACGGCCATGTCTTTATTGATGATGACGGTTCGTTCAGTTTTTACCATGCCGCTCCAGGCCGTATCGACGCCGCGCCGATGAGCAGTCCGACCACGATCGGGGCAAGTGCGTCAACAAGGGTCGGGATGGGGGGATGGACGGAGGGAGCAACGGTTTTTAAACGCAACGGAAAATACTATATGACTTATACCGGAAACCATGTGTTCAGCAAAGGGTACCGGGTGGACTACGCGGTGAGCACGTCGGGGCCGAGATCAGGTTATGTTGCTGACGGCCTCAATCCCGCTTTAATCAGCACGGAGGGACTGACGGTGGGGCTCGGCCATAATACGGTGACCGTCGGCCCGGATTTGGATACGCATTATATGCTTTATCATAATTTGGAGGGGCCGGGCATTGTCGGACCGCTGCGCCATTTGAACATGGACCGGATCGTTTGGAACAATGACAGGATGATGGTGCTTGGCCCCACGACGACGCCGCAGCGCGATCCGGAAATGCCGGATTTCTACGACTATTTTGACCGCTCCGCGATCGGGAGCAATTGGACCAATGTGGGCGGCGGCAATTGGGGCATTTATAATCAGCAGTTAATGTGGCAAAATGCGCTCGGCAATACAACCTGGTACAAACAAGTGACAGCGGCGGCCAGCGCGGCGGATTATACGGCCGAATTCAACATGAAGGAAATGAACCGGGGGACCTCCGCCAATCCGAAATTCGGCGCTGTCTTTTCCTATACGGATGAGAACAATTACGGCGTCGCGCTGCTCAGCTCGAAAAATAACCGGCTGGAGACGTTTTTCCGCATCGGCGGTGTGGATCAAGCTTGGCAGACGTTCTCTCTGCCGGCCGGCTTCGATTATTCAAAATGGCACAGCATTCGTGTCGAAAAGTCCGGATCCACGTTTAAGTATTTTGTGGACGGCATGCATAAAGGGACGCGAACCGCTAATTTGGGAGCAGGCAAAATCGGCGTGATGACGGAAGATACGCATGCGGATTTCGGCTTTGTCGCTTTTAGCAACGACGTCAACGGTAGCAGCGCCTGGGACGCTTATAAACCGGTTCCAGGCACAATCGAAGCGGTGCATTATATGAAAGGCGGCGAGGGAATCGCCTATCACGACACGACGGGCAATAACATAGGCGGCGCTTACCGGTCCGATGCCGGCGACATCCGCCTGAACAGCGAAGGGCTGTTCAATTTAGGCTGGAATCAAACCGGAGAATGGTACAAATATAAAGTGAATGTGGCGGCGAGCGGATATTATGATATCGACTTCCGCATGGCCACGACGATGGACGGCGTGCAAATCCGCGTGTGGGACGGTGCCACGGATTTAACAGGCCTGATCGGTGTGCCGAATACGGGAGACTGGGAGAACTGGCGGATCGTCACGAAGAAAAGGGTGTATCTTAACGCCGGAGAGCGGGAGCTGAAAGTGGAGTTTGTCACCGGGGAAGCGGATTTTTCGCGGATGACGTTCCATAAACGTGCTACCGTCCCGGCGACAAGCGATCATTTCGATGATGGCAATGACAACGGGTGGACCCGCTTCGAAGGCACATGGGCGGTGGAGAACGGGGAGTACAGTTCAGGCGGATCGGGGCCGGCCAAAGCCGTGTTCGGAGACGCGGGATGGGCGGATTATACGGTGGAGGCCGATCTCAAGATGATCGATTCCGGGGGCGACGCAGGGCTGCTCGTTCGAGTGTCCAATCCTTCGCATGGCACCGAAAGAGGCCAGAATAATTTGGATGCCCTTCAAGGATACTACGTCTATTTAACGACAAGCGGAGTAAACCTGGGCAAAATGAATTATAACTGGAAGTTCCTCGCCGGCTCCGCGCAGTCGTATTCCACGAATACCTGGCATCATATAAAAGTTGTCGTTAGCGGCACGAACATCAAAGTGTTTGCGGGAGATATGGCAAGTCCAAAGATCGACTACACCGACACCAGCTTGAATCCGTTCACGCACGGTAAAATCGGGGTTAGAACCTTAAACAAGCATGCGCATTTCGATAACATTTCGGTGTCACAATGATGACAAAGAGCCTGCAAATAAACTGCAGAGGACTGCCCACAGACGGGCAGTCCTTTTTTACTGCTGGCGCCAGATTACTTCCTATCCACCGGAAGGCTTAACTCAAGCTCAGGCAGGTATTCCTTTTGAATTCCTCCATCCGAACTGTACTGAAAAACGTAAGGTTTGATGACAATCGTGTCCGGAACTTTCTCAAAAGGAGTAAACAAAGTCCTAAGGCCCTTCGGTTGGTTGGCTTCCAGGGTCTCTCCTTTGCCGCTGATGAACTCCAGCGCATGTCCCTGGCCATCCGTTACGTCATAGTCAAAGGTTTGAGCGGATGTGGCGGGGTCCAAGTACTTATCCGGCAGCTTGTCAACCAGCTGGGTATAGGTCGTTTCAACGGCAACGGTGGATGGAGTGATCTCCACTTGATCGACGCGGAAGCGAAGGATCTTATTTTCGGATTGGGCTTCCGGCTTCAGTACGACGTTCTGGCCGGCTGTTTTGACAACGGGCGTAACCAGTTGAAACGGTTTTTCATTCCCCTGCAAATACAGGTTGACTGTCAGTTCAAATTGATCGGGTAAGTCCTTCATATCGGTGAAATTCATCACGGTAGCGTTCGCTGAACCAATAGGTCCTCCTAAACTCCCGGGTTCGGCTTCCAACGGTTTCCCGTCAACAAACAACTCGGTTTTTGCAAGCTGGGCACTCAGCGGCTCGCTGGCACCGGCATCTCCTTCACGCTCCAAGGCCATGGACAAACGCGCACCGTCAAAGACAATTCCGGAGATTTTCAATTTCAGACGATCCTGACTCGCTTCGGCTCGTGAGGCTTGCAGGATGCCTTTCTCGTCGGCCGTTTGAAGCCCTAAATCACCGATCAGGTTAAATACGTGTCCCATTCCCGGCACTTGCTTCAGCGATTGGGCCATGGCGGGTGAAACAAAGGCCGTTCCAAGGATACTGGCACTTAATACAACTGCTGAGGCGGCCGCGACCGAAAATCTGCGCCACGGATGATTCGTGTTTTTCCGGCGTTTCAAATCAGCGGTTGTTTCCATCAACGGTAAACCCAACTCTATACTGGTGTAGGTCTCTTCCAGTCGTTGTCTCACTTGCTCGGGTATTTTACGTTCCCCCCCCATTTTCGACATTTCCATAGCCAATTGCTTGTTCAAATCAATAGCTTTCATTTAACTTCGCCTTCCCTTCCCCGGAATATTGGAGCATATTGATCAATGCCTTACGTGCACGGTGCAGCCGGGTTTTGACCGCACTCTCGGAAATGTCGAGACAGTCCGAGATTTCTCTGATCTGCATGTCCTGGAAGTAACGCAACGTTACTACAACCCTCATAGACTCATCGAGCTGGTCCACAACTTGCCGCAATTCAACCTGCCCATATTCATCCCCTGATACGGAAGGCTCGTAATGTAAGGAAGCCATATCTACGGTTGCTTTTCTTTTGCGGTGCATCTGATTGCACTTGTTAATCAATATCCGAAAAATCCAGGTTTTAAAAAATTTGGGCTCGCGCAATGAAGATAAGGATTGGTAGGCCTGGATCATCGTCTCTTGCAAGGCGTCGGCACAATCGTCGTCATTTTGAAGAATGCTGTAAGCCATTCCGTACATGTCCGTCTCGATGCTGCGCATGAGCAGAACGAAAGCATGCCGGTCTCCGGCCTGGGCCTTGATGACATCGGATTCGAGTTTCAAAACGGCAACCTCCTTTCGGTTTATATTAGTTAGATGACATTGCGGAAGATAAACGTTACATACTAAATTTTTAAAAATGCCGTACTATCAAGTACATATAAGGAAGCAATAAACTAAAGAGGGCCAAGATATTGACGGACTTATGAAAATAAATTGAATAAGGATGTAACGTTCCCGGAAAAAAGGTGATCTAACTCTATGTAACATTAATTCGACACCTTACTTACGATTTAGGAGGAGCATTGTATGAACAGAACTGGAGCATCTAAGTATAGCACTATCATGAAAGCCGTGGGAATAACGGTATTGGCAGGGACGCTTGCTGCATGCGTGCAGCAAGCGGAAGTTCAGGCGAGCGCACGGATGGATTCTTCAAGCAACCCGGCTTTCGCCGCAGGTACATCATTGAGTTCGCCCTCTATTCAAAAGGCTGAAAAGAAGCTGGAGGAACTGACGGGGAAATCACTTACATTGGGTAAGGCCGTGAGCTTCCCTGCCGGTTGGATCCTGGATGTTCAGGGAGCGGAAGGAGGCGAGGTGACCTTCAACAAGAACGGAGAGATCGATAGTATCAGTGTAAAAATGAAATGGAGCGACCTGAGCGCTTCCCATCAGGAAGCTATGCAAAAAGCGCTGGATACCGTAATTTCCGGAGGCTCGGCACAGGCGGAACACGTGAGGCTGAGAATGGACTACAATGATACCGATCCGAAGCTCAAAAATAAGCTTCAAATGACGGCGGAGGTTCAGAACACCACAATAAATGTGCTGGACGGAAAATTGAGTATGGCTCTGGAAATCCTGAAGATACAAGATGTCCCTGAGGCAGCGGTCAAATCCGCCAAAGCCGTCATCGCGAAGGTGGATCACGTCAAAAAAACGGAGGCGCTGACCCAAGCATTCCTGATTACCGAACCGAATGCCGTCCAATATGAACTGCGTTTTGGGACACCGACCTCCAAATACCCGGTTAGTGTGAATATCGACAAAAAGACCAATAAACCAACAGGACTTTATTTGGGGTTTCTTGAGGACAAACCTGCCAACAAGAGCGAGGCGCAAATCAATAAAGTCATGCAAACTCTGAAAAATGCAAACATGGATAAACTTAAAAAGACAGCCGTTCCCCAAATTAAAAAATGGCTGGGGATGGATCTATCCGGCTACAAGCTGACCAAGGTTGCGAATGAGCCAGGCAATGCGGTCTTTACCAAAAGCGGCGCGCCGTCGGTCAAGGTTTCGTATAATTCCAAGGGAGAACTGTACTGGGTGGACTAGACTAGCTAGCGCCGACCGCCGCATTGAATTCTCATTTTTTCTCGATCAATTTGAGCCTGCAAATAAATTGCAGGCTTTTTCCATAGATATGGCGCCACTCACCTTCCCGTCCGGTACAAATGTGGTATGATGAATAAAGTAAAGACACAGATTTGTCACATTATCCATCGACAACGGGGGGCACGGGATCATGAAAAGTTTGATGGAGCTTCTTTTTAACGATAAATACCGGTCTTTGTTCTATCGTTTATCCGCCGCGCTGGGCCTGTTGGTTGTGCTGGCCGCTTTAGGTTTTGTCATTTTTAACAGCGCTTACAATCACCTTCAGCAAAAGGCCAGGCTGGAGGATTTAAGCAAAAAATCGGAGACACTTTTCAAGAATTACTATAATAATTTATTTCAAGATGTGGACAAGAAGTCCGTCGATCTATCCAATAACAAGAAATTGATGAATATATTAAAGGGTACGGAACGAGGCGGGGACATCAGCCTCACCGACATCATCAATAGCGGCGCCGATTTTTGCTGTATGATCTCCATCGATATCTACACGCGCGATCAGGCGTTTCGTTACAACCATGGCCAAATCGTCAATATCCCGCTGATGAGCGATGAGGAATGGTCGGCGAGCAGAGCGGACATCATAAAGGGCGCTAATTGGAGAATAGATGACACTGCTGCGGCTGCCTCCTCGTCTCCTCCGGCTGTGCATATCCTGCGCAGCATTCCCAATATTGCGGCGGAGCCGATCGGTTTTATCAAAATCAATTTAAACAGCCAGTCACTGTTCCAAAATCCGTTTCAGAGCGGCCAGCAGGAAAAGATGTGGCTGGAGTCGCCCTCGCATTTATTATTTTCGTTAAGTACGGGGCAACTCGATCAGGAGGCCATGGCCAGCGTCCCCCGGTTCGAGCCAGGCGCTTCCGACTCCATTTCTTTGGACGGCAAAAATTACTTTTACGATGTTTTGCCTGCCCGGTTATCGGGATGGAATTTTGTTTATGCGGTTCCCGAGGGAAGCGTAACGAATGGGATCTATTTCGGTTCCGCCCTGTGGCTCGCGTTTTTCCTTCTGTTTATCCTGTTAATTTTCTATACGTTCACCCTGATGCGCAGTGTCTTCGGAAAAATACGCACGATTCAAGAAGTCGTTGGGAGCTCGAACGTTACGGGCGTCAAGAACGGCAGAAGTTTCTCCCTTAACGTGCTGATTAACAGCGTAGCCGCTTTGAAGGATCACCGGGAAAATATCGAATGGATGTATCAGAAAAACATCCCGATCTTGAAAAAAGCCCTTTGTTATCGGCTGCTTCATCACGATCGGGGGGAATGGCCGGATATTCAAGAACAGATGGCGCAACTCGGATTCACGTTTTCCACTTCCCTGTTCTCGGTTATTTTGTTTCGCATCGATAAATATTACGACTTTCTGCAGACTTATAACAAGGCGGATCAAAGCTTGCTGCGCTTTTTTGCTTATAAAATGGCTGAAGAGATGGGCGGTCAGTCCTTCAAAGTTTTGATGTGGAATACCGAAAGCCGGGATATCGTCATGATCGCCAACGCCTTCGTTCCTATGGAGGAAGAAGTTTTCAAAGCCCAACTTGAAAGCGCAATCCATTCAATCGTCGACCAAATCAACAGTTACTTGAAAATTACCATTACCGCCGTTATCGGCCATCCGGTCCAAGATGTTCGGCATATTCCGGATAGCTGGAATCGGGTCGGCAATTTTATGGAAAGTAAAAGATATGGCGGCGGCTGTCACGTGCTGAAGTGCTGGGATCAAGACGATGAAACCCCGTTTTTTGCGGATATGCTCGAAGTCTCGCGGGGGCGGAAAGACGCCTTGCTTCAAGCCGTCAAAAGCAACGATATCCGGCAAATCGATGAAGAGCTGGAGCGGACGAAGTTGTTTTTGGAGTCTTTGGACGGTTATCCGATGATGTTTGTTCAACAGTTATTGATCGATTTCGTGATGTCGGCCGCCTATGCGTTAATGGAGATGGGCTCGAAGCTGCAGGTCGAAAAAGTATTCGCGGAGATGCATTTGGCCATGCAGCGCATCGAAAGCATTGAGGAAGCCGTGGCCTGGTTCAGGAGCAAACTGTCCTATTGGCTTGAAACCATGGAAGAGGAGCGTGCCGATCACACCGGATTAATGCCGCATGTGCTTGAATACGTGAACGCCAATTACGACCGGGAGATTTCGCTTGGCGGCATCGCTGCCGAATTGCAGCTGAGTATCGCGTATTTAAGCCGGCTGTTCAAAAAAAGCACGGGCAAAAATTTCATGGACTATTTGATTGATTTACGGATCGAACGGGCCAAACAAATGTTGACGGATTCGCCGGAGACGGTACAGCGGATCGGAGAGAAAGTCGGGTATATAAACACCCAAAGTTTCATTCGCATCTTCAAAAAAAACGTCGGCGTAACGCCGGGCCAATACCGGGAAAGCAAAACCCGCGAGACCGTAAAGCGCTTGGATGCGGGCAAGGTCTACTAGTGAGACAACCTCTACTAGCAAAAATCATTCATCGTTCAAAAAAGGTTCATCCGCCGAAAAAAGACCATTTGGGCTGGCGTGCAAATGATGATCATCGGATCAAAAATGCACGCTATTTTTTTTGATTCGGGCAGATTATATTCAAAGCCAAGATCAGCCGCTTCGATCGGCGGATCAAATTTAAAATCGGGGGGAAGATCCGATGTTGCAAAAAAGGGGAAAAGCTTTTCTATCGTTATTCATGGCCACGCTCGTCCTGTTGGTTTCCGCGTGTTCGTCTGGCGGCGGAAACGCGGAAACAAGCGGAAGCAAAGGGGGAAACACCGCGGGGGAGCAGGTGACGCTAAAGGTATGGGTACCGATCAATACGCCGGAACTCGACGCGGTGTATAAGCAAATCGGCGCCGACTTCGAGAAAACGCACGAGAACATTAAGGTGGAAATCACGACCATCCCTTTCTCCGATTACTTCCAAAAATTATCGGTGGCCTACGCCGGCGGCATTCAGCCGGACGTCCACGGGCTCGGATTCGGCCAATTGATCTCGACGGTCGACCAGGGCAATTATATGGATTTGAACACCTTGATCCAAAATGACAGTTGGTCCGGCAAAGACGATTTCTTTCCGGACATCCTGAAAGCCGGGGAATGGAACGGCGGACTGTACGGCCTGCTGATTCCCGAGATCCGTCCGTTTGTTTGGAGAAAGGACTATTTCCGGGAAGCAGGACTTGATCCCGAACAACCGCCAAAGACTTATGCCGAATTGTTTGAATTCGCCAAGAAGCTGGCCAAGAAAGAGAACGGAAAAGCCGTGCGCTCCGGACTCGATATTACGACGAGCACCGTCAACAACGCGAACTCGGAACAATCGTACTTAAGCCTGCTGCTGCTTAACGGTTTGAACTTGTATGACGAGAAAGGCAATCCGACATTCGATTCGCCGGAGTCGATTAAGGTTCTGGAGCAGGTCATGGATCTCGTGAAAGATAAAGATATCGTGTTTCAGACGGATGTGAACGTAACGGGAACCTTGTTCCAAAACAATTTGGCGGCCATGTCTTTTGCCAGCTCCTATTCATTGACGCAGTTAAGCAAGTCGATCGGCGCGGAGAATCTCGGGTATTCCCTGCCGCCGAAAGGGCCAAACGGCGAGCAAACCTCGCTGATGCTGGGAACGTTCATGACCATGGCCAAGAAAACCGAACACCCGCAAGAAGCTTGGGAATTCCTGAAATTTATGTTCTCGCCGGAAGAAATGCTGCCGTTCTCCAAAGCATCCGGCTACATCCCGCCGCTGAAATCGCTCCAAGACGAGTTCGTGAAACTGGATCCAGCTAATGAAGTTATTTTTGAATCGATGAACGACGCCAGCAGCTATTTGCCTTCGGCCAACTGGAATACGATCGTCAAGTACCTGCGGATCGGCTTGGAAGAAGCCTACTTCGGGAAAAAATCGCCGGAGCAAGCGATGGAGGATGCCGCGGAAGCGGCCCGGCAAGAAAGCGCCAAAAAGTAAAAAGCGAATTCCGGGGCCCCTATGTGCTGCTGTTATGCTCAGGGGGCCTTTATGGAAAGGGGAAAACGCATGAACGCGACCTGGAGAAGAAAACTAACGCCCTATCTATTGATATTGCCAAACGTGCTTATCTACTTCATTTTTATTTTTGTTCCCCTTTTATGCGTCATCTATTTAAGTTTCACCAACTACAGCATCTTGTCCCCCGGCCATTGGGTGGGGTTGTCCAATTACGAACGGATGCTGGAAGATCAATTGTTTATGGGCGCCGTCAAAAATACGTTTGTGTTTTGGATCGTGTCGGTCCTGCCGCAGATGGCGCTCGGTTTGGTTCTGGCCGTTTTGTTGAATTCGAAAATTAAAGGGCTTTCTTTTTTCCGTGCGGGGTTGTATTTGCCGAGCGTCATCTCCGGGGTCGCGGTATCCATGACATGGCTCTACTTGTATGACTTTCAGAGCGGTCCGTTTAATGCGGTGCTAAAGGGGCTGCATCTGAATCCGGTCAATTGGCTGGGGGATGCGCAGTACGCCTTGATGTCGATCAGTATTCTCGGCATCTGGGTCGGGACCGGATACGCGTTGATCGTATACTTGGCGGGTCTGCAATCGATCTCGCAGGAATTGTACGAGGCGGCCAGCATCGACGGGGCTTCGAAACTGCGCATTTTTTTCCGGATCACCGTGCCGCTCTTGAATCCGATGACGTTTTTCATTTTCGTGACCGCGACGATCCGCTCGTTCCAAGTCTTCGATTACGTTTACGTGATGACCAAAGGCGGGCCGCTGAACGCGACGAATACGATCGTCAACAGCATTGTGGATACCTCTTTCGCGCAGTATGAAATGGGATATGCTTCGGCGCTCTCCATTTTCTTGCTCGTCATTACGCTGGTCATTACTTTGATCAACTACCGAGTCGGAACGAAAACGCTGGATAGCTGAACGGAAGAAGGGAGAGAGACCGTTGAAGAAGCTCGGCATGGCAAAGATTCTAGTCTACGTATTTTTGATCGTGATTACACTGCTCAATTTATTTCCCGTTGTGGTCATGATTTTTACTTCGCTGAAGGGGAACGATGAACTCATTTCGGGAGCGTTCTCCCTGCTGCCCCGCGATTGGCATTTCGAAAATTATCTGAAAGCGATGGAGAGCGGGAAATGGGGGCTTTATTTCAAAAATTCCTTGATCGTCACCCTGGTCGTGACGGCCGGCAGTCTCTTATTCAACACGCTAGCGGGGTATACGTTTGCCAGAATCCGCTTTCGGGGCAGCACGATCATCTTCGTGTGCTTGCTGGCCGGGATGATGGTGCCCGCGCAGTCGATTGTGGTTCCGCAGTTCATCATTATGAAAAGCATTCCGCTGTTCGGCCATAACGACATTTGGGGCCAGGGCGGAACGGGCTGGCTGAACACGTATTACGCTTTGATCATTCCCGCTTTGTCCGGGTCGATCGGCATCTTTATGGCCAGACAATTTTTCTCGGGGTTTCCAAAAGACTTGGATGAGGCGGGTTATATGGACGGGTTGGGTTATTTCGGAACTTATCTGAGAATTTTCTTGCCGTTAAGCGGTCCATTGATGGCGACACTCGGCATTTTGAAAATCGTTTCCGTCTGGAATGAATTCTTCCAGCCGCTGATCTTCACGAACACGGAATCGATGCGGACCATCCAATTGGCGTTATCGCTGTTCAAAGGAGAGTTTACGATCCAATACAACTTGCTGATGGCCGCCACCGTGCTGGTGTCGTTGCCGATGCTCGTCGCCTTCCTGTTGTTCCAGAAACAGTTCGTCGGCAGCATCGTCTCGTCCGGCGTCAAAGGTTAAATTACGAAAGAAAGCGAGGTAAATGTGATGAAAGCAATCATGCTGATGTTCGATACGTTAAATCGGCACATGCTGCCCCCTTATGGATGCGATTGGGTCCACGCGCCAAACTTCAAAAGGTTGGCCGAGAAAACCGTCGTTTTCGATCATGCCTACGTGGGGAGCATGCCTTGCATGCCCGCGCGGCGGGAACTCCATACGGGACGTCATAATTTCCTGCATCGCAGCTGGGGGCCGATCGAGCCTTTCGACGACTCGATGCCCGAACTATTGAGCGAAAACGGCGTATACACCCATCTCGTCACCGATCACCAGCATTACTGGGAGGACGGCGGCGCGACTTATCATACCCGGTATAGCTCGTGCGAGTTGATTCGCGGCCAGGAAGGCGATCCCTGGAAAGGGGAGGTCGCCGACCCGGAACACCCCGAATCGATCGGGATGAAGGCGATGGGCCGGCTCGTCCGCCATGACTGGATCAACCGTAAATACATTCGCGAAGAGCAGGATTTTCCGCAAGCGCGTACGATGGAAAACGGGTTGGAATTCATACGGACGAACCGGAACGAGGATCGCTGGTTCCTGCAGATCGAAACGTTCGATCCGCACGAGCCGTTTTATGCTCCGCAAAAATACCGCGACCTCTATCCCCACGATTACGCGGGCAAGCATTTCGATTGGCCGCCGTACGGGCCGGTTACCGAGACAAGGGAGGAAGTGGAGCATCTGCGGTACGAATACGCGGCGCTGCTCAGCATGTGCGACCACTACTTGGGGAAAGTGCTGGATGTCATGGATGAGTTTGACATGTGGCAGGACACCTTGCTGATCGTGAATACTGATCACGGGTTTCTGCTGGGCGAGCACGATTGGTGGGCCAAATCGGTGATGCCTTATTACGATGAGATCGCGCATATGCCGATGTTCATCTGGGATCCCCGCAGCGGGAAGCAGGGCGAGCGCAGGCAAAGTCTTGTGCAGACGATCGATTTGGCGCCGACGCTGCTCCGCTACTTCGGGGCCCACGTGCCGAAGGACATGCAAGGGAAAGACCTCGAAGCCACGATCGCCAGCGATCGGCCTGTCCGCGATTCCGCGATCTTCGGCATGCACGGCGGGCATGTGAACGTGACGGACGGGCGTTATGTCTATATGCGCGCGCCGATGACCGAATCGAACATGCCGCTATACAACTATACGTTGATGCCCACACATATGCGCAGCCGCTTCTCCGTGGAGGAACTTCGCGGCTCGGAACTCCATCCGCCGTTTACGTTCACGAAGGGCGTCCCAACGCTGAAAGTCCAAGGTGTCGGTCTCTACAATCGGGCCCATGCGTTCGGCACTCTGTTGTTCGATTTGCAGCAGGACCCCCGGCAGGAGCACACGATTCAGGACGAGGCTTTGGAACGAGCGATGATTCAGTTGTTGAAGCGGAACATGGAAGCGAACGAAGCCCCGCCCGAGCAGTATGTACGGCTAGGTTTATAGATCAAGCGCCACCATCATTTATTATCTAAATAAGTTGAACTAAAAAAAGTCGGGGGTTAGGCAAAAGTGTGAAATGATTCTGAAGAAACGGCAGTGGTCGCCTTTGTGAGCGGATTTCTACAGTATCTGAATCTACTTAATAAAAGAAATCCGCGAACAACAGCGATCGTAAGAACATTTCACACGGCTGCCCCATTCCGTACAATGATTAGTTCAACATATATAAAATCCATGGATGAAGGAGCGAGCTAAAAGATGCGCATCTTGTTTTTGGATCTCGATTCGACGTCGCCCGACCATTTGGGATGCTACGGGTACCCCAGAAATACATCCCCGAATATCGACCGCATCGCGAAACAAGGCGTCCGGTTCACCAATTATTACACGTCCGACGCTCCGTGTGCGCCTTCCCGCGCCGCGTTCATGTCCGGCCGTTTCGGTATCCATTCGGGACTCGTGGGCCATGGGGGAACGGCGGCGGACTTCCGGCGAGAAGGGGAGCCCCGGCAATTCCGCGATTTGCTGACGACCGAAAGCCTTCCGGGATTCCTGCGGTCAGCGGGCATGAAGACCGTGCTGTTCAGCCCTTTCGGAGAAAGACATTCGCAATGGACCTTCTATGCGGGTTTCTCGGAAATCCACAATTCGGGCCAAAGCGGCATGGAATCGGCGGAGGAAGTAACGCCAAGCGTACTGGATTGGATCGACCGCAATTCGCAGGACGACAATTGGTTTCTGTATGTAAATTATTGGGACCCCCATACCCCTTACCGGGCACCGGAGGAATTTGGGAACCCGTTCGCCGGTGAACCGCTGCCCGAGTGGATGACGGAGGAGATGCTGGAACGTCACCTGAGGAAAGTCGGTCCGCATAGCCCGCGGGAAATCAACATGTTCGACAATCGGACGAACCCCAAATGGCCGCGCCAACCCGGCGAGTTTCTCGACATGGAAGGCTTGCGGCAAATGATCGACGGCTATGACTGCGGAATCCGCTACGTGGATTCACACATCGGCCAGCTTATCGACGCGCTCGGCCGCAAGGGCGTGCTGGAGGAACTAGTTATCATCATCTCCGCGGATCACGGCGAAAATCAGGGACAACTCGGCATTTACGGCGAACATGCCACGGCGGATCAAGGCACATGCCGAATCCCGATGATCATTTGCTGGCCGGGCGTTACCCGGCCGAACGTCGACGAAGGACTGCACTATCATCTGGACTTTTTGCCGACCATAGCCGAACTGCTTGGCAAGAAACCTTCCCCGACCTGGGACGGCCGGAGTTATGCGCCCGCTTTAACCGCGGGAACGGACTGCGGAAGGGATTATCTGGTCTTGTCCCAATGCGTTCATGTCTGCCAACGCAGCGTGCGCTTCGGGGATTGGCTGTACATGAGGACGTATCACGACGGTTATCATTTGTTCCCAAAAGAAATGCTGTATAACCTGAAGTCGGATCCGTTCGAGCAGCAGGACGTGGCAGCTGAGCATTCGGATGTCTGCATGCAGGCCGTCTATCGGCTAAACGATTGGCATGACGAGATGATGGCATCCATGACTTACGACGTCGATCCGTTATGGACCGTCATTCAAGAAGGCGGCCCTTATCATGCGAAAGGCCACCTTCCGTATTATGTCAAGCATTTGGAACAAACGGGCCGCGCCGACGCCATACCCGAACTGAAGAAGCGGCATCCGCGGGAATTTCGGCAGGGGTAGGCTGGAGAGCCCGCTTTCATAGAGTCAATGTCTTTACGGAATTTCGTTCGATGATCGTAGGGTTGACAATAACCTCTCGGTTGGCCGCCTGATTGCCTTGAAAATATTCGAATAGCAGGGTGGCCGCTTCGACAGCCATCCGATAAACGGGCACATAAACGCTGGTCACGGCGGGAACGCATTGGTTCCCGTCGTTTTTGCTGTGCTCGATGGTGATGAGGGAAACGTCGTTCGGCACATCAAGACCCAAATTATTGAGGAAATTAATCGTTTGCTGAGCTTTGGATATATCGTCGAGAAGTAGAGCGGTCGGTTTGTCGCCTTGTTGCGAAAAAACCGTTCCTATTAATTCCAGATAGGATTTCAAATCACCGGCATAAGTAAAGTGTTTAACGATCAAATCATCACCGCTGTGCTCTGCTTCAAACTCGCGGATTACCGGCTTAATCGGGGCCGTTTCCGCCGTAAGCACGGCAATTCTCCTATGGTTGCGTTCGTAAAAATAGTCCAGTATCTCGCGATGATACTGCTTATAACGCGCATAAACGTTCATTCCGGCCTGGTCAAACAGCTTCTCCCCGATATAGACGACGGGCAGTTGCATGGTAAGCAGCTCAAACAAGGAAGAACATGCAATAGGGGCGCTTCCCAAAATGAGCCCGTCAATCCGTTTCTGCTTGATAAAAGCATAATATTGCGGGGGAGTTTGATTCGCTAAAATCCGGTCGGCTTCGTTCGTTTCATTGATTAAAAGAAGGTGAAAACCGTGCTGAACCAGGACGGAGTTAACTCCATTGATGAACTCCAGCAGATAGGTGCTGTATAAGGACCGGGTAGAGTCAAGGGGCATGGAAAAATACAGGCCGATTAATTTGGTTTCGCTGTTGGCCAAATTTTGGGCGACGACATTGGGAACGAAGTTCAGTTTGTTCATCGCGTCGATGACTTTTTTTTCGGTTTTTTTGCTCACATAACCGCTTCGGTTCAATACGCGGGAGACCGTGGAGATGGAAACTCCGGCTAAATGGGCTACATCGTATATTGATACTTTCATCATTAAATCCCCGCAGGTGCAAATCTGCATGTATTTGAGAAATGGAGCCGTACTAAAGATGTGGTAGCGCTTCTCGAATTTAAGTTAGCATAATGGGCGAAGCTAAGTCAATTCGCTGTCTTTTCAAGTGAACCATATTTTGGCAATCATTTTTGGATTGAAAAGAAGGCGGTTCCCATGTATAATCTGGGAAAGCGCTTTACCAAAGGGTATAGATTAATCCGGCAGCCGGATTAACCCTAATGAGGTTCGTTAAATGTGGAAGCGCTTCTATATTGTCTGTCGGCTGAAATGAGGCATGGCCATGGCCTGAAAGCGGAAACTCGGAAACAAGCGAAATGTTTATTTGTCAAGCGCTTTGTTATTTCTGATGTGGAAGCGCTTCTATATTGAGATCAGGTCGCGAAACGCCTGCTTTAAGGAGGTGTTTGGAAAAATTAATGGTATAGCAGGTGTGAAAGAAAGGAGGTGTTCAGCCCAATGTGGAAGCGCTTCTATAAACCGGATTCGACATAAAGCGCATTGCAAAGCGGATAATCGGCAACACTGAAACGAATGTATTCCTATCCAAAATTTGGGGGTTGAAACGATGAATGCAACAAAACCGCAAACAGCCAGCAAAGGGAATATTTTTCAATATTCATTGGGCGGGTTTGGTTCCAATATTCTGTTTTTTCTTCAGTTGTCTTTCTTGATGTATTTTTACACCGATGTCTTCGGTGTTTCCCCGGCCGCCGTCGGGTCGCTGTTTTTGGGAGTCAGGCTGCTTGATGCCATATTCGATCCGATGATAGGAATACTGTCCGACCGTACGAGAACGAAATGGGGGAAATATCGCCCTTATCTGATTTTTGGTTCTCCTTTGCTGGCGACCGTAACCATACTGCTATTTACGGCTCCGGATTTGAGCCCGTCGGGCAAAATCGTCTACGCGGCATTTACTTATCTCTGCTACTCGTTAGTATCCTCCCTTGTGAATGTTCCGTTCCACTCCTTAACGGCGGTCATGAGCAAGGATCCGAATCAAACGACGACGATTTCCACCGCCAAGCAATTTATGGCGCTGCCGGCTCAGATCCTCGTTAACGCGGCGGTGCTGCCGATGGTCGCTTTTTTCGGAAAAGGACAACAGGGCTGGCTGATCACGGCGATCCTCCTTGGGGTGATCTCTCTATTTTCCTATTGGATTTGCGCGAGCGGTACCAAACGTTATGATACCCTGGACGGGGATAGCGGACATTTGCATCCACCGCTCAAAACACAGCTAAGCCTTGTCGCCAAAAACAGACCGCTGCAGATTTTAATGTTCTCTATGTTCCTGAACCTGGTTGCCACGACGACGAACGCTTCAGTCGCCGTGTATTTCTGGCAGTATAACGTAAACGACGTCAGCTTGTACTCGCAGATCTCCTTATGGGGGCTAATTTTGTCCGTGCCTATGTATGCCCTTACACCGTATATCGCGAGAAAGATCGGCAAGAAAAACGTGTTTCTGTACGGCAGTCTCGCGTCCATTGTGCCGACCGCAGTCATCTTGATAACTCCGTATGAAAACGTCACGGCTTTATTTATCGCCACAGTCGTAAAGACGGTATTGGGACCTTTCGCCGGAGCGATCGTGTGGGCGATGATTCCGGATTGCGTTCAGTATGGAATTTGGAAAACGGGCATTCAGGGAGCCGGAACCGTAACCTCTTCCTGCGTATTCGTAAATAAGCTGGGATCGGCGATCGGCGGTGTGCTGGCGGGGTTCATTCTAGGCGCCGTAGGATACGTGGCCGGGCAGGCGCAAAATCCCGAGGTGCTGCGGACGATTCTTTATCTGTTTGCGGGCGTACCGCTGATCGCATACATCGGCACGATCATCGTGCTGAAATTTTATCATATCCCGCCGGAGGTTTTTCAAGCGTCTTCAGCGGATCAACCAGAGGACCCAGCTTCCGGGGTAACCGTTTAGGTTCCATTGGTCTTACAAACTTAAATATATAGATATCTCGTATGTATTTTGGAAGGAGAGGATTTTGCAATGAAAGCCATTATGCTTATGTTTGACACGTTAAACCGGAGAATGCTTCCCCCTTACGGGTGCGATTGGGTGCATGCCCCCAATTTCCAAAGATTGGCCGAGAAAACCGTAGTTTTCGATCACGCTTATGTCGGCAGTATGCCCTGTATGCCGGCGCGCCGGGAACTGCACACGGGAAGACACAATTTTCTTCACCGCAGTTGGGGGCCGATGGAGCCGTTCGACGACTCGATGCCGGAACTCCTGAAGAATAACGGTGTTTATTCCCATATGGTGACCGATCATCAGCATTATTGGGAAGACGGAGGAGGCACATACCACCCCCGTTACAGTTCGTACGAACTGATTCGCGGGCAGGAAGGCGATCCCTGGAAAGGCGAGGTGGCCGATCCGGAAATGCCGGATATGCTCGGGATGCAGCACGGTTTAGTCCGGCAAGACTGGGTTAACCGGAAGTACATGCGCGAAGAAAAGGATTTTCCGCAGGCGCAAACGATGGAAAAAGGTCTGGAGTTTATCCGGCAAAACTGCGGCCAGGATCGCTGGTTCCTGCAAATCGAAACCTTTGACCCGCATGAGCCGTTTTTCGCCCCGCAAAAGTACCGTGATTTGTATCCGCACGAGTACAACGGCAAGCATTTCGATTGGCCGCCTTACGGCCCGGTGCGGGAGACGAAGGAAGAAATCGATCACGTACGGTACGAGTATGCGGCTTTGCTTAGCATGTGCGATCATTATTTGGGCAAAGTGCTGGATACCATGGATGAACTTGATTTGTGGAAGGACACGATGCTGATCGTCAACACCGATCACGGCTATTTGCTGGGAGAACATGACTGGTGGGCCAAATCGATCATGCCTTTTTACCATGAGATCGCGCATATGCCGTTGTTTATTTGGGATCCGCGCAGCCGGAAGCGCGGGGAGCGGAGGAACAGCCTGGTGCAGATGATCGACATGGCTCCGACGCTGCTGAAGTACTTCGGTCTGGATGTTCCGCCGGATATGCAGGGACAGGATCTGAAGGATACGATCGATCAGGACCGGCCGATCCGGAATGCGGCATTGTACGGGATCCACGGCGGGCATGTGAATGTGACCGATGGACGTTACGTTTATATGCGGGCGCCGGTGTCCAAGGACAATTCGCCGCTGTACAACTATACGCTCATGCCGACGCATATGCGCAGCCGGTTTTCGGTTGAGGAGCTGCAGGAGCTGAGCCTGCAGGAGCCTTTTTCGTTTACCAAAGGACTGCAGACGCTGAAAATAAAAGCTTCCGGTTCCGGGCATTGGCATTCCTTCGGCACGCTTCTGTTCGATACGGAGGCAGATCCTTTGCAGCAGCAGCCTATTCAGGATCCGGAGTTGGAACAAAAAATGATCGGCCTGCTCAAGGAGCGAATGGAGGCGAACGAAGCGCCGGCCGAACAGTATGTGCGGTTAGGAATATAGCCCGGTGGGCAGATGCACGAAAAATTTTATTTCTTGAGGAGCTGAGAAACATGGTTGATTTGAAAGCCAAACCGTTTAATTTGTCCGCTGAAGATATCGATTGGGTGGAGCGGACGCTTGCCGGCATGACGCTGGACGAGAAGGTCGGGCAGCTGTTTTGCCTGGTTGGCTATTCCGATGAAGAAGAATATTTGAAGCGGCTGGCGGCGGAATACAAGGCCGGGGGTTTGATGTGCCGGCCCATGCCGGCGCGGGATATTCTGAATACGGTGCAAACGCTGCAGCGGAACGCCAAAATTCCAATGCTGATCGCGGCCAATTTGGAGAAGGGCGGCTCCGGCATTGCCGAAGAGGGCACCACCGTCGGATCGGTGATGCAGGTGGCCGCCACCGATGACGACGACATGGCCTACAAGCTCGGCGTTGTCTGCGGCCGCGAAGGCGCGGCGGTCGGCTGCAACTGGGCATTTGCGCCGATCATCGACATCGATTACAATTTCCGCAATCCGATTACCAATACGCGCACATTCGGCTCCGATCCGGAGCGGGTCCGCCGCATGGGCATCCAGTATGTGAAAGGCGTGCAGCAAAACGGCGTCGCGGCTTCCATCAAGCACTTCCCGGGCGACGGGGTCGACGAGCGCGACCAGCATCTGGTGGAAAGCATCAATTCCTTATCCTGCGAAGAATGGGACGCCACCTACGGCGCCGTGTACAAGGCCTGCATCGAGGAAGGCGCGATGACGGTGATGGTCGGTCATATCCTGCAGCCGGCCTACAGCCGGAGGCTTAATCCGGCACTAAAAGATGAGGAGATTTTGCCGGCCTCTTTATCCTACGAATTGGTGACGAAGCTGCTGAAAGAACGGCTCGGCTTTAACGGTCTGGTGGTGACGGATGCTTCAACGATGGCGGGAATGATGATTTCGATGCCAAGATCGCAAGCCGTTCCGCGGGCAATCGCCGCGGGCTGCGATATGTTCCTGTTCTGCCGCAGTCTGGAAGAGGATTTCAGCTATATGAAGCAGGGCATCGAGGACGGGATCATCACCGAAGAGCGCTTGAATGAAGCGCTGACCCGGATTTTGGGGCTGAAAGCGGCCTTGAAGCTGCACCGCAAGCAGGCGGAGGGGACGCTCGCGCCCAAGCTGGAGGAAGCGCTCAAGGTGCTGGGCGCGGAGGAACACCGGCAATGGTCGGTGGAGTGCGCGGATAAGGCGGTCACCTTGGTCAAAGAAGAACCCGGAGTGCTGCCGATTCATCCCGACAAATACAAACGCGTCCTTTTCTATGATATTGAATCCCAACAGGGAGTGGCGTACAGCGCGCGCGTCGGGGCCGCCGAACTGTTCAAGGAGAAGCTGAAGAACGAAGGCTTCGAGGTGACCACGTTCGAGGTGAATCCCGGGTTTGAAGGCATGATGTCGGCGCAAAGCGAAGTGCTCGGCAAATACGATCTGATCATCTATTTGGCCAATATGGTGACCAAAAGCAATCAGACGGTGGTCCGCATCGAATGGAAGCAGCCGATGGGCGCCAACGTCCCGACCTTTATGACCACCATTCCGACGCTATTCCTTTCGGTCGAGAATCCGTACCACCTGTTGGACGTGCCGCGGGTAAAAACCTATATTAACGCCTACAATTCGAACGACAATGTGCTGCAGGCGCTGCTCGACAAGCTGATGGGCCGGTCGGAGTTCAAAGGGACAAGCCCGGTCGATGCGTTTTGCGGCCTGTGGGACGCCAGATTGTAAGCAGGATCAGGCTATCGCGACAGGAAGCTGCCGCAATTCGCTGCGGAGATGATAGAGCTGCAGGAATCAAGAGAGAAAGCGGAGCAGGAGGAGGGAGAAGCATGAATCGGCGGTATCAGGCGGTCATTTTCGATTTGGACGGGGTGATCGTCTCGACGGATCATTATCACTTTCAGGCGTGGTCCGAGCTGGCCCGGCAGGAGGGGATCGCATTCAACGAGCAAATCAATCACCGGCTGCGCGGCGTCAGCCGCATGGAAAGTTTGGAGATTATCTTAGAGAAAGCAAGCAAGCGTTATACGCCGGTGGAGAAGCTGGAGCTGGCCGAGCGGAAAAACGAGGTTTACCGCGGTTTGCTGGGCAACCTGACCGATGGTGACATGCTGCCGGGGGTGGCGGATACTCTGTCCGTTCTCCGCGAGCGGGGATACAAAATCGCCATCGGTTCGTCCAGCAAAAATACGCCTATCATTTTGGAGCGGATCGGCTTGTCCGGTTATTTCGACGCGGTGGCGGACGGAAACGGGATCAAAAACAGCAAACCGGACCCGGAGGTGTTCCTGCTGGCGGCCGGCAAGCTGGGCGTTCCGCCCGCAGAATGCCTTGTCGTTGAGGACGCGGAGGCAGGAATCATCGCGGCCAAACGCGGCGGCATGGCGGCAGCGGCCATCGGCGAGGCGCGAAGCTGCCACGAAGCGGATTATTCATTGACGAAGATCGAAGATTTGTTGCTGATCGTGTAAATAGAGTGCAAAAAATGATGCCAGAGGACGCTTGTACAGCGCCTCGGGCATCTTTTAGTTTTTTTGGACTATAGTTTGAGAAGTAACGTAATATATTACACGCCATGAAAGCGATTTATATTTTTCTTGACGAAAATTATTTTCATATTTATCATAAGAATGAAAATAGATTTAGAGGAGTGGTCGCTCATGAAACGATACTTTGAGAAGGCGCAAAAATTCGGTAAATCCTTCATGCTTCCCATTGCGGTACTGCCAGCTGCAGGTCTTTTGTTAGGCATCGGCGGCGCATTATCGAATCCAAATACGATCAGCTCCTATCCGCTTCTGCAAATCATCTGGCTGCAGCAGATTTTTACCGTGATGAGCAGCGCCGGAAGCATTGTGTTCGATAATCTCGCTTTGATCTTCGCCATCGGCGTAGCCGTGGGGATGGCAAGAGCGGATAAAGGAACAGCGGGACTGGCAGCGGGGCTGTCCTATCTGGTGATGAATGCCTCGATCCATGCGATGTTGATCAATACCGGGAAGCTTGCCGCAGACAACCTGGCAGGTGCGGGCCAGGGCATGGTGCTGGGAATTCAAACCTTACAGACAGGGGTTTTGGGAGGAATTGTTGTCGGATTGGTCACGGCGTGGCTGCATAACCGGTACAATAAAATCGAGCTTCCCCAGTTTCTTGGCTTTTTCGGCGGTTCCCGGTTTATTCCGATCGTTTCGTCGTTTGCGGCCATCTTCATCGGCATTGCCTTATTTTTGGTCTGGCCGACAATCCAAACCGGTATAGCTAGCCTCGGCAGTCTGGTCGACAAAACCGGTTATATCGGGACGCTGTTTTACGGATTTTTCTTGCGTATGCTGGGGCCTCTGGGGTTGCATCATATTTTCTACCTTCCCTTCTGGCAAACCGGTTTGGGAGGAACCATGGAAGTAGCGGGCAAAGTATACGAAGGAACGCAGAATATCTTTTTTGCGCAATTGGGCGATCCCGCAACCGGGAAATACTTTATCGGGACATCCAGATTCATGTCAGGCCGGTTTATCACGATGATGTTCGGTTTATTGGGTGCCGCGCTGGCCATTTACCATACGGCTAAACCTGAACGTAAAAAAGTGGTTGGCGGATTGATGCTGTCTGCCGCGCTCACTTCATTTTTAACAGGGATTACAGAGCCTTTGGAATTCTCTTTCTTGTTTGTAGCTCCCGTCCTGTACGTGATTCATGCCGCATTTGACGGGTTTGCTTTTATGCTGGCGCACATTTTCGAAATTACCATCGGCCAGACGTTCTCCGGCGGATTGATTGACTTTATCCTGTTCGGAATTCTCCAGGGCAATGGGAAAACCAACTGGATCCTGGTGCCGATCTTCGGTGTAATATGGTTCCTCCTGTATTATTTCACGTTCCGGATTTTGATCGTTAAACTGAATCTGAAAACGTTGGGGCGTGAAGATGAAGCAGTGGCTGATTCGGAGGCAGCAGCTCCAGGGAACGGCGGTACTTCATCGCCGCCCGGAGAATCCAGATCGGCTGCCATATTGAAGGCGCTTGGCGGTACGGAAAATATTACGGACCTGGATTGCTGCGCTACGCGGCTGCGGGTTACGGTCATCGATAAGGATAAGGTGCAAAAGGACGCATTTGCAGCTACAGGAGCTAAAGGTGTTGTATTTGTCGGGAACGGAGTGCAGGTGATTTACGGACCTCAGGTCACGGTAATCAAGAATGAAATTGAAGAATATTTGGAAACGGAGTAATGGCAATGAATGATCTGGAAAGACTAGGATTAAAAGGCGGTCTCGTTGTATCGTGTCAGGCATTGGAGCATGAACCCCTTCACAGTCCGTATATCATGGGCCGAATGGCGGTAGCGGCCAAAGCAGGCGGGGCCATTGGGATTCGGGCCAACACGGCAATAGATATCAAAGAAATTAAAGAGCAGGTTGATCTGCCCGTCATCGGAATTGTAAAAAGAAACTATGGAACCAATCCGGTGTTCATCACACCGACGATGCGTGAAATAGACGAATTAGCCGAAGCCGGGGCGGAGATCGTAGCCTTGGATGCAACGCTCCGGCCAAGACCGGACGGCAGGACATTGAAGGAGTTTGTCGGCGAGATCCGCCGTAAATATCCTCGGCTGCTGTTGATGGCAGATATCTCGGCAACAGCTGAAGCGGTGAATGCGGAACAACTTGGTTTTGAATTGATATCTACGACTTTAGTCGGTTATACAGAGGAGACGGCCGGAAGTAAACTGTACGATCATGATTTTGCCATATTAAAAGATATCGTGTCCCATGTGAAGACTCCGGTTGTGGCGGAAGGAAACATCATGACGCCGGAGATGGCGGCAAGCTGCCTGAAAGCAGGAGTATACTGCGTTGTCGTTGGCGGAGCCATCACCCGTCCGCAGCAGATTACGGAACGCTTTGTATCGGAGATTGCAAAATTACAGCACCGGACAAAATAATATTTTTGCAAAAGAGCGAGTATCGGCGGCCGGATTTCTGCCAATGCTCGCTCGTTCTTATTCCGCTGAATAAAGCGCCTGCAGTGTTTGCTGCCGTGCTTTCATTAAATTTTCGTCTTCAAGCAAGAGAAGAGACATAACGTCCAAAATATAAATGATGGCGAGCTGGCTGTTGATGAAATTCACGTCTCCCGATCGTCCAATATCCGGCGTGAATAGACAAATATCCGAAACTTCGGAGAGGGGGGTATGGTCAAAGTTGGTGATTCCGATGACTTTGGCGCCTCTTTTTTTGGCCTGACCCAAAGCATGGCTTACCTCTGTCGTACGTCCCGAGTTGGACAATCCAATCACAACATCATTTTTCCCGAGAAGGGAGGCGCTCATCGTCATCATATGTGAATCCGTAACAGCATCGGCCACAAGATTCATCCGGGTTAGTCTGTATTTAAATTCCAGGGCGGAGAGGCCGGAACTGCCCAAACCGTAAACATAGATTCTGCGGGATTTCTTAATCAGTTCAACCACTTCTTCAATTCTTCCGGTATCCAGCATTTCGGCCGTCGCATTTACGATGTCATTGTACAGATTTTGCGTTTTGACAAAAATATCCGTATCATTGCGAGGCTTTTGTGCTTCCCGGTTCAGCAGAATTTTGAAATCGACAAAAGTGTCGCAGCCCACTTTCTTGCAAAAACGGGTAATTGTTGACGTTGAAGCATTTGTATACGAGGCCAAATCCTTAATATTGATATTGTTAATGGATTGCCGATTGCGTATCACGTAATCGGCAATCTCTTTTTCCTTGGCTGAAAATCGTTGATATTCAAGCTGCAGTATGTCAATGACACTGGACGACATCACAAAAAGCCTCATTTCTATTAGGATGGTATATGATCCATTTTAACAGTAGGTTTCCGTGAAAACAAAACAGAATAAAAAGGATTGAAGCATCCGCAAAGATCCTATATAATAAAATTCATCATACCAATATATAAATTGATCATACAAATATAAGGAGGTGGTTGTTACCGGCTGATGTTACGTTTATCGGATTGAAATTTTGCGGTTAGATTTTGGAGGAGGACATAAAGTGGGAGAACACAGCAGTAATACAAAGAAAAATGTTTTATTGATCACGGTGGATCAGTGGCCGGGAAGTTTATTGGGGAGTCAAGGCAGAGACGACTTTTTTTCGCCTACACTTGATGAGTTGGCCAAAGTCGGCGTGATTTTTGGTAACGCATACAGTCCGACGCCGGTTTGTATTCCGGCCCGGCGGGAGATCATGACGGGAACAGGTTCAAGAACGCATGGGGACAGGACGTTTAATGAATTTCTAAAAATGCCGGATGTTCCTACGCTTCCCGAAGTTTTCAACAACAACGGCTATCAAACGTATGCCGTCGGAAAATTGCATGTGTATCCGCAAAGAGCGCGGATCGGATTCGATGATGTCATTTTAAATGAAGAAGGGAGGAAGGTTAACTTTCCCCATGAGATGAGGGAGGATGATTATACCCGTTTTATCAACAGAGAGGGATATGCAGGATTGGATTTTGCCCATGGCATGTCAAACAACAATTATATAACAAGACCATGGCACTTGCCGGAGGAGTTGCACCAGACGAGCTGGACATCCAGGCAAATGTGCGAACAAATTATCCGCAGAGACCCGACGAAACCTGCTTTTTTGTACTGTGGTTTCACGGCACCGCATCCGCCGGTTGTTCCTCCCCAAGTTTTTATGGATATGTACAACGATGTGGATATTGAGCGCCCCTATATCGGCGATTGGGCGAAGGATGCGGAATCCGTCCCGTATCCTGTGAAGTATTACAGCAGTCTATACGACATTAAAACGGAAAATTCACTTCGCAAAGCCAGAAAGGGTTTCTATGCCTCCTGTACCCATATAGATTATTCCATTAGGTCGATCATCGGGACGCTTAGGGATGAGAAAATTCTCGACAACACGATCATTGTCATTACATCCGATCATGGAGAGATGCTGGGCAATCACAATCTATGGGGAAAAAATCTCTTTTATGAAGATGCCGCTAAAGTTCCTTTAATCATCGTGCCTGCCATAGATCGTGGAGACTGGGGATTTAATACCACCGATGACCGATTGGTGGAACTGAAAGATATTATGCCTACATTGCTTGATATGTGCGCTCTCCCCATACCTGAAACGGTAGAAGGTATATCCCTGGTGAATAAAAAGAACAAGAGAGATTACGTCTACGGAGAACTATGGGAAGATGACAGAGCCACGAGGATGATCCGTACGGAACAATTTAAACTCATTTACTATGCTGTCGGGAATCAGTTTCAGTTGTTTGATTTGGTCCATGATCCCCAAGAAATGGTGGATCTCTCCGGTAACGCCCAGTATGAGAACGTAAAAGCAGAACTGACGGAAATTTTAATATCGCATTTATATGGCAATGATGTTGAGTGGTTGGAAGGCGGGAAGCTTATAGGAAAACCATCCAAATCATTCGCATATAAACCCGTTCAAGACAACTGCGGTATTTTAAGCAACCGCGATTTACTGTTGCAGCGCGGAATTCGATAATAAGCGGGAGGTTTAAAATGAACAATCTTCAAGTCAAAAGAAGCCATATTCGCTGGACGATCATAATCATGTTATTTATCGTTTCATCTCTAAATTACGCTGACCGGGCGGCCATCTCCATCGGTGCTCCATCCATGCAAAATGAACTCGGAATCAGTGCAGTCGCGTTAGGTTATATATTTTCAGCTTTTTAATGGGCCTATGTCGGCGCCCAAATTCCGGGCGGATGGCTGCTTGATCGTTTTGGATCCAAAAAAATCTATTTCCTTAGTATTTTCTTTTGGTCCCTCTTTACGCTTTTTCAAGGATTCGTTGGATTTCTTGTAGGCGCAGCACTAATTGCGACCCTTTTTATTTTAAGATTTTTAACCGGATTAGCGGAGGCGCCGGCCTATCCTGCCAATAGCCGGATCACGGCATCCTGGTTTCCCACGAAAGAAAGGGGGACGGCAGCTTCGATCTTTTCTTCGGCCCAGTATGGAGCAACCGTTATCTTTTCTCCTCTTATGGCGTATGTAACACAAACCTATGGTTGGAAAAGCAATTTCATCCTTATGGGAACGCTTGGAATTGTGTTAAGTCTTGTTTGGCTGAAGTCGATCTATAGTCCGAAAGATCATCCGCGCATCAATAAGGCCGAGCTGGACTATATCGAGCAGGGTGGAGCTATGGTTGATTTGGATACCAAAGCGACCTTGGACAATAAAGAATCAAAATGGCCTTATATTAAACAATTGTTAAAAAACCGGATGATGATGGGGATTTTTTTCGGGCAATATTGTATTAATGTGATGACTTATTTTTTTCTGACCTGGTTTCCGATCTACTTGGTAAAAGATCGCGGCATGTCCATTCTGAAAGCGGGTTTTGTAGCTTCTTTGCCGGCACTTTGCGGTTTTGCGGCGAGCATATTAAGCGGAATCTTTTCGGATTACTTGATTAAAAAAGGATGTTCTTTAACCGTAGCAAGAAAAGTTCCCATCATAGCGGGTATGTTGATGTCCATGACGATCATCGGCTGTAATTACGTGAACTCGGAAGGCCTTGTTATTTTTCTGATGTCTTTAGCGTTTTTTGGCAAAGGATTCGGCGCGCTTGGCTGGTGCGTGGTTTCCGATGTTGCGCCCAAAGAGGCGCTTGGCATCAGCGGAGGTTTGTTAAATACGTTTGGAAATATTGCCGGTATTATCACGCCGATTGTAATCGGATACATTATTCAAGGAACGGGGTCCTTTAATTTAGCGCTTGTCTACGTTGGGATCCATGCTCTGGCGGCAATTTTATGTTATTTGTTTATTGTAGGTAAAATTGAAAGATTTAAATTACAGAAGCCTAAGTTGTAAGCGCTTAATAGCCGTTCCTATTCCCTCATTAATAGTAAGATGTTATACTTGCATTATTATGAAAATATTATTAATGGGAGAACAACATGGCTGAACATTTTTCCGGTTCAGAAAAAGTTCCGTTTTCTAAAATCTTATACAATTTTATCTTACAAAAAGATTATAAAAGCGGAGATAAACTTCCCACAGAACGGGAACTGTCGGAACACTTTGGCGTGGGGAGAAGTTCGGTTCGTGAGGCGTTAAGCGGATTGAAAGCATTAGGAATCATCGAGGTCCGGCAAGGATCGGGATGTTATGTGAAGGAAATCAATTTGGCATCGCTTCTGCTTCCGATCCAGGGACAACTTTACAATAAACGGATCCTTGTTGAAGAAATTATGGAAACAAGAGTGGCGATCGAGTTGGAAATTATCCGGCTGGCCGTAAAAAGGGCCACTCCCATCATGTTGGATAAAATTGAATCCTACTTAACCTCGGTTGAGCAAGATTCCGCCCAACATTTTGCCTTCGAACAATTGTTGGCCGAAATGGCGGGAAACCGTATATTAATCATGATGCAAAGTTTAGTCCATGAGCTTTGGCGCGATATCACAAGCAAGGGCTGGCGGCGTAGAAGCATGGAAATTAGCCATCAAGAACATCTGGATATTTTCCGCAGTATTAAAAACAGAGACTTGCCGTCTGCGCTCACAAAAATGGAAAACCATCTGTTGTGGGGCGTAAAATACTTTGATGAAATGAATGATCCGACGCAAAGCTAATATTGTAAAACGATGGAGAGCCGGATCCGCCGAAATGCGGACGTCTGGTTCGGGGAAGGGCCTGGGTGTCAAACTATCCTCACGGATGGGGCGACCCAGGCCTATTCGGTTTTCGAGGTGACTTCATGGATAGATCCAGTAGTTGTAGTAAAGCGATCGCCCACCCGAGCGCCCTTGCTTCCTATTCCAGCTTTCCTGGTCTATTGTTGAATGGAATAGTTGCAAAAAGTACAGTTACTTATCCGCAAATGCTACCACAGCGCTTGATTAAATGTAAAACCTGCAATTACTCCGCTATCTTTTGAAGAAAAGGCAAAAATACGAGGAAATAGATGTATGAAATGCAATTAAACGAATGATTAGGTAAATGGATATAAAGTTAGTTGTATGATTTGCAATTAATGGTCAGAGTGGGGCCGGTCAAACATTACTTTTGCCCGCCATCTGACCAGGCGAAATAAATAGAAAGCGGTTCGTACTCCGTCTACACAGCAATCAGCGGCTAAGCAGATTTTGGTTCTGCGAAAGTTGAGTTATAAGTTAAGTGACCGGCTCGGCCGAAAAAAGGTTTGAAAAAAGTTCAAACTTATTTTATCCGCGACGAGTCTTTATAATCCTAATTGAAAGCGCATTCAATAAAATTGAAGGAAGCGCTGCTCTCAAAAAAACGAACGGGGGGAACACGGGTGAGAATTATTTATTTTGATATCGATTCGCTCCGGCCCGACCATATGGGGTGCTACGGATACGAAAGAAACACGACGCCGCACATCGACCGGATCGCGGCGGAGGGGGCCCGCTTTAACGGTTGCTACACCGCGTCGTCGCCTTGCGTGCCTTCGCGGGCCAGCTTTATGTCGGGACGTTTCGGCATCAACCACGGGGCGCTGACCCACTGGGGGCCGGGCTGCGATTTCGATTATCCCGACGGGGACGGCCACAGCCGGACGGTTCCGTTTTTTACGCGTTATTTGCGCGAGGCCGGGTACAAGACGGTGACGTTTTCCTCCTTCGGCGACCGGCACCATGCCTGGTGGTATTTCGCCGGTTGGAACGAGGTGCACACCCATTCGCTGAAAGAAGGCAACGAAGATGCGCACGAGGTGAATGCGGCGGTTATTCCCTGGATCAAGGCGCATGCGCACGAGGAAAACTTTTTCCTCCATATCCAGTATTGGGACCCGCATACGATGTACACATATCCGAAGGAATATGCGGATCAGTGGAAGGACGTCCCGGCAAAAGCGTTTCCCGATGCCGCAACGATCGAAAAGCACCAGGCGGACCGGTTTCCGCGCTCGGCAGCTCTTCTGCATACGGCAAGCCGTATTCCGGAGACGATGCCCGAGCGAATCCGGGACCGGGAGGATTTCATCCGGCTGATCGACGGTTACGACGGCGGCATCAGCTACATGGACCGCTGCATCGGGGAGATCATGGAGACGCTGCGGGAGATGGGGATCGAGGATGAGGTATGCTTCGTCATCAGCGCGGATCACGCCGAATCGTTTGGCGAGCACGGCATTTACATGGAGCACGCCAACGCCTCGGAGTCGGTTCACCATATCCCGCTGATCATCAAGGCGCCCGGAGTGACGAAACCCGGCACGATCGCGGACGGGCTTGCCTACAACGTGGACGTGATCGCCACGATTACCGACATGGTCGGTTTGCCGGTACCGGAAGGCTGGGACGGCCAGTCGTTCCTCCCCGCTTTGAAGGGCGAAGCCTGGCCGGGCCGGGACCATCTGGTGATGGACCACGCCTTGTACGCTTGCCAGCGGGCGGTCAGGGACAAAAAATGGTACTATATGCGCACCTATCACGAGGGGCTTTACCGCTACGATCCCGTGGCGCTTTACAATATGGAAAACGACCCGTATCAGACGGCGAATGTCGCCGGCGAGCATCCGGACGTCGTCCGGGAAATGGATCACCGCCTGATGAACTGGCTGCATGAGCATGCGGGAAAACCGGGCGGCAAGACCGACCCGCTGCAAAAGGTGATCCGGACCGGACCGTTCAAATATGTCACCGTGAGCCAGTGGGTCAAGCGGCTGCATGACGAAGGGTACTACGAAGACGCCAAGGAGCTCGCGGCAAAGTATTCGCATGAAACGCTGGAATCGGCTTACGGCTCGGCATAAAGGCATAAACTTCGGCCCTACGAGAACAGTATAGAAAGGTTTGTTCGATATGACGACAAAAACAACCAAAATCGAAAGCCAAGCCGTCCGGCAGGCGGAGGGCCCCCGGAAGACCTGGAGCCAAATTCCGGGCGGTGTGATCATCCTGTTGTCCTTCGCCGTTGGAATCGCCTTTTGGGCGCTCATCTCCAGAATTCCGTCGGTCGGAGCGATCGTATCCGACCCGGTTACGATCGTGAAAACCTTTATACAGGAGCTTTCCAGCGGCAGGCTGTGGACCAATATTTATGCCAGTCTGTTTCGGGTTCTGGGCGGGTTTGTGCTGGGACTGGCGGCGGCCATCCCCGTCGCTTTCCTGATGGGCTGGTACAAGCCGGTCCGCATGATCGTCGAGCCGTGGATTCAGTTTTTCCGCACGATTCCCCCGATCGCGCTGATTCCGCTGGTCATTGTCGTCCAGGGCGTGGGCGAGGGGGCGAAGCTGTCGATCATTTTCGTCGCGACCTTCCTGGTTATGGTGATTTCGATCTTTCAGGGCGTCGTGAGCGTGGATCCTACGCTGATCAAGGCGGCGAAAGTGCTGGGCGCGGGCGACAAAGACATTTTCTTCGAAGTCGTGGTCCCCGCCTCGTTCCCCTATATTCTGGTCGGCGTGCGCTTAGGGTTGGCCAGCGCCTGGACGACGCTGGTTGCGGCGGAACTGACCGGAGCGAACAAGGGAATCGGCAACATGATCATGGAAGCGGGCTTGTACTTCCGCATGGACATTATCATCCTGGGCATTATCATCATCGGGATCATCGGTCTGGCCATGGACAAAGGCGTTTTGTTCCTGGAGAAAAAACTAACGGGTTGGCAGGAGTTGAGAAAATCATGAACGCAATCGCGGAAAAGACGCCGAAAATCGAAATCGATAATCTGTCCAAAGTGTATCAGGGGCGATCCGGCCCTGTCACCGCCCTGCAAAACACGCAGCTTGCGATCGGCCAAAACGAATTCGTCTGCGTCGTCGGGCCCAGCGGCTGCGGCAAAACGACGCTGCTCAACATCATCGCCGGGCTTGAAAACGCAACGACCGGCACCGTAAAGGTGGAGAACCGGATCGTCACCGGCCCGGGCAAGGAACGGGGAGTCGTCTTCCAGCAGTACGCCTTGTTTCCCTGGAAAACCGTGCTGAAAAATGTGGAATTCGGCTTGAAGCTTAGAGGCTTGGGGGCCAAGGAGCGCAGAGAGCGAGCCGAAAAGTATCTGGAGCTGGTGGGGCTGAAAGACTTTGCCAACGCCTATCCGAAGGAACTGTCGGGGGGTATGAAGCAGCGGGTGGCGATTGCCAGAGCGTATGCCGTGGAGCCCGAAGTGCTGCTGATGGACGAGCCGTTCGGCGCCCTGGATGCGCAGACGCGGGCGCAGCTGCAGGAGGAACTGCTGAAAACGTGGGAGAAGGAAAAGCGCACCATCTTTTTTATCACGCACGACGTGGAAGAGGCGGTTATTCTGGCGCAGCGCGTCATTATTATGAGCGCAAGGCCGGGCCGGATCAAGGAAATGATCGATGTCGACATTCCATACCCGCGGACGCAGGAAACCAAATTGTCGGACCGCTTCGTCGAAATCAAAAACGAGATTTGGTCGAAGGTTTACAAAGAATATATGGATGTCAAAAAATAAGGGGGATTCACCTATGAAAAAAGTAAGCGTTTTAATGATGGCATCGCTGCTCGGTCTGACGCTGATCGCCTCGGCTTGTTCATCCGGGCAAGCGGGAACGGGCGCGGGAACAGGCGCGGGAACAGGCGCTGGAACTGAAAATCAACCGCCGGGGGCATCGGGCGAGACGCCCGCGATCAACGTAGCGTATATGCCGGATATGCACGGCGCAACGCCGATCGTCATCGGCGAAGAGAAGGGCTTCTTCGAAGAAGCGGGAATTAAAGTCAATGCGGTGAAATTCTTGAGCGGTCCGCCGGAGTTTCAGGCGATGGCTTCGGGCGACATCGACATCGCGTATATCGGTCCCGGAGCAACGTTTCTCGCCGCCCAAGGCCAAGGCAAAATCATCACCGTCGACAGCCTGAATACGGGTGATGCCGTGCTGACCAGAGCCGATTCCGGCATCGACAGCTGGGCGGATCTGAAAGGAAAAACGGTCGGCGTGCCGAAAGGAACGTCCGGCGAGATGATCCTGAACCTGGGACTCAAGTCCGCCTCGCTTAAACCCGAAGACGTTAATATCATGAATATGGACGTGGCCGGAGCCGTATCCGCTTTCGTGTCCAAAAAAGTCGACGCGGTTGCGATCTGGTCCCCCTATACGGCCGAGATCGAAAAGCAAGTCGGAAAAGAAAACATCAAAGTGCTGGGCAATAACGAGACGTTTTTTCCGGACTATGTGTTCCCGCAAAGCTGGGTGGTAAGGCCCGCGTTTTTGGAAGAGCATCCGGACCTGGTCGAGAAGTTTTTGAGCGCGTTCTCCAAAGCGAACGATTACCGCATCGCCAACCTGGAAGAAGCGGTCAAGCTCACCAGCGAATTCACGCAAGTGCCCGAAGATTCGTTAAGCATGCAAATCGAAACTACGCAGTGGTTGACGACGGAAGAGATGGTCAAGCATTTCGAGGACAACACGGTGTATACCTGGTTTGAAAGCCTGGAGAGTTTGTTCGTCGACAACGGCAAAATGACGGAAGTCGTTCCCGCGGAACAATTCGTCAGCAAAGATACTTTCCTGAATGCCGTGAAAAAATAAGCTCCGCAGGTAAAAGGGGACAGGACGCCTTAGCGGGCGGCCCTGTCCCCTTTGTTCACTTGGCGGAAAAACGGAACGGCTCCCATCTCGTTGATCAGGTTGACGATTTCCTTCGTCCGCGACTTGTTGAATTTTTTGAGCAAAATATTGATCTGCGATTTGATCGTCGACATTTCGACTTGACGTTCGGCGGCGATTTCGGAGATCTTTTTGTGTTTTAGCAGCAAATCGATGATTTCCATTTCCGTCGGGGTCAACTGGGATAAAACATTGATGGAATCCAGCAGCGACTCCTGGTTATGGCGGATGCGCCTGAACTCGTTTCTGATTTTATAAGCGATTTCCGGGCGGATCGGAGACGAGCCGTTGTAGGCCATGCGGATGCTGTCCAGGATCTCGTGTTCCTCCGCGGTTTTCAGCACATAATCCACCGCCCCGGAATCGAAGGCGCTGAACACCGTTTCATCGTCCTCGTGTACGGTCAAAAAAATGATCCGCACGTCCGGATACGTCTGAATCGTTTTTTTGGCGGCGAGGATGCCGTCGTGCTTGAAATCCATTTCGATGTCCATAAGCACGACATCCGGCTTAAGCCGCTCGACCATATCGCAGGCGGCTTTGCCGCTGAAGGCGTGGCCGACGAGCTCCATGTCTTCCGCGGTGTCCACCATCAAACGGAAATGCTCGTTCAGAATGTCGAAATCCTCGACGACGAGAACGCGAATGATCATTGATCCGGGTTGTTTTTGCATACGAGAGCTCCCTTTCTTTGCGGCGGATTTTAATCGGTGATATAGATCGGCAAAAATATCTGAAACGTCGTTCCGGCTCCGGGAGCGCTGGTTACGTCGATATAGCCGAAGTGGCCGCTAACGACCTGCTTGGTGTAGGAGAGGCCCAGCCCCCAATTGCGATTCGTGTTTTTGCTGGTGTAAAAGGGGTCGAAGATCTCCCCCAGCTGCTCCGGCTCGATTCCGCTGCCGTTATCGATCATCCGAATGACCAGCCACTTTTCCTCGGAATACGCTTCAATCCGCACCCGTCCTCCCTGTTGGCTGTCGATGGCCTCGACGGCATTGACGATAACATTGTGAAGGGCGTCGGACAGGTGGCCGGCATCCGCCAATATTTTCGGGTCGTCCTCCGGCGCTTCGTATTCGATGCGAATCGAATCGGGTATCCCTTTGAGACTGCCGAGCAGTTCCTCCATAAAAGCGCCTGCGGAAACGGGCCGCAGCTGGAGAAAATTCGTTTTGAACGACTTGTACAGCTGGTCGAGCCGGTCCAGGGTATGGTGGATGATCGCTCCCGACTGCTCGAGTTGCTGGAGCAACTGCGAATCGGCGCCGGAACGCTCTTCCCTGAGCCTGGCCGTTTGTTCCATCTTTTTATTCAACACCTGCAGCGTAAGGAGCTGGTTTTTCAAGGCGTGGGTAAAAATTTTTGTGCCCATGTCGGCGGTTTTGAGTTTCCGTTCCAGGCGCAAATCGAGCTTCCCCATATTTTTTTCGACCCTTGTATAACGCCAGATGGCCAGCAGGCTGACGAGCGAAACGCCGCCCGTAAACAAGATGCTGAAATACCATTCGAACAAATTGAGCGGCGGATTAAAATTCGAAAAATCGGAGTAAAGCACATAATAGGTCCGGATATCCGTCACCTGCAAAGGCCCCATGAAGCCGAGGTAGAAATAAAATCCGTTCAGCCCAAGCAGGCCGAGCAGAATAAAACTGATTTGTTTTTTGATCCAGGGAATCGTGATGTTTCGATATCTCCGCAAAATCAAAAAGAAGGCGACCAGCGCCGATAATACGATCCACCCCCGGGTGACCCAGCCGATGACGAACGTGTACTTTCGCTCGACCGTGTTCAATATCCATTTATAAACGACGGGGTCGTAGAACACGATGTTGAGGAGGGGAAGGAGGCTGTTCAGCGCAATATACTTCCATAATTTTTTGAACGGCTTGTTCAAATAAAGCGTGATCGCAAGGCTGAGCAAACCGAAAATAAACACGGACCGCCCGATCGTAATCATGCGGCTGATGTCCCCGATTTGCAGCGGGGAGTGCAGCAGCACGTTGCGGATCGCTTCATTAAAGAACAATACTCGATTGACCTTGAAATAAAATCCGCCGTACTTGGCCAGAAACAGGACCAATCCGGACATGCTCAAAAACCAGCCGAACAGCACGCAAGCCATCCAGTAGGCGGCAGGGCTGCGGGCTTTGGTGACAAACAAGATGAGGGCTGACCCCATTAGGAACAACAGCAGAAGAGTCATAGGGACGGCTCCTTTGGTTGGTTTACCGGAAGTGATTAACCGACGGTAAGCGCTTTCTAAAAGTAATGGTTTCATTATAAAGGATCGTACTACTGCCTGTCATGAGGAAGGATGTGTAAAAGAAACAGGAGCCGTGGGTTCAGCTCCTGTTCCTATTATTTTCAAAGGTTAGATCGCACCGCAGCACGCCTTATGCTTCTTGCCGCTGCCGCAAGGGCAAGGCTCGTTGCGGCCTGGAGCTTTGCCGGCGAAATAGCGCTGCAAATTGTGGCTGTAAAGCTCCTTGCGCAGCTTATCGCCCATTTCCTGCATTTGCTCATGAGCATGGGCATAAATCTGCTTATAGCTTTGGCAGAAGAAATCCGGAGCGGACTCGGTTCCCTCAGCGTTCCATTTACGGTTCCGCGGGCAGCCGCCGTAGCATAAACGCTGCCATTCGCAAGACCGGCATTTGTCCGGCAAAGCCGGCTTCATCCGGTGGAAGCGCTCGTAGTTCGGATGGGCCAGCATGTCGGCGATGGAAGCGCTGGCCACATTGCCGACGGTCCACTGTTCATTGATGAAGAAATCGCACGGAAAAGCATCGCCGTTTTGCTCAAGCACGAGGCTCGTCGGACATGCCGCCCGATGCACGCACAGCTCCGCTTCGCGGTTAATGTAAACGCTCAGCATGTTATCGAAGAAGCGTACGGAAACCTGCGGGTCGCCGCCATTGTACCACTCGTCGAACACTTCGCAGAGGAAGTCGCCGTATTCCCCCGGCGTAATTTCGTAGACACCGGGCTGGTCCACTTGCTGGGAACGGAAATCCATGCAGGGGATGAACTGGACGTAGTCGAAGCCGTGCTCCCGGTAAAACGCCATCAGTTCCTTGGCTTTGCCTACGTTTCCTTTATGGATCACCGTCAAAATATTAAAATCGACCTGGTGCTTTCGCAAATGCTCGATGCCGGCCATAACCCGGTCGAAGCTGCCTTTGCCGTTGGAAGTCACCCGGCGGGCGTCATGAATCTCCTTGGGGCCGTCGAGGCTCACGCCGATCAGAAAATTATAGGTTTTAAAAAATGAAGCCCAGCGGTCATTGATCAGCGTGGCGTTCGTCTGCAGCGAGTTGCTGATGATCGTATGCGGCGGGGCGTGCAGGGCTTGCCGATAAACGACTTCCTCGAAAAACTCCAGCCCGGCCAGCAGCGGTTCCCCGCCTTGCCAGGCAAAGTTGGCGGCGCCTTGGCTGTGCTCCATGTAATCCTTGATGAATTTATCCAAAATGGCGGAATCGATCCGGTTGATTTTTGGCCCCGGCTTACCGCCGCAGGTGCTGTAATAACAATAATCGCACGCCAGATTACAGTCCTCCGACACGGTTTTCCACATCACGCCGATGTTGGAATGGCGGGTTGTCATGCAGTTTCCCGACAAAGCGATCCCCCCTGTCTTATGTTTAATTCTATGATTATTTCAAAGATATCATTCAGTCTAAATAATGTCAAAATAATAAAAAGTATTCAAGTAAAGCGCTTTTACTAGATTTATACAGCGGGAAAACTCCTGTTCTTTATTCCAATATGAAATTATCTTTGCTATAGTCAGTTAATGAAGAGATTATAAACTACTCCGGGGGATGCATATGTTCCATGTATTGGTTGCCGAGGATGAAGTTTGGATTCGCAACGGGATCGTGGAGATGATCGAGCGGTTTGGGCTTGATTTCAAAGTCGTGGCCCAGGCCAGCGACGGAATGGAGGCCTGGAATCTGATCAACGAAGTGTGGCCGAACGTCATTATCACCGATATCGTCATGCCGGAGCTCGACGGTTTGTCTCTGCTCGGCAAATGTGATGAATACAAGCTGGGCATCGTTCCGATCGTGATCAGCGGCTACGAGAACTTTGCCTATGCCCGGCAGGCGATCCGGTACGGAGCGACGGAATATTTGCTGAAACCGGTCGTGGCCGAGGATTTGAGACAAGCCTTGCTGCGCTCTTTGGAACGGCTGCAGAGCTCCGTGCACCTGTACGAGCCTCTCCATCAGATTCAGGAATTTCTGGGCGTGATGGAAGTGTGGGATCATCAACGTTTGGTTTCTGAAGCCGGCCGGATCCTTGGTTTCATCTATAAGGTGAAGGCTGCGAATCCGGGGATTCGAAACGGACTGCTCCGCATTTTCTCGGACAAGCTGAACGAGCAGCTAAGGAGTATCGATCCGCATCACCAAAACCTGGAGCTCGGGGAGGCGACGGGCAAACCCGCGGCACAAGCCCATTTTGCGCATTTGCTGGAGCAGTGGTCGCGCCGCTTGAACGGGGCCTCCTCCGGCCGGAAAAGCTTTCTGGGCAAGCGGGTGAGCGAATATGTTCAGCAAAATTACGCCAGGGAGATCACGCTCGCGCAAATCGCGGAGTATACCGATCTTAGCGTTTCCCGGTTTTGCGTGCTGTTCAAGCAGCATTACGGGGACTCTTTTATCAACTATTTGAACAAATACAGAATCGAGAAAGCAAAGCAGCTGCTGCTGGAACCGGATCTGAAAGTTTACGAGGTGGCCGATATGGTCGGGTTCTCCTCCTTGCCCTACTTCAACCGATTGTTCAAGAGCCTGACGGACGAGTCGCCGGGTGAATACCGCAGGAGCCTGGGCTTATGAATATCAATCTTTCTCCCTTGCGTTCCATCAAGCAAAGAATGATCGCGCTGTTTTTCGGGCTAAGCCTTTTGTCGGTGTGCCTGACAGCCGGATTTTCCCACTATTTCTACAGCAAAGCGGTCAAAGAGGAATTCGTGATGATCGCGGAAGAAGCCACGGGACGGCTGAACCATCATCTGGAGTTTTATTTCCGGCAAATGAAAAAATCGACGAACACGCTGCTGAACACCGATCTGGTGCAAAAATGGCTGAACGAGGGCTACACTCCCCATGTAGAGGATATCGCCGGAATTGAAAAGGAAATGAACACTTATGTGTCATTCAATTTTCGGGAAATCAACAATATGTTTCTCGTTTCGAATGACCGGCGGGTTCTTCCGCTGAACAACAGCTATATCCCGGAAGACCGGCGCATGATGGAAGCCTGGTTTAAGGACGTCCGGGAAGTTACGGTATTGCCTACCCATCGCCTGAACGAAAACGGCCCCTTGGTTATGGATATGATTATCCCGATTTACAGCACGCAAACGACGGCGCAGATCGGCAAGCTGGTGCTGCAGTTTTCTTTGACCGAAATCGACGCTGCCTTCGATAAATCCCGGCTGGGGAAAAGCGGCTACTTCTTCCTGTTGTCGAAAGAAGACATCGTGGTCAATCATCCCGAGAAGGAGTGGGTGGGCAAGGCGCGGAAAGACACGCCGCTCGGCGGACTGAATTTGGATCCGGAAAACGCCACCGGCGCCCAAACGTGGAACGGCGAAGCCTATCTGGTTTCTGTCTATGAATCGCAGTATACGGGGTGGAATATCGTTTCCGTTGTCCCTTATGCCGAGATGGCCAAAGGGTTGAACTCCGCGGTTTTATCGACGATGATCGCTTTGGCCATCCTTGGGGCTTGCATCCTTTTGATCATTCCTTTCCTGGTGTCTCAGTTTGTAGGCCCGATCAAGCATATGAAAACGAGGATGGAACGGGTCGCCAAAGGCAATCTGGAGGCCAGAGCGTCGCAAATCTCCGGCATCCATGAATACCAGGTGCTGACCAACAGCTTCAATTATATGGTGGAGCAGCTAAACGATCTGATGCGGGAAATCTCCGAATACAAGGTAAAAGAGGTCGAACTGCAGTTAAGGCAAAGCGTGGCCACGGTCAGAGCGCTGCAAAACCAAATCAATCCGCATTTGCTGTACAACACGCTGGATATTATTAAGAGCATCGCCTATTTGGAAGATGTTCCGCTGATCGAGAAAATCGCCCACAACTTGGCGGACGTATACCGTTATGCTTCCAAAGGATCGGATCAGGAAGTGACGCTGCGCGAGGAGCTAAGCGTGTTGATCAAGTATCTGGACATCGTGCACATCCGTTATCCGAAAAAATTCGAAAGCAGTGTCCGGGTGAACGAGAAATTTATGGAGTGTCCGATCATCAAGCTAACGATTCAGCCGATCGTGGAAAATGCCGTCAAATACGCCGTGGAAGCGAAAGGCGGGAATGCGGCGATAATTGTGAACGCTTACGACGAGGGCTGCGATCTTGTCGTCGAAATCGCGGACAACGGCCCGGGAATTCCGGAAGCGCGGCTTGCGGAACTAAGAGGACAATTCCGCGGAAGTTCGTCCGCCGAAGATACGTTCAGAGGCGAGTCCATCGGACTGGCGAATGTCCATGCGCGGCTTCGCTTGAAATACGGCGAGCCTTACGGAATCTCCGTACATTCTTTCCCGCGACGCGGCAGCGTGGTCAGCATCCGGATTCCTTTCGGAAACGGAAACGAAAACGAAACAGGCGATGCGGTCCGAACAGGCAAAAAGTGCGAGTGAAGGGAGGATAGGCATGAAAAAATGGTGCATGATGCTGTTGTCCGCGTTTTGGCTGGCCGGGCTGTTTGGATGTTCCAGCGCTGCCGGGAACCGATCGGCGGGGGAAGCGGCGACCGGCAGCGGGAAGACTGGAGCACCCGTAGAACTGAATTTGATGACGTTCAGCTTTGCGGGAGGAGGCTGGCCGGAGGATCATGCGGTCGTCCGAGAGCTGAATAAACGGCTGAACATCAAGCTGAACATCGAGTGGATCCCTATGGACGTTTACGGGCAGAAGTTGAACGTATTGGCGGCTTCCAATGATTTTCCCGATGTATTCTTGGTCGAAGGCCCGGAATTCAACAAGTGGAAAGACAAAGGTGTCTTTACGGATATCGAACCTGAGCTTACCAGGTACCCTAATTTCACGAAATATTTGAGCCGCGAATACTTGGAGCTGATGAATCCCAAAGGAAAAATGTACGGATTGCCGTTTTATATTACGGACACGCGGGATTCTCTGATCATCCGCAAGGATTGGCTGGACAAGCTGGGGCTTAAGGCGCCAACCACGGTAGATGAATTTCTCGAAGTCGCCAAGGCGTTTGCGCAGGAGGACCCGGACGGGAACGGCAAGGACGATACTTACGGGTTTTCGTTCAGCATCGTCAACGGCAAATTGACCAATCTGGATGCGATTATAGGCGCTTTCGGGTTGGGGAACGAATGGAGCGAGCAGGATGGGCGGCTTGTTCCGCTGCAGGTGCAAACGAAGGAGCTCAAGCCGTTTCTCGCTTTTCTCAGGGAGGCTTATTCGTCAGGGGCGCTCGACCCGGAATTCGCCACAAACAAGGTCAAGGATCCGCTGGCCAAATTGGAGGCCGGAAAAGTCGGCATCGCCACCGTCGTCCCCAACGAATTTTATACCTCAACGCTGCCGGCCTTGAAAAAGAACGCCCCCGGGGCCGAACTCGTCCAATTGATTCCCCCGAAAGGACGGGGCGGACTGCAGGCGACGCATACGATCGGGAACACGAGCAAAATCGTCGTCAACGCCCGTATCGCCCCCGCCAAGCAGCAAAAAGCGCTGGAGCTGTTGAATTACCTGCTGTCCGACGAAGGCTACGATTTGATCAAAAACGGCGTTGAAGGCATTCACTACCAAAGAACCGCCAAAGGAACGTTCGAAAAGCTCCCGGCGTTTGACAAGGACCGTCCGCAGCTGCTCTCCGTGTGGTTTTTCCGCCGCTATGACCCGGAGGTCCAGATCCGCAAGTGGGATGATCCGCAGTACGCCGAAAACGTCCTGAAGTTTTATGAAACCAATGCCAAGTATCGTTGGAAAAATCCCGCGGAAGGCCTGTCCAGCGAGACGTTTGATCAAAAAGGCCTCCGGCTTCTGGGAAGATGGGTGGACACGATGAGCAAGGTGGCCATGGATCAGCTTCCTTTAAGCGCCGTGGACGAGGCGGCCGCGGCCTGGAAGCGGGACGGCGGAGATCGGATCATCCGGGAGATCAATGAGGAGTACCGGAAGACTAAGGAATAACATACCCGAGTTGCGGGATATCCCGGCCATGCACATGTTGCATGGCCTTTTTTGGCTCAAGCTAGAAGTCGGCGGCGCTCGATAGCCGGCTGCCGGAACGACCGACCGCCGGCCTTCAACATAACGGCACTTTATGTCCTTATTATTCGGAGTCTGGCCTGTTCATCTCCATTAGCGGCATTTTATGTGCTTATTTTTATATGAATGGTCCAGAAGGCTAGTATTTCCTTGATATAGAGGAAACTAGCGGCATAAATTACCTCTATTTTTCTCAAATGTATAGATATCGCCGGAATAACGCCATTTTATGTCTTTATTTTTTTCGCTGGAGTTTCTCAAGTTCCGCAAAAATCCGGCAACAAACAAAAAGATCGGTTAAGGACTTCGCTTGGGAATGGATGTAGAGTAAGGAAGGGCCAAGGCATGAAGGGTGATTCGGCAGAAAAGAGAACAGGCGGCCGCATGGTAACGAAAGCGCTTTACGGATAGGAATAAACCGCAACGGGAGGCAGTGACGAATGAAGGAGAAAAATCAGGTTTCATTAAAAGAAAGAATCAGCTACGGGTTGGGGGATACCGCGTCCAATCTTGTGTTTACTATCGTAACCACGTACCTTATGTTTTTCTATACCGATGTTTACGGCCTGAATGTGGCCGCGGTGGGCACCTTATTCTTGGTAGCCAGAATGATCGATGCATTGGACGGTCCGATTTTTGGGGTGTTGATCGACCGTACCAGCACCAAATGGGGGAAATCCAGACCTTATTTCCTCTGGCTTTCCATTCCGTTTGGGGTCGTCGCGATATTGACGTTCATGACCCCCGATTTAAGCGCGACGGGTAAAATCGTTTACGCGTATGCGACATACATCGCGTTGGGGATTTTGTATGCGGGCGTCAACATTCCGTTATCTTCGCTGCTGCCGAGCCTTACCAGCAATTCGCAGGAAAGAACCGTGGTCAATACGTACCGGATGGTCGGAGGCCAGACGGGCGCGTTCATCGTCAATGCCGCGGTGCTGCCTTTGGTCGCTTTTCTGGGCGGAGGCAACCAGCAGCAGGGCTTTCTCTATACCATGATTTTGTTTGCTGTGATCGGCGTCGGGCTCTTTTTCATCACGTTTGCAAATACGAAAGAGAGAGTCCAGTCCAACGGTAATAAGCCAATTCCTTTTAAAGAAGGCGTGAAAGCGCTGAAGGGAAATTGGCCTTGGTGGATTTTGCTTATCGTCAACGTGCTGCTGTTTATCTCTACGATCATGATGAACCAATCGACGATCTATTTTCTCAGATATAATCTGGGCCGCGCCGATTTGGTGCCGGTGCTGAACGGATTGTCGAGCTTGATGCTCGTCGGGATTATCGCGGTGCCGTTTATGGCCAAAAAACTCGGTAAACGGAACACGGTGCTCCTGGGATTCATTCTGGCCGTGGCGGGACAACTGATTATCTTTGCCGGCTCTGAGTTCCTTTCGGTTCCGCTCATGGTAATCGGAAGATCGCTGGCGAAGATTGGACTTGGCGTGGTGGCCGGCATTAAATTCGCGATGATCGCCGATACGGTCGATTACGGTGAATGGAAGACCGGCGTGCGCGCGCAAGGGCTGCTGATGGCGGCTTCCACCTTTGGCGTCAAATTCGGCATGGGGCTCGGGGGAGCGATCGCCGCCTGGATTATGTCGATGGGGGGATACGTTCCCAACCAGGCCCAGACGTCTTCCGCATTGCTCGCTCTTCAATTCAATTTCGTGTGGGTGCCGTTGATTTGCTTCGTGCTTTCCATCGTCCTCATGATGTTCTACCGGCTTGATCAACAAGAGGAGACGATGAAGGAGGAGCTTCAGAACAATCGGATCGTTACGGCTTAGGGCAGCGCTGATCGGCAGGTACGTAAAAAGGAAGCAAGGCATCTCTTCGGGGTGTCTTCTTCGCTTTTTAAAAGATGGGTGAGGGCCGCAAGGTTACGTTTGCGGAGGCTAAGGTGGCCGCGGTATTAGCGGTAAAAAAGGGCGTTATCCCCGGCAGAAAAGGGAGATCGGTCGATTTAGAGGGATTTTTTACCGCTATTTGTGGGCGATCAGGGCGAAAAGGCGCTTTCTCCGCGTATGGCAGGAAGATAGATACAAAAATTACCGCTATTTGTACGAGAGGACGGAAAATCGCAAAATAGCGCCATAAATTACCGCTATATCCGGCAAAGAGCTCCTCTACTCCCGCCCGGCAGAAAAATAGGGCAACAAACAAAAAGATCGGTTAAGGCGCCGCGGAGGGATTGCCTGTAGAGTAGAACATGTACGTATGTCGGGAATTTGGCTATGGAGGCCGTTTACAGTGAGTGTTTGCAATTCGTAAATTTCAACTTGGAGGAGATTGCCTTATGAGAGTCTTGTTTTTGGATCTGGATTCGACCAACCCGGAACATCTGGGCTGCTATGGTTATCATCGCAATACGTCGCCCAATATCGATAAAATCGCCGCCGAAGGCGTCCGTTTCACCAATTACTACACTTCGGACGCGCCTTGTGCGCCCTCCCGCACCGCGCTGATGAGCGGGCAGTTCGGAATTCGCAACGGCCTGGTCGGCCACGGCGGTACGGCGGGGGACATGAAGCTGGAAGGCGAGCAGCGGGAACTGATGGGCCGGCTGACCCGGGGCGGGGCGTTCCCGTCGTACCTGCAGCTGATCGGCGGACTCAGCACCACCTTGATCAGTCCTTTCCCGCAGCGCCACTCAACGTTCGCTTTTTATGCCGGATTCAACGAAATCATCAATACGGGGCATCTCGGGAACGAGTCCGCGGATGACGTAACGCCCGTGGCGCTGGAATGGATCGAACGGAATGCCCAAAAAGACGACTGGTTCCTGTACGTCAATTATTGGGACCCGCATACCCCTTACCGGACGCCGCTGGAATACGGAAATCCGTTCGAAGACGATCCGCTGCCGGAGTGGATGACGGAGGAGGTGCTGGAACGGCACAAGGACATGGTCGGTTCCCACAGTGCGCGGGAGCTCAACATTAATTTCAGAACCAAGAGCTACGATAATGCTACATCCCCCGATTTTCCGCGTCACCCCGGGGAAATTCTCGACATGGACGGCCTGAGAAAGATGGTCGACGGTTACGACTGCGGCATTCGTTATATGGACGACCATTTGGGCAAGCTGTTTGCGGCGCTGGAACAGCAGGGCGTGATGGAAGATTTGATCATCATGATTACCGCCGACCATGGCGAAAATATCGGCCAGCTCGGCATCTATGGCGAGCATGCCACTGCGGATCAGGGGACCTGCCGGATTCCGATGATCATCCGCTGGCCGGGCATGAAGCAGGGCCTCGTCGACGAGCGGCTGCATTACCATCTGGACCTGCTGCCGACGGTAGCTGAACTGCTTGGGGCAGACCCGATGCCGGATTGGGACGGCACCAGCTATGCGCCGGTCCTGCGGGACGGAACCGATTGCGGGCGGGATTACCTCGTGGTGTCGCAGTGCGCCCACGTAGTGCAGCGCAGCGTTCGTTTCGGTGATTGGATGTACATTCGCAGCTATCATGACGGTTACCACCTGTTTGACAAGGAGATGCTGTTCAACCTGCGGGAGGACCCGAACGAGCAGCGCAATGTTGCCGCCGAACACCGCGACGTTTGTATGGAGGCCGTTTATTTGCTGAACCAGTGGCATGACGAAATGATGGTCCGTTCGGGGGATGATCGCGATCCGTTGTGGACGGTGATGAAAGAAGGCGGGCCTTTCCATGCCAAAGGTTATTTGCCGGGATACTTGAAGCGGCTGGAGGAAACCGGAAGGGCCAGCCAGGCTGCGGAACTTGCGCGCAAGCATCCTCAGGAGTTTCCGCCGAAGCCGGCCAGTGACATCGAGAAGCTGGTTAGAAAGCGGCTCACGGAACAGATGGGCCCGCATTGATTCGTATCATCCATTTTATCGCTAGGAGCTGAACAACGTGGCCAACTTGAAAGCTAAACCATTTTATTTATCCGATGAAGATATCGCCTGGGTACAGCAGACGATCGCCGGCATGACGCTGGACGAGAAGGTCGGGCAGCTGTTTTGCCTGGTCGGCTATTCCGATGAAGAAGAATATTTGAAGCGGCTGGCGGCGGAATACAAGGCCGGGGGCTTGATGTGCCGGCCCATGGCTGCGAGCAGCATCGTAAACACGGTGCAAACACTGCAGCGAAGCGCCAAGATCCCTCTGCTGATCGCGGCCAATTTGGAGAAGGGCGGCTCCGGCATTGCCGAAGAGGGCACCACCGTCGGGTCGGTGATGCAGGTGGCCGCCACCGATGATGACGACATGGCCTACAAGCTCGGCGTCGTCTGCGGGCGCGAAGGCGCGGCGGTGGGCTGCAACTGGGCATTTGCGCCGATCATCGACATCGATTACAATTTCCGCAATCCGATTACCAATACGCGCACATTCGGCTCCGATCCGGAGCGGGTCCGCCGCATGGGCGTTCAATATGTCAAAGGCGTGCAGCAAAACGGGGTCGCGGCTTCCATCAAGCACTTCCCGGGCGACGGGGTCGACGAGCGCGACCAGCATCTGGTGGAAAGCATCAATTCCTTGTCCTGCGAAGAATGGGACGCCACCTACGGCGCGGTGTACCAAGCCTGCATCGAGGAAGGCGCGATGACGGTGATGGTCGGTCACATCCTGCAGCCGGCCTACAGCCGGAGGCTTAATCCGGCACTAAAAGATGAGGAGATTTTGCCGGCCTCTTTATCCTACGAATTGGTGACGAAGCTGCTGAAAGAACAGCTCGGCTTTAACGGTCTGGTGGTGACGGATGCTTCAACGATGGCGGGAATGATGATTTCGATGCCAAGATCGCAAGCCGTTCCGCGGGCAATCGCCGCGGGCTGCGATATGTTCCTGTTCTGCCGCAGTCTGGAAGAAGACTTCGGCTATATGAAACAGGGCATCGAGGACGGGATCATCACCGAAGAGCGCTTGAATGAAGCGTTGACCCGGATTTTGGGGCTGAAAGCGGCCTTGAAGCTGCACCGCAAACAAGCGGACGGCACGCTCGCGCCCAAGCTGGAGGAAGCGCTCAAGGTGCTGGGCGCGAAGGAACACCGGCAATGGTCGGTGGAGTGCGCGGATAAGGCGGTCACCTTGGTCAAAGAAGAACCCGGAGTGCTGCCGATTCATCCCGACAAATACAAACGCGTCCTTTTCTATGATATTGAATCCCAACAGGGAGTGGCGTACAGCGCGCGCGTCGGGGCCGCCGAACTGTTCAAGGAGAAGCTGAAGAACGAAGGCTTCGAGGTGACCACGTTCGAGGTGAATCCCGGGTTTGAAGGCATGATGTCGGCGCAAAGCGAAGTGCTCGGCAAATACGATCTGATCATCTACCTGGCCAATATGGTGACCAAAAGCAACCAAACGGTGGTGCGGATCGAATGGAAGCAGCCGATGGGGGCCAATGTGCCGACCTTTATGACCACCATTCCGACGCTATTCCTTTCGGTCGAGAATCCGTACCACCTGTTGGACGTGCCGCGGGTAAAAACCTATATTAACGCCTATAATTCGAACGACAATGTGCTGCAGGCGCTGCTCGACAAGCTGATGGGCCGGTCGGAGTTCAAAGGGACAAGCCCGGTCGATGCGTTCTGCGGATTGTGGGACGCCAGATTGTAAGCAGGATCAAGCTATCGCGACAGGAAGCTGCCGCAATTCGCTGCGGAGATGATAGAGCTGCAGGAATCAAGAGAGAAAGCGGAGCAAGAGGAGGGAGAAGCATGAATCGGCGGTATCAGGCGGTCATTTTTGATCTGGACGGGGTGATCGTCTCCACGGATCAATATCACTTTCAGGCGTGGTCCGAGCTGGCCCGGCAGGAGGAAATCGAATTTAACGAGCAAATCAATCACCGGCTGCGCGGCGTCAGCCGCATGGAAAGTTTGGAGATTATCTTAGAGAAAGCAAGCAAGCGTTATACGCCGGTGGAGAAGCTGGAGCTGGCCGAGCGGAAAAACGAGGTTTACCGCGGTTTGCTGGGCAACCTGACCGATGGTGACATGCTGCCGGGGGTGGCGGATACTCTGTCCGTTCTCCGCGAGCGGGGATACAAAATCGCTATCGGTTCGTCCAGCAAAAATACGCCGGTTATTTTGGAGCGGATCGGCTTGTCCGGTTATTTCGACGCGGTGGCGGACGGAAACGGGATCAAAAACAGCAAACCGGACCCGGAGGTGTTCCTGCTGGCGGCCGGCAAGCTGGGCGTTCCGCCCGCAGGCTGCCTTGTCGTTGAGGACGCGGAAGCGGGAATCATCGCGGCCAAACGCGGCGGCATGGCGGCAGCGGCCATCGGCGAGGCGCGAAGCTGCGTAGAAGCGGATTATTCGCTGGTGTCGATAGCGGACTTGTTGCTTTATGTTTAACGGCGGGGGATATGCCCCCTTCACTCACGTTTTTTGCTGCTGTAATCGGGCCCTGGATTTTCTGACATAATAAACAACCATCAGCAGCAAAGGGATCCCAAAGCCGATAGTAAAATCCCAGTCGACCCAATAGGCTGGGATTTTTTTAATGTAGAAAATAATATCTTTCGATACCAGCTGAGCACATCCAAATACGAGAAAACCAACCGGAAAAATCAAGGAACGGAAACTTTTCAGGTTAAACAGTTGAGCGGTACCAAGCGTAAAGGCATAGAAATATAGCGCCGTTTTGAAAAAGGTGGTGATTACCCACACAATGGCCATGAGCGCTTCGATTCTCTGCAGAAAATTGCCGATATTGATTTTTTGGGCCAGAATATAGGCGGCGTAAAATTGATGCTCGCTTAGATAAGCGCCCAGAACGGTAAGGGAAAGAAACAAAATCAGATTCAGGACGGCCGCTCCGATAATCATGGTGAGAAAGATATCCCGGTTGGTATTTTTGCTCTGCTTAACGTACGGATGCACCATCTGAAATACGATCATTTCGCCAAACGGATAACTGATGCCAAACAACACGGAGTGCAGCAATTTGGGCAAAGGCGTATTCATGATCGGGAACAGATTTTCCAGTTGGACCTGCGGAAGCAGCAGAAACATCAATGAAGCGAAAAACAGAATGAACAGCGGCAAAAATATTTCAGCTGCCCTGGCAAGCGTCTCGAGACCAAGGCGGAGGCCGTATATCACCAGGAACAGGGTCATGAAACGAAAAACGGCGCTTGGAGTCTTTTCAAAAATTTGCGTGCCCATGAAATCCTCGATTTCACGAATGTAGATGGCTGTTGCCATTAGAAAGAAAAACAAATAGAACAGGTTGACTGCAGTTCCGACCCACTTTCCTAATATTTTGTTAATTTTTTCGATGAGGTTCAACTGCGGATAAAAATAATGTACTTTGATCGGAATCGCTATGCAGGCAAGCCCCAGCAGCAAGCTGATTAAACTTGCGATCCAGGCGTCCTGATGCGAATCGGCTACCATGGTTAAGGGATAAATCAGCGCCATGTCGCCAACAAACACAAACAGGACAAGCACAATCAGTTGTCTTGAAGATAAGCGTCCTTTTTCCAAGCCCATGTTCCTATACATCCTTCCGCCTATGGCCTACTTTTCGACCCCGGTACGCGAATTTAAGCGCCAGTCTGTGCTAGTATGCCGGTAATGTATTGACAGTATGCCCTCTTTCTGGATTTTTCCGGAATAATAATGGCCGAATAGACCAAAATAAGCAAAAAACGCCTATTGGCGGAAAACCCGGGTGACGAGAGTGGATAAATCAATAAGCCTAAAAGGTCAATTGTCGACCCGCCTGCAGGAGAACGAAGCCCTGCTGCAACAAGCGCTTGGCGGGAGCACGGATCTGGTGAAAAAGAAGCTGATTCTAGGGACAAACATAGAGCTGGTCTTGTTTTTTATCGATGGACTGGTGGATACCGGCACCCTTCACAATTCCATCCTTTACTCGCTGACCGAGCGGGGATTCTCCGAATTTGATGAACCGGAAAAGATGGATGCCGAGCAAAAGCTGCAACTTCTCAAGGATTGCATTTTGATGGCTGGAGATATAAAGGAAATCGCCGATTACGATAAGCTGCTTCATGATCTTTTATCGGGATGCATCATACTGCTGCTGGAGGGAGCGAATACCGCGCTGCGGATCGCGCTTCCCGGCTGGGAGGACCGCAATGTCGGAGAACCCAGCTCACAGACGGTTTTACGCGGGCCGATGGAGGGTTTTACCGAACGTTTGCGCACCAACACGGCGCTGATCCGGCGGAAAATCAAGGATAGCCATCTATGGCTCGAGACGTTTCAAATCGGCAAGGCAACCCAGACCGATGTGGCCATTATGTATCTCAACAACGTTGTCAATGCGGAAATCGTGGCTGAAGTAAAGCGGCGTCTGGCCAAGATCGACACGGACAGTATTTTGGAAAGCGGCTATATCGAAGAATTCATTCAGGACACGGCCATTACCCCGTTTCCCACGATCTATAATTCCGATCGCCCCGATACGATCGCGGCGGGAATTTTGGAAGGAAAAGTGGCCATCCTGGTGGACGGGACGCCGTTTGTTCTGCTTGTTCCCTCCTTCTTCTTGAATTTCTTCCAATCCGCAGAGGATTATTATCAGCGGGCGGATATCGCCACTTTGCTGAGATTCATCCGCTATTTGTCATTTTTTATCGCAATGCTGGCTCCAGCGCTCTATGTGGCCATTACTACGTATCACCAGGAAATGATTCCGACCACCCTTGTGATCAGCCTGGCCGCGCAAAGGGAGGCGGTGCCTTTTCCGGCTTTCGTCGAAGCGATGCTCATGGAGGTCATCTATGAAGTTTTACGCGAGGCTGGCGTAAGAATACCGAAGAACATCGGCCAGGCCATTTCCATTGTCGGGACCCTGGTTATCGGACAAGCGGCCGTAGAGGCGGGGTTTATCTCATCCGCCATGGTCATCATTGTGTCCGTTACGGCGATCTCCAGTTTTGTGATTCCGGAGACGGGGATGTCCATCGCCGCCCGGATCATCCGTTTTGTCCTGATGGCGCTGGGGGCGTTTATGGGATTGTACGGCATTTTGTTCGGCATTTTTATGATCGTGCTGCATTTGGCCGGGCTGCGGTCTTTCGGCATGCCTTATATGAGTCCGCTTGGACCTTATATTCAAAGCGATTTGAAGGATTCCGTGTTCCGCTTTCCTTGGCCGAAGTTAACAACGAGACCCAAGCAAACTGGGCCAGTCGACCTGAAGCGGCAAGGACAAACCGGAGGGGAGGAACCGTAAGCCATGATGCGAACGCTGAAATCAACCCTGTGCGGGTTCCTGCTGATCATTTTGCTGCCTGCTTTGCTGAGCGGTTGTTGGGAAAGGAAAGAACTCAATGAGCTGGCTTTTGTCCTGGGGTACGGATTGGATAAGGAAGGAGACCAATTTAAAGTAACGATGCAGGTGGTTATTCCTTCGGAGATCGCCACATCCACCACCGCAAAGGGAGGCGGAACGCCGGTCACCGTTTACGATTTTAAAGTCAAGACCATTTACGAAGCCTTGCATGAATTCACTTTAGCGAGCTCCCGGTCAAGTTACTTGGGGCATATCCGCGTATTGGTGCTTGGCGAGGAGTTGGCCCGGGACGGCATCGGCAAGGTGCTGGATGTCATTCTAAGAAGCCGTGAGCCACGGTCGGATTTCTATATCATGGTAGCGCGGGATGCCCAGGCTTCCGAAGTGCTGCAGTTTTTGACGCCGCTGGACAAATTGCCGGCCAACCGGCTGTTTTATTCCTTGCAGAAATCGTCCAAGGCAACCGCCAGAACCACGCCCGTTACCATTGACAAACTGGTTGACCGTTTGGTAGCCGAGGGGAGAAACGTCGCGCTGTCGGGCATCGAGATTGTTGGCGACCGTTCTGTGGACGGGGATGCGAAAAACCTGAAAAGCACGAGGCCCAAAGCAAGCTTGCTGCTTCGCGGCCTCGGCGTGTTTAGAAAGGACAAGCTGCTCGGATGGCTCAACGAAATGGAAACGATAGGTTATAACTATATCATGGGTGAAGTCAGCGGGAGTGCCGGTCCGGTCATGGGGGAGGACGGGCAACCCATCGTGATGGAGGTGCTCCGATCTTCAACCAAACGCAAGGTCAAAATCATCGGCGGGGAGCCGCATATTTATATTACCGTCCGGGCTACAGTCAATGTTGAGAGCACACAGAGCACGGATCGGCTGGATGACGACCGGGTGATCAGAGAATTGGAGAAAAAGTCGGAACAACGGATCATTTACCTCATGGAAAATGCGGCCGATCATATTATTGAGAAATACAATTCCGATATTTTGGGGTTTGGCCAACTGATTTACCAATCCCATCCGAAGGTGTGGGAGAAGCTGAAGGATCAGCGGGAAACTTACCTGAAAACGCTGCCCGTTCATTATCAAGCTTCCGTACATATCAACCGGATTGGCACCATCGATAAATCATTTCAGGATGACATAAAGGGGTGAGGGCCAAATGAAGGACTTTCTGGCGGTGCTGCTGGTTGCCGCATGCTGTATAGCGATTGATCTGCCTTCCTTGGCCCGCTCCCGCCGATTCGGCCAGCTTGCCGTCTTCATCCTGCTCTGGATCGCCGGCATTTCGGCAACACTTTGCACTGTATTCAAGGTGCAGGTTCCCAGCCCGCTTTATTTCATCATTTGGTTATATACGCCTGTCAATGATTTGTTTCAGCGTATGTTAGGATGAAACTTTTCGCGAGCTAGTAGACGATTCTGGAAATAACGTTAGCTTGATGGCAAGTAAAGACTTGAGAAAACGGAAAAATGGCCTATTGAAGATCTCGGGTGACAACATAAAGGAAAAAAAGGGCGCTATTTCCGCGACATCCCCTATGTTGCGTAAAATAGAGGAATTTTATGGCGCTATTTTCACGATTTAGTGGCAAAAGGCCGCCTTTCGACCTGTTCATCGAAAAATAAGACCCAAAAGTTCCCCTATGGTGATGAATGGGCCCAAATTCGAAAAATAAGCCCCTAAAGTTCCGCTATTTCATGGGGCTGATACTGTGCACAAGACTAATACAGTAGAACAAAGCGATCCATAGCCCCCGTCCGCAGATAAGCCATATTGTTTTCCGGATCATTCTACTAGTTTCCTTCCCACTCCTGCAGCATCATCACGGCCGCCCCGGTGGCCACGGCCTCCTCAAGCAGCAGACCTTGTGTGAACACCGGGCTATACTCGGGATAATGGTAGGTGTTTTTCTTGGCGATCTCCAGCGCGGTATCGAATACGAGCGGGCTGGCGCTGACGAGCGGGCCGCCCAAAATGACGTATTCGGGATGAAGCGCATTGATCAGGTTGGCCAGTCCAATCCCCAGATAAGCGGCTGTCTCCATAAACTGCTCTTTAACCAGCGGATCGTCTTGCGCCAGGGCGTCAACCAGTGTGGCAAAGTTGACCTGATCCGGCAAAATGCCGGAGAGCAGGCTGCCGCGTCCGATTTTTAGCTGGGTGCGCACCCGTTCCTCCAGCGCCGGCACCGACACGAAAGCCTCCAATGCCCCGTAATTGCCTTTTTCCCGCAGCCTTGGCCCATTGGCCTGGATGATCATCTGGCCGATCGCCCCTTCGGTATCCACGGCCCCGCGCAGAATCTGGCCGTCGGACATCGCGGCCGACCGGATGTTAACGCCGGAGTGAACGTAAAGGGCATGCTGGATGTTTTCAGTCCGCAGCGCCCAATGCTCGCCGATTAACGCGGTGTTTGCGCCATTGTCGAGTTTCGCCGGAAACTCCAGCCGCTCCGCAAGCATTTCGCAAATCGGCACATTGCTCCAGGAGGGGGCGGGGAAAAATTCCGGTTCAAGGATGATTCCTTTTCTTTGGTCCAGCGGACCGACCGCTCCGATTCCCATGCCCAAGACGTCGCCGGGCGAGATGCCGTGCTTGGTCAGGAACTCCCGGGCGCTGTTCACAACGTGATCGACAAACAGCTCGGGCGTCATCTGTTCGTCCATTTTCCAACGGGTCAGGGACAAGGTGTTGATATGCATATCGTAAAGTCCCAGCGTGGAATAAATACGGGAGATTTCCAAGCCGAACAGATAGCGGTACGTCGGATTGGTTTGAAATAAAATCGGCTTTCTTCCGCCGGTGGAGTTGCCGAGTCCGGAGACGATGACCAGCCCCTGGGAGGTCATCTCTTCAAGCAAGCGCGTCATGCTGCTGCTCGTGAGCGAAAAGTGGTTTAACAAATCGGCTTTGGAGACGGTCCCGAGGTAGGAAATCCGGTCGTAAACCTGTTTTTTTATCGAAGGATTGGAATGAGTAATCATAACGTACGTTTCTCCATTTCCAAGTTAATTAGTCGGGATATTAAAAGTATAACGGCAACGTCGTGTTATTTCCAGTTAATTTCATCAGAATAATCAACATAATTTCTGTTTGAAATTATGTTTGGAAAAATCCACGATTCGGGAGTTGCGAATTGCCTGAATTTTACGAATTTTTTATAAATTTATCACAACTTTAATCCAAAATGAAATTAATATGATATAATGCTTATAGCTTCTAGTAAAACATGACGAGACAGAAAAGGGTGAGTTCGGATGAAGAACGCGCTAACCCGGCGAATGAACATCCTATGGCAAATCTTTTGTGTGTTTTTTAAAATAGGGCCTTCCACGTTTGGCGGGGGCTACGCGATGATCGCGACGATCGAAGAGGAGATCGTTCATAGAAAAGGGTGGATGAACCAGGAGGAAATGGGGGACATGGTGTCCATTTCGGGATCAGCCCCCGGCGGCGTGGCCGTCAACTCCGCGGCTTTCATCGGCTATCGGCTGGGCGGAATCCCCGGCGCCGTGACGGCCGTGGCCGCGATTACGCTGCCTACGTTTATCATCGTTTTTCTCCTGAGCCTATTAAGTTACATTTTCAAAGATAACGCCAAAGTGGCAGCCGCATTAAAAGGCATTCACGCCGCGGTCGTTTCCCTGATCATCTTAGCCGCTTTCAAGATGTGGAAATCCTCCGTTCTGGATGCAGCCACGCTGGTGATCGCGGGAATTGCGGTCGCGCTCCTCTTATTTACCGGCATTCATTCGTTTTATCTTATTTTGGGGGGGCCGATCGCCGGGACCATCGTCGTGTTGATTAAGCGGAAATGCGGGATGACCGTACGGACGGAAAAGGCGCGGACCGAGGAGAAACAGGAGCTTCACTTCCCGGAATACTACATCTAAAGGGTGATCATCTATGCTTTGGCAGCTGTTTTTGGTCTTTATCAAGGTAGGGCTCATTTCCTTTGGCGGCGGCTACGCGGTCATGACGCTGATCCAGCGGGAGGTGGCGGCCATGGGATGGGTGGATGCCGGGGAGTTTCAGGAGATTGTCGCTTTGGCGGGGATGGCCCCGGGCTCCATCGCCACGAATGCGGCCACGCTGATCGGATATTCGCAGGCGGGCATTTGGGGAGCGATCGTGGCCACGATTGGCATCATTTTGCCGTCGCTTATTATCGTCATCCTGCTTACGGCCTTCTTCCTGAGACTCCAAAGCAACGATTGGGTCAAATCGTCGTTTTACGGTCTGCGCCCGATTGTGACGGGTCTGATTATTTACGCCGCCATCCATTTCGGACTCAGCGGGCGGAGCGAACCTTTGCTGAGCTGGTCCATGGCCGGAACGCTGCTGATCATTGCCGGAAGCCTTGCCCTGGTAACCAAATACAAAGTTCATCCGTTTGCGGTCATTTTGCTGTCCGCGGTCGCGGGAATCGTGCTGTTTTAAATTAGGGGCCTCCTAATTTGCCGATTAGGAAGCCCCTGTTGTTGTTGAGAAACTTCTACGAAAAATATAGGGACAAAAAACGTCGTTATTCCGGCGAGATCCGTCAATTGGAGGGAAATAGAGGAAATTTATGTCGCTATTTTCCCGCGCCGCAAGGAAATGCCGGCGTTCTGGACCATTCATAGAAAAATAAGTACATAAAGTGTCGCTAAATGGAGATGAACAGGCCAGGCTCCGGATAATAAGTACATAAAATGCCGCTACTTTGAAGGCCGACGGCCGGTCGTTCCAGGCAGCCGGCTGTCAAGAACCGGTTTCCAGGGTGAGCCTTAATTGGCCGCGCTCGATTTCGATGTTAAGTACTGCGGCGAGTTTACGCCATCGATCAGCAAAAGGCCGTCGTATTGATCGCGGGGGACCAGGCTTTCCGGGAACATGCCCCAGCTGTAAGCAAACCGCGGCTCGAACATCCAGGAGTTCCCGCGTTCTCTGCTCTGGTAGCGCAAATCGACGAACGTATACGGCGTCTTGGCCGCGGACAGGATCGATTCGACCGAACCGGGCTCCAGCGGAAGCACGTCGTGCACGGTTTTGGTGTTGTCCGCCGTTTTGCCGCTGGCCGGATACAGACCGATGGTATAGCTGTATTTTTTCATCTCGTCCGGGAGCAGTTCGCCCATCAGTTTCACCGGGTACGGCGTGCCTATGACTTCGCTGTGCGCTTTGCGGATATGGTCGTTATGCCCCCAGACGATAAATTTCTCCGTTGGATACACTTCGGTGACCAGCCACATCAGATTATCAAGCATCGTCTTGTCCCGCCATTCCATCGATTCGAAAAACGGGGCGTAGTCCCCCGTTTGTATCCCGAGGTTGGCGCGAATCGAAATCTCGGCGTACTCTTTGGCGAAACGGATGCGTTCGTTCAGGCTTCGTTCCAGCAGCACCGGGAGTTTGGCGTTGTCCGGATACCGCTCTTTCAGGGCGGCCTGTGTTTTTGCGGATTCTACATTTTTTAAGATATCGTTATAAACCTGGATGATAGCGCTTTTGTCCTCTTGGTATCCTTTCAGATCGGTGCCGTTCGCATAGTCGGACAGCTTCTGCTCCGTGTTCGCCAGACGTTCTGCCAAGGTCTGGTCCTGCAGCCAGCCGCCGTCCAGCAGCGGATACTGCAGCTGCATGTCGAATCCCGTTAAGGCGAGAGGCTGGTCGCTTTGTTGCGCAGCTTTAATGTAATCGAACAACGGCAGGATTTCCTTGGACCACCAGACGCCAAAAATCGCCTCCTTCATCGTCTGCTCCGCGCTTTGGGCAGACGACTTGCCGTAGGCTAGCGAGGTGTTCGCCAGTCCACTTTCAAAAGCGAGGACGTTATATCCCATTTCTTCGTGAAGGAATTGGATCAGTCTCGTTTTGGCCAGACTAAATTCCGCCACCCCGTGGGAGCTTTCCCCGAGAAATACGATCCGTTTGTCCAGCAGCAGCGGCTTCAGCATGCTCAGATCTTGAAAAGCCTTGCTCCGGTCGGCGCTTGCGTTCACGGGCTGAATCGTCTCCAGCTTGTAGGCGTGATCGTTTGCCCACGCTTCCCAGTCCTTGATTTTGTCTTCGGCCGTGCGGGCGGGGCCGGGAGAGACGACTGTTCCTTGAATACTCTGATTACTCCCGCCGGATGCGGCCTTCGTTTCCGGACTGAGCGCGGCCCCCAGAAAAATCGCCGTAATTAACCCCAGCGCAAGGGTGCGTTTGATTGTCTGTTGTTTCATGAAATGATCTCCTTCACCATTTGAAATTTGGAAACATGACCCGGGCGTTCAAGATGAATCGTCCTCCCAAAACAGCTCGTCAAGCGTGCGGGATAGCGCCTTGCAGATGGCGATGCACAAGCTGAGGGTGGGATTGTATTTGCCTAGTTCGATCAAACCGATCGTTTGCCGCGACACGCCTACGATCTTGGCCAGTTCTTCCTGGGACAGGTCTTTTTCGACCCGGGCCATTTTTAACCTGATATTTTTCATGCAAAATCACCTGTCTCCCTTCCCTTGGCCGCCGGGTTACTCCTGGTCATTTTGCGATGCTTTGCGGCTCAGCTTGTTGGCCATAAAGTGCATCAGCGTCAAGCCTCCGGCAAACAGCGGAATATACAGGCCGATTGAAAACAAAAATACCATCACAAAGTACTTTAGGTAAGTGTTCTCATCGCCGTACAGGACGGCGCTCCGGATGCCGATCAGCAGCGCCAGCGCAAGTCCGATGGCGAGTCCCGTATATAAGGTGAGCTTGCCGTAGGAGCGTTTGCCGCTTTGTTCATAAACCTCGACCTCATCCGAATAAATGCCGAGCGCGATGCTGCGGATGACGTAATACACGCCGCCCGCCAGCAGGATGATAACTTCGAGCAGCGTGGATTGTTCACCGCGGTAGGCAAAGGTCTTCCAAAGGACGGAGACGCTGCAAATGATCGCGATCAGCACGTAAATTTCCTTATAGATTCGGTTTTTCAACTGCTCAATGCGCTCATCGCGCACCGTTCCTTTTTTGTCGAACCATTTCATCGTGATGTCTCCTTTCAGATTTGACTTAGTCATAGTATAAAATATATATTGGACATTTTGCAATATATATATGTCAATTTGCTAATCAGCGAACTGCCCGCAAGGGTGGCTTCCGCTGCGTTTTTTCCGTTTCATTCGGAAAAAACGCAAATTGAATGCGCTATCATGTGAAATATAATTGAACTATAACCACATAAGCTTATGCTTCCGCTGCGAGTTTTGCTCGAAGATCATTCAGGAAGTAGCGCTCACAAAACTTTGAGGAGGGTCTGCAATGTTCGACAGAATGTTGGAACGTATTGAGGGGGTCATGGCGCCGGTTGCCGATTGGGCTTCAAACAACCGCTATTTGCGTTCGATCATGACGGCCATTTTATCCACGCTTACACTTACGATTGTCGGAGCGATCGCCGTGATCATCGGCAAGCCTCCCATCCCGCAGGTCGTTCTGGAATCATCCGGGTTCATTCCTTCCCTGCTCCAGGGCTGGGCGGCGTGGGGGGAACAAAACGCCTGGCTTCGCGGCATCAACGATATTTCCACGGGCATCATTGGCATCGCTTTCACGCTGGCGTTTACTTTTAACCTTGCCCGGCACTACAAATTAAACGAGACGGGGGCCGTCATCAACAGCGCGATGATTTATTTTCTCCTCGTCGGCCAGCCGCAAACGATCATGGTTAACGATGCCCCCACGCTCCAAGTGGCGATGTCGGCGTTCGGCTCGTCCGGGATTTTCTCGGGAATTGTGATTACGATCATTACCGTCGAGCTGATCCGTTTCTTCCAAACGAAAAAGATCGGGTTCCGCTTTCCCGATTCTGTCCCGAATTACGTGCAAACGTCGTTTAACGCCATTCTTCCCGGCATTGCGGCGGTCATAGTCTTCGTCGGGTTGGACAAGCTTTTGCTCGGCTTGACGGGCGCTCATTTGTCGCAGTTGATCACCAACTTGTTCGGGCCGCTGGTGCATAACTTTGACAACGTCTACATGGTCGGATTCTTTATGGTGCTGATCAATTTGTTCTGGTTTCTGGGCATTCACGGCGGAAGCATTGTCATGCCGATCATATTGCCGATCGAAATCCAAAATATCGTTTCCAACCTGAACAATTATTCGGCGGGCCTGCCGTACGACAAGGTGTTTACAACGCCCGTTCATTTCGGCTTCATCGCCATCGGCGGCGCCGGGGTGTTTGCTTTGGCCCTGCTGAACACCCGCAGCAAGTCCAAAGGGCTTCGCCAAGTCGGTAAGATCGGCATTCTGCCGGCCATATTCAATATCAGCGAACCGACGATGTTCGGTACGCCGATCCCGCTAAATACGCGATTGTTGATTCCGTTTCTGCTGGTGCCTGCGGTCAATACGGTAATTACCTATGCGGCTTTTCACTGGTTCGATATGCTTAACGCACCGATTCTGAACGTGCCGGCGCAAACGCCGGTGATCCTGATCGCCATGGCCGCGTCGGCTTCGGTGAAGGCCGGTCTGGTGGCGCTCTTCATCATTGTGGTGGATGTGGTTATCTATTATCCGTTCTACAAACGCCTCGAGAGTAAAATGGTTGCCGAGGAACAGGAAGAGGAGCGCCTGGCCGCGGCCGGGGAAGGAACGCCAAGCCACAACTAGCAACGAAAGTATCGACTTAAAGTGTAGTTCACCTCTCAAATCTGAATAAAGGATGAATGGGAATGGAGACAAATCATGAACTTAATCTGGAACAAATTTGCATGGAAATGATCTCATCGAGCGGCACGGCCCGGGGACTTCTCTTGGAAGCGATGGACTACGTCAAGCCGAAAAATGAACAGAAAATACGGGAACTGTTCGAGGAGGCAAACACTTTGCTGCGCCGGGCGCACCGCAGCCAAACCTCGCTGATGACCGGCGAGACCAACGGGCGAAAGGTTGAGATGTCCGTATTGGTGGTTCATGCTCAAGACCACTTGATGACGACCCTGACGATTCGCGATTTGGTTGAAAAATTAACGGAGGTGCTGTAAATGAACATTTTATTGGTTTGCGCAGGAGGAATTTCCACCAGCATTTTGGAGAAAAGCATTCGCGACGCCTTTGGCCCCGAACGGGCGGACTGGAAGGTAGAAGCGCATCCGGTGGATCAGTTGGAAGCTTTAATCGACGACTTCGACGTTGTGCTGCTTGGCCCGCAGATTCGCCATAAGCTGCGCGCGGTGGAAAAAACGTGCGCGGCCAAAGGCAAGCCGTGCGAGGTGATCGACAGCCGCGACTACGCGCTGTCCAAAGGGGATAAAGTGCTTAAGCGGGCGATCGAGCTGGCGGGGGCTTAGGCGTCTAGTGAAAAACCGGCTTTCTGAACTCGCATTTCCAATTTAGTAAAGGAGGGGAAAAGATCAAGTGGTGGAGTATGCCGGAGGGTGCAGCTTCACCGCTTGGTTTGCCTATGCCGAAGAAACCGAATATTGTCGTGGTCGTTGCCGACCAGTGGAGAGCCGATTCCATCGGCTACACCGGCTGCGAAGCGGCCGTTACGCCCAACCTGGACGAACTCGCCAAGGAAGGGGTCGGCTTCTCCAACGCGTATTGCCAGCTTCCGGTCTGCGTGCCGAGCCGCTGCTCGTTTCTGTCCGGGTGGTATCCGCATACGCGGGGCTTCCGTACGATGCATCATTTAATGGGACCGGAAGAAGCCAATATTTTGCGGACGCTGAAACAAGACGGTTATCATGTGTACTGGGGCGGAAGGAACGATTTCCTGCGGGCCGATGCGGACGCCTTCGACTACTGTTCGACCAGGGACGACCGGTACAGAGCTTTTTTTCAGCAAATGAGAGAACGGAAAACGAAGCAGCAAGCAGCGGCGGCCGAGCCGGGGCCCGGCCCCAAGGAATACGATTATTCCCACTTCCGCGGGGTTACCGCGAGCGACGACAAGCGGATCGACCGGGAGCAGATTGAACATGCGATTGAATTTGTGGAAGGATATGGACAGGAGGAGCCGTTTTGCCTTTACCTGGCGTTGTCGCTGCCGCATCCTCCATACGGTGTGACGCAGGAGTGGTACGACCGCATCGATGGAGAGAAAGTTCCGGCCCCCGTTCGCCTCACCGAGGAGGAATGGGCCAAGAAACCGGCGATTTTGCGGGGCATCCGCGGCAACCAGAAGCTGTACGAATGGTCCGACGAACGTCTGAAGGAAATGAAACGGGTATACTATGCGATGGGCACGGAGCTGGACGCCTATGTCGGCCGGCTGCTGGATGCCCTTAAGGCGAAAGGCGTTTATGACGACACGCTTGTCGTTTTCTTCAGCGATCATGGGGACTATACGGGCGATTATGAAATCGCCGAGAAAAACCAAAATACGTTTGAGGATATGCTGACCCGGGTTCCGCTCATCATCAAACCGCCGGCAACTATGGCGGTTAAGCCGCGCGTGACCTCCGCGCTGACCGAACTGATCGACATCCAGGCTACCTTGCTGGATTTGCTTGAGATTAAGCCGGACTATACCCATTTCGGCAAGTCGCTGCGCCGTGTGTTGGAAGGGGAGGACGAGCTGCGGGACGTCGTGTTTGCCGAAGGCGGTCGCCTTGAAGGGGAGAACCATTGCATGGACGCCGGGCACGCGCCGAGCAATGAATATTGGGCCAGGACGGTAGAGCAGGAGAAGCTGCCCCAGCATACCAAGGCGATGATGATTCGGGACCATAGATATAAATACGTCTACCGGCATTACGAGCAGGACGAGTTTTACGATATGCGGCAGGATCCTTATGAGCGGAACAATTTGATCGACGATCCGGCATACGCGCCGCTGATCTCCAAGTTTAAGGAACGGATGCTCCGGCATTTTTTCGAAACGGGGGATGTCGTTCCGCACCGGTATGACCAGCGGACTTAAATGATAGACACGTAAGGATGATCCAGGTGAACTTAACCGAAAAAGAAACAAACCTCTTAAAGCTGTTTCTGGATAACGAACAGCCGCTGCCGGTCAAACAACTAATGCTCAGCTTAAACATCAGCGACAAAACGCTGCGCAGCATGGTCAGGAAAATCAACGCTTTATTGGGAGAGTTCGGCGCGGAAATCGCGCTCTTGCGCGGCAGCGGATATGTGCTGGAAGGCGGGGACAGACCGGCGATCCAGCGGGCCGCCGAGGAGGCGGGGGCCTCGGAGCAGGCGCTGGCGGTTCAGGTGTTCCGCTTGATGATCGATCTGCCGGGATATGTGACGATGGAGAACATCGGCGAGCGTTTCTATATCAGTAAAAGCAAGCTGAACGGCGTGCTCGGCAACATGAAGGAGCAGATGAAGCCGTTTGGTCTTGAGCTAAAGGCCAAGCCGCACCACGGCATGAAAATCGCCGGGGAGGAGTTGGGCAAAAGGCTGGCGATCGCTTCGCTGCTGCGCGAGCAACAGTATCTGCGGCCGGGTGAATTTCAAGCCGTCGAACCGATCGTAATCGGTGAATTTCAAGCCCGCAGCATCCGGTGTTCGGATATCGTGCTGGAAAATTTGATCTATCATATCAAAATCATGCTCAGACGCTGCGCCATCGGCCATGTCATCCTGCTGGAGCGGAACGGCGGGTATGAGGACAACCCCGATTTTCACCTGACGGACGCCATTCTCGGCGGTTTGGAGCGGGAACTGAAGCTAACGCTTCCGGCATCCGAGAAAATGTACCTGTACTCGTATCTGATCGGCCAGATCAGTTCGATCAAACAGGACGCGTTAAAGGACACCCGGGTAAAAATCGAGATGATCATCGACGCGTTTTTGCAAAAGATCGAGCAGGTTTACGATGTGTCGCTATGGGATGACAGCCGGCTGCGCAGCGGTCTGGTGTTCCATTTGGAGCCTTTGATCGGCCGCCTGCACAACGACGTGCATTTGAAAAATCCGATTCTGAGGGAGATCAAGCAGCAGTTTCCCTTCGCTTTTAACCTGGCCGTACTGCTGGCGGAAGAAATTCAGCGGATCTATCAGAAGAAGCTGATCGACGACGATATCGCTTACCTGACCATGCATATCGGTTTGGCGCTTGAGCGTGACGTGCAAAGGGGCAAAATCCACTTTGACCGAATCGCCATCGTCTGCACGACCGGCCAGGGAACGGCGGAATTGCTCAAGTTCAAAATCGAGCATACGTTTCCGAACGCCCATTACGTCAAGACGTTTTCGCTGTTCAACAAAGAGGAAGTGCTGAAATTTGCGCCCGATATCGTCTTTTCCACCGTGCCGGTCGAGATCGGCGGCATTCCGGTGGAGATTATCAGTCCCTTTTTTACCGATGAAGATAAAGCGAAGCTTACGGTTTACCAGAAACGGAAGGAAAAAGAGCGGCTGATCGGGCGGTATTTTTCCGAAGATTTGTTTTATGGGGCGCTATCCGCAGGGACGAAGCAGGAGGCGATCCATAAAATGTGCAGCCGCATCGCCGAAACCGGTATTACCCCGCCCGATTTCGAGGAACTGTGCCTGATCCGCGAAAATCTGGGCAGCACCGCTTTCGGCAATTTGATCGCGCTCGTGCATCCGATCGAGCTGTGCTCGGCGGTCACCAAAGTCGGCGTGGGCATCCTGAAGAAACAGATCGACTGGGCGGGCGTCCCGGTGAAAGTCGTGTTCGTGATCGCCCAGGCCAAAAGCAGCGAGGCGCGGGATTTGCTGCTGCTGATCCAGGAAATCGTCCACGACTCGTCCCTGATGATCCGGCTATGCGAGGCGGAATCGTTTGCGGAGTTCAAGCGGATATTGCTTAAGGACGCGGGGCGGTAAGGTTAAAGACATATGGGGCGCCGGCGTATTATTTTACGGTAGCGTCACGGGGCAAAATTCCGCTGTACTTGATGCCGGTACAAATTAATAGTTGGATAGGCATAAATAGTGATACGCCATGCGGGTGAGGCCGGGCGGGGGGCCGGCCCCTGGCCTTTAAGTTTATCTTGGAAATCTAACGGTTGTAAACGTTGTTATTTGCCCTGATCCAAGCCAAAATAGCCGAGTTTTAACGAAATAAGCGCCATGGCAACCGTTACAATTTGAAATCGGCGTTCTTGGAGCAAATAGCCGCTGTGGCAACCGTTAGATTAAATACGCAACATCAAAACAGGAGCCCGCCGATCAGTTGGCGGTGCTTTTTTGTGTTGCGCAGAGAGACCTGTTAAAACCAGGCTGCTCAAGCAACTACAGCGAAAAAAATAAGTACAAAAAATGGCGTTATGCAGGCGATATCCGTCCATTTGAGAGAAATAGAGGCAATTTATGCCGCTATTTTCCCGCGCCGCAAGGAAATGCCCATGTTCAGGGCAGTTCAAATGAATATAAGTACATAAAATGCCGCTAATGAGCATGAACGTGCCTGGCTTCGGATAATAAGTACCTAAAGTGCACTAGCGTTGCATAAAACCTAACGCGAATAATCAAATATTAGTTAAATATGGGTAATTATGATCATTTTTCATGGAAAAAGCATAAAAAATCTCCTATTGTAAAGAGGTAGGTACGTTGTCCATAACTCTCTACAAAAGGAGACCATCCATGGATAACGTTAAAGCTAAAACGGTCATTCGTCAACTGATTTCCTTACTGCCCATCGATGTGCATCAACGTTTACTCTTCGACCATTACACCAAGAAACTTACCACGATGAAAGCGATCATGCTCTTCATCAATGCTCAGTTGAAACAATGGTCATCTTACGGTGAAATGGAAATTGCACTTCGTGCTGAGCCGAAACTTCAGCAGCTTCTACAGTTGGAGAGTATCAGCGGCTCGCAATTATCCCGAAAACTCGATCAGATCCCAACGGAGCTGTTGGAGTGGATGTTTCAGCATCTGGCATCACAAACACAGCAACGTGCTTGCCACCAGGGCCAGAGCGGGAAATTGCACATCATTGATTCTTCCAGCATTCGACTGCCGCTTCAACTTGGAAGTTGGGCCAAGATGTCAAATAAGAGTAGCGGCGTCAAGATGCATCTGCGCCTCGTTGTTACAGCTCCCGACAAGCTATTTCCTGATGCCATGATCCCCAGTTCGCTCAATGTAGGGGATCGTGCGGGGGCCGTTGAACTGGTCGTCCCCTCGGATGCGATTTATGTGATGGATCGCGGTTATGATGATTATGCCCGGATGGATCAATGGGTCCAGGACAACATCCAGTTTGTGATCCGTATGCGAGATCGCGCGCTTGCCACCGTCATTGAGGAGTATCCTGTTCCGGAAGGCTCGAACATCACGCGGGACGCCAAGGTTTGCGTGGGCAGTTCCTTCCGATCCATGGAACATTCCGTTCGTTTGGTGGAGTTTTATGACGAGCAGGAACGGACTTATCGTATTTTTACATCGGTATGGGATAAGACCGCTGAAGAAATCGCGCAGATCTACAAAAATCGCTGGCTCATCGAGTTGTATTTTAAATGGCTGAAGCAACATTTGCGATTGAAGAAGCTGCACAGTCATAAACCACAGGCTATTTGGAACCAGTTATTCTTGGCTTTAATTACTGCCTTGCTCGTGGAGCACATCCGGCACAGCACCCAAACGGCAAAAACAAACTGGCAAGTGCTCCGGATTCTCCGCGAGTATTTGTACCGTTCATGGCGATCCTTTCGAACCGAACTGGATCGGAAACCCAGTCGAAGTAGTCCGGGGAGACGTCCGGGGTCAGGTCCCAAAGCGTTATCGGTGCGCACAATGGTTGGGATAATTAAGCCAAGCAAGTTCAAGGAATAATATCCATTATATACATTTAATGGGACATCGCGACCTACGCATTAGGTAACCTTGACTTTTTGGTCTTAAGCTTAAAAAATGACTGTAAAAAAATCCATTTATAGTTTCAATAATCCAAATGTGGGTTTTGCTGAAAATTGATGTTAGTGTTCTTGCAACGCTAGTGCCTAAAGTGCCGCTATTTGAAGGGAGACGTTACCGGCCATTCCAACTAGCCGGCTGTCATGCCTCCATAAGTGACCGCTATTTGCAAGTACTGGAGCATTTCGAAGACATGGCAGTTGGCAGGCCGTCAGCGATTTGGTTTTGTATAGTCGGAAGTCAGCCGTCCGGGGGGCGGCGGTTCCGAGCCGGCGGTTCCGAGCCGCCCATGCCGGTATTGTTTCGGCGTTACGCCGGCGTATTTTTTGAACACTTTGGTAAAATAGCTCTGGTCGTGAAACTGCAGCCGGGCGGAGATGTCGGAAAGGGAGTAGGCGGACAAGGACAACAGTTGTTTGGCTTCCTCCACCCGCTGCCGCTGGATGTATTCGGTCAGGCTGATGCCCGTTTCCCGCCGGAACAGCCGGGAGAGGTGGACGGCGCTTACGCCGGAAGCCTTCGCCAACATCGGCAGGGCAAGCTCCTCGTACAGATGATCGAAAATGTAGCGCTGGCAAACCGCGATCGGCCGGGATACGCGCTGATCCAGGCCGCGTCTTACGCCGTCGGCGAAGTCGCCCAAGGCCGCCTGCAGCGCGCTTTCCACTTTATTGACCTCCCCAAGCTCCTCGATATGTTGAATGTGCATATCGCTTAAGGTGTAAGCTTCCTCCGGAAACATGCCGCCTTCCATCGCCGCCCGCGTCGCCAGCGTGATGACGGTAATGGCGATGTTTTTTTGGTGCCGCAGGGGACTGCGCCGGGACAAAATGCCAACCCCTTGGTCCGCGAGGGCGGCGAAGGCCCGAAACAGCTCTTTTTTGTTCCCGTGTTGGATGTGCTTCAGAAACAGCTTTTCGGTGTCCGGCGAATGGTGGTAGACGCCCTCCTCCCGGGTGCCGGAAAGGCGGAGGGAAGCCAGGGCGGCCGGCTTCAGGGCGGCGCCTTCCGCCGCGGGTTCGGACGCATCGATCAAATCGGCCAGGTCCAGGGATTGGCCGGTGAGCCATTCGTGGACGAGCAGCCCTGCGTACAGCAGCCGGCTCTTGTCGATTACTGGCAGGTTCCGGTAATATGCAAGCCATACGGGGCGCTGCCGCTGCGGGACCATGAGATCCCGCAACAGTCCGGCCAGCAGGTCCTCCGGCCAAGCCGCCGAAACCGCCGGACCGATCATAATCCATCCGCCGGCAAGCTTACCTTCTTCTCCCGTGGAGACGAGGAGGAAATGTTCCAGGAAAGGGGTGGAATGCAGCATCGGAACGGCCATGGGAGAGCGTTCGCCGAGCCATTCGGTGAGCTGCTCCTGCAGGCCGCCGTATTTTGGATTTGCCGGAAGCGCATCCGGGCGGCAGCTTTGGATCAGGCCCGCGTTATCCGTACGGATAACGGGCAGCAAAGTTGCTTCATGAAGCAGGTGGCAGATGCGCTCCAACCGCCCGCCAAGATCCGGCCGTCCAGTCATAATCATCCTCCTGACAGGTTGAATAAATACTATAATTGCAAAAATTATACCATAATGAGCGAGCAAAAGTCCTTTAGAATAAAAACAATCGGATACTGAAAGCGATACCAAATCATGAGGGAGAGTGCGTATCACCTATGAAAGCGAAGATCAAGGACATCGTCGCCAAACTGACTTTGGAAGAAAAAGCGGGCCTGTGCTCCGGCCTCGATTTTTGGCATACGAAAGGCGTGGAGCGGCTCCAGATTCCCTCCGTCATGATGACGGACGGCCCGCACGGCTTACGCAAGCAAAGCGCTTCCGCCGATCACCTCGGCCTCAATGACAGCGTGCCGGCCACTTGCTTCCCGTCCGCTGCCGGACTGGCCGCGTCGTGGAACCGCGACTTGATCCGCAGCGTCGGCGAAGCGCTGGGCAAGGAATGCCAGGCGGAAGGCGTGGCCATGCTGCTGGGACCGGGAGCCAATATCAAACGTTCGCCGCTGTGCGGGCGGAATTTCGAGTATTTTTCCGAGGACCCTTATCTGTCTTCCGAAATGGCCGCCCACCATATTCAGGGGGTGCAAAGCCAGGGCGTGGGCACCTCGCTGAAGCATTTTGCCGTCAACAACCAGGAGCATCGCAGAATGTCTACGGACGCGGTGGTTGATGAGCGGACTTTGCATGAAATTTATTTGCGGAGCTTTGAGGGGGCGGTTGTGCAGTCCCAGCCGTGGAGCGTCATGTGTTCCTACAACCGGGTGAACGGGGAATACGCCTCGGAAAACCATTATTTGTTAACGGAGATTTTACGCGAAAAATGGGGCTTTGAAGGTTTCGTCGTGTCCGATTGGGGAGCGGTCAACGAACGGGCCCGCGGGCTGGCCGCCGGGCTTGAGTTGGAGATGCCGTCCAGCGGCGGCGCGGGAGACGCCAAAATCGTCGCAGCCGTCCAAAACGGCAGCTTGTCCGAAGCGGTGTTGGACCAGGCGGTGGAACGGATTCTTTCCTTTATATTCAAAGCGGCGGAAAACCGCGAAGAGCAGGCGGGCTTCGACGCGGAGGAGCATCACCGGCTGGCCCGGATCGCCGCTCAGGAGAGCATGGTTCTGCTGAAAAATGAGGGGGGCATTCTGCCGCTCAGCAAAACGGGAACGATCGCCGTGATCGGCGAATTCGCCGAAAAGCCCCGTTACCAGGGGGGCGGAAGCTCGCACGTCAACCCGACGCGCCTGGACCTGGCCTTGGACGAACTGACCAAAGCGGCGGGCGGCAGCGCGAAAATCGTGTATGCCCAAGGCTTCGAGCTGGAGCGGGACGAGTGTGACGCCGAGCTGCTGCGCGATGCGGCCGACAAGGCGGCGAACGCCGACGCGGCGGTGCTGTTTATCGGCCTGCCGGACCGCTACGAATCGGAAGGCTACGACCGGACGCATCTGCGGCTGCCGGCCAACCAGATCGCCGTGCTGGAGGCGGTGGCCCAAGCGCAGCCGAATCTGGTCGTGGTGCTGAGCAACGGCTCGCCGGTGGAAATGCCGTGGATCGGCAAGGCCAAGGCCGTTCTGGAAGGCTATTTGGGCGGCCAAGCGGCGGGCGGCGCCGTGGCCGACATCCTGTTCGGCGATGCCAACCCGAGCGGCAAGCTGGCGGAAACTTTCCCCGTGCGGCTGGAGGACAATCCCTCCTACCTGTTTTTCCCCGGCGAGGGCGATCGCGTGGAATACCGGGAGGGCATTTTCGTCGGTTACCGCTACTACGACACTAAGCGGGTGGAGCCGCTGTTTCCGTTCGGCCACGGCCTCAGCTATACGACGTTCGAATACGGCGAGCTGAAGCTGGATAAAAGCCGGATACGGGACGATGAAAAAGTCTCGGTCAGCCTGCAAGTCACCAATACGGGGGACCGGGCGGGCAAAGAAATCGTTCAGCTTTACGTCCGGGACGTGGAAAGCAGCGTCATTCGGCCGGACAAAGAGCTGAAGAGCTTCCGCAAAGTCGAGCTGCAGCCGGGGGAAACGCAAACGGTCGTTTTCGAGCTGGATAAAAGCGCGTTCGCCTACTACAATACTGCGTTGAAGGATTGGCATGCCGAGTCCGGAGAATACCGGATTCTCATCGGCAAGTCGTCCCGGGACATCGTGCTTGAAGGGGCGGTCGAAGTGGTTTCTGCAACCGCTGTGCCTGTCGTATATACGGCTAATTCGCTGATCGGAGACCTGATGGAGCAGGCCGCTACCCGGGACATCGCCAAGGAGCTGATGGCGGCCACCGGGCTGCTTGCAGCAAGCGAAGACGAGCCGGATGATATGATGCTGGCGCTGATGAAATACATGCCGCTGCGCGGCACGGTTGCTTTCAGCCAGGGCAAGTTTACGCACGCGATGCTGTCCGAGTTGCTGGATCGGCTGAACGGAGGCGCAGGAGCCCAGGCCCAGGGACGGGCGGAATAACGGAATAAAATGAAAAATGGCGCTGTTTTTGCGGAAGCACCGGACTTTCCGTGAACAGCGCCGCTTTATTTCGCTTGATCGGATGGCGAGCAAAAGCATGCTTAACCATTTGGCTCTGCCCATTAATTGCAAATCGCGCAACTAACTTTATAATCATTTACCCAAGCATTCGTTTAATTGCATTTCGTACATTCATTTCCTCGTTATTAGCCTCATTCTTCGAAAGATGGCGGAGTAATTGCAGCTTTTACACTTATCCAAGCGCTGCGGCAGCATTTCCGGATAAGTAACTGCACATTCTACAACTACTCCATTCAATAATGAACCAAGAAAGCTCCAGAATCCCCTTTTCCCCATACAGGTAACAAATGTCCACCTATCCCAACTTTACGCTACCGTTTTGAAAGAGGTAATCTGCTATATTTTATGTGCGCTGCAAGCGGTAACATAATATTGACGAAAGAAGGAACTACGATGAGCGACGAGTTGCGGCAGGGGCCTGATTCCGGCAAAACGAGGCTGGAGGACGTGCTTGACGACAAAAAATTTTTGGGGCATCCAAGGGGAGTGGGGGCTCTGGCGGCGGGGAATTTTTTTAATTCCTTCGCCTGGGGAGCGCTGTATGCGATTTTAATTTATTACCTCTATTCTCCATATACGCAGGGCTTGGGATTTACCCAAGGCCAGGCCGCGTCCATGGTTACGGCGATGGGCGCGTGTAATTCCATCTTCATTATTTTGGGAAGCTGGCTGGCCGACCGGGTGCTGGGCATGCGCAAAGCCTTGATCATCGGGAACATCGTCAAAGGGACGGCTTTCGGGCTGCTCGCTATCCCGGCTTTTTCTCTTGCCCAAGGAAGAATCTTTGCCATCCTCGGCTTGTTTTTGATGTCGCTTCCCATTATGGGGGCGAGCAATGCCTCGCTGACCGGCCAATTGTACCGTAAAGCCGATAATGGCAGACGCGACGCCGCCTTTACGATTCACACCATAGCCAACAACATCGCCGGTTTGATCGCTCCGGTATTGGTCGGTCAAATCGGGATGAAAAACTATCACATCGGCTTTCTTATCGCCGCCGTGGCCGCATTTCTCTATGGCTCCGGATCGGTAGGGACCATTTACACCGTGTTAGGATTGGTGCTGGCGCCGGTTTTTGTCTGGCTTTGGACCAAGACGCGCGCAACCCATATTCGGACGACGTATAAATACGGCTTGGGCATCCTTTTTACAGCGCTTGGCTACGGCTTATTAACTATCCCGATAGTTCTGTTTAAGGACCAGGCGCCGTACAGCTTGCTGTGGATGGTATTCTACTACCTGTTCCTGACCTTTTCGGACAATTTGGTCGGGCCGATCGGTTTATCGTTTGTGGTTAAATTGTCGCCGGACGCCTACCATACTCAGATGCAGACCGCTTGGGGACAAGCGGGCACGATTGGGAACGGCATCGCTTTAGTTTTGTTCAACTTTTATCAAACGGCGGATCAGCAAGTGAATTTATTCCCGATCATGACCGCGCTGCTGCTGGTGACGGCTTTGTTTATCTTTGTGTTCTCCAAAAATATCGAGAAGGATATGGTCTAATGCCGGGCAGCCTCGCCCCATCCAGATCAACGATAAAGTTTTGCGGATCATGGGCTCCTTCCATAGCGGCATTCCAGTAAATTTCGATACGGCGAAAATCAATGAAGCGGGCATCGGCAATTTCCAATCCGGCATCCTTTACCATAGCAACCCCCATAAAAGTATTTTAGATTTCGCGGAACCGCTTACTTAAATGGTAGCATCGATCCCTCATAAATTCGGTAACGGCAGCAAATCATTTTTTGTTGTAGTGCTTGCAGTAAAAAGTTTTGCGATATTCCGTGGGGGTGACGTTCACATATTTTTTAAACAGGCGCATGAAATATTTCGCATCCTCATACCCGACTTCGGAGGCGATTTCAACGATGCTCAAGTCGGTTTCGGTCAGCAGTTCCTTCGCATGTTTCAGCCTGAATTTGATGATCTGTTCCGAAATTCCGATTCCCGTATTTTCCTTGTAAATCCTGGACAAATAGTTCTTGTTGTATTTGAAATGATCGGCGATTTGTTCAAGCGTGATGTCTTCAAAGGCATGGATGCGGATCCAGTCCTGAATCGGCTGCAGCCGGTTGCCGTTGGATGCTTTTTGGATCAGGTAACTTTTGATTTCCGCGGTCAATTCATATAAAAGGCAGGATAAATAGGCGTTGAGGTAGCTCCGCGGTTTCTTTTCCTGATATAAATCGAGCAGTTGGTTGAACATGACATGAAAGCGCCGGGAGTCGATTTTGTTGGTGTATATGGGCAAAATGATCATCTCGTCCGGGTCTTTTTCGTTGATTTTCCGGATGACTTCCGCTTCGGTTCTAGGGCTTAAATGGTTCCCCGAAAAATGCAGCCAGTGAAATTTCAGGCGGCCTTCGCATACTTTAAGTCCGCGGTGAAACGTGTGCGGGGGGATGAGCAAAATTTCGCCCGATTCAATGGCGTAGGGAACCCGGTTGCTCTCGATGTGCAGGGTCGAGTCGATGGGGCAGATGATTTCATAACTGTCGATGACCCTTTCTTGGTGAATCCACGGTTGATTGGTAATAAAGGTGCCCGCGGACAAAAAGGCAGCCTGTTCCGAATACTCATCATCAACAAGGTACATGATGCCAACTCCTTCAATTTCGAACTCGGATATATAGTAAATATAATCCACCTATTCTTTTTTTCAACTACTTACTTCAAAACGGTTTTCTTGTAACATGAGAAGTGTGAAAGCGATTAAAAGTCTAGTTTAGGGGGAAAGCCGATGTCAAGTAAACGGAGTGATCTGGAAATCGTTCACGAGGATATGGAGGCCTTGCACCTGGGCAATTTGAAGACGGTGGAGTTCGATATTCATTTGCCGACCAAAGGGAAAAACGGCTCCCAAATTACTTGGGTGTCGAAAGACGACCGCTGGATTAACGGTTCCGGGAAAGTGCACCAGCCCGAGTACGGGAAGGGGGATAGGGTCGTACCGCTTACCGCCACCTTTCAGTTTGGAGAGGCGAGTCTGCAAAAAGTTTATGAAGTGACGATCTTGGAGGAGAAAAATAAAATCCAGGTCGATAAGATCTTTCCGATCGTGATCATGCAGGAGGCTAACCAGGAATTTTACTTGCCTTCCGCCGTGTCTATTCAAACCGTAAGCGGGGATGTTCTTGCTCATTCCGTCACATGGCACGGGGGTGAACAGCGCGTATTTTCGGAAAACGGGGAGTACAAAGCCGGCGGTCGCCTGACGGATACGATTTATGAGGTGGAAGCGGCTATTCTCATAGAAAGCAGCATTGCAAAATTGAGCCAAAAGAAACCTCAACTGCACCCCATTCCAGTCAAGAAGGTGCGTCTTCAAGGCCCTTCCTTGCCCAAAACCGCGCAGGATCGGAGACTGCAATTTCTGCTCACGGTCAATGACGACCAGATGCTTTACAATTTCCGCAAAGCCGCCGGCCTGGATACGTTAAACGCTCCGCCCATGATCGGGTGGGACGCGGATGACAGCTTGCTGAAAGGGCACACCACCGGGCATTATCTTTCCGCCTTGGCGTTATGCTATGCGGCGACCGGCCATGAACGGATTCATCAAAAACTGGCTTACATGATCAAAGAGTTGAATAAAGTGCAGTTGGCCTTTGAGGCGGACGATCGCTATCATTACGGATTTCTCAGCGCTTATTCCGAGGAGCAGTTTGATTTGCTGGAAAAATATACGCGGTACCCGGAAATCTGGGCTCCTTATTATACCCTGCATAAAATTTTGGCCGGTTTGCTGGACAGTTATCATCTCGCGGGCATTGAACCGGCGCTAACCATGGCCGATAAAGTGGGAGACTGGATCTACAACCGGTTGAGCGTTCTGCCGCATGAACAATTGAAAAAAATGTGGGGCATGTATATCGCCGGCGAGTTTGGCGGCATCAACGAATCGCTGGCCGAATTGTTTACATACACCCATAAAGAGAAGCACATTGCCGCCGCCAAGCTGTTTGACAATGACCGCTTGTTTTTTCCGATGCAGCAACAGGTGGACGCTTTGGGCGCGCTGCATGCCAACCAGCATATCCCGCAAGTCGTCGGGGCTTTCAAAATTTTCGAAGCTACGGGAGAACAAAAATACTATGATATCGCCAAGTTTTTCTGGGAATCGGTGGTGAATGCGCATATTTACTCCATCGGCGGAACCGGTGAAGGGGAAATGTTTAAGCAGCCGCACAAAATCGGCGCTCATCTGACCGAACATACGGCGGAAACCTGCGCTTCTTACAATATGCTGAAACTGACCAAGCAGTTATTCGGGGTTGAGAAGGATGCCAAGTACATGGATTATTACGAGCGAACGATGCTGAGCCATATCCTTGCTTCGACAGACCATGAGTGTCTGGGCGCCAGCACCTACTTTATGCCGACCAGCCCTGGCGGACAAAAAGGGTTTGACGAGGAGAACTCCTGCTGCCACGGGACGGGATTGGAAAACCACTTCAAATACGCCGAGGCGATTTATTTTGAGGATGCCGATTCCTTATACGTCAATCTGTTCGTGTCGTCAGCATTAAATGATGAGGAGAAGGGACTGCAGGTCGTACAATCCGTGCCCGAGGTGTTTGACGGTGGAATCAAACTTCACATTGAAGGTTTGGCGCGAGCGAATTTGAAAGTCCGCAAGCCTTACTGGCATGACGGAGAGGTTAGGGTCTTTGTGAACCGGGCGGAAGTGAAAGCGGCGGAAGAGGGCGGTTATCTGGTGCTCTCGCAAAAATGGAGTGGGGGGGATCAAGTAATCGTCAAGTTTGAGCCGCGGCTGCGTTTGGAATATACGCCGGATCAAGCGGACATTGCCTCTTTGGCCTTTGGCCCCTATATTTTGGCCGCCGTCTCGGACCGGAAAGAATACTTTGAACTGCCGATAAGCGGGGAGAATCTTGCTGAAAAGTTTGAGCGAGTGGCCGGCTCCAATCGTTTTATCTACCAGGATCAGCAGCTTGAATTTGCACCGTTGGCCGAGTTGAACCATGAGCGTTTCCATTTATATATCAAGACTATCTAATTGGAGGCGGGAGGACTCCTCGTTGCCCCTTACCGAAAAAGCCGACTTACGGAGAAGAGGGTGGCCACCGAAATGGAGTATTTTATGACGCTGAACGGATCGGAGAAAGCCTCTTTTGAAACCATTGTTTCCTCGGGGATATGTAGATCAACACTTGCTGTCCGGAGACTTTGCACGATTATCCAGTTTAATCAGGTAGCAGTGAAACAAACAAGCACGGGGGAAGGAAAAATTTGGTAGGAAGCAGATAGGTTCGAGGTAATTTAGACGGGCTTAGGAGAAGAAATCAGGTTTAGGGGAGGTAAAACAGACCGACAAGAGATCAAGACAAGAGATCAAGACAAGAGATCAAGACAAGAGATCAAGACAAGAGATCAAGACAAGAGATCAAGACAGGAGATCAAGGACTCATTAAGTTGATCTGCATCAAACTCCCCCTACCGTTCCAGCGTCCCGATCATCAGGCCGCAGCCGCAAGGGGCTGATTCGGTTGGCGCGCGATTAGCCGGCGGTAAGGGATCGCCGGAATCGCCACACACATCTGCAGCAACTTCTGCCGCATCGTTTCTTCCGCTCCGGGCAGTCCTCCGGACAGGTGCAGCCGGCGGCGTCCGGTGTACTCGTTCAGGTACGCCTGCAGATGTTTCAGTCCCAAGGCTCCATACGTACTCTTCAGCGATTCCCACGCCTCTCTCACCACTCTCCGCAAGGGCGCATATAGCCGAAAGGCCTGAGGGAACAATTGTACCGCCGATGTATGGACATCCACATGCCCATTGATGAACGCGGTTAGATCGTGACGGTCTGCCCTTTTTTCGCCTCCCCGCTTATCCGGCACCAGGCGGATTTTGACCTGTTCCGGCTCGCCCGACTCCGTGACCGCGCATCCCGCTACGACCGCCGAGGCGTACGGATGCGAAAGCTGACACCGGGACGGATTACGCCCGTACTGATCGCTGTTCACCTTCACGTCTCCGGAAAGCAGCTCCCGGGCATCAAACTCCCCCACGGCATGGCGTATTTTGTGCAGCATCGACCAGGCGGTCTTGTAGGCGACCCGGATCACCTGGCGCAGCCGCAGCGCCGAGATGCCGCCCTCAAGCAGGAACATATCCAGCGCCTTGAACCATTTGAGCAGGGGGAGATGCGTTCCTTCAAAAATCGTGCCGACCAAAGGCGATGTTTGATGCTTGCACTTTCCGCACTCGAACAAGGGGATATGCCGGGAGGTCAGACGGCTGCACCGGGTGTGAGCGCAGCGCGGGCAGACGAAGCCGTTTGGCCACTTCATCGCGATCAGCGCTTCCATGCAGTCCTGCTCGCTGTTAAAACGGCTGCTGAATGATTGAAGTTCCGTTCCCGCATTGATCTCCATGTTTACTCGCCCCCAAATTAACAATATACGAACTTTAGTTCCATTTATTTCATTATACCAAACATACGTTCTCTAATCAAGCTGAAAATCTCACCTGAACAGCCTCATTTTTTCCTCGTCTTTTTTGTTTTTTCTCTCTTTTTTGGAACCCTCGTTCTAGCCCCCCTGCTCCCTGCTCCTGAACAATGGGGATAATCGTGCAAAGGCAGGCAGCAGGCAGGAACAACAAGACACGACCCCTTTAAACAGCCCCCTTACTTGGTGCCGATTTGTGACACTGCTCGAAACGGATACGGTGCAGAAGGTAGATACACTGACCTCACCGGCACGTTTTACAAGGGATTTCTTATGCTCACGATGGGGCTGGTCGAAAGTTGAGTAAAAAAACATAAACCCCGGCCGAAACCCTAAGTCTTGCCAGGCTTTCGACCAGGTTCTCTCGGGTCGGTCTCCGGGGATCCCTACGCGTGATGAATCCTCGGCATCGGCAGCGGCTCCTTGCCCAACTCGGCCCAAACGTATTTGAGCAGAAGCTCCGATTTCAGCTGTTCATAGCCCGGTTCGTCCCACAAATTGCGCAGTTCCCCGGGGTCCTTCTCCAGATCGAAAATCTCTCCGTAGGACTGATTGTAGTACACGGTGATTTTGTAACGGGCGTCGACATACGTTTTTTGATGAATCGTCGTCGGTTCGTGCCGGAATTCGCAGATCGCGTGATCCCGCGCCTGTTCACTTACGCCAAGCCACACGTCCTTTTGGTCGACGCCGGTCATGGTCGGCGGGATCGGCAGTCCGCAAAAGGACAGGAAGGTCGGCGCCAGGTCGACCAACGATTGAATCGCGTCCGAGCGTTTCCCGGCGGGAACGCGGCCCGGGTACCTGACGATAAATGGAAGTTTGATCAGATCCTCGTAATGAAATCCTCCCTTGGCCTGCAGGCCGTGCTGGCCGAAAAAGTGGCCGTGATCCGTCGTAAACACGACGAGGGTGTCGTCCGCCAGCCCCAGTTCATCCAGCTTATCAAGAATTTTTCCGATATATTTGTCCATCAAACTGATCATGCCGTAGTATACGGCGACCAGCTTCTTTCTGTCGTAGTCGGTCAGCCGTTTCTTGGCCCCGTATTCGTAATAATGATGGGACCGGTAGCCATGGATGCCGAAACCCGTCTCCATCAGATGGGAGAAGTCCGGTTCTTCCTCCTGCGTCAGGCGGAAATGCGGCGGATTCCGGTCATGTTCTCCCGGCGTAAGCGCCGGTATCGTTAACTGCTCCGGGTCATACATCGTATCCCAGGGCTCCGGCGCCAAGTATTCGGGATGCGGGTCAAAAAAGCTGGCCCAAAGGAAAAAAGGCTTTCCTGATGTTTTGTGCTCCTCCAGACGGGCATTCGTCCGCTCGGCAATCCACGTGTTGTAATGGTATTTTTCAGGAATCGGCCACTTATACGTCTGCGCGGGATCCATCGTCCCGGTCGGCGGCAGAAAATAATCCCGCCAATCGGCACAGCCCTGCTCTTCGAGCCAGATGGCGTAATGCTGCCCCACATGGGCTTCATTCGTATGGTTTCGCGCCAACTCGACGTGATTGAAACCGTAAAACGGACCGTGGAAATTTCGCCAATAATCCAGGTTCTGCAAGATCGGGTAAGCTTCCTGCGATTCGTATTCCGGCGTCGATTTCAATGGCTGGAAATGCGCTTTGCCGATCAGCGAGGTTTTATAACCGGCTCGTGTGAAATCATCCCCGACGGTATGGCGGTCTTCGAGCAGCTTTGTCCCTAAGGTCCAGGCGCCATGCTGGCTCGGATACATGCCGGTGATGATCGATGAGCGGCTTGGCGTACAGGTCGGATTCGGACAATAGGCCCGGCTGAACGTCGTGCCCTGCTGCGCCAGGCGATCCAAATTCGGCGTGGAGATTTCGGGCTGAAACGCGCCGATCGTGTTCCAATGCTGCTGATCGCTCGTAATTAGTAAAATGTTAGGTTTGCTGGACAAAATCGATCCCCTCCCCTTATGATATTAGTGAAAATTAAGCGTTTTAGAAATAGCGTTCTGTTAGCTTGGAGTTGTCATTTTGTTGTCTGCTTAAATTGGAAAGATGAATCGCCGACCTTTCAAAATAGCGGCATTTAGAGTATTTATTTTGCCCTTATTTTATCGCTGGAGGGGAAATACGAAATGCGGGAATACGACCACGAGTTAGCCGAGTTTATTTACTATACGCCGGGGTATCTGGATAAGGAAGCGCAGCTATGGCCGGTGCGGGCCGGCCGCAGCATTGCTAAGCCCCATTACCGTGTGGGGCCCAAGCGGATCGAATGCTACAGCCTGCATTTTGTGCTGGAGGGGAAGGTGTGCCTCGAATACGCCGACAAACGGGTGGAGCTGCAAAAGGATGATTTGTTTTGCCTGTTTCCCGGGCGGACTTACCATTATTACGCGCTGCCTGAGCCGCCGCCGCGGATGAACTGGCTGGCGCTGGACGGCAGCAGGGTGGGGCCGCTGCTCGGGCTCGCCGGGATTACACCGGAAAGGCCGTTCGGCCGGCGGCTGATTTCTTCCCGCGCCCGCGAAACGCTGGACCGCACGATCGCGGCGCTGGCCGGCGTGGAACGGTGGAATCCGGCCGTATCGCTGCAACTGCAGGGACGGATTTGCCGGTTGCTCGCCGAGCTTATCCCGGACACCGCGCCCGCGAGTGCCGCCGAGCCTTCCGCCTGGATTCGCGAGTGCATGGAGTTTATGGATCTGCACGCCACGGAAGGGATTACCGTGCAGCAGGTCGCCGCGTTTGCGGGCGTGCACCGCTCCTATTTTTCCAATGTGTTTACGGCCCAGATCGGGCTGCCTCCGCAGAAATACCTGCAAAATATCCGCATGGAGAAGGCCAAGCGGCTGCTCGCGGAAACGAACGCAAGCGTAACGGAAATCGCTTTGTCGCTGGGGTACCCGAACCTGTACACCTTCACCAGAGCCTTCAAAGGCTATTACAAGATTCCCCCGCTCGCGATGCGCGCGGCAAAAAACGGGTAGCCGCGGGGGTTCATTTTGGCAAGCGTTTACATCTTTCATCTTCACCCGAACGAAAAGGAGTGCCCGATATGACGCTCATAACGCTGCGCAAGTGGATATCCTCGCCGAAGTTAAGCATCCAGGCAAAAATATTTATCGCCTTCGGGTTGCTTTCGCTGTTTTCCATCGTCTCCGTAACCGGCATCGTGTACGTGAACATGCGCGAGACGATCAAAGCTAACGCCATCACCTCAGTGTCGGACAGCATCCGCCAGGCTGATGAATCCCTCAACGTGATGTTAAAGGAAATCGACCGTTTGAACACGGTGGCCGCGACCAACAAAAACACGGTCATCGACACGGTACTTAGCCCAAGCGAGGAAATCAGCTACGAATGGTTTCAGGAGCAGAAGCGGATCACCGAGTTTTTGTCGGGACTGATCGACTATAAGCCGTATATCTCGCGGATCGCCGTGATCGGCCTGAACGGGAAGGTGTTCTTCGCGGGCGGTCCCTGGATCGACCGGACGTTCCTGGAAACGAAGACGATGGATTATATGCTGCAAAACGGGGAACGCCATGCCTATTTTAAGCAGGGCGGCCCAACGGACGCCATCTCCGTCGGCCGTGTCCTCCGTTATAACCGGGAAACGATCGGCGTGGTGATGGTCGATTTGAATTATGATTTTATCCGCAACACGTACGGCGTGAAACCGACCGCGGACAGCATCCTGTATGTGCTCGATGAGCAAAATGAGCTCGTCTACCGCTCGGACTCGGCGCCGTTATCCCTATCTCCGCAAATGGAAAAGACGATTTACGCCCGTCCGGCTTCGGCGGGCCCGTCCGAGCTGGCGGCGGAACAAAACATCGACGGCAAATCCTATATCGTCGTCACCCGCCGCTCCGACTTTACGGGCTGGACCACGCGGGCGCTGATCCCGCTCGATTCGCTGCTAAGCGAGTCCGTCCGGGTCCGCAATCTGATGGTCGAGGTGTCGGTCGTCGTGTTTATCGCCGTTCTGATCGGGACGCTGCAGATGTCCTCCCGGACCACCCTTCACATCCGCCGCTTGAAAACGATGATGACGCGGGTCAAAGACGGAAATCTGGATTTCCCGAAAACGGAGATCGGCACCAAAGACGAAATCGGCGAATTGTACCGGGTTTTTATCAGCATGGTGGACGAGTTGAAACGGCTGATGGAAGGGATTCGCGTCAGCGAGCAGGCGAAGCGGGAGGCGGAGCTGACCGCGCTGCAGGCGCAGATCCGCCCGCATTTTCTGTACAATGCGCTGAACACGATCAAATATTTGGCCAAGCTGAACGGGGCGCCCAATATTGAGGAGGTGTCCGGAGCGTTGATCGAGCTGATGCGGGGCGTGCTCGGCAACTCAAACGAATTTCTCACCGTACGGGAGGAGCTGGATTATGTTTCCTGCTACGTATCGATCGTGAAATACAGGTTTATGAACCCGATCCCGGTTCATATGCAGATCGAGGATGACGCTTTGCTGGAATGCCGGGTTCTTAAGCTGATGCTGCAGCCGATCGTGGAGAACGCGCTGATGCATGGCCTCGGCGCAGCGGCTTCCGGGGGCTTCGTGCTGATTCGCGTCTACGGGGAGGAAGGCGATCTGAAAATCGAGGTTATGGACAACGGTAGAGGCATGACCCGGGAACAAATCGATGCTTTGCTCGGGAAAAAAGGGGAAATCCCGTCGCGATTCAGCGGCATGGGCGTTCGCAACGTGCATGAACGGATCGCAAGGATGTACGGCGAGCCTTACGGTGTCAAACTGTACAGCGAAGAGGGGTTGTACACGAAGGTGGAGATCCGGTTTCCCCGGATATGGAGTTCGGAAACTAGAGCGGAAGAGGTGGGATGATCCATGTTCCAAGTGCTTTTGGTCGATGACGAGCCATTGGTCCATCAACATGTAGGGTCGCTGCCGGGTTGGATAGGTAACGGCTTCGAGCTGTGCGGAGAAGTTTACGATGCGGAAACGGCGCTGCGGATGATCGAACGAACCCGGCCTCATGTCGCCATCATCGACGTGAACATGCCGGGCATGAACGGGGTGGAGCTCCAGCGCGCGATCGGGGAGCGGTTTCCTTCCGTCAAAACGATCATGCTCAGCAGCTATGACGATTACGATTATGTGCGCGAATGCCTGAAAAACGGAGCGGCCGATTATTTGCTCAAGCACCGGCTTGACGGCGGGACGCTGATGGCCGCGTTGCGCAAGGCGGTCGAGGATTTGGAGCTGCGGGAGCGGCCGGCCGAGAGTCGGGGCGGGGATCTGGAGATGGCGGCAAGCGCCGGTACGCGGCTGATTCGCGAGCATATCGCTGACTGCGTGCGGGGAAAACCGGGCGCAGCCCGGGAGCTGGAAGCCTATGCCCGGCAAAGCGGCCTGCTTGCGGGCGCGGTGTGCTATACGGCGGCGGCGGTGCAAATCGTCTCCTTCCGGCTGCTGACGGAATCGCACAGCGACGTGGAGACGAACCGGCTGATGCAGCAGGCTGTTGACGTCATGCAGCAAAGTTTGGGCGATCTCCCGGGAGCCATGGCGGCTTATGTCGGGAACGGGCGCTTGGCTGTCGTTCTGGCGTTCCGGGAGCGCAGTGAGCAAGCGGCCGCAAGCGAGGCCGCCAGGCTAATGAGCAAGCTGCGCCACTCGCTCGAGCTGTTCCTGAATCTGAAATGCATCTATTCCGTCGGCCATTTCGGCGGCAGCTTGGCGCAGCTCGAAGCCAGCTACCGCTCGGCCGAACGGGCTCTCGACGCATCCCCGGCCGGAGCGAAAACGGGAACCGGCAGCAAACGCGTCGCCTTGACCATCGAGGAGCAGAAGCAGCTATTGCTTACCATAGAAAATCTGGACAAGGAAGGCGCGCTGCGGTTAATCGCGTCCGTGTTCGCCAGCGTACGCCGGCAGCCGGTCCATGCCCTGCCGGTGCAAATGATCGTCAGCGAGCTGCTTTCGATCGGGAACAAGGCGCGGAAGAAATGGCTGCCGGCGGACGAAGCAGACGAAGCCGCCACGGACGAAGCCGCCGCGGGCGGGTGGCCTTCGCGCGCAGCTTTGGGGAAGATCGGCACCGTGGACGAACTGGAGCAGTGGATCTCGTCTTATTATGAAGCCCTGCTGGAACGGCTGAAGCGGCAGCGTGCGGCCGGCCCGTATTCGCAGCATGTGTCGCAGGCGATCATGCTGATTCTGGAACGGTACCAGGGCTATGTTACCTTGGAGCTGGCGGCCGGGGCGATCGGACTGAACCCTTCGTATTTGAGCCGGATCTTTAAAGAAGAAACGGGGGCGACGTTCTCCGAGTATGTCAACCGTGTGCGCATCGACGCAAGCCGCAAGCTGCTGGAAAGCGGCCGCTGTTCGGTCAAGCAAATCAGCAGCCAGGTGGGTTTTACGACGTACAATTATTTTTTTAAAGTATTTAAGGAACTGACCGGGATGACGCCGCAAGATTATATGAACCGGCCCGTAAAAATAGTGGAGTAAATAGTCATATTTTTATAATATGCGGTCTTCAAAGGCTGGACTATAATGAACGCACATCATAGGAAACGCTTACATCATGGGTTCGGCGATAAGAAAAGGAGGTCGTAAACAATGCGCAAACACTGGAAAAGATCGGCGTTAAGCATGATGATCATCGCCGGTTTGGTGCTGGGCGGGTGCAGCTCCGGCGCCGGCAAAAGCAACGAGCCCGCCCCGCAGGCGGCGGCGTCAAATGAGGTGAGCAAGGACGGTTTTCCGATCGTGCGGGAACCGATTCAGTTGACGATGTTCACCCGGATTGCCCCGGTTAACGGGCCGTTTAAAGATATGCCGGTGTTTCAGGACTACGAGAAAATGAGCCATGTGCAGGTAAAATTCATCGAAGCGCCGACGGATGGTTTTCAGGAGAAGAAAAACCTGCTGTTCGCGTCCAACGAGCTTCCCGACGCTTTGTACCGGTCCGGTCTGACGCCGCTCGAAGCGGTCCGCTACGGAGCGGGCGGCCAGTTGATCCCGCTGGAAAATTTGCTTGCCGAATACGCCCCCAATTTAACGAAGCTGATGGAGCAGTACCCGGAAATCCGCGCCGCGATCACGACGCCGGAAGGGCATGTTTACGCGGTACCGGGCATCGTGACGCTGGCCGCGGCGCGTACGGACAAGAAATGGATCAACAAAGCGTGGTTAGAGAAGCTGAACCTGAAGGTACCGGAGACGACGGACGAGCTGTACGACGTGCTGGCGGCCTTCCGTGACCAGGATCCGAACGGCAACGGGCAAAAGGACGAAATTCCGCTGACCGCCCGCGTCGGCCTGCATATCGTCACGATGATGAGCGGGTCGTTTGGCCTGGACCAGCAGCTTGGCTACAACATTAACATCGTCGACGGCAAGGTGAAAATTTGGATGGGCAGCGACCGCAACAAAGAGATGCTGATGTACCTGAACAAGCTTTATCAAGAGAAGCTGCTCGACCCGGAAGTGTTCTCGCATACGGAAGCGCAGTATTTGGCCAAACAGGGCTCGGGCAAAACGGGGGTGTTCTTCGATCAGACGAACAACAACTTCCTGCCGATCGCGGATCAATATGAAGGGATCGCACCTCCCGCAGGGCCGCACGGGGACCGGCTGCAAGCCCAGGCCTTGCCGGTGCCGCGGGATTTCGGAGCTTTTGCGATCACTTCGGTCAATAAATACCCGGAAGCGACCATGCGCTGGATCGATTATTTCTTTAGCGACGAAGGAGCTACGCTGCTGCGGTTCGGCCGGGAAGGCGAGCATTATGAATTGAAGGACGGCATTCCCTACTATAAGCCGGAATACTCGACTTCGGAGACCCAGCCGAAAATCACCCCCTACGCCGGAGGCGGAGCGCCCCATCTGATCAGCGAAAAGGTCGCTTCCTACATCAATCCTCCGCAGGTGCAGGAGGCGCAGCAGCAGCTTGATCCGTATATGCCGCAGGTTCGCTACGCGACCCCGATGTTTGACGAGCAGACGGCGCAGGAGGTCAATATCCTGCGGACCGACATCGACAAATATTACGAAGAGCAAAGCACCAAGTTTATCGCCGGGGCGCTGAGCTTTGACAAATGGGATGAATTCCAGTCCACGCTGAAGAAGATGAAGCTGGACGAGCTGGAGAAGCTGTATCAGGAAGCTTACGACAAGATGCAGCATTGATGAGGAACTTGTGCGGATAAGGAGTGGATTTCCATGAAAAACACGGAGGCCCCGCCAGCCGCCGCAGTGCCCCGGAACCATTCGAAACGGGGCCCCCGGCTGGCCCGGGAGATCGCCAAAAGGTACGACCTGTACCTCATGCTGCTTTTGCCGCTAGCCTGGTATTTGCTGTTCCACTATGGGCCGCTCTACGGGCTGCAGATCGCCTTCAAAAATTTCAATCCGGCGAAAGGAATCGCCGGCAGCGAATGGGTTGGCTTCGATCACTTTACGCGCTTTTTCGATTCGTATTATTTCGGGCGGCTGCTGTGGAATACGCTGTCGATCAATCTGTTTTCCTTGGTTGTCGCCTTTCCGATTCCGATTCTGCTGGCCTTGCTGATCGGCGAGATCCGCAGCAAAACGTACAGCAAACTGCTGCAGAACATCACCTATATCCCGCACTTCATTTCGGTGGTCGTCATCGTGGGCATCTTGACGGTGCTGCTGTCGCCCGCCGGTCCGGTCAACCAGCTGATCCAGGCGTCCGGCGGCGAACCGGTCCGGTTTATGGAATCCGCCGGCTGGTTCAAGACCGTTTTTATCGGCTCAAATATCTGGCAGAACATGGGCTGGCAATCGATCATCTATATTGCGGCGCTCAGCGGGATCAATCCGCAGCTGTACGAAGCGGCCAAAATGGACGGGGCTTCCCGGCTGCGGCGCATCCGGCACGTATCATTGCCGGGGATCGTGCCGGTCATCGTCATTTTGCTGATTCTCGACGTAGGGCAGTTTATGAACATCGGGTTTGAGAAAATACTGCTGATGCAAAACAATCTGAACCTCGAAGCGAGCGACGTGATCTCCACGTTCGTGTACAAGACCGGGATTCTGCAGGGGGAATACAGCTACACGGCGGCGATCGGGCTGTTCAATTCGGTGATCAATCTGACGCTGCTGCTTCTGGTGAACCGTTTTGCCCGCAAAACGTCGGAGACGAGTTTATGGTAAAGGAGGCGGGGCAGATGTCCAAACGAGCCGCGGCGCCCAAGGCGCAGGCCGGCCCGGCTGACGAACGGTGGTTTGATTGGCTTGTGTACCTGATCGCGGCGGTCATTATCGTCATCGTGTTGTATCCGCTGCTGTTTGTGGTTAGCGCTTCGTTCAGCGATCCGGCCAAGGTGCTGGGCGGGGAAGTGTGGCTGCTGCCGAAGGGCGTTACGGTTGACGCTTACGCCAATATTTTGGATAACGACAAAATCTGGAGAGGTTATGCCAATTCGATTCTTTATACGGCGGTCGGCACGGCCGTCAACATCGTTATGACGCTGCTGGCGGCGTACCCGTTGTCGCGGCCGGATCTGCCCCTGCGTAAAGGGCTGATGCTGATCGTGACGCTGACGATGTTTTTAAGCGGCGGGCTGATTCCGATTTACTTGCTGGTCAAAGACCTGGGGATGGTCGATACGATGTGGGCCTTGATCGTGCCGGGGGCGGTTTCGACGTACAATCTGATCGTCATGCGGACGTATTTTCAGTCCAGCATTCCCTGGGAGCTCCAGGAGGCGGCCCATATGGACGGCTGCTCCAACTGGCGGCTGCTCGCCAGCATCATTTTGCCGTTGTCGAAGCCGATCCTGGCGGTCATGGTGCTGTTTTACGCGGTTGGACACTGGAATTCGTTTTTTAACGCGCTCATATATATCCGCAGCGAAGAATTGTATCCGCTGCAACTGGTGCTGCGCGAAATTTTGCTGATCAGCCAATCGGACGCGGTGGACGGACTTGTGGGGATGGAGGACAAGGTTTTGCTGGCGGAGAGCATCAAATATGCGGTCATTATCGTCTCCAGCCTGCCGGTGCTCATCATGTATCCGTTTGTGCAGCGGCATTTCGTCAAAGGCGTGATGATTGGGTCGATTAAAGGTTAAGCGGCTCCGAAGCTCATACTTTCTAATACTTAAAAAAGCTGGGAGGGATCAGGTTGAAGGCAAACGCGAAGATTACGATTGACGGCGGCCGGGCCAGCGGGCCTACGGTGAACCCGTACCTGTTCGGGCATTTTGTGGAGGATATCCGCGACCATATGGAGGCGATGCTGGCCTATCCGCTCAAAGACATGGATTTTGAAAGCGGCGCCGAAGGCAGAGGTGCGGTTTCCGGGGCTTGGAGCGCTTATACGAACGGGCGGAATACCCGGTACGCGCTGGAGGCGCCGGCGCCGAAGCACTCGGGCCGCGCCGTGCGCATTCGCGTCTTGAGCGACGACGAGGCGGATGCCGGGATCGCGCAGGCGGCCGCTTTAGAGGGGCCGAGCGAATATGCGGTGCGCTTGGTGGCGCGGGCGTCGGTCGAGCTGAAATACGTGATCGTCGAGGCGGCGGACCGGTGCACGGGAGAGCTGCTTGGGCTTGTTAGGATCGACCTGGGCAGCCATAACTGGCGGGAATACGAGGCGAAGTTGTCCGTCTCCCGCGCCTGCGCCAACGCCGAAATCCGGGTGTACGTGCCGGCCGACCACCCGAGATGGAACGATCATGTGTCCACCGGCATGCTGTGGCTCGATCACGTATCCCTGCTGCCGGCGGACCATATCGGCGGGGTGAAGCGCGAAGTGATGGAGATGGCGCGGGCGCTGAACGCCGGCATGATGAGGCTGGCCGGCAACTACATCAGCGCTTACCACTTCGAGCATGGCGTCGGCCCCGTATTGGAGCGGCCGGTGATGTACAACGAAGCGTGGGGCGGGTGGACGTGCAAATATTTCGGCACGGACGAATTTATCCGCTTTTGCCGGGAGCTTGGGGTGGAGCCGCTGATCTGCGTCAACGACGGGTCGGGGACGCCCGAGGAAGCCGCGCGGTGGGTGGAATACTGCAACGGCGGCATGGATACCCCGATGGGGGCGAAGCGGGCGGCGAACGGACATCCCGAGCCGTACAACGTCCGGTATTGGGAGATCGGCAATGAAGTGTGGGGCGGGTGGCAGGTCGGCACCTGCTCCGCGGGCCGCTTTGCGGAGCGCTGCGTAACGTTTGCCGAGGCGATGAAGGCGGCGGACCCGTCGCTTGTGATTTTGGCCTGCGGGCATACCGATCAGGAATGGAACCGGGCGGTGCTTGATATCGCGGGCGAACATATCGATTATTTGACCTTGCATTTGTACCACGGATACGGTCGTTTCGGGATGGACCGGGATACGCCGGCCGAAGAGCGCTACAAAGCGATCGCTTCTTTTCCCGAGTGGACCCGGGAAGATCTCCGGCGAACGCTGGAGCAGATCAGCTTGAACGAGAAGCATCGCCATGTGAAGGTGGCGATCACCGAATACAACACGATGTATTATCCGAACACGGTGCGGAAAGGGCTGCCGGATGAGCATACGCTGGGAGCGGCGGTGGCGAACGCCGCGAATCTCAATGAAATGCTGCGCGCAAGCGACATCGTGCACATCGGCAGCTTCTCCGATCTCGTAAACGGCTGGCTCGGCGGCTGCATTCGCGTGGGCGATTATTACGCCGACCAATATTGCGGCAAAACGCCGGGCTGGAGCGGCCAGCCGCTCACGGTGTACGGCACGCCGACCTACGAAGTGTTGAAGCTGTACGCGAACCGGGACATCCGGCGGCTGCTTCCCGCCGACGTGGCGTGCGGCACCTTCGCCGTGCGCGCGAACAAGCCGGCTCCGTTTGATCTCGGCGCGCTGCCGGACTTGGACGTGGCGGCGTGCGTGAACGAAGACGGGAGCGTCGTCACCGTCTTTATCGTCAACCGCAGCCTCGGGGAAGTCCGCGCCGAGCTGAATCTGCTTGGGCTAGAGCCGTCCGGGGACACACTGCTGCTGCACGAAATTACGGGCGATTCCTTTGAAGCGATCAATTCCGTATTCGAGCCGGACCGCATCGCCTGCCAATCGCGAACGGTGCCGCTTGCTGCCTGGCGGCAAGGCTGCCCGCTGCGCCCGGCGTCAGTGTACGCGCTGGAGATTAAAACCGAACGGGCCTAGTAGAATCCATTTCCATTCTAACGGATGCCGCAGCCGCTATTTGCTCCATCAACGCCGTTTTCAAACTCTAACGGTTGCCGTGGCGCTTATTTAGCTAAAACTCGGCTGTTTTGGCTCAGATTAGAGCAGTTAGCAGCGCTCACAACCGTTAAAATTTAGAAAGGGCCATTTTTCGCCAAATAGCGACGGATACAATCGTTAGATTTCTGGCGTATTTCATATGGAACAGGGCCGCATTATTACGTGCAATTGAACAGGAGGAGAACAGTGACAACCGGAGCTTATGAGAAGGATTATCCCAGGCCGCAGTTCGTCCGGGAGCATTGGCTCAATTTGAACGGCGCATGGGACTTCCGTTTCGACGACGACAATGTCGGCGAGCAAGAGAACTGGCCGGAAAAGTTTGCGGGAACGCATACGATTACCGTTCCCTTTACGTACGAAACACAGGCCAGCGGGATCGGCATCGAGGAATTCCACCCGCAGGTCTGGTACGGCAAATCGGTTCATATCCCGAAGGAGGCCGAAGGCAAGCGGGTGATCCTGCACTTTCAGGCGGTGGATTATATCGCCAAAGTATGGATCAACGGCAGGATGGCCGGCAGCCATCATGGCGGTTACGCGGCGTTTGGCTTCGATATCACCCCTTATCTGGTTTTCGGGGCAGACAATCAAATTACGGTAAAAGTAGAGGATAGCGACGATTGCACACAGCCGAGGGGGAAGCAGCGTTGGACCAAGGACAGCTTCGAGTGCTTTTATGTCCAGACAACGGGAATTTGGCAGACGGTTTGGCTGGAATTCGTGGAGGCGCAGCGGCTGGACGCGGTCAAAATTACACCGGATATCGACCGCTCCACGGTCCGTTTCGATTACCGGATAAGCGGCGTGGAAAAACCCGGTGATTTGCGGTTGGAGGCGATCGTGACGCTGAAGGGCAAGCCGGTGAAGCGGGTCGCGCTGGCAGCGGATCGCCCGAACTTGTCGGTGGAGGTTGATTTGGTGCACGAGGCAAACGGGCCGTGGAAAAAATGCCTCTGGTCGCCGCAGCATCCGAATTTATATGACGTGGAATTTGTGCTGTATGCGGAAGATCAGGTGGTTGACCGGGTCTTTTCTTACTTTGGGATGAGAAAGATTTCGATCGAGAACGGCCAGGTGCTGCTGAACAATGCGCCGTTCTATCAAAGGTTGATTTTGGATCAGGGTTATTGGACGGACAGCCATTTAACGCCGCCCAGCGAGGAAGCGATCATTGCCGATATCGACCGGATGCTGGAAATGGGCTACAACGGTGTGCGCAAGCATATGAAGATCGAGGATGCCCGTTTTCTCTATTGGTGCGACGTCAAAGGGCTGCTGGTCTGGTCGGAAATGGCCGCGACCTTCGAATTTCACGACCGTGCGATTGAGGCGTTTACGAAGGAATGGCTGGAAATCGTCGATCAACAGTACAATCACCCCAGCATTATTACCTGGGTGCCGTTCAACGAATCGTGGGGCATTCCGTCCATCCTCCGTGACGTAAGGCAGCAGAAATTTACCGAAGGCATCTACCATCTCACCAAAGCGGTCGATCCCTACCGTCCGGTCATTACGAACGACGGCTGGGAGCATACCGTTTCCGATATTTTGACGCTCCATGATTACGTGGAAACGGGCGACGGGTTTTTGCGGCGGTATAAAGACAGCAAGGATGCTATCGTAAATAGGGAAACAACCTGCAATCACTGGAAATACGCTTTGGCCGAAGGCTACGGGTACCGCGGGCAGCCGATCATCATCAGCGAATTTGGCGGGATCGCCTTTAGGTCGGACAAAGGCTGGGGGTATGGCCGCCAGGTCTTAACGGAAGCGGAATTCCTCGAACGGTTCGAAGGCCTGACACGGGCGATCAAAAGCTTGGATTATATTTGCGGCTACTGTTACACCCAGCTTGCCGATGTGCAGCAGGAAATCAACGGACTGCTGACAGAGGACCGCAAGCCGAAAATCCCGCCTGCCCAAATTAAAGAGATCAATTTGGCCTGAAACAAATGCCTCTATTTACCTCTCATCTTTAGGGGAAAGATCCCGAACGTGGGCTCGCGGGCTCCTAAGGAGAGCTGGACCTCGTGCCGATGGAGTCGGAGCAGTACCATTTGGACTGTAAGTTATTGAAACAGTACGTTCATCTTGATTATAGTGTAACTAAGAAATGTTTATCTCTGAAACAGAGGATGATGGACGTGAAGGTACTGGCGATTGCGCCGTATGAAGGATTGAAGGAAATGATTCTCAGCTTGGCGGAAGGCCAGGATATGGAGCTGAGGGTGGAAACCGGGGATTTGCAGCAGGGGTTGAAATATGCCGAGGAAGCGGCGAGCAGCGGGACGGATATCATTATCAGCCGCGGCGGCACGGCCAAGCTGATCCAGTCCAGGGTCGCCATTCCTGTCGTTGAGATTGAAGTGTCCGGCTACGATATGCTGAGGGTGCTGACGCTGGCCAAAGGATATCCCGGCAAGGTGGCGATCGTTGGCTTCGCCCAGGTGGTCGCCGGCGCGGCGGCGGTGTGCGAGGTGCTGGATATGAAAATTTCCTCCTACACGGTTCAGGATGAATCCGGGGTTGGCCAGGTGCTGCAGGAGCTGCGGGAGCAGGGGTATCAGATTATCGTCGGGGACGTCATTACCGTTAAGGAAGCGGAAAAGCTGGGTTTGATCGGTTTTCTGCTGACCTCGGGCAAAGAGAGCGTGCTGCGTTCCTTCCAGCAGGCGCGGAAGTGGCATGCGCTGTTTGAAGCGTGCAAACGGGAATACGGCATGGCCTACCAGGTGCTTCAGGCAGAGCAGGCGGGGGTGGCTGTTTATGACCGCGAGCAGCGGCAGGTGTTCGGCAATCCGTATTTCAACCGGCAGATGGCCCCTTTTATGGATTCAGAAAAAATAGGGCGTATCGTCCGCGAGATCCTAACGGAGGGTACGTTCCATACCATGCTGGAGCAGGCGGAGCAAATCTGGCGGGTCAGCGGTTACCCGCTGCCGGGTCCGGACGGGCCATTGGCCGTATTGCGGATCGCGGGCGGCAAAAGCCGGGATGAGCTTAGGCTGCGGGGGGCTTCCCTTGTACCGGCTGAGGCCGGCTTTCGCGCGGCCCAGGTGGCCGGCAACATCGTCAGCCATAACAGCGAGATGAGGCATGCGCTGGACAAAGCGCGGAGCTATCGCGATCAGCAGCTTTCCGTCTGGATTTCCGGGGAAAAAGGGACAGGCAAAGAGCTGCTGGCTCAGTTTATTCATTTTGGCGGCGAAAGAGGGCTGCGGCCGTTTCTGAAAATCGAATGCGGGCTGGCTTCACAGGATCTGTGGGACATGCTGCTGAATGAGGAGCGGAATGAGGAACTGTTCGGCAGTCTTGCGCGCGGCACTGTATTTTTGCGCGACATTGACGCCCTTGGTGAAGCTGAGCAGAAGAGATTGGCGGACTATCTGGACAAGCAAACGCCTGCTTTTCAATGGATTGTGTCCTCCAGGGAGGATATTCTGGAGCGGACCGAGAGCGGCGGATTCAGCGCGGAGCTGTATTACAGGCTGGCGGAAGTCACGCTGCCGCTGCCTTCGCTGAGGGAACGCAAGGAGGATATTGAAGGCCTCTCTCTGCTGTACATCAACGAATATAACGCCAAGTACGGCAAGCAGGTGGTCGGGCTCAGAGATGAAGCGAGAGAGGAGCTTGAACGGTTTGAATGGCGCGGCAATATTCATCAGCTGCGTCAGGTGATCGAAGAAGCCGTGCTGCTTGCCAAAGGCTTGTACATTGAGCAGGGGGAAATCAGCGAGGTGTTGTCCACCAGGCGGATGCGGACCGAATACGGGAAACCGGACTTTGATCTCAGCGGAACGCTGGAGGAAATTGAGCAGCGGATTATCCAGCAGGTGTTGCTGGAGGAAGGCATGAATCAGGTGAAAACCGCCGAACGCCTGGGCATCAGCCGGACCACGCTGTGGAGGAAAATAAAGTAACTAGCTAAACAGGACAACATGTTTCATAATGAAACATGTTGTTTTTAATTTGAACATTTTTTCAAAATGTGTTGTTAAATTGAACAGACGGGACTATAATCACATTTGAAAGCGCTTGTATATGAAAACAGTTCAATTCTGAAACAGGAACACTTGAATATAGGAGGCTTAACCATGGAATTCAAAGGCATTATTCCCGCCATGCTGACTCCTTTGACAAAAGAGCAGCAAGTGAATGAACAGGTTGCCCGCCAGCTCACGCGGCGGATGATCGATGCAGGTGTTAACGGTGTGTTTGCCCTCGGAACGAACGGGGAGTTTCATCTGCTGGATGAGAAGGAGAAGCTGAAGCTGGCTCAAATTGTCGTGGATGAGGTGAACGGCGCAGTTCCCGTTATCATGGGCAGCGGAGGGAACGCAACCGCGGACGTCATTGGACTATCGAAGAAAATGGAAGAGCTTGGCGCAGATGCCTTATCGGTCATTACCCCGTTTTTTATCGCTCCTTCACAGGAGGAGTTGTACGTCCATTTTGCCAAAATCGCCGAATCCACTGCGCTGCCGGTACTCCTGTACAACATTCCTTCACGCACAGGCGTTCATTTGGAAGCGGATACGGTGGCGCGGCTGGCCAAAATCCCCAACATTGTCGCCATTAAAGACAGCAGCGGCAAGTTTGAGAACATTCAGCAGTATATTCAGGCCACGCAAGGCGAAGATTTTTCCGTGCTGGCAGGCACCGATTCCCTGATTCTGCAGACGTTAAACGCCGGAGGCAGCGGAGCGGTGGCGGCTACGGCCAACATGCTGCCTGAGGTCGTCGTGTCCATTTACCAGAACTGGCTCAAGGGGGATCTCGAAGCAGCGCAGAAGGCCCAGGACCTGCTGAATCCGCTGCGCGATACGTTCAAATACGGTACCTTGCCGTCCGTACTGAAGAAAGCGGTGGAATTGTCCGGCATTCCTGTCGGTCCGCCGAAGCTGCCGGTCAGCGAGTTGTCCGGCGAGGCCCTGGCGATTGTACAGGAGATGGTCAGCAGCTACATGCTGAGATAAACATTAGAGACAGATAATGGGAAGGAGAGTTAACGATGCAGGATTTGTATCAGTTTCAGACAGCAGCCAAAATCATCGCCGGCAGAGATAGCCTTCACACTTTAGGCGAGCATTTGGACTCCGTGGCTGCCGGAATCCGCAGCGCTTTGGTTGTGGCGCAGCCGTTTATCCAAAGCTCCGGCATCCTGGACGGCTTGCTGAAGCAGCTCACGGAGAAGGGCATTCAGGCGCAGGTGACGCTGGATATTTTGCCGGAGCCAACGCTGGAAAATATTGAAGAGGTATATCAAAAAACATTGGGTGCAGCGGGTGCGAGTTGTGATGTCATTATCGGCATCGGCGGCGGCAGCGTTCTGGACGCGGCCAAAATATTGTCCGTGCTGCCGGCCAACGGCGGCTCGATCCGCGGCTTCCTGGGCACAAACCTGATCAAACAGGCAGGCATTCCAACGGTGCTCATCCCTACGACATCGGGAACCGGCGCCGAGGTGACACCCAATGCGATTGTGACGATTCCGGAGGAAGAGTTGAAGATCGGTGTGGTCAGCCCCTATCTGCTGCCGCAGCTTGTCATCCTTGATCCGATAGTGACGCTTGGTCTGCCGCAGGCGGTAACCGCCGCCACCGGTATGGACGCCTTTACCCATTCGCTTGAATCCTTGATTTCCAACAAGGCGAATCCGCTCAGCGATATGTTTGCACTGGAGTCGATCCGCCTTATCGCCTCTAACATTCTTGAGGCATATCATCACGGTTCGTCCATTGAGGCAAGAGAGAACATGCTGCTTGGCTCGATGTACGGCGGCATGGCGCTGACCAGCGCCGGAACGGCTGCGGTGCATGCTCTGGCCTATCCGCTTGGCGGCAAATTCAAGATTGCCCACGGGGTGGCGAATTCCATGCTGCTGCCGCATGTGATGGAATTCAACATGGACGCGGCGGCTCCCCGCCTGAGAACCGCCGGTGCTGCGATGGGCCTGGATGTGCACGGGCTGTCCGAACAGCAAGCCGCGGAGGCCGTCATCCGGCGCATTGCCGAGTGGACGCAGGAGCTGAACATCCCGCAAAATCTGCAGCAGTACGGCGTATCCGAGGAAGATGTCGAGGAGCTGTCATTCTCCGCAGCGAAGGTTACCCGGCTGCTGAACAACAATCCGAAGCCGGTCAGCGTGGAAGACATGAAAGTGATCTACCGCAAGCTGCTCCCGCAAAGCTCTTGAAGGTGATGGCATGAGGATAGCAGTCATTGCCGACGACCTGACCGGCGCCAGTGATTGCGGGGGACAGCTCGTCCATTACGGCCTGCAGGTGTCGGTTGTCCTGGGGCGGCGGGAAACAAATCCGCTTCCGAACGAAGCGGTGATCCTGAATACGGACAGCAGGTCCCTGTCCGGGGAAGAAGCCTACCGGACGGTTCAGGAAGCATGCCGGCAAATCCGCAATGAGCCCTTTGACGTGCTGTACAAAAAAATGGATTCCACCATGCGCGGGAACGTGGGGCAGGAGATCAACGCGGTATATGACGTGTTTGCGCCGGATTTTGTCATCATTGCTCCCGCTTATATCGGGAATGGACGGCAGGTGATCGACGGGATTCATTATGTGAACGGCATAAAGCTGCATGAAACGGAAGCTGCTCATGATCCCAAGACGCCGGTGCAGGAATCGCGCCTGGTCAAGCTGATCGGCGATCAGGCGCAGCGGAAGGTGGGACATCTGTCCAGAGCCGATCTGGAGCAAGGAACGGAGCATATCGCAGCCCGGATGGCTGCGTTCAAGGAACAGCGGATTGCCTATATCGTTGCGGATTCCGCAACGGAAGCCCACATGGAGACGATCGTGAAGCATATCGCGCCGCTATCCTATTCGGTCATCTGGGCCGGCTCATCCGGGCTGATCCGGTATCTGCCCCAGGCCTACGGCTTGTCCCGCGTGCATACCGAGGAGGCCCTGCCGAGATCGGAAAAGCCTGTCCTGCTGGTGGTCGGCAGCGTAAGCCCGGCTGGCCGCAGACAGCTGGAGCGGGTGCTGCAGGTGGCCGGGGTGACGGGCATCGAAATGGACGCAGTTCGGGTGATCAGCGGCGAAACCGTCATGGAGGCCGAACTGGAGAAGCTGCGGCGGTTGGCGGATGATGCCTTGGGGAAAAACAGGCATGTGGTGTTATTTTCGTCGGATAAAGTAGAGGAAACAAGAAGGGCCGGGCAGCGGTTCGGCTTTGGCCCAGTGGAGATCAGCAACCGGATCTCGCAGGCGCTGGGGCAATGCGCCGCAGAGCTGGTGACTAGACACGGCCTGCAGCATCTGTTCCTGACCGGAGGAGACACGGCGCATCAGGTATTCCAAAGGCTGAACCTGCATGAATTCCGGCTGCTGGCAGAGGTGGAGAACGGCATACCGCTTGGTAAACTTTCCGGAGAACAAGATATTTTCGCAGTGACCAAGGCGGGCAACTTCGGCTCGGAAGCTGTAATGGAGAAAGCGGTGCTGAAACTGCAAGGAGGGGCATTATGAAACCAATTATCGGGATTACGATGGGCGACGCGGCGGGCGTCGGTCCGGAGATTATCGTAAAAGCGTTAGGACATCGGGAAGTGTATGCGCAGTGCCGGCCGGTTGTGCTTGGGGACGCCAAAATCATGAAACGGGCATTGAGCGTGACGGGCTCCGGTCTGGTGCTGAACCCCGTGCATTCCATTCAGGAATGCCGGTTCGAACCGGGAACGATCGATTGTCTGGATCAGAACCTGCTGCCGGAGGAGCTGCCCTTCGGCCAGCTTTCGGCGGCCGCGGGAGATGCGGCGTTCCAGTTTCTGAAGCGATCGGTCGAGCTGGCCAAAGCCGGGGAAATCCAGGCGATCTGTACAGCTCCGCTGAACAAAGAAGCCCTGCATATGGGCGGCCACCGCTATCCTGGGCATACGGAAATTTTGGCGGATTTGACCGGGACGGAAGACTATTCCATGATGCTGTCCTCGCCCAAGCTGAAGGTGATTCATCTGACGACGCATCAGGGGCTGCTTGAAGCCATTCAGTCCATCACACCGGAACGGACTTATAAGGTGATCGCGTTGGCTGATGAAACGCTCAAGCGCGCCGGATACGCGAACCCGTGCATCGCCGTCTGCGGCATTAACCCGCATGCGGGCGAGAAAGGGTTGTTCGGCAACGGCGAAGAGGAAAAGCAGCTTGTACCGGGCGTCGAAAAAGCGCGGGCGGAAGGCATTCATGTGGAAGGCCCGCTGCCGGGAGATACGGTGTTTTTCCGGGCCGTACGCGGCGATTTCGATATCGTGGTGGCCTGCTACCATGACCAGGGTCATATTCCGATCAAGGTGCTGGGCCTGGAGGAAGGCGTGAACATTACGGTGGGCCTGAAAGGCGGTGTGATCCGCACCTCGGTGGACCATGGGACAGCGTTTGATATTGCCGGGCAGAACAAGGCGGATGAAGCAAGCCTGCTGGCCGCCATCCGTTCCGCTGCCGAACTGGCGCCAAAGCGTGTATAGACTAAGATAAAGGAGGCAATTCAGGATGAAAGTAGTTTCCACATCGCCGTCGTTCGGCAAATATTCGGATGAACCGTTCCGCTACCTGGAGCAGCATGGCCTTGAACTGGTTCATCTGCCTGCTGATATCGGGGAGGAGGATTTTATCAGGGAGGCTCAGGGTGCAGCCGCGGCTATCGTTGCTTTTAATACGATTAACGGACATGTGCTTGAGCGGATTCCCAGCCTGAAAATTGTGTGTAAACACGGCGTAGGCGTCGATAACATCGACCTGCAAGCGGCCAAGGAACGGCAGGTTTGGGTGACCAACGTTCCGAACGCGAATAAACATGCAGTCGCGGATTTTGCTTTCGGGCTGATGCTGGCGCTTGCCAGGCAGATTCCGGCGGCTGACCAGGGCACCAAGGCAGGCGAGTGGCCGAAAATTTTCGGTACGGACGTTTACGGCAAGACGCTGGGCATCATCGGACTGGGCAGCATCGGGAAAGAGGTCGCGCGCAGGGCGGGCGGATTCGATATGAGCCTGCTTGCGTATGATCCGTACCCTGACCATAAGTTTGCGGAGCAGTGGAAGGTGCGTCTGGCCGGGCTGGACGAGCTGCTAAGCGAAAGCGACTTCATTACGCTGCATATGCCGCTGATCGAACAAACTCGCAATTTAATTGGAGCGGACCAATTCTCTATGATGAAAGAAAGCGCCTTCCTGGTAAACGCATCCAGAGGCGGCATCGTCAATGAGGAGGCACTGTATCAGGCTTTGAAGGAGAAAAGAATCGCAGGCGCCGCGCTGGACGTATTCGAGCAGGAACCGCTGACCGCGCACCCGCTGTTCACGCTGCCGAACTTTATCGCCGCACCGCATATCGCAGGGTATACGGATGGCGCGGTGAACACGCTTGGCATGACCTGTGTCCGCAATATTGTAGACGTAATCGTCCATGAGAAGTCGCCGCAGCACGTGGTGAACGGGCTGTAATTATTCTTAACATTGTATCCCGACTTGGGAACAGGGAGGTTAGACAACATGCAAGCTAATGAACCGACAACCGCCACTGAATCAAAACCTGTCCGCAAAAAGTCCAAAGTCCGCTGGGTTATTGCCTTTCTGATGTGGGCGGCGATTGCCATTAACTATATTGACCGCACGGTGCTTTCGGCTGCCGCTCCATTTTTGACGGATGAATTCTCGTTAAGCGAAGCGCAAATGGGCATTATCCTGTCCGGCTTCTTCTGGTCCTATGCGCTGCTGCAAATTCCGGCCGGCTGGTTTGCCGACCGTTTCGGCCAAAAGAAGACGCTTGGCTTCGCCGTCATCTGGTGGTCGCTGGCGACGGCGGTGACCGGGCTTGCGACCGGCTTCAAGTCACTGCTCGGCTTCCGGGTTGCCTTGGGCGTCGGGGAAGCGGCGGCTTATCCGAGCAATGCGGGAATCGCGTCCAAATGGTTCCCGGACAAGGAAAGAGCAACCGTATCCGGTATTTTTGACAGCGGTTCCAAGTTTGGCGGGGCCATTGCCATGCCGCTGATCGTCTGGCTGATCGCCATGTACGGCTGGAAAATGACCTTTGTCATTATCGGTGTGCTCGGCGTCATATGGGGCATCATCTGGCTCCTTTATTTCAAGGAAACCCCGGAGGAGCATAAGGGAGTCAATGAAGCGGAGCTGCAGCACATCCGCGAGGGCCAGACCAAGAAAGAGGGCACTGACAGCAAGCAGCCGATGAAATGGTATCATTTGCTGAAGCACAGAAATATTTGGGCGATGTGTATCGGGTTCTTTATGATTAACTACAACTCCTATTTCTTCATTACATGGCTTCCCACGTATCTGGTCAAGGAACGGGGAATGAATCTGATCGAAATGGGGTTCGTAGCCTCACTGCCGCTGCTGTGTGCGATGGTTGCCGAGGTGGCCGCAGGCTGGTTATCCGACCGGATTTACTCAAGCGGAAAGCTATCCTTGACCGCAACACGCAAGCTCTTTCTGGTTATTGGTCTCCTAATGGCCGCCTGCATCGGTTTTGCTGCTTTTGCCGAGTCTGCCGTTCTCGCCGTGGTGCTGCTGTGTATCGCCAAGTCCGGCACAACGGTCGCTGCCTCCCAGGTGTGGGCGCTTCCGGGCGATGTGGCTCCGAAGAACATGACCTCCGTTGTTGCGGGGATGCAAAACTCCGTCTCCAACATGGGCGGTGTCGTTGGTCCGATCATTACCGGTTTCATCGTAGCCAGCACAGGCTCGTTCGTACCGGCGCTGATTTTCTCCGCGGTACTGATCGTAATTGCGATTGTGAACTATCTGTTCCTGATGAAAAAGGTAGAGCCGATTCAAGTGAAAAACGCCTGATTTGGAATACTGATCCAAGCTAACAGCGCAGAAGGGGCAGCCCGCTGCGCTTTTCTTGTTCGCAGGCCCGGATGGGAGCCAGCGATGCAAGGTCCGCCGCAATCGGCCTAAATCGATTCACGGATCTTGCCGGGCCCGTGCGAAGCGGCGGCGTCGCGGTATTGCCCCGGCGTCATGCCCTCCACCTTGCGGAAAGAACGGATAAAGTTCTGCGAGTTGTTGTACCGGAGCTTTGCCGCGATATCCTTGACCGGCATATCCGTTTCCCTCAGCCATTTCTTGGCCATTTGGAACCGGTACATCGTGAGATATTCACTGAAAGAGTACTGCGTTTCCTTGCGGAAAATGCTGCTAATATAGTTCGCATTGTAGTGCAGGCGCGAGGCGCATTCCTCCAGGGTCAGGTCGGTGTCGTAATGATGCTGGATCAAATCGATGATTTTCTCCGATATATTGTGATACTGCGCGTTTTGCCTGCTGTTGAAAATTTTGATCATCGGCTGGATGACCGTGGTCCAGAACCAGTCCTCGATTTCGGCTTTGGTGTGCAGGTCGAGCATCTCCTCAAACAACGAGCTGTTGGCGTGATGGATCTGCTGCAGCGAAATCCCCGATTCCTGCATCATGATCAGCAAATTGTTCAGCAGGCGGGTCAGCGGAATTTGATACTCTTGCGGCGAGAGCTCCTGGGCGAACAAGGACTTAAAAAGCAGGCCGGTAAGCTCTTTCGCTCTGCCCGGTTCGGCCAGCTTGACCGCGTCCATCAGGTCGTTTTCTTTATGGGTCGGGTAGTTCAAGTTCAATACATGCTTGCCGGAGTTGATGTTCTCGTATTGGACAATCACGCCGGTGCCCAGTTTTATCCGGTATTTCAGCGCTTCGATTCCTTCCCGGTAGGCGATGGATATTTTGTGAATGGATTGGAAAGGCAAGCTCATACCGATGCTGACCTGCAGTTTCAGATATTGGCCGATTTCGTGCTGCAGTTTTTCGGTTAAAGCATAAACGGTTTGATGAAAGGTTTCGGCATTTCCGTCCGCGCTTCCGATCAAAGTCACGATGGTCTGGTCCATAATGACCGGGGCAAACCTGCTGTGGGGATCCGCCAGTTCCTCGATCATATTCTGTGCGGCGAACAGCAGCAGGTTGAGATCTTTTTTCTCATAAGCCGAATCGTCCGCAAAATCGAGCGCCAGCGCGATGACCGCCATCGTTTGCCATTCCTCGATTTGATCTTTGTAGCCGTGCTGTTCGAGTTTCTCCAGAAGTTCGCGCTTTTTGTATTTTCCCTGGAAGGCCTGGATCAAGGAAAAGGTGCGAACCTGTCTAATGTGCTGGCTGATCTCCGTTTCGAGCCGGGATTTCGACTGGAACAATTGGTGGAGCTCTTCGCCGATCATTTCAAATTCGTTGGCCCGCCTCCGGCGGACATCGGTTTTTCGCCGGCCCATCTGATTAAGGAGGCGTTCAATCGGCGAATACATCCGGCGTGAACCGAACCAGGCCAGCAAGATGGACAGGATGAGCATAAGCAAGCAGACGTAAAAGGTATACAGCCCGATTTTGCCCGCTTCCTTGGTCAGGCTTCCGATCGAAGTCACCGACAGGTACACCCAGCCGTTCAATTGGGAGCGCAAATAGGTGACGGAAAAATCTTTTTTGCCGATCAACGTTTGAAATTGCCCGGAGGGCTTAGACTCGTCCGCAATCAGGGACACATCCGCAAATCCGGTCTCTTCGAGCGGCCTGCCGATGAACGACGGATCGGGATGGATCAGAATCCGATCGTGTTCGTCGACGACAATGATGCTGCCTTGCGAATTTACGTCCGTCGCGATGACGTCCTGCAGGCTGCAAGCGGGAATATTCGCCAGGGCCAGCCCGTATTTATGCAGCTTGGAGACCGGAAGCTTCTTGATCAGGCTGATGCTGTAATTGCATGGTGCGGAATTGATGTTTTCCTCGCTGTAAAACCACGCGGACGGGGTTAAAATCCACGAGGTATTGTCTGGCGTATCCATCAGCCGTTCGAGCCGCTCGTGATCCTTATATTCGTCCAGCCGGTAAAGGCCCGAATTTTTCACCATCCAGTTCTGCTGCATGTTGATCAAAACGACGTCTTCCAGCTTCGTATCGAAGGATTGCATGTTGCGGATTTCACTGCGCAAGTCGTTGTATAATTTGAAATCGCTTTCACTTAGCGGGTTGTTAAGAGCCCTTTTAAGCACGGTCGAGTTGACCACCTGATTTAAAGTTTGATTGACAGTCGTCAATTTACGTTCTACATTTGAGTTAATTTGCGAAATCAGTTCAATTTTGCTTTGGTTGACATTTTTTTGGATTTCCCGGGTCGAAGTCAAATAGGAAAAGGTACCGATGAACAACACGGGAAGCGTGCTTACGACGATCGTAAAAATCATTAATTTGCTCAAAAAGCTTAACGGTTTCACCAATATCAGCACCTGACCTTATGTGATGAATTGCGGCTATATCAAGTGTAAAGTGTTTTACAGATAATTACAATAATCATCTCGTTAGGCAATAATCATTTTGTTTCATTCTTCGAATTTTTAAGGGAGGCATAATCAAATGTTCAGAAAAAAACGCGGATTAAAAAGCATGTTTTGCGCGTTTGCCATTTGTCTGATCGCCGTTTCTCTGCTTGGCGGCTGCATGAACCGGGACGCAAAACACGCGGCGGCCGGCGAAGATCGTACTTTTATTTCGATTTTGGTACCGCTTCATTTTCCTCAGCCGCCCTCCAAAGATGTCGTAGCGGAAATCGAGCGGCTGACGGGGGTGCAGCTTGACCTTCGCTGGGTGCCGGAGGGCGTTTATACCGACAAGATGATGACCGGGCTGACGACCAATTCCTTGGCCAAAGTCAGCTTCGTGAAATTTTCCGATTACAATCTGGTCAAAAATGCGATTCGTTCGGACGTTTTCTGGGAAATCGGGCCGTTTTTGGAGGAGTTTCCGAACCTCGGCAAGCTTGAACGGAAGATTTTGGATCAGACTGCGGTGGACGGAAAAATATACGGATTATATACCGAGCGCCCCTCCTCGCGGCAAGGGGTTATTCTGCGCAAGGACTGGCTTGACCATCTCGGTTTAAAAGCGCCGCAGACGCTGGAAGACCTGTATGAGGTGATGAAGCAATTTACATATAACGATCCGGACGGGAACGGGAAGCAGGACACGCTGGGCGTCGTGGACCGCAATGATCTCGTGTACGGCATTTTCAAGACGTTAAGCTCTTATTTCGGGACGCCGAACAATTGGAAAATTGAGGATGGCCATGTCATCCCGGAATTTATGACGGACGAGTACATGGATACGATGAATTTTATGAAAAAGCTGTACGACGAGAAGCTGATCAATCAGGATTTTCCGCTTACGAGCAAAGAGATTCAACGCGACAAGTTCATTCGCGGCGAGGCGGGCGTATTTATCGGGAGCATGACCGACGTTCAGCGGCTGTCCATTGAAGCGCGGGCGATCAATCCGGACGCCGAATTTACGCTGGTCAACCGGATCAAAGGCCCGCACGGATACAAGGTCTGGTCGATTCCGAACTACAACGGGCTTTATTTGTTTTCCAAAAAGGCGATCCCTACGGAGGAAGAACTGCGGGAGGTGCTTGGCTTTTTTGACCGGACCATGGACAAGGATGTCGCCAATATAATGATGTACGGATTTGAGGGGAGACATTATTATACGGAAAACGGGAAAGTGGTCCTTCCGGAAGAGACTTCGCAGCTTCGGGTGTACGAGGTGAACCCGCTGTATTCGCTGCTCATTGCCGACATCAGCAACAAAAATATTATGGAGGTCGCCAAAAAAGAACAGCTGACCTATATTGCGGATCAGCTCAGTAAGGACAATGAATCGTTTCTGGCCCTTGACCCGACGGTTCAGCTCAATTCACCGACCTTTGATGAGAAAAACGCCGAGCTTTCCGCGATCATCGCGGATGCCACATACAATTACATCCTTGGCCACATCGATGCCGAAGGCTTCAAGCAGGAAATCGAACGCTGGCAACTTAGCGGCGGCGAAACGATTATCCGGGAATTCGAGGCTTCACTTGCAGAACAAAAGAGCGATATAAGATTGTTCAAAACAAGGCTATAGAATGACATGAAACATGACTTTGCTTTGGGAGGTACACAATGTGCGAAGAGAGACTGGATCGAATCGAGGATATGCTAACTCGACTGATCGGGATGGTTGGCAGGTCAATATCCACTGCTCCGGACGCTTTGCACGATTATCCCGTTTGATCCGGAAGCAAAAAGGAAGATAAATCAGGAGAAGAAAATAGGTTTGGGAGCAGCAGACATGCTCGAGATCGTTAGACAGTTTGTGAGAAAGAGGTTTGGAGAAGTGAAGCAGACCTCACGGGAGGAATGGAGCAAGACACCGGGAAAAATGAAAGGACCGTGATTAGCCCCCAACCTCTCCCCCTGAACAAGAGGGATAATCGTGAAAAGCAGCAGGCAGGGGTACCAAGACACAAACCTTGGTTTTGATTTAGCAAGGACCTTAGCTCCCGCTTGCCGGCGGAACTTAAGGTCCTTGTTGCTTCGTTTCACGGATGCCGTGCATGCATTTTCCATATCCAATCTAGCCACGGGCCTGAAGTCTGCTGCGTATGAGCTCTCTGTTTTCCCAAAGCTGTCTTCTGAGATTGGCTTTGGAGCCTTCCAGCAAAAAATGAGGGATGCCGTTGGCTTTGGCGATTTCCACACCGGCCCAGGTTGCTTCGTGCGAGGTCGCTGTAATCAATTTAAACAGGGCGTGGGATTTGCGCAGTTCCGCAAAGATTCGCTCCGGATGTTCTCCGTTTTCATGGACGAATTCCGCCCCGGTTTGTTTGACCACGGATTCAAACCATTTGGCTTGTCCTCCAATGACGGCGATTTTGCACCCCTGCAGGAACGGTTCACTTTCCGCGGCGCTTTTTTTCTTTTTCTCCGTATTCCGCTTTCCGGTTATGGCTTGTCCGCGTTCGCGGTTCATCTCGTCCCGGTTCCGGAACACTTTTGAAAGTCTGGCGCAGGTTCCGCCCGCGGCTACATTAAACAGGCAAGGATCGCCGTCAAAGGGGCGCTGGACCTCCAAATCTTTTTCATGTACGGGAAAACGGTTTTGCGGGTTTTGGATATCTACGCAGTAGTAGGCATGGTGTTCACCCAGTTCCACATATCCCCAATATTGCTCGATGGGCGCATGCGTGTCGTCCCCTTGAAACAGCACGGTGATATGCTGAAAGACGGAGCCGTCCGGCCTCTTTTGCGGTTCGCACTCAACCTCGGCCTCATGCTCCAACCCGACGGCGTTAACCACGGATTCCGTAACCGTAAAGGAATCGCCGTCTTCCAACTGGATATAACCGCCGTGTTCTTTGCGATAAAAGATCCCGGTCTTCTTGTTTGAGACCGTCGTCCGGTCCTGGACAATATCCTGCGCCGGGGCGGGCGGCTTCAAGCTGCTGGCCGCTTCCGCCTTGTAATCGGGTTCCTCCGGGTGAACGTGAAACTGTTCTTCAAGCCGATTGATGAGATCAAGCTTCAAGGAAATCTTTTTGCGGATGCGTATTTGTTCCGGCCCGGTCAGCGTGCCGCGGCGCTTTAGCGTTTCCATAAGCAGGAAGGCTTCCTCATGAAAATGCCGAACCAGCCGATCCCCACAGGCCGCGGGACTTTCCGCCAAACTGAGCCGCCTTTGCAACGCGTCTTGTTCTTTCCGGACGTTCTGCAGCGCCAGAGCGGCGTTTTTTTCGCTCTCGCGGGCCGCCTGTTGCCATTTTCTTGTTTCTTGCCGCTGCTTCTTTACATCATGCTCCAATTGGGAGTTTCTCTTCCGTTCGAACTCGTGACGCTGCCGAAGGCCGGCAAGCTCTTGTTCCAGTTCCGCTTTTGCCGCTTGAAGGGCGTTATTTTGGGCCAGCACACGCTGCAGATTTTCTTCCAGTGTCCGCAGTTCCTGCTTCAGTTTGGCGATGGTCCGTTCGGCTTGAACGCGGAGACCGCGTTCATGGTCGATTCTTTGCTTCTCTTCTTTGGCCAGCTCTTTCTTGTCCCGGGAAGGGGCCGGGGCAGGAGCAAGGGCCAGGCCGGATGGCAATTCTTGCTCCAGCTCCGCGATCCTTTGGGCGATAGCCGCCGATTCTTCGGGAAAAAAACGCAAAGCCCAATAGTAATGCCACGGCCCGTATTGCTCCTTTTTTTCTTGCTCCAATGCCAAAAACGATTCATCGGAAGCCGTATCATCCTCATAAAGGTCGCTTACGGACAATAGGATGTGCTGCAGTATTTTTAACTTTTCGTGGCGCTTCCCCGATTTCGCGCGAATGATATGGATGAGTCCTTCCATAGGGTAAGGTTTGTTCGTGGAACTCTTTCCTTTAATATTTAGCGATGATAGCAATCGCCGTTTCCGGGCATCGCTCATCTCGTGGAGAATACCGGAAAATTCCCGGATCGGAAGAGGGGCGGCCAATAATTTGACTATCGCGCCGCTAAACGGTTTGAATTCGGCTGCATCCATGCCGTTAAACGTTTTTCGTAACATTTCAACTCGCATATATTACCTCCTTTTTATTAGCGAAAGATTCGCGTCTATAGTACTTTATAGCTCCGGGGCTATACAAAAGTGATTGCTTATATTGTACATTATACTGTAATTTTTTTTATAATTTGATTAAAAAATATATTCCCATCATTCATCACCACGATAATCATTATTTCAGATATGCCCGTCGCGCCGGCCGTTATGAGGAAATGATTGTTTCCGGAATGCTCCGGCGGAATGTACTGTGAAGATGTAACCAATACATTTCATTTGGAGGTCAAAACGGTATGAAGAAAAAGTCTTTCACCCTCTTGTTGACCGCTCTTTTATCGCTAAGCGTCATGCTGGCCGGTTGTGGAAGCGGTAACAATGGAGGCGGCGCAGCCGCGACAGAACCGGGTTCGTCCACCGCGGCGAACGGAGAGAACCAATCCGCAGGGTCGGACAAACCGACGGAAATCACGATCATGCTTCCATTGAATACGTCCGAGACTCCTCCGGACACGATCAAAACCGAACTGGAGAAACTGACGAACACGAAGCTGACGTATCAGTTTTTCCCGGCCGACACTTATGAGGAAAAGCTGAATACCGCATTTGCAACAGGCTCTTTGCCGCAAGTGACCTACCTCAAAAACCAGACTACGTTTATTCAAATGAAAGAGGCGATCAAGGACGGGCAGTTTTGGGAAATCGGCCCTTATATGAGTGAATTCCCGAATCTGAACAAATTGAAGCCGGAAATTCTGAACAACACGAAAGTGGACGGCAAGCTGTATTCGCTATACATCGGCAGACCGCTTGCCCGCCAAGGCATCATTTACCGCAAGGACTGGGCGGACAAATTGGGGCTTAACGCGCCGGCCAATGTGGATGAATTGTTCGAAATGGCGAAGGCGTTCACCGAACAAGACCCGGACGGCAACGGCCAAAAGGATACGACGGGGATTGTCGACCGGAACGAATTGGTTTACGGGGCCTTTAAAACGGTATCCTCCTGGTTCGGCACGCCGAACAACTGGGGCGAGAAGGACGGTCAGCTCCAGCCGGAGTTCATGTTCCCGCAGTATATCGATACGATGGACTTTTTCAAAAAGCTTCGTGACAACGGTTACATCAACCAGGATTTTGCGGCCACGAGCAAAACCGATGCCGTCAATATGTTCACCAGCGGCAAGGCCGGACTTTATATCGGCGGGTCCATGCAGGATATCGATTCGATCCACAAGGATTTGATCAAAAACGCTCCAAATGCCGTGCTGGACACGCACAGTATGGTTGCCGGACCGGACGGAAAATTCGCCCAATGGATGATTCCGGGTTATAACAATATCGTCCTGTTCCCGAAATCCGCAGTAAAAAATGAGGAAGAGCTCAAGAAGATTCTGGCGTTCTTTGACAAGATGATGACCCCTGAAGTGGCCAATTTGATGTATTGGGGCATCGAAGGCACGCATTATACGGTAGTGGAAGGAAAAGCGCAAGCTGCGGAAAACAAGGAATTGATCGAACGCGAAGTGAAGCCGTTCAAGGACAGCGTCATCGGCGAGTTCGAAACGAACGGCATGTACGAAAGCTACAATACGCTGCCGGGGCGGATTCATGCCGAGGAATTAATCAAGGAAAATGTGAAGGTAGGCGTGCCTGACCCGACGGCGGCTCTCGACTCGCAAACCTATACGAATAAGGGAGTAGAGCTTCAGCAAATCATTACGGACGCCACGTACCAATATATCTATGGTCAAATCGACAAGGCCGGTTTTGAAAAAGCGGTGGAACAATGGAAGAGCCGCGGCGGATCGAAAATCATCGAGGAGTATAACGCATCCAAATAAAACGTAGGCCGAACAGGCAATGAGGCTGATGCTTCAATAAATAGGATGAACTAAAGAATGTGATGTTCATGAATTAAGAAGCAGAGAGGAAGAGACGCATGCAGGAAGCGACCGCTCCGTCCACTGTTACTCCCAAGGTCCAGCCTGGCAGCCGCCGCAAGACCGGCGAGCTCAGGAAGCGGCTGTGGAGAAACAAATGGCTGTATGTCATGCTGCTGCCGGGAGTGCTTTATTTTATCATTTTCAAATATTTGCCAATGTACGGGCTGATCATTTCTTTTCAGAATTACAAGCCTTATAACGGAATTATGGGCAGCGAATGGGTCGGTATGGAGCATTTCAAACGATTGTTTACCGAACCGGACTTCGCGAACATTTTGATGAACACGATCGTTTTGTTTGCCCTCAACCTGTTCATTTATTTTCCGGTGCCGATTATCTTGGCGTTAATGCTGAACGAGCTGCGGGGCAATTTTTTCAAACGGCTGTTTCAGACGCTTGTCTATTTGCCGCACTTCATGTCCTGGGTCATCATCGTTTCGATTACTTATGTCATGGTGACGATGGACGGCGGCATTATCAACGAACTGCTGGTTTATTTCGGATTTGAAAAAATCAATTTTTTGCTGAATCCCGGCTGGTTCAGGCCGATGTATATCCTCCAGGTCATTTGGAGGGAAGCGGGTTGGGGTACGATTATCTACCTGGCGGCCATTGCGGCCATCGATCCGGGACTGTATGAAGCGGCGCGGATCGATGGAGCCGGCAGAATGCGGCAGGTATGGCATATTACGCTTCCGGCGATCCGGGGCGTCATCATCACGCTGTTTATTCTGAAAATCGGCCATGTGCTTGACCTCGGGTTTGAGCACGTCTACCTGCTATTGAACTCGATGAACCGGCAGGTTGCGGAAATCATCGACACTTACGTATACACCGCCGGTTTGCGGCAGGGGCAGTATAGTTACAGTACGGCGATCGGGTTCTTTAAATCCGTGATCGGCCTGATCATGGTCGTGCTGGTTAACAAAGTAGCCAAAAAAATCGGGGAGGAAGGCGTCTACTAGAACGTGTTCAAGAAGTTAGGTTTATGGCTTCCTGAACCATCGTTTCAATATAGATGTGGAGGAGTTCATATGGTAGAAGACAGATCCATAAGCGGCAGAATATACGCTGCCATTAATTTTACGCTGCTGGCCATCGTTGCGCTCATTACGGTGCTTCCCTTCATCCATGTCGTGGCCGGTTCGTTTACGACCAACGCGGAGCTGGCAGCCAATAAATTTGTGCTGATCCCGAAGGTGTGGAGTTTGGAAGCTTACAAATTTATTTTTTCGACGAATACAATTTTCAGGGCGATGGGCGTTTCGGTTGGCGTTACTTTGATCGGTACGCTGTTCAGCATGCTGCTGACGGCGCTGATGGCTTACGCGCTGGCCCGCAAAGATCTCGACGGCCGTAAAACGCTCAATTTCCTCGTCGTCTTTACGATGTTGTTTAACGGCGGCTTGATCCCTACGTTTCTGGTCGTCAAGGAGCTCGGGATGATCGATACGTATGCCTCGCTCGTCGTACCGTCGGCGATCAGCGCTTTTAATATGATCATTCTTAAAAACTTCTTTCAGAACATTCCGGAAGGCCTGGAGGAATCCGCGCGGATCGACGGCTGCAGCGACTTCGGCATCCTGTTCAAAATCGTACTGCCGCTTTCGATGCCCGCAATCGCGACGATTTCCCTGTTTTATGCGGTGACGTACTGGAATACGTACATGTCGGCAATTTTGTACCTGAACGACAGCGTGAAATGGCCGATTCAGGTGCTGCTCCGGCAAATCGTCGTGCTGGCGAGCGGGCTGGATCACAGTTCCACCCTGGACGGTACGGTGCCGCCGCCGGATCAGACGATCAAGATGGCGGTCATCGTGGTCGCCACGGTGCCGATTCTGCTTGTGTATCCGTTTTTGCAGAAGCATTTCGCCAAAGGGGCCATGCTCGGCTCGATCAAAGGCTAAGAGGCCGCGTTATTCCGTGTACAGCGTGACATGGTGCGTTTTTTAACCCGCAAAACGATTCTAACGGTTGCCACAACCGCTATTTGTTCCAAAAACGTTGATTTCAAATTGTAACGGTTGCCATGGCGCTTATTTCACTGAAAACCGGTTGTGTTTGCCTGAACTAAGGAAATTAACGACGCTCGCAACCGTTAGAATTTAGCAAAGGCCTTTTTTCGTAAAATAGCCGCTGCTGCAACCGTTAAATTTACGGCGAGCGATAGTAACGGCTTGAAAACCTGAACTTTTGCGGAAAATCGGGAAAGTATGATTTTGAAGTGAAAGGAGCTTGGAAATGACAGTTCGTTGTCCGGACACACCGATCGAGTGGGCGAGGAAGGCCTGCGATTCGCTGATGGACGCTTACGCCGCCGGCAGCCTGCCGCCCGCGCACCGCTGGCATTACCATCAAGGCGTTTTCCTGTGCGGGATGGAGCTGCTTTGGGAAGCCGTTCAGGATGAGCGCTACATCTCGTATATTCAGGAGTATGTGGATGATCTGGTGGATGAGCGGGGCAATTTTTATTTTGCCAGGGATGAGCTGGACGCCGTGCAGGCGGGGCTGCTGCTGTTCAGGTTGTATGAACGGACCGGAGCGGCGAAATACCGGATCGCGGCGGATAAGCTGCGAAACCTGCTGCTGACTTTGAACAGAACGTCCGAAGGCGGTTATTGGCATAAGGATAAATATCCTTATCAAATGTGGCTTGACGGGCTTTATATGGCGGGGGTGTTCTCGCTGAAATACGCGAATGCGTTCGGGGATACGGGGCTCAGGGCAGAGGTGCTGCATCAGGAGAGACTGATGCGCAAACATATGAAGGACGAGCGGACCGGGCTGTTGTATCATGCCTGGGATGAGAGCCGGCGGATGCCATGGGCGGACCCGCAAACCGGATGTTCTCCGGAATTTTGGAGCAGGTCGCTCGGATGGTACGGCCTGGCCCTGGCGCAATTTCTTGAGCTGCTGCCTGACGATGAGCCCGGGAGGGATGAACTCGTTAACGCTTTACAAGGGTTCGTAAATGCCCTGATCCGGTATCAGGACCGGGAGAGCGGGTTATGGTACCAGGTCGTCGACAAGGGGGAGCGGCCCGAAAACTGGCTGGAAACGTCGGGCTCCTGCCTCTTTGTCTACACGATCGCCAAAGCGGTGCAGCGGGGAATCGCCGATGAAGAGGCCTTGAGCGCCGCCAAGAAAGGGTATGAAGGGCTGACCCGTGCGGTGGAGTGGGATGATGAGGGCCGGCTGGTGCTGCCGGGCATCTGTATCGGCACTTCGGCCGGTGATTACGACAATTACGTAACGCGCCCGAAAGTGAACAATGATTTGCATGGCGTCGGCGCGTTTGTGATGGCTTGCGTCGAAATGGAATCATTATTGAACAGATCGGAGAATGTGTATGTATAATATCGCCGATTATGGGGCCGTCAGAGACAGCGGGGTTTTGGCAACCCGGGCGATCGAAGCCGCCATCGCGGCCGCGAGCGAAGCGGGGGGAGGCACGGTGGTGGTTCCGGCCGGCACGTTCCTGACCGGAGCCATCTTCATGAGAAGCAATATCGAGCTGCGGCTTAGTCCCGGCGCGGTGTTGTCCTTCAGTACGGACCCAAACGATTATCCGGCCGTGGAGTCCAGATGGGAAGGGGTAAAAAGAGAGGTCCACGCCTCCTGCATTTACGGAGAGGATCTCGAAAACGTGTCCGTGACCGGAAGCGGCTGTCTGAACGGAAACGGGGAGCCGTGGTGGGATAAGCACAGAAACCGCCCGGAGGAGCTTAAGTTTCCGCGTCCGAAGCTGATCAGCTTTGACCGCTGCCGGAGGGTAAGCATCAAGGATGTAACTTTGGTCAACTCGCCGAGTTGGACGGTCAACCCGATTTGCTGCCGCGATGTGACGATCGACAATGTGTCGATTCTGAACCCCGCGGACTCGCCGAATACGGACGGCATCAACCCGGAGTCGTGCACGAATGTCCGCATCGGCAACTGCAATATCGATGTAGGGGACGACTGTATCGCCATCAAGGCGGGAACCGAGGATACGAAAGAGCGGATTCCGTGCGAAAATATTACCATCGTGAACTGCACGATGGTGCACGGGCATGGCGGGGTCGTGCTGGGCAGCGAGATGAGCGGGAATATCCGCAATGTGACGATAGCAAATTGCGTCTTCAAGCAAACGGACCGCGGCATCCGCCTGAAATCCCGGCGCGGCCGCGGCGGCGTCGTCGAAGATATCCGGATCAGCAATATCGTGATGGAAGACGTGATCTGCCCGTTCATTATGAATCTGTATTATTTCTGCGGACCGCGCGGCAAGGATAAATATGTTTGGGATAAAAATCCGTATCCTGTGACGGAGGAAACGCCGAACTTCCGGCGCATTCATTTTTCCGGGATCACGGCGCGCCAGGTTCACGCTTCCGCCGGGTTTCTGTACGGTCTTGCGGAGCGGTATATCTCCGAAATCACGTTCGATAACATCGACATTTCCATGGCGGAGGACGCCATTCCCGGACGCCCGGCGATGATGGCCGGCATCAGCGATATGGCGCGGCGCGGGTTCTATTTGGGGAATGTGCGGGACGTGCGGTTCAGCCGGGTAACGATTGAAAACCATGAAGGCCCGGCCTTTTACATTGAAAACGGGGATGACGTGGAAATTACGGATTGCCGGTCGAAAAATACCGCCAAGCCGGAAAAACTGGTGGAGCAGGTGACGCTCTCGTCCTTTGAATCTATATAGGATGCACTAAAGAATGTGATGCAGGCAAGGGAGTAAAATGATTCCGCAGAAACTGAAAGCTTTCTGAAAGAAAGCTGCATCGGAAGTATAACTTGCGGTCGCCTTTGTGAGCGGACGGAATAATTTGACCGGGGGGATTGGCAAACCATGCTGGTAGGAAAAGAATCGTTTTGCGATTACCGGACGATCGGGGAAGCGGTGGATGCGCTGGAGCGGGATGCCGCCATGCAGCCGGAAACCCTGTACATTTTGGCGGGACGATATGAAGAACAGGTGGTGATTTACCGCTCCCATCTTCGCATCGTCGGCATCGGGTACGTCGAAATCGCGATGAACCGGTATGCCAAGGAGCGGGATGAACACGGCGAGGAAATCGGGACGTTTGCCACGCCGACATTGTTTTTGGGCGGCAGCCATCTCGTTGTGGAGAATCTGACGATCTCGAACACGGCCGGGCAGGGCGAGCGGATAGGGCAGGCGGTGGCGGTGTATGCGCATTGCGACCAGGCAGTGTTCCGAAACTGTACGTTCAAAGGGCATCAGGATACGCTGTTCACGGGCCCGTTGCCCCCGGCGCCGCGGGAAAGGGCCGCGTTCGGCGGGATTCCGCTTAAGGAGCATCATGAGCATTACCGCCAGCACTATCAAAACTGCTATATCGAAGGGACGGTCGATTTCATCTTCGGCGGAGCGGCGGCGGTGTTCGAGGCTTGCGAAATCCGCAGCCTCGTTCATGAAGGCTGCGGCGTCGGCTATATAACGGCAGCGTCGACGCCGCAGGGGCAGCAGCACGGCTACGTCTTCCGCGATTGTTTTCTGACGGCGGAACCGGGCGTTCCTAAAGCTTCGGTATACTTGGGGCGCCCTTGGCGGGAGTATGCGCAAACCGTGTTTGTTGATTGCCTGATGGATGAACATATTCATCCTAAGGGCTGGGACAACTGGAACAATCCCGCCAACGAGGCGACGGTCCGGTATATGGAATTGGGGACAAGAAGCAAGGATGCCGCCCGGCTGCGCTCGTTGCGTGTTCCGTGGGCGGGATATGCGGAAGACACGGCGAAAGAATACGAGTATCGCCCGGAACATGTATTTTCGGGGACGGATTTTTGGCGGCAGGAAAGGCTTGATAGGTAAGCAAGCGGCCGATTGAACCGTGTTTGTTGCCGAAAGAGCGGAACCCGGGAGAAGACCGCAAAAAAACCGTGAAGACCCGACGAGGGCCCGACGAAACTCGACGAAGACCATCGAATAACCTTGAGTTAATCCGTTTTTTTGCGGGGGCCGGCGCCTCGTGAAGGGACCAACTGCCGAATCAACTGCAAAAGTACATCTGATTTCACGCAAATCCCCTTTTTTGAGTGAATGAAATGCAAGAATGCATCTGTTTTGGAGCTATTTGATAAAAAAGTATCTTTTGGGCGGAAATGAACTGCACTTTTGCATTTCGATGGGCCGTTTCGGGAGAATTTGACAAATATCGCATGTCCTTTTGCAGTTTGTGGAAATTCGGGGAATGCTCTGCCCCCTCCGGTCCTGTCGTAAACGGCAATGGTAAAACCGCCGGCCCACGAACCCGTAGCGCTTCGTACCATCATGCATCCACTAATACTCAGCACGCAACTCAGCACGCAACTCAGCTCGTAAATTTGCCTTCACGGTAATTTGCGGGCTTTTTTGCATGGCAAGGCGAATTTAAGCGATTTCAAAGTTATGTGAAAATGTATATTGACGTTATACAACGGCCATGGTACCATTTGACACAAAACTAACATGTCAGTTATAGCAAATAGCATGTTAGTATGTTAGTTGGCGTTGTTTTATTCCTAATTCAGTAGTGCTTCCGAAGCGAGTTTCTACGATGCCGTATTGAGGAAGCAATGCTCACAAAACTTTAAGGAGGGCATTTTGTGGATGCAGCCAATTTTGTAATCGGTTTCATGATGGTCCTGTCGTTTTTCGGACTCGTATGGTACTGCGTGAAGGGCTATAACCTCATGGTGGGCTTTTTTATCATGTCGGTATTATGGACGGCACTCGCCTTAATCGGTAACGCGATTTCCCCCACTGGTACGATGGAAGGGCAATCTTGGGTTTCCGTGCTGACGAATGTGTTTCAGACAGGACCCGAAAACTACGGTAAAGCTATCCTTGTAAACATTTTTTTCGGGGCTTTTTTCGGCAGAATTTTGATCGACACCGGGATCGCCGCGACGTTAATCCGCAAAGTAGTGGAACTGGGCGGAGACAAACCGCGAGTGACGATGTCGCTCCTATGTATTGTTACGGCCGTAATTTTTACCTCCATGACCGGGATCGGGCCGGTAATTTCCATTGCCGTCATCGTATTGCCGATCATGCTGTCGCTCGGCATTCCTTCGCCGATCGCCTTATTTTCCTTCATGGGCTCCATTATGGCCGGGATTTTCGGGAATATCGTCAACTTCAAACAGTATCAGGCGATCTTCGCCACCGCCAACGAAAGCTACGCCAGCTATGATTATAACGCCTACTTCACCTTCGGCATGATTGCGATGGCCGTCTCGCTGGTCGTTGTGCTCATTGTAGCCAATCTTTCCATGAACAAGAAGAAAATATCCCGCGCCTGGGCGGCAACGACGCCCGAAGAACAAAATTCCGGAGATGCGCCCGCCATTTCCTGGATTTCGATCATTCTTCCGGTGATCGGCGTGGTTGCGTTCAAAATTCCGATTATTTTCGGATTTATTGTTGCCGGCCTGTTCGCTTTGTGGACCTGCGGCAAGCTAAAGGGCGGATTTGCCGGCATTTGCCGCATGCTTTCAAAGCAGTTTGCCGACGGCGCGATCGATGTGGCGCCCATGATCGGCTTTTTGCTGACGCTCGCCATGTTCAACAACGCGGCTACATATGCTTCCCCTTATTTTAAAATTCTATTTGGCGGAGTGATGCCGCAGACGGCGCTTTTGCTATGCATCGTGTTTGCGGTTTTAACGCCGCTTGGCTTCTTCCGCGGGCCGATGAATCTGGTCGGGTCCGGGGCGGCCATTCTGGCCGTGGTTGTATCGACGGCCGCCTGGCCGGTGCAATTTTTGTATCCATTATTCGCCGTCACCACGGTTGCACCGCAGCACCTTGACGTTACCCAATCCTGGGTCGCCTGGGGATTCGGCTATACGAAGGTACCGGCCAGGGATTTCATGAAGATGTCCATCCCTTCAGGCTGGATTATTGGGATTATTCTATGCGCCGTCGTTTTTGTCATGTACGGTAATCTCGTATAAGGTTGGAGGATAAACATGGGCAGAGTAATTCGCATGGGGATTGATGTAGGAGGGACGCATACCAAAGCCGTGGCCATTGACAACGAAACCCACGAGATTATCGGCAAATCGTCGGTCAAAACGACGCATGACGATGCCAGGGGCGTGGCCGCCGGAGTAGTAAAATGTTTTCAAAACTGCTTGCAGGAAAATAACATCCGACCGGAGGATGTCGTTTTTGTGGCGCACAGTACGACGCAAGCAACCAACGCGCTGATCGAAGGCGATATCGCCCAGGTCGGCATTGTCGGGATGGGCAAAGGCGGATTCGAAGGTTTTTTGGCCAAAAGACAGACGAAACTAGCGAACATCGATTTGGGAAACAACAAAGCGATTCAAATTTTCAACAGCTTTATCAATGTCAAAAAAATGACGCAGGAAACCGTGCTGCAGGTCATCGAAGAGCTGGAAAGGATGGGGGCGCAGGTGATTGTTCCGTCCATGGCCTTTGGCGTCGACAACGGCAGACCCGAGCAGCTCGTGTATGAAGAAGCGGAGAAAAAAGGCCTCCCCACCACGATGGCGTCGGATATTACGAAGTTGTACGGACTGACCCGCAGAACAAGAACGGCGGCGATCAACGCCAGTATTTTACCCAAAATGCTGGACACGGCAAATTCAACGGAGCGGTCCGTAAGGGAAGCCGGCGTCTACGTGCCTCTAATGATTATGCGCGGCGACGGCGGCGTGATGGAAATCGGAGAAATGAAGAAACGCCCGATTCTTACGATGCTTTCCGGTCCGGCCGCTTCGGTGATGGGCTCTTTGATGTATTTGCGCGCCTCCAACGGCGTGTATTTTGAGGTCGGCGGCACGACAACCAATATCGGGGTTATCAAAAACGGGCGGCCGGCGATCGATTACTCGATCGTCGGCGGTCACCCCACCTATGTCAATTCGCTGGATGTGCGGGTGCTTGGCGTGGCCGGGGGTTCGATGGTCCGCGCGGCCAAAACCGGAGTCATCGATGTCGGACCGAGATCCGCGCATATTGCCGGCCTCGATTATGCGGTGTTTACCGACCCGGCCAAAATCAAGGGGGCCAAGGTGGAATTTTTCTCGCCAAAACCGGGTGATCCGGCGGATTATGTGGCGATCCGGCTGGAGAACGGCGAACGGGTGACGATCACGAATTCCTGCGCGGCCAATGTGCTGGGACTGGTGAAGGAAGAGCATTTTTCCTACGGCAATGCGGAAGCGGCAAGAAAGGCGATGCAGGCGCTGGCTGATTATTGCGGGACGACGGTGGAAGATATCGCGGGGCAGATTATGGAGAAGGCGTACGCCAAAATCGAACCGGTTATTTTGGCGCTGGCGGACAAATACAAGCTGGAGAAGGATCAGATCTCTTTGGTGGGGGTCGGGGGCGGAGCGGCTTCGCTGATCGTGTATTTTGCGGAAAAGATGGGACTAAAGTACAGCATCCCCGAAAATGCCGAGGTCATTTCCTCGATCGGCGTCGCCCTGGCCATGGTCAGGGACGTGGTGGAGCGGATCATCCCGTCGCCTTCCAAGGAGGACATCAGCGCGATTAAAATGGAAGCGATGAATAAAGCCATCCAAAGCGGGGCAACGCCGGAAAGCGTGGAAATCCATATCGATATCGATCCGCAAACCTCCAAGGTCACCGCGATTGCCACCGGTTCCACTGAGGTCAAAACCAACGAGCTGCTAAAGGAATGCAGCGAAGCGGAACTGAAGGAAATCGCCGCAGGCGACATGCGGATTTCCGCTGAGCGGACAGAGTTGCTGGAGAAAACCAGATACTTTTATATTTTTGGCGAAAAGGTTGAAAAAGCGGGAGACGCCGTGGCCGTCCGTATCCTGGACAGCAAAGGCTTCATTAAAATTCAGCGCGGCCGGGCCATGGCGATCAAGACAACCGCCGGAGCATATCTCAAAGCCGTGGAACAACTGTGGGAAGCGATGGCCGTTTATAAAACGGAGCTCATTGCCAGACCGGACTTTTATCTGTGCATCGGCGCGCGCGTTATGGATTTTACCGCATCCGATTTCGCACAGTTGGAACTGTTGATGGATATTGAAGTGTCCACCTTTGAACCCGAGACCGAGATCATCGTGGTCGCCGCCAATATCAAGCAGAGTTGAAAACGGTGGAAAACGGAAGGGGAACGGAGGGAGCATGGGGGAGCCAAGCAAATTGGGAGATATGCTCTGGGCGCTGCTCAGGGTGAATGATGAAACGTGGGGACGGTATGCTTTTTCGAGGGATCTTTTAAACCAGCGTATACGGCCGCAGCAAAAAGCGGAGCTGATTGCGGGGGCGGTTTCTTGCGGCAAACAATATGCCAGGCGGATCAGCGGGGAGTATGGATGTGCGGATGTACGTTTGCTTGCCGAAAGGTTGAAGCTCCGGATCGAGTTCCAGGATGCTTCCGTGACGGGAAAACGGATTCTGTTTGCCTGCTATACCCCGCCTGACAAAGTAACAATAATGGTGGAACCCGTGCGCAAGGCGGCGCGGCTGGTGTCCGGGGAAGCTCCGGGCTTGGTTGATCTATTTCGGCAAGATGATATAATGAATACTATCCTGGGGCATGAAATTTTTCATGTTGTGGAAGAGCGGTTTGAGCCGGAAATTTATACGCGGACCGAAAAAGTCGTATTGTGGAATTTGCTTGGGCTTAAACACCGCTCTACGATCCGCGCTTTGAGCGAAATCGGCGCCATGGCGTTTACCCGGGAGCTGAACGGACTAAATTACTCCCCGTTTATTCTGGATTTTCTTTTGTACTTCAGTTACGATTCTTCCGGCGCGGAAACCATATATCGTGACGTTTTAGGAGTGGGTTCGGGAAGGTGTAGGGAAACCGTTGAAGATAATAAATAACAGCAGTTCATTAAATGACGTAACTTACAATAAAATCAAAGAAGATATTATGAATATGACGTTGGAGCCGGGCATGGACGTTAGCGTTCAGAAGTTGTCCGAACGTTACGGCGTCAGCAGGACGCCGGTGCGGGAAGCCGTCGTGCGCCTGCAGCAGTCGGGACTTGTGGAAATCTATCCCCAGCGCAAAACGGTGGTTTCCAAAATCGATTTGCAGCGGGTACGCGAGGAATGGTTTATTCGCACATCGCTGGAATCCGCCGTGGTGGATGAATTTATCCGCAAGTGCAGTGAGCTGGTGGCGGACACGATGCAGGAATTGATCAACAAGCAGAAGAAATACACGGACAAAAAGTATTTTATCGAGTTTTACCATAAGGACAATCGTTTTCACCAGCTTATTTTTGAGACGGCCGGAGAATCGCTTGCCTGGAATACGATTGAAACGGTAGCTTCCCATTACAATCGCATTTGTCTGTTGTACGGCAAGATGGAGGGCGCTCTGCCATCCCATATCCGTCAGCATGAGAACATGGTCGCGGCCATTCGCCGCCGCGATGCGGAAGCCCTGCGCCAAGCCGTGAAGGAGCATTCGGGCAGCCTGTTGGAGCAGGTGAACAGCATGGCCAAGCAATACCCGCAGTTTTTCTGAATCCTAGAATGAAGAAGCTCCCCTAGAATCAAGGAACCGCCATTGTATGTGAATGGCGGTTTTTTTAACGTTATCAAATTTCCGGTCAGGCAGAGGCCGATGAGGCGGGTAGAGAAGCGAGGAGAACTCGAGGAGAAGCGAGGAGAAGAGAGGAGAGGAGGGAGCTGGAGGCTAAGGGGCTCCATAGAGCCGTTATTTTCGGAAAAACGGAGGTTTGCAAAATTTAACGGACCCATATGACCTTATTTCACTCGAATCGGTCCGGATGACCTGGTTTTCAGCTAGATAGAGACATGTGGGGCCGTTAGGCCGGGAAATACCCGGGGAATGGGCGGATAAGGTCGCTGGAGTCCGTTAGGGCAGCTTCCACAGATTCGAAAGTGCCGAAGTTCTCGGTGCCCCTGCTCATGCAAGAAGGGGAAGGATTCTCGTAGTAGAACCGAAGAGGAAATCCCAACACTCCTGCGCAACCAGCGTATGGGTGTACACGACAAAGAGCCTCGCCAAAGGGAACGCTTTTCTAAGTTAGCTGAATCAACCGCAGGAGCAACTGATCAAATGCAAAAGTGCATTTGATTTCAGACAAAATTCCCTTTATGAGCGGATGAAATGCAAAAATGCATTTGAAAATCGTCGAATTGATCAAAAAGTATCTTTTGAGAGGAAATGAACTGCACATTTGCATTTGAGCTGCCCACATTGAGGAGTTTCGACAAAAGTCGCATGCACTTTTGCATTTCGCCGGATATCCTGCCCTGGGGCAAAGGCGCCAGCTCAAGGGAAACCCCCGGCCCATGAACGCGGCGAGCCCTCCGGTTCGTGCCAACCTTGCCGGTCTCGCCAACCTTGCCGGTCTCGCCTACCGTGCCGGCCTCGTCTATCGTGCTGGCCAGCCCGCCGCGCCAGCCTCGCCCACCGCGTCTACCGTGCCAGTCTCGCCAGCCGCGCCTACCGTGCGGGCCGCGCTTACCTAGCCGGTCTCACCTACCGCGCCTACCCCGCTTCGCTTGCTTTACCGGCCAGCGCTGCTTTTTTCCCCGCCAACTGCTTCAGGTTGTCCAGGTTGACGAGCGCGATTCCGCCGATAATCGTAAGCCCGCCGATCACGGACACGAAAGAAAGCGGCTCATGGTAGAGCAGCACGCCCAGGGTAAGGGCGATCAACGGCGAGATATAAAGCCAGGTCGCCGGGAACACGGGATTCGTTTTGGCGACAAGCCAGTAGTATATCGTATGGCCCATCATGGAGCCGGCCACGATCAAGTACAGCAGCGGCAGCAGCGCATTTGGCGCCAGCATGGACCCGATGTTGATGTTTTCCGTAAACAGCGACAAAACCAGCAGCAGCGCCCCGCCATGCATCATCTGCGCCGCGTTCAAGGCGATCGGCGAAGTATCCTCAAACCGCCGGATGACGCGGCGGGAATAGACGGTCCCGGCCGCGTAAAAAGTCTCGCCGAACAAAACGGCGGCGCAGGCGAGCAGCCAGAGCGGGCTTAGCGCAACCGTCAGATCGGGCAGCAGCAGCAGGATCACTCCGGCGAACCCGGTAAGGCAGCCTGCCCAGGAGCTGCGGGCCAGCTTGCGTCCGGAGATGCGGGTCTCCAGCAGCAGAATCATCAGCGGCCCCGTCGCCGACAATACCGCGGCAATGCCTGAGCTCAAATACTGCTCCGCCCAATACAACGGGGCAAACACGCCGAAGGTGAGCCCGGCTCCGGTTAGAAACATCTCCTTGCGGAACAGCAGCGACAACTGCGCTTTCTTTTTCCACGCCATCCATACAAACAGGACGCAGCCCGCCAGAAAAAAGCGAATCCCCGCCGAGAAAAAAGGCGGCGCCCCGGCATCAACCCCCACTTTAATGGCCAAAAAGGTCGTCCCGAAAATGAGACACATCACGATGTAATTCAGTAAAACCATATTCATTCCTCCTGTCGTTGTCTCCATCATACAGGAGACTTTATAGAACAGATCGAATATAATAGAACAGATTGAAGTTGAAATGGAAGGAAGGGGGCGGGACTGGAGTGGAAAACGATAATTCCTCCGCGTTCTCCGCGTTCTCCGCGTTCTCCGCAGTTCAAGCGGATAAGCTGTACGAACAGGTTTACGATTATGTGCAGGAAAGAATCCGGCGCGGGGAGTGGCGGGCCGACGAGAAGCTGCCTTCCGTGCGGAAGCTGGCGGCGGAGCTTCAGGTCCACCGGCTTACGGTGTTTAAAGCTTACCAACTGCTGAAAGCAAGCCAAGCCGTATATGTGAAGGATAAATCAGGCTACTATGTGTCGCCCGGCAGCAGTCTGCCCGCCGAAACGCGGGACGACCCGATCGTCTTGGCCAGCGTTCAGGGCGGCAGCCTTTCGGAAATCCATCAGGTCCAGGCCGACTATCAATATTCCAAAGCGCTGCTTGATCCCAACCTGCTGCCGAACCACTATTTCTCGGAATACGTGAAAAAGGTGTTCGATTTGTACCCCAAAGTTCTGGGCACCTATGGAAGCATACAGGGAGATATGGAGCTGCGGGAAGCTTTATGCGGTTATTTAGCCGATCAATATCACTTCCATCTGTCGGCCGATGAACTGCTGATAACCTCCGGTTCGCAGGAGGCCATCGATTTGCTGGCCAGAGTTTTGGTCAAACCGCGGGACTCCGTTTTAATGGAAAGGCCCACTTACAGCCCGGCGATCGATGTCTTCAGAGGGCGGGGGGCCAACATCGTTCCAATCGAAATAAGCGAATCCGGCTATCGGCTGGATGAGGTGGAAAGACTGATGCAGTCCTATAAGCCACGCCTCTTTTATCTCAACCCTACCTTTCATAATCCTACGGGCTACACGATTCCGGCCGAGCAGCGCAAAAGACTGGTCGAGCTTGCCCAGCAATATCAATGCCTGCTGATCGAGGACGATCCCTACCGGGATATCTATTTCGGCAAAAAACCTCCGCTGCCGCTGTTCGCCTATGATACGGAGGGGTGGACGATCTATATCCGCAGCTTCAGCAAATACGTGGCCCCGGGGCTCAGCATCGCCGCTACGGCCTGCCGCCCGCCCGTGATGAAACATATCTTAAAAGCCAGATCTTTGTCCAACAGTGGAACGCCGCTCCTGAATCAGAAGATTTTTCTGCATTATTTCTTTTCGCAGCGGATGCAGCAGCATCTGGAAAAGCTGCGGATCGCGCTGGCGATCCGGCGGGACATCATGGAGGAGCAGCTTGCCGCGGCAGGCTGGGAGTGGTCCAGCCCGGAGGGGGGCTTTAATTTATGGGTCAAGCTGCCCGAGACGGTCTCGATCGATAGGCTGCTCGTCGAAAGCGTGAAGCAGTCCATCACCTTCGTGCCCGGCTCTATCTGCGACCCGTTAAGATCGTTCTCATCCTGGATCAGGCTCAGTTATTCTTATCTGAACGAGCAGCAATCGCGGGAAGGTCTGAAGCGGTTTGTCGGGTTGTGCCGGATGCTGGAGCGCTGGGAGTAGCGCTTCAGTGGGCCGCGCCCTCGTCGGCGCCAAAGGCTGCGTCAGCCGCAACTTCAAGGCTGTGTCAGCCGCAATATCAAGGCTGTATTAGCTGCAATATCAAGGCTGTGGCAGCTTCAACATCAAGGCGGGCCGGGCAAGGTCCGTAAGGTTGCTGGGTTCGTAGGCATGTTCCGCCGGCCGGGTACGGATGCATGCGCGAGAACTGGCCATAGTCCAAAGGATTCTCCCCGGGCTGTGGCCTTTTAATGCGAAGGTTTACGGCTGCTTGCCAATTTTTGATCTTATGTTAGCATATATAAATTGGAGATGCGCATATCTGCACTTGCAATAATGAAAACGCTGTCAAACTAAGTATAACTTTCAGCAAAAGGGGGACTGGGGATGCGCGAGCTGTGCAAAATCTTGATCGTTGATGATGAAATTTTGGTGCGGCAGGGGATTAAACACCATTTGAACTGGGAGCAATACGGCTTTCAAATCGTCGGCGAAGCCTCGAACGGCAAGGAAGCGCTGGAGATGATCGGACGGTTGTCGCCCCATATCGTCATTACGGACATCGTGATGCCGGTCATGGACGGCGAGGAATTTTCCCGAGTCTTGAAGGCGCACTTTCCTCAAATCGAAGTTGTCGTGCTCAGCAGCTACGGGGAATTCAATTATGTTCGCTCCACGTTTCAGAGCGGGGTTGCCGATTATATCCTGAAGCCCAAGCTGGAGACGGAGGAACTGCTGCAGGTGCTGCAAAATACGGCGCGGAAAATTCCGGGACTGCATTATAAAGAGCTGACGGGGGATGGCGGTTTGCCGCTGGATCCAATGCTTGAGCGGCTGTTGGCCGGCTTTCAGCCCGAGGATGGCGAACGTCTCCGGGAGTTTTTTCCGTACGACATGTTTATGCTGCTCGGGGCGGACCTCAGCCGGGTCGCCGGGGAGCCGCACAGCTATATCGCCGGGCTTGCCGCCGGCCTGGAGACGCGTCTGAAGGAGGCGCCTTTTCCGGTTCGGCCAAGGACGATCCCTGTGGACGGCAAGCGGCTGCTGATGCTGGTCAACCTGCCGCGGGAGCACGTTCGCCAGGCCGTTCACGCCGTCAAAGAGCTTGCCGCCGGCAAAGCGGAGGCCATGCCCGAAATGGTCTGGGCGGTAAGCTCCGGCTTTGCCGACCTGAACCGGCTTGAGGCGGTTTACCGCGAGGAATGGCAGCAGCTGCTCCACTTCCGGTTTTATTTTCCGGACCGGGTGCTGATGTTGCAGGATGAACTGCCGCCCGCCCGGGAGCCGGAGGTTTTTGAGATGAAGCGGCTGCTGGCCGACCTAAGAAAGGAACGTTATGGCGAGGCGTTTGGCCGCTTGCGCGATTATGCCGCCCGGGCCGCGGGCAATTACCGGACTCCGCCGTTCGAGTTCAAAGCGTTTCTCGGCAACGCCATTTTCAACATGACCGTCGTTATTACGGAAACGAATGAGCGTCTGAAGGACCTGGACGATATGAAATACGCTTATTTTAAAGCGATCGACGAGGCGAAGGACGCAAGCGAAGCGGTTGGGCTGCTGAACGCGTTTCTGGAGGAGGCGGAAAAGCTGGCGGCCGCCAATTCCCAGCCGGCTGCCGCTGGCAATATGAAGCAACTTTTGCAATATATCGACGAGCATTACGGCGAGCCGCTCACCCTAAGCTCGCTCAGCCGGCATTTTCATTTTAATCCGTCGTATCTTTCCAGCTATTTTTCGGCTCATAATGCCGAAGGGTTCAGCGAATATCTGAACAAAATCCGCATCAGCAAAGCGGCCGAGCTGCTGCGCGCCAGCGAGCTGACGATTTCGGAGATCAGCGCGCGGGCCGGCTATTCGGACCACAGCTATTTTACCAAGGTGTTCAAGAAGCAGACGGGGATGTCGCCCAGCCAATACCGCAGACATACTGACGGCAAGAGGGACTGATTTTATGCAAAAAGCGCTTGAAAAACTGGGCCGCGTGCGGCTGTTTACCAAACTGTTCCTGGTTATGACGGTCAGCATCGTCGCCGTCTGCTTGCTGACGTCGCTCATTACGATCCGCATGTCGGAGCGGCTGTTTGCGGAAACGTTCAGCATCACCAACGGCAAGGTGCTGAAGCAAATCAACACCAGCCTCGATTCGTTTAACGATTCGATCGTTAACGCCGTTACTTATGCCGCCCAGAGCGGTACGGTAAAAACCTATTTGACCGGCGGGGAGCTGGATTCGGTTTCAATGTCCAAGGTGTTCTACCGCATGTCGGAGCAAATGGACCGGCTTGCTACCAATCTGGGCGCCTTTGATGTGGCCGTGACGATCACGGGTATCAACGGGCGAAGCTATTCGACCGACCGGTCCTACTGGCCGGTGACGGGGGAGGAGCTGGCGGCGGGTCCGCTGACCGCAAGGACGGCGGCCAATCCCGGACGCATTCTGTACCAATACGATACCCGGCAAGGCGAAGGCGGGCCGAAGCATTTTATCATCGCGAGCAAAGCGCTGGTGGACCGGACCAGCGGACTTCATTACGGCACATTGTACATCGCGATCCGCGAGCGGGAATTTAAGCAGTTTTTCGAGAATTTCACCAGCGTCGGCAACGATGTGCTGGTACTCGATAGGAGCGGCATGATCGTGTCCGCCAACCGGCCGGAACTGATCGGGACCGCGGCCCCGGAGCTGCTGGACGATGCCGAAGCGATCGCCCAGAAGCGGCTTGATTACCGCAGCGGCACCGTGCTGGGCAAGGAACGGATTATTTTGTCCAATAACTTGCCCTCGTACAACTTTTACCTCGTCAACCTGATCGACCGCCAGTATACCGCAAGGCAGATCATCAATGTGAAGTCCGTGGCGCTTACCTGCATGGTCATCATCGTGTTTGCGATGCTGGCCGTATTCGTCATGTCGCGCAGGCTGACCGGATCGCTGACGCGCCTTGTGCGCCAAATGTCCACGATCGCGAAAAAAGATTTCAGCAACTACATAACGGTAAGCGGAGGTTTTGAGGTTAGAGAGCTGGGCAAGGCGTTTAATTACATGCTGGATGAGCTGAACGATTACATCCGCCGGCTGCTGGAGACGCAAAAGGAGCAGCGGAACGCGGAGCTGGCCGCGCTGCAGCGGCAGATTAATCCGCATTTCCTGTACAACACGCTGGCGTCGATCAAAATGCTGGTGCAAAAAGGGAGCAAAAGTGCGGCCGCGGAAACGATCAACGCGCTGATTTCACTGCTGCAAAACACGATCAGCAACGTCAGCGAAACGATCACGATCGGGCAGGAGCTGGAGAACATGAAAAATTACGTGTTCATCAATCATGTGCGGTACGGCGACCGGATCAAAGTGAATTATTTCGTCTCCCCGGACTGTCTGCTTTACGAGGTGCCGAAGCTGATCATCCAGCCGTTTATCGAAAACGCCTTTTTCCACGCCTTCAACGAAAAAAACGAAGGGACCATTTACATCCTCATCTCGAAAAACGACGGCTCGCTGGTCTGCGAGGTGGTCGACAACGGCGACGGCATGGAGCTGACCGAAGGCGCGGATGCGCTGCCGAATCCGAAAAGCAACCGCCAGCTGTTTACCGGCATCGGTATCCAAAACGTCGACAACCGGATCAAGCTGCTGTATGGGGAGCCTTACGGGGTGCATATTTCCAGCGCCAAAGGGGAGGGGACGAAAATCCGCATCGTTCTGCCGCTGGTGGCCGGTGCTGAAGAAAACAAAGCAGCCCAAATAAATTACCAAAATCCAAAAATATGACCAAACCCGTGAATGCGCTTTCCCGCAATGGACAATAAAATCACCAATCCGCACAAAGATATTTCTAACCGCCCTAATTGCCGCGATGCTATCATAAAAACGGAAATAGGAAGCGCTTTCCAAACAAACAAGCAGGGGGATGAACTAAGATGAAAAAAAGCTTGATTCTGATGCTTGCCGGTATGCTGCTGATGTTGACCTTATCCGCTTGCTCGGCGGGGCCGGGCGGAGCGGGAGGGTCCGGAGGGTCCAGCGGTCCGGAAGGGACGGCGGACTCGGGAGCGGGGAATGGCGGCGGCGGTTCCGGCGGCAGCCAGGAAATCACCGTCTGGGCCTGGGACCCTAACTTCAACATCGCCGCGCTTAAAATCGCCAAAGAGAGATATGAAGCGAAGCATCCGGACGTGAAAGTGAACATCGTGGAATATGCGCAGGCCGATATCGTGCAAAAGCTGAACACCGGACTGAATTCGGGTACGACAAAAGGCCTGCCGAACATCGTGCTGATCGAGGACTATCGGGCGCAAAACTTCCTGCAGGCTTACCCCGACGCGTTCCGCGACATGTCCGACGCGATCAAAGCGGAGGATTTCGCGGAATACAAAATCGGGCCGACCAGCTATAACGGCAAGCAATACGGGGTGCCGTTCGATTCCGGCGCCACCGGGCTGTACGTCCGCACGGACTATCTGGAGCAGGCCGGTTATACGGTGGACGATTTGACGAACATCGACTGGAACCAGTACATCGAAATCGGCAAAAAGGTCAAGGAAGCGACCGGCAAAGATATGCTGACCCAGGACCCGAACGATCTCGGCATCATCCGGGTGATGGCGCAGTCGGCCGGCACCTGGTATTTGAAAGAGGACGGCCAAACGCCGAACCTTGCGGACAATCCGGTCATCAAGGAAGCGCTGGAAACGTACAAAGCGATGTTTGACGCCAATATCGTCAAAATGAACGCGGACTGGAGCCAGTTTTTGGCGGCCTTCAACAACGGCGACGTTGCTTCGGTGCCGACGGGCAACTGGATTACGCCTTCGGTTAAGGCGGAGGCGTCGCAAGCGGGCAAATGGGCGGTCGTGCCTACGCCGCGGCTGGCCGGAAGCGCGGGTGCGGTAGGCGCGTCAAGCCTTGGCGGCAGCTCCTGGTACGTCATGAACATGGACAGTCAGGGCATCGCCGCGAATTTTCTGGCCGAGACGTTTGGCTCCGATGCGGAGATGTATTCGGAAATGCTGGAAAAAGCCGGGGTCATCGGTTCGCTGAAAGCCGCCTCCAGCGGCGACGCTTACGATAAAGCCGACGAGTATTTCGGCGGGCAGAAGATTTACGCCGACTTCGCCAAATGGACGGAAGAGGTGCCGAAGGTCAATTACGGGCTGCACACCTATGCGATCGAGGATATTCTGGTCATTGAAATTCAAAATTACCTGAACGGCAAGGACGTGGACAGCGTCATTCGCGAAGCCCAGGCTCAGGCCGAAGCGCAATTGCAGTAAACCTCCCGCGGTCATAACGGTAAAACCTTGGGCTGTTCCCGGTTCAAGGTTTTATTGTTATCCGCCCGGCTTTATGGATTGTATCAGAGAAAAAGGAGATGAAACCCGATGATGAGAGCATCCGACCCCGCTTCCGCCTCCGCCATGCGTCTGAAAGCTTCTGCTATGCGCCTGAAAGCTTCCACCGTCGGCTGGCTGTTTGTGATCCTGGCTGTGTTGATGATCGCGGTTTTTTATTTTTACCCGATGATTCAGGCCCTGATCCTGTCGTTTCAGACCGGCACCGGCTCAAACTTAAGCTTCAACGGGCTCGGCAACTACAAACGCCTGTTTACTGACTCAATGTTCATCACCGCGGTCAAAAATACGTTCATTTACCTGATCGTGCAGGTGCCGCTCATGGTGCTGCTGGCTTTATTTATTTCCGTACTGCTGAACGACCGCCATTTGAAGTGGAAAGGTTTTTTCCGGACGGCGATTTTCCTGCCCTGCATCACCTCGCTGGTGGCGTATTCGGTTGTTTTCAAATATTTGTTTGCGGACGGCGGACTGGTTAATTCGCTGCTGATGGGCCTGCATGTCGCGGGTGAACCGATTCATTGGATCACCGATCCGTTTTGGGCGAAGGTGACGATCATTATCGCCATTACGTGGCGCTGGACCGGGTATAATATGATTTTTTACTTGTCCGGCATGCAAAATATCGATCCATCGATCTATGAGGCGGCAAAAATCGACGGGGCCTCGGCGGTTAAGCAGTTTTTCCGCATTACGGTCCCGATGCTGAAGCCGATCATTTTGTTCACCTCGATCACTTCGACGATCGGCACGCTGCAGCTGTTCGATGAAGTGATGAACATTACGAAGGGCGGACCGGGCAATGCCACGACCTCGATCTCGCAGTACATTTACAATCTGTCGTTCAAATATTCGGCGGATTTCGGCTACGCGGCTACCGTTTCGTATTCGATTGTGATCATGATCATCGTGCTGTCGATCCTTCAATTTAAAGTGGCAGGTGACCGCAATGCTTAAAGTCAAAAGATTGTCGATGTACCTGTTTCTAGTCGTGGCGGCGTTTGTGTCCACTTTTCCATTTTTGTGGATCATCGTCAGTTCGACGAATCCGTCCGTCGATGTCACCCGGGGGCGGCTGCTGCCGGGAACATATTTCCTGACCAATCTGCGTAATTTGCTGGATTCCGTCGATATCCTCGGCGCTATGAAAAATTCCTTGATCGTCTCCGTATCGACGACGCTGCTGGCGCTGCTCATCGCCTCGCTGGCCGGTTACGGCTTTGAGATCTACCGCAGCAAGGCGAAGGATATCGTGTTTAACGTTTTGCTGCTGTCGATGATGATCCCGTTTGCGGCGATGATGGTGCCGTTGTACCGGATGTTCGGGAAAATCACCAACCTGATCCCGCTGATCGGCATCGATACGCTGGCCGCGGTGGTGCTGCCGACGATGACGACGGCATTTCTGATTTTCTTTTTCCGCCAGAGCACGAAAATGTTCCCGAAAGAGCTGTTGGAAGCCGGACGGATCGACGGTTTGTCCGAACTGGGGCTGTTCTTCCGCGTGTATGTGCCGACGATGAAAACGACGTACGCGGCGGCGGCGATCATCACGTTCATGAGCAGCTGGAACAACTACATGTGGCCGCTGATCGTGCTTCAAACGCCGGAGAAGCAGACGGTGCCGCTGCTGATTTCGACGCTGGGCTCCAGCTACGCGCCGGATTACGGACTCATCATGCTGGCCATCGTCATATCGACGGTGCCGACGGCGCTCGTATTTTTCGTGATGCAAAAGCATTTCGTGGCCGGGATGATCGGCTCGGTGAAGTGATGTTGGCTCTGGGCGGCGGCCGGGCCGGCCGCTGAATTTTTCACTCACCCGTCGGCCTTCAAATATAGCGGCAGTTTATGTACTTATTATCCGGAAGCCTGGCTAGTTCACTCCATTAACGGCAGTTTATGTACTTATTATCCGATGAATGGTGGAGATCTCGGCCATTTCCTTGTGATCGTGGAAAATAACGGCATAAAAGGTCTCTATTTCTCTCAAATGGGCGGGGATCGCCGAAATAAAGACACTTTATGTCCTTATTTTTTCGCTGGAGTTGCTCAGGCGGTCTGGTTTTGCAGGTCTGTCTCCCTTTTAAATATTGGCCGCATCCTACAAAGAGGAATGCGGCTCTTTCGCACGGTTCTTGGACGATCGCCAGCAACCCGTCAAACATCCATTTTACTATTGATTTCCAAAGGTAATTATGATAATTTTGTTTCAAGGTTAACAATATTTAAGGAAAATCTGTATGTCATGCCAATATCATGAAAAAGGTGGAGAGGAAATGGGGATTAAACACGATGCTCTTTTGCCGAAGCATAAAGAGTTCATTCAGCGCCAGTATCTTTTCTTTGTCGGTTCGGCGCCGTTGTCGGAAGAAGGGCATGTCAATCTATCGCCCAAGGGCTATAGCTCCTTTCGCATTCTGTCGGACAATCAGGTGGCCTACCTGGATATGTCCGGCTCGGGCAACGAGACGAGCGCGCATATATTGGAGAACGGCAGAGTGACCCTGATGTTCTGCGCGTTCGAGGGGCCGCCCTCCATTGTGCGGCTTTATGGTAAGGGGACGGTCGCGCTGCCCGGGTCAAACCGGTGGGAGGAGCTGTATCCGCTGTTTGATCCGCTTCCGGGAGCAAGACAAATGATTATCGTTGACGTTCATATGGTGCAGGACTCGTGCGGCTTTGGGGTTCCATTTATGAAGTATGAGGGTGACCGGGAGAAGCTCAAGGAAATATCGCTGAAGTTCAGAAAAGAACAGCTTGATAAGTACTGGCATGAAAAGAACGCGGCAAGTATCGACGGATTGCCGACGGCTTTTGGTTTGCCTGATTTGCAAGAAAACGAACGCCTGCTAAAATAGAATAATAAAGATAATTCCTGATGAACCTCAGTATTATCCTTGTTTAAATTGTTATCGAGTAAACAAAACCGGAAATTCAACAGGAAGAAAGGGGGGGAGAAGGTGAACTCGTCCGAGAAGTTAAAGCAACTGGTTTACGGGCAGTTTCTCCATTTTTCGCATATGATGGAGCAGTCGTTCGATAGGGAGTTGGACGAATTCGCCGATCAGGCGCGGGAAATGGGGCTTGACTCGTTTCCGAACAATTTGACGACCGTTCATGTGCTCGACTGCATCGGCAACCACGAGCCGATCAACAACACTACCATTGCCGACAAGCTGAATTTATCGAAAGCGAGCATTACTAAAATCAGCGCCAAGCTGCTGGAGGAAGGGTATGTGAAGCGCGGCCAGTTGAACGACAATAAGAAGGAAGTGTACTTCAGCCTGACGCCAAAAGGCAGGCGGATTTTCGAAGCGCATGAAGCGATGCACAAGATGATGGAACGCAGGTTTTTGGACACCTTTGACTCGTTTGCCGAAGCCGAGCTGCTGGCGGTGCTGAAGTTCTTCCAAACGATGGCCGACTTTCTTAATGAGAGGCAATCGGCCGGGGTTAAGTAACGGTAAAAAAGTTGTTTTCCTGCCTTGACTCCCCCAAATATTCGTGATATTATAAATTTCGTTGCTGCAAAACAATGCATCAACGAAATACGCGGTCGTGGCGGAATTGGCAGACGCGCACGGTTCAGGTCCGTGTGGGCTAACCCCCCGTGGAGGTTCGAGTCCTCTCGACCGCATCAGCTTAACAATGAACGAGCCCTTGAATTTCCTTTTGGTGGAGATTCAAGGGCTTTTTGCATACTTAGAATCTGCAAGTTATTGCTCATTACTTGGGCCGAAGAAAGTTTCGAGCTGTATTCAAGATGAACATAAATGTTGGCAGTTGTGGAATAATGGCTATGCCCCAGCCATTCCTGAATTTCCTTTAAGCTGACACCGTTAGCAAGGACTAAGCTGGCACAACTGTGACGAAGATCGTGAAACCGAATCCGTCGCAAGTTATGTTTTTTCAGGACGAGCGGAAAATGTTGAGTAATATAACCCGGCTTAATTCACTCTCCCAGCTTATTGACGTAAGTCATTATTATAGATTCACTTGTGACTCTTGGGGGGGGCTCCAGTTAAGGTGACCCTTCTACTCGAGAAGGAGCTAGCCGCCTCCCCTCTTCAACTCAAGTACATAACCCTGCGATTTTGCAAATTCAATCCAATTCACCTGATTGGCTGATCTAATTTGCTCTTTGGTAAACAGGGTGTATTGTGTCATAGAAACACATCCTCCATTCGTTGTTTAGGAAGGTGGAAAATCGTATAATATAGATAGGAAATTGGAAAGGAGCAGATTGGATGTCTTCAGATGTGAACCCAGAAACGGTGCATCAGCGGCACGATACCTCCTATCGCTTTTTACTCTCCAGTAAAAAGCTTTTTGTGGAACTACTTCGTTCTTTCATTAATAAAGGATGGGTACAAGCGGTGGACGAGGAGCATGTACAGGAGATTCCTCATTCCTTTGTGCTGCAGGACTTTAAGCGCCAGGAGGCCGATCTGGTCTACCGGGTAAATCTGAACGGCAAGGATGTTGTATTTTATTTGCTCCTGGAGATGCAATCTAGTGTGGATTTTCGGATGCCCTATCGGTTGCTCTTGTATCAGGTGGAGATTTGGCGCTACTTATTGCAAAATGAAGAGGACGCTTTGTCTAACCGGAAAACATTTCAATTGCCGCCGATTGTTCCGATTGTGTTGTATAATGGAAAGCTAAAGTGGTCAGCGGAGCTGGAGTTCCGCAAGCTGCTTGCTAACGAGAACCTGTTTGGTTCGGAACTGCTGAATTTTGAATATTTGCTTATAGATGTTGCACGTTATACAGAAGAAGAACTATTGTCGTTGTCGAATACGATAGGCTCCGTTTTCTTGCTCGACCAGACCGAAGACCAGGAGCAGTTATTGAACCGTCTCGGCAAGCTGATGAATACGATTCAGCAACTGCCGGCAGATAGTCAGCAGAAATTTGTGGCTTGGATGGCCAACATTCTACTACAGAAGCTGCCGGAAAATGAGCCAAGCTTACAGCAATTTATTCAAAACGTGAAAGGGGATGCTTCGTTCATGGGACTGGAAAAAATCTTGGATGATATTGAACGCAGAGGACAACACAAAGGTGAGCAAAAAGGCAAAGAAGAAGTAGCTAAACAGTTAATACGAATGGGGATGGATGATTCATCTATTGCCCAAGCCACCGGATTTTCGGTCCAAACTATTGAAGATTGGCGCAAGCAAGCTTACTAATTTCCGTTCCTTTGGAGCGGTTTTCTTTTTTGATAGGTTAGTGTTCCATTCCTTTGTGTTCTACCAAACCCTCATTTTGTTATCCCGAAAGAGTCATGATTTGGGCTGTGCCAAACGTTTCATACATAAATGTTCGATATACTTTAACTGGAATCCAGGGACTGTCGATACGGAAATCGATGTTTCCCGGCAGCAGTGGAGCAGGTAAGACAGTAAAAGTTTGTTTCACCAACTTTGACGGATAATGGAATTTGCGTTTCAAAAAAATGAATGCGATCACCGTAATAATCCTCAATCAGACGGAAAGCCTCTTTGTATAAGTTGGTTCGAACATCGCACACGCTTGGATTTACTTTCAAGTCGGAAAAAGGAGATGGACTTATGTACAAAATGAACAGACTGCCGAACGCAAAGGCGAACATAATCTTAACCATAATGTAAGCTGTGATTAAGGTAAATCGATAGTTCCCAAGCCGCCGATAAGGTACATTAATAGAGAAAGAACCAATGATCGGGCGGCATCTCTTGAAAGGGATGAAAAGCATGCGCATTTTGCGAGTTTTCAGAAAATTATCGATTTTTTGTCTTTTTGGGGAGGGAATATAAATGAATTTTCCTCAGTTCGCGTTTAATAATGTCAGACGCAACGGCCGTGCTTACACGGGATATTTATTAAGCAGCGCATTTATGGTGATGATTTTTTTTACATATGCCGTTTTCATTTATCATCCTGAAATTCAGCGGGCGCCGATGGGCAAAATGACGTTAATCTGCATGCAGGTTGCCGCGTACGTGGTGTTTATTTTTGCGATCTTTTTTGTGCTCTACTCGATCAGCGCCTTTTTGAAGTCCCGCAATAAGGAGTTTGGGATTTTAATGATACTGGGCGCACAGCCGGGACAAATTAATGGCCTGATTTTTTTGGAAAATATGATCATCGGCACAGTTTCCATAGTCACCGGAATCGCCGGCGGGCTGCTGTTGGCCAAGCTGTTTTTACTGGTCAGTACAAAAATGATCGGTATGAACGAGTTGAACTTCTATTGGCCAGTAAAGGCAATTGCACTGACGGCGAGCTGCTTTGTTGCTTTATTTATGGCGATATCGCTATTTACGCTGCTGTTTATTCGCAAAAATCGGGTGCTGGAGCTTTTGAAGGGCAGCAGCAGGCCGAAGCGGGAGCCGAAAGTTTCAATTTGGCTTTCCATATTGGGCGCGATTTTACTGACTATTAGTTTTGTGGCCCTCGACAAAGACACTCTATCTCCGAAAGTACTGATGATCGCCGCTTTTTCCGGTATTTCCGGCACCTATTTCTTTTACTCCCAACTGTCAGTTCTCCTCATTCGTTTGCTCAAACGAAATCGAAGGCGTGTATGGCGCGGCACTAATTTGCTGTGGATTTCCGAGATCAGCTATAAGCTGAAGGATAATGCCAAAATGCTGTTTCTGGTGACGGTTGTTACTTCGATCGCTTGCATAAGTGCAGGCTTCGTACTGGCCGTTGATCAAGACAACAAGCAGCAGTTTTTGAACAATAAATTTGCTTTCAGGTATGACGTATATCAGCCAGAGCGTATCGATGCGGAGCTGGCCACTATTGAGCAGTCCATGCAGGAAGCGGGCATCGCTTTTGAGCGGTATCGGATAGATTCGATTGGCGCTATGCTGCAGAATTATGCCCACGACCCAACAACTGGCAGCGATGTAGAGTTTGTTCGGGCAAGCCAGTTTAATGAACTGGCGGCTTTGCTGGAGGTAGAGCCGTTGGAGAATCTGCCTTGGCAAACGGCTGTGGCGGTTTATCCGGACGTTAAACGTTTGCCCAGGCAGCCCTTAAAGTTTGAGGGAACCGAGTCCAGCATTACGATTGTGCAGGAAATCAGCATACCCCAGTTGGGAGGCGTTAGTAATGCAGGGGTTATGCTCATTGTTGAAGATGCCTTTTTTACCCAATTAACAGCTGATTTATCTAGCAGACCAGAGTATCACTATCATGTACCATCCTGGACACAGCTTCCCTCGCTGCAAGATGAGCAATCCAAGATCGGCAGAGAGCTGTACGCATGGAATCAGCAGCAAATGAACGGCTGCGTCGCAGACTGTCTGAATAATATTTTGACGGTTCGTTCCGACAAATACCGGAGCACGAAAGATACGACCTCCGTGTTCAGCTTTATCGGAATTTTTATCGCCCTGATCTTCTCGATTTCGACGGCAAGCTTTTTGTACTTCAAGCTTTATACGGAGCTATCTGCCGACAGCCGAACGTACCATGCCCTGTCCAAGATCGGATTGAGCAGCGGAGAAATGAGCGCGGCGGCTACGAAGCAAATTGCTTTTATCTTTTTTATTCCGATTCCGATATCCGCGATACAAACGCTTGTGGTTTTGAAGTCTGTACTGAGATATATGAGGATCTCGCATGTCTATGTCTATACGGGTACTTTTACAGTGGCACTGGCTTTTCTGGCCGCCCAGACCGTCTACTTTATCATGGCGAGATCGCGTTATGTGAAAGCTTTACAGAAAATGATGGTATGAACAGCCGCCAGGACTTATGGGAAAGATGAATCAGTTTTTCAAAAAGGGGGATTCCGTTTGCGCAAGTTCAAGTTAACATCGATGCTGCTTATAGGTTTACTAATGATTGGGTTGGCAGGTTGTACAAGCTCGCCGGCGGCAAACACTGTTAAGTTGAAGGTGATGACTTACGACAAAGAAAACAGATACTTTAATCATCAATACGGTGATATGTTCCATGCCGAGAACGGTTCGATTAAGATTCAGCTTGTTAGACCCAAAAGTGTGGAACTTGAGAAGACCGCTTCGAACTATGTGCAGGCTCTTGAGCAGTCTATCGAACAAGAACAACTCGATGTTCTTTACTTAAGTATTGATGATTATAACCGATTATCAGCAGCAGGGTTCTTGTTGGATCTTGAACCGCTGGCGGTGCGGGATCACTACAATATCGACACGATTTATCCTTCCATCACCAGCTTTCTCAGGGAGCAAGGCGGCGGGAAGTTGTATGGTTTTGCACCTACATTCCAGCGAAAAGCCATTTTTTACAATATTGACCTGTTTGAGAAATATGGAATTGAGCCGCCACGCGACGGGATGACTTGGCAAGAGCTGATCGACTTAGCAGCACGATTTCCTACCGATGGAGATGAGCAGTCTAGGATATACGGGGGATTCACTAGTTTTGGGTTAAACAAAGAAAACCCTCTGGATGAACTAGGTACGTGGATCGGTTTATCTATGGGATTAAAGGCAGTTAACCTTGATACATTGCAAGTTACAATGGATACAGAAGGCTGGAAGCAAGCGTACGAACAAGCTCAAGCGGCATTATCAACGAATGCCCTTCACAAGGGAGGATTTAACGCGGATGAAGATTTCGATGGACAGCAACTTTTTGCTAAGGGGCGGCAAGCGATGTTGATCACTGATGAACCTAGCTGGGCCTATAGTGTACTTGACTATATAAAAAGTGATAAATCAGGGGTTAAGCCATTTAGGGTGGGTATGGTGGTTGGTCCAGCAGACCCGTCCAACCGAGAAATAACCAGAGATCTGAATATGAATAATGACTATGTATATGCGATTCGTGCCAATTCCTCCAATGTAGATGCCGCATGGGAATTGTTGAAGTTTATGCAGGGTGATAAGGTTGCCAGCAAATTGGCGAGAAGACCTGATCATGGTATACCTTCACGCATGGGTCAAACAAGCGATTATTATGGAATTAACTTGGATGGATTCTATCACTTAACCTCTTTGCCGCTAAGTAATTATTATGATGATCCTAATAGTAGTATTATTACGGATGAATTCAAAGAAAGATATGAGGAGATTTCGTATCGTGAATTGACCCAAGTAGAGAAGTCTCAAAAATCCCTTGATGACGCACTACAGACGATTCAACGAGATGCGCAAGCTGCCCTTGATGAAGCAGTCCTTGTCAGGACAGTTAATGGAGAAAATGGGAGTTCAGAGCCGGACAAGGGCATGGCAACGGAAGACATGACCATCCATTGGGATGATTTCAAGACAGTACCTTTTAAATGACTATGCTGCATGTTGAGCAGAGACAGGAGTCGATGATGAACAAAACATGGTTGCAAGTACTTACGATGCTTGTTATTAGTTGCCTGGTACTAGTAGGTTGTACAAGTGAATCTAAGGGTCCGATTGAACCAAAGGAGAATCAAGAGACGACTACGCTTAAGGTCATCTATCAGGATTCGGAATTATTCTACAAGCAATATGGAGATTCGTTCACGACGCTTAATGATCATATCCAATTTGAAGTCATCAGTGATGCGGACATTTACAAGGATATGGGGGACAAGACGAAGGAAGAGGTGTATGCAGAGTTTATCCGTGAAGAACAGCCGGATATCTTGATTCTGGATGCTCATCAGTTTAAAAAACAAATTAACGATGGAGTACTGACTGAACTTGATTCGCTTAGTGCTAGAGATAACTATAATCTAGATGGGTTCGTTCCTGGTTTAGTTGATCAGTTTCGTGAACTAGGCGGTGGTCAATTGTATGGGCTTACTCCGTCATTCTCAAGCAAGGCGATATTTTATAACAAAGACCTGTTCAAGAAAAATGGCATAGAGTTACCATCTGATGGAATGAGTTGGTACGACATCATTGAGCTTGCCCGCCGTTTTCCTACTGAAGGGGATAAACAGACACGAGTTTACGGATATAGCGGTGGAGATGTGTATGAAGCCCCTATGGATCTAGTTACACTGATTGATAAGATGAGCCGGGCTGAAGGATTGTCGATCGTGAACACAGATAAGATGCAGGTGACCTTAGATACAGATGCGTGGAAGAAAGTGATTCAGACTGCTATTGAGGCAGGCCAATCGGGAGCTATTTTTAATTCTATGGATGAATTATTCACCCGTGGAACGAAAGAGGAGTTTTATGACAGCCAACCATTTCTCATGGGGCGTTCTGCTATGCATATTGGATCGGTAACGTCGCTAGCACTTATGGATCATTTCAAGAATGATGTGAACGATGATGTCCCCTTTGAACTTGGGATTGCCGCCGGACCCGTCGATCCTCTTGATCCTACATCAACTTATGTAACACCAGGTGATATATTCGCCATTAATAAAGCATCAGTCCATCAAGATGCCGCATGGGAATTTATTAAGTATGTGTGCGGTGAAGATTATGCTCGTGCTAGCTCTGAATCTAATGAATTGTTGTTAGGTCAGCAACTGTTATTAAGTCGATCAGGATTTATGAAGGACTATGAAGGAATCAGTTTAGAGCCGTTCTATCGGTTAAAATCAAAATTTCCAAGGCGTAGTGACGATTGGTACAAGCTGCCTGATCCATTCTTCAACGATTTTGCGGCGGTCTTAAGCCGAGAACTAGAGCTTGTGAAAAAAGGGCAAAAATCCCTTGATGATGCGGTAGCAACCGTAAAGTCCGAAGCGCAAACGCTGCTTGATCAATCTGTAAAGAAATGATAGCCCAATAAACTTGAGTTGAATACTGTGTAAGATGGAGGGAAGTAGCAGAGCCGAATGAGGAGAGAGTGCCGAAGTATGATTGAAATCGATTGTATGGGAGATCCGGATCAAGGCTTGAGCTGTATGTTGTACAGCTCTTTTTTTTTATGGACAAATACGGCAGAAATGCAGCACCGTGTCCCTTGATCGCAGCCAGCTTAACGGCCTCAATGGAGTCAAGGCTGTAGAGAATGTAATCACCGCTTATATCGTTAATTTTTATTCAAATTTGACGCAACCATCAGTTCATAAAACTGCTTTGGAGTAACACCGTATTCATTCTTAAAAGCTCTAAAAAAATTTGAATAATCGCCAAAGCCTGACTGTTTGTAAACACTATTTATTGGATAGTCTTTAAGAATTAACTCTTTTGCTTTAATTAATTTCTTCTGCACCATATACCTGTGAATAGTGGTGCCTGTATGCTTTTTAAATTCCCTGGATAGATGAAATTTACTGAGATAAAACTGTTTGGAAAGTTCATCAATGGAGATGTCTTCTTCTAAATGATCATTAATATACTCAATTATCCCATCGATGAGAATGCTCTTCTTTACAGAAATATCCAGGTTTGATGTGTCGTTCAAAACAAGATTGCTTAAGTTTACGACAAGCTCCGCAATATAGGCCTTATATAGCAAATCTTTGCCTAACCCTTGGTGGTTTTCAAGACTTAACAGCTTATTGAGCTGTGTCTTCGCATTTTGCTGAAATTCAATGTCCGCTCTTATTACATTTCTTTTTTTAACGCTTTCAAAGCATAAAGTAAGATCCGTTTCTTGGGATGATAATTCTTGGAGAAAGGATTTGTTTATCCAAAGTACAATCCGTTCATAGGGGACTTTCATACTATTAATAACTGCTTGGTGGAGCTCCTTTGTATTAATCAATATAATGTCACCCGGTTTTATATCGTAGGATTTGCCTTCGATCAAATAAGTAATGTCTCCGGAAATAAATAAATAAATCTCATAAAAATCATGATGATGTAAATACAACAAAGGAATATCGGAGTTTAAAAAGTGAAAAACCTCATAATCGCTGGAAATCATATATTTGCGGGTAAAAAACTTATGCAAATTTCTTTTCATTCGTGGTCCCCTTTTCAGCACAATGACTTGTATAAATTGTAACTAAGATTACTGAAGAGTTCTACTGAAAAACGTTGTAACAGGCGAATAGAATAATAATTACATGTGAAGATGAGCTGTATGATATTTTACTACAGCAATTTTTACAAGTTTTGAAGCAATTAAAACATATTTTTTTATCGTCATTTATCTATAATTAAAAACATGTTTGTGAAATTAATTGCAATTGTGGAACAGGAATTAAGCCAAAAGCCTGCTATGGCGCAGATGGTGCTTGAAAAATTCAAACCATAAAGTAAGCGCTAACAAGTAAGCGCTTTAATAAAGGCATTTCCAGATATTTGGATGAAATGCAGCCTATTTCATCAGAATATATAAAACATATTTTTCGGGAGGGCTATGTATGGAAAGCAATCCAAAACAAAAATTGCCTTTGAAGGAAAAGCTTGCTTATGGATTTGGGGATTTGGGAAATGGGTTTATGTTTGATTTAGGGCAATCATATCTGCTGAAGTTCTTTACGGATGTGCTTAATATTCCGGCGGTGGTTGGAGGAACTGTCTTCTTAATATCAAAAATATTTGACGCTTTTGCAGATGTAACTGTCGGAACGATTGTAGACTCCAGAAAGAAAATAGGGAAAAGAGGAAAATTCAGGCCGTTTATTTTATACGGCACACTGCCTCTGGCAATCACTACGGTACTATGCTTTTTAGTTCCGAATCTATCGATGGCCGGAAGAATAGCCTTTGCTTATATTACCTACATGCTGTTTGGATTAGCCTATTCTTTTGTAAATATACCCTATGGTTCATTAGCAGCAGCGATGACTCAAGATTCAGTAGAAAGAACCAAGCTGGCTTCCTTCAGACAGGCCGGTTCCAATTTGGCCGTACTGATCACAGGGGTAGCCGTAATACCTCTAATACTGAATTTTTCCGATTCCAAAGTAGGTTATCCGGTAGTCATGGGATTAATGGCCTTGATTGGTACGGTTTTTCATTTAATTTGCTATAAATATACGGTAGAACATGTAAGAGTTGACGCTCCGGAGAAGAAAAAAGAACCTATAAGCAAAATGTTTAAAGTGCTTTTCTCAAATAAACCGCTAATGATCTTGAATCTGATGAGCTTATTAACCATATCTTTTTACAATCTGAAGGTAGGTATGATGGTATATTATGCTCAATATGTCCTCGGTAATGCAAACTTAACAGCAACTTTAAATTTCGTAAGTATCGGCTGTTCATTGATAGGCGTTGCTGTAATGCCGCTTGTCGTTAAAAAAATCGGAAAGAAAGCTACTTTTTTAGCAGGATTGGGCATATGGGTGGCCGGCGATCTAATAAATTACATGCTTCCCGGAAATAAAGCTGTATTTATAACATTTTCTTCTATAGCCTGGTTTGGAACGGCTTTCATGAACGGTATGACCTGGGCATTTATATCCGATGCCGTCGAATACGGCGAGTGGAAAACAGGAGAAAGAACCGAAGGAATTATTTATTCTACTTTTAGCTTCTGCAGAAAGCTTGCACAAGCTTTAGCCGGATTTATTCCAGGAGTGGTTTTGAGTCTGATTGGATACATTCCTAATGTTCAGCAATCAGCCGAAACATTAGCTGGAATAAAATCATTAATGCTTCTGTACCCGGCTATTGGAGCAGGAATTGCTATTTTGACTTTTGTATTCTTGTATAATTTAACAGATGATAAATATAAGCATATTTTAGCGGAATTAAGCGCAAGAAAAGAAGCTAAAGCGATCCAATAGTTTGATTGACTTTTAGGAGGGAAAACCAATGAAAATAAGCAATAAAATGATAAGTATAAAAAATTACGATAACTATTTAAATATTGATACCGATGCCGCTAAATATAGAATTGTCTTACTAAATGATGAAATTGTAAGAATTCGTTGTACTTTTGATGAAGAATTTGCGGAGGAAGCATCCTATTCCCTGATTATGACTGCGTGGGAAGACAAAATGGATGGCTTGCTAAGCGAGGAAAGAAAGAGAGTACGGGCAGTTGGAAGCAAATACGAGGATTTAGGCACTTATATTCGGCTATCTACCAAAAAATTAAAAGTAAATATATACAAAGAGCCTTTTGCTATAGAGATTACAGATAAGGAAGGCAATGTGTTGCATTCCGACTTGAAAGAAAAATCCTATGTAAAAGATGCTCACGGAAGACTCTATCATTATTCCTGTATGGATGACGAAGATTGTTTCTATGGGTTTGGAGAAAAAACAGGCTACCTAAACAAGAAGAAAAAAAGATTAAGAATGCACAATGTTGATACTGTAGGATATGATTCAGAGCATACAGATCCGCTCTATAAGCATATACCTTTTTATATCAAATTTAACAAAAAAAATAGCATAGCCAGCGGAATATTTTATCATAATTCCTTTGATTCCGTTTTTGATATGGGATGTGAGAGAAGCGGTTATTGGAATAAGTATAGTTACTTTTGCGCCGACGGCGGAGAGCTGGACGTATTCTTTATCTATGGCCCGAAAATAAAGGATGTTATAAGAAACTACACGGATTTAACGGGAAAAACTGCACTGCCTCCAAAGTATTCCTTGGGATATATGGGTTCAACCATGTATTATACGGAATTGGATAGAAACTCGGATCAAGCTATTCTGCAGTTTCTTGATAAATGCAAGGCAGAAGGAATTCCTTGTGACGGTTTCTTTATGTCATCAGGATATACGACAGGAGAAAATAATAAAAGATACGTTTTTAACTGGAATTTTGATCGGTTCGCAAATCCTGCACAATTTGTAGGTCAAGTAAAGGAAAAAGGGGCTTGTCTAGCGCCCAACGTAAAACCCGGTATGCTGACTTCTCACCCTTTATACAAGGAATTTGCCGCAGCGGGGGCCTACATAAAGGATGAAAAAGAAGAAAAGTCACAAATTGACAGATATTGGGGAGGCCCGGCTTCCTTTGTGGACTTTACCAATCCTAAAGGAAGAGAATTATGGAAAAAGCACCTAAAACAAGCTTTAGTTTCACTTGGGATTACATCGATATGGAATGATAACAATGAATATGAAATAAACAATTCCGAAGCTGTTTGTCATTTTGAAGGTATGAAGCAAAAAGTGAGTGCTTTACGGCCAATCATGCCTAATCTAATGGCTTTTACGGCAAAAGAAACCATAGCGGAAGCAGATCCAAATACAAGACCATATATCATCAACAGAGCCGGATTTGCGGGAATTCAGCGTTATGCCCAAACCTGGGCCGGAGATAACAGTACAAGCTGGAAGAGCTTAAAATTCAATATTCCCGTAATACTTGGAATGGGACTGTCAGGAGTTGCCAATCAAGGCTGCGACATAGGAGGCTTTTATGGTCCGGCACCTGAGCCGGAGCTATTTGTAAGATGGGTTCAGAACGGAATTTTTCAGCCAAGATTCTCCATACACTCCTGCAACAATGATAATACCGTTACAGAACCGTGGATGTATCCATCCTATACAAAATATATTAGGGAAGCTATAAAGCTTAGATATACATTAGTACCCTATTTGTACTCCCTGCTATTTGAAGCATCAACTGAAGGTGATCCGGTCATGAGACCTTTAGTTTATGAATTTGAAAATGATAAAAAAGTGTCTGAAGAAAGCTTTGATTTTATGTTCGGAAGTTTTATATTAGTAGCCAACGTCCTTGAAAGGGGGGCAAAAACAAGAAAGGTGTACCTTCCGGAAGGAGCCGCTTGGTTTGATTGGAATACCAAACAGGTCTATGAAGGAGGGCAAACTATTGAAGTAGAAGTTGCATTAAATTCAATTCCTATGTTCATTAGAAGTGGAGCCATTATCCCGATCAGTGAAGGCTTAATGAATATTCATCACGATTCGATTGATAAACTTAAATTTTTAATAGAACCATCGGAGGAATCCAGCTTTGTATTATATGAAGATGATGGTATTACTAATAATTATAAAAATGGCGAATACTTAAAAACCTTAGTATCCGTGAAAAAAACGGATGGAGTTAAAATTACTTTTGAAAAAGAAGGTAACTATAACAAACAACCTAAAGAAATTAATATCGATTTAATATGCAGAGATGTAGCCCCGGTCCAAATATGCTTAAAAGATATTAAGCTGCCCATGTTACTGGATAAAAAACAATGGGAATTAAGCGAAGAAGGCTGGTATTTTGACACCGAGCAAAGAATAGCTAAAATAAAATATCCGAATCTCGGTGAAAATTATGATCTTCATGTTAATTTCAGTGTAAAGGACTTAATTTCCATTTAATTGGCGAACTGGACTGGGACGATCGCCGGCCGAGGCTCCCCGCCCGGATTCGTCAGCATCCGTTTTCTTCGCTCTTTAAATGTGCCGATTTCTTTACATGTTTGAATTAATATGACAAATCCAGATTTAGATGACAAGCCGCTACGATAAATTTCATTTCAGCTAAAAACCACCGGATTCCAAGTTTCACTGGATTCCGGTGGTTTTTCTGTTTGTAGTTTCTAAGGCAATGACGAGCCTTTTTGTTTGGCTGAGGACTTAGTTTATTGCTTATGTACATAGGACTGACAAAATCTTAGAGTGGTCAATAAATTTCCTTTATGAATAAAAGAAGGAAATTTAAGGATTTTATAGAATTTACATATAAAGGAATTGAAAATCAGCAAGGCTAAGCAAAAGAAAGGGGTAATTTTTTTGATCAAGCGGTCTTTTTATTATCTGTGGGGGTCTCAGACGATCTCCAATGTTGCAGATATTATCTACATGTTGAGTATAACGGTATTGGTGTTCAGCTCTAGCAATTCTTTAATGCAGACCACTTTGATTCCGCTGTTCCGTTTGTCAGCCCAAGTGGTTAGCGGGCTGGTCGCACCTATAGTTCTCAGCCGATTCAGGCTCACGCGGATTTTGCTGTTCTCCCAACTAGGGCAGTTTATCATTTTTACACTGCTGTTTCTTTACTTGTGGACCAACCCCGGGCAAGGGTCGTTTCTTTTCATTTTTGTGATGGTGTTTGGCATGTCCTTTCTGGACGGCTGGACCAACCCGGCGCGAAATGCGCTTGTCCCCCGCTTGGCCAGCGGTGAGGGACTCATGCGCGCGAACAGCTTGGTAGCCGTCAGCGATCAGGTAGTTAAATGTGCAGGATGGGCGCTCAGCGGGATTGCTGTAGCCTGGCTCGGTTCACTGAATACGCTTTTGATCGCATCCTGTTGTTATTTGTTGGCTGCAGCGGTCACTACATTCATTCGTGATCCGCTGGATGATCGGGAATCCGGCTCCGAATCTCCAATACCCGCGACTCAGCCGCCGGCAGCAGCCGAATCAAAGGGCTCGCATTGGAAAGAACTTGGGGCAGGATGGCGGATTATTTGGCATAACCGCCGCATTCGTTCTCTGATGATCGTGGACAGTATAGACACCATTGGGGGAACCTCCTGGCTTGGTGTATTTATTCTGGCGTATGTAACTCAGGTGCTGCATAAGGATGCAAGCTGGTGGGGGTTTATGAATGCTTCCTTTTTCTCCGGGATGATTCTGGGCGGGCTGGTTGTTGTTGGTTTGGTCAAACGGTTGCAAAAAAACAGTTATTTGTACATGCTGGGAGCATTGTTCGTGTATGTGCTGATTACGGTAGTGTTTGCTCTCAATACGATTCCGGCCGCTGCGCTTGTTCTTTTTGCCGTCTCCGGATTACCGGTGCAAATGGCCGGGATTATTCGCCGTACCTTGCTGCAAACAAGTGCTCCGGCGGCTCAGCTCCCCAAAGTAATGGCAGGGATTGACGTGCTTACGAACCTTGGCTTTGGTTTATCTTTATTGTTCCTGGGTTGGTATGCGGACCGTTTTGGAATGGTACAAGTGTATTTGCTGGCTGCGGCTATGACGACAATTGCTGTCTTGATCGGGTTGTTCTATCGGAGGGATTTTCAAGAAAGTGCGCAAGTGGATCATCCAACCGTCAAGGGTTCAGGGATTTGAAGCAGTGCCATTCGTAATACGGGTCATACGTCATCAAGAGTATGGCCCCAGTTCGGATTTTTTCGAAAGCCTCCTTAAGGTGTGGATGAACAAATACATTTTAAAGGCATTTAGTTCAAGAAGGGCGTTCCCGAAGTGTTGGGGAGCGCCTTTTTTAATGAAATGAAATCGGGATTTTTTTGGCTAAAATAACGTAATAAGGAAAAAATGTGCAAATCACATATCGGCTATTCGGCTATTATGTTGACGGGGGGCTTGCGGATGGCGGAAAAAGGGAAGATTTCTGCGGGGCGGGATTTATGGCTGTCGCCTGTGTGGTCGCACCTGGCCGGTATCGCCTTCGTGCTGGCCATGCTGCAGCTCGGCCGCATGTTTCCGGGAGAGACAAGCATCGCTTACAGCAAGCGGGTGTTAGAAAAGCTGCCGGGTAAAGCGGCGGGGCTTATCATCGTGTTTTACACCGCTTACCTGACCAGCGTTATTCTACGGATTTACAGCGATTTTATTTCCTCCGTATTTTTGGAGAATTCCCCCTCCCTAGTCACCGCCGGCGGAATAATGTTTCTTGTGGCGTATGCGGTCAGGGGGGGAGGTGCTGGGGCGGCTGGCCCAGCTGTTTCTGCCGGTTACGATCGTAGTGTTCGCGCTGCTGAGTATTCTCACCATCCCTGAATGGAACGTATCAAACGCTCTGCCGATCATGGGGAACGGACCGATTCCTTCGCTTAAGGGAGCCATCGTTCCGTTCACCTGGTTCTCCGGCTATCTTTTGTTGGGATTGTATTTCCCGTTATTGTCGAATCAGCGGAAAGCGGCGTTTTTCGTTTTGACGGCCTGGTTTGGGGAAATGATTACACTTGCGGCGTCCGGACTTGTGTCCGTTTTTCTTTTTGGCGAGTATGCCGGTACATTAAACTATCCGTTTATCGAAGTCGTTCGTTATATTGGACTCGGTGAGTTCTTTCAGCACATTGACGCCTTGCTGCTGGCTGTATGGCTGCCGGGGACGTTTATCGAATTGGCCGCGTATTTCTATGCGGCGGTGACGGGAATGGCCGAATGGATTGGACTCAAGGATTATCGGGCGCTTGCCTTTCCGCTTGGATTTTTGGCTTTGGTCGTGAGCTTCTGGGGCCTTTCCGGCGCTGCTGATTTTGCTCATTATTTGGCGACGAGTCATGTTTGGTTCGATTTTTCGCTGGTAGTGTTCGGCTTTATTCTCTTCCTGACGGCATGGATCCGCGGCAAACTGGGGGCTCTAAAACCAAATAGAGTGCAGGAGAAAGATGGGATGTGATATCAAAAAACCGCCGGAGGATTTCTCCGGCGGTTTTTCTCATGCCAGGACGGGGTTATTTCATCCCTGAGATCGAATAGTTTTCGATGATGTGTTTCTGGAAAATGATAAAGATGATGATAATCGGTACGACCATAAATGCCGAACCCGCCATCTGCAGCGCGAAATTTCCCGCGTACTGGCCTTTTAGCAGCTGCAAGCCGACCGACAGCGTATACAGCTTCTCGTCGTTGGCGATGATGATCGGCCAGAGGAAGCTGTTCCAGCCGGCGATAAAGGCCAAGATTCCCTGCACAGCCAGGATGGATTTGGAGATCGGCAAGGCGATTTGCAGGAAGATACGGAACTCTCCGGCGCCGTCCAAACGGGTCGCTTCCAGCAGTTCGTCGGGAATCGTCGACATAAACTGGCGGAACAGGAAGATGGCAAAGGCGCCAACCATGCTCGGAAGCGCGATCCCCACCAGCGTATTGGTCAGACTCATCATGTTCAGGATCAGATAGACCGGAATCATCGTGACCTGACCGGGAATCATCATGGTGGCCAGCACGAGGTAGAACAAGCCGTCCCGGCCTTTAAACTGGTATTTGGCAAAAGCAAAGCCGGCTAGCGCGTTCAGGAACAATCCGAGAAAGGAAAAGACGACGATGATCAACGTATTGCGCAAATAAATGCCGAACTGCATATTTTCAAACAGCTCGCGGAAGTTGTTCAGGGTAAACTGCTGCGGCCACAACGTTGGCGGAATTTGCGCCACTTCGCTTTCCGTCTTGAACGAGGACAAGATCATCCAAACGAACGGCAGCAGCATCAGCAGGCCAAGCACGCCCAGCAGGATACCAAACAGCCATTGCAGCGTTTTATCGCCAGAGGTTTTGGTTTTCATGCGTATACACCTCCCGGGATGGCATCAGACATCCGCTTCCTTATTTTGGAATTTGTATTGCACGAGCGTAATCAGGATTATCGCAAAAAACAAAATAAAGGATCCTGCCGCGGCATATCCGAATTTACTGAATTGAAAACCGTTATTGTAAATAAACAGGGCCACGGACAGCGTACCGTCGAGCGGACCGCCGTTGGTCATGACGAACGGCTCTTCGAAGAATTGCAGCCAGCCGATCATCGTCGTCATCGACACGAAGAAGATGGCAAAGCGCAGCAGGGGGATGGTGATCGACCAGGTTTGCCGCCACGCGCTGGCTCCGTCGATTTGCGCCGCTTCGTAATACGTCTTCGAGATGCCTTTGAGCGCGGCGATGAAGATGAGCATGTTGAGGCCGATTGCCCGCCAAACGGCCAGGATGATCAGCGAAATTTTCGCCATGACCGGATCCTGCAGCCAAGGGACAGGCCCCAGGCCAAGCGAAGTCAAAATATAGTTGAGCAGCCCCAGCGACGGGTTGTACAGATAGCTCCAGACGACGGCGACCGCCACGACGTTGGTGACCGACGGCATATAGAAAATAACCCGGAACGCTTTGAAAATGCGGGCTCTTCCGGCGTTGATCAACAGAGCGATCATGAGGGAAATGACGATCACGAGCGGAACGCCGATGATAACGTAGAACAAGGTGTTGAAAATCGATTTTTGAAAAGAAGGATCTTGCAGAACTTCCTTGTAATTGTCGAAGCCGATGAAGCTGATGTTCGAATAGTCGGCCAGTCCGGCCATATCCATGTCGGTAAAGCTGATGACGAGCGCGATGGTGATCGGCAGCAGCGAAAATAATGCCAGCAGAATCAAAGTCGGCGCAACGAATACATAAGGGGCGTTTTTTTGCGATAAGCCTTTCATTGAGAATCACTTCCTTTATTTATGCGCTTCTTAAACCTAGGCCAAACCGCGGTTTGCCGGGCAGCCTAGGCTGCCCGGCGGGTTTCGGCGGTATCGCGGCTGCTGTTATTTGTTCAGGATTTTCTCCGCTTCGGCGTTGAAAACGTCCATTTCGCTTTGGACGTCGGCACCTCCGCGGACGATGCGTTCAAAGCTCTTCAAATACGTTTGGGCAATTTGTTCCCAGCTTGTCAATAGCGGCATCGGTTCGGAATGCTCAAGCTGTTGCTTAAGGGCCTGGTAGCTCGGATCGTCTTTCAACGACGGGTCTTCCCACGCTTTTACGTTAGTCGGAAGCGATTTGGTCAACTGCATCCACTTGACCTGCGTTTCCGGTTTGCTCATATATTGAATGAACTTCAATGCCTCATCCGGATGTTTGGTATATTGGAATATCGACAAGTCGGAGCCGCCCAACGCCGAGATGTTGTTCTTTTTGGCCGGCAGCGGGGCGACCGCCCATTTTCCTTCGAGTTCCGGGGCTTGCGTTTGGATCAAGTTGATATTCCAAGGACCGCTGATGAACATCGGAACGATGCCATCGCCTCTAAGTCCCTGCACCGCGTCCAACCCCGCGTCGACAGGAGCCGAACCGTCCTTGAAGAATCCGTCCAGATATTCAACGGCCTCCACGAACTCGGGCTGGTTGAACAGCGGTTTGTTTTGGTCGTCCAGCAGCTTGGAGCCGTTTTGGCGGGCGAACATAAACGCCAGCGATTGCTCTTTCATGTCGATGCTGATGCCGTATTTGCCTTGGCCGCGTTCAGCCAGCTTTTTGGCGGCGGCGCGCAGCTCTTCCCAGGTTCTCGGGGCTTGATCGTACCCCGCTTCTTTAAGCAGGTCGGTGCGGTAGAACAGCACGCGGGTTTCGGTATACCACGGAATCCCTACGATTTTCCCGTCGTACTTTGTCGTGTTCACGGCACCCGTAAAAAATTGATCCTCTTTGAACTCGGGATATTGATCCACCAGGGAAGTCAAATCAAGCAAGGCTCCGGCGCCCGCAAACTCCGGAATCCAGGTCGTTCCCATCTGGATGACGTCCGGCCCTTTCTTCGAAGCGACGGCCGTCAGCAGCTTGTCGTGCGCATTGGACCATGGCAGGGCCTGAACGTTGACCTTAATGTCCGGGTTTTCCTTCATGAAATCGCCGGCAATTTGCGGCAGCGCTTTGGCTTCATCGCCCATCGCCCACACGCTGATTTCTACCTGCTTGGTGCCGCCGGAAGCCGTGTTGTTGTTTGACCCGCAACCGGTAAGAATGCCGGCGAGAACCAGCGAGCTTGCCAAAATAGTCGTTGCTGTTTTTTTCCACATAAGGATCGTCCTTTCTTCAATAATTGCTGTAAGTAATATGAGGATTCCAGAAGTGAATTTATACAAAAAAGCTTGTAAACTAGCTGACGGGATAAGCACCTCCTTGCCTTCGAGTGAAAGTCGTCCCCTTGTCGTAAACTAATGGTGTGCCAATGCAAGCGGCACGGTTCTCTTGGAACGTTTCGATTTCAATGAAGATAGATTGTTTTATCCGTAAACGAGAAGCTAGTGAAACGTTTCGATTCATTATAAAACAGAATGTAATCGTATTCAATAGATTTTTTTCGGCAATATAAATTTTCTTAAAATGTTAAATTGATTATATTAGAACGTTTCGACAGTTTATGAAATCGCATTCAATTGAAATTGACGTATTCGAGGATTCGATATATAATCCACTTATTCCGTAAATTGAAACGTTTCGATTATCTTGTGATATCGTTAAGTATGAATAAGGGTGGGGATGAAATGAAGCGGCAACCTATCGAGACTTATGTGGAGCAAATGACGCTTGCGGAAAAAATCGGCCAGCTGCTGCAATTGGCGGTGCCGTTTTTCGAAGGGGCCAAGACGGAAGGAGAAATCACCGGCCCGATGGAGGGGCTGGGCGTTTCCGAGGAAACCGTGCGGAATACGGGATCGGTGCTCGGATTGTCGGGGGCGCAGGAAGCCATCAACGTTCAACAGGCTCATTTGCGTAAAAACCGTTTGGGCATTCCGCTGCTGATCATGGCCGATATCATCCACGGTTACAAAACGATTTTTCCCGTTCCGCTGGCCATCGGTTGTTCCTGGGACTTGAAGCTGGCGGAACGAAGCGCCGAAATCGCCGCCCGGGAAGCGGCGGTTTCGGGCGTTCACGTCACGTTCGCCCCGATGGCCGATCTGGTGCGCGATCCGCGCTGGGGGCGGGTTATGGAAGCGACGGGGGAGGACCCGTTTTTAAATGGAGAATTTGCGCGGGCGTTTGTGCGGGGCTTTCAAGGCAAGGACCTGCAAAACGACACGAGCCGCGTCGCCGCTTGCGTCAAGCATTTCGCCGCCTACGGCGCGGCGGAAGGAGGCAGGGACTACAATACGGTCGACCTGTCGGAACGGCAGCTGCGCGAATACTATTTGCCGGCTTACAAAGCCGCGCTGGATGAGGGCTGCGAAATGGTCATGGCCTCGTTCAATACGGTGGACGGCATCCCTTCGACCGGCAACAAACGGCTGCTGCGCCGGCTGCTGCGCGAGGAATGGGGGTTCGGCGGGGTGATCATTTCGGATTGGGGCGCCGTCAAGGAACTGATTCCGCACGGCGCCGCCGCCGACGAGAAGGAAGCCGCCTTGCGCTCCATCGAAGCGGGCATCGACATCGAAATGATGACGACCTGCTATATGAAGCATTTGGCGGAGCTGGCGGAAAACGGCGTCATCGAGGAAAAGCTGATCGACGAAGCCGTGCTGCGGATTTTGCAGCTCAAGCAAAAGCTGGGATTGTTCGACAATCCGTATCGCGGAGCCGATCCGGCGCGGGAAGCGGAAATCGTGTTTTGCGGCGAGCATCGGGCCGTTTCGCGCGAGCTGGCGGCGAAATCCTGCGTTTTGCTAAAAAACGAAGGGGTGCTCCCGCTGCGGCGCGATCAATCCATCGCGCTGATCGGTCCGTTCGCCCAAAGCGGAGACATTCTTGGGCCGTGGTCGTGGCATGGGTCGACCGAGGCCGCGGTCCGTTTGCACGACGGCATCGCCGCCAAGATCGGCACGGGCCGTATCGCCGTCGCCGAAGGCTGCGGCATCGAGGAGGCCAGCCCCCGGCAGCTCGCAGCGGCGCTTCGGGCGGCGGAAGGCGCCGACGTCATCGTGCTGGCGCTGGGCGAAAGCTCCGAGATGAGCGGCGAAGCGGGCTGCCGGGGAGATATCCGGCTGCCGCAGGCGCAGCTGGCGCTGATCGAACGTCTCGCCGAGCTCGGCAAGCCGATGGCGGCCGTGCTGTTCAACGGCCGGCCGCTTGACCTGCACGGCGTAGCGGACCGCGCCGATGCCGTGCTCGAGGCCTGGTTCCCCGGCAGCGAAGGCGGCCACGCGATCGCCGACCTGCTGTTCGGCGACGTGCAGCCTGCAGGCCGGCTGACGATGTCTTTTCCCTATGCGGCGGGACAGATCCCGGTTTACTATAACAGTTTCAATACCGGCCGCCCCAAGGATGCGCCGGACGCGCAGGTGCGTTACGTGTCGCAGTATCTGGACATGCCCAACGAACCGTTGTATCCGTTTGGATACGGTCTGAGCTATACCGCGTTCGCTTACGGCGAACCCGAGCTGTCGTCGCCCGAAATGACCCCGGACCGGCCGCTGACGATCAAGGTGAAGGTGACCAATACCGGAGCCGTGGCTGCCGAAGAAACGGTGCAGCTGTACGTTCGCGATTTGGCGGGGGATGTGGTGCGTCCGGTCAAAGAGCTGAAGGATTTCCGCAAAATCCTGCTGCAGCCGGGGGAGGCCCGGGAAGTGGCGTTTGCGCTGACAGAGCCGCAGCTGCGTTACCATCATGCCGATTTGACTTTTGCAAGCGACGCGGGGGATTTTCTCGTTTACGTCGGACCCAACAGCAGAGACGCGGCGGGCCTGCGCTTCAGTCTGCGCTTATAGCTTGCTTATAGCCTATAGAAATAAATGAATGAGGGAGTGGGGATTATGGCGGAAATGGAGGCGAAAACGGTCCTTCAAGCGGGGGATTTGGCCTTTGCGTTATGGAATAGCGGCGATATGTACGAAATGAAATACCGGGAAACGATGATCAACCAGCTGTTGTCCGGTCCGGTGGAAGGCTCGCTGAACAATCTTTATTTGCGGCTGCACCGGCCGGAAGGCATCCAAGCGCTTCCCCTGCTCGGCGTCCGCTCGAACGGCCGGGTGAAAAGCGGCGCGGAGGCGGCTGTTTGGGACGGCGAGGCCGCGGGCATCCGCTGCCGGGTCGTTTTGACGCTGGACCCGCGGGGCGTTTGGTTTTGGGACGTCCGGCTGGCGGGGCAAACCCCGTACGAGATCGATGTCGTATACGGCCAGGATGTCGGCATCGCCGAACAAGGGGCCGTGCGCAGCAATGAAGCGTACTTATCGCAATACATCGACCACGCCGTCTTCCGGCACGCGCGCTGGGGAATGGTTGTCTGTTCCCGGCAAAACCAGCCGCAACGGGGGAAATTCCCGTATTTGCAGCAAGGTTCGCTGACGGGGGCCATCGGGTTTTCGACCGACGGATTTCAGTTTTTCGGGCTATCGTACAAGGAAACCGACCGGCCTGAAGCGCTGGCCCGGCCGGACCTGGCGGGCGATATCTATCAATACGAGTTTGCGTACACGGCCCTGCAGTCGAAACGGCAAATCTTGTCCGGAGAGGCACGGTTCGTGTTTTACGGATTGATTCAGGAAGACCATCCCGCGGCAATCGAGGCGCTGGAGCACGAAGAGCTGATAGAGGATGCTTGGCGCAATGTTGAATCCAAAGCGGCCGCGGTTTCGGCGGCGAATGCCGCCGCTGCGGCGGTGCCGGCATCGCGGGCTGCGGCGATCGGCGAGCCGCTCGGTACCGAGCCGATGGATGAAGCCGAACTCGAAACATTGTTCCCGCACCGGCATCATGAGGAGCGCGAGAACGGGACGCTGCTGTCTTTTTTCACGGATACGCATGAGCATGTCGTACTGAAGGAAAAAGAGCTTCGGGTGGAGCGCCCGCACGGCATCATCCTGATGTCCGGCGGCAATGACCGGATGAACGCGGACGTCATCACGACGACCTCCTATATGTACGGCGTTTTTAATTCACAAATCGCGGTCGGCAATACATCGTTCCACAAACTGGTTTCGAACGTCCGGAACGCGCTGAACGTTTCCAAGGCGTCGGGGCAGCGGATCTACGTGGAAATGGACGGGGTTTACCGGCTGCTGACGATGCCTTCGATGTTCGAGATGGGCTTCAACTATGCGCGCTGGACGTATAAAACGCCGGACGACACGATCATCGTGACGAACCATACGGCGGCGGAAGCGCCGGAATTGACGCTGCGCGTCGCTTCCGCCAAGGGACGGGCCTACCGGTATTTGGTGACGAACCAGATCGTCATGAACGATCATGAATTCTTGCTGCCGTACCGGATGGAGCAAGGGGAAGGAACGCTGACGTTCCGGGCCGACCGCGCGGCCATTTCCGCTGCGGTTTATCCGGATTTGGCCTACCGGATGCACGTTGCGGGCACGGACTTCCAAGTATTTGATGAAAGCAAGCTGGCTCCCGGCGCGGAGCCGGGCAGTTCCTCGCTGGTGGTGCTGGAAACGGAGCCAAGCGCGGAATGGACGCTGACCGTGCAAGGGCTGCTGAACGGCGGCGAACCGCCGCTGTCCGGCCGCGGGGAGCGGGAAGAGATCGCGCGTTACCGCGATTTTCTGGGCCGGGTCATGAACGGGTTCCGTTTGACGGCGGAAGGCGAAGCCGCGGAGGAACTGCAAAAGCTGAACGCGCTCGCCTGGTGGTACACGCATAACATGCTGGTGCACTTCTCCGTGCCCCACGGGCTGGAGCAGTACGGCGGGGCGGCCTGGGGAACGCGCGACGTTTGCCAGGGACCGGCGGAATATTTTTTGGCTACGCAAAAATATGGGGTGGTCAAGGACATCCTCAAAACGGTGTATGCGCACCAATACGAGGAGGACGGCAATTGGCCGCAATGGTTCATGTTCGACGGTTATTTCCGGATCCAGCAGGAGGAAAGCCACGGCGACATCATCGTATGGCCGCTGAAAGTGCTGGGCGATTATTTGGCGGCCACCGGGGATTACGGGATTCTCAATGAGGAAGTTCCGTATACGTTAAAGGAAGGCTTCGAGCCTTCTGCGGAAACAGCGGCGATCCGCGAACATGCGAAGAAGGAGATCGGCTACATCCGCAGCCGCTTCCTGCACGACACGTTTTTGTCGTCCTACGGGGACGGCGACTGGGACGATACGCTTCAACCGGCCAACGCCCAGCTCAAACGGTACATGATCAGCAGCTGGACGGTGGCGCTGACGTACCAAACGTTCCGCGGGCTGGCGGAGGCGCTGCCGGCTGAGGAGCAGGCCTGGGCCGACGAGCTCGCGGACCTGGCGGCGGGCATCAAACGCGATTTTAACAAATACATGCTGGACAGCGAAGTGATTCCGGGGTTCGTGTACATGGAAGAGCCGGGGCAAGCCGAGTTGATGCTGCATCCGGCGGATACGAAAACGGGCATCCGCTACCGCCTGCTGCCGATGACGCGCAGTATGATCGCCGAGTTGTTGACCGCCGAGCAGGCGGAAGCGCACTACGCTCTGATCAAGGAAAAGCTGTATTATCCGGACGGGGTGCGCCTGATGGACCGGCCGGCGAACTACCGGGGCGGCGTCAGCGCGCATTTCAAACGAGCGGAACAGGCTGCCAACTTCGGACGGGAGATCGGGCTGCAGTACGTGCACGCCCATATCCGCTTCATCGAAGCGATGGCTAAGTTGGGGAAAGCCGAGGAAGCCTGGAAAGGATTGCATATGATCAATCCGGTCGGCCTGCAGGAGGCCGTGCCGAACGCCGAACTGCGGCAAAGCAATACGTACTTCAGCAGCTCGGACGGCAAATTCGCCACCCGTTACGAAGCGGACGAGCGGTTTGACGAACTGCGGCGCGGCGCCGTGCCGGTGAAAGGCGGCTGGCGGATTTACTCCAGCGGCCCGGGGATCTACATGAATCAGCTGATTTCCAACTGTTTAGGCCTCCGCCGCCATGGGGAAGATCTCGTCATCGATCCCGTGCTCCCGCCGCATCTCGACGGGCTGCGGTTCGACTTCGCCCTGATGGGCGTCCCGACATGCTTCGTTTACCGCATGGACGGCCAGGGACGCCGGGTGCGGATCAACGGCCGGGACGTTCCTGTCCGGGAGAACCCCGGATATTACCGCAGCGGCGGGGTTCGCCTCCGCCGGCAGGATTTTGCGTCGGCGGGGACCACGGATCATAACGTCGTTGAAATCTTTATGTAATTGAGGGGAGAAATTTTGTGGTTAGCATTAAGGACATTGCCAAACAGGCCGGATTTTCCATCTCCACGGTATCCCTCGCCTTAAACGGCAGCCCGAAAGTCACGAACGAGACGAGCGCGAAAATCCTCGCCGTCGCCGAACAATTGAATTATGTGCCCAATGCTGCCGCGCGATCCTTAAAAACCCGGGAGTCCAAAATTATCGGCGTATATTTAACCGACTTCAGCGGCGCGTTTTATGGCGACCTGCTGCACGGCGTCAAAGAGGTGCTGAGCCGGAAGGAATACGACATGGTCGTGTGCAGCGGCAAGCAGTCCCATCGTCTGCTTCCGGAGCGCATGGTCGACGGGGCGATCATTTTGGATGAGACGTTTTCCAGCGAGGAGCTGCTTAAATACGCCGATCTCGGGCATAAAATCGTGGTGCTCGACCGCGAGCTGGACCACCCCAACATCAATCAAGTGCTGCTGGACAACAAGGCGGGCGCCGCTTTGGCCGTCGAGCACCTGATCGAGCAGGGTCACCGCAAGCTCTACGTCGTGACGGGCCCGAAGGGTTCGTACGATTCGAAGCAGCGGCTGAAGGCGGTGAAGCAGACGGCGGACCGTTTCGACGGAGTGGAGCTGGTTGAAATCGAAGGGAATTTCAACAAAGCCGACGGGGAACGGGCGGCCAAGCGGATCCTTCGGGAATACACTTCTCCCGTGGCCGTCTTTTGCTTGAACGATGAGATGGCGATCGGGCTCTACGATGCGGTGAAGCATACCGACTATGTGATCGGCAGGGATATTCACGTGATCGGCTTCGATAACATCGAATTGTCCGAATACACGGTGCCGCGGCTGGCGACGATCGATTACTCCAAACGCAAGTGGGGGGCGCTGGCCTCCGAGCAGTTGCTGAAGGTGCTGGCCGGCGAACCGGTCGAGCACGAACGAATATACGTGACGCTGGTCAACGGCGATTCGGTGGGAAAAGCATAAGCCGGCGCGTCAACGCCTATATACGCCAAGCGGTTTCCAAAGAGTCCTGTTCTCGTATGACCGCTTGGCGTTTTTTTATGTGGAAATTGAAGATTTGTCCGTGTAGATCTTTATGATAATATATTGGTGAAACGTTTCGATAAAATAAAATTCGAGAGGAGCACATGAATGAAAAAAGGAAGACTCATTAGTTTCATGTTGATCGTTGGCCTTTTAGCAAATCTGATGGTAACTCCGCTGGCCTCAGCCAGTATTGGCGGAAATCAAACTGCTTTTCGCGCAGAACTGAAAGCGATTGCAATCAAGACTTATAAGTATTTTCAGGACCATACGGATCCGAAAACGGGAATGACTTATGATGAGGTGCGCGTTACGGAAGACGGAATCAAAGAAGTAAAGCATACCTCGCCGACAAATATCGGCATGTATATGATGAGTACGGTTTCAGCGCATGAATTGGGCATTATTTCAAAAAAAGAAGCAGTTAAGCGCATTCAAACCACTTTAAATACGCTCGAAAAGCTGGAAAAATGGAACGGCTTGTTCTACAACTGGTATAACACGGATGACGGTTCCATTAAGAAAGATTGGGGGCAATTTATCTCTCAGGTGGATAACGGCTGGCTTTCCGCAGGTTTAATTGTCGTCGGGCAAGCGTATGAAGAACTGCGCGGGCAAACAAGCAAGCTGGTTGAGAACATGAATTATGCACCGTTATATGATCCGGAAGTCGGCCAATTCCGCGGCGGCTATGATGTCGCTCAAGGCAAACTGACCGATCATCATTACGGAATGTTTTACACGGAACCGCGCGTGGCCAGCTATATTGCCATCGGAAAAGGCGACGTACCTAAGGATCATTGGTGGAAAATGTATCGTACATTGCCGAAAGAATGGGATTGGCAAGCTCAGATTCCGCAAGGACAAAACGCGCAGTATGATGGAGTGACCGTTTTCGAGGGGCACTATGAATACAATGGCGTAAAGTTTGTGCCAAGTTGGGGAGGAAGCATGTTTGAAGGACTTATGCCCGGAATCGTATTGAAAGAAAAAGAGTTTGGCACAAAAGCATTGGGATTAAACAATAAACGTCATGTAGAGCTGCAAATCGCCTATGCCAAGGAAAAAGGCTATCCTGCGTGGGGGTTCTCTCCCTCTGCAACGCCGACCGGATACAGTGAGTTTGCGGCAACACCGCTGGGTACATCAGGCTATAAAGACGGAGCGACCGTAACTGCGCATGCTGCATTTCTTGCTCTGGAGTATGCGCCCGATGCTGTGCGGGAAAACATCAAAACTTTCAAAAAGTTGAATATGTACGGCAAATACGGGTTCTATGATTCTGTGAATGTAGAAACAGGAGAACTTGCTAAAGCCTATCTGGCACTTGATCAAGGGATGATTATGGTGTCCATTGCCAACTATGTCAAAGATGGCGTCATTCGCAATTATTTCCACAGTGATCCGATCGGCCAAAAACCTGAGGTATTGTTGGAAAGAGAAGTATTCTACATTCAATAAAAAAATGGCACCGAATCATTACGATTCGGTGCCATTCTATAAGGACTCTAAATGATACGCGATTGGTCCCCGTCAATAGTTGTTGACTTAGCGTTCAAGAATTGATATGATGCATCCATGAGCAGACCAAGGGAATTTGATGTCGATCGTGCGCTGTGCCAGTCTATGGAAGTTTTCTGGGTGAAAGGCTTCAAGTCGACTTCCTATGAAGATTTGACGCGTACGACGCAAGTGAAGAAGCAAAGTTTATATTGCGTATTCAAGGACAAACGCGACTTGTTTTTAAAAGCGCTGGCGCTGTATCGCGAACGGAGCGTAGCCATCCTGGAAGAGTTGGCCTCCGAGGAGCTGCCTCCATTGCGAAAACTGGAGTCCATCTGCGAAGCTGCGCTTTATCCGCATGAAGAGGCCATGCGCCGGGGATGTTTTATGGTCAATACCGTGCTGGAATTTGGAGCCGACGATCAGGAGGTCAACCGCGAGGCTGAGTTGATGTCCGAACAAGTCGAACGCATCTTTGAGAGGGTCATCCGCAGCGGCCAGGAGCGGCAGATGATTACGACGCGCCAGACCAGCAAGGAACTTGCCGCTTTATTGAATAACATGCTTAACGGCGCGAAGGTCATGGAGAAGTCGGGCGCTTCCCGGGAGCGGATCGATGCGGTGCTGCGTTCGACTATTGCCCTGCTGGCATCGGAAAATGCTTGATGGACTGGAGGGGTCAGGCCAAGAATGCCCCAGAATGCTGATTTGTGGAGTGAATGGTTGAAGTTGCCGGACCTTCACTCTGCGACATAGGTAGTTAGCGTGCCAAATCCGCTTAAGCTCTTCGTCGGAACTGCAAGATCGGGGTGTCTAATTTTTTTGTGTTTTTATTGACTGCGCGGTCAAGTATGTGGCGGTCTAAAAGCAAGGTAAAGGTGGTGATGCTTAGCGCTGGTGCGGAAAAGCATATTTTTTTGTGATTTTCTTGACCGGGGAGTCAAGAAAATCGGGCCAAGAAGAAACAACCATAAAAATTGATTTGGAGGTTTTTTATGACTTATTCTCAATCCACCCAATCCACCCAATCCACCCAAGCTTTGTTTCAACCGTTCACCATCGGGAATATGACGCTGCCTAACCGTATTGTAATGGCGCCGATGACCCGGCAATTTGCACCGGGCGGCGTGCCCGGTCCGGATATGGCCGCTTACTACCGCCGCCGGGCGGAAAACGGCGTCGGACTGATCGTAACCGGAGGTACGCTGATCGATCATCCGGATACGTCCCATATGGAGAACATACCGCGGTTTTTCGGCGAAGCCGCATTAGCCGGCTGGGCTAACGCAGCGGCCGCGGTGCATGAGGCGGGCGGACGGATCATCCCGCAGCTTGCCCATATAGGAGAGCGGGGCCATGTCGGGGATTATTCGGAAGCGGAGCTCGCCGATATCGTTCAGGCATTCGCACGGGCGGCCTCCGCAGCCAAGCGGATCGGCTTCGACGGCATCGAGCTCCACGGCGCGCACGGATTTTTGATCGATCAATTTTTCTGGGAAAAGACCAACCCGCGCAACGACCGTTACGGCGGCGACATCGCCGGGCGCACCCGGTTTGCGGTGGAAGTCATCGAAGCCAGCCGCCGCGCTGTCGGCCCGGATTTTCCGATCGGGCTGCGCTTCTCGCAATGGAAGATGAGCGACTACACGGCGAGACTGGCTGAAACGCCGGAAATGCTGGAACAAATATTGGCGCCCTTGGCCGAGGCCGGGGTTGATATGTTTCATCTATCTACACGCCGTTTCTGGGAACCCGAGTTTGCGGGCTCCGAGCTGAATTTGGCCGGATGGGTCAAAAAGCTGACGGGGAAGCCGACGATTACGGTCGGATCGGTTGGCCTGGACGGCGGCTTTGCAAAGCCGGACGGAAAGGATGCGGGAGCTGAAGCCATCGGCGCGTTGATCGCAAGGCTGGAACGTGGAGAATTCGATCTGGTGGCCGTAGGCCGGGCTTTGTTGGCCGATCCCGCTTGGGCAAGCAAGATTCGCGACGGCCGGTTCGACGAATTGATCCTCTTTACCCCCGAGGCCGAGCAAACACTGTATTAAGCTCCAGCGAATATTTCATCTCCATATCAAAAGTTGACCCTAACGAGTGCGTTAGGGTTTCTTGTTACATCTGAAACATGGCTCAATCTACAAATCGGCGCTTAACAGTCGGCTGCTGGGTCAACCGCTCCCCCGGACTTTTGAATAGCGGCACTTTTTGTACTTATTATCCGTTGGCCTGGCTGGTTCATTCCCATTAACGGCATTTTATGCACTAGCGTTGCAAGAACACTAACATCAATTTTCAGCAAAACCCACATTTGGATTATTGAAACTATAAATGGATTTTTTTACAGTCATTTTTTAAGCTTAAGACCAAAAAGCCAAGGTTACCTAATGCGTAGGTCGCGATGTCCCATTAAATGTATATAATGGATATTATTCCTTGAACTTGCTTGGCTTAATTATCCCAACCATTGTGCGCACCGATAACGCTTTGGGACCTGACCCCGGACGTCTCCCCGGACTACTTCGACTGGGTTTCCGATCCAGTTCGGTTCGAAAGGATCGCCATGAACGGTACAAATACTCGCGGAGAATCCGGAGCACTTGCCAGTTTGTTTTTGCCGTTTGGGTGCTGTGCCGGATGTGCTCCACGAGCAAGGCAGTAATTAAAGCCAAGAATAATTGGTTCCAAATAGCCTGTGGTTTATGACTGTGCAGCTTCTTCAATCGCAAATGTTGCTTCAGCCATTTAAAATACAACTCGATGAGCCAGCGATTTTTGTAGATCTGCGCGATTTCTTCAGCGGTCTTATCCCATACCGATGTAAAAATACGATAAGTCCGTTCCTGCTCGTCATAAAACTCCACCAAACGAACGGAATGTTCCATGGATCGGAAGGAACTGCCCACGCAAACCTTGGCGTCCCGCGTGATGTTCGAGCCTTCCGGAACAGGATACTCCTCAATGACGGTGGCAAGCGCGCGATCTCGCATACGGATCACAAACTGGATGTTGTCCTGGACCCATTGATCCATCCGGGCATAATCATCATAACCGCGATCCATCACATAAATCGCATCCGAGGGGACGACCAGTTCAACGGCCCCCGCACGATCCCCTACATTGAGCGAACTGGGGATCATGGCATCAGGAAATAGCTTGTCGGGAGCTGTAACAACGAGGCGCAGATGCATCTTGACGCCGCTACTCTTATTTGACATCTTGGCCCAACTTCCAAGTTGAAGCGGCAGTCGAATGCTGGAAGAATCAATGATGTGCAATTTCCCGCTCTGGCCCTGGTGGCAAGCACGTTGCTGTGTTTGTGATGCCAGATGCTGAAACATCCACTCCAACAGCTCCGTTGGGATCTGATCGAGTTTTCGGGATAATTGCGAGCCGCTGATACTCTCCAACTGTAGAAGCTGCTGAAGTTTCGGCTCAGCACGAAGTGCAATTTCCATTTCACCGTAAGATGACCATTGTTTCAACTGAGCATTGATGAAGAGCATGATCGCTTTCATCGTGGTAAGTTTCTTGGTGTAATGGTCGAAGAGTAAACGTTGATGCACATCGATGGGCAGTAAGGAAATCAGTTGACGAATGACCGTTTTAGCTTTAACGTTATCCATGGATGGTCTCCTTTTGTAGAGAGTTATGGACAACGTACCTACCTCTTTACAATAGGAGATTTTTTATGCTTTTTCCATGAAAAATGATCATAATTACCCATATTTAACTAATATTTGATTATTCGCGTTAGGTTTTATGCAACGCTAGTGCATTTTATGTACCTATTCCGGGTGAGCGATCAGAAAGCGGGCATTTCCTGACGATCCTAAGAAAATAGCGCCATAAATCGCCGCTATTTCTCTCAAATGGCCGGGGATCGCCGAAATAAAGACACTTTATGCCCTTATTTAGTCGCTGGAGTTGCTCTACTTTAATGACGGCGATATGTTTTGGGGACATTCGATCATAGTGCGGGGTCATTGCGACGGCACGTTCGAGCCGGCTGAAATAGCCGGGTAATTCCGCATCCCAACCGGTCATCGCCGTGAAAATACAGCCCGGCCAGCTTTAATAAATCTAAAGACCGCTGACAATGATCCGGGGGGCCATGTCAACGGTCTTGTTTGCGTAATAAGAAAGCGGATGGACTGGGGCGTTACTGTCTTATAACGGAGCGAACGGCATTTTTCCAGCCGGAATAATTGCTTTCCCGAAGTTGCTCGCTCATGACGGGCTGAAATGTCTCGTAAAGATCCGCGTCGGCGCTTATTTGGTCCAAACCGCTCCAAAAACCGGTCGCCATGCCGCCGAGATAAACGGAGCCCATGGCCGAAAGTTCGGGACAAGTGGAACGCGTCACTGCCTGCCCGAGAATGTCGGCTTGAAATTGCATCAGCCAAGGGTTGGACGATGCGCCGCCGTCCGTGCGCAGCCCGCGCAGCGGCATCGCGGATCGCTGTTCCATAAATTCCACGGCGTCGCGCACCTGGTATGCGATGCTTTCCAGCGCAGCGCGCAGGATATGGGCTTTGCCCGTTCCCCGGTTCATGCCGACAATGGCCGCCCGTGCGTTAGGGTCCCAGTAGGGGACGCCCATCCCGACGAAAGCCGGGATCAAGTAAACGCCTTCATTGGAGGAAAGCCCGTCAATCGATTGTTGCAATTCCTCAAAGGTCGAAAACAAACCCAGATTGTCCCGAGTCCATTTTATACTGTCTCCGGACGAACGAATAACCGCTTCCAGAGCATACGTAACCTTTCCGCCAGCGCCCCAGGCTATGGCGGTTACGAGCCCCGCGCCGCCGTCAACAGGTTCATTCCCCACGTTCATCAGGACCGAGGTTCCCGTGCCGTACGTCGCTTTTGCCGTTCCCGGTGCGAAGCACAAATGGCCGAACAACGCGCCTTGGGAGTCGCCGATGATGCCGGCGATGGGAACGGGGGAGGATAAGAGGCTGTCATCGCCGGTGTAACCGACGATATCATCCGAGGCTTTCACCTCGGGAAGCAGGGAGATGGGGACTCCGAACAGATCGGCCATTTCCTCATCCCATTGCAGAGTGTGAATATTAAACAGGGAGGTGCGGCTGGCGTTGGTGTAATCAGTAGCGTGCACCTTGCCGCCGGTCAGCTTCCATACCAGCCAGCTGTCCATAGTGCCCGCAAGCAGCCTGCCTTCCTGCAATAAGCGGGGGGCTTCCTCCGCATGGTCGAGCATCCATTTAAATTTGGCCGCGGAGAAATAAGGATCCAGCAGGAGTCCGGTTTTGGAGCGGACCCGCTCTTCATGGCCTTCGTCCTTCAGCCGCTCGCAAGTTTCGGCCGTTCTTTGGCACTGCCAGACGATGGCGTTGTATACCGGACGCCCAGTGGCCTTATCCCACATCACGGCGGTTTCGCGCTGATTCGTAACGGTTAAAGCCGCGAGTTCCGCGGCGGAGACATCGGCCTGCCGCAGAACCTCGCGAATACAGCTTTTTACGTTGTCGTAGATTTCGAGCGGATCATGTTCCACCCACCCGGGGCGGGGATAGATTTGTTTGTGCTCCAAAGAGGAGCGGGCGGTCACTTTCCCCTGACGGTCGACCAACAAAGCTTTGGTGCCCGAGGTGCTTTGGTCCACCGCCAAAATATATTTTTGCTTTGCTTCCATCGGCCTCACCTTATCTTTTGCTAATCAAATCAAGCGCAACCTGCTTAATGTTGTCCCCGGTGATGCCGTAATGCCGGAACACTTCGGCCGTCTTGCCGGCAATGGCCGGTTCGTCCGGGATGCCGAGCACCTTCATCGGAACGGGATGGTTCTGAACGACAACTTCCGCGACGGCCGCGCCAAGTCCGCCGTAAATGCTGTGCTCTTCCACCGTGATGATGGCTCCCGTTTCTTTTGCCGCCGCGATAATCGCTGCTTCATCCAACGGTTTAATGGTGTGCATATTGAGCACCCGGCAGGAGACACCTTCCGCAGCCAGCGCTGCGGCGGCGTCCAAGGCGACGCGCACCGTTTCGCCGGCGGCGATGATCGTGACGTCCTTGCCGTCTTTCATCGTTACGGCCTTACCGATTTCAAACGGATAGTCGCCGGACTCATATACATCCTCGACCGGGTTGCGGCCGATGCGGACGTACACGCCGCCATCGTATTTCACCAACGCTTCGGTCAGTTTTTTCGTTTCGTGGCGGTCGGCGGGAAGCACGATGGCCAGGCCCGGAATGGCCCGGGCGACGGCGATGTCCTGTACGGAGTGGTGGGACATGCCCAGCGCGCCGTAGCTTATGCCGCCGCTGATTCCGATCAGCTTGACGTTGGTGCGGGAGTAGGCGACGTCGACCTTGATTTGTTCAATGCTTCTCATGCTGAGGAAGCAGGCCGGCGAAGTGACGAACGGCTTTTTGCCGCTGTGGGCCAGGCCGGCCGCCATGCCGACGATATTTTGCTCGGCGATGCCGACCTCGACGAACTGCTCGGGGTAGGTGCCGGCAAAAGGGGCCATCGCCGCCGAGCCGCGGGAATCGCTCGCCAGTACCATAATATCGCGGTCTTCCTTGGCCAGTTCCAGCAGCGTCTCGCAAATTACTTGACGATTCGGAATTGTGTTCATCATTCATGCACCGTTCCTTTCTGCGTTAATTCTTCGATGTAGGCCTGCAGTTCGGCGTGAGCCAAGCGAAGCTGTTCGTCGTTGGGCACATGGTGGTGCCATGCCGGCACATTTTCCGCAAAGGAAACGCCTTTGCCCTTAACCGTATTGGCCATGACGAGGGTTGGCTTGCCCGTGGCTTCGGGAATGGAACGCAGCGTGCGAACGAGTTCGTCCATATCGTTGCCGTCGATGGAAACGACGTGCCAGCCAAAGGCGGCCCATTTTTCTTCCAAAGGCTCAAGCCCCATGACGTCCTCGGTGGGACCGCTGATCTGCAGCCGGTTGCGGTCGATGATTCCGACCAGGTTATCCAGCTTGTAATGGGCCCCGGCCATGGCCGCTTCCCAGTTCGACCCTTCGGCCTGTTCGCCGTCGCCCATCAGACAGAAGACGCGATAGGAGCGTCCGTCCCGTTTGGCGGCGAGCGCCATGCCGACCGAAATCGGCAGGCCGTGGCCCAAAGCGCCGGTGTTCATTTCGATGCCCGGTACCTTATTGTTGGGATGGCCGATCAGGCGCGTGCCGAATTGGCTGTAAGTTAGAAGCTCCTCTTTCGGGAAAAAGCCGAGATCGGCCAAAATGCACCAGAGCGATTCGACGGAATGGCCTTTGCTGGCGATAAAACGGTCGCGTTCATCCCATTTCGGATTCGCTGGATCGATGTTCATAATTTCATAATAAAGGGCCGTCAAAATGTCGGTGTTGCTGAGCGACCCGCCGGTGTGGCCGGTTTTGGCCCGGTGAATAATGGTCAGAAGGTCCATCCGGATTTGCGCGGCTTTGATTTTCAGTTCTTGAATGTTCATGGTTTCCTTATGTCCTCCTTGAAATGGATTGTCCGGTGCTGTCGTACATCATCTCAATTGGGAATGCCGGCAGACTTCTTTTGCGCCAGGTCGGACCCGCGGAGCCAACGCTGAATTTCTTGTTCCGTAGGGTCTACGGGATCGGCCGTCAAACCGGGAATGTAATTGCATGCTTCATAAATGGCCGGGATGACGTTCGCATGGATGCCGACGGAATGATGCACATACGGTCCTTTGACCAGCTTTTCTTCCCACAGCGGCCAGTCGTTGACTTCAACCCATACATAGGAGCCGCGGGTGTAAGGACCGGAGATGCCGCGAGCTTTGCCGAGGAAAATGGAATACTCGCCGTGATCCCCGTCGAAGCGCGCGATCGTCATTCCGCCGCCGCGAATTTCGCCTTCGTGCGTTCCCGGCGAATGGTCGTCGAACAAAAAGTGCTTTCTCAGCTTCGGTTTGTCCTCCACGGACAGCGATACCGGGAAGTTGCCGCAGTGGAACAGCAGCTCGCCGTTTTCGTTCTCGGGATGGCGCACCGTAATGTCGGCAAAGAAGGTGGGGGCCGTGTTCATCGCCGCCGCCTGCACCATGACCGAAGTGATCGCTCCGTGAATATCCGTTTCGCAGGTCACCGGGATCTGTTCGTCGGTCAAGATGGCGTTGGCCAGGCAGGGCATGATCCCCATCGCGTCCTGCAGCGAAGACCAGCATTGAATGGCGATCGCGCTGCTGCCGGTTTCCCGGGCGAACGATTTCATGGCGACTTTAAGGGCGGCGATCCGGCGAATATCGTCCTCGGTCACTTCGCTGTAGTCCAGCTTCTCTTTGATGTAATCGATCGTTTCCTGCAGTTCCGCGCTGTTTCCGGCGGCGATTTTTTTGCTGCGAAGCTGAATATCGACCAGGGTGATCGGATGGATTTCAATGCCGAATTTTTCCAGCAATTCTCCCTCGTTGCAGATCATCGTCCAGAAAGAAGAGGGGCGGGGACCGATTTGCAAAATGCGCAGGCTTTTAAACTGGCGCACCACATTGGCGGCGGCGATAAAGTTGGTGAAGCCGCGTTCGAACACGGGGTCCGTCACCCAACTGTTGGTGACATACGTAAACGGGACGTTGAAGCGGCGAAGCACTTTCCCTGTGGCGAAAATCCCGCATTGCGTGTCGCGCAGGCGCATGCCGTCGGCCAGCGGCGCTTCGTCGCGCGGACCCCACAGCAGAACCGGCTTGCCTAAGGCCTTGCCGACGCGGGCGACGGTATCCTCGGTGCCGAAGTTGCAGTGCGGGAAAAAGACCGCGTCCACCTCTTCATCCTTGAAGCGTTTGATGATCTGTTCCGCGTTGATATGGTCGTCATAGAGCAGCCCTTCCTCATTAAGTCCCTCAAGATCGACGATATCGATGTCCATGCCGAAGCTTTCGATCTGTTTGCGGATTTCCACCTTATACTTAAAGGCATCTTCGGCGCTGAACACGAAGCGCCGGGTAGGGGCGTAGCCCAATTTCAGTTTTTTCATAATCTGCATCTCCTCTCGACGTGAAATAAACTAGGGGATAAAGATACTAAAATAAACTAAACTAATATTAGATATTTAGAGATGATTAATCTCTATATCGTCATGTTAACACCGAAAGAAAGCGGAGTCAATGGATGTTTTAGTTGAAATTAGCTTAAATAAATTAAATTATTATATAAAGTTAAGTTTAGTTTAGATTAGGTTGGGTTATGCTGGGTTGGGTTGTGCGTTCTCAATCGTGCGGGGGATGTGGTCGTATTGCGAAAGTAGTTGGCTTTACTGGCTTTACCAAAAAATCGGTGCTTGACTAACGGGCTAATCTCAAAGGATCAAACTTATCTGGAACGTTTTTTCGCTCTAACGGATGCCATCGGGCTTATTCAGCGAAAAAGCAGTGGTTTCTTCTTTTAACGGTTGCAGTCGCGCTTATTTAAGCGAAACCGCCTCATTACTGCCGCTAAAACGGAAAATAAGCTCGCTGGCAACCGTTACATTTTGTATTTGCTCATTTTTATCCAATTAGCGCCGCTCACAATCGTTAGATTTTTTTCGGCGCTCATTTACGCTATTGAAGGTGTCCCGCGGCTCCGCAAATGCGGGCATAAATAAAAAGGGAAGCAAGCGGCTTGCTTCCCCAAAGCTTGATTATTTAATGAAAATAAGCGGATCGCCCGGGCGTACATGCCCGTATTCCTTGACGCTGATTTCCGCATAATCGGCAGTGTTGGAGACGAGAACGGATGTCGTCATATCGTATCCGGCGCTTTGGATTGCTTCGAGATCGAACTCGACCAGCTTGTCGCCTTTTTTGACGGTATCTCCTTCTTTGACGATAGCAGTGAAGTGCTCACCTTTTAATTTGACGGTGTTAATGCCGATGTGAATCAGGATTTCAGCGCCTTCTTCCGAAATCATGCCGATGGCGTGTTTCGTTTTGAACACCGTGTGCACGGTTCCGGAGAAAGGGGCATAAGCAGCGCCTGCCGTAGGAACGATCGCCGCGCCTTTACCCATCGCTCCGCTGGAGAAAGCTTCATCCTGCACTTCACTTAACGGAATCCACTCGCCATCCAATGGGCTGAAAACAGTCATTTCACTCGTTCCTTGCTCCTTTTGGGCAGAGGCGTCCGCCGCACGGTGCCCGCTATCGGCTTGAGCCGGAGCGGCGTTTTTGTATCCGAACAGATAAGTTAAGATAAAACCGCCGACAAAAGCCACGACCACTGAAATCAGGAGTCCGATGAACCCTTTGTCCACGCCTTCCGGACCGATAAACATCGGGATGCCAAAGACACCGCCTCCCGCAATACTGTAGTAGTTGTTAGTTCCAAACATGCCCGCGACGGCGCCGCCGAGACCCCCGGCGATGGAAGCCAGGATAAAAGGCTTTTTCGCCGGCAGGGTAACGCCGTAAATGGCCGGTTCCGTAATCCCCATAAACCCGGCAATCGTGGCCGAGGTGGCGATTGGTTTCAGACGTTTGTCTTTCGTTTTCAAAGCAATAGCGAATGTGGCCCCCGTCTGGGCGAAGATGGTGCAAAACAGCATGCCGTTGATCGGATCGAATCCTTTGTTCATGATATTATTGATCAGAATCGGAATAAACGCCCAGTGCAGCCCGAAGATGATGATGGATTGCCAGAATCCGGCCAGCAGGAGGCCGGCGATAAGCGGGCTCAAACCATAAACCCACAAGCTGCCGGCGGCCAATTGGTCGCTGACGAACGTGGACACGGGTCCGACGGCAAGGAAGACAACCGGCGTGACGATGATTAAAGTCAACAGCGGTACAAAAAACATTTTCATCGATGAAGGCATATACTTGTTGATAAATTTTTCGACAACTGCCGCCAAATAAGCCCCGATAATAATCGGAATAACCGATGAAGTGTAATTGAGCAGAACCACCGGGATATTCAAGAAGGTTAATGCCGTGCCTTCATTAAATGCCGCAACCATGGTCGGGTATACGAGAGCGCCCCCGATCAACGCTGACAAGTAAGGATTTCCGCCGAATTTCTTGCCCGCGGAGAAGCCGAGAAAGATCGGGAAGAAATAAAACAAAGCATCGGCTGTCGCGTACAAAATTTTGTAGGTGCCCATGTCCGCGGTCAACCAATGGAAGGTCACGAACAAGGAGAGCAGACCTTTAAGAATACCAACCGCCGCCAGCACGCCGACCACCGGCATGAACACGCCCGAGATAATATCGACAAAACGGCTGAATAAATTTCCTTTCTTTTCTTCTTCGACGGGGCCGGCTTCCGCCGATATCCCCGGCAATTTCGTCAACTCGGCGTAGACTTTCGGCACATCGTTGCCGATAACGACCTGGAATTGTCCGCCGCTTTCAAGGGCGGTGATGACCCCGTCGATCCGTTTGACCTGTTCCTTGTCCGGGAGGGAGCTGTCCTTGAGTTTGAAGCGCAAACGGGTCATGCAGTGAATGACGCTGCTTACGTTTTCCGCTCCGCCCACCGATTTGAGGACTTCTTTTGCTGTTTTTTCGTAATTCACTTTACTCACTCCTTGAGGTAATGATGCTTACTCAAACTGTATGCGCTTTCCTTAAGGCCAAAAAAGGGCAAGCGATTTCATTTTCGTTGGCCGATGACAACCACGTCTTTTTCAAAACAGTGCATCGGAATGACGGACTTCCCGCCGCTAACTACAACCTCCGTGACGGCAAATCTTTTGTTTTCCAGATCGATCGTTGTAAAAGAGTAGCCGCTGACGTCGGCGTTCAAGCGGACCTTGGTGTTTACCGGAATATACAAAACGATGGTTTCATCATTCGCGGCGGCGCGTATTTCCGGAGTTTCGTTCAGCACGATGTCGGCCGGCGGGAGACCTGCCAGGTTATAGCTTTCGAACAGATATTTGATAAAGCCGTAATCCCAGGCGCCTTCGAACCGCAGCGCATCCCTCCAGTCGTAAGGAGCGTCAAATCCTTCCCCTTCAACGATGCCGAACTTTTTGCCTTTTTTATGCCAGCTCCAGATTCCGTGCGCGCCATAGGTGATTCCTGCGCCTCCGCCAGCCAGCAAGCTTTGCCATGCGGCTTTTCTGGCGTCGAACGTGGAGTACCTGCCGTACACGTTGCGGCTGTAGCTGATTTGTTCATAGCAGGGCTCGCCGTTAATGACAGGGCGCGTACGCGGACGCGTGTAAAAATGCCCGGCGATTTCATGGCCCATATATTGAAATTGCGAGTTATGCCCGGATTGATACATATAAAAGTCAAGCCCGTCATGATTTTCGAACTCCTCCGGGAGATCTCTCAACCTGCCTTGAATATGGAACGTTTTTAAGCTATCCGGATTAACGGCTTGGACCACTTCAAGCGCTTTCCGATAATACGCGTTGGCCCGCTCGCTCGGAAAGTCGGTATCCCCGCTGATCAAGTAGATCGGGTTGAATTTGGAGAAGCGCTCTACGGCATATCTGACGTATGGCTCGACGCAGTCCAGCGGCATTTTATTGCCTTTCTGGAACATCTCCGCCCAGGTGTCCGGCACATAATTGCACCACAGGAGCACCAAAGCCGGAATGAAACCGCGCTGCACGGCCATGTCCAGCATTTGTTCCGCCCGGTCGAAATACGCCTCGTTTAAGCTGCGGTAATCGTACGAACCGTCTTCGTTCAACAAAAACGGATCGATCCGGATATCCGACTCGCTGGCGTCCCATTGACGCAGAACATTGATTTGAAGTGCGTTGAAGCCCTGCGTTTTCCGAAAATCCAAATATTCTGCCCACTCTTCCAAAGAGGCGTTGGTGAAGATGCTCCATACCGTGTCCGCCAAATAGAAAAAAGGCTTTTCGTTTAGCGTAAAGGTTCTCCGGTTTTTAGCGATGGATACGTTCACCTTAGATCACCTGCCCTTTCTTGACTCTGAAAAAACACAATAGTTTATTTAATTTTATATAAACTATAAACGATAAAATGATAAATTAACTAAAATAATCCGCTTTCACCTTGAATATTAGCATCGGAAGGAGATTTAGTCAAATAATTTTTTTATAAACAAAAATTAAGTTTAGTTAAGTTTATGTCGTAAACTTTTGTGTATAATAGTGTTATAATTTACACAGTCTTTTAAATTAGGAGTGGTATTGATGAAAATAGATGATATCGCCAGACTCGCGGGGGTTTCCAAAGCGGCCGTTTCCCTGGCTCTCAACAACAAAGCCGGCGTCAGCGAAGCGACGCGCCAGCATATCCTTGAAATTTCCAGGGCCAACGGGTATACCCCGCGGACGTTTAAAACCCATAAAGTCTCGGCCAAAAACAGCTCCGTGATGCGATTTATCGCCTGCAAAAATGTGGATATCGTCACCGAGCATTACGAATCCCAGCCGTTTTTCAGCGAACTCATTCATCATTTAACGTCCTATGCCGGAGAACAGGGCCACACGCTGATTATTTCTTCCATCCCGATCCAAAGCTTGAAAGAAGAGATTCAGCAGCTCGAAAATGAACAGCCCTCCGCGGGAATTTTGCTGCTCGGCACGAATTTGCCGGCGCAGATGATCGAAAGCGTTTTATCGATCCATCCGAATCTGGTCATCCTGGACACTTGCTTCGAGCATATCGACGCGAGTTTTGTTGCCATTAACAACTACCTTGGAGGTTATCAGGCGGGGAAACATCTCATCGCTTTGGGGTACCGAAGCATTGGCTACATCGAGTCGGAAGTGCGGATTTTCAATTTTATCAAACGCAAGGAAGGATTTATGGCTGCGTTGCAAGAGGGGAATATGGATATCGCTGAGAATCTGACCTTTGCGATGAACCCGATGTCGCTGCTGTCGCAGGACTCTTTTAAAACAGCGGTGGAGAACATGAAGCATTTGCCTTCGGTTATATTTTGCGAAAATGATTACATGGCCATCAGCGCGATTAAAACTTTCCAGGAACTGAACATCAAGGTGCCCGAGCAGGTGGCGGTCATGGGGTTTGACAATATCCGCGAGGCCAAGGTGATCAGTCCCGAGTTAACGACGATCCATGTCAAGAAAGACATCATGGCGAAGACGGCAATGGACATGTTATTGCGCAAGGTAGGCGGCCGGAAAGATCAAAATGTACAAATTCTGGTCAACACGGAAGTGATTGAGCGGGGGTCCTGTACGGCTCAAAACGGGGTGCGGGGAGAGCGCGGGTAAGTTTTCCGCCAAGTCTCTCTCTCCCGGTACAACTCAACCGCAAATTACCCCGCTTTAACTCGTTTGGCGTTCAACCAGCCGATAGCTTAAGGATAACGGCTCCAAGGGTTCGTCGCCAATGATGTTCCATATCCAATAAAAGGCATTTTGTGCCTGCTCCTTGATCGGATTGTGAATGGTGGTTATGCCCAGGGAGGCGGACAAATCGGTATCGTCAAAGCCGATAATGGCCAGCTCCCCGGGGATCGCCAGATGTTGGCGGCGGGCCTCGTTTAATATGCCTGCGGCCGCGTAATCATTGGCGCAGAGGACGGCTTCGGGCGCTTCCTTCATGGCGGCGAGCGAGCGCCAGGCTTGTTCGCCGTCAAGCATGCCGTAGACCTCGTAACGGTACCAATCGCGTCTTACCGGCAGGCCGCGTTGCTTCATGACGGCTTCAAACGCCAGCCTGCGGCTTTTGGTATTCAAGCTGTTTGGCCTTCCGAAAGCGTTGGCGATGCGCGTAAAGCCTTTAGCCAGCAAGTGCTCCAGCCCCAGCCGGTAACCCTCGCCCTGATCCATCGCCACGGAAGGGATCTGGCCTGCCCGCATCCGCTGCCAGGAAATGATCGGCCCATAACGGCAGTAGGCGGACAGTTTCCCCGGGTCATTCACGCAGGTCATGATCAGCAGGCCGTCCACCCGTTTGCTCCGCAAATCTTCAAACGCCTGCAGCTCTTTCGCCTTATCCCCTTGAGAAGTATAGATAATGGTCTGGAATCCATAACCCACAGCAGCTTGTATAAAATGGTTCAAAAAGGAAATGGTAGTTTCGTGCAGGTGCTCGATGACGATCCCGATTTGCTGGGTCCGGCCTTTCGACAGCGCCACGGCGTTGCGGTTGGGGGCGTAGTCGAGCTGGTTCATAATTTGCAATATTTTCTCCCGCGTGTCCGGGTTCACATTCGGCGAATTATTGATCACCCGTGACACCGTTGCCCGGGAATAGCCGGATAGTCTCATGATCTGTTCAAACTTTGACATGCAAATATCCCTTTCCGAAAAAGTTAAAGTTGACATGTAACCCGTTCCAACATTTAGGCTAAAAATAAAGGATGTCTCGCAATAAGTGTAACATAAAATTATGGAATGATTGGAGTGTGGTGCAAATGAGTAACAGCAGCAGCAAAACCGGGAGTGAAATCCGGTTTCCGGAAGGGTTCTTATGGGGAGGCGCCGTCGCGGCCAACCAATTGGAGGGCGCCTATAACGAAGACGGCAAAGGTTTATCCGTGCAGGACGTAACGCCCAAAGGGCTGTTTGGCCCGGTAACGGAAGCGCCGACGCCCGACAATATGAAGCTGGTGGGCATCGATTTTTACCACCGTTACAAGGAAGACATCAAGCTGTTTGCGGAGATGGGCTTTAAAGTGTTCCGCACCTCAATCGCCTGGTCGCGGATATTCCCTAAAGGCGACGAGGCGGAACCAAATGAAAAAGGGCTGCAGTTTTACGACGATCTGTTTGATGAATGCCTGAAATACGGGATTGAGCCGCTGGTCACTTTGTCCCATTATGAAACGCCTCTGCATTTGTCGAAGGAATACGACGGCTGGGTCAACCGGAAGCTGGTCGATTTCTATAAGCGTTATGTCACTACGGTGTTTAAGCGGTACAAGGGAAAGGTGAAATACTGGCTAACGTTTAATGAAATCAACTCGATTCTCGAGGCGCCGTTTATGAGCGGGGGCATCTACACACCGAAGGACAAGCTGAGCAAACAGGATCTTTATCAAGCCGTGCACCACGAGCTTGTGGCCAGCGCTTCCGCGGTCAAACTATGCCACGAGATCGATCCGGAGGCCGAGATCGGCTGTATGATTCTGAGCATGCCGACCTACCCGCTTACGCCTAATCCGGATGACGTGGTTAAAGTGATGGAATTTGAACACCGGAACTATTTCTTTGGCGATGTGCATGCCCGCGGCGTATATCCGGGATATATGAAACGTTTCTTCAGAGAGAACGGAATCGAAATCAAATTCGAGCCCGGCGACGAAGAAATTCTGCGGCATACCGTTGACTTTATTTCGTTCAGCTACTATATGAGCGTGTGCCAGACGGCCGATCCGGAGAAACTCGCCGCCGGCGAAGGGAACATCCTCGGCGGGGTTCCCAATCCGTATCTGAAATCCAGCGAATGGGGCTGGCAAATTGATCCTCAAGGGCTGCGCATCGTCCTGAACGCCTTCTACGACCGTTATCAAAAACCGCTGTTTATCGTGGAAAACGGGCTGGGAGCGGTCGATGAACTGATCGTGAACGAAGCCGGAGAGAAAACGGTGGAAGACGATTACCGCATTCAGTATTTGAACGATCACCTCGTACAGGTGGCGGAAGCCATTGCGGATGGCGTGGAAGTGATGGGTTATACGACCTGGGGCTGTATCGATCTGGTCAGCGCTTCGACGGCCCAGCTCAAGAAGCGTTACGGCTTTATTTATGTCGACCGCCATGACGACGGCTCCGGCACGCTTGAACGCTATCGCAAAAAATCATTTTATTGGTACAAAGAGGTCATCGCGACCAACGGCAGCAGCCTGAAGCGTTGAAGCCGGAAAACCAAAAACCGCCAAAAGCCTTGTGAAATCAAGGTTTTGGCGGTTTTTATTTTTGTTCCATTGATTCTCTAAAAGCCGCCGCCCCGTCCGGAAGCTAGGAGTTGACCACGCTTGGAGCGGCGTCTATCGGTTGCTGACGCTGCGGTTGTTCGTGCGAACGGTGTGAACGTCATGGCGGCTTGAAGTGCATGCATAGGCGGTTTCAAGCCGGCAGCTGATCGGTTAGATGAACAGGGATCTAGAAACGATAACCAACAGGATGAAAAGCACGAGAATAACGCCAGTGCTAGTGAAACCACCGAAACCTGCACAGCTAAATGCGCTCATTGTTCGCCACCTCCTTTGCTTTGCTACAACACCAATATATTGAGCATAGACCAATTTGGATTGGACGAATGTAACGATTCTAATCATCGACTAATTTTTCTGCGTAACGATACATACGCCCGGAACATAAATTAGGGATAAAACAGGCGAACTTAAATGGGAGGATTTACAATGACAAGGTTGGAGGGCGGCAATCCGCAAGACGCTGCCGAAGGTTCCGGGCGGCATCGCCGGACGGTTGCGGTGATCGGCGAGGGCCTGCTGGCCGAGTTGGTTTATAAAGAGCTGTCCGCGCAAAATGAGGCCGTATGGAAAAACGGACGTAGTGAATGTAATGAGCGTAATGAACCTAGTGAACCTAGTGGACGGATTGGCGGTTTGCCGGAGGAGACGGGGCTTATCGTATGGATTTGCGGCGGCGAAAATCCGGCGGCGGATCTCAACGCGGAAGAAGCGCTGCGGCAACAAGGCGTCCCTTGGCTGCGCTGCCTTGTTTCCGGGAGTGAGGCGGTGATTGGGCCTTTGGTTCATCCGGAGACAGGAGGGTGTTGCCGGTGCGCGGACCGGCGGCGGGAGATTGCCGGACGTGACGGCAGCGATGTCATGGCCTCGCTGTTTTCGCTGCTCGAACCGGAGGAAACTTCCGCCAAAGCGCCTCCTTCGTACTCGGGGCTTGCTCATGCGGCTTATATCGCCGTGAATGAGTGCCGTCTTGTTCTTAGCGGAAAAAAAGCCCGCTCGCAGGATCATCTGAATATCGTTAATCTGGAGACGCTGGAGAGCTCGCTCCATTATGTTCTGCCGGATCCGTTATGCGAAGTGTGCGGAGAACTTCCCGCCGATTCCGCCTTGGCGGCATGGATCGAACTTGCGCCAAGGCCCAAAGCGAGCGCGGACAGTTACCGCTCCCGCCGAATCGACGACCTGAAAGATGGGCTTATTCATGACTATTTGGACCCCCGTACGGGCGTGTTTAACAAAGCGTCGATTGACCTGGTTTCCCCGTTTGCCGGGGCATATGTGAATATGCCTTCGTTGATGACGGGAGACGAGGTTTCGGGGGGCCATAGCCATCGTTTTGCGGAAAGCGGGCTGACCGCCATTTTGGAAGGATTGGAGCGGCGTTGCGGTTTCGTTCAGCGGAGCAAACGCACGATGGTGCGCGAAAGCTATAACCGGATCGCCGAGGAAGCGCTCGATCCCGCCACAGTGGGGTTATATCAGCCGGAACGGTATGCGGCGCCGGATTTTCCGTTCGAACCGTTTGACCCGGACCGCGCCATGGGCTGGGTTTGGGGGTATTCTTTTTTGCGGCGGCGTCCTATATTGGTTCCGGAGTGCTTGGCCTATTACAGCTGGAATTACGGGGAGAGCTTTGTCGAGGAAGGTTCCAACGGGTGCGCTTTGGGGGGGAGCCTGGAGGAGGCTATTTTCTACGGGATTTTGGAGGTGGCCGAGCGCGACGCGTTTCTCATCACCTGGTATGGACAATTGCCCGTCCCGCGGCTGGACCCCGATTCCGCGGAAGATCGGGAACTAAGGTTGATGATCGAAAGGTTTCAAGCGGTTGCCGGGTATGAGGTTTATTTGTTTGACATGACGATGGAAAACCGGATACCGGCCATTTTGGCGCTGGCGAAAAGCAGGGAGCCTCGGAACATGAATCTGATCTGTGCGGCGGGTTCTCACCTTGACCCGGCACGGGCGGCGAAAAGCGCTGTGCATGAGCTTGGCGGACTGGCGGCTGCGTTAAACGAACGGTTTGCGGAGCGGCTGGACGAGTTGCCGGACATGTTCCATGACCCCGATTTGGTCCTGCAGATGGAGGATCATGCCTTGCTGAACGGTTTGCCGCAAGCGGAGGAAAGGTTTGATTTTTTGCTGGGCGGCCGGCGGCCGATGCGGACGTTTGCGGAACAATTTAGGCGGAAGGCCGGCCATTCCGATCTGACGGAAGATCTGAAGGACATCCTGCAAATCTTCGAACGGTTGAATCTCGAAGTGATCGTGATCGACCAGACGTCTCCGGAAATTTCGCGCCATCGTTTACACTGCGTCAAAGTGTTGATCCCGGGTATGCTGCCGATAACGTTTGGACATCAGCTCATCCGGCTGAACGGGCTGGAAAGAGTGCTGAGGATACCGGCGGAGCTCGGATACGCGGCGGAACCGTTAACGCTGGAGCAGCTTAACCCGCATCCGCATCCTTTTGTGTAAACCAAGGAGGAATGACCACTTGAGTCCACATCGGCTTCAAACAGTGCGGCCGGATGACATCCTGGCCGTTGGCTCCGGACCGGTTTTCTTTTCGCTTCTGTCCGCTTTGACCCGGTCCGGGTTCACCGATTTCCACTTGTGCATGACCGGTTCGGCCTCCGCCGATCGGAAGCCTCTGGCCGAATGGCTGCGCGGGGCCCGCCAAGCGGCTCCCGAGGCGAAGCTGCGGGAAGCTGTCTTGGGGCAGGAAGATGCTGCCGGCTGGCGGAATGCCGTGCGGCCGCATCAAACGATTCTTTATGCGTCACAGGAGGGGGAGCCCGGGGAACTGCTGCTGCTTGAGCAGGCTTGCCGGGAAGAGAATAAGGCGCTGCTGCCCGCCGTCTGCTTGCATCGGACGGGGGTGGCGGGCCCGTTCGTACAGCCCGGCCTGGAAGGCGGCTGGGAGTCGGCCTGGCGCAGGCTGCACGAGACTGCGCTTTGCCGAGGCCCGCAGCGGCAGCCGGTTTCTGTGGCGGCGGGCGCGCTGCTCGCCAACGCGCTTGTCTCCCGGCTGCTGCGGTATATTGCGGGAGAGAGTGGGGCGGGGGAGGGAAATTTAGTCTACCTGCTTGATTTGGAGACACTGGAAGGCGGCTGGCATGCTTTTTTCCCTCATCCGTTCGCGCATGGACGGAAGGGGATCCCCATCGAAAATCTGCAAATTTCCTGGCGGCGGCTCGAACAAATTTCCGATCATTGGTTTGAGCGAACCTCTGAGCAGTGGATCAAGCAACCCTCTGAGCGGTGGATCAAGCAAAGCCCTGAGCAGTGGATCAAGAAAAGCCCTGAGCGGTGGATCAAGCATACCTCTGAGCAGCGGATCAAGCAAACCTCCGACCACCCGACTGACCAGACTTCCGACCAACCGTTTAAGCAAATTACTAAGTGCGGAATCGAACCAATCTTTGAAGGCAGCCTCCCGGCTGGCTGGTTCTCTTACTTCGGCCGCTTGACCTCGGGGCAAATCGGGATTTTCCACGCTTGGGAGGAGGGCGGTTTAAGCCAGCTGCCGCTCGCTCAATGCCGTGTGCAGTCAGCCGATCCGTTGTCGGAAGGTCCCGCAAGCTTGCTGCCGGACCTCGTTTGCGCCGGACTGACGCATGAGGAAGCGCGCCGGGAAGCGGGACTGACCGGAATCGAAGCATATGTATCGCGGCTGGCCGAAGCGCTTTTGGACGAAACCGGCGGGGTTATCGGCATCGGTGCGGGGGAGACGGCGGCGGAGGCGCTCCGCCGGGGGTTGGAAGCATATTTGTGCGAAACGTTGCGCAGGCGGATCTGCGGACAGACCCGCGTGCAGGCGGAAGAGCGGGAGTGTGAGGGGAAGCGAGCGCAGGAGCAGGCGGAAGAGCGGGTGTACGAGCAGAAGCGGGAGCAGGAGCAGGCGGCCGAACGGGAGCATGAGCAGAAGCGGGAGCATGAGGGGAAGCGGGGGCAGGAGCAGGTGCACAAGCAGTCGCAAGAGCTAGTGCCGTCCGCCGCCTGTGTTCGGCTGGGGAACGTGGAAGATAAGCACTGCCGCTACTACTTGCAAGTTTTAAACATCATGCGGGGCGAACCGGTGATCGGCTTGGGAGAAGCCGTGTCCGGGTTTCCGGTGTTTTGGGCGGGAACGGGCGGGGCTTGGTACGGCGGTGTCGGCCTTAATCACACATTTGCGCTGCGGAATGCCCTTCGAGCCGCTTTAATGATGGCGCAAAATACGCAAGATCCACCGGGCTCGGTCTGCCGGCCCGCCAACGTGCTGGAGATTCCCTCTGTGCAGTTGAAACAGGATGCTCCCGTTCTTGTTGACATCGACAGCATTGATGAAACGTTCCAACCGGAGGTCTTGTTCGACGCGCTGCAGGTTGTGAGGAAGGACGGGTATCATCTAAACGTGGTAGATCTTGCTGTGGAGCCGTTCCTGAAAGAGCTGGCTGTATTTGGCGTGTCGCTTCGGGTAGGTGGAACATCGTGAACATTTGAATGAACCAACTGCAAAAGTGCATTTGATTTTCTCCAGATTTCCTCTCTAGAGCGTTTGAAATGCAAAAGTGCATTTGATTTGGGGCCATTCGATAAAAAAGACAATTTTGGCTGGGTATGAACTGCATTTTTGCATTTGAACCACCTGTTTCGGGGGATTTCGACGAATATCGCATGCACTTTTGCATTTCGCAGGGTACGGTGCACTTCCGCATGGGTATTCTGTGTGGCATACCGCAGGTATTCTGCGGCGCAATACTAGGTGGGGCAGGGGGGCGCAGGGCATTCTGCGGTGCATTGTGCAGGGGTGCGGGATAAAACGTAGGTATTAAAGGTGGCATACCGCAGGTCAATTCTTTTGTGTATTCTACCAGGGTGCGGGATAGTACCGTAGGGCCTTTCCGCGCGGCGTTTCGCGGGCTGCGGCATGGTTTGGACTGGCTGCGATCAAATTCGCTGCGATCAACTCGATGGAGAAGTATTTCATAGCGACGACCGTAACCGGAGGACTATTCGCCGCAGCCGTATTTCACTGCGGCCGTATCGGCCACTGCCTATTCGCCACAGCTGTAACCGCCGTACCTTTTCGGCCCCAGCCGTATTCGCCGCTACTCCACTTTGAATTGCGCCGCCGCCTTGGTCAGTTCCTTCGCCAGCCCGTCAATGGTTTGCACCATACCGGCGAGCTGTTGGACGGTTGCCGATTGCTCCGTCATCGTGGCCGAAACCTCCTCGACGGAAGCGGAGACCTCTTCGCCCGATGCCGAGAGGCTTTGGACGGAGCCGAGCACTTCGTCCTTGTCGCTTTCCAGGCGGCCGACTTCTTCCGCCATCTTTTTGATCTGGTCGGCAATGTCGGCGGTTTTATCAAAGATAACGTTAAAAGCTTGCCGCGTCTGGCCGACAAACTGGTCCTGCATGGCTGCGATCTTTTGAATCTGGGCCACGCTTTGGTAATTATCCTCCACAAACGCGAGGTTCTCCTGGATGATACCTTGAATATGAGCGGACTGCCGCGAGCTTTGCTCGGCCAGCTTGCGGATTTCCGCCGCCACGACGGCGAAGCCGCGGCCGTGCTCGCCGGCTCTCGCCGCCTCGATGGACGCGTTCAGCGCGAGCAGGTTGGTCTGTGCGGCAATTTCGGCAATCGCGCCCGTGATGCTGTTGATTTGCTCCGAGCTTTTTTGCAGCTTGAATGTCATCTCGGAAATCTTGTTCACTTGTTCTTCGTTTTGCTCGTTAATGCGGATCAATTCGTCCACCACTTCGTTGCTCGTATGGAACACGCCGACGATTTCCTCCGAACGCTCTTTGGCGGATTGAGCTTTCGAGCTCATGGACTCGAAACTTTCCCCGAAACCGAAAAATTTGTCCACGATATGTTCCGTCTCCCGGGCTTGAGAATCCATCGCTTTGGCGATTTCCTGCGAAGTGGCCGACGTTTCGCTGACGGATACGGCCGTTTGCTTCGAGGAAGCTTCCAGCTCCTTCGTACTTGTCCCAAGCACCTCGATCGTTTTGTTCATATTCCGGATCAAGTCCTTGTTGCGGCCGACCATTTGGTTGAAGCTGCCCGCCAATATTTTAAGCTCGCCTTCATAGCGGTCCTCGTCCGCGTTAACGGTAAGATCGCCGGAAGCCATTTGCCGGAACAGATGGGTTAATTGCGTCAGCGGCTTCGCGATGTAACGGGAAAGCAACAAGCCGAAGCCGACAGCCACGAGAATGATCACAAAGGTTAAAATAGCGGTATTGCGCAGCATCACCTTAATCGGCTGCTTAATGTCGTCCAAAGAATCGACGACCGTAACGGTTAAGTCCGGGCCCGGAATCCGGTTGATCCGCAGGTATTCGTTGTTCATTTCGAGACTGGTTTTTTCGATTTCTTGACTCCCCGTGTTTTTTACAGAACCTGCGAGTTCAGCAATGACCGTACCGATTCTTGAAGGGTCTTTGGAATTATATAATACCGTTCCGCCGCGGCTGACGATTTCGATGCTGCCTTCCCGGTTGATGGAAACTTCGCCTAACGTGCTGAAAAAGAACTGGCTGTCGATCGTCGTTACGAAAACGCCCAGCACTTTGCCGTCCGTATCCTTGATCGGCTGGGCAAAAGCGAGCAGCAGCTTGCCGGTGCTTTTCGATACGATGGCGTCGCTGATGTAAGGCTGACCTTTGAGCGCTTCGCTAAAGTAATCGCGGTCCGATCGCGATTGCCCGATATTTTTCACGTTTGTTCCGGCCACAATCGTCCCTTTGGCATCCGTAAGCAAATAGGAATCGATGTCCCCGGTTCCTTCCAAACTGCTTTTCAGAATTGCGTTCGCTTGGTCCAGATAAGGATTGGCTGACGAGAAAAATTGTTTATCCGTGAGTTCGCCGGATTCTCTTAGTTTTAGCAGGCTGCGGAACGTATTGTGCTCCGATATGAGGAAGGTGGCTTGCTGCTGCAGTTGGACGGCCGTCGACAATCCGCCTCCCAGCCGGTCGGCCATCACGTTGATTTCATCTTTGCTCTTGCTCAGCGCCACGCTGGACGCCTCCCGGTAAGTCAGAATGGAAGCGGCCAGCAAAGACGCGATCACCAATAAACAGACGAAAAAGGGTATTTTCACGCGCAATGAAACAGATTTGATCTTTCCGGCCATTCCTGATGGTTTTCCTCTCACTACTTTTCAACTCCCCTATGCTTCTCTTTTTCTATAGCTGCTAACGAAAAGATATATCGGTTGCGGAGCAGGAGTTATGTAGTGGAAATTTAACCCAAAAGGAGCCTACATCACCGTAAAATATTCGGCGATGCCGGTGTAAATCGCTTCGGCGATCTTTTGCTGGCCGCTCCGGCTAATCAGCTGGGCGCGGTCTTCCGCATTGCTCAAAAAGCCCATTTCAACGATGACGGCAGGCGATTCGACATGCTTCAGCAGGTAAAACGGTTTGCCGATCTCAGGGATCGAAGCTCTGTTCAGATTGTAAAACCGTTCCAAGGCATTCTGAATGGAGGCGGCCAGCAGCGCGCTGCGCCCTTCGTTCTGGTGCAGGACAAGCGGTCCCCGTTTCGATTTGTTCCGGCCCCAGTTCACGTGCAGGCTGACGACGATGGAAGCGGGAAGCTGCTCGCTCAGCTCCTTGCGCTGGGCCAGATCCCTCATATGGCGGGAACGGCTGCGCGACCAGCGGTTATCGTCGCTGAGGGCGTAATCGCCCGTCCGGTTCAGAATCGCCCGGTATCCGTGGCTTCGCAGCACGACGTAAAGCCGGCGGCCGATCTCGAGGTTGATGTCTTTTTCCATAATTTCTTCGTAAGAGGTACCGCCGTCAATGCCGCCGTGTCCCGCATCGATCAGGATGACCGGCTCCGGAAAAACGTGCCGCAGATCCTTGTCATCCGCACCAGCGGGACTTCCGCACAAACCGAGGGCAAGGGAGACGATAAGCAGACCCGCCAGCGGATACCGTATCCGTATTTTCATGGTACTCCCCTTTTCAGGTTTTATTTCTTTTATAGATTGAACTTCCCGTGCCCAAATCATGCATGTACCGCCGCCGAAGGCGGGTTTAGGGAACGGCTTCCCGGAGCAAACTAGAGATAAGCAAAGGCGAGCATATCAAAAAAAGGAGAGCTTAGCATGGCCAAAGGCGATGAACTGGTAAAGTACATTACCGAAAAAGTTGTCGATTTCGTAGAAACCCCCAGGGAAGTCCGGCGGGAACGTTCCAGGCCGAAGGAACCGTGGACACGCCGCTGGTTCGGGATGATTCCTTTTTCAGTATCTTTATGGGCAGAGCAGCTTCCGGTAAAACGGAAAAAGGAAAAGGAGCATTCCTCTTCCGGCGAGGGGTAGAACAACGGATAAGGGTACGCGATGTTCGCGCACCCTTTAGTTATGCCGGCCGGCTTTTTGCGGGGCTTTGCGGATGATCGAATCGTCTTCCTCCATGAAAGACCAAAACGGATATTCTTCGGGCAGACGGCTCGCTACGTCGGGATTATGAATTTGATACAGGTCAATATAATCGGTGTTCAATCTCCGCAGGCTATCCTCTACCTGCTTCGCATCGACGATTCCCCGCCTGCCGGACATTTACCGGGAAGCGCTGGAGCTGTCCGAGCTGCAGGGCATGTCGCAGAAGCAGCTTAGCAGCCACCTGGGCATTTCGTACTCGGCGGCCAAATCACGGGTGCAGCGCGGCCGCGAGATGCTGAAAATGATGCTGACCGGCTGCTGCCACATTGAATCCGACGCTTACGGCAACATTACCGATTTCTATATCAAGCTGGCTGAACCGCCTGTTTACCAGAGAAAACGCAGAAAGGCGTAAACGGTTATGCGGTTTGCGGATTTGCGGAGGGGAGGAACCAGCGTTTCGCCTGAGGAGCTTCCGAGACAAACATAGGGGCAAAAAAGGCCGTTATTCCGGTGACATCCGTCCATTTGAGCGATATAGAGGAAAAATATGTCGCTATTTTTTCGAATTGCAAGGAAATGCCCTTGTTCCGGGCCATTCATACGAAAATAGGGACTAAAAATGCTGTTAATGGGGCTGTACATGCTTGGCTCCGGATAATAAGGACAAAAAGTTCCGCTATTTTTCGCGGGAAGGGAGAATTTCGCAAGCTTACTCCCGTTTCGATATCAAAGAAACCGCCGAGGAAATTTCTTCGGCGGTTTTGCTCATTTAACCGGGATAAGCGACGAACTTGCCCGGCTGCGACTTCAGCAGAGCATCCAAAGCGATAAGCCGGATCGACGGGCCTTCGCCGGTTAATACATATACGGGGCCGTTCAGGGAGGTGCCGCCGGCTGCGGCATCGGTCCCGGAGGATGCGCCATCCTGCCACGTCTGGTACCCATATATCGGCATAGGAATCGAATAAGTGCGTTCCGGGCCCGATGCGGCGAAGATCAGCTGCTTGCTGGATTGAAGCTTGCGGATGAACGTTTCCTGCTTGACCGGGAGCGGACCTTGCGTCATCCACAGCAAATTGTCGTAAGGATTAAACCGGCTTGCGGTGTAATGGATTTCGCCGGGAGCCAGCTCCGCCTGGCCGCTGCCCGCTGCGAGCCGGGGGGCTTGATAAAGGGCGGCTTGCTTGTCCCAGGTGTCCGCCGTTTCGGGCAGCCATTCCCCGTCCGCGGCGTGGATGAACCGCGGCGATTCGTCATCCGGCAGGCGGACCATCCATTCGGCCAGGGCGGGGCCGGCATACAGCGGCGTAACGCGGATTTGGCTGAGCTGCTCCGGCGTCATCTCCGCGGCAAGTTCGCTATTTTTTAGGGCGGCCTTCAGCAAGGAAGGGGCAAACACGTTATGCGCGCCGAGCCCGTATTCAACCAGTTTGTATTGGCCATTGGACGTGGCCGAAATGATCAGGTAACCGTTCAAGCGCGAATCGCCGCCGGATCCGCCGGGGAGAACGGTGACCAGCCAGCTGTGCGTTCCCGGGCCAAGCGGTTCGATCACGGTTTTTGCCCCAAGCCAGGCGTTGAACGGTTCGGTTTGCGCCAGCTTCCGTATCGCGTCCTCGGCAAAAATACGGAGCTGCTCGGGAGCATTGTCGGCCGTTTGAAGGCCGGCGGCCGGTTCGGAAGCTGCGCCCGGGGCTAAAGCGGCGGCATAGCCGGCGGCTTCTCCCGGCTGTGCGAGTCCGCCGGCGCAAGCCAGTCCGATGCTGCATAAAATTTTCAGCGTAATCGTGATGTTTCGGGGGATGGTTCCAAACATCGTTCGCCCTCCTATATATGGGATGGGAGTGGTCAGCTTTTGCGATTGCTTGTCCATTGTACCGAAGCCGGGGCAAAAAGGTTGTTGCAACCTGTCGCGCTTTGAGCCTTTGTCCAGCTTCTATTTTTGCGGTCTTTTAGCGAGATCGGTCTATTTCTGGTCACCGCTGCGAACGCAGGTGAAAGATGCCGCAGCCCAAGGCGGATACGACAATTCTCGGCTCGTATTGCCAGCGGATTTCTTCCCGCCTCGCTTCGTATTGGTTCAAGGCCGCCTGCTTCCGCTCCTCATCCGGGTCTTTGAGCAGATCCTTGTAATAAGCTTCGATAATCTCCAACTCGTCCCGCAGGCGTTCCCTGGCCTGGATCGACCAAATCTTGTCGCAGGCGCCGAGAAGTTCGGACAACCGATCTTCGAGAGCGGCCCGGCCCGCGTCCAAGGTCAGCTTCGTCGGCTCGATATGGACGTTCTCCGGAAGGCGCGGGACGAGCGTGGCGCCGGATAGTCTTTTGTCAAAGGCTTCGTCGATTTTTCCGCTTAGCAGAGAGACGCCGAAGAAATGGAGCTCTTCCCGCTTCATGTCGCAGCAGAACTCGACTTTGAAGCAGACGCCAAGCCACGGTTCGTAAGCGGCCGGAAGCAGGGCCAGGCGCTGGCGCGTCCCCGGCTCCTCGAACAGATAGACGTAGCGGCCGCCCCGTTTGGCCGCCTCGAAGATCTGCCTTAGCCGGGAGCTGCCGAACGTCAGCTCCTCGCGTTGAATGCGGCCCGGTCCCAGGATCGGCAACGGGCGCACGGGGCCGTAATAGCGGCCGAGGAGGGTATCCTCCAGCGACTGGCCCGACTGGCCCGGCAGCGGTCCGGCCCCGGCAGCGCCGCCGGGGCCTGGCGCGTTTACCTGAGCGCCGGCGCCGCCAGACCCTGGCGCAGCGCCTGCGGTTGCCGGACCGCTGCCGCTAAATCCGGCCGCGGCGCCCTTGCCGGCATTCGGCCCGGCGGCAGCGCCCCTGCCCGGCTTCGGCCCGGCCGCCTGCCCGGCTTCGGCCTCCCGGTGCCGCTCGGGGTCGAAGATGAACGAAAACGACATCGTCTCCGGCTCGGCCCCGGTGCGTTCGATAAACCCCCAATAATAAGGGCGGTTCGTCAAATCGCGGTCGGCCCGGGGCGACAGCTTAACGGTGACATGATAGGGGGATTTTTCGAGAAATTGGCACTCGGTTGCTTCAAGATACGTCATCACAAGCTTGCGGATTTGCTCGCTCGTCATCGTCATACGGGTCAACCTCCCAACAGCTGTTTCAGATCGCCGCCTCCGTTATCGCCGGTTTGCACGTCCAGCTCCGATTTGATCGAATGGAACGAGCGGCCGAGCGAATCGACGCGGCTGGCGATTTCCTCGTCGCTTTTGGATTCGAGCATGATTTTGTAAATGCTTTTTTCCAGGGAATGCTCCTTCTCAAACCGCTCCAATATCACGTCAAGGTCTCCGATAACCATTTCGAACATGTTGATTTTTTCGTGCAGCAGGTTCACGATATACTCTTCAATCGTCCCTTTGGTGGACAGGTTGTAGATTTTGACGTCATTTTGCTGCCCCAGCCGGTGCACGCGGCCGATCCGCTGCTCCACCCGCATCGGATTCCAGGGCAAATCGAAGTTGATCATGTGATGGCAAAACTGCAGGTTGATGCCTTCGCCGCCGGCTTCGGTGGCGATCATCACCTGGGCGCGGTCGCGGAACAGGTCCATCATCCAGTCCTTTTTGCCGCGGTTCATTCCGCCGCGGTAGGGAACGGCCGTTATGTCCCGGTCGCGGAAATAGTTCAATAGGTATTCCTGAGTGGCGCGGTATTCGGTAAAAACGATGACCTTATCGTTCATTTCGCGAATCAGTTCCATCGTTTTTTCGGCTTTGCTGTTGGCCTTGATCTGCCGGATCAGGTCGACGATGTCCCAGATTTTATCCCGCAGGGGCGAATCGGGAGCAAGCTTCTTCGACAGGTTGACGAGCGTGACGAAAACGGCGTCGCGGCTGCTGCATACTTCGCGCTGGAGTGTTACGAGCGAGAGCATGCTGTTCAAATCGCCGCCGGCCGCCTGATATTGGTCTTTGACGAAGGAAGTGACTCCGTCGTACAGATTTTTTTCTTCCGGCGACAGTTCGACGTCGATGTTCCGGACGATCCGCTTCGTGAATTCCAGCTCCCCGTCGGCGCGGCGGTTGCGGATCATCACTTTGGAGAGCTCTCCCTTTAGCTGCTCCTCGTTTTTCGGCAGGCGTTTGTCCACGACGAAATTGGCCGCGAATTCGCTTTGCCCTCCGAGCTGGCCGGGCTTGAGCAGCGTGATCAGGTTGAACAGCTCGTCCAGGTCGTTTTGCACCGGCGTCGCCGTCAGCAGGAGGCAATATTTTTTGCGCAGCTGCAGCATAAATTGATAGTTCGTCGTTTTTTTGTTTTTCAGCTTGTGCGCTTCGTCGACGATCAGCATGTCGTATTCATTGCTCAGCAGGATCGATTTATGGGGATCGCGTTTGGCCGTATCCATCGAGGCGACGACGATGTCGTTATGCCAAGAGTGTTCCTTTTTCTGGGCGACGGCAGGGATGCCGAATTTCTGATTGAGCTCGCGCACCCACTGCAGCACCAAGGAAGCGGGCACCAGGATCAGCGCTTTGCGGACCAGCCCGCGGACGATGTATTCTTTTAAAATCAAACCGGCTTCGATCGTCTTGCCCAGGCCGACCTCGTCGGCCAGGATGGCGCGCCCGCGCATTTCAAACAGCACCTTGCGGGCGGTTTCGGTCTGGTGGGGCAGCGGCGTTACCTGCTGCAGATGCTTCAGGCACTGCATTTCCTCAAAGCTCGTGACCAAAGAAGCGGTTTCCGCCTCAAGGGCAAGATTGAACAGCTTCCAATCGTCCCAGGGCCCGCCTTTTTCCTGCCGGGCCGCAAGCTCGCCAAACCAGCTCCGGTCGAATTCGACCGGGACCTCGGCATGCGGGGGCGGATTCTTGATCAAGCTTGGGGAATCGCCGGGGGGATGAGCAAACATGATGATAAAACCTCCCTTTTGTGCTTGTACATCCGACTTGGTTTTTTCGACTCGGGAAGAGATGAAGCGGCGAACTGTTTCTTTGCTCAAAAAGTAGGCTTGGCAGATGTAAGTGTAGTATGGACGAAAAAGAGGCGGTTCATAACATAGGCGGAAGTTTGCGCTTCGGCGGAATGAGGTGGAACCGATTCACGGCATCCTATTTTCCGGACTCTTATAAAATACTATCCATTCAGGGCGAGATCCCGTCTCCGCTCAATCCGCCAAGCGGGTGTGCGTTCTATCCGCGCTGTCCTTTTGCGGCGGAAACGTGCAGGACCGTTAAACCGGCACGGAAAAAAGTTTCCGAAGGCCATTTTGCGGCCTGCCATCTGGTGAAATAGGCAGGGAGGCCGCTGCCGGCGAGGTGAGTGAATTGCATCATATAACAGCTTTAGAATTTTACGTACTATAACAAATAGAATTGGATTAGCCAAGGGAGCTATTATATCCCATGAAAAAGATATGGTCGCGCATTGCGAGTTATTATAAAAATGCGAAGCTAAACGTAAAGCTCTTATTAACGATTACCTTGATTATGATGACAACGCTGGTCCTTGTATTGGGAGGCCTTCAATATGCCTTTTCCCTTTATGATGAGCAAATCTACGCCAAATCCTCGCAAGTGTTGATGATGTCGTCCAACCGCATCGAAGAGGAGCTTGAAAGCGTGGAAGAAGTTAGTTACAACATCGCGGTTGATCCGTCTATTCAAAAAATGTTGTTGGATCTGCAAAAAAATGTAACAGGCTATGATTTCTATCGCCTTGAACAGAAAATCGGCGACGAATTGAAAAAATACGCGGATCAGGAAACTTGCATCGATGCGATTTATTTATACGATTCGGCAGGAAGGGAATTTTCAGCCGGGGATGGCGCAAGCCCTTTAAAGAAGAAGGATAAGGAGCTTGCGCTGAGCCAGGCGGACCCGTATGAAGGCAAAAACTATTGGATGGAGTTGGCCGGATATAATGGGGATATTATTTCTGTCCGCCTGATCCGGTCTTACGGGAACCTGGATTTTGAGAACATCGGCAAACTGCTTGTCCGCGTTAATTTAAACAAGATTGTAAGCGGTTTACCGAAACCTCGCGGAGAAATAGCGGGAAATATTGTGATTACGGATGGAAATGGGGTTTTCTATTCGGAAAAAGGAATGGATGCGGTAAAAGATTATCATTTCTTGGCCCCAAATGATCAGGGCTACAGCATTGAACGCGTTCATGGGGAAAGAACTTTTGTCAATCATATTACGACCGGCTTTAAGGACTGGACCTACTGGAGCCTGATTCCGTTTCACATGATGTTTTCCAAAATCACTGCCGCGAAGTATACTTTGGTGCTGGTTTTTATGTTTATGTTCGTTTTTCTTATTTCCCTTGGTTTTAATTTTTTAAGAAAAATTACGGACCCCATTCAAGAATTGGCCTTTACCATGCGGGAGGTTCAAAGGGGGAACTTTCACGCCGTGGATTTATTGGAGCCCGCGATGGTTGATCAAGGCGAGGTAGGGATTCTTTACCGGAATTTTATAACCATGATCCACAGAATCGACGAGTTGATTCAGGAGAACTTCGCTAAGCAGCTCCTGGTCAAGGAAACTGAATTTAAAGCGCTTCAGGCTCAGATTAACCCGCATTTTTTATACAATACATTGGAGTCCATTAATTGGCTGGCGAAAACCAATAAACAGCGGCAAATTTCAAGCATGGTGGAAGCATTGGGCCACCTTATGAGATACTCCACAAATTTCAACCGGGATTTCGTTACATTCGAGGATGAAATCGATATGGTCAACAGTTACTTAACCATTCAAAAGTACCGGTTTGGCCAGCGGTTTGAATTTCACATGGATGTTCCCTTTTACGTTAAAAAATACAAGATTCCCAAATTAATATTGCAGCCGCTGCTGGAAAATGCGTTTAAGCATGCCGTTGAGCCTTCCGTCGGTTTGTCGGTTATCAAGTTGCAAGTTGATCAGGAAGCGGACAGGCTATTGATCCGGATCGAAGATAATGGGCCAGGCATAGATCCCTTTATACTCCAAAAAGTAAAAGAAGGCCAAATCGTTCCTAAAGGCACCGGAATAGGATTGAACAATATCGATGACAGGATCAAGCTTTACGCTGGGGAACCATATGGGTTAAGCATTGAAAATCTTTCGGGAAAAGGGACCGCGATTACGGTGATACTGCCTGTTCAAACGGGGTGATAGGATGTCTTATAAAGTGTTGTTGGCGGATGACGAACAGATTATTGTCCAAGGGATTTCCAGTATCGTCGATTGGGAAGCATTGGACACGGAACTTGTGGCAACGGCGGAAAACGGGATCGATGCGTATGAAAAGATGGCCCGGCTTGAACCGGATATTGTGATCAGCGATATCCGAATGCCCGGCATGGACGGACTTAGTCTGGTTTCAAAGGCGCATCAGGAATTTCCCGCCATGAAATTTATCCTATTGTCCGGATACAGTGAATTTGAATATGCCAGAACGGCTATGCGTTATGGGGTTAAAAATTATTTGTTGAAGCCGTGCAACGAGGATAAAATTACAGCCGCGCTTCAGGAGATCATTCATGACTTGGAGCAAGAAAAGGCTCAGGATACCCTTGTCAGCCAGCTTCAGGAAAAATACGCACAAGCTCAGCCCTTGATTAAAGCGCATCTGTTAACCGAATTTTTGGCCGGCCGGAACTATTCAAACAACGATTTATCCTTCTATCAGCAGCTTTTCGACGTAGAGATCCATCATCAGCGCGTAAGACTCGTGCTTTTTAAGCCGGAAGGTTCGTTTTCTTATGAGCATTTATTTGCTATCAAAAATATCGGCGCCGAGATCTTTGATTCCGTCCTGTTAAGTATGAATATGGGCGAAAATGCCTTGTTTCTGATCGAGGATAATCATGACGCAGAAAAATTGCGGCAAAAAATCGAACGGATTAAAGAACTTGCCTGCCAATATTTCAAAAAGGATACCACCGTCGCCATAAGCGAAGGGGATCATCTCCACAACGCCGGGAAGCTGTACCGTGAGGCTATGGAATGTTTGGAACACCGTTTTTATTTGGGAGAAGGAAGCATTATCACGCGAAAAGATGTCCTGGCTTTCAAGTCAAAGCATTCTTCCGTGATCAACAGAGTAATAGAAGTTCTAACGGAGAACCTGGGCAATCCCGATTTATCGCTTAAAATGGTGGCCAATGAGATTTTATATATGAATCCGGATTACCTCGGAAAACTGTTTAAACAGGAGACCGGCCAGAGATTCTCAACATATCTGACTAAGCTAAGAATTGAAAAAGCCGTGAAGCATATTGCCAAAATGGATGACGTGAAGGTCGGAACCTTGGCGGAAATCGTCGGTTTTGGCGACAATCCCCAATACTTTAGCCAGGTTTTCAAAAAATATACCGGCTGTACGCCGTCTGAATATCGCAAAAGGGAGGGCTAGAGCTTGAGAAAGTCCGGTTTGATATTCATGTTGTTTATATTGTTCCTTTCCATGGCTGCCTGCGATGCAGGCCATCAGGGAAACAACGGCGGTAAAGAAAATGAAAAAGCGACCCTGCGCGTGGCCTGGTGGGGCGTGCAATCCAGACATGATTACACGATGAAAGTGATTCAAATGTATGAGCAGGAACATCCCAATGTAGAAATTGTGGCGGAATACGCCAGCTGGGACGATTATTGGAAGAAGCTTGCCCCGCGGGCGGCCGCCAGCGGGTTGCCGGATGTGATTCAAATGGATAGAGCTTATTTGTTTCAATACGGCGCAACCGGCCAACTGGAGGATTTAACCCCGTACATAGAAGACGGCACGATTGATGTTAGCTCCATTGACGAAAACGCGATCTCCGGAGGAAGGCTGGCCGGGAAACTTTATGGCTTCCCGCTTGGGTCGAACGTTCTTTCGGTGATTACAAATGATGATCTGATGCAGGCAGCGGGTGCCAAAATGGACGATGAAAACTGGACTTGGGATGACTTTGAGCAAATCGCGATCGCTGTCCATGATGCCGCCGGCGTGTATGGTACAAATGGAATGTACCCTGCCGATGTATTTTTTCCGTACTATTTAAGAACACAAGGCTCGCGGCTTTACAATGAAGACGGGACAGGCCTTGGCTACTCGGACGATGGGTTATTTGCCGATTATTTTGAACGGCAGCTGCGGTTGGTTGACGCCAAAGCGTTCCCGACTCCGGACGTTCAAGCGCATATCACAGGAATTAACGATGATCTTATCGTAAAAGGGAATGCCGCCATGAGTTGGAATTGGTCCAACCAATATTCAGGATTTGCCGAATCGGCCGCAGCGCCGTTATCCATCCATCTGCCTCCCGAGCATGCGGACAAGGCGGCTTTATTTTTAAGGCCGAGCATGTTCTTCTCGATCCCCAAGAGCTCAACGCAAAAAGAACAAGCGGCCAAGTTTATCGATTTCTTTGTAAATAATACGGATGCCAACATGTTGATCAAAGGCGACCGGGGCGTTCCGGTCTCTGCAAAGGTGATGAAAGAAATCAAACCGGAATTGTCCGAAGTTGACACCAAAATCTTTGATTACGTTGAAAAGGCATCCCAACATGTACGCACTACCGATCCGATCGACCCGCTGGGCAATGCGGAAATCATGAAAGCGCTTGACGATCTGTCCGAGCGGATTTTATTTAAGAAAATTACCCCGGAACAGGGAGCACGCTCCTTTAGAAAGCAAGCGGAAATGATTTTAGACAAGAATAAGTAATCGTCCTGCAAACAAGTAGGTTTTTTAAACGTAAACCTCTGTTTTTTTTATGGTTCCATGAAAGCATTTTCTCTACAATGATGGTGTGAGTGAAAGCGGTCACAATGTTGCGGATGGAGATCATGATTTGGAGGGATTACTGTGTTGCAGGAAAGGGCGATCGCCAAGCAAGAGGTCGTTGATTCCATTCATTTATTAATGAATAATCTTACGGAAATCAAGGACCAAAGCGGTGAATTTTTGCTTAATTTTGATGGGTTGATTGTGGACGACAAAAGCTGGCATGTATGGAACTGGCCGCAAGGTGTAGGGTTATACGGAATTTATAAATACTGGAGATTAACCAATGACCAAAGAGCGCTGGAAATCATAAATGAATGGTTCCATGCCAGAATCCGGGAAGGGGCGCCGCCGAAAAACGTCAATACGATGGCGCCGCTGTTAACGCTGGCTTTTTTGTATGAAGATACCGGAAACCGGACCTACCTGCCCTACTTGGAGGATTGGGCGGAATGGGTCATGCATGATATGCCTCGCACAAAAGAGGGCGGATTGCAGCATATGACTTATGGACCGGAAAACAAAAATCAGCTTTGGGACGACACGTTGATGATGACCGTGCTGCCGCTGGCGAAAATCGGGAAATTGCTGAATAAACCTGAATACCTGGAAGAGGCCAAAAAGCAGTTTCTCATTCATATCAAATATTTAACGGACAGAAAAACCGGTTTATGGTATCACGGCTGGACCTTTGAAGGAAAACACAATTACGCCGAAGCGCTTTGGGCAAGAGGAAATTGCTGGATCACCATTGCGATTCCCGAGATGATCGAGATCTTGGAATTGGAAAAGGGAGATTTTCTCCGCGAATTCCTGATTGATACATTAAACAGACAAATTGAAGCTCTTGCCGATTACCAGGATGAAAGCGGTTTATGGCATACCTTAATCAATGATCCGACCTCTTATTTGGAAGCCTCGGCGACAGCCGGATTTGCCTATGGCATTCTAAAATCCGTTCATAAGCGGTATGTCAGCCAGGAATATAAAGAAGCCGCCCACAAGGCTATTCGCGGAATCATGGCTGAAATTAATCAAGAAGGGGCGCTGCAAAAAGTATCCGTAGGAACAGGCATGGGCGACACCCTGGAATTTTACAAGGGAATCAGAACGACCGCCATGCCTTATGGACAATCGCTTGCCGTGCTGTGCCTGTCGGAATATCTTCATACTTATATCTAACGCCAAAGTGAAAGCGGTTAAAATGGAGGGGAGTAAAGTGGTTAGACAACCCAAATTTATTAATTATATGTCCTATGGGTTAGGCGATTTCTTAGGGGCGGGCGCCTTTGCTCTGACAGCGGCATGGTTGCTTTTCTTCTTAACGACTTTTTGCGGCCTCACTGCCGTGGAAGCCGGTTCTATTTTTGCGATTGCCCGGATTGTTGATGCGATTGCGGCGCCGACTATGGGATACATTACGGATAATTTTCATAAAACCAAACTGGGCCGCCGCTTTGGAAGACGCAAGTTCTTTATACTGGCAGCCGTTCCGCTTGTCCTTGTCTATACAGCGATTTGGGTTTCCGGTTTCGGTTACTGGTATTACTTATTAACCTACATCTTGTTTGAAATTGTGTATTCGATGATTTTGATTCCTTATGATACGCTTGCCGCCGAGATGAGCAGCGACTATAAAATACGTTCGAAGTTTACGGGCGCCAGAATGTTTGTCGCTCAGGCTTCGGCCGTATTCGCCGCATTTATTCCCGGCCGGCTTGTGGAAGCCTTGGGTAAGGATGATCCACTTACCTACCTGTACTCAGGTATTATTTTCACGGTCATATTTGTAGTGGTATTGTTGCTGCTGTACAGAAATACATGGGAACGTCCTTTCGATGAAATCCCGCAAGAGGAAGTCATTGATAAAAGAACCTTTTTACAAAATGTTCATAAGATCTATGCGGATTTATTCTCGACTTTGCGGGTAAAAACATTCCGCCACCATCTGGGGATGTATTTGGGCGGATATTTAAGCCAGGATGTATTCAACGCGGTGTTTACTTATTTTGTTGTTTTTGCCCTTATGCAAAGCGCCGTAGCCGCATCCAACCTATTGACCTTTATGTATGTCATGCAGTTGTTCGGCGTATGGATTGCGCTTACTTTAACGATTAAATTGAATCCTGCCCCGGCGTATAGAACGGCAATTTCCCTCTTTATCGCAGGGATTGTCGGATTTATCGTCTTAAAGTTCACCGGAACGCTAAACAGCACTGCTTTATTGTTCCTTATGATCGGCATTTGCGGGTTGGGACGCGGCGGTTTGAACTACATTCCCTGGAACAATTATGCCTTTATTCCGGATGTGGATGAAGCTTTAACCGGGCAAAGACGTGAAGGGGTGTTCGCCGGTGTCATGAGCTTGATCCGAAAGGGAACGCAGGCGCTGGCTGTCTTTTTGGTAGGCGTGGCCTTGCAGGAAGCGGGGTTTGTATCCGGACAAACATCGCAGCCGGATTCAGCGGTAACGATGATTATTTCCATCTTGCTGTTCGGTACGCTCTTCTTTTTGGCGGGAGGCCTAATCATCTCCTATCGTTACAAATTAACCAAAGAAAATCATGTCATTTTGTTGGATGAAATTAAACGCTTGAAAAACGGCGGGTCTAAACAAGAGGCTGCACCGGAAGCCCGCAAAGTTTTTGAACAATTAACCGGTTGGGAATATGAAAAAACATGGGGAAACAACACGGTAGGGTATGAAAATCTGTTGAAGTATAAGGAGAAACAAGATAGTCATGAAACCAAACATAAAGTAATTGTCTAAACCAGCAGTTAAACAGCCTGCAGCGGCGTCATTGCCGGCTGCAGGCTGTTTATTTTGCGGCGAACCGTCTGTCAATTCTTTTCCATCATTTGGATAAGTGCAGGGTAGTCGTGGATGGCGACTCCGCCAAACCCGTCATGGTCCGCATAAAAATCCGTCACGGTATTTAATTGCTGATTCATATATTTCAGGCCTTTGTTGTAGTACGTAATTTCATTCGTGATAGTGCCGCCGTTCGGAGAATTGGTCTCCGCGCCGATATAAATCTTTTTGCCTAATTTGGCCGCATAATCGGTTTCCGCCAGGGTTGCGCGGATCTGTTTCTCGGCCGTGTCGCGATAGGCCATGATGGATACGGTGTCCACGATGTCCAATACAAAATAACTTAGCGGCTTTTTCTCCCCGCCGGTTTGCACGATGACCGGATTTTGCCCCGTTGCATACCACCACGGAATCGCTGCGTTGAACTCCAAATTCTCCTTGCTTGAGGCAATTTCATTCGCGATTTTCTTCAGAACCTGGATGTATTGATAGCAAACGGAGCCTCTTTTGTTTAAATATTCGGGTAAGGTGTGCGGTTCAATATCATACTGAATTCCGTCAAATTTGCTGGCCGGATGGGACGCGTTATAGGAAATCACTTGGCGCAGTTCCTGCAGCGCTTCGCGATGATGGGTTTCCAGCGCCCAGTTGGCTCTGCCGACAAGCGCGAACACGCGTATTCCGTCCTCATGCGCTCTTTGGATCAATTCCTCATAAGTTGCGGGCTGATCCTCCAACGTCTTTCTTGTCCCGATAAACAATAAGTTGATGTCATTTTCCTTTAAAAACTGCAGCAGCTGTGTAATCTTGTTGGAATCGGAAGCCGCTTCATAAAAATCCCAAACCCATAGCGCTTTGGTTTGCTCATTATTCGCATGAGCCGGGGAAGGGACTACATTCACCAACGTCAAACAAACCGCCAACACTAAAATCGCTATTTTTCTCACTCGGTTCTCTACTCCATTCTTTTTAGATCTGCAGGGTTTATTTACCAACAACCAGATTAACATAAAAATGGAATTTGTCGAATGATCTGTTGGGCCTATTGTGAGGTTTTATTTGCCACGTAGAGACTCTCCAAATCCCCCGTGGCTTTGCCGGCATATACAATACGTCCATTTCGCAATATGGCGGCTTGATTCGCCAGTTTTTCCGCTAGCCCGATAATATGAGTGGATAACAGGATGAGAGCACCTCGGGCACAGTATTGCTGCAATGTATCGCGCACGATTATGACTTGATCCGGGTCAAGTCCGTTGGTCGGCTCATCCAAAAGAAGGATATCCGGTTCGTGCAGCAATGCGGATGCCAGTGCAACCCGCCTTGCCGTTCCTTGGGACAAAGCGCCAATCGCGTAGTTGCTGTACGGTTCCAATGTAAAATGCTTGAGCCAGTGCCGTATTCGCTCCTCCAGTTGATCAGGGGAGACGCGGCGCAGTTGGCCGATAAGCCGCATCATTTCGATTACGGTCAAAAATGGATACTGAAACGGAAACTCCATCATATAGCCGATGCGTTTTTTATATTGTTGGTCCTGCCAATGAACCGCTTGCCGGCCCAGCAAAATGCTGCCTTGCTGGACCGGCTTCATCCCTGCCAGCAAATGCAACAGCGTCGTCTTACCTGCGCCGTTGGGACCGAGCAGTACCGTAATTTCTCCCCCCTGTAGGGTCCAATCGATGCCATGCAGGATGCGTTTATCTTCGTAAGCATAGCTGACTTGCTGCAGTTGCAAGGACAGCGCTAAGTTTGTCTGCATCTTATTTGATCTCTCCTTACATTGAAAACTTGCCGGGAAGACTTTCAGGTACCTGGCGTAAAAGTCGATAAAATCCAAATTGTATGGTTATAGAGACGATTATGAATAGTATTTGATGCGCTTGGTGTAAATAGATGAGCAAAAACATGCAGATTGTAATTAAAAGCTGAGCGGGCAGCGAAATACGCCCTTGAGTTGTAAGATGATATCCAGCCAGTAAACTGAATGAAACAAATGTGGAAGTAAGCAGCAGGCACTGCGCTAATAACTCGAAAAACGACCATGCCGTCCAAGTCCAGTCTAAGCGAAATCCCCAGATTAAGGTATGAACGATGAACATACTTATGCCTACTGTCCCATAAAAAAGCCATTTTGCCCATAATCCTCTATTCCAAGCACCCAAGGTAACGGTGTATAGTGCTATTCCTCTGCCTTCGGCTACGAAGCTTCTTATAACCCAAACGTCGCTGACCAGCCAGACCATCAAGGCCGCGCCTACCGGGACAACTATCGGGGTATCAACTGCTGAATAGTAGGTAAAGAGCTGTAATAAACAAACGGCAATAAGAAAAGGAAACATATCTTTGAAGCGGGTTAGAAAATATACCTCTTTACGAAGTAACGGATAGCGGGACAGGATATGCCGTTTGGCGCCGGATTCAGCCGGCGGGGCTGCGCTTATCATTCGCGGCCAGGAGAAGCGTGACGCTTGAAAAGCGGCGATGTATTGCAGCAAGGTAACGGCGATTGCAACGATCAGCCGAACCGCAGGTATCATGGGCAGCATCATCAATGAAATATTAAGCGCCAGTACTGTCAATAACAGCAGGGCTAACGATAGCGATCCGGCTGTTCGCTCTCTCGCCATTCCCGAAAGTGCCACAAAGCAATAAACACCGAGTTCTGCAAAGGAGAGTCCGAGCAACAGCATTAGGAATGCTTGTCCGAAACTATATGACGGTGACCAAAGCAACTGACCCAGCAGCATCCAAACAAGCACAAGAACAAAGGGGGACTTTTTCCAGATCATATATGAGGTTAAAAAACGAGCCCCTCGTCCAAGCGACCATAAGAAGCGCATTTCCGCCATCATCAGGTTCCCGGCAAACAGACCAATTCCAACGGTCATCCCTATTAGCCCCCAACAGCCCGTTATAAATGTGGATGAGAAGCCCTTTTCGGCTAACGCCGTAGTGAATTGATATGTCCCGCGGAGCAGTAAAAGAAGGAGAAACAGCGTTAAAACGATATCGCGCCATGAAATATACTTGATCCGAATGAGATAAACGGATGCGTAAAGCTTAAAACTTGAACTCATTCTAATCTTTCTCCTGTTAAGAAATTGGTGAGAATGATTGCTTTTCTTCCTGTGAAGTATAGAGATTGTAATATTGCCCTTTTAAGTGTAATAATTCCTGATGGGTTCCTTCCTCAATTATTTTCCCATTATCAAGAACTACGATACGATCAGCATGTCGAACAGTACTTAAGCGATGAGCAATAATAATCTGAGTGCATTGAATATGACTTAAAGAGTCACAAATAAGCTGTTCCGAAGCCGAATCCAATGAACTGGTTGCTTCATCCAGTACAAGGATTTTAGGTTGATGTAACAATGCACGAGCGAGGAGAAGCCTTTGTCTTTGACCTCCGGAAAAATTAAATCCGTTTTCGGATACCATTGTTTGATAACCTAGTGGAAGCTTCATAATGTCATCGTGAATGGCTGCTTGTTTCGTAGCTTGAACAATCATGTCCAACGTAATATCGTTATGATGCATTCTTATATTATCTGCGATAGTTGAATTAAATAAACGAGATTCTTGTACCACGGAACTAATTCGTTTTCGAAGCTCTTGCTTATTCCATAGATGTAACATTGTTCCATCGATTTTGATAAAACCTTCGGTTGGTTCATATAGACCAAGCAACAATTTGGCGAGTGTGCTTTTTCCAGATCCCGACGTTCCAACAATAGCTAACCGTTCACCCGGACGTACATTGAGAGAAATATTCTTTAGAACTTCATTACCATATTTATTGTATTTAAAGGAAACATCACAAAATTCAACGTGACCTTGAAAAGATATAGAAGGTACCTTTTCTCCTGTATATTCAGGTGGACTTTCAATAACATCTTGTAATCTTTGAATATAGGTTCGAACATTCACTATATCAGAATAGGTTTGCCCCAAAGAAACAATAGGAACTATAAAAGAGGCAGCCAATGCTTGAAAACCCATTAAACTTCCTAGGGTTGCATTACCTTCAAGTACGTAATAAGCCCCTGGCCATAGTACAAATAAGGGGAGCGTCAATTGAATACTAACCGAATTGGAGCTTAATATCGATGTCCAAACGTTTCGCTTTTCAGTTGCTTTTAGTTGCTTTTCAAAGATTGACTTCCATTTTGCAACGGCATCCCTTTCTGCCCCTAATAATTTCAAATCAGTAATATTCTGAATATTTTCGGATAAAAATCCGTACAGTTCAGTTTGAGTGGAAACTTCCTGACGGGATAATCTTTGCGAAATGTATGAACTTAAAAAAATGAATCCAAGCATGAAAATCCCTATAATAATAACAATTATACCCATACTAACCATTTTATTTAACATTAATGCTGCAAAGGTAATAAAAGAAAGGCAGTCAATTATAATAGAAACAACACGGTTTGAAAGAACATTTCGGATTAGGATATTAGAATTTGCTCGAAAAACAAGTTCGCCTCCCTTTCGATTTTCAAAAAAGTTATAAGGGAGCATAAAAAGTCGTCCAATATATTGTGTCATCATCGTTGTATCTATTTTGGACTGCAGCTTTGCAATAAGCCATCCCCTTAAACAATGAAATCCTAAAATATACAAAAATAATAGGCCGATAGCTGCACTAAATGGAAATAATAAATTTTGATGTTGTCCTCCTATTACGACATCTATGAACCACTGTGTTAATTGAGGAATGAATACTCCTAAGGCCTGTAAGAACAAGGCTACAAGAATGATAGAAAAAAGCAGTTTCCATCCTTTGAGTACGGACAAAATAAAAAAAAACTCTTTCTTCCTTTTTTTCGGTGTAAAAAGATCTCCGGGGGTAAGTGAAAGAACAAAACCTGAAAATTTTTCACCCAATTCTTTTATATTAATTCCGTACCGTCCCTTAGCCGGATCTAGTATGCTCACCTTATATTTCCCAAATCTCTCCATCACAACGAAATGATTATTGTCCCAAAATAAAATGAGAGGGGGCTTCATACGATCTAGTTGCTCTGTAGTTATCTTGTATCCTTTACATTCCAATTTATATTCAAGAGCCATCATTTGAAGTTGATGCATGTTTACTCCAGAGGGGGCTTCCCCAAATTTTTTTCGCATTTCCGGCAGAGTTGTATTGTACCCATAATAACCCAATATCATTGCTAGACAAGCCAGGCCGCATTCACTGTGTTCCATCTGTTCGATGAAAGGAATCTTTTTTTTGAATATGTTCAGCTGGAATCACCTCCAAATTATTCGTTATGCAGACCAGCCCAAAATAATGGGCGACTATCGCAAGTTCAGCTCTTGTTTTAATATTCCATTTGTGTTTAATAGAAGCTACAATTTCACCGGTACGTCGCATACTTATACCTAACATCTTTGATATCTCGCTATCTTTAAGTCCTTGTGCCACAAGAATTGCGACTTCTTGTTCCCTGCAAGATAATTTCGCCAACCCCTTTCAACCTCCTATAGAGCTATGAATAAATTTAAATAAAAAGCTGTGTCGAAATTTAAAAATTGTATACGATAAAAATACATAATAATACCATTATTTACTTGTAATAATAATTATCCAACTATTTTCATTTATTGTCAAAGACATTTCTGCAGCTTTATGAAGTGCAAACAAATCTTTTTTTGTAATATATTAGAATAGAAGTAAAAAATAAATGAAAGGAGGTTGCTATATGACAACGCAAGATTTGGTAAAGGCTTGGAAGAATCCTAACTTCCGCTCTGCGGATGTTGTTCATCCTGCTGGTGACGCTCTGGTAGAAGTAGGTGCGGAAGAATTGGCAAGAGTACACGGCGGTCTGGTTGAACCTCAAGCTACTCCGACAATTACTATTCCAATTACCATTATTTCAGGATTATTTTGCTTCCCTACAACGGTGCACTAAGGAAAATAGGCTGCTAGAAGGGTACGTATTAATTACGTACCCCATCTTTATTATTTAGATAAGGAGTGAGCGCTTAGATGAAGGAACAATTTTTACGTTCACTTTTTGTACATGAGCGGTTGCAATTGTTACATAATCATGAAATTACCCGTGCCTTTTCCCAGCAGCAAAATAATTCGGCTCTAGAGGAATGGTTTCAGTTTGCTCTAGTTCAAACAGAAGCGAAAAGAAAAGCTAAGCTTGAGTCATTGGGAGTTAATGAATTAATTTTCGGATCGTTAATACAGACCACACAGGCTTTAAAATGGAACGAGAGCTGTCTTCCAGCTATTATGGATTACAATGCAGATTGGTTAACGGTACTAGAGGAAGCATTGGAATTGAATTGCCAAATAAAGATAAAAGAAAATGAACAACGTTCGATCGAACTTCTAGTAAGACCATTTTTGTTATGGGCAAATATGAAGTTGGAAAATTTATTGGCATCCATTGATGCACAAGGAAAATATATAAGTACTTCCCTCTTAATATCATCAATTCTACCGCATTTGACATCCCAGTTATGTAAAATAGCAGGGCGTTCCTTTGTCCTGGAATTACATGTTGCGAAGGCAATGCAGGAACTGGCAGGTGACACTCCGGAAGAACGGTTCTCAAATTTTGTAGAAAAACACATGGTTGACAACGGTAATCTTCGATTGTTTTTTTTAGAGTATGCTATGTTTGCCAGATTACTTTCGGAACGGACGGTCATGTTTGTTACCGTCATAGAAGAAGCAATAACACGATTTATTCAGGATTGGAAGGTGCTGAAGGACACATTTCAACTAGAAGAAAGCCCTCTTATTGCGATAAAGGCTGATTTAGGAGATTCTCACAAGGGCGGAAAAACTGTAATGCGCTTTCAACTTAAATCTGGTCAATCTTTTATGTATAAGCCCAAGTCCCTGGCTGTTTCTCATGCATTCCACACTTTTTTAAGTTGGATAAATAGTAAAGGGTTTTATCCTGAGTTTAAAGGAGTCCCAATTATAGATCGAAAAGAGTATGGATATGAAGCCTTTGTGAGAGCGGAACAATGTGAGACTAAGGACCAAATTCGGAGTTTTTATCGGCGATTAGGTGCTTACTTAGGAGTCGTTCATCTCCTGGAAGGTGCGGATTTCCACAGTGAAAACATTATTGCTTGCGGAGAGCATCCAATGCTTATTGATTTGGAGACATTGTTCCATAACCAAGTTAAGCAAGATGTTCCTGATTCAGCCGATGTAGAAGCTCAATTTGCAATACGTAATTCTCCTATAGGGACATCATTCTTACCAATCCTTTTTCATCAGGACGAAAAAGGATTGGGAATTGAGTTAAGTGGTCTAAACGATAGGGAGCAATTAATTCCCTACAATGTGTTAAAGGTTGTAGATATGAATACTGATAATATGCGCTATATTCGGGCGCGGCATATCACTACATCAAGTCACAACTTACCATCATTGAACGGCACAACCATATCAGCTGCTGATTACTTAACCGATTATGTAAATGGCTACAGGGATATTTGTTATTTCTTTATCGAGAACAGAGAAGAAATGCTCAGCACCGATGGACCATTAAAGATATTTTCTAAAGTTCCAGTACGTATCCTTCTGCGAACCTCCCAATTTTATATGAATTTTCTTCTTGAATTAACACATCCCGATTATGGAAGAGATGCCCTTGACTATGAACGTTTGCTCGATAGAATGTGGTTTTCCTACCTTGACGATAGGCTTATTTCTTCAGAGATAAAGGATTTGCGTATAGGGGATATTCCTTATTTTTATTCGTTCCCCGACTCTCATCATTTGTGGGATAGCCGTGCCCGGAAGATTGATAATGTTTTTAAAGAAACTGCCATGGATCATACTAAACAGAAGCTGTTATCTCTGACTCCTGAAAAAATTGAATTGTACGCTAAATGGATTACTGAATCTATTATTGGCTCATCTTTAAGCAAAAAAATTCACTCTGTTGAACCAGAGGCAGCTAATATGGATACGACCAAAGAGTCGGTTATTAAGTCGGATCAATTTTTAAATGAAGCAGTCAGAATAGGCGAACAGCTGGTAAAGGAAGCTATATTGAGTCGTAACGAACGGACAGCAACTTGGATAGGATTGAATCCTAATTATTTGGGGCAACTAGGTATGTCTGGACTAAGGGGGGGCTTATATGATGGTACAGGCGGCATTTCGCTCTTTTTTGCGCATTTATATCGAATAACGCAGAAACAACACTTTAAGAAATATAGTCTGGCGGCATTTCAATCGACGTTAGAGAAATTTCCAATGACCATTAAATTTCCATCTTCTTTTTATGGACAGGCTTCCGTACTATATGTTATCACCCAACTGGAAAATATAATGGGGGAAAATAAAGAATGGAAACAGCATCGTCTAAATCTATTGGACAATTTGAGTAGAAGTGTAGAGCAGGACACATTCTATGATTTACTTGGGGGGGCAGCTGGAGCTATTCATGTCCTCCTCAACGAATCAAAGATACGTGGTTCGGAGCAGGAGATTGAGATTGCCTCTATGTATGGAGATCACTTGCTTAAAAATGCCCAAAAAAGTGATAAAGGATACTTTTGGCAGTCAAGCGTGTTATCAGATGTTTATGTAGGTTTAGGACATGGAAGCATGGGAATTGCTTGGGCCCTTTTCCGTCTTGCAGCGGTCACAGGAAAGGAAGCTTATCGTGAGACAGCAGAAAATGCACTTCAATATGTTCGTTCTCATTATTCGAGTGAATGGGGGAATTGGGTTGATTGCGAAGCTGGTACCACCCTGGCTAATTGGTGTCACGGAGCAAGTGGAATCGGGCTTGGCTTGACGATGTGTCTTCCATTTTTACGATCTTCACAAGTCAATCAAGTTACAAACGAAATTGAACAGGCAGTAGCGACGACGATTCGATACGGTTTCGGCAAAAGTCATTGTTTGTGCCATGGCGATCTTGGAAACTTAGAATTATTACTTCTGGCGGGAAAATGCTTGAATCGGCAAGAATGGGTTGAAATGGCCCGAGGATATGGAAGGGAAGCTGTAAATTACTATCAGAGCAAAGGAGAGTACTTGACAGGTATCACTAAGTGCTCAAACATTCAGGGACTATGGTTAGGTCTATCCGGGATAGGATATCAAATGCTCCGTCTTGCTTCAGATAAAGATTTCCCTTCAATTTTATCGCTTCAAGAGCCGCTCGTCCAAACGAGGTCATTAAGATAGGCTATTTTATTCACGGTACAATACTTGTTTTTCAAGATAGCCACTAGCTGTCTGGTGATCTCTACAACATAGTAAGGGAGCACGTCATTAACATTGGTGGTGTCAAAGGGAACGTGGTCATGAGTACATCAAGGAGATTGGACGTAGCCAGATTTGCGTCTCCTGTGCCCTATACGTAAAATATAAGTCTTGTATGCCGCCCAGAACTCGTTCCGGGCGGTTTCTTTATTTACTTGTTCGGAGCGATTGCACCCATACACTTTGTCCACACAAGATCGCTGAAATTTGTTAAAGCTTATTTCGGGATGCAATTTGCAATTGTCCTCCATTGAGTCTTCTTCACAATATCGTATACAATAAGATAGATTTAGCGGAAGGAAAGAGGCGATCCAGATGAAGGAGAAACTGCACCAGTTCTATTCAAAAATCCGGTTTAAAAAGATTCGTAACCGCTTTCTTGCCGCGATGATCGTATTGTCGATTCCGCCGCTGTTTCTGTTGGGCTACCTTTCCTTCAACATTGCGAAGGATACGCTGCTGGAAACGAATAAAAAAACGGACCAGGTTCACCTAAGGTCATCCAGCGAGGCGGCCGACCTCATCTTCCGCAACATCGTCAATTTGAACCGCTCCGTTATTTTGAACGATGAAATCCGCGACCAACTGCGGGCGAGTCAAAATCCGGATGAAGCGAGCGACGGCGCCAGACATGAGAAGATTTTAAGCCAACTCCAAAAGATGGTGAACAATTTGTTTATCAACTCCCGGTATGTCGATTCGATTTGTCTGGTTGATCTGCAATTTAAGGCCCATTGTTTAGGACGTTCCGATAATTTGGGGGTTTATGAGGGAGACGGCCAGGGAGAGAAGATCAAATTGTCGCCATGGTACGCCAAGGCCGTTGAATCCCAAGGTCAAGTCGAGTTTTTTCCCGATAACGTATTAGGGGATACGTCTTATACTTTCTCCACGGTCAAGCTGTTCCGGGATTCCGAAAATATCAGCGGTGAACCGATCGGCATTCTCATCATCAATATTTCCAAATCGATCTTTGATTCCATTTTTACGGAGACGGACAAACAGGCCGGAGAATACATCGTATTAACTTCAGCCTCGGAACTCATGGAGGTTATTTATCCGCGAAATTCCTATATCGAACTCAATGGCCTAGCCGGGGGAAAAAACGATCTTTATCCGCGGCTTGAAAAACAAGGTTACATGGTCGTGGATTTCAAAAATGAAACGACGGGCTGGACATTTCTCCATATCATTAAATTGAGCGAGTTGTTGAAGCAGTCCCGGCAGATCGGAACGGTTACGACGATTATTTCTTCCATGATCGCGCTCGTCGCTTTGGTGTTGTCCTATTTTATCTCCGGCAGCATAACGCGCCCGTTGCTCCAGTTAAAGAAAATGATGCTGGACTGGACCAAAGGGAAACGGGATTTCGGCGAAACTTTTGAGCATGATGAAATAGGGGCCATAGGGCAGACGTTTAAAAAGATGGCCTCCGAAAATGAAGAGCTTAGCGAGCGGCTCGTCCATACCGAGCTGAAGGAGCGGGAAGCCGAATTGCGAGCACTGCAGGCGCAGATCAAGCCGCATTTTTTGTACAATACGCTCGATTCGATTTATTGGATGGCTACGATTCAGAACAATCAAGATGTTGCCCAGATGGCTTTTTCCTTGTCCGAAAGTTTTAAATTGAGCTTAAATAAAGGCAAAGAAACGATTCCGGTCTATAAAGAACTTCAGCACATCGAACATTATATGACCATCCAAAATATAAGATACAATCATCGATTTAAATATATTGAAGACGTTCCCAGCCAGATCAAGAGCATGGAAATTTTGAAACTGCTGCTGCAACCGTTGGTTGAGAATGCTATTTACCACGGGCTGGAGCCGAAAGTAGGAGAGGGCACCGTGTCGCTTCAGGGGGCCATGGAAGGCGGGTTTCTTACCTTTGTGATCGAAGACGACGGCGTCGGGATCGAGGATATGGAGCAAACGGAACAAGGCTACGGACTGCGCAATGTTAAGGAGCGGATTAAGCGGTTTTACGGCGAGGCGAGCGAACTGATCATCGACAGCAAGCCAGGCTCGGGGACCCGGGTTGAGCTGCGGATTCAACAAAACGGCAATGAGGTGAAGCTCGATGTATAAGGTTGTGATTTTTGATGACGAATATATTGTGCTCCAGGGGCTGCGGCACCTGATCGATTGGAACGGCTTTGGTCTTGAGCTGGCCGGAACGGCCTCGGACGGTTTGTCCGCGCTGGAGATAGTCCGCAAACAAACTCCGGACATTGTGTTTACCGATATCCGCATGCCCGGTATGGATGGACTAAAGCTGATTGAAGAGATTATGGCAGAAGCGCCTGATACGTACTGTATCGTGTTCAGCGGTTTTAATGAATTTGAATACGTGAAGCGGGCGCTTAAGCTTGGGGTGATCGACTATCTGGAAAAACCGGTCACCGTGGAAAGCATCCAGAGCTCCATCCAAAGAGTGTTGTCGCGAATCGAAGCGGATCTGGAAATGGTGATGTTAAGAAAACAGGTCGAGGAAAGAGGAAGCGTTTCCAAATCCGGAGCGGGAGCCGAAGCCGACGGCAACGCCAAACAGGGAGCGATCGACAGAGCGAGAGCTTATATCGAACAAAACGCATCCGGAGATCTATCCTTAAACGAAGTGGCCGAATATGTCGGCATGAATGCCGCTTATTTAAGCTCGCTATTTAAGGAGGAGATGGGGGAGAGCTATATCAAATTTTTGACCCGGCTGCGCATGGACCTGGCTAAAGAGCTGCTGCTGAAAGGATATAAAGTCCATGAAGTCAGCGAGCGCGTCGGTTATCATACGTACCGGCATTTCTCGGAAATTTTCAAGAAGCATATCGGCGTGACTCCCGGTCAATTTAAAGAGGAACAAGAGGCGAGAAACAATCATTAATAGGCTCCGTCCAAAAAAAAAACGGACAGAAATCTATAAAAAGAAGCAGTACCTGGCAGGGCAAGTCAAATTTAAAATAAAAGCAACAGAGAACCCGGGCTCTGTACACAAAACTATAACTGTTCAGGGGGAAGGCCCAATGGGTAAGCCGAGAAGAATCGCCGCCGCATTGCTTTGTGCCGTGATCATGGTCGGATTGATGGCCGCGTGCGGAAATAAACAAAACGATGCAAACCATGCTGCTTCCGGAAATAACGGAACAAACGCTGCGAAGGAAACTGTAACCATCTCGCTGCTGACGGATAATACGCAAGAACAAGTAAGCGCTGCCAAAGCGGTGATCGCAGCGTTTCAAGCAAAATATCCTTACATTACGGTCGAACACGAGACACGTCCCGGCGGTTCCGAAGGCGACAATCTGGTGAAAACGCGCATCGCCACCGGGGACTTAAATGATGTCATTTTCTATAATTCCGGTTCCTTGCTGCAATCGCTCGCTCCTGAAAAGAATTTTGCGGATTTGACAAACGAGCCTTTTATGGCCAAGGTGATGGAGTCCTACAAGCCGACGGTAACGGTCAATGGAAAAGTATACGGCGTTCCGGCGGGCTCCACGATGGGGGGCGGTTGGTTCTATAACAAAAAGATCTATGCCGATCTCGGTTTGTCCGTTCCGAAAACCTGGGCCCAGCTCATGGATAACAACGAAAAAATCAAGGAAGCGGGCATCACTCCGGTGATCGGATCGTACAAAGACAGTTGGACGGCTCAGTTAATCGTGCTCGCCGATTACTACAACGTACAAAAGCAAGATCCGTCGTTTGCCGAAAATTATACAGCCAATAAGGCCAAATACGCGGATACTCCCGCCGCTTTGCGAAGCTTTGAGAAATTGTCGGAAGTGAACGAAAAAGGATTTATGAACAAAGATTTTCAGGCCACCACTTATGATGCGGGGCTGAAAATGTTGGCCGAAGGAAAAGGGGCACATTATCCGATGCTGTCCTTTGCGGTTCCGGCGTTGGAGCAAAACTTCCCGGACCAAATCGGCGACATCGGATTTTTTGCCCAGCCGGGAGATGCCGCGGAGTCGAACGGTTTGACGATCTGGATGCCGGGCGGGGCTTATGCTTACAAAAACAGCAAACACGCCGCGGAGGCCAAGCTGTTCCTTGAATTCCTCACGACGCCGGAAGGCATCTCCGCATGGATGAATGCCTCAAAACCTACCGGTCCGTGGCCGGTAAAAGGAATTGAAATACCGGACAGCGTCGCTCAAGTCGTCAAGGACATGCTGCCTTATTTTGAATCGGAGGAAACGACAGCTCCCGCACTGGAATTTGTAAGCCCGATCAAAGGCCCGAATCTGCCGCAAATTACGGCTGAAGTCGGCTCCGGCATCACAAGTGCCAAACAGGGCGCGGAGAACTATGACAAGGATGTCAAGAAACAAGCCCAGCAGCTCGGATTAGAAGGCTGGTAAACCGAATCATGATGAAGTTATGGAAACAGACCTATTCCTATACCTTTTTGTTGCCTGCAGCCATCGTATACACCATTATTTTTCTTATACCGACCGCGCTTTCCTTTTTCTTTAGTTTGACACGCTGGACGTTATCGGATTGGGAGTTTATCGGACTCGAAAATTTCGTTACTTTTTTTCAGGAATCGTCTTTAAGCATCGGTTTTAAAAATACGCTGATTTACGCGCTCGTTACTTGCGCTGCCAAAGTGGTTTTGGGGCTGCTGCTCGGAACGTTCCTTACGTCCAAAATCAAAACCAAGGGCTATTTGCAATCCGTGCTGTTTTTTCCGACGCTGGTCAGTACGATCGCGGTCGGCGTGGCTTTCAGCACGATGATGCATCCGACCCAGGGCGTGATTAATCAGGCCCTGCAGGCGATCGGCATCACCGGACCGGACTGGCTCGGAAATACGAAGCTCGCGCTTTTGTCGGTCGCGTTCGTCGACGTTTGGAAAGGCGTAGGTTTTGCCACGGTTATTTTTGTCGCCGGGATCTTGTCGATCCCGGAGGAGTATTATGAGGCGCTGCAGATCGATGGCGGCAGCGCCTGGAATAAATTCTGGAACATCATTGTTCCGCTTAGCCGGCCTGCGATGAACTCGGTGATCATTCTTTCGTTCATCGGCGGCTTGCGTTCCTTTGATTTGATCTGGGCGATGACGAAGGGTGGCCCCGGGTTTACAACGGACGTGATCGCCTCCATCATCTACAAACAATATCAGGGTGGATTCTACGGTCTGGCCACGGCAGGCAACGTCATTTTGTTCCTGTTCGTGTCTCTGCTCGCCTTCCCGCTTAGCCTGTATCTTAACAGGAAGGAGGTAAGCCTATGAGTATGAGACGCAAAGCCGGACAATTCACGGTTGAGCTACTGGCGGTGCTGGGCACGATCGTGTTGTTTTGGGTTCCGCTCTATTTTGTCATCGTCAACGCCATGAAGGACTCGCAGGAAGCCTCTTTATTAAACATGCAATGGCCTTCGCGGATTCATTTATGGGGGAACATCAAGGAAGTGGTTCAGGCCAGAGATTACATGCTGCTTCGGGCATTTTACAACAGTACGGTGATGACGGTGCTTTCGATCGCTATTTTGGTCATCATTTGCGCCATGGTAGGTTTTATCCTGCAGCGGCGTAATGACAAAGCGAGTCCTTACATCAATTTCCTTGTGCTTTCGGGGCTTATAATTCCTCCGGCGATTGTTCCGACGATTTGGGTCTTGGACCTGGTCGGCTTGTTTAAAACGATGGCCGGCATCGTCGCGGTCGAAGTCGCGCTTGGCTTACCGTTTTGCGTCATCCTGTATAGAGGATTTATCGCCGGCATCCCCCGGGAAATCGACGAGGCGGCCGTCATCGACGGCTGCGGCAAATACCGGCTGTTTTTCCAGATGATCCTGCCGCTGCTCAAGCCGGTATCCGCCACGATCATCATTACACAGTCCGTGTTTATCTTTAACGATTTTACGAATCCCTTGTACTTCTTTCCCGGATCGGACAATGCAACCGTTCAGTTGACGTTGTACAATTTTACGAGCCAATTTGTGTCCCAATGGAATCTGTTGTTTGCGGACATTTTGATTATTACGATCCCGATGCTGCTGCTGTTTGTAATATTTAACAAACAAATTGTCTCCGGCATGGTCTCTGGATCGGTGAAGGGCTGATTTGTAAGCTATTCCTATTAAGGTACAGGAGTTGAATAGAAAGTGGGAATACGTCAGGAATGGGTTGAGAAGGCGCAAAATCTGATTCCAGAGCTGTTGGAAACAAGCGTTTATCCGCAAGAAGTTATTGCGGTGTACCCGGATGAAGCAGCGTTCCAAGGTTGGAGGAAGGAATCTTTAGGTTCCTATGAGCGTGTTTTGGATCAACCGTTTGATAGCGGCGAAAGCTTTATCCTCGATTTTGGAGATCACCAGGTGGGCTATGTGACCTTCAAAATAAAAGCGACGGGCAGCCCGCAGGACGCGCCGCTCCGACTTAAATTGATCTTCGGTGAAATGCCGTGCGAGGTCGCGGAAAATTTCGACGATTACAACGGCTGGATCAGCCGGTCCTGGCTGCAGGACGAAGTGATCAATATCGACGTGCTGCCTTGCGAACTGAAGCTTCCGCGACGTTACGCGTTCCGGTATTTGAAAGTCATCGTTCAGGAGACTTCGCCAAAGTTTAAGGCCGCGTTTGAGAAGATTTATTGTACAAGTGTAAGCTCGGCTGATCCGGCAGGATTAAGGCCGCTGCCCGATGATTTGCCGAAAGATGTGGCCACGATGGACCGTATCGGGATCAAAACGCTGCAGGATTGCATGCAAACCGTATTCGAGGATGGTCCGAAACGGGACCGGCGGCTGTGGATCGGCGATTTGCGGCTGCAAGCGCTGGCGAACTATGTAACTTTCGGGAACTTTGATCTGGTTAAAAGATGCCTGTATCTGTTCGCCGGTATGACGCTGGATAAAGGGGAAGTAGGCGCTTGCCTGTTTGAAAATCCCGAACCGCATGTCGATGACACGCTGTTGTTTGATTATTCGTTGTTTTTTGTCGCTGTACTGCACGACTATTACGCGGCATCGGGGGACAAGGAGCTGTTGCAGGAGCTGTGGCCGGTTGCCCTTGAACAGCTGGATCTGGCATGGCTTAAGGTCGGAGCCGATGATCTTGTCACGGACGACCCGTCCTGGTGGTGCTTCGTGGATTGGCATCCGGAGCTGAACAAACAAGCCTCGGCGCAAGCCATATTTATTTATTGCCTCAAACGGGCGATGGTGCTGGCGCGCGAGCTTAGCCGCAAAAATGAAGCGGAACTCATTGTAGAGAGAATTCATTTACTAAGCAAGGCGGCTGTAACGCAATTATACGATCCGGGTCATGGTTTCTTTATCAGCGGGAGGGACCGCCAAATCTCATGGGCCTCGCAAATCTGGATGGCATTGGCCGAGGTTCTGGAACCCAAAGACAATGATGCGCTTATGAACCGGCTGTTTGAAAAGCCGCCGGCGATCAGGCCGAACACCCCTTACATGTACCATCATTTGATTGAAGCGCTGCTTGTCACAGGAAACAAAGAAAAAGCGCTGGAGCAAATGCGGGCTTATTGGGGGGAAATGGTCAAAGACGGTGCCGACACATTCTGGGAGGTTTACAACCCCCAGGAGAAAAAACTATCCCCATACGGAAGCAATCTCATCAACAGCTATTGCCATGCATGGAGCTGCACACCCACTTATTTTATCCGCAAATATTTTGTTTGAATGATTTCCCGCTTGAAGGACCCAGGATTCCAGAAATGGACGATCCCGGTCCTAAAAGTCAAGCCGGCAACCGATCGTGGCAAGAAGTGCCGGAAGGGTTGAAAGCTTCAGGAAACGGAAGGCTGATGGGTTGGTCGGTAGATCAACATCCATTGGCCTGACGCTTTGCACGATTATCCCGTTTGATCAGGAAGCAGAGAAGAAGATAATCAGGTGAAGGAGATATATTTGCGAGAAGCAGATATATCTAGGAGAAGAAATGTTCGGGAGAAGCAGTTATGTTCGAGATCATTAGTCAGGTTTTGGGGAAGGGAAGCAGACCTGACGGGAGGGATGGGACAAGGTACCGGGAAAAACAAAAGACCGTGATCTTGCTGAGCCTGAATCCGTTTGCAGTAACGTCTGTACTATTCAAGGATTTCTTTCAGGCCACAGCCGTAAGGGGCTGGTTCGGTTGGCGCGCGATCAGCTTACGGTAAGGGATCGCCGGAATCGCCACACACATCTGCAGCAACTTCTGCCGGATCGTTTCTTCCGCTTCGGGCAGGCGCAGCCGGCGGCGTATGGTGTATTCGTTCAGGTACGCCTGCAGATGCTTCAGTCCCAAGGCTCCATACGTACTCTTCAGCGATTCCCACGCCTCTCTCACCACTCTCCGCAAGGGCGCATACAGCCGAAAGGCCTGAGGGAACAACTGTACCGCCGATGTACGGACATCCACATGCCCATTGATGAACGTGGTTAGATCTTGACGGTTCGCCCTCTTTTCGCCTCCCCGCTTATGCGGCACCAGGCGGATTTTGACCTGTTCCAGCTCGCCCGACTCCGTGACCGTGCATCCCGCTACGACCGCCGAGGCGTACGGATGCGAAAGCTGACACCGGGACGGATTACGCCCATACTGATCGCTGTTCACCTTCACGTCTCCAGAGAGCAGCTCCCGGGCATCGAACTCCCCCACGGCATGGCGTATTTTGTGCAGCATCGACCAGGCGGTCTTGTAGGTGACCCGGATCACCTTGCTCAGCCGCAGCGCCGAGATGCCGCCCTCCAGCAGGAACAACTCCAGGGCCTGGAACCACTTCACCAGGGGGAGATGCGTTCCTTCAAAAATCGTACCGACCAAAGGCGATGTTTGATGCTTGCATTTTCCGCACTCGAACAAAGGGATATGCCGGGAAGTCAGACGGCTGCACCGGGTGTGAGCGCAGCGCGGGCAGACGAAGCCGTTTGGCCACTTCATCGCGATCAGCGCCTCCATGCAGTCCTGCTCGCTGTTAAAACGGCTGTTGAATGGCTGAAGTTCCTTTCCCGCATTGATCTCCATGTTTGCCCGCCCCCGAATCAAGAATTCACGAACATAAGTTCCATTTATTTCATTATACCAAACATGTGTTCTCTAATCAAGCTGAAAATCTCACCTGAACCGTCTCATTTTTTCCTCATCTTTTTTGTTTTTTCTTCTCTCTTCTTTGGAACCTTTGCTCTAGCACCCCCTGCTCTCTGCTCCATGAACGAAAGGGATAATCGTGTAAAGGCAGGTATCAGGCAGGGACACCAAGACACGAACGCTATTGACAGCTACCTTAGTCCGGCATCCTGGAATCAATAGAGCCTTTTAATTCGAAAAGAATTCACCAAACAAATAATAACAATATAGATAACAAAAAAATAAATATATTTATCCGAAAATTTTGGATATGCGGCATTACATTGACTAATATAGACGGTTGGGAGTACATTATTCTAGTATAAATATAACAAATTACATAACAAATTAAAGGATAGAATAACAAAAAAACGTCCTGACGATGCCGGTTCGCTTTCTTCGAATGATATTTAATACCGGTCCCTTTTTCGGGTGTCGTTGGTATGGGCTTTTTTAGGGAACTTCTGAAGACTGGGGGAGGCCGGAAGATGAACTTTGTCAGAATACTAAACGACATGAAGCTAAGGAAGAAGCTGTCGCTCGCCTTTATTACGGTTGCGGTGCTCCCGCTCCTGGCCAGCGGGATATATTTAACGGGCAAGTTGCGCGAAATTATGGTCATGGATGCCTTCGAACAGGCCGCGAATAATGTAGACCGCGTGCGGAAGCGAACGGAGGAGGTTATCAAGGTGCCGCTTGACATCTCCTATCGCCTTTCAAACGACAGCCGTATGAAATCCGTGGCGAGCCGCAGCTATGGCAGCTACATTGAGGTTATTCAGACATACCGCCAATACTCCGACATACGGGATTATATGCGGCTGTACAAAGAGATCAAAGCCATTCGGCTTTACACGCCCAACCCGACGATGCTGAATAACTGGGAATTCATGCAGCCGGACGCCCGGACGGAGCAAGCCGAGTGGTACCGGATGGCGCTTAGTAAAAAGGGACTTGCCGGCTGGGTATATATCCAGGATGAGCGGGACCAGAAGTATTATTTAAGTCTGGTGCGAAAAATCAGTCTGGAGGAGCCCCGCAAGGAAAGCGTACTGGTCATCAATGTCAATACCGGAATGCTCAATTCCATCCTTGCTCAAGAATCGTTTTCGACCATGATTGTGGACGACCGGAATAATATCGTGGCGGCCAACCGGCCGAATTTATACGGCAAAAATCTCAGCGAAGTGAACGCCGGAGACAGCATGCTGACGCAAAGAGACGGCAGCTTCGATGTCGTCATGGACGGAAAGCCGTCCAAAGTCGTTATCGCCAGTCTGATCCCGGAGAGCAGTTGGAATGGGCTGCGGGTCATTTCTGTGTTTACGGTGTCGGATATCGTTCGGGAGGCGAACGGGGTGATCCGGCTGGCCACTTTGGTTATAGGAGGTTGCCTGGTTGTTGCGGTGCTGCTGGTCCATGCCTCGGCGTCTCTCATAACGAGCCGGCTGCTGCGGTTAAGCAAGCATATGTCCAGAGTTGGCGCCGGATCCTGGAATACCTATCTTGATCTGGACGGAAAGGATGAGATCGGACAGCTCTCCAGGCAATTCAACGCTCTTGTCCATCGGGTAAGCCAGTTGATGCGCGAAGTGGAAGAGAGCAACCGGCAGAAGCGGTTGCTGGAACAAAAGCAAAACGAGATCAAGTTTAAAATGCTTGCAAGCCAGATCAACCCCCACTTCCTCTTCAATACCCTCGAATCGATCCGGATGGAAGCGCATCTTCGGGGGGAGGAGGATCTGGCGCAAGCGGTCTGGCAGCTTAGCAGCTTGATCCGCCATAGTCTGGAGGTCGGCAGCGGCAAAATCCGGCTTTCCGAGGAGCTCAATATGGTGCTTTGCTACCTGGAGCTGCAAAAGTTCCGGTATGAGGACCGGCTTCAATATAAACTGGAGATTGCGCCGGGCACCGAAGAGATCGAACTGCCGCCTCTGATCATCCAACCGCTCGTTGAAAACTCGATTCTTCACGGGTTGGAGCGGAAGGAGGAGGGCCCGACGCTGATCACCATCCGAACGGAATTTGGCGGAGAGGGCGAAGTGTTCGTAGAGATTCGCGATCACGGGGCCGGAATCTCTCCTTTGAAGATGCAGTCCTTGCAAAGGCAGCTGATGGAACCGGAGGAAGCCGGACGGCGGATCGGGCTCCGCAACGTGCATGATCGCCTGCAGCTTACCTACGGCAAAGGTTCGGGACTTTCGATTGAAAGCAAGGAGGGAGAAGGTACCCGAATTACATTTTGCATACCTAGGGGGAAGGAACCGAATGTTCTCAGTGATGATTGTTGATGATGAACCGAAACTGCGCCTTGGGCTGCAAACCTTGATCCCGTGGCGGGAGCTGGGATTCGAAATTATGGGAATGGCGGCGGGCGGAAACGAGGCACTCCGTGTTCTTGGGGAGCAGACCCCCGATGTACTGCTGGTCGATATCCGTATGCCCGGCATGGACGGGCTGCAGCTGCTTCAAGAAATCCGCCGTCGAGGCTGGGACGTTCATGCAATCGTGCTCAGCGGTTACGCCGACTTCGAGTACGCCCGCCGGGCGCTCCAATACGGTGTTGAAGCATATCTGCTCAAGCCGGTGAACAAAGAAGAGTTGGCTGCTCTGCTTCAAAAGATTCACGGTCAGCTTTCCGCAAAACTGCAGGAGAAGAGGGGGCAGCAGGAGGTCCATTCCCGGGAATGGGCGGTGTATTCCCTGCTGTCAAGCTCGCATGATTGGGGAAGCGTTTCCTTGGATGAATTGGCTGAATCGCTTGGAATCAATTGGATGACGTATCAAGTTGTATTGATCGCTTTTCCGGGTCTGCATCCGGAGGAGGATGAGCGAATTCGCAGCTTCCGCGATCGGTTGGCGGCATCATATGCCTCGGATGGCCAAGGCGTTGTTCTCTATTTTGCTCCTTATACCGTTCTGCTTCTGGGCAAACCTCCGGCAGGAGACCTCGGCCGGGCCGAGCTGTACAGAGACCTGCAGCTGTTGTCCGGAGAAATTCGCGCCCGGATGGCTGCAGCGGCGGGCGAAACGGTCCGGGCGCTGCCGGAGATCACAAATTCGTTCCGTACCGCGCGTTCCCTGCTGGAGCGCAGCTTTTTCTTTGACAAGGGGAAACTGCTGACATTGGGGACTCCGGAAAGCTACCGGACGGCGGCCTCCGTCGCTGCCGATGCATCCTTGCCGGACGGAGAGGAGGCGGCCTTTCGTCTCTATTATTTGGTTGACGTCGGACATGCGGAAGCGATCCATTCCTTTCTGGACGGCGTTGCCGCGCAAATGGCGATTACAGGGAAGGGAGAAACGGAGATTCGCGAGCGGTTCTTTTATTTAGCCAATGAAACGATTCGAAAGATCCCCCCTCGCCTCTGGTCGGAATCCGGTTATCTAGGGGAACCGGCCCAATTCCTGGCGGGCATTTACGGTCAGCGCTATATCCGGGATCTTGTCGGCTATGTGGCCGCAGTTATGGAAAGATTGGCCCGCTGCGCGGATTATACCAGCCGGGACAACGAAATGAAGCGCATGCTCGATTTCATAGACCGCCATCACCACGAAAATCTGAGGCTGGAAATGCTGGCGGGATTGTTTAATTACAGCAGATCTTACCTGGGCCAGCTTTTTAAAAACTACACGGGGGAATACTTCAACGCTTATCTCGACAGAGTTCGGGTCGAAAAAGCGAAGGAACTGCTGGCGCAGGGGATGAAGGTATATGAGGTGGCTGAGAAGGTAGGATATTCCAATGTGAATTATTTTCACAACAAATTTAAAAAGATAGCGGGGCGATCGCCCTCCTCGTATCAGAAAAATGATAAATCATGATTGTTTCTGAAAACATTGTAGATTTTAGAATGAAATTGTGCGAAATCCGCGATATGTTTCAAAACCGGCATTTGCATTAGGATGATAGCAGAGAGGGGGGGAATCAATAGATGAAAGCGATAACACTAAAAAGCCAAACCGGCAGCGGACTGAAAAGCAAGCCGCCTGAGGGTTCAATCCTATTATTAAAAAGGGGAGTGCTGTATCATCATGAAGAACCATATAAAAGGAACGTCAGCTTCGCTGCTGGCGATGCTTCTCTTGCTTAGCCAGCTCGTTGGCTGCGCCGGCAACAATTCTGCGGATGGAGGAGATGCGGATCAGGGGAAGAATTCGGGCGGCAGCGGCTCGGGTCCCATTAAGCTGACCTATTTTTCCGAGGATCCGAGTGCCAACTGGAATGACATGCAAGACCGAATTGGAAAGGTCATTACGGAGAAAACGGGCGTTGTTTTGGATGCCGAATTTGCCGTAGGGGACCCCGTGCAGAAGGTATCGATCATGGCCGCAACCGGGGAGGTTCCCGATCTGATCGCGGCCAAGGCGGATCTCGGCAAGCTGGTAGACGTGGGCGCGGTTCTCGACCTGACGGATTTGATCGAGAAGCATGCTCCGAACATCAAAAAAATGTTGGGCGACAAGATCGTTCGCGCCAAATACAGTCTGGAAGACCAAGCGATTTACGCGATTCCGACATGGTCCTCGGTCGACGAGCGGAAATTCAAAGCCGAATACGGATTCCAATTGCAGCATCGCGTCGTGAAGGAAGCGGGTTATCCTGAAATTCGCACGGTAGAGGATTACGAGAAAGTCATCAAGGAATATTTGGCCAAACACCCGACCGATGAGAACGGCAACAAAAATATTGGGTTAACGCTTAATGCGGATGATTGGCATATGTATCAGGTGACGAATATGGGCTTCTTTACGACAGGCGCGCCGGACGACGGCGAATATTACGTCAACCAGGAAACATATGATGTGACATACCACTTACGCCGTCCGGAGGAACGGGAATATTTCCGCTGGCTGAACCATATGAACGATATCGGTCTGCTGGATACGGAAAGCTTTGTGCAAAAGACGGACCAGTTTAAAGCCAAAGTCGCTTCCGGACGGGTGCTCGGCCTGATCGATCCGGCATGGGACTATGGCGAGTCGCAGCAGGCGCTGAAATCGGCCGGCAAATTCGATCAGACCTACGGTCATTATCCGGTTACGATGTCCGAGAAGTACAAAGACACCAGCTTCTGGCCGGCCGGCTTTGACGGCGGTTACGGCATAGCGATATCCAGCAAGTGCGAGGATCCCGTAGCGGCAATCAAATTCCTGGATTACCTTGCCTCCGAAGAAGGACAGATCCTTATCAACTGGGGGATCGAAGGCGAGGACTACATTGTTCAGGACGGGAAAAGAATCGTGCCCAAGGAAATCCAGGACAAAATGGACAGTGAAGGCAATGCCTACATGAAGGAGTCGGGGCTTGGGCTGTATTGGAACCTCACGGTCCATTACGGCGACGGAATCAAGGATTCCACCGGAAACTACTTTACGAAGAGCAACGGCGAATCTCTGGCCGCTTCCTACAGTGAGCCTGAAAAAGAAGCTTTGGCGGCTTATAACGTCGAACACTGGAGAGACCTGTTCCCGAAAGAGGAAGAGTTCCCGGAAAGAAAGGCGGGCGCGGTTTACAATATCGCTCTGCCAAGCGACAGCAAGGCCGCGATCCTTATGGCCAAAATGAAAGATATTACATGGAAACGGATTCCGGAAGCCATTATGGCCAAGCCGGAACAGTTCGATAAAATCTGGGATGATTATATGGCGGAGTTGGAAAAAGCGGGCGTTAAAGAGATGGAGGAAGCTTTTGGCCAATACGTCAAGGACCGTGTCAAACTTTGGAGCGGCAATTAGCCGCTTGAATGAAATCCGGTGAACGGAAAGGCAGGATACGATACGATGCAAACGATCAATACGGCGCCATGCAACCCTAAAGCTTCCGATGAAGTAAGGTCGGTACTGAACTATTTCGGCGAAATTAGAGGAAAAGGCATTATTACGGGACAGCACACGCAGACGATCGCGCAGGAGGAGCTGCATTACATTCGTGAAGCAACGGGGAAATTGCCGGCGCTCTGCGGCTTCGAATTGTTGGGCTACTCTCCCAACATCAATTATCAAGACAGCGGCGAGGAATGCCTGCTGGAAGTCGCCGAGAACAAGGATACACTGCAAAAGGCCTGGGAATGGGCGGAAAAGAAGCAAGGCCTGATTACTTTCACATGGCATTGGTTTTCTCCGCTCAGCGGCCGGGATAAAAGCTTTTACGCGGAACATACGGACTTTGACGCGACGAAGGCGATTGTGGAAGGTACCGCGGAATACAAGGCCTTGCTGTCCGACATGGACTACATGGCCGAAATTTTGCGGGAATTCCGCGACAAACGGATTCCGATTTTGTGGCGTCCTTTCCATGAATCGGAAGGAACCTGGTTCTGGTGGGGGAGCAAAGGCCCGGAAGCAGCCAAGCAGTTGTACCGGATTATGTACGAGAGATATACGAATCATCACGATTTGACGAATCTGATCTGGGTATGGAATTCGCCGCTGTCCGAAGGTTATGTCGGGGATGAAGTGGTTGATATCATTTCCAGGGATTTGTATCCTCCGGCTCACCAGCATACGGACTTGAGCAAGGAGTACGAGGAATTGGTTCGCATTACGCCGACTCCAAAACTTGCCGCTCTCGGAGAGATCGGGCCGATTCCAAGCGTCCGGAGTTTGTCCGAATCGCGAATCCCATGGCTGTGGTTTATGACCTGGTCCAACGATTTTGGCAAAACGGAAAAGTTCACCACCAAAGAGGAACTTCGCAGCGCATATCACAGCGATTACGCCATCACTTTGGATAAGCTGCCGAAGCTATATTAGTACACAGCCAATTAGCACACAGCCAGCATCGGCCAGGAACGATAAAAGACTATCGCCCCCCGGGTTGAAAGATGTATAATCATGGAAGAAGCTCAGACGGCAAACGCCCCAGCCTTAGATAAGAGCATCTAAAGGCTGGGGCGTTTTTGTGAATGCAGCAACGTTAAAGAAAACCAATGTGAAATTTTTGAAAGGTGTGATGTGGTATGAGAAATATCCATTGTATTTTAATAATTGGCTTGTCGGTGAAAGCATTATATTAGGTAGAGAGCCAGGAGCGGGCCTCTCTACAAATTGGAGGGTTCCGATGATTAGATTACTCAGTATTAACAAAGATAATTGGGAAGAATGTGCAGCATTAAGACCGGGAAAAGAGCAGCGGCAATTTATAGCACCCAATGTGTACTCCATTGCTGAAGCGCAGTTTTTGCATGGATTTTCGAGTATGGCTGTATATAAGCATGAGACAATGATTGGGTATGCGCTATATGGAATTGATCCGGATGATAATAATTATTGGATGTATCGTTTTATGATCGATCGGCGTTTTCAAGGTAAAGGGTACGGATTTATGGCCGTTTGCAAAATAATTGAAGAGATAAGAAACCGCCAGGATAGAACGGATGTACTGATTTTGGGATATAAACCTGAGAATGAGAGAGCAAGAAGGCTTTATTTAAAGGCAGGATTCGTAGAAGATGGATTGGCACCGTGGGGAGAAGTGATCGCAAAATATAGATATGTGTAAGTTATTCGCAGTTGGCATGAACATCGCTTAGCCCTGAATTCTCACGGCGGGACGACTGGCGTCGTCCCTTGGCCGTTCAGAGATTACCCAATCCGCCTGAATTTCTGACCGACGATTATAGTGCTTTGCAAGAGGAATATGGATTCAGGTACATAATTTAATTGCTGTTTTTATACTAACTATGATCATACATATGGTTGAAACTTCATCTTACGCATTACGTTTAGCTGGGGTTAAAATAAACAAACTTGCTGTAGCACTTTCATTACTGGGGATTACTGTCCTGATCTCCCGGACAGCTAATCTGATTCAAGCACCAATGACGGCAAAGTTTATAGACTATGGGAAGGTTGACTTGAATTTTGATGTTTTAGGATATTTGAGGATTATCATAGTTGCCTCATCTTTTGGCACAATATTAGGTATTCTCCTTTTTCCTACACTTGTTAACTTATGGGGGCGGGTGATATCTAAGTTTGAAATCGCAGGGTCCTTGCCAAAGTTGATTTCAAGTGTGACAATAGGTCAATTGATAAACACAAGGCATTATATTCAAAAGCCGTCGTTCCGCCTTTCAGGGTTCCGGTATCTTGGGATTCCAAAGCGATTTATTCTTTTGAATGTTTTGGTAACGGCTATTTATACGGTTGGTGTTATATCTTCCCTCTACGCAGCGCGCTTGGTTCCTGAATTGAGCACATCCGCATCACAGTCATCCGGGCTAATTAACGGTATGGCCACGATATTGTTGACGATTTTTATAGATCCGCAGATAGGATTAATTACGGATAAGGCTTGCAATAATGCGGTCTACAAAGAGAAGTTAGGGAAAATCTATTTGCTGCTGATGATTTCGCGTTTTTTCGGAACCTTACTGGCACAATTCTTATTAATACCCGCCGCCTATTTTATCAGTTTTGCGATTAAGATTTTTTGAGCGTTAAAAGTATATTTTGAAATATGATTCTCCCTATCAAATTAAGTTGGTGGAACAATTTTTGAAAATCTATAGGGACGTCAAGTTATTCCCCCAAATCCAATTTGCATCACAAGATAATACCTACCTGGTCTATGCTTTTATTGAGGGGAAAACACATGTTGACCGTGGGATAAAGAGCGTTTGGTTAAGAGAACTCGTTCAAGGGTTATTCAATAAATATATTATTTATGAAGAAGAGGCCATGTGGGGAAGAATAGAGTACCCGCGGCGGACTTGGCAAGAATTCAATGAAATAAGTATATCGTTTGTTTTTCTTAAATAAGGTTGGTTCATAGGTTTGAGTATTGGGATGAAGCCCCTTATGACGCTGAGGATAAAGTGAATATGGATGATTTTTTGGAAATTGCCAAGCAAATTAGAAGCAACTTTTTTACGATGGATATTGCTAAAACCGAAGCAGGGGGGTGGATCGTAATTGAAGTTGGAGATGGACAGGTTTCGGGATTACCCGAAGGTGAGTGTAGCACGATTTATTAATCGATTAAAGATCTAGTAAGTTGATGGGCTGCAGGCCGAATAATCAGATAATATCGATATCTCGAATATGGGCTGTCCGAAGATACTGCTGAGAAAAACTGTTGGGAAAACTGCTGTGAAAAAAATAAGGGTAAAAACTGCACTAGCCATGCGTAAAATCTAACATAAAACGTTAGGAATTAAAGGGAACGAAAAAGTTCAAACACTTTCCAGGATTTGGTCTTCCCAAGTAAAAAAAATTCTCCTAATGTGGAAGTGTGGCACACGTTATCCGTCACACTCACAAAAGGAGAAATTCCCATGGATAACGTACCGAATTTATCGACCATTTGTCAATGCCTAAAGTTGCTGGAGCTTCAAGATTTCCGTTCACTTCTGGGCGATCACTGGGCAAAGAAGCTCTTCACCGGCAACACCATTCAACTGCATGTCGCGGGCCAACTGCTCGGCGCCACGTCGTACGACATGATCACCGAACAACTGCAGGCGCATGTGCCGTTGCAAGCAATTACCGGGCTTTCGTCTATCAGCCCATCGACGTTGTCCCGGAAAACGAACACCCTGTGCACCGATACGCTACAAGCTGTATTTGTGAAATTGGTCCAAGCGATTCAGCATCTCCATCCGGATCGACTAGACAAACTGCCCGGTGGGAAAAAGCTATGCCTTCTGGATGCGACCGAGCTGACGCTGCCCTTGCAGCGGGCCAGTTGGGCGAATTACTCCAAAAGCAAACACGGAGTCAAAATGCATACGCGCGTGGTGGTCGCGGATCCGGCGAAACTCGTCTATCCCGACCGAATAATCGCCAGCACCGTAGATGTAAATGAGACGGAATTGTCGCTTGAGCTCGTGACCGACCCCGAGGCCATTCACGTCATGGACCGCGGGTTCCAAAAGCATGAACACTTTGAACGATGGGACCAGCCGGCGAACAAAATCAACTTTGTCTCCCGCATTCGCGAGAATACGCAGTTCGTCGTGACACGGGACTTCCGGATCCCCAAAGCCGATCGGAGCTTCATCGTGTCGGATCGCAAAGTACTCCTCAACAAATGCAGTCGCCGGTTGCGGCTCATCGTCTTTCGCGACGAAGAAGAGAAGGAGTATTTCCTGATTACCAATTGCTTTGAGGTCCCCGCAGTGGAAATTGCACAGATGTATAAGTATCGCTGGCTCATCGAACTGTTCTTCAAATGGATCAAGCAGCACTTGCGGATGGTGAAGGTGTTTAGCTACTCACCACAGGGCATCTGGAATCAGTTGTACTTAGTGCTCATTGCATTTGCGCTCTGCACGCTCGTTCGCCTTCAGACCGCGACCTCAAAGACTGCATGGGAGGTCCTTAAACTGATACGCATCTATGCCCATTATCCGTGGGCGGCGTTACTACAGGCGCTAGAACGAAAGCCGTCGCGCACCTCTAAGGGCAGGCAGCGCTTGCCGGCTCCCCGTGAGCCGCAACCGGTTCAAAAGAAAGTTATCGTGCGATAGGTCGAACTGCATATTTCCATTAAAAGGAAAACTGTGCCACTTCTCCGCGGACATTCTCCTTTTTGAATCTAAGACCGAAATAAACCTGTAAATATATTTCATTAATTACCAAAATAGCAATTAGACCATAATTTTAACTTTTCATGTCAGGTTGTTTGCATGGCTAGGGTAAAAACTGTCGTTATTCCAGCGGTAACCGTCCATTTGAAAGAAATAGAGGAGATTTATGCCGCTATTTTCTCGAATCTCTAGGAATTTCCCGCGTTCTATACCATTCATGGAGAAATAAGTGCTTAAAATGCCGCTAATGGATGCGAAAACACTTGGGTTCCGGATATAAGTACATAAAGTGCACTAGCGTTGCAAGAACACTAACATCAATTTTCAGCAAAACCCACATTTGGATTATTGAAACTATAAATGGATTTTTTTACAGTCATTTTTTAAGCTTAAGACCAAAAAGTCAAGGTTACCTAATGCGTAGGTCGCGATGTCCCATTAAATGTATATAATGGATATTATTCCTTGAACTTGCTTGGCTTAATTATCCCAACCATTGTGCGCACCGATAACGCTTTGGGACCTGACCCCGGACGTCTCCCCGGACTACTTCGACTGGGTTTCCGATCCAGTTCGGTTCGAAAGGATCGCCATGAACGGTACAAATACTCGCGGAGAATCCGGAGCACTTGCCAGTTTGTTTTTGCCGTTTGGGTGCTGTGCCGGATGTGCTCCACGAGCAAGGCAGTAATTAAAGCCAAGAATAACTGGTTCCAAATAGCCTGTGGTTTATGACTGTGCAGCTTCTTCAATCGCAAATGTTGCTTCAGCCATTTAAAATACAACTCGATGAGCCAGCGATTTTTGTAGATCTGCGCGATTTCTTCAGCGGTCTTATCCCATACCGATGTAAAAATACGATAAGTCCGTTCCTGCTCGTCATAAAACTCCACCAAACGAACGGAATGTTCCATGGATCGGAAGGAACTGCCCACGCAAACCTTGGCGTCCCGCGTGATGTTCGAGCCTTCCGGAACAGGATACTCCTCAATGACGGTGGCAAGCGCGCGATCTCGCATACGGATCACAAACTGGATGTTGTCCTGGACCCATTGATCCATCCGGGCATAATCATCATAACCGCGATCCATCACATAAATCGCATCCGAGGGGACGACCAGTTCAACGGCCCCCGCACGATCCCCTACATTGAGCGAACTGGGGATCATGGCATCAGGAAATAGCTTGTCGGGAGCTGTAACAACGAGGCGCAGATGCATCTTGACGCCGCTACTCTTATTTGACATCTTGGCCCAACTTCCAAGTTGAAGCGGCAGTCGAATGCTGGAAGAATCAATGATGTGCAATTTCCCGCTCTGGCCCTGGTGGCAAGCACGTTGCTGTGTTTGTGATGCCAGATGCTGAAACATCCACTCCAACAGCTCCGTTGGGATCTGATCGAGTTTTCGGGATAATTGCGAGCCGCTGATACTCTCCAACTGTAGAAGCTGCTGAAGTTTCGGCTCAGCACGAAGTGCAATTTCCATTTCACCGTAAGATGACCATTGTTTCAACTGAGCATTGATGAAGAGCATGATCGCTTTCATCGTGGTAAGTTTCTTGGTGTAATGGTCGAAGAGTAAACGTTGATGCACATCGATGGGCAGTAAGGAAATCAGTTGACGAATGACCGTTTTAGCTTTAACGTTATCCATGGATGGTCTCCTTTTGTAGAGAGTTATGGACAACGTACCTACCTCTTTACAATAGGAGATTTTTTATGCTTTTTCCATGAAAAATGATCATAATTACCCATATTTAACTAATATTTGATTATTCGCGTTAGGTTTTATGCAACGCTAGTGCATAAAGTGCCGCTATTCTGGATTACACACAAAAACACCTTATAACTATCGTTTATTAAGCGGATAAATAATATTTTTTGTCCATTTTTGCGGGGATGCACTATGATATAATTAACTGCAAAAATAATTATGTGTCTATACCACTTCCTGGCTTGCTGCACGACTAAAGCAGGAGCGCCTGCCTCCTTCTGCAAATCTTAGGTTATAAGGACTGATAAAATGAGCAACGGACAAACGAAAACAGACGTTATCTTGATCGGTGCCGGAATCATGAGTGCGACCTTGGGGTCACTGCTGAAAGAATTAGCGCCTGACTGGGAAATTACGGTTTTCGAGCGGCGCGCCATAGCAGGGGAGGAAAGCTCCAACGAATGGAACAACGCGGGGACGGGGCATTCCTCCTTGTGCGAGTTGAATTATACCGTCGAGAAGCCGGACGGGTCTATTGATATCAGCAAAGCGATCAAAGTGAATGAAGAGTTTCAGGTTTCCAAACAGTTTTGGTCTTATCTCGTACACAGCAAGCTGATTCGCAATCCTAAAGATTTTATCGTGCCGGTGCCTCATATGAGTTTTGTACGAGGGGAAAAAGATGTCACCTTTTTGAGAAAACGTTATGAAGCGCTTTCAAACCACCCGCTGTTCCAAGGGATGGAGTTTTCCGACGATCCGGACCAGCTAAAAGAATGGATTCCGCTGATGATGAAAAACCGGACGTCCAATCAGCCTATTGCAGCCACAAGAAGCGAAGCCGGTACGGATGTTAATTTCGGCGCATTAACGCGCATATTGTTTGATCACTTAAAACGTAAAAACGCCGATATCCAGTTTAACCGCCATGTGGAAGATATTAAACGTACCGCTGACGGCTCGTGGGAATTGAAGGTACGGAATGTCGAGAGCGGTGCCGTTTCCCGCCATACGGCGAAATTCGTCTTCATCGGCGGCGGGGGAGGAAGCCTCCATCTGCTGCAGAAGTCCGGTATTCCCGAAGGAAAAGGGATTGGCGGATTTCCGGTAAGCGGATTGTTTATGGTATGCCAGAACCCGGAAATTGTCGCGCAGCATCATGCCAAGGTGTACGGCCAAGCTCCGGTCGGCGCTCCTCCGATGTCCGTGCCGCATCTTGACACCCGATTTATCGACAACAAAGAATCGCTGCTGTTTGGACCGTTTGCCGGCTTCTCGCCAAGGTTTTTGAAATTCGGTTCCATGTTGGATTTGATCACTTCCGTCAAACCGCATAATCTCGTCACAATGCTGGCGGCGGGCGCCAAAAACGCTTCCTTGACCACATACCTGATCAAGCAGGTAATGTTGTCTAAAGAAAAACGCATGGAAGCTTTGCGGGAATTCGTTCCGAACGCGAAAAGCGAGGATTGGGATCTGCTGGTGGCCGGCCAGCGCGTGCAAATTATTAAAGATACGGCTGCCGGAGGCAGAGGCACGCTTCAATTCGGCACGGAAGTGATCAGCGCCGCCGACGGTTCCATTGCCGCGTTGCTTGGGGCATCGCCGGGCGCTTCCACCGCCGTTTCCGTCATGCTCGAGGTCATCCAAAAATGCTTCCCGGAACATATCCATGCATGGGAGCCGAAGATTAAAGCCATGATTCCTTCTTATGGTGCGTCACTATCGAATAACCCGGAGCTTATTCGCGAGCTTCATGCTTCCGCAGCCCGGACGCTGGGGCTAAAAGAAACTTGGCCGTTGGAGGCAGTGCACTAGACAACCATTGCCGCTAACGAATAGCGAATGATTAACCGTTTCTTTTGTAACCCTTTACACGCATTAGCAAAAAGGTGTTGGATGAAAATCCGGCACCTTTTGTTGTATAATTTACCAGTGTGTATTCGGTGAAGCTCACATGAGGACAAAGGCTTTCGGCATAAGGAAGAACCAGATGCGCACGTTTGTGTAAGCGCTTTTATATCTATTCGCGAGTTGAACGTAACGCTTCAACGGCAAATCCATGATGGGAAGAGGGGAAAAATGAAACGAATTCCGATGATGCTTCAACTGGGGCTGATCCTGTTTTGCGTCATGGCAGTTCCCGTGACAATCCTGACCTGGTACAGCGGGGCGCAGATTATGGGCAATTCGGAAGACGCCATCGCGGAATCTTCATTAGCGGGATTGAACGCCAACCGCAAGCTGAACGAAAATGCGCTGAACAACCTGGCCCAAGACACGGTGCGCCTGGCCGCCACCAGCATCTTCGACCGTATTCGCAGCTTTGAGACCTTCGCCGAGCTTAATGAAAATTACAACAATGTGAGCGGTGCGTTGTCGGTGCTTAAGGAACTGGTGAATTTGAATCACCGGGTGGACGGCGTATACTCGTCCTATTTTTATCTTAACGGTGCGGATTATGTGGTTTCCACCGACAAAGGCATTACGACGCTGGACCGGTACGAGCCGATCGGATGGATGGACGAAGCTCTTGCCGGACGCCGGGGGATCAGCGGCGTCTGGTATCCCCGCCGGATGGCTTCAGGGGAAACCGTCGTTTCGTATGTGCTGCCGTTAAACCGTCTTTCCACCACGACGCGCGGCACGATCGTGGTCAATTTGCGGGAAAAGCAAATCGGGGCGTATTTGCGTTCGGCGGAGCCGGGCGGACATGGCTACCTGCTCATGAAATCGGACGGCACCATCATCTCGCACAATGATAAAACCTTGCTGCTCAGCGACGGCGCGAAGCAGCCGTTTATGCAAGAGGTTTTGGAAAGCGGGGCGAAGGAGGGATATGCGTTCCATGAGCTCGGGAACGAGCGGCTGCTGTACACATGGTCTCGCTCGAACCTGTTCGGGTGGTGGAATGTCAGCATTTATTCGCTGGACGAACTGATGGCCAAAACCCGCGCTTTGCAGCGCAGTATTCTTTTGCTGACCGCCGTCCTTATTTTCATCGGATCCATATTGGCCGTTTTTCTGGCGACATGGCTGTCCAAACCGCTGCGCGAGCTGGTGCGGGCCGTGCGCGCCCGCGGCAACCTGGGGGTGGCGGGCAAAAGTGAACTTGCTTTCCTTGACGCGGCGTTCCGGCGGATGCAGGAGGAAGAAGAGGAGCTCTACAAGCTGCTGCAGGAGCGGGAACAGGATACCCGCAGCCTGGCGATTCACCAATTATTGCGGGGGGAAGTGACGAAACCGGCCGCGGAAATGTTCCCGGAGCCATATTTTCTGGTTGCCGTCGTCTCCATAGACCGTTACAGGCGGTACGTGAACAAAACCAACCCGGAGACGCGCAGCTACCATCGGTACCTCCTCATCTCGAAATGCGACGGCTTGTTTCCGGCGGGGGTTCATGCGCGCTGCGCCTACCAAGGGGAGGGCTGCTTCGCCATCGTAATCAATTACGGGCAGGAGGAACATGAACGCGGCTTAGACGGAATCAAGGAAGCGCTCGCTGCGATTGGCGGCAAAGCGGCGGAGCTGCTCGGCCATTCCGTAACGATCGGCGTCAGCGGCCGGGCGGAAACGAGCTCCATGCTTCAAGACCGCGTGGTGGAAGCGATGGAAGTGATCAAGCACCGCATGATCGAAGGCGGCGGCGGAATCACGTTTTGGAGGCAGGATGCCGAACAAGGCATTAATTATATTTACCCCGCGAACAATGAAAGGCGTATTCTCAACTATTTGGATACCGGCGATCTCGACAGCATCATGAACGAGCTTGCGCTCATCCGAAACGAAATTCAATCCGCTCAGTATATCTCCTATGACAATATCATGTTCATCTATAATCAATTGATCGGCGTTACCATCAAACATCTCAGGGAAAATCAAATCAGCACCGCGCGTATTTTTGCGGGGAGGGGAAACATTTACTCCGCGATCGCCTCTATAGACACGCTTGACGAGCTTGAGGAATATCTTCGCGAGTTCTTCGGCGATATTATTCAGTACCTTGCGCGGAACCCGGGCGAAACGGGGTATGGGGAGCGAATCATCCGCTACCTGGAAGCGCATTTTTGCGAGGAAATCGTGTTTGAAGAGATGGCCAAGGACATCGGCATCAGTTATTCCTATATGCGCAAGATCGTATACGAGCTAACGGGAAAAAGTCTAATCGACTACATCAACCTGCTGCGGATCGAAAAAGCGAAGCGGCTGCTGCTGGAGACGAAGCTGAACATGAAGCAGATTGCCGCGGAGGTCGGCTACTATAATGTTCAAAGCTTCAACCGTTTTTTCCGCAAATACGAGGGGATGCCCCCAAGCAGCTACAAGGCTTCCAAATGCCGGACATCGCCCTGAAAACCGCGCCATTTTTGCTCATATGATTAAAAATTGATTATTTTTCGGAACGGACAAAGAAATGTGGGGCAACAATCAAAAATGATAAGAAAAATCAAAACTCATGATTTACCGATCCGAAGCGGGAAGGGTATGATGAGACACAAACTCGCCATTGCCGATGGCGGCTTGGGCCGCCTGCCGGTTTGAACGGCAATGGCTTGAGGAAGGCCATACCGTAAGGGGAGGTGAACCTGTGAAAGTTGAAAGCGCTTCAAATAATGAACCCGCTTTAGCGGACCGAAAAGCGGTCAGCCGGGGATTCGCTTATTATCTCCGGCGGGACAGCCAGCTCTATTTGCTGCTGCTGATTCCCATGGCGTTTGTGCTGGTGTTCAAATACGCGCCGATGTCCGGGCTGGTGCTGGCCTTTAAGGACTACAAAATCGCCAGGGGGTTCTGGGGCAGCGAGTGGGTGGGCTTTGAGGTGTTTGCCGAAATCTTCGCCAAACATGATTTTGGCCGCGCCGTCCGCAATACGCTGCTGCTCAACACGCTCGACCTGCTGTTCAGCTTCACGATGCCCATCGTGCTCGCGCTGCTGCTGAACGAGATCAAAAGCGTCAAGTTCAAGCGGATTAATCAGACGCTGCTGTATCTGCCGCATTTCTTGTCCTGGATTATTATCGGCGCGATCGCTTATCAATTGCTGAGCGAAAGCAACGGCGTGGTCAACAATGTCATCGAGATGATGGGCGGCACGCGTATCCCGTTTCTGCAGGAGGACACCAACTGGCTGATCAGTTATTTGGCGATCGGCGTCTGGCAAAGCATGGGTTGGGGAACGATCATTTACCTGGCCGCCATGAGCGGTATCAACCCGGAGCTGTACGAGGCGGCGACCGTGGACGGCGCGGGGCGCTGGCGGAAAGTCTGGAACGTCACCCTGCCCTCGATCCGCGCGACCATCGTTACACTCTTGATCATGAACCTGGGCAGGGTGATGGAGGGCTCGTTCGAGCGGATTTTTGCCTTGCAGAACAAAGCCACTACGGAGTTCACAACGACCATCCCGGTGTTGGTGTACAGGTGGGGGATCGAAAGCGGCAACTTCAGCCGCGCGACCGCGCTCGGGTTGTTCCAGTCCGTCATCGGGCTTGCGCTTGTGCTGCTAGCCGACCGTATCGCCAAAAAACTCGGCGAAGACGGTCTATTGTAGACGCTCTATAGAAAGGAGGCGAAATATGAAAGCAGCCACAAACACGCTGGCGGCGCATCGCAAACGGCGATTTGACATTTGGGATGTGCTGATCCGTTTCGCATTGATCATGGCCTCGCTGGTCTGCCTGCTGCCGTTCATTCACGTCGCGGCGAAATCTTTAAGCGACGATGCCTTTGTAATAGCGAACAAGGTGTTTCTCTGGCCGCAAGGGTTTACCCTGGAAGCGTACGGGAAAATTTTCGCCGACGCCAGCATTTTGCGATCCTTGTATGTTTCGGTGGTTGTGACCGTCCTGTTCACCATCCTCGGCATGATTATTACGATCTGCGCGGCCTACCCGCTTTCCCGAAAGCAGCTGAAGGGACGCACGGCGCTGACTTTCCTCTTTATGTTTACCCTGTACTTTGGCGGCGGCATCATTCCCGAATACATGCTGATCAGCAATCTCGGCATGCTTGATACCTGGTGGGCGCTGATTCTGCCGCAAGCGTTCAGCGCGTTTAATCTGCTGATTATGAAGACGGCGATCGCGAACAGCATTCCAACCAGCCTTGAAGAATCGGCGAGAATCGATGGCGCGGGGCACTTCCGGATATTATGGAGCATCGTTCTGCCGCTTTCCAAGCCGATCATTGCAACGCTGTCGCTCTTTTACGCCGTTGGGCGGTGGAACGCCTATCAAGACGCGCTGTTCTACATTAAGCAACGGGTCGATTTACGGCCGCTCCAGCTTAAATTGTATTACCTGGTCATCCAGGCGAGCGAAAGCTTTCAGCTGGAGGCCACGCAAGTATCGCTGAGCAATCCCGAGGTGCTGAAGGCGTCGTGCGTCGTATTCGCGACCCTGCCGATCCTTTGCATTTATCCTTTTATTCAGAAATATTTTGTCCAGGGGGTAATGCTTGGGGCCGTCAAGGAATAACAGCATTTGGCAATTGAAGGTTCAAACATATTTCATGGGGGGAAGTAAGCTATGGGCAAGAAGAAAATCATTTCTTTGTGTTTGGCTTTATTTGTCACCTTGGGGTTGCTGACAGGCTGCATGAACGGCGGCAACAAAAGCGCGAATCCGAACGGCAATTCCTCCGAGCGGCCTCCAGCCGCGAACAACAGCGCCGGGGGCGATTATCCGGATTACTCGTCCGGTTTTCCCGAAAACGTCACTTTGGAAATTCCGGTTTATGAACGGGCGTTCGAGGGCTGGAACGTGACCGACAATTACTACACGCGCTGGATACAAAAAGAGTTCGGCGACAAGTATAACGTCACCCTTAAGTACGTGCCGATCACCCGCAGCAACGAGGTTACGGACTATGAGCAGCTGCTGGCCTCCCATAAAGCGCCGGACATCATTTTCCACTACGATATGCCGCAGGCGCTGGCCTACTATGGCGAGGGCGTCATGCAGGAGCTGAACTGGGATGAAATTGCCCATTACGCCCCTACGTATTGGAAGAACATGGGCGACACCATTAAACAATATGGCGCCGTAGAAGGCGAAAACGTGTTTTTCTTCGGCGAGCGTCCGAGCTTGGACAGCTTTACGGCGCTGATCCGGAAGGATTGGGTGGAGAAGGTCGGCATGAAATTGGAGGACCTGACTTCGCTTGAGAAATTTAACGAAATGCTTGCGAAGTGGAAGGAAGCCGGTCTTGGCGCCGGCGGCGAAAGCCTCAAGAAGAACAACTATACCTTTAATTACCCCTTCCGCGATTGGCCGGTCGACGAGAAATACCGCGCGCTGTACTCCGATCTCGGGGTTGCCGATCTGACCACCGCCGACACCGAGCGCTATTTGCGCAACCTGAACTATCAATACAACAACGGTTTGATTGACAAGGAATTTTATCTGCGCGATGACGACAATAAAATCAAGGCCGAGTTCGTCGCGGGCAAGACCGGGACATACTTTTTCTACCTCTCAAGCAATACCGACGTCATCTCCGCTACGCTGAAGAACAACCCGGATGCGGAATTCGCCGTCCTGGATACTCAGGCCATAACGCCGGAGGGACGCAAGCCGCAGGGACGCGCCTACTGGCCATTCGGCATGATTATGGGCATCAACTATGAAACCACCGATATGGAACGAGCCGCAGTTTGGATGTACCTGGAATGGATGAGCCAGCCGGAAAATCTGTTTTTCCTGCAGAACGGCGTCGAAGGCCAGAATTATACGCTTGATGCCGACGGCATTGCCGTGAAAAACGCGGATTTTAAAGGCGGATCGGCCCTTTCCCAAAACAACAACAAAGACTACTGGTGCCTTGTCATCGAAACCGTGAAATACGACGATCCGCAAAAAATGCGCGAGGCCTACCTCCGCAGCATGTCGCCTCCGGGTTACGAAGCTTTGGCCGAACAATCATTGGCCTATTACGACAAGTATGCGGAATTCCGCACGCCGGACGCTCTCTATAGCGTCGTACTGGAGAAGGTGAACGAATACAAGGCCGATCTCAATTCGCTTTTCCAGGAGCTGTACGTGAAGATTGCCATCGCGCCCGAAGCCGAGTTCGACGCCACCTACGAGGCGGCCAAGAAAACGTATCTTGACGCCGGGTATCAAGAAATTTTGGACGAAAAGCAGGCGGCGATCGATGCGGGGAAGTTTAAATAAAAGCCGGCTCATTAGCATTTGATTGCAACCGTTTTCAGATTTGTGCGTACGATTCATTAAAACTTATTTCGGAGCCTTGCAAGGTCCTGCAGGGCTCCGGTTATGGAGGATGGAACGATGAAATTGAATGCAGACCCGTCCGAGCTGATGCAAATCATCGGGCGCGTGGCGGAATACACCTTCGGCATGGATTTGACTTGGGACTGGCCGTGCGGCGTCGCTTATTACGGGATCAGCCGGGCGTTCGAAGCCACCGGGGAGCAGGCCTATCTGGAGCGGATGGCCGAGTGGTGCGATGAGTACATCGAGGCCGGACTTCCGGTGTGGACGGTAAACACGTGCGCGATGGGCCACATGCTGCTAACGCTGTATGAGCAAACGGAGGACCGGAAATATCTTGAACTGATTTTGAGCAAGGCGGATTATCTGCAGAACAAGGCGCTGCGCTTTGGGGACAGGGTGCTCCAGCATACGGTTTCGGCGAATAACGATTTCCCCGAGCAGTGCTGGGCGGACACCTTGTTTATGGCGGCGTATTTTATGCTGCGCGCCGGCGTGAAGCTGGGCGAGAAGGCGCTTATCGATGATGCGCTGCACCAGTTTTATTGGCATATCAACTATCTGCAGGACGAGGACACCGGACTCTGGTACCACGGCTACAACAACATCAGCCAAGATCACATGTCCGGCATTTACTGGGGGCGCGCCAACGCTTGGGCCGCTTATACGATGTCCCGGGTGGGAAAGGTGCTGCCGGAAGCTTATTTGTATCCGCCTTTTATGCATATCGGAAGCTCCTTGCGCGATCAGCTCGCCGCCATCAAAAAGCTGCAGCGTGAGGATGGCCTTTGGGGCACCGTGCTCGACCACCCGGAATCGTACGGCGAGGTATCGGCGACGGCGGGCATCGCGGCGGCGATGGTGATGCAAGGCAATCCGCTGCATGGCAAATATGTACAGCGAGCGCTGGACGGGATTTTGGCCAATATCGCCGCCAACGGGCGGGTGCAGGGCGTTTCGGGCGGCACCGCGGTCATGAAGGACATTGAAGGCTATCTCGGCGTGGACAAGAAATGGGCCCAAGGCTGGGGCCAAGGGCTGGTGCTGGCGCTGCTTGCGGGCGTGATTGAAAATAACAAGGGCGATAAGCAGTTATAACCGCTTGCCGCCCCGAAATACGAATAACATTTATTTTTTCAAATTTACCGTCATTACATGATCCTGAACCGCCGTTACGTTTCTTTCCCCGGAAGGAATAACCTGTTCGACGGAATCGAGCCCGGAAGGGATGAGCACGGGGGTAACCACGGGAAGTTCCGCTTCTCTGATTACATCCATGTCAAACTCGATGAGAAGCTGCCCTTTGGTTACTTTGTCCCCCGTGTTCACATGGGCCGTAAACCCGGTTCCTTTTAATCCTACCGTATTGATGCCGATATGGATCAACAGTTGCACGCCGCTCTCATGTTCAAGAATAACCGCATGCTTGCTTTTATCCATCACATGGGCCACGGTTCCGTCAAAAGGTGCGAACGCTTTACCCTCCGTCGGCTCGATGGCGATGCCTTCCCCCATATGCTTTTCCGCAAATGCCGGGTCCGGGACCTGCGTGATGGATACGGCCTTGCCCGTGATGGGGGAGGGGATCTCCAGCTTATCAATAGCTGGGGCCGGCTTGGCGGCCGGCGCTTCCGCCGCGGCTTGAGAAGCTGCGGACCCGCCTTCTTCTTTGACCGCTTCGTTTTTATAACCAAAGAGCCACGTTAATGCGAAGGCGACGGCCATCGCCGCTGCGTTGGACAAAATGTACATCGGAAGCTGACTGTTCAGGTACAGAAGCGTGCCCGGGATGACCGTAATCGACATGCCCGATCCGGCCAAATGGAAGAACGAGGCCAGGAAACCGCCGACCGCTCCGCCGATCAGCCCCATAATAAACGGCTTCATGTACCTTAAATTAACGCCGAAAATGGCGGGTTCGGTAATCCCCAGGAAAGCCGACAGCGAGGACGGCAGGGCGAGCGCCTTGAGCTTCATGTTTTTCGTCTTCAAGCCTACGGCCAGACACGCCGCTCCTTGGGCGGCCATCGCCGTGGTAATAATGGCGTTAAAAGGATTGCTGCCGCTCTGTTCGAGAAGTTGAATTTCCAGGAAATTGAAAATATGATGAACGCCCGAAACAACAATAATTTGGTGCAGGAAGCCTATCACGAGACCGGCGATGCCAAACGGCAGGTTAAGCACGCTCACCGTTCCATGAAGCACCCACTCCTCCAGGGAATGGAACACCGGACCGATCACGAACAATCCCAGCGAAATCATGATCAACAAGGTAATAAACGGCGTTAAAATCAAATCCAACGCTTCCGGAATGCGTCTGCGCAAAAACTTCTCCAGCTTTGCTCCCAGCAAGCCGACAAAAAACGCCGGCAATACGGAACCCTGATAACCTACAATCGGAATAAAGCCGAACATGACCAGCGGGTGGGCGGAACCGTCCGCCACGCTGTAGGCATTGGGAAGCGCCGGATTGACCAGCATGAGGCCAAGCACGATCCCCAGCACCGGGCTTCCGCCGAAAACTCTGAACGCGGACCAGGCCACAAGGGCCGGGAGGAAGGCAAAGGCCGTGTCCGTAAGTACTTGCGTAAATAACAGGAAGTTAGGCGATATATCCTCAGGAGCCGCCCCGAACCAGGCAAGGATCAACTCCTGGGTCAGCAAACCGCGCAGGCCCATGAACAGCCCGGTTGCCACCAGTACGGGAATGATCGGAACAAATACGTCGCCGAAGGTGCGGATCGCGCGCTGGAATAGATTGCCCTGTTTTTTTCCCTGGGCCTTCAGATTCTCTTTCGAGGTGCTCTCAATGCCAAGCTTTTCGACTTCTTCAAAGATTCGATTGACCGTTCCTGTCCCGAAAATAATTTGATATTGCCCGGAGTTGAAGAACGCGCCTTTGACTTTATCGATATTTTCGACTTGCTGTTGCTTGATTTTGTCCTTATCCAGCACCATGATCCGCAAACGTGTCGCGCAATGGGCGATAGAGGCGATGTTTTCCTTGCCGCCGACCGCCTGGATCACTTCTTTAGCAATTTGCTGATTTTCCGACATGGCTTTCGTCCCCTTTTCCAAAAATTATATATCCCATTTGAGGACACGGAATTCCGCGCTTCCACCGTAAGAAAACAAGCGTATTTCCGTACTCCCGGGATCCGGGAAGATGCGGCTTGTAAACACTTCCTCACCATCATTGACAAAAATTTCAACCGAGGACGCGTCCACGAAAAGATGAAATTTGAGCTTGCCCGCGGCCATGCGGCAGCGGCAGCGGCGGATATTTCCGTTGATCTCGTCCAGGGCCTTGCCCGATAAGGAGCGGTCGAGGATGATTTGATTCGCGGCTCCGTCGTATTTCAGAACCGTCTTCTCCCGGCCGCCGGCGCGAAACTCGAGTCCAACCGCTTCGGCATCGCCAATTGCAACTTCACAGATCAGTTCGCAGGAGATGCCTTCGAAACCGTCGAGGCGTTTTGTCTCGTTGTTTAGGGCAACTTCGGCGCTGCGCATCGCTTTTCTAAGCTTGGCGAGCTCCGGCACCGGCTGCTGGATCAGCTTCCCGTCCCGCAGCGTGAGTTGGCGGGGAAGCGTCAAGCAGCCTGACCAGCCGTTTGCGTCCGTCGGGTAATCCACGTCCGGCAGCCCCATCCAGCCGACCAGGAGGCGCCGCCCATCGGGAGCTTGCATCGTCTGCGCCGCGTAAAAATCAAACCCCCGGTCCAACTCCTCAAACGGTCCGTGATCGAATTCCAGGGTTAACGGATCCAGCGGTTTTCCGATCACATAACCCGTCTGGTAGATGTTGTTGAATCTGTCCCCAGCGGCTTCCAGGCCTTGGGGGCAAAACAGCAAAACTCCCGAATCATCCAATTCAAAATAGTCCGGGCATTCCCACATGTATCCGAAACGAGGCAGCCGGGTTTTGATCTCTCCTTTAAACTCCCAATGGAGCAGATCTTTGGACCGGTACAAGACCGCGGCTCCCGTACGGCCTTCTCTTTGGGCGCCGAAAACGCAGTAGTAATCGTCCCCCGATTTCCAAACCTTCGGATCCCGGAAATGGTCCGTATACCCGGGAGGAACCGAGGAGATCACCGGCTGTTCAAGCTTGGAGATTAAACCGCTTTCATTCATCCAGGCCAAACATTGGTAAGGATGCCTGTTCCACGTTTCATCCCGCGTATTTCCCGTATACAGCAAATACAACCGGCCGTCCTTTTCAATGGCGCTGCCCGAATAGGCGCCGTGCGAATCGTAAGGGCCCCCGGGTTCAATGCCGATTCCCGCGCTGTCCCAGGCGGCCAGATCGGCGGACTTGGTATGGTACCAATATTTCATCCCGTGATCGGTCCCGAGAGGGAACCATTGATAGAACAGGTGATATTCGCCTTGATAGTATGAAAAGCCGTTCGGATCGTTGAGCAACCCTGTCGGGGGTTGGATGTGGTAGCTTTGCCGCCAGACGCAGCGATTGACTTTATGCCGGAGTTCCGCCAATTCGCCGGGTTTCGCCTGAGCAATCAGCCGGTATTTTTCTTCTCTCGTCATCTTCATTGCTGTACTCCATTCTGACTTGGGATCAACCGGTCCGGAACTGGTTCCAGATCAATGAAAAAATATATCGGAACCGGTTCCAGTTGATGCCAAAATTTATCCGGCCCACCTTTTTCAAGATGGAACCGGTTCCTGTGAGACTATAATAACGGATTGGATAATAAATTGTCAACGCTCTCCCGCTCGATGAGCTCAACGTCCATCAAGGTCAGCTTGTCCACCGGTTTCTCATTCACAAGCTGGATGATGTTGTCGGCCGCTTTTTTCCCCGCCTCATAATAGTGGTATTTCACCGTCGTCAGGGCAGGGTGGATGATTTCCGTGATATCGTATCCGCCAAAGCCGGTAACCGACAATTCTTCGGGAATCCGAATCCCCTTTAAATGGGCCGCTTTAATTACGCCAAGCGCGATATTGTCGGTGGCGCACACGATGATGGAAGGCCGCGTCTCTTCGAGCAGCCGGGAGGCCGTAAGCACGGCGTCGGACATTTTAAAGCTCGTCTCCAGGTAGCTTGCCTCACAGTCCGGACAGGCGGCCAAAGCTTCTTCAATGCCTTCCTTTCTGCGTATGCCGACAGCCTCATCTTTTTCGGTAACTCCCAAATAGACGATCTTCCGGTGGCCCTTGCTTAAGACATGCCGCCCCATCAGCCGCCCGGCCTGTTTGTCATCGTGAATCAGGCTGTGAATTTGATCATTTTTCTGCCCTACCAGAATTACGGGGATGTCGATCTGCTTGATCGCCGTTAAATGGGCTTCCGTGACTTGAGCGGCCAACAGGATAATACCCGAGATTTTTTGCCGGGCAAAATCATAGATCGCTTCAATTTCCCGGTCCATGTCCTGACTCGTATTCGAAATCAGCATTTGGTAATGATTGCTCCGCAGTGCTTCATCGATCCCGATCAAGGTTTGCGAAGTGGCAAAGGAATCGAGGCGCGGAACCACCGTGCCGATAAAATTGGTTTTCTTTGCTTTCAGGCTTTGGGCAAAGGTGTTGGGGACATAATTTTGCTCTTTGATGATATGCTCAATTTTCCGCCGCGTCTTCTCGCTGACCGGTCCGCCGTTCAAATAACGGGAAACCGTGCTTTTGGCCACGCCCGCCATGCGGGAGATATCAGAAATCGTTTTTATCATAATATAACTCCTCTATCGAACAGCTCACCATGAATATAATAGGCTTCTTCACCATTATACTCATTTCTGTTCCATGAGGCTAAGCTTGGATCAACGGCCCCTGTTAAGAGTTCAAGCAAGCGATGCTCCAAGCTTCCTTGATTTCTCGAGCCACTTGGCGCGCATGGCTTCCGTCGAGGATGACACCGGACTGAATTCCGTAATGCGCACCGTTTTGATGCCGCAGAAGCCTAAAATATTGCGCTTCATCACTCGATGCCCAGCCCGCCTGTATATCCACCGGTTGTACCAGGGCGGGGTGTCCATAGTGACGAGCAAATGCGCGGTTTTCCCCTTCAGCAGCTTATCCCAAAGCGGGGAATTGTCGCGGTACTTATAAGCGAAGCCGGGCAAAAACACGCGATCGAAAAATCCCTTAAGCACGGCCGGCATCGTCCCCCACCAGATCGGGTAAACGAAGACGAGATGATCCGCCCAGCGAATCAACTCCTGCGCTTTGAGCAGATCCTCTTCCAGCTCCATTCTTTTCCGGTATCCGTATTTTAAGTTTGGCTCAAATGACATGCGGCTTAAATCAAGTTCCCGGACGTTTGCGCCTTTTTCCGAGGCGGCGGCTTCCATGTAGGCATGGGACAAGGCGGAGCAAAAACTTTGCGGGTCGGGATGCCCCGTAATGACAAGAACATTCAACGTTGGTACCTCCTAACGATGGGATGCGATATGTGTGATATTATCTTGATTAAGAACTTATTTTCAGCATACAGCAGCCGGGGAGCCGGTTGAATGATGAAAAACGAACAATTGTTGAGGATTTACGCAAAAAGAGGGGCGGCTGTTGTATGGAAACTGAGGGGTTTGCGATTTCTATTCTGTATCCGATCATGAAAGCGATGGCCCGCAAAGGATTGGACTTTCAGCATTTTTGCCGGGCAGCTTCTTTCGATGCCGGTACCATCTCATCGTCCGCATGAGCCACATCCTACAACGATTTGTCCGCCGGCGTACCCATGGAGATGGCCGAGGCCCATTTGCACCAAAACGAATACTCGATCAGCGGGATCGCCTACCTGCTTCACTATTCGGAACCAAGCGCGTTTCACAGCGCCTTTAAAAAATGGACGGGACAAACGCCGGGACAATTCTGGGCGGAAGCGGCCAAAGGATTGCTTCGTCCATAAGTCTGGAATTTTTTGTTGTGCGATGTTTACCCATGTGATAAACTTCATAAACAGGAGATGATCAGATGAATGATAAATTTTCGTTTAAGACGATAAGCCATCACAAGCTTGTGGATGATGTCGTCAATCAATTGCAGCTTAAAATTTCGACGGGGGATATCCGGCCCGGAGATAAAATTCCGACAGAGCCGGAGCTGATGGAGATGTTCGGGGTAGGGCGGTCCACGATCCGGGAAGCGATCCGCGTCCTGGTGCACGCCGGACTGCTGGAGAAGAAACAAGGGTTCGGGACTTATCTCAAGGCCAGTCCGGTTATCCAGGAGCCCCTTGTGCAGCGCCTGCATCGCGCGGAGCTCATGGAGGTGTACGAGGCAAGGAAGATGCTGGAGCTGGAGATTTCCCGGTTGGCCGCTCTCCGCCGCGACGAAGAGGATCTGCAAAATATGCGCAAACATTTGGACGAGCGCGGCTTGGCCCTGCAGCAAAACGACCGGGAGCTCTACGCCAAATCCGATATCGAGTTTCACATGGCCGTGGCGCTCGCTAGCAAAAACGGCGTGATTATCGATTTGTTCCGCACCTTTTCCGAGGTGCTGTCCGACGCTTTGCGCAAATTAAACAAGGAGTACGGTTCGCATGATCCGCATTCTTACTATCACGAGCAGCTGTACGAGGCGATCAAGCAGCAGGACCCGGAGCTTGCCGTAAAGTGGACGCTCCTTAATCTGGAAGGCACGATTGCCGAGCTGTAACCTAATTTTTTTGTGTTCAAACATCTGATGATAAGATGTTAATGATCGGAGGAGTACAATGAAATCTTTAACATGGCAAGCCACCGTATACTCCATATTATTTTCGGTCAGCCTGGTCCATCTGCTGAACGACTCGATTCAATCCGTTATTCCCGCGATATTTCCGGTTCTGCAACAATCGCTGCAGTTGAGTTATACGCAAATCGGTTGGATCGCCTTTACCTTGAACATCACGGCTTCCATGTTTCAACCGCTGATCGGGTTATACACGGATGCGAAACCGAAACTTTTTTTGCTGCCCGCCGGCGTCGTGTTTTCTTTGCTCGGGATGGTTGTTTTGGCCTTCGCCTCCGATTTTTGGCAGGTCATTTTGTCGGTTGTGCTTATTGGAGTCGGTTCTTCGGTGCTTCATCCGGAAGCTTCCCGGGTCGCTCATCTGGCGGCCGGACCCCGCAAAGGGTTGGCCCAATCCATCTTTCAAACCGGGGGAAACGTCGGTCAGGCCTTGGCTCCGGTGTTTACGGCCTTGATTTTCGTCCCGCTCGGGCAGTTTGGGATCATATGGTTTACGTTGGCCGCGCTGGCCGCGATTATCGTGCAAATTTACGTTGCCCGTTGGTATCGGGGGTATCTTCAGAGGCAAGCCGTAAAGAAAAAAGAGACGCTTCCAAGGGAAAACCGCCTGCCCGCAGCGAAAGTGGCTTACGCCATCGGAATTCTGATTATGCTGCTGTTTTCAAAATTCGTATACATGGCCAGCATGACCGGTTTTTATGCGTTTTACCTCATTGAAAAACACGGGCTAACCACGGGGCAAGCGCAAGTTTTGCTGTTTGTGCTGCTGATCGCCGGAGCGCTGGGGACCTTTGCCGGAGGGCCGCTGGCGGACCGGTTCGGCCGGCGCAACATGATCTGGTTCTCGATTTTGGGCACGGCGCCTTTTTCGATGCTGCTTCCTTTCGCCAATCCGTTCTGGTCCGCGGTGTTATGCTTTTTTATCGGATTTATTTTGCTGTCGGGCTTTTCCGTGATTATCGTTTACGCGCAGGAGCTGCTGCCGGGGAAAGTGGGCACCGTTTCGGGGCTGTTTTTCGGCCTCGCTTTTGGCCTCGGCGGCTTGGGATCGGTCGTGCTCGGCGCTTTGGCCGACCATACGAGCATTACGTTCGTCATTCAAATTTGCGCCTACCTGCCGCTGATCGGTCTGCTCGCCGCGTTTCTTCCGACGGATGCCGCGTTACGGCTGAAGCCGGCAGCGATCGAAGCATCGATTACCCCAAATGCATAGGAGGAACTGGTTATGACTAATCGGATTGAGATCAAAGACGTTCTTTGGAGACGCGAGCAAAAAATCATTTTAAAAGACATCAACTGGACGGTCCGCAAAGGGGAGCATTGGGCGATCCTGGGATTGAACGGTTCGGGAAAAACGACGCTGCTGAATATGATCACCGGCTATCTTTGGCCGACGCAGGGAGAGATTTCCGTGCTGGGGGAAAGATACGGGGCGGTCGATTTGCGGGAGCTGCGCAAACGGATCGGCTGGGTAAGCTCGTCCTTTCAGGAACGGATTCACCCGGGCGAAAAAGCGCAGCATCTGGTGATCAGCGGGCTGCACGCATCGATCGGGTTATTCGATAAGCCGGCGGAAGAGCATATTCAAAAAGCCGTGCACCTGATGGAAACGCTCGGCTGCGGGCATCTCGTCGACCGCGGGTACCAAACCTGTTCGCAAGGCGAAAAACAAAAGCTCCTGATCGCCAGAGCGCTGATGGCTTCGCCGGAGCTGCTTATTTTGGACGAAGCCTGCAACGGACTGGACATTTTGTCCAGGGAATCGCTGCTGCAAGCGATCGCCAAACTGGCGAACCAGGAGGATGCGCCCACGCTTTTGTATGTGACGCATCATGTGGAGGAGATACTTCCTGAATTTACGCACACCTTGCTGCTTCGCAGGGGCAGCATATTTGCCGCCGGAAGAACCCCGGAGGTGATTAACGGCGAGCGGTTGTCGGCTTTATTCGAAACCCCCGTGCAGGTCGACTGGAGAAATCAGCGGGCCTGGCTGTCGCTTGTGCAGTAGCGCGTTCCGGGCATAAAACGGCTTCGCTCCCTATCGGCGGATTAATGCGTTTATAGCATTTGTCCGCCTTTTTGTTATGGGAAAATAGGCGTATTTTGCACACATTCCGCAACTTTTTGCCGATATACATCATATTACATGTTGAAAGGAGGTGATGACGATGAGTACCGTACACATGCTGGCCGGCATTCCGGGCAGCGGCAAAAGCCATTATGCCAAGGAGTGCTGCAAGCGGCACCGCGCCGTGCTGGTGACGACGGATTCCATCCGGGAGAGATTGTTCGGCAGCGAAGCCAGGCAAAAAAACACGTACCTGGTGTTTCAGCAGGCCCACGCGGAGGTCGAACAAGCGTTGGCGGCGGGAAGAAATGTCGTGTTCGACGCGACCAATATCGGCCGGGACCGGCGGGTGCAATTTCTGCAAAAATTCAAGGATGTCCCCGTAGAATGCCATATCTGCGCCACTCCTTACGAGATCGCCAGGGAAAGGATTCGGGCGAGAAAACGCAAGATCGAAGACAAGGTGCTGGAGAAGTATGCCAAAAACTTTGAATTTCCCGTTCTGGGCGAAGGCTTCGAACGTTTGCATCTCGTCCACACGCCAGCGGACGTAAAGCTGGACAGGGCCGGACTGGAGCGGCTGCTGGCAAGCAAACCGGACCATGACGAGCTGTTCGGGTATCTGCGCGCTTCTCCTTATTTCGCGGCGATGCTCGGTTATGATCAGGAGAATCCGCACCATTCCAAAACGCTGTCCGAACACACTTACGCCGTGCTGGAATATATCAACGCCTTTTATGAAGGGGAATTTCTGCTTCAAATGCAGCTTGCGGCGCTGTTCCATGATGCGGGCAAACCGTTCTGCAAGGTGTGGAAGCCGGCCCGGGGCTATTATTCGTATTACGGCCACGAGCATGTATCGGCGGGGATCGCCTGCCATGTGCTGAAGGAGCTGGGATATGACGATGATTTTATTCTGCGCGTCGTAAACATGGTCAGCTTCCATATGGAGATTTTGCACGGCGGGGATAGTGGAGCGTCCAGGATTTATCATTTGCTGGGCGGGCACCTGCTGGCGGAGCTGTATTTCTTCGCGGAAGCGGACACGTACGGCAAATAGAAGAGAAAGGGGATTTCCATGAGAATGAAATATCCGAAAACGCTGCACCTGCCCTGGTCGAGAAGCTATACGGACGACGATAAAATATTGCGGAGCACCGCGCATTTTGCCGGCCGGGAAGTGGTTATCACCGAGAAAATGGACGGGGAAAATACGACGATGTATGCGGATTTTCTGCACGCCCGATCGCTGGACAGCAAAGACCATCCCTCCCGGCATTACGTCAAAACGCTGCATGGGGGAATCCGTTATCTGATCCCGGACGGTTACCGGCTGTGCGGGGAAAACGTGTACGCCAAACATTCGCTGGCGTATTCATCCTTGCCCGGCTACTTCATGCTCTTTTCGGTGTGGAACGAGCGCAACATTTGCCTGTCCTGGGATGAAACCGAAGCTTGGGCGGCCAAGCTGGGCATTCCTCATGTTCCTGTCCTGTACCGCGGACCCTGGAGCGAGGAGGCGGCCAAAGCGTGCTACACGAAGCGGTCGCGCTGCGGCGGCGAGCAGGAAGGATATGTCGTGCGTCTGACTTCGGCATTCGCCTATGAGGACTTCAAACGTTCCGCCGCTAAGTTCGTGCGCCAAAACCATGTGCAAACCGATGAGCACTGGCTGAGCAAGCCGGTCGAGCCGAACGGATTGGCCCCGGACGGTCAAGCGGGCTGAAGGGGCGAACAATAGCAACAAGGGATAGAAAGAAGCATAGGCCGAAATAGTGAGGAGGGTTTATCATGTAATCCTAAAACATGGTTTTTCACAAGCTTAAGCCGTTGGAACTGCCTGATACGAATTTTACATAGGGAACACGAACTAAACGGGGATAGGCCAAAGGGAGCTATTCTTGTTCCGTACGATTGCTTTCATTGATTATACATAGCGTATAGCTTTATACTGATACATCAGCGGGCTATGGAAATCCCTTCCTTCTTTAGGGTTCGTCTGCGGAAAACGGGGAATCCTGCCTCTTGATTTTGGCTTTATACATAATGACGTTCAAGGAATCGAGTTTATTTTTGGAGGAATCGAACATGAGCGAAGAAGAAGTGGTTACGACCGGCTGGGACGCTATAGAGGCGCAAATGCAGCAGATTTACGGGGATCAGGAGCCGAAGCATTACGGCACGCTGATTAAATATGTGCTGGGAGGTCCGGACCCGCTGGACGGGATCAGCGCCTATAAGGCGGAAAAGCCGGTTCCGCATTGGCATTTTGTCACTTTCGGTTTCTCCGAGCTGTACGGGAAGGAGTCCGAGGATGCCGAGTACAGTGGATACGGCTTCGAGCTGACCTTCCGCTTGACGCGCGGGGAGGATGAGGAGGAGCCGCCGGCCTGGGCGCTGAATCTGCTGCAAAATATGGGGCGGTACGTGTTCAGAAGCGGAAATGTGTTCCGCGCAGGCGATTATTTGGATGCCAACGGTCCGATCTGTGCCGGCGACGATACGAAGCTGACCGCGCTGGCTTTTACCTGGGACCCGGAGCTTCCGGAGATCGATACGCCGAACGGGAAGGTCGAGTTTCTGCAAATGATCGGCATTACGGGCGATGAGCTGGAGGCAATGCAGGCGTGGAATACGCGGGGGATGCTGAAGGCGTGCGAGGGGCATCTGCCCGGTCTCGTCACGGATTTATCGCGCGATTCCGTGCTGGAGGTTCCGGCGATTGCTGAAGCGGTGCAAAACGGAATGGAGCGGGACGGCTCGAGCACCGGCTTTTTGTTTGTCGATCAGCTCGCCTGGGAACCGGGGAAAAACCGCTTGTTCGGCAAAACGCCGGCTGCGCTTACGCTTGGAGCGAAGCAGGCCGGGGTTGTCGGGAAGCTGATCCGGGGCCGGATCCTCAAGGGCAAGGATCTTACTCTGGTGGGCCAGGGAATCCAGGTCGTCCTGAAACCGGGGGATCAGGCCGGATTCGAAGCCGGGGAAGATGAGGTTGTGCTGCGGCTGGACGAGGCGTCCGTCGCCGAACTCGCCGGGCAAATGCAGCCGAAGGCAGCGACGGTTAAGCTTTCTTCGTTAAAAGGAATGGTTATTCAAGTCGTAAAAACGCATATCAAGGATCAGGAAGGGAACGTTGTCTTGACGATCGGATAGAGAGCGCTTGATTAGGGAAGCGGCTGCCGGCGCTGCAATTCATAAAATGGTTCATGCCGGAAGGGCGCGGAGCTTCACCGCGGAGATCGTCCATTTGCTGCCCCGTGAAACGAATCCGGAGGCGTTCCGCTTTATGGCGTACATGTTGGACGATGCCGGCGTGGAAATGCTGCCGCTGCTGCCTTTTTTCACGCATTCCCATCAAGACTTTCGCGTTCAGGCCGTTTATCAGGCCGGGAGGTCCAGCCCCAAAATGAAGGCCGCCCATATAGCGGATTTTGCGAAGGCGCTGGATGACCCGGAAATCCGGGTGCAACACACCGCGTTGCAAGCGCTCGGCGGGGGAAACGATCCCCGCTTGCTGGAGGTCTATGAACGGTTGCTGCGGCAGCATAAGAACGATGGGGATTACTATATCCGGTCCAACGTCCGTAGGCGGCTGGCATTCCCGAAGCGTATAGAAAATCGAGCGCACCGTTAATCTTGTACCCCCAGCGGCCTTGCCGCCCGGGGGAATTTTAGCTGCCCCAGTTTAACCTATCTTGGCTCCGTAACAAAGCGAAAACAAAACGGACTGTTCCCTGTCCATTTTTAACCCGGTAACATCAAAGGTCTTGAAATCCACGCCTTCCATGTTGGCTCCCCGGATGTCGGCACCCTGCAGTTTTGCTTTGGCAAGCACGGCCATGGTCAGATCGCAATCTCTTAAATCGGCTTTCTCCAGGTTGGCTCCGGACAAGTCCGCTTCGTAAAATTTAACCCCACGCAAGTCCTGTTTTACCAGACGGGCATGCCGTAAATTTGTATAGGACCAATCACCTTGCAGAATCGTAATCCCATCCATATGGCAGCCGGAAAAATCCGAACCGGTCATTTTGCATGTGTCGAATTTGGCAACAAACAGATCGGCGCCGTGAAAGTTGCAGTTCACAAAAGCGGATTCTTTATGAATGGAGCCGTTTAAAGACGCCCCGCGAAAATTGCACTCCACGAAACGGCAGTTGCCCGACACAATCTCGTCCAGTGATCCGTTAGAAAATGAGCAGCGGTTAAATGTGCAGCCGATGAGTTCGCCGTATTTTAAATCTTGCGTGCCAAAGTTTACTCCTTCATAAGTTTGATTGCTGTACTGAAACATTGAACGCCTCCTGTGTTTCGTTAGAGAGTTAACTGGTAGTTTTATTTGTAGGTTCGGCAATGATCGTGGATAATGCGTGTTTGTAAATCATGCTCTGTTTACCGGAGAGCGTGCGAAACAAGATGACATATTTATCGAATAATTCAACCGTTCCCTTGAGGGGGACGCCATTTTTGGTGATGACCGTACATTCCCGCCGATCTTTCCACAGGAAGTATAATTGTTGATCCTGAGCGAACTCCTTGTCCCCGCGATTTTCAAGCATCTCTGATCCCTCTCCTTTCTTAAAAATAGACGACTTCTTCCGCGGAATCTCACTTTAAATATAGCACACGGCTGTCAAGCCCCGTACGGCCTTTATGAAAAGTCAAGGGCAATATTTTTCGGCCTATTGACAATTCGCGAGTAATTATATAACGATTCGGCCGCGGCCTTTTTTTGTCGAATTTTTAACTGCGGCAATTAGCCCGGATCTTTGGGTCTATAAATCTCATCTATATCCACAGTAAAATATATTAATTTCTTAAATGACTTGATTCGTATTATAGTGGAACTACAAAAAATTACCTAAACCTTGATGGATAAAGAAAGGTGGAAACTAGTTTGAACCGTGAATTAGAGTTGGCGGTCGTTCGCGTTACGGAAATGGCCGCGCTGCAATCGGCGCCATGGATTGGCAGAGGAGATAAGACCAGCGCTGACGATGCGGCAACCTCGGCGATGAGAAGCACGCTCGACTCCTTATCCATTAAGGGAACCGTCGTCATTGGCGAAGGCGAAATGGATGAGGCTCCGATGCTGTACATCAGAGAGAAGGTGGGGAACTGGCATGGCGTGGAGGTTGACGTAGCGGTGGATCCGCTGGAAGGCACTTCGCTGGTGGCAAACGGCCTCAGCAACGCTTTGTCGGTCATCGCGATCGCCCCGAAAGGCAATTTGCTGCACGCGCCCGACATGTATATGGAAAAATTGGCAGTAGGGCCTGCATTGGCAGGGAAGCTTAGTTTGCTTGATCCTGTGGAAGTTACGTTAGCTAAAGCCGCCGAAACGCTGGGGAAGAAAATATCCGATTTAAGCGTAATGGTGCTTGACCGCGTGAGACATCAAACGTTGATTGACACGCTGCGCGAGTGCGGTGTGCGGATTAATCTTTTGCCCGATGGCGATGTCGCCGGGGCGATGGCTCCCGCTTTTCCGGAAACGGGCATCGATCTTTATCTTGGCTCGGGCGGCGCGCCGGAAGGCGTGTTGGCCGCTGCTGCGCTGAAAGCTTTGGGCGGCGAATTCCAGGGCCGGTTAATGCCGGACGGCCAGGTACAATACGAGCGCTGCATCGCGATGGGACTTGCCGACCCCAATCAGGTATTATTGATGAAAGATCTGGTGGGGAACGACGATGTCATTTTTGCCGCAACCGGCATAACTAATGGAGATTTTTTGGGCGGGGTAAGGGACCTGACGAACCAGCGCGCCGAAACGCATTCCATGGTGCTGCGGGCCAAAACCGGGACGATGCGGTTTATCCGAACCGTTCATCATCCTGCGGAGCAGGCCGGACGCGATGGGGATTTATTCGATAGAGCCATGGTGATCTGACGAATCCCCCCTTTATGCATAAACGGGAATGGAAAGTGCATCCTAAAGTGCGAAGAGATCGCAACCTAGGAGGTGTTTTTTCGAATGGATCATAAGCCCAACCAGCAAGCCAAAGCAGAAGACCAAACGGCGGAAATCAACAAAACCCGGGAATCCGGGGACAGCGATACGGAATTTGCCGAAGATTTCAGCGCCCACGATTACCGCTCCGCTTTTAAAAATCCGAAAACGGGCGAGGAACGGCTGTACTAGCGGATTGGGGGATGGATGATAGGATTGGGTCAGGAGGATTTTAGCCTCCTGGCTTTTTTGTTTATTTTCTCATCGGTCTTGTGATGTATAATCATGGAAGAAGCCTTGAACAAGAAAGGACGGTTTATGATGAACAATCTCGCGTTAATTGAACCGGCCAAAGCATATCAAAGCCAATACATCGAAATGATCGAGGAATGGAAGGAAACCGGAGAGAAGCTGGTTCCTTTTGTGCTGAGATTCGATTACGAAGATTTTGGTTCATTTCTGGAGCGATTAATCATTTTAAGGGACGGCCCGGTAGAAGATGGAAAGACGGTAAACAGTTCAACGTTTTGGCTTGTTGAGGATCATGAGAGAGTGGTCGGCGCGGCAAATATCAGACACAGACTAAACGATTCCCTGCTTAACATCGGCGGGCACATCGGATATGGAATAAGACCCTCGGCCAGAAAAAAGGGTTACGCCACGGAGATTCTGAAACAGGCATTAATCCATGCCAAATCAATGGGAATATCGCGCGCTTTGGTAACTTGCGACAAGGATAATATCGGATCGGCAAAAGCGATTCAAAAAAACAACGGCATTTTGGCTTCCGAGGCGGTCGTCGGCGGAGTTGAGATACAACGTTATTGGATCTCTTTAACTTGAGGTGTTTTATGTTAATAAAATGGGTTACCTGTACGGTAGCTAGTGCAAAAAAAGAAGCTTTTTCGCAAGCCCAGTCCCGCTGGAGCTTGCTTTCGCAAGTGCCGGGGTTCATCGCTCAAATCGGCGGATGGAAACGCAAGGGGGATGTACTGGAAGCCCATATTTTCGGATTTTGGGAGACTGCGGAATTATACCGCGAATTCATGGATATTTTCCATGATGAGATCTTCCCAAAAACCGGGCAACCTGGGACGTATGAAAGCATCAGCGTTCGTAATGGCGAATTTGCGGGAAATATAAGCACAGTCGATGTTTATCGTCTTGACCGGGTCGTTATTTCCCAAAATGCATATCAAGCGTATTTAATGCAAATGATTCGGCAGGGAAGCGAAGCCGCCGCGGGAGTCTTTAACATGGGCGGGATGGAGGAGCCTGCATTGGCTGTTGAATTGGAACCTGTCTCAAGCGTTAGTTAGATGAATTAATAGGGAGGGCACTTGATGAGACCCCATGAGCTGTTTCCGATTATCGAAAGGTTGGAAAAATGCAACATTACATATTCATTGGGCGGCAGCGCGGTATTGTACGATTTGAAATTGGTTGATGCCGTAAATGATTGGGATATTACCGTGGATTGCGCAAAAGAAACGCTAATCGAAGCCATCCAAGACTATGACTGGGCGGAACAAAAAAGCGGAGACCATCCATTTGCCAGCCAGTACCGGATCAAAATAGATTCGCTCAATATTGAATTCATAGGTTATTTCGCCTTACATACGGATCATGGAGTGCTGCGGCTGCCGGTGAGTCATGTGGGGACGTGGGACGGCATTCCCGTCTCGAGCCCTGAAATCTGGTACGTGGCGTATTATTTGATGAACCGAAAAACAAAAGCAAATCTGCTGCTAAATTACCTGAAAGAAAACAGGAGCACAGTGAATGCTGCCTTAATACGTCAGCTGATTAATACCAAGATGTTAAATGATGAATTGGAACAAGAATTGGGCTCTCTATGTAATTAACTACAAGATAGGGATTAAGCTAGAAAGCGGTGCTTTACGGCCGGCTACTGGAACGACCAATAGCAGCTTCAAAAATAGCGGAACTTTATGTCCTTATTATCGGGATATGGGCATGTTCATCCTCATTAACGCCATTTTTTGTACTTATTTTCTTATGAATGGTCCGGATCACGGGCATTTCGATACGATTTGAGAAAATAGCGACATAAATTTCCACTATTTTTTTCGAATGGGTGGATATCGGCGGAATAACGCCATTTTTTGCTCTTATGTTTCGCCTAAAAGATACTCCGAGAGGATTTCAATCCTCACGCTGCACGCGGAACTCACGAATCGAAGGGTCATTGGCAATTTTGTGATCGATCATGAGTTCGGTTTCGGTATCTAACGGCCCCACAGGCAAGGAATATTTTATAAGCGGGCGGTTTAAGAACCCAAAAAGCTGGAAGAGATCACGCAAAAACTGCTAGGCGAAGAATTGTCCATCTACTGCGATGAAGAATTAATTACCTCCCCGACTATACAGCAAGTACTGACATCGGGAGACTTCAGCATAGGCGGGGAATATTCCCTGAAGGAAGCAAAAAGTTTGGTGGATACGATCAAATTAAGTATGGAGTAAACAGTTCAACAAAAAGCCACGCCCAACAAATGCGGGCTTATGCCGTGCAACGACTCCTGCTGCTCGACCTTGCGGACGATTTCCAGCAATTTGGCTTTGGCTTCGGGATCGTCCCATTTTTTTTCAAATGAGGGCACGATCCAGGCGGGGCCCTCCACGCTGTAAATCTCAATATTCATAAGGCCGGCATCCGTTAATTCCTGCCTTAGCTCGCCAGGGATATGGAAAAAGGATCTGGAAATAAAATAAGGGTATTTTTCCGGCCGGACATGTTGTCCGTGATCCAATTCCCTGCCGATCATCTCAAAAAAGTCCTGCTCCAGGATAAAATCATTTTTTTGGCCGAAGACGGATAGTCCCCATAAGGTGGAAGAAAATCTGGTGATGACGCTGGCGATAAGGATGCCGCCCGGTTTTAAGAGCCTTTTGGCCTCGGCGAGCGCCGCCAGACGATCATCCCCGCCGGTTAAGTGATACAAGGGCCCCATCAGCAGCACCATGTCGGCGCTTTTGGATTCCCTGTTGATGTTTCTTGCATCAGCCACTTCGAGTTGATATATCTCCGGATTGTTTTCTTGAGCGTATTTGATTTCTTGCGGGGCAAGGTCAAATAAATGAACCTCATGACCCAAGCCGGACAACCAGGACGAATACAAGCCGATCCCGCCTCCGATATCATATATCACGCTTTTTTGCGCAGGCAAATATCTGGAGATTAGTTCCCGGGTCCGCTCCCATTCAAGCTTGCCGATTCCCCTTTGCAATCTGCCAATCTCGGCGCCCTCGTTATAGTAACTCAAAATCTCCTTCTTCTCATCCTCTTCCATAATTCCACCTCGCTTCTTTTAATGGGATATTTTACACGTTGTTTATTGAGAATGAAAGGAAAAAATGCACCAAGAGGTTTTGCCGCATTGCTTCATGGTGTATGGACTCGGGCGCGTTTCTGAAGTACTATGATAACAGTTTGGCAGCAGGTTAAATTATCAACGAGGAGTAGGAATCCGGCTTCATGCATATCCCTAAACAACCGATAAAAATCAGTCTTTCCGTAGTCTTGTCCGCCATGGTTTGTTTCTCCATTCTGATCACCATGTCCATCATGACATACACCCAATATAATAACGAAAAACATTCTCTCTTCCAAAACACGATGTCGCACAATTTATCATCGGCGCAAAAGATGGCGGTTACTACCGAGGCGCTGTTTTTTTCGATGCGAAAAACCCTTCATTCCGTAACCAATCTTTCGCAAATCCGCACCATGGATATATCCAACAAAGAGGAGTTACAGCACATTTTCGATCTTGTCCGGCAAAGCAGCCCGTATTTCAATTCCGTATTTTGGACCGCTGAAACCGGGCAATTTCGAGCTGTTTCCCCTTATGGCAGCAATATGAACAATGCACGGGTAACGACGAAATGGGCTTTGGAAGCTTTAAACGGCAGAAAATCCTACATCTCCGAGCCGTATGTGAGTCCTACGGGACGATTGATCGTTTTTATAAGCGAGCCGGTTTTTGATGAACTGGGCGGTTATCGCGGCATGATCGGGGGGACGATTTACCTGGAGAAGGATAATATCCTGCATAGTATTTTTGGCTCCAATGCGGGCAATGAAACGGACTCCTATTCCTATATCGTTGATTCCGCGGGCAAGCTGCTTTACCATCCGGATCAGAGCCGGGTGGGGGAAAAGGTGCCTGACACGATTGTGCGGCAATTTCGGGCAGGCAATAGCGGTGAACTGCATTTGAGAAATACGCGCGGCGATGATTATTTGGCGGGTTACGCGAGAGTCGGCACCAACGGCTGGGTCATTGTCATGCAGACTTCCGAGCGATCGATTATGGCCGATGTCAACGACAACCTGCTTCACCTGATCCGGGGCATGCTCGTTCCGGTCGCGGTCATGTTGATTCTTGCCGGATTTATTGCCGCTAAAATCGCCGCGCCTTTTGCCCGATTGTATAAAATTACGAAAGTCATTGCCGCCGGTCAAGATGTGTCTTTGCAGGAATTCAAACCCCATTGGAACCGGGAAGCCGATCAATTGAACCGGATGATGAAAGCGGCCGCCGAAACGCTGGCGAAACAAACTTCTTCGTTGCAGCAGGAAGCGATCACCGATCCGTTAACCGGGCTGTTCAACCGCAGAGAAATGGAACGCAGCCTGGATTTATGGGACAAAAAGGGGGATCGGTATGCCGTATTGCTGCTGGATATCGACCACTTCAAGGCGGTAAACGATACTTATGGCCACCAAACCGGCGATGAAGTTTTAAAAACGGTCGCCAACGTCATCGCGAAGTCCAGTCCTCCAGAAGCGGTATGTTCCCGTTATGGCGGGGAGGAGTTTGTCATCCTCCTTCGTGAACGGAATATGGACGAGGTGTACGGGATCGCCGAACGAATACGACAAACGATAAGCGCGGCCCCAACCCCCTTTGCCGGGAAGATTACCGTCTCCATCGGCATCTCGTTATCCCCGGAGCATGGCGTAAGCCGCGACGAGGTGCTGCAGGCCGCGGACATGGCTTTGTACCGTGCCAAACGCGAAGGGCGTGACCGGACGATCGCCGCGGAATGATGGCGCCTTACGCCGGATAGCCGGATTCACATAACCTTCACTGACTTTTGGCGAAATAACGGAGTATAATCAAAGAAAACTTCGAAGGATGGCGAAATATGAAATTCTTCGGCCGAACGCTGCGTTTGCAAACGACGATCACCTTAATGGTCTGTTCCGTGCTGGCATTGGTCCTGCTGGCCGTATATTTGCTGTTTAATATGAAAATCTCCGGGCTGACCCGGCAAGATTTGGAGCATAAAGCGATTACGATCGCCCGCACGGTTTCCAGGGATCCAACCGTTCTGAGCGCGCTGAACGGCCAGGCGGACGCCGGACTTGTCCAGGAGTTTACCGAAGAAATCCGTACGCTGAACGGGGTGCAGTTCATCGTCGTTATGGATGGGCAAGGCATCCGGCTGTCCCACCCCGATCCGGCGAAGATCGGGCGGCACTTTATCGGCGGCGATGAAGCCGCAGCGCTAAATGGGAAGGAATCCGTATCCATCGCCAAGGGAACCTTAGGGAAATCCGTGAGAGCGTTTTCTCCGGTGATCGTCGGCGGCAAGCCGGTTGGCGCGGTTGCGGTCGGGCTGGCGCTGAACGATGTTAATTCGGCCGTGCGGCAGAACCGCTGGATTATTTATTTGGGGATGGCTGCCGGCGGCGTGCTCGGCGTGTCCGGGGCGGTGCTGCTGGCCCGCCGGCTCAAGCGGATGATGTTCGGCATGGAACCGGACGAAATCGCCAAGCTGCTGGAGGAGCGCAGCGCGATGCTGCAATCCGCCAAAGAAGGCATTATCGCCGTGGATGCGTTGGGGGTCATCACCTTGATCAACGCCGAAGCGAGCAGACTGATCGGCATCACGGAAGCCGGCGGCCGCTCGCAGGAGCTTTGCCCGCTGCTGCGTATGGACAAGGTGCTGGAGACCGGGGAGCCGCTGAACGACATGGAGATGGAGCAGGACGGAATGACGTTGCTGGCCAATGTTGTGCCCGTCAAGGTGAACGGGCGAACCCAGGGCGCGATTGCCACGTTTCGGGACAAGACCGAAATCGACGTCCTGATGGAGCGGTTGTCGGGCGTTTCGCTGTATGTCGAAGCCCTGCGGGCTCAGACCCATGAATTTATGAACAAGCTGCATGTGATGGCCGGTTTGAACCATATGCGGCGCTACGATCGCCTGGAGGAATACCTGAGCGGGACCATCCGGCATTTTCAGTCGGAGGCCGGGATGCTTGTGAAGCAGGTGAAGGACCCGGTGATGGCCGGCTTTCTTTTGGGCAAGCTGAGCCGGGCCCGGGAAGCCGGCGTGAAGATGCGTATCCTCGAAGAGGACGTGCTGCCGGAATGCGCCAATGCGGAAACGGCCCATGAGCTGGTCACCATTGTGGGCAATCTGCTGGAAAATGCGCTGGAGGCCGAGCCGGGCGAAGAAAACAAAGATATTTCCGTCGGCTTCTCCCATGAAAACTCACAGTTGACCGTGACGGTTAGCGACAACGGCGCGGGCATCCCGGGAGAGATGATCAAACGGATCTACGAGCAGGGCTTTTCGACCAAAGGCAAGGGCAGAGGCATCGGCTTGTACCTGGTGATGCGCGGCGTCAACAAACTGGGCGGGCGCCTTTGGTGCCAAAGTGCGCAAGGTTCGGGAACGAAATTTATCGTACGCATACCGTATGAAGCAAAAGCATGGGGGACTCATGACTCATGATTAATGTACTCATCGTTGAAGACGATCCGATGGTCGCTGAAATGAATAAATTTTATTTGGAGCAGATTGAGGACTTCCGGGCCGAGGGTTGGGCCGAATCCGCCGAGCAGGCGCTCGGCCTGCTGGATTCCGCGCATTACGACCTGCTGCTGCTGGACATTTACATGAAGGGAAGCAGCGGGCTGGAGCTGCTGAGCGAAATCCGCCGCAAAGCGCTGCCTACGGATGTGATCGTCATCTCGGCCGCCAGAGACAAGAGCAGCATCCGGCAGGCGCTGAACAATGGGGCGGTTGATTATTTGATCAAGCCTTTTGAGTTCAACCGCTTTCGCCTGGCCATGGACGCGTATCGCAAGCGGGCCGCGCTTTTCAAGAGAACGGGCAGCATCGTCCAGTCGGAGCTTGACTCGATCACGCATGCCGCCGCGGACGAAGGCCAAAGCCAGCCGCTGCCCAAAGGCTTCACCCGCCAGACGCTCCAAGCCGTATGGAACGCGATCGAAGCGGCTTCCGCCAATGGCTTCACAAGCGTGGATATCTCCGCGGCGACCGGGATTTCCCGGGTTTCCGCCGGCAAATATTTGACCGAGCTGGAGGCCAGGGGCATCCTCGAAATGGAGCTGATCTACGGGACCGTAGGCAGGCCGGTGCAGAAGTACAAAATAACGCCGCACGGAAAGATCCAAATCACGAAATATTTGCAATAAAGCAAGCCCTCCTTGCGCGAGCAAGGGGGGTTGTCTGTTTTGTGACAGCGCTTACTTTAAAAACTTTAAAAATTCGATCAATATCTACATAAAAACAAAAGCGCTTACAAAAAAGCTATGATGAGGCTGAATTTAATCAAAGGAGGCCTATTTCCCCTATGGAAAAAACTGTACAGACGCAGGCCATTTCGCGTGAACCGAAGTCACAGCCCGCCGACAAGGCGGAAGGTTTGCTGTCCAAAGTGCTCAGCGTAAAGATCGGTGTGATTCCTTTGCCGGTTTACATCGTGCTGGCCCTCGTTATAGTCGCTGCCGCCGCCGTCGGCCAGCTGCCGAACGACATGATTGGCGGCTTGGCCGTAATCATGATTATGGGCGTGCTGCTGAGCCATCTCGGGTTTAAGCTCCCGCTGCTCAAGAACATCGGCGGTCCGGCGATTTTGTCCTTGATGATTCCGTCGTTCCTCGTGTTTTGGAACGTGCTGAATCCTCCGGTCGTTGACGCCGTGCACACGCTGATGAAGACGTCCAACTTTCTTTATTTGTACATCGCCTGCCTGGTGGCGGGAAGCATCACCGGGATGAACCGCCAGACGCTGATCAGCGGGTTTATCCGGATTTTCATTCCGATGATCGCGGGTACGGCGGCCGCCGTCGCGGTCGGGCTGGTCGTGGGCATGCTGTTCGGCTATACCGCCCACCATACGCTTTTTTACATTATCGTTCCGATCATTGGCGGCGGCGTAGGCGAGGGCATCCTGCCTTTATCGATCGCCTTCTCGCAGATTCTCGGCGGTGAATCGGGGCAATACGTGGCGCAGATGATTCCGGCCGCGGTTATCGGCAACGTCTTCGCGATTATCGGGGCCGGCATTTTGAAGAAAATGGCCGACAAAAACCCGTCGATTACCGGCAATGGCGTTCTTGTCCGGGAGAAGGGCGGCAAGCAGCTTGGCGGAAGCCATTACGATGCGGAAAAAATCGATTTCCCGCTGATGGGCGGCGGCCTGCTCTTTGCCTGCAGCCTGTTCATCTCCGGAAGTTTGCTGTCGCCCTACGTCGGCATACCCGGCCCGATCCTGATGATCTTTGGCGCGGCGCTGCTGAAAATTTTCAAGCTGCTTCCGTACAAAATCGAACAAGGCGCGTACCACCTTTACAAGTTCGTGTCCGGCACCCTGACCTGGCCGCTGATGGTTGGCCTCGGCATTCTGTATATCCCGTTGGAAGACGTGGCCGCGCTCATTTCCATACCTTACGTGCTCGTCTGTGCGTCGGTAATCGCCGCGATGATTGTGACGGGCTATATAGTCGGAAAATGGATCCGGATGTACCCTATAGAAGCCGCCATCGTGACAGGCTGCCGCGGCGGGCTCGGGGGAACGGGCGATGTGGCCATTCTTTCCGCATCGGGCCGGATGGAACTGATGCCTTTTGCGCAAATCTCCACCCGGATCGGCGGGGCGCTGACCGTTGTCGCGGCTACGCTGCTGATCTCCGTCTGGGGAGGCTGAACTTAAGGATTTATTGATTGGATAGGAACATTGTCATAAAAAATACAACATTCGATATGGAGGCGACCCGCGATGAATCAAACGCTGGATCATTCTTATTTGTTTTCGCTGCGCGTGCAGTACAAAAGCGGCAGCGACTATATGGCAAACTTGGTGAACATTGTGGAGACGTATCAAGGAACCGTGCTTCAAGTCGAGCTTCAGGATCCGAACGAACAGGGGATGGCGGAGGCCGAAGTGAAGATCTCGGTGCAATATCAGGAGGATAGAGAGTTTATCGAAACCGCGGCACAAAAGCTCGGCAGCGGCGATATCGTGGAGCGGCTGCTGGAAATTATGCAATTGCATGAGGGCGGAAAGCTGGAAACGACGCTTAAGCATCCGATTCTGAGCAAGGAGGATCTCTCCAAGGTATACACGCCGGGGGTCGCCAAGGTTTGCCAGGCCATCGCCGAGGACCAGGAAAAGGCCTACCAGCTTACGACCAAAAAGAACACCGTCGCCGTCATTTCGGACGGAACGGCCGTGCTTGGCTTGGGGGATATCGGACCGAAGGCGGCGATGCCGGTCATGGAGGGCAAGGCCGCGCTGTTCAAGCAGTTTGCCGGGGTGGACGCCGTTCCGATCTGCCTGGATACGAAGAATACGGAGGAGATTATAGCGATCGTCAAAGCTCTGGCTCCAACCTTCGGCGGCATTAACCTGGAGGATATCGCTTCGCCCCGCTGCTTTGTCATCGAGGAGCGGCTCAGAGCGGAGCTGGACATCCCCGTATTCCATGACGATCAGCACGGAACGGCCATCGTGGTGCTTGCGGGATTGCTGAACGCGCTGAAGGTATGCGAAAAAAATATCCGCGAGGTCAAAATCGTCATCAACGGCGTTGGAGCAGCGGGCATTTCCATCTCCAAAATGCTGCTGCAGGCGGGCGCGGTTAATTTGATCGGCGTCGACCGCAAAGGGGCCATCAACCGCAGCGCGGCGTACGAGAACCAGCACTGGAGCGAATTTGCCGAATATACGAATCCGCACAATGAACAGGGACCATTGTCGGAAGTGATCAAGGGAGCGGATGTGTTTATCGGGGTCTCGGCTCCAAACGTGCTGAAAGTCGACGATCTGCGGAACATGGCCAAAGATCCGATCGTGTTCGCCATGGCCAACCCGACGCCGGAAATCGATCCATTGCTTGCCGCGCCTTATGTCAAGGTGATGGCGACCGGCCGCTCCGACTATCCGAACCAGATCAACAACGTGCTCTGCTTCCCGGGGATTTTCCGCGGGGCGCTTGATTGCGAGGCGACGGACATCAACGACGCGATGAAGCTGGCGGCGGCGGAAGCGATCTCCTCCGTGATTGATCCGTCTGAGCTAAGCGAAACTTATATCATCCCGGATGCGTTTGATTCCCGTGTGGTCGAACGAATCCGGCTGGCGGTGGCCAAAGCTGCCGTAGACAGCGGCGTAGCGCGTAAAAATTCGCTTGTCGATATAAAGTGACGGCGGGCTAAAATCCGGACTATATTCGGAAATGGCAAGTGATGTCGGCTAAAAATAAAAAAATAAGCGAGGCTGTCGCCCCATGGTTGTTCAAGGTATAATCATGGCAGAAGCCTTAAGGCCGCAACCGACCCAACCTGGGATATGAGTATCTAAGGATGGGTCGTTTTCGTTTATCGTATTTTACTGATGAAACTTTGAAGTCGTCTCTTGCAGCTCTAGAAAATATTTGGTAATGTTAATTTATTACTTTTTACCTATAAATCCTTGGGAGTCCGAGAGTCTTAAGTCATTGAGATAGGACTGCCAGGCTTGTAGTGACGCCTCGCGCTAGTTACATCATTATAAGGAGAATGGAACATGAAGAAAGCGCCAATCATTGCTATTGCATTTGCTTTAATAGTAGTGTGTGTGGCCGGTTTTATGGTTTGGAAAATTAACGATGATAAAGTGAAAAAAGAGATGGCTATCCTAGCAGATATTTCTAGTATTCAAGAACAGGTAAACACCCTTTATCAAGACGAACAAAAAAAGAATCTGGCTGATCCGATTGACAAAGATATGATCCAAAGAGTACATAAATTATTTGCAGCCTATGATAATAAAGAGCTCTCTCCCGAAGCTTCCGCACTATTAGCCAAAGCCTCTTCGGACATAAGCGATGTAGATAAGATGTATGCTTTAAAGCAGAGCATAGATAATCTGTTCGACGAGAATGGAGCCATCGTGGAGTCACCTGACATAGAGTCCGGCAAAAGCCAGCTGGAGGCATTGAAGTCGGCTAAGCCGGCCTTTGTAGATGAATTAACGATTAAAATAAATGAGGCTGAAAGTCAATTCAAACAAATCTCGGCAGCAACCAAGAAGGTGGATTCATTATTTACATCATCAGAAAAAACGGCTGTCAAAAAATCCATCAAACAAACCGAAATTAACGAGGCAAAAGCAAGTGTAAAAAAGATTAAACAACATAAAGCAAAAACAGATTTATTGTCGTATGTACAAGTTGCTGACGTATATCTGGATGCCAAGATAAAAGCAGAAGCAAAGGCAAAGGCCGAAGCGGAAGCTAAAGAAAGAGCTGCAGCCCAAAAAAATTCTTCTTCTAAAAAATCTAATGACACTTTAGATCTTAAAGGATGGGTACCCTATAGTCCAGGGGATGCAGCCACCTTGCTGAAATATCTAGCATCGGGTGATGTTGTTGAATACAACGGCCAATATTGGGCTTCTCCAGAACTGGTAAATATGATGGCGAACGAAGAGGTTGTATATATTCATGATATAGCAAATGATTAAAACAAGCCTATCAGCAAACATGCTGTAGCAATAGTGTAACGAAAAGACGGCAAACCTTGCATTCAAGACATTTCTTGAGCTAGGGCTTGCCGCTTTCTTTCGTTATGCAGACCAATTTGCTCTCTTACGCTCTCATAGCCTTAGAGAAATATTTTTTTCGTGATACCATAGACTAAGATTACTATAAAACCTGGAATTATTCTGAGCAATAGAAGCCTGGCCGCATCTGATGGTCAAATTTGGGGTGAAATCGTTGGCGAAATATGCTGGAACCGGATGTAAGGGGACTTCCGCCCCTCTAGTAATATGGGTTTGAGTGGAATTCGGAATTGTATATGAGAAGGGCGGCACAAGGTAGATTAAAGGAGTTGTAAAAAAAAGGAGCTGTTAAACATGGAGGACCAATGGAAAATAGCCAAGTATGATCCGGTATGGAAAGATTTATTTTGGCAGCTTGGCGCCAGGTTGAGAAATACGCTTCAAGAAACGGCGTTACGCATCGATCATGTTGGTTCGACGTCGATTGCAGGAATGGACGCCAAGCCGATTATAGATATCCAGGTATCCGTTGCCGTTTTGGAGGATGAACTCAGCTATCGAGATAAAATCGAATCATTGGGATTTCAATGGAGAAGCGATAACCCGGACAAGTCCAAACGCTATTTTCGCGAAGTGCCCGGGAGCAGAAGAACTCATATTCATGTAAGGCGCGCCGGGAGTTTTGCGGAACAAATGACGTTGCTTTTTAGAGATTATTTAAGAGAGCATCCAGAGGATGGCCGGAAATACGCCGATGAAAAGCATCGGCTGATGAAATGGTTCGCGCATGACCGTTCCAAGTATGTGGAAGGCAAGGGCCCCATCGTATGGGAGATTTTGCACCGGGCCCATCTCTGGGCGCAAGAAACCGGATGGCAGCCGGGTGAATCCGATGCGTAAACCGGAATGTTCGGAGGAGAAAACGTGAAGAAAGTAAAAGTTCTGCATTATGATGCCTTTTCATCCGTAGTCAATCAAGGAAATCCGGCTGGGGTGGTGCTGGACTTCCAAGGCTTGAACGAAGACGACATGCTCCGCATTGCGGGGAAAGTCGGGTTCAATGAAACCGTATTTGTCCTGAAGTCGGACAAAGCGGATTTAAGGCTAAAGTATTTTACGCCCGGACACGAAATGAATTTATGCGGTCATGCGACGGTCGGCGCGTTATATTGCCTTAGAACCCGGGGGTTGCTGGAGGACAAAAACAACTTCCATATCGAAACCAATGTCGGCGTGCTGCCCGTTTCTTTTGAAAACAAGGATGAACAGATTTTGATTACAATGCAGCAAGACGCTCCCCGCTTTATTCCGTTTGAAGGGGATGTACGGAAGTTGGCCGAATCCATCGGCTTGACTAAGGAAGAGCTCGATCTTTCCAAACCGATCGTGTACGGCAGCACAGGGACATGGACGTTGTTGATTCCTATCAAGGAGTTAAGCAAGTTTAAAACCATGCAGCCCCGTAACGAGGATTTTCCTCAGATTTTGGCCGAAAATCCGCGGTCATCCGTACATCCGATTTGTTTTCAAACGTACGACGGGGAGGCCATGATGCATGCGCGGCATTTTTCTTCGCCTTTTTCCGGTACGGTGGAGGATCCGGTCACCGGCACGGCTTCCGGCGTGATGGGGGCGTATTACCTGAAGTATATCAACGAGCGGCTGCCTTTGCTGGAATTTGCGGTTGAACAAGGCCAGGAAATAGGCAGGGACGGCAGAGTTTGGGTGAGAGCGGTGCGCAATGGCGGCAGTATGGACGTTTTTATATCGGGAACGGGAGTGTTTGTAAAAGAAATGGAAGTCGATCTGGAATAAAGGAGCCGGAAACGCTAAAGTTTTAACGGACCCAGATGATTTTATTGCCCACTGGCGTTGCATAAACTCAAGCTCGCGCACAAGACAACTTGTAGCCTTGATACATTTCAGTTTTCCCGCAAAGGCTTATAAAAATAGGTTTGCAGGAAATCTAACGGTTGTAGCAGCGGCTATTTTCCGAAAAAGGCCCTTTTCAAAACTCTAACGGTTATGAGCTCCGTTATTTGCCTGATTCTAAGCAAAAATAGCCGGATTTCAGTGAAATAAGCGCTATGGCGACCGTTAGAATTTGAAATCAACGTTTATGCAACACTAGTGCTTATTCCCTATAATTCTTCCCAATAGACTTATCCGGAGCCATATAAGGTCTTCCGGGTCCGTTACAGCGGGAAATACCCGGGAAACGAGCAAATAAGGTCTTTCCTGTCCGTTAGGGTTTAGCACTGTTTCCGCACTGGTTTTGCACTAGGGAAGTCCGCCTCGAAATATGGAGCCGCCAGGCGGCCGACAGCCACCCACACCTGCCCCGGACCACCAACACGCGCATAAGGAGAAGTTCGCAAGGCCTCACACAGCACAGGCAATTTAGGACGATATATGGTCGTTGTCTCGTATTCCCGCCGCTTCTAACATAAAGGTAACGCAGCAGGATTTGAAAAAAACAGTTGCGCGGAAGAGGTGGGAGCTGTGAAAACGGTAAATGAGCTGGAGCAGCGTCTAAGCGAGCCGTCCGACCGGCTTGTTCGGGACCTGGCCAAACTGGACGGCGATTTTCTGATCCTGGGCGTCGGCGGCAAAATGGGACCGAGCCTGGCGAAGCTGCTCCGGCGGGGGCTGGCGGCGGCCGGTAAAACGGCCAAAATCACGGGGGTGTCCCGGTTTTCGACCGGCTGCATGAGAAGTGAACTGGAAGCGGCCGGGATCGCTACGCTGGCGGCCGATCTGCTTGATGAGCAAGCGCTGGCCGGTTTGCCGGAAGCGCAAAACGTCATTTACATGGCCGGCAATAAATTCGGGACGACCGGCCGCGAATATTTCACCTGGGCGATGAATGCGTATTTGCCGGGGCGGGTGGCCGAAAAGTACAAAACCTCGCGGATCGTGGCTTTTTCGTCCGGGAACATTTATCCGCTGACCGACATTAAGCTTGGCGGGGCATCGGAGGAGACCGCGCCGTCGCCTGTCGGCGAGTATGCGCAGTCCTGCCTGGGGCGGGAGCGGGTATTCGAATATTTTTCCCGGAAAAACGGGACTCCGCTATTAAACTTCCGTTTAAATTATGCAATCGATATGCGGTACGGCGTGCTGCTCGAGGTTGCCAAGGCGGTCAAGGAAGGCAGGCCCATCGACCTGAACATGGGAATGGTCAACGTGATCTGGCAGGGGGATGCCAACGAAATGGCCATCCGTTCACTGCTGCTTTGCGTATCGCCTCCGGTCACGCTGAACGTAACCGGCCCGGAATCGGTATCGGTGCGCTGGTTGGCCGAGCGGTTTGGCGATGCCTTTGGCGTGAAGCCGGTTTTCACCGGCGAAGAGCAGCCGACCGCGCTGCTTAGCAACGCCTCGGCCGCCCATGCCCAATTGGGTTATCCGCGGGTATCGCTCCGGCAGATGATCGAATGGACGGCGGGATGGGTGGAAGCCGGAGGAGAGACGCTTAGCAAGCCAACGCATTTTCAGGAACGGGCAGGTGCGTTTTGATGGAGGAAAGTAAACAAAGCATGCTGCCCGCGCACCCCAATCACCCCAATCAATCCAATCAACTCACTCAACTCAATCAATCCAGCCAATCTGTCTTAATCGGATATAACGGGCCACAAAACCTCCCGTCGCTCAAACCCGAAATTCACCAGCTGCTGCATCGCGGGACCGTGATTCCGGCCCACCCGCTGGCGCTCGATGCCGGCCGCCGGCTCGATGAACGGAGACAACGGGCGTTAACGCGGTATTATATAGCGTCCGGGAGCGGCGGAATCGCCGTAGGCGTGCATACGACGCAGTTCGAAATCCGGGAACCGGGGATCGATCTGTATGAGCCGGTGCTGCGGCTTGCCGCCGAAGAAGTGGAGCGGGCGCGGCTGGGCCGCCCGTTCATTAAAGTGGCGGGGATCTGCGGGCCGACCGGGCAAGCGGTGCGCGAAGCGGAAACGGCCGCCGGGCTGGGCTACGACTTGGGTCTGGTCAGTAACGGCGGGCTCATAGACTTGAGCGAAGCGGAGCTGATCCGCCGCTGCGAAAAGGTATCGTCGGTCATTCCGGTGTTTGGCTTTTATTTGCAGCCGGCGGTCGGCGGCAAGCGGCTCAGCTATGCGTTTTGGCGGGAGCTGGCGGAGCTTCCCGGAGTGAAGGCGATCAAGATCGCGCCGTTCAACCGGTACCAGACGCTGGATGTCGTTCGCGCGGTATGCGAGTCGAGCCGCGGAGACGACATTGCGCTATACACGGGCAACGACGACAACATTGTGGCCGATCTGCTGACGGCGTACCGGTTCCGGAGCGCGGACGGACAATGGACGGAGAAAAAAATCGCCGGCGGCCTTCTGGGGCACTGGGCGGTGTGGACGTCGAAGGCGGTGGAGCTATTGGAGGAAATCATCGCGCTGCGCGAGCGGGGGGAAGTCCCTTCCGCCGAATGGCTGAGCCGGGGAGTCGGGATCACCGACGCGAATGCGGCTTTTTTTGACGCGGCGAACGGGTTCCAGGGCTGCATTCCCGGCATTCACGAAGTGCTGCGGCGGCAAGGGCTGCTGGCGGGCAACTGGTGCCTCAATCCGGACGAACAATTGTCGCCGGGACAAATTGAAGAGATTGAACGCGTCTATCGCGCATATCCTGATCTTAACGACGATGAGTTTGTCCTGCGGCATTTGGCCGAATGGCTGAATGAAGCGTAGGCTGCCGTTTTCGGGCAAAAAGCCTAACTACGAAAAAGGAGGCGGATGAAGCCGGTGTTGCCAAACGATACCGCGGCGGGAAAGAAAGCTCTGGAGGCGAGGCGTTTTTACTGGAAAGAGGAGGATCGCGGGTTTATTGCGGACGCTTGCCGCAAGCATTGGCCGGAGGAAGTGCGGGAGGTGATTCACCGTGCCGAACTGGCCTGCCGGAACACGTTTATTTTCACCCATCGCTGGGATATGGAGCGCTGCGAGGAGGAGGTCGTGTTTCCGGGACGGATCGACTGGAATTACCGCCACCGTGGCGACCTGGAGTGGCTGGTGATGCTGAACCGGGCGAGATATATGGGCGAGCTGGGGCAAGCCTATTGGCTCACCGGGGAAGAGCGGTTTGCGGAAGGCTATATTCGCTTGCTGAAGGATTGGATGACGCAAAACCCGCTGACTGAGGAAGAAGTGCGGGCCAGCGCTAACCGGGCCTATAACGTAAAAGACACCTGGCGCAAGCTGGACAGCGGCATCCGGATCACGCACTGGTTGAAGGGGTACTATTGCGTCCGCGTCTCCGGGCTTTGGGGGAAAGAGGAGGAGGCGTTGTTCAAGGAAGCGGTCCGCCGGCACGGCATGTACCTGAGTCTCGCCTATACGCCGCATGATAGACAGAGCAATTGGGGGTTTTTGGAGACGAACGGTTTGTTTCAGCTGGCGTTGCTGTTCCCCGAGGTTGAAGGTGCGGACGAGCGGCTGAGGACGGCGATCCGGCGGCTTGAAGAGATGTGCCCGCTGCAGGTGTTCGAAGACGGGCTGCATAACGAGCAGTGCAGCATGTACCACCACGAGGTGCTGCACTGTCTGTTCGAGTCGGTGTGGCTCGGGGAGTTGAACGGTGTGCCGCTGCCGCCCGTCCTGAAGGACACCTTGAACCGGATGTACACCGCTTCGCTGGCGCTCGTGCAGCCGAACGGGCGTCAGCCGGCCTTAAGCGACAGCGACGCGACGGACATCCGCGATGTGCTGGCGCGAGGCGCGGTTTTGTTTGGGCGCGGTGATTTGAAGTCGCAAGGGTACGAAACTCTCGATTATGAAGGAATTTGGTTTTTCGGCCCCAAAGGCTTCGCCGGTTACGAGCGGCTTCCGGCCCGGGATCCGGAATTTGTCTCAATAGGGCTGGAGCAAAGCGGCTATGTCTTTATGCGCAGCGACTGGCGCCGCTCGGCCCGCTATTTGACGTTCGACGCCGGGCATATGGACGTGATCCGGGCGCACGGACACGACGACCTGCTGCATATCAATTTGTTCGCCTACGGCCGGGAGTTCCTGACCGATCCCGGGCGCTGCACGTACATGGAAAATGCGTACCGCCAATATTTTAAGGAGTCGCTTCAGCACAATACGTTGTCCGTCGACGGCAGGACCGTTTCAACCTACGTGGACTCCTGGAAATGGCGGGACCCGGCCCGCCCGCTTGATGCCTGGCGGCGGCTCACGCCGGAATACAATTATGCGCAGGCAGGGCATGACGGGTACTGGCGTTTGCCGCATCCGGTGCAGGTGCTGCGGCAAATTTTGTTCGTCAAACCGGATTACTGGATCGTGGTCGATACTTGCCGGGCGCATGGCGAGACGGTGCATGACTATAGGCTCCCGTTTCATTTTGCCGAGGGGCTGGAGGTGAGCTTTGAGGAGGACGGCCTTGCCAAAGCCTGCTCCCCGAACGGAAGCGGACCTTTGCTGCGCTTGATCCCGCTGGGACAAGTGAAGATGGAGGCGGAGCCGTGCTGGATTTCCCGGAATTACAACGAGAAAACCTTCTCGAGCAGACTTGTTTTCCGGCAAAAGGGGAGCGGCTTCACCAAATTCGTGACGGTGCTGTATCCGGCCAGGACTGCTGAAGAAGCCGCGCCCTCGGTGCGGGAGCTGGAAGTGCTGGACAGCTACGGCAGCAAAGTTGCGCCGCATCTGGCTACGGCCTTATCGGTGGCGCGCGAAGGCGAAGACGGCGGGGAAGATGCGGTTTTGTTCTCCCATCAGGGGCCGCGCGGCTACCGGTTTGCCGGTGTCCATCTGAGCGGCGACGTGCTGCTGGTGCGAAAATCCGCCGCGCTCGGCGACTCCGTGCGGACCTACACCGTGAAGGTTTGAAAATTTTTTAGGTCGTTTTAAGGACGTTCACCTTTAGTAAGAATGCAAGTACTTTGAAAATAAGGAAACCACACTAGCCATGGACACTATAGAAAAAAATGACACGGGGTGGAAATTCGAGCTGGGGGGATGAACATGAAACGGCTGAACACCAAGCGGCTGAACAGTAAACGGGCGGGTCTTTTATTTACTTTTTCGTTGCTATTCGCACTGTTCATATCAGCCTGTTCGGGCGGCGGCGGAAGCGGGGCGGCCACGGGAAATAGCGGCGGACCGGGCGGGCAGGCCGGGCAGCAAAACCAGGGGCAGAAGGGGTCAGGCGGGGCTGCGGAAACGGTGGAGCTTCGGCTCGGGTATTATTCTTCCGCGCAGACGGACGCCAAAATGCAGGAGCTGATCGGCAAATTCCAGGAAAAGCATCCAAACATTAAGATCAAAACGGAATCTTCGCCGTACAATCAATTTTTCCAAAAGCTCGATACCCAAATCGCCGCCGAAAGCGCCCCTGATGTCTGGCTGTCCGACGGCGTGTTCGTGCCGAAGTACGCGGAGCGCGGTGTGCTCAAGGATCTGACCGAACTGATCGATCGGGATCTGGGCAAGGACGACTATTACGGGCTCGACTTCAACAAAGACGTAAACGGCAAATACTGGGGCGTCCCGCAAGGCATCCAGATCGCGGTGCTGTACTATAACAAAGACATGTTCGATGAGGCCGGCGTCGCCTACCCGACCGAGGATTGGACCTGGGATGATCTCAAGGCGGCCGCCGGAAAGCTAACGAAGGATTCCGCCGGAGCTTATGCGACCGATGCCGCTTTCGACAAAAACAAAATCAGCCAGTACGGCCTGACGTTCTTCAGCATTACCGAAGGCTGGATGACCGTGCTGAAATCGTACGGGGGCGGCGTGCTCGACGAAACGTTAACGAAGTCCATTATCAATACGCCGGAAAACAAGCGGGCGATGGAATGGATCGTCGACGGCATGCAGCGCGAATGGTTCACGGCGCCTTCGGATTTAAAAAGCTTCCAGAGCAACATGGCTCCGTTCCCGAGCAAAGCGGCGGCGATGCGGATCGGCATATACGCCCGTACGATCGACGCCAACAACGCGGGGTTGAACTACGATGTGACCCTGCTGCCGAAGGGGCCGGATGGCAAACGGTTTGCTCCGGTCATCGCCAACTCGTGGGTGATCAACAAGCAAGCGGAAGGCGCCAAAGGGGACGCGGCCTGGGAATGGGTGAAATATTGGGCGACGGAAGACGAGGTGCAAAACGAATGGGCGTCGCTCGGCGAAGCGGTTCCGGTGAAAAAATCGGCGGCCAACTCCGAGCGGTTTTTAAGCGGCAAACCCGACAACAAGCAGGCGTTCCTGGACAGCTTCGAATTCGCCGGGACGCTGGACGTCAACGCGGTCTGGAGCGAATGGGTCGGAAAGTTCGGCGACAGCGTCAACCGGGCGTTTGAAGGCGAGATCGGCGTCGACGAGGCGCTGAGCCAGGCGGATAAGGACGTGCAGCAGGTGCTGGATGAATTTTATAAGAACTAGACGGAAAGCGCGTGATAAGCATGTTGAAAAAAACGGAAACCGTGCGGACCGAAGGCGGGCAGAAGTCCGCCCGCGTCCGCCCAAAACGGCTTAACAACGACGGCCAATGGGGACTCCTGATGGTGACCCCTTATCTCGTGCATTTTATCGTGTTTGTGCTGGGCTCGCTGCTCGCTTCTTTGTATTTCAGCTTTTCTAAGTACGATATTTTGAACCCGCCGCAGTGGACGGGGCTGGACAATTACCGGAAGCTGCTAAGTGAGCCGGTGTTTTGGAAAGCGCTGGGGAACACCGTTTATTTTACGGTTTTGTTCGTGCCGCTGCAGACGGTGCTGGCATTGATTTTGGCCGTGGCGCTGAACCAGAAGCTCAAAGGGCTGAAGTTTTTTCGGCTGGCGCATTTTTTGCCGGTGATCTCCTCCTGGACGGTCATCATGTACGTGTCCGACGCAGTGTTCAATCCGCGGTTCGGCTTTGCCAACGCGCTGCTGCAAACCATCGGCCTGACGCCGCAAAAATGGCTGCAGGATGAGCATCTCGTCATTCCGCTGCTCGTGCTGATCGCGGTGTGGAAGGGGATCGGCTACATTATGGTCATATACCTGGCGGGTCTGCAGAACGTCCCTTCCGATGTCTATGAAGCCGCGGAAATCGACGGCGCGGGCACGCTGCAAAAGTTCCGCCGGATCACGGTGCCGCTGATCTCGGGCACAACGTTTCTGGTGCTGATCATGAGCACGATTTCGACGTTTCAGGCGTTCGAGCAAATTTACGTCATGACCGGCGGGGCGCTGGACGCTTCGTCCGCGGGCGGTCCGAACAAGGCCAGCCTGGTGCTGATGATCTACCTGTATCAGGAAGGTTTCTCGTTCCTGCGCATGGGCTACGCCTCGGCGATCGCCTGGGTGCTGTTCGTCATCCTGTTTTTGCTGACGGCCGTACAAATGTCGCTGCAGAAAAAGTGGGTGCATTACGAATGAGAAAAGACGCCGAAGCGGGAAAGAAGGGGGGGCCGGCGCATGAAATGGAACCGTTGGCGGGGCGCCGTGGGATATGCGGTGATGATATTAAGCTCGCTGGTGATGCTAACGCCTTTTTTGACCACGCTGTTTAATTCCTTGAAAAGTTATGCCCAATATACACAGGTGCCCCCGGAATGGATTCCTTCGCCCGTGCAGTGGAGCAATTATGCCGAAGTGTGGAAAATGGGGCCGTTCGGGCAGTATACGCTGAACAGCGCCATCATCACGGTGTTGTCGGTCGTTGGCGCGCTGATTTCCTGCTCTATGGTGGCGTTCGCTTTTGCCAGACTGAAATTTCCTTTGAAAAACACGCTGTTCCTCGTCGTGCTCGGGACGATGATGATTCCGCCGGTCGTGCTCATTATTCCGCAGTTTGTCATCTTCAAATCGCTGCATATGCTGGATACGCTGACCCCGCTGTGGATTATCGAATGGCTGGCCCAGCCGTTCGGGATCTTCCTGATGCGTCAGGCCTTCCTCGGCATCCCCCGCGATTACGAGGAGTCCGCCCGGCTCGACGGCTGCAACCCGTTCCAGATTTACCTGCGCATCTTTGTGCCGATGTGCAAACCGACCTTCGCGACGCTGGCGGTGTTCACGTTTATGACGAAGTGGAACGAAATTTTGTCCCCGGCGATCTTCCTCACCTCCAAAGAAAACTTCACCCTGCCGATCGGCATTTTGTCCATGGCCGGCCAATGGTCGGGAAACGAGCAGTACATGGTCGCCGCCGCGCTGATGAGCCTGATCCCGATCCTGCTCGTGTTTTTGTTCGCGGAGAAATATTTTGTGCAGGGCAGCAACTCTGCGGGGATTAAGTAGGCCGGGAGAATTTCATCAGGGAAGCTGCTCCGCTGGGATAAGCAGGGCAGAGGAAGTAGTCCAGGGCAACAGCTTCGCAGAGAATAAGTAGGGCCGGTGAAGTGGCGCCGGGGCAGTAATTCTGCCGGGACAGCAGCTTCGCCGGCATTAAGTAATGTGAGCGCGATTCAAGCCAAATATAACGGAAAAAAATGTCGCTATTTTGACGATGTTCCCCATTTTGAGAGCAATAGAGGTAATTTTTGCCGCTATTTTCTTTGAATTGCATGGAAATGACCACTTTGCACCTTTCGTTGGAATATAAGGACATAAAATGTCGCTAAGGGCGTAAACATGCTGCGATTTGGAAAATAGGGCCATAAATTGCCGCTATTTTTTTGGGGCTCATAAAAAGAGTGGGAAAAGTGCGTTTAAATGGCAAATAAGCACTAGCGTTGCATTAAATCTGACAAGATACATTTTCTAGCCCATGCCAATATTCTAACGGTTGCCACAAGCGCTATTTGCTCCAAAAACGTTGATTTCAAATTGTAACGGTTGCCATGGCGCTTATTTCACTTAAATCCGGCTATTTGGGCTTAGATTCAGGCAATTAACGACGCTTACAACCGTTAGAATTTAGAAAAGGCCTTTTTTCGTAAAATAGCAACTGCTACAACCGTTAGATTTCCGGGGGGCTTTTTTGGGAAATTTTTAGCAAAAGTTAATGCAACGCTAGTGTCAAATAAGGTCTCTGGTGTCCTCTGGTAACCGTTACATCCTGAAAACTCGTGGTTTCGGCGAAATAGCGGCGCTGGAGTCCGTTAGAACGGGCCGCAAAGCTTCAAAGGCCGGTCGAGTTGAGAAATGAGCCGCACCGGAGCGGTATTGTGAAATGTAGCATGAACCATACCACATGAACTGTGCATGAATTATACCATGGAGCGAGTCGGGAACCGCAACGTAACCATATATATTTTGGCCGGGGAGGGAACAGGATGGCCTGCCGGGTGGCCCTGATCGGGGCGGGCATCATATCGGAAAATCATTTGGAGGCGATCGTACAGATGGGTCCGGAGCGGTTAACTGCCGTGGCCGTGGCGGATATCGATGAGGCGAAAGGCCGTGCGGCCGCGGAAAAATACGGCCTCGCCTTCTACGCCGGCTACCGGGAGATGATCCGCGAACAGCGGCCGGATATCGCGATCATTGCGCTGCCGCATTATCTGCATGAAGAATGCGCCGTTTTCTGCGCGGAGCACGGCTGCCATCTGTTGCTGGAGAAGCCGATGGCCTTGAGCGTGGCCCAGTGCGACGCGATCTTGGCCGCCGCAAGCGCGGCCGGGGTTAAGTTGATGGTCGGCCACACCCAGCATTATTTGCCGTCTAACTTGCGGGCCAAAGCCCTTATCCGCAGCGGTCGGCTAGGAAAGTTGGTGGCGATCCACGATACGCGGCACCTGCCTTATTTTGGCGGCGGCCGGCCCTGCTGGTTTTTCGAGAAGGCCAAGGCCGGAGGCGGAATCATGATGAATCTTGGCGCCCATTCGATCGACAAAATTCAGTGGCTCACCGGCAGCCGCATCCGCAAGGTAAAAGCCAACCTCAGTTATGAAGGCAGGTTCGGCGATGTGGAAGGAAGCGGCGTGGTTTTTGCGGAGACGGCAAGCGGCCTGGGGGCGGTCATCGTCCAGTCCGGGTACGAAGGCGTGGCCAAAGACGAAACCGAGCTGATCTTCACCGGCGGAATGGCGAAGTTAATTTCCGCCAGAGGGCTGTGGATCAGCCGGAACGGGCGGTATGAGCCGGTTGCGGGCAGCAATCGCGGCGATTCCGCAGCCCCGTTTTGCCTCCAGCTTCAGGATTTGCTGCAGGCGATTGAGCGCGATGCGGAGCCGGACTGCTCCGGCGCTTACGCCCGGTCCGTCATCGCTGCGCTCGAAGCGGTGTACTGTTCGCATGAAACGGGGGTGGAACAAATTGTGCGAAGCCCGTAAGCCCCATGAAGATCACCAGCGCTATTTAGTCGATGCGCCGCCGGATACACTGGGGGCATCGGACACGCAGGATGCAGTGTGTGTACCGGACACGCAGGATGCGCGGTGTGAACCGAATGGGCGGGATGCAGCGTGTGTACCGGACACGCAGAGTGCGCCGTGTGCACAGAACACGTTGGATACAGCGTGTGCACCGAACACGCAAGATACGCCGGACGTACCAATCACGTTGGATATGCTGGATGTCCCGCTCCCCCAAATTTCCCTTGAGCCCGGCGGCAGCAACATGAAGTTCAGCCTCTGCTCGACGGGGCTGAAATCGCTGACGCTGGAGGAGGTGCTCGCCGCGTGCGAGCAGTTGGGGCTGCAAGGCGCCGAGTTGTGGATCGGCCATCTCGAAGACTTCGCGCACCGAGGCGGCACATCCGCCGATCTCCGCCGGCTCCTTGCCAGGCATCGGTTGGCCGTTCCGGCGATCAGCGATTACACGTATTTTTCCCGGAGCGACAGCGAATCCGAACGGGATGTAACCCGCATCAGCCAAGCGGCGGAGTGGGCCGCGGCGATCGGCTGCCCGCGAATCCGTACGTTCGCGGGGCACCTGGCTTCGCGGGAGGCGAGCGGCGAGCAGTGGAGCCGGGCCTTTATCGGCTTGGATAAAGCGCTAAACGCTTGCCGCGAGCAGGGAGTTAAGCTGGCGGTGGAAATCCACAACGGCACGTTCGCCGATACGGCGGACTCCCTTGCGGCGCTGCTTGGGCAAGTAGGGCAACCCAGGCAAATAAGACACCCCAGGCCACCCAACCAACCCAACCAACCCTGGCCACCCGGGGAGCTTGAGCTGATTTACGACGGCTTTAATCTGTTTGTCGACCGGCTTGATCCGCTGCCGGTGCTGAAGCGGTTTTACGGCTCCATCACGCATGTACACTTTAAGGACTACCGCTGGAACCGCGACAACTGGGCGTTAAGCAAGCCGGTTCCCGTACTGCAGGGCGATGCGGACCACCGCTCCATTTTGAAGGAGCTGCGGGCTCAAGGTTACGGCGGGTTTATTTCTTTTGAATATTTCGGGGAGGATGTTCTGGAGCTAACGCGGCAGTCGTACGCCGAAGTGAGGGATTACTTGTCCCGCACGACTGCCTGAACCGAAAAGCCCTTACAAGCCTCAAACGGAGGTGAAGGCCGTCATGAACATGAAGGTGGCGGTGATTGGCCCGCACGATCTGGTGGAAACGGTGCTGCAGGCGGGCGAAGTTTTTCCTGAGTTGTCCATGTTCCCCGCGCCTTATCCGCACGAGCAGGATACGCTGAACGTCGTCGCCGGCGTGCGGGAACGGGCGGATATTTTGCTGTTTACCGGTCCGATCCCTTACCGGTTGGCGCTCGATAGCGATCCCGGGCTGCCGATGGTGCATGTGCATTATTCCGGAACCGCGCTGTACAAGGTGCTGTTTGATTTTTTCCGGCGGCGGCCGGCGGCCTTTGACGAGGAGGTCCGCATCAGCGTCGATGTGCTTCAAACGCAAGAGCTGGCCGAACAGCTTGACGAATTGGGCTTAACGCGCCGGCAAATCCACGTGAAATCCTACGCTTCCGGAATCCGTCATGACGACCTGGTCGCTTTTCATTACGATTTATGGAAAAAAGGCCGCGTAACCGCCACCGTCACCTGTGTGACCTCGGTTTACCAGCAGCTGTCCGAGCTGGGCGTTCCCGCGTTCCGCGTCATCCCCACCCGCTCGTCGATCCGCGACTGCCTCAGCCGGGCGCTGCTCGAAGGGAAAAGCCTGCGGCTTAGCCGTACGCAAATCGCCATCGGCATTTTAAGCATCGACCATTATGAGCGGGTGCTTAAGGAGGCGGTCTCCGAATACGATATCCAGCGCAAAAAAATCGTGCTCCAGCAAATTTTGGTCGATTTCGGCGAGGCGACGCAGTCGCTGATCAAATGGAACGATTCGGGAGAAGCCTCTTTTATTACGACGCACGGTATCATTGAGCAGGTGACCCGGAAATTTCAGGAGGCCCCGCTGCTGCTGGAGGTGATGGAACGGCTGCAGTGGAACGCCAGCATCGGCATCGGGCTCGGTCGGACGGCCAACGAAGCGGAAGGAAAAGCGCGGGAAGCGCTGCAGAAAGCGAAGGCGGGGGGCGGGGGCAACTGCTTTTTGATGATGCAGGACGGTCTCGTTTACGGGCCGCTGGGATCGGAGCTGACTTTAAAATATTCGGCGCGCAGCGAAGACCCGGAGCTGATCTCCCTGGCGAAAAAAGCGGGGCTTAGCGTCGGCACGATCAACAAGCTGATTTCGCTCTGCCGCCGGCTGGGCACTTCGACCCTGACCGCCGCACAGCTGGCGGAGGGCTTCGGCATTACGCTGCGCAGCGCGCGGCGGATTATGGCCGCGCTCGAAAAGTACGGCATCGCCTCGATCGTAGGCGAGGAACAGCCGGTGGGGCGCGGCCGGCCAAGGCAAATTTATGCGCTCAACCTGGAAAATCTCCGTTCGGAGTAAACCGCCGAATTGGTTGCAAATGTTAAAAAATTGCCGGAACAAGGATACGGCCGGCCATTTCTGAATACACATCTTCAAGAACCTAATAACAGAGGGGATGAGGATGATTAACCGCCTTATTTTGCCGGCCGGTCCGCCGCGGATTTCACGGGAGGACGCGGTGCGGATACGCCGCGATTACGAACGGTTCAGCGAAACGGGGCTGCCGGAGCGGCTCGAACGCTATTTGCTCGAACAATACGGACTGGATGTATCTTCACATTATGGACCGCGCCCGATCAAAAATCCTTTCGGCAAAGCCTCGGGCCAATTGTCGCTCAGCGCTTACCAGGTCCAAGCCGATGCGGAAGCGGGCCTCGGCTTCGTTGTGCTCAAAACGGTCATCGCGGAGGACGAGCAGGGCGAACGCTCGATGAAGGAATGGGCCGTCAAGGAAACGCGGATGGAAGTGGGCCGGATCGTCGGCAAAGAAACGGGAGAGCCGGGCTGGAACGTAACCTGGCAAGGCCGGGGCTGGCACGGCAGTTTTGACGAGTATTTGAGTTTCGTTCGGGAAGCGCTGCAGCTCGGGCGGGAACGGGGAACCGTGGTCGTGCCGTCCTGTAAATACCATCTGCCTGCCATAAGCGAGGATTTTCGTTTGGACGAATACCGTTATACAACGCGGCGCTTGGCGCAAGTCTGGAAGGAGGCCGGCGAAGCCGGTCCGCTTCAGCTGGAGAAAGATTTCAGCCCGACTTTGGCCGGCTCTGACCGGGCCGCCCAGCGCCCGGCGATTATACGCTGGCTCAGGGAGGTGCCGAAAGCGATCCGGTCGGCGCTGCCGGACGGGGATATACGGCTGGGCATCAAGCTGATGAACACGCTGTTCGATGACGAGTTCCAATTGCGGACGGTAAGGACACTGGCGGAAGAAGGGGCTGCCGGGGCGGATTATATCGTTTACGCGAACCGGCTGTACGACTCCGGCCGTCCGGCTGCCGGCGGCGGTAAAGCCGGGGCGGCCTATGGCGGACCGGACCTCAGCGCGCGCAATCTGCGGATTTTGTCCGGGCTGCGCCGGCTGGAGCTGCAAGGCGAGCTGCCGTTCCCCGTGCCCGTCCTGTCGGGAACGGGCGACGTGCACTCTGGCAAAATGGCGCTGGAATATGCGCTGCGCGGCGTTTCGAGCCTGCAGATGCATACGTTGTTTCAATTGCCGGGCGACGCCTACAGCATGAAGCGGGGCTCCAAAACGCAGCGCGCGCTGCATGAATTATTTTTCCATCCCGATGTAGGATTGGTTGCTTGGATGCTTCATTTGCGCGAAACGGGCGAAATCGCCGGCCGCAGCGGAACAGCTTCATTCCTTGAGGTGACGAATTGGTATCGGGACCGGGGACGCGCTTTTTTTCTGGAGTAGAAAAAGAAAAGGAAGGTTGTACGAATGAATAACACGGATGCCGTGAAAAACGCATGTACTTGGGGGTTGATCCCCGCCGTGCCCGTGCCCCGCTATTATACGGGACAAATCCACGCGAAAGCGCAGGAAGCCTACGCGCAGTATCTTTCGGAACAGCCGATCGCCGGCGCCGCCGTTTGGGCGCATACGGGCAGAGGGCTGCATTTGGATCGGCATGAGCGCAAGCAGGTGCTGGAGGTTTGGAAATCCGCGCTGGGCGAACAAAAACTGCTGATCGCCGGGGTGGGAGCGATTCCCGACAACCGGCTGCTGGGGAGCATGAAAATCCGCCAGTGGGAACGGGACAGCCTGGGCATGGCCGCCGATGCGATTCATTGGGGGGCCGACGCCCTGCTCGTGTTCCCGCCGGCGATTTTCAAGGGGCTGCCCCCCGGGGAACGGGATGAGGCGATCGTAAGCTATCATTGCAAGCTGTCCCGGTTCGGCTGCCCTTTGGTGCTTTTTTATTTGTATGACGAGGCCGGGGGCGTGTCGTATTCCGCAGAAGTGCTGCGGGAACTGCTCGCGCTGCCCCGGACGCTCGGCATCAAAGTGGCCACGCTCGACAGCGTCATGACGCTGCAGGACGTATCCACGCTGATTTCGTCCGAGTTCCCGGAGAAGCTGCTCATCACCGGAGAGGACCGGATGTTCGGTTACTCGCTGATGCGCGGGGCCCGCAGCGCCCTGGTCGGATTGGGCGCCGCGTTCCCGGGCATCCAGCGCGATCTGATGCGGACGTTCGCAGAGGGGAATTTCGAAACCTTTCTGGCGCTATCCTCGCGGGTTGACGCCTATGCCGAACGTACGTTTATGCAGCCGATGGACAAATACATTTTGCGGATGCTGTGGTGCCTGGCGTTGTCCGGCGTCATTCCGGAGGAAGCCGCCCATGATATCGCCGGATATGAAATGACCCGCGTGGAAATCGAAACGCTCCGGCAGGTTATTGCGGATCAGGCGTTGTACTGAAAGCCGTCTTGGACCACGAGGCGGTCGCGTTACGCCGCTCATCGTAGGCGGACGCCCAATAGTAGCCGGGGGCCACGATCCGCTGCGGCCAGAAACCGGCTTCGCCGGAAGGAAAGGTCAACGCCTCGGAGCTTCCGGTGGCCAAACCGTCCGCGTCGGTCCGCATTTCGATGTATCGGCCTCCGCTTTGCGTAAACCGGCCGTATACGGCGGCGGTCACGCCATCGCCGGTTTCCAGGTCGACGATGTGCAGCGACACCTCGGCGCGCGTTCCGTTAAAGACCACATCCATATCGCCGATGATCATCGGCCGCAAATACGTGGATGCCGTCGCGCTTGAGGTTGCGGAGGTGGCGGGACCGACATTTCCGCTGATATCCATGGCCGCAACTTTGTAGTAATAGGTCGTATCCGGCAGCAGGCCCGAATCCACGTAGGTCAAATTCCGCGAGCTTCCGGCGAGACTGCTTTCATCCGCGGTAAAATCCGGCTCCGTGCTGCGGTATATCAAATAATGCTCAATGTCGGAGTCGTCCGTGGCCCGGCCATAGCTTAAATTGATGCTTTGATAATCGAACGCCGCCGCCTCCGGATCTCCGCTCAACGCGGACGGGGGCGAGGTATCCTCCGGCTTGACGCGCCACAAGTGGCCGTCCGGTCCCCAGACGGAAGGCAGCCAGCGGATGGAATCGTAGTGGTGCATGGCGATCCCCGCAAACGCGGGATTGCCGTTGAACGCCGCGTACACTTTGTCGAGCTCCGCTTCCATGTAAGTCCGTCCCTCTTCGCGGAAGGTGATCGTTTCAGGATCGCCGCTGTTTGCGATATCGAGCGTTTCCACGCCGACCACGACGGAATTCGGCTTGCCGATCGCGTTGGCGTAGGCCAGTTCGCCTTGCGCCTGGGCGATGATGCCGGCGCTGCCGTCCGCGGTATCGCGGTAATCCATGATCGAAATATAGTCGCTGATGTCCTGGACATGCTCGGACAGCCATTTCGTTTCGCCGTTCCACGTAATATCGCTGGAGCTCGCGCTGCTGTCGAACCAGCGCGGGATGGCCGGCCCGAAGGGCAAATCGATGCCGGCGGTGTCCCGGCGGTCGATCATTTTTTGCAGGACATCCAGATATTGCCGCTGAACGGAGGGCTTTTCGGCTCCGAATTCGGGCAGGATATAAGGTTCAATATCCACGTTGACGCCGTCAAAGCGTTCGTCCGGCGCGGCGGAGATGTTGTAGTTGATCACTTTTTCCATCTCGCGGATCGCATGCTCGTGATATGGTGTAAGCGCTCCCAAATATGGAGGAGTCGTACCGCCGGCGATGCAGGCATGAACCTGGTACCCGTTGTCGTGCGCCCACCGCACGAAATCGCGGACTTTTTCCGGATATTCCTCCAGGATGTCTACCCCGCCATAGGGGAACACGCCGACATAAAAAGTGGTGATCGGATCCGAATCGAAGGTGGAGGTGTCGTCGGCAAACGCTTTTAGCGCGGTCCGCGAACCCGGGTTAAGGAACAGGTTGTAGGCCGCTTTTTCCCAAATCCACATGGCCCGATCCTGTTTTGCAAGCGTAATATCCTCGTGGGTTCCGCTGCCGGTGGAAGCATAGACGGTTAAGCTGCGGCCGATGTTCCCCCGCGAATCAACGGCCCTGGCCTCAATGCTGGAGGTTTTGTTGCCGAGGCCTTTTGTGTTCCAGTTGTACTTGTATACTTTTCCGGATTTCCCCGCCCGTTTCCACGCACCTCCGTTAATTCTCACCTCCACTTTCGTCAACGGGTTTGGGGAGGCAACAAAGACTTGAACCGTCGTGCCGGAACCTTTGACCTTCTCCCCGTCGCGCGGGCTGATGATGGTCACGACCGGCTTCACCGCGTCCGGATTGTTTACGGTGATGACGGCGGGGGCGCTGGTCACGCCATAACGGGTAGTGCTGTTCGTTCCTTTGGCGACCAGAGTGATCTCCCCGTCATACCGGCTTGTGTCCAGTTCGGCAGACCATGTGCCCGATTCCGCGCCGCTTTCCCCTTCCATCCGGGTATCGAGCTGCTCGGTGCCGCCTACGATCAGTTTGATGGCGTAAGCTTCGCTATAACGGCCGGATACGGTGATCGTCCCGACGTCCACATCCTCGCCGTCCGCAGGCGTGTCGATGGTCAAGGAGGACTCGGCCGATGCGGCGGGAAGCGAAGCCAGGGGCCACAGGGGAAGCAATGCCGCGGACAGTAGCGCGATGCAGAGCCTAAACAACCAACAGGAAACGCCGCCATTCCGCTTCAAACGATGAGCTAACATCTTCATCTCCCTCACTTTCACGCGGATGAGCACCCGCCGATTTTTTCTCATTGTAGCGGCAATATTTGCAAAGGAAAATATCCGTATATCGTCCTTTAAAGCGGGCTTGTCTTGGGGATTGGCGGGGGAAGTGGGGTTGCGGTTTGGCTGATTGGAAAAATCCAATAGCTTAGCCTTAGAAACTGCTGAATCAGCCGTCTGGTTGGAAATATCCAATAGATTTGCTCGATCAAGCTCTTTTTTTCAATGTTGGGGTAAATCTATTGGAAAAATCCAATCAACCCTGCTATTTGGAGATAGCCTTCCAATTCTATTGGGTATTTCCAACGTGAATTGAGCAGCGATTCGTTTTATGGCAGAGTATGCCTATAAAGCATGCTATACTGGGATTATCCGGCGAATAAAGGAGCTATATATGATGCTTAAAGAGACACTTCAACACTTTCTACAACAACATTATCCAGGTGCCTATCAAGTAAATACGGAAGAAGTTGATTTTTCGGCGGCCGAGCGGGAGCTTGGGTTTACGCTTCATCCGGAACTGCAAGAATATTACGGGAGTTTTTATTTTGAGGAGTTGGAAGGGGTTATCGATGCGTCCCAGGTGCCGTCCACGGATCAATGGGGAAACTGGTTTGAATTCAATAAAGAATCTAAGCTCCATATCGCGCTTCAAGGTTTGGACCCAAGCCAGACCATCAATGAACAGCTCATGAATAACTACACCGTATGGACCGGCGGAAATGACTTTGGGCAGCGGATCTGGATCGGTTCCATCTATGCGAATATCGGCGAAATTTTGCTGGTTTTTAACAATCAAACGGGAGCGGTTGAATGGATTGATACGGAATATGGAAACTTTGGCGATTTGCAGCAGGATCCCAATGGCGTGCTGACCCCTTCCATTACCGAATTAATACAAGCGTTAAAAGCCATAAAGCTGTAGATCTGGATACCGGCGAAAGCAGATGCCGAGAACCGTTTGATCCGTTTCGGAATCGTATTTCCCAGGAGCAGGTATCTATGTTAAGATATATGAAAATTCTGGAAAGAAAAGAAGGAGGAACATCCCATGGACGTGAATCAAATCTATCTGGAAAGCGTAGAGAAGCAATTTCTTTACTATAAAACGCTGGGAGAAAAAGCGATGGCTCAATTGGAACCGGACCAATGGTTCGCCGCTTTTAACGAGGATTCCAACAGCATTGCCACGATCGTAAAGCACCTGTGGGGAAACATGCTTTCGCGCTGGACCGATTTTCTTACGTCCGACGGGGAGAAACCTTGGCGCAACCGCGATGCCGAGTTTGAAAATGATATCCTAAGCCAAGAGGAACTGCTGCAAAAATGGAATGAAGGCTGGGATTGCTTGCTCAGCGCCATTCGTTCCGTCCGGCCGGATCAATTGACGCAAATTGTATATATCCGCAATGAAGGCCACACCGTTATGGAGGCGATCAACAGGCAGCTGGCGCACTACCCTTACCATGTCGGGCAGATCATATATGCCGCCAAGATTCTGAAGAAAACGGACTGGGACAGCTTGTCCATCCCAAGAAACCGCTCCTATCAATATAATGAGACAAAATTTTCGCAAGACAAGGTCGTCAAAAACTTTACCGACGATGAACTGAAGCGCTTGAAGTAAGGGGGAAGCCACACTCATGGGCATTGATTTCAATCAACTTCGCCAAATCGCGCAAACCATTGCCGCAGTCCCCCCGCATTACCGGCTGGAGATGGAGGACAGTGTTCCCCAGGAGGAAGAGCGGGAACGATGTTTTATTTGGGAGGATCCCGGCGATGAGGAGCAGCAAATTGAAGTCTCCCTGGATATCGCCACGGGAGTTCTTACCCGGTTTAGCATAAACGGGCCGGAGGGGGATAACGGGGCGGAAACCGCAAGCCTTTTGGCGGATGAAGATAAGCTTAAGCTGGCGAAAAAGGCCGCGGATGCCTTTGTAGCCGAATATCATCCCGAGCCTGGCAAACTGACCTTCTGCGAAACGATGAAAAGACGAATTCCGTATACGTTCGCCTATCGCCAGGAAGCTTTGGGCTTGCCGCTCCCGGAAACGGGGTGCGAGCTGACGGTGGATCACCGCTTCAACGTTACCCGTTATCGGCTGGAAGGACGGTTGGACAAGACGATTCCTATACCGGGCCGGCCCGAGGCGATCGCGCCTGAAGCGCAAGTTTTAGAGGACCACAAGCAACGTCTGCGGATGAACCCCATTATTTTAAACCTGCATCCTTCCATCTATGAAATAAAAGGCAGCGAATCCGAATACCTCCTTGTTTATGAGCCTGAGCCGGACCATGCCCTGATCGACGCGGCCACCGGCCGCGACCTGTTCGGACCTGATCATTATGTTTTGCCGCCGAGCCGCCCGCTATCTTCGAGTGAGAACATAATGCAAGCGCCGCCTCTTTCGGAAGAGTCCTGGGAGCAGCGGCTGGGTATCGATATGAACCGGTATGTCCTGGAAAAATGTTCGGACGATGAGGAAAGAATCACACGGATCTATCAACTTAAGACGCAAGAGGAAGAGGAGGTTGAACGGGATCCCCTGTCGGCGGAAGGTTATATGGAGCGAAAATGGGGGGACAAGCTGCGCTTTTTCCGCAAAGCTTCGATTATGGTGCAGGTGGAAAAATCGACGGGACGGCTGGTTGGTTATCACCATACGGGCTGTGGCGAGGAAGGGAGTCCCGCGCTAAACCGGGCCGAGTGCTGGGAAGTGGCGGAACGGTTTTTGCGGATGGTTTTCCCGGATTATACGAAGTATCTCCAACTGCAAATGGATGCCGAGGACGAGAGGGAAGAGGAGCGGTCCAGGGAATTTTTTTACCTGCCGGTTTATATCGGCGGCATCCCCCTTCATCTCGAACGGGTAACGATCAGCGTGTGCACTGCTACCAAAGCCGTATGCATGTATATGGGGACTTCTTATGAAATGATCGAGGCTCTTGCTTCAAGGCAATTCCATCCGGCGATTACGCCCGAACAGGCCTTCGGGTTATATGCCGGGCAGCTGAAACTTCGTCTAAAGTGGTTTCTGGATCGTGATCAGGAGACGCCGGAATACCGGCTCGTGTATCAATCCGATCCTACGGCGGCGAACCGCCGTGGGGAAAAGCGGCGCCTCGCTTTTATCGACGCGGTGACCGGGGAGTTCATTTTGCGGAGGGAATAGACAGTAAATTCGGCCCCGCCCAGAAATCGGCGTTTGACTGCCGGCTACCGGAAACGGCAACCAACTGTCGGCGGGAGCAACCGTGGCAGGAGAAAGCGTCGGTAGGACCAACCGTCTGTAGACCAACCTTCGGCGGGACCAACTGGTCGGCAGGACCTCAAAATAGCGGCACTTTATGTGCTTATTACCCTGATATGATCATGCTGGTTCCCATTAGCGGCATATTTTGTACTTATTTTCCTATGAATGGTCCGAAACGCGGGGATTTCCTTGCGGTTCGAGAAAATAGCAACATAAATTGTCTCTATCTCTCCCAAATGGACGGATATCGCTGGAATAACGGCATTTTTTGCCTTTATGTTTTTCTCGCTGGAGTTTTTCAGACAGCCTGGCGGTTGCAGCTTTTCTCGGGGCAATACCATCGCGCTGGAAAGCTGAACGGGTTAGGATGAAGATGATTTTGTCAAAAAGTTTTGAGCCGGAAAATTAGGTCTTAATCTGTCTTTGAGGAGCGGTTTGTGTATTATGAAACGGTTATGGATCATCTTGGTGTTCGTATTGGTCCCCGGATGCCAGAGCAAGCCGGAATCACTCCCTTTACGCCCCCTTTCCTTGTCGGAGGTTTATCCCGGCGATATTTTGCAAGTCGATAAAGTGATTTTGGCGGATGGCTCAACGGGAGCAAGAAGGGTGATCGAAGACCGGCAGCAAATTGCGGAATGGATTACCCGCATCAAAGATATCAAGCTGATCCCCGATCAGAACCAGGAGGACAGGACGGGGTTTATGTTTGGGATAAGTTTATATGAGGGAGAGGAAAAAAAGCTAGGGTTTATTCCAAACCTCATCCAAGGCGTCTACTATAAACCTAACTCCGAATTTGAAGGATACATCAGAGCGTTTTTTGAGAAGTATTTCGATAGAAGGTTCTAAAAACAAAGGAATGATTCCTATCAGAAAAAAGTTTAAAACGGGGTTGGCCGTCCTTTTGATTATGCTCGTCGCAACGCCTTTTGTGTATGTTCAGGCCAACAAAATCATCTATGCCCAAAGAGTAACCCATTATCTCCTGGAAGAACAACATTATGCAAAGTCGGATATCAAGTCGGTTAAAGGCGTATGGGGGATCAAATTGCCGGCTTTTTACGCGGTAGTGACCTTTAAGGATGAGCCTTACGTCGAATATGTTTATTTTGCGCACAATGAGGTGCTGCAGTTCAACTACAGACTGACCAAAGAAGGGCAAGAGAAGGGGATTACCAAAACCGATTTAAAGCATTACGTGCCTTATGATTGAAGCCGAAGGTACAACCGTATCCCTGCAGAATGACTTAAATAAGGAGCGACGGAAGATGAAGTATTTCAAAAAAATGGAAGCGGACAGGCTGTATTTGTCCCCGGTGAATCCGGAGGATATCGAAACATACACGAAGTGGATCAATAACTTATCTTTGTCTTTGAAAATAGGTTCTCCCGCTGAAGTGTTCAGTTTGCCGCGGGAACAAAGCGTGCTCGAAAATATGGCCCGGGAAGGGCAAAATTTTGCGGTTGTGTTGAAAAATAATGACGAACTGATCGGGAATTGCTCCTTGTTTGCCATCGATCAGGTTCGCAGAGTCGCGGAGCTTGGAATTTTTATCGGCGAAGATCGGCAGAGAGGTATGGGCTACGGGGCGGAAGCCATCAAGCTGTTGTGCGAATACGGCTTTAAAATACTAAACTTAAACAACATCATGCTTCGGGTTTTCGAGTTTAACGAGCCGGCCATCAAGTGTTACGAAAAAGCCGGGTTCCGCCTCTTTGGCAGAAGAAGCCAGAGCTATCTCGTTAACGGAAAAGCTTACGACGAATTATATATGGAAATTTTGCGAGATGGGATGACCTCCCGTTATCTGGACGCTGTGCTGCCATAAAAGGGAAAAATGATATTTCTATCGCCAATATATTTTTTGCGAGGTGGGACATGCCCAATTTGCCGTCGGGAGCTTTAATCCAACAAATCGTTTCATCTGAAAACGACTATATGTATGATCGCATGTTGGCCATTCAACGCAGGCCGGGCAATCCGGAAGGAGTTGAACTCCGCCGGTTCGGCAACGCCTTGTGCATTTACAGCCGGACCATGCCCTGGCCTTCTTTTAATACCGTAAAAGGATTAACCGCTGCGGACGTGGAATTCATCGACCCGATCCTCGAGTTTTACCAATCGAGAGGACGAGCCCCCCAATTCGAACTCGTCCCGTCGCTTGTGGATCAGAATATACTTGCCCGTTTGGCCGAACGCGGATTTTTTCAATCGGGATTTCACACCTCTTTATACCTCTCAGAGCTCCAAACTCCCCATATCGACGAGATGGATGGAATCACCGTTAAAGAACTTCAGGAAGACGAGTTTATGACTTATGCCATGATTCATTGCCGGGGAACGGGGTTGTCGGACGATGGCATTCCGTATGTCGCCGAAAATAACAAGGCGCTTTATGGCAGGCCCGGCTGGAATTTTTATTTGGCCTATGTGAAGGAGGAGCCTGCCGCCGCCGGCGTAATGTATATCAAGGACGGCATAGCATCGTTCACTTTTGCGGCCTCTTTGCCGCAATTCCGGAATCGTGGCTTACAGCAAAGGCTGTTGCATCGGCGGATCGCGGAGGCATCCCGCCAGGGCTGCAAGCTGGCCGTCGGCCAGTGCGCTTTTTTATCGCAAAGCCACAGAAACATGGAGCGGGCCGGCATGAAAATCGGCTACGTCAGAACGAACTGGATCGCACGATAAAATGGAAGGCGGGGGGAAGTGTTGGTGATGGAGCTGTTAGCTGTTATGAAGCGGCAAACGGGAACCCCGCCGCTCAACGCTCACGGGTTTCCCGTTTGTCGTTCGATCATATGCCGCTTAGTTTTAGTTCACTTTCGTAAACAACCATTTCTGCGCATCCGTTCCGTTGTCGGTGTATTGCTGAACCGCCGCGCCGTCCGCCGTAGAGGCGCTGGACACGTCCATGACCAGGCCGCTGACTTTGGAGACCAGCTTATAGTAGCCTCCGCCTACATCGACAATTTTCCACCGCTGGGCATCGGTTCCGTTATCGTTCCACTGCTGCAGTTGCACGCCGCTGGCCGTGCTTGAGCTCGGCACATCCAGCACCTTGCCGCTGTGCATCGCCGTCAGCTTATAGTAACCGCTGCCCATATGCTCCACCTTGAAGCGCTGGTTGGTTGCGGTGTAATTGGTCCACTGCTGCATTTTGGCCCCGTCCGCCATGGAGACGTCCGTCACGTCCAGCACTTTGCCGCTGGCTTTAGAGGTCAAAGTATAAACGGCGCCGCTTTCAATGTTGGATGAACTGTTCGAGGCTTGATATACCCGAACGTAGTCGACCAGCATTTGCGACGGGAATGGCGTCGAGCCGTCCGGACTTCCGGGCCAATTGCCGCCGACCGCAAGATTCAGCAGAATGAAAAACGGCTTTTGGAATTCCTCGGTGTTCCCGGTCCCATTTTCGATATAAAATTCATTGAATTGATTGCCGTCCACGAACCAGCGAATGTATTTGGAGTCCCACTCGATGCTGTACGTATGATATTGGGAAAAGTCCAGGTTCCCGGATGTCCGCCCGTAATCCGCATGCCCGCCCGCATCCCAATGTACGGTGCCGTTTACGAACGGATTGTGGTTAACCCGTTCCATAATATCGATTTCCCCGCAATAAGGCCAGCCGACCGTGGAAATGTTGGAACCCAGCATCCAAAATGCCGGCCACAGCCCTTGTCCGGAGGGAAGTTTGATTCTGGCTTCCACTTTGCCGTAAGTAAAGTTTTGCAGCCCTTGGGTTTTGATGCGGGCCGAAGTGTAATTCATGCCGCCATAGGATTCTTTCTGTGCCGTGATAACCAGATTGCCGCCCGTCACCTGCAGGTTCTGCGGCCGGTTGGTGTAATACTGCAGCTCATTATTTCCCCAGCCTCCGCTGCCGGTACCGATTTCGGCGGTCCAGTTGGCCGTATTCAGCGAGGAGCCGTTAAATTCGTCGCTCCAAACGAGTTTCCAATCGGTTGCGGCGGAAGCGCTGGGAGCTGCGGCGGGGAAGAAAGACAAGATGAGAGTGAACAGCAGAAACAGGTAGAGAGGTTTACCAAGCTTCAACATTTTTTTTCACTCCTTTTAGTAGTTTGTCTTGCTAATTTCGTGCCCGGCAATCTTAGATGCCAAATGATAGCGCTATCAATGAAGTTATTTCCATTATAAGGTATGAAATGATATTTTTACAACTAAAATTTTCATATTTTCCAAAATCGATTTATAGAATTCAGAAAATGGATGTATAATCATGGGAATAAGGTAGGAGGAGAAGCTATGAAATTCATCGTTTTGTTCGGGCCGCAGGCGGTGGGCAAAATGACAATACATTCCTAAGTCCGGAAGAAACCGCAAAGGCCATTCGGGAAAAGTTTCGGTTATAATGGAACAAAAGGAGAAACCACATGAACGAAACCGAATATTTTGACGTTTTTACGCCGGATCGGATCAAGATAGGCAAGGAAGCCCGCAGCGTTGTCCATGCCAAGGGATTGTGGCACCAGACGTTTCATTGCTGGATCTGGAAGCGGACCCCGGAAGGACCTTATCTGCTGTTTCAATTGCGCCACAAAAACAAAGACGTGTTTCCTTCGCTGCTGGATATTTCCTGCGCCGGACATTTGCAAGCAGGGGAGGACGTGCCGGACGGTGTGCGCGAACTGGAAGAGGAGCTTGGGATCGCGGTGGCGATTGACGATTTGACCTATTGCGGCATGGTGGCTCAGGAGCACATCGTATCGCCTCAGTTAATCGACCGGGAATTTAATCATGTGTTTATTTACGAGTATGGCCGCGATCTGAAAGACTACCGCATCCAAACGGAGGAGATTTCCGGGCTGTTTTGGGTGCGGCTTAGCGATTTTCAGCGATTGCTCAGCGGGAAAACTAAGTTTCTTTCCTCGGACGGTCTCCTCATAGACGAAGCGAACGGAGCGTCGAGCAGCTTGACGAAATCATGGTCCCTTGCCGACTTCACGCCCAATACGCCCCAATATTACGAACTGCTGTTTGTGAAGTTGAAGGAGCTTGCAAAGGAATCTTGAGGGGGATGATCGTGGCATTGATGAGATCCGTGCGCGGCAAGGCGATCATTATGCTCATCGGTTATTCGCTGCTATTAATCTACTGGATGCTTTTTGGATTCGGCAGAGTGTCCCATAGTACGTATATGTATAATCTCAAGCCCTTTTCGACGATTGGCCTGTATCTTCGTTCGTATGAATTTATGTCTGGAATCTGGCTGGTCAATTTGATTGGAAATATCGGCGTCTTCGTTCCGTTTGGCATCCTGCTGCCGCTCGTTTTTCGGGGCAACCAGAGAAGGTCATGGGCCGTTTTTATAATCGGCGTTTTTGTGTTGGAGTCGCTCCAGCTTCTATTAAAAAGAGGAAGCTTTGACGTAGACGATTTTATCTTAAATACGTTAGGTTTTGGGCTGGGATTAGGAGTATATAAAATCTGCGAATGGATGATGAGCCGTGGACATAAGGACAGATCAAAGCAAAGACCATAAAGCTGTATTATACAATAATAAGGAGAATATCTTATGAACACCCCTATTTCTATCAAACAAGCCGGTCCGGAGGATTTGGAGGCGCTGGCTGCATTGTTTAACGAGTATCGTATCTTTTATGAGCAAGCTTCCGATATGGAGGGGGCCACACGGTTTTTGTCGGAACGGCTGTCCCGGAATGAATCCGTTGTATTTCTGGCCATCGATGAGGCTGATCAAACGCCGGTCGGGTTCACGCAGCTGTATCCGTCCTTTTCTTCGATATCGATGAAGCGGTTGTGGGTTCTCAACGATCTTTACGTGCGGGAGGAGTACCGCAAACAGGGGGCGGGGAAGCTGCTGCTGGAAGCGGCTAGAACTTATGCGCTGCAGACGAACGCCAAAGGACTGGAGCTGTCCACGGCCATCGCCAATGAGCGGGCCCAGCGGCTTTACGAAACAAGCGGATATATCAAGGATACGGAATTTTATCATTACTTCTTAACTTTGTAGCCGGAGGTATAAAATGAAGATCGATTTCCCCGTCTCGGACAAGCTTCATTTGCGGCTAACTACGCCGGGGGATATTGAATTCGTTCTTGCAGCCGAGCAAGATGAGCAAAACCGGCAATTCATCACCTCTTGGACGAAGGAGCGGCATCTCCAAGCATTGGATCAAAAGGATTGCCTGCACCTCATTATCGAAGATGAAAGCCGCCGTCAGGTTGGTTTTGCGATGCTGTTCGGTATTGAAAGCAGCAATCATAACATTGAACTGAGGAGAATCGTCATCGTCGATAAAGGCAAGGGGTACGGAAAAGAGGCCCTGGAATTGGTCAAAACGTTGGTTTTTACCGGCCTTGGGGCCCACCGTCTGTGGCTCGATGTAAAAGACTTCAATTTACGGGCCCAGCATGTTTACGAAGCGGCCGGTTTACAAATCGAAGGGAAATTGAGGGAATGCGTCAAGGCCGGCGATCGGTACGACTCTTTGTTTGTCATGGGCATGCTGGATCGGGAATTTTTCGGATGGTCCTAAAAAAAATCCGCGGGAGATGAACGGCGTGGAGCATGGAGAGTTTGAGGAACTTTTTTTGAAAATTACGTACCACCGAATGTGCGATATGTACTGGCCAAAGTTAAAAATCGCCCTGGAAGGGGTGGAACGGGAAATTCTATGGCGCGAACCTTACCCGGCGGGAAATACGCTGGGAGGGATTGTTTTGCATGTGTGCGAGCATATCGCCAGAAGCTGCCTAAGGCTGCAAAATTTAGAGCGGCAATTAAAGCCCGGTTTCGAGAACTATTTTCCGGCTAATGGACAGACAGCCGAAGAGCTGCTTGCTTTGTTCGAAGCCCAGCTGGATGATTGGAAGCTGCTGATGATGAAATACTTAAGCCGCGAACAGGCTCTCGAACAAGAGCAGGTTCACCAGTTGTATCATTTGGCCGAACATACCGGTTATCACCTGGGCCAGGTGCTGGACCGGGTTCAGGCCGCGACCGGCCGAAAGTTTGCTTTTACCCGAAACGGTCTGAACGAGGCCTCTTTGCGGGAAAAAATCGACGCCAAAGCGTGAAACTGCAGGCCCGGAAAAGCTGAACAAAGGAGAACGACCATGTTATCGACACAGAAAATTATCGTTACCGGCGCCGCCTCCGGCATCGGCAAGGAAATCGCCTTGCAATGCTTACAGGAAGGAGCCTCCGTCATCGCGTGCGATTTAAATGAGGAGCGGCTGCACGAGTTGGCGCGAACTGCCGATTCCCCGAACTTGTTTACGTATAAGGTGAATGTACGCCATTATGACGAAGCGGCCGCGCTGTTTGCGGCTTTGGATAGAGAGCATGGCGACGCCGACGGGTTAGTGAACAATGCGGGAATTTACCTTGGAAAAAGCATCCTGGATTATAAGGAAGAGGAAATCGACAGCGTGCTTGATGTGAATATCAAAGGCGCCGTGTATTTTTCGCAATTTTTCGGAAAACGGATGCTTGAGCAGCGTAAGCAAGGGGTTATCGTCAACATGTCCTCCGTCTCCGGCCTGGAAGGAAGCTCAGACGCCGTTTATGGACTTTCGAAAGCGGCCCTTTTGGGGCTTACCAAAAGCTGTGCCATGAATTTTGCGCCTTATGTCCGCGTCAACGCGGTCGCGCCTACCATGGTGGACACGGCGATGATGGAGCGTATTCCGGAATGGCGGAAGCGGGAGTATGTCAGCCATCAATTGGTAAACCAGCCGTTGACGGCGGAGGACGTGGCCCATACCGTGATCTTTTTGTTGTCCGAAAAAGCAAGGCATTATACCGGAGCGACGTTTGATATAAACAGCGGCTGTTATTTAAGATAAACCTGAAGACAATGGGGGGAGATTGGAAAATGTCCGGAGAGCAACTTCATAAAGAGCAGCCGCAAGACAGGACCAGAGCTGATCTGCAAGCCGACTGCGAGCATTGCTTTGGCCTGTGCTGTGTGGCGCTGCCTTATGCGGCGTCGGTCGATTTTGCGGCCGATAAAGCTGCGGGAGAGCCCTGCTCCAATCTGCGGGACGATTTCCGCTGCGGCGTCCATGACAGCCTGCGGCAGCGGGGTTATCGGGGCTGCACGGTTTACGACTGCTTTGGGGCGGGGCAGAAAATATCGCAGGTAACTTTCGGCGGAATCAGCTGGCGGGAAGCCCCGGAGTCCGCGGCGCTGATGTATGAACTGTTTCCGGTGATGTGGCAGCTTCACGAGCTGCTTTGGTATTTGGACGAAGCGTTGGCGCTGGAGCCGGCCGGTCCGCTTCAAGAGCGGCTCCGCATGGCTTATGACGATACGGAACGGCTCACCCGTTTGAGCCCGGCCGAACTCCAACAGGCGGATGCGGCGGCGCAGCGCGCGAAAGTGAATGCGCTTCTGCTGGAGATCAGCGAGCAGGTACGGAGCGCCGCGCTTCGCGGGCTTAAGAATACGGCGGGCCGCCGCCGCAAAACCTACGGGCGCGGCGCGGACCTGATCGGCGCCAAGCTCAAAGGGGCGGATTTGCGGGGAGCGAACCTGAGAGGGGCCTATCTGATCGCCGCCGATCTCAGGGATGCCAACCTTAGCATGGCCGATCTGATCGGAGCGGATTTGCGCGATGCCGATCTGCGCGGCGCTGACCTGTCGAGTTGCCTTTTTTTGACCCAAATGCAGCTGAATGCGGCAAAAGGCGACGGGCGCACCAAGCTGCCGCCGAAATTTGTCCGTCCGGCCCATTGGAACGGAGCGAGCGCATGAGCGATTACCTGGACCGGATCGAAAGCGTAAAGGCGTTTATGTTGCAACATTTAAGCGAAAAGCTGAGCCTGGAGCAATTGGCCGAGGTATCCCATTTCTCCAAATATCACTTTTCGCGGGTGTTTGCGGCGGTGACGGGGGCGACGCCCATGGCATATATGAACCGTCTGCGGTTAAACCAAGCGTTGGCTTACTTGCTGGAAACCGATAAAACAGTGCTGGAAATTTCCGCGTTATGCGGGTTTGAATCGGCCTCGAATTTCAACGCCGCGTTCAAGAGGCATTTTGCCAAAACGCCAAGTGAAGTTCGCCGTGCGCGGCAAAAGGACCGCAATTTTTCATTATCTTCCCGCAATAACCAGGAAGCTGAACCCGCTGCCTCCCTGTATGATTCAAATAGGAATCGTAATTTTTTGAGGAGGGTTTGGCAAATGAACGTAACGATGAAGGAATTGCCCGCTTTTGAGGTGGCTTATGTAAGGCATGTAGGGAGCTATTTGGAGACGTATAAGGCTTGGGCGAAGCTGGGCGAGTGGGCGGGCCAAAACGGGCTGTTTCCGCCGGAGCAAGCTTTTATCGGAATTTCACTGGACGATCCGGCCGCCACGGAAGAATTCGCTTGCCGTTACGATGCCTGCGTAACCGTGCCGGACACGCTGAACCGGGAAGACGCTCCGCCCGAAGTAGAGTTCAGGACGCTGCCGGGGGGACTTTATGCGATGTTTTATTTTTACGATACGCTGGATAAATTTGCGATATTGTTTCAAAGTATTTTTGGCGGATGGCTGCCGAATAGCGAATACGACCCGGACGATAGGCATTGTCTGGAGTTCAGCATGAACAATCCCGCGGACGATCCCGAGGGCAAGGCAAAGGTCGAACTGTACGTTCCGGTAAAGAGGAGGACTAGCTTTTGAAGTATACGCACATCTTGTTTGACGCGGATGAAACGCTGCTCGATTTCTCGCAGGCGGAAGCATTTGCGTTAAGCGAAGCGTTAAAGCATGAGGGGATAACCTGCACGGACGAAGTGGCTCAGGCGTATAAGTCGATTAATAAACAGCTTTGGACCGAATACGAACAGGGGGAAATCGGCCAGGACAAGCTTAGAACGGAGCGGTTTGAACGTCTGTTCCGCGAGCTGGACCTTGCCGTTGGCTGCGGAGTCGGCCCGTTTAGCGGACTGTATACGCAGTTCTTGGGGAAAGCTTCTTTTTTGGTGGAAGGCGCGGCTTCGGTCTGCCGGGATTTGATCGATTCGGGCCTTCGGTTGGCGATCATCACGAACGGCATCAAAGAAGTGCAAATGAGCCGGATTCAAGGCTCGGAGCTGACCGGCTGCTTTGAAGCGATTGTCGTCTCCGAGGAAACGGGCTACCATAAGCCGGAGCGGGGCATTTTTGATTATGCGTTTGACAAACTGCGGCTTACGGACAAGACCCGGGTGTTGATAGTCGGCGATTCGTTAAGCTCGGATATCCGTGGCGGAGTGGATTACGGGATCGATACCTGCTGGTTTAATCCGCGGCAGTTGCCGAATGCTTCCGGCGTCCGGCCAACCTATGAGATACAGCGCCTGGGGCAGATTCGCGGGCTTGTTGCTGGGGCGTAAGGCAGTCGGGGCAACGCAAATATGAATGCTTAACGGCCGGTCTGTCCGCTTTCTGCGGGCAGGCCGTTTGTTTTTTTGGGAGGGTAGCTCCTCTTGATGGGTTCAAATGCAAAAGTGCATCTTGTTTTCGAAATTTACGCCTATTTGAACCGGTGAGATACAAAAGCCGCAGAGGTCTTCCGCCATGAATCCGAATGTGCTAAAGACACATACCGCTTTGGGGTAGAGTGTTCGGCCTGCAATAGTGCATTCGAAACGCTCCAAGCGTCCGTCATCTAGGAGGGGAAGATCTGCATTTTATCGGATGGAAACAAAGAACGATTTCAATTGAGTCCGGCATTTTATGAGAAAGAATTAACGGTAGTTGGATCGAGTGACGGTTGGGATTATGCCAAACACTCCGCATGTTTTTTTGGACAAATTAAAAATACGCCTTTCGTAAATCGAATATTCGAACTTCAAATTACCAAGGATGAACTAATCCAGTGTTTCGATTCGCTAAGCTAAAATAAAATAAATCCGTTAAAGGTTTTGGTAACATATTAAAATTAACAGTACCGAAGAGCGCTTCGAAGCTTGCCCAGGCTTTGGTTTAACCTTTGCGCCATTCCTCGGCATATCTTCGGACGTGCCTCGGCATATCTTCGCTATACGTGCATGGGCTCCCGTTGCTATGGTGGCGTAATTAAGCGGCAGTCGCGGACTTTGTTTCTCGTCCGGGGCTGCCGCTGTTCGAGTATATAAGGGGCTTGTAAAGCTGCCTTTTGGGGCGAACTCGATTAACTGTTTAACAGCCGCAAGTGCAAAAGTACATTTGGTATTTCTTCAAAATCCGTTTTTGGGCGCTTGAAATGCAAAAGTGCAGTTGAAAAGAGGGTTTAAGGAAAAATATGGTTGTATTATTGAGAATGAACTGCACTTTTGCATTTGGGGTGTCGCACATTGATCTCCGCTACCCGCAGGCGCAGTTCAGCACCGGCTTCCGGGCGGCCCCGGTTTCGTCCAGGCGCGTTACCGGCGTAGTGTACGGGGCGTTCAGCAGGAGACCTGGGTTCGTCTCCGCTTCCTTGGCGATGGCGATCATACAATCGATAAACCCGTCGAGCGTTTCCTTGCTTTCGGTTTCCGTCGGCTCGATCATGATGCATTCCTCGACGTTCAGCGGGAAATAGATGGTCGGCGGGTGGTAGCCGAAATCCAGCAGCCGCTTGGCGACGTCGAGCGTGCGGATGCCGTATTGGACCAGCCCGCTGCCGGACATGACGAATTCGTGTTTGCACGATTGATCCGAGTAAGGGATCTCGTAATAAGGAGCCAGACGCTTCATCATGTAATTGGCGTTCAGCACGGCGTTTTCCGAAACCTGGCGGAGTCCCTCCGGGCCCAGGCTGCGGATATAGGCGTAAGCGCGGACGAGAATGCCGAAATTGCCGTAATACGCTTTGACCCGGCCGATGGAGGCTGAGCCTTGTGTACCCGGCAAGCCGCCTTCGGGGGCTGGGCTGGGCGAGCCAATGGAGGCAGTAGAAGTCGGGGAGACGCACGGGCCGTCGGAACCAACTGAGCCAGCCGAGCCAGGCGAACCAATTGAACCAACCGAGCCAGCTGAGCCAGCCGAAACGGACGGCTTTCCCGTGCCTACCGTCGAGGCGAAGCCTGCCGCCCCCTCCGGTCGCCGGCCGCGGATGGCGTAACGGCCGGATTCGTCCATGACGACGGTCGGCTCGGGCAGAAACGGTGCGAGCCGCTTTTTGACGCCGACCGGACCTGCGCCGGGACCGCCGCCGCCATGCGGCGTGCTCATCGTTTTGTGCAGGTTGAGGTGGACGACGTCAAAGCCCATGTCGCCGGGCCGCGTAATCCCCATAATAGCGTTCGAATTGGCGCCGTCATAATACAGCAGGCCGCCGGCCGCATGGACGATTTCGGCGATCTGCACGATTTGCTGCTCGAACAGGCCAAGCGTGTTCGGGTTGGTGAGCATAAGGGCGGCGGTATCTTCGCCGACGGCCGCCCGCAGCGCGTCCAGATCGACCATGCCGCGCTGGTTCGAAGGGACGGTCACCGTCTCAAAGCCGGCGACCGCAGCGCTGGCCGGATTGGTGCCGTGCGAGGAATCCGGCACGATCACTTTCGTCCGCTTCTCGCCGCGGCTTTCGTGATAGGCGCGGATCATCATCAGGCCCGTCCATTCCCCATGCGCCCCGGCGGCCGGCTGCAGGGTGACCTCGTCCATACCGGTAATCCCGGCCAAATCCCGCTGCAGCCGGTACATCAGCTCCAGCGCGCCCTGCAGGCTTTCCTCCGGCTGATATGGATGAATTTTGGCGAAGCCGGGATAACGGGCCACATCCTCGTTGATTTTCGGGTTGTATTTCATCGTGCAGGAGCCAAGCGGATAAAACCCGTTATCAACGCCGAAATTGCGGCGGGACAAGGCGGTATAATGGCGCACGACATCGACCTCGTACACTTCCGGGAACGAAAGCCCCTCGCGGCGCAGCATTTCCGGCGGCACCAGTTCCTCCTTCGGGACGGCGGGGACGTCGCATTCCGGCAGGGAATAACCGATCCTTCCGGGCCGGCTGCGTTCGAAAATAAGCAATTCCTCCGGCTTGGTTTCATTTATTTCGCGCATATCGATTCCTCCATTACGCTGACGAATTGGTCGATTTCCGCTTTGCTGCGTTTTTCGGTCACAGCGATCAGCACATGTCCGGCGAGTTCGGGGTAGCTGCGCCCCAGATCAAATCCGCCGATAAATCCGGCCTCGAGCAGCTTTTGCTGCAGCTGCTGCGGATCGGCGCCTTCCGGCAGCCGGATGACGAATTCATTAAAAACCGGGGCCGGAAAGGGGAGGCCTACACCCGGGATGGAAGCCAGGCGCGTTTTGGCGTAATGCGCTTTTTGCAGGTTCAGCTCCGCGACCTCGGCCATGCCTTGTTTGCCCATGAGCGACATATACACAGACGCGGCGAGGGCGAGCAGCGCCTGGTTGGAGCAAATGTTGGAGGTCGCTTTTTCGCGGCGGATATGCTGCTCCCTAGCTTGCAGGGTCAGCACGAACCCGCGCTTGCCGTTACGGTCGGTCGTCTGCCCGACGATCCGCCCGGGCATCCGGCGCATGTAGCTGTCCGCCACGGCGAAAAATCCGCAGGTCGGGCCGCCAAAGGAAGACGCGATGCCCAGCGGCTGCGCGTCGCCGACGACGATATCCGCGCCCAGCTTGCCCGGCGCTTCCAGCAGGCCCAGCGACAGCGGGTTGCAGCTGACGATCAAGAGGCCTCCGCGCGCATGAATCAGCTCGCCGATGGCGCGGATATCTTCGAGGGAACCGAAGAAATTCGGGTTTTGCACCAGCACGGCGGCGGTGTCTTCCGTGATGGCCGTCTCCAGCGCCTTACGGTCGGTAACGCCCGCATCCCAGCCGACCTCCGCGATTTCCAGATTCAGGCCGCGCGCGTAAGTCGCCAGCACCTCGCGGGCTTCGGGGTGAACGGTCCGGGCCACGACCAGCCGCTTGCGCCGGGTGGCGGCCGCGGCCAGCGAGCCGGCTTCAGCAAGTGCCGTCGCTCCGTCGTACATGCTGGCGTTGGCCACCTTGAGGCCGGTCAGCTCGCAGATGTAGGACTGGAACTCAAAGATCGCCTGCAGTTCGCCCTGGCTGATCTCCGGCTGGTACGGCGTATATGCGGTGTAAAATTCGGAGCGGGAAACGACATGTTGGATGACGGAAGGAATATGATGATCGTAAATGCCCGCGCCGAGGAAGCTGGCGTAACGGTCGGTGTCGGCATTGCGCGCGGCGAGCGCGGACATGTGCCGGGTTAAGGCGTATTCGTCGAGCCGCGGGGAAACCGGCAGCGCGCCTTTAAAACGGATCTCCTCGGGTATATCCTGAAACAGCGCTTCGAGCGAAGGGACGCCGATCGCTTCCAGCATTTCGGACCGGTCCTGTTCGGTCAGCGGCAAATAACGGTGTTTTATCATAAGTTTCTCGTACTCCTTTCACGGCTTGGCGGATGCGTTTCGGCGATAAAACGGCAGGGGGACGACTTTGGCTTTCAGCCGTTTGCCGCGGATTTCAACCTCGAGCACGGTGCCGGCCGCCGCGTGGGCGCCGGCGATCAGCGCCAGGCCGAGGTTTTTTTTGAGCGTCGGCGATTGCGTGCCCGTAGTTACTTCGCCGATGGGGTCCTCGGTGCCCGGCGCAAACACCGGATAATGCGCGCGCGGAATGCCCCGGTCGATCATCTCCAGACCGGCCAGCCGCCGCGGTACGCCTTCTTCATGCTGCCTGAGCAGCGCCTCCCGCCCAATAAACGGGCCGGAGTCCCACTTCACGAACCGGCCGAGGCCGGCTTCCAGCGGCGAAATGCTCGGCGACAGCTCCTGCCCGTAGAGGGGAAGGCCGGCTTCAAAGCGCAGCGTATCCCGGGCGCCGAGCCCCGCCGGCACGAGTCCGCGAGGCTCGGCGGCCCGCATCAGCGCGTCCCAAAGGACCGGGGCGTCTTCCGCGGCAACGTAAAGCTCGTACCCGTCCTCGCCGGTATAGCCGGTGCGCGAGAGCAGCGTTTTAATGCCGCAGACTCGGGCCGCGGGTTTAAACGTGAAGGGGCGTAAAACGCTGGGATCATACCCTTCGCACAGGGGAGAGAGGATGGAGGCGGCCAGCGGTCCCTGCAGCGCCAGCAGCGCCGTGGCCGCGGAAACGTTGCGCAGACTGACGCCTTCGGCGGGCAGATGCCGGCACAGCCATTCCCAATCCTTGGCGATGTTCGCGGCGTTGACGACAAGCATGTATTTGCCTTCGTCCCGTTTATACACCAGCAGATCATCGACGACGCCCCCGTCCGGATAACAGAGCAGGGTGTATTGGGCTTTTCCCGGCCCCAGCAGGCTCACGTCGTTCGTCGTCATCCGCTGCAAAAAACTTTCCGCTCCGGGACCCTCGGCGTAAAACTCGCCCATATGCGATACGTCGAACAAGCCGGCCCGCTCGCGCACGGCCTCGTGCTCCTTCTGAATGCCGCTGAACTGCACCGGCAGCTCCCAGCCGCCGAAATCGATGCAGCGCACGCCTTCATACCGGGAGTAACAAGAGTATAGCGGCGTTCGTTGCAATAGGGGTTCTACGGGTTCGGACATTTCATCACCTCGTTTGGCCGCGGTGGGCCGTATTTTACCTGCACACATCATGAAAAAATAAAAAGACAGGCCAAGAAATTCCGACCGGCAAACGAATCGGATATTCCCGGGCTCTGTCCTTTGTACCTGAGAGTTACCCTGCGGCAAAACACCGGTCATCTTGCGCTCCGGCATTTTTGAAAAAGCAGGTTTCCCCTTGGGTGATCCGCCTTCTGTCGATAAAGACGAATTCTCTCCAGAGACGCGTCCGGCAGAGGTCCTTTTGCCTGAGAGATTCACCGCTTCCGCAACGGCTTGCTCCTTCGGCGTTACAATTGCCTGGAATTGTAATCTCTCCCTCTGCCTTCAACCGCTGATTACATCTACATTAATACTCAAAACCGCGAAATATGTCAATAAACTTATCATGAAAATATAAAAAATATTTTATTTTTGTATTATGCAACGCTTTCATTTTTTGAATCTATAAATTATGTTAGTAATATTGACACTACAGCTAGGTTTGGAATAATCTGAACGAGAAAGATCCGGAAGAGGAGGAATACGCATGTCTGCCAATATTAGGGAAAATCTGTGGTATAGCGATGAACATGAATGGGTGCTGGATTTGGGGGACGGAACGGTAAAAATCGGCATTTCCGACGTGGCTCAGCATCGCTTGGGCGATATTGTATTTGTGGAGCTGCCGGACCTTGGAACGGAAGTGGAAGCGCAGGACGGCATCGGCACGATCGAATCGGTCAAAACGGTGGCGGATTTGTTTACGCCGGTCAGCGGAACGGTGCTGGAGATCAACGCGGAGCTGGAAGCGGCGCCCGAGCTGGTGAACGAGGAACCTTACGACGGGGGATGGATGGTGCGGATTCAGCTTCGGGAAGACCCCGCCGCCGCTTTTTCCAAGTTGATGGATGCCAAAGCTTATGCGGAGTTTCTTGAAAGATAAAGGGCCTGTTACAGCGTAAAATAATCTCGCGGCAGCGAGGAGGGCGCGGCTTGCTTGCCGCATGGTGTCTTAGCGCTTCGCTGGCCGCGAGTTTGTTTAATGCGTCATTTACGTTTGTTTGCGCGGAAGCAGGAGGGAGCGGTACAACGCTTCGAACATAAATTCGAAGGCCTCCAGACGGGATACGGCATCAAACGCGGTGGAGCCCCAGGCGTAGATGCCGTGGCCCCGCAGCAACAAGCCGGGAACCCGGGTGTCGAGCGCGGCGGGAATCCGCCTTTCCATTTCGGCGATGTCGGCGTAATTCGGTACGACCGGGATGCGTACAGCGGCGTCCTCCTCCCAGATGCCCAGCGCTTTGATCAGCTCGTTGCCCTGCAATTGAACGAATCCTTCGTCGCCGAAATATTCGCTGAGCACATTGTTAAACACGGTGTGCACGTGGAGAATCGCGCCGCAGCCGGTCATCCGGTAGATCTTCGCGTGGACCGGCGCATCTTCGCCGGGCGTCAGCTTCGTAGCTTCGCTTGGCGTTCCGGCGGCGTCCACAAACAGGAACTCCTCGGCCGGAAGGTTCGTCCGGCCTTTCATGCCCGATGTTACCGCAAAATGATAATTGCCCGGCGCGAAGCTTCCGACCCGGACGGACAAGCTGCCGCTCATGGCCGGAAGCCAGCCGCGGGCGGCAAGCTGCTCCTTGACGCCGCGCAGTTTGCTGAGCGCAGCTTGCTTTTCCTCCAACGGAATGTCCGAAAAATTCATCCAGGCCGTCCTCCTTCGTGCTTCATTCAGAATCTTGGCTTACAGAAGCGACTTTCGAACCGCCTCGCCCATTTCCAAAGACCGCTCGGCGGCGCGGTGCACCGCGGCTTTCACGTTCGGCCGGAACCCGCCCGCTTCGAGCACCTCCAGCGCCGCCTGGGTCGAGCCGTTCGGCGAGGTGATGTCGGCCCGGAGCTTGGCCGGATTTTCGCCGGTTTCCGCCATCATCAAGGCGGCCCCAAGCACCGTTTGCACCGTCAGCCCGCGCGCTTGCTCGGGGGTTAGCCCGCCTTCCACGCCCGCTTCGATCATCGCTTCCATCATGTAATAAATATATGCGGGGCCGCTCCCGGAAACACCGGTCAGGATTTCCATCCGTTCCTCCGGAATCACGCTCACCATGCCGACCGCTTGAAACATGGACAAGACCTGCGCTTTTTGCTCCTCCGACATTTCGGCGGAGAAGGAGATCCCGGTGGCGCCGCAGCCGATGGAGCAGGACGTGTTCGGCATCGTCCGGGCGACCGGGATGTTGCCGCCGAGCAGCGCCTGGATCGTCGCAATCGACAGACCGGCGATCAGGGAAACGATCATTTGCCCTTCGCGCAGCATCGGGCCGAGTTCGCTAAGCGCCTCCCCGGCATCCTTCGGCTTCATCGCCAGGACGATGATCGAAGCTTCCCGGAGATGCTGCCGTTTGGCGGCTTCCTCGTTTGCGGCCGAGACGCGGTAAGTCTGCGACAAATAGGCCAGCCGTTCCTGGCTCGAGCGGTTCAGCATGGCGATTTGCTCCGCGGCGGCGACGCCTTTATGGATCAGTCCGCGCACGATCGCTTCGGCCATCGAACCGGCGCCGTAAAAGCAAATCGAGGCGGAGGCAAGGGATATGTTCGGGTTCATGGGAATTACCTCCTGATGTAGAGAATGGATATTGGCTAACAGGGATTTTTTTCAGGCTTATTGCAGGTTTACTCCCGGATTTGCCCGTTCCCCGTAATGATATATTTGCTGGATGTCAGCGCAGGCAAGCCCATCGGTCCTCTGGCATGCAGTTTTTGCGTGCTGATGCCGATTTCGGCGCCATAGCCGAATTCAAAGCCGTCCGTAAACCGGGTGGACGCATTGTGGTACACGGCGGCCGCGTCGATTTCCCGCTGAAAAAGCTCCGCGGTTTGCCGGTCTTCCGTAACGATGCATTCCGAGTGTTTGGTCCCGAAACGGCGGATATGATCCAGCGCCTCCTCCAAGTTGCGAACGACCTTCACATTCAAAATATAGTCGTTGTACTCGGTCGCATAGTCTTCTTCGGTAGCCGGATTCGCCCAGGCCACGAGGCGTCTCGTGGCTGCGCAGCCCCTTAATTCGACGCCCGCCTCCTTGAAGCGGTCCGCCAATTCGGACAGATGCCGGGCGGCGAAGTCTTCATGGACGAGCAGCGTTTCCATCGAATTGCATACCGATGGGCGCTGTACTTTGGCGTTGAGCGCAATGGAAGCGGCCATTTCCGGGTCCGCGGCGGCGTCCAGGTACGTATGACAGATGCCCGCGCCCGTCTCGATCACCGGTACGGTAGCGTTTTGCACGACCGTTTGGATCAGCGAGCTGCCGCCGCGCGGAATGATGACATCCAGCAGCCCGTTCAGCTTCAGCATCTCGTCGACGGCCGAACGGTTCGGGTCCTCGATGAGTTGCACGGCGTCGACCGGGCTGGCGGTGGCGCTTAACGCCTCGTGGATGATCTCGACGATTTTGCGGTTGGAGGCGAGGGCGGAGGAGCCGCCGCGCAGCACGACCGCGTTGCCGGTCTTAAGGCACAGTCCCATCGCGTCGACCGTCACGTTGGGGCGGGCTTCATAAATGATCCCGATGACGCCGAGCGGCACGCGCTTCTTCACGATATGCAGGCCGTTCGGGCGGTCGATCGTCTCCAGCACGTCTCCGACCGGATCGGGCAAAGCGACGATCTGCCGCAGCCCTTCGGCGATGTCTTTAATGCGTTTCTCGTTTAAAGCAAGCCGGTCCAGCATCGACGAAGAAGTGCCGTTCTCCCGGCCGCGCCGCAAATCTTCCTCGTTGGCCGCGATAATCGCGGCGCTGCCGTCCACAAGCGCTTTGGCGGCGGCCAGCAGGGCTTCGTTTTTTTGCTCCGTCGTCAGGCGGTTCAGCGCGGATACGGCGCCGGCGGCCCGCTCGGCTTTTTGTCTGACTTCACTCATGGTTTTAGGCCTCCTTATGATTCTTTGATTTATGATTTTAACGAAATCCATTCGTCCCGGTGAATAACTTCCAGACGGTGGACGATTTCCAGCTTCTTGATGACCTCCCCGCTGGGAAGCCCGAGAATTTCCTGCAGCTGCTCGGCGTCGTAATTGACGATCCCGCGTCCCAGCACTTCCCCGCCGGGATTGACGACTTCCACGACATCTCCCGTATGAAAGTGGCCGGTTGCGCACTTTACGCCCACCGGGAGCAGGCTGCGACCGCCGTGAATGAGCGCTTCTTCGGCGCCGGCATCGACCGTCAGCGTGCCGAACGGGGTGGAGAAGAAGCCGAGCCATTGTTTTTTGCGCGGCAGGGCGGACCCGTGCGCTTCAAAGTAGGTGCCGCGGCCGTCGCCCCGCAGCGCCGCCAGCAGATCGCCGGGCTCCCCTACCTTGCCGACGAAGACGGGAACGCCGCCGATCGAAGCGATTTTGGCCGCGTCGATTTTGGAGCGCATGCCGCCCGTGCCGACCGCGGAGCCCGCCCCGCCGGCGATCGCGTACAGGTCGCCCGTGATTTCGGCGACGCGGGCGATGCGCGTGGCGTTTGGATCAAGGCGCGGGTCCTTGGTGTAAAGCCCGTCCATATCCGTCAAAATGAGCAGATGCTCGGCTTTGATCAAATTGGCGACCAAGGCCGACAGCGTGTCGTTGTCACCGAATTTCAACTCGTCCAGCGACACGGTGTCGTTTTCGTTGATGATCGGCAGGACGCCCTGCCGCAGCAGCTCTTCGATCGCCATGCTCGCATTGCCCGTCCGCTTGCGGTTCTGAAAATCGGAGCGGGTAAGCAGCACCTGGGCCGCGGATACGCGATGTTCGGCGAGCGCTTCGCGGTACGCCTGCATGAGCAGCGCCTGGCCTACCGCGGCGGCCGCCTGTTTCTCATGCAGCAGCTTCGGCCGCTCGGGGTAGCCGATTTCGCGGAAGCCGGCGGCCACGGCGCCGGAGGTGACGAGCAGGGGCTGGTACCCGGCCCGGATGAGACCGGCCAGCTCGGCGGCGAAATAACGGACGGCGTCCCGGTTTAACCCTCCTTCCGACGAAGTCAGCGAACTGCTTCCGATTTTGACGACGATGCGACGCAGCATGGTGACCACTCCTCCAAAACTTGAATAATAACGTGTGTGTGCGGGTAACGGATGGTTGCGCGAGCCGCAGGATGTAACGGACATGAGAGCCGCTAATCAAGCAAAAACGGTCTTTTCCGCATTTTCCCGCAAAATAAAAAAACTTCCGCCTTTGCACGCAAAGGACGAAAGTGTGACTTCCGCGGTACCACCTTTATTGATGAGGTTTCTCATCCGACTCGGATTGCCCGGTAACAGGGGCGCTGTCCGGCTTTGGGGCCGGCCGCTCGGGGGTAGGATTCGGAAAGGGCAAGCATGTAAATTCTCTCAGCCGATGGAATTTACTCTCTGGAGCGCCGCGGTCTTTCGTACTGGTCCCGTCTATGCGTTTGTATGGATGTCCGATATGAATACGATTACTGTTAGGATACCACCGTACTTTCTTTTTTGCAAAGAAAAAAGCTAAATGGGGCTCAAACTAAAATTGGGCGCTTGATAACGAGTTAACGAAGGGCGAACACCGTTGGCTGGGAGCTTGTGTTCAAGCTTGTGTTACTGACGAGCTGCCGAACGACGAACACCATCGGCTGGGCCAGCAAGATAGCGGCATTTTATGTACTTATTGTCCGGAGCCAGGCATCTTCATCCCCATTAACGACATTTTTTGTTCTTACTTTCCTATGAGTGGCCCCAGAACGCGGACATTTCCTTGCTGCCGGGGAAAATAGCGGCATAAAGTATCTCTATTTCGCTCAAAATGGGGGGATCGCCGAAATAACGCCCTGCTTTGTCCTTATGTTCACTAGCCCTTGCATTTTACTTCTTGCACAAGACAATTTGTAGCCCTGATACATGCAGAATTCCCGCAAAAGCTCAGGTTTTCGAACCGATCCAACCGCCCGCCGGAAATCTAACGGTTGTTGCAGCTGCTATTTTACGAAAAAAGACTTTTTCTGAATTCTAGCTATGATGAACGTAAACAAAAGACAGCCCTCCATATTGCTACATCTCGTAGGTTAAAATGGATAGTGAAAACCAAACCATTTCAGAGCTACATAGCAAAGGAGAGCTGATACTATGCAGTCTACCACAAAATTCGTCGGTTTAGATGTATCCAAAGAAAAAATTTCGGTTGCTATTGCAGATGCAAGCGGTGAAACTCCTCGCTATTACGGGAGCATTCCTCACACCCCGGCGGCGCTGCGCAAGCTGATCAAAGAACTGGGACCGGCCGAAACGCTATCGTTTTGTTATGAGGCAGGTCCGACAGGTTACGAAACCTATCGCTGGATCACCTCCATGGGAGCCCATTGCGTTGTCATTGCTCCGTCGCTTATTCCCAAACGCCCTGGTGATCACGTGAAGACGGATCGACGGGACGCCGAGCAGCTTGCCCGTCTGTTTCGTGCAGGAGAATTGACTCCTGTCTACGTCCCGGAGCGGGAAGACGAGGCTTTGCGGGAGTTGGTTCGCGCCCGGGAGGCCGCCAAAGAGGACGCGCATCGGGCACGCCAGCGGATATTGAAGTTCCTGCTCCGCCATCAAATCGAACCGCCGGCTACGATAAAGCGTCGTTGGACCCGGAAGTACCGTTCCTGGCTGGAGCAACTGACATTCCCTTATGAGCCCATGCAAGTAGCCTTCGACGAGATGCTCCATACCTTAAATGAGATCGAGCAGCGGATGGGGCGTTTGGAAAAAGCCTTGGTTCAGCAAGCCACGGTCGGCTCCAAGGCAACTCTGATTCGGGTGCTTCAGTCCCTGCGTGGGATTGGACTACTGACGGCCGTCACTCTAGCTGCTGAGATCGGTTCATTTACTCGCTTCCGCTCCCCGGCCCAACTCATGGCGTATTTAGGGTTGGTTCCTCGTGAGAGTTCAACCGGCCTGAGTACTCGGCGCGGAAGTATGACCAAAGCCGGTAACGGGCGCTTGCGCCGATCCTTGGTGGAATCCGCCTGGAGCTACCGTCATCGGCCTGCGGTGAAAGGAGATCTCGCCAAGCGTTTGGATGGCATGCCGGCCGATATACAACTGTTGTCGTGGAAAGCGCAAGAAAGATTGCATTACAAATACCGTCATCTCATTTTTGGAAAGAACAAACACAAAAATGTGGCCGTAGGCGCGGTGGCCAGGGAGCTAACCGGGTTCATATGGGCTGTTGCTCGAACGGTGGAACAACCGGTGGCTAACTAACGCCCCTTCCGTCCCCTTTGGGGAGACGCAGGGAGCGTTGCCCCCTGCACCCCCACACTCGCCGTGAGGCGTTCCTCATTTCCAATGAGGAATAGGAAAAGTGTTGATTTGAACCTAACCGCTTGTCAAGAAAAGCGCTTGACAAGCTCACGCCTGAGCACGAGGCCCGGGAGCAAACGAAGGTTCCGGGAGAGAATTTGCGTCAACCGTTTGCACTAGGTGAGTAACTGAACGTGCGCTTCTAGCTTGCAAGAGCTCTCCTTGACGAAGGCATAACATGTGGTACCAACCCACGGATAGCAGCGTGCCGACCGTCGCTCGCATTTTTGCTCTCGCGCCACGTGCTCAGGCACCTCTCACACGGAGGGCTTGACAAAAACGTTCATAGCAACGGTTATGAGCGTCGTTATTTGCCTGAAGCTAAGCGGAAATAGCAGGGTTTCCATGAAATAAGCGCTATGGCAACCGTTACAATTTGTAATCTATGTTTTTGGGACAAATAGCGGTTGTGGCAACCGTTAGCATAGTTTCGTGCTTAGAAATGTATCTTGTCCGATTTGATGCAATGCCGGCCCCCTTATGTTTTTCGCTAGGGCGGCCGTGGGAAATGTTCTTGCGATCACTCCCCCGCCGCGGATTTCCTTAATCACTTAAAAATTCAGTACTCTTGTCTAGCTCCGCCACTTCTTTAGTCCAACTTATTTTAAAACAAGCCGAGCCGTCCGATTCGCCGTGCGGCTTCCTGCAGGCGGTCTTCGCCGCTGAGCAGTCCGATGCGGACGTATCCTTCGCCGTGTTCCCCGAAGCCGATCCCCGGCGCTACCGCAACTTTGGCTTCCCGAAGCAGCAGTTCGGCAAACGCGGCGGAGGTGAAATCCTTTGGAACCGGAAGCCAGCTAAAGAAGGAGCCCCGCGGTTTGGAGGCATGCCAGCCGATTTGCTCCAAAGCCTGAAAAAAGGTATCGCGGCGCGACTCATAACGCCGGGCGAGTTCCGTAACGCAATCCTGCGAACCGGTCAGCGCCGCCGCGGCCGCCGCCTGAACCGCGCCGAACAGGCTGACATAAATGTGATCCTGCAGCAGGTTGATCAGCGAGATGATCCCGGCGTTGCCCAGCGCAAAGCCGACCCGCCAGCCGGCCATGTTGTACGTTTTTGACAAGGTGTAGAATTCGACCCCGACTTCTTTGGCGCCGGGAGCTTGCAGGAAGCTGGCCGGACGATGCCCGTCGTAACCGATGGCTCCGTAGGCGAAATCGCTGGCGACGACAATCCGGTTGCGGCTTGCGAATTCCACGGTGTCTTCATAAAAAGAGAGCGGAGCAGTCGCCGCGGTCGGATTGTTCGGGTAATTCAGATACATCAGTTTTGCCTGCTTCAAATCGGAGGTCGGAATGGCCTTGTAATCGGGCAAAAACGCATTTTGCTCCGTTAATGGCATAAAGGCCAGCCGCGCCTTGGCCAAGGCCACGCCGGACCAGTAGTCCGGGTAACCCGGATCGGGCACCAGGCAGATGTCCCCCGGATTCAAAAGCACCTGGGGCAGCTGGACAAGTCCGGTTTTTCCGCCGAACAAAATGGCCACTTCCCGCTCCGGATCAAGCTGTACGCCGTAATCCTCCAGGTACCGCCGGGCAACCGCTTCTTTCAGAAACTCATAACCTCTAAACGGAGAATATTTATGGTAAAGCGGGTTTTCCGCCGCTTGCTGAAGAGCGTGAACGATATGGGGCGGCGTAGGCAGGTCGGGATTTCCTTGTCCCAAGTTAATGACGTCATGGCCCGCCGCGATTTCTTGATTGACATTCTGCACAAGGCCCGCGAAAAATTGGGTCGGCAGCCCCTGCATGACATCGGCAACCGGCAGGGGGAAAGCCATGGAAGACGGGTTGATGGTTTCGTTGATTTCCTTCATCGTGATCACTCCGGTCCGGTTCAAAAATGATAATGTTTATAATTTATCATGAGAATTTCGAGGTGTATAGGAGGAATAAAAGCAGGGATAAATTTCCGCAACTTGTCCGCGAATTTATGGTTTGACAGCCCCGAGATGTGGTGGTAAGATACGAGTTAAATAAATGGGTAATCGATTACTCGTTTATGGATTGCAGAACGATCATATGGGGGGGAGTATCACAAAGAAATATTAATCTATTGGGTAATCGTTTACCCCGCAGACGGGTCAGGTTAGGAGGCATAAAGCATAAAGCATAAAGCATAAAGCATAAAGCTGATCCTTGCTCTCCGAAACATTGACACTCCAAGGAGAAACGTGTTACATTGATATCAAACGTGAGTAAACGATTACTCAAATTCGATATCAGTGAGGGACGATGTGCAATGAAAAAGGGCAACCACATTTCAATTAAGGAAATCGCCCGTCTAAGCGGCGTTTCGGTGGCCACGGTCTCCCGCGTCATCAATGATAACGGCCGTTTTTCCGACGAGACGCGGAAGAAGGTCATGGATGTGATCAACAAGCACCATTATGAAACCAATTTCGTGGCCAAAAGTTTGCGCATGAACAAATCCCAGACGATCGGTTTGCTGGTTCCCGATATCAGCAACGAATTTTTTGCCGCGATCGTTCAGGAAATCGAGCGTCTCTTTTTTGAAGAGGGGTATTCCACGATTATATGCAATACGGCCAAAAGCGCCGAGAAGGAAAAGGAATATTTGAAAACGCTTGAAGGGAAGATGGTGGACGGACTGATTTGCATCTCCGGCCAGGAGGAAATTCTGACCGATATTTTGCGGAGAAACGTTCCCATCGTTTGTATTGACCGCCGGCCCAAAATCAACAAGAACGTGGCCTTTATCGAATCGAATCATCTTGAAGGCGGACGGCTTGCTACGGAGGAATTAATCCGCAAAGGGTGCAAAAACATTCTGCTCTTGACCAAAAGGAACAATTTATCTTCCGTCAATGAGCGGCTAAAGGGTTACGAGGAAGCGTTAAAGCAGTACGGTTTTCCGATTCATGAACAAAATGTGGTTTATATTGATGAGCACAGCAATAATCTGGAAGGTGCACGAAAGGTCATCCAGAAAGCGCTGGATGCGGACTTGTCTTTTGACGGCATTTTCGCCACGAACGATTGGCTGGCCTTGGGAGCGATGCTTATGCTGCAGGAGAAGGGCTACAACATCCCTGAGCAAGTGAAAATCGTCGGTTTCGACAACAACCAGATATCCAAGTACTGCAATCCGCCGCTGACCACGATTGACCAGGATGAGGCGATTCTGGCTAAACATGCCTACGCGAACCTGCTGGACATGATCAACGGCTCCGCCGTAAAACATGGGCAGCACACACGCGTTCCGGTTCATTTGGTGGAAAGAAAGACAACTTAATTTTTGCGACTACAAGAGACATTTGTAACCTCCTTTAAGGAAAGGGTGTTACAAATGCAAGAACTATGAGTAATCGATTACCCAACTTAAGAAGGTGATTTTTATGGGCAAACTATTGTGTCCTTCGATGATGTGCGCCAACTTCAAATCGTTGGAAAACGAAGTGGCCGCATTGGACGCAGCGAATGTGGATATTTACCACATCGATATCATGGACGGGAAATTCGTTCCCAACTTCGGCATGGGGCTTCAGGATTTGGAATTGATCCGCAAGCAAACCGGCAAGATGGTCGATGTTCACCTGATGATCGACAGCCCCGGCGACTACATTGATTTGTTCTCCGCGAAAGGGGCGGATATCATTTATTTTCATCCCGAGGCGGACAAACATCCGGCCCGCACCATCGATCGCATCCGGGCCCATGGCGTCAAAGCCGGTATTGCCCTGAACCCCGGAACTTCCCTGGCTGCCGTGGACCCGCTGCTCAGCTTGGTCGATTATGTACTCGTTATGACGGTGAACCCGGGATCTGCCGGACAGAAATATTTACCGTATGTCGACGAGAAGATCCAAGCGCTGCACGCCTTGAAAAGGCAAAAGGGGCTGCCGTTTACGATCGTCGTTGACGGGGCGATCTCGGAAGAGAAAATCGAAGAATTGTCCGAATACGGCGTTGAAGGCTTTGTCCTCGGGAGTTCGACCCTGTTCGGCAAACCGGAATCTTATAAATCGATTATCAGCAGATTAAAGAGCGGCGCTTAAAGGCTGTAAAGCGAAGGAGGAATTTTGCATGAAAATCGCCATTGGCAGCGATCATGTCGCGGTGGAGCTAAAGTCGGTCATCTCGGCCTATCTCGAAGAGCTGGGGCATGAGGTCGTCGATTACGGACCGCAAACCGCCGAACCCACCGATTATCCCAAATACGGCAAGCTAGTTGCCGAAGCGGTAGCCGGGAAGCAAGCGGATGCGGGGATTCTCATCTGCGGGACAGGTGTAGGCATCTCGATCTCCGCCAATAAAGTCAAGGGAATCCGGGCGGTCGTATGCAGCGAACCTTATTCGGCCCAGTTGTCCAAGCAGCACAACAATACGAATATTTTGGCTTTTGGCGCCCGTGTTGTCGGCAGCGAATTGGCGAAAATGATTGTAAAGGCGTGGCTGGATGCGGAATTCGAGGGCGAACGCCATGCGGACCGGATCGCGATGATCGAAGGTACCTGAGCAGCAATATTTGTGTTAAACGGATGGCTTATAAATAACGATATCTGGAGGAGATTACAGTGGCCAAACGACTGATAGCATGCAAGAAAAGCGATATCATGAAAATGAATGCCATGGAGCTGAAGGAAGCGATTTTTGCTTCCGAAGGCCGGGTCATCATGGGACAGCATCTGGTCAAGATCAATGCGGGATTGGTCGACGGGGTGACGAACGCCGAGATTCAAGCCGCATTTGGGGCGGATATGGTGATGCTCAACGGTTTTGACATGGTGAACGAGCAGGCCAATATCGGGCTTCGAGAAATGGAACACGGAAAAATGGCCGATAAGCCATACAGCTTAAACCAGGTTAAAGAATGGGCCGGCGTCCCGCTTGGCATTTTATTCGAATGCCCTAGCCCTGAAGCGAAAGTGGCGGGCGAGCGGTATGTGGAAGCGAAAGAAGGCAGGGTGGCTTCCAAAGAGAACTTCCTGCGCGCGCTGGAGATCGGCGCCGATTTTATCGTGCTTGGCGGCAATCCGTCGGCCGGAACGACTTTTGAGCGAATTATCGCGGCCACGAAACTGGCCAAAGAAACGCTGGGAGATCAAATGCTAATTTGCGCGGGTAAGTGGGAGGACGGTACGATCGAAAAAGTGTTGGGCGACCCGCTCAGCGAAAGGCCTTCCAATGAGATCATCAAGGACCTGATCGATGCCGGCGCCGACGTGATTACCCTGCCGGCCCCCGGTTCGAGACACGGCATTACGGTAGAACATGTCAGAAGCTGCGTGGAATTCGTTCATTCGTACAAACCGGGCACTTTGGCCCTTTCCTTTCTGAACAGTTCGGTAGAAGGGGCGGATGTGCAGACGATCGCCATGATCGCCTTGATGATGAAGCAGACAGGCGCGGACATCCATGCGATCGGAGATGGGGGATACGCGGGCACGCCGCTGCCGGAGAACGTCTACCAACTGGCTTTATCGATCAAAGGAAGAAGACACACGATCAAAAGAATGGTGGGCAGAAGCAGGTAAGGGAAGTTTTCTGTCAGACTCTATATGCCGAATTTTCGGCTTATTGCCGCCCGTGAAGCAGCAAGCTATCATATCTGGTATAGTGCTCTTAAGGAGTGAATAATATGGCGGAGCTACAGCAAGGAAAATGGCGGGTGGCCCTGGTTCAGGGCGATATCAAGCTGGGGGAACCGGAGGAAAACCGCAGGGCTATGCGGGAACTGTTGGAGCGGGCGGTCCGGGAGCATCCGGACCTCGATCTGGCCGTGCTTCCGGAAATGTGGAACACGGGTTACGCCTTGGAACGGATTGACGAATTGGCCGACACCGAAGGCAAGGCGACGCGGGAGTGGCTGTCGGCGTTTGCCGCGAAGCACCGCATTCATATCGTCGGCGGCTCTATTGCCGAGAAGAGGGACGGGAAAATTTACAATGCCATGTATGTTTTTGATCGCGAGGGAAAAGAGACGGCCCGTTATGCCAAACTTCATCTGTTCCGGCTGATGGAGGAGGAGAAATATTTGGCGCCGGGGGAGCGGAACGTCGTCTTTGAATTGGACGGCACGAAAGCCGGAGCGTCAATCTGCTACGATATCCGGTTTCCGGAGCTGGCCCGGACGCTGGCCCTGCAGGGCGCCAAGATCCTGTTCGTCCCCGCGGAATGGCCGCATCCCCGGCTCCGTCACTGGCGCACGCTGCTGATGGCCCGGGCGATCGAAAATCAGATGTACGTGGTGGCCTGCAACCGGGTAGGCAGCGGGGGCGGATCGGACTTTTTCGGGCATTCGATGATCATCGACCCGTGGGGCGAAATCGTGGCGGAAGGCGGAGAAGGGGAAGAAATCGTTACCGGAGCCGTCGAGCTCCCGCTCGTGGATGAGGTTCGCGGACGTATCCCCGTTTTCGCCGACCGCCGCCCGGGCTGCTACGAATTATAAGCCGCGTCGCGTTGCTCCATCGTCGCCTTGAACGTGTCGATAAAAGCCTCCGCCGCTTTGGACAAATAACGTCCTTTCCGGTAGGCGATGACCAGCGTACGGCTCGGCACGGGCTCAGCGAGCGGCAGATAAGCCGGGATCAGCTCGCTGCGTTTGGCCCGGGCGATAAAGCGGGGAACAAGCGTGATGCCCATCCCGGCCGCGACCAGCGATTGCACTGTTTCGATGTTGTTGCTTTCGAATACGACGTTCGGTTCAAAGCCCGCGCCGCGGCACAGGTCGACCGTCAGCTTGCGGAAGCCCTGGCCTTTTTTCAGTACGATAAACGGTTCGTCCTGCAGCTGCTCCAGCTTCACGCCGCTTCTGGCTTCACCGGAAGAGGCGAGGCGGTGATTCGGCGGCACGGCCAGGTCGATGATCTCTTCGCCGATCGGCTCGTATGCGAGCGTCGGCTCCTGCAGCGGCAGCGACAGCAAACTCAGGTCGGTGCCGCCGCCGGCCGTCAGCTTCTCCAGATTAAGCGACGTATCCTCCAGCAGCGTGATTTCGATGTCCGGGTACGCATCCTTGAAGGCGGGCAGCACGTAAGGCAGCAGATGGGAGCCGGTGATCGGCATGCTGCCCACGACGACGCGGCCGGCCCGCAGTTGGGAGATGTCGTCCATTTCCTGACGCAGCTGGGCCACGGCGTCCATAATTTTTTGCGCGTGCCGAATAAAGCTTGCTCCGGCATAGGTCAGCTCCACCGTGCTCGTATTGCGCTGAAACAGTTTGACGCCAAGCTCCTGCTCCAGCTTGGACAGCTGCTGGCTGAGGGAAGGTTGGGCGATATGCAGCTTGTCGGCGGCGCGGGAAAAGTTTTTTTCCTCGGCGATTTTCAGCGTGTACAGAAGTTGTCTTAGTTCCATTTCATCATCCCTCTTATAAGAAATTCCTATAATAAAGTATACTATATATAGGCGGAGAATGCTTGATTTCGATATCGCAAACCACCTGGGATATTTAGGAAAATTTGTTTTGTGTCCCTATTCCCCGTTATAATAGATGGAAAAGTTAAAGTTATTATTCTGGAGGTCTTTCGTTTGAAGAAATGGTTGAAAGAAATTGTCGGATGGGGCGGATCGATCGCGCTTGGATTTGTGTTAAGCATGATTATCGGCATTTTTGTGATCCAGCCTTACCGGGTAGACGGCCATTCAATGGAACCGACGCTGAACGACAAGCAGCGCATTTATGCCTGGAAGTTTGCGCATGTGCTGGAGAAGCTGCCGGAATACGGCGATATCGTCATTCTCGACAGCCGGGTCGACCGCAGCCGTACGCTTTTGGACGACATTAAAGAGCATCCCTTGATTACCTGGTTATCCGGCAGAGGACAGGAGGATTTTTTCTATGTCAAAAGAGTGATCGGCCTGCCGGGAGACACGATTGAGGTGAAGGACGGACATGTATTCCGCAACGGGGAGCAGCTGGACGAGCCTTATATTAAGGAAAAAATGAATGCGGGAGCCGCTCAGGTCTGGGACATTCCGGACGGTTACGTGTTTGTCATGGGCGACAACCGGAACAACAGCAACGACAGCCGCAGCATCGGGCCGATTCCGCTCGACCATGTGATGGGGATCGATTCGTTTTAAGGCCGCGGGTTGAACCTGCAGCTTGCGTGCACGAACATTCATATGAAAAAAACAGCTCCTTTAGGTGAATCTGCCTGGTGGAGCTGTTTTTTTGGTGGCCGCAGATTTTCCCAAATCTAATCTTTCAGGCTTAATACACGCGGAAAAGTTATAGGGAATAGCTATTAGTTATATTGTTTTCAGGTCTTGGACGCCTTTTGCGGACAGGGGTACAATAGGGCAAAACAAAACTATCAAGCGTGCAGAGGAGTCCGGCAACTATGATACATACGGTTTTAGCTACGCTGCTTCATGTAATCGTTCCGCTTTCGATTCCGGTAATTGCCGGCGCGCTGCTGGCGCGTTTTCGCGGTTTGGACACCAAGCCGCTGCTGACTTTATATTTGTATGTGCTGAGTCCGGCGATCATTTTCGATACGCTGATGAACGCGCATATTTCCTCGGGCGATGTGTTCAGCACGATCGGGTTTTCCTTGTTGAACCTGGTGCTGATGTGGGGCCTTGCCAAGGCGGGGGGCCGGCTTCTGAAGCTGGACGCGCCGGAAGCGGCCGGGCTTACGCTTATATCGGCGCTGACGAACAGCGCCAACTACGGCTTGCCGCTTGTGCTGCTCGCTTTCGGTCAGCTCGGGCTCGATAAAGCTTCGCTTTATGTCATCACGCAGATGATCATCGTTAACACGGTTGGCGTGTATTTTGCCGCCCGTTCGCAGTTTTCCGTAAAAAGCGCGATCCGGTCGGTGTTTGCCCTGCCGGCGATCTATGCCGCGGCCGTGGCGTTTTTTCTTCGCATGACGCACCTGCAGCTCCCGGCGGAGATCACCCAAGGGGTTTCCATGGTGGCGGCCGCTTATTCGCCGGTTGTGCTGACGGTGTTGGGCGCGCAGATGGTGAAGGTCGGAAGATCGGACGCCGCTCCCGCCAAGCGATCCGCGGTTTGGGCCGGCATTGCCGTGAGGCTGGCCGCGGCGCCCGTTGCCGCTTATATCGCATTAATCGTATTGGGCATTACGGGTACGCTATTTTCCGTCCTGTTCATCTTGGCTTCGATGCCGGTCGCCGTGAACGCCGTCGTTCTGGCCGAACGGTTTGACGCCGCGCCCGGGCTGGTGTCGAGATGCATCATGTGGACGACGCTGGCTTCGTTTGTCGTGCTGCCGGTGCTGCTCGTGCTGGTTTAGTTCACCGAGAGTTAAGCATTGAGGCTTCCTTTTCGGCGGAAAATGAAGGATGAGATTAACAGCAACAGCGGTATTAAAGCACAAGCAACGACTCCGAAATAACCGGTTAATTGGCCCATCCTGTCGATTTCCACAAAATTTTGAGGATACATGGCTGCGGCAAACAGTAAAACTAACGGAAGGTAATAGATGTACCTGTTCCATTTTTGCGTAAGTTGGCTGAGTCCGGCGACAATGTAAAAATAGTAATTTGCTGTGGTCATGTAAATTTTAATCGTCCACAAAACGATAAACAACAATTCAAACCGTTCCAGGAACGCGCCGGGAAATTCGATTTGCTGGGCAAAAGAAACAACCGGCCACTGCAAGCGGGAAACTTCTTCCACGGACATGCAGGCGATGACCATCGTGACCATGAGGAGATACAGCCCCATGGCGACGGCATAGCCGATCGCCCCCGCCTTCCACGCCTTTTGCGGATGAACCATGAAACTCGTTAAGATGAGCATGGATTCGAAACCTAGGGTTGAAAAGGGAACTACCTCCAGAGATTGAAGGATCGGCCTCCATCCCTTATGAAAAACGGGACGCAAATAATCCGGATCGAAATGGTTGATATTGAGAACAATCAGCAGCAAAAAAACGACAAAGGTTAAAGGGAAAAAAAGCTCCACCAACCGCACCATCACATGAAGGCCGCCCGAGGTCAAATAACCGACAAGCAGCAGAAACGGGATAAGAATCGCGCTGATCGGTGTTCTCTCCAGGGCCAGAGCTTTGATAAATTCCGCCATCATTCTTACTACATGCGAGCAGACCAACAGGCAGTATACAATAAATGAAAGGTTGATGAGGTGTCCGATAAATTTACCCGCAACCCGTGTACTTATCTTATAAATCGTCTCCCCGGGAAATCGCCGGCATAAGCTCACATTGATAAAAACGGCGACCAAACCCAGCAAGCTGGACAAGAGCAGTCCCTGCCAAACATCGGGAGTTTGCGTCTTTTCCGCTATACTTCTGGGCAAACTCACAATTCCCACGGCGTACACGGTCGAGGTGACCGTAAGAACGGTTTGTAGAGTGGAGATTTTTTCATGTTTCATGGTAGGCAGATTTGTCATGGCGACCCCGCTCCTTTAGAATAAGCTCCCGTTCTCCTTACTTCAACATCCACCAGAACGTCGATCGGGATTTGACTGAAAGTATCCGGCCAGTTGTTCTCCACGCGATCCCAGGCTTCGGGATAGTCCGTTTTTATTTTTGTGCGAAAACCGGCCACATCCGCTTTTTCCTTCCGAAGTTTGCTTAAAGACCGAAGCACGCTCTCTTTGATTTCTTCCTGCGCCGCTTCCCTGGCCGTTTGCAGAAACGGTTCCTTCAGAAGATCGACAGAGACAACCCGGTTCTCGTTCAGATTAAGGGCGGTTTTAATCCGGACCGTAAATGAGATATCCTGTCCATTGGCACGCGGGATGAGTTTTCTCTTCACTTTGTCGACTTCAAATACCATCGCGTGGTTCGTCCGCGGATCCTCGGCTTTAACAACAGTCCCCTCCGTGTTTCCCAGCATCCAGTTGATCCCGCTGATATCCTCCTCGTCTAGCCAGCCGGCAAATTTCTTCGTTTGGCTGCTGATCAGGGCCGCGCCTGTCAGACGATTGCCGCCTTCGCCGGTATCCAGCCGTTGAATTAAAAAATCGGCTCCCTGCGAAATCCGGATCGAAATGTCTCCCAACGTGATCTTTGGTGGTATTTTTTCGTTTAAAGCGCTGTTTTTGGCTAGATCCCTCAAATCCACGGAAGGGATGTCTTTATGTTTGCCCATCTTCGCCAGAGCTTCTTTGGCACTGCCCTTCACAACCATAACAACCGAATTTCGGCTCGTTTTGTAGGAGCGGTTATACGTATCCAGCAATTGGTCGATCCGCCACTTCCGCAAAGCCTGATCGCTGATCAAGACCAGCCGGATAAAATTGTACAGGGGTGCACGAGCCACCTGTTTCGCCTGTTCTCTAGAGGCATACTGGATGGAATCCCCGTAAAGCGTTGTTATGTTGGTGTATGCATTTTCTTGTTTTTTCTGAGCGATTAAATGCTGATAAGTAAGTTCAAGCATATCCTGGTCCATATCGATGGCAACGCCGAGAATGATGCTCAAGTCTTCGATTTCCCTGCTGTCCCAGCAACCGGCAAGCACGGCGCAGGCCATCCATCCGGCAATGCATTTTTGCAGCAGCCGGATGCGGCGGGACCGAAAGATAAAAGCGGCCATAGGTTTACTTCCTTTTTCTGTGGGATAATGTTTCATCCTGAGTTTTTAACGTTAATGAACGTTTTTTAAAATACCTGAAAGGAACGCGAACCCAAGTATCTTGCTGATCTCTTAATCGGATCGGGGCCAAAGGCGCCATGTAAGAAACGCCGAAGCTTTTGATCCGGACCATATGGGCACCCAGAAATATGAACGACAGGATCACCCCGTAGAGCCCGTATACCGAGGCAACCAGCATAACCGGGAAGCGCAGCAGGCGGATGCCGATACTGCCGCTGTACTGCGGACTCGCAAAGGATGAGATCGCGGTAACCCCGACGATAATCACCATGAAAGGACTGACGATCGACGCCTGGATGGCCGCTTCCCCGATGACAAGCCCTCCTACGATGCCGATGACCTGGCCTATGCCTTTGGGCAGCCGCAGGCTTGCCTCGCGCAGGATTTCCAATGACACTTCCATGATCAGGGCCTCGACAAAGACCGGAAAGGGGATGCCTTTCCGCGAGGCCACAATGGACATGACCAGATCGGGCGGGATGAGCCCGGGATGGAAGGAAACCAAGCTGACGTATAGGGAAGGCAGGAAAGTTGCTATAAACAACGCCATTAGACGAAGAATGCGAAAAAATGACCCTAACGGGAACCGTTCGTAATAATCCTCCGGGGATTGGGCCAGCATCCAGAAAGTCATCGGAGCTATCAGCACGAACGGCGTGCCGTCCAGCATGATGACAACCTTTCCGCCCATCAGGGCGCTCACCGCTTTATCCGAGCGTTCCGTCGCTTGAAGCTGCGGAAACGGAGACCACGGTGTTTCCTCGATCAATTGCTCTACGATCCCGCTATCTTGTATATCGTCGATGTCGATGGCTTCAATCCTTTTTTTGATGTCCTGAACCAGTTCCGGATTGGCAATGTCGGCGATATAGAGCACGGCCAAGTTTCGGGAAGATCTTTTTCCAACCCGGTATTTATCGATTTTGAAACTGACGTCCTTCACAAATCGTCTGATCATGGCAAGATTGCTGGCCATGTCTTCGACAAAACCTTGCCTCGGTCCTCTTACCAAAGTTTCGGTAGCGGGTTCTTCCACATTTCGAGCAGGGAAATTTGCGGTCTCGACAATCAGCGCTTCATCGATTCCTTCAATGAGCAGGCAAGTCTTCCCCGACAATACTTCCAAAACACACTTATCCAGAAACTCGCCCGTTTCAATTCCGACCGGCGAAGCGGTCTTCTGCAGCAGGTCTTCCTTTAATGTTTCCGGGGCATACGCAGGTTTATTGTCCCCGAGCCCCGCCAGAATCAACGGTTTGACGATTTGTTCATTAATTGCATTGATGTCCGCGATCCCGGAGAGATAGACAATGATGACTTGAAAGCCGGTTTGCCCTACATCCAATTCCTTGAAGACGGCATCGGAAAAATGGCTAAGGGTGCGCTTCAGATATTCCACATTTGCTTCAAGCGGCCTTGCCATGGCGATCCTCCTCAGAAACGTATCCGTGAACTTTAACAGGTAATATGTGTAAAAAAAAATTAATATTCGTATCTCAACTATGTGCGTTTTTCAGGGGAAGAAGGACTGCCCGATAAGATTCAACTGCAAAAAGTGCATTCTATTTTCCGTAAATCACCACTTTAGAGGGATTGAAATGCAAAAGCTTTTGCATTTGACGGGATTTTCGGGGCATTCGGGTGAAAATCACCTACACTTTTTCATTTCTATAGATTTCCTCAAATTCCTTTTATGCTAGAATTTAGACGATGGGAGGATTAACATGTTGAGATTAATAAAAAAACTGAGCTTCTGGCTGCCGCTGCTTTCGTTGATTGTTTGCGTTTATAATCTCACGGGATACGATGACAAAAACCTGTTGCTCGCTCTTACAAGCCCACCGTTATTATGGTTTAATCATGAGTTGACGAAATTGCACTATATGATGAATAGCGAATTATTGTGGCAGTTCGTTCTTTATGGGATTCATTTTTCCTTCTGGTTGCTTGTTGGTCTAGCAATAGACTGGATCATTTCAAGAATAAGGGCTTACTTATAGGCTGACCCTATCACAATTATAGTTATTATATCTTGGAACAATTAACGGGAACGTGCTATATTGAATTCAACATACAAAGCGCTGGCCGATTGGTCGTAAAACCGCCGGCTTTCCGCTTTGTTCCAGGTTCGATTCCTTGTGTGGGGTGAAAAAAATGAGCAGCAAAAAAACGATGTATGAGAAAATTTGGGATAATCACGTGATTTATCAGGAAGAGGGCAAACCGAGCATTATTTACATCGATTTGCATCTCGTGCACGAGGTCACTTCGCCTCAGGCGTTTGAAGGCCTGCGGCTGAGCGGCCGCAAGGTTCGCCGTCCGGATCTGACTTTCGCGACGATGGACCATAACGTTCCGACCAAAGACCGCTACAACATCAGCGACCCGATCTCCAAGCAGCAGATCGATACGCTGTCGCAAAACTGCCGTGATTTCGGCGTAACTTTGTACGATTTGGACACGATCGATCAAGGCGTTGTTCACGTTATGGGGCCGGAGCTTGGCCTTACGCATCCCGGGAAAACGATCGTCTGCGGCGACAGCCATACGTCGACGCACGGCGCGTTTGGGGCATTGGCCTTCGGAATCGGCACCAGCGAGGTGGAGCACGTGCTGGCTACGCAATGCTTGCAGCAGGCCAAAGCCAAGACGCTGGAAGTACGGTTCGTAGGTAAACGCAAACCGGGCGTAACGGCCAAAGACATGATCCTCGGCGTAATCGCCAAATACGGCACCGATTTTGCGACCGGATACGTCATTGAGTATACGGGCGAAGCGATCCGCGAGCTGTCGATGGAAGAGCGGATGACCGTCTGCAACATGTCGATCGAAGCCGGCGCCAGAGCGGGGCTGATCGCTCCGGACGAAACGACGTTTGACTATTTGCGCGGGCGCCAGCATGTGCCGCAAGGCGAAGCGTTCGAGCGAGCGGTGGCTGAATGGAAAAAGCTGGCGACTGACGAAGGCGCGGAATATGACCGCGTGGTCGAATTTGACGTGGATTCGCTGATTCCGCAGGTAACCTGGGGCACGAGCCCGGGCATGGGCACCAGCATCGACGGACGCGTCCCTAATCCGGCGGATTTCGCTACGGACAACGAGCGGAAAGCGGCCGAGAAGGCGCTTGAATACATGGGCCTGACGCCGGGAACGCCGATGACGGACATCGAGATCGACTACGTGTTTATCGGTTCCTGCACGAACGGACGGATCGAAGACTTGCGCGCGGCGGCGCAAATCGCCAAAGGCTACAAGGTTTCCGATAAAGTGACGGCGATTGTCGTACCGGGCTCCGGCCGCGTGAAATTGCAGGCGGAAAAGGAAGGCCTGGACAAAATTTTCACGGAAGCCGGATTTGAATGGCGCGATGCCGGCTGCAGCATGTGCCTGGCGATGAACCCGGACGTTCTCCAGCCCGGACAGCGCTGCGCTTCCACCTCCAACCGGAACTTTGAAGGGCGGCAGGGACGCGGCGGCAGAACGCACCTCGTTTCTCCGGCGATGGCGGCCGCGGCTGCGATCAAGGGACGTTTTGTCGATGTTCGCGAGTGGGAAATCAAAAGCGAAGTCCTGAGCTAATCAAGGTAAAAAGGGGAGAATCGATCGATGGAAGCATTTAAAAAACTGACCGGCATCGTCGGTCCCGTGGACCGCGTCAATGTCGATACCGACGCCATTATTCCTAAGCAATTCCTTAAACGCATCGAACGTACGGGGTTTGGACAATTTTTGTTCTACGAGTGGCGTTTTGACACCGAAGGCAATGTCAATTCCGAGTTTGATTTAAACAAATCGCGCTATGAAGGAGCATCGATCCTGATCTCGCGCGCGAATTTCGGCTGCGGCTCTTCGCGGGAGCACGCGCCGTGGGCGATTCTCGATTACGGATTCCGCTGCGTCATCGCGCCGTCATTTGCCGATATTTTTTACAACAACTGCTTTAAAAACGGCATCTTGCCGATCAAGCTGTCGGAGGAGCAAGTCGAAGAGCTGTTCCAGCGCACGGCGGCCCATGAAGGCTACAAGCTGACGGTGGATCTGGAAGAAAAGACGATTAAGGACGAACACGGCCTGAATATCGCTTTTGATCTCGACGAGCACCGCCGCCAATTCCTGCTGCAAGGCCTGGACGACATCGGCCTGACGCTGCAGCACGAGGATTTGATCGCAGCTTACGAGAAAAGAAGATTCGGTTAAACTTTAGCCGTCAAAGAATGGGAGCTCCCGGTTTATGACCGGGAGTTTTTTTGCGTTCATAAGGCGGTGGCGGCCGCGTTTACGGGAGCCGCAGAAATAGCGGCGGTTTTTGTGCTTATTACCCGGATCCAGGCATGTTCATCCCCCTTAACGGCATTTCTTGTCCCTATTTTCCTATAAGTGATCAGAAAAGCAGGTGAGTTCTGACGGGCTTAAGAAAATAGCGACATAAAATTCCTTTATTTCGCTCGAATGGTCGGATACCGCCGGAATAACGCCACTTTTTGCGCTTATCCTTTTCGTTGGGCCTAAGGTGGACGGCTCGCGCGTCATCGAATGTCCGTTTTTGTAGCTCTTTGAAAATATAAGTCTATCAGGAGGCGCTATTTTCTGATATTATGGAAGTAATTAGCAGCCTTTTGCGGATGAGGATTCTTTTTGTCGGTAAATTTAACTAGGGTGAGGTAGGGATGAGGTTCATGAAGAAAATCGGCTTTTTCTTGTTTGCGTGGCTTTTTTTGCTTGGACTACCGGGATTAAGCCACGCGGCTTCGTCCGGCACGCACATTTATTTGGACGGCCAAGAGCTGGTGCAGCCGGAAAATGCGCAGGCCGGGATTGTTCAAGGGAGCGTGATGGTGCCGATCCGCGTGATCGTCGAAGGGCTTGGCTACGATGTTGCTTGGGACAAGGCGAGCAGTACGTTGACGATCAAACAGGCGGGAACCAACCTGAAGCTGAAGATCGGCGAAGAAACGGCCGTTGTGGGCGAACGGAAGGTAAAGCTGAACGGCGTTCCTTTTCTGCAGGGCGATACGACTTTGGTGCCGCTGCGGTTTGTCGGCGAGCAAATGGGGTTGAATGTAAGCTGGAACAACGAATCCAAATCCGCGTATTTATACAGTCCGGTCGGCGGTTCGGTGGACGGCGTTCTGCCCGGGCATGTCAGCGGAGCCGCGGCGCCGGACGGAGAAATCAAGGTGCCGGCGGATGAGCCGGAGCAAGACAATACATACATCCCTTCCAACGACGACGATAAAGGCATTACCGCCGATATGCCGCAGGGAGAAGGGAATGGCGGTACGGTAAACGAGCAGACCGGCCCGGCGCTCATTACGGGGATGGGCTTTGGCGAAAACCGGTTGATACTTGCGGTATCCGGCAGCGTTGAACCGAACGTGTTTACAATGACCGCTCCCGACCGGATCGTCGTGGACGTTCCGAATGCCGGGTTTGACAAGTCTTTTCTGGAGCAATATCCGCTGGACGAGTATAATAAAGGGGAGCTGGCGACCGCCGGAAATCCGGACGTGTCGAAAATCCGCTATTCTATATACAGCGAAGTTCCGGGGACGGTCCGCATCGTGATCGATCTAAACCGCGGCAGCCAATTTAAGCTGACGAATAACGGCGACGGCCTCGTCATCGTTGACTTGACGGCGGATGCAGCAAACCCGGGCCGCGATCTGGGAATAAACGGTAGGCTGATCGTCGTCATCGATGCAGGACATGGCGGCGGCCAGCCGGGGGCGACCAGCGTAACGAAGCGGCAAGAGAAGGATTTTACGCTGGCGGTGGCGTTAAAGGTACAGGCTCTGTTGGAGCAGGAGCCCGGACTCGATTTAATAATGACCCGGGATTCGGATGTGACGTTGTCGCTGCAGGATCGCGTAAAAATAGCCAATGATGCAGGCGCCGACGTGTTTGTTTCCATCCACGGCAACAGCATCGATCCGCCGGCCAATCCGAGCGGTTCGGAGACGTATTATACCCGGGAGGAAAGCATCCCCCTCGCCAACGTGATGCACAGACATCTCGTCCAGGCAACAGGGCTGGCGGATCGCAAAGTGCGCTACAGCAGTCTGCACGTGACCCGCGAGACGACGATGCCCGCCGTGCTTCTTGAAGTGGGGTACCTCAGCAACAAGAACGACGAGTCTCTCATGTATGGCGAAGAGTTTCAACAGCGCGTTGCCGAAGGCATCGTTGCGGGGATTAAGGAATACTTGGGCCTGTGATTTTGTCGGAGATAAACGATAAACAAGGGGGTAGCGGCATGAGAAAAATGGGATGTCTTTTGCTGATCATCGCTCTGTTGGCGCTGGCGGGCTGCGGACAAAAGCCTGCAGCTATGCCGGCGGATACCGGGAATGCTTCAAACGTCGCGGAAGGCGGCGCGAATAATGGCCAGGGCCCGGCGGCCGATTCCAGCCAGGGTGCCGGTGGCGAGGGAGCGGGCCAAACCGATGCAAGCGGGCCGCAGCAAACATCGGAGCAGGTCAAGCTGACGGTTAAGGTTTATTTTACGGATAATGATCTTATAGAATTGAAGCCGGCCGAGCGTGAGATTGAGGTGCCGAAAGGGCAAGAAGACCTCAAATATGAAGAAGCGTTTAAGGCCCTGCAGTCGGCCGATCCAGGTTTGATTTCTTTATGGGAGAAAGTGAAGCTCAACAGCGCCGCTTTTTCCGAAGCGAACGGCGAGCTGGCGCTCGATATTGAGCTGCCGGACGAGGCCCGGCTCGGCGCGGGCGGCGAGGCGCTAGCCATCGATGCGCTGAAAAAGACGATGTTCCAGTTCGACGAGGTGAAGCAAATCGAGGTTACCGTAGGCGGAGAAAAGGTCGAATCGCTTATGGGCCATGCGGACCTTGAGCACCCGATCACCAGATCCGGAAGCTAAAGGAATTTTGGAAAGTTTACATGCAGAAACGAGGCTGTCCCAAAAGGTCGTCTACCTTAGGGAGCCTCTTTTTTTACGCTGTTTTTCTTCCGAAGAGTCAAATTGCCTACCTTCTTTTGGAGGGTTTGAGGCTTTGCTTTTCGCAAAATCAGGAAATGCAGTAGTTTGATAGGAAACAGTAGCAAATTATACGCAGAAAAATGCCATAATTTCGCAACTTTTCAAGGTTCGGAGCGTCTAATATGTCGTCTGGTGATGTCGAAGATTTGGGTAAGGTTTCATCGGCCGTCATGAGGCAAAAATACTAGGATGGTAGGGGTGACGAATGAGGAAAAAAAATTTGGCGGCAATGTTGTTCACTTTAATTTTATTGTTTGCGTTTTCGCAAACGGGACATGCTGCCGCGGGAAGTACCAGTGTTTATCTGGATGGAAGGGCGCTAACCTTGCCCGAAAATGGACAAGTCCAAAATGTAAATGGCAATGTGATGATTCCAATTCGTGTCGTCGCGGAGGAGCTTGGTTTTGACGTCAACTGGGAAAAAATGACGGGCACGGTAACCATACAGCAACCCGGAACAATTCTCACTTTGGCCGTCAACAAGACGACGGCAACGGTAAACGGCAGTGAGTTCATGCTGACGGTTGCCCCCATGCTGGCCAAAGATACCACGCTTGTCCCTTTGCGATTCGTGGGCGAGCAGATGGGGCTTGCGGTATCTTGGGACAATTCCAGCAAATCGGTTTATTTAACGAGTCCGAGCTCCGGCAGCGGTAGCGGCAGTATCGATAGCCCCGAGTCGGGCAACGAATCGGAGCAGCCGGGAACGCCGATCGAGCCGGAAAATGGCGGTGAATTGGCTTCCGTCAACGGCATCAGCTTTATTGACAATCGTTTGATGATCGACGTGGACAAGAACGTGACGCCGAACATTTTTACGATGAATGGCCCCGACCGGCTAGTGGTAGATCTGCCGCAAACCGTTTTTGCCGAGTCGCTTGCGACCGGCCAAACGATGGATAGCAATCAGAGCGGTATGATGGAAGTGATCGATTCTCCAGACGTGTCCAGCGTTAGATTCGCTTTGTTCAGCAGCGATCCTTGGACCGTACGCGTCGTGCTGGACCTGAATCATCAGGTGAATTATTCACTGGTAAACGAAAATGACGGACTTATTATCGTTGATTTGAATGCCGAAGCAATTGCTCCAGGGGACGGAACGGACACAGATGGCGGCTTGACTACGGTCGTGATCGATGCCGGGCACGGGGGGAAAGATCCGGGAGCGAGCAGCATCACGAAGAAAAAGGAAAAGGACTTCAACCTTGCCGTCGCTTTAAAAGTACAGCAACTGCTTTTGGAACAAGGGCCGAGCATTAACGTCGTGATGACGCGCGAGAGCGATACATATCCGACACTGCAGGATCGGGTGAAGATTGCGGAAAATGCCAATGCGGACATTTTTATTTCCATCCATGCGAATTCCGGCCCGGCGACGGCGACCGGAGTTGAGACGTATTACACCCGCTCCGAAAGCGCGGGTTTGGCGAAGGTTATGCACAAACATCTCGTGGAATCGTCGGGGCTTCCGGACCGCAAGGTGCGCACGCAAAGCCTGCACGTCACTCGTGAAACGACCATGCCGGCGGTGCTGCTGGAATGCGGATATTTAAGCAACAAAAACGACGAAGCCCTGCTATACACGGAAGAATTCCAGAACAATGTGGCACAGGGAATTGTCGATGGAATCAAAGAATATCTCGGCGTGAACTAAACGCGGGAAGGAGGAACAACCGTGAACAGAAAAGGATGGGTCATGGGGATGCTGGTTGTTTTGCTCTTGCTGAGCAGCGGTTGCGGTCAAAAACCGCAGGCCGCTCCGACCACCGGAACGGGAAACGCAGGGTCGAACGAGGCTGTCGGGGAGCCTGTGGCGGCGGCTCCGCAAAATGAAGGGCAGGGCTCGCAAGGAGAGGATAACGGGAAGGAGCAGGCACAATCGCCGCTGCAAACAACATCGATCGAGGCTTATTATACGGATGATAACATGCTGGAGTTAACGAAGGAAACCCGGCAAATTTCGTTCGAATCCGATCAAGACAAATATTTGGCGGCGCTAAAAACGCTGCAGTCCAGCGAAAATACCGGCTTGTTTGCTCTCTGGGAGAAAGCTGTTTTTCACTCGGCTACGCTTGCGGATGGAGTATTGACGGTCGATATGTCGCTGCCTGATGAGGCGCGCCAAGGTGCCGGCGGAGAGGCGCTGGCGATCGAAGCGCTGACCAAAACGCTGTTTCAATTTCAGGAAGTTAATGCCATCGAGCTGCTCGTTGACGGGGAAAAGGTCGACACCTTGATGGGACATGTCGAATTAGATCATCCTCTGTTAAGAAATTAGGGGAAAATTGAAGGAACTCGCCTGCCCGCGTCGAACATGACAAGGAGAACTTTTTTAAAAGGGGAGAATTGGATGGCATCATTTAAACGCAGTTCTCGAAGAAATGCCCATAGAGCGGTTTCCGCCATGCTCGTAACGGCGATGTGTTTCAGCGGAGGCGCAGCAGTGTTCGCCGATGAGATGTCTTCCACATCTACGGGAACTTCGCAAACGATTTCCTCAACGACGTCGTTGTTCAGCGACGTGGCGAACGGTTTTTGGGCGGAAAAACATATATATAAGCTGGCCGCCGAAGGGATCATTCTTGGCGATGCCGGAAAATTCCGGCCGGGGGACGTCGTAACGCAGCAGGAAGCGATCACGATGGCGATTCGGCTAATGAATCTGGAATCCCAATTGGGCAACGGCTCGAAAGTCCCGGCGGATTTGAAAGTCGGCAACTATTTCAAGCCTTATCTGGAGCTGGCGTTGTCCAAAAATCTGCTGGATAAGAACGAGGAAATCGCCGCAACGGCGGACAAAGAATCCTGGGGCGAGAAAAAAGCGACGCGCGAGTGGGTTGCCAAAATTCTCGTTCGGGCCTTGGGAAAGGACGCTGAAGCGAAAGCTTCGGCAACCTTGTCCACGGGTTTTGCCGACCAATCGAGCATTTCCGTGAATGCCCGCGGATACGTGAATGTCGCGGTTCAATTGAAAATTACGACCGGGGTTGAAGGCAAAAAGTTCGACCCGCAAGGGAAAGTGACGCGTGCGCAAATGGCTGCGTTTTTAAGCCGTGGCAGTGAGTATATCAGCGCCAACTATGAGAACGCGTATGAAGGCATCGTCACCAATTTGACAGGCGACAGACTGACGTTATACGCGAACGGACAAACGAAAACCTTTGCTTTGGACAACCGTACCGCTTATTTCGCCAAAGATTCCGAAGTCAAAATCAACAAAAGCCAATTGAAGCTGTACACGAAAGTTTTGGCGGTTGATAAGGCGGGTTCGGCCGCTTACGTTGAGATCATCGATCCGGCGGAGCAGTTGGACAGCGTGGAAGGAACGATGCTGCGGATACTTGGCGACAACCGCTTGCTGCTGCTCGTCGGTAACGAGCCCGAGACGATTGTGTATGACGATAGCACGGTTTTCCTGGATCAAAGCGGCAAAGCGATCAAACCGGCTAATCTCCAGCCGGACACCAAGATGGTCGTTAAACGGGAAACTTACTCCGGCCAGCACAGGCCTATCATCATTCAATCGACCGTGTTAAGCAAGAATGGAACCGGTGTGATCGAAGCGGTTTATGCGGACGGCAACACCGTTACCATTAAAGATCAAGACGGCACGACGGGGAAGTATGAAGTCGATAAAAATGCGCTGCTCCAGTACCAAAATCAACTGATGAGCTTAAGCGAATTGCAAAAAGGCGCTGCTGTTCAATACACGGTAAAAAACAGCGTTCTCGTCTCCCTCAAAGTGACCGGAAGCACGGAGCGGGCGCTCGAAGGGACGTTGCTGGAAATCGGCACCGACGCCAACATGCTGACGATCAAAAGAAGCGGCGGTGCCCTGGAAACGAGGCTGCTTGACGATAAGCCTGTGATTAAGATCGCCGGGATTGCCAATCCCGGCATCGACGATCTGATCGCCGATCTGAACAATGGGGACCAAGTCAAGCTGACGCTGAACAGCACCGATGTTGTAACCGGAATCGAGGTTCTCGGACGCAATGTGAAGCATCTCAAACAAGCGACCGTCGTTTCCTACGATACTAAACTGCAGGCCCTGATGGTTATGGACTCGGAAGGAAAACCGCATGCGTTTACGCTGGATGATAAGACGGAAGCGTATTACGACTCCGATTATGATGATCTAGATTTGGATGAGCTCGAGGATCTTCTGACTAAAAATCGAATTGTTAATATCGCTTATTTGGGTGACCGGGTGGTTTCCGTTCAGGTCATTTACAAATACGTCGGCAAGTTTGTGGAGGCGGACACTTCCAACAAAGAGATCGTAATTGAAGTGGAGGGGGAACTCCTCAGATTGCCTTACAACTCGAGTTTGGATATGGAGATTTCCGGAAAATCAAAACCTACCTTTAATGACTTCTCTAAAGGGGATCCGGTTGTAGCTGTTCTGGATTCCAGACAAGACAAGGTAGAATTGCTTGGCCTCAGAATCTCCAAACAATTTGAAGTAGCGTATGTAAATGCTTCGAGTGACCGCATCGGCATAAGTAAAGACAATTTCAGCAACTATATTTATGTGAAGGACGCCCGGTTTTTGGATAATAACGGAAATGTCATCAAGTTGTCCGATTTGCATGAAGGGGATACGATCAGCATTGATTTTGAAGGCCTGACGGCGGTCAAAGTGAAGAGAGTAAATTCACCAAGGTGACACAACGATTTCCGTGCAATCGCTCAAGGAAAATGATAAAATTGTTTTGTATTTCAGGCAGAGACGAGCTGGTTGAAATCGAAAAGCAATAATCGATCATTTTTCGTGAGATTAACCGTCTTGATGCGGGATGTTTCCCGGATCAAGACGGTTTTTTCTCGGGTAAAGGGGTGGAGACATGAATGCTGCAGATGTCCGTCATATATTGGACACCATCGGTGCCATGTTTCCGGATGCGCGCTGTGAGCTGAACCATAGCAACGCTTTTGAGTTAACGATTGCCGTGCTCCTGTCCGCGCAATGCACCGATGCGACCGTGAACAAAGTCACGGCGGATTTGTTCCGGAAGTATAAAACGCCTGAAGATTATCTTTCGGTTCCGTTGGAAGAGCTGGAGCAGGACATCCGCAAAATCGGTTTGTTCCGCAGCAAAGCGAAGCATATTCAAAACCTGTGCCGGATTTTGCTGGAACGATACGGGGGAGAAGTGCCGCGCGAACACGAGGAGCTGGTACAGCTGCCCGGGGTCGGAAGGAAAACGGCCAATGTGGTCGTTTCCAATGCGTTTGGCGTCCCGGCGATTGCGGTTGACACTCATGTGGAACGTGTCAGCAAACGGCTTGGGCTGGCAGGGTGGAACGATTCCGTCCTGGAGGTCGAAAAAAAGCTAATGAAGCGGGTGCCGAGGGACGAGTGGACGTTAACGCATCATCGGCTTATTTTTTTCGGGAGATACCACTGTAAAGCGCAAAACCCGAAATGCGAAGTCTGCCCGCTCCTGGACGTGTGCCGGGAAGGCAAGAAACGTATGAAAAAACCGAGAAGCAGGAAAAATAAAGAAGATGCGTAACCCAGCAGACAAAGACAATAGTAGAGGATGAGAGACCCTATGAAATGCATTTCGGTGTATACCGACAGCTTTGAGCAGTTTTCGGATGTATTTGAGCAAGTGATTGATCTGCAATTAGGCGAAAATGACGAACGCGAAGTGGAAGGTTTGGTCGTCAGCAATTCCGGCGAAGTGCCCGAGCACTACTTGGAACGGATGTCCGCCAAACCGGAGGTTGTCGTGATGAAAGACAAAACCAGAGGCATCACCATTTTGCAGCACGGAAAAGTGTTTGAAATCCTGCTTCCTTCCGATGAAGCTGCTGAGGTCGTTAGCTAACAATCCAGTAATGGGAAATTCCGGCCGTTCGGAAAGTGCGTTGATCGCGGTTTCCCTAAGCCCCGAAAAACAAACAGAATCCCTTTTGCTTAAGCCGATGAGCGTTCCTCCGGTTTAAGCGGAGGGGATTTTTTGTGCTTCCTGGACTTTTGGAGAGCTCCGGCTTAAACATTTTATAGGCTCAAAACCGAGATCGGTGCTTGACAAAATAAATTATGATAGCGTTCGTGCCTTGGTATCCCTGCATGCTCTGCATGCTGCTTTGCACGATTATCCCTCTTGTTCAGGGGGGAGAGGGTGGAGGCTAATCAAGGTCCTTTCATTTTTCCCGGTGACTTGTCCCATTCCTCCCGTGAGGTCTGCTTCACTTTTCCTAAATATCCTTCTCCTAAACCTTTTTCTCACAAACCTCCTTCTCACAAACCTCCTTCTCACAAACCTGTCTAACGCTCCCGAACTAATGATCTCGAACAGGTCTGCTTCTCCCAAACCTGTTTTCTTCTCCTGAATTTATCTTCCTCTCTGCCTCCGGATCAAATGGGATAATCGTGCAAAGCATCTGGGCAGCGGGTGTTAATCTGCTGACCAACCCGCCGGCCATTGATGATTATGTAAGCAATTGAGAATTTGAAATGTAAACGCATCCATGTGATTCGCATGTTAATTAATATGACATAAATTTTGACCGATTTGTTAACTTGCTGCGAAATGGACGGAATTTGGTGATACGTTAATTGACGTAGTTTTAACGTGAAACTATGATATAGATAAATTTTTACAGTTTATTCAAATTATTCGGGCCCGTTGATTTGGAAAGCTGACACTGAAGGAAAAGAAAGGAGAGGAACGCATGGATCCCATAAGCGCGGACGTCCGCCCAATCTTAAACAGCGACATCACCAGGCACCCCTGCTACAGCGAAGCGGCGCACCGTTATTTTGCGCGGATGCACGTGCCGGTGGCACCGGCTTGCAATATCGGGTGCCATTATTGCAACCGAAAGTTTGACTGCGTTAACGAGAGCAGGCCCGGCGTCGTCAGTGAAGTGCTGACTCCGGAAGAAGCGGCCCGCAAAGCGGCCGGCGTCGCCGCCCAGCTTCTGCAATTGTCCGTCGTCGGCATTGCCGGTCCGGGCGATCCTCTGGCCAATCCGGATAAGACGTTCGATACGTTTCGCCGGATCCGCAGCGCCGTTCCGGATGTTACGCTTTGCCTTAGCACCAACGGCCTAAACTTGATGAAATACCTTGATCAAATCGTTGAACTTGGCATTGCCCATGTCACGATCACGATCAATGCGGTCGATCCGGATATCGGCAGCCAAATTTACGGTTGGGTATATGACGAAGAATCGGGCCGCAAATATGAAGGCCGGAAAGCGGCAAGCTTGCTTATCACCCGCCAACTGCTCGGGCTGAAAGCCCTAAGCGACAAAGGGGTGCTGGTCAAAGTCAACTCGGTGCTGATCCCGGGCGTCAATGACGTGCATATGCCGGTTCTGGCCGGCATGGTGAAGCGGTTAGGGGCTTTTATGCACAACATTATGCCGCTCATCATCGCTCCGGGCAGCCGTTACGAACAGGAGGGCCGCGAGGCGCCGCCGCCGAAGCTGCTGCACGCCGTCCAAGAAGCTTGCGGCGGAGCGGGGGCGCAACTCATGAGGCATTGCCGGCAGTGCCGCGCCGATGCCATCGGCCTCCTGGGAGAGGATCGCAGTGGCGATTTCACTTGGGAGCGGCTTGCATCGGCGCCGCCGCTTGACCCGGCAGCGCGGGAGCGGCTGCAAGCCGACCTGGAGGAGAAAGTGAAGCGGCTGGCGGAACGCCAAGCGGCGAAAGCGGCTGCCGGACGCCGGCCGGAAGGCGGGTGTGCTTGCCCCGCGGCCACCGCTTCGGGAGCGCCTGCGGAAACTGCTGGCTATAGGCTGAGAGCTGCAGTCGCTTCCCGGGGCGAAGGCCGGGTCAACCTGCATTTCGGCCATGCCAAGGAATTTATGGTGTATGAGACCGACGGACAGGATGTTACCTTCCTCGGGATTCGCAAAGTGCAGGCTTATTGTCACGGCAAAGCGAGCTGCAATGGGGATAAAGCGGCGACGCTGCAGGAAATTATCGACAGCTTAAGCGATTGTTCGGTGCTTTTTTCGGCGGGCATCGGCAAAGTACCCGAAGCTAAGCTGAAGGCGGCCGGCATCATCCCGGTAGTCAAACCTGGCCAGATTGAAGAACTGATTTTGCAGCATGCCAAATATGAAACCAAATTTCTAAAATGGAGGTCATTCCTATGAGACAAATCGCATTTTACGGAAAAGGCGGAATCGGCAAATCGACGACTTCGCAAAATACGCTGGCCCAGCTGGCCAAAAAATTCAATCAACAAATTATGATTGTCGGCTGTGACCCGAAAGCGGACTCTACCCGGCTGATTCTGAACACGAAAGCGCAGCAAACCGTTTTGCATTTGGCGGCGGAGCGGGGTTCGGTCGAGGATTTGGAGCTGGCGGACGTCATTCAGGAAGGGTTCGGCGGCATCCAGTGCGTGGAATGCGGCGGTCCGGAGCCGGGCGTCGGCTGCGCGGGACGCGGCATTATAACGGCGATCAATTTCCTCGAAGAGGAAGGCGCCTATGAAGGGCTGGACTTCGTTTCCTACGACGTGCTTGGCGACGTGGTTTGCGGCGGTTTCGCCATGCCGATCCGCGAGAAAAAAGCGGAGGAAATTTACATCGTCTGCTCCGGCGAAATGATGGCCATGTACGCCGCCAACAACATTGCGCGCGGCATTTTGAAATACGCCAACAGCGGCGGCGTCCGCCTCGGGGGCTTAATCTGCAACAGCCGCAACACGGACCGCGAGGATGAGCTGATCACCGAGCTTGCCCGCCGCCTGAACACGCAGATGATCCATTTCGTGCCGCGGGATAACGTGGTGCAGCATGCCGAGCTGCGGAGAATGACCGTCACCCAGTATAACGAAAGCCATTCCCAAGCCGCCGAATACGAGCAGTTGGCCGACAAAATTCTGCACAACGACATGCTGACGATTCCGACGCCGATCAGCATGGAGGAGCTGGAAGACCTGCTGATGGAGTTTGGGGTGATCGAAAACGAGGAAGAGGCCGTAAAACGGATGAAAACCGCGCTTTAAGCGCGGCCGCGCGGTAGATTACGGATTAAGAGATAAATAAGGAGCGGGAGGTTGGAGAATGGGAACGACGGACGTGATCCAAAAGAAAAAGCTCGTCGAGGAGATGCTGGAGATCTTCCCGGAGAAAGCCAAAAAGGAACGCAAACGCCACTACGAAGTGATGGAGGAGGACTACAAGCAGACTAACTGCAAATGCGCCATCAAATCCAACGTCAAGTCGCGTCCGGGCGTGATGACGATCCGCGGCTGCGCCTACGCCGGCTCCAAAGGCGTGGTATGGGGGCCGATCAAGGATATGGTCCACATCAGCCACGGGCCGATCGGCTGCGGCCAATACAGTTGGGGTACGCGGCGGAATTATGCCAGCGGTATGTTGGGGATCGACAACTTTACAGCGATGCAGGTGACCAGCGATTTTCAGGAGACGGATATCGTGTTTGGCGGGGACAAAAAGCTGGAGGTCATTTGCCGGGAAATCAAGGAGATGTTTCCGCTGGCCAAAGGGATTACCATCCAGTCGGAATGCCCGGTCGGCCTGATCGGCGACGACATTGAAGCCGTGGCCAAAAAAATGAGCAAGGAGCTGGGCATCCCGATCGTGCCGGTCCGCTGCGAAGGCTTCCGCGGCGTCAGCCAGTCGCTCGGCCATCATATCGCCAACGACGCCATCCGCGATTTTGTGATGGGCCGGGCGGAGCTGAAGGAGTGCGGGCCATACGATGTCAACATCATCGGCGATTATAACATCGGCGGGGACGCCTGGGCGTCGCGGATTTTGCTGGAGGAAATGGGGCTAAGGGTGATCGGGCAATGGTCCGGCGACGGCACGCTCCAGGAGATCATGACCGCGCATAAAGCGAAGCTGAACCTCATCCATTGCTTCCGCTCAATGAACTATATGTGCGAAGTGATGGAGAATCAGTACGGAATCCCGTCCTTGGAATACAACTTCTTCGGCCCGACCAAAACGATCGAAAGCTTGCGCAAGATCGCAGCCTTGTTCGATGAGACGATCCAGGAAAATTGCGAAAAAGTAATCGCCCGCTATAAGGACGAAATGGACGCGGTAATCGCCAAATACCGTCCGCGGCTCGCCGGCAAGAAGGTGATGCTGCTGATCGGCGGCTTGCGGGCCCGGCATACGATCGGCGCTTACGAGGATCTGGGCATGGAAATCGTGGCTACCGGTTATGAATTCGCCCACAAGGACGACTATTTAAAAACGATTCCCGAGTTGAAACAAGCGACGATCCTGATGGACGATCCAGGCGCATACGAACTGGAGGAGATCGCCCAGCGGCTTGATATCGATCTGATGGGCGCCGGCGTGAAGGAGAAATACGTTTACCACAAAATGGGCATCCCGTTCCGGCAAATGCATTCCTGGGATTACAGCGGCCCCTATCATGGTTTTGACGGGTTTAAGGTGTTCGCCCGCGACATGGATATGGCCGTCAACAGCCCAGTATGGAATTTGGTGAAGACCCGGCAAAAAGAGGAGGTGACGGCATGAGCGAACCTAGGACGATTTTGGACCATAACAAGCTGTTCGACAGCGAAAAATACGTCCGCCAGCGGGAAAGAAAACGCGAGTTCGAAAACGCCTGCCCGGAGGAAGAGGTCCTGCAAACCGCGGCATATACCAGGTCGCAGGAGTACGCGGACAAAAACTTTGCCCGCCAGGCGGTGGTCGTCAACCCGGCCAAAGCTTGCCAGCCGCTCGGGGCGGTGATGGCCGCCTTGGGTTTCGAAAAAACGCTGCCGTTCATTCACGGCTCGCAGGGGTGTACCGCCTATTTTCGCAGCCATTTCGCCCGCCACTTCAAAGAGCCGGTTCCCGCGGTGTCCTCTTCGATGACGGAGGACGGCGCCGTGTTCGGCGGGATGCGCAATTTGATCGACGGGCTGGAGACGAGCGTCGCGCTCTACAAACCCGAAATGATCGCGATGAGCACCACCTGCATGGCCGAGGTGATCGGCGACGACTTGTCGGCCTTTATCGGCAACGCCCGGAAGGAAGGCGTGCTGCCGGAGGGGATGCCGATTCCTTTTGCCAATACGCCCAGCTTTTCCGGCTCGCATATCACCGGCTACGACAACATGCTGAAGGCGATTCTTAGTTACCTGTATGAGCGTTCCTCAGGGCAAGCCGTCGATCCGGCCAGCAGCGGTAAGCTGAACGTTCTGCTTGGATTCGAGCCGTATACCGGCAACTTCTCCGAACTTAGGCGCATCCTGGAGCTGTTTGGGGCGGACTGCACCGTGCTGGGCGATCACAGCGGCAATTTCGATTCCGGAGCGGACGGAACTTATGCGTATTATTACGGCGGGACCCGGCTGGCCGACGTGCCGGCCGCGGCGAATGCGCAGGGAACGCTGGCGCTGCAAAAATACAGCCTGCGCAAAACGGCGGAATATATCGGGGAAACTTGGGGACAGCCGGTTAAGTCGCTGCACACGCCGCTGGGCGTCGCGGCCACCGACCGGCTGCTGGAAACGATCGGCGAATTGAGCGGCAGGCCGGTCCCGGAAGCGCTGCTGCAGGAACGGGCCCGGGTCGTCGACGCGCTGACCGATTCCCACAATTACCTGCATGGCAAACGGGTGGCGATGGCCGGAGACCCGGACCTGCTTTTGGGCTTGATCGGCTTTTGCCTGGAGCTGGGGATGGAGCCGGTCCATATCGTTTGCTCCAACGGCGACGCCGAATTCGCACAGGAGGCAGGTCTGCTTCTGTCGTCCAGCCCTTACGGCGCGGAAGGCAAGGTCCATATCGGCCGCGATCTTTGGCATCTGCGCTCCCTGCTGTTTAATGAACCGGTGGACCTGGCCATCGGCAGCAGCCATCTGAAATACGCGGCCAAAGAGGCCGGGGTGCCGCTGCTCCGGGTAGGCTTTCCGATTTTCGACCGGCATCATCTGCAGCGTTATCCGATCATCGGATATCAAGGCGCATTGAATCTGCTTACCTTATTCGTAAATACGGTGCTTGAGCGGTTGGATGAAGACGCTCCGGCCCACAGCTTTGACCTTGTGCGTTAACGCGCAGGGTCAATCGGTTATCCGCCAGGATGCCGGGATTCAAGGACGGGAAATTCGGATAGCAGGAGGGATCAGAACGGATGGAAGCGATGAGTATTACAGGTTATGCGGGAACAGGCGATTCCTGCGGCAAAGCGGAACCGCAAAGCAAGCCGTGCCCGCGGCCGAAACCCGGTGAAGCTGCGGGCGGCTGCTCGTTTGACGGAGCGCAAATTACGCTTGTTCCGATCGCGGACGCGGCGCATCTGGTTCACGGTCCCAGCGCGTGCGCCGGGAATAGCTGGGGGACGAGGGGCAGCTTGTCGAGCGGGCCGCGGCTGTCGGCGTACGGTTTTACGACCGATCTGGGCGAGCATGACATCATTTTCGGCGGAGAGAAAAAATTGCGCGCGGCGATCGAATATATCGCGAAGCGTTTTGCGCCGCCGGCGGTTTTTGTATATTCGACCTGCGTTTCGGCGCTTACGGGGGAAGACATCGACGCGGTATGCAAGCGGGCGGCCGCCGAACTGGGAATCGCCTGCATTCCCGTCAACAGTCCCGGATTCGTCGGCAGCAAAAACTTAGGCACCCGCCTGGCCGGGGAAGCGCTCCTTCAATACGTGATCGGCACCGTGGAACCCGCAGCCGTCATGGACACGGCCGTGAATCTGATCGGCGAATACAACATCGCCGGCGAAATTTGGGATATCGAAAAGCTCCTAAATCAGGCCGGCATCCACGTTCATGCCAAAATAACGGGGGACGGGAGATTTAAGGAAATTGCCGGGGCGCACCGGGCCAAAGTCAATATGATCGTATGCAGCCGGGCGCTGCTGGGCCTCGGGCTAAAAATGGAGCGGAAGTACGGGATTCCGTATTTTGAGGGATCGTTTTACGGAGCCAAGGAAACGAGCTATTCCCTGCGGCAGCTGGCCTATCTGCTGGGCAGCCGGGAAGTGGAGCGGCGCGTCGACCGCCTGGTCGAGCATGAGGAAGCCCGCGTGATGCGCGAACTGGCGCCGCTGCGCAAACAGCTCAAAGGCAAACGGGCGGTGCTGTATACCGGCGGCGTCAAAAGCTGGTCGGTGATCTCCGCGCTGCAGGAGCTCGGGATCAAGGTGGTTGGCGTCGGCACGAATAAAAGCACCGACGGAGATATCGCCCGGATCGCCGAACGGGTCGGAGACGACGCGGTATACATCTCCGAAGGGGGAGCCGGGCGCATCCTCAAAACCGTACGCGAACGCAAAGCCGATCTGGTTATCGCCGGCGGACGCAATATGTACATGGCCTTAAAGGAACAAATCCCGTTCGTGGACATTAACCAGGAGCGGCATACCGCGTTTGCGGGTTATGACGGGTTAATCCGCCTTGCCAAGCAGGCGGCGCACGCCCTTGAGCATCCGGTGTGGAACCTGGTGCGGACGCCGGCTCCTTGGGAAAGGGAGGGACATGATGACGATTAACAAAACGGATAAGCCGTTAAGCTGCAATCCTCTGAAAATCGGCCAGCCTCTCGGCGGAGTGCTGGCGCTGCAGGGCATCTACCGTTCGCTGCCGATCATCCACGGGGCCCAAGGCTGCACCGCGTTTGCGAAAACGCTGCTGACGCGGCATTACCGGGAGCCGATTGCGGTGCAGACGACCGCGCTGCAGGAGATGGACGTGATTTTCGATGGCGACCGGAATTTGGAGGAGGCGCTGGAGACAGTGCTGGCGAAGCATCGTCCGGACTGCGTAGGCGTCATAAGCACCGCGCTCACGGAGGCGTCGGGCGCGGATTACGCCGGAAGAATCAAAACATTCAAGCGCAAGCGCAATCTCCGCGACACGCTGCTGGTGACCTGTTCGCTGCCCGATTACCGCGGCTCCCTGGAGTCGGGGTACGGCGCAATGGTCGAGTCGATCATCGACGGCCTGCTGGAGCAGACGGGGCGCAAACCGCAGCGGCCGGAAAAACGCCAGGTGAACCTGCTGCCCGGTTCTTTTCTGACAGCGGCGGACGTGATGGAACTTAAAGAAACCATCGCTTCGTTCGGACTGGAGGTCATCGCTTTGCCCGATGTGTCCACCTCGTTATCGGGGCATCTGCTGACCGGCTTTTCCCCGCTTACCCGCGGCGGGGTGCCGCTGGATTCCGCCCGGCAAATGCTCCGCTCGGAATTGACGATCGCCATCGGCCCCAGCATGGAGCGCCCCGCCCGGAGACTGCAAAATGCGGCGGGTATTCCTTACCGGGTGTTTGACGGCGTATCGGGCCTTAAGGCCAGCGACGAATTTTTTTATTTTCTGCAGGAATTCAGCGGGGAACCCGTCCCTTGGCGTTATCGCTGGCAGCGGGAAAATCTGCTCGACGGCATGCTGGACGCCCACTTCAATTATGCCGGGACGACGGCGGTCGTTGCCCTGGAGCCGGATCACCTCGTTTCGGCGGTCTCCTGGCTAAAGGAGATGGGCGTCGGCTTTCAAGGTCTGGTCGCCTCCTGCGAGACGCCATATTTACAGCGGCGGGACGAGGAAATCTGGGTTGGCGATTTGGAAGATGCCGAACGGCTGGCGGCCGGGACGGACCTCTGGATCAGCAACTCTCACGGAAAAAACGGGGCCGAGCGCTGCGGCGCGGCGTTTATGGCAATGGGTTTTCCGGTCCTCGACGAGCTTGGGGCCTACATGTCCCTGACGGTGGGATATCGCGGGACGATGGAGCTGATCAACAAAGCGGGCAACCGGCTCATCCGAAGGGAGGAGAACCAGCATGCGCGTAGCGTTTGCCACGGATGACGGCGTTCATGTGAACGCCCATTTCGGACATAGCCCGATGTTTGCCGTCTATGAAGTCCGCCCCGGGGACGCCAAATTTTTAGAAAACCGGATCGTTCCCGCGCAAATTTCCCCGGATGAAACGGGCAAAATCGATGTGCGGATTTCCCTGATCGGCGATTGTACGCTGGTGTTCCTGATGCAAATCGGAGCATCGGCCGCGGCGCGCGTGACCCGGCGGAAAATGATGCCGGTAAAGGTGCCGCCCGGCGTTCCGATCGAGGAACAAATCGCCAGGCTGCTGGAAATGCTGCGCGGCAAGCCGCCGATGTGGCTGAGCAAGGTGCTGCTTGCCGAGGAGGAGGCCGCTTCGGAGCAAAACGGGGAGAGCCGAAAAGAGGGATAAACAAGGAGGGATCGGCATGGAAGAAGCCACATATTTGGAAGGGGGCCCGGAGCCAAGTTCCGGTTTGCAGGAGTCCGGTCTCGGTATTGCGCCAACAAGTTTCGGTCTGGCGCAAGCCGATTCCGGTTTGCCGAAAACAATGGGAAGCTCCGCAAACATCGAGGAACCGGACCGGCGATTGTTAGCGGCTTTTAACCGGACTCTTAGCCAAATGATCGATGCTTACGATTACTTCGGCAAGGGCAGCGGCCTAAGCGAGGAAGAGAAGATCGCCCGGCTGCTGTTGTTTACTCCGGAGGAGAAGCAGGCGCTAAGTCAGGATTGCACGCCCAGCGCCAAGCTGCGGCGGCAAGTCGATCATGTGTTTCAAGCGCTGGCGGCGGCCCTCGAGGCGGAGACGGGGCAGCTTATGCAAAGCATGGTGGAAATGAACGGAGAAGGGTTCGGCAGGGCCATCGTGTCCAGCGGCCGGTTGATCCTTGTCTCCGTTACGCTGCGGGCGGGGCTGCGTTTTCCGTTTACTTCCGCGGCGAAGCTGGAGAAATTTGCGTTAAGCCAAATGCGGGAGGCGCTGGATTGGCTGGATCGCCATCAGGAAGTCGCGGCTGCGCGCTAACGCGGACATCTTTTAGTTTTTAAAAAGGGAGGGGGGACGGTGTGCCGGAAACGACGGAGCAAAACGCGGCGAAGAAGATGGAAAGCCCGCAATGCGCGGAGGAGAAACAGCGGCTTGTGAAGGAGCTTGACCGCTATGATCGGCAGCTCAAACTGCTGGGGCGGGAGGGCCAGCGCAAACTGAAGGAAGCGGCGGTGATGGTTGCCGGCATCGGCGGGCTGGGCGGAACGGCGGCGCTTTATTTGGCGGCTGCCGGAATCGGCAAGCTGATCCTGGCGCATGAAGGGATAATCCGGCTGCCGGATCTGAACCGGCAAATCCTGATGGATTCCGCCCGCGTGGGCGAGGAGCGGATGACTGCGGCAGTGGAGAGCTTAAAGCGGGTCAATCCCGAGGTGATCATTGAAGGGCATAATGCCCGGATCACGCTTGCGGAAAGCGGACCATGGGTAAGAGCGGCCGATATCGTGATCGACGCGAGGTACGATTTTCCCGAACGGTACGCCTTAAACCGCCTGTGCGTCGCCGCCGGCAGGCCGCTGGTCGAAGCGGCTATGTACGGGTTTGAGGTTTCCTTGACGACGATCGTCCCCGGGGAAACACCATGCCTTGCGTGTCTGTACCCCGAGCGCCCGCAGGAATGGGAACCCCTCGGATTTCCCGTTTTGGGCGCCACCGCCGGTCTGGCCGGCTGCCTGGCGGCTTTGGAGGCGGTGAAGTGGATTACCGGGGTTGGCCGTCCGTTCATCAATGTCATGCACCGGATCAACACGCTGAATATGAGCAATTATACCGTTTCGCTCCGCTGCAATCCCGACTGCGAGTGCTGCAGCAACGTTTGAAGGCTGCAGGTCTGGCGCTGCTCTGATCGGAATATTTTCTGAATGATGTGTTATCAAGAACATGCCCAACGGGAGGAGGGAACTATTATGAGGGACCTGTGGATTTGCGACACGACGCTGCGCGATGGGGAACAGGCGGCCGGCGTGGCGTTTACGGCTGCGGAAAAACTGGAAATCGCCAAGTGCCTCGCCGCCGCCGGAGTCGAGCAGGCCGAAGTGGGCATCCCGGCCATGGGCGATGACGAATGCCGGACTATCCGCCGAATCGCGGCGCTGGGACTGCCCATGCGGCTGCTGGCTTGGAATCGGGCGAACTGCGCCGACATCGATGCGTCCCTCTCGGCGGGCGTGGGTTCGGCCCACATCGCTCTGCCCGTATCGCCGATCCAAATGCGCGCCAAGCTGGGGGCGGGGCCGGCCCAAATCATCGATTTGGGCAAACGCGCATCTTGCTACGCGCAGGAAAAAGGGCTTGCCGTATCGATCGGTTTCGAGGATGCTTCGCGCGCCGACTTCGCTTTTTTGCGCACGTTGATTTGCGCTTTTCGAAAGGAAGGGATCCGGCGGTTCCGCTACGCCGATACCTTGTCCGTTCACCATCCCGGCACGCTGTATGCGAGGGTGTCGGCGCTGCTGGCCACCTGCCCGCCCGACATCGAGCTGGAAATCCACTGCCACAACGATTTTGGCTTGGCGGCGGCAAATACGCTGGCCGGCATCGAGGCGGGAGCCAAGTGGGCCAGCACGACCGTGCTCGGCATCGGCGAACGCGCGGGCAACGCCGCGCTGGAGGAAGTGGCGATGGCTTGGAAGCATTTATACCGCGGGGAATGCGCGGTGCGTCCCGACAAGCTTAAGCCTTTGGCCGAGTTCGTTGCCCGCGCGGCCGGCAGAGATATCCCCGATGCGCGGCCGCTGGTAGGGCGGCTGGCCTTTGCCCATGAATCCGGAATTCATGTAAACGGCCTAATGAAAGACCGCCGGACGTACCAGACGTTTGATCCTTCCGAGCTCGGCGCGGACCATGTCATCGTGTTGGGCAAGCACTCGGGGCGCAGCGCGGTGCGCCTGGCGCTGGATGGAGAAGGGCTTAAGGTGAGCGAAGGAATTATCGAGACATTACTGGAGCGGCTGCGGCGGACGGCGGGGGAACGCAAATATCCGGTGGACAGCCGGGAAATCGGGGAGTGGGCGAAGGAGGAATTGGCGAAGTAATGAAGCTGTACCGGGTCCTACTGACATTTTAACGGTTGCCACAAGCGCTATTCGCTCCAAAAACGTTGATTTTTAATTGTAACGGTTGCCATAGCGCTTATTTCACTGAAATCCGGCTATTTTTCTTAGATTCAGGCAAATAACGACGCTTACATCCGTTAGAATCAAATATGGCCTGGCGGCCACCGCCATATATGAAAAATATGGGTTGTACACGCACTCACTTTATGAGGTAATAATTATAGGTGGATCATAGGTCGATTACATTTTGGAGAAACACTCCGTGTTAGAATCGGACCAATTGCAACCACGAGAATCGCCGATTGTTACCACGAGTACGAGTATAAAGTGTCATCTTTATACAAGGTTGCATGATCTGCTTAAAACATCCAGAAAGGAGTTGTTCGTTTTGGATGCGATTTTGGAACGATGTGCAGGTATAGATGTCCATCAGGATAATATCGTGGCCTGCCTTCTGTACGGTCCGCTCGACAAGAGACCGTCAAAAGAAATCGAGACATTCGGAACGACCACCAAGGAACTACTTCGTTTAAAAGACTGGCTCGAAGATCAACAATGTACCCATGTGGCCATGGAAAGCACCGGGGTATACTGGAAGCCGGTATGGAACATTCTGGAGGATTCTTGTAAGTTGACCCTCGCCAATCCGGCCCGCATCAAGAATGTTCCAGGCAAAAAAACCGACTATAGCGATGCCGAGTGGATCGCCCGGTTACACCGAAGCGGATTAATCGAGCAAAGTTTTGTCCCGAGCGTAGATATTCGCGACTTGCGTGACCTCACTCGATACCGCCGGAAACTCCTGCAGAATGTGACCCAAGAGAAGAACCGGATTCACAAGATATTGCAAGATGCCAATCTGAAACTCACCACCTTTATGTCAGACGTCTTTGGGGTTTCCGGCCGATTGTTACTTGAATCCATTGTCAACGGTGAAGTGCTTAATGAACGGCAGGTTCGTGACATGGTGAAGTCGTCTCTGAAACGCAAAGTTCCCGAACTTATTGAGGCGCTAAACGGCCGTTTACGCCTTCATCATCGGAAAATGATTCGAAGACATCTGGAGCATATTGCGTATCTAGAACAGGAGATTCAAGAACTGGAAACAGAAATTGAACAACTGACTATGCCTTATCGCTTGGAAATGGAGTTGCTGGACACTATTCCTGGGATCAAACATGATGCAGCGGCGAGCATCGTGGCCGAATTGGGTACAGATATGTCACATTTTCCATCCGATGCTCACCTTTCTTCATGGGCCGGGGTATGCCCAGCCAACCATGAAAGTAACGGTAAAAAAAACGAAAAAAGAACCAACGCGGAAATAAGGGACTAAAATCCGTACTTTGTCAATGCGGTTGGGCCGCCATAAGGGTCAAAGACTCCCGGATATCCGCTTTATATTACAGGCTAGTCAAACGAATGGGTAAACAAAAAGCCATTATAGCGGTTTCACATTTACTCTTACGGATCATCTACGTCGTCCTACGAGATAAAGTGCCTTACGAGGAACTGGGCGCAGACTATTTGGGTAAACGTGAAAAAACCATCGAGTACTGGATTCGAAAAATCAAACAGATGGGCTATGAAGTTGAACTTCATGAACTGAATTCAGTATAAACCCATATTATGGAAAAAAAGAATCAAACACCCCCCCTTTTTGTTTCGACGCGCTTCCACACTTTAACGCGTTGAGTTATTTTTCGTATAAATCTAGAAAAGTGGATTTTTTTCGCAAAATAGCTGCTGTTACAACCGTTGCTATGAACGTTTTTGTCAAGCCCTCCGTGTGAGAGGTGCCTGAGCACGTGGCGCGAGAGCAAAAATGCGAGCGACGGTCGGCACGCTGCTATCCGTGGGTTGGTACCACATGTTATGCCTTCGTCAAGGAGAGCTCTTGCAAGCTAGAAGCGCACGTTCAGTTACTCACCTAGTGCAAACGGTTGACGCAAATTCTCTCCCGGAACCTTCGTTTGCTCCCGGGCCTCGTGCTCAGGCGTGAGCTTGTCAAGCGCTTTTCTTGACAAGCGGTTAGGTTCAAATCAACACTTTTCCTATTCCTCATTGGAAATGAGGAACGCCTCACGGCGAGTGTGGGGGTGCAGGGGGCAACGCTCCCTGCGTCTCCCCAAAGGGGACGGAAGGGGCGTTAGTTAGCCACCGGTTGTTCCACCGTTCGAGCAACAGCCCATATGAACCCGGTTAGCTCCCTGGCCACCGCGCCTACGGCCACATTTTTGTGTTTGTTCTTTCCAAAAATGAGATGACGGTATTTGTAATGCAATCTTTCTTGCGCTTTCCACGACAACAGTTGTATATCGGCCGGCATGCCATCCAAACGCTTGGCGAGATCTCCTTTCACCGCAGGCCGATGACGGTAGCTCCAGGCGGATTCCACCAAGGATCGGCGCAAGCGCCCGTTACCGGCTTTGGTCATACTTCCGCGCCGAGTACTCAGGCCGGTTGAACTCTCACGAGGAACCAACCCTAAATACGCCATGAGTTGGGCCGGGGAGCGGAAGCGAGTAAATGAACCGATCTCAGCAGCTAGAGTGACGGCCGTCAGTAGTCCAATCCCACGCAGGGACTGAAGCACCCGAATCAGAGTTGCCTTGGAGCCGACCGTGGCTTGCTGAACCAAGGCTTTTTCCAAACGCCCCATCCGCTGCTCGATCTCATTTAAGGTATGGAGCATCTCGTCGAAGGCTACTTGCATGGGCTCATAAGGGAATGTCAGTTGCTCCAGCCAGGAACGGTACTTCCGGGTCCAACGACGCTTTATCGTAGCCGGCGGTTCGATTTGATGGCGGAGCAGGAACTTCAATATCCGCTGGCGTGCCCGATGCGCGTCCTCTTTGGCGGCCTCCCGGGCGCGAACCAACTCCCGCAAAGCCTCGTCTTCCCGCTCCGGGACGTAGACAGGAGTCAATTCTCCTGCACGAAACAGACGGGCAAGCTGCTCGGCGTCCCGTCGATCCGTCTTCACGTGATCACCAGGGCGTTTGGGAATAAGCGACGGAGCAATGACAACGCAATGGGCTCCCATGGAGGTGATCCAGCGATAGGTTTCGTAACCTGTCGGACCTGCCTCATAACAAAACGATAGCGTTTCGGCCGGTCCCAGTTCTTTGATCAGCTTGCGCAGCGCCGCCGGGGTGTGAGGAATGCTCCCGTAATAGCGAGGAGTTTCACCGCTTGCATCTGCAATAGCAACCGAAATTTTTTCTTTGGATACATCTAAACCGACGAATTTTGTGGTAGACTGCATAGTATCAGCTCTCCTTTGCTATGTAGCTCTGAAATGGTTTGGTTTTCACTATCCATTTTAACCTACGAGATGTAGCAATATGGAGGGCTGTCTTTTGTTTACGTTCATCATAGCTAGACTCCCGGGTGGCTTTTACGGGAAATTTTGAGCTAAAGTGAATGCAGCGCTAGTGCGAAATCACGCGCTGAAATGCCCAATAAGGACAACTGTGTCCGTCCCTTCTGCAAACCCTGGATTTTGCCGAAATAACGGCGCAATGGTCCGTTGCTAGAATCGGCCATAAGGCTCAGGGACGGCTTACGCCCGGTTTTTCAGTTTTCGGCTGGCATTCCCGGTCCACTGCAAAGAAACCCCCTCGCGGTAACCAACTGGCGGCTACCGCGAGGGGGTTTTGTCTTGAACCCTGAAGAGCGCTCTAGTCGCTTTTCAGCCGGGACGAAAGCATCAGCAGCAGAAACGACAGCAGGATCGTGCAGCCCGTGAGCGCCCAGGCCAGCGGCATATTGCCGGCATCAACGGCAAAATAAATGGCCGTCGGTATCGTTTGCGTCCGGCCGGGAATGTTGCCGGCGACCATCAGGGTGGCGCCGAATTCGCCCAGCGCGCGGGCGAAGCCGAGAATAAAAGCCGCTTGCAGCGAGCGCAAGGAGAGCGGCAGCACGATATGAATAAGCACCTGCCACTCGTTGGCCCCTTGCGCGCGAGCCGCTTCCTTGACGTCTTTGTCCACCGACTGAAACCCGGTTTTCAGCGTTTGATAGATCAGCGGAAAGCTGACAACGCTGGCGGCGACGATCGCCCCGAGCGGCTGGAACACAAAGGACAGGTTAAACCAGGCGGAGGCCGCCTGGCCGATCCAGCCGTTGCGGCCAAGCAGCACGAGCAGGATAAAGCCAACGACGCTTGGCGGCAGTACAAGCGGCAGCAGGAACGCCGTCTCCAGCAGCGATTTGCCGTAAAAAACCGCGGCCGCCATCCGCCATGCCACCACAAGTCCGAGGAGAAATGCAATCACCGTTGCGGCAATCGATACCTGCAGCGACAACAGGACCGGCGACCAAAAATTTTCCGACACCAATAATGAATCCATTACGAGCCGCTACTCCGCCGGGTTGAATCCGTATTTTTCAAACACTTCCATCGCCTCGGCGGATTGCAAAAACTCGTAAAAAGCTTTGGCCTCGTCCGGATGTTGGCTGCCCGTCAGCACGCCGGCCGGATATTCGATCGGGTCATGGCTTGCCGGATCCGCGGTTAGCGCAATCTTCACTTTGTCGGAGACGGCGGCATCCGTTTTATAAACAAAACCCGCATCCGCATTGCCCGTCTCCACATAGGACAACACCTGCTTCACATCTTTCGTCAGAACCAGCTTGGGCTGCAAACTATCCCATAGTTTATAATAGGAAAGAGTTTGCTGGGCATATTTGCCGGCGGGCACGGATTCGGGTGTCCCGATGGCGATGTTCCCGGCCTGGTCCAGGTCCTCCAGCGCGTTAATTTGAACGGCAGAGTTCCCCGGAACGATGAGTACCAGGTCATTGGTCAGCAGGTTTGTCGATAATTCTGAATCGATAAGTCCTTTGTCCAGTAGAGCGTCCATTTGCTTCTTTCCGGCCGACAAAAACAAATCCGCCGGCGCGCCTTGCTCGATCTGCTGCTGCAGCGTCCCGGATGCGCCGTAATTAAAGGTGAGGTTAACATCGTTATGGGCGGTTTCGTAGATCGTTTTTAACTCGTCCATACTTTCGGTAAGACTGGCCGCGGCGGAAACGAGCAGTTCGACTTTTGAGGAAGCGCTTGAATTTGCGCCGGAAGCTTCCGCCTGGGCGGCGGTATCCTGATTGGCCGATGCGCCGCTGTTTGCTGTATTTCCGCAGCCGGAGATGACCAGCAAAAGCGCGGTCATCATCGCGGCCAGCAAAGGTAGCATTTTTCGTTGAAACATGAATCTTCCTCCCTGGTTATAACTAATTATATCTAGATTATACTAAACATAATGAAGTGTATAGAGACTTTGCGCACATTTCAAAAATAAAATTCGTCCTGACCGCGCCGTTCATTGAAATATAGCGGGAACATCAGTAAGATAAGTCTAGCTGGAACAATCCATAGATGACGTGTACAAGGAGAAACTCATGACCGAACCGATCTCTTACACGACCGAAGAAATCGCCAAATTGCTTAAAGTATCCAAACTAACCGTTTATGATCTGATCAAAAAAGGAGAGTTGCCCGCATATCGCGTAGGCAAACAAATGCGGGTGGATTCCACGGATCTCGAAGCGTATAAACTTAAAGCGAAAAGCGGAAGCATGGCAGGCAGTACTGCGCCAGGACGGCTCGGCGGCGGCCCCGCCGGATTCGTCGCGGCGGACGTTCATTTGGCGCCGTTGGCTCCCGTATCGCCGCCGATAGTCAGCGCTGACGCCAACGAAGGTGTAAAACCGCTGGTCATCACGGGACAGGATCCGGGTCTTGATTTGTTGGCGAAAGCGCTGGAAAAGCGAAGCTCCAGATTCAGGCCGCTGCGCTCCTTCGCCAGCAGCATGGACAGCCTGGTGGCTATGTACAACGGCGGGGCGGATATCGTCAGCGCGCATTTGTACGATGGCGATACCGGGGAGTATAACCTTCCGTATATCCGCAAATTGTTCATCTCCTTACCTTATCTTGTCTTTCATTTCGTGACGCGCAAAGCGGGATTTTACGTGAAGCAGGGGAACCCTTTGGGAATCGCGGCCTGGGAGGACCTGACGCGTCCGGATATTCGCCTGATCAACCGGGAAAAAGGCTCGGGCGCGCGGGTCCTGCTTGACGAGCAGCTGCGGCTCAGGGGGATTGTGCCGTCGTCCGTAAACGGCTACGACCAGGAAGAAACGACCCATATGGGGCTTGGCGGACGGATTGCGCTGGGGCAAGCCGATGTCGGCGTCGGCAGCGAACGCCCGGCCCGTATCGCCGGCTTGGACTTCATCCCGCTGATTGCGGAGCGGGTCGACTTGGTCGTGCTGAACAAACCTGAAAACCGGGAATGGATTGGCCTGCTTCGCGAGGCGCTGCTGTCAGCGGAGCTACGGGACGTGCTGTTTTCCTTGGGGGATTACGATTTGTCCTCAACCGGACAACTGATCGCAGGCAGCGAAGCCGGTTTGTGAGATAAGGCGCGTGAAAAGGACAAGGGGGATTATTATGAAATATCGGCGTCTGGGAACAAGCGGACTTGAAGTTTCGGCGCTCGGCCTGGGAACAAATGCGTTCGGAAAACGCGCGGATCGGGAAACATCGATCAGACTGATCCACCAGGCTTTGGACAGCGGCGTCAATTTTATCGATACGGCGAATATTTATGCCAGCTCCGAATCCGAGCGGATCATCGGCGAAGCTTTGGCGGATAGAAGGCAGGGCGTGGTGCTGGCGACGAAGGCGGGGCTAGTGCGGGGAGAGGGACCCAACGCCAGCGGTTCTTCCCGGCTGCATTTGCAGCAGGAGCTGGAGCAAAGCCTCAAACGGCTGAAAACCGACTATGTCGATCTGTACCAAATCCATACGTTTGACCCGTATACACCGCTGGAAGAAACGCTGCGTACGCTGGACGACATGGTCCGCGCCGGGAAGGTGCGCTATATCGGCGCCTCCAATTACGCGGCCTGGGAATTGATGAAAGCGATCGGAATCAGCGAAAGCCGCGGCTGGACGAAATACATTTCGACGCAGGTCAGTTATTCGCTGGCGGACCGGACGCCCGAACAGGAGCTTGTTCCAATGTGCACGGATCAGGGCGTGGATATTATCCCGTATTTTCCGTTGGCCGGCGGCATTCTTAGCGGCAAATACCATTCCGTTAAAGAGGCGCCGGCGGGCTCGAGAGCGGATACCGATCCTAACTTCGGCAGGTTTTTGGATGAAGAGCGGATTGCCCTTGGGCGGCAGGTGAGCCGGCTCGCCGCCGATCGCGAGACCTCGGCCAGCGCGCTGTCGCTGGCTTGGCTGATGACAAGGCCGGCGGTCTCGACGGTGATCGTGGGCGCGACGCGGCCGGAGCAGCTCGAGGATAACTTGCGCAGCGTATCCGTGGATCTAGATCCGGAGCTCCTTACGCAGCTTAACGATCTGAGCGACCGTTTCCGCTATGCAAAGCCGTTTGCCTGGTATCGGCTGCCGTAGCCGCCGGTCCGGATCAATCTTGCGTTCAGGAAGGACAGGAATCGTATACATGACAAAGGGCAAGTCAACAATTTTCAAAAATGCACTGCTCGTTCTGCTGGCGGCGGGAGTTTTGGCAGGATGCCAAAACGAGGAGAAAGGCGCGGCTGAAACCGCGACTGCGCCAGCGTCGGCGCCAGTAAAAGACACCGCTGCGGAGCCGACGCCGAGTTCAAGCGGTGGGACAGAAGCCGCGCCAACGACGGGTTCCCCGGAGCTTCAGACGAACGACGGTAATATTACAGGCCAACAGCGTATTATTCCGGGCACGTATATCATCGGCTATTATGATCCTGCGAATGTGGGGATTGCGGAAGTCAAGAAGCTTGGCGGCGGGGATCAATACCATTTGAACGTACAGATCGTCCGGGGCTTTAGCCATCATAATGGGGAAATCGATGGCGATTTTCGCGTTGACGGGCAGCGGCTGGTATTCGCCGATGAATTATATCGCAACGTTTCTTTATCGTTTACGGATAACGCGCTGACCATCGATTATCCGGAGGAGGATTTTTTCGGAGGCGCAAATGCGGAGCCGAGAGACACTTACTTTTTGCAAAATTCGGGGACCGAGGACGCGCCGTTTCTGAGCCGGCTGTATGATCAGGCGGGGGTAGAGGAGGCCTACCGGAACGGGTTTACGGATGTGTACACCTACCCTTTGGACGATGATCAAAATCTGCTGCTGCTCCGCTCTCAAAGCAGCGTCGACCGCGCCGTCACGGCCAGTGAGCGCATCGTCATACATAACCCTAAAGAAGACCGCTTCATCCCGCTCGGGGAAGTAGTTCCATACGATCTTGACAGCATACGGGAGCAATTAAAAGCATATAACGTCGATGAGGAGCTTGTCTATGAAGTCACTCGCAAGGAATATGCCGATCGTTATAAAGAGGTGTTGATGAAGAGGTTCGATCAGGGGCAGGCGGAATTTTTGAACGGAGCGGTCAACTTAACCGAGGAAGAAGCGTTTTATATCGTCACAGGGATTGAAAATAGCACGGCAGCGGAAAACAACCGGCGGGACAATCAAAACATCGGTTCCATCTTTATCCAAGAGGTCGATCATGCGGACGAGCAGGCGGTGACGATTCATATTTACGAAGAAGTCCGCAATGACGAGACCGACACGCATACGGCGACAGCGGATTGGTTGTCGGTGGACCGTCAGACCGGCAGGGTGGTCAGCGAGCTGTTCGATTAGGGGCGGAAATCCGTGGGGGAAATAGCGGTGATCTGCACATCGTGACGGCAGCCCCAGCCAGAAAAGACTGCGGCAGATGAAAGTGAAAAATGGCGGCACCAGGAGGATTTCCTGGTGCGCCATCTTTTTTGGTAAACTCTCAAGATTGAGGATAGGGTATGTATTTTTGGGGGAACGCTTCTTTCCCATGCTTTCCCATAAGGATCAGGCAGTTGGCGACGATGCTGCAGTATCGGCCGACGACGGCGCGGGCGCCGAGCTGCTGCCTTCCGGCCGGCTGCTCTCGAATTGCTGCTTGGCCGCATCGGAAATGAGGACCGTATCTCCATGCGCATTCGACGCCGTTTCTTCTCCGTTCACCGGCTCCTCCTGCGGCTTTTCCTCCACTTCCTCCTTAACCTCGGGGATATGTGCGAATAGCGTCCCTACCGATTCCTGCTCCATTTGCATCTGCATCGCTTTGGCCATCATCCGTTTCTCCGCCGCGGACGCGCCGCTTTGGGAAATTTGCATAAGCTGCTCCAGTCTGGACGGAGGGGGCTGCTGTGCGGAGGCGCCCGATCGCAGCATAGATGACATGGATTCGAGTTTCATTATGGAAAATTCCTCCTTCTGCTGAGAATTGCTTCCGTTTACATGTATATCGGCAAGAAGACCTGTAATCTTTAAAGCAGAGCGCTCATACATGCAATATTCCGCCTTGGAGGCGAGTTTGGCTTATTGCCGGTGCGTCTTGATCAATGTGTCCGGCCCAACTCACGAATCAGACGCCGGTATACGGCAAAGGCGGGCTTCGGCGTATAGTCGTCCGCATGATGCCAAACTGATGGAAAAGATCCGGCTTGCTGCTGTCCGCATCCCGCAGGCCGAAAAGAACATAATGACTAATCCCAAACTCCATACGCAGGCGGTAAACAGTACGAATCACCGCCTCGAGGATGTGCGCCTGCTGCTGAATATTTCATCCGGCTTCCCGGCGGGAACTGAAAGGGCAAAAGATGAGGAACATAACCTATGCGGAAGAGATGGAACGGTTGGTCCTTTTAATGAAAATGATTGGAGTCTAGGCATAATGAACAACCCATCAATACTTTCCGGCATCGTTAAGGAATTCATTCGGCAGTGTCCCAGACGAGAGACCGTCCGCGACCGGACGGAAGTTGCTCAAGTGCTGAGACAAAACGGTATTCCCGTGTTTGAGGCGCTGCTTGACTTTCAGGAACAATACGGGGGAATGCATTACGAATTCGGTGGGCTTAAGGATCAAAGTATCGTGCTCGATGCCATGGGGCCTTCCCTGCCCGGCGGCGGCTTGCCCAAGGTTATGAAGCATGGGGACGAGGAGATTGTTGAATGCCTCTATTTCAGGGACATTTATTGGGATAGAAGCTGTTACATGGATAGGTACGGAACGCTGTATGTTTTGCTGATGAACGGGGAGCTGATGTTTTTCGAAAACCGGGCAGAAACGTTTATCGAAAACCAGGCTGTTCTATCCAGCTTGCTGGGCAAACAGAAGCAATGGGTGACAAACACGGTTTATGAATCGCAGGTATCGGCCTGGATTTCAAATGCAGGGCCTGCTCCTATCTTGCTTACTCCGAGCGATCAAGAAGCATCGCAATGGTGGAAAAGCCCGGACGAACGGTTATATGTACATATCAAGCGGGTTAAAGGAAAAGACGCAACCGGCACCGCCTACGCGGCAGAAGCGGATGATCTTGCACAACTTACTTCCGGGGATGTTTATTCCGCCCGAGGCTTTCCTTTCAATGGCAGCTATTATCCGGAAAAAAAAGCTTCTGTATACCGACGACATCCGGCAACAGTTTTTGTTTAACCGCAAGCTTTACAACAACGGCGATTATGCCAAGGTAACAATTGCGCATGTACAGGATACGCGGGAAATGTATCTGTATTTAACCGGGCAGAAAGATTACCCCGTCGAGCGGCTAATAGAAGACTTTTTGTTGCGGCTGCCGGGGCTAGAGCTGCCTGCCGGAGATTATGACGATACCTTGATCGGCTATGCGCGAGAGCAGGGAGACGAAATGATCTTAAAGCTGATGTCCCATATCGCTGGTATGGAATATCGTTATTTTCCCAGCAGATCGGCTGCGGAACAGATGGTGGACGGCTTGTTGTACCGGGAATTTTTGCGGCGGATGGCCTTGTTTGCCGATGCCTATTCCATAAGTGCGCACCCTCTATATTTTAACGCTCAAAAGCTGGTGGAGCGACCGGACGAGTATGAACAGGTTGAAGAGGATTACGCTGTGTTGCGGAGAATGAGGGAGTCTTATCCGCGCAACATCAGCCGGATGGCGTTGTTTTATATGAAACGCGCCCGGGAAGGAAGCGAGGCGGCCCGAAGGGCTTACCGCGTTTACGAACCTTTGCTGTTGATGTACGGCATCGGGGGATATATCATGAAAGAGCACGGCTTTATCGAGGTTGGCGGCGGCGCGTTCCATCAAGGGAGCTGGCGTCTTCTCATCGGTAAGGAGCCGATAGAGGATCTCTACCGGCGGACAGAGCAAGTATGGAGACACCGCAACCGGGAATATGCCTTGGAGCAAATTCGGCGGATCAAATGGGACCAAAAAACGGACCAAACCGGACGTTTAAAAGCTGGAACCAATCTTGACAGTCAGGAAATGCTGCGAGCCGGGTTCGATCGATTGGAGCTTGGGCTTGGCCTAAGTCCGGATAATGTCGAGGAAAGCGGCGATCCTGCTTGGAAAAGCAAGCAGCTGATGCCGGCGCTTCTCAAGGCTCGCCCCAAACAACGCGAGTTTGCGGGAACCGCCGCGCCGTTAATATGCGAAAAATATGTGCGCTGGTCCATGTTGTTGGACCGGCGGCATCCCGTTGCCATGCAGCATCCCTGTCTCTACGAGCCATTTCTTGAACTGCTTCGCGAAGAGGATAATATAGCGGAATGGGACAAACGGGCGGCCGCTTTGCTGGAGCTGATCGAACGGGAACCCATGGTGAATTATGCCGATTATTTACGCAGCAAACATCAAAGATGATTTGAACTGGAGGAGAGATTATGTCCAATACACCTACACCGGACCGAAAAAAAGTTTACATCATACATGGCTACGGGGCATCGCCTAGCAGTCACTGGTTTCCTTGGCTGCGCGATAGGCTGACGGAAGCCGGGGCGGACGTCGCTGTATTAACGATGCCAAACCCGCAAGAGCCGAATTTTAATGCGTGGGTCAATCAGTTGTCCGCCTCGGTTCCCGATCTTGACGGCAATACCTATTTTGTGGCGCACAGCCTGGGCTGCATTACTACGCTGCGATATCTGCTCCGGCAAAATCCCGCCAAACCGATCGGCGGAATCGTATTGGTATCCGGGTTTGCCAAACCATTGCCGGAATTGCCGATCCTGGATGCATTCACGGAGCAGCCGCTTGACTATGACCGGGTAATTCGGTCCGCAAGCGGGCGGGCGGTTATCGCCGCAAAAGACGACTCGATCGTCCCGTTTGCCTACAGCAAAGAACTGATGGAGCAAATTCATGCCGATTTCTACGAGGTTGAGCATGGCGGACACTTTTTGGAAAGCGACGGATTTACAACATTGCCGATCGTGTTTGACGTAATGAACAAAATGCTCTATGCATAAAGTATAAGGTAAAAGCAGGCCCGGACTCATGCCGAGGCCTGTTTTTCAATAAAGTAAGGAAATTGTTGACTTTTCTAACTGGAGGTACGCAGGATGAAGAGGAAAAAAGATACGGCTCTGATGCTAACATTAGTCTTGGCGATCGGGACTGCATTGACCGGTGGATGGCCGGCGAAAGCCGATGCGGCTTCGCCTCTGCAGATTACGGCGAACACGTATATCGGCGATGCGGGAAGGATGGTGGAATCGTTTGATCTGAAAGTGAGCGACGCAAGTAAATATGCCGATTTGAAAGCGTCCGATTTCGAGATTACCGGCAATTATGACGGCTATCCGTTGAATGAGAACAACGAGGCTGTGCAAGCGGATTACACGGATGACGGGGTTGAATTAAGTTGGAATGAAAGCGTTTTATCCATAAAAGTAAAGCCGTTTAAATAGCCCGGGGGATCGGTTTCCGCGTTTGCCGTGACAAATGAACGTTATCCCGAACTGTCGTTTAATGAAGCGTCCGTAACGACGTTGAAGACGCGGACGGTTGATGATTTTGTCGCGGGGGAGTATACGGGCACTAACGGGGAGAAGCTGAGCTACCGGCTAAAATTGAGCGCTTCCGCGGCTCCGCAACCCCTGGTCGTATGGCTGCACGGCGGCGGGGAGGTAGGTACGGACAATCTGAAGCAGCTTACCGAAAACAAAGGCGCGGTAGCCTGGATAGAATCAGGTTACGATACGTCCGTTCTGGCCGTACAGTTTCCCAAAAACTACGGCTGGAAGATCTATGACAACGCCGAGGAACTTTCGCGGATGCGGGATTATTTTGAGGTACAGGCGGAGCTGATCGGGGAGCTTGTCGATTCCGGCAAGGTGGACCCGAACCGGATATATGTCGCAGGGGTGTCCAGCGGCGGCGGCGGCGCGCTCCGTTTCCTGATGCAGTATCCCGGGCTGTTCGCCGGCTCGATTGTCGTTGCGGCAAAAGACACCGTGGCCGATTATACCGGTTCCGTGGAGGCGTTTAAGCGGGAACTGCAGGATCTGCCGGATGTGCCGGTATGGCTCGTGCACGCGCAAAATGACCCGATTACGGATAGCCGGACGAGTACGCTGGCTTACGAGGCGTTGACCCAGCTTGGCAGCAAGCAGGCCAAGCTGACCATTTATGACGATGCCTTCATGGACGCTAACCGTTTTTATGGAAATTTGAAGCATTGGTCCTGGGTGCCTGTTTTTAACGATAAAGAGATGTTCGATTGGTTATTTGAGCAGAAAAAAAAAGCTGCCGCACCGGTCTCGCTGCAGCAGGATGCTCAAGTGACGCGCGCGGAGCTGGCTGCGCTACTGGCTGACGGGCTGAAGCTCAGCGAGGTGATCGGCACCGGCATCTATACGGATACCGGAAATTCGCCTGAGGATCTGGCCATTCGCCAGAATACGACGGCCGGGATCATGAAAGGGATCGGCGGCGGCCGGTTTGCCCCGGATTTGGCCGTGACGCGGGCGCAGCTTGCGGCGGTCGCCGATAATTTCGTGCGGAATGCGGGGCTGAAGCAAGCTTCCCCTGCGGCCAGCGCGGCAGCGTTCAGCGATGTGCCGAGCGGGCATTGGGCTTCCGAAGCGATAGCGCGTTCCGTTGCGGCTGGAATCCTGAAGGGCGATTCCGCAACCCGCTTTGCGCCAAATCGGCCCGTGACCGGGGCGGAAGCAACCGAGTTTGTGGAATTGCTGGCCGGTATGAAGTAGGAAAAACGTTAATTGCACGATTAAGCTTTCTTAAAACCTGCACATTTGCAGGTTTTTTGTTTTGCTAAATTCCTGCATGTATTCGCTTTTAGTTATGGGTGCGATGTTGTCTTTCCCAAGCGGGCGATGAAATGTTAAAATGTTGATATTCCAAAATGAAACTAGATTTCGCAGAGCGGAAGGCGGAGATTGTTTTATGAAACCGATTACGGCACCAACCGATTACGATATGCAGAACAAACTGGAGGAACTGAGCGGCGCGCTGAGCGAAGGCGGGGACGACCGGGCGGCCGATGAATTGCGGGAGATTCAGGACAAACTGGAGCGGAAAGAGCTGACGATCGCTTTTTGCGGCCATTTTTCGGCGGGAAAATCGAGCCTAATCAACAGTTTGTGCGGCAAACCGGTGATGCCCGCCAGCCCTTTGCCGACCAGTGCGAATGTCGTTTTTATTCGCAGCGGGGAGCCGCGCGCGGTATTAAGCTCGTCCGATCCGGACCAGCCGCCGGTGGAGATGCCTGTAGAGCATATCGCCGACTATGCCCGTAACGGCAAAGATTATACGCGCGTGGAGCTGTGGGATGAGATAGAGCTGCTGGATCAAGGCGGAGCGCTGCTCGATACGCCGGGCGTCGATTCGAACGACGCCGGCCATGAGCTTGCCACGCACTCCGCCTTGCATTTGGCGGACGTCGTTTTTTATGTAATGGACTACAACCACGTATCGTCGGAAACAAACCTGAGCTTTGCCAAAACGTTAAGCGATTACGGCAAGCCGGTTTATATGGTCGTAAACCAGATCGACAAGCACCGGGAGGAAGAGCTGCCCTTTGCCCGGTACCGGGAATCGGTGAACCAGGCTTTTAAAGTGTGGAACATCGGGATGCAGGGCATTTTTTATATTTCATTGAAGCGGGAAGATCATCAAGGCAATATGCTGCCGGCGCTGAAGCGGACGATGAAGGAAATTTTGGCGCGGGGGTCCGGGCTGTTGGATTACGGGGCCTACATGTCGGCGGCGCAAACGGTGAAGGACCATCTGGCGCGGCTGGCGGAAAAGGAGCGGCCGCAGCGGGAGGCGCTGCTGGAGCAGGCGGGCGGCGAAACCGACGTGTCAAGCATGGAGGAGGAACTGGCCCGGCTGGAGCGGGCCGAAGCTTCCGGCGGCGAGTCCGTCCGGCAGGAGCGCAGGCAGGAATGGATGAACCGGATCGGTAAAGCAATCGATTCCGCCCAGTTGATGACGCCGGCGCTGCGCGAGCGGGCCGGGTTGTTCCTCGAAAGCCGGGCGCCGGGCTTCAAGGTGAAGGGGTGGTTTGGCGGAGGCGGAAAAACGGAAGCGGAAAAAGCCAAACGCTTGGGTGATTTTCTGAGCGGCTTGGGCGAGCAGACGGAAGCGCAGCTGGGCTGGCATGTCCGCCAGGAGCTTCGGGCGGTCGGCCAACATTTGCGGCTGTGGGACGAATCCTGGGAGGAGCGGCTTGACGCGATCCTGCCGCAGCCGGAGGAGGCTTGGATCAGCGAGGCTTTGCCCGGCGGGGCGGTGTTGTCCGGCGAGTCGACGCTGCACTACGCCGCGGCGGTGGCGGCGGGCGTCGCCGGGCGCTATAAGCGCGCGTCCGCGGCGCTGCTGGACGCGCTGCTGGCGGCGCCGTCGCCGCTCGGCGCGGCGGAAGCGGCCGCGGCTGCGGCCCGGCGCGCCGAGCTCGCGGCGCGCCTGCCGGCCGCCCGCGCGCTGGCGCAGCTCGCCGCCGCGCGGGCCGCGCGCGAAGCGCGCCTGGGCGCGCTGCTCGGCGCGCCCGTGCCGCTCACCTCCGGGCTGCTGCCGGAGGTGCATGAACCCGCGCCGCGCCCGGCCGGCGGCGCGGCCTTGTCCGGCGCCAGCGCGGCTGCGCCCGCGCCGGCAACGGCGCCTTCGGCAGCGCCTGCGGCGCCCGCCGGGCCGCCGCCGCAGGCCCGCGGGCGCGCGCTGCAGGCCGCCGCGCGCCTTGCGGCCGCGGCGGAGCTGCTGGCTCCCCACCCCGCCTTCGGGACGGGGGTGCGGGAGCTGACCCGGCGCGCCGCCGAGCTGCGCAGCGGCACATTTACCGTGGCGCTGTTTGGGGCCTTTAGCGCCGGTAAATCTTCCTTCGCCAGCGCTCTGCTGGGCGAAGCCGTGCTGCCCGTGTCGCCGCATCCGACGACCGCGGCGATCATCCGTGTTATGGCGCCAGGAGAAGGGCAGCGCCATAACACGGCCCGCATCCGCTTCAAAAGCCGCGAAGCGATGGTCGAGGATTTGGCGTATTCCTTCGGGGCGCTGGGGCTTGGCGCTTGGCAGGAGAAAGGCTGGCTGGAAACGGTCAGACGCCTCGAAGCTGCCGAGATTCCGGCTGCCGGAAGAGCGCATTTCAGCTTCCTGAAAGCGGCCGCGGCCGGTTGGGAAGCCGCCGAGTCCGTACTTGGCCAAAGCATCGTCGCGGACGCCGCCGAGTTCGGAAGATTCGCGGCGGAAGAAGAGAAAGCCTGCTTTGTGGCCGATATCGATTTTTACTACGCCTGTCCTTTGACCGAGCAGGGGATCGTGCTGGTGGACACGCCAGGCGCGGATTCGATCCATGCGCGGCATACGGGCGTTACATTTCAATATATGAAAAATTCCGACGCGATTATTTTCGTCACTTATTACAACCACGCTTTTTCCCGGGCCGACAAACAGCTGCTCAGCCAGCTTGGCCGCATGAAGGGCAGCTTTGCGCTCGACAAAATGTTTTTTGTCGTCAACGCGGCGGACCTTGCGGCGTCGGACGAAGAACTCGCGGCGGTGGTCGAGTACGTAAGGGACGGTCTGCAGACAGCGGGCATCCGGGAACCGAACTTGTTTGCGCTGTCCAGCCTGCAGGCGCTGCGGGCGGAGCGAGGCGGAGCAACCGAAGATCCCGGCTTTGCCCGGTTCCGGCGGCAGTTCGCCGAGTTCCTGGAGGTTGATTTGGGCAGCCTTGCCGCGGCGTCCGCCTCCGCGCTGCTGGAACAAACGAAGGAGCGGCTGGCCAAATGGATCGCGGCGGCCGATAGCGACGCGGAGCAGGCGGAACGGAAGCTGGCCGCGCTGACGGGCAGCCGCGCCGCTTTCGAAGCCGCGGTCAAGGAATTTATGGCTGCCGAGATCGGCCGGGAATGGAACCAGGAGAACGAAGAGCTGCTGTTCCACGTCGTACAGCGGTTAAGGCTGCAGGCGCTTGATGCGTATGGGGAATATTTTCACCCATCGCTGCTTCAGGACGGCGCGGGTCCATTGAAGCGGAACTTCGCGATCGCCATGCGCGGCTGGGTTAGTCAAATCTCCGGCGAGTTGGAGCGCGAGCTGCTGGCGACGACGCTGCGCCTGGAGCGGAAGGCGGAGGGGCTGCTGGCGAGGGAAGCGGAGAAATGGTCCCGCGGGAACGGGGAACGGTTCGATATGCCGCTTGAAGCGCCGGCTCCGTCCGGGGAATGGAGCACCCCGGAAATTCCGGAAGGCCTGCTGGACAGCGCTTATTTTCCGCCGGAAGACTATTGGCCGTATTTCAAAAATCCGAAAGCTTTTTTTGAGGGACAGGGAAAAATGCAGCTGCGCTCCAAGCTGGAGGGCCCGCTTACGGAGCGGCTTCAGGAGCTTGTGCACCGCATGCAGGGCGTTTTCCGCGACCATTATGTCGGTGAAATCGAGAAGCGCAAGCAGCAAATCGCCGGATATTTCACGGGTCTTTGGCAGGAATGGAAAGACAGTTTGAAGAGCTTGAAGGTTACCGAGGAAGAGCTGGCGCATTGGCAAAAAGCGGAGGCTCAATTGGGCCGATATCGCGAGGAAACGGAAGCATTTTATGAAAGATAATCCGGTTTGCCCTAGCTATAAAGGCTAACGCATCGAAGCGACCTTATTTACTCCAAAAAACGCCGTGTTTATTTCTACGGGCAGGAAAGACGCTTTTTTCCTGAAAAAGACCGGAAGCATGCACTTCAATGCCAAATAAAGTCTGTGATTTCCGTTAGAATCGGTTCTCCGAACCTATCATTATCTCAGAAGCTGCGACAACACCGCCGTATTGGGCTATTTGGGAATCAAGGAACCTGGAACACACCGGTAATGGATGGCTAAAAAAGGGTCTATTACGTTATGGTGGAAACCTAGTTTCGCGATTTGTAACTTTTTATCGAAAATTACCCCGAATTTTAATTAGAAGTATTGCAATCTTGGCCATAAAACCTGAAAATAAGAGTAGAGTGTTAATTGGTTGTTAACTCAGCGTTAAGGGGGATTTATCGTATCATGTGGGGGGACCCTGCATCAAGAAGCCCTAAAACGATCATGCTGCTCGGCAGCGGCGAGCTTGGCAAAGAGGTCGTGATCGAAGCGCAGCGCCTGGGCGTTCGCACGATTGCCGTCGATCGGTACGAGCATGCGCCGGCCATGGGAGTTGCCCATGAAGCCCATGTCATCGATATGCTGGACCCGGAGGCTTTAAGATCGCTAATTCTGCAAATGAAGCCGGATCTAATCATCCCGGAGGTGGAAGCGATTGCCACTCAAGTGCTGGTCGAACTTGAAAGCGAGGGCTTTACAGTGATTCCAACGGCCACGGCAGCGAGGCTGACGATGGATCGCGAAGGAATTCGGCGCCTGGCAGCGGAGAAGCTGGGCTTGCCGACCGCGGATTACCGGTTTGCGGACAGTTTGGAGGAGCTGGAAACGGCGGTTGCCGAACTTGGACTGCCTTGCGTGGTTAAGCCGCTCATGAGCTCTTCCGGCAAAGGGCAAAGCGTGTGCCGCAGCCGGGAAGACGTGCAAGCGTGCTGGCGGATGGCGATGGAAGGCGGGCGCGCCCAAAACACGAGGGTCATCGCGGAATCGTTTGTGCCGTTTACGAGCGAGATCACGATGCTGACGGTCCGTTCGGTTTCCGGAACCGTGTTTTGTCCGCCGGTGGGGCACATTCAGCGAGACGGTGATTATGTGGAGTCATGGCAGCCTCACTTTATGAGCGAGGAAGAGCTGCGCGAGGCGCAGGGCATCGCCCGCAAAATCACGGACGCGCTGGGCGGATACGGCCTGTTTGGGGTCGAGTTGTTTATCACGCCGGACGGCGTCGTGTTCAGCGAAGTTTCCCCAAGACCCCATGATACGGGAATGGTCACGATGGTGACCCAGGATTTGTCGGAGTTTGCGCTGCATGTTCGCGCGATTTTGGGCTTCCCGGTTCCTTCTGTAGAGCTGTTGACGCCAGGTGCGTCGGCGACGCTCAAAGGCGGAGAGGGCCGGGAGGGAGAAGACTTCCGGATCGCGGGAATCGGCGAGGCGTTAAGCCTGCCGCGGACGCAGGTGCGCATATTCGGAAAACCGTTATGCAAACCGGGCAGACGAATGGCAGTCGCACTGAGTGCCGCAGAAGATGTGGAAACAGCTCGCAGCCGCGCGAAGGAAGCGGCAAATCTATTAAAGGTGGTATGGTCCAATTGAGTATTCAGGTGCTTTCTCCGGCTTTGGTCATTCGTAAAGGATGTTGTGACGACTGTCAACACATGCTTCCGTTAATGCGCCAGCTTCGTTACCCGACAACGCCCAGCGTGCTGAAGGAACGTCTATCCATGCTGGAAGACCATCCGTTGTTCAGCAGTCTGGTGGCGGAATTGGACGGGGTTATTGTCGGAACGGCTTTTCTGAAGCAGTATCAAACCCATGATATGAGTAGACCGGTGACGCAGATTACGGCTCTGATCGTTGATGAGAAGCATCGGGGCAACGGTTTCGGGAAACGCCTGATCGAAGAAGCGGAGAGCTGGGGACGCCAGCGCAGCAGCTCGGAGCTGATCGTGTCCACGGCACGCGAGAATTACATGTCCGCCAAATCGTTTTACGAGCACCTGGGCTTCACGAGCTTAGGTTATCGTTTAAGCAAGTCGCTGCTGTAAGCGAACGGATTGTAATTGAACCTGATAGTCTTAATTTTATATCGGCTCCCCTCTTGTTTTTGGGAAGGGGGCTTTTTTGTGTTCTGAGCCTTGGAGTGCTTGGAGAGCAGCTGTAAAAGTGCATCTTATAAAGGTCCATTCGATAAAAAGACGATTTTAACGGGAACTGAAATGAACTTTTTATGGCTCAAAATCGTGATTAGTGCTTGACGAAAATTATGGCTTTGGTTCTAGTTTTAATTCCAGGATGCCGGACTGAGGTGGCTAAGGTAAGTGGCTGAGATGACTGTCTTTAGCTTTCGTGTCTTGGTGTCCCTGCCTGCCTTTGCACGATTATCCCTTTCGTACAGGGAGCAGGGGGCGGGGGATAGAGCGTGGGTTCCAAAAAAGGAGAAAAGAAAATGAGATGGTGAATATGAGACGGTTCAGGTGAGATTTTCAGCTTGATTAGAGAACGCATGTTTGGTATAATGAAATAAATGGAACTTATGTTCGTGAATTCTTGATTCGGGGGCGGGCAAACATGGAGATCAATGCGGGAAAGGAACTTCAGCCATTCAACAGCCGTTTTAACAGCGAGCAGGACTGCATGGAGGCGCTGATCGCGATGAAGTGGCCAAGCGGCTTCGTCTGTCCGCGCTGCGCTCATACCCGGTGCAGCCGTCTGACTTCCCGGCATATCCCCTTGTTCGAGTGCGGAAAGTGCAAGCATCAAACATCGCCTTTGGTCGGCACGATTTTTGAAGGAACGCATCTCCCCTTGCTCAAGTGGTTCGAGGCCCTGGATTTATTCCTGCTCCCGGGCGGCATCTCGGCGCTGCGGCTGAGCAAGGTGATCCGGGTCACCTACAAGACCGCCTGGTCGGTGCTGCACAAAATACGTCATGCCGTGGGGGAGTTCGATGCCCGGGAGCTGCTCTCCGGAGACGTGAAGGTGAACAGTGATCAGTATGGGCGTAATCCGTCCCGGTGTCAGCTTTCGCATCCGTACGCCTCGGCGGTCGTAGCGGGATGCACGGTCACGGAGTCGGGTGAGCCGGAGCAGGTCAAAATCCGCCTGGTGCCGCATAAGCGGGGAGGTGAAAAAAGGGCAGACCGTCAAGAGCTAACCGAGTTCATCAACGGGCATGTGGATGTCCGTACATCGGCGGTACAGTTGTTCCCTCAGGCCTTTCGGCTGTATGCGCCCTTGCGGAGAGTGGTGAGAGAGGCGTGGGAATCGCTGAAGAGTACGTATGGAGCCTTGGGACTGAAGCATCTGCAGGCGTACCTGAACGAATACACCGGACGCCGCCGGCTGCGCCTGCCCGGAGGACTGCCCGGAGCCGAAGAAACGATGCGGCAGAAGTTGCTGCGCATGTGTGTGGCGATTCCGGCGATCCCTTACCGCCGGCTGATCGCGCGCCAACCGAACCAGCCCCTTGCGGCCGCAGCCTGATTACGTTTTTTTTATTTTTCCCGGTGACATGTCCGATCTCTCCCGTCAGGTCTGCTGCACTTCTCCTAAACCTATTTTCCAAAACTATCTAAATAATCTAGAACATGTTTTTTTCATAAAAACAAATCTATCTATCCCGAAAATATCCTTTTTCCAATATATCTCCTTCTCCTGAATTATCTTCTTCTCTGCTACCTGATCAAACGGTATAATCGTGCAAAGCGTCTGGACAACGGATGTTCATCTGCCGACCAACCCACCGGCCTTCCCTGTCTTCACGCTTTTAACGCATTTTCCGGCACTTCTTGCCACGATCGGTTGCCGGCCGGCTTGAATGTCAAGCGCTGATTATTAGGTTTTGAGTCACTTTTGCATTTCGTAGAATTCTGCACCTCTCGTAGTATGCTGGTGCTCAACTAACTTTACGGCACAGTCCGCATGCTTTTTCTCCACCCCCATGCCCCTCAATCTGCTTCTACTTAAATCGCGCTCGTTTTTTAAAAGTTATAATATATATCATATGTTGTTCAAATATCTTACATATATGAAATAAACAGTTGACAAAAATCGCCTTTCTCGTGTAAATATGGAGTTGTAGAGGTTTTTATACTGATTTGCGTAAAAATAACTTACATTAACATGACATAATAAAAGGCGGTCAGTGAGAAACGCAAACCATTGTGTAGGCCACCGAAGCGGTTTTAAAGCCGGTTGCCTGCACGCATACAATTTCTGGGAGGGTTAAAGGATGAAGGTAAAAAAAGCTTTAGCGGTTTCCTTGGTTTCTTTTCTCATCATTGGTTTGCTTTCGGCGTGCGGTTCCAACGGGGGAGGAAACGCGAGCGGCGGCGGCAACGGAACCGAAGGCGGTAAGGGAAGCGGGGCGGCCGGAGGTTCGTCCGGCGGTGCTTTGACCGTCATCAAGATCGCTTCCCAGTCGCCATTATCCGGCGGTTCGGCGATCCAGGGGGAATCGATCAAGCTCGGGGGCCAAATGGCGCTGGAGGAACGGCAAGCGGAATTCAAGGAACTCGGCTTCGATCTGCAGTATGTTCCATACGACGATCAAGGTGATCAGAAAAAAGGCGTGGCCAACGCCGAACTGATCGGCGCCGATCAGGCGGTTATGGCGGTGCTGGGGCACTTGAACTCCGGCGTATCCATTCCGAGTTCGGTCGTTTATGAGAAATACAGCATTCCGATGGTATCCCCGGCCAGCACGGCGACGGAATTTACCGACCGCAAGCTGAAGGTGGCGAACCGGGTCGTCGCCCGCGACGATTTCCAAGGGCCGGCCGGCGCCGAATATGCCGTTAAAACAGTGGGCGCCAAAAACATCTTTGTCATCCAGGACAAAACGGCTTACGGCCAGGGGCTGGCAGACGCCTTCAAAACCGCAGCCGAGGAGCTTGGCGCCACGATCGCGGGTTACGAAGGAATCACGGTCGGCGAAAAAGACTTCAACGGCGTTCTGAACCAGGTGCTCAGCAAAAAGCCGGACTTCATCTTCTTCGGCGGGATGTATGCGGAAGCCGGACTTATTGTGAAGCAGGCGCGGGAGAAGGGCATTACCGTTCCGATCATGGGCGGGGACGCGCTCGATTCCTCGGGGATGGTCGACATTGCCGGGGATAAATTGACGGAAGTGGCCTACAGCTCCGTATCGACCGACATCACCAAATCAAATCAGGCCTGGGCGGATAAATATAAGGAAAAATTCGGCAAATCGGTCGAAAACTATTCGGCATATTCCTACGACGCGATGAACGTTATTTTGAACGGGGTGAAAAAGGCGATTGAAGCTAACGGCGGCAAGCTGCCGGCGCGTGAACAGGTGCGAGACGCCGTGCGGGCGACCGCCGATTTCGATGGGGTGGCTACGAAAGTCAGCTTTGACGATATAGGGGACAACAAATACGCAAAGGTGTTTATCTACAAGTTTGAAAACCAAGCTTACCCGGGCGCGATGGTTTCGGAAATTGAACAGCCCAAATAAGCTCGTACACACTTCTAAAAAAGGGGTTAGGCCATAATGGATACGATCCTGCAAACTCTTCCCCAGGTATTGGTGGACGGCCTTACTTTGGGCGCGGTTTACGCCGTGGTGGCGATCGGGTATACGATGGTTTACGGTATTCTTGAATTCATTAATTTTGCCCATGGCGAAATATTTATGACCGGCGCTTTTGTAGGAACGGCGGTACTGCTTGGGATGAGCTCCGCCGGCTGGCTCGGCGGTCTGCCGGCCGGATTGGCTTACTTTTTGATCCTCGCGGCGGCGATGGTGTTTACGGGGGTGATGGGAATCGGGATCGAGCGGGTGGCCTACCGGCCGCTCCGCAATGCTCCCAAATTGATCTCCCTGATCTCCGCGATCGGCGTCTCCTTTCTGCTTCAGGATATCGTGCGGTTTATCGCCGATGTGCGCACCGGAAATTTCGTCGTGACCGGCATCTCGCTTTACGGCGATAACCTCAAGCTAGGGGCGTCGTCGCTGTGGGGCGGGTTTAACGACGCTTTTCTGAAAACAAACACGATTATCGTCGTGGCCGTCGCCGTCGTTTTGATGATCGGGCTCGATCTGTTCGTCAACCGGACCAAGTGGGGCAAAGCGATGCGCGCCGTGGCCCAGGACCGCGAGACGGCGGCGCTGATGTCGATCAATGTCAACAAGGTGATCGCCTTGACGTTTTTTATCGGCTCCGCGCTGGGCGGCGGTACCGGCGTGCTGTTCGCGCAGCAATACGGAACGATCGACCCTTACATCGGTTTTATTTTGGGCATGAAGGCGTTCACCGCGGCGGTGCTGGGCGGAATCGGAAATATCCGGGGCGCGATGTTCGGCGGTTTGTTTATCGGCGTGCTGGAAATGTTCTCCTCGGCCAACCTGTCGGTGATTACCGGCGGAACGCTGGGCGGGGAATACAAGGATGTCGTCGCTTTTCTGATTTTGATCGCGGTGTTGATATTCAAGCCGGAGGGGCTGTTCGGTAGAGCCCTCAAAGAGAAAGTGTAGGTGAAGCTACGTGAACCGACTGAGTGTATGGCTGGGGCACAGCAAAGCCGCGCAAGCCGCGCTTTTTTCGTTGTTCGTGATCGTTACGGCCGCTAGTGTCTATTTTTCGGATAAATCCGTGGTTGCGTTTTTGCTGCTCCTGGGTTCCTTGCTGCTGCTTTATTACACAACGTTTCCGTTCTCCGTCAAATGGGCGATTGGAGCGGTTTTGGTGCTGCTGGTCATTCCGTTCGCCACTTCGGGCGGGCCTTCGCACCAATCCTACATGGAGGTAGCGACGCAATGCGGCATTTACATCGCGATGGCGCTTGGCCTGAATATCGTGGTCGGATTCGCCGGTCTGCTCGATCTGGGATTTGTCGCCTTTTTCGCCGTCGGGGCTTACACCTACGCGATTTTTGCGACGCCGCAGGCGAATGAATTTATTGGCGGGGGGCTGTTTCCGCTGTCCGGCGGAGCTTTCTGGATCTTCATCGCAATCGGCGGGTTTATGGCCGCGTTGTTCGGCTTGCTGCTTGGCCTGCCGGTGCTGCGCGTCAAAGGCGATTACTTGGCGATCGTCACGCTGGGCTTCGGCGAAATCATCCGGATCATTTTCAACAATTTGGATAGGCCGGTGAACATTACGAACGGGGCGATGGGGTTGTCTTCGATTCAGGCGCCCAGCTTGTTCGGCTACAAGTTTACGTTTCCGAACCAGTATTATTTTATCGTGGTGTTCATTTTGGCGCTCGTCATCTTCAGCGTAAAAAGACTGGAGCATTCCCGGCTCGGACGGGCTTGGAAGGCGATCCGGGAGAACGAAATCGCCGCCCAGTCGATGGGCGTGCCGCTGATCCGGACCAAGCTGACCGCCTTTGCCATCGGCGCCTCGTTTTCCGGGATGATGGGCGTTGTGTTCGCCGCCAAGCAAACGTTCATCGATCCGACCAGCTTTACGCTGCTGGAATCGATCACGATTTTGGTGATGGTGCTGCTGGGCGGCATGGGCAGCGTGCCGGGGGTTATCCTCGGCGCGGCGCTGGTAACGATCCTCAATTTGCAGGTGCTGACAGAGCTGACCAATTGGCTGAACCAGCTAACGCTGCAAGGGGTGCTCAACATCCCCAGCTCGATTTCCCCGTCCAAAATGCAGCGGCTCATATTCGGCGCCATCCTTGTGCTTATCGCGATATTCAGGCCTAACGGCTTGATTTCGGCCAAAAATCGCAAGGTGGACGGCGAGCGGCTTAGGGGCCAGCGTTCTTCTCCTGTGCTTTCGTTCCGGCAGCAGGGCAAACAACAGAGCGGAGGTGTCGGCAAATGACCGTTTTGAAGGTGAAGGGTCTCGTGAAACGCTTCGGCGGACTGACGGCGGTGGACGGCGTTGATTTTTCGTTCCCCCGCGGCAAAATATCCGCCGTAATCGGGCCGAACGGGGCCGGAAAAACGACTTTTTTCAATATGATTACGGGCATCTATGCGCCGGACGAAGGCGTGATTGAATTGGAAGGGAAATCGATCGTGGGCGTCAAACCGCATCAAGTGGCGAGCCAAGGAATCGCCCGGACGTTTCAAAATATCCGCCTGTTCGGCAGCATGACCGTACTCGAAAACGTGATGGTCGGCAGGCATATTCATTTGAAAGCGGGGTTGCTCGGGACTTTGCTTTCCTTGCCGAAATTCCGTCAGGAAGAGGAGCAGGCTCAGCTTGAGGCTTACCGGCTGCTGGAATTTGTCGGCCTGGCGGAGCTGCTGAACGAGCAGGCGGGAAGCTTGCCTTACGGGGCGCAAAGACGGCTGGAAATCGCCCGGGCGCTGGCGGCAAAGCCGAAGGTGCTGCTGCTGGACGAACCGGCGGCGGGCATGAACCCGCGGGAAACGGCGGAGCTGATCGGGCTGATCCGGCAGATCCAGGAGAATACCGGGATGACGATTATTTTGATCGAACACGATATGAAGCTGGTGATGGAGTTGTCCGAGCATATTTTGGTGCTGGACTACGGGATGAAGATTGCCGAAGGCGGCCCCGAGGCGATCCGCAGCCATCCGAAAGTGATTGAAGCGTATTTGGGAAAAAGCGCGGTTGCTCCGGAAGCGCGTAGGCTTGAGGTGATTTCATGAGTCTCTTGGAGCTGGGCGAAGTCCGCGCTTATTACGGCGCCATCGAGGCGTTGAAGGGCATCTCTCTTAAGGTGGAGGAAGGGGAAATCGTCTCGCTGATCGGCTCGAACGGGGCCGGTAAATCGACGACGCTGAAGGCGATCTGCGGGCAGGTGAACACCGTCGGTGAAATCCGCTTTGCCGGGAGCGAGATGTCTTCGCTGCCGCCGCACCGGGCGGCCCTGAAAGGGATCGCGCACGTGCCGGAGGGGCGGCGCATTTTCCCGCGTCTGACGGTGAAGGAAAATTTGGAACTGGGGGCTTTTTCGGTAGGCGATAAAAAGGCGGTCAAGCAACGGATGGAGCGGGTGTTTGCTTATTTTCCGCGGCTGAAGGAACGGCTTGGGCAAATGGGCGGAACGATGAGCGGCGGGGAACAGCAAATGCTTGCGATCGGCAGGGCGCTGATGATGGAGCCGAAAATCCTGCTGCTTGATGAGCCGTCGATGGGGCTGGCCCCGATCATTGTGGAGCAGATTTTCGAAATCATCCAGGAGCTGAACCGGGAAGGCATGACCGTGCTGCTGGTGGAGCAAAACGCTTTTCAGGCGCTGCAGATCGCCCATCGCGGCTACGTGATGCAGACCGGGGAAATTTTGCTGGAGGATGAAGCCGGGCGGCTGCTATCCAATGAGCAGGTTAAGGAGGCTTACCTGGCCTAAAATGCGGACGATTCTGTATGGCTGCACAGCAAGCTTTCAGGCGGCAAGCGTTTCCCGGCGTTTCCCGGCGAGGAAAGCAAAAACGGCCGTTTCGCCGTAAAGCTTGCGTACGGTGCCAAGTGCCGCAAATCAACAAAGGACTGCGTTCCCCAGAGCATATGCGGCCGGTGACCGGCTGCCGGAGGGAGTGCAGCCCTTTGCTATTAAAGTTATAAAAATAGCGGAACTTTAAGGTCTTATTTTCCAGAGTTGAACATGTTCATCCCCATTAGCGGAATTTTATGTCCTTATTTTCCGATGAATGATGCCAAAAGCGGGCATCCCCCTGCGATTTGAAAAAATAGCGACATAAGTTTCCCCTATTTCACTCGAAATGGGGGAAACGGCCGAAATAACGCCATTTTTTTCCCTTATGCGCTCGCTTGCTTGCCAGAATTAATTCGCGGCATACAATTGATGCTGCTCCAGCGAAGCCGCGGTTCTGCGGGAATAGCAGTACAGCTCGCGGTACGTTTCCAGGTTTCCGCGGAACACCAGCTTCAGGAAGGAGCAGGTCGACAGATCGGACGGGGTCGTTAACCCGGCGGACTTGTCGAGCAGCTTGACGCCGGCTTCCTGAAACACGGCGCTGACGAACTGGGAGCAAAAATAGGATTTTTCCCCGCCTAGCTCCATGTTGAGAATGACGCCCAAAAGGCCGAGAAAATTATAGTTATACTGTTCGCCGTTTTCTTCGAATTTTTTCACGTAGTTTCGCATGTGCATATAGGTTTCCTTGCTGACTTTGCAGCTGTACAAGGCGCAGGTTGCTTTTGCGAATACGCCGCCGTGAATGTCTTCCTTGACGAACCCGCCGTAAATCGGAATGAGCGGGTGCTTTCGCCCGAAGCTGTAAACTTCGCGGAGCTCGGGGTCAAAAGCGATGGAAGCATGATTGAACGGGGCTCTCGTATAAAGGCCGATCATCTTGGCGACCCAGGTTTTCGGATTGCTTAATAAGATGTAGATTTGCGTTTCATTCGACATTGTTTAACCACCAACATTTGAATTGATTGCAGTTCCATTTGATATTATCATGGTACTTCGTTTGCGGGAATACAAAAACAGACCGGAGGCGGAAATAAAACTAGACTAAGGTCTTGCTTCTCGTCCTTCCGCGTTTACCGGAGCGTCATTTACTTTTTGCGGGCGATACGATAAAATCGGGGGGAATTCCAGGGATAAAGAAGAGGATGAAAGAGAATGAAAGAGAATGAAAGAGAATGAAAGAGGATGGTCCACCGATGTACAAGTTGATTTTGGCCGATGACGAAGAGGATGTGCGGGAAGGGCTGCTGCAGTTGATCGACTGGGAAAGCGTCGGGTTTGCGGTGGCGGACACGGCCGAAAACGGCAAGGAAGCCGCGGAAATGGTCGAGAAGCATGTGCCTGATGTAGTCGTTACCGATATTCAAATGCCGTTTATGAACGGCCTGCAGTTAGCCGAGTGGATCCGCGGCCATTATCCGGCGACGAAGATCATTATCCTGACCGGTTACGAGGAATTCGAATATGCGCAAAAAGCGATCCGGCTCGGCATCGACGAGTATATTTTGAAACCGTTTTCGGCGGCGGAGCTGGCGGATATTTTGCGCAAGGTGAAGGAGCAGATCGACGCGGAGCTCGCCGAAAAGGAAAACGTGCAGCTGCTGACCGAGCATTACCGCAAAAACCTCCCCGTGCTCCAAAGTCTGTTCCTGTCCTCGCTCGTATCCAGGCGGCTAAGGGAAACGGAGATCCAGGAAAAAAGCCAGCATTACGGGCTTGATTTAAACGGCAGCGAATACATGGTTTCGGTTCTTCGCATCGATGCCGCGCCGGGCAGGAAGGAAGCGGCAGGCAACGGAGGCGGGGATAAAACCCGCATGGCAAGCGGTTCGATATCTTTAAAAGATACGAACGATACCCAACTGCGGTTGTTCGCCGTCTATAATATCGCCGATGAAATCGTAAAAGGGCATCCGGCGGATAAAGCGTTTATCCACCATGACGAGGTGGTGCTGCTGAGCATCCGGCGCCATGAGGGCAGCGAGGATCTGGCCGCCCGGACGCTGCAGCTGCTGGAGGAAATCCGCTTCAGTGTGGAGCGGTTTCTGAAGCTGACGGTCACGATCGGAGCCGGCCGGGCGGCCGCCCGTCTGAACGATGCCGTAACCTCCTATGAGGAAGCGCTGAAGGCGCTTGATTACCGGGTGATCCTGGGCGGGAACAAGGTGATCTGGATCGAGGATGTGGAGTCCCGGGAGTACGTGCCGCTGGCGGTCGATGAACTGAAAGAGAAGGAACTGGTGCGCTGCCTGAAAGTGGGAAGCGATCAGGAGCTGGAGCGGCTCCTTGAGGACATGTTTGGCGTATTGGCCGACAACAAAGTATCCTATCAGGACTTCCAGGTTTACCTGCTGGAAATGTTGACTGCGGTCATCAAAGTGGCCAAGGACAGCCATGCGGATTTGGACAAGCTGTTTGGCGAGGGGCCCGGTTTTCTCGGAACATTTGCCAAATTTGCCCACGCGGACGAGGCGAAAGCCTGGTTTTTGGACATTTGCATGAAGCTGAAGCATTCGATCGCTTCGGACCGTCAATCCAGCTATAACAAGCTGGTTGAGGAAGCAAAGGAATACATTTTGGCCAATTACGGGGACCACGATCTCTCGATCGCCAAAGTATGCCGGCATTTGCATATCAGCGCCGGTTATTTCAGCAATATTTTCAAAAAGGAAACGAAAACGACCTTTGTAAGCTATTTGCTGGGGGTGCGGATGGAAGCCGCCCAGCGTTTGCTCGCCGCCACCGATTTGAAGGCGTTTGAAATCGCCGAGCGGGTCGGTTTTTCCGATCCGAACTATTTCAGCTTTTGCTTCCGTAAAAAATTCGGCATCTCCCCCAAAGAATACCGCGGCGGGGCGAGAAATCCATGAGGCTGTGGAAATCGGCCAAACAGCTGCTTCGGGGTTTTCATATCCGGAATATTCAGACGCTTATCTCCTTTTCCTCCATCATCGTTACGGTGCTTACGGTCGTGCTGGTCAGCACTTTGCTGTACAACCGTTTTACCCGCGCCGCCGAAAAGAATGTGGAGCTTAGCCTGGAGGAAATCGTCGAGCAGGTGAACTCCAATTTGGAGCTCTACGTGAGCGGGATGCAGGATGTATTCGAACTTACGGAGCACAAAATCGCTTCAACGCCCGAAGCTGCTTCGGACGAGCGGCTCGGGAACGAGCTCGGTACGGTGCTGAATACGCGGGAGGATCTGGTGTCGATCGCGCTGTTTACCGAAGAAGGCAAGCTGGTGCGCAATGTCCCGGAAATTCCGATGCGTCAAAATACGAGGCTTCAGGAGCAGCTGTGGTTCGAATCCGCGATGGAGAACCCGGGCAAGCTGCAGTTTACGCCGCCCCATATTCAAAATTTGTTTAAATGGGAGTACCGTTGGGTCGTGTCGATGAGCAAAACGGTCCAATACTGGGACCGGAATTCGCTGAAACAGGGCGTGCTGGTCATCGACATCAATTTCCGCACCATCGACCAGCTCAGCCAGCGCGTCAGCCTCGGCAAAAAAGGCTACGCTTACATTATCGACGCGGTCGGGAATATCGTATACCATCCTCAGCAGCAGCTCATCTATGCCGGATTGAAATACGAGAATTTGGAGCCGGTGCTTAACTACGCCTACGGCCGGTATTTCGACGAATCCGACGGGGAGCAGCGCATCATTACGATTCAAACGGTGAAGCCGGCCGGCTGGAAAATCGTCGGCGTGGCTTACGCGGACGAGTTTTTGACGACGAAGCGGGAGCTTGGCGTCTTTTTGACTTGGTTCCTGCCCGCGGTGATCATCATCATACTCGCCATCAACATCTACGTATCCGCCCGCATTTCACAGCCGATCCGCAGGCTGGAAAGATCGGTGCAGATGGTTGAACGCGGCGATTTCGGCACGATTGTCCACGTGAGCGGGGCTTATGAAGTGGAGCAGTTGTCCAAGAGATTCAACCTGATGCTGCGGCGGATCCGCGAGCTGATGGACCAGATCATCCAGGAGCAGGAAGCGAAGCGGAAAAGCGAGCTTGACGTGCTGCAGTCGCAAATCAATCCGCATTTCCTCTATAATACGCTGAATTCGGCAACGCGCCTGGCGGAGCTGGGAAGGAACGAGGAAGTCGTGACGACGATTACCTCGCTGTCGCGTTTTTTTCGCATCAGTTTAAGCCAAGGCAGCCATGTCATTTCCGTCCAGGAAGAGCTGGAGCATGTGCGGCACTACCTGATCATCCAGACGATCCGTTTCAAGAACAAGTTCAGGTACGAGATCGTGGCCGATGAAGCGGCGCTCGAATGCCGGACGTTAAAGCTGATCCTGCAGCCTCTGGTGGAAAATGCGATCCATCATGGCATCGAGAAATCGGCGGAAGCGGGTTTTATCGGCGTGGAGGCCCGTTTGGAGGGGGAACATCTGGTATTCCGCATCCGCGACAACGGCGTCGGCATGCCGCCGGAAACGGTGGAAAAGCTGATGAAAGGCGCGGTGCGCAGCGAATCCGGTTCGGGCGTCGGCGTACGCAATGTGCAGGAGCGGATTGTGCTGTATTACGGTCCAGGCTACGGATTAAAGTTCGACAGCGAGCCGGAGGAAGGGACGTTGGCAACGATTACGATTCCGGCGGTCAAGCCGGAGAATGCGCAAAAGGACGGGGTGGAATCATGAGCAGACTTATGCCGAAAGCGGTATTTGCAATGCTGGAGGTTGTGCTGGCCGTTTTGTTGTCTTCGTGCGCCGGGTCCGGGAATTTGCCCCCGGATAACGGGAAACCGGTCGTTGTCGATATGATCGTCAAAATGGACCGCGGCGATTATTGGAAGACGACGAAGCTGGGGGCGGAGGTCGCAGCCAAAGAATATAATGTCCAACTGAATTTTCTTGCCCCGGATAACGAAAACGACGTGGAGGGCCAGATCCGGCTGATGGAGGAGTCAATCAAGCGCAAGCCGGACGCGATCGTGCTGGCGGCCACCGACTATGAGGCGCTGGGACAGGCGACGGACCGGACATCTTATTTTAATATTCCGGTCATCTCCATCGATTCGGAGGTGGCGTCCACAAAAGTGAAAACGTACGTCGGGACCAACAATTATGAAGCGGGCCAGAAGGCGGCGGAACGCCTGGTGGAGCTGACCGGTCCGGACAGTGAAATCGGGATCATCAATTTCGTGAAAGGGGCCCGCAACGCGGGTCAGCGGGAGGAGGGCTTCCTCGACTATGTCGCCCGGTTTCCCGGGGTCAAGGTCGTTGATACCTTGTATTGCGGCTCGGACGAAACGCTGGCGTACAACCTGACGGTGGATATGCTGAAACGGTTCCCCGGCCTGGACGGCATCGTCTCTCTAAGCGCGGAGTCCTCGATCGGAGCGGGCAAAGCGGTGGATGAATCGGGAAACGGTCATATAAAGATGATCGCCTTTGACAATCCGCCGGAAATGCTGGAGCTGCTGCAGGAGGAAAAAGTGCAGGCGATGGTCGTGCAAAATCCGTTCAACAACGGTTATTTGGCCGTGACCGCCGCGGTGAAGGCGGCCCACGGCGAGAAATTGGAAGACAAACTGCCGACCGACACCAAGCTGATCGATCTGGACAATATGCTGTGGCCGGAAAATCAAAAGCTGCTGTTTCCCTTCGTCAAGTGACGTTTCTTTTCTATATTAATGAGGGGAAACGGCGGACTCGGGGCATATTACTGGGTAACCGCGCCTTACCTGCGTAACTATTAGCCCTAGGAGGATATCCGCGATGGAAAGAAGTTTGCTGGCCACGGGATTGGTGGATACGGTACGGGTGGCCGAAGATGTATGGAGCGTCCGCATGCTCATCGTTAATGTCTGTTTCGTCGGGAATGCGAAGCAAGGGGATTGGGTGCTGGTGGATACCGGAATCGGGCCTTTGACGGGAGCGTTATCGGAGGAAGCCGAGTCCGTCTTTCACCGGCCGCCGGCATGCATCGTTTTGACGCACGGCCATTTCGATCATGTCGGGGGCGTGAAAGAGCTCGCGCAAAAATGGAATGTACCCGTATATGCCCACCCCGCGGAGCTGCCCTATTTAACGGGGGGAAAAGATTACCCGGAGGGCGACCCTACCGTCGGCGGCGGCCTGATGGCGGGCGTAGCTCCGTTATACCCCAACCGGGCGATCGATTTGGGCGAGCGGGTTCATCCATTGCCGGATGATGGCCAAGTGCCCGGAATGCCCGAATGGAAATGGATTCACACGCCCGGACACAGTCCGGGGCACATCGCGTTGTTCCGCGAGCAGGACCGATTCCTGATCGCCGGCGACGCCTTCATCACCGTCAAGCAGGAATCGGCGTTGGCCGTAGCCGCGCAAACGGTGGAGGTGCACGGTCCGCCGATGTATTTTACGCCGGACTGGCCGGCGGCCGGGCGTTCGGTGGAGCGCTTGGCGGCGCTCTCGCCGGAGTCGGCGGTGACCGGGCATGGGCAGCCGCTTGGCGGGGAAGCCTTGCGCGCCGGGCTGAGGCGTCTTGCCGAGCATTTTGAAGAGCTCGCGGTCCCCGAGCAGGGAAGATATGCCGCAGAAGGGATGCGTTAACCCTTGGCAGCAGAAACAATCGGCAGCAAGCCGTTCGGAACCTTCCGAACGGCTTGCTGTTTTTCGTTTTCCACATCAACCTCATTAGAATTTTTATAGAACATCTCAGAATTTTAGATTCGAATACGACACAAACCGTTGCATAATGAAAACGTATCCAAGGGAGAACTTACAGAAATCCAAAACGATGCAGGAGGTCAGATACGAATGAAAAAGATGACTACGGTAATGTTGGCTGCGGCCATGCTGGGCGCAACGATGGCGGGCTGCTCCAACGGCGGGAGCTCGGCGAGCGGCGGCGGCAACGGAGGAGGAAGCTCAACGCCGAACGTCGGCGTGGCGATTTACAAATTTGACGATACGTTTATGACCGGCGTCCGCAACGCGATCGAGAAAAACGCGGACGGCATCGCAAAGGTGGATATCGTAGACAGCCAAAACTCGCAGCCGACGCAAAACGACAAGATCGATTTGTTCCTAACGAAAAAGACGAACGCGCTGATCGTCAATCCGGTGGACCGGACGGCGGCAGGCGTCATTATCGACAAGGCGAAAGCGAAGGATACGCCGGTGGTGTTCCTGAACCGCGAGCCGCTGCCGGAAGATATGAAGAAATGGGACAAAGTGTATTATGTCGGCGCGAAAGCCGAAGAATCCGGCACCCTGTCCGGACAAATCATCGTGGACTACTGGAAATCGCATCCTGAAGCCGACAAAAACGGCGACGGCGTGCTGCAGTACGTCATGCTGAAAGGCGAACCTGGACACCAGGACGCCGAGCTGCGCACGCAGTTTTCCGTGCAGGCGATTGAAGACGCCGGTATCAAAGTGGAGAAAGTCGCTGAAGACACGGCGATGTGGGACCGCGTAAAAGGCCAGGAAAAAATGGCCGCGTTCCTTGCCGCAAACGGCGACAAAATCGAAGCCGTGCTGGCCAACAACGACGATATGGCGCTGGGCGCAATCGAAGCTTTGAAAGCGGCCGGCTACTTCACGGGCGACAAGTACATGCCGGTTGTCGGCGTAGACGCCACGGCTCCGGCGATTCAGGCGCTTGAACAAGGCACGATGCTGGGAACGGTGCTCAACGACGCCGAGAACCAGGGTAAAGCCGCCGTAACGCTTGCCTCCCTGCTGGCCAAAGGCGAGGAAGTGAACAAAGACTCCGTCGGATTTGAAATCACCGACAATCAATACGTCTGGATTCCGTACCAAAAAGTGACGAAGGAAAACGCGGCCGACTTCAAATAAGCTATGCGGCGGCCTGCTGGGCAGCGCTTCTCATCATCATAAGGTTCATGGGAGGCTTTAGCGCCACACGGTGCGAACCTCCCGGTTCTTTTTACAGGGATAGGATGCCGGAGGAAACGAAACTGGCCTCTAAAGTTTATTAGACCATAGAAAGGGGCGATAAAGGATGGCTGAACCGAAATTTATGCTGGAGATGAAGGGCATCTCCAAGGAATTTCCCGGCGTTAAAGCGCTGGACGGGGTAACGCTGCAGGTGAGACCCGGCACCGTACACGCGCTGATGGGCGAAAACGGGGCGGGCAAATCGACGCTTATGAAATGCCTGTTCGGCATTTACAAGCCGGACGGCGGAGAGATTTTTATCAAGGGGCAAAAAGCGGAAATCGGCAATTCCAGCGATGCCTTGAAGCTCGGCGTTTCGATGATTCATCAGGAGCTGCATCCGGTGCCTTTCCGCAATGTGATGGAAAATATTTGGCTTGGCCGTTTTCCGCGTATAGGATGGGGTCCTTTTCAATTCATTGATCACAAGAAGATGTACAAGGACACGGAAGAGCTGTTTAAGCAGCTTGATATCGATTTGCAACCCGATACGATCGTCGGCAAGCTGTCGGTTTCCAAAGTGCAATCGATCGAGATTGCCAAGGCCGTATCGTTTAATTCGCAAATTATTGTGATGGACGAACCGACGTCATCCTTGACCAGCGTCGAGGTGGAGCATCTGTTCCGCATCATTAACGACCTGAAGAGTCGCGGCGTCGCCATCATTTACATTTCACATAAAATGGAAGAAATTTTGCGGATCTCCGACGATGTGACGATCATGCGCGACGGGAAAAAGATCGGCACCTGGCCGGCGGCGGAAATGACCACCGACCTGATCATCTCCAAAATGGTCGGCCGCGATTTGACCCAGCGGTTTCCGGATCGGCACAACGTACCGAACGGCGTCGTTATGAAAGTGGAAAATTTGACGTCGATCGATCCAAGGTCGTTCAAGGACGTTTCGTTCGAACTGCGCAAAGGGGAAATTCTCGGCATCGGCGGATTGGTCGGGGCGCAGCGGACCGAACTGATCGAAGCGTTGTTTGGGCTTCGCGAGATCAAATCGGGTACGATTTCGATTAACGGGAAGCAGGTGAAAATCCGCAGTGCCGGCGAAGCCAAAAAGCACGGTTTGGCCCTGCTGACCGAGGAACGCCGCACGACGGGGATTTTCCCGGTGCTGTCCGTTCACGAAAACGGGGCGATCGCCAACCTCAGACGTTACGTGAAGCCTTATGGCCTGCTGGACGAACGGAGGAAGAAAACCGAGGTTAACCAGATGGTTGAAAAGCTGCGGACCAAAACGCCGTCGTCCAAAACGCTCATCATGAACCTCTCCGGGGGAAATCAGCAAAAGGTGCTGCTGGCCAGATGGCTGCTCACCGAACCGGATATTCTGCTGCTGGACGAACCTACGCGCGGCATCGACGTCGGAGCGAAATACGAAATTTACACCATTATTGCGGATTTGGCGCAGCAAGGCAAAAGCATCATCATGATTTCATCCGAGATGCCCGAACTGCTGGGGATGTCCGACCGTGTCATGGTTATGTCCGAAGGCCGCCTGACCGGGATTTTGGATGGATACAAGGCCACGGAACAAGAAGTTATGCGTTTGGCGGCCCAGCATTAAGGCTTAAAGGAGGAGGAGAAAATCATGAATACGAAAAAAATTCAAGGTTTTGTGACCGAAAACGCGATATATATCGTTTTGGCCGTACTATTGATTGGCATTGCCGTATATGACCCCAGCTTTATCGGATTAAATACCCTGCGCGACATCTTGATTCAGTCCTCGACCAGGGTGATCATCGCGCTCGGCGTCGCCTTTATACTCATAACCGGGGGGACGGACCTGTCCGCCGGGCGGATGGTCGGTTTGACGGCGGTCGTGTCGGCTTCCATGCTGCAAGAAGCTGATTATGCGCGGCGTTTCTTCCCGAACTTGCCGGAGCTTCCGCTGTTCGTTCCGGTTTTGATCGCGATTGCGGTAGGTTTAGTTTTTGGCCTTATTAACGGCATCATCGTTTCCAAATTCAAGGTTCCGCCGTTCATCGCCACGCTCGGCACCATGGTCGCGATTTACGGGATCAACTCGCTGTATTTCGACACGGAGCCGAACCAGTCGCAGCCGATCGGCGGTTTGCGCGGCGATTTTACGACGATCGGTTCGGGAAGCTTGTTCGGAAACGGGAATTCCTCCATTCCTTATATCGTCCTGATCGCGATTGCGGTCTGCTTTATCGTGTGGGTTCTGTTCAATAAAACGCGGCTCGGCAAAAACATGTACGCCATCGGCGGCAATGAGCAGGCGGCCAAGGTTTCCGGGATCAACGTGGCCAGAAACCTGATCCTGATCTACTCGATCGCCGGCGCCCTGTACGGCCTTGCCGGAGTGCTGGAAGCGGCGAGAACCGGCGGCGCGACGAACAACTACGGGAACATGTACGAGCTTGACGCCATCGCGGCCTGCGTCGTCGGCGGCGTTTCGACTACCGGCGGGATCGGCACCGTGCCGGGCATCATGGCCGGGGTGCTCATTTTTACCGTCATCAACTACGGCTTGACTTTCGTCGGCGTCGGCCCTTATTGGCAGCAAATCATCAAAGGCGCGATTATCGTCGCCGCCGTAGCGTTCGATATGCGCAAGTACGCAAGCAGGAAGTAACGTTTGAATAGTTTTACGCTCTGAGGACGCCACAGCGGCGTCCTTTTTTGAAGATTATAGACTTATAACTCAACTTTCGCAGCAAAAAATCGGCAGACTCGCCTTGATGTGGCTGGGTAAAGCAGCATCCATTGCCGGAGGAAGCGTCAACGATGCAGAGGCGTCACGATCCGGCGGGGTCAGCGGATCTACCTTTTGCACCGTAGACGTTTTGAGCAGTATCATAAATCGACGCCAGGTGAGGGGGCTGTCTAAAGGGGAATGTCTTAAACGTTTGTGCCGTGGTGTCCCCGCCTGCTGCCTGCCTTTGCACGATTATCCCTTTCGTTCATGGAACAGGGGTTGGGGGGAGAGAGCAAGGGTTCCGAAAAAGAGAGGAGAAATAAACAAAAAAGATGGGAAAAAATGAGGCGGTTCAAGTGAGATTTTCGGCTTGATAAGAGAACGCGTGTTTGGTATAATGAAATAAATGGAACTTATGTTCGTGTATTCTTGATTCGGGGGCGAGCGGATATGGAAGTCATTGCGGGAACGGAACTTCAACCATTCAGCAGCCGTTTTAACAGCGAGCAGGACTGCATGGAGGCGCTAATCGCGATGAAGTGGCCAAACGGCTTCGTCTGCCCGCGCTGCCCTCACACCCGGTGCAGCCGTCTGACTTCCCGGCATATCCCCTTGTTCGAGTGCGTAAAGTGCAAGCATCAAACATCGCCTTTGGTCGGTACGATTTTTGAAGGAACGCATCTGCCCTTGCTCAAGTGGTTCGAGGCCCTGGATTTATTCCTGCTGGAGGGCGGCATCTCGGCGCTGCGGCTGAGCAAGGTGATCCGGGTCACCTACAAGACCGCCTGGTCGATGCTGCACAAAATACGCCATGCCGTGGGGGAGTCCGATGCCCGGGAGCTGCTCTCCGGAGACGTGAAGGTGAACAGCGATCAGTATGGGCGTAATCCGTCCCGGTGTCAGCTTTCGCATCCGTACGCCTCGGCGGTCGTAGCCGGCTGCACGGTCACGGAGTCGGGCGAGCCGGAGCAGGTCAAAATCCGCCTGGTGCCGCATAAGCGGGGAGGTGAAAAAAGGGCAGACCGTCAAGAGCTAACCGAGTTCATCAACGGGCATGTGGATGTCCGTACATCGGCGGTACAGTTGTTCCCTCAGGCCTTTCGGCTGTATGCGCCCTTGCGGAGAGTGGTGAGAGAGGCGTGGGAATCGCTGAAGAGTACGTATGGAGCCTTGGGGCTGAAGCATCTGCAGGCGTACCTGGAACGAATACACCGGACGCCGCCGGCTGCGCCTGCCCGGAGGACTGCCCGGAGCGGAAGAAACGATGCGGCAGAAGTTACTGCGCATGTGTGTGGCGATTCCGGCGATCCCTTACCGCCGGCTGATCGCACGCCAACCGAACCAGCCCCTTGCGGCTGCGGCCTGATCGTGATGTTTGAACGGTGGGGGTTACTTGATGCGGATCAACTTAATGGGTAGGGATTAGCATGAACAGTTCAAGCGTTGCTGCAGATGGAAGGGTTCAGGCTACAGCAAAATCACGGTCTTTTCGTTTCCTTCGCGTCTTGTCCTTGATCTCCTGTCTTGATCTCTTGTCCGGTCTGTTTTACCTCCCCTAAACCTGATTCCTTCTTCTAAACCCGTCTAAATTATCTCGAACCTATCTGCTTTCCCACCAAATATTTTTTATCCCAAGCTTGTCTTTCTCTCTGTAACCTGATCAAACGGGATAATCGTGCAAAGTCTCCGGACAGTGAGTGTTGATCTGCCGTCCCTCCCCCCACTTCCCTATCCTCAAGCTTTCAACGCCCTTCCGCGTTTCTTGCCCACGATCGGTTTGCGACTTGGCTGGCAAGCAAGGGTTATAAGGTTGAGCCAGACACCTCTTCAGCGGATGGCGGGCAAAAGTGTAAATCATACAACTAACTTTATATCTATTTACCCAACCAATCGTTTAATTGGATAGGCGTCAAAAAAGCAATTTTTCCATGTTTTGGACGCGCATCAGGACCGGCTATATGTTAAAATGTGACAAGAACAGAGAAAAAAGCCGGGCACCCATCCGGCTGAGAAGGAGTTTTAGGTCATGGGCAAACGGAGCAAAAAAATCGTAACGGCAGGGCTGTTTATCTCCCTCCTGACCACGTTGCTGGGGCCAGTTCACGGAGGCGGCAACTCGGCTCATGCGGCTGCGTCCAACAACCAATCATTGGCAGCGGCTTATGCCCGCATACAAACGGAAAACGCGTCCCAGGTCGTGGCGCTTGTCAATAAAGAACGAATCGCGGCGGGGCTGAAACCGCTCATCATACATACCAATTTGACCAAAATGGCCAAAACCAAAGCGATCGATATGTACAAAAACAATTACTTCGATCATATTTCCCCGAAATACGGCTCGCCCTTCGACATGATGGACGCGTCCAATATCACGTTCCTTTATGCCGGAGAAAATATCGCCAAAGGCCAGCGATCGGCAAAGGAAGCCGTAAGGGATTGGATGAACAGTCCGGGACATAAAGCGAACATACTGAACCCGAATTATAAACTGATCGGCGTCGGATACTACAACGGGTATTGGGTGCAGGAATTTATCGGCAAATGATCGCTATACCCCGTCGCCGCTCTATACCGGAGGTTTGTAATATTTTCGGTATAGGGCCGGCGTGATGTCCTCGAACTTCTTGAACGTTTTGATAAAATACCCCGGTTCATTAAAGCCCAGCTCATCGCTGATCTGGGCTACGGGCATATCGGTGACCCCCAGCAGTTGCTTGGCCCAACTGATCTTCAATCTGGCCAGATAAGTCGTGAAATTCTCGCCTGTCTCTTTGGTGAACAATCTGCTGAAATAACTTGGACTGAGGTGGCATAGCTCCGCCATTTGCTTAAGCGTGACCTGCTCGCTTTTGTTGCGGTAAATGTAGGCAAAAGCGGGCTGGAGCGCCTTGTTCGCACAAACATAGGATTCGGAGTCCGCATTTTTCAAATAGGCGTCGGCGATGGCGTTGGTCATCTCTTTTTTGATTGATTCGATATTTTTGATCGAGTAGCCGGGCAGAATGGTGGAGATGTTGAGAGTTTCGCCTTGCCCGTACGCTTTTTCGAACATTTCGATCAGCAGGTTCTTGTTCAGCGCCTCTTCCACAATATAGTTGCACAGCAGGAACAGCATATTGGAAACTTTGACGACCTCCTCGTAGCTCATGACCGGAAGCTCGTCGTATAAATGTCCGAGTTCGGCGCGTTTGATCCGGTACAGCTCGGAATCCTGCAGACTCAGAATCTGCTCGAGTTCGCGGGCGTTTTCCGGATCGGACAATCTCACCTGACCGGCCATCACCGCGCCGATATATTTGTCATCCACCGAGATCGGGATGGCGATGTCGATGATGTTGAAGTGGCACAGATAAACGTAAGGCGAGTTGGAGCGTACGGACTCAAGTCCCCCGCGGGAGTCGCATTTCAGACAGAACCGCAGGAGATTCGGGTCTTTGCGCACCTGCTGGCAGAAGGGCCGGCATCCGCTGTGGCTCGTGACGGGGTTGCCCTTGTAATCGACGGTCAGAATGGCCAGGTTTGTGACGGTCGCCAGCGACTCTTGAAGCCGCTTCCATTTTTGCATGTCAAGGATTTTATGAATGCGCAGATGCTCCTGAATCATGATTTCGCACCTCCCGGTGAACTTATGTCATTAGAATACCATTTATCCGGGAAAGTGCAAAATTTTACGATTGGGAATTATAATTTCCTGTCATGTTATTCCCCTATCAAGCTGCGGTTTCTCGTCTATAATCGAAGTCATCAATCCAATTTTGATCCAACCAAGGAGGAAAAGAAGATGAGAAAAGCGTTTATCAGCCCTACCAAGTATGTGCAAGGCGAGGACGAATTGCTTCAACTCGGCTATTTTGTCCGCTCTTTCGGAACGTCCGCGCTGTTGATTGCCCATCGCGACGATGTGGCCCGCGTGAAAGATAAACTGGACGCTACGGCGAAGCAGTTCGGAATTGCGTTTGTTGAAAGCGGTTTTATGGGCGAATGTTCGCGCCAGGAAGTGGCACGGCTGCAGCAGATCGCCGAGGAGAAGGGGTGCACTTGCACGGTCGGACTCGGCGGCGGGAAGGCGATCGATGCCGCGAAATGCGTGGCGCAGGGCGAAGCGCTGATCATCTGCCCGACGATTGCGGCGACGGACGCGCCCACCAGCCATTCCGCCGTGCTGTACACGCCGGAGGGAGCGTTCGACGATTATGCTTATTTCAAGCAAAGCCCGAGCGTCGTCCTGGTGGATACGACCGTGATCGCCAAGGCGCCGACTCGTTTTCTCGTCTCCGGAATGGGCGACGCTTTGTCCACTTATTTTGAAGCTCGGGCCACGTCCAACTCTTATTCGCGAGTCAATGCCAGTTTGCCGATGGGAACCCGGGAAGGCGTTTGTCCGCCGGCCGTGGGGACGAACGCGGCGCTGACGCTGGCGACGCTGTGCTACGAAATGCTGCTAAAGGACGGCGCCAAAGCCAAAGCGGCCTGCGACGCCAATCAGGTGACGCAAGCGCTGGAGAATATTGTGGAGACGAACATCCTGCTGTCCGGTCTCGGCTTCGAAAGCGGCGGCTTGGCCGGCGCCCATGCGATCCACGACGGGCTGACGATTTTGGAGGGAACACATCACTACTACCACGGGGAAAAAGTAGCGTTCGGGACGCTGGCCCAAATGGTGCTTGAAAACGCTTCCGATGAAGAGATGCGGCAAGTGCTCGACTTCTGTCTCTCCGTGGGCTTGCCGGTATGCCTGGAGGATATCGGCGTCGCTTCGATCAGTGACGACGAGCTGCGGCAAGTCGCCGAGAAGGCCTGCATTCCGGAGGAATCGATCCATTCGATGCCGTTCCCGGTCACGGTGGAGCAGGTGGCTGCGGCGATCGCTACGGCGGACCGCATCGGCAAGCAGTATAAAGCCGCGAAGGAGGCGCATCGATGAAGAAAATCATCAACCGGGCTGAGACGGTCGTGGCGGAAATGTGCGGCGGCATCGCGCTGGCGCAGCCCGAACTTGAATTCGTCAAGAAATATAAGATTATCAAGAAGAAGCGGATCAACAAGCGCAAAGTCAGCCTGATCAGCGGCGGGGGGAGCGGGCATGAGCCCGCCCACGCCGGATTCGTGGGCCGGGGAATGCTGGATGCGGCCGTGTGCGGCGATGTTTTCGCCTCGCCTTCCCAAATCCAGGTCTATCAGGCGATCAAGGCGACGGCCGGCGAGCGGGGAGCTTTGCTGATCATCAAGAACTACAGCGGGGATATGATGAACTTCAAAAATGCCGCCTTTCTGGCGAGCGAGGATGGCATTGAAGTGGAATACGTCCGGGTCGAGGACGACATTGCCGTACAGGACAGTCTTTACACGGTAGGCCGACGCGGCGTCGCCGGGACGGTGCTGGTCCACAAGATCGCCGGCGCGGCAGCAGAGGAGGGGCGGAGTTTGCGGGAAGTCAAGGCTGCCGCCGAAAAGGCCGCCTCCAGCGTGCGCAGCATCGGCTTCGCCCTGACCTCCTGCACCGTGCCGGCCAAGGGGACGCCGACGTTCGACATCGCCGCGGACGAGATGGAATTCGGCGTCGGCATTCACGGAGAGCCGGGCATCCAGCGCGAGCGCATCGCATCTGCGGATGTGCTGGCTGAGCGGATGGTCGCCGCGCTGCTGAAGGATCTGCACATCGACGGCGGGCAGGAGCAGGAGATCGCGCTGCTGATCAACGGCTTCGGGGCCACGCCTTTGCAGGAGCTGTACATTCTCAATCATGCGGTGACGCGGGAGCTGGTCAAGCGGCCTGGCCTGAACATTTGCCGGACCTTTGTCGGCAATTATATGACCAGCATCGATATGGCCGGGGCGTCCGTCTCGATCATGAAGCTGGACGCTGAATTGAAGCGCTTGTTGTTCGCGGAGAGCGAAGCGCCGGCCTTTCCAATGAGCGGCCCCGCCGGAGGCGTCGATTATGCGGATATCTTTGAGGAGAAGCGCGGCGGGGAGGAGGTCTCTTACATCGCGGAAACCCCGGCGGAAGCCGCCTTGATTCGCGGCAACGGGATCGACGCGCGGAATATGATCTTCCTGGTCGACAAGATGAGCGAAATCATCATTGCAAATGAAGTGCCGTTCTGCGAGCTCGACGCCCATGCCGGAGACGGCGATTTCGGGATGAGCGTGGCCAAGGGCTTCAAGCAGTTGAAGCGCGAGTGGCGAGAGCTCGTCGCCGGCCACGGGGAGCGGATCGGCGCTTTTCTTGAAGCGTGCTCCCTGGTGATCATGGAGCATTGCGGCGGCGCCTCCGGTCCGATTTGGGGCTCGGCCTTCCGGGCGGCCGGCAAAGCGGCCGGCGCCAAAGACCGGCTGAGCACGGCCGATATGGCCGAGCTGATGCAGGCGGCGGTGCGCGGAGTTCAGGCGACGGGGGAACGCTCTTTTGGACGCGGCGCCGTCGTGGGGGACAAGACGCTGATCGATGCGCTCGCGCCGTGCGCGGATGCCTGGACGCAGAGCGCCGCTCAAGGCGACGATATCGTGACGGCGGCGGCCAAGGCGGCGGAGGCGGCGGTGCGCGGTGCGCGGCAAACGGCGGATATCGTCGCTCGCATGGGCCGAGCGGGCACGGTAGGCGAACGCAGCCTCGGTTATCCGGACGCGGGCGCTCACGCGCTGGGCGTTATTTTCACGGAGCTCGCGGCAGCGCTGAAGCAAGCATGAAGTTTTGCCGAAACAAGACCGTCGGAGCTGTCGCTCTGGCGGCTTTTTCATCCCTGTGCTAAAAATTTTTAATAAACGCGAAACCTTCCTCCTTCGCCCTACGTAAACATTAATCAAGCAAGCAAAACCATTTGGGGAGGAAATTTAACCATGTCGATTTTTAAAAGATTGCGCGACTTGACGATGTCCAATATTAACGCTCTGATCGACAAGGCGGAAGATCCGGTCAAACTGACGGACCAATATATCCGTGACATGCAGGAGGACCTGGAGGATGCGGAAAAAGCGGTAGCCGCGCAAATCGCCATCGAAAAGAAATTCAAAGGCTTGTATGAAGAGCAGCAGGCGCTCGTCGAAAAACGTACCCAGCAAGCCCACACGGCGGCCCAGGCGCAAAACGTCGATTTGGCCCGCCGCGCCCTGGAAGAGAAGAAAGCGGCCGAAGCGAAGGCGGCGGAATACAAAGCCAGCTATGAGCAAAACAAAGCGGCGGCCGACAATCTCCGCGCCAAGCTGGACGAAATGCGCAAACAGTTGACGGAAATGAAAAATAAACGCGAAACGCTGGTGGCGCGTTATAACGCGGCCAAAGCCCAGAACGAAATCAACAAGGCGATCGGCGGTTTTAATTCGGACACTGCGGCCAGCGGCCTGAAGCGGATGGAAGAAAAAATGCTGCAGATGGAAGCGCAGGCGGAAGCCAGCAACGAGCTGGCCTCGAAAGGCAAGTCCCTGGACGAGGAATTCGCCAGCCTGAACAAAGACAGCGAGGTAGAAGCGGAATTGGCCGCTTTGATGAAGCAATACGAGGACAAGAAATAACGACGACGAACCAAGAAGTGAGGCTTGACCGAAGATGAGCGTTTGGAAGAGAATCGGCAATCTGTTCGCCAAGCCGGAGCCGCCGCTGGCGGAGAAAAGCATGCTGTCGCTGGCTCCGGGAGATATTTGCGAGGTTTCGCTCGTATCTTATGAAGTGACCGGGCGGGTAAACAACCGCAGCCGCAACGCCGTCGTTTTGACGCTGCAGGACGGCAGCCGGATCGGCTACCTGCTCATCGAGGAGCGTGAGACGCTGCAATATCAGCTCTATCTGCCGATTGACGGTCGCCTCGACGATCCGTCGGAGGTCCCGGGGCAAATGGAGCTGGACGGCACCCTGTATCATCTTGAGGAGGAGTACGGCGGATACGTTGCGGTCGTCGGCAGAACCCCTTTTATGCAGGGCGGCGAGCAGCATGTCTGGCAGTACCAGTCCGACGACGGGAAGCTGCTGCGCATCGAATGGCAAAACGGGCGGTTTATGCTGTATGAAGGAACCAAAGTGATTCCGGCCGACGTGAAGGTCATTCGAGGCAGTTAGAGGCTAAAGCAGGCATAAATTCAGGCAGTGCGCGAGGCACTGCCCAGACTGCCGAGTATAATCTCGGCAGTTTTTTTATCGCCGAATGGGGACCCATAGCTTTGCTTTTCCTGTGATGTTGAACGGAAAGGCACAGCGGCTCTAGCCATGTTGGAGGCTCAAAATACTTTTCGAAATAAATAAAATAAATGTTGATCCGCGGTCATTTGCATCTTCCAACAAGAAGTTTTATGTTATTTACATAAGTTGGATAGGTTAAAATAACGGAATATGACGAAAACGGGAGGAAGGATATCGATGGGATCGAGTTCTCGGATTTGGCGGGTCGCCGGACTTTTTTCCGCCATATCGACGTTGCTGCTGCTGTCCGGTTTCCTTTTTGCCGTATTGGATATCGCCCAGCCGGCGTTTTTGAACGGCCCCGAAAGCGCTGTGCCGCCTAAAACGGAGCAGCCCGCCGCAGCCGGAAGCTGGGATGTGACGGCCATCGGGGATTCGCTGGCGAAGGGCACCGGTGACGATACCGGGAACGGATTTGCCCGCAGAACGGTGGAATTGCTGAAGCAGCAAGGGACATCCTCCATGCTCATCAACAATCTCGGGATCAATGGGATGTCGACGGAGGAACTGCTTGCGTCGCTGGATGATCAGGGCGTAAGGTACGCGCTGGGACAGTCGGGGATCATCCTGCTGTCCATAGGCGGCAACGATCTGTTTAATGGGGCGGAGCAACTGACCTCGGGGGAACAACTGCCCACGCCGTCGGAACTGCATGCCTCGATCACGAAAGCGTCGGATTTCTTCCGGGAGGCGGTAGGGAAGCTGCATGAAATCAACCCGCAGGCCACGTTGGTTTATGTCAGCCTGTACAACCCGTTTTCCGACCTGAAGGAGATGCGCGAGCTTGGAGACGACGCGGTTATGCGCTGGAATGAGATGGCGCTAAAAGCGTTGGCTCCCTATAATGGAACTTTGGTGATTCCAACCTATGATTTATTTACGCACAACTCGGCCCGGTATTTGTCGAGCGACCATTTTCATCCCAACGGAGACGGCTATGAGGCGATCGCCGCACGGATCGTGCAGAGCATCGGGCAAAAATAAACGGACATCAACGAAGGGGGCTACTGCGATGGCACAGCATCGGGAAGCGGCGTTGGATGAGCGGCAAGTGGTCCTGTCGGTACGGGGTCTTAAGAAAAAAATCCGCCGCAAATGGATTGTTCATGAGGTAACGTTCGACATTAAAGAGGGGGAGATTTTTGGTTTTCTCGGTCCGAACGGCGCCGGGAAAACGACGACGATCCGCATGCTGGTCGACCTGATTCGTCCGACCGCAGGCCAAGTTTCCATCTGCGGATACGATGTGCAGCGGGAGCCTGAGCTCGCGCTGCGGTATGTCGGCTCCATTGTGGAGAATCCGGAGGTTTATTCCTATTTGACAGGCCGGGAAAACCTGGAGCAATTTGCCCGGATGTTGCCGGGCGTAGACGCAGGGCGGATCGGCGAGGTAGTTCGCATCGTCGGTTTGGACGGGCGGATCAATGATAAGGTGAAGACCTATTCGCTGGGGATGCGGCAGCGGCTGGGGATCGCCCAGGCTTTGCTGGGGCGGCCGAAGCTGCTTATCTTGGATGAACCGACCAACGGGCTGGATCCTAAAGGGATCAAAGAGATGCGCGATTTTATCCGGCGGTTGGCGGCGGAAGGATTGGCCGTGTTCGTGTCCAGCCATTTGCTGAGCGAAATTCAGCTGTTGTGCGACCGGGTGGCGATCATTAGCCGGGGCCGCGTGCTGACGGTCGGCAAAGTCGAAGAATTGATTCAGGAAAGCACCAACTATGTCGTCTGGGAGCTTGAACCGCGCGAGCGGGGGGCAAAGCTGCTGCGCGCAGCCGGGGTCGATATTTTCGAGGAAGCCGAGCATGTGCTCGATGACGCCATTATCGCGGGGATCGGGAAGTCGGCCCTGGTCACCCGGATGCAGCCGGAGAAGTCAGCTGAGCTTGTGCCTTTATTGGTGCGGGAAGGAGTGCGGGTCCGGGCCGTACAAAAGGTCAATCCGACGCTGGAGCAGCTGTTTTTGCAAATGACGGAAGGTGAGAGCTTTGAATAACATTCTTCCTTTGGTGAAAAATGAAACGATCAAGATGATCCGTAAAAAGCGGTTTTATGTTATTTTGCTCGTTCTGCTCGTCCTGGTGCCGATGTTTGCTTACGCGCAGCTGCGCGAGTCCATGGAGAAGCGGGAGAAATACGGCAGCGACTGGCGCCGGGAAGTGCAGCAGGCGATTACGGACAACCAAAACTCGCTGGGCAGCGACCGGGTGCCGGAGGAGTGGAAAAAATATCGGCAAATCTATATTCAGCAGATGAAATATTATTTGGAGCATGACGTAAATCCGCAGCAGCCCGGCGGGGTGACGTTTACCCGGGAATTTCTGGACAATGCAGGGGCCCTGTTCATTCCGCTGCTGATTATGGGCGTCGGGTCGGATATCGTGTCCTCGGAGCGAACCAGCGGGACGATTAAAATGCTGCTCACCCGGCCGATCCGCCGCTGGAAAATCCTGCTCGGCAAACTGATTGCCCTGCTGATGTTCGTGTCGCTGATCATCGTGGCGACCTGCGTCATCTGCTATCTGATCTCCGGCTTGTTTTTCGGATACGCCGGGCTTACCATGCCCGTATTTACCGGGTTTCAGCTGCACGGCGCGGAGGTGGACATCTCGGGAGTACACGCGGTGCCGCAGTGGCAATATATCCTCATGCAGACCGGATTAATCTGGTTCGTCAGCGTCGTGGTCGCTTGTCTGGCGTTTATGGTGTCGGTGCTGGTCCGCAGCACTTCGGCGAGCATCGTCATTATGATGGCGGCGCTGATCGCCGGGAACATTTTATCCAACATGGCTTCCGCCTGGACGAGCGCCAAATATCTGTTTATGGTCAACCTTGGCTTAACGAATTATTTGTCGGGGACGCCGGCGCCGATCGAAGGAATGACGCTCGGATTTTCACTGATTGTACTTGCCGTTTGGGGGGGCGCGGCGCTCCTAGTTTCATTCCTCGTCTTTACGAAACAGGATATGTTGAATTAAAATGGACAAGGACCACAAAACATCTGTTTGCATTTCATGCATTAAGAGGCAGTTCAGAAAGTCATCTTTTGATCACGAAGAATATCATGAAGTTGATCTTAAAAGAAGATTACATAAAGAAGTTAAAGGGGGAGCGTGAATGGCGGAACAAATCGATTTGTTCGAGGACGTCGCCGGACCGAATTCCGGCAAGCCGTCTTCGGGATACGACGCGGACGACATTCAAGTGCTCGAAGGGCTTGTCGCGGTACGCAAACGGCCAGGTATGTACATTGGCAGTACGAGCTCGTCGGGTCTTCATCATTTGGTATGGGAGATAGTGGATAATGCCGTCGACGAGCATCTGGCCAAGTTTTGCTCCAAAATCGACATTACCCTGCATAAGGACGGCTCGGTGACCGTTGTCGACAACGGGCGCGGCATCCCGACCGGGATGCACAAAACCGGCATTCCTACGCCGCAGGTCGTTTATACGATACTGCATGCCGGCGGAAAATTCGGCGGGGCGGGTTACAAGAAGTCCGGCGGTTTGCACGGGGTTGGCGCATCGGTGACCAACGCGTTGTCCGAGTGGCTGGAAGTTCATATTTACCGGGAGGGCAAAATCCACCGGATGCGGTTTGAATATTGGGTCGACGATAAAGGAATTGAACATGTCGGCGAACCGGTTACTGGACTTGAGGTTATCGGCAATACGAACAAAACCGGGACGAAGGTGACGTTCAAGCCGGATATTCGCGTGTTCACCGGCGGGATCGGCCTCAATTACGATACGCTCGCGGAACGTTTGCAGGAGATCGCTTTTCTCAACTCGGGCCTGAAGGTAACGTTAAAAGATGAGCGGTCCGACCGTTTCGACGAGTTTTTTTATGAAGGCGGAGCGAGCCAGTTCGTCGAGTTTCTGAACGACGGCAAAGACGTGCTGCACGACGTCGTGCATTTCTACGCCGAGCGGGACGACATCGAGGTGGAGGTCGCCCTCCAATATAATTCGGGCTACACCGAAACGTTGGCCTCTTTTGTAAACTCGATTCCCACAAGAGGCGGGGGGACGCACGAAACGGGCTTCAAAACGGCTTATACCCGGGTCATGAATGAGTATGCGCGAAAGAACGGCATGCTCAAAGAGAAGGAGAAAAACCTCGAGGGCAACGATTTGCGCGAAGGCATGATGGCCGTCATCAGCGTGAAGATGTCCGAGGTCGAGTTCGTCGGACAAACGAAGGACCAGCTCGGCAGCGCTTCGGCGCGCAGCGCGGTCGACGCCGTCGTCAGCGAGAAGATGGCGCTGTTCCTCGAGGAGAATCCGCAGGTCGCCCAGACGCTGATCAAAAAAGCGATCCAGGCCTCGAAGGCGCGGGAAGCGGCGCGGAAGGCGCGCGACGAAATGCGCTCGGGAAAGAAGAAGAGCGAGAGCTCGAACCTCGGCGGCAAGCTGACGCCGGCGCAATCGAAGGATTTTACGCGCACCGAGCTGTTTATCGTCGAAGGCGACTCCGCCGGCGGATCGGCGAAGCAGGGACGCGATTCCAAGATTCAGGCGATCTTGCCGCTGAAGGGCAAGCCGATGAATCCGGAGAAAGCGAAGCTGGCGGACATCCTGAAAAACGACGAGTACCGGGCGATCATTAACGCGATCGGCGCGGGGATCGGGACGGAATTTGCCGTGGAAGACAGCAATTATTCCAAGATCATCATCATGACCGACGCCGATACGGACGGAGCGCATATCCAGGTGCTGCTGCTGACGTTCTTTTACCGGTACATGAAGCCGCTGATCGATGCGGGCCGGGTGTATATCGCCCAGCCGCCGCTGTACAAAATCACCCGCCGTTCCGGCAAGCTGGAGACGGTGCGGTACGCCTGGAGCGACGAACAGCTGCAAAATTATTTGAAGGAATTCGGCAAAAATTTCGAGCTGCAGCGCTACAAAGGATTGGGGGAAATGAACCCCGAGCAGCTGTGGGAAACGACGATGAATCCGGAAACCCGGACCATGCTGCAGGTGCAGATCGAAGACGCCGCCAAAGCGGAGCGACGCGTGTCTACGCTGATGGGGGACAAGGTCGATCCGCGCAAGCGCTGGATCGTGGAAAACGTGGATTTCACGGAGTTTGAGGAATAGAAGGTGAATTGATGTGAGCATGCTGGAAAATTTTTTGCCGGCGTTTCTGGAAGAGGTTGTGGGCGACCGCTTTGGCCGGTATTCCAAATATATTATTCAGGACCGCGCGATCCCCGATGTGCGCGACGGGCTGAAGCCGGTGCAGCGGCGGATTTTGTACGCGATGTACGATGCCGGCAATACGCCGGATAAGCCGTACCGCAAATCGGCCAAAACGGTCGGGGACGTGATGGGGAATTACCATCCGCACGGGGACTCTTCGATTTACGAGGGCATGGTGCGGATGGCGCAGCCGTGGAAGATGGGCCATGTCCTGATCGACGGCCACGGCAACTGGGGCTCCCAGGACGATGATCCGGCGGCGGCGATGCGTTACACCGAAGCGAGATTGTCGCCGATCGCCATGGAAATGCTGCGCGATATCGAAAAACGCACGGTACCGTTCAAGGATAACTTCGACAACACGGCGAAGGAGCCGGTAGTGCTGCCGTCGCGGTTCCCGAACCTGCTGGTCAACGGGGTCAGCGGCATTTCGGCCGGGTTTGCGACGGAAATCCCGACGCACAATCTGCGCGAGGTGATCGATGCCTGCATTGCACTGATGGAAAAGCCGGGGCTGACGCTGGAGGAAATCCGTTTGTTCATCAAAGGCCCGGATTTCCCGACCGGCGGAATCATCATGGGCGAAGAGGGCATCCGCGAGGCTTACGAGACCGGGAAAGGCCGGATTTATCTGCGCTCGAAAACGGAGATCGAAACGCTGCGCGGCGGCAAGCAGCAGATCGTCATCACGGAAATTCCTTACCAGGTTGTGAAATCCCGGCTGGTGTCGGCGATGGAAAACATCCGGCTGGAGAAAAAGGTGGACGGGATCGCCGAGGTCCGCGACGAAAGCGGCCGGAACGGGCTGCGCATCGTCGTGGAGCTGAAGAAGGACGCGGATGCGCAGGGAATCCTCGCTTATTTGCTGAAGAAAACCGATCTGCAGGTGACGTACAATTTCAACATGGTGGCGATCGTCAACCGGGCGCCGCGCCAGCTTGGCCTTAAGGCGATGCTGGAAGCCTACATCGCCCACCAGCGCGAGGTCGTAACCTACCGCACGCAATACGAGCTGGAGAAGCTGGAGGACCGCGCCCATGTGCTCGAAGGCCTCGTTAAGGCGCTGAACATTCTGGACGAAGTGATCGAGGCGATCAAAGCCTCCAAAAACCGCCAGGACGCGCAAAACAATTTGCAGTGGATGTTTGGCTTTACGGAGCGCCAGGCGGACGCGATTTTGACCTTGCAGCTGTACCGTTTAACCAATCTGGAAATCACATCGCTGCAGAAAGAGCTGGATGAGATCCAGAAGAAAATCACGGTGCTGCGCGGCATTCTGGAGAGCGACAAGAAGCTGATCGCGCTGATCAGAAAAGAGCTGCTGGAAATCCGCGAGAAATACGGAATCGACCGGCGCTCGGTGATCCAGGACGAAGTGGAGGAACTGAAGGTCAACCTGGAGGTGCTGGTGGCGCAGGAGGACGTGCTCGTCACGCTCTCGAACGAAGGTTATATCAAGCGGACCAGCATGCTTTCTTTTACGCGCTCCGGCGGCGAGCGGGACGGCTCCGGGGTGAAGGAAGGCGACTACATCAAACATCTGTTTGAGGTCGATACGCTGCAAAATCTGCTGATCTTCACGCAGCGGGGACAGTATTTCCTGCTGCCGGTCCATCAAATTCCGGAGTTCAAATGGAAGGACAACGGGACGGCGCTGGTCAACGTCATTCCGCTGGCCAAGGAAGACCGGATCGTCAGCGTCGTGCCGCTGCGCAGCTTTGACGAAGATGCGGAGCTCTCCCTGGTATTCGTGACAAAGCGCGGCCAGGTGAAGCGTACCGAGCTGAAGGATTACGAAACGAAACGCACCGGCGCGGTGGCGGCCTGCAAGCTGGGCGACGGCGATGAGGTGCTGAACGTGACGGTAAGCCGGGGACGGCAGGAAATTGTGCTGCTGACGAAGCAGGGGATGGCGATCCGGTTCGCCGAAAGCGAAGTTAATGCGATGGGCCGCGTCGCTGCGGGAGTGCGCGGCATCAACCTGAAGGACGACGACGAGGTCGTCGCCGCCCTTTGGGTGGAAGGCGAGGAAGGCGAAATTCTGGTCGTTTCCGACCTCGGCTACGGCAAACGCAGCCTGCTGCTCGATTACCCGCTCCAGAGCCGGGGCGGCAAGGGCGTGCAGACGTTCGAGTTCAAGGAAGGCAAGCGGGTCAAGCCGAACGGCAGCCGGCTGGTCGGCGGCATTCACTGCAAAGAGCCGGCGACGCTTACGGCGGTGACGAAGGAAGGCCAAATGCATAACTTCAGTTCGGAAGACGCACCGCTCGCCGACCGGAAATCGATTGGCAAAGCGCTGGCGCCGATCGACAAAAACGATGAGATCGTCGATTTCTTCATTAAGGAATAAGGTGCAAACCAGTTGGAGAAACGGCAAAAAAAGCTTCGCGCGCGGATGTGCTCTCTGTGCAACGTGCGCGAAGCTTTTTGCCTTGCGGTGTGAATGCGGCTAACCAGTCAGTCGGTGTGGAAGGGACAAGCTCCATAAGTCGGATATTGTGATTGGAACTATCCAATAGAATCGAGGACTTAGTGGCAAATATAGCGGCTGATCGGATATTTCCAATGGGGCCCCCAATTGCGAGCGGTTTCCGGCAATCTATTGGATTTCTCCAACCAACACCGCCCAACCCAGGCCCAGGCACCGGGAGGCGGCTACCGGGCATGAACGCCCTTATTGGTCCGAAAAGACAGCGTTTCAAATTCTAAAAGCACAGGTGCGTTCTTATTTGGCTAAAAAGGCCGAAAAGTCCACTAGCGTTGCATTTAAATCTGGCAAAATACATTTTCGGGGCACACCAATATTCTAACGGTTGCCACAGGCGCTATTAGTTCCAATACGGTTGATTTCAAATTGTAACGGTTGCCATGGAGCTTATTTCGCTGAAAACCGGTAATCCTTGCTTGGATTCAGGCAAATAGCGTCGCTCACAACCGTTAGATTTCCAGCGGGCGGACAGTATCGATTCGAAAGCCAACGCTTGTAAAGAAACCTTAAGCAAAAGTTTCATGCAACGCCAGTGCAAAAAGAGAAACTAAGATGTCAAATAGGGCGAATCGGCCCGAAGCTGTGAAGCGTTCCGGCCTACCCGCTCAGATGCCGGATAAATGCCTCCAGGGTGGCGTCCATAAACGTATTTTTGCGGTAGACCAAACCGACTTGTTTGCGCGGAGCCGGCTCGGCAAGCGGAATGATGGCGATATCGCCAAACCTATCGCCAAACCCATCGCCGGAGCCGTCGCCCAATCTCCCCATGAGGGTACCGTCCAGCGTCCAGGCGTAAGAAGCGGGAAGAATCGTTCCGCCGACATTGCTGCGGGCCATCCGCACCTGGGAATCCATGGTTGACAGCTCCATCACCGGCTTCAAGGAGATGCCGTTGGCGGCGCAGGCCGCATCAAACAGCTGGCGCACGAAAAATTTGGGCGGGAACAGAATGAGCGGAATGCGGCTCAGTTGTTCGAGCGGCACTTCGGGCAGCTCGGCGAGTTCATGCCGGCGGGACGCGACAAGCACGAGTTCCTCGTCGAACAGCGGCCGGCTCACGAGTTGCTCGTCCTCCAGCGGCAGAAACACGACGCCGAGATCAAGCTGATTGCCGAGCAGCCCGGCGTGCGTTTCCTCGGTGGCCAGCTCGACCACGGACAGCTTGATGCCAGGGTACTGCCGATGGAACGAGATCAGCTTGCTCTCGAGCAGATGGTTGCCGGAGCAGCCGATCCTCAAGTGGCCGCGCTTCATGCCGCTGAGCTGGCCGATTTCCAGCTTGGCCTGCTCCAGCTCGTAAATGACGCGGCGGGCATGCTCCATTAGTACTTGTCCCGCTTGGGTCAAGTAATTTTTTTTACCGGAGCGTTGAAACAAAGGAGTGCCCAACTCCTGTTCGAGGAGCCGGATTTGGTGGCTGAGCGTAGGCTGGCTAATGCCGAGCCGGTCCGCGGCTTTGGTAAAATGCAGCTCTTCCCCCAAGGCGATAAAGTATTCCAGCAAACGATGCTCCACAATGCAACCTCCGATTTTTCATCGTAATAATAGATAATTTCTATGATTATAATCGATATTATGTCATTGATCAATGAAAGGGATATCGTTATAGTAAATAAAACACAATTGGATAAGAAAAGAGGATGCGAAACATGGATCAGTTGAAAATTACGCTTAATTCAAACAAAAAACCGATGCCGCCTGCGGATCAGCTTGGTTTTGGCCGGTATTTTACCGATCATATGCTGCTGATGGATTATTCGGAAGAAAAAGGCTGGCACGACCTGCGAATCGTGCCTTACGGACCGCTATCGCTGGACCCGTCGGCGATGGTGTTTCATTATGGTCAGGAAGTGTTCGAAGGCATGAAGGCGTACCGTACACCGGAAGGGAACGTTGTTTTGTTCCGGCCCGAGATGAATTTGCGGCGGATGAACGCATCGTGCGTCCGCATGGGTATGCCCGGGCTCGAGGCCGGCCCGGTCCTGGAGGCGATTTGCAAGCTGATTGAGCTGGATGAGGCCTGGGTTCCCGAAGGCGAAGGGAATTCGCTGTACATTCGTCCCTTTATGATCGCGACGGAAGCGGGCCTCGGGGTCCGGGCAGCCCGGGAATATCAGTTTATCGTGATTTTAACGCCGGTCGGGGCCTATTATTCGGAAGGAATCCATCCGGTGCGGATTTATGTGGAGGATCAATACGTGCGGGCCGTGCGCGGAGGCACCGGCGAGGCCAAGACGTCGGGGAATTACGCATCCGGGCTCAAAGCCCAGGAGGATGCCAAGCAATTCGGATTTTCGCAGGTGCTCTGGCTGGATGGGGTGGAGAAAAAATACATCGAAGAAGTCGGCAGCATGAACGTGTTTTTTAAAGTGAACGGAAAGGTGGTTACACCGGAACTGAGCGGAAGCATCCTGGCGGGCATTACCCGGGATTCGGTGCTGCATTTGCTGCGCGAATGGGGGATTCCGGTGGAGGAGCGGCGCATCGGCATCGACGAGCTGTTTGAAGCCGGCCGCCGGGGCGAGCTGGAAGAAGCGTTTGGGACAGGGACGGCGGCGGTCATTTCTCCAATCGGCTGGATGAAATGGGAAGACCGTGAAATAGAAATTTCCGGGGGCAAAACGGGAGCGCTTTCCGAGAAATTGTACAACGAACTCACCGGAATTCAGCGGGGGGTGTTCCGTGATCCTTACGGCTGGAGACATGCTGTTAAATAAAACGAATCTATATAAGTGGCTCAACCTAATAATCAGCGCTTGACAGGGAGGCCGATAACCGATGTGGCAAGAAATATCGGCAGATCAACATCCGCTGTCCGGACGCTTTGCACGATTATCCCATTTGATCCGGAAGCAGAGAGGAAGATAAATTCAGGAGAAGAAAATAGGTTTGTGATTAGCCCCCACCCTCTACCCTCTGAACAAAAGGGATAATTGTGCAAAGCAGCATGCAGGGATACCAGGACACGAACGCTATCATAATTTATTTTGTCAAGCACTGGTCTCGGTTTTAAGCCATATAAGTTGAACTAAAGAAATGGCGTGAGTTAGGCAAGAGTGTGAAATGATTCTGAGAGGAACCGAATCAAAACGGTCATCCGCCCGGCAGCCGCCGGCCGCGGATGGCCGTTTTTGGCGTTCATCTGAATCGGCGGAGCGGACAAGCAGGAATTTCCACTTTTGAGGGCGAATTTATTTTATGATGTGAAGCAGGGAGGGATAGGATTGCATACCGCTGAATTTGCCAAATTGCTGGATCTCATCGTGAAGGATTATCAGGACCATATGGAGGAGGAACTGGCTCCGACGCTGACGATGTCGCAATTAAACGTGCTGGAGCTGCTCACGCAGCAGGGCAATCTGAAGCCATCCGATTTGATTCCGCACTTATCGACGACGCCGGCGGCGGTAACGATGCTGCTGGACCGGATGGAACGGGGCGAATTGATCCGGCGCGACCGCGATGAACATGACCGGCGCAACGTCTGGATATCGATCACGGAAAAAGGACAGCAAGAGGTAGAGCGCGGCGTATCCGTTAGGAACGATTATTTGAGCGGCGTGCTTGACCGCATTTCGACCCACAATCAGCAGCTGCTTGTTTATTTATTGGGGAAAATTTCCGGTACGAAATAACGGCATAACAGCGGCAAATCAGGCGCGAACCGAGGCGCGAATTAAGGAGCCAAACCAAGGAGCAAACCAAGGAGCGAACCAAGGAGCGAACCAAATAGAGGCGGGATGTTTGGATTACCGGAAATCCAAACATCCCGCCGTCTTGTTGTTGCCGTCCAAACCTCAAAAACCGTTATCTCCCGCCTGAAGCATTGCCGCCAGATTGGTGTATACGCGCTCCTCCCACTGCTGCCAGGGATACTGGCGGGGCGGCAGCGAGACCAGGTCGACGGGCTGCTTGCCGACCGGATGCAAAAAACCCACATACAGCGACCATAAGGCGATTTGCTGGCCGGGTTTGTTCAAGGCCGCGCCGTATTTCTGGTCGCCGTACAGCGGGCAGCCGATCCGGCTTAACTGCACGCGGATCTGATGCGGCCTGCCGGTGTGCAGCTCCACCTGCACCAGGCTAAGGCGCTCCTCGGCCGACACGCCGAGCACTTTATAATCGAGCCGCGCCTCTTTGCCGCCCGGCGTCCCGGCCGGAACGACGGCCACCGTATTGGTGCGCTCGTCCTTCAGCAGCGTGTCGGTCAGACGCCCCTGGCGCTGCGGTGGAGTGCCGTGCACGACGGCCACGTACGTTTTGCTGAAACGGCGGCTGCGCACCGCTTCGGCCAGCCGCGAGGCCGCTTTCGACGTCTTGGCGAAGATCATCGCGCCGCCGACGGGGCGGTCCAGCCGGTGCACCAGCCCCAGGTAGACGTTGCCGGGCTTCCGGTAGCGCCGCTTGAGATCCTCCTTCAGCAGGTTCAGAAGATCCGGGTCGCCGCTGGCATCCTCCTGGGTCGGCACGTTCACCGGTTTTTCGATCCCGAGCAGATGGTTGTCCTCGAACAGGATGGCCATCTCCGGCTGTCCCGTCGTCCGTTTTGCTCCGGCATCCATCATCGTTTACTCCTCCCAGCGCCCGAGAATGCCGCAGGGCAGATGCAGTCCGGATGCGGTGATCGGCAGGCCCAGCTCCCCGGCGGAAATCCGCCCGCCGAACCGGCGCTTCACGGTCATCGATAAGATGTTGTGCAGCACGGTTGGCGATATCCCGGTCGTATAAGAGTTGATCAGGAAAAACAGCGGTTTGTCCGATAAAATCGACATGCACGATTCCACAAACGGATACAGGCTTTGCTCCAGCTTCCACATCTCGCCGCCCGGGCCCCGCCCGTAGGACGGCGGGTCCATGATGATCGCGTCATAGCGGTTGCCGCGCCGCTGCTCCCGCTGCACGAACTTGAACACGTCGTCCGTAATGAAGCGGACCGGCCGGTCGCCAAGGCCGGAGAGCGCCAGGTTCTCTTTGGCCCATTGGACCATGCCTTTGGCCGCGTCGACGTGCACGACCGAAGCGCCGGCGGAAGCGGCCGCGACCGACGCGCCCCCGGTGTAAGCAAACAGATTGAGCACTGAAATCGGCCGGCCCGCCGCAGCGATCTTGTCCATCATCCAGCGCCAGTTGGCCGCTTGTTCCGGGAACAGCCCGGTATGCTTAAAGTTGGTGGGGCGAATATAAAATTTCAGCCGATCGTAGGAAACGGTCCAGCGGTCGGGAATCTGCTTCTTCATTTCCCACTGGCCGCCGCCGGAGGAACTGCGGTGATAATGGCCGTGCACGTCGCGCCACCGTTTGTCCTCGCTCTCGATCGGCCAGATGATTTGCGGATCGGGCCGGCGCAAAATCACGTCGCCCCAGCGCTCCAGTTTTTCCCCGTTTCCGGTATCCATCACTTCATAATCTTTCCAGTCATTTGCTACGTACATGGTTACGATCCTTCCTTCCGCCGCCGTTAAGCGGCTTTCCCTCCTGGGAAACATGTCCTTATTACGTGTTGATTCGGTAGTTATTGTACCTTATTTTTCTGTCCGCATGCCAGCGTCAATGAAAACTTCTTCATTTTATAGACTATTTATGATACTCTTTTTTCCAAGTGCCCCCGGATTAGGCGAACCGTGCCGAATGTCTTGAATTCATTCAGTATTGATAGGGGAGAGAGAAAGATGCTGCGACGTTTTTTTTCGTATTACAAGCCATATAAAAAGCTGTTCCTGCTGGATTTCACCTGCGCGGTCGTGGCGGGGCTGCTGGAGCTGGGGTTTCCGATCGCCGTGAACCAGTTCGTCGACAAGCTGCTTCCGGGAAAGGACTGGTCTCTGATCGTATGGGCTTCCGCGGCGCTGCTCGGGATCTACGTGCTCAACACGGTGCTGAACTATATCGTGACGTATTGGGGGCATATGCTCGGGGTCAACATCGAAACGAATATGCGCAAAAAAATGTTCGACCACCTGCAAAAGCTGTCCTTCCGCTTTTTCGACAACCATAAAACCGGGCACCTTATGTCGCGCATTTCCAACGACTTGGACAATATCGGGGAAGTCGCCCACCACGGGCCGGAGGACCTGTTTATCGCCGGGATGACGCTGGTCGGCTCGTTCCTGCTCATGCTGGCGATCAATTGGAAGCTGGCGGTGCTTACGTTTCTGGTTGTGCCGGTGCTCGTCTGGGCCGCGCTTTATTTTAACGGGAAAATGACCAAAACGTATCGCGGGTTGTTTTCGGCCTTGGCCGATTTCAACTCCCGGGTGGAGGAGAATATCGGGGGCATCCGCGTGGTCCAGGCGTTTGCCAACGAAGAGCACGAAAAGGCGCTGTTCAACGAAAACAACCAGGCTTATCGCGCGACCAAACTGCGTGCTTACAAGATCATGGCCGGCAGCTTGTCGGTCAACTATATGCTGATGCGGCTCGTTTCTTTGTTCGTAATGGTCTGCGGCACCTGGTTCGTCATCCGCGGAGAGCTGTCCTACGGCGAATTCGTCGGATTTCTGCTGCTCGCCAACGTGTTTATCCGGCCGATCGAAAAAATCAACGCGATCATCGAAAGTTATCCGAAAGGGATTGCCGGGTTCAAACGGTACGTGGAGATTATGGACACCGCGCCCGACGTGGCGGATGCCCCGGATGCGGCGGATGCCGGAAAGCTGAAGGGCGACATCGAATTCGACCGCGTCTCCTTCGCCTATGAAGGCAAGGATAAGGTGCTGGACGGCATCAGTCTGTCCATCCGGGCCGGGGAAACGGTAGCCTTCGTCGGGCCGTCGGGCGCGGGCAAAACGACGCTCTGCAGCCTGCTGCCGCGCTTCTACGAAGTGGACGGAGGCAGGATCGCCGTTGACGGCAAGGATATCCGCGGCCTGAGCCTCGCCTCGCTGCGCCGCAATATCGGGATCGTGCAGCAGGAAGTGTACCTGTTCTCCGGCACGATACGGGAAAATATCGCCTACGGCAAGCTCACGGCTAGCGAGGAGGAAATTTGGGAGGCGGCGCGGCGCGCCCAATTGGAGGATTTTATTCTAGGCCAGCCGGAGGGCATGGACACCGTGATCGGCGAGCGCGGGGTGAAGCTGTCCGGCGGACAAAAGCAGCGGCTCGCGATTGCCCGGATGTTCCTGAAAAATCCGCCGATCCTGATCCTCGACGAAGCGACGTCGGCGCTCGACACCGAAACCGAGCTGGCGATCCAGCAGTCGCTGGCCGAACTGTCGGCGGGCCGTACGACGCTGGTCATCGCGCACCGGCTGGCGACGATCAAAAATGCCGACCGCATCGTCGTGGTAACGGAGGAGGGCATTTCGGAGCAGGGACGCCATGACGAGCTGATCGCCGCCGGCGGCCATTACAGCCGGTTGCACCGGGCCCAGTTCGGAGAGATCAATGCCTCGGCTTCGGCTTCGGCGGTCTCGCGCGGCTGAGCCGAAATGAAGCGCGGCCTCGCCAGGAGGCCGCGCCTGCATTTTTGCGGAAGCCGCGGAAATAGCGGTAAATAATGGCTTTATTTTCTCTAAAAAGAGAAGTTTATTATAATAGAGGAATTTTTTACCGCTATGTTTGGAAAATGCGAGCAAAGAGGTGTATTTCCCTGCCTGTTAGCAGAAATAGGTATAAAAAATTCCGCTATTTTGTGAGGGTGGGGCAAAAATCCAAAATTAACGCCACAATTTACCGTTATTTCCGGCAGACAGCAATGACAGATAGCAGCGACAGCGGCAGGCAGTGACAGACAGCAGCAGACAGCAGCAGACAGCGGCAAACAATGGCAGACAGGCATAGTACCTCATCAAAAAGCCGCCAGAGCTAATTGCTTTGGCGGCTTTTCAGACTTCAGCGATTTACGCTCGCGCGTATTCGTAATAATCCTGGGACCGCTGAACGCGGAAGCCGACGTTTTCGTAGAGCTTTTTGGCGTTTGGGTTATCCAAGGCGACCTCAAGCCAAACATCGTAGCCGGCAGCCTGTTCCCGCTTGATGACGTGGCGCAAGGCTGCGCTGCCGATGCCCTGGCCGCGCAGCCTTGCGTCGACGACGAACCCGTAAATCCACGCTTCCCCTTCATGGCGGGAAACCCGGATTTTCCCGGCCGGTTCTCCGCCTAGTAAAATCAGCTCGTTTTGGGCCAATTCCGCGGGGGACATCTCCTCATAAAAGCGCCGGGCCTCTTCCGGCTCCATCTTGAACCCTTCGCTATCGAGCTGCTGTAAAATCGCTTTATCGCCTTCTCCGGCCGGGGCAAGCGAGATCAAGACATCATCGGCTTTACCGGCTTCTCCGGCCGACGCAAGCGAGACCGAGACGACATCGGAGTCATTGGTACGAGCGGCGTGTTCCCCGGCAAATCCGGGGGCTTCCAGCTTCATTTGATACTCGCTGAACGCAAAGCGGCAGCGCACACTGTCCAGGAACCGCTTGCCGGTTTGCGAATCGCCCGGGGCATTGAGCAAAATTTTCGCGTGGGCTTGCCGTGTCGGTGCATCCAGGGCCCGCTCCAGCAAACCGGTAAAAATCCCCTGCCGGCGGTAATCCGGATGTACCATGCCGCAAATCTCCAGGCTGCCGCCAAATGAATATTTTCCGAGAAAAGCTACGAGCTTCCCGTCCCTGAAGCCGGCCAAGTGCACACCGTCGTCTTCTTTGCCGGCAAGCAGGGTGTCCCAGTTCAGCTTTAAAGAAATGCCGTCCCGCTGCTCGACGTTTTTTTGCAGCGCCGCAACATCGTCCCAAGTAAATGTATGAGTCAAATGGTATCTCACTTCCCTTCGCTAGTATTCTAGCTGATTTCAGCAAAATAGGCACGAACTAATGCCGAATTTCCATACGCTGGCGAATCCGTATTCCGCAGCCGTCCGCCGGCGCGGAGCTTGACAAACCTTCCCTGCCGGAGTAGCTTGAGAGTACTGTAAACCTACTCGGGAGGAACTCATGTATGAACTCGATTATCGAAATGAAGCAAGTGACCTGGCAGCGGGAAGGGAAGACGATTTTGAACGGGGTGGATTGGACGATCGGGGAAGGCGAGCATTGGGCTCTGCTGGGCTTAAACGGTTCCGGAAAAACGACGCTGCTTAATATGATCAGCGGCTACCTGTGGCCGTCGTCCGGGACGATCAGCGTTTTGGGACACCGGTTTGGCGAGGTCGACCTCAGAGAGCTGCGCAAATCGATCGGATGGGTGAGCTCCTCGCTGCAGGAGAAGCTGCACGGCGGACAAAAAGCCGAGGACCTGGTCGTCAGCGGCAAATACGCCTCAATCGGTCTGTACGACAAGCCTGGAGCCGAGGATTACGACCGCGCTGCGGCATTGATGGAACAGCTCCGCTGCCGCCATCTGCAGGGCCGCGCCTACCAGACCTGCTCCCAAGGCGAGCAGCAAAAGCTGCTCATCGCCCGGGCGCTGATGGCTTCGCCCAAGCTGCTGATTTTGGATGAAGCGGCGAACGGACTCGACTTTATTTCCAAGGAAGGACTGCTGGAGAGCATCGCGCAATTGGCCGCCGAACCGCAGGCGCCGCACATGCTGTATGTGACGCACCATACGGAGGAAATTTTGCCGATTTTCAGCAAAACCTTGCTGCTGCGGCGGGGCGAAGTGTTTAAGCAAGGCAACAGCCGTGAGGTGCTGACCGAACCGCTGTTGTCCGATTTTTTCGAAATTCCGGTCAGCTTGAGCTGGAATCAGGAGCGGGCCTGGTTGTCGAGAAAATAAAAGCCGGGTTAACGGCTTTCGGGTTTTGCTTTCTTGAGCGACCCGCGCGCGATGCCCGCCAGCCAATAAACCGACGGAATCAGAAATTCGGCGAAGATCATCAGCGCGGGCCAGTCGGTGGACAGAAATCGGTATAACTCGGGCGGGGTCCTGGCGATGCATATGGAGAACACCGCAATGAAGGCGATCACGGGCAGCGTAAAGGGCTTATGGTCATTTACCCGGGTCAGCTGCGACAGGCAGGTTACCGCCGTAAACACAATAAACGAAATTTTAACGAAAATGCTCGTCAGCCAAAGTATGATCAGAATCGGGTCCATCGTGTCGACGAAAGACCCGACCCGAATGAAGCGCACCAGTTCCATATCGGGGTACATCAGGTTGGCCCCCAGATTCGGGCCGAAGGTAAGGAGAACCGGGATAATATGCGTAATGATGATCGCCAGTGATGTACAGGTGATGAAAAAATAGGTCCGGTAAACTTTTCTCGGTTTTTTCAAATAAGGGAACAGCAAAAACAGGAAGGCCAGCTCGCCGAAAATGGACATGGTTTCATAGACGCCGTCCCACAAATCCTTCAACGTCAAATGGGTCACCAGGGCGATAAACATGTCCACCTCCATTTCCTGAAATCCGATCAGCGGGATGGACAGGAAGGCCAGCGCGGTGACGAGGAATATTCCTTCGGCCGCAAGGAAAATCGTATACAATCCGCAGTGCACGGCGTATGCGACGCAAATGCAGAAGATCCCGACAACGGCCCAACCGGGGGTGTCGATCAAATACTCGGAAAGCAAATAGTCGGATAGTTGCCTTAAATTGAGCGCGGCGAGAAAAATATGGATCACCAGGATGTAAAGCATAAAACAGAGATGCAAAGGCTGGCCGACAAGCTCGCTTCCGTATTGTACGAGGAACTCGCCGGGACGCGAAGCTCCCACCTTATAGGCGGGGTATACCAGCACCAGAGCCAGAAGGCCTCCAACCAACGCGGCAACGGGGGTGGAATACTTGCTGCCCGCGATCATGATCCCGATGATAAAAGCGATAACGGTGGTGAAAATCTGTAAATTATAGAGCGAAAAAATTTGGGAAGAGGTTATGTTTTTCGGCATGATTCTGGCCTCCTGTCGCAATTATCCGAACATCCAGTTTTGGATGGATTCCCTGACATATTGAATAAACATCGGTACATTCCAACGTTCTTTCAGCAGGAACAGCACTTCCGCGCAAGCGAAAAAACAGAGCGATACGAGCAGCACGAGCAGGCGGGTTTTAAACCCTGCCCGTCTGCGCTGCGCAAGCCAACCGAACAGCATAATCAGCAAATACATCGTTCCGATCCAGATCATCAGGCGCTTTCCTCGCTATATATGGGTTTCTTGAACCACCGAACGGTAAACGCCGCCGGTGCGGTTCAGCAGGATTTTGACTTTAACCTCGATAGGCAGTTCTTCCGCATAGTAATGTTTCCACTGCGGCCGCATGCTTTTCCATATTTTCGGGTATCTCCAATCGAGATATTGGCTAAACAGAAACGCATCGGAACGGGCTTTACGCGTTTTGTCGAGCACCTTTTTCAAGCGTTCTTCCACATCTTTTTGTAAAATGTTTTCCAACTGCTGAATAACGGCCGGGTCCTTCAAATCGATTTCCGACAAGGAGGTCTGCACGAAAGCTTTCGCGCTGCTTGTAATTTGAAAAGCGACTTTCCCGTTTTTGACGTTGGGCTTGATGCTTGTTTTGATCCCTTCGATGAAGCAGCTGATTTCTTTGCCGTCGCTTGGGGAAGCGATGGTGATGGTGGTCGTACTGAGCTGTGAGCTGATCCAAAGGGCGCCTCTTAAATCTTTTACGGAAAGCACCGTTTTTGCCATTTTTCCGCCGCTGAAAATCGCTGCGCCCCCCGTACCCATCCAGCGGTCTTTTTTAGGATCCTCCACGGCGATCTCGGGCTGCTGCCCGAAAGTCAGCAAAGGAATAAGAATGTCGCCGCCCTGGTACAAAGCGAGCTTATAGTCCTTGACCGTCGTATCCAAAGTGAAGTGGTTGTTGATGTATTTTCGCAATATATCGCCGATGACTCTTTCAAACGCCAACGGAATTCTGGTAATCTCCGTTACTTTATTGGGCGTTACGAACAGGTTGGCGCTCAGGCGAAAGGAGGGCTGGCGGAAAACGAACTCCACGACCCTGTCGAGTCCTTGCTCCGCTAGTCTCCTGCCGACGATGATGGAACGCGTTTGACCGAAGGAAATATTTCTCGAAAGATCGACCTGAATCAACCGCAAAGCTTGGCTGATATTGCTTGCCCGTTTGGTGACAAAAGTGTACGGACTGCCTTGGGGTTGTCCCGAGCCGCCGGCTTGCGCCGGGATCATGCGGTTGGGCAGCGGAAACCCGATGGACAGTTCGATTTCTCCGTCTTCGGTCAAATCGATGAGAACGGCATTCGCAAACGCGCGATTGTTCAGCTCCTGGGAAGACCAACAGCCGCCAACGCCTGTAAAAAGAAGGACCGCCAGCGCGGCGGTGCATATTGCTCTGCGCATGTTTGTCACTCCAGTTCACTTTTTTCCTTTTCCCAGCCGCGGGCATTGTTTTTTTGCCGGGTTTCTTGCTCCGCGATTTGAACAGGCCGCTTGTACATTCTCCACCAGGGCACCCTGAGGAGCGTATCGCCCAGATCTTCGGTCACCAGCGGTGCGATGGACGACATGTAAGGAACGCCGAAGGACCGCAGGTTCACCAAATGGATATAGATCAGGATCATTCCGCAAGCGATGCCGTAGAGCCCGAACAACGAAGCCAGGATCATGATGGGGAACCTTAGCAGCCGGAAAGCGAGCCCCAGATCAAAGTGCGGAATGATGAAGGAAGCGATGCCGGTAAGAGATACGATAATGACCATGGCCGCGGAGGCGATGCCTGCTTGCACGGCGGCGGTGCCGATGATCAGCGCCCCGATGATGGATACGGCTTGCCCGATCGATTTCGGGATCCGGATTGAAGCCTCGCGCAGCGCTTCAAAGGCCAGCTCCATGGCAAAAGCTTCGAGCAGCGCCGGGAAGGGGACGATTTCCCGGGAGGAGGCGACGGCAATCAACAGCTGGGCCGGGATCATCTCCGGATGGAACGTCGTAATGGCAATATAAAGCGACGGAAGCAGCAAAGACACGAGTACGAAAAAATAACGGATCCAGCGTATCCAGTTGGCCGCCACATACCGTTGGTAATAGTCTTCGGCCGATTGCAGCAGCATCGGGAACGTGACCGGGGCCATCAGCACCATGGGCGACCCGTTTACAAGAATCGCGATCCGGCCTTCGAGCAGCGCGGCGCTGACGACGTCGGGCCTCTCCGTGTATTGCACTTGCGGGAAGGGAGAATAAGGATTGTCTTCAATGCACTCCTCCACATAGGAAGAGCTCATCACGCCGTCCATTTTGAGATACGACAGGCGCCGCTGCACTTCTTTGACCAATTCGGGTTTGCATAAACCTTCAACATAAGCAAGCACGATATCGGTTTGCGTGTACCGCCCCGTAGTGACGGCCTGCGTTTTGAAATTTTTGTGTTTGATCCGTCTGCGCAGCAAAGTCAGATTTTTCTCCAGATCCTCAATGAATGCTTCCCTTGGTCCGCGGATGACCGATTCATTGGGCGTCTCCTCAATAGCGCGGGTCGGATATGACGAAATGGAGAAGGTCAGCATCCGCGCGTCTCCATCGATCAAAAGCAAAGCCCCGGCGTCCATTACCGCATTTATGCCTTGGTTCAGGTCATGGATCACACTGGTTTGGGAAACGGTGAGGCCTTCGTCCTCGAACAGGAATTGATAGATGTTCCTGTCTTTCAATTGCGCGGATTCCCGCTGCAGGCTTCTGACAATGTAGTGCTGCGCCGTGTCCTGGGCGATCATGCCGCGGACGTAGATGAGCGCGCAGCGTTGGCCGGTGCTGATCACGAACTCGCGGTAAATAATATCCGAGCAGTCTTTCAGCTCTTCCTTAAGCCAGGCGAGCCGGACCGCAAGACTGCGGGATGAAGCCATCCCCTTTGCCTCAGGCGGGCTTTGCTCCGTCCTCGAATTTCCGGCGGATTTGCCGTTCCCGGCGTGAAGCGTGCGCAGGAATTTTCTCCAAAACGGCATGGACGTTTCCTCCTTCCTAAAGCCCGATTTTGCCTATTAAGATTTGCTTGAGAAAGGAAAAATATTCTGACCGTGCGAGTCCCGCGGCGCTTTTTGAGGGATTAATTTCGGAGCAACATGGCAATAAAGGGTAACAAACATATTTTCAGTCAACTAGAGATGTGAGGATCAGTCCGCCATTCTGTGCATCGCAATGATTACGCGGCTTATGAAATCAAGGGCTCCCGGCGCCGAATTTATGCGGACGTCCCCAACCCGGAGCATATTCGCTTCAGAATTCAGGTCAATATGGAAGGGAATGCCGAGGAGACGCAGGGAACGGCTTGCTTTAATGAACCCGGCCCAGCATGCCGGGATCGAAGGGAAAGCAGCCGAGCGGTTGACCGCCATGATGAAGGGAACGCGGGAAAAAGTCCAGCTCGAATATAAGTCCTACGTCATCGGTCTTGGGACCTATTTAAAGCGGGAGTATCCCGCGGCGTGGAAAAAGTTCCAAAACGATTGGGACCGGGGGGGGGATTACTTTTCACAGGCCGATATCGAGCTGGAAGCACGGGTCAAAGTGCGGATTTTTGGTTCGACGATCGAGACGAAATAGAGAAGGGGAAATGAACATGCAACACTTTGTGCTGGACCGTTTGCCGTCTGTCCATGTATGGGTCAGCGCAGCTCTTTCGGCCGCGATTCCCTGGGGAGTTTATGTCGTCAACCGGGCGTTTCACCGCTACGGGGATCCCCCCTGGAAAAAGCAACGGCCGTAGCGGCATCTTCTTATAAATCCCTCCTAAAGCACTATTTATGAAACGTTAATCACGAACGATATTAAAGTTAATTGAGTTTAAATACTCGGCGTTTCATGAGCGGGGAAAGGAGGGAAAAAATTGAGAATCCACGTTATGGAGCTTCTGGAAGGAGACCGGCTCAGAACGGATGTGTTTAACCGGGCCGGACTGCATGTTCTTCCCAAAGGAACGAGCATTCGCACCGAGGAAATCGCGCTTCTGATCCGCCAAAGCATCGACTATGTCGATATCGAGCTGCGGGACAACGAAGCGTCCGAGTCCGAGCGGATCAGGGACAATTTCGATTTTACGCTGAAAGGCTTCCAATCGATATTCCTGGAGGCGCTGACGACGGGCAAGTTCAACCAATCGCTTGTCGATCAGCACTTGGAGCCGATGCTCGAGGTGCTTGACCGCAATAAAGATGTCGTTTCGCTGCTTATCGCTTTTGCCGAAGACGATGTCAATGTCTATAACCACTCTTTACAGGTGGGGCTATTATCCTATTACATAGCAACCTGGCTCGGTTATTCCGCCGAAGAATGCCACGAGATCAGCAAAGCGGGGTATTTGCACGATATCGGCAAAAGCCGGATCAGGCAGTCGCTCCGCAACCGCGAGCACGAACTGGAGGGTGAAGAGCTGGAGGAATTGCAGCGCCACACGTCCTACGGCTATGAAATTATCCTGAATTCGACGGGCGAAGAGAAGACGGCTTTGGTGGCGCTTCAGCATCATGAGCGGGAAGACGGCTCGGGTTATCCGCAAGGCCTTGGCAAAGCGGAAATTCATCCGTACGCGGAAATCGTCGCCGTGGCCGACGTGTTCGTCGGGATGACGGAGCCGAACGGAAGCTATTCGCGGCAAGATCTTCTGACCGTGCTGCGCAAAACTTACGAGCTTGGTTTCGGCAAGCTGAACGAAAAAGCGGTGCAGGCGTTGACCCGCCATCTGCTTCCTAATTTCATCGGCAAGAAAGCCCGGCTGAGCAACGGGGAAACGGTCACGATCGTATGGAACAATCCGGCGGATATTTTCAAGCCGCTGGTCCGGATCGATGAGGAGCGTTTCCGCGATTTATCGAAAGAACGGAAGATCGAGCTGGAGCAGGTCTTTATTTAACAAAACATAATTGCAAAGGCCGCCCTGAATTGCCAGCGGCGGCCTTTTTTCACACTTGTCCCCATTATTCCCACAGCCCCAAAGCTTCGTAAACCTTCCTGGAAACAACGCCGTTTTGTATCAAGCGATGATCCCGCTGGAACCGTTTCAAGGCCGCCGTTGTATCGGCGCGAAACCGGCCGTTGCACACCCCTTGGAAATAGCCGGCGCTTTTCAAGCGGGATTGAATCAACTGCACGTCTCCCCCCACGTCGCTTTCCGCCAAATCCCGCGGATTTTCCGAGATATCTCCGAGAAGATGGCCGTATATGGTAACCTTGGTCCCGACCGGGACTAGATCGTAAAGCTCGAGCACGTCTCTATTGCGCATCCGGATACAGCCGTGGCTGAGGTGGCGGCCGATGGAGTCGGGTCGGTTCGTGCCATGGATTCCGTAGTATCCCCAAGGAACGTTAAGCCCGAGCCACCTCGGGCCGAATGCCGGACCCCAATTTTTGCCTTTATACGTCACCAGGTATTCGCCGACAGGCGTCGGGGTAGACGGATTACCTACAGCAACGGGGTAAGTTTTATATTTGTGGCCTTGGATTTTGACGATTAACCGATGCTCCCGGGGATATATCTCGAGCGAATAGATCCCCTCCTCCTTGATGATGGGAAGCGCGGGATCGGCCCCGGCGGGCCCGGCATGGCAAGCTCCCGTAAATCCAAGCAGCCACGTTAAAATTGCCGCCCGGATGAACAATGTTTTATTTTTCATCGTTTTTATTCACCATTCATTTTGATAAAAAAACCGTTAGTAGTGTTAGCGGGGATCGCCGGGATTATGCGCGTCTTCCGAGGCAAAGGGACGGCTAACCGCCGGCTGTCCGGCAGGCCATCCGATCTCTATTTTTGCCGAACCAAGAAAATTGTGATATTTTAGTTTATGAGGAAATAATATTTTTTTACCAGACCATATCAAGAAATAATCCAGGTTTTAGACGGTTTCTTAAGTTTATTTTAAATATTTTGTTAATTAGTAAACAAAAAACGAAAGGGGTACGACTATGATTTCTTCGAAAACGATCCGGGAGCGCAGAACGATCCGGAATTTCAATGTTTCTCCGGTATCCCGGGAACTTGTGGAGTCCCTATTAAACCAGGCAGCGGGTCTGTATGAAACCGATGGAGCTCCGCGGTGGCGCTGCATTTACATCGGAACGCCGGAGTCGCGCCGGCATTTGGCGGAGACCATGCTGGCCAAGGCGAAAGAGAGCAGGTTCGGCAAGCTGATTCCTTCCAAAATGCTGGATATCCTGAGCAGGAGGGTGGCGGATATCCCGGGGCACCTGATCGTAATGGCGGAATCCGGAGCCGATGAGCGGGAAAGCGACGAAAATTTCGCGGCCGCCTGCGGCGTCATGCAAAACTTTCAATTGCTGGGCTGGGAGCGCGGTTTGGGCATGTTATGGGATACGGACCCGCTATTTCAAAGCGAACTGTTTTTTAAGGAAATAGGGTTGCGGGAAGGGGAAAGATTCGCAGGCATTTTACATATGGGTTATTTCGATAAGGCTCCAAGAGCCCGGAAAAGAACGCCGGCGGAGCAGAAGTGGACTGCCCTTCTTGGCGGCGCGCCTCATGAGAGGGGGCTGCAACCCCCGATTTCCGAACAAAACGTACTGGAATTGCTGAACGATGCCGTTTGGGCGCCGAATGACCGGTTAAGAGAGCCTTGGCGGTTTATTTTTGCGACCGGCGGTATGAATGAGGCCCATGCACAAACGGTCGTTCCGCGCACAATGCCGGCCCGCCTGCTCGTCGTGGTGAAAGAAGAGTCGGACCCGCACAAACGGGAAGAGGATTTTGCCGCGGCGTGCTGTCTGGTGCAGAACTTTCAACTGCTGGCCAAAGCAAAAAATTGGGGCGTACGCCGAACCAGGCCCGAGTGGATCTACGATCTGGAGCGGTGCCGGAGCTTTGGCGTCAAGGCGCAGGAGCGGATTGCGGCGGTGCTGGAGCTGGGAATAGCGGAAAGGACGCCGCAAGCTGCATCCGCCACTGCTCCCGTAGAGATCCGGTTTGAATTGCCGGGATAAAGCTGAAGCAAAACAGGGGGATTTCCAGAATTTTATATTTTTTCAGCTTGTAATTTGGGTTGTTTACGCTTAATATATGATTGCGAGTTTTGCTATAAAAATCAGAACAAGTAGGTATTTTCATGGCGATCAACGACAATATTCTAATTAAGATCAGGGATATGAAGGAGCATCTGACCCCGGTGGAACGCATGGTGGCCGAATACATCATGGCCAATTTGGAGGAAATTCCCCATCTCTCGATCAAAAGTCTGGCCAAGCTCAGCAAGACCAGCGACGCTTCGGTGCTCCGTTTTTGCAAAACGATGGGCTACAACGGGTATCGCAGCTTTATCGTCAGCATTTCCGCGGCGCTGGGCTCGATGGACGACGAAGAGAAGGATCAATATACGGACATTCAGCCGGGGGACGATCTCTTCACGATCATCGCCAACATTTCGCGCAACAATATGAAGTCGATTGAAGATACGTTAAGCGTGCTCGACCGCGGCGAGGTTGCCAGAGCCGTTCAGGCGCTCCGGGAGAGCGAACGCATCGTGTTTTTCGGCATCGGCGCTTCCGGCCTGGTATGCCGGGACGGGGAGCAGAAATTTTCGCGCATCAACAAAATGTGCCACTCCTATACCGACGGGCACAGCCAGCTGATGGCCGCTACGCTGCTCGGTAGGGGGGATGCCGCCATCTTCGTCTCCAATTCGGGCAATACGGCGGAGATTTTGGAGACGCTGGAGATCGCCCGCAAGAACCAAGCGACAACGATCGCCATTACCAAATACAATAAAAGCGAGCTCGCGGACAAAGCCGACATCCTGCTCGGCATCTCCACGCCGGAGGTGACGATTCGCAGCGGGGCCATGGGCTCGAGAATCGCCATGCTGACGGTCATTGATATGCTGTTCGCCGGTGTAGCCAGCGCGGACTATGCCATCGTCAAGAAATATCTGACCAAGACGCATAACGTTTTGGCCGGCAAGCACCGCAGATAATCGCAGGGCCCGCAACATGACCCGCAACACGAATTGCTAAAAGACGACTTTACTTGAGGTTTCCTTACGTGAAGTTGTCTTTTTTTGTTAGGTTATAGGAGTAAAAAAACAAAAAAATATTACACAGTGAAATTTTATTTCAAATTCTATTGACGGTGTCACATTTTCCGCCTTAATATAGGACACAAGAAACGGGCATCTCGAAACCAACTGCGAGGAGAATGAAGCGCCATGGAAAAATATTTCGCGAAAATAACAATGGAGGGGATAAATCCTAACACGAAAATGATTGGCGGAACAATCCGTGCAAGCGCTTAAAAGAAAAGCGAGGGCCATCTGAAATTGGCCATCCGCGCACAAATGAGTTAGCGCGATATCCCAGGGGAGGATTTTCGATGAGAAAAAAGCATCTGCTGGCGTCCGTATTGGCTTTAGCGCTGTCGTTGCCGGCATTAACCGCATGCGGTAACGGCGGCGGCTCAGGTAGCGGAAGCGGCTCCGAAAGTTCCGGCAATTCGGGGAACGGGACGGCTGCGGAAGCGAAGGATACGATCACTGCGCTCCTTCCGCCGGTTTCCGGCAATTTTCAAAGCAATTTTGCGCAAATGGAAAAAGATTTCAATGCTCTGTATCCGAATTTGACCTTAAAAATTGAACCGGCCAGTTGGGAAGACATGACGCAAAAGCTTGATACGCAGGTCAATGCCGGCAGTCCCCCGGACATCGCTTTTATCGGTTCCGACGGGATCTCCAAATACGTACAGCAGGAGATGCTGATGGACATTACGGATACGGTTACTCAGGACATGATCGACGATTATGATCCCGTGCCGCTCGAATATATGAAAAAGGGCGAGGGACTTTACGGGTTCCCCGCCTATATGGAAGTGCACGCGCTCGGCGGCAACAGGCAGTTTCTTGAGGAGGCCGGCATCGACTGGAAAAACGTGCAGCAAAACGGCTGGACGTACGACGAGTTCCGCGAAGCGATCAAAAAAGGAACCGTCAAGGAAGGCGGCGCGGCGAAACGCTACGGCTTCGTGTTCGCGACCGCCGGCGTCACCGGGAAGGATTACCTCAGCATTTTGGTCAAAAACGCCGGGATGAAGAGCGCCTTTACGGAAGACTTGAAATACGCTTACACGAGCAAAAACTTCCTGGAAGTGCTGAAGGCGATCCGGCAGATGATCGATGACGGTTCGATGCCGAAAGAACTGAGTTCCGTTGACGCCGGCAAACGCTGGAATATGTTCCTGACCGGGCAGACGATGATCACCGGCAAAGGGCTGGCCACGTTCGAAAACTCGGCGAAGCAAAACAACGAGAAGCTCAAAGCGAACGACGGCAGCGCGGTCGCCGGCAGCATTCCGGTGGATTATATCGTGCTTCCGGTGCCGAGCTTCCTCGGCGAAGAAGCGGTATCCAGCACGGTCGTCGACGGCTACGTCACCTTCCGCGGCAAAAAGGAGCCGACCCCGGAACATAAAGCGAACGTCGTTAAAGCGGCTTATTTCCTTGCCAGCGGGAAAGTGGCGGCCACCACGAACAACGATCTGTTCGCCGCGCATATTACCAAGAGCGCCAGAGAGGCGGCCAAAAGCATGACGATCGACCGTAATCCGGACAATGAAGCGGCCGTGCAAACGCTGCTGTTGCATGCCGCGCCGGCCCGCCCGGATATTCCGGTCGAGCTGGGCGCTGGGGCCATCAAAATCGAGGACGCCGTGATCGTTCCGAAACTGCAGGCTTTGTTGGCCGGCGAGATTACCCCGGAGGAGATGCACGAGGCCGTCAAGAACGAAGCGGTCAAAACGTTTGGCGAAGACGGGGTTGCCATCGATTAGCCTCGCTGCGGATAGCCGGGTGAGCGGATCAATCGGCTATCCGATCCATTTACATACTGAGCGAAAAGGAGATCGGACATTATGGCCCAGGCAGCTAAACTTAAACCTGCAAAAACGGCGAAGAAACTCAGGATGAAGGGGGACGGGGCCTGGGCGTATGCGTTTATCGCCGTGGCGCTGGCCGTCTACGCCATGTTAACCGCATACCCGGTCGTCAGCGCCTTTATCATCAGTTTTCAAGAGTACAAACCGCTGGGTTCCAGCTTTGCGGGGCTTGCCAATTATGCCGCCACCTTCGGGGATTCGTTGTTTTGGCAGTCGATTAAAAATACGATCGTCTACACGGTGCTGACGGTACCCGTGTCCTTATTCCTCTCCTTTGCCGTAGCCATTATGATATTGCCGTTGAAAAAAGGTTTGCAGACGGCGTTCAAGGCGGTCTATTATCTGCCGGCGGTCGCCTCCGGCGTAGCGCTTTCCGTCGTCTGGCTGTGGATCTTCGATCCGATGCCTTCCGGGATTCTGAACCGGCTGCTCGGCGTGTTCGGCATCGCCAACCAGAACTGGCTGGGGTCCAGCGCCACGGCGATGTTTTCGCTTGTGCTTATGGCCTGGCTGTCCAGTCACGGCACGAGCATCATCATTTATTTGGCGGCGCTGCTCGGCATTGACGGCAGCTATTATGAAGCCGCCGAGCTGGACGGGGCGTCTTTCCTGCAGAAGCTGTGGCATATCGTGATCCCCTGCCTCAAACCGACGACGTTGTTTTTGCTCGTCACGGGAGTGATCGGGTCGTTCCAGGTGTTCCAGAACGCGTATCTGATGACCGGCGGCGGGCCCGACAACGCCACGACGATGGTGGGCCTGCTCATTTTCAACAATGCGTTCAAGTATTTCGAATTCGGCGAAGCGGCGGCGCAATCGCTGATCCTGACCGTCATTATCGCCGGCATTTCCCTCATTCAGTTTAAATTCCTGGGCAACGACGTCGAGTACTAGAGCGCGGGAGGAGGATGAAATCATGGCGTTGTACAGCACCCATACAGGCAACAAATCTATAAAGCATGTCCGAAACACGCTGCTGATGCTGGTTCTTCTGCTCTTTGCGCTGGCCACGTTGTTTCCGATCTATTTCATGATTATTTCTTCGTTCGGCGATCCGGTGGAAGCCGGAGCGTTAAGCTACTCGCTGTGGCCGGCCAAAATTTCGCTCGCTTCCTACAGGTTTTTCTTCGAGTACAGCGAACATTCCTACCGCTGGCTGCTCAATTCGCTGATCGTTGCGGCCAGCGTCATGGTCACGAACGTCGCATTCGCCACGCTGGCGGGATACGCCTTCTCCAAAATCCGCTTCCGCGGCAGAGCGCTGCTGTTTTCGCTCCTGCTGTGCGCGATGATGATCCCTTACCAGGTGATCCAGGTGCCGCTGTATATTTTGATCGTGAACATTTTCCGTATCGAAAATACGTACAGCGCTTTGATTTTGCCGGGACTGGTCACGGTGTACAACATTTTTCTGGCGAAGCAGTTCATGAGTTCGATTCCGGGCGAAATTCTGGAATGCGCCAAGGTGGAGGGCTGCAACCAATGGCAAATCTTCACCAAAATCATAATGCCGCTTTCGAAAACGGTGATGGCGGTGATGGCCATCCTGACCTTTATGGACAGCTGGAACACGTTCTTCTGGCCGTTTCTCGTCACGAATACGATGGATATGCAGACGATCCAGGTGGGACTCAAAAATTTCCGCTTCGCCAACACGACGTATTTTGCGCCGATGATGGCCGGAGCGGCCATATCCGCGGTGCCGATGTTCATTTTGTTTTTTAGCTTGCAGAAATACTTTCTGGAAGGCGTTACTGTCGGGGCGGTGAAAGGCTGATCGATGGAGGGGAAGACGCTCTGTGTCGGTAGGGAGGTTCAGTTGCGGGCGGTGAGAGGGAGCGCCTCCCCGAAACAAAACCGAAACAAAATCTGGCCGGCCGGAGGTGCGGATTTCGTGGTGGTGACATGGGAAGACCGCTATCGTTCCGAGGTGATTGATCTGTGGAACCGGGAAGCGGTTAAGGACGGTTACAAGGAGCTGACGAAGAGCAGCTTTGACCGCGTTTTTACGTCAAACCCGTATTTTGACCGGGAAACGGTCCGGCTTTTGCTGGACGATTCCGGCCGGGTTCGGGGCTTTGCCTGCGGCTGTACGGGAGATGATCTCCCTTTGGGCGAGGCGGCGGGGTATATTACCTGCATCGTGCTGGCGGAAGATCATCAAACCGAGGCGCATTACCGGAAGTAGCTGGATACGCTGGAGCGGCGTTTTCAGGCCTTGGGCAAAAAACAGGCCGATGTCCTGTTTTTTAATCCGATGCCGCTGCCGTGGTACATTCCGGGGACGCCGCAGCACGAGCACAACAATGCGCCGGCGTGCCCGCGGGCAGCAGGCTGCACGGCTGTCTGCTCCGGCACGGGTACGCGGAGCGGGCGCGGCAATGCGGGATGTACCTGGCGCTTGCCGGCTTTGCGATCCCGGACGATATCCGCGCCAGGAAGCGGAAGGCTTTGGCGGGGGGCTACCGGGTAGAGATGTACGATCCGGGCAGGCATGAGGGGCTGGCGGAAATGTTGGACGGCTTCGACAACCCGCTGTGGAGACGGCAAATTCCGGAGTATGCCGCCAGCGGCGCACCGCTGGTGGTCGCGGCATGTGAAGGGAAAGCCGCCGGTTTTGCCGTGCCGGTGCTCCGGGAGGAGAGCGGGCGGGGCTTTTTCGCCGGAATCGGGGTACATCCGCGTCATGAGGGCCATGGGCTTGTGGAAGAGCTGACGGCGGGGAACGGGGGGCCGGTCGGGCGGGATATGGCGGAATACCGCGAGCAGAAGGTGCGGGAGGCGGCCGAATTTGCGGAAATGCTCGGCGGCGAAGCGATCGTTTTCGACATCCCGGACGGCGAGCTGGCCGACAGCGAGGAGATGCGCTACCGGGTTTGCGACGTGATCCGCCGGGTGCGGCCGAACATCATTATCACGCATTTTAAAAACAGCATGCACAAAGATCATATGGCCACGCACCGGATCGTAGTCGACGCCTGCTTTTTTTGCCGGACTGGGCTCGCTGCAGCGGGAGCTGCCGGCGCATTTCGCTTCCCGGCTGTATTATGTGTGGAAAACTGGGAGGATGCGGTGGGCTATAAGCCGTACGTGTATATCCATTCCCATGAGGAGGCTGGGGCCATGGTTCGCAACGGGATCGATCGCATCATGTCGCATGCCCATTTGTTCCGGGGCAAACGGATCGGGCTGATCACGTCACCGGCGGGAATGACGGCGGAGTTCGTGTCCACGATCCGGATTTTGCACGAAAATTTTCATCTGGCCGCTTTGTTTTCCCCGGAGCACGGGGTGCGCGGTGATTTGGCCGCAGGAGCGCCGGTGGATACGTATCAAGATCCGTATACCGGGGTCACGGTCTACAGCCTGTACCGCCAAGATTCCAAACGGATGACCCCGGAGATGCTGGATGAGGTCGATGTGGTCGTCTACGATATCCAGGACGTTGGCGTTAGGTATTATACTTACATTTATACGATGCTGTACGCGCTGGAGGACTGCGCCAAGGCAGGCAAGGAATTCGTCGTGCTCGACCGGATCAATCCGCTGGACGGCGTTACGGTGGAAGGCAACGTGCTTAAACCGGGGTACGAATCGTTCGTCGGCAATTACCCGCTGTGCGTGCGTTATGGCCTGACCGCCGGCGAAGTGGCGGCGATGGCCAACGAGCAGCAGGGCTGGAAGGCCGAGCTGTACATCGTGCCTTGCGAAGGTTGGGATCCCCGGATGCTGTTTCCGGAAACGGGGCGCATTTGGGTACATCCATCCCTGAACGTTCCCCGCTTTGAAACCGCTTTGCTGTACGGCGGAACCTGCCTGTTCGAAGGGACGATTTTGTCGGAAGGGCGGGGGACGACGTTTCCGTTCGAAATGATCGGAGCGCCGTTCATCGAACCGGAAGGCTTGGCGGCGGAAATGAACGCGAAGCGGCTGCCGGGCGTACGGTTCCGTCCGGTTTATTTTCAACCGGCGGCGTCGAAATTTGCCGGGGAATTGTGCGGAGGCGTGCAGCTGTACGTTACGGACCCAAGGGCGCTTCAGGCCGTGGAAACCGGAGTGACGCTGTTATATACGATTAAATGCAATTACGAGGCTTTCGCTTACTTGCCGCCGGTCAAGGAAAATTCCCGGCCATTTATCGATTTGCTGTGCGGCGACAAGCTGTACCGCGAAGGCGCGGCGCCGCTGCCGGAAATGCTGGAACGGTTCCGGGAGGAGAGCCGGGCCTTTGCGAAGATAAAAGAAGACTACCATCTATATCCACGAGGGCGGGGAGAGTAGCGCATGAATTCGATGCTGCATAGAGAGCCCGGCGGACGGATGAGCATTGCTTACGGAATATCCGGCAGCTTACCGGAGAAGCAAAACAGTAGCGATTCGCACATAGGGGGCAAAAATCAGCACAAGAAACGCGGAAGGGCGTTGAAAGCTTGAGGAGAGGGAAGTGGGGGGGAGGGGCGGCAGGTCAACACTCGCTGTCCAGAGACTTTGCACGATTATCCCGTTTAATCAGGTAGCAGAGAGAAAGACAAGCTTGGGAGAAAAAATATTTGGTGGAGTAGCAGATAGGTTCGAGATAATTTAGACGGGCTTAAGAGAAGGAACCAGGTTTAGGGGAGGTGAAACAGACCGAACAAGAGATCAGGACAGAAGATCAAGGGCAAGACGCAAAGGAAACGAAAAGACCGTGATTATGCTGTAGCCTGAACCCTTCCGTCTGCAGCAACGCCGACACAGTTCATACTAACCCCTACCCATTAAGTTGATCCGCATCAAACTTCCCTCATCTTTTCAAGCGCCACGATCAGGCCGCAGCCGCAAGAGGTTGGTTTGGTTGGCGCGCGATCAGCCGGCGGTAAGGAATAGCCGGAATCGCCACACACTCGCGATTAGCGCCTCCATATAGGCCTGCTCGCTGTTAAAACGGCTGCTGAATGGCCGAAGTTCCGTTCCCGCATTGACCTCCATGTACGCTCGCCCCCGAATCAAGAATATACGAGCATAAGTTCCATTTATTTCATTATACCAAACGTACGTTCTCTTATCAAGCCGAAAATCTCACCTGAACCGCCTCATTTTTTCCTCATCTTTTTTGTGTTTTTTCTTCTTTTTTTGGAACCCTTGACTTGCTCTAGCCCACCCCCTGCTCCCCGCTCCTGAATAATGGGGATAATCGTGCAAAGGCAGGCAGCAGGCAAAGACACCAAGACACGAACCCTTTAGACAGTCCCTTTAGACAGCCCCCTCACCTGGCGTCGGTTTGTGACACTGCTCGAAACGGCCGCGGTGCAAAAAGGGCTTTTTTTAGTAAAATAGCGGCCGCTGTAACCGTTAGATATTTCCAATATGCACAATGATAAACGGTTGCAGCCGCTTCTCTTCTCATTAGAAGCGGCTGCACTTACGAGGTCTGGCGCGCTAATCAATCCGTTTGCCGAGCAAAACCAGCAGCCAGATGATCCCGGCGCCAAGAATCATGTGGCCCAGGCCGGCGATGTAAGGCAGGAAGGCGATGTCGCTGTCGTGCACCTGCAGCATGCCGCGGACGGCCATCGTTCCGATAGTAATCAGCAAACCGAGGTTATAGACGACATGCCACGTTCCAAACGACTTCGCTTCGTGCACGCCGAACAGCTTGCCCAATCCCAACACGACGAGGAAAAACATAAATCCGAGCACCAGAATGTGGGTATGCAGCGGAGCCAAGGCGGTCTCGCCGGTGAAGCCGTTATGCCTGGTCGCTTCGCGGTAAAAAACGCCGGCCAACAAGCCTAAAACCGCATAGAAGAAGGAAGTGTAATAGAGTTTTTTCATGTTCAGCCATCCCCTTTATTCATGGCATTAACTAATGATCTATAAGGAAAATTATACCACGTAAAAATGCCGAAAACCGGGCTGAATTATGACAAAAAAAGGAGAAGATAGGGGGTAGAGGAAATGGGACCCTTACAGGGCTCGGTCCAGCAGATCCATGATATGCACCGCCTCCATCCGGTCCTGAAGGCCGGCCCGGATGATTCCCTGCTTCATCTGCAGCAGGCAGCCGGGATTGGAGGTGACGATCAAATCAGCGCGGGTTTCTTTCACCTGTTCCATTTTATCGTCAAGGATTTGCATCGACATGTCGAATTGGGTGAGGTTGTACGTGCCGGCGGAGCCGCAGCAGCTGTCGGGCTGCCGCATTTCAACGAGCTCCAGTCCCGGGATGCTGCGCAGCAGCTGGCGCGGCTGGTTGCGGACTCCCTGGCCGTGGGCGAGGTGGCAGGAGTCCTGGTAAGTCGCTTTTACCGGCAGCGTTTTGCCGAAGGCGAGCGGAGGGAGCACGGCCAGCATTTCGTTCGCATCGCGGTTTTTGGCGGCAAAGCGCTTTGCTTTGGTCTCCCATGCGGGATCGCCTTTGAACCAGTGGCCGTATTCCTTTAAAGCCGCGCCGCAGCCCCCGGCGTTGTTGATCACAAAATCGACGCCGGCCCGCTCAAAAGCCTCGATATTCCGCTTGGCCAGCTCTTTCGCTCCGCTCATTTCCCCGGAATGCGCATGCATGGCGCCGCAGCAGCCCTGTTCCTCAATGAATACGACGTCACATCCGGCTTTCGTAAGCAGCCGGGCGGTCGCCTGATTGGTTTCGAAGAACATCACGTCCATGATGCAGCCGGTGAACAGCCCCACGGTATAAAGTTTCGTACCTTCCGCTTTCATCGCTTTTGGCCGTTGCTTGCGTTTCCAAGGGGAAGCAACGGTGCCGACCGACCTTTGCATTTCCGCCATTTCCCGCGGCAGAATCTTGATCAGTCCCGTCCGGTCGGCCAAAGAATGCAGCCCAAGCGCCTGCGCGCCCCACAGCAAATTCCCCAGCCGTTTAACCCGCTGCGGATGCGGAAACACATGCTTAAATACGAGATTTCGCAGCGCGGAGGGCTTTTCGGTCAAGTTTTTCGTTTCTTGCACGACTTCCCGCGCCGTCTCCAGCAGTCCGCCATAAGGCACGCCGGCCGGACAGGCCGTTTCGCAGGCGCGGCAGCCGAGACAGGCGTTCATGTGCCGCTCAAACTCGCGGTCGACCGGCAGCTGCCCCGTGGCCACGCCTTTCATCAGCGCAATCCGCCCCCGCGGGCTGGATGTTTCCAGGCCGGTTTGCACGTACGTGGGGCACGTCGGCAAGCAGAAGCCGCAGTGCATGCAATTCAGGATTTCGTCCATGCCAAACCGGGCAAGCAGCCCGTTGTTTGCGGTTTTGACCGGACCGTCCAGCGGAGGGCAGGCGTCGGCGGCAGAACGATTTGGGGTTTTCGGTTCGGCGCTCATCTTTTCACCACCAGTCTGCGGCGCTCCGCGGCCGCGAATATTTTCCCCGGATTCATGATATGGTTGGGGTCGAAAGCTTCCTTGATCCGCCGCATCAGTTCGATGCCGGATTCGCCGACCTTCAGGTGCAAATAGTTCATCTTGGCCAGGCCGACGCCATGCTCGCCGGTAATCGTGCCGCCCAGCCGGATCGAAGCTTGAAAAATCTCCGCAAACGCTTTTTCCACGCGTTCGATTTCCTCCCGGTTCCGTTCGTCGGTCATGCATGTGGGATGAAGATTGCCGTCGCCGGCATGGCCGAACGTGCAGATCTGCAGCCCGTATTTGCCGGCGATCCGCTCCACTTCGCCGACCATTTCGGCCAGGCGGGAGCGGGGAACCGTAGCGTCCTCCATAATCGTGGTCGGCTTCATTCGGGACAACGCGGATAACGCGGCGCGGCGCGCGGTCAGCAGCTTGGCTCCTTCCTCCGAGGTTTTAGCCGCCTCCACCTTTGCCGCGCCGCTTTCCCGGGCGATTTCGGCGATGCGTTCAATATCGCGAAGAGCCAGCTGCTCGGGGCCGTCCTGTTCGATCAGCAGCATCGATTTCAGCTCAAGCGGCAGGCCCAGGCCCGCGTATTCGTCGACGACCTTCATCGTCCCCTGGTCCATAAATTCCACGGTTGCCGGGATGATTTTGGCGGCGATGATCTTTTCCACCGTCCTGGCCGCATCAACCAGATTGGTAAAAAAAGCGACGAGCGTCCGCTTCGTTTCCGGCAAGGGGAGCAGCTTCAGCGTAATTTCCGTGACAACGGCCAGCGTGCCTTCGGAGCCGACCAGCAGCCGGGTCATGTCATAGCCGGCGACATCCTTGACGTTTTTTCCCCCGCAGCGCAGAATTTCACCCGAGGGCAGCACGTACTCCAGCCCCATGATGTAATCCTTGGTCACGCCGTACTTCAGTCCGCGCATGCCCCCGGCGCCCTGCGACATATTGCCGCCGATCGTCGAAATCTTCATGCTGCCCGGATCGGGCGGATAAAACAAACCGAGCGCTTCAACAGCCTGATGCAGATCGGCGGTGATGACGCCGGGGCCAACGGTGGCGGTCAAATTTTTGGTATCGATTTCATAAATCCGGTTGAACCGGTTCATGTTCAGGACGATGCCGCCTTGAACCGGGATGGTGCTGGCCGCCAGATTGGTGCCGGAGCCCCGGGGGATGATGGGAATTTTGTGGCGGTTGGCGATTTTCAGAATCTCCGACACTTCCCGGGTGGACGCTGGCATGATCACCGCATCGGGCAAAGCTTGATACATCGGGGTAGCATCGTAAGAATAGGCATAAAGTTCGCTGGGGCTATCCAAAAACCACTTTTCTCCGACGATCGGCTTCAGTTGCTGTTTGATTTCCGGCGCAATCACCCAAAGATTCCCTCCTCAAAAAACAAACTTGATATGGTAAGATCAAACTAATCATGTCATCTGATGAATTTAAAATTTAAAATAAATCTACCATAATTTACGTAAATTGTATAGACTGTTATTTAGCAAGCAATTCGGTGTACATACCGATTTTGGAGAGGGAATAAAATATGGAATTGGGCAGAAAAAATTACGATATTATGATTGAGGAACTGCAGCGAATCATCGAAAGCGGGCTGGTGAAGCCCGGCGAGAAGCTGGACACGATCGAAAACCTGGCGAAGCGTTACCGCGTCGGCCGCTCTACCGTCCGCGAAGCGATCAGCCATCTGAAAGCCCGGGGGCTGATCGAGACGAGACAGGGCGGGGGGACTTACGTCAGAGCCCAGGCGCTTGAGACGATGGAAGCCCGGCAAATCGCCAACCGCCAGGAGTTGGTTCAACTGCTGCAGGTACGGAAAATCCTTGAAATCGGGAGCATTGAATTGGCCGCAGAGTACAGGAGCGAAGCGGATTTGGACGAGCTCGCCCGGATTGTGAGCCTGATGGAAGAAGCGATCGGCAATGAGGAGACCAGCCGGGTGCACGACGTCAATTTCCATTTCGCCATCGCCAAAGCGACGCGGAATCCGCTGCTGCAGCAAATGATGGAAACTATTTCAGCGATGATGACGCGGACGATCCGGGACAGCAGAAGCCTTTGGCTGTTTAGTGAAAAAGAGTCGGCCCACCGCCTGTTCCAGGAGCATTATCAAATGCTCCTGGCGATTCGCGAACAGGACCGGCGCGGGGCGGTCGACATCATGAACGCGCATCTGACCAAAGTCGGAAACGCGCTGATCGGCGCTTCGGCTGCTCCCGGGGCGGAACAGACCGACTAGGGCGTAATATCGGTTCAGCCGTTTGCCGCTGCGGCTTCCAGCTGCAGCACCGCGGCGGCGGCTTCGGCGCCGTTGACGAGCAGCGTGATCCGGTGGGCTCCGGAATAATGGCGGCGGGTCGTGAGGTCCGCCCAACTATGGCGCCGGGCTCCACCGATGGAGGCGCCGCCGGGGACGGTTTTGTCCGCCAGCAGGAACAGCTTGCGTGATGTTTTGCCACCGGCTTTGACGAAGTCGATGCCGTATTCGACGCGCACCTTCACCGGATCGCCTTCGCGCACGGTGAGTGCATAGCGGAGCTCGCAGCTGTCACCGATGCGTAGCGCGGCCGGTTCCACCGTAAGCGACGCCGACGAGACCACCGGCTTGGCGGCCGACGGCGCGGCGTAACCAAATAGCTCCAGCGCTGCGGGGCCGCCTTTGCGGATCAGCGTGCGGCAGCCATGGCGCACGATCCAGTCGGTGTGCGGATGCGCGCCTTTCCAGCGCCGGGCAAGTTCGAGCACGAGCTCCGGGTGGTCTTTGGCGATGTCGTTCAGGTTGTTGGCCACGCTTTTGCGCACGTACATGCTGGGGTCCGCCTTAAGCGTCTCAAGGATCGGGAGGATCGGCGCGGGATCGCGCTTGAACATCGGCAGCGCTTGGCCCCAGGGCAGGCGGGGCCGGCAGCCTTCGCTGGCGAGGCGGCGCACATGCTCATCCTCATGCTGAGACCACGCCGCCATCTGCCCCATCATCCGCTCTGGATCGCGCAGCAGGAATGAGCGGACGGCAAATTCGGCCGACGATTTCGGCGTGAACCGCTCCAGCGCCCGCATGGCCAAAGGCCAATCCTCTTCCGCGCTGCCGTACACTTCCACGAAATCCGGGAAAAACAAGTAGGGGAAGCCGACGCACGATTCGTCGATGGCAAACAGCACGGACACGGCTTCCTCAAAACGCGCCGGCAGCTGGTTGGCCAGCGTCAGCGAAATCCTCCGCATTCTGGCTTTCAGTTCCAGAGCATCCCACGTCCCATCCATCGTATCGGCCACGAATTTCTCCGGATCGAACGGAGCGTGCGCCGCGTGGACTTTTTCGCCAAATTCCCGCAAAAACGCTTCATTATAAATCGATTTTAATGTATCAGCCATGAGTTAATCTCCGTTCTTCCTTGAGTACTGGAAAAATATTTCTGTCTGGATTAATATTAATGTATCAGTATAGCCTTGTCTACAACGTGCAGCAAGGCCGGAGAGGCCTGAATCGCGCCTGCACAAATCCGGAGGACGTACCATGAAATTGCTGCAGTTCAAGAACGGCGGCGGGTTATGCATCGGCTGGAAAACGGAAGATGCCGTCTATAATTTAAGCGGTTTTGCCGCTGTTCTCAGGGCGGTGAACGGGAAGGATAAACAAAGCGATTTTCGCGTCGACGAGGATGAAATTGAGTTTGCGTCCGTCGTGCTGAATCCGGAGAAAATATTGTGCGTGGGCCTGAACTATCTGTCCCATGTCAAAGAGTCCAACATGGCTGTTCCGGATTCGCCCGTGCTGTTCAGTAAATTCAACAACGCCTTGGCCGGTCACAAGCAGGACATCGTCCTGCCGGCAACGGCGCGGCAAGTAGACTATGAAGCCGAGCTTGTCATCATTATAGGCAAAGAGGCGCGCAATGTCTCCGAAGCGGATGCGTTATCCTATGTTTACGGGTACACCGCCGGAAACGATATTTCCGCCCGCGACCTGCAAATGAAAACGAGCCAATGGCTGCTGGGCAAAACGCTGGATTCCTTCGCGCCCATCGGACCGTACCTTGTCACCGGCGATGAATTGGACCCGGCGCGTTTATCCATCGAATGCAGAGTGAACGGAGAGTTAAGGCAGTCCGGCAATACGGAAAATATGATATTCGGCTGCGCTGAGTTAATCAGCTACATATCCCGGTACATCACGTTAATGCCGGGCGATTGTATTTTTACCGGAACGCCCGAAGGCGTCATCCTCGGCGATCCGCCGGACCGCCAGACCTGGCTGAAGGCCGGAGATGAGCTGGAAGTGACGATTGAAGGCATCGGACGGTTAAAAAACAAATTAGTTTAAACTTAAGGAGTGTTCAAAATGGCTAACGCCGCAGATCTGCGCAAACCTGGTTTTGAAGTATCCTCTCAATTTATCAATCGTTGGTCGCCGCGGTCTTTTTTGGAAAAAGAAATCCCCGAGGATGTCCTATTCAGCCTGTTTGAGGCGGCGCGTTGGGCTCCTTCGGCATCGAACGTGCAGCCATGGCGGTTTGTTATCGCCCGCACGCCGGAGGACCGCGAGAAATTCCATTCTTTTATTTTGCCTGGAAACCTCGTATGGTGCACAAAAGCCCCTGTCCTGGCCGTCATCCTGTCCCAAACGGCGACCGAGCGGGGAGCCAACGGGTGGCATGCCTTTGATGCGGGCGCCGCTTGGGGGTATCTTGCTTTAGAAGCCCATAACAAAGGTTTGATCACCCATGCGATGGGCGGTTTTGATCAAGAAAAAGCCCGCGAAGTGCTGAATGTGCCTGACTATTATGCGATTCAAGCCGTGATCGCCATCGGATATCAAGGCGAAAAAGAAGTGCTTCCGGACAACCTGCAGGAGCGCGAACAACCGAACGACCGCCGTCCGTTGAAGGACTCCCTGTTTGAAGGTTCCTTCGGGAAGGATGCGCTTTAATACTGGCAAATTAAACGATATAGAAAACACACCTTTATTGGGGGTGTGTTTTTCTATTAGGCCCTGTCAAAATAGAGGCGTCACGATCCACCAAGGCCAGCGCATCTACCTTTTGCACCGTAGCCGTTTCGATCAGTGTCACAAATCGACGCCAGGTGAGGGGGCTGTCTAAAGGGACCATCTAAAGCGTTCGTGTCTTGGTGTCTTTGCCTGCCTTTGCACGATTATCCCCATCATTCAGGAGCGGGGAGCAGTGGGTGGGGCTAGAGCAAGTCAAGGGTTCCAAAAAAAGAGAAGAAAAAACACAAAAAAGATGAGGAAAAATGCGGCGGTTCAGGTGAGATTTTCGGCTTGATAAGAGAACGTACGTTTGGTATAATGAAATAAATGGAATTTAAGTTCGATGTATTCTTGATTCGGGGGGCGAGCAACATGGAGATCAATACGGGAACGGAACTTCAACCATTCAGCAGCCGTTACCAAAGCGAGCAGGCCTGCATGGAGGCGCTAATCGCGATGAAGTGGCCAAACGGCTTCGTCTGCCCGCGCTGCGCTCACACCCGGTGCAGCCGTCTGACCTCCCGGCATATCCCCTTATTCGAGTGCGGAAAGTGCAAGCATCAAACATCGCCTTTGGTCGGCACGATTTTTGAAGGAACGCATCTCCCCCTGGTGAAGTGGTTCCAGGCCCTGGAGTTGTTCCTGCTTGAGGGCGGCATCTCGGCGATGCGGCTGCGCCAGGTGATCCGGGTCGCCTACAAGACCGCCTGGTCGATGCTGCACAAAATACGCCATGCCGTGGGGGAGTTCGATGCCCGGGAGCTGCTCTCCGGAGACGTGAAGGTAAACAGCGATCAGTATGGGCGTAATCCGTCCCGGTGTCAGCTTTCGCATCCGTACGCCTCGGCGGTCGTAGCGGGCTGCACGGTCACGGAGTCGGGCGAGCTGGAACAGGTCAAAATCCGCCTGGTGCCAAATAAGCGGGGAGGCGAAAAAAGGGCAAACCGTCACGAACTCGCCGCTTTCATCAACGAACATGTGGATACCCGTACAGCGGCGGTACAGTTGTTCCCCTTGGCCTTTCGGCTGTATGCACCCTTGCGGAAAGTGGTGAGAGAGGCGTGGGAATCGCTGAAGAGTACGTATGGAGCCTTGGGACTGAAACATCTGCAGGCGTACCTAAACGAATACACCGGACGCCGCCGGCTGCGCCTGCAAGGAGGACTGCCGGGAGCGGAAGAAACGATGCGGCAGAAGTTACTGCGCATGTGTGTGGCGATTCCCGCGATCCCTTACCGCCGGCTGATCGCACGCCAACCGAACCAGCCCCTTGCGGCTGCGGCCTGATCGTGATGTTTGAACGGTGGGGGTTACTTGATGCGGATCAACTTAATGGGTAGGGGTTAGTATGAACTGTGTCGGCGTTGCTGCAGACGGAAGGGTTCAGGCTACAGCATAATCACGGTCTTTTCGTTTCCCTCGCGTCTTGTCCTTGATCTTCTGTCTTGATCTCTTGTCCGGTCTGTTTCACCTCCCCTAAACCTGATTACTTTTCCTAAGCCCGTCTAAATTATCTCAAACCTATCCGCCTCTCTACCAAATATTCCCTTTTCCCGAGCTTGCCTGTTTCTCTGCTACCTGATCAAACGGGATAATCGTGCAAAGCGCCCGGACAGTAAGTGTTGATCTGCCTCCCACCCCAAGAAAAGAATACTTTAATTCGTTAGGCAGTTGAGTTAGGTCGGGCTGATGGTCTATAACAATGAAACACCACCTCTGTCTGATCGTAGAAGCTCGTCACTCTCGCTTTACCAAACGAAGCAGGATAGCTAGTTCAGAAACGTGATAAAACAAGAAAATTTTGACGGTATTTTATGATTAGCCCATTCTATTCAAGAAGGCATTGGATTACGTAGTATAGAAAATAAGGAGTACAAAGCAGTGAATGAATTTTATAAGGAGTTAACATATGTAAATAAAATTTTTTATGAACCAAATCACTTAACTATAAGTGCTATTCGAGAAGAAGCTCAAAATTCAGATTATGGGGCTGGTATGTTTCAACTAAATTCAAAATCGGTTAGATTTAGAGTCGCAAAAATAACACCTAACAAGATAGGGCAGTTTGTTGCTTTTTGGGAAAAAGATGGAGATCATAAAAACCAAGCCTTTTCATATGAAAAGGCTACTGATTTATTGGTTATCAATACTTTTACTAGTAATAATAAATTTGGACAATTCGTTTTTCCAAAAGAAGTTCTTGTAAAACAAAATATCCTTAAAACAGCCACTACAAAAGGAAAAATGGCTATTAGAGTATACCCTAGATGGGAAAATCCCACTAGCAAACAAGCTATCGAAACACAAAAATGGCAGTTAGCATATTTTGTTGAGGTGAACAAAACAAATAGTTTTCCAGTACAAGAACTATTAAAGCTATATTCTAACTAAAATTGGAAAGTCCAACGTTTAAATTTAACAGAGCCTTCTACTATAATCGATCGTTACCTGTTTATCGGCGTCTAAGGGTGATAGGATATATAGTTGAGACAGAAAACGAGAAAAAGGAGTGGCAAAAGTATGGCAGACGTCAAAACGAACGCCTTGCGATTGCTCGATAAATCCAAAACGCCATACAAAGTTTACGCGTACGACCCGGAAGACGGACAGATTCACGGGACCGCAGTCGCGGACAAAATCGGCAAGCCGCCGGAGAAGGTCTATAAAACGCTGGTCGCCCATCAAGGGACGGCGATTTTTGTGTTCATCGTCCCGGTCGCCGCGGAGCTCGATTTAAAAAAGGCGGCCAAAGCCGCCGGGGTCAAAAAAGTGGAGATGCTGCCGCTAAAGGACCTGCAGCAGCGGACCGGTTACGTGCGCGGAGGCTGCTCGCCGGTAGGGATGAAGAAGCTGTATCCCACCTTCCTGGACAGCTCGGCCGAAAGCCTGGATACCATGCTGGTCAGCGCCGGCAAAATCGGGCTGCAGATGGAACTGGATCCGCATTCGCTGGCCGAGCAGGTGAACGGTAGGTTTGTTCCGCTGGTCCGGGAGGAGGAAGAGGTTAGCTGACATTTTCCTGCGCTTGTCCTTGTTAAAATGTCTTGACGCCGAAAGAAGCGGCCGATAGAGATAGACGTTCTTATCATTTTCTTGCGGTGGGGGAAAAATAACGGCATAAATTACTTCTATTTCTCTCAAATGAACGGGCATTGCCGAATTAACGCCATTTTTTGCTCTTATTTTTTTCGGTCCAAGTCCACCGCGTTGAAAAGCTGAATGGGTTAGAATGAGGATGCTACCTTATTTCCATATGGGATGCAAGAGCATTCGACCATTTTTGGGCCGCCGCACAATGCAGGAGAGGAGTTCGTGTGGTAAGTTTATTGCAAGTAATAGAATGGGTCCAACCCGCGAATGGAGGTTACGGAGATGAACGCAGGCGAAAATATTAGCCGCCGGGACCAAACCGGCTTGATCCGGGAGACAGCCATCGGACACGTTAGGCTGGCCGACGGTACGGAAGTGGCCGCCCTCGGCCAGGGCACATGGCGCATCGGCGACAATCCCCGGCGCAGGCAGGAGGAAATCGCCGCGCTGCAAGCAGGCGTAGAGCTGGGCATGAATCTCATCGACACGGCGGAGATGTACGGGGAAGGCCGCGCCGAATCGCTCGTCGGCGAAGCGCTTAAGGGGAAACGCGACAGTGTGTTTCTCGTGTCCAAGGTATATCCGCACAATGCGGGCCGGACCAGGATTTTTCGCAGCTGCGAGGAAAGCTTGAAACGGCTCGGCACCGACAGGCTCGACCTGTACCTGCTGCATTGGCGGGGCCGCGTGCCGCTGGAGGAAACCGTGGAATGCATGGAGCGACTGGTCGAGCAGGGGAAAATCATCCGCTGGGGCGTTTCCAATTTCGATACGGCGGATATGCGGGAGCTGGCGGCCCTTGCGGACGGCAGCCGCTGCGCCGTCAATCAGGTGCTGTACCACCTCGGCTCGCGCGGCATCGAATACGATCTGCTGCCTTGGCAGCGGGATTGCGGCATGCCGATCATGGCCTATTCGCCGCTGGCCCAGGCGGGCGAGCTGCGCACGGGGCTGACGGAGCATCCCGCCGTGGTGCGGGCGGCCGAAGCGCACGGAGCGTCGCCGCTGCAGATTCTGCTCGCCTGGAGCATCCGCGGCGGAAACGTCATCGCCATCCCCAAAGCTTCTACCGTGCGCCATGTGACGGAGAACGCGCAGGCCGCCCGGATCACCTTAAGCAACGAGGAAATCGCCGCGCTCGATGAAGCTTTTCCGCCGCCGGACCGGAAGGTCCCGCTGGATATTATTTAATGAAAACCGTCGGACGGACCAAAACCGCTCTGGCGGTTTTTTTTGAGATATAAAATTCAGATGCGGGTGAAGAGGGGGAAATCCCAAGAAGTGCAAATGTGCATGCGAATTTCGTCGAGGTTCCTCGAAATAGGCGGCTCAACCGCAAAAATGCATTTCATTTCCGGTCAAAAGTTTCTTTTTTCAGAACGTGGGAGGATAAACGTTAAGCGGGCGCGGATTGCAAATTGCAGATATCGAATTATTGTGCGGAAGTCCAAATTTTTGTTGGTCAAAACCGCAAAACTTTGGGTTGGGCGCCAATGTGAAAAAGAGTACAAAGGAGTATAGTGAAGTCATGCGGAAGAGTAAGGAGGCTGTTCAGATGAATGATTTACGCAATGATGCTCCTTTGTATATTAAGGTTCATGAAAAAGATAATGTGGCGATCATTGTGAATGCGGGAGGTTTGCCCGAGGGCACCGTATTTCCTTGCGGCCTTAGGTTAACGGAGTATATCCCCCAAGGGCATAAGGTTGCCTTGGCGGATGTGGCCCAGGGAGAAGCCGTCGTTCGTTACGGTGAAATTATCGGCTGCGCGGTGCGCCCTATCCCGCGAGGCAGTTGGGTGAGCGAGTCGTTCATCGAACTTCCGACGCCGCCGTTGCTCCGCGAGCTGCCGCTCGCCACCAAAGTGCCGCCGCTCCAGCCGCCGCTTGAAGGCTTTACGTTCGAGGGATACCTCAATCCGGACGGTAGCGTCGGCACTAAAAATATCCTCGGGATCACGACGAGCGTACAGTGCGTGTCGGGGGTGCTCGATTATGCGGTAAAGCGGATTAAGGAAGAACTGCTGCCCCAATATCCGCAGGTAGACGATGTGGTGGCGATCCATCATACGTATGGCTGCGGCGTGGCGATCCAGGCCTCTGATGCGGAAATTCCGATCCGCACCCTTCGGAACATCGCGGCTCATCCGAATTTCGGCGGCGAGCTGTTGGTTGTCGGCTTAGGCTGTGAGAAGCTGCAGCCGGATCGTCTCATACCGGATAAAGACAGCGCTTCCAAAATAGTTTCGCTCCAGGATTATCAAGGTTTTATTCCTATGGTTCAAGCGATTATGGAGATGGCGGAAGCACGGTTGGAGAGATTGAACCGCCGCAAGCGCGTCACTTGTCCTGCTTCCGGTTTGACGGTCGGCCTGCAATGCGGCGGAAGCGACGCCTTCTCCGGCATCACGGCGAATCCGGCCGTCGGTTATGCCGCCGATCTGCTGGTGCGCGCCGGGGCGACGGTGTTGTTCTCCGAAGTCACCGAGGTTCGCGACGCCGTTCATCTGCTTACGCCGCGGGCCGTAAACGAGGAGGTCGGGCGGGCGCTGATCCGTGAGATGGAGTGGTACGACGCCTACTTGCAGCGCGGTCAGGCCGACCGGAGCGCCAATCCGACGCCTGGAAACAAAAAAGGGGGCCTGGCGAACATTGTGGAAAAATCGCTGGGTTCGATCGTTAAATCCGGCGGCAGCCCGATTACGGCGGTTCTGGCGCCCGGTGAAAAGGCGGCGCAAAAAGGGCTGATTTTTGCCGCAACGCCGGCCAGCGATTTTGTGTGCGGGACGCTTCAACTAGCTTCCGGCATCAATGTGCAAGTGTTTACGACCGGCCGGGGTACTCCTTACGGGTTGGCGATGGCGCCTGTAATTAAAGTGGCGAGCCGCGACTCATTGGCCGAGCAATGGCCTGACCTGATCGATATCAATGCGGGGCGGATCGCCGGCGGCGAGGCCACGATCGAAGACGTCGGCTGGGAGATTTTCAGATTCATTTTGGACGTGGCCAGCGGGCGCAAGCAAACTTGGGCCGAGCACTGGGGGCTGCATAACGCAATCAGCCTGTTCAATCCTGCGCCCGTTACATGAACAGCCGTCTTTATTCACCTGAACAGGGCCGACTATCCGGGATAGGCGGCCTATTTTTTGCCGGCGAGGCATTGTGCCAAAGCCCAATTTTACCGGGAAAAAGCGAAAAAACTTTGTGAGTGCGGACCAATGTGAAAAACAGTACAAGAGTGTATAGTGAAGTCATGCGGATAAAACAAGGCGGTCCGGGCAGCGCCGGGATTCCCGGCAAAGTACGGCAAGTGCGGACCGAGCCAAGTTGCCAATCCGAAGCTACATAGCGTTTGTCCCGTGTGTTCGCGGCAAAAATGAAAGCGCCATCAGCTTAGGCTTTTTATTTTTGCCGCGGGGATTTTGGTTGCAGGCAAAGAGAGACGGTAGGAGTGATGGAATGAAAATTTTGATTGCGCCCGACTCGTATAAAGGCAGTCTCAGCTCTAAGGCGGTGGCGGACTGTATGGAACAGGGCGTACTGGAAGTGCTGCCCGAAGCGGTAATCCGTAAAATTCCGATTGCCGACGGCGGCGAAGGCACGGTGGAAGCGATCCTCAGCGCCGTCGGCGGCGAATGCCGAAAACTGGAGGTGGTCGGCCCGCAGGGCGAGCCCGTGATCGCCGAGTACGGCATCTTCGACGAGGGGCATGCCGCCGTCATTGAAATGGCGTCCGCATCGGGGCTGACGCTGGTTCCGGCGGAGCGGAGAAATCCGCTGACGGCCACGACCTACGGCACCGGACAGCTCATCAAGGCCGCGCTGGACGCCGGCTGCCGGCAGCTGATCATCGGCATCGGGGGCAGCGCCACCAATGACGGCGGCGTCGGCATGGCCCAGGCGCTGGGCGTGCGCTTTCTGGACGCGGCGGGCGCGGAAATCGGCTTCGGCGGCGGCGAACTGCAGCGGATCGCTTCGGTCGATACGACGGGGCTTCATCCCGGCGTTGCCGGCTGCGAAATTACGATCGCCAGCGATGTGACCAATCCGCTTTGCGGGGAGCAGGGAGCCGCGCGCGTCTTTGGCCCGCAAAAAGGCGCCACGCCGGAGATGGTCGCCAGGCTTGACGCCGGCCTGCGGCATCTGGCCGGGATCATCCGCGAGCAGCTTGGCGTCGATATCGCCGGCGTCGCCGGCGCCGGGGCGGCGGGCGGTCTCGGAGCGGGACTGATCGCCTTCCTGGACGCGGGCATGGCCCGGGGAATCGACATTGTAATGGAAGCCGCGCGATTTGCGGAGGAGGTCCGCGATGCCGATCTCGTCCTGACGGGCGAAGGGCATACCGACGTCCAGACGGCGTTCGGCAAAACGCCCGCCGGCGTGGCCAAATTGGCCAAGCTGCACAACAAGCCGGTGATTTGCGTCTCGGGCGGAATTGACGCGGAAGCCCGCGGCATGTACGACAGCGGCATTGACGTGGTGGTAGGGGCTACCCAGGCCCCGATGACGCTGGAGCAGGCCATCGCCCAGGCGCCGGCCAACATCCGCCACGCCGTTTCCTCCGTTTTGCGCGCCATGCTCATTCCGCAGCGGTACGGCTCCGGAAACCGGGGAGAGGCAGCGCGCGCTTCGGGGGAGCTCTGATCACTTGAAAGGAGAATCGAGATGTTGAATCAAACAGCCAAACAAGAGAATCCGGTACTGCAGGGTACGCCCGTCATTACCGGAATGCGGGTGGTTCCGGTCGCCGGCCGGGACAGCATGCTGCTGAATTTAAGCGGCGCGCACGGCCCCTATTTTACCCGCAACATCGTCATCCTGGAAGACAGCTCCGGCCATACCGGGGCCGGCGAGGTGCCGGGCGGGGAGAGCATCCGCCGGACGTTGGAGGATGCGCGCGCGCTGGTGATCGGGCAGTCTATCGGCACGTATAACCAGATACTGGCCCGGATGCGGACGGCGTTTGCGGACCGGGACGCCGCCGGGCGCGGGCAGCAAACCTTTGACCTGCGCGTCGCCATTCACGCCGTTACCGCCGTGGAAGCCGCCCTGCTCGATCTGCTTGGCCAGTACCTGGGCGTTCCGGTCGCCGCGTTGCTCGGCGAAGGCCAGCAGCGCAAGCGGGTGAATGTGCTTGGGTATCTGTTTTATGTGGGAGACCGCATCAAAACGGATCTGCCCTACGCCTCCGAGCCGGACAGCGAGGTGGCCTGGTACCGTCTGCGCCATGAAGAAGCGATGACGCCGCAAGCGATCGTGGCGCTGGCCGAAGCCGCTTACACCAAATACGGCTTTGCAGACTTTAAGCTCAAGGGCGGCGTGCTGCGCGGCGAGGAGGAAATCGAGGCCGTCACCGCGCTGGCGGAGCGGTTCCCGGATGCGCGCATTACGCTTGATCCGAACGGCGGCTGGCTGCTGAAGGACGCCGTGCGCCTATGCCGCGATCTGCACGATGTGCTCGCCTACGCCGAGGACCCGTGCGGCGCGGAAGGGGAATATTCCGGCCGCGAAATTATGGCTGAATTCCGCAGACAGACCGGCCTGCCGACGGCCACGAACATGATCGCCACGGATTGGCGGCAGATGGCCCACACGATCTCGCTGCAGTCGGTGGACATCCCGCTGGCCGATCCGCATTTCTGGACGATGCAGGGCTCGGTGCGGGTGGCGCAAATGTGCCGCGAATGGGGGCTCACCTGGGGCTCGCACTCCAATAACCATTTCGACATCTCACTGGCGATGTTCACGCATGTGGCCGCGGCGGCTCCGGGCGAAATTACGGCGATCGACACGCATTGGATTTGGCAGGAGGGCGCCGAGCGTCTTACCAAGGAACCGTTCCAAATCGCCGGCGGCATGATCGAACTGCCGGAGAAGCCGGGGCTTGGCGTGGAGATCGATATGGAGCGGATCGAGCAGGCCCACAACCTGTACAACAGCATGGGCTTGAACGCGCGGGACGATTCCGCGGCGATGCAGTACCTTGTACCGGGCTGGAAATTCGACAACAAGCGTCCTTGTCTGGTGCGATGATTGTAAAAATAGCTGACTGATAGGAAAGTTGATTGATAGGAAGGCTGACTATGAAGCTTGACTATAAAACGGGAGGAGAAACAAAGATGAAGACAATCGGATTTATCGGACTGGGCATCATGGGTAAGCCGATGAGCCTCAACCTGATCAAGGCGGGCTACAGCCTGGTGGTGATGGACCGCAACCCGGAGGCGGTGAAGGAACTGCAAGCGGCCGGAGCGAAGGCGGCCGCTTCTCCCAAAGAAGCGGCCGGGCAGGTGGATGCCGTTATCACCATGCTGCCGAATTCTCCGCACGTTAAAGAAGTCGTGCTTGGCGAAAACGGCGTCATCGAAGGGATTAAAGCGGGGGCCGTGGTCATCGACATGAGTTCCATCGCGCCGCTGGTCAGCCGCGAAGTGGGGGCGGTGCTGGCTGAGCGGGGCATTCCGTTCCTGGACGCCCCGGTCAGCGGCGGCCAGCCGAAGGCGATCGACGGCACCTTGTCCGTCATGGTCGGCGGCGACAAAAAAGTATTCGAGCAAAGCTATGACTTGCTCAAGGCGATGGCCGGTTCGGTCGTGCATACCGGCGACGTCGGCTCCGGCAACATCACCAAGCTGTCCAACCAGGTGATCGTCGCCCTCAACATCGCCGCTATGTCCGAAGCGTTTGTGCTGGCAAGCAAGGCCGGCGTGGAGCCCGAGCAGGCATTTCAGGCGATCCGCGGCGGCCTGGCGGGAAGCACGGTGATGGAGGCGAAAGCGCCGCTGGTGATGGACCGCAAGTTTGACCCGGGCTTCCGCATTGACCTGCATATCAAGGATTTGACCAACGCGCTGGACACTTCCCATGAAATCGGGGTGCCGCTGCCGCTGACGGCCTCCGTGCTGGAAATGATGCATGCGCTCAAAGCCGACGGCCTCGGGACCGCCGATCACGGGGCGCTGATCCGCCATTATGAGAAAATGGCCCATACCGAAGTCAAACGATAATTAGTGAGGTGAGCGAATAAATGGATACGAGCTTTATCCGCGGGGTGATTCCCCCGATTGTCACGCCGGTCGACGGCGAAGAGCGGCTTGATGAGCAGGGGCTGCGCCGTATTGTGGATCATGTGATCGAAGGAGGCGTACACGGCATTTTGGCGCTGGGCAGCAACGGCGAGTTTTTCGGGCTGGACCCGGGGGATCAACAGCGAGTAGTGGCGGTTACTGCCGAGCAAAGCGCGGGGCGCGTTCCCGTCTATGCGGGAATCGCGGCGATCTCTACGCGGGAGGGCATGAAGCAGGCCCGCAAATACGGAGAGCTTGGCGCGCGGGCGATCTCGATCCTGCCGCCGATGTTTATTACGCCGACACAGGATGAACTGTTTGACCATTTTAAGAAAATCGCGGAATCAACCTCATTGCCTGTACTGTTGTACAACAATCCGGACAAAGTCGGCAACAACATTACACCCGCTCTGCTGGAGCGGCTGGCCGAAATTCCGAATATCGTGGGGATCAAGGACAGCAGCGGCGATCAGACGCTAACCGCCGAATTCATCCGCCGCACCAGAGCCAAGGGATTTAAGGTGCTGGCGGGAAGGGACATCATGATTTTAAGCACGCTCGTCTACGGGGGCGCCGGCTGCGTGGCGTCAACCGCCAACGTGGTGCCGCGGCTGGTCGTGGAAATTTACGACAAGTTCATGGCGGGCGACATCCAGGGGGCCCTGGAGGCGCAGTACAGGCTGGCTCCGCTGCGGATGGCCTGGAACCTCGGAAGCTTCCCGGTGGCGACGAAGGATGCGGTCAATTTGATCGGACTCCAGGCGGGCAAGCCGATTTTGCCCAATACCTCTTGCTCGGAGGAGAATCAAGGCAAGCTCAGGGCGATTCTGGAAGGGCTTGGGGTTATTCGGTCAAGTCAAGACCAATGAAAAATCGAACATTTAGGTATGGAACCTGTAAATGATGATGAATCATGCAGGGAGCCGGGCCAGCTATTGTAACAACAATAGTTGGCCTGTCCTATTTTTGCGCCTGGAGGGGATTCGAATGAAAATAACGACCGAGCTGGCCTTGCCTATCGTCGTCCAATTGATGTCCGTCATGGAGTTCAATATCAACATTATGGACGACCAAGGGGTTATCGTCGCCAGCGGAGAAACGGAGCGGATCGGCAGTCTGCATGAAGGCGCGCTGCAGGTGCTCGGCTCCAGAAAACAGGTGCTGATCGGCGAAGCGGAATGCCTGAGTCTGCCGGGCTCCAAGCCCGGAGTCAACCTGCCGATTGAGTTTCAGGAGAACATTGTCGGCGTTGTCGGGATCACCGGTAATCCCGACGAGGTGTACCGATTCGGAAAGATCATCAAGATGAACGTGGAGGCGCTCCTGCAGCAGATCCATATGAACAAGCAGCTGCACTTCCGTAAAATGGTGCTGGAAAGCTTTATTATGGAGCTGATCAGCCCGTATGAATTCTCCGAAAAGAAGCTGCGGATGACGGCCCGTACGCTGCAACTCGACGTCAACGCCGAACGCAGCGTGATGGTCGTGGAGATCGAAGAGATGAAATGGCCGGAAGAGACGATAAACGGGGAGATGCTGCAGAAAACAGGTGAGCGCAAGGAGCAGTTCTTGAACGATTTGAAGGCGATGGTCAGTGTGCAGGCGCTGTACGCCTATGTGGAGGACGGTGCTTTTTTTATCGCCATTCCCGTAAGCGATTTCCTCCAGCCCCTGGTCGGCAAAATTGAAGCTTGTCTGCGCCGGCGGGGCTACCGCTACTGTATCGGTGTCGGACGCCCGCGCAGCGGTCTTGCGGGGTACAAGCAATCGTACGGCGAAGCTCGCCGCTGCATACGCTTAAGCCGAAAATTCGGACGGCAGCCGCAGAGCGCCAGCTTTATCGATGATTGGGGAATCGTTCCTTATCTTGAGATGGTGCCGCCGGAAGCGCGAACGGAATTTTTGCAAAAATACGGGTTGTTCCCCCAAACGCTTAACGAGGAGTACAAGCTGACGCTGCGCACGTTTCTGGACTGCGACCTGAATGTGAAGCAAACCGCGGGCTTGCTGCATGTGCATAGAAACACCCTGTTTTACCGTCTGGATAAAATATCCCAGCTGCTGCAGCTGGATTACCGCAAATTCAACGATCTCGTCAAAATGAAGCTGCTGCTTACTTTCGAACGGCTGCAGGAGTAACGAAAGAGCCTCAGGCCCGCTCGCGGCTGTTTCGGCCTGAGCGGCGACGCAAGCCCTTGTTCCGCAGCACAATTTTCCCGCTGAAATGCGCCGCCGATTTTGGATGGGCAAACAATGTGAACCAAGGAACATGCTGCTATATTTTAACTATACCGGAGAGCGGGATGACCTTGTTGGAGCGGCCCTGATAAGACTTATTTCGTAAAGAGGTTTGCGCAACACAGCAATTTTTCGAGAAAAGTAACAACCAGAGGAAGCTATCAATTGCGCATTGTTCAGGCGTCTTGTTGAAAGCGCTTACTGAAATGTTTCGATGATGGCATAAGGAGGAGATACGTTTGTGTTCAGAAACCGGAAAGTGTTTACATGCTTAACCCGGATTAACTCACTTAACCACAAAATGGACGATTGGAGGAATAGACGATGCCGTTGTTAATCGTTGCGCTAGGGGTGGCGCTATTGCTTGTGTTGATGGTGGGCTTTAAGCTCGAAGGCTTCATTTCGCTCGTGCTTGTCGCGATTGTGGTGGGGTTGCTGAACGGCCTGACGTTGTCGGACGTGGTGAATTCGGTGGAAGAGGGGATCGGCGGGCAGCTTGGCCATCTGGCGCTGATTATCGGCTTTGGCGCGATGCTCGGCAAGCTGATGGCCGACTGCGGCGCCGCGCAGCGGATCGCCATGACGCTGACCGCCAAATTCGGCGAAAAAAGATTGCAATGGGCGATTCTGATTACCGCTTTTGTGCTTGGCGTTACCCTGTTTTTTGAAATCGGCTTCATCCTGCTGATTCCGATTGTCTTTACGATTGTTTCGCGGATGAAGGTAAATCTGTTATATATCGGCCTGCCGATGGCGGTGGCTTTGTCCACAACGCACAGCTTTCTGCCGCCCCACCCCGGGCCGGCGGCCGTGGCCAGCGTGTTTGGCGCCAGCATGGGCAAGACGCTGCTGCTTGGGCTGGTCATCGCCATTCCTTCGGCGATCATTGCGGGGATATTTTTCTCGAAAACGAAATTGATCCGCGGCATGAATCCCGCGATTCCGGAGGGACTGTACAACACCAAGGAGTTTACGGAGGAGGAAATGCCGAGCTTTGGCGTCAGCCTGTTCACCGCGCTCGTGCCGATCGCGCTCATGGCGGTGCTGGCCGTTGCCAAAATGGCGATGCCGCAGGATTCCGGCGCCTTTAAAATCATCGCTTTCTTTGGGGAATCGGGGATTGCGCTGTTGATCTCGGTGCTGATCGCCATCTATACGTTCGGCATTGCCCGCGGCCGCAAAATGAAGGAGATTATGGGCAGCGTCGGCGCCTCGCTGAAATCGATCGCCACCATTATGTTTGTCATCGGCGGCGGGGGCGCCTTCAAGCAGGTGCTGGTGGACAGCGGAGTTGCCGATTATATCAAGGATATGATGACCGGCCTTAACATTTCGCCCCTGATTCTTGCCTGGATTATCGCCGCCGTGCTGCGGCTGGCCCTGGGGTCGGCCACGGTTACCGTGATGACGGCTTCCGGCATCGTGCTGCCGCTGCTGGGCATGAGCGGGGCAAGTCCGGAGCTGATGGTGCTGGCTACGACCTCGGGCAGCGTGATTTTTTCCCATGTCAACGATCCGGGCTTCTGGATGTACAAGGAATACTTTAACCTGTCGCTGCTGGATGCGATCAAATCAAGGTCCGTTTATACGACCATACTGGCGGTTTGCGGATTGCTGGGGGTATTGGCCCTGAACGCGGTGATGCCATAAGCGCCGGCCGCGGGGCGATCGGCTTTTTCGGTCTGATGACTCTGCGGATCGCCCCTAAGTTCCCTTTTGTTCCCCGGCTTCCGTCAGTTCGATCAGCCGGTCCACATAGTGGATGCCGCGCATGCGCATGCGGTTAACCCCATTCGGGTACTGCAGCGAATTTCTGGTCATCCGCCGCCTGTTCCAGATTGTTGTGATCGAGCTCCCGGATCACTTCCTTGATGAAGTCCAGCGACCACACCGCTGTGCGCAGCGTCCCGATGATAAGAATCCGGCGGATCTGCGCCGGGCTGAATGACCGGTATCCATTGTCCGGGTTGCGCGACACTTCAATGAATACGGCCAACCGCCTGTCTTCAAAATAGCGGCACTTTATGTGCTTATGATCCGGAGACCGGGCATGTTAGCTATATTAGCGGCATTTTATGTACTTATTTTCCTTTGAATGGTCCGTAACGGGGCATTTCCTTGTGGTGTGAGGAAAATAACGGCATAAATGGTCTCTATTTCTCTCAAATGAGCAGATATCGCCGGAATAGCGCACTTTTTTGCCTTTATTTTTTTTTGGGGGGGGAGGTTCTGTGGGCAGGTTCCCTCGGCACTTTACCAATGAGCTCCGCCGGCTGATCGGCGGGCTCTTGCTTTAACGATCCGCGGCGCATTCTTGCCTAAGGGCCTTCGTTCGGTCCAAGTGATATCGGCTTGCAGGCTGAACGGGTTAGGATGAAGATGTAAAGCTGCCTGTTGGGCCATCTTCATTTCGGCAATTCTTCCGCGCTAATGATGATTCCTGCCCGGTCCAGCACTTTCAGCCGGTATTTGCGTCCGATTTCCAGGTTTACCTCTTTACTGGCGAAATCGAATATTTCACCGTCCGTCGTTTTCGCTTGATCGCTGCCCCGCCGCGGGTCCCATTTGTCCGCGATGACCGCTTCCTTGATCACGGGACCTTGAATAAAGTCCGCGGTGAGGCTGCCCAGCATGAGCAACGGATAGAGCGACATCAGGGCGATAAACGCCGGGAATAAATATTCGATCTTATGAAAGCCTTCTTTCTTCGGCCTCATTCTGCGCAAAATATATGTAAAGAGGAAACTCAAAAAGAGGAGCACGGCGCAGAAGCCGGTCAAGTTGATCCATAAAATATCCCGCACATCCCCCCTGTACCTGGCAAGAATTCCCCACGTTCCGATAAGCCAAAACGCCGCAATGGCGATGCGTATCATGTTTCTTTTTTTCATGGATAACCTCCTTTGTTTGCTTGAATATCCACCGATACTCTAGCGAACTCCTTGTAGCAATCAAAAATAGGCCAATACCCATACTATACAACACTGAACCAAAAAGTGCTTGCAGCAGCAGGAAAACACCGGTTAAAAATAGTAACGCTCCGCTCCGCTTACGCCAAGCATAGGCTTGTGCGCCTTTGTGAAGACCGTACTGCCGAAAGTGTCCGCAGAAAAGCTGTGGAAAAAGTCAGCCGACTGCTCCAAAACCGGGCGGCGGCGTAGTTGAACGAATGATTCAAAAATGTTTCAATTTTTAAGGAAATGGTTCCCATTGGCACCTCCTTTTTTTATACTTTTTATTGATAGTCATTATTAATAGATACTAGTTATCTAAAAGGAGAGAAGTGATGAATATTGGTATAAAACATAGAGCAGCGCTGTTCCTGCTTGCCGTGCTGCTAATGATCCCCGCAAGTCCGCTGTCCGTTTCCGGGCACGCGCTTGCCGCTTCGGCTCTTCCCGCGGATCTGCAGGGCCATTGGGCCGAAGAAGTCTTGTCCCGCTGGCTTGAGCAGGGGCTCATCTCCGGCTTTGCGGACGGGAAGATCAGACCCGATCAGCCGGTCACGCGGGCGGAGTGGATGGCGATGGTGAACGGGCGGTTCGGTTTGGCCGCCGAAGCGGGAACGCTGGCTTTTGCCGACGTGAAGCCGGCGGCATGGTACGCCGCCGCTGCCGCCGCCGCGGTCCGGCAAGGTTACATCACCGGCTACGCTGATGGAACTCTCCGGCCGAATGCGGCGGTTACGAGAGCCGAAGCGGCCGTGATGCTCGGCCGGCTGGGCCAGCTGGAGCCGGCGGTTGAGGCGGCTTCGTTTACGGACTCGCTTCCGGCATGGAGCAAAGATGCCGTCGGCGCTGTCGTGGGTGCCGGGTGGATGAACGGCTATTCCGATGGCACGTTCCGCGGAGCAACAGCGCTCACCCGCGCTGAGGCGGCCGTAACGCTCGACCGCACATTCGCGGCGATCCAAAAGGCCGAGAAAAGCGAAAGCTTATCCGGCGACATGGATCGGCCCGGCGTATATGGCCCTACTGAGGGAACGGCGGAAATCTCCGGCGACGCGGCAATCCGGACCGATGGGGTTACGCTGCAAAATACCGTCGTTAAGGGCAATTTGACGATAGCGGAGGACATTGGCTCGGGGGAGGTCCATTTGTGGGGCGTCACCGTCGAGGGACAACTTCGCGTTATCGGCGGTGGAATCAACAGCGTGTATCTGTGGAATACGGCGGCAAATCAACTGGTCGTAGACAAAGAGGACGGCAAAGTCCGGATCGTGGCCTCCGGCGATACGACCTTGGACACGACGGATCTGTTTTCGGGAGCGATTCTCGAAGAACACGAAATGAGCGGCGGCGGGCAAGGTTTTGTGCTTATTAATGTCGCGTCGCAAGCGGCAAAGTCATCGCTGGTGCAGCTCCGCGGCGAAGCTGAAACCGTCCGGGTAGCCGCATCCGGAATTCGCTTGGAGCTGTTGTCCGGACAAATCGGCCGGCTTGAAGTTCTGAGCGGAGCCATAAACAACGTGGTTTATTTGGCGCAAGGCACAAAAATCATCGTTGCGGTATTGAGCAGCCCGGTTACTTTCGAGGGGCCGGGTCAGGTTCTGCAGAAGATTTTGGGCTACGAAGTGCAGGGGGGAAGCGGCAGACGGTCGCATAGCGGAGGCGGTTCAACGACACCGACGAACCCGCCCGATCCGCCCGATCCTGAACCGACGGTGACCAAACTCGTGTATAGTCCCGAGAAACTGGAATTTGACGGTGTAGGCCATGAGATCAGCGTTGCGTTGACGGCGGTGCTGAGCAACGGAGCGGAGGTCAAGGCAACCGAAACGGCTGACTGGTACAGCGAGGATGAAGCGGTAGCGACCGTCGCTCAAGGGACGGCAACTTCGCAAGGCGAAGGCGAAACCTGGATCGGCGCAAAATACGGAGGGCTAACGGTCCGGATTCCGGTCAAGGTTTCGGTTCCGCAAACTCCCGTGCCGACGGTGACCAAACTCGTGTACAGTCCCGAGAAACTGGAATTTGACGGCTTAGGCGAGCAGGCCCGTTTGACGCTGAAGGCGCTCCTAAGTGACGGCTCGGAGGCCGATGTAACCGAAGCGGTCCTATATAGCTGGGACCCAACGATCATAACCTTTGAAAACGGGGTCTTCACATCATTTGGCGAAGGCGAGTCCTCGATTTTTGCGCTTTACCAGGGTTTGTCGGTTCGGATTCCGGTCAAGGTTTCGGTTCCGCCGGCAGCCGCGCCGGCATACCGGGCGGCGCTGAGCGCCACACCTGGCGATTCGGTTGCCGGCGCGGAAATCAATCTCACCCTGCGGGTCGAAAAATCCGACGGCAGCTTGGATACCGGCTTCTCCGGCACGAAAAAAATTACGATCAGCGGGGTCGAACAAGCGCTGGACAGCAGTTACGGCACGCTGGCCGGTACGATCTTAACAGGTTCTTCGGGAGAAGCGGACCTTCTGTTTACGGACGGCGAAGCGACCTTCACCTTTGCCTTGAATAAGGCAGATTTACAGCGGTTGGCGTTTGCCGTAGAAGGCGTTGTTATCCCGACGGATGAATTCGCGATAACGATTGCCCCAGCGGCCGCGGCGCAGCTTCAAATCGCCACGCAGCCAAGCGGTTCCGTGGCCAGCGGGGAGACCTTCGCGGTTCAGCCCGTCGTTGAAGTGATGGATGCCTACGGCAATCCGGTCAAAGACAGCTTGAGCGTCGGAGTTAGCGTAAGCGGAGAGACTGCCGCGTTGACGGGGACGACATCCGTTCAAACGACAGACGGCAGGGCCTCTTTTACCGATCTTGGATTGGTGGGCGGCGACTCTACGGTGACGCTGCAATTCACGGCGGGTTCGCTGCCTTCGGCCGCAAGTTCCCCCATTACGGTCCGAGCTTTTTCCGCGGGCGATGGAACGGCAGATACACCGTATGTCATTACCACGGCGGCCCAACTGGATAGTATCAGATATCATTTAAACGGTCATTTCGTTTTGGGCGGCGATATCGATCTTAGCGGCTACAGCGGCGGCTTGGGATGGACGCCGATCGGTATCAGTAACGCCGGTTTTACGGGGACCCTGGACGGCCAAGGATTTACGATTCGCCGCTTAACCTCTCTTCGTCCTGGTGGTGCTTCGATAGGATTGTTTGGTTATATCGACGGGGCAACCATCACGAATCTGAATCTGAGCGACGTGAACGTTTTAGGTTATATGTACGTTGGCGGGTTGGTCGGATATATGAACACCGGAACTGTAAGCGGAGTTCATGCGGAAAATGTAACCATTAATGGAACATCCGAAAATTTGTGGTTCGCCGGTGGTCTCATAGGAAACATGGCAGCAGGGACTATTAACAGGTCTTCGGCCACCGCCGTGAATCTTAACGCAACTTACTATTTGGGTGGACTTGTTGGCGCAACCGGAGCCGCCTCCTCCATTACGGAATCGTATTCCAGCGGGGAACTGTTCATCAACGGCGCCAATTTAGGCGGGCTGGTCGGTACTAATTCCGGTACGATCACCGATTCTTATTCGCTTGCCAACATAACGGGAGCAAGTTCCACTGCAGGCGGTCTCCTTGGCATAAACAGAGGAGCAGTCCTCAATTCCTATGCTGCCGGAAGTTTCTATAGCAACGCCGTTCAGCTTGGCGGTCTTATCGGCGCAACCGACGGCGGCGCGGTCACCGGCTCTTATTACGACTCGGACGCCACTGGTCAAACCGACACCGGCAAAGGCATGCCGAAAACAACGGCGGAAATGCAGCAGCAATCCACGTTTGCGTCCTCAGGCTGGAATTTCACATCGACCTGGGCAATCGACGCGGGCGGCTATCCGTATTTGAAATGGCAGCGGCCATGATCGATGTCATGCATTCATATCGGAGCTATGTTCCGGGGATACAATTGTCTCCGGAGCGTAGCTCTTTTTTTTTGGAAGCATGCCGGATTTGATTATTCGTTAACATTCTCTGTCTATACTAAGAATTATATATCTAAAGAGAAGGATGGCTGATAAGATGGGCATTCATACTTACTTTCGGTCGCTGAACGAATTGGAGCGAATTTATCGCTGTCCGGGAAAATTCAAGTTCGAGGAACACAGCGTGGCCGAGCACTCCTGGAAAGTCGTGCAGTACGCCAAAACGCTGGCCGATATCGAAGAACGCCATGGCGCGCAAATCGATTGGAAGAAGCTTTACGAGATCACGAGCAGCCACGATTACGGAGAGATTTTTATCGGCGATATTAAAACGCCGGTCAAGCATTCCTCGGAGGAGCTGCGCAATCTGATCCTGCAAGTCGAGGAGGGCATGGTCCACCATTTTATTGAAGAACATATCCCCGAGGAATTTAAGGATATTTTCCGCAACCAATTGCGCGAAGGCAAGGACGATTCCGTAGAGGGGCTGATTCTGGAGGTCGCCGACAAGCTGGATCAAGTCTACGAGGCGTTTGCCGAAATGCAAAGAGGGAATACGGAAAAAGAGTTCGTCAAAATGTACCGCGAAGCTTTGATGAAAATCAAAAACATCAAGCTGAAATGCGTCGATTATTTCTTAAGCGAAATTTTAACCGACATGGTGAACGAGGGGGGCATGTCGCCGATCGACATCAAGCGGATCACGCAGGAAGCGTTGGAGAGCTGAAGCATGCTTGAGAAATCGCGCTTGCTAACGGTTGTCATAGCGCTTAATCGGCCGAAAAAACGAAGGTTTCTTTTCTAAAGGTTGTAGGCGCGCTTATTTAGGCGAAACAGCCCCTTTACCTGCGAAAAAAAGGAAATAGGCTCGCTGGCAACCGTTACATCTTGTAACCCCTCGTTTTTAGCCGAATAGCGCCGCTCACAACCGTTAGATTTTTCGCGCTTCTTTACGCACCCGCGCATTTCTTTATTTCGTTGAACCCATTGAGGATTTATAACTCAACTTTTGTAGAACCAAAGCCTATTTATTTCGCCTGGTCGGATGGCGGGCAAAAGTGTGCTTGATCGGCTCTACCCTGACCATTAATTGCAAATCATACAATTAACTTTGGTATCCATTCACCCAATCCTTCGTTTAATTTCATTTCATACAACTACTTCCTCGTCTCTTTGCCTCTTTTTCGAAATATAGCGGAGTAATTGCCGGTTTTACACTTAATCAAGCGCTGCGGCAGCATTTCCGTATAAGTAACTGCACATTCTGCAGCTATTCCATTCAACAATGGACCAAGAAACCCTGGAGTAAGAAGCAGGTAAGCTCAGTAAGCTCAGTAAGCTCAGTAAGCTCAGTAAGCCCCCATATCAACTCAGGATCCGGATAGCCGCTTCGCCCAGTTACGTCAACGCTGATTTGCCAATTTCCTGGTGCGAAAGTTGAGTTATAACAAATACTGCGCAATCAATTGCCGGAATACGTCAGCGGGCGGCCGGTCTCTTTTGCGCTTGTCGTCGGTCAGCACCACGACCGTTTCCAGACTCGGGATGACGTAAATAAAATTTCCGCCGTAGCCGCGAGCGTAAAAATAATCGAAAGCGGGGGAGGAGGAAACGGTGAAGCGTCCGCCATCCCGCGCGGGATCTGAAGCGGAAGTGATGTTGTCCTCCCCCAGGCTTGCGGCCGGCAGCCAGGTATCCGTCCACCAATGCCAGGCATAACAGCCGCGGCGGGGGGCCTCGACGCCGATCGCCGGCTTGACGGACTGCGAGACCAGCTCCGGCGAGATCAACGGCTTGCCTTCCCAGACTCCCCTTTGCAAATAAAGCTGCCCGAACTTCAGCATGTCGCCGGGGCGGAGCCACAGTCCGAAACCGCCCGTATGCACGCCTTGCGGATCCTGCTCCCATTCGTATTCTTCGATGCCAAGCGGACCGAACAGGTGCAGCTCGGCAAAGCGGGCGGCCGCCAGCCCCGCGGCTTGGACCAAAATGGCCGTCAGCAGCTGCGACGCGCCGGAATTGTATTCCATCCGGTCGCCGGGGCGGTCGGACATCGGCTGCTCAAGCACGAACCGCACCCAATCCGGGGACCGGGTCATGCGCGGGAACGAATTAAACCCGCCAAACTCCGTCCAGTTGAACCCCGCCGACATCGTCAGGAGATGCCGCAGGGTGATTTGCCGTTTGCGGGGATCGGCATCGCCGTCCAGCAATTTTGGAAAAAATTCATTTATCGGCGTATCCGCCGAAGGCAGCAGCCCCCGGTCAAAGGCGATGCAGATTAGCGCGGACAGGAAGCTTTTGGTGCAGGAGTTGATTTTGGCGATTTGCCCGGCCGTCTGCCGATCCCGGTAATGTTCGAACACCAGCCGGCCCTGCCGGCTGATTAAGCAGCTCCTTAAATTTACCGGCGCAATGGCCGAAGCGATGGATGATAAATTCATGAGGCAACCTTCCTTATGCTGATGCGGTATGTAATCTAAATTTAGGGTGCGGCAAAAACCGCTTTTCATGCATAACGCGGCCAGCGAGGGGATTTGCTATCAGGCATTACGGTATCACGCTATTTATAGAATCATGGCATTACACATCACGGAACCATGCCGTCAATGGCGTGGCGCCCACAACATCACCGACACGCCGACGAGGCAGATCACGGCTCCGACCCAATCGTAGAGATCGGGCGTTTTTTTGTCTACCCACCAGCCCCAAAGCACGGCCAATGCGATAAACACGCCTCCATAAGCCGCATACACCCGCCCGAAGGAGGGAAAGTTCTGCAGCGTAGGAATGATGCCGTACGCCACCAAAATAAGCCCGCCGACAATGCCGTACCATAGGGGCCTAGATTCACGCAGCCATAACCAGACCAAATACCCTCCGCCGATTTCCGCCAAACCCGCGGCCACAAACAATAAAATCGTGATGATCATCGGATGAGCATCTCCATTCCTTTTTGACTCATTGTAACACGGTTCGCGGATACCCGGCTCTCAAAAACTAGGTGATTCCGGCCGAATCGTATATAATAGAGACAACACATATATAAAATTTTAATCATTATAGCCTTAAAAGGAGAGGATCCGCATGGAGAGAGTACAATCCGCCGAACAATTCGAACAACTGACTCAAAGAGACCAATTTACCGTTATTAAATTCGATACGACATGGTGCCCGGATTGTAAAAACCTGGACCGCTTTATCGGCGATATTATCGCGGAGCATCCGGACAAAGAGTTTTATGCCATGGACGCGGAAGAGTTCCAGCCGATTGCCGAAGCGAATCAAGTTCGGGGCATCCCGAGCCTGCTCGTCTACAAAAACGGGGAAAAGCTCGCCCATCTGCACAGCAAATTCGCCAAAACTCCGGGGCAAATCAGAGAGTATCTGGAAAGCTTATAAAGCCTGGCGGGCCAAGCATAGGTTGAAGTTGCACCGGGGAAAGGAGTTGGGAGCATGATTTTCGAGCGCGTAGTCTTTGAAGTCAGTCCGTCAAAACTCCGGGAGACGCAAGCGTTTTATGGCGACCGGTTCGGTTTCGAGCTTGCGGAACAGGAGGAAGACAGCTTTACGATCCGGGCCGGGGCGACTTTGGTCACCTTCAAAGTTGCAGCTGGGGGAGACCAGCCGTTTTATCATTTCGCATTAAATGTACCGGAGAATAAATTTACCGAAGTAAAAGCCTGGGCGGCTTCCCAAGTGCTTTTGATTGAGGAGGAGGGCGATGACGAGGTGTTTTTCACCTCCTGGAACGCCCATTCCGTTTATTTTGAAGACCCGGCCGGCAACATCGTGGAGCTTATCGCCAGGCATAATTTGCCGAGCGGGATTGATCATGCGTTTACGGCTCGCGACGTGATGAGCGTTAGCGAGATCGGCATCGTGGCCGTGGAAACCCTGCTGTTGGTAAGCGAGCTGAATGCGGCCGGACTGCCCAACTGGCGGGAGGCTTCCGAAGAATTCACTCCGGTAGGGGACGAACAGGGGCTTTTGATCGTCGTCCGGGATCAGCGGGAATGGTTTTTTTCTAACGGTAAAAAGGCGCGGTTTTATCCTGTGGAGGTCACGGTGGCCGGGGTGGGCCGGTTCAGTTTTGCAAACATCAACCGGTTTGAACCAGGAAAATCTTTTTGAAGCAGATCGGCGTTTTTTTAAGTTAACTTCGTTAACGGGCCATGCCATTTTATCCAAGTCAGCGACAAAGCTCGATAACTATACTATGGAATCAACTGCAAAAGTGCATTCTATTTCCAGTAAATCACCATTTTGGGGCGATTGAAATGCAAAATTACATCTCATTTAGGGCTATCCGATATAAAAGTAGCTTTTGACCCGAAATAAAACTGCACTTTTACCCTTGGACCACCCGTTTCGAGGAATTTCGACGAAAACCGCCTGCACTTTTGCATTTCGTGGGATTTTCCAGGTTCCCGCCTCTTCTTTCTTCCTTAGATTCTAGTCATTTTCACCTCATAACGGGCGGGTTGCAGAGCCGTTGATTCCAAACGAATAGAGATACTGACCTGCAGGGTCATATGAAAAAAACAGGAACGTCCATTGCTGTTAGGGACGCTCCTGTTTTTTTTGCGTTCGTATCATCAGTGAAATCGAATAGTTCTTTTTGCCTATTTTATGATAGTTTTTACATATTCTATTAATATCATTATACCGTGCGACGATAAAACACTTGTATATTTATCCAAATCCCAAAATATGGGGTGTAACCAAATATTTTGGAGATGCGAGAGGAGGCCGCAAAAAAAGACGAGTAGCGTAGATCTGATTGGTTCCATCAACATCAGCACCATAGACCAATATTGAAGGAGAGAGGATATGGGGAGATTTTTCCTGAGCAAGCGGAAGACTCGCAAGACTCGCAGGGTCTGGGTGCATTTCGCGTTGACCGTCATGCTGCTGATCAGCAGCGTTCCGATGTTTTCCGTGCCGGCGGCTTATGCCGCAGAGGGAGATTATTTACTTTCTTTAAACCGACCGGTCTATAGTTCATCGTCGCTGGGCGGCAATACGCCGGATATGGCGGTTGACGGCAACGAAAATACCCGTTGGGAGAGCGTATGGCAAAAGGACCCGCAATGGATTTACGTCGATTTAGGCAAGCGTGCTTCCATCTCGAAGATTATCGTAAGATGGGAAAATGCTTATGCCACGTCGTTTGAACTTCAGGTATCGGATGACGAAATCCACTGGAAACCGGTCTATTCCACAACCGCAGGCGAAGGCGGGCTGACCGAGGTGGATAAACTGGCGGAGCAGGGCCGCTATGTCCGCGTCTACAGCACTGACCGTGCCCAAAAGGCTTACGGCGTATCGATTTGGGAATTCAGCGTATTCGGCACCGGAGGCGTCAATCCGCCGCCAAAACCGGAGGCCGTCAACCTGGCGCTGGGCAAGCCGGTTACGGCGTCTTCGCTGGAGATCGACGAGCCTAGCAGATCGCCCGAAGACAAAGCCAAGATGGAAGAGCGGAACTATTTGGCCAAGAATGCCACCGATGGCAACGGCGATACCCGCTGGTCGTCCAAATACGCCGACAACGAATGGATTTACGTCGACCTGGGCCAATCCAGCGAAATCGGCAGCGTGTCGTTCAAGTGGGAAGCCGCCTACGGCAGAGCTTACGACATCCAGGTGTCGGATGACGCCCAAAGCTGGACCACCGTGTACCGGCAGCTGACCGGATCGGGAGGAACGGAGACGATTCCGGTCTATGCGAAGGCCCGTTACGTCAAAATGGCGGGACTCGGACGCGGTTCCACGAACGGATACTCGCTGTACGAGTTCGGCGTATTCGCTTACCGCGAAGGCGATCCGAAATCGACCTACGACATTCCGGACATCCCGGCGGTCTCTTCGGTGGAGGTTGGAGCGGGCAGCTACGAAATCAACGACGTGACGATGCTGGCGCCGAAAAATCCGAAATACCGCACCGCGGACGTCGAGGCGCCGATTCCCTCCAACGACTGGTGGCAATCGATCCTGGTCGAAAACCTGGGCGGCGGCAACAGCCTGATCACGCTCCCGCTGAAAAACCGGTATACCAAGCAGGGACTGAACATTTTAAACCCTGGGGCCGGTTATGCTTCAGCGGACGGCGGCTCGATCGACGCCGACGGCGATCCGGATTTGATTCTGTCTCCGGCCAACATCAATCCGGCCGCCGTGGTCACGAAAATTTCCGGCTATGGAGATTTTTCCGCGAGCGTCGTGATGAGCGATGACGAGACGGCCAAAATGACCACGACGTTTGTGAAGGGGGCGCCGTTCCTCTTCAATACCTACGAGAACCCGGATGCCGTGATCCTCCAATCGCCGGTCATCACCCGGTTATACGATGACAACAATCAGCCGATCCTGCTGAATGACGGGGATATGCTGACGGCCGACCATATCGGCATCGAAGTGACCAATAAGGACAGAGCGCCTGTGCCGCAAACCTTCGTGCGCAACTACGGGGTGTTTGCTCCTGAGGGAACGGTCTTTATGAAGCTTGGAAACACGATCAAAATCAAGCTGGGACAAGGCGAAAACTATCTGTCTTTGGCGGCGCTGCCGTCTGCGGAGGAACTGGGCGATTATTACCGGCATGCGTACGCCTTCGTTACGGATACGCGGGTTGAATACGAATATGATGAGGCAAAATCGCTCGTAACCACCCGCTTCGAATCGATCACCGAGCTGAAACGGCCGGGCTTTTCTGCGGAGACGCTGATGGCGCTGCTGCCGCATCAATGGAAGATCGCTGCCACGCCGCTGACCGATTTGACGTATCCTTCGATCCGCGGTGTGCTGAAAGTCAGCGAAGGCAATACGTTTTCGACGCAGGACCGGTTTTACGGCATCATTCCGCAGTTTGTGGAGCCTAATGACCCGTCGTATTCCCGCGCGCAATTAACCGCCTATCTCGATCAACTGGACGCGGATGTGGCGAACGGAGCGATGGTCGATGAACCTTATTGGCAGGGGAAAAAACTGCACCCGCTCGCCCTGGCGGTCTTGATCAGCGACCAGCTCGGCGATACTGAACGCAAAGATCATTATCTGGCCTTGCTGCGGACGATTTTGACCGACTGGTACACGTATTCGCCGGACGAGAAGGCGCATTCGACCTATTTCCACTATGACGACACATGGGGGACCGTGTTCCCGTACGGCAGCGGATTCGGCGTAAATACCGGATTAACCGACCATCATTTTACGTACGGGTATTATATTTTCGCCTCAGCTGTTCTCGCCGCGTATGACGAGGAATTTTTGCGGGATTACGGGGACATGGTGGAGCTTTTGATCCGCGATTACGCCAACCCGTCGAGAACGGACAAGTTATTCCCTTGGTTTCGCAACTTCGATCCTTATGAAGGTCACTCCTGGGCCGGCGGCTACGCCGACAACCGCAGCGGCAACAACCAGGAAGCGGCCGGGGAAGCGCTGTTCAGCTGGGTCGGCGAATATATGTGGGGCTTGGTAACCGGCAACGACGCTTACCGCGATGCGGGCATCTGGGGCTTTACGACCGAGGAAAAAGCCGCCGAGCAGTACTGGTTCAACTATGACCGCGACAATTGGGCGGAAGGCTATAAGCATGCGACGGTAGGGCATGTCTACGGCAGCGCCTATTTGTACGGTACTTATTTTTCCGGGGATCCGGAGCATATTTACGGCATCCACTGGCTTCCGCCGGCGGAATGGATGACCTATTACGGCCGCGATCCGCAGAAAACGGCGGATTTGTACGCCGGTCTGATCGCGGACCTCGGCGGCACGCCGGAACGCACCTGGGAGCATATCATCTGGCCGTTCCAATCGATCAGCGATCCGGAAGGCGCGCTGGCCAAGTGGGATACCAGCAATATGCAGCAAAACGAAGTCTTTAACGCCTACTGGTTCATTCACAGCATGGTAACGACGGGCACAAGAACGATGGATATTTGGGCGGACGATCCGGCGGCAACGGTCTATGAAAAAGACGGCGTCTACACCGCGCAGATCTGGAATCCGGGGGACACGCCCAAAACCGTCCGTTTCTTCAATGAAGACGGTGCATTGGGCTCCGCTATGGTATACCCCAAAGCGCTCGTCGCCGTCAACCCGCTGGAGGACACGGTTGTGGAAGGTCCGGACCCCGCGAAGGGCGTTCAATACCTGGACCGCGCAGGCTGGGTGATTACGGCATCCTCCAGTTCCGAACCGGCTGACCGCATGATCGACGGCGACCTGTCGACACGCTGGTCTTCGGGACAAACCCAAGCGGCCGGCGACTGGCTGCAAATCGATTTGGGCGTAGAGCAGGTCTTTGATACACTGTTTATGAATTCCGGCATGAATTGGGGCGACTACGCGCACGGGTACGAGGTGTACGTATCGGCCGACGGCGAGGATTGGAACGAGGCGGCCGCCAGCGGCACGGGCAATTCGCAAAGTCTGGCGGTCTCGCTTAAAGAACAGAAGGCCAGATACGTGAAAATCGTCCTGACGGCGCCGGCGGGCAGCTGGTGGTCGATCTCCGAGTTAAAGCTGGCCCTCTTCGGTTCGCCGGCGCCTAAGCCGCCTCTGCCGAATCTGGGCGCGCTGGAGGACCGCTCGGGCTGGACCGTCACGACGTCAACATATGGAGACGCCATGGCGATGTTGGACGGCGACAAGAACAGCCGCTGGACTTCCTCCGCGGGGCAAACGGCGGGCCAATGGATTCGGCTCGATTTGGGAAGCGTGCAAGACTTCAGCCAAATCAGCATGGATTCCGGCGGCAGCGAAAATGACTACGCCCGCGGCTTTCGGCTGCTCGTATCCAAAGACGGGGAGACCTGGGACCTGATTCTGGAAAAAGAATCGCGTTCGCCGCAGATTTTGGAGAGCTTTCCGGTACAATCGGCCCGGTTTGTGACCATCGAACTGACGCAAGATACGCCGGAGTGGTGGTGGTCCATCGCCGAGCTTAACCTGTACCGTTAAATACCATGCAAGACACTCCCGCCTCCGTGCACCGCTCATGGAGCGGGAGTTTTATTACGAAGCGGCAATTCAAGGAGGAGCCATGAATCTGAAAAACGTCTTTCCCTATATCCATTACTGCAACAGCCGGTCCCCAAACGATCCGCGGAAACTGCGGAGCCTGATCACCCGGACGCTCCAGCACCACGAACTGATTCTGGTGACCGGAGGAAAAGGCCGTTTTATCGTGGACAACAGAAGTCACACGGTGCAGGAAGGCACGCTGTGCTACATCCGTCCCGATGTTTTACATACGATCGAGGTTGACGCCCGTGAACCGATAAGCTGCCTGACCGTGCATTTCAGCTATGCGAACATCCGCTATGATGACGGCGCCTGGTCGGTCGGGAACGAAGTCCATTCGCTGTCGCTGCAGGATGCGCAGATGCTCAAAAACGGCTATCAAATCGCGGATACCTTCAAAAAGCTGGTGGATAGCTGGGATTCGAAGCGGCCGGGGTATGAGCTGATCTCGAAAGCCTATCTTCTCCAGCTGCTGTTCGAAATTTCCCAATATCGGCAGAAGCAAAACGAAAATCACGCGGTCAGCTTGAAAATTGAAAAAGTGATCGAATACATGCATCTGCATATCGGACAGCGGGTGACTTTGGGGGAATTGGCCGAACTGGTTCATCTGTCCACGTATTACCTTTCGCGGGCGTTCAAGAACACGACGGGATATTCGGTGATCGAGTATTTCAACAAAATCAAGGTGGATAAAGCCAAGGAGCTGCTTGCCGAGGAGGACAAAAAAGTGAAGGAAGTCGCCCGCGAGCTCGGGTTTGCGGATGAATTCTACTTCAGCCGGATTTTTAAGCGGATGGAGGGGATCAGCCCTTCGGAATATCACGGCAAAATAGTCCATGGATTATAAGATTGTGCATGGAAAAATGCGAATTCTTTGGTTAGAATAATCCTGCAATATTGTTCATTTCACGTATACGGGATCACGTGTGCGGGTCATCAGGTTATCGAGCGGAAAGAAGGCTTGCTTTATGCCGATTTGGAAAAGAAATTTGCTTGTGTGCTGGTTCGGCATGTTCGTGACGGGGATTGGCTTGAGCCAGCTCGCGCCGGTTTTGCCGCTGTACATCAAGCAGCTTGGCGTCGGAGATGCCGGGGAAATCGCCCGATTCTCCGGGCTTGCTTTTGGGATTACGTTTATCGTGTCGGCGATTTTTTCGCCGATCTGGGGGCTGGCCGCCGACAAATACGGACGCAAGCCGATGCTGCTGCGGGCCAGCCTGGGCATGGCGATCGTGATTGGCTGCATGGGATTTGCGCCGAATGTGTACGTGCTGATCGGGCTTCGCCTGCTGCAGGGGGTGATCACGGGTTACAGCACCGCCTGTACGACGCTGATCGCCACCCAGACGGATAAGGAGCACGCCGGGTTTGCCTTGGGAACGCTGTCTACGGCCAATATCGCGGGTTCGCTGTTGGGGCCGACGATCGGCGGATTTATCGGTGAAAACTTCGGGATGCAAAACGACTTTTTTCTCATCGGCGCGCTGATGTTGATCGCCTTTTTGACGACGTTATTTTTTGTCAAGGAGGATTTTGTCCGGACGGAGAACAAGGTCCCGGGAATGAAAGAAATTTGGAGCGGGATTCCCGAAAAAAGCTTGACCCTAACCTTGTTCGTCACCTTTTTCATCTTAAGCGTGGCTTTGTATTCGGTCGAGCCGATCATCACGGTGTACATTGAGCAGATTTCCCAAACATCCAGCCATGTGGCGCTGATGGCCGGGATCGCTTTTTCGGCTTCGGGTCTGGCCAATGTTTTGACTGCGCCGCGTCTCGGCAAGCTATCCGACCGGGTGGGGGCGCACAAAGTGATCCTGGCGGCACTGCTTGCGGCCGGCATCCTGTTCATCCCGCAAGCTTTCGTCACGAACCCCTGGCAGCTGACGGGGCTGCGGTTTTTGCTGGGGGTCGCGGCGGCGGGGCTGAGCCCATCGGTTAATACGCTGATCAAAAAAATCACGCCGGATGCCCTAACGGGCCGGGTGTTCGGGTTCAGTATGGCGGCCGGATACCTGGGCGTGTTCGCTGGCTCGGTGTTGGGCGGACAGATCGCGGCCTGGCTGGGCGCCGAATACGTATTCATCGCAACGAGCGCTTTGTTGTTGATCAACGCGGTTTGGGTATATTTTAAAGTGTACCGGGCCATGGACCGGCCCAAAATGACGGGCGTCCCGAAGTAAGCAAAAGACAGGAGAGTGTGGAAATTAGTATGGCAGATGCAAAAGTGACGGAAGTTCATGTTGAGAAAACGGCGCTGGTGGTGATCGATCTGCAGGAGGGCATTGCCCACGCCGGGCGTCAGAGCGCCCCTTACACGAGCGGGCAGGTGATTCAAAACGCCGGCAAGCTGGCGCAGGCGTTTGCGGAGAAGGGCGGCTTTGTCGTGCTGGTCAGGCTGTCGTTCACGGACGGCAAAGATGCGTTGAAGCCGCAGACGGATATGGGTTTTAACTCCGTGCAATATCCCGAGGGCTGGGAACGGATCGTGCCCGAACTGGCCGGCGTGAAAAACGCACACCTTGTGACCAAACGGCAGTGGGGCGCGTTCTACGGCACGGACCTGGATCTGCAGCTGCGCCGCCGGGGCATCGACACGATCGTGCTGTGCGGGATCTCCACCTCGATCGGCGTGGACACCACGGCCAGAGAGGCGTTCCAGCACGGCTATCAGCAGATTTTTGCCGAAGACGCCATGACGGCATCGACGCAGGAGGAGCACGAATACGTGTGCAAGTACATTTTCCCGCGGCTCGGCAAGGTGCGGACGAGTGAAGAGATCGTTGCGGCGATGAAATAACGCTAATATAAACTGCTTAAAAGCAAACTGCAGGTCGTATGGCGCGGTTTGCTTTTCGTTTTTTTCGATGCAATCCGCTGGCAGATCCCCCTGCTATAAAAATAGCGGCATTTTTGGTCCTTATTTTCCCATAAATGATTCAGAACTTTGGCATTTCTTTGTGATTCGAGTAAATAACAGCATCATTTGCCACTATTTCACTCAAAATGGGGGGGATGGCCGAAATAGCGACATTTTTTGTCCTTATGTTAAGCTTGAGCCGCTGGATGAGCAACCATTTCTCAAGCTAATACGGGAGAGAAATCAGGATCAGGAACATCTTGCGAAATATTTAGAACGTAAACAAGCCGGCCATTTACCATGACCGGCTGTTTAAACCCCATCGTTACACAAGCACTGCTGTTCCGCTAACGGAAACCATAAGCATTCCTTCGCGGACGACTTCATAATCGATGTCTATCCCAATAATGCCCGTTGCTCCCAGACGCGAAGCCTGTTGTCTCATTTCTTCGAGTGCGGTCTCTCTCGCTTCCTGCAGCTTGCCTTCGTAAGCGCCCGAGCGACCTCCGACAACGTCCGTAATCGAGGCGAGAAAATCTCTGAACACGTTGGCGCCCATAATTACTTCGCCGGTTACGATACCTAGATACTGTCTTACAGGATAACCTTCAATCGTTGATGTTGTGGTCATAATCATACCGTTTATCCTCCTTAAAGAACTTTTACCAGTTTGTTACGCAGGCTGGCCGGTTCGGTTTCAAAGTAAACCCTAACAGATATTTAGGATAAACCCTCATCAATTGTATAATGCAGATTAAGCATATTCAAATCTGTATAGAAGCATACTCCTATCTCACCGACGTCAAAAAATTGAAAATTACGCTCCCCGAAATGAGAAGTATGGTAAAATAAAGGAAATAGTAAATCATAGGAGTTCAAAATATGCTAAAAAGGTTCAATAAGAAATATTGGATTCTTCTTCCTCCTTTTTTTGTAGCTGGACTACTCCTTATAATTTATTTACCTCAACAATTTAGGCCCCTGGCATTACTCGCTCCTCTCTTATTTTGGGCTGCATATTATACTTGGACCTATATAGAGAAGAATAACGAAGTAAAGAAAAGTCAGTAAGCAAAAATTGAAAACCTTATTGGTAACAGGGTAGTCTCATAAGAGTCATAGAAAATGGCTCGGGGATCGCCCTTTTTCTATGAAATTAGCTACTTTTGAGACAGCGGCCGTAATGTATTTGGGCAGGCTCAATTTTACCGGTACAAGTGGACAAAGCTCTGCTATATAATCTAAAAAATGATTAACCCGAAAAAATTCTTCTGAATCCTGCTACAAAATTAAAAAAGGGTTCGTCTTTCTAATAGCTGCAGCTGAAAGGAGGCAAACACAAAATGAGTATTCCGGAATCCTCGGCATTCCGTAACATATTTTTTGCGCATTATCCAACCGTACACCGAAAACTGACCGCCCTCGTACGTGATGAAGCCGCCGCCGACGATTTGGCGCAGGAGGTATTCCTCAGGCTGTACAGGAACCCGCCGGACAACCCGGAAGCCTTGGGGGCATGGCTGCACCGCGTACTGACAAGAATCGGATACGATTACCTGGAGAAGAAAGCAAGAGAGAGAAAGCTGCAAAACAAGCAGGAAATGATGTACGAGGGGGAGGCTGCTCCGGAATCCGGAGAAGAGGCGCTTATGCGCCAAATGGATCAGGAAGAAGTAAGAGCCTGGCTGGACAGCCTTCCCGAGCGGGACCGCCAGGCGCTGCTTCTCCGCTATTCGGGCTACAGCTACGCGGAGATCGCGCAGGAGCTTAATGTCAGGCCGCCGCTGATCGGCAGTCTGCTGCAACGAGCGACACGCAAGCTGCAGGCCACGGCCACCAAGGCCATGGCCCGGCAGGATTAACCATCGGAAAGGATTGAAAAAATATGACGACCCACCCGCATAATTCTGGAGAGGATAAAAGAACACACGAAGCCTGGGAACGGCTGCAAACGAAACTGGCAACGGAGCCGGTAAACGACAAATGGGAGACATGGGGCACGCAGGGTAAGCAGAACGGTCTGCAGTTAGCCGGTGCTCTTCCGGGGCCGGCGGTTTCAGCCGCAGCTTCCAATGAGGCATCTCAGCCGACAACTGAAGCTCCGGCTCCGGCAAAAAACTCCCGCCGCCGGGCAAGCCGCAATCGCAATTGGATAGCGGCGGCAGCGGCAGCCGTCATCTTCGGCGCCGTTCTGGCCACCCCTATGGGCAATAACGCGCTAGCGGCGATTTTGAACCAATTCCGCGTGCAGGAGATCGCAACGGTTGACGGCGATACGCTTGAAAGTCTGTTTTATCAGCTGGCTCCGGGCGAAACGCTCAGCAAGGACAATACATTCGGCCAGTTTACAACCAAGGGAGGAACCGTTCAAGGGGAATTTACCCGTGAGCAGGCGGCTTCCCGGCTGGGGTATCAGCTTTTGCCCTCTGATCTGACAGGCGGCGAAGAGAAAGTCTACATCAGCCCTTCAAACGAAATCACAATGAAGATGAATGTTGAAGAAGTGAATCAGGCCATGCAGCGTGTGGGCGCAACGAAGCTGCTGCCGGAATCGATTGACGGAAAAGCGATCACCTTAACCCTTCATGAAAGTGTAACTTACGATTTGAATACGGATCAGGAGCACTGGGCGTCCCTGGCACAGATGCAGGCGCCGGAAATTACGGTGGACCCGTCCGTTGATGTGGAAGAAGCTCTAGAGGCGGTTCTGCAGCTTCCGATTTTGCCAGCCGATCTGAAAAACCAGCTGCAGCAGAGCAGCATCCTTTCCGGATCGATTCCAATGCCGTATATCGTTGATAAAAGCGCCAAAACCGATGAACACACGATTGGCGGCACCAAGGTGCTTGTTGAAGAACGCGAGTACAGCAGTACGGCAGACCGTACGGCCATCTGGATTAAAGACGGACAGCTGTTCCATTTTGACGGTGGCTCTGCCTACGCAACGGAAACTGATTTCATGAACAAATTGAAGGAGCTGGTGGAGGCATGACCGAGGCGGCCATCGACGCTAACGGGTTGACCAAGGAATACAGCAATGGGCGCGGCTGCCGGAATGTCACCATCACTGTAGGAAAAGGGGAAGCCTTCGGCTTCCTCGGTCCTAACGGTGCCGGGAAAAGCACGTTCGTGAAAATGCTGGTCGGACTGATCCATCCGACGGCCGGCGAGGCGAGCATCATGGGCGCGCCCATTGGTACGCTTGAGGCGAAGCGGCAAATCGGATATTTGCCCGAGCTGTACCGGTATCAGGAATGGCTGACCGGCGAAGAGGTCGTCCGGCTGCACGCGCGGCTATGCGGCTTGGACAATCAGGAGGCGAACCGGAGAATCCCCGAGCTGCTGCACAGGGTGGGGGTGGGCAAACGGGGGAAGGACCGGGTTAAGCATTATTCCAAAGGCATGCAGCAGCGGCTTGGACTGGCTTGCGCTCTCGTGAACGATCCGGCGGTAGTTTTCCTGGACGAGCCGTCGTCGGCCATGGATCCCGTCGGCAGAATGCATGTCCGCGCGATCCTCGAAGAGCTGAAGCAGCAGGGAAAAACGATTTTCTTGAACTCCCATCTGCTGGAGGATGTGGAAGTGCTGTGCGACCGCATGGCGCTCTTGAATAACGGGCAGGTGCTCCGTCATGGACGGGTAGCCGAAGTACTTCAGAAGCGAGTCTGCTGGCGTTTTAAAGTCGGCGGATTTTCGCCTTTTTTGCTGTCTTGGCTTCATGAAACGACAGGTTTCAGCTTTCGGGCAGCTGCCGATGAACAAGGCGAAGCCGGCCTGACCGGCGCCGGAAGTGCGGGTGATACCGTATGGCTTGAAGCGGAGCTGGAGAACGAGGAGCAGGCAGGCTGGATTAATACGCTGCTGATCGGTCAAGGAATGACGCTGTATGAAGTCGCCAGAGTCCGTGAACGGCTGGAGGAGTGGTTCATGGAAGCTGTCGCCGGGCTCAATCACAGGGGGGAACAGGAATGAGAATAATTTGGGCGATGACCTGGAAGGAGCTGCTGCGCAAACGTGTCCTGCTGCTGACATTTTTGATGACAGCCGTGTTTCTGATCGGATTTTGGTTTATTGCCGGAGCTATCGGAGGTGACGTAAGCGCAGTTGCGAATAATAACGAAGAACTAATCCAGCAATTTACGACCGGGATGTTCATTCTGTTGCTCGGTTTTTTCTTCGCCGGCTTTGTGCTCGCCTTTTTGGCTATTTTCAGTTCATTTTCCGCGATTGCCGGCGAGGCCGAGCAGGGGGTGATGCAGGCGATGCTGCCGCGGCCGATTCCTAGGTGGAAATGGTATACAGGCCGCTGGCTCGGTTACGTTTCTCTGGGCGTGCTTTATGCCTTGATTTTATATAGCCAGATTTTGTGGATCACCGATATCCATGCCGCAATTCCACGTGACCCGGTCGTACTGGTTCAGGCTTTCCTGCTTTTTGCCTCGGTTGTTCCTTTGCTCGTAACCGTGTCCATGTTCGGTTCCGGCTACTTGTCCTCCGTTGCGAACGGTGTGGTGATGACGATGCTCTACGGGGCGGGCTGGCTTGGCGGCATGATCGGTAAAATCGCCGGATCCATCGGTCTGAAGCCTGAACCATTGCAAACCTTGAATAATGTGGCGGGAGTTCTGCAGTTGATCATGCCGGCCGACGCGCTGCAGCGGAAAATGCAGGCGGTGCTGTTCAGCTTTGAGGATATCAGCGGACTTATACCGGTGGGCGATACTGGACCGTTCGGTATCGGCGAGGTTCCTTCGACAGCCTTTTTAATATACACGATATTTTATACAGCCGTGCTCTTTTGGATTGGGTTGCGCCGTTTTGTCCGCAAGGATTTATAACTCAACTTTCGGTGCGGCCAGCGGCTTTATGAATCAGCTCCGGGAGTTGTGCTGAACGCCGTACGAGCTTTGGCAGATGTTCGTTTTTTATGGGAAGACAATGGGAAGAAGGACGGCTTGATGGATTCAACTGCAAAAGTGCATTCTATTTTCCCTAAGTTACCATTTTAGAGCGGTTGAAGTGCAAAAGTACATCTCATTTAGGGCTATACGATAAAAAAGTAACTTTTGACCGGAAATGAACTGTACTTTTGCATTTCACGGGCTTTCCCTCTCTTCCTTATACGTAACGTGACGGGAGCGGCATATAGTTCCTTCCACGCGAAGGTTTCAGCGAGTTCAAGTTCCCGAATAACGGCTGCAAACTCCGCAAAAGAAAATCGAATATGGTTTGAATAAGGATTCGCAAATTTTCCGCATTGCATCTTGTTTCTTCCAGCAGTCTATCCCGTATAGCCATTTGGAACTTTTCCGTCATCCAATATTTAAGAAAGTCATATTTATCCTGAAAAAGCCCGCACGAATCAATTGACTACCAAATGTGAAGGTGATATATTTTTGTTATCGAACAACCATTAATTGGAGGATAAATAAACTATTGCCAATTTATATTAAAGGAGTTGGATTCAGTGAACCATAGCATAAAAAAAGAAGATATATTGGCAGCCTTCGAATTTAGACATGCCACCAAAGAGTTTGATCCGACAAAGAAAATTTCCGCTGAAGATTTTAATTTCATTCTGGAAACGGCCCGGCTCTCTCCAAGCTCGGTTGGACTTGAGCCCTGGAAGTTTGTCGTTGTCCAGAATCCGGATTTGCGCGAGAAACTGCGTGCCGTGAGCTGGGGGGCACAAGGTCAACTGCTTACCGCCAGCCATTTTGTGTTGATTTTAGCACGCAAGGATGCAAGATACGATTCCGATTACTTCTGGCGGCAAATGACCGGGGTCAAACAAATTCCGGCGGACAATGTCAAAAACATGATGGGCCGTTACCGGTCGTTCCAGGAAGAGGATTTCAAGCTGATGGAGTCGGAACGCGCGCTGTTTGATTGGGCTTCAAAGCAAACCTATATTGCTCTCGCCAACATGATGACCAGCGCCGCTCTCATCGGCATTGACTCTTGTCCGATCGAAGGCTTCGATATAAACAGCGTGAACGCCATTTTACGCGAAGCAGGGATGTTGGAAAACGATCAGTACGGAATCAGCGTGATGGCTGCGTTCGGGTACCGTGTCAAAGCTCCGCGTCCTAAGACAAGAAGAGAAGCAGATGACGTGATCCGCTGGGTTGAATAACTCTGTACAGTGCGTACCGATTTTCTTTTGGTGCGCACTGTTTGTTTTACCGTTGTTCCTCTTATACGTCATTATGTAGGGACATGAATGATACCTTTACCAAGTTTATAGTCACAGAGATGGTTTGATATGATAGATTATCTACAAGCTGCTGAATCACGAAATTTTGTCTGCCTCCATGCTGGCTGAAGAGTTTTAAGTTTCCCAAAGAACCATTTATCGGGGTATCGATGTGATTTGTGCCGCGGGCTTCCCGCGGTCGTATCGTATCAGGGAACGAATGGCGGATATGGCATAATGGACGGATATAATGATCACGAGTTTTCGCAAACTCATATCTACCTTTTGCACCGTAGCCGTTTCGAGCAGTGTCAGAAATCGACGCCAGGTGAGGGGCTGTCTAAAGGGATCGTGTCTTTGGTGTTCCTGCCTACTGCTTGCCTTTGCACGATTATCCCTCTCTTTCAGGGAGCAGGGGGTGGGGGCTAGAGCAAGGGTTTCAAAAAAGAGAGAAGAAAAAGAGAGGGGGAAAAAATGAGGCAGTGCAGGTGAGATTTTCGGTTTGATAAGGGAACGCGTGTTTGGTATAATAAAATAAACAGAACCTATGTTCGTGTGTTCTTGATTCGGGGGCGAGCGGATATGGAAGTCAATACGGGACGGGAACGGAACTTCAGCCATTCAGCAGCCGTTACCAAAGCGAGCAGGACTGCATGGAGGCGCTGATCGCGATGAAGTGGCCAAACGGCTTCGTCTGCCCCTGCTGCGCTTACACCCGGTGCAGCCGTCTGACTCCCGGCATAACCCCTTGTTCGAGTGCGGAAAGTGCAAGCATCAAACATAGCCTTTGGTCGGCACGATTTTTGAAGGAACGCATCTCCCCCTGGTGAAGTGGTTGCAGGCGCTGGATTTGTTCCTGCTGAATCTCCTGTCTTGCTCTCTGCTACCTGATCAAACGGGATAATCGTGCAAAGTCTCCGGACAACGAGTGTTGATCTGCCTCCTCTCCCCCCACTTCCCGATCCTCAAGCAGTGATAATATGAGGGTGTAACTTTGGATACAAATTGGCGCTAGCTGGCTGCTCCCAAGAATCCCCTGCCTTTAGGGAAGAGGGAGTTGGCAAGGAGGATTATCATTGAAATACTTTACCAAAGAAATGTATGAGCAAATGCAGGTACGCGGTTATCTCGTTTATCCGGAAACGGAACAGGATTTGCCGCGCCGGATTTGGCCGGTTTGATCGATGAGTGGAAACAAAGTTGGGATGAAGAATGGGAAAGGCGCTGCAAGGACTATAAAGCCTATTATGAGGCGATAAAGCCAAGTCTCCCTATGCCGGTTAGAGGATTGAAAGAAAAAATCAGATTTCATAATGCGAAGCTGATAAGGATGACTTCATCTGCGGATCGCCGCGTCGAGATCGTAATCCAGGAATGCTTTAAGGAAAAGGAGACGCGTCTCACTTTTTTGGAGGTGAAATCGCTCTGTTGCGATGCTGACCCGGTCCGTAGTTTGTGTCTGTACGAAGAAGTTTATCTGCTGGAAACCGGCTTGTTTGAACTCTGTTTACTGTTGGAGTCCCCGGAAACAGGTTTAAACGAGTTCTCCATCGTAGCCAGCGGCTTGGACATACATACGTAAGAGAAATTCTAAATGATTCTTAGGAACGGCCGGAGACTATAACCGCCGGCGTAAGCCCAGACTTGGAATAGAGCCTGGGCTTGTTTTTTTGCAGTTTACAGGATCGTTACAAGTCGGATATTTTTCGGAGATATTCTCTATCTATACTTAAGTCAACAGGGCGAGCCGAAGCGGACCGATTCAATTCAACCGGTCTTTAGGCAAAGCGCCTGTGGCAGGAGCGCGGGAGGTACCCTGTGATAAACCACAACATCGGGACGTATGGCATCAAGCTTTTGGCGGCAATAGCGACCTGATCCCCGATATTTCCTGGTCTTCGGATTCCGCGAAGCTAGCCTTTGACGTCTATACCGAGGAGATGACGGGCATGGACGGGGGAAATCTCCGGTAAATGTTAGATAGCCGAAATGATAGTTCCAAGGCGACTCAGTTCTGAGAGGCTCTATTTTATTTTTTACGCGACCAAAAAAGTTCAGTTCGACAGGTTTCCAGATTATAGTATAATGGCTAATGTGACAGAAGAACTCTGATTATGAGGTGTTTGGTTCGTGTTGGACAAATTAATAGATTATTTACAGCATTCTCCCGTTTGGGCGTTGGCTTTGGTTGTGGCATTTATGGCCCTTGTGTGGCTTTATAAAGAATTTAAGGGGATGATGGAAGAGAGCAATCGGGCTAAGTTGTCGCTGATTCAAAGGCGGATGGACTTGTACGCCGGGGTTGAAGCCGCGATCGCCCAGGCGATCAACAAACCGGAAGATTCGCAGGCCAAGCAGCATTTATACATAAAGTTAGGGGAAGCGAGCTCGTGTTTTACAGGGGAGGCCCGCCAAATTCTAAGGGATTATTATACGGAGGAAGATGCTTTTGTCCTTACCACTCTGCTATCCATTGTCCAAAAGGAGATCGATCGTCTTGATAGAGTCAAGGAAAAACTGTCTCCATTAACGATGCCTACGGATGTAGTCGAGACGGTCTCCAAACTGTTCATCCCGCTGAAGCCGATTATTTTCATGTTTGCCGTGGGCGTGGTTGCATTTTTTTACTTGGCTGCGTTCCTGGTGCAGGACACCGCGTTAAGCCGAATGGCCGTGACCGCCGCCTATGTTTCACTTCTATTTAGTATGATGCTGGTGGCCGCCATCATTTCTTTATTGATGGAAGGCCATTCAAGACTGGTTCCGTTTAATTACGTTCGGAGCGTGGAAGCCGTTGTGATGCTTTTGGCGCCGATCGTATCGCTTTTTTTCCTCTGGTTGGCGATTCCTATGTTACTTTTGCAGATTTTATCGTTCGTTTTGTTTGCGGTCAGCCAGCGTAAGGAAAAATACAACATGAATTAAGACAAAAGGATGCTGAACCATGAAAAAGTTTATTGTCATCGGCGCGGGAATTTTAGGCGCTTCAACGGCCTATCAATTGGCTAAAAGGGGAGCGGAAGTGATCATTGTCGACCGGAAAGACCCGGGACAAGCGACCGCTGCCGCTGCCGGAATCATTTGCCCCTGGATATCGCAGCGGCGCAACCAAGCCTGGTATCGGCTAGCCAAGGAGGGCGCGCGGTTTTACCCCTCTTTGATCGCAGAGCTGGAACAGGGCGGGGAGACCGAAACCGGTTATGCCCGGGTGGGGGCGCTTCGTTTACATAAGGAGATTGAAAAGCTTGTCCAACTGGAAAAGCTGGCTGTCAAACGCCGGCAGGATGCCCCGGAAATCGGCGAAATCACGCTGCTGAATCCCGGTGAAGTGAAGCGGTTGTTTCCTCCGCTGGCGGACGACTATGCCGCTCTGCATATTAGCGGGGCCGCCCGGGTCGACGGACGCGCTCTGCGGGATGCGCTGCTGCGCGCCGCGATCGGATTTGGCGCCACGCTGCTGAACGGAGACGCCGCGATCCGATTCGCCGGTTCAACCGCTACCGGGGTCCAAGTTGAGGATCAAACGATCGAATCCGACGCGGTTCTGGTCTGTGCAGGAGCATGGGCCAATCCGCTGCTGAAACCGTTAGGCGTAGATTTTAAAGCGACCTATCAGAAAGCGCAGATCGTTCATTTGGCATTGCCGGATGCGGACACGGGGCATTGGCCCGTCGTTATGCCGCCCGGCGATCAGTATATATTGGCCTTCGGCGGCCAACGGATTGTGATCGGGGCCACCCATGAGAACGATCCGCAAGGCTTCGACACGCGCGTCACGGCGGGCGGTCTGCAGGAGGTCTTGAATAAAGGGCTACAGCATGCTCCCGGGCTCGCGGAAGGCGGCTTTGTGGAGGCGAGGGTCGGTTTTCGTCCGTTCACTCCAGGCTTTCTCCCCGTGATCGGCGCTTTGCCCGGTTGGACAGGCATTTACGTGGCCAATGGCTTGGGAGCATCGGGACTAACGATGGGTCCGTATATCGGGTTTCAACTGGCCAAGCTGGTTCTTGGATTGGATATCGATATCGACTTGGCGAATTACATGGTAGAAGATGCCTTAGGCCGATAAGTAATCGAGCTGACGGAGGAATTTTTAAAATATCACATTCCAATAAATGGTTATTTTGTGAAAATTAATAAAACAGATATTTCCACATGCACACAACCGCCAAATTACGTGATAAACTAACGCTATGACTCGCTACAGCGTCGCGGCAGTGCTCGGCTATATTTTTCACATTGGTATCCGGAGGAGAAAATGAAAACAATAGTGCTTAAGTGGAATCAAATGAGTCTCGTAAAACGAATATTTCTGGGAATTATCGTTGGGATTGTATTGGCCCTGTCCGTTCCCAAGGCAGCGGGGATTGCTATTTTCGGCACGTTATTCGTATCCGCCTTAAAGGCAGTGGCTCCCGTATTGGTTTTGCTCTTGGTCATGGCCGCCATTGCGAACCATAAGAAGGGCAGCCAAACGAACATGAAATCGATCCTCGTCCTTTATGGAATAAGCACTTTTTTGGCAGGATTGATTGCGGTTGTGGTAAGTTTCATTTTTCCGGTAAGCTTGTCGCTTGCTACGGGCAGCGGGGACCTGACTCCGCCCGGCAGCATTGTCGAAGTGCTAAAGGACTTACTGTTCAAAGTGGTGGACAACCCGGTCAACGCCCTGATCAACGCTAACTATATTGGCATCCTGGCATGGGCGGTCCTGCTTGGCGTGGCGCTAAAAGGCGCCGGCGATCCTACGAAAAACCTGCTCACCCAATTTTCGGACGCCGTATCGCAAATCGTCAGATGGGTCATTCAATTGGCGCCGTTCGGGATCATGGGACTTGTGTTTGACACTATCACCGCAAACGGTATTTCGTCCTTGCTCGATTACGGGAAGCTGCTTCTCGTACTGATTGGATGCATGTTGTTTATGGCGCTTGTGGTGAATCCGCTGATCGTGTATCTGAACATCCGCAGAAATCCGTACCCCCTCGTGATTAGCTGCTTGAAGGAAAGCGGGATAACGGCATTCTTCACGAGAAGTTCCGCGGCCAACATTCCGGTCAATATGCGCTTATGCGAAAAACTAGGGCTGGATAAAAACACGTATTCGGTATCCATTCCATTGGGAGCGACGATTAATATGGCGGGGGCGGCGGTGACGATCTCCGTCTTAACGCTCGCGGCTGTTCACACGTTGGGCATTCAAGTGGATTTTGGCACGGCGCTTATTCTCAGCGTACTGTCGGCAATGTCTGCCGCAGGCGCCTCCGGCGTGGCCGGCGGTTCGCTGCTCCTCGTACCTTTGGCCTGCAGCTTGTTTGGTATTTCGAACGATATTGCGATGCAGGTCGTTGGTGTAGGCTTCATCATCGGCGTATTGCAGGACTCTTTCGAAACGGCGCTGAATTCATCTTCCGATGTGCTGTTCACCGCGACGGCGGAATATGCCAAAAAACGCAAAGAGGGCATGAAAACGATGGAAACATATCTGGACAAAAAAGCAGGAGCCTAGGGGCGCCTGCTTTTTTGTTGACATGAGCCGGGGATTACGCGAACAGATCCTGCATCGATACGCGCAAGCCCTCGTAAAGCTGCGAGAGCGCGTACGGGTCGCCGGATTTCGAATAATAGGCTACATCCGCGATTTCGCCGTCAGTCAGAGTGAACACCGTCACTTGCTCCTTCATCGGATCGACGATCCAGTATTCCTTCACGCCGCATTTCCGGTATAAGTCGAGCTTCCGGATCAAGTCTTTGCTTCGCGTGGAAGGAGACAGCACCTCGACGGCCAGTTCCGGCGTGCCCATATATTTGCCGCGTTGGTTGATTTGATCTTTGCCGCAAATGACGACCAGATCCGGCTGTACGACGCAAATATTCGTTTTTGACTTTTTCAGCGTAATGTCAAAAGGGGATGTCAGCGGTGTACAAGGTTTTCCTTTAAACCAAAGATAAAACGTACCATGCAGTTCATTCACCGCGTGTTGGTGCTTGTACGAAGGAGAGGCAAGGTTGTACACGGCGCCGTCGATGAGCTCAAAGAGCTGTTCCGATGTCTCGGTCAGCTCGAGGAACTCCTCATAGGTCACCCAATCGCCGCTTTCGTATCTGGCCGCTTCCTCCTTAAGGAAGGGGTCGTCATCCTCCCCGGCAAACGCCGTCAATTTGGCCACATCCTTGCCGTTCTTCGTCACGATGATTTCCTCACCCGCCTCCGCAAACTTTAAATACTTCCCGAAATTGTTCTGCATATCGGTGGAAGAAACGCGCATAAAGCTCACCTCGGATTAGCTAATTTATGCATTTATTTTAGCTAACTTTATGGCAATTATCAATGGAAAATAGCTAAATTCAAAAAGGACCTTTCGCGAGAAATTGCTCTTCGAGGATATCCCAGCTGGGGGTGGAGACGTTGGACCGGTTTTTCCACTCGCGGAAGACGCTGCTTAAAGCGGCGATTTCGTAGGCCGAACCATCGACCAGCCGGCTGGCCGGCAGCAGGTGGTATATTTTTAAAAGCAGGCGCATCAGCGTGGGGTGTTTACGGATAAATGAAGCTTGCCCGGCCGGTACCAGGGGATAACCCTGGGCTTCCAGCACGCGAAAGCCTTCGTCCATGGCCGCGATGATCTGCCGCAGCAGCTTGCCGTCCCCGGCGATCTTCTTCATCCGGCGCTCATGGAAGATTACGGGGTAATTGAGCGCCAGAATGGGGACGATATGGTTTTTTAGCCAAGCATCGATGTTATCGTGATAGATGAGTTTGTATTTCACATTCGCAAACGCCAGGTCAAGGTCGGCTTTAAAGGGGATAGGACCATCCAATCCGCCAAGCGCCATCTGTCCGCCGCCGCCGCGGATACAGACGGTTTGCCCGTTTTCTCTGCTTCCGGCGCTAAGTTGAAATCCAAAGGCGATATCTTTGGGCGTATTGCTGTGCTCTTTCAGGTAATTTTGCATGTCGCGGGCGTCCGTGTTATTGCCGACGATGATGATGTTGCTGCTCCGGTTAGCGGCCAAAATCGGCAGGACCGCGGGAAAATCCGAATATTTCATGACGACAAAAATGAGGTCGTAAATATCGGCCGCTTCCAGCGCACGAATGGCGCGCACCTGATCCACCGTCGTTTTCCGCTGAAAGTAATGGCGGATGACGAGGCCATCGCGCTCCAGTTCCTCCGCCCGTTTCCCTCTAGCCAATACGGTAACCTGATTGCCCCCGCGCACAAGCACATGGGCCAAATAGCTTCCTAAAACGCCAGCTCCGTAAACCAGTACTCTCATGTTTCGCTCCTCACCTTCAAAATGAATGAACACTTGTTGAAAAAATAACGTTTGTTGATTACAATTACCTTAACATCCGTTGAAATACCGCAGCAATCGGCAATATTTTTGATTCTGTTGAGTATTCAACAAATGCTATCGGAAATGTCTAATAAGAGGAGCAAAGAGAGCAATGGACAGACGAATCGCAAAAACGAGGCAGGCCATTATGGAAGCTTTTGTCATGCTGATGGGGGAAAAAAGCTTTGAAAAGATCACGATTCAGGAAATCGCGGACAGGGCCAACGTGAACCGGGGGACGGTCTATTTGCATTTTACGGACAAATACGCCCTGCTGGATCAATGCATCGAAACGTATTTGCAGCTATTGTATGAAACCTGCCTGCCCGATGGGGAGCCGAGCGAGGTGTCCGCAAAAGCTTTGCTGCTGCGTACGTTTGAATTTTTGCAGCGCAACGCCTCCATCTATGCCACGCTCATGACGAGCAAAGGGGTTCCCGCATTCCGAAACCGGATGAAAGCGATGATGGAGGAGGGGATCGGGGAGATCATCAAAAATTGCGGCATCGGCCCGGGGATCAGCCCGGAGATTCTCGTCCAGTTTCTGGCGGTGGCGGTTGCCGGTCTGATGGAATGGTGGATGGTCCGGTCAATGCCTTACACTCCGGAGGAAATGGTGGAGCAATTGCTGCTGATCCTGGAGCGGAATTTGATTTTGCCGGAACAATTGGCCGAGCCCAAGCCGAAAGCGTAATTTTTGTGCCAGTTTGGGAACTTCCACCGCCCTAGAGGAGTCTGTATGGGTAAAGGGGAGGAGAACAGCTTGAGGGAGATGCAGCTAGAGCATCTTGCGGAGATGAGCGTATCGGGCCTTCGGATGCTGATGGAATCGTACGGGGAAGACGTTTGGAACTACGCTTACGTCATCACCAGGAATACGCATACGGCGGACGATGTCGCGCAGGATGTGTTTATTAAAGCGTATCAACATTATGCCTCTTTTCGCGGGGAGGCTTCCGTCAAAACTTGGTTGCTGAAAATCGCGCGCAATACCGCTTTATCCTATCAAAGACGGGCATTTTTACGCAAAGCGGTGCTGCTTGGGGAACGTTCGCCGGACGAAGGGCTGGGCGGGACAGCGTCCGCTCCGTCTTCGCCATCCGCCGAATCGCAATATTTGGAGCGGGAAGCGGCGGACGAATTGTGGCGGCAAGTTTTGAAACTGCCCGGCAAGTTTCGCGACCCGCTGGTGCTAAGCGTGCACCACCAGTTGTCCATGGATGAAATATCCGCAATTACGGGCCTTTCGCCGGGTACGGTAAAGTCGAGGATTCACCGGGCCAAAAAGAAGCTTGCCGCCGCATGGAAAGGAGTGAACGATCATGCATGAATGGAAGCCGGAATGGGATCAAAGGTTGGCCAGACCGCCTTTTAAACAGCGGCGTTTTGGGCCCGACATGATGGAGCGGGTCGAGCGGCGGCTGCCATCGGCGTTACAGAAACGCTCTCGGAAAGCATGGATTCAAGCGGTCGTGGTGATCGTTCCGGCGCTGCTCCTGGTGCTGGGCGGCGGCATCTGGTTCGGCAGCAGGGCGGAGCCTACGGCCGTCTCGTCCGACAATGGCCCGGGTCCAGTTACCCAGGGAGGAGGGACGTTCCGCTCCGGTTTTGAGCCTGGGCAAGGTGGGGATTTCGACTGGTGGAATTCCGCGGAAAACGCGGTCAAGCAGGGCAGCGACCGCACGCTCGTGACGCTGGCCAAAGCGCTTTTGCAGCGGCAGCTTGGCGTTTGGGGCGGCCCGACGCCGGACATTTGGGAAAATCCGGAGGTCAAACAAGCGCTGGAACGCTATGACGTGTCCAGTCCTTGGGTGTATGAAGTGTACATCGATTCGATCAGTGCCGCGGATGCGCATACCGTGTACTCGCTCCGTTTGGGGTTAAGAGATTCAATTCCCACGGTATTTCAGGAGACGATTGACGTATACATTCGCGCCGATACGCAAAAAATCTCGCGCATTGAACTGGTAAGCACGGACGAAACCGGGACGCGGGATGATGAAGGCGCCGCAACAGGTCCCGGCGAGGGGAAAAACGTTGTGTTGAAGGAGGATGCGGAGCTCGGTCTGAAGATAACGGGAATTTTGCACAGGGATAAGGGGATGATCCGGCCGATTCATGTCAGGTATGGGGCTGCGGAAAAAACGTTCGACGATTGGAGTAATGTCAGCAATGAATCCTATTATCCGCAAGCGGCGATGCTGCCGGCAGGGGACGGAGAACAGGTGCTGGCCGTGATCTTGACGACCGGATACGGCACCGGGGTTCACGAATCGGAGCTAAAGCTGCTGAGAAGCAATTTAACGGATGTATCCGCGGCGGATCCGGTGTTAGTGGCCGAAACCGAGCTAACTGCGGACATGACGGCGGAAGAGGGGAAGCGAACGTACCGGTTTACGCTGGCCGGCGAAACGCGCACGTTCGAATACCAGGAAGAGGACGCCGGATTTTGGCTGGATCAGCCCGCACTCGGCAACATCGTCCGCTATTCTGTGGAAAGAAACACCCTGTACGCGTCGGTACCGATCCAGGTGTCGCCGGCCGAATTCCCGGTGTCGATCCGGCTGCGTTACAAATTTGACGGGGCCGTGTTTACCGTGGCGGAGGCGTCGTTCGAGGATAACTTTTGAGAGGACACCTTATATTGTATAATGAAGCGAGGCCCACAGCTTTTTCCATTATTTCAGTCGTTCATTGATCATTTTAGTAGCGGTAGAAAATCAAGCATAAAGGGTGATTGAAACGTGAAGAAGATCATTAACAAGCCGGAAACGCTGGTTCGGGAAATGGGGCGGGGGCTCGCGCTTGTCCATCCCGAACTGGAATTCGACAGCAAGTACAAAATCGTGAAGAAAAAACAACGAAACCAGGACAAAGTCACTTTGATCAGCGGCGGGGGCAGCGGCCATGAACCGGCCCATGCCGGATTCGTCGGGCGGGGGATGCTCGATGTGGCGGTTTGCGGCGATGTGTTCGCTTCCCCGTCGCAGATTCAGGTTTATCAGGCAATTAAAGCTTCCGCAGGGAGCAAGGGCGTGCTGCTGATCATCAAAAATTACAGCGGCGATATGATGAATTTCAAAAATGCGGCTCATCTCGCGGCTGAAGACGGCATCCAGGTCGATTATGTGAAGGTGGACGACGATATCGCGGTGGAGGACAGCCTGTATACGGTCGGCCGCCGCGGCGTGGCCGGGACGGTGCTGGTGCACAAAATCGCCGGCGCCGCCGCTGAAGCGGGGCTGGAGCTGGCCGAAGTGAAGGCGGCCGCGCAAAAGGCGATCGAACGCACGCGCACCATCGGCTTCGCCTTGACCTCATGCACGGTGCCGGCCAAGGGTACACCGACTTTTGAGCTCGGGGAGGAAGAGATCGAATACGGCGTCGGCATTCACGGCGAGCCGGGCATTCGCCGCGAGAAAATCGCTTCGGCGGACGAATTGGCGCGCAAGATGGTTGACGATTTGTACCGCGACATGAACCTGGACGGCGGTTCCGGCAAGGAGGAGCTGGCGGTGCTCGTGAACGGATTCGGCGCTTCGCCGCTGCAGGAGCTTTATGTGCTGGCGAACGCGGTTGTGCGCGAGATCCGCGGCCGGGGCCAGTCGATTTTTAAATTGTTTGCGGGCAACTATATGACCAGCATCGATATGGCCGGCGCTTCGGTCACGCTTATGAGGCTGGACGAGGAGTTGAAGCGGTATCTGGAGGCGGAATGCGATACGCCGGCGCTGCAGGTGCGCGGTCCGTTCGCGCCGCTGCCGCTCGAAGCGGAGACGGACGGGGCGGAACAGCGCGAGCCGTCTTTCCGCTGCGAGACCGATCCGGCGGATGCAGAGGTGGGGAACGACGCGTTTACGCTGCGCAATATCATTTATCTGACGGATAAAATGAGCGAGATTATTATTGAAAATGAAGTCGCGTTCTGCGAGCTTGATGCGCATGCCGGCGACGGTGATTTCGGCATGAGCGTGGCCAAAGGCTTCAAGCAATTGAAGCGGGAGTGGCCGGAGATTATCGAGCATCACGCGGGCACGATCGGCGGCTTCCTGGAGGCCTGCTCGCTGGTCATTATGGAGCATTGCGGCGGCGCATCCGGCCCGATCTGGGGCTCGGCGTTCCGTGCGGCCGGCAGATACGCCGGCGACCGCAAGGCGCTCTCGGCCGCGGAGTTCGCGGCGATGATGCAGGCGGCCGTGGAGGGCATCCAGGCCACGGGCGAGCGCTCCTTCGGCCGTGGTGCGGTCGTCGGCGACAAGACGCTGATCGACGCGCTGGTTCCGTTCGCGGACTCGTGGGCGCGGAGCGCGGCGGCCGGCGACGATCTGAAGAGCGCGGCGGCCAAGGCGGCAGAAGCGGCCGTTGAGGGGGCGAAGCGCACCGAGACGATCGTCGCCCGCATGGGGCGGGCCGGCGCAGTTGGGGCGCGCAGCCTCGGGTACCCGGATGCCGGCGCCTACGCGCTTGGCGTCATCTTCACGGAGCTGGCGCGCGCAATGCGGTAAGCGGCGGTTGCGCGGGAGTAAGCGGGCGGTTGCGCAGGGCGCTCCGGCGTACTCACGTGTACTCCCGCGCAACTCCCGGGTGCTCCGCGCGCTCCCGGGTGCTCCGCGCACTCCCACGCGCTCCGGCGTACTCCCGAAACTCGGCGGGGCTAGGGGCGCTTGGCGTACGAACGAACATCCACCGCTTTAACATCAAAGGCGAAGCTAAGGCGAAAGCTTTACCTGAAGGAGAGTGTAATTGATGCGCGAAACCTGTGTTCCATCCGGCGTGGCGCTAAAAGACACCGGCTTTGGATACACGTTGTCCGTAATCGGCGGTAAATATAAAATGATCATCTTGTACTGGCTGGCCGAAAACAAGGTGATGCGGCATAATGAACTGAAGCGCGGGATTGGGACGATTTCTTTTAAAACGCTGAGTGTTATGTTAAAAGAGATGGAGGCCGACGGCCTGATCCAGCGCGAGGAATTTCCCCAAGTGCCGCCAAAAGTTGAATATTCTTTAACGGAACGCGGCCGTTCTCTACTCCCGCTGTTAAATCTGATGTGCGAGTGGGGAGAGAACAACAGCTTGAAGGACTTGCCGGCTACTGGAGCACTATCGGCGATCGAGCATCGGGCTTCAAAATAGCGGCACATTATGTACTTATTTTCCTGAGCTAGGCCTGTTCACCCCCATTAACGGCATTTTTGGTCTTTATTTTCCTGTGAAAGGTCCGGAACGCGGACATTTCCTGGCGACAGGGGAAAATAAGGACATAAATTACCTCTATTGCACTCCATATGGGTAGTATCGCCGAAATAGCGACATTTTTTGCCCTTATTTTCCACTGAATTCGCATTGGGGGCAAAAATTTACACAGCCAAAGACCGCCGGTGCGAACTTCCCCGGCGGTCTTTGCTCATAGGCTGTCGATAAAATTCAGGTAGTCGCGCGCGCTATTTTCCAACTCGTCTACCAGTGTCGCGTGTTCTGCACCGGGCTCATTTCCGCCGGGTGCATTTTCTTGGCCATAAAATGCAAAAAACGAACGGTAGTCCGCGTCGCAGTATAGGAAGGTCGTTTCAAAAGGAGCTAGTAATTGTTCAAGGGTGTAACGATATCTCCCGTCTTTACTGTAATCTTCTTTTCTGATTCCGGCGGACACGGCTAAGGCAATTTTGCGATTCTTTAATTTGTCGCCTCCTTTTGAACCGTAAGCCCATCCATAGGCAAAAACATCGTCAAGCCATTGTTTAAGGAGAGGCGGGCAATTAAACCAATAAATGGGGAACTGCAGCACAAGGTTACTATGCGATTCGATGAGTTGTTGTTCTTTTTTCGGATCGATGTTTCCGTTAGGGTAAACCTTATACAATTCGTGTACGGTATATTTTTCCGGATATTTGCGAAGTTCTTCCACCCATCGCTTATTGATGACGGATGATTCTATGTTGGGGTGGGTGACGACAACAAGAGTTTTCAAGGTTTTGGCCTCCTTAAAATTGATTTATTTCCTGAGTATAATGCGCCGGCTGCAAATATGTAAGTATGCACTTTTAGTACAGGTACTTACCAAAAGGTGAGTGTTACGCGGCCTTCTCCACCCAACTGTATACCGCCGATTTTCTGGATTGAGTCATATTTTATTTCAAGGGAATTTTGTATAATAAGGAGCAGGCTTTATATTACATATTTATTCGAATATTCGAAATTTCAGGAGATTAAGGGTATGAAAAAAGTAAAAGTTCCTGCATTTTTTCTCACAGCAGCTATGTTGTTTCTTACTTTCGCGGCGTCAGCATCTGCCATTACGGAAGCGGATGATCAGGTTGCAAATGGTCCGTCGGATGTAATTCTGATCAATGGTGTTCATATATCGGGCGGCAGCGGGTATACCGGCACGTTTACAACCGTACCGGAAAACGGTAAAAACATGGAGGTTGGGGTGAAAAACAACTCCACTTCATCCGTTTACTTGGAAATCAGCCGCAATGGAGTTGAGTTGCTAACCGATTATGAATTAGGGCCGGGTAAACAACAAACGGTAAGTTATCAAGAGCTCGCTGCAGACGGCTTAAGCGGAGATTGGAAGATTTACACTTATAATAGAACTGGGGCCAAATACGACCTAAACGTTAATGCAAGACAGTTTTAATTGAGTTTCATTTTATCCTTTTCAGCCCTAGCATGATAAAATAAGAGCAATCGTATTTCTATTAAGTAAATCCTAGAACAAGGAGGATTTGCAATGTAATGGCAAGAAGTACGCGAGCTGTTTCCAGATCAATTTGTTTTGTTGTCTATTCTCGATTTTCGGAAGGAAAATGGGAAGAAAATCATAACGGATATGGCTCCGGTTCGGGTTATACCGGAAAGGGAGGCTAACAGGGAATTCTTTAACGTAGGGCCGCAGCAGCTTGTTTATCATACTTCTAATGAGGAGTGCGTCATTCATCTGCGTACGGATCCTTTGGTCAGGATGCGGCGTAACCTATGAAGATTCATGATCATCGAAATCTTCTGACGATTAACCTTTCTGTAACTTATCGCGGAAATACGATACAGATAGCAGATGTTATCTTGGATACCGGCTCATCCCACACCATATTCAGTCCCGATGCCATGGAACAGATCGGAGTTACTTATGAAAATGGAGACCCTGTTTACGAAGCTTATGGAATAGGTGGGACCGTACCGTTTTATACCAAGATCATGGATGAGATGGGCTTGCTTGGTTTGGATATTTTGAAGACGAACGGGTTTATTGTGGATTTGGACAAGTTGGAATAAGATTGCCCGAGAGGGCGGATTGATTGTTTCTAAAGCGGAGAGCCGGTGCGCGACTTGGTTGCACACCGGCTTTTCGCAGTTCGCTCAGCATGGTCCCCATCTCTAGGGTGAAAAATCCCGAACGGGGGCTGGCGAGTGCCTATCATTGACCCGAAGTATACAAATGTCAAGTAAAACCAGGAGGAGGTGACGGGTTTTACCATATAGTCAAACGAACAGGGGATTATTTGGATTAAAATCTTTTTTATTGGAATGGTTAATAACGATGACAGATTCACTGCAGTTGCGCAAGCTGGGCAACTCCGATTAAATGTTGTCTCCGCTTGGGCTTGGCTGCTGGCAGTTCAGCAACGGAAAGGGAGTGGTCGGCAAATTTTGGCCGGCGCTAAGCAAGGAGGAGATGCGGCAAATCATACCGATCAGCCTTTTGTGATAGAACTTCTGTTCAAGGTGACGGGCAAAGCGGGAGGCCGAGGCAAAACCGTGGATCTGAGCCACGGCAGAAGGCCGGAGCCAGGCGGAAGACACGTCAAAAAGGCGTATTGCTTCAGCCCGGAAGAGACCAGGGAAATTTTACGGCAATGCAAAAGTGAAAAAATGACATTAAGCGAATTTATCTGCTGCCGATTAACCGACGGCTTGCTGCAGCATGCGCCCGGGAAACGGCTTGTCCAATCTGGGAGTTATCAAGGAACCGATGATGGAGGAATGGTGGATTCCAGGTATTTTTCGATTAAAAATCAGTCTCTGCTGCTCACCATGGCTACGCTTTCGGGGCGTTTAATGGCGGAAGTCAGCGTCCTCGAAAATCTTTACGATACGGAAGAAGTTTTTGGCCTTTTTGATCAAATCTTGGCGGTGGAAAATTTGTTGCCTGCCAAGCGGCCGGAGCTGGCTGCTCAAGAGCCGGCGACAGTTTCCTTGTCCCCTTCATAAGGAAATCAACTTAAAGTAAGCCGGAGCGCGTGGCGCCCCGGCTTTTCAGCTTATTTACGGCACAACATAAATATTCGGTTTTGTGACCGGGCCCATGCCGTTGCCGAGAAAATACCCTGTATGCGGCGGCTGGTTATAGGCGACGTTCTGCCAGGCGATGCTGAGCCGGTACACCGGATCGTGCATCAGGGTGTAAATTTTATAATTGGTGATGTCCGTGGTGGTATAGATCCGCAGCGCGGTGTTGTCGGATTTGCGCCAGATCACTTCCTCGCGCCAGTCGCCAAACAGATCGGCCTGCAGGGTTGGCGTGGCTTTGGTGCCATTGTTGGAAGCAACGCCGGATCCGGTTAGCAGATTATACATGGAGTTATTGGAGTAGTTCCATTTGTCGATTTTAACTCCGTCGAGCAGTTCCCGGGACAGATCGCCGTCCCACCAGATGCCGAAGTTAATCGAAGGCGTGGAGCTGCTGATTTTCTTGCCGGTAATCGAGTACAAGCCAACTCCGCCGCTGGCCCATACTTCTTCCCCCGGATAATTCGGATCGATGTCGGCGGACATGCCCCGCCCGGTATCCTTGCCGGTATAAACGCCCCACAGAACTTGCCCGGTCGCGGCGTCCCATACGGCAGCACCGTAAGGCGCGCTGGTGCTTTCCATCACCTTAAAAACCTCCAGGCCGGGCCGGTTCGGATTCAAATCCCCCACATGCAGCGCGTCTCCATGCCCCAATCCTGTGTTATACAGCTTGGCTCCGTTATCGTCGATGGTTAAAGCGCCGTAAATGATTTCATCTCTGCCGTCGCCGTCCACGTCGGCCACGCTTAAGCTGTGGTTGCCCTGGCCGGCCGTTCCCGGGTTGGTGGAACTGTTGCTGTCAAACGTCCACTTCCGGGTTAAGGTGCTGCCGTTCCAGTTATAGGCGACCACGACCGTGCGCGTGTAATAACCGCGCGCCATAATGATGCTCGGATGGACGCCGTCCAGATAGGCCACGCCAGCGAGAAAACGGTCGACGCGGTTGCCGTAGTTGTCGCCCCAACTGGATACGTTGCCTCTTGGCGGAACATAGTCGATGGTGCTTAAAGCTTTGCCCGTCTGTCCGTTAAATACGGTCAGATATTCGGGTCCCGACAAAATGTATCCGCTCGAGTTGCGGTAATCCGCACCGGCGTTCCCAATCGTCACGCCTGTCCCGTCAACGGTGCCGTCCGCGGTTTTGCAAACGACTTCGGCTTTGCCGTCCCCATTGAAATCATATACGAGAAACTGCGTGTAGTGAGCGCCGGCGCGGATGTTTTTGCCCAGGTCGATCCGCCATAGGCGCGTGCCGTTTAGCTTGTACGCATCGAGGTAGACGTTGCCCGTGTATCCGCTTTGCGAGTTGTCTTTGGAGTTGGACGGGTCCCATTTCAGCACGATTTCGTATTCCCCGTCCCCGTCCAGGTCCCCGGCGCTGGCGTCATTGGCGCTATACGTGTAGCTGACGCCGTCCGGGGTCGTGCCGCCGGCCGGAATCTGGATCGGCACGTCAAGATAATTGTTGGCCCATACACGGGCCGCAGGGGAGGCCGATTGCTCCGTTCCGTTGACGATCGCCCGGACCGTATACGAGGAGGAAGCCGTGCCCGCCGCGTCAAGATAGTTCGTGCTGTTCGTTATCGGGCTGGAATTCACCTTGGTTCCGTTACGGTACAGATTAAATGACACAGATAGCTCCTCGGTCCCAAGCAGCCGCCAACTTACAAACACCCCGCCGCCGACTTTCACCGCCACCAGTCCCCGGCCAAGCTTTTCCGCTTGCCTGGGGGCTGCGGCCGACGCGGTGGAAAGGGGCAGACACGCGGACCAAACCAGGGAGAGGCCGACAAGAAATCCGAGAGCAAGATTCCAAAAAGGGCGTAACCGCTTACTCAATACGAAAACCTCCTGTTCGTTTTTTTGAACTAGCCATGAGGTTGCAACAAAGGTGTCAACGTTAACTATTTCATAAACCGCGTTCCGATAGAATAGTTGCCTGATCCCCCAAGCGAAAATTTGGCGAGGGCCTGTTTGCGAACGACATAGCGGGCGGGGGAGATGAACTGGCGGAGGCGTTACTACCCCTGCAATATCGTACTATACCGGCACGAAGCGGAGAGTGTAACATGCATGTATTAAATGCATGGAGGTATCTTGATGAGCTTGATTTCTTTTCTGACGTATTGCGTGATTGCCACTTTTACGCCGGGGCCGACGAATATTGCTATCTTATCGATAGCCCATCATAATAGGCTTAAAGAGTCTTTTCGATACATGTGGGGGGCGACTGTCGCCTTTTTCATGCTGCTGTCCGCCTCCGCCGCTCTAAACGGCTTAATTGCAACCATCGTGCCGAAAATTTTGCTGGTGATGCAGATAATAGGGGGCGTATATATGCTCTACCTTGCTTATCAAGTGTACAAAATGAATCTGTCGGAGAATACGGCGGCACAAGCGGCTACGTTTAGATCCGGATATGTCATGCAATTTGTAAATCCTAAAATATGGTTATTCACGATGTCAGTGATCCCCGGCTATGTTATGCCCTATTACAAGTCTTCGCTGAGTATATTTGCCTTTGTGCTGGCGATCACGGTGATTGCTTTTTTGGCATTTGTCACATGGGCGTTGTTTGGCAGAATGCTGCATCGTTTTTTGCAAAAATATCAAAAGGTTGCCAACATTGCTCTAGCGGTATTATTGGTTTATTCTGCCATAGAGGTATTGGGGATATGGAGATAAAACGGGGTGATTTGGGATGGACACATTCGTATATAAGAAAGCGGCGGGAATCACCGCGCTGTCCGCAAGTATGTCCGAGTTCGAATACGTGAAGCACAGCCATGAAGAATACGCTTTTGGCGTCACTTTGCGCGGCGTCCAGCAGTACAATTTGGACGGAAGTTTCCAGTCGTCCTATCGGGACGGAGTGATGCTTTTTCATTCGGAACAGGTGCATGATGGAAGGTCCCAGGATAGGACAGGCATCGATTATGTCATGGTGTACATCCATCCGAAATTATTTATGGAGCTGGCCGGGTTGAAGGAGATCGTCAAGTTTTCGTCCCCGATCGTATATAATCGCAGGCTGAAGCAAAGCATATTGAACCTGGTTCGGGCGATTTTCGGCAATCAGGACGAAGCGCTATGTTATGAGCTGCTTGCAGCGCTTGCGGATCATTTTTCCGAAATTGAAATGAGTACGATGTTTGGTAAAGGGGACAGCCTCATAATCCGGGCCAAGGAAATGATTTACGCCAATTTGGACCAAGTGCTGAAACTTGATGAGTTATGCGGGGAGCTGGGAATGACCAAATTCCAGTTTATCCGGGCGTTTAAAGCGAACACGGGCATCTCTCCGTACCGGTTCTTTTTGAACAGCAAATTGGAGCACGCCAAGCGGATGATCGAAAAAAACAAGGATATCTACGCCGCGGTCGCCGCATGCGGGTTTGTGGATTTATCGCATTTGAACAAGCATTTTAAACGCGTATACGGCATAACGGCCAGGGAATATATTTCGAATATCAGGTAGATCGTGGATAAACTTCGTTTTTCTCAAACAGCTTCCATAACGGGTAATATTGGTTTTTGTTTCCTTGCCTCCATATTCCTTTTTTCGGCGGAAATTTATTAAGCGTTTCCAAATAATATTGAAACGTTTCCAATTTGGTGTTATGATGAGTATCATAAAAGAGCTTAAATGGGGGGTTAGATGTCAAGTATTAAAGATGTAGCCAACTTAGCCGGCGTAGCCGTGGGAACCGTTTCCCGCGTCATTAACAATTCGGGCGCCGTAAAACCCGCGACACGCAGAAAAGTGGAGGCGGCAATACAAGAGTTGAATTATATCCCGAACGAGATTGCCCGAAATTTCAAGATGCGCAAATCCAAGATGGTAGCCCTGCTGCTCCCGAGCATCTGGCATCCCTTTTTTTCCGAACTGGCTTATTACATTGAAGATGAGTTGGATCGGGAAGGTTATAAGCTCATGTTGTGCAACAGCGGCGGCAAACCCGAAAAGGAATTGTATTATCTGGATATGCTGCAGCAAAACAAAGTGGCGGGCATAGTCGGCATTACGTACAACGATATTGAAAATGATGTTAGCAAAGACATTCCGATTGTCAGCATCGACAGACACTTTAACAAGAAGATCACATGCGTCACCTCGGATAATTTTGAAGGGGGGTGTCTGGCGCTAAAGGAGCTGGTTAAAGCGGGGGTCCGAAAACCGGCTTTTCTGGGCAGCGTCACTTCCGTTTTCAGCGAAACGATGAATCGGAGAGAGGGTTTCGTTCATGAGGCGAAAACAATGGGCGTTGACTATGTTGTCTATGAGAAGCCGGACCCCGTTGTAGACGACGATGCCTATTTTGAACAATTTCTGGATGAGTTTCGCGATGTGGACGGCATTTTTGCCATTACAGATATGTTTGCCGCCAAATATATAGAAAGAGCGGGCAGGCGGGGCATTCGCGTTCCGGAGGATGTAAAAGTTATCGGGTATGACGGCATTCAGGATCATCCTTATTTTCACCCGATATTGTCAACGATCAGGCAGCCGGTAGAGGAGATGGCGCGTACGGCGATCAGGCTGCTTTTCAAAAGGATCGAAGGCGAAACGTTGGATCGGGAAGTTTATCGTTTACCGGTTATATTTAGGCAAGGCGAAACGACTTGATTTTTTACGGTTCTAGATCATGAGAAAAACATCATTGCACGGCAGATTCACTTTGCGGGTTAGCCGGTTGACGTTTTTCTTCTGATAAATTGGAAACGTTTCAATTAAATTGGAAACGTTTCAATATTGCTATATTTTGTGTAGAAAGGGTGCATAAAGGTGAATTCAAGCGATTCCGGGGTAGATCAACCCCTAGTCCAGGCGAAACGCAAGACTTGGGTTCAGGTTAAACGCAACTACGAATTGTATCTGTTTCTGCTGCCCATCCTTCTGGTCTATCTCGTGTTCAAGTACTATCCGATGTACGGCGTGCAAATCGCCTTTAAGGATTTTTCGCCGAGCCAGGGGATTTGGGGCAGCGAATGGGTAGGGTTCAAACACTTTATTGATTTTTTCGATTCCTATAACTTCTGGACGATCATCAGCAACACGCTGACGCTTAGTTTTCTGTCGCTGGTGTTCGGCTTTCCGGCGCCGGTGATCATTGCGATCCTGCTGAACCAAATGCTGGGCAAGCGGTACAAGAAATTTATCCAAACCGTCATTTATGCGCCGCACTTTATCTCTACCGTCGTGCTTGTCGGCATGCTTAATGTTTTCTTATCGCCAAACAGCGGGATCGTGAACCACCTCATCACCTTGTTCGGAGGCGAGCCCATTTTGTTTATGGCCAACGAAGGCTGGTTCCGTCCGCTGTACATTTTGTCGGGAATATGGCAAGAGACCGGCTTCTCCACGATTATTTACCTGGCCGCGCTCGCGGGGGTCAACCCTGAGCTTCATGAAGCTGCGATCATGGATGGGGCAAGCAAATGGAAGCGGGTATGGTACGTGGATATCCCCGGCATTTTGCCGACGATCGTGATCTTGCTGATTCTTGCTCTTGGGAACATCATGAGCATCGGTTTCGAAAAAGCCTTTTTGATGCAAAGCGATCTGAACTATGCCACTTCCAATATTATTCCGACCTATGTATACGAATTGGGGATTCAGAAGGCGCAATACAGCTTTTCAACAGCGGTTGGACTGTTTAAATCCGTGATCAATATCATCCTGATTGTCACCGTCAACCGGGTCGCCAGAAAATTGACGGAAACCAGCTTGTGGTAGGGGGGGAATTCACTTGAACCGATTATTGAAGAGAAAAAGCAGAGGGGACGTCTGGTTTGACGCCATCAATTATTTTGTGTTGACCTTAGTGATGCTGCTTGTATTATTTCCGCTGTATTTTGTGCTGATTGCTTCATTTAGCGATCCTAATCTGATTTATTCGGGGGAAGTCTGGTTGTACCCGAAGGGATTTACGCTTGATGGCTATGAACGGATATTCAATGATTTCTCCATCTGGATCGGGTATGCCAACTCACTGCTTTACGCAGGGTTGGGAACCTTGATTGGAGTAGCCGTTACCGTGTTTGCGGCTTACCCGTTAGCCCGTAAGGATTTGGTCGGGAGATCGGCCATCATGTGGTTTTTGCTGATCACTATGTTTTTTAGCGGCGGGTTGATTCCTACCTATTTGTTAATCAAAGACCTGCATATGCTGAACACCATCTGGGCGCTGGTCATTCCCGGGGCCGGCGGGATATTTAATGTCATTATCGTAAGAACCTTTTTTCAGTCGACCATTCCGGATGAAATGTGGGAAGCCGCTTCGATCGACGGTTGTTCCAATACCCGATTTTTTTGGAGCATTGTGTTGCCCCTGTCCAAATCCATCATTGCCGTCATGGTGCTATATCATGTTGTCGGTTTCTGGAACGGTTTTTTCGATGCTTTGATTTATTTGAACGACGAGACCAAATACCCGCTACAGCTAGTGCTGCGCAATATTCTCGTACAAAATCAGGTCAATTCCGGGATGATGGTGGACGTGGAATCCTACGCGGCGAAGATGCGGGTGACGGAGTTGATCAAATACGGTGTGATCATTGTATCCAGCCTGCCGCTTTTGATTTTGTATCCTTTCCTGCAAAAGTACTTTGTCAAAGGCGTGATGATCGGCTCGATCAAGGGGTAATGCGGATCCCGGGCTTGAAAGGGGGGATGTGCAGCGAAATCGATGCAAGGCATCATAAGACCAATCCGGGAGACGTTTCATGAAAGAAATTCAATTGGTGAAAGTTCAAAAGGGAGGTTATGTAAACGATGAAATCTTTATTTAAAAGCGCGGGGATTCTTCTGTTGGCCGGAGCGTTTGCATTAAGCGGATGTTCGGGCGGGGGCGGCTCAAAAAACCAAGCGGAGAGTCCGGATCAGGACGCGAATTTCAATAAAACCGGTTTGCCAATTGTGAATGAAACGGTGACTTTAAGGATGGTATCCCCCAAAGCCGCTTTAGCACCAGAGTATTCCGAGATGGAAATTTTCAAGCGTCTCGAAGAGCAAACCAACGTAAAGATCAAGTGGGAGAACATTCCGGACACCGACTACGCCGAGAAGAAAAATTTGCTGCTGGCCAGCGGAAATCTGCCTGACGCCTTTTACGCCGCCGGATTTTCTGATTACGAGTTGATCAACTACGGGAAAGACGGAACAATTATTCCGCTGGAGAATTTAATCGATCAATATGCCCCCAATCTGAAAGCGCTTTTCGAACGACGCCCTGACATCAAATCGGCGATCACGGCGCCGGACGGACACATCTACGGGCTGCCGTCGTGGGAGGAGAATAACCTCGGAACCAACCCTTTCTTCCACGTCATCAATAAAAAATGGCTCGACAAGCTCGGCCTGAACATGCCGCAAACGCTGGATGAATACACGGAAGCCTTGTTTGCCTTTAAAACGCAGGATCCGAACGGCAACGGCAAAGCCGATGAAATTCCTTTAAGCTTCATGCACATGCAGTGGTGTATGGACATTGGCGGCATCTTCGGAGCTTTTGGACTTCCGGATAACATGGAGCATCGGATCGTCCGCGACGGAAAAGTGATCTTTACCGCTACACAACCCGAATATAAGGAAGCTTTGAAATATTTTCACGAGAAGTGGTATAAGCAGGGCTTGATTGACCCCGAGTCTTTCACCCAGGATGCCGCTCAGTATCTGGCCAAAGGCAAAACAACGGACGAAACGCTTGGCTCCTATATTTGGTGGGAAGCCGAAGAGGTCGTCGGATCAGAGAGAAGCCAGGATTATGCTTTACTGTCTCCGCTCAAGGGACCGAAAGGGGATCAATTGATCGGCCGCGGCAATGGAGGCGGTCCGGCACGGGGGGCCTTCGTGATTACCAAGGAGAACCGTTATCCGGAAATCACGATGAGATGGATCGATCAGCAGTATGAACCTTATATGGCAGCGCAGATTCACTGGGGGCCTTTGGATGTGGTGTTTAAGAAAGACGGAAACGGAAAATTGGTGAACCTGCCGCTTCCTGAGGGAACTTCCGCCGGCGAATTTCGGCAAAAAGTGGCTCCCGGCGCAGGCGGCCCCGGCGTTATTACCATTGAAGACTTGGGGAAAGTCGTTGATTTGGAGCCGCGGGCTCAGCAGCGCGTGAAAGATTTGGAGAAGTACTACGATCCCTATATGGAAAAGGAAAACTATCCGAGCATTTTCTTTGAGCCTGATGAACTGGACAGAATTAATCGAATCGAGCCCGAATTGATTAAATATGTAAATACCCAAAGAGGCAAATTCATTGTTGAGGGCGGAGCGGATGAGCAGTGGGACAGCTATGTGAAAACGCTGGAGAAGATGGGCTTGAACGAATTGATGGAGATCTATCAAACGGGGCTGGACCGCTATAACGCACAGTTGCAAAGTAATTAAACAATCGATAGGTGGGGAGAAATATGCCGACGACAGACAAGATGAACGCGATGATCGAGTCAAATAGGCAGCATCATGAGGATAGATTCAGACCGGGGTTTCATTTTTCAACTCCATCCTACTGGATGAACGATCCAAATGGATTGGTCTATTACGAAGGAGAATATCATCTGTTTTATCAGCATCATCCCTTTAGCAACAAATGGGGGCCGATGCATTGGGGACATGCGGTAAGTCCGGATTTGATCCATTGGGAGCATAGGCCGATCGCTTTGTTCCCGGATGAGCACGGGGCTATTTTTTCCGGCTGCTGCGTGGTGGACTGGAACAACAGCAGCGGACTGTTCGAAGGTTCGCATGGATTGGCCGCTATCTTTACCCATGCGGATACCTGTCCAAAGACCGGACAGCCGCGCCAGCGGCAAAGCCTGGCTTACAGCAGCGATAAAGGCCGTACTTGGCACAAGTATGAGGGGAACCCGGTTCTCGCCGAGGATGAACTAATTGACTTTCGAGATCCGAAAGTGTTCTGGCACCCGCAAAGCGAGCGGTGGGTGATGGTGCTTGTGGCGGGAGACCATGCTCGTTTTTATGGGTCGAAAAATTTACTTGAATGGACGCTAACCGGCGAATTCGGCAAAGGGGAAGGATCGCATGACGGTGTATGGGAATGCCCGGATCTCTTTGAATTGCCGATGGGTGACAGCGGGCGGTCCAAATGGGTGCTGATCATCAGCATTGGGGATAATCCTTCCGTTCCGGAAGGATCGCGAACGCAGTATTTTATTGGTGAGTTCGACGGAAATACATTCATCAATGACAATCCTGAGGATCGGATCTTGTGGCTGGATTATGGACGAGACAACTATGCGGGGGTGACCTGGTCGGATATGCCTGAGCAAGACGGGCGCCGCGTGATCATCGGATGGATGAGCAACTGGAAATATGCCAGCGAGACGCCAACCGGGGCCTGGAGAGGCGCGATGACGTTGCCTCGGGTCTTGTCGTTGACGAGCCGTGACGAGGGGGTGGTGCTGACGCAAAGGCCGGTCCGGGAAGTCGAACAGCTGCGCCAAGCATCGATGAGCCGGGAGGATGTCACAGTCATGCCGGAGGCGCCGTTTACGCTGCAGACGAACTACGATTTGCTGGAAATTGAAGCGGACATCGATATCCGGTCCGGGAACGGAGTCCATATCCATTTGAAATCCTCCGGGAAAAGCGAAACAAGGATCGGCTACGATGCTGAGCGCGAATGGCTATTTATTGACCGCTCGCACTCGGGCTTGACCGATTTCCATCCGTCGTTCGCTTGCGAGCATGGGGCCGGACTGGCACCGGACAATGGAAAGATCAAGCTTCATATCTGGCTGGATCGCAATGCGGTTGAAGTGTATGCAAATGGAGGACTGGTTGTACTGACGGATCAGATTTTCCCTGACGCTCCGATCGAGAGTGTTGGGATAAGCACAAATTCGGGACGGGTTATATTGAAATCACTTCATATCCATACGCTGAATTCCGTTCCTTTTCCTAATGGTGCCGTTGAGCAGCCTTCAAGGGGGAATGACGCGTGAGCCAAGTACCCGACAACCAGGGGCTGATGATGTATTGGGCTTTTGACGAAGGAACCGGAGCAAAAGCTTTGGAGAGCGTATCCCAAACCCGGGATGATATTCAATACGTATTTAAGCAAGCGGAGTTTACCGAACCGCGTGATCCACAGTGGAGACAGGGCGTATTGGGCAGTGGACTCCTGTTCGACGGTTACTCGACTTATGTTGCCCATTCGTTAAATGAGGACGATTCCGACGGGGAGCCGGCATATCTTTCAGCGCTGAGCATTGGAGTATGGGTAGCGCCCCGTTCGTATGAATGGGGGGAAGGGGGGAAACTGGCCGCGATCGTAAACCGCTACAACGGGGAGAGCAAGCAAGGATATCTGCTTGGCATGTTCCGTCACGGCTCTTGGTCCTTTCAACTTGGGCTCGAAAGCGGCGAATGGAAAGAACTTTGGTCCCCTGACGGCTATGAACTGCCCAAAAATGAATGGTCTTACGTTAGTGCGGTGTTTGATGGAAACCAGGGCGAAATGAAGCTGTATTTGAACGGCAGCGAAATCGCCTCGGCTCCCGTGCCATGCGGTTCCCGCTTGGCCGAGGCTGTGGACATGGACCTGCTCATCGGTAAAAACAATCACAGCAGCCGGCTGGCGAGAGCATTCAGCCTGCACATGTTTAGCGGAATCATCGACGAGCTTAAGATCTATAATCGGGTCCTAAGCGCGGAGGAGGTAGCCGCCGCTTATCGGGAAGTGTTGGATACTACCCACGGAGGAGTCCATCCGTCCTTAAAATACGATGAGATCAAGCTTGACCGGACGCCTTTGCTGGCGGACCGGCACCGACCGCAATATCATGTCAGCCCGCCGGCCCATTGGATGAACGAACCGCATGCGCCGATCTATTTTGAAGGGAAATATCATTTATTTTATCAGCATAACCCGCTTGGGCCTTTCTTTCATCAGATCCATTGGGGACATTGGGTAAGTGAAGACCTGGTGCATTGGCGCGATCTTCCTGTGGCGCTCGCGCCGGAGAAGGATGGGCTTGCACCGGACGGGATCTGGTCGGGAAGCGCGGCCTATGATGCGGACGGCCTGCCGGTCTTGTTCTTTACGGCGGGCAATGACAGCGCTTCGCCAAACCAGAGCGTGGCGCTGGCCCGAAGCACCTACTCCCGGGATGGCGACTCGGAACTGGTACGCTGGGTCAAACATCCGGAGCCGCTCATCGTGCAGAAAAAGGGCATGGGCGCATTCGGCGATTTCCGCGATCCCTTTGTTTGGAAGGACGATGACGGCTGGTATGCCCTGGTCGGATCCGGAATCGAAGGTGAAGGCGGAGCGGCCTTGGCGTTTGCTTCAAAGGATATGTTGAATTGGACGTACAAAGGGCCGTTTTATCAAGCGGATCTGCAGAAGTTTCCTTATCTTGGCCCTATATGGGAGCTTCCCGTCTTTCTTCCTCTTGGTGCCGACAAGCAAGGGGTGAATAAACATCTTCTGCTGGTCAGCCCGGTGGGAAAGGGGGCGGATGTCGAGGTGTTCTATTGGATCGGGCAGCTTGACAAGGAAAATCTGACCTTCGTTCCTGATCAAGAGGAGCCGCAGCTGATTGACGTCGGTGATTTCCACTTTACCGGCCCGAGCGGAATGGTGGATCTGAAAACCGGTAGAAGAATCATCTTTACAATCGCCCAAGGCGATCGGACGCCCGAGCTGGAGTATCAGTCAGGTTGGGCCCATAACGGCGGCTTGCCGCTGAGCGTATATTTGCGGGAAGACGGACGGCTGGGAATCGAGCCGATCCAGGAATTGCAATCGCTGCGCGGAGAGAAGCGTCTATCGCTTCGGGACAAGTCACTCGCCGAAGCGAATGCACGGCTCCGGGAGGTTCAAGGCGACATGCTTGAGATTCGATTGGAAATCGAGCCGGGCAGCGCCCGGAAATTCGGAATCAAGGTCCGGCGCACCCCGGACGGAGTAGAGGAAACGCTGCTGTATTATGATGCGAATCAATCGATGCTCTTGGTCGATCGGACGAAAACGACGCAGCATCCGGGGGAAAGTTGCGGAGGGGTCCAGGGCGGCAAGCTGGAGTTGCCGGGCGAGAATCTGAAGCTGCACCTTTATTTGGACCGTTCCATGGTCGAAGCCTATGCCAACGGATTGAAAAGCCTGACGACCCGGGTGTATCCGAGCCGTAAGGATGCCATGGGGCTTGAGGTCTGGGGTGACGACAAGCTGACTGTCACCTCGCTGGAAGTATGGGATATGAAGCCGATCTGGCAAGAAGGGAGCGCCTGACATGAATCCAACGGCGCCTTTTGATCACTTGAAACTTGGGGAGGAAGGAAGATGAGGGAATTTTTCTATCGGCCGGAGAACGCCTGGGTAGGTTTTACCGGATGAGCCGTTCCCTGGAGGGACCGTGGCTGACTCCCCGGATACCTTCGACGGCCGGGCCTTCTATGCGGCGAAATCGGTGTCCGACGGGGAGTAACGCTATCTATTCGGATGGAATCCCACGAAAGACGACGATTTGTTCGGGTGGAATCCTCCGAAATCCCGAGGCAAGGACTACCACACCTGGGATTGGGGCGGGAACCTGATCGTCCATGAAATCGTTCAGCGACCGGACGGTACCCTTGCCGTAAAAGTACCCGACACGGTCGATGCGGCATTCAAGAATCCGCTTCCGGCAAATTTCCAAGGCATTACGGGGGATTGGCTCGCTGCGGATCGCAATCTCTCCTGCGAGTCCCCGTACGGTTTTGCCGGCTGCACGGCTCGGGAGGAATTGCCGGATCAATGCAAGATTTCCGCCAGCGTCTCATTTTCCGGGCAAACGCAAGGTGTAGGGTTAATGCTGCGCACGGAAGATACGTTGGATGCGGCCTATTACGTTACCCTGGAACCGCAGCGGAATCGCCTAACCTTCCGGGGGGCGATTATGCAGTCGGAAGAAGGCGGAAAAACGTTCCCTTAAGAGGTTGAGCTGGAACGTCCGATTGAACTTATTCCCGATCGTCCTTACGAAATCAAAGTGTTCATAGACGGATCGATTTGCGAAATTTACGTAGATGATAACATAGCGTTGAGTGCCAGAATGTATGATATCCCCCGAGGCAAGCTTGGCTGAAGGGAGCATAACATGGATTTTCTGATGGTATATGAGGGACTATTGCCCGAAAGTACGGAATGAGCCTACCCTTTTGGACGATGTATCATTATCCGTCCGAGAGTACAATGAACATACAAGGGTCGAGGAGGGTATGGGCCGAGTATCGAAAGGGGATAACGTAATGAGCGTAAAGAATGTCATAAAATTAATAGCCGACAGCACATCGGATCTTCCAAATCATTGGATCAAACAATACGATATCGGGATCGTCCCGCTTTATGTGACCCTGGGGGGTCAAACCTATAAAGATACCCTGGAGATAACAACAGCCGAATTATACCGTCGCGTTGAGGAAGAAGGAACTATTCCCAAAACTGCTGCTCCGTCCCCTGCGGATTTTTACCGGATTTTCGAGCCAGAGATCAGTGCCGGAAAAAATATTTTATATATCAGCATGTCTTCCAAGGTATCTTCCACCAATCAAAACGCACATATAGCAGCCAGAGAATTCCCGGCCGGACGGGTACACATCGTGGATTCCATGCACTTATCGGCCAGCTATGCCTTGTTGGTTATTCGTGCCGCACGTGCGCTTGAAGCCGGGCAGCCCCTAAATGAAGTAATCGGGGATATAGAGAATGTGAGAGAGAAGGTCAAGATCGAAATCCTGGTGGATAGGTTGGATTATCTGCATAAGGGAGGCCGCGTTACCAGTTTACAACATCTCATCGGCAATGTGCTGAAAGTGCGTCCAGTCTTAAACATCGTTAAGGGCGAGGTTCGTTCCGTTCAAAAATACCGTGGTAAAATGGAAAAGGCGCTGGAGCCGATTTTGCAAAAAGTAGTCAGTCAAAAAAACCGGATTTGTCCGAACCTGGTGATCATCGGTCAAACGCTGGCGGAGAAAATGGCAGAAAGGGTTCGCTCTCATTTGCTCGACCATATTCATTTCAAGGAAGTGGCTGTAATTGAAGGGGGATGTGCGATAGGTTCGCATACCGGCCCGAATACGATCGCGGTCAGTTATTTGCTGAAAGGTTCCGTTTAGCGTTGATTTTGGCAATCGAATATTTGTCGAAATACAATTCTGGCCAAAAAAATCGAGCAGGGGATAACTGAATCCCTTGCTCGATTTTTTTGAATGATCTGGCCGAGATGTATTCAAATATCAACTGGTGCGCCGAACCATCAGTTCCGTCGGGAACACTTCTTCGACAGGTTCGAGGCGCTGGCCGTCGGTTTCAATGGACTCGATCATCAGCTTGGAAGCGGCCTCGGCCAATTCGTTGATGGGGTGCCGGATCGTCGATAGGCTCAGCAGCTCGGAGACGGTCGGCATATCGTCGACGCCCAGCACGGCAAGCTGATCCGGGACGGCCAGGTTCAAATCCTTGCAGGCCTTTAACGCCCCGATGGCGGAGATGTCGTTTAAACAAAACAAAGCTTGCGGCAGCTGGTTGCTTTTGGCCAGGTTCATCACGGTATCGTATCCGAAAGTTTCCGTCATATCGCCGGTGATGACGGTTGGCAGCTTGCCGTTTTGCTGCAAGGTTTCGCTGGCTCCGTTCAGCCGGTCGTCGAAACCGGGAACATGGCCGTGCGGATAAGTCAAAATGACCAGCTTGTCATAGCCGCGGGATAACAAATGGTTTACCCCGGTTTGACCGCTCTGATAGTCGTTGACGCGCAGCACATGCGCTCCGTAGGATAAGTTGTGGCGTCCTACCGTAATGACCGGCACGTTGAGGTCCATTAATTTGGGCATGAATTTTTCCGTGTCCAAGGTCGCTTTGACGATGATTCCGTCGACCATCTGGATATTCATGAATATTTCTTCAAAGTCGAGCAGGATAATTTTATATCCCAAGGCCTTTAACTGCTGCTTGATGACTTTGGCAAAATGGAGGAAGTATAAGTCCTCAAAGTAACCGTCTCCGTCATAGGTGCTGTCGGACAAGACGAGCCCGATCGTGTGCATTCTGCCGGTGATAAGGCTTTTGGCCACCGGGTTCACTTGATAACCTAACTTATTGATCGAGAGACTGATTTTTTCCTTCGTCTCCGCGCCCATCTTCTGAAAGTTACCGTTCAGAAAATGGGAGACCGTCGCGGGCGATACGCCCGCGTCTTTTGCGACTTGAACTAAAGTAACCCTTTTTTTAGCCATTTTTAAACCCCTGCTTCTATATGAATTGCGAAAATTTCGCCCTGATTAGCGCGGACGTCTTTCCAATACGCCGGGCAGGGCGGGAAACGCTTGGTGCGGCTCGGTCTGGTACCAGTAACATACGGAGCTTATGTCATCGCTTCTTTCGAACAACGCTTTTCCGTCATGCCCGATCTGTTGAACGGTGACCCGCAAATCTTCTTCAAACAAAATGGGGTCAAGTATATGCCAACGATAGAAGCCGCGCATCGGACAAGCCGCTCCATCGTAAATATGCGCTCTTGTCGTATCTTTTACCGCAAAATACGGGAAACCCATGAATGGGGTGGAGTACGTCTGCTCTTCAACCGGGTTGCCGTTGTCGTATTTCACGAAACCCCAGGCGCCGCCGAAGTAATCCTCGGTCCCCGTGCCACAGATCGTCGGCCAATCCCGGTCGCCATCAAGGTAAAATTTCACTTCCCCTTCGCCGTACCAATATCGGGACAGCGAGGTCCAGGCCATATAGGTGCCAATGTATTTCCCTCTTCCTTTAATTCCATCTACAATTGTATAATCCTGCTTGAGCTTGGTCGGATTTTCCCGGCGGAACTGGGCGTGAAAATATTCCGTATCCTCCGCAAGCTCATCGACCAGCATATAATCAAACTGGTAGAAAAACGCCTCGATCTCTTGAGGATGCTCATTCGTTACCGTTACTTTGGCGGATTTTTGGAAAGGCATCGCAAAGTAACTGTTCATGCCGCCGACCGGGTTGACCACAATCGGCATGGAGTTGACGACCGCTCTGGCCCCGAAGCCGTTGCAGAAGAAATCGCCCAGCGGAACTTCCACGGACGGCGATTCTTCACCGTCCCAATACATCCGCAGCACCAGGTCGCGCAACACGAACCAGCCGGCTTCGGTCTGGTCGGTCACGGTCATCCAGATGTGCTGGATGATGCCGGGGCCTTCGATATCAACGAGCGTGGCGGTTTCGCCCTGAGCCAGCGGGATAAAGGCTTTGCCCTTCCGGGCGACGCCCAAGGGGCCGGCGGCTTTCCCGCCTTCGCCTTTCAGGCCGCGCGGATTTTCCGCCGTGATCGCTCTGCTTTTTCCGTTCATTCTGCCAAACAATTGGTTCATCGATTGCATGGTTGATCTCTCCTTATCCTACTATCCTCTTATCCTTTAACCGCTCCGTCGGACACGCCGGCCATCACGTATTTGTTCAGGAACAAGTATGTGATGATGATCGGGATGATGCTGATGCTGATGGCCGCAAACGTCTGGCCCCAATCCGTCGCGCCAAACGCCCCGATGAATTCCTGAAGCCCGACGGCGATCGTTTTGTATTGCTTGTCGTTCGTAAAGGTGTTGGAAAAAATAAAATCGTTCCAAATGAAAATGAAGTTGATCGAGGCGACCGTAACCGTCGTGTTGATGGTCAGCGGTGAAATGATTTTATAAAACACTTGATAAATGTTGCATCCGTCGATGACGGCGGCTTCGATCAATTCATTCGGCACATAGCTGTAAAAACTGGTGAAAATCAAAATCGACAACGGCAGGGCAAAGCCGACTTGCGGCAGGATCAGCGCCAGATACGAGTTCAGCAGCCCGAAATCTTTGTACATAATAAACAGCGGGATCAAAGTGACCTGAATCGGAATCATGATCCCGACCGTAAAGAACAACAGCAGCTTCGAATTCAGCTTGAAATTCATTTTGACGAGGGCAAAGCCCGCCGTTGCGCTGAGGAAGATGATCAGCACCAGACAGCTGAAGGTGACGATGGCGGTGTTTTTGATATACAGCAGCAGGTCACTTTCCCGAAATACGTCGGCATAGTTGGCGAACGACCATACCGTCGGCAGCGAAAACGGCTTTGTCGTCAATTCGATGCTCGATTTGAAGCTGGACAACATCAGCCACACCACCGGATAGATTTGCACGATCAGGATTGCGATCACAATAAAATACAGCAGGAAGGACAAAGCCGTTTTTTTGGATTTCATGGGTTACGCTTCTCCTTTCCTGGAATTAAATATGGCCCGGATGATCAGGACGGCAAGCAGGCTTTCGATGACGATAAATACGGCGATCGCGCTGCCGTAGCCGTATTGGATGGTGGAGAACGCTTTTTTGTACATATAAGTTGTGACCAACTCGGTTGTCGAACCCGGGACACCGATGATATACGGGATATCGAAACCCCGCAGCGCCCCGGTGGTGCACATAATGAGAGCCAGGCTCAGCACATGCTTGATGCTCGGCAATTTGATATAACGGATCAACTGCCAGCCGTTCACACCATCGATGGTGGCGGCTTCCTCGACTTCTTTCGGAATCGCGATCAGCGCCGCGTAAAAAATCACCATGTACATCCCCGTAAAGCGCCAGCCTTCGGGAATGGATACGGCGATCAGCGCGGTGTGCGGATCGGATAACCAGGCGTTTTGCAAGTGGCCGAGCCCGATCCATCCCAGGAACATGTTGAGCAGGCCCAGCGGCTGCAGGGAATAGAAGTTGCGGAACATCTGGGCGATGGCGACGGTGACCACAACGGCCGGCAAATAATACAACGTTCTGAAAATGCCGGCTCCTTTTTTGACGTAAGAGAGCAGCAGCGCGAAAAACAGCCCGATGAACACTTGCATCAGCACGACGATGACGACGTACACCAGGTTGTTTTGCACGGAATTCCAGAAATAAGGGTCATGGAACATCTTGATGTAATTGCCCAGCCCAATATACTTGGCGTCCTTGATTCCGTTCCAATCTTGAAACCCGTAGTTCAGCGACTGAATGATCGGGACAAAGACGGTTCCCAAATAAAACAGCAGGGCGGGCGTGATAAATATGAGCCATGCCTTTTTGTCCTTGAGTACATTCATATAGAATCTCCCCGTTAGTTTAGATTGACAAACTTAGGATGAAAGCTGCCCACCCGGACCTTGGGAGGACCGGGCGGGGAGCAGTTTGTCTGAACGCAGGCATCTAGTTGCCGGCGTTTTGAGCGATGGTATCGTCGACTTGTTTGGCGAACTCCTCCGGCGTCATGGCTCCCATGGCCAGTTTCATGATCAAATCGCTCATGACGGAGTTCGTGTTGGCGTCGAGCAGCGTATCCCAAGGCTTGGCAAACTCCGAACCGTAATTGTCCATATCCTTTTTGATCCGCAGGAACAGTTCGGAGAACTTGGACTCGTCTTCAATCGTAAATTTGAGCGGAGACATTTGCTGTTTAGCCACGTAGACGTCGCTGTAGTTTTTCAGGACATAGCTTAAGAAGTCCTTGGCGGTTCCGTCGAACTTGCTGGCCGTGGCGGCCAGGCCGATGCCGCTGTTTCCGAAAAACTCGTTATCCGGCGTTTTGGCGCCCGCCATGGTTGGCAGATAGAAATAGTCGACATTTCCCTTCAGGTTATCCGGCAGATTTTCTTCCACGAAAGACGGAATTTCCCAGGTGCCCATCCGGTACATGGCCGCTTCGCCGCTCAGGAACATGTTTTTGGCCGTCGTGTAATCCGTGGTGGCGAAGCCTTGCTGGAAGTATTGGCCGATATTGGCGACGAAATTCGCCGCTTGCATGCCGGTTTCGTCGCTCATTTTGGCCTTGCCCTGGCTCAGATTCCGGGCAAATTCGTTCCCGGAGGCGCGGAATGGAATCATCGCCGCATAACGCAGTACAGGCCAGACATCGACCCCGTCCACGGCGATCGGGGTAATGCCTTTGTCTTTAAGCGCCTTGCTGACCGCAAGCATATCGTCGATCGTTTTGGGTACGGCCAGGTTATTTTCGGCGAAAATTTTCTTGTTGTACCAAGTCATCTCCAGATGGTATTCCAAGGGGAGAAGGTACAGACGTCCGTCGGGCAGCTCCTGGTATTTCAGCGCCGGTTCGTAGAACTGATCGTACAAGCCTTGCTCCTCCAGAAACTGCTTCATATCGACCAGCATGCCGGCATCCGCCAGTTCCTGGGCGTACGGATCGGCGTCCGTATCGATAAATTCCGGTACTTCACCGGACGCGATGAGCGTTCTCAGCTTGGTCAAGTAGGATGGTCTGTCCGCCGTCACTTGAATGTCCAGTTTGAAGCCGGGATGGTCTTCCGCATAGCGGTCCGCCAGCTCCCGAACGGTTTGAATGATCGCCCCGTTCTCCGGCCGGGCCGTCAGCCAGGTAATCGTTTTGCCTGAACCCGCCTCGGATGAATTTCCCTGATCCTGCGCGCCGCTCCCGGCGTTTTTGCCCGCCGAGCCGCCGCAGCCGGCGAGAGCGGTTGCAAGCAATGCGGAGATGACGATAAGAGAGAAGACCTTTAACCTATTTCTGTTACTTGCCATTTCAATACCCCTCCATTTTTAATTTGGTTCAAAAGTTAATCATCAGTGCTTGACAGTCAAGCTGGCAACAGACCGTGGCCTGGAGCGAGACTCGCCGTTCGGAGGCTTTGCACGATTATCCCGTTTGATCGGGTGACTTGGCTTCCTGAACCAGAGGGATAATCGTGCAAAGTGGTTTGGAAAGACAACACCCCCTTATCTCCGTCATCATTTATTTTGTCAAGCATTGATTTTGGTCTTGAGCCTAACGTTTTGAACTTTAACCGCACCTTCGTTCGCAAAAAAACCGAGATGCCCGGTTTTGAAGTTGTAGATCCGTGTGGTCATCGCGACCATGTCGTTGACGTAAAGGCACAAAATATCGTCCTCCAAAATCAGCTTGATGCTGATCCGGTTGTGCTCCGCGAAGCGGAAAGGACGCTCCAGCTCGATCATTTGCGGTTTGTCGCCGGCAATTTGCCATTGAAAGAAACCGGGCTTGGTTCGCGGCCACATATCGAAGGCGATCCGGTTATGGAACGGATCGAATTTAATGAAGTAACCTTTGTCAAGCAACTTGTCGGTGCGCAGCGCGATGCCGAAATCTTTCGTCTCTTCCCAGCCCGCAAACTCGGCTTCGATCAGGACTTGGGAGGACAGTTCATTGAAAACGCGGTAAGCCAGCCCGTCGGGAGATTCCAGTTCGAAGCCGCTTTGGTTTTCGGCGTGGCGGCAGTTTTTCTCCGCTTCAGGGATGAGATTCGTCTCACTATTAAAATGCTCATAGACCGCTTGCGGCATCCTCACCAGCAAATCGCCGTTATCGCTTTGATACACCTCGTGCACAACCAGGGTACCGGCCCATTCCCAATCGCCGTAATCGCTTGCCCCCCGCTTGGAAGGCACCCAGCCGAAAGCATATCTTTGCCGGCCGTCCGAGGCCGTTTTCGCTGCGTAAAATCCTCTGCCGTCAAAGGTGTCCGGGATCGGAGAAGTATATACGCCTTCGGTAGTTTTGCTTTTTTTGTAATGCGTTACGAACTTTTCGCTGAACGTCGAGTAGACCAAGTAATGCCAGTCTCCCATTTGAAAATAATCGGGACATTCCATGGTAATGTACTTGTCCGGGCTGTAAAACGGCTCCCGATAACACCAATGCACGAGATCATCGGAAGTGAGCAGGGCAATGCACCCTCCTTTCTTTTCCGAGGAATTCACCAGCCTTGAGGTAACCAGCATCCAGTACTCTCGCCGTTTTTCGTTGAAAAATACGAACGGATCGCGCCAATCGAACTTCTCGTAAATCACGCCGTCTCCATAAAGCTTGAAATTCGTGTCCTTGGTCCAGTTGATTCCGTCGGTTCCGGTGGCCTTTAATACAACTTGCAAGGGCTTGCCGTCCACGCAAAACTCAGGGTTGGGATTATGCCCGGTGTAGAAAAGGTGGTACATGCCGTTTTGATCCTTGATTACGGAACCGGTATAGGCGTTACGGTCCGGCTCGGTTTCGCCGCCGTTTGGCAAAGCCACGCCGTGATCCTCAAAATCCAGGCCGTTTTTGGTGGTGATCAGGTTCCACGTTGTATGGTTCCCATAATCGCCGCCGGCTCTTTGGTCATGGAGATAGTAGAGTTTGTACTCTCCATTGTCATAGAACGGGATCACATCGCCGACCCATCCGTCTTGCGGTTTGTAAAATACTTTTTTCATCGTGTCATCTCCATTTAGTAAAACGTTTTACAAAATCATAATAACATAAGTTTTTAAGTTGTCAACGTTTACATTTACTAAATAAATAGTATTTATGTAAATTGATATCACGGTATTAAAATCAGTATGGTAAAACGTTTGTCAAAATAGTAAAATAATTGTGAAAGCACTTGCAGTTTTAAGAGGAGGAGTTTAAGTATGCGAATTGGCGCTATTGAAGCGGGAGGCACGAAATTCATATGCGGGGTCGGGAATGAAAAGGGGGAAATTCTGGACCGGATCAGTTTTCCGACGGAGGCGCCGGAAAAAACGCTGGAGCAAGCGGTTTTATTTTTTCACGGCAAAGGTGTTGAGGCGATCGGAATCGGGTCTTTCGGGCCGATTGATCTGGATCGTACCAGTCCCACTTTCGGAAGGGTGACTACGACGCCGAAACCGGGATGGTCAGGCTTTGACATCGTCGGGTACATGAAAGACAATTACCCGGTACCGATCGGTTTTGATACCGACGTAAACGCCGCGGTTTTCGGCGAGGTGAAGTGGGGAGCGGCTAAGGGATTGGATAGCTGCGTTTACTATACGGTAGGGACCGGCGTCGGCGTCGGAGTGTACACGGAAGGCAAGCTGGTCCACGGACTGGTCCATCCGGAAGGGGGACATGTTTTGATCCGGCGGCACCCGGAGGATAGCTTCGGTGGTTTGTGTCCTTATCATGGCGATTGCCTGGAGGGCATGGCCAGCGGACCCGCGCTGGAGAAACGCTGGGGTGTGAAAGGAAGCGAACTGCCGGGCAATCATCAGGCTTGGGAGATGGAAGCTTATTATCTGGCGCAGGCCATTTCGGGGGTTATTCTGCTGCTATCACCGAAAAAAGTGATTCTTGGCGGCGGGGTCATGCATCAGAAGCAATTGTTCCCGCTCATCCGCAAGGAGGTTACCCAAATCTTAAACGGATATGTCGCTTCACCGGCGATCCGTGACGGTATGGACAACTATATCGTACCGCCGGGCCTTAGCGACAATGCCGGATTGTGCGGGGCGCTGGCGCTTGGCATCGAGGCTGCCGGTTTGTCGGCATGAGTTCACGATATTTTCGCCGTATCAGTTGGTTCTAACTTGATCACGGAAGGGGAGGAATACGATGTTCCATGTGCTGGTAGCGGATGACGAGCCGCGGCATCGCCGCGGGATTGCCGACATGATCAAGACGCTGCGGCCGGACTACCGGATCTTTATGGCCAAGGATGGGGAGGAGGCCTTGCGCGTCGCTCTGGACAACCGGATTGATATGATATTTACGGATATTCGCATGCCCAATATGGACGGTCTGACGATGATCGAGCAGTTAAAAGCGCGGAGCGAGCCGATGAAAATCGTCATCCTGAGCGTGTACGGACACTTCGATTATGCCAGACAGGCCCTGAAGCTCGGCGCGTTCGATTACCTGCTTAAACCTCTGGAACTGAGTGATATGGCAGAGATGCTGGACAAGCTGGACGCCGCCATCGAGCAAGAGCGGATGCGCCTTCAAGATGGAGCGAGCCTGAAGGAGCAGCTGAGTTCGGCCATTCCAGTGTACGAACAGCATCTGCTTAGCCGCTGGGTGCGGTCGGCGGCGAATGAAGACGAGCTGCGGGAAATTGAACGTTTGGTCCCGCAGGGACAGGTCGGATTTGTATGGATCTCCAAGTTTTCCAAATCCGAGGTCGAACAGATGTATCAAGGCGAGGAATTCGCCGAAGTCAAAACCAGCTTCAAGAGCTGGATGCGCCAGGTCACCGAACCGATCGGCCCGGCCATTTCCTTTTACCTGGAGGGAGACGAGCCTATGCTTGTCTCCGTCATTGCGCCTTCGCATTCCCTGGAATGGCTGATGAAAAAGGAAATTGAGCGGTTAACTCAATTTATCGAACAGGTTCGCATGGAATTCGAACTTACCGTATCCATCGGCGTAGGCGACGGGGTTAATGATCTGCGCCGCGAAGCGCCCCGTTCCTTCGCACAAGCTTTGAATGCGCTGGACTTTACGTTTTATTGCGGAGAAGGGAAACTTGTCATCCATAATGAAATCGCTTACAATCCGCAAAAGCCGTCTTTGCCATGGGTTCCCGACGATTCCGGCATCGCGGACGCGGTGGCGGGCGGGAATCGGGACAAGGCGCGGGAGGCGTTGGACTTGCTGGTGCGGCGGCTTCTGGAAGGCGGCTATCCTGCTCCCGCCCAGTTCAAGCGCAGCATTTTGTATGTACTGGTCAACTTGGTTAAGGCCAATGAAGCGGCATTGCGGAGGGAGGAAGCGGGCAATATCGTGTCCGAGATGGAATTTCGGATTCCGGCCTGTTCCACGCTGGATGAACTCCGGGCGAAAGCGGCCGATTATGTGAACCGGATCATCGAGGGGATCGCGGACCGGAAAAACCATAAAAACGAGCGGATTATCGAGCTGTGCCGGGCTTATCTGGCGGAGCATTACATGGAGGATCTCGCGCTCGAAACGGTGGCCAGGCGGTTCTTTTTCAGCCCCGCTTATTTCAGCAGCTTCTTTAAATCACATACGTCCCTGACGTTTACCGAATATTTGCTGCGGCTCCGAATGGAGAAAGCCAAGGAAATGCTGAAGGACGGGAGCCGGAAAATTTCCGAGATTGCCTTAAGCGTGGGCTTCAGGGACGCAGGTTATTTTACCCGGATCTTCAAGCGGGAAACCGGCTTTTCACCGGAGGAATTCCGCAAGAAAGACCTGCTGTAGGTGGCGCCATGAGACTGAAAAACAAGCTGATTTTATCCTACATTGTATTGATCACGCTGCCTCTGGCCACCTTGGGAACGGGAGCCTTTTATGCAAGCAAAAATATCATGCTTAAGCTGGCCCGGGATAACGTGACGGAAATCGTGCAAAAAAACAATCAACTCATCGACGAACGGCTGAAAATCATCGAGGACGACAGCCTCTCCCTGATGGTGGAATGCGACTTGTTTCAAATTTTTGACGGCCCCGCCCCGGCCGAAAGCGAACTACTGCAGACGAATAAACGGGTCACGCAAATTTTGAACCGTTATTTTTCGCCATCCCGGGATCTGTATTCGGTGGAGCTTGTGACCCGGGCTTTCGTTTACGGAAGCAAGGCGCGCAATACGTATCCGCCGGATCATTTTTACGAATCCGAGCTGTACAAGCGGGCGGCGGAGCAAAAGGGGCGTCTGGCCTGGATTCCGACCTATGAGTACAGCCGGATGCACCAATTGCCGGATTTGGCCGGCGCCGACATCGATTATCGCTATTTATTTTCCGCCGTCCGGCAGATGAATCCTTCCTGCGTTCGTAATGATGCGATCGTGCGGGCTGGGGAAGGTACGGAGAAGCCGATTCTCGTGATGAATTTCCGGGACGATGTTTATGCCGATATTTTCCGGGATAGCGTTCCGATCGATGGCGCGGCATTTTTGGTGGCCAGCGCAGACGGCACGATCATTTCCCATGCGAATGCTGAGTTTATCGGGAGCAAACCGTCTTTACCCTGGCTGGCCGAAGTGCGGAGCCGCGGCAGCGGAGCTTCCTACGTTACGGTGGACGGGAAACGGATGATCGCCTGTTACGCGGTGTCCGGAATCACGGGCTGGACCTCGGTCGTGCTGATTCCTCCCGGCGCGCTGACGAAGGATATCGGACAAACGATCACCTTTTTTATCATCACGTTGGGCGCTTCGCTGCTGCTGCTTTCACTGTTGTTCGCCTATTTGATTTCCATGCGGATTTCTTCACCGGTCAGCAAGCTGCTGCTTGCGATCAAGCGGGTCGGGGGCGGCGATTTCAACGCCAAAATCAAGGTGGAAGGGAAAGACGAGCTGGGGCATGTGCTGATGAAATTCAACAGCATGAACGAGAAAGTGAAGCAGCTGATCGAAGAAAATTATGTCGTCAAACTGAGGGAGCGCGAAACGGAAATCATGGCGCTGAATGTCCAGCTTAACCCCCACTTTTTGTACAATACGCTGAATATCATCAACTGGATGGCCGTTTACGGGGAGAAAGAGCAGGTCAGCAAAATGCTGGTCAGCTTGTCGCGGATGCTGCATTATACGACGGACAACCGCAAGGATTCGATGCCGCTTTCCGCGGATATCGGCTGGCTGAAGGATTATATCGTCATCATGTCCAACCGTTATGAACACCGTTTCCGGGTCGACTTCGACATCGCGCCGGAGCTGCAGGAAGCCAGCGTGCCGAAACTGTTCCTGCAACCGCTGGTGGAAAATGCGATCATCCACGGGTTCGGGGATATGGAGAGCGGCGGACTGATTACGATCTACGGGCGCCGGCAGGGGGACGATATCGAGTTCTGCGTGGAGGACAACGGCTGCGGGATTATGCCGGAACGCCTCAAGGAGGTGCTGGCCGAAGACTCCGCCAACATTGGGATCAAAAACGTCGATAAGCGGGTCAAGCTGCTCTACGGCAGCCGTTACGGCATCGGCATCGAATCCGTTCCCGAGCTGGGGACGCGGGTAAAGCTGGTTATCCCGTATCGAAAGCCTTAAAGAGGATGTTCAAAAAGCGTCTTCCCATGACGAAGTAGTTTCAGGGAGCGGAATCGACGTCGAATCTTGAATTGATCGAAAAATCGTCCAGGAAACGAAAAAACGTCCCATAGGTTTTCGGGAGCGGCGATTCTACAATAAAAACAAGCGACTGCAGCGCTTACATTTTTAAGCGGGGGGATCAGCACATGCAAGCAAAATCCGGCAAATTAAAAACGCTGTTTGTTTTCCTAACCATTCTGGCGCTTTTTGTAACCGCTTGCGGAACGGGGGGAAGCGGTTCGCCAGCGAACCAGGGACAACAAGGCGGCGAGAACAACAAGGCGGACGGCGGGAAAAACGGAGAAAAAGTAACGCTGAAGTTCACGTTCTGGGGCAGCCCGGAGGAAAAGAAAGCGGTGGAATCGGCGATCAAAGCCTTCGAGCAGAAACATCCGAACATCACCATCAACCCGATCCATATTCCGGGCACGGATTTTCTGCAGAAGCTCAACGCCATGGTCGCCGGCAACGAGGCGCCGGATATCAGCTATTCGGCCGCCTGGAAGCTGAAAATGGGCGAGGAGGGTCTGATTTACAACTTCTTTGATTTAATGAAAGATGATCCGAGCATCAAGAAAGAGGATTACCTGGAGTATGCCTGGTGGAACTGGGACAAGGATAAAAGCGCCGGACCGTATCAGGCGTCCGTCGTCCCTTCCTTGATGTACAACGCGGATATGTTCAAGGAAGCGGGAGTGGAACTGCCGCCTACCAAGGCGGAGGAAGCGTGGACCTGGGACGAGTTCGTGGACGCGGCCAAAAAGCTGACGCTCGACCGGAACGGCAAGCATCCGGACGATCCGGGCTTCGATCCGAAGAACATCAAGCAATACGGCGTTAAACTCAGCCTCGGCTGGTCGTCTTATATGCCGATGGTTCTCTCCAACGGCGGGGATTATCTGACGGCGGACGGCAAGGAATTCGGGTTGTCCAAACCGGAGGCGACCGAAGCGCTGCAGAGAATAGCCGATTTAATTAACGTGCACCACGTCTCGCCATCGCCGGTGCAGGCCAGCAGCATTCCCGCTCCGGCGACCGCGCTGCAGTCCAAAAAAGTGGCGATGGTCATCGACGGCAGCTGGAACCACCTCGATTTGAGCAAAACCAACATTAACTGGGGCGTCGGCGTGCTGCCGGTCATCAAGGACTACAAAACGTTTTTCCTTGGCGGCTCGCTGATCATCTTCAAAAGTTCGCAGCACCCTAAGGAGGCGTGGGAGTTCTCCAAATTCCTCACCGATCCGCAAAACGTACTCGACTTGCACCAAGGTTTGTGGATGCCGCAGCTCAATAAATGGTACGAGGATCCGCAGCTGATCGACGAGTGGGCGAACGAAGAGCTGCCCGGAAGACCGGCTGGTTTCCAGGATGCCGTGATGCGCTCCACCTATGAGCATGCCGAGCCGTCGCCGGAAAACAACGTCAAAAACTTCGTGGAAATCGACGCCGCGGTATCGGCCGCGCTCGATCAAGTGTGGCTTGGCGAGAAAACGGCCGAAGCGGCGATGAAAGAAGTGGAGACGAAAGTGAAGCCGCTGGTACAGGGCACCTACTTGAAATAACGAAGCGCTGTGCGAAAGCGCCGTCGCCGTAAAGCACGTTGCCAGCGGCGGCGGCCTCCGCCAGGGCGTTTCGACGGAGGGGGATTTGCTTGTGGAAACCATCTCTTCCCGGAGCGGGAATCGGTTGCGGAACAAGCGCCATACAAAGCGAAAAGACCTTTACGGCTGGCTGTTTGCCATGCCGGCGATTCTGGGCCTGCTGATCTTCACGCTGGGCCCGATGCTTTACAGCCTGTACATGAGCTTTACCGACTACACCGGATCGAATTCACCGACCTTTACGGGTCTCGACAATTATAAACGAATGTTCAGCGGCGAGGATCAATATTTTTACAAATCGCTGGCCGTTACTTTTTATTTCGTGATCCTTAGCGTACCGACCGGCATCATCTACTCCTTTTTGCTGGCGATACTGCTGAATCAGAACGTGAAAGGCAAAGCGGTCTTCCGCACGATCTTTTATTTGCCGTCGATCGTGCCGATCATCGCGATCTCGTTTATTTGGCTGTGGCTGCTTAATCCCGATCTCGGCCTCGCCAACGAACTGCTGCGCTCGCTGGGCCTGCCGGGAAGCCAATGGATTTTCGGCGAGAAAACGGTCGTGCCTTCTCTGGCTTTAATGAACCTGTGGACGACGGGCGGGACGATGATTATTTTTCTCGCGGGCCTGCAGGATATTCCCAGATCGCTGTACGAAGCGATCGAGATGGACGGCGGAACGCGGCTCGATAAGCTGCGCCATATTACGATTCCGCTGATGACGCCGACGATTTTTTTCAACCTGATCATGGGCATCATCAACGGCTTTCAAGTGTTCTCGCAGGCTTATGTCATGACCAACGGCGGGCCCAATAACGCCAGCTTGTTCTATGTGTTTTATTTGTACCGGGAAGCGTTTCAGTTCTCGCGGATGGGGAGCGCCAGCGCAATCGCCTGGGTGCTGTTCGCCATCATTATGATTTTGACCTACGTCGTGTTCAGGACATCGAACAAATGGGTTTATTACGAGGGGGATGGCGCGCGATGAGAGCCAAGGCTTGGTTTGAAAAAGGACTGATCTACCTGGTGCTGGCGGCCGGGGGAATCTTTAGCCTGCTGCCGCTGGTGTGGCTCGTCCGCAGTTCGCTGATGAATATGGGGCAAATTTTCGAGCTGCCGCCGGTGTGGATTCCCAATCCCGTGCAATTTTCTAATTACAGCGAGGCGCTGACGATCCTGCCTTTTGGCCGGTATTTCGTGAACACCGCGATCATCGTCGTCTTTTCGGTGCTGGGCGTCATCGTAACCAGCTCGATCAGCGCCTACAGCTTCGCGCGGATGGCCTGGAAAGGCAGGAATCTGGTGTTCAGCCTGCTGCTGTCCAGCATGATGCTGCCGTACGCGGTCACCTTGATCCCAACGTTTATCGGCTGGAGCAAAGTGGGTTTAACCAATTCCTTTATCCCGCTGATCGCTCCGGCTTGGTTTGGCGGCGGCGCGTTCAACATTTTTCTGCTGCGCCAGTTCTACCTCAGCATCCCCCGGGATCTGGATGAAGCGGCTTACGTGGACGGTGCCGGCCATTTACGGATATTCTGGTCGATCATCCTGCCGCTCACCAAACCCGCGCTGATTGTCGTCGGTTTGTTTTCGTTTTTGGCGGCGTGGAACGATTTTCTCGGTCCGCTTGTTTATTTGAACGACGAAACCAAATATACGCTGGCTCTCGGTCTGCAGCAGTTTAAAGGCATGTATTCGGCGGAGTGGCATCTGATGATGGCGGCGGCCACCGTGGTGCTGCTACCGGCGATAATCGTATTTTTCATCGGGCAGCGATATTTCATCGAAGGGATTACGTTAACGGGGATTAAGGCTTGAATTGACTTTAAATGAGTGGGAGGAAGCGGTATGAACCAGTTATACTTGCGCAAGGAAGGGACATCCCGGCGGCTGTCGAGCTGGGATCAAACGGGCGGCAACAGGGACTTCATTGTGATTGGGGCCGGGCAAACGGCGGCGATTGCGGAAATCGCCGGTTCGGGCGTGATTCAGCATATTTGGATGACCATCGCGGCGAAAAACAAATACGCGTTCCGCAAAGTATTGATCCGCATGTTTTGGGATGATGAGCAGGAACCGAGCGTGGACTCGCCGGTCGGCGACTTCTTCGGCGTCGGGCACGGCGTGGCCAGCCACTATGTGTCCGCGCCACTCAATATGATTACGACTCAAGGCGTGATTGAAGACAAAGCGGCGATGAACTGCTTTTTTGAAATGCCGTTCCGCAAAGGGGCGCGGATCGAAATCGTCAATGAGTGCGAGGACGAGATGATCTTGTACTTTTACGTGGACTATGTGGAAAAAGAGGTGCCGGACGACAGCTTCTATTTCCACGCCTCGTGGCGCAGGGAGAATCCGACGCAGGGCTTGGTGGACTTGGCCGCGCTGAAAGCGGAACACGATCAGCAGGACAAGGCCAATTATGCCGACCAAAAAGTATATGAGCTGAAAAATCTGACCGGAGACGACAATTACGTGCTGCTGGATGCGGTGGGCGAAGGCCACTATGTGGGCTGCAACTTAAGCATCGACCACCTCAATCCGATGCCGGGCTTTAGTTGGCCGGGGGAGGGAGACGATATGTTCTTTATCGACGGCGAACCGTGGCCGCCCCGCCTGCACGGGACGGGAACGGAGGATTATTTCTGCGCCGCCTGGGGCTATCCCGCCGGAAAGTATTATGCTCCGTACCACGGCTTGTCGCTGTACGCGCCGATCCGGGAAAACGGCGATGCTTGGAAAGAGAGCAACACGATTTCGTTTAACGATTATTCCGGCAAAATGACGCAATACCGCTTTCATATCGTTGATCCGATCATCTTCCGCAAGTCGCTCCGCTTCAGCATCGAGCACGGGCACGGAAACGCTCAATCGAACGACTATGCGTCGGTCGCTTACTGGTATCAGCGCGAGCCGCACAAGGCGTTTCCGCAGATGCTGCCAGTAGCGCAGCGCCTGCCGATTCCGGAGAAGGAAAGCGCCAGGTTGTTTTACCGCACGTTCTAAGTTAAAAGTTAAAAGCAGCGGCAAGCCGGGAAATGCCCGGACTTGCCGCTGTTTTTTTCGCTGGGGTCAAAGCGCTTTACCGAGTCTTTTATGGCAAAAATGATTCTAAGTCAATGTTTATATTTTGGATGCTTTGTGCACGTTTTAAAATAGGAGTGTCTGAAAAGAGGGAAAGCGGGGAGTCATTAACTATGGAAGAGAAAACAAGCAGAAGCAGACATCTGGTTGATCCGGAAATTGTTAGCGCGATTGATTTAATCCCGACAACCAATCTCACTGCATCTACGCTAATGGAGTCGCGAAAGAATCAAGCGCAAATGATGCGGCAACTGGATGTAACGCAGATGTTCCCGGTTACGTTGGAAGAAAAGGCGGTGCCAAGTTATTTTGGCGGTCCGGATATTCGAATAGAAATCATTAAGCCAATCCAGCCAAAGCATCCTAAAATGCCGTTATATTATTCGATTCATGGCGGGGGCATGGTTTTGGGGAGTCCGGCCGGGGATCGTCCGGGGAATGCGGCGCTGGCCGCACAGCATGGTTTTTGCTGCGTATCCGTTTATTATCGATTAGCGCCTGAGCATGTTCAGCCAAGTCAATTGCAGGATTGCTATTCAGGGCTGAAATGGTGTATTGACCATGCGGAGGAATTGGGAATCGATACGCAAAAAGTCGCCCTTGGCGGCAGCAGCGCCGGCGGCGGCTTGGCGGCCGGTCTAGCCTTATACATTCGCGATCGGAAGGAATTCGAGGTCCATCATCTAAGATTATTGCGGCCGATGCTGGATGACCGCACGAGTATTGGGCCGGAGCATCCGTATGCGGGCGAGTTCGTTTGGACCAAACAAAGCAATTATTTTGGCTGGAAATCGGTGTTGGGGCATGAACCGGGTCTGGAGGAGGTAAGCGAGTATTACGTGCCTGCACGGGCCACATCGTTGGCCGGATTACCCCCCACTTATATAAATATAGGCACTATTGATTTATTCATCGATGAGGCCTTGCTTTTTGCAAAACAGCTTGTCTTTGATGGAGTATTAACGGAATTGCATGTCTACCCCGGGTACCATCATTTGTCCCCGATGTTTCCGGATGCGCATTTTTCCAGAGAAGGCGCCGAATCAAGCGAATACGCCTTGCTTAAAGCTCTGGATTTACTTTGAGATAATATGAAAAGCACTGATGAGGAACATTTTCACCAGTGCTTTTTGTTATTTTTTATGCGAGTAAACAATTTTTTTGATCGTTTCTGTTGAAAGGTAATATTCGTCCGCTAGCCGTTCGATACTGCAGCCATTCCTAAAAGCGGCTCTGATGGCGGCATTTCGCCGGTCCAGCCTCCGTCTTCCGCCGCTTAAACTGCCCCAATGTTTATATTCCGTTGTCTGCTTGGGGATGTAAAGAGTTTCCCCTTGGACATATTTTTGGATCTCCACGATCAGCTTTTCGGGTAAAACTTTCGTTGCATTCGTATATTTCATTTTGCCCGCCCCTTATTTTAGTTTTCTAAAAAATAAGGTGCAAAGCCAAAATATTAGAAAAGCTTGTTCGGCGATGAACTAGTTGTTTCGCCCCATGCAAAGTATCGCCTTCCTAATAACAGGCTTTGCATGAGTGGACAAAGTAGCGGACAATCTTAAGAGATTCTCCAATGGTAAGCACCTCCCTTAATATTGTCATTATAGCAAAAATCCGTGCCGCAAATCATCTTATTATCTGAGGGTAATGATAAAGGATTTGCTTTCTCCGGGCTGAATCGTTGCTTTGAAAATGACGGTTGCGCAGCCGTTGTGATAACCGTTTTCCACGCGGTCTCTAGCGGGCTTGCCGTTTATGAACGCCTGGGCACTTGCGGCTTGTTCGCAGGGGAGCTCCACAAGCACGGCCACCGCCCGGGCGCCGATGTTGGCCGCGATCGCTTCCGCAACATTCCCCTCCTGGCGGTAGGAGAGGTTAAACGCGCCGCTTCCTAGCCTTACGCCTTCCCAGGCGAAGGAACCGGCGGCGCGCAGTGGGCGAAAAGACAAGCGGTGCGCGGGAGCATCATAGGCTATTCCCAGAATCTGCGAGACGAACAGGCCGGAAAATACCCCCGATGCCCAGCCGCATTTGCCGCAGTTGTGGTGCCGGACCACATCTCCGTATCGCGCGCCGTTAAGATAAGGCCACCACCAGAGCGAGCCGTCTGCGTCGGTCAGCTTGCGGATTTGCGTAAAATAGCCGTCCGTTCCGGACATGGAGGCGAAGTCGGTAATCATGCCCATACCGCTCATGTAACCGGGAAACGTGCAGGCGGCGTGATCGCCCCACTGAATGCCCCTGGATTCCGGATTATAGGTCGGATTATGGGGGCTTAGCGAAAATTGCATATAATGCCGGTACGCCGGATCGTCATAGGCGGCATACCCGTACAGCGGCATGAGAATCGTATCCGATTCCTCTCCATCATGATGGAACAGGTCGATGGAGCCGCTTTTCGTCAAATGGCCGATGAACTGCATGCCGAAATCCGCGTAACCCCCGGCGTACCTGCTCGCATCGTCTTTTAAGGTGTCGCTTCCGGCGCTGGTTCCTTCCGTATACTGGAGGCCGAAAGGGCCCTCCGCCGTATTGAGCCGCTGCAAATCGTCCTTGATCCGCGCGGCGATGGTCCGGTAATGTTCGGCGGTTTCCGTATCCCCGAACACCTCGCCGACGATGCGGGCGTAATGGCGGAAAGCGGCCCAGGCCACGACGTTGGAGCCCGTGTGGTAGTCGCCGAGCGAATAGGCGTCCGACAGCCAGACCGAGGGAAACAGCCATGGACCGTCTTGCTTGCGGGTCCGAAGCGTCTCCTCCAGCAGCCTGCGAAAGCTTAAATCGATCTCCGGGTGGTCCAGGAAAAAGCGTTTGTCTCCAGTACTTCGGTAGTATAGACCGGCCATGACTACGGAAGACAAAGAGTTGCTAAGCGAATGGGATATACCGCCGGGATAGCGGTTGCCGGGCGGCCGGACTCCGTGCTCCAAAAACCACCGTACGCCTTGCTTGAACAGCTCCGGCTCGGCCGTTTCAAAGGGGAGGAAGGAATAGTACATATCCTTATTCCAAGTGAACTCGGTCGTCGGATATGTTCCCCAGTTCGCTCCAGCGACAGCGCCATGGTGATCCATGGCGATCGAGCCAAAGCATTGCAGCATCGCCCGTTCATGGAATTCCGCCGCGAACGGGTCGTCTCTCATCTCCAGCCGCCCAAGCATGCCGCGGAAATACGCCCAGGTCTCGTTAAGCCAATAGAGTGTGCCTCTTTCTTCGACAAGCCGGAGCGTCCGCTCTCCGGGAGGGGAAATTACGACCGGCACCCAAACGCTCTGCCCTGGAGCAAGATGAAAGGGAACTGCAGCGTTCGCTGCGTCCCAATCGTCCATTTCCACGGGATAAATGCAGAAGTCCGGCCCGGAGAATAACCGCTCCTCTTCGGTATCCGGGCGCGGCAGCGTCACTTCGCCATAAACATCCCGGCCGGACCGATTTTCCACATGCAGGCCGTAAACCGCTCCCCGCAGGCGCGCCGTACCGTCGGCGGAAATGGGGGCGAAGGTGAGCAGCGTAGCCTGAACGTCCCCGAACCGGTATTCGGTAACGGGGAATAAATTATCAAGCAGGGAGGTGGCGTAAGGGAGATCGTCCCGGCCCAGGTCAACCCCCTGCCCGCCCAGCTTCAACCCAAAAGCGTACGGCCCCGTTTTGCGGAAGTCTTTGCACATCCAGACACCGGGAATGTTGTCGCTGGCATATTGGCCGTTATAAACGGTAACATATTTGACCGAACCGTTCATGTTTACGTTGACGAGTATTTTATTATTGGAAATGTCGAAAGTCAGTTCAGGGTCGGGCAGCTTGCGCCCAAAAAAACTCAACTCGTCATTTGCGGCAAACCGCCCGTTCTCGTAGACGACGCCAAAGTAACGGCTTTTGGGCTGCGCCAAAGCTTCGCTGATGGATTGAAACGATTGCGGCATAATCTGCATTCTCCTTTGCACATCCAAATTTAGCGTTCTGCAGCGCTTTCCTTCATTATTTAGGGGCAGACCGCTTAAAGATATAGGAGAATTTTTTGAAAATGGGATTTTTTATAGCGCTTTCATCGCGACATCCCTCTCCTTAACGCTGTTGTCGGTGCACAAAGCCATGATACAATTTGGTTTACGAACCTAGTCAAGAGAAAGAGGCGGATCTCATGCTCGACCAAAACGGGATTAACGGTAATCTCGTAAGCACGGACTTGAACAGCACCCGCGCCAAAACGCTGGGCGATTATTTGAAATCGCGCCGGGCCCGGCTGCAGCCGGAACAGGCGGGTTTGCCAAAATCGCACGGCCAGCGCCGGACGCCGGGCTTGCGGCGTGAAGAGGTTGCGATTTTGGCGGGCGTTAGCGCAACCTATTACACGTGGCTGGAGCAGGGTCGGGAAGTTGCCGTATCCCGGGATGTGATCGAAAGCATCGGCAAGGCGCTTAGGCTGAGCCCGGATGAGCATATGCATTTGCTCAAGCTGTGGAATGCCAACGAGCCCGAAGCGGTGACGAAGATTACGACGGAAGTGAAACCGCAGTGGAAAGAAATTGTAGATGCGATGGCTTTTCCTTGTTTCATCAGCAATGACCGGGCCGAGCTGTTGGTGTGGAACCGGGCGGTCGATGAATGTATAGCGGACTTTTCGGCGCAGCCGCAGGGACAGCGGAATATGATGACCCTGCTGTTCACCGATCCGGAAATGCGAAAGCGCCTGATCAACTGGGAAGAGATGGCGGCGCATTCGGTGGCGATTTTCCGCACTTCCTATGACAAATATGCGCATGACCCGTGGTTTGCACAGTTCGTGGCCGAGCTCTCCAGGGAATCCGCTGAATTTGCGGACCTTTGGCAGCTGCATCGTGTGGAAGTGAAGAGGGTGACCCGGGTTTTTTACCGTGGATCTGACGAAAATCAAGTTTTTGTTTACGATATTAATTCATTAGCGTTTACGACGGATCATCCCGACCTGCACCTTTGCATTTATACCCCGGTGTCAGCCTGTTAATGCCATTACCAGTAAAAGCGTACTGTGGCTGCGCTTTGAACCGCGTTTTAGAATAAGATCATGTTTTAACGATCCATTTTTAAAGCTGCGGAAAAGAGGGGATTAAGCTGGGAAATACGATAACACAAAGGAAACTCGGAAGCCTTGGGCTTGAAGTGTCGGCCCTTGGTCTGGGCACGATGATGATGCCGGACAACGAAGAGTCGGTTCGTACCATACACGGCGCGCTGGATCTTGGCGTTACGCTGTTCGATACGGCGGATATTTACGGAGAGGAATTTATGAAGGGAAAGTTCGGCGGCAATGAGCGGCTGGTCGGCCGCGCCTTGAAAGGACGCCGGGACAAGGCCGTAATTGCGACCAAATTTGGCATTGTATCGCCGGATCTGAAAGCACACGGACACCCCGCCTATGTAAAAAAATCGGTAGACGCGAGCCTGCTGGCGCTTGGCGTGGATTATATCGACCTCTATTACCAGCACCGCATCGATCCGCATACGCCGATCGAGGAGACGGTGGGCGCGATGGCGGAGCTGGTCCAGGTCGGCAAAATACGCTATATCGGCCTATCGGAAGCGACCGCCGAGCAAATTCGCCGCGCGCATGCGGTGCACCCGCTTACCGCGGTGGAGACGGAATATTCGCTGTGGAGCCGCGAAGTGGAGGATGAGGTGCTGCCCGTACTGCGTGAACTCGGCATCGGTTTTGTGCCGTACAGCCCGCTTGGCCGCGGGTTCCTGACCGGACAAATCCGCTCCTTCGACGATCTGCCCGAAGATGATTACCGCCGTTATTACCCGAGATTTCAGGGCGAAAACTTCAATAAAAACCTGGAGGTCGTGGCTCTCATCGAAAAGTTTGCCGCCCGCAAAGGATGTACGGCATCTCAACTGGCGCTCGCCTGGCTGCTTGCGCAGGGAGATCAGATCGTGCCGATTCCCGGCACGAAGCGGCTGGACCGGGTCCGGGAAAATCTCGGCGCCCTGGAGGTGACGCTCAGCGCGGAGGAACTGGCGGAAATCGAACGCATTTCGCCGAAAGGAGCCGCGGCGGGAGCGCGTTACCCGTCATTTTTGCAGTCTTGATAAACACGAGACAGCCGCTTCCGCAAGTCTGGTTTAGATTTGCGGAGCGGCTGTCATTTATTTACTTGGCGCCATGTTCGATCAGCAGTTGCTTGATTTTGAGGCCGTTTGGATCATCTTCGTCGACATTTTGCAGAATCGTAAGTTCTTCTCCAAAGTCCGAATACGTCACGTTGACTTCGGCCCCTTGCCCGATCAGATAGCTGACCATCTCATAATCCGACTGGCTTACAGCCCGGGATAACAAGGGACATCCCAAACCATCCGCCTCATTGACATCAAAGCCGTAATTTCCTTCCAGCAGCAGTTTGGTTAGCGGCAGGTTACCAAATGACACCGCATAATGGAGGACCGATATCCCGCCTTCATCGCCCGGCCGCAGGGACAAATCGGCTCCATGCTGGATCAGATAGGCCGCGACATCCGTCCGGCCAAGCTCCACGGCGGCGAAGAAGGACGGAAATTCATGCTGGCCGAATCCCGCGTTCACATCGGCGTGATCCTGCTCTACCAACCGCTTCACCTCTTTCAAGGTCAGGTTGCCAAGTTCCGTATACAATTTTGCCGTGGCGCGTTCTTCACTGGTTGCATAGGGCTCCAATCTCTCTACGTTTCGCTGATCTTGATTCGCATAAGCGACCGTATAGGCGGTTTGGCCGGCTTTCGATTTGGCATTTACGTTCACCTTCTGCTCCAGCAAATAATCCACAACCACGTCATACTTGGTCGCTTCCTGACTATCAGATGCATACGCTTTGCTTCCGACAGCCAGCAGCAAGGCTGTCTCTCCTTGAGCGTCCGGCGTATTCAAGTCCACTCCGCAGGCCTTAAGCTTCATCAACGCCTCCACGCTTGCGTTCATCGCCGCGCCGGATAGTCCATATTCCGTTCGCATCCCATCCTCGGCTGCCAATATCACCGTCGGCCCCTCGTCATCCACCACGATATCGGCAGCGGACGCCCCGCCGCCATGCGGATAAAAAGACTCGCATTTTTCTTGAGCAACGCTTGGTTCTTTAGTATCGGCAGCCCCTTTAGTATCGGAAGAGGCGGCATTGGTTGCAGTCTCCTTCGCGGCAGCTTTGTCCACCTGGGGGTTGTTCCCGGACATATCCCCACGGCTGCCGCACGCTCCCAGCAGCACGCCGGCGATCAGCAATGCGGCTCCTGCTCCCAGCAACTGTTTCATGGTAGTCTCACTCCAGCATTCTATTTTTCCACCTATAACATGTCGGCATTTTTGGCTTTATTTTATATAGAAGCCAGGAAAAAAGTTCGGTATAGTGAATAAGACAGAGTTGCTCGGCGGGAAAGGAGAGGGATTAAAAGTGTATACGATCCTCATTGTCGAGGATGACATGAAAATCGCGGACAAGCTGGGCTCGTCCATGATGAAATATGATTTTGACGCCCGGGTTGTGGAGGATTTCAGCCGGGTCCTGGACTCGTTCCTGGAAACGCAGCCCGATTTGGTGCTGCTGGACGTTAACCTGCCGAAATTCGACGGCTTCTATTGGTGCCGGCAAATCCGGGCGAAGTCGCTTTGCCCGATCATCTTCATCTCCGCGCGCGACGGTCAGATGGATCAGGTCATGGCGCTAGAAAACGGGGCGGACGATTACATAACGAAACCGTTCGACATGGAGATTGTGATGGCCAAAATCCGCAGCCAGCTTCGCCGCGCCGTGGGGGCTTACGCCTCCGGCCGGGGGCAGGAACGGACGCTCGAATACGCAGGGATCGTGCTGTACCCGGAACGTTATATGGCCTCTTACGAAGGGAACACGATTGATTTTACGCAAAAAGAAGCCGACCTGCTGGCCATGCTGATGGAAAAAGGCGGCCGGGTCGTCAGCCGGGAGCGGCTGCTGGATATGATGTGGGAGGATCAGCATTTTATCGACGACAATACGCTGAACGTCTATATTACGAGGGTGCGCCGGAAACTGAGGGAGCTGGGAGCGGGAGACCTCATCGAAACGGTCCGGGGCGCCGGCTACCGGATCGCGGCGGACAAGGAGCCGCCCAAGGAGCCTCCGGCATGAGGCTGTTTTGGAGAGATCAGCTCTCGCTCATCCTGTTTTTTACCGTGCAAATGCTGCTTGTCCCTTTCGTCTACTGGCTGACGGGCGAAGGGCGGCCGGTGCTGGTCGTCCTGTACGGCGTTCTGCTTAGCGGATCGGTGTTGGCCGTCTACCTGGGGTTCCGGTATGTTACGCACCGGGCGATGTACAAGGAGCTTTCGGCGGAGGAGCCGTCCGGGGAGTTTCTCAATCCGCCGCTGGGGGAGGCTCCGCTGCCGGAAGCCTTCCATGAGCGGACCGCCCATTACGAGCGGTTGTACCGTGAACAGCTGCACCGGCAGCAAAGCCGGACCGAGCAGCACCTGACCTTTATGAACCGTTGGGTCCATCAGATGAAAACGCCGCTCTCGGTAATTCAGCTGACGCTCTCCGAAGTGGAGAACGAGCCGGCCGAAAGCATCCGCGAGGAGCTGGACCGGATCCGCAAAGGACTAGACATGGTTCTCTATACCGCACGGCTGGAGCATTTTGAGCAGGATTTCGCCGTCCAAGCCATCGGACTGCGCGCGGCGGCCGGCGAAGCCGTCGCCGAGAACCGCACGCTGTTCATCCGCAAGGGCATCACGCCCAAATTCGAGATCGGCAGCGAGGTGCGCGTGTATACGGATGCCAAGTGGTTTCGCTTCATGCTGGGCCAGATTTTAACCAATGCGGTGAACTATTCGGGCGGTCCCGGCAAAGCGGTGCATTTAACCGCGGAAGACGCCGGTGAGTACATCAAGCTCCGCATACGCGACGAAGGGATTGGGATTGCCCCGGAAGACATAGGCCGGGTGTTCCATCCGTATTTTACGGGAGAGCGGGGCAGGCAGTACCGCGAATCAACCGGCATGGGGCTGTATCTCGTGCGGGAAATCGCCGGCAAGCTGGGCCATGAGGTGGAGCTGAAATCCGCGCCCGGCGAAGGCACCACGATTAGCTTGACCCTGCGCAAAGCGCACGCCAATGAAGGCACATCCTAATGGGGGTGTGTCTTCTTCCGTTATGATGGACGGCCATCCGAACAAAAAGGCGAACACAACCTTATCGCAAATGTAAGGTTCGGTTCACCTAAACCGATGGCAGCCTAATGCGGAACTGGCGTAAAGTTAGGATATAATTTGCACACAGCACAGAAAGGAGCTGCTTTAAGTTTGGATATTCTTGAAGTCAAAGCGTTAAACAAAGTTTACAGCGGTAAAGTGGCCACGCAGGCCCTTACCGATATTCATCTGAGTATCCGTAAGGGGGAGTTTGTCGGCATCATGGGGCCGTCGGGCAGCGGGAAAACCACGCTGCTGAACATGGTATCGACCATCGACCGGCCGAGCTCGGGCGAAGTCAGAATCGGGGGAATCAACCCGTACAATATGAAAAAACGAGAGTTGGCGCATTTTCGGCGCAAACAGCTTGGCTTCGTGTTTCAGGATTTCAATCTGCTCGATACGCTCACCGTGGCGGAAAATATCGTCCTGCCGCTGACGCTGGACAGACGTCCGCTGAAAGAAGCGGAGGCGCTGCTGGCCCGGACGGCCTCCAAACTTGGCATTGGCGGGATTCTGAACAAACGCGTCTACGAAATCTCGGGCGGACAGCGGCAGCGGACGGCGATTGCCCGCGCCATTATCGGGTCTCCCGTGCTGCTGCTGGCGGACGAGCCGACCGGGGCGCTGGATTCCCAATCCTCGCGGGCGGTCATGGAGTCGCTGGCCGAAATTAACGAACAGGACGGGACGACGCTGATGCTAGTGACGCATGATCCGGTGGCCGCAAGCTACTGCAACCGCATCGTCTTCATCAAAGACGGCAAGTTGGCGGCGGAAATTCACCGCGGCGAGAACCGCCAGTCTTTTTTCCAAAAAATCATCGATACGCTGTCGTTCTGGGGAGGGGATACGCGTGAACTTTCCTCAATTCGCGTTTAACAACGTTCGCCGCAATGCCCGCGCTTATGTTGCCTATTTGCTGAGCAGCGCGTTTATGGTCATGATTTTTTTCACGTACGCCGTCTTTATTAATCACCCGAACATCGCCGGCTCCCCCATGGGCAACATGACCCGGACCGGCATGACGATCGCCACCGTCATCGTTTATGTGTTCGCCTTCTTTTTCGTGTTGTATTCCATCAGCGCTTTTCTGAAGTCGCGGAACCGCGAGTTCGGCATCCTGACGATCCTGGGCGCAGAATCCCGGCAGATTAACCTGCTGATTTTCCTGGAAAATATGCTGATCGGCGCCGTGGCCATCGTAACGGGGATCGCGGCGGGACTAATGTTGTCCAAAGTGTTTCTGCTCGTCAGCACCAGGATGATCGATATGGACGACTTGCCCTTTTACTGGCCCGCAAAAGCGATCCTGCTGACCGCCGGCGCGTTTGTGCTGTTGTATCTGTTTATCTCTCTGTTCACGCTGATGTTTATTCGGAAACGTCAAGTTCTGGATTTGCTCACGGGCAGCAGCAAGCCGAAAAAAGAACCGAAAGCGAACGTTTTTATTTCCCTGTTCGGCATCGCCCTGCTGATGATCGGGTATTGGGCTCTTCATGGGAAAAAGCTCGATGAGACCGGACTGTTGATCGCGGCCGTAAGCGGCATCGCCGGTACGTACTTTTTCTATTCCCAGCTGTCCGTCTGGATCATCCGAAGACTGCAGCGCAGCCGGGCGACGGCCTGGAAGGGCACGAATCTGCTGTGGATCTCCGAAATGAGCTATAAATTGAAGGATAACGCGCGCATGCTGTTTCTGGTTTCCGTCGTTGTCGCATTGGCCTGCATGAGCACCGGATTTGTTCTGGCTTCCCAGCAGGCGATCAGGGATTCTTTTATGGGGAACCCGTTCAATTTTAGATACACGGCTTACAGCGACGGGGATAAAACGAAGGCCGAGGAAGATCTTGCGTACATCGAAACAGCGCTCCGTGCGGCAGGCTTGGAATATCGCCTCGCGAAGGCGGATTTGATCGCAAACAACAGCTACACGGCGGGGGAAGAGGAGACTATGCTGATTTCGCAAACGCAGTTTAACCGCCTGGCATCGGTCATGAATATCGACGCGGTGGAACAGCTCGGCGAAAGCGAAGCGGTGCTGGTGCAAACGCCGGAAACTAAGCGTGATTATCCCCCGCAAGGGAACACGATGGATGTACGGATTGCGGAATCGGCGTACCCGTTCCATTTTGTTGCCCGGACGGACCCGGCTGCCTTTCTATCCTATAAGGGGAAGCTGCTGGTTGTCCAGGATGGGGTATTCGAGCGGCTGGAGCAGGAACATCGGGCCGGGGGAGGTTACGTGCAAAATAACACCGTCTTTATGGTTCCCGGTTCCGGCAAGCTGCCAAGCAAGGAGGACCCGGAAACGAAACTGGGCCTTGAACTGACCGAGTGGAGCCGAAGCGGACATCATGAAGGTTTCTTGCAATCGCGGGCGGAAGATTATTACACCTATAAACAAACCTTCTCTCTTTTTAGTTTTATCGGTGTATTTATCGCGCTGATTTTCTCGGTCTCCTCGGCGAGCTTTCTCTATTTCAAATTGCACACGGAGCTGACCGCCGACGCGGCGCTGTATCGCTCCCTGTCCAAAATCGGGCTCAGCAGCCGGGAGATGAACGTCTCGGCGACCATTCAGATTGCCGTTTTGTTTTTTATCCCGATCGCGGTGGCGGCGCTTCAGTCGCTGGTGGTGCTCGGGCCGGTCATGGAGATGATGAATTCGCAGAGTCCTGTTTATGTCCCTGTGCTGACCGCCTCGGCGGCTTTTCTCGCCGTCCAGATCGTGTATTTTCTGATCGTAAGAGCCCGCTATATCAGAGCGGTCAATAAAACGATGGTTTAAATTCGGCTCACGACGAAAATCAGTGCTTGACAAAATAAATGATGACGGAGATGGGGGGTCTCTCCAAACCACTTTGCACGATTATCCCTTTGGTTCAGAAAGCCAAGTCACATGATCAAACGGGATAATTGTGCAAAGCCTCCGGATAGCTAGTCTCGCTCCAGGCCACGGTCTGTTGTGGGCTTGACTGTCAAGCACTGATGATTAGGTTGAACCTTAAATTCAGCAATCCATAAGAAATGTTATCTGCGCTTTTATGTATAATAAGCAGATAGCGGGGGCACCAAACTCCTCGTGTATAAAGACACCTACGTATAGTGAAGAGGAGGAGTTATGAAGCAGTATAATACACGCGCCATCATGGCGTCCTTGCTTATCTGCGGTTTTATCGGCATGTTCAGTGAGACGGCGCTCAACATCGCCATCAGCAATCTGATGGAAGTGTTCCAAATTTCGGCGGCGACGGCGCAGTGGTTAACGACGGGCTTTCTGCTGACGCTGGGCATTCTCATGCCGCTGTCCGGTTTGCTGCTGCAATGGTTCACGACGCGGCAACTGTTTGTCGGCTCGGTGACGAGCTCGATTATCGGCACCTTGATCGCGGCGCTTGCGTTCAATTTCGAGATGCTGATGGTCGCGCGCGTCCTGCAGGCGATCGGCATGGGGCTTTTGATCCCGCTTATGTTCAATACGATTCTAGTCGTTTATCCGGCGGAAAAACGCGGCGCGGCGATGGGCTTTGTTGGTCTCGTCATCATGTTTGCGCCAGCGACCGGGCCGACCGTGGCGGGACTTTTGATCGAATATTTGACTTGGCATTTCATCTTCTGGCTATCGCTGCCGTTCCTGGTACTCGGCTTGCTCGTCGGTTTGAAGTACCTGGAAAATGTCACCGAAGTGACGAAACCGCGCATCGACCTGCTCTCCGTCATCCTGTCAACGCTTGGCTTTGGGGGCGTCGTGTTTGGCTTCAGCAAGGCGGGGGAAGGGGACGCTGGATGGACCAGCCCGATCGTTATCGCCTCGATCGCCATCGGTCTCGTTGCGCTCGCGCTGTTCGTGCTTCGCCAGCTGTTCATGCGCGAGCCGATGATGAATTTGCGCGTGTTTAAGTACCCGATGTTTATCGTCGGGCTGCTGCTGGTGCTCACTTGTATGATGATCATCTTGTCCAGCATGATTGTTTTGCCGATGTACTTGCAGCAGGGCATGAAGCTTTCGCCGTTTACCGCCGGCTTGATGCTGCTGCCGGGCAGCGCGCTGAACGGCTTCCTGTCGCCGCGGATGGGCAAGCTGTTCGACAAGTACGGTCCGAAGTGGCTTGTCCTGCCCGGGCTTGTCGTCGTGGCAGCCGCGTTATGGTTTTTCTCCGGCGTCACCCCGGTGACCTCGGTATTCTTCATCGTCGCGCTGCATATTTGCCTGATGATCGGCATTTCGATGGTGTTCATGCCGGCCCAGACGAACGGCTTGAACCAGCTGCCGCCGGAACTTTACCCGCACGGCACCGCGGTGATGAACACGCTGCAGCAGGTGGCGGGCGCGGTCGGCACCGCCGTCGCAATCAGCATCCTGACGCACGGCATGGAGCGCTATCTCGGTGCGCCCGCGGCCCCGAACGAGGTCACCGAGGTGGCGAAAGCAATGACATTGGGCTCGCACGGTGTATTCCAATTCGCCATGATCGTGACGCTGATCGGGTTGGCGCTGGCGCTGTTCATCCGCCGCGTCATCGTGTCGCACGGAGCGGCGCATCCGTCGCATTAAGCGATAAATCAAAAAAACGCTGCTGACAAATGAATGTCAGCAGCGTTTTATTAGCATTTTTATTAAAGCGCATCCAAGGCGTCTTTTACTTTTGATTCTACGGATGTATCCACATATTGTATGTTCATGACGTATCCGGCGTCTGCCGGTTTCAAGAACAGAGTGATTTTTGTGCCTCCGATGATCCACTCGCTCATAAAGTAACCTCCGTCAGCCAGAGGTATTGGCTGATTGTTCTTATCGGCAGCCGCGATATTGGTTTCCGGTTCCCCGTATTTGTCAACTAAGCTTTCGAGCATGCCATCGTAATAACTGATTAACCCGGCCTCGTCATAGTTGGGAACTGGCAGGTCATACATCCATTTGGCCAGTTTATTTTTATAAAACACGTATATTTCATCCGTGTAATCGGGCGCTTCCTGGTACCATAGGGCATAAATATCGCCCTCTTGTCCTTCCTCGATCAGCTGCTTATGGCTGAAGATCGCCTTCATTTGTTTCGGGGTTGCTCCCCACGGCGGAAGCGCGACGGTTTTCGCCGGCTTGTCCCCGATCCAGGCTATGGCCTTTGAGGCGTCCAGTCCGATCGGTTTTCCGGTTAACTGCTTGATAGCCGATAAAGGAAGATACGTAGTTCCGTTCATCGTCTTGACCACGGCAGGGAGGGTGGCATCTGACCCGTTGATTTGGGCTTTTTTGCTTCCCGTCTTCACGGTGATAGACGAGCCGTCTGAATTCGTGGCCGTAACGGCTTTCGTCTTGCTATCGACGGTCGTGGTATAACCTAGATTGGTAAGCACCGGTTTCAACGGAATGAGGGTGACATTTTTTTCTACAACCGTCGGGAATTTGGCCGATGAAAGTTTGCCGTCCACATAAAGCGTGTAAGAAGCGGGGGCGGCGGCGGAAGTTGGGGCTGTGAAAGAGAAAAGACCGATAAATGCAGCGAGGAACCCCGTAAGCGTTAAGTAAACTATTTTTTTCATAACGTCTCCTTTTATGTATTTGGTTTCAAAATCATAGGACTATTCTCTTAAATATAACATAGGCGGATTGAATGGGGGAGGAAAAAGTTGCCTGATAGACGATATTATTTTATAACCAAACCTACTGTTTATATGATAGAATAACGATTTCATTGCTTAGCTTTTTAGTCAGGAATATGCGTACGGAGGCACAAATCAATGCCAGAACGAGCAGAGTGCTGCCGGCAAACCAAATAATGGTGCCGCCATTGATAATGAAACCAAATTTTTTAATGAAAGTAGCGGGAAGCGTAGCGGCAAAAATAAACAAAAACGAACTGGCCGAAAGATAGGTTCGGATCCGCTCCGGGGATTTAGAAAGCATGGAGATTAAGGTCAATGTACTGGTAGCGAGATAAGTAAAGAGAAGGTATGTTGCCGCAAACCAAACAAAAGAAACATCTTGGAACAAATGAAGCAGCACAGTCTCATTGCTGGCCATAGCGAAACCTGCCATAAGGATGTCGAGCAAAAGGATGGGGCCGATGTTTAAACTATAGGAGGAGCGGCTGTATATGCCGGTAAGCCGGCGAACATCCACTTGGTTGGCCAGGTAATATTCACAGCGCCCCGAGCTTTTTTCCGAAATCACAATCAGACTGATGGTCAGCATATTCAAAAAGAAATAGACGGAGACATTCAACATCAAAAAAACATAGACAACGATAAACTCCATCAGGCCGGTGTTCGTTTTCAGAATTTGCAGCATGGAATTTAACGGTACGATCAACATGATGTTGAGCATGACCAGGTAGGAAGGACTTTTTAGGATATCTCTGAAATTGAGCTTATTGATCGGGTGAATGCCCATCATTTGATCCCCTCCAGCACATCAAAAAATCTTTGCTCAAGGTCTCCCTCGAACACTTGATTATTCATCGTTTCCACGATGGAACCGGCTTTCATAATTACAATCCAGTCGCTGATCTTCTGAACCTCGGCCAGATCGTGCGAGGTAAGGATGACCGTTCGGCCTTCTTCCTTTAGTTGGCTCAACACGCTGCGCATCACTCGTCTGGATTCGGGATCAACGCCGGAAGTCAACTCATCCAGCATGAGAATCGGTGTATTTCTAAGCAATGTAATCAACAGGGAGAGCTTTCTTCTCATACCCTTTGAGTAGGCAGCGACCTTATTGCCGAGCGCTGAGTCCAATTGCAGTATGGCGGAGTAACGTTGCAGCGACGCGGAAATTTGTGCGGGGTCAAGCGAAAAATAGATGCCAAAATCGCTGATGTTCTCGCGTCCGGTTTTGGCTTCGAATAGATAGTCGTTCTCCAGCAGCACAGCAATTTGATGCTCATTATTAGCATAACGGATTGTACCTTCATCCAAGGTCAACAATCCGTTCATGAGGCGAAGCAGAGTCGTTTTCCCTGCTCCGTTCGGGCCGATGATGGCGTATATGCTGTTGCGGGGCACGGCCAGAGAAACGTTATTTATAATCTTTTGGCCATTTAAAGTTTTGCCTGCGCCGGATACGAGAATAGCGTATCTTTCAATTGCTGAGGCACTTTGTGGGTGTACCATTTGCATTTCGCTCCTAGTTCCTGTGATTTGATATTTCCCCATAACAGACAATTACCACAAAAGAATCTGTTAGTGCAATGAACACATCCATTAGAATTGCCCGAAGGGAAAGCTATTCCCGGTTTTCGAGGTGACTTTGTGGATCAGTTCCGGCAGTTGTAGGAAAGCGATCGCTCCATCCGAGCGTACCTGCTTCGTACTCAAGCTTTCTTGGTCCATTGTTGAATGGAATAGTTGCAGAATGTACAGTTACTTATCCGGAAATACCGCCACAGCACTTGATTAAGTGTAAAACCTGCAATTACTCCGCTATATTTCGATTAAGAGGCAATGAGACGAGGAGTAGCTGTATGAAATGCAATTAAACGAATCATTGGGTAAATGGATATAAAGTTAGTTGTATGATCTGCAATTAATGGTGAAGAGTTTAAACGCCTACACTGGTATAAGAACTAAGAAGTATCGCCCGGACCAAGTATCATCGGTCCCGGGCGTTTTTTCGATTATATGGAAACCTATCTTATTCGGCGTTCTAATTCAACCGCGCCGCCTGTACGCGACACAACTATTACCCTATTACGGGGGCTAAACCAGCAGCAACGACCTCCAAAACATCCCGCGCCATGTCTTCCGCCGATCTATCTTGCGGATGTCTGCTCCATTCGACGGCCGATCCAAATATGCCCCAGCTTGCTATCAGAGCGGTAGTCTCCACCGTCTCTCGTGAAACGGAAGGTTCCGCTTGTTCGCTTAACCAGGTAAATAATAGGTCATTTAGTTCCTTTTGCATGGCGACCTCAAACAGCGTTTCATATTGACGATCAGCAAATGTCATATACGGACGGGTACAGAAAAGAAAATCGAAAACGATTAAAATAAGCGTTCGGAGGCTCCCTATATCGGATAAAGCAGCATTAGGCAGCTCATCCTTTAGCTTCTTTTGAAATTTATCTCTCATCCAGCTCTCAAGAAATGCGAATTTGTCTTCAAAATGCGCATAGAACGTGGAGCGGTTTACGGTCGCGTAGGACGTAATATCTTGTACGGTAATGGAAGAGACATTCTTCTTCCTCTGCTCAAGCAATTCCATAAAAGCTTGCATCAACAGTTGACGCGTCCGTTTTACACGGGGATCGTTTGTATTAGTGGGCATGTTACGCTTCTCCCTCTCCCTCAGATTATATTGGTTAACGTGCGTTTATTGGAAAGCAAAAGGACAACAAATAAGCTCGTGTGTTGTATAAGCCACAAATGCGGTTGTTTATTGGTTGTGCAGCCCAAACCGCTAAGCTAAGATTAGCACAGACAGTGCAGATTTTACTACACTGTCGGGTCAATCGCCCGTCAAAAGCAATACAAGAAAACTAGAAAGAATGGGTTCTGTGAAAGCAGTAAATACCCATTATGGTGATTGCTTGTGCAATTTATCTACGGGCTTCTTATCCAACAATTGACCGTTAGTTTAGCAAGATTATATACCGGATAAACCAAGGGAGGAAGATGAAAATGGAAAACAATCCAGTAAGTAAATACGCAGGCAAGAAAGTAGTGATCACGGGAGGCAGCAGCGGGCTTGGCCTCGCGACAGCGAAGCTGCTGGCGGATGAAGGAGCACGCGTTCTGATCACCGGCCGTGCCCAGGCTAAGCTTGACTCAGCTCGTGAACAACTTGGCAACAACGCGGTCGCAGTGCAAAGCGACGCCGCGTCGTTAACGGATATCGACGAGTTGGCCGACCGGGTAAAGGCCGAGTTCGGAACGATCGATGCCCTGTTCGTAAACGCCGGCATCACGCGCTTTGTCCCCTTCGAGTCGATGACCGAAGAAGTGTACGACGAGTTACTTACAGTCAACGCCAAAGGTCCGTACTTCACCGTGCAGAAACTTGCCCCATTGCTAAACGCAGGAAGCGGCGTGGTGCTCACCACCTCTATCACGAACGTAGTGGGTATCCCGATGATCAGTGCGTACGCGTCCAGTAAAGCAGCGCTGCGCTCCATGACTCGTAGTTTGGCCCGCGAGCTGTTGCCGCGGAAGATTCGTGTCAACGCGGTCAGCCCCGGCCCCATCGACACCGGCATCATGGAGAAGTCGATGCCGAAGGAAGCTGCAGAACAGACCAAGGAACAGATGAGACAGCAGATCCCAATGCTGCGTTTCGGTGACCCCCTCGAGGTTGCCAAAGCAGTCGCATTCCTTGCGTTCGACGCGACTTACACAACCGGAGCCGAGTTCCCTGTGGACGGAGGCGGCTCTCAGATCTAAGTTCGGGAGGAAGGACGAAACCACATGACAACACCATGGACAGAAGACCACATGCCAGATCAGACCGGACGAGTGGCCATTGTAACCGGATCTAACAGCGGGATTGGTTGGGAAGCGGCGCGGGCGCTAGCCAACAAAGGGGCGACGGTCATTATGGCCTGCCGCAGTATCGCTAATGCCAACCTTGCCGCTGACCGAATTAAAGCACTTAAGCCGTCGGGCAAGGTCGTAGGAATGGCGCTCGATCTGGGCGATCTGGCGAGCGTCCGCGCTTTTGCGGCGGCCTTTCGCCAGGACTACCATCGGCTTGATCTCCTGATCAACAACGGCGGCGTGGCGAAGCCGCCTTACGGGAAGACAGCGCAGGGCTTCGAGCAGCAATTTGGAATCAATCACCTGGGGCACTTTGCGCTGACCGGTTTGCTGCTGGATCGGCTCGACGCGACGCCGGGCGCACGCATTGTGACGGTAAGCAGCTTGTCGCATCGGTCGGGAATCATTCACTTTGATGACCTGAACTTGGAGCGGAATTACAAGCCAGCGCGCGCCTATGCTCAGAGCAAGCTGGCGAATCTGCTGTTCACCTACGAGCTGCAGCGCCGGCTTGTTGCGGCAGGCCGATCAACGCTGGCAGTAGCTGTGCATCCGGGCTGGACAGCGACCAATGCGCTGCGGCATTCCAGCATGATGCGGCGCCTGAATCCGCTTTTTGCCCAGACCTCGAAAATGGGTGTCTTGCCGACCCTTTATGCGGCCACTGCGTCAGATGTCCGAGGTGGAGATTACTTTGGGCCAAGCAGTCTCGAATTGCGCGGCTACCCCAAGAAGGTGGAATCGAGTGCGCGCTCGCATGACGAAGCAGTCGCGCGGCGGTTGTGGACGGTTTCCGAGGAACTGACACAAGTGAAGTATGCGCTCGCGCCGGCCCCGGTATTTAATCAAGATTTACTGTGAAGAAAGCTTCCTGATTTCGCTCATAAGGCCAACATACGGTTAGTCAGGCCATCACCTTTGAACAGAATTTATGAACGGCCTTCATGCATCAATCCCTAGAAACACCGTTTGAATTGATGTAAAAAACATTATTTTCCAAAACAAAATGGAGGTTATCGAAATGGAGAATTTAGATACGTCGAGCAAAGATGTGAACTATCAAGCATCCAGCCCTGCTACTATGCGGACGATCCGCTTCCATGACTACGGCGAACCGGCCGAAGTCCTGCGCATGGAACAGGTAGCGGTCCCTGAACCAGGCCCAGGACGCATTCGCGTGACGGTGCGAGCTTGCGGGCTGAATCCGGTCGACTGGGGCATATGCAAAGGGCTATTTCCCGGTAATCTGCCCCGCGGTATCGGGCTGGAACTGTCCGGGATTGTGGAGGCGGTCGGTGCGGACGTCACCGACGTCGTCATCGGTGACGCCGTCCTGGGCACCACCGACTTTGCCGGCGCCCCGAGCGCCGGCGCGTCGGATCGGGCGATCATGGACCATTGGGTCCGCATCCCTGCAGGACTTGAGTTCGTGCAAGCTGCGGCGCTTCCAATGGCGGTCACAATTGCATACAACCACCTTAAAGCACTAGGTGTTAGGCCGGGCCACACCCTGCTGGTGCACGGAGCAGGCACAATGATGGGCTTCGCTGCCGTCCAGATCGCCCTCATGCACGGCGCCAACGTGATCGCTACCGCCGGTAACACTTACGCCGACCGGCTCCGTGCGCTGGGAGCGGCAGTGACTTCGTACGGTGACGGAATGGTCGAGCGGGTAACCGAGCTCGCCGGACAGCCGGTGGACCTGGTTCTGGACACTGCACCGGTCAGCGGCGTAATACCCGATCTTATCCGGATCGCCGGTGGTGATCCGCGCCGTGTTCTAACCATCAGCGACTTCGCCGCAGCCGCCGAACTCGGCGTCCGCGCCAGCACCGGAGAAGACCAGACCTTCCGCTATGATGTTCTCAGGGAGTTCGCCCAGTACGCCGCAGACGGCAAGTTCACCGTTCCGGTCGCCCAGACTTTCGCCCTTGAGGACTGGCGTAGAGCACTCGACATCAGCCAGAGCGGACACGCCCGCGGCAAACTGATCCTCCTGCCTGCCGGCGACTGATGTAGAAACTTGCTCTTCCGCGAGCGGGTTCTGCACGGTGGTCCGGTGTGACGTATGTCGTCGTAACAATTGGTTCACGAGGCGATATATAAATGACCCATACAAGTCACTTTGTATGGGTCATTTTTGTAGTTTGTTCAATAAAATTCTATCTCTTCACCAAATCCTCGCGAATCGGCGTAAACACGTCCAGCAGGGCGGAGTCTTCTTCCAGCGCGGTGACGCCATGTTTCGCGTTTCCGGGAATATTGATTGTGTCTCCAGCTCCAATGCAGTATTCCCGGCCATCGATGCGGAAAATAAAGCTTCCGCGCAGGCAGTAGCTCATCTGCTGGTGGGGATGGCTATGCTCGTAGCCTTCGGCCCCTTTGGCAAAATGCACTTCCATCATCATCAGGCTGTCCTCGGCTCTTAAAATGCAGCGTTTCACGCCCGGTTCGGCATTTTCCCATACTCCAATATTGCTCATAGATTTAACTCCTCCCGTATTTATAAAAGTTGAACTAATGTGAACGGAAAAGGGGCAGACGTGTGAAATGCTCCCTTTTCGAATTAATCGGATTGCGGCAGCAGGACGCAAAGGCGGTTGGCTTCTATTTGCAGCGATTGTCCGTTAAGTTCGCCGCCGTTTCCGCCGTTTTCTCCGTTTTCTCCATTCGCCTGATTCTGTCCGCCCAGTAATCTCAATGATCCCAAGGCTGCTAGATTTAAAGTTTGCGTCCGCTTCGACCCATTCACTACAACGATACACCAAGCTCCGTCAGGTTTGACGATCTTGTAGCAGCGCACCTGCGGCGGCCGAGGATCGGAATGGGGGGCTTCGGTTTGGTTCGACGGCCGGTTATCCCAATGGGCAGCTTGGGCTGACAGCGGATCATCCAATTGGGCAGTTTGGGCTGACAGCTGATCCTCCAATGGGGCGACTTCGGTTCGAGCCGGATTGTCCAATTGGATAGCTTCGATATGAACGCTCAGTTCCCCTTCTTCATGGGGATGCAGCAGCACCAAATAATCGTTGTTTGCCCGGCCGTATACTTTAAAATGCTGCTGCACCGACAGAGGGTAGTTGCCGGCGACGGCGCCTTGGTCCATAACGATCACAGGCCGCTTCGGTTCGGCGATAACGGCGCTTAAGTGCATTCCGCCCAAACCGTGGGCTTCGATGTGCTGCTCCCCGATATCCGCTTCGGTGCTCAGCGTGTGCAGGTTCCATACCTGTCCGGCCTCGCCGTCGATGTGGTCCCAGACCAGATAGACCTCCAATCCGGCTTTGATAAAAACAAAATGCCGATGATATTCGCGGATGTTCGGATCAGGGATCCGGCTTCGGACATAATCCAGTTCCGCGGAGAAAACCACCTGTTCGCAGTGACTGCGCAGCGGGACTTCCTGCCATTCTCCCGCAGGGCCGGCAAACTGCACGACATTGTGGGCCGCGCTGGATACGTACCAATGCCGGTCGCCATTGTAGTAGCCGCCGGTTCCCGAATCGAGCGTCAAAGGCACCTGGTTGCTCCAGATCGAGAAATGCCCTTCATCGTGATGGGCATGGTACGTAAGCGGGGAAGCCTCGTAGATCGCGTAGTGTTCATACCGGTTCGGGCCCTGCGGATTGCGAAAGATCACGTATCCCATCCCGGGATAATGAATCGAACCTAATTCGGGTGCTTCTTCCGGCAAATCCGGCTTGGGGAACAGCAAGGCCGCAAGCGGGTAGGGGAAAGCTCCGGTATCCCGGACAGGCGCACCCCCGCGCCGCCAGGCCCACATCATGTCTTTGGCCAACTTGGGGTCATTCTCCACGAAAGAAGGAGCCGCATAGCCCAGCAGCCGGAACCAGTGCTCCTGCACATTGGCATCGCCCACCGCAGGCGTCAGCATGACGGCGGGGCCGTCCGGCCCGGCTTGCATCCGATCCGCGGGCACGGCCGTTCCGATCAGGAAACGGTACATGCCTTTGACCTTCTCATGCTGAAAATAATCCGCTCCCTTGAGCCGTTTCAGCAGGACAAAGAACAGAAAATAGCGATGGAGCACCGCGCCATGGTAGCGGATATTTTCCGGCCAGGCTCCGCAATCGTCCACGACATGATCGAGCTGCCAATCCACCACCGACAAGGCATGCTCCAGATATTCCTCCGCCTTCGGCTCCTGCGGGAACAGCAGGGCATACACCCCCAGGCCCGTGGCCCGGTCCGCGTTCCAGTTGCTTCTCATCCCGCCTTTTTCGTCCGGGAATTCCGCAAGGTCGTAGCGGTAATACCCCGTATCCATCATCAAATTGGCGATGTAGCGGAAAAACGCCAGCAACATCGCTTCCTCGTCCGGGTCCGGGCCAAACACACCGGAAGGGGCAATCTGACGATAGATGACCGAGAGCACGGCCAAACCTCTGCCGATATGGACCGCTCCATAAATATCATCGTCATGCCAACCCGTGGCTTTAAAAATCTCCATGCCCTGGATCATATCGCACAGCATGTACAGCAGTTTTTGCTTACAGCGCTCGGCGCTGGCGAGATCGCCTTCCACCATGAACCGGTTGGCATCCGCTCCGGCCGCTTCCAGGAAGTAAGCCCAAGGGCTTGGCGTGGCCCGGTTGAAGGGAGGCGAACAAAGGGAAGCTTCGCGCTCCAGCGGACCTTCGTTCCCCCGGAAACGAACCTCCGTATAAACGCCAACCGTTAAGGGAGCTTCCAAACTCAGCGTAATCTGGACGCTGTAATGTTCGCCGGCCCGCACGGGGATCGGCGTGTCGTAATGCAGCACGGTGTCCACATCCGCGAAGGCATTGGCCACGTAAACGCACTGTGCTTTTGCCGTGGTGTCCACACCGCCTGCCATGGTGTCCACGCCGCTTGCCGTGGTGTCCACACCGCTTGCCACAGTATCCACGCCGCTGGCCGTCGTGACCCCGGAAGGCTGTAACGCCGCCGCGCCCAAGGACAGGGGGAGCGGCCGCAGCTCGCTGCCTTCCGCCACTTCCGCCTCCCAGTGGGCCAAATCCTGCGCAAAATTCGCGTTGTCCAGCTCCACGGGCAACCCGCGCTGAGAATGCGTGAGTCTCATGTCGCTGATGCGGGCGATCCCTTTTCCGGCGAAATGAATGGAAACCAAAACATGCCGGACTCCCTCAGGCACCTTAAACACAAACGGATACGTACGAAAATTGGCTTGCTCTTCAAGTGGAGCGGTCATGGCTTGGGCGGCATAACGCTCCGAGAGCTCTTTTTGCCGCAGATACTCCTGCTGCAGCGCGGGATTCATCCTGATACGGTTTCGCACGGCTTCCAGTTCATCCGCATTGTACAAGCCGTAAGAGGCTGCTGCCCCCTTGCCGTTGATAGGCTTCATCGTCCTCGTCAACCTCCTGAAAGATGAACTTTGAATGGCACGGGATAGTTCCAGTTCAATGATGGTCATTTCTCGTTCTTATTGTAACTGGATTTAAGCAGCCGCCGGGATGGAGAAACAAGCGAAGGGGAGGGGACAAATCGACTGAAAAGTGATTTTCCCCCCTTAACACAGTGGGTTTCTCCCTAACCGCTTGCGCCTGCGGACTTTTATCTTAGGATTAAGAAAGGCAACGCTTGATGACAGGAGGAAAAACAGTGAACAACGCAAAACGCCAAATCCATGCCTGGACGTTCGTCGCGCCGAGTTTGATTTTGACGCTGGTGTTTGGGGTGTACCCGATTTTTTGGGCGCTTAAGTACATGTTTTACGATTATCAGGGGTACGGTGAACCTTTGTTTATCGGCCTGGATAACTTCACGAGGCTGATGCGCGATACGGAGTTTTGGCAGTCGGTCGTCAATACGCTGGTGTATGCCGGCGGGAAACTGCTGGTGACGATTCCTTTGTCTTTTGTGCTGGCGGTGATTTTGAACCGGGCGTTCGCGGGCAGGCAGCTATTGCGGGCGGTGTATTTCCTGCCCACCATTGTAAGCGCCTCCGTGATGGCGATCGTATTCTACGTCGTGTTCAACTCGTACAACGGGACGATCAATCAGATGCTGCTGGCCTCCGGCATCATTTCGGCCCCCATCGACTGGCTGGGCCCCAAATACGCCTTGCTGACCTCGATTATCATCGCGATTTGGGGGGCGATCGGCAACTATATGCTGCTGTTCCTGGCCGGGCTGCAAAATATCCCCGAAGACCTGTACGAAGCCGCTTCGCTGGATGGGGCGGGACCGATCCGCAAAATGTGGAGCATTACCGTGCCGATGCTGGGACCGGTGCTGCAAATGATCATTATGCTGGCGATTACTGTTTCGCTGAAAGGGTACGAGAGCATCATGGTGCTGACGGAAGGCGGGCCTTACGGCAAGACCAATGTCATGTACCTCTACCTGTATAAATTGTTTTTCCCGGTCTCCAGCGGGGGGGCCAGCGCCCAGCAGTTCGGATACGGCAGTGCGGTCGGTTTTGCCACGGCGGTCATCGTCGGGGTGATCACTTTGCTATATTTCCGTCTATCGAAAAAACTGAACGAAATCTACTGACAGAGAGGAGAGTAACCGATGAATATGATAGAGGCGTCCAAGGCCGCACCAAGAAAAAAAGCCATCCCATGGCGCAAGGCAACATCAAGCACATTATTATGGATATTTCTTTTGATCGTCGCCGCATTCACTTTATTTCCGATTTTGCTCGCTTTTTTCGGGTCCTTAAAGTCGAATCTGGAGTTGACCACGGGTTCCACCTTGCTGCCCAAAGAGTGGAAATTCAGCAATTACGCGCAGGCCTGGGAGGTCGCCAATTTCGCCCGGTTTACCTGGAACAGCGTATTTACCAGCTTTTTTACGACGGTTGGCACACTGCTGATCGGGACGATGGCCGCGTATGCCGTGGCGAGAATCGATTTTATCGGGAAAAGGTTTTATGTGCTGCTGCAATCCTGCACGTTGTTTATTTCTATCGGCGCGGTGGTGCTCCGGCCGCAATTCGATTTAATGGTGGCGCTGCACCTGCAAAAATCGCTTTGGGGCGTGATCATTTTGCTGATCAGCGCCCATGCCACGGTCTTTTTTATGCTGATCGGGTTTGTGCGCGCCATTCCGAAGGAATTGGATGAAGCCGCTTATATTGACGGCTGTAATTTTTACAGCACGTATTACCGGATCGTTCTGCCTTTGCTGGCCCCGGCGTTGGGCGTGGCCGGCCTGTGGAGTTTCCGCGGGGCGTGGAACGAATATATTTTGCCTTTGGTGTTTACGATGACCCAGCCTGAATTGCAAACCTTAACGGTGGGGCTGGCCAGTCTGAAATACGGCGTGGGCGACGCCGCGCAACCGCAGCTGATGCTGGCCGGTGCCTGCTTGTCCATCCTGCCGATGCTGGTGGTTTACGTGTTCGCCAATAAATCGTTTATGCAAATGACGGCGGGTTCGGTGAAGGGCTGACCGTCGGCTGCCCCCATTCCGGTACAATTATTAGTTCAACTTATATCATGGCGGGCAGACATTACGAGGGAGCGTGACGGCATTGAAATCCTGGATTTACCGGACTTCGCTGCAAAAAAGGATATGGATCTCTTTTGCTGTGCTGACGGTGCTTTGTATCGCGGTGACGGGCCTGTGTTCCTACTTGATCGCCGCCCGGGCGATGGAGCGCAATTCCGTGGAGTTGAACCACAGCGTGCTCAATCAGTCCGTCAACGTGCTGGATCAGAAGCTGAAGCAGATCGTCGTGGCCTCGTCCACGATGACCCTAAGCGAAACTTACAAACAAACGATTCGCGATATCCAGGCTGACAACCGCAGTCGGTATTTTGCGAATTTTTCGCTGCTTCAAGGGCCTTTTACGCAAGCCGAGCTGACGGAAAATTCGATCGACTCGATCCTGATCACCACACCCGGCGGCGACTTCTATTCCAGCGGCAAAATCCGCAAAGCAGGCGTGCCGTTTACCTCCACCGCCATTTATCAGCGGATCAAAGAACATCCCGACACCCGGTGGATCGAGAGCCATGAGGACGAGCTGTTTGTCGGAAGTCACCGAGTCGTTACTTTAGTCATGCAAGCGCTAACAGATAGCTATGTCCCCGATGTGTTCCTGATCGTCAACGTCGACGAGAAGATGCTGGGCCAGGTGGTCCGGGAAGGGCTGAACCCGGGTGCGGCGCATTTTTTGCTGATCAACACCGCCGGGGCCAGCGTGCTGGGAGATCAGGGACGGCCGGAATGGACGCGTTCGCCGGAATTCATCAATCAACTACGGGAAAATAAAGCCGGGAACTTCGAATATAAAAGCTCGGAAGGCACGATGCTGGTCAGTTACGCTTCCTCCGCGTTTGCCACGGACTGGATTTTGGTCAGCTATTTGTCCAAAACGGATCTGCTCGGCCCGGTGCTCCAGATTAAGTGGCTGGTGCTGGCGATCATGGCCTGCTGCATCCTGATGGCGCTGCTGCTGGCCCGCTTCTTGTCGAGGCTGCTGCTCTCCCCGCTGCTCAAATTGCAAAAAACGATGAAACGGGTGGAGCAGGAGGATTTGCAGGCGCGGTTCGTAAGTCCGTTCCAGGATGAGATCGGCGAAGCCGGGCGGAAGTTCAATCAAATGCTCGACCGCATCGGGCAGCTCATCAGCGAAGTGAAGGAGACGGAGAAAGAGAAGCGGAAGGCGGAAATTAAAGCGCTGCAGGCGCAAATCGATCCGCATTTTTTATATAACACGTTAAATACGATTTTCTGGAAATGCGAAATGGACGAATACGAGGATGTCAAAGAGATGGTGCTTTCGTTATCCGCGTTGTTCAAGTTGGGGCTCAACCAGGGACAGGAAATCACCACGCTGGGCCGGGAGCTGGAGCATGCCCGCCAATATTTGAACCTGCAGCAGCAATGTTATGAGGGATTGTTTCAATATGCTATCCATGCGCCGCCCGAACTGCTAAACTTGCCGGTGTTAAAAATCATCATTCAGCCGCTCGTGGAAAACTCCATCCTGCACGGCTTGCAGGACAAGCGGGACTCCGGGATGATCAGGGTCGCGGCGGAGGCGAGGGGCGGCAGCTTAATCATCACGGTTACGGACAACGGGGTTGGGTTTGATGCCGAGCAAATGAACGATAAACTGCAGCACCCTGCGGACGGCAAAGGGTATGCGTTATCCAATATTTGCAATCGGTTAAATCTGTACTACGGCAGGGAGGCCGGGCTGCGCTTCAGCAGCCGCCCCGAGGAAACGGTGGCCGTCATTACCATTCCAATGGAAAGCGGGATAAGCGATGAATCAAATCGAACCGATGAAAATCTGCATTATTGATGATATTCCGGCGGTCGTGCGCGGACTGTCCACACGGATTGCCTGGGAGGAGCACGGCCTGACGGTCGCGGCTACGGCCGCCAATGGCCAAGAGGGGCTGGAGTGCCTGCGCCGGGTCCGCCCCGACATCGTGCTGACGGATATCCGCATGCCGCTGATGGACGGGCTGGAGATGATGCGGACGATTTTGCCGGAGCTGCCGGAGGTCAAAGTAATCTTTTTTACCGCGTATACCGATTTTGCCTATGCCCAGGAGGCGGTCAAATTGGGCGCGTTCGATTTTATCGTCAAGCCCTTTACCCCCGCGAGCGTGCTGGATACGGTGCTGAAAGCGAAGGAAGCGCTGGAGCGGGAGCGGAGCAAAACCGAGTACATGCAGGGCATGGAGCGGAAGTTAAGGGAAAGCTTGCCCTATCTGCGCCAGGAGTTCATGCGGCTGCTCATCCGTTATGGCACCCGGCAGCAGAGCCAGAGCCGGCAGTGGGATTTTTACGGGATTACGATGGAGCCCAGCGGCTTTTGGGTGATGGTGGCGGAGATGGACGGGTTTACGCAGCGGACGGCGGAATTGCCGGTGAACGAGGTGGAGCTGATCCGGTTTGCCGTGCAGAATATTTTGGAGGAGACCGTCTCTTCCTATACCAGGGGCATTGTGTTCCGCGAAAATATCAACCAATTCGTCATCGTCGCCAATCCGGCGGCCTCCCTGGATGCCGGGCAGCTGGCGGAGAAATGCCGGGAAAATGTCGGCAAACATACCGACTACACCGTGTCGATCGGCTTGGGCGGAGAAGTGCAGGAGACGGCACAGTTGTCCGCTGCGTACGCACAAGCGCTGGCCGCGCTGGCCAACACCTTTTTGTCCGGTGGCAACAGTGTGTATCTGTACGGGGAGGGGGACAGCCGGGGCGCGGCCTGGCCGCAGTATTCCTATGACAAGGAGAAGGAGCTGTTGTTCTGCTTGCGTTCGGCGAATGTGGACAAGGCGGAGGAGCAGCTCCACAGCATCTGGGACGAATGGATTTCGGCCAGCAAGCATCCGAACCCTGCGCTTTTACAAACGTTATGCCTGGAGCTGGCGCATTCGATTCACCGGGTGTTTGCGGAAAAAGGTTCGGCCGAGGAGATTCAGGAGCTGGAGAGCAAGCTGGCGGAGATGAACAAGGCGGCCACGTTTGAAGCGCTGTGCGGCTTGATCCGGGATTTTTGCCGGCAGGGCTGCGCCCAATTGCGGAAGCGGCAGGTGAGCGAATCGCGGCTGCTGGTCGAGCGGGGCGTTACCTACATTCAGAGCCATCTGCAGCAAAATTTGTCCGTAGCGGACTGCGCTAAAGCAGTGCACTTGAGCCCGAGCTATTTTTCCAACTTGTTCAAAAAAGAAATGGGCGTCACCTTGGCCCAGTATATTACCCATTGCCGGATGGAGAAAGCGAAGGAACTAGTGCTGGAAGGGATGCAGGTGCAGGATATCGCCGGATCGCTAGGCTATGAGGATCGTCCGTATTTTACCGAATTGTTCAAAAAGCATACCGGGATGACGCCGACGGAGTTTCGGATGAAATATGCCGCGTGTGCAACGGAGTGAAAGTGCAAGTTCAAAAAGTCGGGTTTCCAGGACCGAGAAGGTTGGATGAAGCTAGGGACTGAGTAGCGGAGCGTAGATAGATCTACGTGAGCAACGGAAGGCCCGGCTGAATTCAAGATTCGACGTCGAATCCACTCCTTGAATTGCTTCGTCATGGGAAGACGACTTTTTGAACAACCTCTGAAAAAGTGGTTTTCTCTCCCTTGAATAGTTGTTTCTTCCTTCACGAGATGGGCGGACGTTGATTTATATTTTTATTGAGAAATGAATGCGATTACATCATCTGAAGGGGGCAATTGGTATGAGACGCAAAAAGTGGTTCGTATCCGGACTGGCCTTGCTGATGGCAGGAGCCTTGGCGGCCTGTTCCTCGGGGGGCGAGAAGGCGGATCCAGCCGCGAACGCCGGGGCCGAAGGAAGCAAGACGAAGCTTACGTATTGGACGATCGACCGTCACGACACCGATTTTATCGAGCAAAAAATCAAAGAATACGAGGAGCAAAATCCGGACATCGACATTGAAATGAAGGTGATGGCGGATAACTACGTGCAGTCCGTGGAAATCGCTTTTGCCAGCAACCAGGCGCCGGACATTTTGCGGGTGGACACGGGGAATGTGCCGACTTGGGTGAAGCGCGGCTACCTGGAATCGTTCGATGAGTACATCTCGCCGGAAATGAAGGAAAACTTCAAAAACGTCCTGATCGAAGAGAAAAACATGGTCGGCGGAAAAATCTACACGCTACCGAATATCGGCCAATTCTGGAGACTGATCTATAACGTTGATCTATTTGAAAAAGCAGGGATCGACGGGCCGCCAACGACGCTCGCGGAAATGGTCGAGGACGCCAAAAAGATCACGGAAGCGGGCAAGGACACCGGCGCTTACGGGTTTGCCGGCAACTTCAAGAGCGCCAGCGGCTTTGAGCGGATCGCTTACCCGATCGTGTCGCTGAGCACGAACACGGGCAACGAAGGCTTCAACTTCCAAACCGGCAAATTCGATTTTACCGTGTATAAAGAAGTGCTGCAGGCCTTGCATCAAATCAAAGCGGACGGCAGCATGCTGCCCGGCTCCGAATCGCTCGACATTGACCCGCTGCGCGCCCAGTTCGCGCAAGGCAAGATCGGCATGTACTTCAATCACTCGGTAGAGCCGAGCGTGTACAAGACGCAGTTCCCGACGGAAATCCGCTGGGCCGCGGCGATGCCGCCAACGCTCGACGGCCAGCAAAACGGGGCCGATCAAGTTATCGCCGGCAGCTATTTGGCCATGAGCAAAAACTCCGAGCATAAAGAAGAAGCCTGGAAATTTATCGAATGGATGTACAGCGACGACGTGCAGGTCGCTTACCAGGAAGGCGGATACGGCGTTTCCGTCATCCCATCCGTGGCGGCCAAAGCCAATGCCCCGGACATCGCCGGCATCGAAAACTTCCTGCCGACCTCGCTGGACGGCATCTACCCCGCCACCCCGCTGGTCGCCACCGAAGGCCGCGTCGAAGGCGCCAAAAAAGTCGATGTATTCAACAAGTTCATCTTCGACGGCCAGGACCTGGACAAAGTACTGAGCGATTTGAACGCCCGCTACAATGCCGCGCTTGAGAAGGCTAAAGCAGCGGGGGATACCACGGTCGAAGCCGACCCAAACTTCAATGCGGCGAATTTGCAGGGGTCGTTGGTGGAGAAGTAGGATAGGAATACGAAGACAAGCCCATTGAGCAACTTGGGCTTGTCTTTTTTCGTATAATCAAAGGCGCTTCGCTTATTCGGTAACTGCTTTTCTTCTCAATATGTGAATCAGATAATCCGCAACAAGCCCCGCGAAAAAGAAGCTCCCAAAGTGTATCAAATAAGCCGGAAAATGTAGGGGGATTAAAGCACTATTCGTCACCCATTTTGTATTACCGGCATCCACAATCCAATTTGTAAAAGGCTCAGTGAACTTAATGGAATCGATTAGTGGGTTGAATCTTATCAATAGGATATTGGCTAAGGCGCTTCCTAAGTAGTCGCTTAAGCATATTAAGATGCTTATGATAGAGAGCCAAAGGGTGGTTCTTTTTAATAGGGATATGGGGACCACCTCCATTGATTTCCACATTTTATTGTATCATTGAACCTTTAAGTATGGAAATTAACGAATGGATGTCTGTGGTGGGGACAAATCGCTTATCAAGAGGGCGGAAATACAATATGCGAATATCGCATAAAATTCAACTTGCTGCAATCGTTTGAGGTAAACTCGTCCTTGAGGGGAGTCATTACCCCAACAAATTATTAAGAGGGTGAGCCAGTGAAGAATATTATAGAAGAATTATATTACGGCAACCTGCATCCCGAAGGGTTTATAGTCCCCACAGATCCCGAATATCGCCCGCTCAATAGAAAAATTTCCGATTTGATGGAAGAAGCCAAACGAAACTTTTCGGAGAACGACTTCAAAGCCCTTGAGGAAATCTTGGATTTGAACGGGGAAACTAGTTCTATGCTTACAAGTGAGGCTTTTGTCCAGGGGTTTAGGATGGGGGCTTTGATGATGGTGGAGGTGTTTTGTGGGGAGGGAAAGGGGGTTGAGAAGGGAGATTGATAGAAGGCAGAGAAGCTGGGGCTTTGAAAAATAAAATTGGGAACTGTATGTGCTTGCTGTTATGTGAATATGATACAGATTCAAACTTTCGCTAATTTTAGCGGGAGTTTTTTTATTTTCGAGCAAATAATTATTTGTTCGGCATATTATTCCAACTTATAATAGAATAAGATTAGTTCAATAAAACTAGTTCTTTTGAAAGATTATTCGTATATTTAGTTGTGTTCTGTTAATTCACGAATTTCGTGAAGTGTATGTTATAGGAAATCAGTTTGAAAGCAAGACAATAACTAGTCATAATCTACTTTGAATTAACATTAAGAGCAATTTGAATAGAATTCATTTTAACATTTCTCCTGTTTATTATGTATAAGAAAATTCCTTTAGGAGCCTAACTATGACAGAAAGACATGAAATTGCAAGAAAAATAATAGCGAAGGGATATTTTGCAAAAGAGATTCCCTGTGAATTTAAAACAACTAAGTTAAGTGAATGTATAGATGAGCTTGATTTAACTCAGTCAAATTTGTCTAAGAAGGGTTTGAATAAGTGGTGTAAATTGATAGATTTTTCAACACCTAAATCGGAAAACTTCAGAAGGAATCTTGCAGTCCCACATCCGCTACATTATATATTATTAGCTCAAACAATCGAAAAGAATTGGGATAGTCTAAATCAGCATTTTTTAAAATCAAAATTTTCTTTGACTACTCCAGCAATTTCAGAAGACAATATAATACCCAAATTTTCCATGTCTGAGAAAATTAACAAAAGAATACATAATCTCGTTTCGAAAAGATATATATTACAAGCTGACATAACAAGATATTATCCAAGTATTTATACACATTCTATCCCATGGGCGTTACATACTAAAGAGATAGCGAAAGCAAAACAAAAAGATGATACTCTCCTTGGAAATGAAATTGATAAATTGCTAAGAAATTTGCAGGATGGGCAAACTATAGGGATACCTATTGGAGCAGTGACTTCCTTGGTAATACAGGAAATAATAGGTACTGCAATTGATGATGAATTTAAAACAGAATTTGGTGATAATTTAGTAGGTTATAGGTATACAGACGATATGGAATATTACTTTAGTTCAGCAGAAGAAGCCCAGCGAGCATTAAATATTTTGAATAAAATCTTGAAGAATTATGAACTAGATCTAAATAATTCAAAAAGCAGAATTGTTAAAATACCTCAAGTTTTAGAGCCAGAGTGGCTGTACTATTTTAAAAAGTTTGAATTTAGAAGAAATGTAAAAGATAATAAACAATCAGCAAAACTACAACATACTGATATTAAAGAATTTTTTAGTTCAGCTTTCAAATATAAGATTCAAACAGATGAAAAAGGCATCTTAAACTATGCTGTAAAAGTGTTGAGGAGTGTAGTGATTCATAAAGATAATTGGGATATTTTTGAGTCCCTTTTACTACAATCTATATTGGTAGATTCCTCAATAATCCCTACTGTATTTGAAACTATTGAAGGTTATAAATATAGAGGTTACCCGGTGAAAAGTGAAAGAATAGAAGACTTTATCAATACGCTTATTAAAAATAATATAGAGTTGAAAAATGATTTTGAGGTATCATGGGCGCTTAGTTTTGCTGCAAAATTAAACATACCTATAGTAGCAGAAGTAAGTATGCTTTTGTTGAGAAGTGATAATCCAATAATAAACATATTGACAATGATATTGCATTCAAAAAGTCTTCTGAAAGGGGACTTGGATTTTTCATATTATAAAAGTCTTTTGACAGAGGACAGCCTTTATGATATTCAGTGGCTCTTTTACTACGAGTGTTGTATTCATCGTTGGTTAGGTAAGGATGAAAATGATCCGCTAGTTAAGGAAGATAAGTTTTTTGTACAACTCTTAAATCACAGAATATCATTTGTTGATCCGACGTACTCAATAGTATTAGAAGAATTAAAAAAATCAATTATTTCTTTATCTATTAAACGTCATAGAACTGACCTGAAAGATTTATCGGCTACAGATTTATTTTCGAAAATCATTGAAGAATACTCTTTTAGTTTAGATGATGAATTGATGAACGAGTTGAATGAAACAGTCGAAAAAGAAATAAATTTAGCTGAGAAGACAAATGAAGAAGCAGAAAGCACCACAGACGAAGGAAGAGAAGAAGTAAAGAGCACAGGCGAAGGAAGAGAAGGAGTAGTAAGTACAGACGAAGGAAAAGAAGAGGCAGAAAGCACAGACGAAGAAGTAGAAGAAACAGTAAGCACACAGTTAGTGCCTAGAGAAGAGAGACAAAATAGTAATAATAACTGGATATTCGAGTTCCTTACAACAAATATAAACAAAGCTTCTAAAGTTCGAGGGGTGAAAATAAAAGAAGAATATTAAAAACTTTCTTAATATCATAGACCTACAGTCATAAAAGTTTATATGTGAGTTTCTCTAGAAAATGGCAAAAATTTAAAGGTAAATCAGTTCAATGATTATTTTAGTAAATCAGAGAGCAATGATAAATTGATTTGGATATTTATAACTATAAAGACATTCTTTATTTGAATGGACTCTCTAAAGTGGTTTTGAAATATATAAAAGTACTATATTTATTTCCTTGTGCAGAAGGGGGAGTAAAAAAAGTTAAAATATATAAAATAGTGCTTCAGAGAAAAGGAAGTATACAATTGTTTTTGGAACTGTTAAATAAATGTATCTTGAAGAAGGGCTCCAACATCTTATACCACTTTATAATACTATATTCAAGCATCGAGGTTATCACCCCGTTATGTTTAATGTATAATCATGGAAGAAAGCTCAGACAACAAACGACCCAGCCTAAGATAAGAGCTATCTAAGGCTGGGTCGTTTCGTGAATACCGAAATTAAAGCAAGTTATGAGAAAGGAATTTAAAACATGACAAAACCATTATTTTTATTTGGTAATGGCTTATCTGTTGCACTATCATCTGAATTCGCACTAAGAAACATAACAACGAGATTTATTGACGAACTAGATCAAGAAGATAGAGATTTCCTTATGCAATTATGTGGTGGAGAAGATGGGTTATCATTTGATGATTTTGAATCTAATTTTACTTATTTAGAATCAGCTTACGAAAGTTTAGTGAAATATAACTCATTCATTGAATCAGAAGTAGGGAAAACTTTCCTAAGAAATTTTAACTTAAGTAATCCTGAACTAAGTAATCATAAAAAAATTATTGAAAAGATTTACAGAAAATATATAGCAAGAATTTTAGAAATCATTCACGGGAATGTACACCTGGATGCAATAGAAAGAAAACTTGGAGGATTTACAGAGTTTTTTGTAAGAAATCTAAGGGAAAGTACCAAGGGTTTTGTTTTTACTTTAAATTATGATCTACTGGTCGAAACAATTCTTTTAGAGAAACTTGGTACTAATTATTTTACGGATTTCTGTTTTTCTGCAAATAAATTAAAAGATACTAATGTTTCAAAATTCGACTTCAATCCCAAAAGAAATGAAGGGTACTATTCCGATTCTCAAAGACAAGTAGAATTACATCATCTTCATGGTTCGTTATCACTCTTTTACGATTATTCGAGAAACCGAGCGACAAAACTAAAAAGTGAGGATATTGGGTTTGAGGATATTTATAAAGAGATATATGAAGAAAATCTACCCCTGATTCCGGCAATAATTACTGGTGGAGGCAAATCAGATAAAATTGTTCAGTATCCGTTTGAATTTTACTATAGGGCACTAAAAGATATTTGTGATTTTGGTGAAGCATCCAAGTTGTTTATTGTGGGATACAGTTTCAGGGATGATCACATTAATGATCTAATTATTCGCTGGACAAAAAATGTAAAAGATTACACTAAAGGTTTACTAATCGTTGATTATAAAAATTCTAATGAAGATAAGGAAGCTTTTAAGGAAGTTGTTCGTAAGGCAATTAGAAAGAGACCAGCTATACCAGACCATTGTTTTGAATTTGGTGGAGCTAATAACATACATGATGTTGAGGGAACTGAAGCTAAGGAAATTAACAAACTGATAAGATAGGCGAAAGTAACTCGATGATGGCTTTAACATCGTCTAATAGCAATTCACCCATCGGGCCTCTAACGAGCCGTTCGGTGACAAAGTGGATATTCAAAGGGGTTATTTTATCCGATCACTACGTCGTGGCGGGTCCTTCGAATAAGATGAGGGGGTTCGTGAATGCCTATATGCTAGATGAAATTCCTGTAAGGAGGATAGTATATGTTGTGGTTAATATATAGTGATTATTTAAAGCAGAATGTAAGAGTTACTTCATATGCGAAATTTTTAAACTGGTACGTATGGGTTATTTTCTCTTTTATGATGCTAATAACAGTCGGTTTATTTATTTGTTATTTGTTTTATGAAAATTCATGGCTTGTTATATTATTGCTTGTTAGTGGATTTTCTGGAGAATCATACTTTGGTTATGAATTGAGAAAAAGTGCTGTTAAACATATAGGTACAACTGAAGAAAACTATGAACATGATATTAATGTTTTGAGAATAATTCTAAATCAAAGAAATGTAAATAGTATTTCTCAAATAGAACAATTATTAAACCAAATTGATGATGAGTTACCAAATTTAAAAGTAAGTGAAAATATATTAAGACCTTTTTATACAATAACTACCGTAATACTTGTTCCTATTTTGAGTTTATTTATCAAGTGGTTGCTGGATAAGGATCATAATGGTTTTTTAATAATGATACAAATAGTTGCATTGTGCTTGATGATTTTTAGTTTGTTTTTTATGTTAAAACCTATTATTGAACAAATAGTAGACATTTCCTTTAGAAGAATGAATCAATTAAAGAGAATGTTAGAGGATATTAAAATCATCGACTTTCTTAAGTAGCTGAAGAAATTTGTAACTTTATAATTACTTCCAAAGAGAACGTATGCTTGTTGCAATATAACCCCTTTTTTCGTTAGAAACACGATACGTTAAGCGAATACTATTGATTCTTATGAAGGTGATTAGATTATGTCAATCTCCGAGAAAACACGAAAGATTCTCTGGGGGAGGTCTGGAAATAGATGTTCAATTTGTAAAATTGAATTAGTTATAGAAGCAACTACGCAAGATGCACCCTCAGTCATTGGGGAAGAATGTCATATAATTTCAGGTCAAGTAAATGGCCCGAGATATAATTCAAATTACGATAAAGAATTGATTGATTCTTATGAGAATCTAATTTTATTATGTAGTGTACATCATAAAATGATTGATGATCAGCAAGAAACTTATACGGAACATATATTGAAACAAATGAAAGAAAATCATGAACAATGGGTTGCAAGAAGACTTAGTGAGCAAACTGAAAAAATTGAACCACCTAGAATTAGAAGAATAGAGGAAAATATTCCCGAAGTTCTCCCAAGACTTATTAATGGTAAGGATATTATTTCGATTATTGATGGGGCTATGGGTTATCAGTTTGATCATGATGTGTTATCAAATGAGAATCACATTGAACTAATCTCGGGATTTTTTCAGTATATTCAGGATTTAGGGGGGATACTTAACGAGTTTGAAGCGGGTGAGAGAGTAAGACAAAGCTATGAGTTAACAAAACAAATTAATGAGTTAATGGATAATGATTATTTTGTTTTTGGAGCACGAGAAGTTCGGATACTAGAAGGCGGAAGAGGAGAACCTACTAATTTTCCAATTGCTATAATATACATTAGGCACAAAGATAATACAGAAATTCTTAAGATAAGTTTAGATGAATCTGAGGAGTAAATAGGTCAACATAATGATCCAGTAACGTATAAGCTATCATTGGGGCTATTAGCGTTGGAATACTAGGATGTAATGAGAAAGCAATGCGATTTATTAAATTAAATGAGGAGAAGAAATGGAAAGAGTAAAATTTTACTCAATAAACGATTTGACTTATGGATATAATCTAAAAAAATGTCAGGATCTAATAAAAGATTATGATACCGGTAAAAAAGTAGTAGAAGATATTAACGACATAATTGAAATATATAATGTTAAAAAGTATTTTGATAATGAAGTTTATTTTGAAGAATGGACTCCTGATTTTATTGAACGATTCAAGATAATAGTTAAAAAGTGTTTTGGTATTGCAGCTAGAAATTTTAAATCATCAATTAACGATGATACCATCATTAGTATCTATAATGTCGTTGAGTTTTACTACAAAAATGATTTTTGGGAACTCTTAGAAAAATTATCGGTCTATGAAAATATTTCACATGAAAAATTTCGTGAACTATTAAATGTTACGAAAAGATCGTTATGCGAAATAATGAGATGTAAGGATATAACAGATCACTTTGGTGAATTAATTAAAAAATATATGCTTAATAATCCCTCATCTGCCCAAATACTTCTGGATAAATATGAAATAAAACATCATCGAGAAAAGGATCCAATATATATTCCGAGAGAATTAAGTAATTCAGACAAAGAGACGATTATTTGTAATTATATTGACAGTGAAGACCCTAGTTTGAATTATCTACGACTAATTACCAATATTCAAAGTAATAAGGATAAGCTCGAAATTTCGCCGAAAACTATATTAAAGTCAAAAAGAAAAGTAGAAGAGCTAGAAAAGCAATTTTTTAAAGATAACTCTGGTATGGAAATTGAAACCACAGTCATTTTTTCCAAATCACAAGATGAAGAGGTTCTACTAAACTTTGAAGGTCAATCAATATCTGCTAGCTACAGTACCAAGTGGATTGAGAGGAATACCGATTATGCTACTTTACTAAATAATTTTATATTTCTATTTGAATTTGTAGATAAACAAATGAGATGTACTCTTGCTAATAAGTCGAGTGAGATGGGGGTATTTGAACAATTACTACTTACATCTTCCCAAAATGCTTATAACAAAGGTTTTGCATTTGAACAAAAGGATGCGTTCTCATTACTACAAATGGCAGGTTATTATAGCCATCTCTTTAGTATTGGTATAAGGTTGGAGGAAGTTATTGAATGGTTTTTTGAAAATTACCTTGCAAATGAATTTGATGAACATAACTTCAAAGTAACTATGCCTTCAGCTAACTCAACTTTTCTCGAAAAGTGTACCAATATTATGCCAGCATTGGAATCAGTATTGAAACAATTTACTTTATATGTTGAGGAGGGGCATATTGACTTCGAACTTCTTGAGATAAGATCTGAACATCTAATTTACAAGAACATTCCATCAATTGTTGACAAAAAATATGTCTATGGTTCAGGTAGTGAGTTTAACTCAGTAACCTTTTTACTTTTTTCAGATCAAAGCGGTTTGGGGTATCATGGAAAATTTAAAGAAAAATATAACAATTTTTTTGAATTACTGTTTAATGAAAAATTAAAGCTAAGTGAAATCGCCAATTATAATGTTTCGAACGTTAACTGGCTAATAGATCTTAAGTATCTGTCAGTTGATAAAGACGAATACGTTGTTTTTAACAATAAACAGCTGATTTTTATACTTAAGGATTTATATTTGAATGATGTAATAAGCTATTGGAAATATTCGAAATTCAGTAGAACAATTATTGATGATTTAGAAAAAAGAAATGTGGTTGAAATTGAAAGTTCTCTTTTTTCGAGACCGGAACAAGATTACATAAACTACACACTTAACAAATCACAATTCAATAACGGACTAGACTTAAGAAATAAATACAGTCATACTCAGCCAAATAGTGGTGAGGATGAAAGAATTCATAATCAAAATTACTTGATATTTTTAAGATTGTTTATTATTGCAATTATAAAAATTAATGATGATTTTTGTACATATAAAGAAGTAGAAGATAAGAGAGAGTGATTATTTTAAGGTACATTAGAATCAAATATGGCCTGGCGGCCACCGCCATATATGAAAAATATGGGTTGTACACGCACTCACTTTATGAGGTAATAATTATAGGTGGATCATAGGTCGATTACATTTTGGAGAAACACTCCGTGTTAGAATCGGACCAATTGCAACCACGAGAATCGCCGATTGTTACCACGAGTACGAGTATAAAGTGTCATCTTTATACAAGGTTGCATGATCTGCTTAAAACATCCAGAAAGGAGTTGTTCGTTTTGGATGCGATTTTGGAACGATGTGCAGGTATAGATGTCCATCAGGATAATATCGTGGCCTGCCTTCTGTACGGTCCGCTCGACAAGAGACCGTCAAAAGAAATCGAGACATTCGGAACGACCACCAAGGAACTACTTCGTTTAAAAGACTGGCTCGAAGATCAACAATGTACCCATGTGGCCATGGAAAGCACCGGGGTATACTGGAAGCCGGTATGGAACATTCTGGAGGATTCTTGTAAGTTGACCCTCGCCAATCCGGCCCGCATCAAGAATGTTCCAGGCAAAAAAACCGACTATAGCGATGCCGAGTGGATCGCCCGGTTACACCGAAGCGGATTAATCGAGCAAAGTTTTGTCCCGAGCGTAGATATTCGCGACTTGCGTGACCTCACTCGATACCGCCGGAAACTCCTGCAGAATGTGACCCAAGAGAAGAACCGGATTCACAAGATATTGCAAGATGCCAATCTGAAACTCACCACCTTTATGTCAGACGTCTTTGGGGTTTCCGGCCGATTGTTACTTGAATCCATTGTCAACGGTGAAGTGCTTAATGAACGGCAGGTTCGTGACATGGTGAAGTCGTCTCTGAAACGCAAAGTTCCCGAACTTATTGAGGCGCTAAACGGCCGTTTACGCCTTCATCATCGGAAAATGATTCGAAGACATCTGGAGCATATTGCGTATCTAGAACAGGAGATTCAAGAACTGGAAACAGAAATTGAACAACTGACTATGCCTTATCGCTTGGAAATGGAGTTGCTGGACACTATTCCTGGGATCAAACATGATGCAGCGGCGAGCATCGTGGCCGAATTGGGTACAGATATGTCACATTTTCCATCCGATGCTCACCTTTCTTCATGGGCCGGGGTATGCCCAGCCAACCATGAAAGTAACGGTAAAAAAAACGAAAAAAGAACCAACGCGGAAATAAGGGACTAAAATCCGTACTTTGTCAATGCGGTTGGGCCGCCATAAGGGTCAAAGACTCCCGGATATCCGCTTTATATTACAGGCTAGTCAAACGAATGGGTAAACAAAAAGCCATTATAGCGGTTTCACATTTACTCTTACGGATCATCTACGTCGTCCTACGAGATAAAGTGCCTTACGAGGAACTGGGCGCAGACTATTTGGGTAAACGTGAAAAAACCATCGAGTACTGGATTCGAAAAATCAAACAGATGGGCTATGAAGTTGAACTTCATGAACTGAATTCAGTATAAACCCATATTATGGAAAAAAAAGAATCAAACACCCCCCCTTTTTGTTTCGACGCGCTTCCACACTTTAACGCGTTGAGTTATTTTTCGTATAAATGTGAGAGTATATCACCATCTTGAATCTTTTGGTTCTATGTTACGAAGCTTTATTTACATCCAGAAGTGAAGATGAACTATGGTATTAAGAGGCAATAGTTATGACTTTCTCTTTTTAATACTAAATGCTGTGAATCTGTTGCTTTGGTGAAATTTAACTTCAAATTGCGTGTATGGGTAGATGACATTGATGAGTGTTAGGATTAGTGAGGGGGTTTTGTATATGGTTATAGTTAAAACACTGTTCACATCTTTTGTAAAGTATGTTGGAAATAGAACGAAAAACTCAAAGGCATATCGCGATCTAAAAGATATGCTTGTTCGCGATAATTATCACAGAATGGTACGCAACATGTTTGAAGCCGTAATTGCGGATGCAAAAGCTAATGTTGAACTTGAGGACAATATTGTTTCGGAGTTATTAGATGATTCCACAAACAGAGATGAGATTTTTCGTTGGATTTTAGAAGGGGTCACTTTTGATAAATTTAATAAAAGTAAGTTAAATTTAGAACCTTACTATGAGCGGTTTCCAAGCTTTCAAGATAAATTAGCCCCATTCTTTCAAATAGTGTTATTAAAAATACAAGAATATAAAAGAATCCATTGGTCGCCTGAGTTCCTACAAGCGCTCAGTCATTTAGAAATTATTCAAAATGATATACAGAATATTTCTAGTGGAGTATTAACAATTCAGCATAATACACACCAAACTCTACAAATTGTTAGTGATCTGCAAACATTATTAATGGGAAGAAATCCAGGCTTCGAAGATCTAAAGAAATTATTAAAAGAAGGGAAGCTCGAATCAGCAAGAGAAAGAGCGTTAGAAAGATTACAACAGTCTAATCTACCACGAGAAGTAATATGTGAACTCAATTCCATTGTAGCCCAAACTTATTTATACACTACTCATCAGGAAGAAGCGATTCCTTATCTTCAACAGTCAATCAACAATTGTGACAATACAGCTCGTTGTAAGCGACTTCAATCACTTGTGAAGTTATTATCAAATAGGTTAGATGATGCTTATAGATTTGCAATGGAGGCTAAAAATATTGAAGGAGCAACAAAAGAAAGTATTGAGACTCTTGTCAACGTACTGTTAAAGAAAGAAGAGTACAGTCAGGCACTTTCATTAATTGATTCTCATCCAGAGCTGGAACTAAGCATTTTAAGAGCGCATGTCCTCTTATTGACTTCGGATTTTGAAGCTGTAATTGAAATGACAAATAGTATTTTGGATGATACAGCCGATAATCCAGATGAGGCCGAATGGCTATTATTAAAGCTGGATGCCTTAATGCGTGATTTAGAAAATAAGGTGAAAAGTAAGGAGATTATTAATATTGAAAGGGTTTACAACACAGCCGTCCCAATAATTGAAAAATTAGATGGAAAAGAGCTTGTGCCTAGATACAGCCAAAGATTCAAAGAGCTGAAAGCTGCGCTCTTTTTTAGAGTTAGCGAGTTTTCAAAAGCACAGATTTTATTTTTTGAACTTCTTAATGATGACTATGAGAGGCATATTAACAGTTATATTGCTTGTTGTTTTTGTGCAAGGGATTGGAGAGCTATAATAAGTCATTTAACAAAATCAGAATTGCATAAGTTATCTAAGGACGACTTACTTTTACTTGGAAGGTCCTATGTAGAAGCTGGCTTTTCTGAAAAAGCGATTGAACTGTTAACGGAACACAAGGAGTTCTTGGTTTCTGATAATGAAAAGGACTTGCTCCAATATCACATTTTATATCTTGATGCTCTTAATTATAATGTTCAACATATCGAGCTAGTGAAGTATATTAAAAATATTGAGCATGAGTTAGTTGAGTGGAATGGTTTACGTGCCATAAATGGGTATTACGCATGTTTAATACATGATTGGGATGAGGCAGTCGAGAATTTTGAACAGTACTTTAAATCCCCTATACCAGATTTGAATTTAAATCAAGACTTGAAGATTGAGTTTTCCACTGCCCTAGTTAATAGGGGAACAGACGATGACCACAAAAAATTGAAAGAATTGATAATTACGCTGCCATTCTGGTATATAAATGAAACTCTAATTAATCGATTGATTAAAAGTTTATATATGCTGGGTGACTACGAGGAAATTGTTAAATTATATAATGATGGGATGGTTCTAAAAACTGAATTACTGCATGATACTGTTGCAGGCATACACTTTAATTTTCAGTGGTATAGCCTAGCATTGAGAAGCTTTAGTGCGTTGTATAGAAAAACAAAAAAATTAAATTATATTCTACAAAGTGCTAGATGTTATTATCGCATGGGTAAAACCGACGAATGTATGAATTGTCTTACTAATGCTGAAAAACAACTAGAAAACAAAGGATCAGTAGAGGATTATTATCTGCTTAGCATTGCCTACAAGGATACTTTTAATTTTGAAAAAGCAGTTGAATTTGCGTATAAAGCCTGGATTCAAGGGAATAATTCTTCTGAGGTTTGGGGATTTTATTTTCATACTTTCTCCGAGCTTAGTAGGTTTATCGCTGAGCCTAATCAAGAATGGATTGAAGCATATCAAAGCATATTTACCAACTTTAAAGAAAAATTCCCTTACGCTGAGCCACTATTTAAAGAAATTCAAGCTCTTGATGACGAAAATAATCCATCACAAGAACTTATAAGTGAACTTAAAAAAGTAAGAGATCAATATGACGAATTTAGCAATTTCTATCAGAAATATAGACTTCCAATGAGTTCTATGGCGGGTTTATTAAATAGAGGAATATTTGAAACCTGGGTACATTGCGTAAATGCAACTGATCTGAATATATGGAGTACTCCAGGTGAGTGGGCGGAGTTAAAACTATCATATAGAACTGCAAAAATAAGTGAGAAAGTCTTAGCGGATATTTCCTCGCTTTTCACTCTTCGTCATCTTAGATTACTAGAGAGCTTTCAAAATAAATACAGTATTATTTATATTCATCAAGAGCAATTTAATGAATTATTGGAGGAATGGAGAAAGATAAAAGTCATTTCTGATAGTGGTACAAGCTCCATTTCATATACTGACGGTAGATTAATGTTAGCAGAGGTTTCTTCTGAAGAAGTAAGACAAACATTAAATGTTATCGATGAGGTTGTTAACTGGATTAGAGCTAATTGTATCTTGGTGGGTAATCATCTTTCACAACATAATGAGTATGATGAAAGATATGACTTAATGAAAAGGACCGTAGAAGTGGCGCAAGAACTGAATTGTTCACTCTTTGTTGATAGTTTTTTGATACTTAAACTCTACAGAGAGTCTCATGGAGTAAGCTGTTTTGGAAATTTTGAATTTATTCGTGTGCTGAAAGAAGAAAAAAGAATTGAGTCTTCAGTGTTTTATGAACACTATTCTACATTAATTATGATGGGATACTCTTTTTTACCAATAGATATTGAGGTTTTCACCCATCAATTTATGAAACATAACTTCATTATAGATAATAAAATTACGTTGTTATTAAGCTATTTCTCCAAAACAGAAATTAATTACGATTATAAAGTAGAAAAAATGGGGCATCTGTTAAAATGGCTATGGATAGAAGCAAGCGCTATTAGTAGTAGGCAACAACTAACTGATCTATTATGCAGCCTATTATCTAATCAGCAAAGTAGAAGAAAAGTGGCTAAAGACCTTATTGAAGCTACAAAACCGATATTCGGTGCGCTTATTCAACATCAGTGGGAGCAGATGGTGCAAAATATTAATCAATGGCTTAAAGCACATGCAATTGTTTAACTTCTTTACCTTAACTTCCTCAGAAACTAAACAGCTTCTAACTCTAGATGCAGCAAGGATTTTAACGATTTTAAATGATAAACAAAAAACAGCTGGTCGATACTGGTTAAGCTCCCGTTTTATGGACATTGAAAAAAAGCCCCTAAGCGGCAAGCTGGCGTCGGTTACTCCACTGGCGCCAGCTTTTTCAATTTTCGTTGCAGACAGCAATGATTATAAAGTGAATAAATGTCTCAATTCGCCTTTGTGCTTCCTCGATAGTTCGGATATCTTAGGGATAGAGCCCTTCCGTTTTGAGATGCGAGAAGAAGCTCTCCATGGAGGCATTGTCGTAACAGTTGCCTCTATAATCATGGAAGAAACTCTGACAACAAATAACCCAGCTTTAGAGAGGAGCTAGCTATGGCTGGGTCGTTTCGTGAATACATCAACGTTAACTGATATTCCGACAAGAACCTGTTTGATGGCATTATCAAGGAGACGTCCATTTGCCTTAGCTATGGTATACTATTAGTAGCCGAAATGCTACATAATTTGAAAACGCTGCCCAAACATGCAAGATGGAGCTAATGCGGAGTCTGCCTGTTTTTCCACCGAAGGAACTAATATGACGACTAAGAAACACCGTCCGTTCAACAAGAAATTATTCAAATTCAGCACCAAACTAATCATTTCCTTATCGGCTGCGAATCTATTGATTTCTTGCGTGACTGCGCTGATTACGTACCGTATTCATCTGTCGCTTTTTAATGAAGAGGTTAGCCGGCAATATTATATGACGACGGAGCAGGTATTGGCTCGGCTGGATTCGAGGGTCAATGATATGTACAGAATTACAGACTATATTACTCTGAATCCGTCGGTTAGTCTGGCGATTTCGGCGCAGAATGAACGGTCGGATTCGTATGAACGGATGAAAATCGAGAAGATGCTGGATGAGCAAATCTATCAGGTACGGCTGGATGCGCCGGAGATGATTGGTATTCGGATTTATGATTTGAAAGGAAATGTCATTAATCTTGGCTCTTTTGCCGGCTCGTTTAATAGTCTTAAGCCCGAATATCTCGGGCAAATGATTCGTAAGCTGGAGGGGACGGGCGGGGAATATGTTTGGAGCCAGCCTGGCCGGGAGGACTATCGGCAACAGGAAAATTCCAATTGGGTGTTGGCGGGGCGGCTTATGCGGTCGATGGATTTGGATACCTATGGCATGATGTTGATTTTGTTCAATACGTCCTTGTTTGAAGCGTATTTGAAAGATCTGCGAACCGAGACTCAAGTGGAAGTGTTTTTGTATGATCAAGAGGGGAAACCTTTGTATTCGTTGAATGGATCTAACGGGCAGGTCCCGGATTTGTCGACGATGCCAGGCATCGGTAATTCGGTTCGTAAAGAGAACGGGGTTTCCTATATATACACGAGGCAAAAGTCGGAAAAGGTCGGATTTACCTTGGTTAGTAAGGTGTCCCTGGCCCAAATCCAAAGCAAAAGCCAAGTGATCCTCAAGGTGGCGGTGGTTTCGGCGCTGGCCAGTTTAATTTGTTTGGCGATCATTATTACCGGGATTAGCCGGATGCTGCGTCCGCTGGGAAACCTGGTGCGCGGCATGAAGCGTGTGCGGGAAGGCCAGTTTGATACGCGTGTGCAGATTCGGACCCAGGATGAATTGGGGTATCTCGGGGACAGCTTTAATAATATGACGGCCCATATCGAGAAGCTCATTTATGAAGTGTATGAACGTAAAATTAGTGAAAAAGAAGCTGAGTTGAAAGCGATCCAGGCTCAGTTGAATCCTCATTTCTTGTATAATACGCTGGGGATGTTTTTCTGGAAGTTTTAACAAGTACAAAGCCGACAGCTTGGTCCATACCAGTAGGCGCAACATTCGTTTATTAAAAGTTCCAAGAGTCGGAAGTATGCGGGGCAAAATGAATACCTGCCTCCTACAGTTTCTTTGTATTCCAAGCTTCCCGGGTTTATCCGCTACCTTTGGCACCTTCCTTGAATCCCCCACCATCTCGAATCATAATATACCTAAGGATAGACAAGAGAAGTGAAAAAAATGAACAAGCTCCTGCTGTTGGAGGATGATTTGAGCCTGATTGACGGGCTTTCGTTTGCGTTGAAGAAGCAAGGGGTTTCATTTGGATATTGCTCGGACGGTGAGGGCGGCGGAGGTGGAAATGGCGTCGAATGGCATCAAGGTGTTTCTGCTGAGAAGCTGTTTCGATGGTGCGTAAAAATGAAAAGCGTGGTGTAGAAATTTTATGAACATACCTATATTAACCACAAAGCTGCATATTCCTCCAGCGCGAACGAAAGTGGTTCAACGCTCACATTTGTTCCAACGCTTGTCTGAGGGGCAGCAGGGAAAACTAACGCTAATCTCCGCTTCTGCAGGCTATGGTAAAACCACGTTAGTCAGCGAGTGGCTGGCTGACTGCAGACGTCGGGCCGCTTGGTTATCGCTGGACGAAGGTGATAATGATCCTGGGCGATTTCTCCTTCATCTTATCGCTGCAATAAAGAACATCGTTGATGTTAACGACCAAGGTGTATGGAGAGCGTTACAATCTCCGCAACCGTTGCCGATCCAATACATCCTTACTACTTTAGTCAATGAAATATCATCCGGTTCAGATCCATTTATTCTCGTTCTTGATGACTATCACGTCATTGAATCTCAAACCGTACATGATGCCCTGTCTTTTCTGATCGATCATCAACCCTTACAGATGCATTTGATCATCATGACGCGCGAAGAGCCGCAGTTGCCGATCGCCAAATTGTGGGCAAGAAACCAATTGACCGAATTGCGTGGAAACGACCTGCGTTTCACCCGGCAAGAAGCGGCGTTATTTTTCAACCAAATCATGGGGCTTAATTTATCATCTGCAGAGGTATTTTCTCTGGAGGCACGCACAGAAGGGTGGATTGTCGGGCTGCAATTAGCCGCTATCTCTATGCAGGGCTGTTCGAATACGACCCAATTCATCTCGTCCTTTACCGGCAGCCACCGTTTTGTGTTGGATTATTTAATGGAGGAAGTCCTAATGCAGCAGTCCGAAAAGGTTCAGACCTTCTTGCTTCATACCTCCATTCTTGATCGATTTTGCGGCTCCCTCTGTGATGCCGTTCTACCGAATGGGATGGGAGGAGATGAAATCCTGGCGTATCTTGAGCGTTCCAACCTCTTCATTATCCCGTTGGATAGCGAGCGTCATTGGTACCGTTACCATCATCTTTTTGCCGATTTGTTGCGACAGCGTTTGTATCATGCCAACAAGGACGGGGCCGAGGAGATCGCCGTTCTACATACCAGGGCAAGCCATTGGTTTGAAGAGAATGACCTTGAGATCGAAGCTTTTCAGCACGCTGCGGCGGCTCAAGATGTGGATCGGGCCGCAACATTAATCGAAGGAAGGGGAATGCCCCTACATTTTCGCGGCGCCGCTCAGCCTGTATTAAACTGGCTGAAGCGCCAGGACGAGTCCACGCTTAACGAACGGCCGTCGCTCTGGGTGATTTATGCCTCCGCCTTATTGATGATCGGCCAATCGGACGGAATCGAACAAAAACTATCCGCTGCCGAAGCGGCCATGAAACCTATCGATCCCAATGAGGCAGATCATGATCTAATCGGGCATATGGCATCGATCCGGGCCACGCTTGGAGTCATTCGGAACGAGACGGATACCATTATTACCCAATCCCTCGTCGCGCTGGAGCATCTGCATCCGAATAATCTGCCTGTGCGCGCGGCGACAAGCTGGACGTTAGGCGTTGCCTACCAGCTGCAGGGCGATCGCGCAGCGGCCAGACGAGCTTACACTGAAGCACTATCGATAAGCAAGCGAATGGGACATTTAATTATTACGCTTATGGCTACTTTAGGTACAGGCCAGATCCAGGAGCTCGACAATCAGTTGCACCTGGCCGTGCGAACCTATAAACAAGTGATTGAACTAGCTGGCGAACCGCCACTGCCGGCCGCTTGTGACGCATATTTAGGCATGGCTCGCATCTTCTATGAATGGAACGATTTGGAGGCAGCCGAACAGCATATAGGGCAGAGTATCCTGTTAGCCAAGCAGATCGAGAATACGGATAGGTTATCCGATAGTGAATTATTTGCGGCAAAATTGAAACTCGCCAGACAAGATATTTCAGCATCGGAAGCTTTATTAACTAAAGCTCGTCATGAAGTGCAAGAACGATCCTTTACTCACCTTTTGGGCGAAGTTCAACACTTGGAACTTCTTATTTCTCTTCATCACGGCAACTTTCCGGAAGTCGTAAAGCATCCGGAAACTAGTGAATGGCCTGTTCTGCAGTCAAGAATCCATATGATCCAAGGGAATGCAAGCGCGGCCCTTGCCATACTGGGTACTTTGTATGACCAAGCGAAAGCGAAACAATGGAAGAACGAACAACTTAAGTTTCTTGTACTCCTGGCATTAGCCTTTCAGGTCCAAGGCAATATGGACAGGGCGCTTGAAAGCTTAAATGATGCTTTGACACTGGCGGAGAATGAGGGCTTCGTTCGTCTTTTTGTTGACGAAGGTAAGCCCATGCTTGATTTGTTAACGGAAGCGGCTACCCGTCGGATCCAGCCGGATTATACCGGGTTTTTACTGTCCAACATGCATCATGAACAGAAGCTCAATGATTTCGCTGTTCACAGTCCCCCCATCCGTTTCGAACCTTTAATCGATGCCTTAAGCGAGCGTGAACTGGAAGTTCTGCAACTGATTGCCCAAGGCCTCTCCAATCAAGAAATAGGTGATCGGCTTTTCCTGGCCTTAAGTACAGTGAAGGGGTATAATCGCAATATTTTTGACAAATTGCAGGTTAAACGGCGAACCGAAGCGATCGCACGTGCCAGAGAGCTCGGACTGATATAACTTACTCCGGTCTTAAGCAATGCCTAAAGGCAAGGCTTGGGCCTTTTTTAGTTCGAACCATACTTTAGTATCTACTCAGTCATGCCTTGCAGCCAATATACTATTCGTAAAACACTCTGGCTGATCATCAGGTAAAAGAGGGGAGTAGTCATGCAAACCAACAGAAAAACGGCAGTCTATCTTGGGCTGCTGCTCATCTTTAGTTTTGTTTTTGGAATATTTAGCTCTGTTCCTGCATTAGAGCGTTCCAATTACCTTGTAAAGTTGTCGGAGATCGAAATGCAAGTTTTGATTGCAACCTTTTTTCAAGCGGCAATGGCTGTAGTGTATGTCACGATAACCGTATTGTTATATCCAATCATTAAAAAATACAATAAAAGTCTGGCGGTGGGATATTTCGGTTTCAGGATGATTGGCTCCGGCTTTCTCTTTGCCGGTATAGGCTCTCTGCTTCTTTTATTAGGTTTGAGTCAGAGTTCGGCAGCTGCCGGCCAAGCTGACTCATCGTATTTTGAAGTTATCGCTGAATTGCTCAGACAAGGCAGAGATATTCTGAATCATATAGGGATGATATTGCCCTGGAGTATTGGCGGCTTGATCCTCTATTATGGCCTATATAAAATTGGACTTATCCCAAGGTGGTTCTCGATATGGGGGATGATCGGGTCTACCTTGACTCTTCTGGCTACATTACTGTTGATGTTGAACATCATCAAATTAGCAAGCCCGGTCTACTTTATCCTAAATGCGCCAATAGCTATTTGCGAGATGTTTCTCGCGATACTTCTAATATTCAAAGGATTCAATTTAAGTTAAAGTGTGAGAACCACCTCTAAAATAAATCTAATGAAAACGGAGATGGAGTATGAGAGTATTAGTGCTTGGAGCAAGCGGCGCTACCGGCAAACATGTCGTCAGGCAATTTATCAAAAGACAAATCCATACTCGGATTCTCATCCGAAAAAGTGCTGTTGTTCCCAATGACGTGCTAGAACATCCATTAGTGGAAATCGTAAAGGGGAATATCAACGAATTAAATGACGCTGAAATGAATCAGCTTCTACGTGATTGTGATGTCATTATCTCCTGTCTTGGTCACAATCTTACGCTCAAAGGGATGTTCGGCAAACCTCGTTATTTGGTATTTGATGCAATCAAAAGAATCTGTGAGACCGTCCCGAAAAGGGCCGACAAAAGGGTGAAACTCATTCTGATGAGTACAACAGGTTACACGAACACGTTATCGGGAGAGACAAATTCACTGGGAGAAAAAATCATCTTATCCTTACTAAAGCTTTTGCTTCCTCCTCATCGAGATAATGTTAAGGCAGCCAATTATTTGATTGCCAAAATGGGTAAAGGAGACGGAAATGTCGGATGGGTTGCCGTACGTCCGGATACCTTAGTCAATCATGATGAAGAAAGTCCATATGAAGTTTGTGAATCTCCGGTAAGAAGCCCCATATTCAATGCGGGTAAAACAAGCAGAATCAATGTAAGTTATTTTATGGCTGAACTAGCGATAAATGAAAATCTGTGGAAATGTTGGGAATTCAAAACTCCGGTGATTTATAATAAATAGAGAGGCGGCGCATGAAGATCGAGGAAGGATTGAGTTGGGACGATGCGCATTTTGACCAATCCGGATTTTAAGCCTCTCAAGTTCGTGAATCCAAGAACGTTATCGGAACCTTCATCGATAAATAAATGATTCTCAGCTGTTAATCTGTATTTTAATGATTCCGTTGGTTTTGCGCTGATTATAAAAGTTGTGCTTGTAATAAAGGGCGATCTATTTCCAGAGAAGTCATTGGAGGTTCAGGTGCAACCACTGATTTGAACCCCGCATCGTCTAGTGCGGGCAACTTGCCTTGCTTCCGGCGAACCCTGGGCTTTTCGGCTGGATCGGGTTTTGGTCTGTGTTCTGGTTGAACATCGGGGACATGATGCTTCTTAACCTAGATTAGTAAATTAGCCTTATGAACATGATCGGGGCAGTTCTCCAAATTCATAATATACGTTCGAGATGATGCAATCGGATTAGTGTTAACCAATATGATAGGGTAGGAGCCTTGGCCTTCCGGTGTTTTTCAACTGTTCATACTGCATAGCATGCTTTAGGGGGAAGTGTTATCATGGAGATACAAAATAAGTTGGTTGGAGGTGTAGACGTTGAAGTGGGAGGAAGTTCGTAGGCTGTACCCAAACCGTTTTGTTAAACTCCGTATCTTGGAGGGGCGCATTGAAAATCAAGTGCGCTATGTTGACGATATGGCAATCATTCAGGCTTTTGATGATAATGTAGAAGCCACACGAGAGTTAGTTCGAGCAAAAGACGACATTCTCGTCTACCATACGGGTAAAGAGAAAATTGAAGTCCCCATCAAACAATTGTTCGGACTAAGGGGTTAGCTATGATAAACGTCGTGTCTGAAAACGGCCTTTTGTTCACGTCAGTAGAGATTTTATTTCGAGGAAGATCTACGGTGATCGACCGGATTGTTTTAGATACTGGAGCTGCTGAAACGATCATTTCCCCCGACGCGGTCGAAACAATCGGTATCGCTGCTGAACTTGATGATTATATCCATTCTTCCTATGGTATTGGTGGAAGTTTGCATAACTTTTACATGAAACAGGTTGACGGGGTAAGGCTAGGGGCAGTAGGCCTGAACGATGTAAAGCTGGATTTTGGCGTTATTGACCCTCAGGGGCATATCAACGGACTGCTCGGACTTGATCTTCTTATGAAATTAAATGCCGTTATCGATTTGAAGCATCTAACTTTATCACTGGATGCTTCTTAACCTAGATTAGTAAATTATCCTCATAAATGTGTCCGGGGCAGCCCCATGCTGCTCCGGACTTTTTGTTCATTTATATAGGTGAAACGGATCATTTGTGAGATATTATGCCAACTAAGGAATTGTGAGGCCGGCGGCGGGTTGATAGAATGTAGTGAAGTATTTTTTCCATAAAATATCTATATGGCCAGGGATGTGGAATGAATAGGACAAACTATGTGCTGTCGCAAGATGAATGGTTTTACCTATGCTTGCTTTCCGGAGCCACTACCTTGTATGGTTTGGAAAATGTGCTGGATGGCCTTGATTTGCAGGAGGCCCGCCAACGATGGGAGAAGGTGTCCGGCCGGCTGAAGAGCAAACATATTTTGACGGAAGAAGATGAGGACCAACTATACATAGAGCATGATTATGCCGCGATTGCGGAAGTTTTGTCTTTCCCGGACCAGGTGTTTGCTTGCTTGGTGGAAAAAAACGGGGCAGTCTCCATGGAATTTATCCATTGCCGGGCGGGGATGTTCACGCGCTTAACTGGGGAAGAGACTTGCGAGGTCCAGCTTTGCACCGGGCGGGAAGAAGCGATTGCCATGCTCCGGAAGCAGTTTTTGCTTAGCGATTGTGAGCAGGAGGCATTTTACCCTCTACCCGCGGCGGAGGCCAATTATGCTCTGGCGCTTGCAGGTGCGGGAGAACAAGGAGCGGCAACGGTTCTTTGGCAAAAGCTTGGGATAGATCGTCAGACCTCGGAAGACTTAGCGGAAGCCTTTGGGCCACAGTCCGATTGCCGGGTCATTGCCGGATACCACTTGGCTTCTGGAGAGGAGGCCGAAGCGCTGTTTACCTGTGCGCGAACAGAAAAAGGAACCTGGATGCTGGGGATGATGCCGGAGCGAAGTCAGGCCCTTTTGTTTCGGCGCAAACCGCTTTCCGCCCTTGAACAACTTTTTGCGTTTCCAAGTATGTTGGGGAAAGGAGGGGAACGTCTTGGAACTGAAGGTCGATCCGGCCCGCATTAACGGGCTCGCAGACGAAGTACGCCGGTTGGAGCAAAGGATCGGAGATCAAGTCACAGTTACGCTAAAAAGGGTATCCGAGTTAGCCAGTAGAACAAGTTCGGCTTATTCCGAGCCGGGAGTCCGCTCCGCAATATCTGAAGTGGAGCGGCGGATGGAGCGGATTCGGCAGCTGTCCCGGGAGATCGGCGACGAATTGCGCACGAAAGAGAAAACGCTGCGCTGGGCGGCGAACGAGTATACTCGCCAAGAGCAGGAGTCCTTTTTGAAGGCGAAGCAGTTAAAACTTCCGGTTACCTTAAATAAATTTGCTGCACTCCCGACGACTTCTGGGAATAAAACGGCGGTCTTTCCTTTGCCGTTTTCGGCGTTTTCCTTATTCTCCCGGGCAGCGATTTATCTCCCTATCACTGTGGAGCTGCTTACGAAAGAACTGACTCTGGACCCTGAGCATTACAGCGACGAAGTCTTGAAGCTACAGGAAAGGTTGCAGGAGCTGGGATATGAACTGGAAGCGAACGGGTGTTTTGACTCGGCCACGTTGAAAGCAGTTAATCGGTATAAAGAAAAATACGGACTGGACAATGCCGGCGATCGGCAAGGAATCGTGGATGAAAACGTGTGGCGGACCTTGTTCGGAACGCTGAGCGGGCTGCTGACGGTGCAAATGCACGGTCAGGCCTATTCTGAGCCGTTGAAAATGGCGCAGCTGCGGTTGCAAGAACTGGGTTTTGAGGTCGAGGCGAACGGCTATTTTGATGAAGCTACCGTACGTGTGTTGGAGGGATTCCGGGAGGTTTACGAGAAGGATCAGAATGGGCTGGAGGGCGTAGTCGGACCGGCAACCTGGCAGGCGCTGTTTAACATGCCGAAAGTGGAACCGGTTGAGGATTCCAAGAGCGAGCCGCAATACTATATCACGTCGGTAGATCCGCGAAGCTATTCGCTGGACGATGTGCTAAACCGCGATGATCCGGAAGTTCAGGAGCGGCTGAAGCAGACCTATTGGGCAGATTTGACCAAGGAAGAACAAGACAGGATCTATAACGAGCTAAAAGAGCTTGAGAAAAAAGAAGAAAACGAGATGCGGCAAAAGCGAAGCGGCATCGGCAATCCTTTTTTCGCGAACCTAATGGTCGGCGGATCGAATGCTGTGGTGAACGCAATCAATACGGCCTCGGCAGGATTGCCGGAGTTGCTTGCCGAATGGATTATGGGACCGGAACCGGAAGGTTACGTAAATCCGTTGGACGATCCGTACGGCAAAGGAGTTGGCGAAGCTGCCGGGAATGTAGTCGGGTTCTTTTTACCCTTTAAATATTTGAAGGCAGTGAAAACCCCGGCGGCCCTCTCCAAGCTATCGCCGACGATGGTTAGATCCATGACGGCGGGAGCGATCTTCGGCACGGCCACCGAAGCGTCTGACGCGGTAACCGACTTCAAGCATGACGGCGACCAAGACCTCACAGGCCGCGCCCAAAATATCGCTCTGGATACCGCTATGGCCGGAGCCGGGGATGTGACCTTCACCTATGCGTTTAAGCTCATTTCCGGCGCGCTCAAGAGTACAGCGGGACAAAGGCTGACCGGGTGGCTGAAGCGTTCGGAAGTGGATGAGGTGCCGGCAACGCAAAGAAAGTTGGAGACGCCGGCTCCGAGTAATGTGGCTGAGGGAACGGTTAAAGCTGGGCCAATAAAAGAAGTTGAAATTGTTGATCACACTGGAAAACCGATTGGCGAAATAGACGAGATTGATTTGAAAAATGGTATTTTCTATGAGGATAAAGCAGCGAAGGGACTTAATGTCATCAATCCTAAAACTGGATTACCTGCTCAAACTCCTCAGCAATTTACGGATAAACAAATATTGGATAAAACAAGAAAAAGAATTAATAATATTGTGAAAGCTACAGCTACACGAGCTACCAAAAACGGGACTTCAAACATACCTTCATTAGATCAAATTAAAGGCATTCGAAAATTCATTTTCAGATTAGATGGAGATACTCCTGAATTAAGGCAAGCTGTAGAGAATAGCTTGGAACAATTAAGAAAAGAATTTCCTGATTACACTTTTGATGCATTGTTTGGAGGGAAAAAGTAATGTCAATTAGTGCTATGGTTTTAGAGGCAAAAGATGAATTTGAAGAGAAGTTTTTCATTCCTGTAGCTACTGAGTCTTTTTTTCAAGAATGTTGGGAGCCAGCAATTGAAGAATTAGGGTTAAAATGGACTAAAGTATTTTCTGTTGGGATCGAATTAGTTGAAGAAGATTTTCCATTCGTTTTAGAAGAATTATCAAAAATAAAAGAGTGGGCGAAGGAGAACTTACCTGAGGAAAAGAGGATAAAAATTATTGAAAGAATCGAATTGATTGAGACTGAATTGCCCATCGCTTTTACTCACCGAGATGGAATAATAATTTTTATTGGGTAGTATTTCTGGGATGCTGTCTTTAGAACTCCAACAACAAGATCGTACTATTACCAACAAACCAAACACTAACTGATTCAAACACTTGATAACCTTTCGAAAGTTCGAAAGCTCTTTCCCTCTTGAACCATTAGTAGGAATGAGCTTTTTTTACATGCCCAAAATCATAAAGAGAGAACGATAGCAGTAGAATTGAAGAGATTAACGGAGTGATTGCACTGCCTGGTCCGATAGAGCAAATATTCGCGAAATGGAAAATGGCTTTTGCAATCTGTGCAATTTTCTCACCCAGTAGGAGCTCACATTATCCCTTACGTAGTTTTTGACATCATCAATAGACCTTATTCCAGTTCAAAGTCCTCATCTCCTATTTAAGAACATATGCCAATTCTATCATTGTCAGGAAAAACAGCCTAATCGAGATTTTCATGGATACTTTTGAACTCTAACAAGTTATATTGTTAAAAATGTAGACTATATCTAGTATAATCTTAATATGGGATATATTATCTTTCTTGTTAAACATTATTTGGTGGATTTTATTCCATTTAGTCGATCGATTAGGAGTTGAACAAAGTGTCTCTCATATTCTTGGCTATTGTAGAAGACGAAAACGATAAAGAGTACATAACGAATTTATATCTAAAGTACTACCCTTTAATGAAAAAGAGAGCTTATAGCATTACTGGCGATTTTGGCATTGTGGATGATCTCATTCAAGATGCTTATTTGAAATTGATTCCCAAAATTCCTCTTTTGAGATCATTAGACTGTTACAAAAGGACATCGTATATCGTTTATACGTTAAAACACGTTTGTCTGGACTATATCCGAAAAAAAGCACGCCGTTCCAAACGTTCTTTTTCAGGTTTAACTGATGATATAGCCGATCACATTCCCGATCTGCAGGCTGCAACAGAAGAGAATTTCCTGCATGAAGAGAAAATGAAGACTTTTGAGCAAACTCTGTTCCAACTGTCCGAGAAGGATCGGAATTTATTATATTTCAAATACATCATGGAACTGAGCGATCAAGAAGTTTCGGAAATTATGGATATTCCTGCCCAGCATGTCCGAATGTATATTGCGCGTGCCAGACAGCGGGCCTTTCGAAAACTGTCACAAGGAGCCGAAATTTCGTGCCGAAGATAAATAACCCAATGGATTCCAAATTGCTTGAAGAAGAATATGAGAAAATAAAAATTAAATTGCTCATGATTCGTTTTGCCGAACTGGAAGGTAAAATGCTTCTTGACGAAAATACGGAATTGAGCAACAATCCACTTTACCTCCTTTCGGAAAAGACAAAGCTAAGCTTCATCATGCGTTTAAATCGTCATTTCGCCTTTTATCATTTGAAGCAGACTATACGCTTTTTTGCAACCAGTTATAAGAAAGTAGCTGTCTTATTAGCTGTCTTCCTATTCGCTGTTGCCTTGAACGTTGAGGCGGTAAGAGTCAAAGTTTTGAATATGTTCATTCAAGTGCAAGAGGAATACACGGAAATTCGATTAGGACAAGGCACTCAACACTTAAAAGACAGTCATCTTCAAATTAACTGGGAAAATGCCTATGTACCAACGGAAGTTCCGGAAGGTTATCGTATCGAAGAAGTGAAGAACCTTCAGAACATAAAATCTATCGAATATGTGAATGATTCCGATGGTTATATCTTGTTTCAGCAGAACAACGAAAACAGCGGTATGAACGTGGATACGGAAGAAGCTGATGAATTAAGCCATACAACGATTCAAGGACATGACGGGCTAATTGTCCGGAAGAAAAATGTAGTTACATTAGTATGGCAAAATGAAGGTCGATTATTTCTAATCTTGGGCGATTCGCCCCAATTAAGGAAGGAAGAACTTGTTAAAATGGCAGAGAGCGTTACGTTGGTCAAATGAATTTTTCACCATATGTGTTACATAATAGGGAATTAGGAGTTTAATATAGTTGAAAGAATAGAACCGAATGGAGGATGCATGTTGAAGAAAAAAACAATTGTAATGTTGTCGGCGGTTTTGTTGGTTTTTGTAGCAGTTCCTATTACCCAGGCTCGTGGCGATAATGTATCAATTCAGGAGGATGCTGTAATTCCTTTCTATCAATACATCTCTGTCCTGAGTTCCTCTCTATCTATTGGAAAAACAGGAAAAGCTGTTTCGAGTGGTAATGTATATTACCCTGACTCTTACGATTCGACTCTATCCATTGAACTTCAGCGTAAAAATGGAAGTAGATGGTCGGTAGTTAAATCGTGGAGTGAGTCTTTTACGGGTAAGGGATCACATAGCCTGGAAGAGGAGTACTATGTGACATCAGGTAACACGTATAGAGTTGTTTCCACAGCCAAGATTAAGGACGGAAATAAAATTCTGGAGACGGCTACCAGAACGTCGTCTGAGGTCACATACTGAAAGGGATTACATTCCTCCAGCTGGATTGTAAATAGGTATTTTAACCTATTACAAGCAAAGGAAATACCCACAACTCATATCATGGAAATTGAACCTTATATTAAAGAAATAAATACCACACATGAATCTATGGCCATCGAAAACGAGAACACAGAGAACACCGGAGATCCTCACAAACTTCGAAAAGGAGCATTATGTAACTTCGGGTCACACGTATCGAGTTGTAGTCACTGCTTCTGTTAAGGATGGTACAAAGTTTTTGAAAGATACTTCTGCGCAAGGTTACATACTAAGTTAAAAGTTTTCTCTTTGTGTTACATTCTTCCTTCAATAAACGTCATTATTAGCGGTAAACCAAATCATGGTTAAGTTTATCAAGCGATGACAAGAGTGGGTTCTTCTGCTTGTTTATTAACCCCACATTTTATTTCGGAAGGGAGGGTAGATTTCAACTTACCGATTTGATGTTTTCCAAATCAAGAACAAAAGGAGATTTTGCTGTGTTCAAAAAAATCTTGTTGCCATGTTTAGTTGCTGTAGCGATGTTTTCAAGTGCGATATCGGTAAGTGCTGAGCCTGCTGATTCCAATGTTTTTGAATTTGGGAATGTATATCAATATGATATTGACACTTATGAAAAGACGTCTTCTTACAATGATTTGAAAGTTGTCATTAAAGACGAGGAAAATCTCGACCTCATTTTGGATGGAAACACTATTCAAAATATGAAATACGAGAAACAGGTCGATGATCACTACCAAACAACTCTTATTTCTGCTACTGGGCAAATCGATGATAGCAACAGCGCTTTCATTCGTCTGGTGTTTGACAAAAAAGAAAATGCAAACGGAAACATCATCCTGACCCACCGAAAAGAAGCGCAATCGAATGAAACCACGGATACGAATAAGGGTACGGATATTGTTGAAACTAAAGATTATATCCGTTTTGCAGCATCCGAGCCTATCGACCTTAAAACGTTGGTAAATGGTGTGGAAAAAAATATGGTTCAAGGCGTCCCGGATCCAACTTCCATTATCACCCCAACGGCAGCAGGTGATTTACCAGTAGTTAAATCCTATAAATACGGAAACTATATGTACGGCGGTGTTTTTTGGAATACAAATTATATTGCTACTGGAAGTAGTGTTATGCAACTCAAGTTTGTTCCATTGTACGGTTCACTAAATTCTTGGACTAATCCAAACGGCCGTAGTGGAACACTTATAAAAAATCAATCGTTGATTATTTCAACAAACGCTACTTACTCTTTTGTTGGAAGCGGGCCAAAAGGTTCCACTCAACCTACCGTCGACAATCCGAATAATCCCAAAAATGTCACCATTAAAGTTTCTTACAGAGGTCTTGCATTAGGAGTTACTTTCCCGCTAAATTCCTATAATAGTATATCACCAGGAACATCTGCAAATTGGAATATTAAGAATCAATATCTTGATATTATTAACGACAATGGGGATATTTTGGATCAATATTACTTAGAAGGAATTACAACGATTACTGGAGCGGGGAAAAGCTGTCAAGTATCAACTAGTGCAAAGATTGATATCGGGGCATTGTATTACTTTGGCGATATTCCTGCTCAAGATGTTGTTCTACATGACAACGTTGTTATTCCTAATTTTACTGCTTCTGTCGTTAGTGAATAAAGGTATGACTAGGGGTCCTAAATGGGACCCCTAGTTCTCAATTGAGGTGATTTCGATGAAAAAGACTATATTTTTAATACTTCTCTTTTTTCTTGTGCTCAATTCTCTTACTGCGTGCTCTACAAGCAAAGCAGATGTCATTCAAGATATGGTTGCCCCAAAAGGATCTTATAACATTTATGTATTTTGGGACGGCGAGAATACAGATTATCAAGAATTAATAGATGAAATGTTGAATGTTATCAATTCCGAAGCAATCCTTAAATCGATGAACATTAATAACATGACTTTTATTAGCGTACATGACAAGACGCAAAAGTATGATTATAAAGAGATTTTTGATATTCAACAGTCCCCGACAATCATTATATTGGATGATGAAAAGATTATCCTGCAAACCAATGATTCTAAAGATATTTATGAACTTTCGGATACATTATAGGTGAATTAACCAATTTTCACTTTTAAGATTGGAAAGAGGGGGGGGGGGCCTCGATAATCGAATTGTTGGTAAAGAACCGGTTTTCAGGTCTAGCTAATCATCTGAATGCACTGCCTGAGGGCAGTGCATTTTTTGATCTTTATTCCGCTTTATTAGGCTTATCAAATTCCTTTCAACCGTAACATCGTTTTTATATAAATTATGTCAAATCGCTTGATATTCCTGCATGCTATTTACCTAAATCGTAATATCTTTTGAAAACTGTTTCTACAATTGATAACTTTAAGGAGATTGTGACGATAGACTGGGTAAACTGGAATGATATTTTGCACCACGCCTTTGCGGGAGCGGTTCTTGCACTGCTTTTCAGTAAAAATCAAAAAGCTTGGCCTTATTTTTTCATCGGAGTTACTTCTGCTCTGCTACCGGATGTAACAAAAGTGCTGTTTAAGGATTTGTTTCTACATTCTCTATTTGTATCCAAAAGGCGAGTGGCCTTGGGAAGACAGAATCTGGTGGTACCATATAAAAAGTCAGAGAATGGTATTCACTGGAGCCCTGCTTCACAGTGAAACTGAGATAGGCGTTAATGGATAGTGACTTCATTTTCATTAGTGAAAGTAAGCTTTTTCGATAAAAGTGATGATTATATTCAAGTGGGAGAATACTAACTTATTTTTAGTAGCGAGCCGGAGGGGAAATATGACGAGAATGAACATCACTGGTATATGTCTTTTATTCACCTTACTGTTATCCGCATTCACTTCAGAATGAATATAGGTAAGACTCAAATACAAAAAGACAATTGCTTAAAAAGGACGCGAGCGAATTCGCGTCTTCAATTTTATTCGGGTGCTAGGGTAGCCACGACTAGGAAAAGAGGGAACCGGTATCAATGATTAAATGATCGACAGTCAGGGAGCAACCTTTATTACGGATCGTCATAGAGGTTTGCAGCAGGTTATCGATATATTCGATCCGCATGTTATCGGCCTCTCTAGAATGAAGGCTTTCTCATCTCGATAGTAATTTCTTCTTAGCCCGTATGGTAAACGATGTTATTATTCTTGCATTTTAAGAGCTCTTTGGTTGCCTCAGAAGGATTTTGAATGGCCCGAACAATGGCAACATCGTCAACGTACTGAATGTTATCTTCCGTATGGGAGTCGAGAATTTCAAGCAGAACATATTGATTGGGAAAGATCGTTCGAGCAATCGACGCGATCGAACTGCCTGACTTTTTTAGTCGGCGGTCCAACTCATATGCATGCAGTATCATACATAGCTTTGTTGTTGGATAGAACTTGCTTGTGGAAATCGGCTTTTTGCCGTCTTTACCGGTATTTGCAAGAGCTATCGCGTCAGGCTCCGCAATGCCCATCACTTTTCCGTCCGCCGTGTCAGGATCGTGAGTTCCACTTACCGTGTACACAATGCGCCCACTGTCCGCTAAGCGGTCAAACAGCAATTCAACCAATAGGAAATGTCCGAGGTAATTGGTTGCGAATGTTTCTTCGTAGCCGTCAACGCTGTAGGAAACAGGCCCGCCCAGGCATACTCCCGCATTGCAAACGATGCCTTGAAGGGAATCGATCTCGCCATTATCGAGCATGGTGTGACACTGAGCAGCGGCTGACCTTACTGAAGCTAGAGAGGATGTATCCGGTTTAATAGTACTCACTTTGATGCCGTAGGTCGTGCGCAGTTCTCGCGCAATGGGTTCCATTCTCTCCAAGCTGCGTCCTGCTAGAACTAGGTTAAGATGATAGCCAGAAGCGAGTTGTTTGGAGCATTCGAGCCCGATCCCTCCGTGGCCGCCTGTTATAAGAATTGTAGGCATAATATCAAACTCCTTTTATAAAGATATAGAATTAGTACATCTCGTTGTTGACAGTGTCAACTTAAATGCATAGTAGTCTTTTCCATTGACGGTGTCAACATGGGGTTGTAAAATTATAATCAATATATTTAAAGAAGAGGACACTATGAAAAACAATAATGATACAAAACAAAAGCTCATTGATGTAACAAGACAAATGATTGATAGAAGTGGTATTGATTCAGTTAGTATGCGTGATCTTGGAAAAGAAGCGAATTTATCTAGAGGTGCGGTTTATGTATATTTTAAAAATAAAGATGATTTACTTGCAGCCGTTGTCGCTGAAAATTTTGAAACACTAAAAAGTCTCCTTTCCAAATTAACTGGAAAAATAAACGATCCTAGAAAACTTGTTTATGAACTTTTGTATACTTTTTATGATTTTGGGATAAAGAATCAAGAACATTATCAATTAATGTACCGCACACAGTGGGACAAGAATCAATATGCTAACATACACATTTCAGCCTTTGAAGTATTTGGGATCATCCATAAGTGTTTGGAAAAAGCTCAAGAAGAAAACCACACTATTAATAAATCACCCAAACAATTAACAGCCATGGCATCTGCATTTATTATTGGTCTTTTTGAACTTAATTCTACTGGACATCAAGAGCCTGAAAAAGAATTAGATGATGCGGCTGGTTTAATTAGCTCATTTGTAGATTTGATTTTTGTTTAAGCCAGAATACCCGCCCGAGGGAACATTTGTTTATAATTAATCTTATATGTTCCGTACCGCACACCGCCCAATTAGAGGGAGAGGAAAGTTCAGCTCAGGCGCGAAGGGCAAGGAACATCAGTTATTAATGCCAGTAATAAGAAAATGAATAAAGGAAAAAGGTTAGAGTTTACTTTGATGACTGGAGGATAACGATGTCCACGATTAAAGAAATTTCGGAGAAAACCGGAATTACCCCATATACTCTTCGATTTTATGAACGGGAAGGAATACTGCCATGTGTCAAGCGCGATTCGAGTGGCAATCGATTGTATGACGAAGAGAGTATGGACTGGTTGAATTTTATTTTGGCGTTGCGAGCGACTGGCATGCCACTTGCCCAAATCAGGAAATATGTGGATTTATATCAAGAAGGCGAGAATACACTTAAAATACGTAAACAAATGATGCTTATGCACAAGGAAAAAGTGGAGAAGGACCTCTCGGAAACTATTAAATATTTGGAACAAATCAATTACAAGCTGGCACTTTATGACATGCAGGAAAAAGAATTGGCCAAGATGCTGCCCTAGATACCATTTTGCAACATTTCACTCTAAAGAGGAGCGCGTTTCCCGGATGGAGACGTGTCTTTTTAGGTACATATATTAGAGTAAACTCTAATATAATTTATATAATCATTTTCCATTTGCCCCCATTTATTATCCTTCATCATCTAAAACACCACGGATTTGTGGGGTTTTGCCTATGCGAATTATTTAATTATTGAGACTTGACTTATATTAAGCTCTAATTGATAACCTAGAATCAGGCCAGCGATGAGTGGCTAATAAAAGGACAAAGGGGAAGTACACATGAATACAAAAGTAGCAATCATTACAGGTGCAAGCAGCGGAATGGGAGCGGCTACGGCCAAGCTTCTCGCTCAACACAACATTAAAGTCATGCTTGCCGCTCGCCGGGAAAACCGATTGCAGCAGCTGCAAGAAGAAATCCGTAACGCTGGAGGCGAAGCCAGCTACAAGGTGACTGATGTCACTTCGCGCGCTGACGTTGAAGCGTTGGCAGCTGAAACCATTAAAGTCTATGGACAAATCGACATTTTGATTAATAATGCTGGAATAATGCCTCTTTCGTTCTTCAGAAATTTGAAAGTTGACGAATGGGAGAGAATGATCGATGTGAATATTAAGGGCGTCCTCTATGGGATGGCGGCAGTATACAAACATATGGAGGATCGTAATGAGGGACATATTATTAATTTCTCGTCCATTGCGGGACATATCATTTTCCCTTCAAGCTCTATTTATAGTGCGACCAAGCATGCTGTACGGATTTTAACAGAAGGTATGCGAACTGAATTGGGACACACGCAAAATATTCGGACGACTCTCATCTCCCCCGGCGCGGTGGAGACCGAACTGTACGATACCATAACCGATAACTCAATTTATCCGGCATTGGAGAAATTGGGCAGCCAGGAATGGAGTCAACTTGACCCAAGCGACATTGCGAGAACCATACTGTTTGCTATCCAGCAGCCGACTAACGTAACCATTAACGAACTGATTGTCCGCCCCACGTCTCAAAGCTTATAAAATTAGGGCAGGTAGTTCAAGCTTGCCCGGAAGGACTTTGCACTAAAAAACCGATTAGATTTTTGGAGACTGAGCCCCGTGGATCAAAACACCTTGCAAGTTAAGCAGTCAGTCGTCGATAATCAATTGGTGACTGGTTGTTTGATGAAATTCTCCCTAAGGAAGCTCATCAATTACGATTTTTATTAGGCGGCATCTTACGATGCTGCCTTTTTGCCTTTAAAATCACGGAATTTCTATAAGAATAAAAGTATTTTCCTCTTAATTCGCTCCATCCTCCTTTATTCATCCATGTAAAAAAATGTTTTATTTATATATGCTTATACGAAAGCCAAAGCTTTTTAAGCGGCAAAAAATAAATAAAGGAGATTTTTTCGTGAACTCAAACACTGCTCTTATAAGAAAATGCGGAGCAAATGTGCCGTCTTCCAAACGTCTTCCGTGGGTCGGGCTGCTGGCCTTAGCCATGGCGGGCTTCATCTGCATTCTTACGGAAGGCCTGCCTGCTGGATTACTGCCGCAGATTGCACAGGATCTTGGGGTCACCGAAGCTCTTGCCGGACAATTGGTCACTCTCTATGCGGTTGGATCTCTTCTGGCCGCCATTCCTTTGACAACGGCTACCCGCGGGTGGAGGCGCCGGCCGCTTCTGCTGCTGTGCATCATCGGCTTTCTTGTTTTTAACACCATCACCGCGTTATCTTCTACTTATGTGCTGACGCTTGCAGCGCGTTTCTTCGCAGGTGTCTCGGCAGGTGTTCTGTGGGGGATGACGGCCGGTTATGCGCGGCGCATGGTGCCTGATTCGCTAAAAGGAAGAGCGATGGCCGTAGCCATGGTTGGCACCCCGCTGGCATTGGCGCTGGGCGTTCCGCTGGGTACGTTTTTCGGAACATATACAGGGTGGCGTCTCATTTTCGGAGCTGTCTCACTACTGACTGCAGCCCTTATTGGCTGGGTGCTCTGGAAGGTGCCGGATTATGCCGGTGAGCCTGCCGGTGATCAGCTCCCTTTTCACAAGGTTTTCCTGATTCCCGGTGTACGGCCGATTCTGTTCGTCGTTTTGACCTGGGTACTAGCTCATAATATTTTGTACACTTATATTGCACCGTATCTTGCGGAGACCGCGTTTGCTCAGCGAGTGGATTTGGTTCTTCTTATTTTCGGAATTACCTCGGTTGTCGGCATTTGGGTGGTAGGCATGCTGATTGACCGTTTTCTAAGAATACTGGTTTTAATCAGCATCACGGGGTTTGCTTTGGCTTCTGCAGCCTTGGGGATCGGAATGGATCAGCCCGCAATCATCATTCTTGGTGTTACGGCATGGGGGCTTACGTTTGGCGGGGCAGCCACTTTACTGCAAACAGCAATAGCACAAGCTGCGGGAAAAAGTGCAGATATAGCCCAGTCGATGCTGGTTACCGCGTGGAATGTGGCAATCGGCGGAGGAGGCATTATCGGCGGGTTTCTTCTCGAGCGCTTGGAGCCGGATTCCTTCCGGGCTCATTAATCATCCTGCTGCTTCCCTCCCTGCTTGCAGTTTGGCTAGCTAAAAAGCATGGCTTTCCTTCCTAAAGGAATCCACGAGTATGTGTAACATAAGCCAAAAAATGAATCCCCTGCAAAGGCGGATTCATTTTTTGGGGATTAGAGAATTACATCTTATGCGAGCAAATTCGTTTCTCCAATGAGATTTTTATAAGCGATCGGTGAAGACATTACGATCAGAGTCGTATAGGTTCCGTATTGATCGCACCGGTTTTCAAACTCCTCCAGCTCCTGGGTCGTTTCCGTGAGGACTTTCAATAAATAATTATGCTCACCGCTTATCCGATAACATTCCGTGACCTCCGGCGATGAACGACAAAAATCCAGGAAAGGATAGCAATTCCGAGTCCGAACAAGCATATAGGCGGTGCATTGCTTACCCACTTTTTGCGAAGAAATGACGGTTCGGTATTCCTCGATAACCCCCTTTTCTTCCATGCGTTTTACACGTTCAGTTACGGCTGGCTGAGACAGTCCCACAAGCTTTCCTAAATCTGTCATTGATAATCTCGCCTGGTTCTGCAAATGGAGCAGGATGTTTTTATCGATTTCGTCCAAGGAAATCGCCCCCTTTAATTTAAAAGTTATTTCTTTTAAATACCTTTAGAATCATCGGAAATTTCTTTATCTAACTTGTTTGTTTTATGTAAGGAAGCAGAAATTATTTATATAATAAACACACTTGCTATAAATAATCAAGTAAATTACAGCAGGAGAGGATGAGGAACATGAGAAATATAGATCTGGAATTGCTGCATAAAAGCGTCAATGAGGTAATTGACCGCACACTTGAGGAAAAAAGGATCGTGGGTACCGTCGTCCAAATTGCATTAGGCGGAAGCCTCGTTTACAGCAGGCCTGCTGGTTGGGCCGACCGCGAGCAGAAACGGCCGATGCAGGAAAATGCTTTGTTTAGATATGCTTCGGTAACCAAGCCGATCGTGTCAACGGCAGCCTTAGTATTAATTTCGCAAGGGAGATTGCAGTTAAACGATCTGGTGGAAAAATGGTTGCCCGCCTTTCGTCCCAAACTGCCAAACGGACAGTATGCCTCCATGACCGTTCACCATCTGATGACGCATACCGCCGGCTTAACCTACCGTTTCTTCCAGGAAGAAAAGGGAACTTATGAGCTTGCCGGGGTATCGGACGGCATGGATCTGGCGGGAATTACACTTGAAGAGAATCTGCAAAGACTCGCTTCTGTCCCGCTTTTATATGAGCCGGGGAAAATGTGGAGGTATTCCATAGCAACAGACGTGCTCGGAGCGGTCATCGAAAAGGTTACCGGAATGCCGCTAAGTGAAGCTGTTCGGGTGCTTGTAACTCATCCGCTTTCCATGATGGACACGGATTTCAAGGCCGTAGACACGGACCGATTGACTGCGGCTTACGCCGACAGCGTTGGAGAGCCCCGGCGCTTGCACGATTTTGATACCGTTCCCTTCGTGGAGGAGACGGCAGGATTCCTCCTTTCACCCAACAGGTTTACCGATAAGACAGCTTATCCTTCCGGGGGAGCCGGCATGATTGGCAGCGCAGGAGACTTTCTTAAACTGCTGGAAGCTTTGCGCCAGGGAGGAAATCCGATTTTGCCGGAGGCTCTTGTCACGGAAATGACAACCAATCAAATTGGTAACCTTGTGATGCCCTATTGGCCGGGGAGAGGCTTTGGGCTTGGTTTTACGTTGCTTAAAGACCCAGCGGATGCCAATACACCGGAATCAATGGGAACTTGGCGGATGGGCGGCACCTATGGTCACTCCTGGTTTGTTGATCCGAGTGAGGAGCTTAGTGTTGTAGCGTTCACCAATACGGCGCTTGAAGGAATGTCAGGCAGGTTTACAACGGAGCTGTGCGAATCTGTCTACAAGGGTATTCGAGGAGTTCAGTAAAGAGTAAGGACGTTGTCTTGAACAAATATTCGGAGTATGCAGACCCTGGATGGATGTCAGATTACATTAACTAAGTAATTTGAGATGAAAATTTACTATGCAATACAATTCGGCGTTCAGCTAAACGGAAAACGAGTTCAATAAACCAGCATTCCAGAATCGTGCTATGATTATTTCAGGTTATTATCTGTAGCGAGCCGTCAAACGCTTTTATAAGGTTTGACGGTTTTTCGATGATATCATAATTGTACGGTTCTTAAAAATTTAATGGAGGGAAAATATGACGAGAATGAACATCACTGGTATATGTCTTTTATTCACCTTACTGTTATCCGCATGTAACAATCATCAAACTGCATCAGTACAATATCAAGTCATGGACGAGAAGGCCGAGATTTTGGAAGTATCCACGGATTTACAGCAGAATGCCGGTTGGTGGATTGTCCCGGAAGATGTGAATACGCTGACCATTAATGTGAAGGCTAAAAATATCGATACCGTTCTATTTTGGATTACTCCGACAGGTACGGAAACTTTGGGGGAAAGAGAGCTCATTGGGTACGACACAGATGGAAGTGACGGCTGGTCTTTAACATGGAACTTTGGCAACCGGACTTTTCACGATCGCATTACTGTTCAAGCCTTAGGCAGCGATGGTACAACTCAAGATAATGAGACCATTAAGGTGACTTCAGAATGAAAAAGTATATCATGTTTTGAGAAATATGAGATTACGGAACGGCCTGCTTGAAGAAGAAAAGGATTAACCATTTCTAATCTCGAATTGATTTACACTCACGTCGCTTGGGGCAATATGGTAGAATGAGGAAGCACAATTGAATCTTGGGTGGGCATGGTTTCCCTTCGAGAGGAGGTGAGACCATGGAGTTGAAAGAAGCAATTACTATAATGATTCTGTTTGCAACATTTGTTGTGGCTCTTCTTTTAACATACATCGGGAATAACTACAAGAGGAAGTAAAAAAACCACCCTAAGGTTTACCGGCCGTAGGTGGGTTTTATCACTTTATTGACTTAAGAGGGTAACCCCATCCAAGCCAATTGTATAGGCGAGTGTTAGCCGCACTCGGTTTTCTTATACAAATGATACCATATCTAAAGGTTAATGAAAACCAGGAATAGCAATAAAAGACTTGTACAAAGAGCATTCACAAGGCGGGTCTGCCAGCTCACGGCCAGCAGAGTATGCGGATTCAGCGTACAACCCCTTCGGAGGTCGTGAATGTAAGAAGCCTTACCTGAAATTGCTTAAAGTACATAAAAAATCATCTCAAGGACGATCAAAATAAATTAATTAAGGGTGATCGATGTGGAAGATTATTGGGAGAAGAGGTATCGAGATGAAGGTATGATATGGGGGAGGGAACCAAGCCCCACAGCATACCATGCTCTCGATATATTTAGGAAACAAAATGTTAAAACTCTTTTAGTTCCTGGGTCAGGCTACGGAAGAAACACAAAAGCTTTTTCCTCGATTTTTCAAGTAGATGGAATTGAATTATCGAATGATGCGATTCAAATTGCATTAAATTGGGATCAGAACACAAATTTTATTCAAGGATCTATTTTGAGTGATTTAGAAGTTAGCAAGAAATATGATGCAATCTATTGCTTTGATTTATTACATCTATTTTTACAGCAAGATCGAAATAAATTAATACAGAACTGCATGAAGCAAATGAACCATCCAGGACTAATGTACTTTACTTGTTTCTCGGATGAAGACCAAAATAATGGGATAGGTAGACAATTGGAAGAAGGTACCTACGAATATAAGACTAATAAATATGCACATTTCTTTAGTGAAGAGGATTTACGGAGACATTTTGTAGAGTTTGATATTATTGAAACAGGATCAACAATAGAGACATTATGTTACAAAGATAACCAAATAAAGGAGTACGCGTTAAGGTATATTATTGTAAAGACGAGTTAGTTTTTTGAACAAAGACGTTAGCCGGAATTCAATTAGAGGTGAGAAGATGAATAAAACATTCATTGAGAATAGACTGAAAAATGCATTAAAAAGACTTTACTATTTTGATCATGTAATTATCTCTAACAATTCCCATGAAAGATCGATAATTCAGTCTATCCTGATATTGTAGTTCATCGAAGAAATTTTGCCGAAAATTTATTAGTTGTTGAAGTTAAAAAGCGATCCAGAAAATAACCCCAATTATGGATATAAAGTTATATCAAGAGATGAATGGTTAACTCAAGGGGAATTGAACTTCGGATAACAATATATTTACGCTGCGGGAAAAGATGCTATGCACTGGCAATACAGAGATGGCGAATACATATTACCCATTTGTTTGGATCAGACATCAATTCCGAGAATTACGGACAGATATGGTTACTTGGAAGCTAAAGATTAAATTCCTGTTCAATTGGCTGAGGTGATCATTAAGAAGTTAAATGAGGTCTAAACTGAATATTGATAGAGGCTAGCATTTTCTAATGGTCTGATAAAATAATTCTTGAGTAAAAGGGGCGCGGGAGAATTCGCGTCCCTTTTTTAATCACAACTAAGTGTTGCAGGATGCATTTCCATCTGGTGCAGGTCAATAATCATATTGCCGCTCTTCAAAACATCCAACCCAATAAGGCCATTGATTTGATCGATATCCTCATGAAAAACACCAAAATCAATATGGGCATTGTTCATAATGTAATCACCTAATTGAACTTGATCGATAAGCTTCCGGAAAGAGTACTCGCCTCCGCCGATTCCAATACTGTGCACAAGCTTGTCTCCATTTTCAAAGTGAATCCCGATTTGTGCCGCAATATCGGAAGAGAGGAGAGAATGGGCAGTCCGGTATCAATGACTAAATGATCGACAGTTAGAGAGCGTCCTTTATAGCGAATCGTCATAGAGGTCTGCAGCAGGTTATCGATATATTCGATCAGCATGTTATCGGCCTCTATAGAATGGAGGTTTTCTCAGCTCGATAGTAATTTTCTCTTGGCCCGTATGGTAAACGATGTTGTTATCTTTGCATTTTAAGAGCTCTTTGGTTGCCTCAGAAGGGTCTTGAATGGCTCGAACAATAGCGACATCTTTAACGTATTGTATGTTATCTTCAGTCTGAGAATCGAGAATTTCAAGCAGAACATATTGATCGGGAAAGATCGTACGGACCTCTTGCCACTGCATTTAAAATTCACCCCGTTCTTTGTATTTCATTTATAAAAATTATATCATGTTTTGAGAAATAGGAGATATTGGGACGCCTCGTTTAAGAAAAAACAGGATTAACCATTTCTAATTTCGAATTGATAGCACACCCTCGTCGCCTACCCCAAAAACATAAGCCATGGACCGAATTATAAAAAGGCCATCATCGGCAAAAAGGGATTAGGGGACACTGCGTCTAATATAGCTTTATGGAAGATTATATGAACGCAGAGATTCACTCGATTCGGGGCTTGGGGGATTTCGTGGAAAGAACCTTATATGAAAGGGATGCATATGAATCGTACAGATCACATAGGAAGCAATAATGCTCTATCTGTTTTCACATATATATTTGTACAGCTCATTGGAGATGCAATTTTTTTATAACGATTATACATAAACTATAGGCGAGAGGTTAAGTAGCTCAGTCATCAAACGACCCAGTCCAAGATAAGCAAACTGGGGCTGGTTCGTTTCGTGAATACCATAACGTAATGTAAATTGCTGAAAACCAAGGAGAAAAAATGAAAATAAAAAATCTGGACTGATTTTAATGGACCCAATCCTAATAGACTGAGAATATCAAAAGCGGAAATGGATTATTTTAAACTCTCTGAGGGAGAAGAAGTAATCATATATACAGAAGATATTCAAGTAAATGCAAGAATCATGTTTGATGAAGGACTAGATTCATGGTGCGGGGAAATCATATCTGAAGTAATAACGATCCCAAAAGAAATTGAGGAAGCTCGAGAAGATGGATTTATTAATGGAAAGTTATTTGGAAGTTGGACTGAAAGAGGTAACCTGATAAGAAAAATGAGACATCTAAAAATGGATCCAAAAAAAATAGAAGAAATAACGGGAGTTCCCCGTTTTGAAATAATCAGAAAATATTAAATGTTTAGCATTTCAAAGAAGTCAGCAACTTCACATAACACCATATATTCACGTATTGGGTTATCTGAAAACAATGCAATATTAAAAACGCTGAACTGTGAGGATATGCTTTGAAGAAATATAGAGGATTAAGAAGAAGGTATAAGCTTATAGGAAGAAAACTTGATGATTTTGTTCTTTATCTTGATGATGATTCTTGGTATAGCTTTTTCCATATACATTTAGATTGGAAAGGAATTACTGACTATAGTGCTAAAAATAGAAGGAGTCATATTAAATGGTACCTTCATTTTTTAGATAAGATCGAGATTCTTACAAAGGACAAAAGTAAACTATTTCAAACATGGATTATTCTTGATTCAGGATTTGGTTCTGCAGATGCAATATATTTTCATACGGAAAATCCACATAGTGAATTTCCAATTAAGTTTAATGACTTTGAATGGGACGCCCAGGAGAATGAGTTATTAAAAGGGCTAATTGATTGGGATAAATATGATTTGGGAAGATGTTATTATAAGAATGAATACTACAGTTATTGCATACAGAAGAAAGGGCTAGGAATATCCTTAATAAGATACGAAGATGGAAGATAATTGCAGGATACCGCACTTTGGTTGTCAGGTGTATAATCATGGAAGAAGCTCAGACAACAAATGACCCAGCCTAGGATAGAAGCTATCTAAGGTTGGGTTGTTTCGTGAATATACGACATAATTGAGGATGAAGGAGGCGTTTACATGGGGATGTCAGAATATTATAAAAACCTTCGAGAGAAAATTGGAAATCAACTTATCTTAATGCCGTGTGTAGCTGGCATTATTAGAAATGAACAAGGTGAGATCCTTTTCGGAAGAAAACACAATGAAGAGAACTGGGGCTTAATTGCTGGCGCAATTGAGCTTGGAGAGACTCCTGCTCAAGCTATGGTCAGAGAAGCATCAGAAGAGACAGGGCTTGATATTGAACCGGAGCGAATCATAGGAGTATATGGCGGGGAAGAACAAAGATTTACTTATGGTAACGGTCACCAAGTCGAATACTTAGCTATTGTATTTGAATGCAGGATTAAGGATGGACAGTTAAACTCAGATAATGAAGAGATGAAGGAACTCAAGTTCTTTCCCGAAGACCAAATACCACTGATCGCAAACAAGTACCCAGATTACATATTCAGTTCAAGTCAAGAAGAAAGAGCGCATTTTGTAAGGTGATTTGGCGAAGTCCCCCAGCACAGAGTTATAATAAAGAAAGAAATCAAATTAGAGAAAGATTTAAAAGAAAGGATGGTTGATGATTTTTCGCCTAACTCATTTTAAGAAGCAAAGCATATGTTATTTGAGCACCATCAATTTGCATTCCCGGAAGGCGAATCGAGTGAGCTTTGAGAATAGATACTCGGTTAACCTTATCGCGGCCCTCTCCTGGCAAAGCCTTTAATCGGTGGGACGTCGTGAACACAGTAACGTTATATGCGATCACTCATTAAACAAAAAAATGGTTCCTGGCGAAACCAAAGGGGTGGGTGGCCATGAATTCGGATTGGAAACGGGCGGAGGAGGCATTAAGGCTTGTCGTACTGGAAGGTCATGAAAACAATAAGCCAGTTTCCGTTATTCGGTTTCCGGAAAATTTGCGCTGCATCGGCGTCGGTACGGATGCTGCCGTTTTTTATGATCCGGCCGCGCCTGATTACGCTTATAAAGTGTATGCCGCTCAGGCTTTAGAAAAAAAGGATGTCGAGGCAGGGATTTATGATCGGTTAAAAGGGTCGCATTATTTTCCGCAATGTTATGGTGTTGGTCCTAACTATTTGGTTTTAAGTTTAGAACAAGGTATGACGTTGTACGACTGTCTTCTGCACGGTGTGCCGGTTCCCGAGCAAGCCATCCAGGACGTGGAGGAAGCCCGGCGGTTCGTGCGAAGTCAAGGGCTGAACCCAAGGGATATTCATCTTAAGAATGTTCTCCTGCAAGAGGGAAGGGGAAAGGTCCTTGATGTTTCGGAATATATCAAAGAGGGCAACGACAACAGGTGGGAGCACCTGGTCTGGGCGTATCAGCACGTTTATCCGCTCATTAGCGGGGTAAAGGTTCCATTATGGATGCTGGAAACTGTAACCAACTGGTATAACCGGATCGATACGGCCGCCTTCAGCATTGAAGAGTTCGCTAAGCGAGTGAGTGGGTTATTCTTTGGTGAGCGCAAATAAAACAGGGTTTATAAACGAAGTAAACTCAGGGAGGATTAGTATGAGTAAGTATGGGCAAGCAGCAGTAAAAGCAGCGGAGCTACTTAATCGAGGAGTGACTAATTCACCGGCTAAGGCTTGGGATATAGCAACATCCGAATTGTTTGGTGCAGGAACTTGGGGACAGAAGAAGGGGTGTCCAAAGAATGCTTTTCTAGGTTTATGTGAAGAAGGCTACATCAAGGGGGTTTCTAAAGCTCTTTATAATACAAAAAGAAACTCCAAAAACAAAAATTATGCAATCAAGGCGACAGAGTTAATAAAGGCCCAACCGGATCTATTAGAAGATCTTAAAGAACTATGGAATAAGGCCACAAATGGCAGGGGAATGTCACATAATCACCAAATGGATGTTGTGAAAGCACTTTATATGAAGAAATACATAAATGAACCCTGATGATTCTGCTGATTGAATTATTTAATAATTGGGAAATGCAATGAAGGCAACAGGAGGAATAGGCATTGGTTCGTGGTTATTAGCGGGAATATTCTCGGGAGCTATAATAGTATTGAATCAACTGAAGATAAGAGGGTTAGGAACAAGTATTCAATAACATGGGGATGTCAGAATATTAGTAAAATCTTCGAGAGAAGATCGGAAACCAACTTATCTTATCTTTATGCCGTGTGTAGTCGGCATTATTACAAATAGATATCATTAATGCTCCGTAACTCCCGTTGAGTTTTGGGGCATTTTTTATTTTAGGAGTGATGGCGCCAGTATCTAATAGTGTCATATTCACGCTGCGGGGTTATCTCGAAATATAGTGGTGTCCTTTGCCACGGGTTAAGTTCAGGGTTATGGGCCCACCATGCACCAAATAGATGAACCAATTATCTTGGTTATGACAATATGTAGATGAATGGCCATTTGGGAAGGAGAAGGTAATTGGATACTGATGAGTTGATCGAGCTCGTGAGGCTGCACGGCAAGTCGATTTACGGTTTTTGCTACAAGTTGACGGGAAACAAAGAGGATACAGACGATTTGTATCAGGAAACTTTTCTTAAGGCCGTGAAGCTGCGGCCCAAGATGGATGCGTCCCGTAATCCCAAAGCTTTTCTCATATCGATTGCAATTCGGCTGCACGATCGCCGGGCATTTGGGCGATCGGCTGTTAGCGGATGCGTTTGAAAGCAAAGAGGCTATTTCAATCAACCAATCCAAAGCTTCCGGAGACTATTATTTTACGTTGCACGGCCTCGTTTCGGGAGCAGGGCTTAGTGAATTCAGACATTCTTCGGAGGACATTTCCCCTGACAGGACCTATGCGGTTGTATCTATAAACTGTAAGACTACTTGCACCCCAAACAGACTTATCATATGTATCACCCTATACGAAATACTCTTATCTAGATGATGCAAAACAGCAGTAGAATTAAACAAGAAATTAGGTTGGGCAGATAAATCAAATCAGGCTGAGGCTATCGTTGCGTTTCTCGAGGAAGCTTTGGGAGCCGATTCATCAGATAACCCGTCTAAATCCCCTGCTACTATGGGACAAACAGTGACTGTTGATGCTACATTAAGCTCCAACAATAAAAAATCAATAGGCATCACGGTGGAAAAAGTTTTAAGAGGGGATCAGGCATGGAGAAAGGTTGCCGAAGCAAGATACTACAATTCCCGTCCGACTGATGGTAATGAATATATTGTAGTATTGGTTCGGATTGATTTGGATCACGATTCCCAAAATTATATTCCGTCAGAAGATGATTTCAATTTGGTCAATGCTGAAGGAGACAGATATTTACGACCGATATTATACTCAAGTCCTTTGCCGCATTTCGATATTTTTATAGATAATAAAAAAGATACTTCCAGTTGGCTTGTGTACACTGTACCTAAAAATGTAGCAACGGATAAATTGTTTTTAGCCTATAAAGGAAAAGATTCGAAGAATCTGGCCTATTTCCAACTGCAGGTTACTCCTGAAAGCGAAAAAACAGTAGATCTCAGTCACCTGCAACTTCCTTCAAATATTAGCTCTATGCCGGATGAAACTGAACTGAGCATGCTTTTGGAACAAAATTTCAGTAGATTGTACAATACATCTCAAGGCGATATGACTTTCGAATTTAAAATTATACGCAATGAGAAAACTATATTTCCCTATGATTATAGGGTCCACACATTATTTGATTATTCAAAATATGTTGATTTAAAGCAGGGGAACTCAATTACTGAGGAACAGCGAGCATTAATCTTTCAGCAGCTGAAAGATCATCAGGAAAAAATAGGAATGACCTTGACTGCACTCTATCCTGGCGTTAAGTTTACTGGGTCTTATTACGATTCATGGTATAAGTATCCTTATCTAAAGGTAGGTCATGAATCGTTCAATCTAAATGAATGGAGCAATTATGATGAGTCGTCTGTAGACACGAATTCTTACCAGACGGTAAAACCTTCATTTTTCAGATGGAAAAATTAATAACTTAACGAGTTCATGCTGCGAAGAAGGTAGGGGGAGAGCCCAGGGAACTTACCGAAGGGTTCAAGTATCCGGTTGGCGACTATGCGATTAAAGATTTCCTCGGGCTTAAGCAGCCAGGCGTAACACCTCACTGGTCCCTGGACGGGAAATCGATCTTAATGAATGTCAGTGCAAATGGGGCGGTTCACCTCTGGCGTTTTTCCGTTCCGGATGGGCAGGGGAAACAACTCACACACGGTGAACTGGTTATCTATAACCTTAGTTTCAGTTTAGGCGCCCGCAGGGCAGCCATGGCGCAGTTGCCGGGTGATCACATCGGCAACGGTTTGAATTTCGGTTCCTTCCGGTAATTGATTTGCTGGGGCAACTTCCGTAAATATACTCACTTTGCTTACAGCTCCTTAACTTTTTTTAGTATGGATGCGAAGCCTGTTTATTATGAACAAGTTTGGATGGATTTTCTGGAGATCGAACACGCGTAAAATATTGAAGTTTGATGGACCACTGCACGTACAGTGCCCATCTTTCTTTTCAACGAAGTGCTTGAATTTTCCAACAATCTCGAATCATAATAGGATATTCCTAAGATAGACAAGGGGAAGTGAAAAAATGAACAAGCTGCTGCTGCTTGAAGATGATTTAAGCCTGATTGACGGGCTTTCGTATTCGTTGAACAAGCAAGGGTATGATTTGGATATTGCCCGGACGGTCAAGGAGGCGGAGGTTCTTTTTGCGGACGGAAGATATGATTTGCTGATATTGGATGTGACCTTGCCGGATGGTTCCGGGTTTGAGGTTTGCCGGAAGGTCCGGCAGGTTTCGAAGGTCCCGATTGTCTTTCTAACGGCTTCTGACGAGGAAGTGAACATGGTTATGGGGCTGGATATGGGTGGCGACGATTATATCACCAAGCCGTTTAAATTGGGCGTGCTTGTGTCCAGAATCAATGCTGTGCTGCGGAGGGCGAAGGATTTTGCAGCGGCGGATGCGGAAATAGCGTCGAATGGCATCAAGGTATTGCTGCTGCAGGGACAAGCTTATAAGGACGAGATGCTACTACCGTTGACGGCTGCGGAGTATAAGCTGCTTTGCTTGCTTATGAGTCACCCGAATCAAATTCTTTCCAAAGAAATGATCCTGGACAAGCTGTGGGATGGGCATGGCAACTATGTCGATGACAACACTCTGGCGGTTTATATTCGCAGACTGCGGATGAAGATCGAGGAGGACCCCAATCATCCGCAAATCCTGTTGACGGTCAGAGGTATGGGATATAAGTGGAAGGTGACGAATTGAGGTGGGACGATGCGCATTTTTACCAACCAAGATATTAAAAAGCTGTTTATTTCATTAGCCTGTATCTTGTTTTCGTTTATGGGTTTGTCCCAGCTGTTGATCTGGCCGTCCAGCGGCTCTCTTCATCTGGGCCTTTTCTTGCTCTCGCTGTTGATCGCCGCAGGTGTATTGGCTAGCTGCTTCTTGTATTTTAGAAGACAGGACCGCTTGATGGAGGAGGCCATCTCTAAAATCTCCCGTTTCCTAACGGGCCATACCCATGCACGGATCGAATGCGACAGCGAAGGAAGCCTGTATAAGCTGTTTCACGCGGTGAACACGCTGGCTACGACACTGGACGCGCATGCCGCCAAGGAGCAGAAGACCAAAGAGTTTTTGAAAGACACAATCTCGGATATTTCCCACCAGTTAAAAACGCCCCTTGCCGCCCTCAACATCTACAACGGACTTTTACAGGACGATAGCGAGGATCCGGCCGCCATACGCGAATTTGCGATCAAGTCGGAACGGGAAATCGACCGGATTGAAACGCTGGTCCAGAGCCTTTTGAAGATTACCAAATGGGATGCCGGTTCGATTCAGATTGAAAAGTCCCCCGAAAATATCGCCGATATGCTGAATGACCTCCGGCTGCATTTTGAAACACGCGTCAATCTGGAGCGGAAGACCGTGACCTTGTCGGGGCCGCCGCAGGCCGAGCTGGTTTGTGACCGGGGCTGGATCTTGGAAGCCGTAAGCAATGTGGTGAAAAACGCCCTCGACCATACGGAAGCAGGCGGTCATATCACCATCGAGTGGAACGAGTTGCCTTCAATGACGCAAATCACGGTCAAAGATAACGGAAGCGGCATCCACCCGGAAGATATCCACCATATTTTCAAGCGGTTTTATCGCAGCCGTTTTTCCAAAAATACGCAAGGCATCGGCCTGGGCCTGCCGCTGACCAAGGCTATTGTTGAAGCGCATGACGGCACCATCACAGTGGCTAGTGCTTTTGGGAATGGCGCCGCTTTTGAGATGAGTTTTCTCAACCTTACGAAACCGTAAGCCGGAATTCATGGGAGCGTAAGCCGCGGATAGTAAACTCCGTGATAGAAAGGAGTGAGCGAATTTGAATTTGCTTGAAGTGAATTCCGTATGCAAAACCTATGGAACCGGCGAAACGGCCGTGAACGCTTTGAAAAATGTAAGTTTTACCGTGCCCAAAGGCGAGTTTGTTGCGGTTGTCGGGGAGTCCGGTTCCGGAAAGAGTACGCTGCTGAACATGATCGGGGCCCTGGATACGCCCTCGTCCGGCACGGTATGGATCGACGGCAACGATATTTTTCGTATGCAGGACGAAAAACTGACCATTTTCCGCCGCAGGAATATCGGCTTTATCTTTCAGGCGTTTAACCTGATCCCGGAACTGAATGTGGAGCAGAATATCACCTTTCCCTTGCTGCTCGATTATAAAAAACCGGATCAAGCGTATGTGGAGGAAATCCTGGCCGTTTTGTCCTTAACGGACCGGCGCAAGCATCTGCCCCGCCAGTTATCCGGCGGCCAGCAACAGCGCGTGGCGATCGGCCGCGCCTTGGTTACCCGCCCCATGCTGATCCTCGCGGACGAACCTACCGGCAATTTGGACAGCAAAAACAGCAGCGAAGTCATTTCCCTGCTAAAAACGGCGTCCAAACGCTATCAGCAGACGATTATCATGATTACGCATAACCGGAGCATGGCTGCGACGGCGGATCGGGTGCTGCAAGTGTCGGACGGCGTGCTTACCGATTTAGGGGTGTATGCCGAATGAAAAGCTATCTGGGGCTGGTTGCGGAATATGCCAAAGCCCATAAGCAGAAAAACCGGCTTACCGTGGTTTGCATCGCCATCTCGGTGATGTTGGTCGCGGCCGTCTTCGGGATGGCCGACATGAGCGTGAAAGCGCAAATCAACGAGAACATCCGGCAAAAAGGGAATTACCACGCCGCGATTACGGGGATATCGGACAGCACCGCCGGGCAAATCGCAAACCGGAACGATGTGAAAGTAGCGGGTTGGATCGGGATGGCCGAGGATACGGTTTTTCAAGGAAAAAGGCTGTCTATTCTTGGGGGTGAACAGGATATCGCCGAACAGATGAATCTGGTCGTGCAAGAGGGAGCTTATCCGGCTTCCGAACGGGAGGCTCTGCTGGACCGGCCGGCCCTTGAGCAATTCGGTCTGTCCATTGGGGATACGATAGATATTGCTTTGAGCGACGGGCAGAAGCGGGAATATAAGATTACCGGGACGTACAACAATTTCTCCAGTTTGAAAGGGACGGACTCCCACGGCCTGTATCTGTCAACTAAGGGGATTCGTGCGCTTCCACCGTCCAAGGAGTACTATTTTATCCAGTTTAAAAGCAATGTGAACATTAACCGGGCGCTATCCGAGATCAAAGCGGAGTATGGCCTGGGCGATCAACAGGTCTCCACGAACCTGATCCTGCTTGGCTTGCTGGGACAAAGCGACGACAGTGCGATGATCGATCTCTACCTTACGGCAGGAATTCTTTTTGTTCTGATTACGATGGCCGCTACGTTTATGATCGCCAGCAGCTTTAACATGAGCGTGCTGGAACGGACGCAATTTTTCGGCCTGCTGCGTTGTCTTGGCGCCACGAAAAAGCAAATCAAACGGTATATCCGGCGAGAGGGTCTGCTGTATTGCCTAAAAGGGATTCCGATCGGGCTATTGGCCGGTTGCTGCGTGATGTGGGCGGCGGTTTTATCCCTGAATGCCTTGAATTATAAGTACTTGCCGGAAATGCCGGTGTTTCAAGTCAGTTGGCCCGCTATGACTGCCGGTACGGCGATCGGGTTTTTAGTGGTCATGCTCGCTTCCAGGTCGCCCGCCCAAAAGGCGGCGCAGGTATCTCCGCAAGCGGCCGTAACCGGGAATATCAATCATGCGAATCATCAACCCGTCAACCGAGCGGCGAACACCAAATGGTTTCGCGTGGATACGGCGATGGGGTTCCAGCACGCTTTTTCCAATAAAAAGAGTATGGTGCTGATATCGGGTTCTTTTGCGCTAAGTATCGTTCTGTTCTTGTGTTTCTCGGTTTTGATCGCCTTCATGGGTCATGCTTTACGGCCTTTGAAGCCTTACGCGCCTGATCTTTCCATTGTGGGCGTGAAGGATTCCATCTTGCTTGACCGTACCCTGATGGAAGAAGTCAAGGCGCTTCCGCATATCAAAAATATATATGGACGGATGGTGTACCGTGATATTCCGCCTAGCCAGAAGCAGGGCGACAATACGGCCACGTTGATTTCGTATGACGACCCGCAATTTAAATGGGCAGAAGACAAGCTGATTTCCGGCAGCAGGGGTGAGGTGCAAAACGGCAACGGGGTGTTCGTCAGTTACTCGGAAGAGTTGAAATGGAAGGTAGGGGACACGATCACCCTTCAGCTGCCCAGTGGAGCTTATGAGGTGCAGGTTGCCGGGATCCTCTCCGACACGCCGTTTGTGGCAGCGAAAGGCGAATCGATGATCATTTGCTCCGAAGCTACCTTTACTGCGCTGACCGGCATCTCGGACTACACCATTATCGATATGCAGGTCGATGCAGATATTTCCGAGCAGGTCAGAAGCCTGATCACGCCGCAAATGCGGCTGCTCGATAAGCAGCAGGCCAACCGCGAAACCCGCGCGGCCTATTACGCCATGGCGGTATTCGTTTACGGATTCTTGATAGTGATTGCGCTGGTTGCGCTGATTAACATCCTGAATACGGTAAACGCCAGCGTTTCCAGCCGCATGGCCAACTATGGCGTGATGCGTGCGGTAGGTATGTCCGGCAAGCAGCTGAAAAGGATGGTTGCGGCCGAATCCGCCGCTTATGCGATATCGGGCAGTCTGACAGGCGGTGTTTTGGGATTGCTGCTGCATCGTTTCTTTTTCGGGCTGATGATCACCTCCAACTGGGGCGATCCTTGGCAGCCGCCAATCACGGTTTTGGCGGTCACCATTTTAGCGGCAACTCTTACGACGTTTGCGGCGGTGATCTCACCGGCCAAAAAAGTGAAAAAAACGAGCATCGTCAATGTGGTAAATGCGCAGTGAAAATCCGTTAAAGACTCCGCTGCTGCATTTATTCGATTTTCCCGTTATGATAATAGGGGCGGCAGCTTATCCGACATATAGGGAGTCAATTGGTTATGAGTTATTATCTGGAATTTCCGGAGTTCGAGGATTCAATCCCGTTCAGAGCGTTCCTAAACGACGGCATGACTATCGTTTATCCTCATTGGCATAAAGAAATTGAAATCATCTATTCCCGAAAAGGCAAGGTCAACATCGGCATTAATGAAGATATCGTTCAACTGGAGGAAGGGGAAATCTTCTTCTTCCCAAGCGGAGAAGCGCATTATTTCCTGGCTTCCCCGGATAGTGAACGCTATGTCTTCCAGTTTAACCTGAAGCTGTTTGACGAGAAAATTTTGCGGACTTCCGAAGATTCTTTGTTAAGTCTGTTTGAATCCGGGGAACGGCATAGCCGCAATTGGCCTAAGACGCTGGCTCGGAAGGCCACGGAGCTGTTGGTTCATCTTTATGGGATCGAACAGAGTAAACCCGCTGGCATGAATTATTTGACACTAGGTTATCTGTATCAATTGATTGGGGAATTCTACTTGTATTTGCCGCGGCGCAAAGAAAGAAAAGCGCCGACCAAACGATCTGCCATTCAACATAAAGAAACTTTAGATCTGCTCAATCAAGTATTCGAATACGTGGAAGATCGATACCGGGAAGTCATTGCGCTGGAGGATGTTGCCAAATTTGTGGGCTTCAGCCCTTACTACTTTACCCGTTTCTTCAAAACCAATACAGGACAAACGTTTATGCAGTTCTTGACGGAATACCGTATTAATCAAGCCAAGTTTATTTTAGCGAACGAAAAGATACCGATGGTTGAAGTTGCGGAAAAGGCCGGATTTGCCAGCGTGAAAACATTCCATCATGTTTTTAAGGAGGCGGTTGGACAATCGCCGCTGCAATACCGGAAGAATTTGAATAACCATTAAGCAAAATGGGCTTGGACAAGGAGTTCTTGTTTAAAGCCCTTTTTTAGTTCTCGATGAAGGCGCAATATTCGGGAGTTTTTTGCGGGAAAAGCGGGAAGAAAGAAGTTTCGGATTTGGCTATAATGAACTCGACAAATAGAAACGTTTTCAGGAGGATGGTTATGACATTAAAAGTAGGAATTATCGGCTGCGGCGGGATTGCAAATGGCAAGCACATGCCTGCGCTTTCAAATGTAGAAGAAGTAGAAATGGTGGCATTCTGCGACATCATCGTGGAACGCGCAGAAGCAGCAAAAGAAAAATTCGGAACCAAAGATGCGCAGGTTTTTGATGATTACAAGAAAATGTTAGCGGGTGCCGATTTGGACGTTATCCATGTTTGTACCCCTAACTCCTCGCATGCCGAATTATCCATTGCAGCCATGGAAGCGGGCTGCCATGTGATGTGCGAGAAACCGATGGCGAAAACCTCCGAAGAAGCCAGAAGCATGATTGAAGCGTCCAAGCGTACCGGCAAAAAATTAACGATCGGTTATCAAAACCGCTTCCGCACCGATTCGAGATATTTGCATGAAATTTGCAAAGAGGGCGGATTGGGAGAGATTTATTTCGGAAAAGCCCATGCGATTCGCCGTCGTGCGGTGCCAACTTGGGGCGTTTTCCTGGATGAAGAAGCCCAAGGCGGAGGTCCATTGATCGATATCGGCACGCACGCCTTAGACCTGACGCTCTGGATGATGAACAATTACAAGCCTAAATACGTGGTTGGGAAAACCTATCATGCCTTATCCCAAACCCCCAATGCCGCCAACGCTTGGGGACCGTGGGATCCGGAAAAATTCACCGTGGAAGACTCCGCTTTCGGTTTTGTTGTCATGGAAAACGGCGCAACGATCTTCCTGGAATCCAGCTGGGCCTTAAATAGCTTGGATGTGAAAGAAGCCAAAACCACCCTGTGCGGCACCAAAGCGGGCGCCGATATGAACAACGGTTTGACCATCAATGGCGAAGACCACAGCTTACTGTATGAGAAGAAAATTGAACTAAAAACGGGCGGCGTCGACTTCTACGACGGCGCGGGCGAGAAACCGGAAATTCTTGAAGCGAAATCTTGGGTAAGTGCCATCCTCAATGATACTGAACCTGTAGTGAAACCGGAGGAAGCCTTGGTGGTTACGGAAATTTTAGAAGCGATCTATAAATCTTCGCAGACCGGCGAGCCGGTATATCTATAAGCACGTGAAAAATAAAAGGAGTGATCGAAAGTGAAACTAGGTGTGTTTACCCCATTGTTTAACCATCTCAGCTTTGAAGAGATGATTGAGGAAGTGGCCAAAAAAGGATTGCAAACGGTTGAAATCGGTACCGGCGGCTCTCCGGGCAACGCTCATTTGGATATTGATCAATTGCTGGCAAGCAGCGAGGCAAGAAAAGAATACCTGGCTAAATTGGCGGACAAGGGCTTGGAAATTTCCGCGCTCAGTTGCCATAATAACCCGATTTCGCCGATAAAAGAAGTGGCTGCGGAAGCGGATGAATTACTGCGCAAAACCATCAAATTGGCAAGCTTGCTGAACGTTCCGGTTGTAAATGGTTTCTCCGGCGTATCGGGCGGGAATGCATCGGACACCCAAGTGAACTGGCCTGTATTGCCTTGGCCAACCGAATATGAGGACAGCTATACTTATCAATGGGAACAAAAGTTGATCCCTTACTGGAAGGGAATTAATTCGGAAGCGGAAGCGGCTGGCGTGAAGATCGGAATTGAGCTTCATGGCGGCTTCTTGGCCCATACGCCTTATACCATGTTGAAATTGCGGGAAGCGACCGGCAAAGCCATCGGCTGCAACCTGGATCCAAGCCACTTATGGTGGCAGGGGATCGATCCGGTGGCTGCCGTCAAGATTCTTGGCGAGGCCGGCGCGATCCACCATTTCCACGCCAAAGACACCTATTTGGATCAAGACAACATCAATATGTACGGATTAACGGATATGCAGCCCTACGGCAATGTAAAGACCCGTGCATGGACCTTCCGCTCCGTAGGCTGCGGCCATGACTTGAAGGTATGGTCGGACATCATTTCCGCATTGCGCGTTTACGGCTATGATTATGTCTTAAGTATTGAGCATGAAGATCCGATAATGTCTATTGACGAAGGATTGAGCCGTGCCATTACCAACTTAAAATCGATCATGATTCATGAACAACCCTCGGCGATGTGGTGGGCGTAAAGGAGCAAGAAGGATGTCAATCATAAATTTTGCCGTAATAGGCTATGGCGGCATGGGTTCCTACCATGCCCACAATCTTATACCTGCGGAAAGTACTCGAGTTCAAGCCGTGGGGACCTATGATATTTCCGGAGAAAGACAGCAAATATCCCAAGGCAAGGGCCTGCGGATTTATGAAAGCCTGGAAGAAGTGTTGAATGACGGAAACATCGAAGCCGTACTTATCGCAACGCCCAACGATTCTCATAAAGAAATAGCGATCAAAGCTTTACGGGCGGGGAAGCATGTGGTTTGCGAAAAGCCGGTGGCGATGAACACCCGCGAACTCGATGAGATTTTGGCGGTTGCCGAAGCGACCGGAAACGTCTTTATGGTTCACCAGAATCGCCGTTGGGACCCGGATTTTCTCATAATTCGGCAGCTGTATCAAAAAAAGACGATAGGGGATATATTCCAAATCGAATCTCGCGTTCAAGGCGCCAACGGCATTCCGGGAGACTGGCGTCATTTGCGGAAACATGGGGGCGGCATGCTGTTGGATTGGGGGGTCCATTTACTGGATCAACTGCTATGGCTGGTAGACAGTCCGATTAAGAGCGTGCAGGCGGATTTGAGCTATATCTTAGGCGATGAAGTCGATGATGGATTTATGAGCTGCATTACCTTTGAAAATGGCGTAAAGGCTTTGGTTGAGGTGGGCACCACCAACTATACCAAGCTCCCCCGCTGGTACGTAAAAGGCCTGGAAGGAACCGCAAAAATTGACGATTGGGATTTGTCCGGCGAGATCATTGCCGCTACCGGCCGCAAGGATGTCCCGGCTCCGGCGCCGATCCAAGCGGGTGTGGGACTCACCAAAACGATGGCGCCTCCTTCGGAAGAGGCCACCGAAAAAATCGCCTTCCCGGAGCCTAAAGCGGATTTTGTTCCGTTTTATCAAAATTTTTATGAGGTCGTTCGCGAAGGCGCGGAACCGATCGTGAAAAATCATGAAGTTCGCAAAGTCATGAATGTTATAGAGGATATTTTTAGGGTAAGCCATAAAGGATAATCCGGGAAATTCATTGGCCAGATGCAAATCCGCATCCAATTACCATTCAACACGAAAAAGGTTAACCAAGCGGTTAGCCTTTTCGTGTTGAAACAGCTTCGACTTCCTTCTTTAGTCTTTAGGCCTGAGCCTCGGGATGCGGCGTTCTATAAGCCCTGTAAAATGCGCGAATGTCATCGGCGAAAAGCTCCGGTTCTTCCATAGCGGTAAAATGTCCGCCGCGGGGCAGCGAAGTCCAGCGAGTTACATTCAGGTGGCGCATTGCCCATGCTTTGGGCGGCAGCAAGACATCTGCCCGGAACAGGGCAAGGCCTGTCGGAACCCCGATGTAGCCGAGTGGCGGCAAAGAATGCGCATTTTCATAGTACATATGTGCTGTCGATCCTACTGTGTTCGTCACCCAATAAATCATAATATGCGTGATGAGTTCATCCTCGCTGAATTTTTGCGCTAGGTCGCCGTCACAATCGCTCCATGCCCGGAATTTCTCTAGCAGCCAACCGGCCAAACCTGCGGGCGAGTCGGAAAGTCCATAAGCCAGCGTTTGCGGGCGTGTCGATTGAATGGACATGTAGCCTCCTTCCTGAGAGAGCCATGCCGCCGCATTATTCTTGTATTGCCGTTCTTCTTCCGAAAGCTTGGCCTGATCGGGCGAAGCCATGAGATCTCTGATAATCCCGATATCGGTGAGATGGATGCCGTATAACAACTCAGGATGGTTTGCTGCCAGGTATCTTGTTACGCCGGAGCCCATATCCCCGCCTGCGGCGGCAAATTTTTGGTAGCCCAATTCTTCTGTCATCAGCTTAGCCCACATTTCGGCGACACGAAAATTGTTGACGCCGGGGTGTTTAGGGCGGCTGGAGAACCCGAATCCGGGTATCGAAGGCACAATCACATCAAAAGCGTCCTCAGGGTTGCCGCCGTGGCTGGCCGGATCCGTAAGCAGCGGGATAATTTTTCGGTAACGAAGGTAACTGTCGGGCCATCCGTGGGTAAGAATCAGGGGCAAAGGGTTAGGTCCTTTCCCGCGCTCATGCACGAAGTGCACGTCGATCCCGTCGATATTGCAGCGAAACTGGGAAAAGCGGTTCAGCTCGGATTCTTGGGCGCGCCAATCGTAATGGTCTCTCCAATACGAAACTAGCAATTTTAAGTAACTTAATTCCGTACCTCGTTCCCAACCCTGGTTTTCAAGTTCATCCGGCCAACGGATGTGCTGCAGTCTGTATTTTAGATCGTCCAGGATTTCGTCGGAGACTTGAATATGAAAACGTTCGATAGCCATCAAGATTCCCCTCCTAAAAGTTTTGTGAGCCTTACTTCCTGAGTCAACTTCGCACAAACTTGCTTCGCCAAGCATGGACTTAGTTGTTACATCGTTATTATATCCCTCAAAATTGTGTGGTACACTGGCATAAATGAAGCATCTAACTATACTATTTGATAATAGGTGACTGCTATGCCGCAAATGGATCGATACAAAAACCGTACCGTGAACATCGAATTTGCCGCCGTGGAGGATTTTAGCAATCTTCCATATCCTGAACGTCTAACTCTGATTTTCATTACGTCCGGAAGCATGAGCGGGATATTAAACGAACGCCCGATCGTTATCGCCGCTCCCGGCGTTCTTTGCCTGGCTGAAGATGATGATCTGAAAGTCCTTGAGAAGCAGAACATTGCCGCACAATCCTTTAGTTTTCATCCCGAGTTTCTGAACAGCGTAACTCTTTCCGAAACCCAGGGTTACTTTCCGTCTGCTCCGAGAATACAAACAGGTCTTTCCTTTTTTGAATGTGATCATCCCAATAGAGGTGTGCCTCGTATAACCGAGAAAGCATATCCGCTTTTATTTGAATGGTTTTTTGTACTTGGTACGGAAGTGCAGGCGCAAAGCGATGAACGGTGGGCGTGCAGAATAAAAAAATACTTTATTCAAATTATGGGTTTGCTTGAGGATTTGAATCGCAATAGCGAACAATCGCCTGTTGATTTGGTGTTGGAATATATACACACGAATTATCCCAGAAAAATTACTTTGGAAGATTTGACGAATTGCGCTCATTTGAACCGTGTGACGCTTAATAAGTTGTTTCAGGAAAGATGCGGAACTACAGCGATCGGCTACTTGCTTTCGCATCGTTTGAAAGTAGCGGGTGATCTGTTAACGCATACGGATATGAACCTGAATGATATCGCCCGTGCCACCGGATTTGAGTATGATACCTACTTCATCAAGCAATTTACATCCAAAAAAGGGATCTCGCCGACAACGTATCGGACGATGTCCCGTAAGTTCTCGGCCGTTCAATAACGCAATGCTGAAATTGACAACATTCAAAGGATGCTTTTATAAAGCTACAGGAACGGAATACCTAAAACCTATTTTGGATGATGTGGACTTTTCTGGAGAATAGTCTCTATTTTCGCCACACAAAGGCCTTGCCGGTCATTTGTGTGGTTTTTTTGCGTTCACAACGTTCTTTTTTGAGCAGTTCTGTTGAAAAAGAAACCCCTCCTGTTTTAAAAAGTGCATTTCTGTCCACGGGAGGAGAATTAACCGTATTTATCGTATTTCCGCCAACGTTTTTATTTGACTTGGATGTTTTAGTGGTGGTGATTCCCTATGGATTAGCTCTGGGTATATTCGGAGTCGTTCTTCCGCCGCTTTTGTTTTTCAATTGGCATGCCGCATGTGGATGAACGCCAATTAGGCATTTATTGTTTAATTGGAGTTTTTTTATTTCGAGATCCTTGAAAATGCGGACTAAACATTTCAATAATCCTGACCGTACATTTTATCTTCTCTCGTGTTGATTATCTGACGCTAAGGAGAGCTTTTTATGAAACAATTCATCCAATAACAGGATTTCTGCTTTTTGGCTGACGGCATGGTTACCAAGCTTTACATCGATGATAAAGTCATTGCTCAGCATCTGGCGGTATGATGATATAATATCGCTCTCAGGCCATTCTCCCATTACCTTCATTTCAGGCGGGATTACCGGGATTCCGGCTTGCTCAACCAGGCGAATATTTTGTTTAATATCTGCGGCGACCTTGCTTAGCGTGCTCTCGCTTCTTGCCGTCTCTATATCCACCATTCCGTCATTTGTATAGAAATGCTTGTTGACTATAGCGAGCGCAGCATGTGAAACATGGAATGCCTGAATGTTATTCTGGATTTCATAATGCAAATCCGCTGCTTCTAATATTTTGGCAAGTTCTTTCAATCTTTCGGTCGTTTGTCCATGGATTTCACCAAAAATGGTTCCTTGATGTTTTTCGGAACCGAACTCTGCGTGCAGAACATCTTCTTTGATATCTCCGCCTGCACCCGGGAATCCCGGGAGTAACCGGTCGCCCACGATTTCAAGCCAGGTGTCATATCCAATGGTGTTGGTCAAGGTGACAATGGTTTTGCTCTGATTATTCTTGATCGCTGTCAGGGCAGATTCGGCTTGATCATATCGTACGGGAACAAAGATGAAATCATAAATGTCCTCGTTTTCAAGTTTTTCTATCGTCTTGACCGATGTTTGCTTTATCGTTCCATTATCGTTGTATCTCAGTCCGTTCCTTTTCAACGATTCCAGCCTCTTTCCTCGTGCCAGTAAGGTGACGTCCAGTCCTGACTGTGCAAACCTGAGTGAATATACACTGCCAATCACACCGGCGCCAAATATCAAGAGTCTATTTTGTTTGGTATCCATGATGATCCTTCCTTTCAACGAATTATTCACAGATTGCTTAAGCAACACCTGTCGGATAAAATGATAGTACAGCATTCGTATGATTTCAACCGGCAAAGTTAGCGAAAAGTCGCATAGACAACACATTGTGATAATTTGATGCTTAGTTAGGGGATATAGATATGGTAAATCAGGAAGATCCAAGGGTTTTGCGTACACGACAGTTAATAGGGGAAGCATTCAGAGATTTGTTGCAGAAGAAAGGATTTGATGCCATAACCATAAAAGATATTGCACAGAGAGCCACTATTAACCGCGCCACTTTTTATGCCCATTATGAAGATAAATATGCTTTGTTGGAAGAAATCACGGAACAGGCATTTCACGAGATGATTCCTGAACAAGTGGTGAATGCGCGGGAGTTTACCGATGAAATATGCGACCAGTTGATCTTGCTGACACATAACTACATTGTAGATTTTTATCGGATATGCAGAATAGATTCCAACGCATTTGCTACGCTTGTCGATGATAAAATAAAGAAAATGTTGCAGCAAACCATAGAAAGCATTCTTTTGAAAGAAGATACCAGACATAAGACAGACCGCGATCATGTAAAGATTATTGCGGCCATGACTGGTTCGGCAATCTATGGCGCTGCGCATTATGGGGTTACGGTTGGGGGAAACAATAGAGCTGATTTACTTGTAGATATAGTTCGTCCTTTTGTAATGAACGGACTGAGGCAGTATCGCAATGGGCTATAAGGTCCAGCAACCGGTTCATGAATCGGAGCGGCCGGTTGCTGGACGCGAATGGTTGCTACAGTCTGAGATCGAAGCCGGAAGCGCTGTTTAGCATGCGGTTCGTCCCCCATCCCGTCGCATAACCGTAGCTCGGCGACATGAGTCCTTGCCCGGCGATTGACAAAAGCGCTAGGCTCAACAGTTCTTTGTTCCGGCTGCCCAATCCGGCAATGAACGGGAACAGCATAGAGTAGGGGGATTGCGGGTAATTGCCCAGCCCCATCTCAGAAAGCCCAACATACGGATAGGAATTAAGGGATGGTGCTTCCGATAACATCGGAGTCAGGTAACTTGAAAAAGGCACCGCTCCGTTCTCCGCTTCAAGCTTTCGGACCGGGGATTCCATGCAGCGGCACACGTGGTCTCCCAATAAAGCGACTTGCATTCACGATCATCCTTTCATGCATCTGATTTATAAAAAGACTATAATTATAGTCCTTTTACCGAACAAAGCCCTACCTGCATCATTGCTTGTCAGTACAATGCCAGCTGTTCCAATTGCTCGAGACTGGACAGGTCCGTCAGCACGCTTTTGCCGACACCGAAGCCCCAATACTTGACGTAATTGTAAGGATATTGTATCGTCACCAGCACATGTCCTTCTTGTAATCCTTGTTCCCGGACCGAATCGCGAATCGGCTGCGTATCCACATAGATCGGACAATCCCTTTCGGTCTCCGAAAGTATCCGTAGGCGGGTCCGGAACTGCCCAAGCGGCAAGCTGTCAAAGTCTGACTTGAGCAGCATGGAGACGCTTGGGTTGTTGGACGGGAGGCCGCTCATTTGCTCCGCAATGCTGGACAGGGTCTGCTGACTGCGCGGATCGGTACGTTCGTCCAACCAAAACGCGTATAGTTTTGGTGAATTATCCGCATATAAAGCAGCGTACATATTGTTTGAAGGCAGCAGGCAAAAAAATAAGAAAACAAACAGGCAGACACCCGAGATAGCCTTGAGTTTGCCCTGGCGCTCGGTTCGGAAATTGGCGATCGTTCTGATCCGTTCCGCCAGTGGAGCGTGCCGGGTCACCAAGTTCGCTCCGATTCCGGGAAGAGAAGGCATGCTGTTCAACTCCCCTTGTCTAATGAGCAGCATCCCGTAGCGCGTTTGTTCCTCACGTCTGAGCAGCAGCAACACGCGCGAATCGCAGCGGATTTCCAGATCATCGCGATACTTATGTACGGCCAAGTGCACGAGCGGATTTATCCAATGAGCGATCTGCAAGGCTCGGGACAAACCGAGCAAGAGGAGGTCTTTTTGCTTGTAATGCATCAACTCGTGCAACAGAATAAACCGCAATTCTTCCGCCGAATAGTTCTTGTCGTAGTCGTATGGCAGCAAAATGACCGGCCGGCGTAATCCGTGAAGCGCGGGGAAGAGAATCCCCGATCTCATTAGACGGACATGCCCGCGTATGCCGGCTTCCTCTCGGCATTTGTCGAACAACTCAAGCAGTTCCCGGTCCTCGCATGAAAGTGCTGATCGGACAAGTCGGCGCGTCCGGCGGCTTCGTGTCCAATCGATGGCCGCATAAATGCAAATCCCGCCAATCCATACGCATGCGACCGCAATAACTACCTCCGTCAGGCTTGATTGGGTGCGGGTGGATTCGATCAATTGGTGCTCCAACGAAGGGAGGGGAATCCACGTTTCTTCGCCGTCACGGTACACACGCGTTTCCCGGGAAGGGGGGGAAAGGGCGGGTGGACCCAATACAACCTCCCTGACTTCACTCCAGCCCCTTCCTATAGAAGAGAACGCGGCGCCGACGCCGAATTGCCGCTCGTACAGGTAGGCGTCAGTCCAGTTTTCAATGCTGGTAGGACTCGGGATCGCGAAAGGCAGGCAAAGCTTTAACAGGAATAGGAGCCAGAGCCAGCATATCGTTTGGGGCCCCAGCAGTTTGCGTCCGAACCGGCGAAGCATCAGCACGAGGAGCGCGATCACGGAGGCCGCCAGCGTCAATTCGATTCCTTTCAAGGCGAGCAAAGGCAGCAGTATATCCATCAGGGCCGCTCATCCCCGCGGGGCTCGTCATTTTGGGACAACAGTTGTTTGAGCATTTCCGCCTCGCGCGGGGATAGGCCCCCGTCCTGAAGGAATCCTGCCAGAAGGGAGTGCCTGTTCCCGTTATAATACATATCCAAAAATTGCTGCCGCTCCTGCCGCAAATAAGCTTCCTCTTCGATCAGAGGAAAGTAATAATAGATTCGGCTGTCGTGTTCATCCACCTTAAAACCTGCGAATTGTTTCCTTACCAAATTTCGCAGCAGCGTCTTGATCGTGCGAAAATGCCATTCGGCTTCCATGGACACCTGATCAATGATGACACTGGCGGTGCAGTTTCTTTCCTTCCACAACACCTTCATGACGACCAGTTCGGAAGGGCTGATGCTCTGTGCTTTTTTTCTCAAAGAAAATTTCCCCTTTTCTACAGATGCGCTGGTTAGTTAAAAGATATATCGGTCGGAAGAAGGACTATGTTTATAGTCTAATGAATTTCATCTTGAGAAATCCATGTCTTTTTTCTAGAAAAATAGAATCAAAATCAGAAGAAAGGCAAAGGGAGTGCACCAATGATTTATCCAAGAAGCTTCAAGCTTCTTCTTGTACGAGTCGAAATCCCAACATATATCCCTCCTGCCAACCCAATCAAGCTGGCAGAGCAAATCAATGAGCTTGCACGCTGTATGCCAAAATCCATAATTTGGATGCAAAACCTTTGCAAACGGCAGAATGGTTTGAACTGGACAACGTACAATTTTTTTATCGATTTTTTCATAAGCATAAGCGGTTGTTTGAATGAAGGCAGACCAGATTTGTTCAGTAAGAAGCCTTTTCGCAGAATGCTGATTCTCGAAAAGGCTTCTCTATTAATAGAATGATGCGGTTTAATCTCAAAGCTTGAACACAGAAACGGAACGCTGCAGTTCTTCCGCCAGTTAGGCCAGCGATTGGGCGGTGGCAGCCGTTTCTTCACTGCTTGCGGCCGCTTCCTGCGTTGTAGCCGAGATATTCTCAACCGCGGAGAGCACGGTGGCGGTTTGCGCAGCCTGCTGCTCGCTGGCGGCAGCGATCTCTGCCACCTTTTGGCCGGCATCATTGACATAGCTGACGATGTGCCCAAAAGATTCTCCGGTGCGTTCGGACAATTCCGCACTTTCCTGCACGGATTTTACACTGGCGCGTGTATTTTCCTGCATTCCTTTAATGATGCCCGTAATTTGCTTCGTGGCTTCGCCGCTCCGTTCGGCTAATTTCCGTACTTCGTCGGCGACGACCGCAAACCCGCGCCCTTGTTCTCCGGCCCGCGCGGCCTCAATAGCGGCATTTAGCGCCAGCAGATTGGTTTGATCCGCAATATCTTCAATAACCCCGATAATTTCGCCGACTTTTTGCGAGTCATCTTCCAGTCTTGTCATCTGCAGGCTTACCGATTTCATGCTTTCGCTGGATGACTGAACGACCCCGCTGCCTTCTTCGGCGATGCGCACCGTTTCGCTGGACAATTCCGAGGCCTGTTCGGTATTGCGGGCCACAGCATGAATCGCTGAGGACAATTCTTTGAACAGCTCGCTGATGGTTTGGGCATCATTGGCTTGGCTTGCATTCCCGCTGGCAATCTCCTCGGTGCTGGCCGAAATTTGCTGCGATGCTGCGGCGAGGCTTTGGGAGTGGCTTAAAATGTTGCTGACGGTTTCCCGCAAGCTGGCCACCATGTTATTGACTCCTTGGGCGAGTTGTCCGATCTCATCCTTGGTGGATATATCCAGTGTGTTTTGCAGATTTCCGCCTGCTACTTCTTGGACGAGGTGAGCGACGCGGGCGAGGGGTCTCGATATAATCTGCGAGATCACGTATCCGAGCAAAATAGATATCACCACGGAAGCTGCGATAACAACAATGGATACATTCCGGGAGGAAACGTACAATGCTTCGCCCGCATCTTTGGTCTCGTCAGCCTCCGCCATATTGATATCGATCAAAGTGTTCAACAAGTCTCTGATTTTATTGCCGACCGTGGTCAAATCGTTGTTGATCAGCGTCTTCATCTCGTCACTGCGTCCATTCAATCCTAGTTGCACAGCTTTATCAACCAAAGGTGCATATTCATTCCAGAGTCCGTCAAACGGCTCCAAAGCAGCCGCGGATTTATCGCTCAGGACCGTATTGCGAAAAGCGTTCATATGATTCATCAGTTCTTTTTTCTCTGTTTCCAGGAGTTCTGCGTTGCTCTCTTGCGCGGCTCTGTCATCCGCCATATAGATGTTGCGAATCAGCACCCGCATGCGGGTGTAGCTGATCTGCGCCGATTGTACGGATTGTAAGGGAACAAGGCCATATTCGTACATGGACTTCACGGAACCATTCATTTTGTTCAAATTATTAAGACTATAAAAGCCAACAAAAGCGAGAATCAGAGATACTAGCAAAAATGCGGAAATCAGCTTTACGCTCGTTTTCAGATTATAGAAAAATTTCATTTAATGATGCCTCCTAAATTGATGAATTTGCCTGTGCATGGCCGGAAAGCTTAACAACGCTTTCCACGTCAAGAATAAGGGCCACATTCCCGCTGCCTAAAATGGTTGCTCCTGAAATGCCGCCGATTTTGCCGATAAAGCTGCCAAGACTTTTGATAACGATCTCCTGATTGCCCATCAGCTCGTCTACCGCCAGCGCGGCTCGTTTTTCGCCTCTTCCGATAATGACCATGGGCAAATAACGCCGAACGGGGGGACGCGGATACTGAAAATGATCGTGCAACCAGATGACAGGAATAACTTGATGACGAATCTTAATTACAGGTTTCCCGCGCAATCTTTTGATTTCTTTGGCTTCGATCCGGGTAATTTCCGCCACACTGCTCATGGGAATAATAAATACCCGCCCGCTGATATTAACGAGCAGTCCTGTGACAATGGCTAAAGTAAGAGGGAGGCGGATACGGAACAGGGTACCTTGTCCCTTAACGGTCTCAACATCGATCATGCCGCTCATTCGTTCAATATTGTTGCGGACGATGTCCATGCCGACGCCGCGCCCGGAGACATCGCTGACTGCGGAAGCCGTGGAAAAACCGGGCTTGAAGATGAGCTGCAAAGCTTCCTCATCGCTTAAGCGCCGGGCTTCGGTTTGCGATAGCAGCCCTTTGCTTACCGCGGATCCGCGAAGCTTGTCCGCATCGATGCCAGCGCCGTCGTCCCGGATTGAAATCACGACATGGTTGTCCTGATGTGCGGAGGACAAGGTGACCGTACCGCGTTCGCTTTTGCCGCTCAACCGCCGTTGCTCCGGCGCTTCAATGCCGTGATCAACGGCATTGCGCAGCAAGTGGATCAAAGGATCGCCAATTTCTTCAATTAATGTGCGATCCAGTTCGGTGTCTTTACCCTGCAAAATGAGGTCTACCTGCTTGCCCAAAGATTCGGCCAAATCTCTAATCATGCGCGGAAAACGGTTGTACAACTGCTCAATCGGAAGCATCCGGGCTTTCATCACACCGTCCTGCAGTTCGCCGATGAGCAGGCTCAAGTGATCGGAAAGCTGAAATAGCTCTTCCACAAGGTCATCAGAACCAAATCTTTGTCTAAATAACGTATTCACCTGTTGGATCCGCGTCTGATCAATAACCAGTTCACCCGCCAGATTCATCAGATGATCCAGCCGTTCAATATTGACTCGGATCGTTTGCGATTTGCTTTTTGTCTCCGTATAAACGGAGCGCTGCGCAGGAGGCTGTCCCACATCCCCCGGCAGTTCCTCCTTTGCACCTCCGGAAAATGCATTGGGGGGTTCGGGAATAACTGATTCCGAGGCAGCATTCATGCTGAACTGCTGAAGTTGCTGCAGAAGAGGAGAAATATCCGAAGTTTCGGCATCGGTTCGGACAATTTCCGCTTGGAGCCCTTTCATGACATCGAGTCCCGTGAACATTAGGTTGATCAATGGCTTGGTGACCGTTCGTTCACCGTTTCGCACTTGATGGAGCAGATGCTCAAGTTGATGGGTCACTTCCTTCATTTTGTGATAACCCATGGCTGCCGAGGAGCCTTTCAAAGTGTGCGCGGCCCGAAACAGCCGATCAACGGCCGTGTCGGTAGCCCCCTCATGCTCAAGACGCAAAACTTCTTCTTCAATATATTGAAGCTGTTCATCCAGCTCTTCTAAAAATAATGCTCGGTATTCCGATAGATCCGTCACCGGTTCGCCTCCTAGCTGTTTCCGATAAGCACTTCATCCAGCTTTAGAATTCCCACCAGGCTTTCATCAGACGCCAATCCAATACCTGTAAAATAAAAGCCGCTTACATCGGCAATCTTGTCGGGTGGAGGCTGAATGTCCCCGAAGGTAGTTACTTTGCTAACCTTGTCCACAATGATTCCGACCGCTTCCTGTTTGTGGTTGACGACCACGATACGCGTATTTTTCGTGTACTCGTCCGGCTCCAGCATAAATAAGCTTCTTAGGCTGATGACAGGTACAATCCGGCCGCGTAAATTGATGACACCCTGAACATATGAATAAGTATTGGGGATATCCGTGATTTCCTGCATTTTAATAATTTCATGAATCTCGGAGATGGAGATCGCGTAGTTCTCACCATCTACACAAAACTCGATGTACTGCTCATTGTCCGTTGAATGCATGCGCGATTTCCCTACCTTTCTTGAAAAAATCCGAAATAAGACGTGTCCGACTCAAGCAGTTCAAGTGTCAGGCGGGTGATATCAGGATCGAACTGGATGGCTCTGTTCCGCCATAGCTCCTGCTTGATCTGTTCCAATGGCAAACTTTGACGGTATGGACGTGCGCTCATCATGGCGTCAAAGGCATCGGCTACAGAGCAGATGCGGGCCAATAATGGAATGTCCTGTTCTCTCAATCCATAGGGGTAACCTTGCCCATCCCAACGCTCATGATGATAAAGAATTACTTCGATGACCGGTTCTTCAAATTCGGAGATGTTATGTAAAAGGTCGGCGCCCACCTGCGGATGGAGTTTGATAATTTTCCATTGGCGCGGGGTAAGGGGCGCAGCCTGCTCCAGCACATCCAAAGGCAGCATGATTTTCCCCAGATCATGAAGAAAGCAGCCGCGCAGCAAGTTTTCTTTATCGCATTCCTCCAGATTCATCTCCGTGGCTATACGTTCCGCCAGCATAGCTACCCGTATGCTATGCCGATAGACTTCAGGACGTTTTGCGCGCATAAAGTTGATCAACTGAATCAGTGATGTTGAATCTTGCTGTACCATAACCTGATTGTCAATAAATTTCTGCAAGGAGCTCATGGTGTTCTCTCCTTTTCTTGTGACATATTTGAAAAATAGAAGCCATCCAAGTTACGGCGTTGGCCTTGGTGAAAAGCCCTCCTTTCCTTTAAAACATAACCTCCGGCAGACCTGTGAATGTCTTTCCTCCTGCGCTGGTCCAAGGGCTAGTGAACAAAGTCCATAGCAGGTCGTATAATGATAATTATCCGACAAAATTTGGGGAGGATGGATAATGACTACCAATAGCAACAAGAATGCTGCAAATCAGTTGACTATGCTGCATACGAACTTGAATAACTTTAGCGACGAAAAAATCGTGCACATGTTTGTGAGTGCCTGCTGTACGGCAGACAATACGAGGAGGAGCTACTTGAGGGCAATCCATTGTTTTCGGGAGTTCATCGGGTTCAAGAAGCTTGATTCGGTAACATGGAGAGAGATTGAGGCCTTCAAGCTGTACCTGCAGCAACGCGAGAAAGTAACCTCCAAACGCGCATTGGCCCCGGCTAGCATCGCCGCTTTTATTGCTCCGCTAAAATCGCTGTACAAGTGGGGGAGCGACAGCAACGTAGGTTTTTTTGAAAAGAATCCTACAACGAATGTGCGTTTGCCGGTAATTCAGGTGACCAGCCACCGTAACTTTTTAACCAAAAAGGAAGTAGGATTGTTGCTTAAGCATTTGCAGCAGCAAAGCCAAAGAAATTATTTGATGGGGCTTTCGCTTGTATTGCTTGGTCTGCGGGTGTCCGAACTGAATTCGGTGTACTGGGGAAATTTCCATACTGATCCTATGGAGACCAGCGTTTGGCTTACGCTTCACTATACAAAAGGAGGGAGGACAAGAGAAATAAAGGTGCCCCAGCATTTATGGGAAATATTTGCGGAATATGCAAGGGGTCTAGCCGGTGGCGCGGAACCACCCGATACGCTCAGGCTGTTTCCTATTTCTACGAGACAAATTGAACGTATCATTCGTAAAGCCGGGGAAAGCTGCGGCATTACAAAAAAGCTTACGCCCCACTGGCTGCGGCATACCAACGCAACCTTGGCTTTGCTGGGAGGAGCTTCGCTTCAGCAAGTGCAGGAAACGCTTGGGCATGCGCATATCAATACGACTCAGCGATATTTGCATACTGTAGAGCAAATGAAAAAAGCAGCTCCGGATTATGTACAGGACTGCTTAAAGGAATTTATTAACTGACGTACTATGCAAAAGCGTGCTATTTGGCCTATAATTTGATTAAGCGCTCCGCAAAATTTTATTTTTTTCTACATTTTTACCCATGTCTTTTGTCGGATAATTATCATTATGCGACCTTTTTCATCATCATTACTATTTTAGGCTGTTTTCTCATTCTTTAAGCAACATATTGCTCAAGTTAATTATTTACAATTTGTACATATTGGCGATACCGTCCGAGAAGTTTGTTGCGATGGTCCTTCGCAGTTTTATCGGTTTACCGGCAGTTTTTTTTGTCAAGCGAGTCCTAGATTATGTCATGGGAGCTCGCTTGATTTATTAACTCAACATTCGCAGAGCAAAAATCGGCTTGAGTCCCTGAGCTGAAGGTATTCAAAGAATTAAGAGTGGCAAGAAACGCGGAAGGGCGTTGAAAGCTTGAGGCATGGGGGGGAGGCGCGGCAGATCAACACTCGCGTCCGGAGACTTTGCACGATTATCCCGTTTGATCAGATAGCAGAGAGAAAGACAAGCTTGGGAGAAAAAAATATTTGGTGGAGAAGCAGATAGGTTCGAGATAATTTAGACGGGCTTAAGAGAAGGAATAAGGTTTAGGGGAGGTGAAACAGACCGGACAAGAGATCAAGTAACGGCTGCTGAATGGCTGAAGATCCGTTCCCGCATTGATCTCCATGTTTGCTCTCTCCCAAAGATTGAGAATTTTCGAACATAAGTCGACTTATTTTCATTATACAAAACATACGTTCCCTTATCAAGCCGAAAATGTCACCTGAACCGCCTCATTTTCCCCTCTCTTTTTCTTCTCACTTTTTTTGGAACCCTTGCTCTAGCCTCCTTCCCCCGTTCCCTGAACGAAAGGAATAATCGTGCAAAGGCAAGCGGCAGGCTGGAACATCAAGTGGAAAATGGTTCCTAATCCAAAACCAACATGCGGCATGCCGATTGAAAACAAAAGGGGAGGAAGGACGACCCCGAATACTCCCAGAGCTAATCCATAGGGGATCAACCCCATTTAAACATCCAAGTCCAATAAAAACGTAGGCGGAAATACGATAAATACGGTTAATACCCCTCCCGTGGAAAGAAGAGCGCTTTTTAAAATGGGAGGGGTTGCTTTTTCAACAGAGCTGCTCAAAAAAACGAATGTGGAAAAGGTTAATGCCGCAAGCATTCCCCAAATGCTTCCTGCCACGACAACGCCAGGCGTTCCTGAAACAGCATATTGGCCGCCAAAACGGAACCGACCAGAAGCAGCCCAATGGAAATAAGCTTACGCTTTGTCGGCTTTTTTATGGAACACCCACTCCAGCAGAGCACCGATCCCAATCCGGACAAGATTAGCTTCAATATTTGTATACGCGAAGAAATACTGTCCACCGGTTACTGCCGACACTGTGAAACCTGCCGAATACGCCAATTTGACAAAAGTGGACAATATTCCATAACAGCAACCGCCTAAAGGAGGTCAGGTGGATTGGCACATAAGTAGACGCATGAGTCTATGGTGGGACAAGAAACACAAGAAGCGGAAAGCTAGCCGCGTCAATGTCTTTGCCCTCCTACCTCTCGCTGGTCTGAAAACCGTATTGACTTGGGGTTAGCCGTATTGTCCAGGTTAAGCCGATTTTGGCTCTGCGAAAGTTCAATTAATAGGAGCCCGTAAATTGGACATGTCCCGGAACGATGTAGGCTTGGCTGGTGCCGTTTTCAGGCAGGGCGGGGATCGTATCGGTCAGCGTTTGACCCCTGATATCGGTGATGCGAATGGTCAGGTCTTTCGTACCCAGACCGGTTCCCAGAAAATGATTGTAAGGTTGCTTTTCGAGATTGACCCAGGTCCCGTTTTGCAGCACTTCCATTTTTAATACCGGGTATTTGTGGTTTCTGACTTGAATCGCCGCCCACCACTGGCTGCTGCCTTCTTTAATCCGGTACTGGACATTTCCGGTAATCGGCGCTTCAACCACTTTCCACTTGATATCAATTTTCCCGTCTACCATATTTCCGATTTTGGCAAATGCGTTAGGAGATAAGTCCAATGCACCGCTGGCCCCTTCAGGGTACAAATCGGTGACGTAAACCGTAGTGGTGCCGAGCGGTCCCTCCACTTCCAGGTAGGCCCCGGCGAGTGCGGCGTTGATGCCTCCATAGTTGTACTGTGCCGGATTCAAAGCGGTGATTTCCAAATCCGCCGGGATCGGATCAAGCAAAGCGGCGCCGCCTGAATAACCGGAGCCCGTGTAGGTCGCATATCCGGTGTACGTATCTTCCCAAGCCGCGGAAGCAGGCAGGGCAAACCCGATTAAACTTAACATTAAGGCGAGAGCCGGCACGCTTGTTTTCCAGCGGAATTTTACTTTTGTCATCATCATTCCCTCCTTTGGCAACCAGAAAAAATAGGTTATATTAAATCATTTCATGATCTGCCATATTTTTCAATAGGAATATTTAACCTAAAATATAATCCTAATTTCTTCTCAGCGGCGGAATCACCGGAACATGAGCGGCTTTGGGGATATCCGTAGGATCGACTTTAAAAGACGGGTTATATTTTTGCGGGTCCGTGATCGACTCCGGTTCTGTAGACCGCCAGATAAACAAGCATACCGGGCAATGATAGAGTTCCCAGGCTCCTTTTACCGGCGAACTCGCGAGCACGGACGCTTTTTCTGAATTGCAGCGCGGACAGGTTTTCATAGATATACACTCCTTTGTTGAATGGAAATGAGTCGCACGGTTATTTCTGTCTGAGCAGCTCAGCCAGCTTTTTCTCCCATACGTCCGTATTTAGCGGAGAGTCAAGCGGCTGCGAATAATGGCCCCGCGTTTCCGGCGCTTTTGGCGTGGTCGCATCGATAATCAGTTTATCGGTGATGCCGGCGGGGTCGGAACCCGGATCAAGCGGTAGAACGGACAAGTTCGGTAGGACAACGACGTCGTATTTCGGGTTCATTTTCGTGGAGATGGCCCACATGACCTGGGGCAGATTAAACGGGTCGACGTCCTCATCGACGACGATGATGACTTTGCAGTAACACAGCCCGTGCGGTGTTGTCAGCGCGCGCATGCCCACGGCTTTGGCAAATCCGCCGTAACGGGTTTTGGTGGAAATGACGGCCAGCAGCCCGTGTGTATACATCGCATTTACCGCCACGATTTCCTCGGGATAGGCGTCTTTCAGTTGCTGATACAGAGGAACGCAGGTATTGATCGCCATCATATAATCAATTTCCGTCCAGGGCATGCCGAGATACAGATGTTCAAAAATCGGGTTGGTACGGTGGTAAACCTTGGAGATCTTGATGATCGGCATCGCGCGGCCTCCGGAATAATGCCCGGTGAACTCGCCGAACGGACCTTCAAACTCCCGGTAGCGGGAGACGATTTCCCCTTCCAGCACAATCTCGGCTCCCCAAGGGACGTCCAGGTTTCCATGCTCCAGCCGGACAATCGGATAAGGCGCCTCCTGGATCGCTCCGGCCATTTCGTATTCGGACTGGTCGTACAGAATCGGCGAACCTGCCACGGTGGTAATCACCGGTTCGCACCCCAGCGCGATCGCCACTTTGAGATTTTGCCCTGTTTCTTCGGCCTGGCGGAGATGAATGGCAATGTCGTGCTGAGCCACCGGTTGAATGCCCAAGGTATCCTTGTTTTTCACCTGAAGGCGGTATACGCCGGCGTTTTGCTTGCCGAAATGTTCAGGATCGTATTGGTCCCGCGAGACTACGACGGCTTTATCGATGTAAAATCCGCCGTCTCCCTGGTTCAGCCGGAACAAAGGAAATAGCTCAAACAGATTGATATCTTCGGTGATTTGGTTTTCCTGAAACGGCGCCTTAGTCTCGCGTCTTACGGCAACCGGAAACTTGGCGAATCTGCGGGCAAATTCAAAAAACTGCTCTTTGACCGGCGTGTTTTTCGGCAGTCCGAGCATCAGCGCATGATTCTCCCAGGAGCCGATCATGTTCATCGCTATGCGTGCGTTGCGATAACCGTAAATGTTTTTGAACAAAAGCGCCGGCGAGTTTCCCCCTAAATTAGCCACAGCGCGTCCGGCCGCTCCAATGTCGGGTTCGGGCTTTACCTCTTCTTCAATGTTCAGCAACTGCCCTTCCTGTTCAAGTGCACTTAGAAATTCCCTGAGATCTTGATACGCCATAGGGCGGTTTCCCTCCTTAAGATGGATTGGTTGTTTATTAAATTTCTTACATACAAAGTGTAGAGCGGGAGTTAGTATAGTTAAAATATTTGTTGGCTATGTTGTCCATACTTTTTGGCTATATATGGATTGGAGGCGGCCTTATATGGATATCAGACAGCTGAAATACTTTGTGGCGATCGCGGAGGAAGGCAAAATTACGGCAGCGGCAAGAAGGCTGCATATGGCGCAGCCGCCGCTCAGCAAGCAGCTTAAGGGGATGGAGGACGAGCTCGGCGTATTGTTGTTTGAACGGCATAAACGGAAGGTGAGCCTGACTCCTGAAGGGGAAGTGCTCTATCAAAACGCTAAGCAATTGCTCGCCAGCTTCTCCGAACTGGTCACGGAAATGCGGGAAATGAACAAGGAGGCGCACGGATTCATTTCTGTCGGTTCAAGTCTGTACTGTGCGGCATTAATGCTGTCCAAGATGAGGCGCATGCGCGAAAAATACCCCGATATGCAGTATAAAGTCTGGGAAGGGGACCCGGTTCGCCTGGGAGAATTGATAGAGAACAGGGAGATAGAAATCGCGATTAGCAGCAGTCCGCTTCCGGTAAAGGGCCTGAGCTCGTTTCGCTTGCCGCCGGACCCTTTAGTGCTGGTGATTCCCAAGCATTGGAGCTTGGCGGACCGTGAGCGGGAAGCGGTTGGGTTTCAACGAATTGCCGATCTGCCGTTGATTGTGCTGCGCTCTGCCAGCAGTGATGGGATGTACGGGCGAATTATGAAGTGTTTTGCCGATCTGGGTGAGGTTCCGCACATTTTATGTGAATGCCATGATTCGGCGATGCTGCTCAGTATGGTTACCGGCGGATTCGGGGCGGCTTTGCTTCCTAAATCCGTTTTGGACTTAAGTCCGCCGGGCAACTACAAAGTTTTGCAAATCACCGACTGTCCGCTTTGCTCCGAGCCGTCAGTCATTTACCGCAGCAGCGGGTACTTGTCCAAAGCCGCCAAAGAATATATGGAGTTGTTTAAATGATTTTGCATTAAAACAACAAGTTCGGACGGTGATGGACTTTCCGTGTTAGTGTTGTGCTTTTATTATTTAGTCCAGATGTTTTATATTGATAATCTATGTCTATAGCTTAGTGAATTGCGAAGATAGATAAACTGCCAAACCTATCGGGAGCAGTATCAAAATGTATCCTACCTTACAAAAATGATCGGATCATACAAAAAAGTGCGTACTATTCAAGCACAGGGCAACCTGATAACCTACATGTAGAACGGTCGATCCAAAATTCGCCGAGTGCGACGGTCGTTTAAAAACATATAGGTGAGGTGCGAAAGTATGCAGGAATATCAACTTACTTTGAATGATAAGCGAATCGTATGGGGGAAGGCTATCGATATTGAGCCTCTCATTGGCAAGTATCCCGGCGATTCCATCAGACAGGGCGTAAACGCGGCTTTGGATTGGAATTTGCCCGCGGGAATATATCGGGCGAAAGAGATCGTTATGGAGCTCGATAAGATGCTCGAGGCGATGCTGGTACAGCTTGGAGAACCGGTGAACAGCGATCCGGCGGTGCTGCTAGACAGCCTTCAAGCCAATTTGGCGATTTCCGGACGCGTGTCATCTTTGCCGCTGGGGCCATTGGCGCTTGAGGATAAAGCCGGCGCCGAGATTACGGCTCAAGCGGTGCGCATCGGCGAGCAATTGGTAAGCTGGGCCAGGGAGATAAATGCCGGGAAAAAGACGCTCGCCAAGTATGGGCCGGAAACGCTCGGAAAGCTGGAATTTAGAAGCCATTGTTACGGTCATGCCTTGATCCCGGAGGCGATTGCTCAGGTTTGGGGACCCTTCGGCGGCCCAAGGGTCATGCAGATTTATAATGAATACCTGCACCAATTCGTTTTGCTGCGGGATGCCTTGCTTCCGTTCGCCAATTGGGAGGAGGTTCCGTTCGAGGTCAAGGAGTACGCGGAGTTCAAAGGGCTGCGTTTTCTGGAGCCGGCCCGGGAGATTTTTTTAACGCAATTACTGGGGAAAAAGTTGACGCACAAATCGATGGTCCAGTATGCGCAAAGTGTGGTCAGTTCAGGGTTAACCAAAGCCGGTTACGGCTTCCAATATCGTCTGGGAACCGTCTTGCCGGCGGGTTTGGGAGAGCAGGCCGGGACGGCGGCGCGCTATCTGCTGAAATGGCATCCGGTACAAACCATAGCGGCAGATGGAGCGGATGAAACACAAGAGTTGGCCGCGGTCTCCTTTGACTATGAATATGAAGATTATTATGCCGCGCCGCGCAACGAGGCGGGAAAGGGGGCACCGGTAAACAAGGAGGAAAGGCTTGCTTATTCCGGGGAGCATAATGATGAACCAGCCATCGCCCGGTTGTTGCCAAATAGGAGAGACGATCGAACAACCCTGCGGTTCAGCTTGAAAATGGAAGGCCGCGAGTTTGCGGTAGATCTCGGCCAGCTTTTTAGGGGCCAGCGGTTTTTATATCGTCCGCATGGGAGCGACAATCCCGATACCGCAGCCGCGAAGCGAAACTCCCTCAGCCGGCACCTTGCGGCAGACATTCTCTCGCATTCCGGTCTGGTGACGAACACCGATGGCATTCATTTTATTCCAACCGGCGGAAATGAACTTGTGTTATGGGCTCTGCTAGGGAAGCTGTATCCCGAAAATGTGGTTTTATTGGACAGAGGGAATCCAGAGGAACTGGAAGCGGCATATGTTTCCGGCAAGGGGTTCGGAACGCAATTTTTAGTGCTGTAAGTCTTGCTCGCAGCGCTTCTAAAGCGGAGCAAGGGCTGGGCGGCCAATACACGAAGGAAGCTTGTGATCACGGAATACGCGGTTAAGGGGGGCCCTTTAACCGCGTATTTTCCTTAAGCATGCTTATGATTGGTGTACGATACTTCATCGGGAAAGCTTTCGATATAGGTGGTGCCAAAATCGCATAACATCAAAAGCATGGGAGCCAATTGTTTGCCAAGCTCGGACAAATCATATTCCACTTTTGGCGGTGAAACCGGATAAACCTTGCGGATAATGAGCCCATCGTTTTCCAGCATCTTGAGCTGCATCGTAAGCATGCGCTGGGTCGCTTCAGGGAGCAGCCGCCGTAGTTCATTATACCGTACCGGGCCTTTGGCTAAGTGGTTCAAAATGGCGATTTTCCACTTCCCGCTGATTAAGCTGAGAACAATTTCCGAAGTACAGCGATAGGTTTCGTTTCTAAAGTTGATCATCTATCAACACATCCTTGTCAGAAGTATTGAAGCATTTAGTTTCTTCCTTAAGCTGAATTAAATTACGGATTGATCATTCCATATATTAAGTTGGGGCAGGCTCCCTTGTCAAGGAGTTGTGGATCGATTAGTATAAAAATCATAAGGGAGGTCATCTTATGCCACGAACGGGACGTCCACGCGCATTTAATCGTGACGAGGCAGTGGCTGCCGCCATGCTTCTGTTCTGGGAATATGGCTATGAATCCACTTCACTGGCTCAGTTGCGGGCGGGGATGGGAAATATATCGGCGGCGAGTTTTTACGCGGCGTTCGAGTCCAAGGAAGCGCTATTCCGCGAAGCGGTGGATCGATATATATCGACTTATGGACATGTTTCGGAAATTTTCAGGGATACGAGCATATCAGCGAAAGAGGCCATGGAGCTGGGATTGCGGCAATCGGCGCGAATGCAGACGGAGAATTCCCATCCTCGGGGTTGTCTGCTGGTTTTGTCCGCTGTAAACTGTTCCCCCGAGCAAAAACACATCAGAGAGATGCTGGCCAAGGAAAGGGAGCGGGTCCGCGGTTGGCTGAACGATTGTATAGAACGGGCCGTGGCCAACGGAGAGTTGCCCAAATTCACGGATACCTCCATGGTGGTTACGTTATTTGAAACATTTTTACGAGGAATTTCCACGCAAGCCCGGGACGGCGTTCCTTACGAGGTTATTGACGCAGCCATTACAGAGCTGATGAGCGTCTGGGATGCGCTAGCGGCCAAGCCGGGCGAGCAGGGGAGCGTTTGAGCGGGACAAATTATATGTCTAACCGCAGCAGTTGACTTGGGAATTACCTGTATTAGAAATGAGGAGAGTATGATGCTTCCATACACGGAACAACTGGGCCGTCTTCTCGGCAGCTATCCAAGGACTTCCGCAGCTATACTGGCTTCCTATTGTAAAGTTATTGCGTTATATGGTGATCGTGAAGATGCTGCGGCACTTTTCAGGCTTTTTCAGGAGCAGCCCGGAAATTATAGATATGTTATGCTGCTCGAACCTGTAATGAGATGCGGCGATCTGGAGCTTGCTGAAGAGATAGACCATACCCCGAGTGGGAAAACGATCAGGGTACTTCGAGTCGATTGTTACAGAAGTAATACCTAAATTTTGTGACAGAGGTGAATAAACATGCTTTGGACTCCATTATTTGAATCCGGGAAAAAAAGTAGAATAACAAAAAAGAAACCTGCGGATCGCAAGTGAAGTCCGAAGGTTTCTTTTTTTCATATTTCCGGTCACAGGCTGCGGATCCAATCGGCATGCGAGCCGATAAAACGGCATACGGCCGACGATTTTCTCGTTTGGTCTTGCAAGACTTGAGCCGGATCGAGTCCGGCCTGATAGCGGTGCAGGAAGTGCAGGAAGACGTCCAGCTTGCGGAGCTGGAGCAGCTCGGGCAGCCGTTCCAACTCCTCCGCCACAAGCGTGCGCACGCTGCGATAGCCGGCCAGCATTTCCTTCGCGACGGCTCTCGAGAGGCCGCCGGGAGCAGAGAGCTGCTCGGCCAGGCAGACGGCGAGTTCCATCGCCCGGAGATCGCGGGTGGCGAACTCGAAGTCAAGCACGGCGCGGATTTCCCCACCTTCCACGAGGACGTTGGAGTGCGAGAAGTCGCCATGAATCCATTGCCGCTCCAAGCGGCGGATGGATGCGGCCTGGGCGGACAACGAATTCAGGACGTCCAGCAGGAAGCCGGCATCTCCGGCCAGCGCGCTGAGAGCCGGATCCGTGTTATAGAGGCGGCGGGCGCTTGCCGCCGCTTCTTCAGTATCCGGGCCGAGCAGCTCATCGTAAGGCGGATAAGCGGGCGCGGCTGCAGGCTGCAGCTCCTCCATGGCCAACGTGAGCTCGCCGACGGCACGCCCGTAGGCGTAAGACAAGTCGTGGCGGCCGGCCGCCGGTTTCGCGCCGGGCAAGTACGCGAACACGGCTGCCAGCTTTCCGTCCGGCGCGGTCGTCCAGGTCCCGCCTTGTTTGGTATGAAGCGGGCAAGGGATTTGAAACGGCAGCGCTTGCCGCGCCAGCAGGAGCAGCAGCTCGTGTTCGGCCGCCAGCTTCAGGTCCGAACGATGGTTCTCATAAACGCGCAGAACCTGAACCTGTCCGTCCTCAAGGACGGCGTAGCGGGTGGTGTTGTTCATGCCGCTGTCGCGCTCTTCGATCCGCAGGGCGGGAGGCAGCGGATAAGCGGCCAGAATAGCTCGGTAGTATGATTGGTTTGTTGTGTCCATTTGTTTACAGGCTCCTTAGGTTGGTTCAGCAATCATTATATCATCGACTCTAAATGTTCCTTAATTGGCCCTACTATGACCATTAATTGCAAATCATACAACTAACTTTATATCCATTCACCCAATCCTTCGTTTAATTGCATTTCATACAGTTAGTTCCTCGTTTCTTTGCCTTATCTTAAAAGATGGCGGAGTAATTGCAGGTTTTACACTTAAACAAGCGCTGTGGCAGCATTCCCGGATTAGTAATTGTACATTTTACAACAATTCCATTCAACAATGAACCAAGAAAGCTGCAGTAGGCAGCAGGTACGCTCGAGTGGGGCGGCTCCACTACAACTGCTGCTATGATTCATAGTGACACTCTCCCATTTTGTAGTAGAATATGACTATAGTTCATATAGACTATTTCTAATAAAAAGTTTGTTAAGAATATGAACTTGTAAACGGGAGACATAATGACGGAGGAAGGAGAATTTATTTGGAAGCAAGGTATTGTTCTTCATGCGGACAGCGTACAAGTACGACAGCCCGCTTTTGTGAAAACTGTGGGAAACCTTTGGAGCACCAAGCTTATCGGCAGAAGGCAAATCAACAACAAACGCATCAAGGGCGAACGTATCAACTTCAAGCCCCCACTTGGAAAAATCACCAATCAAACTCTAATGATGTGCCTGAACTTGAATGGTTAAGGTTGTATACCCACGGTGATAAATATATTGAAAAATGGCGTAAAGATTCTAAATGGATTTGGCCGGCTTTTCTTTTTTCGCCTGTATGGTTCGGTTATCGAAAAATGTATGCCGAATGCGCGATATACATAGGAATCACCGTCGTGTTGGGATTGTTTGAACTGTTATTGGGCTTCTCGCTTAGGTATGCGCTTACAATAATCTTTATCTTAAACGGAATATTCGGAAATAAATTGTATTACCGCAAAGCCAAAAAAGAGATTGATCACATCCTTTTATTGCATGCAAATCCGGAAATTCGCCGTAATCTAATTCAACAAAAGGGTGGAACCTCCGGTTGGGGCATTGCCTTTGGAATAATTATGCTTCTAATCGGAGCCATTATCCTGGGATATTTGGAAGAGTTAACCTACTAAACGACGTTATTGCATAACTTGGCGCAAATGCGAGAAAGGACAGTTCTCTATAAAGAGGGCTGTCCTTTTTTGCTTTCTGAGGAGGAGGAGAATCAGGCTAGCGAGAGTTGATTTAGAATGCAGCCGCTAACCGTTAAATCTTATATTGTTTGGGCTGCTCCTGAAAGTAATCGACGACATAATCCCGGAACGTGCGCGCGGCAACGGAAAGGTAGCGGTCCTTCAGCCAGGCGATTTGATACGTGCGCCGGCAGTCGGGGTTTTCGATACGGATCAGCCGAAAGCCCATTTCCTGACCTTCAAAAAGGGTTTCCGGCAAGAAGGCGACGCCAATCCCGGTGCGCAAAAAATGAATGACTCCGGATAATTCATCGACCTCGCAAACCACATTCGGAGCGAAGCCGGCCTGCTCGCAAAAAGCGTCGGTCATCTGCCGAAAAGGATTTTGCGCATGAATGCAAATAAACGGATCGTCCGCCAGCTCGCTTAAGTCGATGTTTGACCGATCGGCCAAACGATGCGCCAAAGGCACGGCGATGTTGATATTTTCGGTGAGGAACGGAATCCCTTCAATGCCTTCTTCCTGCAGCGGAGGGAAGGTGATGCAAAAATCGATGTCCCCGCTTCGCAATTGCTTGATTTTATCCAGGGTCGAGGCCTGGGTGATCTGCAGTCTGGCCTTGGGATGCCGGGAGATAAACGAGCCGATGACGTCGGTAAAACATTTGTGCGTCGTGGTCGACAGAAAGACGCGGCCGCCTTCCAAACCGGCCAAATCCGCAACCTCCGCGCGTCCCTCTTCGATTAGAGCAAGGGCAGGTTCAATCTTTTTCAAAAAGGCCTTCCCGTATCCGTTTAGCTTAATATGCCTTCCATTACGGTCGAACAAAGGAACCCCCAAATCGGTCTCCAGCCGCGCGATCGTTTGACTCAGCGCGGGCTGGGCTATGCGGATTTCCTCCGCGGCTTTCGTCATATGCTCAAGACGGGCGACGGTCCGGAAATACTGCAGCTGCAAAAGTTCCATAATCTACACCTCATATTCATACACTCAACAATATAAAAAGATAAGGAAATATATATTATTCAATATACAATAAAGCTTTTACAATAGCCATAGATACGGACACTGACAATACGTCCAGGTCCCGGACAGGAGGTGAACGATGGAATGGCGGGCGAAATGCTCAGTCAGTTAATCAAATGGAACCGGGTCTTGAGAACGGTTCGGCAAGAGGAGGGAGAGAGGGCATGAAAGCTGCGGCGATTGCTTCGTTTGGGCCGCCGGAAGTGCTGAAGGTTATGGAACTGGAGAACCCTAAAGCCGGTAAAGGTCAAGTTCGGGTAAGGGTAAGAGCCGCCGGCGTTCAGCCGTTCGATTGTTCGGTTCGCGGCAGCGGATGGGCGCCGCCGGGACTTCAGATCAGCTTCCCGCAAATTTTAGGCAACGAGTTTGCCGGCATCGTCGATCAGGTTGGAGAGGGCGTTGCGGATTTTTTCACCGGAGATGAAGTTTTGGGTTGGGCGCTGCTGGCCTGTTATGCCGAGTTCGTGGTCGTTTCTGCCGATCAGATCGTGCGTAAACCAAACGAAATGCCTTGGGAAGAAGCGGGCGGCTTGCCGGCGTCGGGTCAAACCGCTCACACGGCGCTTAAGGAGCTGGGCGTCGGCCCGGGCGACACGGTATTGATTCACGCCGCGGCCGGCGGGGTAGGCACCTTCGCCGTGCAGTTGGCCAAAGCTTGGGGAGCCAACGTCATCGGCACCGCCAGCTTGCGCAACCACGATTATCTCCGTTCGCTTGGCGCGATCCCCGTCGCTTATGGGAACGAACTCGTGCAAAACGTCCGCGCTCTTGCCCCCAATGGGATGGATGCCGCCTTGGACGCGGCCGGAGAAGATGCGCTGCGCAGCTCTTTGGCGATTGGGATCGACAAGCACCGCATCGGCACAATCGTTTCATTCGAGTTGGGGGAGCGGCTCGGCGTGCGTGTTATCCGCAGCCAGCGATCCAAGGAGCGCCTGGCCGAGCTTGTCGACCTATATGTTCAGGGGAAGCTTCGTATCCCCATCCGTAAAGCATTTCCCCTCGAAGAAGCCGCAAACGCCCACCGGGAAGTCGAGTCCGGACACGGGTATGGTAAAGTCGTTCTTACGCTGAAGTAAAGCGTTAGAGAACGTCCTCTATAGTAAATCGTTGGGCTGTTTCAGTTCTATAAGGACTGAAATGATATCTTTAGTTGGGGGACGTGAATTAATGGGAAACGTAACCCCCTTTATTCCAGCAATAAATCGCTGCTAAAAATTACAAAATGAAAAAACCTCGTTCGCCAATTCTATAAACGAGGTTTTTTCATAGAATCTGTTACGCTTCTGTTTGAAAAGAAGCAAGCAAAACACCGCTGCGGTCGACCAAGCCAAGCTCATAGGCTCTTTCAATTGCAGCATAACGTTCCGTGGCGAAATCGCTAAAGCTAAGGCCGTTGTTTTGTTCATAAATACGATTGTTGATCACTTCGTTTTCGGAAACTGGCCTAGCGTATGCATGATTTACTTCCTGATCTTTTTGGATCGCCTCCATGAACTGTTGGAAACTCATGGAATTGCTTTGGGTTTCAGTACGTATACCGCGAGCTTGATTTTGAATCCGATTGACGAGAACAAGTTTCGTATATGCGGCAAATTCGGGCGTGAATTGTCCATTGACCTTCGCATTTATAGCCATTGTTGATCCTCCTTTCTTCGGTTGACTCATAACTTTTATCGGCGAGAAGTCAATGGAATATTATAGGTTAGTTTCTAAATTACGACACTGTGATAGAGATAAAATCGGTAAATGTTCTATGAGGAGTATTATAGTCTTGAGCGGAAGCCGAAAGAATACCGGTTGTTACGTCACTCAGATCAAAAGCGCGATAATGGACCGTCCCTATGACATACCCCCCTGAATCTGTTACATATTCGTTAGGCCGATCTTCTGTTGTTGGAACGAGTTCACCACCTTGACTGATGACCGGATAGTTCGGCGGCGCCCAGATCGTACCTTGACAATAAACTGCAATCACACACTCGGTTCCGGAAAGGTTTGAATTGCTCCCCTTGTAACCATTGCCATCGGACGTGATGCCAACAATGCTGACACCGGTCAACGGCGGAGTTGGTGCGGCAGATGCGGAAGACGGCAGAAGAAAGAAAGCTAAGGCCGACATTAAGGATATACCGGACCAAACCATCTTTTCATGTCCTGCTTGGGGCGAGTTGCAAAAGATGAGATCCGCCTAAGTGCCGTAATTGCTTTCAGCAAGATGCCAGCCGGCCGCAAGGCCGGTTTTGTCACGCGCAAAAAAAACTATGCCCGGTCAACTAACGTATATCCTTATAAAGGTATAAAGGAACGAATACCAGGGACAAGGGCTGGGGAGGGCGCTTTTGCGAAAGGCTTTGCGGTTTGCCAAGGATCGGGGGTATTCCCGGACAATCCTGTGCGTCAACGCGGAAAACGAGCGTGCCAAGGCGCTGTATCTCCTGGAAGGTTTCAAAGACGTGGAATATGCGGTCAATTACCAACTGGATTTAATGTAAGGTATGGATATCCCGGCAAAAAAGGGAATAGACCCTCGTGTCCTTGTCAGGAACGAGGGTTTTGTCTTTACAAACTTTGTTAAGACTGGGAGCGCGCCGCCTTCATCGCCGCCGTCTCTTCCTCGTTCGGCCCGTATACGCCCGGAGCCGCCAATCCCGCCTGACGCATCAAAATCGTGATTTGGGCTCGGTGGTGAATCTGATGGCGAACGAGCGTATTCAATACACCGCCAACGGTGGTGTCGATAAAGCCGAACAGCTTGATCGGCTCTTGCAGCTGGTCGTCCTTATCCGTCCAATTAGCGCTCAATTCCGTAATCGCCGATTCGCTTGCCCGGCGGTAGGCCTCGGCGATGGCCGACGCGGAACCTGCTACGGGCGTTGGGATCTCCTGCTGCAGCCCGATCTGATTGAAAAATACACCAACGCTCTGGGTGACATGCCAGGCGATTTCGCCAAGCGTACGCGGCTGTGCGTCCGACACTGCCTGACTCAGCGATGCGTCCGTCAATTTGTCCAATACTTGCAGCGTAAGCGAAGCCTCCTGCTTCCAATCGTTTAAGAATCCGTTAATCGTTGTATACATTTGCACACGCTCCTTTGTTCATAAAAATTCTAAAGCCTGTCTCTCTATTGTACTATAGATGGGAAAATGTTCAATTTTATTAGGTGTCCCTTTTGCTGCTGCTTAAGTGTTATACAGTGGAAGAGGAGGGATGCAGCTTAATGGGGGTTGTGGAAAAATGCGCCATGGAAGTCAAAGCGGGCGAAATCAATAAGTATGTACATATGTGTCGATTCGTCCTTCCATCCCTTCCGGCGGAAGCCAGACAACAAGCGAATTCGGATTCATGAATGCCTGATAGACGGCGGATGGCGGCGCTTTTAAAATTCGGGATGCGGTGTCAGTTCTGCTTGAATCGCTCTTCATTTATTACCAATCCTTTATTTTGAGAATTAGCACTATAATATCATCATTCTACGGAATATATTACTTATGAATTGCTAATTTGGCTTTCCTCGGAGGAATATAAATCGTTGAACACCCCGGTTCAAAAGCGCGTCCAGGTCGTCCGGAGGAACTGCGCTCAAAATAGTAATTGACCAATCAATAACAAAGTGATATATTGATTTCAAAGTTAGTGATTGATCAATAACAAAATTCATTAATGAGGTGATCCTGATGAAAAAAGCGATTGTGGTAGGAGCAACGGGAGGCACGGGGGCGTCGATCACGGAGGAATTGGTCAAGCGGGGGATTCGGACCGTAGCTTTCGGGCGATCCCGGCAAAAGCTGGAGCAACTGAAGACTAAGTTGGGACAGCCGGAGCATTTGACGATTGCCGTTGGCGATGCGTTCCGGACGGAAGACATCGTTTCCGCTGCGGAAGACGCCGAAGTCCTGTTCCACGCTGCGAACGTGCCGTACCACGAGATGGCAAGCAAGCTGATTCCTTTGGGCGAGTCGGTCATGGAGGCAGCCGAGCGGTTGGGCCTGAAGGTCGTCGCCATCGATGGCATCTATCCTTATGGGAGAAGCCGGATGGCCAGAGCAACCGAAGAGCATCCGAAGCAGCCGCATACGAAAAAGGGTAAGACCAGACTTGCCTTCGAAAAAATGCTGTTTGACGGCCGGTGGAAAAGAGCCAAAGTGCTGATTGCCCGCTTGCCGGATTATTACGGCCCCACGGCGAATGAAGCGTCTTATCTGGGCTCAACGCTCGAAGCGATCGCGGCCGGTAAGATGGCGTTTTTCATCGGCACCATGCGTGTTCCCCGGGAGTTCGTTTACTTGCCGGACGCGGCGTTCATGATCGTGGAAGCCGCCGGCCGGGACGATGCCTACGGACAGAATTGGCATATTCCGGGCGCGGGCTTAATCTCGGGCAAAGACATCGTGCGAATCGCCCGGAAGGCCAGCGGAAGTAGTAAGCCGGTGATTCCTCTCGGAAAAATCGGCCTATCTCTGCTCGGAATGGGTGTGCCGGTTATGAAGGAAGTGGTGGAAATGCTCTATTTGACCGTAGAACCGGTGGTCTTGAGCGGGGATAAATACAAACGTCTGATTGGACCGATACGTTCAACGCCCTTCGAGCAAGGAATCACGGATACGATTCGCGCTTTACAGGAAAATAAGTGATCAATCAATAATAGCTTTGTCTTCGCATACGGAAATCTTCGTCCATACCCCACAATTAAACGTACGGCGCAAGAAGAGAACGGCGTTCCAGGCGCTCTTCTTGCCGCCGCTCGCGGACGGTGTGGATAAAGCTATTTTTGTGTTGACAAAAGGATGGATAAAATATATTATAGATATGCAAAGTCCGTAATAGAAAGCGAATATGTTAACTGGGCAGCAGGAGTTATTTTTTTTGCAATATTACAGATATAAAATATCTATAATATATATATTCGAAAGGATGATCATGATGGCTATTAAGCACGCTACGGATTCAACTTTTAAGGAAATGGTGCAAACGGAGGGGGTAACCGTTGTGAATTTTTGGGCTGCTTGGTGTGGTCCGTGCAAGATGTTTGCACCTATTCTGGAGGAGTTTGCAAGGGAAGCAAACGGTTCAGTTAAAGTGGTCAAAGTGAATGTGGACGAAAATCCAGTAACTTCTTCGCAATTTCAGATTATGAGCATACCGACCACCCTGATCTTCAAAGACGGGAAGCTCATTAATAAAGAAGTGGGCATCTTGCCCAAAGGTGTCTTACAACAGCTCACTGCATAATAAACTGAAGGTGATGATTGCATTATGATGGTTGTCGCCTATTTTTGTTTGAAAAATGTGGGGGAGATCGAAAAAGCGAAGTTGGACCGCAGGTCGATCCTTTATTCTACTTTGGGATTCGGCGGCCTGTTGTACGGATTCAGCATCGTTGGCGAACAGGGAGTAAGCGCCCGTCTCTCATGTTCCATTATTGCGGTTGGGCTCATCATGGTGTTCTTGTTTGTGAAGCGTCAATTTGAGCTGGCTGTGCCTTTGCTTGATTTCAACGTGTTTCGGTATCCGCGATTTACATATCCTTCAATCATAGGCGTAATTTTGTATATCGTCATGGCTGGGGCGGAACTGCTGCTTCCGATTTATGCCCAAAATGTCAGAGGGCTGATGCCGAGAGAGTCGGGGCTCCTGCTTTTTCCGGGCGCTTTGCTTATGGGATTGTTCGGATGGCTATCGGGCCTTATGGCCGGGATGGGCTTTATGTTGACACCGATCACCGCTTTTGCCGTAGCAAGTCTTCCCAGTCCCCATAAGTACGTATGCTCCGCCTATGACGACGGCGATCCGTTTCTTGGGCATGTCCATGGGCGGGGCCTTGCTGATCACCATGATGACTTTTACTGCAGATGCCAGCCTGGCCGTTTTTCCTGTAAATATGCTCGAAGGGATTCATGCAGCGTTTTGGGCGCTAACTGCGGCGGCTGCGCTTGGTTTTTTTCTTACCTTCTTTATTCCGTTTGCTTCAGTTCAGCCGCAAGTACCGGAGAGCCGCCAGGCATCGTATTAACCTAGAGCTCGTCCATGTCCAATCATGATCATTAACCTTGACATCGCTCCGCATAAAAGTTATTTTGGATAAGTAAAGTCCTTGATTGAGGTGACACAACGCGATGAAGTTTTCCAAAGCGACGAACTATGCCCTTCATACCATGCTTTTTCTTGCCGCGGCCACTCCGAATAAGCTTGTTGGCGTACAGCAATTGGCGGAGCGGCAGGACGTTTCGCCGACGTATTTATCCAAAATACTAACCAAGCTGGTCAAGGCGGGAATGATTGAATCCACTTCGGGTGCTCACGGCGGGTACAGGTTAAAGCGGAACTGGGAAGAAATTTCGTTCCTGGATATAATTCATGCCATTGAAGGCACGGCTTCCTTGTTCGAATGCGAACTGAACCATGGATCGGAATGTCTGATCCAGAAGGTGATGGTATCGGCCGAAGAGCAGATGGAGGAGTATTTAAGAAACCAAAAAATGTCCGAGCTTGCCAAGAAAATAACGGTTGTTCTGTAAGGAACGACTGTTTTTTTGGATTTTATTGTAGATATAAAAAGTCTTTAAAATCTACTGAAGAGATGGAAGGAGATATGCAATATGAGGAATGATTTTTTTAATGAAGCCGCTTGGGAGCAAGCGTGGAAGGAAGATACGCATACCGCGGTGAACAAGATGAAAAACGCCGGGATCGATCCGGTCCGCACGTTTGACGATAAGGCAAAGTCATTCAACGAGCAAGCGTTTAACGAAGAGGGCAGACAAAGAGCAAGGCGGATTATGAATTGGCTGGAAGGGCAGGGCGTAACCTTCAAAGACAACACCATTTTGGACATTGGAGCTGCCTCGGGCGGATTTACGGTGCCGTTTGCGGAACGAGGGGCCCGTGTTACCTCGGTGGAACCTAATCTTTCACTGAGTGAGCTGCTGCGCGAAAATATTGCGGGAATTGCAAACGGGAAGGTGGATGTTGTAGCTGAGCCGTTCGAAGATATCGATATTCAAGCCAAAGGGTGGGAGAAAGCTTTTGATTTTGTATTCGTCTCCATGTGTCCGGTGATTGTCGATTGGGAAAGCGTGGAAAAGGTGCTGAGCTGCGCGCGGAAATTCTGCTATATCAGTCTGTCCGCGGGTTCCAGGGAACACAGTCTGGTGAACGAGATTTGGCCGCTGGTTACGGATCAGCCCATGAAAAACGAACATCTGGAGATGGCCTATTTGCTTCATTTACTCTATCTCAAAGGCTATTCTTATGAGTCGCTTGTTACCAAGGAACTGAAAACGACGGAGCTCTCCAGAGAAGCTGCCCTCCAGGAAGTGATGAACTGGCTGAAAATGTTTAATTTGCCTGCGGACGACCGGTCCCGGAACATTGTCGCGGATTATTTGGAACGGACTTATCCGGCGGACAAGGTGGAAATCCGGCAGGGCGGCCGTTTTGGCAAAGTGCTGATCCGCTTGCAGGATCAGAACATGTACACCAGGGAGCGTCCATAAGTCGGTGGGGGAAAAGCAGCGGCGGAACAGGGGGAACTTACCCGGTTTCCGCCGCAATCGCTTAATATCGCTGACCTTAAGGTCTGTGGTGTCCGTTAGAATTGAACTTCGATTTCCGGATCGTTCTGCTTAGGCGCTAAGGCCATCCATCATGGACGGCCTGTTACATTTTCATTCTGGACATATCGGTCCGAAATGGTATATACTTTGTTCGGGAGGTGGCACAATATGGTACGCCCGCGTAACTTCGATGAAGACGATGTGTTGAGAAAAGCAATGACACTTTTTAGGAGCAAAGGGTATGAAGCTGCGTCCCTGAGTGATTTGCTGCAGGCAACAGGGCTTAGCAAAAGCAGTCTTTATGAAACGTTTGGCAGCAAACATGATCTTTTTATTCGAGCATTTGCATTGTACCGGACTAAACGCATGGCTGGTCTAATCGATTGCTTGAACGACGAGAATGTGTACCGGGGGATTGAAACCTCCTTTCATGCGCTGCTTGACGGTGAGGGCAGTCAACTGGGCTGCATGACTTCGAATGAAGCGATCGAATTGGCTCCCCATGACGAGCAGTTCCGAAAGATGGTCGAAAGCGATTTTGACGATGTCGAGCAGGCTTATCTGGATGCCATTGAAAGAGGGAAAAGCAATGGCTCCCTCCCTACTGATATCGAATCGTTAAAACTTGCCCGCTTCCTCACTGTTTCTTTGCAAGGAATTAACGTCATGGTGCGAGCGCAATCCAAACGGGAAAGAATCGAGGATTCGATTTCGGTGATTTTGGAAAAATTGAAATAACCGGAGCGAGTTGCTCACTTTCTTTTTCATCGTTATGGACCGATCGGTTCGTAACATAGGCTAAGCCTGTTATTTTTTTGTCTATTATGGACCAATAGGTCCTTAATAAGAATATATACAGAAATGAGGAATGAAATATGAATCAAAAGTATGAATCCCTTTTCAAATCGTTTACCCTGTCTTCAGGTGTGCAATTGAAAAACCGGGTGCTTATGGCTCCCATGAGCATGACGGCATCCGGGGCAAATGGAGAATTGACGGATGTAGAGTTAGCTTTTTATAAAGCACGCGCTCAGGGAGTTGGGGCTGTAGTGACCGGCGCACTGGTGTCGCCAAACGGGAAGCTGATTGAACACGGTATTGGTATCGATAACGATACGCTGCTGCCTGGATTGCAAAAGCTGACGGTTGCTATACGGGAAAATGGAGCCAAAGCGATTGTTCAGCTTTATCATGGCGGACGCTTGAGCAATCCGGCCCTAGTCCCGGGCGGTCATATACTGGGCGCAAGTCCTGTCGCGGTAGAACGTGAAGGTGCAGCCGTTCCAAAAGCAATGACCGACGCGGAAATTGAAACCGTGATTGAAGAGTACGCTCAGGCGACGCGCAGAGCGATTGAGGCCGGTTTTGACGGCGTTGAAATTCACGGTGCCAACGGATTCCTGATGCAGCAATTCTTCTCCCCCCGCTCCAACCGAAGAGAGGATAAATGGGGCGGAACGTTGGAGAAACGCATGACTTTGCCTCTGGAAGTTGTAAGACGTGTAAAAGAAACGGTTGCAGCACATGCCACGTCGCCATTTGCCGTCGGATATCGAATCTCACCCGAGGAAAACGAAACTCCTGGAATCACTATGACGGATACACTTCATTTCGTAGATGTGCTAGCTGAACAAACCCTGGACTACATTCATATTTCCGTAGATCGTTTCTGGGCTGGCCCGAGACGGGACGACAGCATTAAAAAATCAAGAATCGTCATGATACAGGAACGAGTGGGCGACCGCGTCCCCGTGATCGGCGTCGGCGGGTTGTTGACTCCGGATGATGTCGTTCAAGCCCTGGAAACCGGCGTTCCTTTAATCTCGCTTGGCCATGCGATGGTTATGAATCCGGAATGGGTTGCCTTGGTGCAAAGCGGCCGTGAACAGGAAATTAAAACGACGCTTTCCCGTTCCGCGCAAAAAGAGCTGATGATTCCGGATGTTTTTTGGGGAATGATCACCAATACACCGGGCTGGTTTCAAGTGGTGGATTAAATCCCTGACAAATAGCTGTCAGGGTCTCCTCTTTATAATAGAAGCATCTTGGAACGAAAGAGGAGCGAGTGTCATGTCTTGGCAAGAATACATCGTTATACGGGGAGCGAGAGAAAACAACTTAAAAAATGTGTCCCTGCAAATTCCGAAGCGGAAAATTACGGTTTTCACCGGGGTATCCGGCTCGGGAAAATCTTCGCTTGTGTTCGACACGATCGGAGCCGAAGCGCAGCGGTTGTTGAACGAAACGTATACAGCTTTTATCCGCAATCGTCTCCCCAAATTTAAACAGCCGGATACGGATGCGATTGAAAATCTGTCGCCCGCCATCGTTATCGATCAAAGACGGCTGGGCGGCAACTCACGGTCTACGGTGGGCACCATCACGGATATTTATTCGATTCTGAGGCTCCTGTATTCACGCGTAGGCATGCCGTTTGTCGGGTACTCCCATGTGTTTTCCTTTAACGACCCGGCCGGCATGTGCCCCGATTGTCAAGGCCTTGGCAAAAAGATGGAGCTGGATATCGGCAAAATTTTTAATAAGTCCAAGTCCCTGAATGAAGGGGCGATTTTGTTTCCCGTATTTGCGGTAGGATCATGGTATTTGAAAACGTACACCCTGTCCGGCCTCTTTGACAATGACAAGAAGCTGGCGGATTATTCGGAACAAGAATGGGACATGCTGCTGTACGGCAAAGGGAAGAAGATTAAGCTGCCGTCAAAGGGAGGCCCGATCCAGTCCGACTATGAGGGGGTTGTTCCCAAATTTCAACGCCTGTATATTCAAAGAGACAGTAATGAATTGTCCGAAAGCACCAAACACAAGGTGGAGCGCTTCATCACCCAAGTCGAATGTCCGACCTGCAAAGGGACGCGTCTTAGTCAAAAATCACTCAGCTGTACGATAAACGGCTATAATATCGCGGAATGCGTGGCGATGGAGCTTGGCGAGCTATTCGAAGTCGTAAGCAGGATAGACGATCCGGTGGCGGCGCCGATGGTGTCCAGCTTGACGGAGCGGCTGCAGCATCTCATCGATGTGGGACTGGAATACTTAAGTCTGAACCGCGAAACGACAACCTTGTCCGGAGGCGAATCCCAGCGAATCAAGATGGTAAGGCAGCTCTGCAACAGTCTGACCGATATGGTGTACATCTTCGATGAACCGAGCATCGGGTTGCACCCGAGAGACATTCGGCGTCTAAATCAGCTGCTGCGAAAATTATGCGATAAAGGCAACACGATCCTGGTCGTTGAGCATGATCCCGATGTGATCCGGATCGCGGATCATATTGTCGATGTCGGGCCCCGCGCAGGAACCGAGGGAGGACGGATCGTATTTGAAGGCACGGTCCGGCAGTTGTACAACTCCGCTACGCTTACGGGTCAGCACTTGAACCGGCCATGGCCTTTAAAAGAAACGGTGCGCGCGCCGAAAGGACACTTTCGTATCGAAGGAGCCACCTCACACAACCTAAAGGACGTAACCGTTAGCATTCCGCAGGGCGTGCTCACGGCGATCACTGGTGTCGCCGGGTCAGGAAAAAGCTCGCTCGTCCACCATGAATTCATAACCAGGTATCCCGAAGCCGCGGTCATTGATCAATCGGCCGTACACACGTCCATTCGTTCCAATCCTGCGACTTATACAGGAATCATGGACATGATTCGAAATTTGTTCGCCAAAGCCAACAGAAAAAGCGCCTCCCTTTTTAGCTTTAACTCCAAAGGCGCTTGTCCGGACTGTCAAGGGTTAGGGTTCATTTATACGGATCTAGCTTTCATGGAAGGCATCAAGACGGCATGCGAGACGTGCGAGGGACGAAGGTTTAGGGATGAGGTGCTTCACTATAAATGGAGAGAAAAATCGATTACTGACGTTCTGGACATGACGGTGTGGGGGGCGCTCGATTTTTTTGAACAGAGAGAAATCGTTCAGCCGCTGCAAGCCCTAAACGACGTCGGATTAGGTTATTTGACGCTGGGTCAACCTTTGAACACGCTTTCCGGCGGGGAATGCCAGCGCGTCAAGCTGGCGAATGAACTGCACAAAGAAGGCCATATCTATGTGATGGATGAACCGACGACGGGACTGCATATGGCGGATGTCGGGCAGCTGCTGGCGATCATGAACCGGCTTGTTGACCAAGGAAGTACGGTGATTGTCATCGAGCATCATTTGGATATCATCAGACAGGCGGACTGGATTATCGATCTTGGACCGGAAGGCGGGAGCAAAGGGGGGCGCGTTGTTTTTGAAGGAACGCCAAGGCAGTTGTTGAATGCGAAAGGTTCCACCACCGGCATGTATATCGGGCAATGAGGAATGCGGCAACTCATTATCTCGGAGAAAGGAGGAATACGATTGAAGCTGGATCGCTTGCTATCCATCACGATGGCGCTGCTTGGCAGCAGGAAGCGGCTGACGGCCGAGGATTTGGCGGAGCGGTTCGAAGTCTCATTAAGGACCGTATATCGCGATATCGAGACGCTTAGTCAGGCCGGCATCCCCATCATCTCCTATCCGGGACCCGACGGCGGATACGAGATTATGCCGAGCTATCGGCTGGATAAACAAATGTTGACGCTTGAGCAACTGTATTCCCTCTATTCCGCCGTGCGGGGCATTCAAACGGCTACGGACAATCCCGATTTGACCGGGCTGCTGGAGAAAATCGGAGCTCTCCTGCCCGAACACTCCGCACCTCCTACGGCTGCAAGGTTGGACTTTCAACATGCTTCGAAGCCGGATGAGAGAGAGAAGATCCGCTCGCTCGATCTTGCTGTCCGCGAGCTGCGTGTGGCCGAGTTCGATTACATGGATTTCCGCGGGGAGGAGACGACCCGGACCGTTGAACCGATGGGACTATACCTGATGCGCGGAGCCTGGTATCTATGGGGATTTTGCCGTTTTCGCTCAGCGCTTCGGGTTTTTCGCTTATCCCGCATGAATCATCTGAAAGTGCTCTCGGAGAAATTTGATCGCCGCCATTTGACGATAGAAGATGTGGATAAAGGACGTCAAAAGCCTCCGGGCGGAGTAGAAGCCTTGCTGCAATTTCAACCTTCTGCAAAGACAAAGGTACGGGATGAATTCGATCACGGCCGGATCATCCTGAATGCCGACGGGACGCTGCATGTATCGGCTTATTATTATACGGTGGAACAGGCCGTTCAGCACATTATTCGATTTGGCGTGCAAGCGAAAGTGCTGGGACCGCCGGAGTTGATTCAGGCGTTCCGCAGCCATGTGCTGAAAATTGCCGGTTTGTACCCGTGAGAAAGTACAGAGGAATTTCTCTGATTTTGTCGAATCTTTATCTTTATGATGAAAAGAAGAAAAATCGCGGCCATTGTCGGCTTGTTTTTACTCGCCTTAACCTTGGTTCGCCTCGCTTGGATTAACGTACAGACGACTTCGACCCAAGTCGAAGCCGAAGGGGGGCTTTTGGATCTGCGTGATTGGGACCCCTCTTCCAAACCGGTACTTTCTCTCGTCGGGCAATGGGAATTTTATCCGTCGCAGCTGGTGATGCCCGGTCCGGACGGTACGATTAAGCTGGAAAGCGGCATAGCCAAAACGGCAACGGTCCCCGGAAGCTGGCAGCGGGATTTTTCTCCGCCGCACAGGTCGACTTTCGGATACGGGACGTACCGCCTGCGTGTTCTACTGCCGTCCGGAGACTTGCCGAAGTTGACCGTTCGCGTGCCGAGAGTTTCCGCATCCTCGTCTTTGTATGTGAACGGGCGGCTGCTGGGCGGATCCGGTCAGCCGGCGGACAGTGCATCATCCTACACGGCGGGCAATGTGCCGTATTCCGCCACGTTCGCCGCCGAGCACGGCGTTCTGGATATCGTGCTGCAAGCGGCGAATTATGATGACCGCGTCATGGGCGGCCTGAACGAGCCGATCAGTTTCGGAACGGCCAAGGCAATGAGCCGTGCTTATTGGTTCTCCGCCGGATCGCAAGCGGCGATGTGCCTGCTGATGATCATGCATGCCATGTACGCTTTCGTTCTTTATTTTATCGGCGCCCGGCAGAGGCCGCTTCTGATTTTCTCCCTGCTGGCGCTTTTCGGGGCCGCCGCCATTGCTGTCGACCAGGACCGTATTCTGTCCGCCTGGTTTGGGGTCGATTACGAAACGACTTATAAGGTTTTCTATCTCTCCTACTTAGGTGTAGCGGCGCTGCTGTTGCAATATATTAGAAGCTTATTGCCGGAGTTCCCGATCCTTCGCCATTCCCGCTGGCACTTGGCCGCTTGCATTGTCTTCGGGGGGCTCGTTCTTGCGCTGCCGGCTAGGCTGTACACCTATGCCGACGGGCTGCATACCGTGCTGATGCTGGTTTCGTTCGTAACCGCCCCGATTTTCCTCTATCTGGCGGTACGGAAAGGCGTTCCCGATGCGATCTATTTGCTGCTCGGGATAGTAGCGATCGCGGGGAATGTAGTTTGGGGAATCGCGAGTTACTCGCTTTTTCTCGATATCGGCTATTATCCTTTCGATATGCTGGCTTTGTTTACCGCTTTTGCATTGTACTGGTTTAGGCAGTATTTCCGCAATGCCGCCGAGACGGCCAGGCTGGCGGAACGGTTGCAGGCCGCCGACAAGCTCAAGGACGAGTTTCTGGTCCAAACCTCGCATGAGCTGCGGAATCCGCTTCACGGCATTTTGAATATGGCCCAGACCGTGCTTGACAGCGGGGGGCGATCAGACGATGAGGCCAATCGGGAGCGCTTGAAACTGCTCGTTTCGGTGGGGAGGCGCATGTCCTTCCTTTTGAATGATCTGATCGATCTGACCCGGCTGCGGGAGAACCGGATCCGGCTGAATCCGGTCCCGCTCCGGCTGCAGGCGGAGGCCGCCGGCGTGCTGGACATGGTCCGGTTCATGACGGATGGAAAGCCGGTCAGGCTCGAGAACCGGATTCCGGATTCGCTGCCGCCGGTACTGGCGGATGAGAACCGGCTGGTGCAAATCATGTTCAACCTTCTGCATAATGCGGTTAAATTTACGAACGAGGGGCGAGTTGCGGTCGAAGCGGAGGCCGAAGGCGGCAGGGTGGTGATCCGCGTTTCGGATACCGGGATCGGTATGGACGGGGCGACGGTGAGCCGGATCTTCCAGCCTTACGAACAAGGCGCGGCACAGGCGGAGACGAATGCGGCGGGATTTGGGCTGGGGCTTACGATCACCAAGCGCCTGGTGGAGCTTCATGGCGGAGAGCTGACGGTCAGTTCGGCGCCGAACGCCGGTTCTGTGTTCCGGTTTACTTTGCCCATGGCGGAACCGGGTGAGGCCGGACCGGCGGCGAATGCGGCCGCCGCAAGCCGGCCGGTCGAAGACGCTGGGGTTCTTACCTTCGTCGAGACGGTCGCCGCTTCCGTGCCGGAGGAAGCTCCCGTGCGCGAAGACCGGCCCCGCATTCTCGCCGTCGACGACGATCCGGTGAATCTGCGCGTTCTGACCAATGCGCTGGCCCCGGATCAATATGAAATCGTGACGGCAACAAGCGGCTCCGAGGCATTGTCGCTGCTGAATGCGGGAGCGTGGGATTTGGTCGTCGCGGACGTGATGATGCCGGAAATGTCCGGCTACGAGGTCGCCCGGACCGTCCGTTCTCTTTTTTCCCATTCCGAGCTGCCGATTTTGCTGCTCACGGCCCGCTATCGAACGGAGGATATTGAAGCGGGCTTCCGCGCAGGGGCCAACGACTATATCGTTAAGCCTGTCGACTCCCACGAGCTGAGAGCGCGGGTAAAGGCGCTCACGAATGTCGCCCGGGCCGCGCGCGAGCAATCGCGCTTGGAGGCGGCGTGGCTGCAGGCGCAAATTCAGCCGCATTTTCTGTTTAATACGCTGAATTCTTTGGCCGCGCTTGTCGAAGTCGACATTGACCGCATGCGAAGCCTGCTGCTTGCATTTGGAGATTACCTGCGGGCCAGCTTCGACTTCGCCAACCTGGAACGCTTGGTTCCGCTGCGGAAGGAATTGGAGCTGGTGCGAGCTTATCTGTACATCGAGCAGGAGCGGTTCGGAGACCGCGTTCAGGTGGAGTGGGAGGCGGACGACCGTCTTGAGTTGCAAGTTCCTCCGCTTTCCGTTCAGCCCTTGGTGGAAAATGCCGTCCGGCACGGCGTGCTTAGCCGCACCCAGGGAGGTACGGTCCGGATTCGGGTGCTCGACTTGGGGGACCGTGCGGAAATATCCATTGAGGATGACGGCGTCGGCATAGATCAAGGCGCGCAGCAGAGGATTCTCCACCAGGGGGAGGAGCTCGTTGGAAAACCGGGCGTCGGTCTGGCCAACACCGATCGCCGTTTGAAGCAATTGTTCGGGAGAGGCCTGCAAATTCAGGGCTCTCCCGGACAGGGAACGGTCGTCTCCTTTACGGTCCCCAAAGAAAGCAAAAGGCATTAGATGAATTGGGGGCTTCTAAAGGTAAGACTTGATCGCGATCGAACAAGAAATGAAGAAGATTATTCAAGAGGACCTGCCGATCATCAGGCACGTCGTGAGCCGCCAGGATGCCATGAACATGTTCGAAGCGCTGGGGGGAACCGCTGAAATTGGAGCTGATTCGCGATTTGCCCGAGGACGCCGTCATCACAGTATACCGTCAGGGCGAGTTTGCTGATCTTTGCCGGGGACCGCTTTTCCTTCCACGGGCCGGATCAAAGCGTTCAAACTGATGTGCGCGAGAAAAATAATTGAAATAATTCAAAACTAAATATAATTAATATATAGTATGTTTAGAAAATACAAGATAGGATGGATTCCATGGCTTATTCCACGGCGTTGTCGCAGGCGGTTTCCATATTGCTTTATATTCACGGGATCTCGGAGGAGCCCTGCGCGAACTTTTTATCGACCAAGGTCATTTCCGAGCAATTGAACATTCCCATGCCGACCACGGTCAAAGTGATTCGGAACTTGAGCAATGCCAAGCTTACGGTGGCCAAGGAGGGGGCAAAAGGCGGTATTATGCTGGCCAAGCCTTTAACGGAAATCACTCTGCTGGACGTATTCTTGGCGGTGGAACCGGGCAAGCCTTTATTCAAGCTTCATACGGATGTGGCGGTGCAAGGCAAAGACGCCGAAGTCGCCGCAATCCAGCAAAAGCTGAGCGGCCGCCTTCAAGCGGCGGAACAGACGCTGCGGCAATCGCTCGCGGAAGTTAGATTAATTGATTTGATAAAGTAAAAACAAGGACGGCCAAGCGAAATGGAATTCCGTCCTTTTTTTGCCCATAAATAAATATAATTTATATATAGAATATTGAGAATATTTTAAATAGTTGAAAGGTAGAGTAATATGATGACTAAGATGACTTTGGAGACAAAGACGGCAGAAGCGGCGAATGGCGTTAAAATCCCTCAACTGGGCTTTGGGGTCTACAAAATTAATAAATACGCCGAGTTTGAAACGGCGATTGTCAAGGCGATCCGCACCGGTTACCGCCATTTCGATACGGCCAAAATCTACGGCAACGAAGAAGCGCTAGGAAGAGAGATTCAGAAGAGCGGAGTACCGCGTGAGCAATTTTTTATCACCTCCAAGGTCTGGAACACGGATTTAGGTTACAAAACGGGGAAGAAGGCGTTTGAGCAAAGCCTTAAAAAGCTGAACCTCGATTACCTCGATATGTACCTCATTCATTTTGAGGCACCGGGTTACCTGGAAATGTGGCGGGCGATGGAGGAGTTATACGCGGAAGGGAAAATCAAGGTGATCGGTGTGGCCAATTTTGAGATCGGGCATCTCGAGCATTTGCTGAGCCACGCGGAAATCCCGCCGATGATTAACCAGATTGAGACCCACCCGGAGTTTGCACAAAACGAACTGCACGAGTACATGCTGAAACACCGGATTTTGCACGAGGCCTGGGGGCCGCTTGGTCAAGGGAATAAAGCGTTACTGGAACATCCGGTCTTGCAACAAATCGCCGGCCGGCACCAAAAATCCGTGGCCCAGGTCACTTTGCGCTGGCATCTGCAGCGGGGAATCATCGTTATTCCAAAATCCTCCAATCCGCAAAGAATCCGCGAGAACAGCGAAATCTTCGACTTCGAACTCACCGGCGAAGACATGGAGAGGATTGCCGGGCTCGATACGGGAAAAAGATATGCGATCAGCCCGACCGGTTATATCATCCATCCATTATACAATAAGCTGTTGATCGGCAGATGAACATCCGTTGTCCAGACGCTTTGCACGATTATCCCGTTTGATCAGGTAGCAGAGAAGAAGATACATTCAGGAGAAGAAGAGATATTTGGGGGGAGTGGGTAGATTGGGAGTATAAGATATTTTCGATAGAAACATACATATTCAAGATCATTAGACAGATTTGTGAGAAGGAGGTTTAGGAGAAGGGAAGCAGACCTGACGGAGGGATGGGGGAAGAAAACGGGAAAAATGAAAAGACCGTGATCAGGCTACAACCGCAAGGGGCTGGTTCGGTTGGCGTGCGATCAGCCGGCGGTAAGGGATCGCCGGAATCGCCACACACATGCGTAGTAACTTCTGCCGCATTGTTTCTTCGGCTCCGGGTAGTCCTCCGGGCAGGCGCAGCCGGCGGCGTCCGGTGTATTCGTTCAGGTACGCCTGCAGATGCTTCAGTCCCAAGGCTCCATACGTACTCTTCAGCGATTCCCACGCCTCTCTCACCACTTTCCGCAAGGGAGCATACAGCCGAAAGGCCTGAGGGAACAACTGTACCGCCGATGTACGGACATCCACATGCCCGCCAATAAACGCGGTTAGATCGTGACGGTTTGCCCTCTTTTCGCCTCCCCGCTTATGCGGCACCAGGCGGATTTTGACCTGTTCCGGCTCGCCCGACTCCGTGACCGTGCATCCCGCTACGACCGCCGAGGCGTACGGATGCGAAAGCTGACACCGGGACGGATTACGCCCATACTGATCGCTGTTCACCTTCACGTCTCCGGAGAGCAGCTCCCGGGCATCGAACTCCCCCACGGCATGACGTATTTTGTGCAGCACTAACCAGGCGGTTTTGTAGGCGACACGGATCTCCTTGCGCAGCCGCAGCGCTGAGATGCCGCCCTCAAGCAGGAATAACTCCAGGGCCTGGAACCACTTCACCAAGGGGAGATGCGTTCCTTCAAAAATCGTGCCGACCAAAGGCGATGTTTGATGCTTGCATTTTCCGCACTCGAATAAAGGGATATGCCGGGAAGTCAGACGGCTGCACCGGGTGTGAGCGCAGCGCGGGCAGACAAAGCCGTTTGGCCACTTCATCGCGATCAGCGCCTCCATGCAGTCCTGCTCGCTGTTAAAACGGCTGCTGAATGGCTGAAGTTCCGTTCCCGCATTGGCTTCCATATCCGCTTACCTCCCGAATCAAGAATACACGAACATAAGTTCCATTTATTTCATTATACCAAACATAAGTTCTCTTATCAAGCCAAAAATCTCACCTGAACCGCCTCATTTTTTCCCCTCTTTTTTGTTCTCTCTTTTTTGGAACCCTTGCTCTACCCCCCACCCCCTGCTCCCTGCTCCTGAAAGAAGGGGATAATCGTGCAAAGGCAAGCAGCAGGCAGGGACACCAAGACACGAAGCCAAAAATATTATTATAAAAAGGTATAAAAGCACCTACCTTTATATTCTATTATATGTTAAATAATAGAATATGAACCATCAATTTCATGCGAAGGGAGATAGCTATTTCAAGTCGGTAAATCTATCACTTTTGAAAAAGAAAGGATGATTTGATGATGTCCACACAGCGAAAATGGTTGTTAGCTCTTCTGTCCGCAATGTTGACGGTCCCCCTGACCGGAACCGCCACGGCCTTGGCCGAGACGCCGCAGAGTTCTGCGATAACGCAAAGCGAAGAGTCTATCCAAGCCTCATTGTCCGACATGCCTGCATCATTGAGACCTTCCATTGAATGGGTCTACAAGAACCGCATGTTGAAGGAAAATTCCGTAGGCCGTAAAAATTTGATTTTTGACCAAATCTTTGCCGGTAAGGGAACGATCAATTATGTGGTGCGCTGGCAGTCGGCCAAAAATTTGGCGCTACAGCAGCGGCAGGATATCGAAAGGATGCTGGGACGCCAGTTGAATAACTGGACAAAACATCTTAAGGGGTATGACGGATGGCCTTATGGTGATATCCCGGTTAAAGTGGTGGGCTGGGCTGTTGCCAATCCCGCGCAAATTCTTAACAAGCAACCAAATGAAATCGTTTACACGCAAACGATTGTGGATGAGCTTAGCAAAACTGACCCACGCATTCCGGCGGCCCTCCCCGTTGCTCCCAGCGCGTTGTCCCGGTTCGATCACTTTACCGACCCGAATTATGCATATCCCGGAGGATTGGACAAGCGGTTTGACATGTATTTGTGGGGTACGACTAATTTTGGCGGCGGCGCCGGAGGCGATTGGGGACAGCGCATGTCGGACGATTATATTTTGAGCACGGTCAACAACAACGAGATTCAGATTACAGAGCATGAGATCGGCCACGGTTTCGGCATGCCGGACTTCTATGGAGAGAATGATCGTCCGCAGGGAGGGTTCCCGGTGCCGACGATTATGTGGGCGGGCAACTCGGCGAAGATCACGGATTGGGATGTATGGCTGCTTCGCTATACCTGGAGCCAGCTCAAGCAGGATTCGCAGCGGTTCCGCTTGTAAAGAAGTGAATCATAACGCCGATCATTAAGGCAAAGGCTGGTCCATCATGACAAGTGGGCCGGCCTGTTTTTTTGCTGGGCTATCCTGCCGGGCATCGTCATCTGGAGATTGTACAGTTCGGAAGCGAAAGCGTAGTTTCGTTAAAGAAGACCGGTAAATCGGGCGGAGTGGAATTCCGTCCGTTTTTTTGCTATCCAGAATATCTAATTTTGTCTATTCTTTGTCGAGATTTTGTCGAGTTTGTAGTGATATGTTGGAAATACGCACTGTGTGGGATTGGCACATTCTTCCACATATACAGTGTGTAATAGCAAAGATGCTCGAAGGAGGGGAGACGACTAAGCATTGATCAGCGTCCCGCACACCCGCGGCCCTTATTCGGTCATCTGAAAGGGCATAGGTTTCGACGACGCGAAAGGGGTGCTGGGGCAAGCAAATATCGTAAGGAGAGCTTTGACATGAAACGAAGAGGTCGTGTAAGAACATCTTTAGTATCTTTCTGCATGGCGATAGTGATCGCCTTGCAGTCAGTGACGTTCTCTGCTGCAGCTTATGCGGAGAACGCGTCAGATGGTTTCGGGACAGCGGCCGAACCGTCGTCGGTATCTGAGGCGGTGTACGCTGCGCCAGACGAACCATCGTCAGTGCCTGAGGCGGTGTACGCTCCGCCGGTCAATTTTGCACTGATGGCGGCAGACCCGAAGGACAAAACGGCGGTGTTGGTGAACGCCAATCCGACGTTTAACCTCACAGTGAAGCAGGGTGACCCTGCGGTTGTGATTCAGCCGGGGGGCGAGATTAACGGACGGGACAACTTTACCATTGCCCTGAACGATATCGCCGTGCCGACCCAGGGCGACTATCCCAGTGCTCCGCCCGATACCGTAATTCAGCAAGGGGATTATGCCGTCCTGGATAAGACGACCTACTTCCCTGAAGTGAATTTAACGCCTGCAGGTCCTATGCCAATCACTCAAGGCAGCCTGAAAATTGCTACCGTTCAGTTTTTTGACGATTCCATCAAAATTACGTTTGATGGCGCAGGGGTATATGACGGCGGTAGAAACAGTGTCAAAATCGGCTTTTCCGCTAACGCCAAGGCGGCGGATCAGACCCCCGGCGGCGGCGGGGAAGCGAATATTTTCGGAGACGGCTATAAGTTTAAAAACTCGGCTTTGGTGCCGGAGTATACCATTGTCGCCAGTTCCTTAAGCAACGGCGGCTATGACAGCGGGATCAACAACCCCTCTTTTCAAGAGGGCGCTATTACATGGCGAGCGGTTGTGACTGCCACCGACAAGGATGATAAGACCATCCCCATGCCGCTGGACGGGTTGACCTTCTCTGATGAGCTTGCGAACGTCGGCGTATATGTGCCTGGGTCCTTCTTGGTGGATGGAATTGCGGCAGATCCTGCTTTTGCTGCTGATCGCACGCTTTCCTACAAGTTCCCAGAGGTATCCACTAAAGAAAACGTCAAAAGCAAGGCGACTATCACCTTCAAAACGTGGATTCCTAAGAAAGCTTATTACAATGAAAAGAACGGCAATTTTGCTGATCAGTATGGATGGTACCGCATTGATAATGCCGCAAAGCTTTTGGATGACACTGCCGATATGAAGGCTTTATCAAATACCCATCGGATTGCCATACGCCCTAACTGGATTGCAGTGAGCGGCAAGCCCAGCAAGAGCGGAAACGATACGCTGATCACATGGACGGTTGTGGTCAACCAGAGAATCAACAATAACAGCGTGCTGTCTAAATCCGGCTTGCAGAATGTTAAGATTGCAGACAAGCTGCCAGACGGGACGGATTTTGTGTCCGCAACCTATAAGAATGGGGACAACGGTACGAATACTCCAATAACCCGCAACGCTGCAGGGGAGTACGACATCGGAACCGTCATCGGCGGGAAACTGGACGGCCCTCTCTATATGACGGTCGTGACGAGGGTGACAGACAGCAGCAAGGCAACCTTCGACTATACAGCGCGTGCAAACTGGGAATTGAATGTAATGGATGAAGGAACCGCCATCCAGAACAACGATGCGACCGACTGGACCGCTCCCGCTGCCGTTGTGGAAACCGCACAGGTTAAAATCGGCGCACATGCCTTCACGAAAAGTGCCGCCACAACCACCGCACTGCACAACATCGCAGGCACCAAGTGGACGATAAACTTGACGCTGCAGTACAACCTGGATGCTCCAGTCGTCTATGATTTGCTGATTCATGGCGGTTCTCTCGATGTGCTGAATAATCTGGATGATGCGAATTATGATAAGATACCGAAGACAACTCTCGATGCCATCAGGAGCCAAATCGACGACAAGCAGCTCTGGCAGAAATACCGCGAGGGTACGCTGACTGTGAATAGCGGCGGACTGACCGGCAAAGTGATCCCCTTGACGGTGGACGGCGAGCCGGTGGCGGATCTTATCAAAGTGACTGGGTATAAAGGAGATGTGCCGGGGAGCGTTTCCTTTGAGGCCATCACAACCAACCCGGATAACCTGTTTAGCCAGGAAAACGCCGGAAACACATGGAGCAACCGGGCGCTGCTCTTCGATGGCGACGATTATATGAGTCGCGCCGAAGCCAACACCTCGAACTATGTGCGGATGTTGAACAAGGAGATGCTGTATGCCAACACGGTGGGTGTAGAGGGGGTTGCAGCCGATTGGAACCGAAATTATTATGGCCAATATAGCGGCAGCATATGGACGCGGTCAATTCTAGTAAACGATCCGAACTGGTATACGGACAACTCCCGTCCTGACAATTACATCCTGGCAGGCTATGACCGCAAGGATAGAACGGTCACTTTCCGGCTGGCGGTGAACATGCCGGGCTTCAATACGGAAGAGATGGCCAAGGATGGCGGCACCCGCGTAGCCAGCGACATCAAGCTGGTGGATACGTTACCGGATGGCTGGGAGTTTGTAGATCTTGCTCCGGGCGAGGCTTATAGGCTATATAAAGGTGGTACGGGCTATAGAACCGACGGTAAAGGCGGGAATGGTAGATATGCCCAGGCCGTTTCGGAAATTTCGGCGGGTACGCCTCAGCATGTAGTGAGCTTCTCCAAGAATGGCAATGTAGGCACATTCACCTTCTCCAAGCTGGAGAGTCCCTACGTCATTCTGGTTAAGGCGCGTCCGACCAATGCCAAGCTGGCGACCTACCAGATAGGCAACAATGATGCCGGTGAGAATCAGGCTGAGTTCTCCATGAAATGGGGAGACAAGTCTTATAGCACCACCGAAAAGCACAGAATCATTGTGCCTGTGCAGTCTCTGAGCAAGACGGCGAAAAAGCCTGTTTCCGGCGTGCAGGAATGGACAGTGAACTATACGCCTCCGTTCAAAATGGAGAAAGGCGTCTATTTGCTGGATACCCTTGCCAAAGGGCTGAAGCTGCGCAAAAATGCGGAGGGTGGTCTATCTCTCGAACCTTCCGATATCGCAGTTTATCCTGGCAAGATGAAGCCGGACGGCAGCCTGGAGCGTGACGGAGGGCCGCTGAATCTAGCGGATCCGAATAGTGAAGTGAAGGTTACCGCAGGCACAGACCCGGCAACTGGGGGATCGACGCTTAGGTTTGATTTTGCCGACCCGAACAAGTTCTATCAGATCGTTTACCAGACCGAATCTCAGGGCATGCAGCCGGGAACGGCCGGCAATTCCATCAAGCTGATGGGCGACGATACCCTTCCGCCGATCGAAGCGCAGAGCAGTATTATGCTGGACGCAAACGATGTGGCGGGAAGCGCAAATGAAAATGGGCTGCTCTACCTCCTGAAGATTGGTCCCGACGAGAAAACACCGCTGAAGGACGTCAAGTTCAAGCTATATAATCCTGATGGTACTCCGGCCAAGGATATGAACAACGATGAGATGGAAGAAAAAACGACTGGTCCGGACGGCAAGACGAGTTTCATTATTCAAGTACCGGGTGATTACTTGCTCAAGCAGACGTATATTGATCCTGATACTTACTTGCCTACGACTACGGTGTACCGGGTGCGTGTCATCGATGCGCCGGGTAAGCCTGTCCTCGTTGACGGACAGAAGGTGGATTCGAACAATCCGCTGAAGGTGCCCACACCGGCCCAAGGCAAGCTGACCATCACCAATAAGGTGGAGGGCAACGGTAGCGATCTGGGCAAAGTGTTCGAATACACCGTGATCTTCACCGGCGAAGGCAAGGATGGAGAGTATACCTATAAGAAGCCGGATAATACGTTTGGCACGATCAAGAGCGGAGACAAGATTAACCTCAAGAACGGGGAATCTGCAACGCTCCCGGCACTGCCAGCGGGTCTGACCTATACCGTAACCGAGGCCGATTATACAACCGTTGACGGTTACACGACTGAGCCGGAGACGAGAGAATATTCCGGCACAATCGTGAATAAAAACGACCACAAAGCGGATTTCGTCAACAAGCGAAACGTTCACAATCTGATCGTCAGCAATACCGTCACGGGGATCGGTGCAGAGCGGGACAAGCCGTTTAAGTACACGGTGACCTTTGATGGTACAGGTAAGGGTCAAACCTACAACTATGAGCATTCAGACGGTAAGACGGGCACGATCACTTCTGGTGGCACCTTCGAGCTCAAGCATGGTGAGACCTTTAAAATTAAAGACCTTCCCGACAACTTGAAGTATACGATCACCCAGGACGGTTACAAGAACGACGGCTACGCGACCACCCCTGAGACATTGGTTGATGAGGGCGTCATGGCGGGCGCCGATCGCGAAGCGGACTTCTCCAATGAACGGACCGTCAACAAGCTGACGATCAGCAATACGGTCATGGGCAACGGCGGCGACAAGACGAAGGAGTTCGAGTACACCGTCATCTTTGAGGATACAGGCAAGGATGGAAGCTACGCGTATACGAAGTCGGATGGCAAGACGAATACACCGGGCACGATCAAGTCTGGCGAATCCTTCACACTTAAGGATGGAGAGACGCTGGAAATTGTGGGTCTGCCTAAGGATCTGAAATACACTGTGACTCAGAAGGACTACACAACTGACGAATATGTGACCACGCCTGAGGAACGGCATTATACCGGGGTCATGGTGGGCAAAGATGAAGTTGCCCCGTTCACGAACGTGCGAGTCATCGAAGGCGGCCTGATCATCAGCAACACGGTTAAAGGCAAAGACGACGACAAGAAGAAGCCGTTCACGTACACAGTCACCTTCACAGGCGAAGGAGCGGACAAATCCTACTCCTATGAGAAGTCGGACGGCAGCAAGGGCACGATCACGAGCGGAGACACCTTCGAGCTTACAGATGGCCAAACGTTCGTTGTGCAAGGACTTCCGACGTATCTCAAGTATTCGGTGACCCAGGGTGATTATTCGAAGGACGGTTATGTGACGGATCCTGTGAGTTTTGAACGCACAGGCACCATTCCGGAGAAAAAAGTGGCCGAAGCACACTTTGTCAATACCCGCCCGTATCTGGAAGGTGTGTTGCGTGACAACAACACAGGAGAAATCATTCCGAATGCGGAAATCATTGTGACTAACAAGAAGACCAACGAAACGCAGAAGATCCGGACGAATGAGAAGGGTGAATATTCCGTCCCAGCTGCGGCCGATACCGACTATACGATCACATATACGAAGTGGTATCAGGCAAGCGGGAAGGATGTCCCTGTCGAGTTCACGCAAAAAGCAAATGTGGACGGCAGCGTGAAGGACGAGACCGTTCCGGCGGACATTACGGCGGTAGGGATCGTTCTGTTCAAGCAGTTGGATGGAACAACTGAGTTATTCAACGAGTCGTTTACCAGCAATATGCGTATCTATTTGAAGGACAAGAACAACAAGTATATTGAGGAAAACGGCAAGCCCAAGGCGTTTCCGATGGCTTCGAACGGAACTTTCTCCGTGGAAGGGCTGAGCGAGCAGAAGTACACCATGGAAGTTCGCTATCAAGCCGAGACCGGCGAGGAACTGCTCATCAAAGTGACACAGCTGGACGTAAAGGCAGACGGAGAGCTGAATATCTCCGAGGAATTGGTCGACCCTTACGGTACGGTTTATGATGAAACGACAGGAAATGCCACCACTGGGAAGAAAATTGAGGGAGCCAAAGTTACACTGTATTATGCGAATACGCAGCGGAATGTAGAAAAAGGGCGCATTCCGGATACGAAAGTAACGCTCCCTCCGTTTCCGAATTTTCCGCCGCACGACAACGCGAGCCCAGAGCAGGATAGCGACGCAAATGGCTTCTATGCGTACATGGTGTTTCCTGAAGCGGATTACTATCTGATCGTAACGAAGGACGGATACGAGACGTACAGGAGCGATACGATCTCTGTCGATTTTGACATTGTAAAACACGACGTGCCAATGAAGCCAATCCGTTCCGGTGGCGGTAGTGGCGGCGGCGGTGGCGGAAATGGACCCGAGCCAGAGCCTGAACCGGGCAAGCCCCAGCCGCAAAATCCTGTGTCTGGCAACGGCGATAGTAGAAGCGACAATGACGTCAATGGAGCTGACAACGTCGGCACTCCAGTTGACGACAGCAACACCGAAACCGGCAACGTCAACAGCCCAACCGACGACGGCAACGCCGACATTCCGACCGACAATAGCAACACCGAAGTCGGCAATGTCGACATTCCGAGCGACAACAGCAACACCGAAGTCGGCAACGTCGGCATTCCGAGCGACAACAGCAAACCCGAAACCGGCAGCGTCGATATTCCAACCGGCAACGGCAGCAGCGAGCTGGATGATGTTCCGCAAACCGGAGATAACAGCGCACCGCCAACATTCTATATGGCTTTGGCGCTGATGTCCTTGATTACGATCGGACTTTGTCTGCTCGGCAGCAAGAAGAAAAAGCACATCCAGTAAACCGGAAAGGCGGTAAGAAAATGAATAAAACCAAAAAAATTCTTATCGCCGTTTCCTTTCTTCTGTTGGTATTTTCTCTCTTCGAAATGGCGAGAACTTTCCTGCAGGATTACGCTGAACGGAAGAAAATTGTAGAGTTGTCAAAAGTTTGGGGAGAAAAGTCGGGCAAAGACGGAGGGGAGGCACTCCCCTCCTCTTTGATCATGAAGGCGGGCAAGCCGGTCATGCTTCCCGAATTTCGCGAGCTTTACGAGAGGAACCCGGACATCGTCGGATGGCTGAAGATCGACGGCACCCGAATTGAGTACCCGGTCATGCAGAATCCACAAGATGCGCAGTTCTATCTCAATCATGATTTCGATAAAAAGAAAAACAAAGGCGGCCTCCCATTTTTGGACGCTCACAGCCGGATCAACGGTTCGGGCATTTTGCTGATTCACGGACATCACATGAAAAGCGGATGGATGTTTAAAGACTTGGTGAAGTACAAGAAAGAAAGCTTTTATAAGGAGCATGCAACGTTCCAGTTCAATACGCTTTACGAAAAGGAAGAGTATGAGATTATTGCTGTAATTCTGTCAAAAGTTTATCGCAAATCGGACGACGTTTTTAAGTACTACCGGATTGACAACGTAAGTACGCCCGCCGAGTTCGATTCGTATGTACAGAACATCAAAAAACTCGCTCTTTACGACACCGGCGTGACAGCCCGCTATGGCGACAAGCTTATTGTACTGTCGACGTGCGAGTACTCGACCGACAACGGCCGGTTGGCGGTGGTCGCCCGAAAGCGTAAATGACGATATATACAACAACCGCTGTCGGCTATACTGCTGACGGCGGTTGTTTTTTGAATCAATGTTAGATTGGCGTTTGTTTATTGCGCTACATTATGCTACGTCACGTTTCCATCTGTTGCACCCGCTTCAAGTATGCAGTGACGTTTCTGTCATCATCAAGCGGATACTCGTAATTCAACTGTTCCGCAACCTCTTTCGCCGTGCCGCGAAATAAATCCAATGCGGTGAACAAGGCGTTCCACACTGCTTCATATGTTCCCTGCGGATAAGTGGACATCAATGCCAGCCAGCTCTGCTTCGGCAGGTAGTTTTCCAAATACTTGCCGTTTTTTCCCGTGCTAAGAGAGAAACCGGTGTCCAAACCAACTTTCCACTCCAGCATTTTGATCAGCATAGGTCTTACACACATGTTCAAGTGGTCCATTGCGTAAGTCATTTCTCGTCTCCACAAGCCTTTGGCCACATAGGTGGAAACCCACCAAAATTCGTTGCAGCAATCTGCGTAAAGTGCGGCTGACGGACGCTTCACCCAGTAATCTTGATCGGTTGGTTCCGGGAGATGGGGTAGAGCGCAATCCTTATCCAGCAGGACAATGGATAGTTTGTCGCCGTTGATCCAATTTGCTTTTTTCTCGACAGGACAAAGGGTAAGATCGATCCGGTTGCCATCCGAGAACAGCATAAGATAAGAGTAGTTCCCATCCAATTCAGGCGGAAGCAGCTTCATGTCTTCCGGCGTTTGCATGATGATCCGGCTTCCGAAGCAGTCCACCCAATGTTTATCCGCGATAAAAGAATTCATGTCCGTAACCAAAAACACAATATCGTAATCCTGAAATCTGTCTTTCGGCGCGTTCGGATTCGTTCGCGATCCGTTCATCCCAACCGCGCGGACCCGGTTATCATTTTTTGCGTAGTCCAAAATCATTTGCATCATTTCTTGTTCGCCTCTCATCCTGGACCCAGCCTCCCGTTTTTTTATTTGGATGTTGTTAATTAAGAAGGAGGGCGGGCCGCGGATTCGATAGAAATAAAGCGCTCTCCTGAAAAAACGTTACAATTTATCCAACTGCTTTTTCATAAGTTGCTGCCTCCCTTTATCTTAATTACTCAACTTTCGCGGAACCAAAAGGTTTAACCGCTGATGCTGCCTATTTATACCGCCTGGTCGGATGGCGGGCAAAAGTGTGCTTGACCGGGCTTAGCTCTGACCATTAATTGCAAATCATACAGCTAACTTTATATCCATTGGCCCAAACATTCGTTTAATTGCATTTCATACAACTATCTCCTCGTCTCTTTGCCTTTTCTACGAAAGATAGCGGAGCAATTGCAGGTTTTACACTTAATCAAGCGCTGTGGCAGTATTTGCGGATAAGTAATTGTACATTTTGCAACTATTCCATTTAACAATGGGCCAAGAAAGCTGGAGTATGAAGCAGTTACGCTCAGGTGGGGCGTTCGCTTTATTACAACTACTGGATATGATCCACGAAGTCCCTCGAAAACCGGGAGGAGCTTTCTCCTTTGATCCAATGTCAACACTCAGGTCTGGATAGCTGCTTCGCCCAGTTACATCAACCTTATTTGCCAAATCCGTGTTGCGAAAGTTGAGTTGATCACTACGTTATATTCTATCACACGCCCTTGCCCGGTTAACTGTCCTCATTGTTTCCGGGTAGCGAGACTCTGCTTTGCTGTTAAAAATTTGGACATGAATACGAACGTACATTCCTGGATTTTATGATATGATTTTCTTAAATCATTTTGTTGGAGGAAATAATGTGAAGCAGCTGTTGGTTTCCGAACTGGATGAATTTTTAAAATTTGTCAGGTCATTGGACAGTTTAAACGATCAAGTTTGGTTTTCGCCAATCAGTGAGGGGAAATGGAGCATCCACGATATTATCGTTCACATCATGAAATGGGACGAATACTTCAATCGGGTTGCTTTTCAGGCGCTGGCCGAAAGCGAGTCCCCGGAATTAACCGAGCACCCGGATTATTTAGGATACAACGAGCTATCCGTACTTTACGGAAAAGGGATGACCAAAAAGGCGGCGATGGAAGAAACGATACGAAACCGTGAGCTTATGATCGATCATCTGAGCAGGCTGGAGGATCGTAAATTTACGATGGTTTATCCGGGCAAGCGCGGGTTCACGTTGGAGTCCTATATCAGAGAATTTTTTATTTCTCATGATCAGCATCATATGAAACAGATCAAGGACTCCTTGGATTAGACGATCCCTCCCCCTGTTTATACGGGAGTTATTTTTTCGACCGGCTCACGCCTTGTTTGATCTTTCCCACGGTCAACAGCAGCAGGGGAAGGCCTACCATGTTGACGGGAAGCGCGACGGGAATCCAATAATTGAGCAAGTAATGGTTGACCGCTTCGGCTACGTTCTGCGGAATCAAGGCGAAAAGAAGGATGACCGGCGCGATGAACCAGATCATGAATCGCCAATTTTCAATATTCAGAAATTGCGCCGTCCCGTAGCTGGTTATGAACAAATATATCGCCAGTTTGATGAACACGCTGGCGAACCAAACGATAATCGGCAGCGGATCAAGGTTTTCGATAAATCCGAATATCGATATTTTCCGGGACATTTCAAAAAAAGGATACCACATTTTGGAGGTTAGCGTCACCCCGATTGTCGTCGTAGCTATCGTCATGGCGATCAGGACGACAAACACGGCCACAATCACCGCTGCGAAGGCGTACCGCCCCCCTTTGCGCGGGGTGGTCAAAAAGCAGGCAAGCAGAAGATACTCTACGGAGTGTCCAAGATAGGAGGCGGGGGCAAGCGAACCTTTGAGTATCGCCGCGATGCCGCTGTCCGCGTACACGGGAAGCAGGGAATTCAGGTTCACGTTGTTGATGCTGGCGAGCAAGGTAAGAAACACCATGATGATGACGATGGGGCCGAGAATCTCGCTGCAGCGGGCGATCGTTTCAATTCCCCCCGAATAAGTCGCATAGACGATCAGGGCAATCATAATCAACATAATCGCCCAACTCGGCGTCAGCGGCAGCATCATGACATGGATGACGTCGTTAAATTGCCGCAAAACGATTGGGAGGATGGTGTACCATTGAATGAAGTAAACCAGTATAACCGCTTTGCCCAGCCATTTCCCCAAGAGGGTCTGGGATAATTGAATTAAGTTCTGGTCCGGGTGCAGCAGTGTCGTTCGTGTGGTTATCAAGGTAACCAGAAATGCAATGCAGCCGGCAACGATAATGGACATCCATATATCCTGCCTGGCCGCGCTTACGCTTGGGGTTAACGTCATGATTAAGGTCATTCCCATAGCCATCAAAGTAATCATCCAGAAAACCTGCATGCCGGTTACCTTCATGCCAACCATCCTCAATTCTTTTGTTGATCATTCTTTAATAAGATGTCCGGCAGCCTGTGTTCTTCCGAATCGCTCGATTCGGACATCGATGTTCACTTCGACCGGAATCGTCGGGTACATCGCATCCCATTGCTCCTTAAGATTCTTCCAGGCATAAGGGTGGTCGATATGGACCTGCCTGCCGAATCCGAATATATCCGATTTGAATTTCTGTTGAGAGATCGAGACGGCGTTTTCCATCGCTTTTTTCAGTTCGTCTTCAAATGTCCGTTCCAGGCGATCGTGTACCTCCGACTTGGCCATGTCGAGCTCCGTGTCGTTGGCGCTGATTCTGCCCGTTACCGTAAGATGAACGGTGATTTCGGGCTTCTCCTCAATCATTCGGGTGTGAATATTCGTCTTCACTTTCAAGATGCTTAGACTAACGGTTCCTTTATATTCGGGTTTCGGGGTATCGAACTGTACCACCCAGCTCAATGCCTGGATATTTTCCCGAAACAGGCGAAACGCTTTCTGCTCGTCTCCGGAAAGAAATCCGACCAGCTTGTTATCACGGTAAGCCGCAATTGTGTCCAGTGTGAAGGTCGGATTTCCGGTCCCATCTTTTGTAACCCGGATGCCCGCGGTTACCGGAGACTTCCCATAGGTGGCGAGCGCATCCAAAAACTCGTCGGTTCTGACGGCCAGGGTGAAATCGCTCTGCATAATGTTGTTTATGCCGACGGCGGGAATTTCCTCGAGCAGGTAAGGGGTGCTGAGGACCTCTTTGGCCGTCGTTTCATAAGCGGTTACGATATAGCTGTTATACCTGCTTTCCGGGGAGCGCAATAGCGTATCCAACACCTGGTTCAATCCGTGTCTGCCGAGACTTTCGCCGATGACGATCACTCTCCGGTGTCCCAGATCGATGCTCCGCGACAATTGCTGCTGCTCCTTGTTCAGGGTATCGATGCCGTTCTTTCCTTCTTTCGTAAGAACTACAAACGACTTTTTTCCTTTGGATTGCACGGGAGTCGGAAGTCCGATCGGCAAGGCGACTTGCAAGGAAGTAACCATTTCCCCGCTTTCGGACAGATCGAGACCGGAAGCCGTGACAAAAGCAAGCTCGTCCATCTCCTTGCGGTCCCAGCATCCCGTAAGCATGGCGAGACAACACCATAAAGCTGTGAACGTGAAGGCGATTCGGCGAAAATTCATTTCTTCTTCAGCTCCAATTCCTGCCCGACGCGGCGCTGCCGTTTATTAAGTACCTGCCAAGGAGCTCTAAAGAAAACGTCGAGTAACCCTTCCAAATGAAACGGAGCTACAGGTGACAGGTAAGGGACGCCGAAGGACCGCAGATTGGTTAAGTGAATCAGAATGGCGATCAAACCGGCCCCGAATCCGTAAAGCCCGAATGTCCCGGCGCAAATCAGCAGCGGAAAGCGCAAAAGGCTGACCGCCTGGCTCAAATTCGGATTGGGAATCAGAAACGAGGCGATCCCCGTCAACGACACCACAATAACGAGGGGCGCCGATATAATGCCGGCCTGAACGGCCGCTTGTCCGATAACCAGCGCGCCTACGATGCTGAATGGTCTGCCCGACGGGACGCGGCAAGCGGACGCCGCCCTCGCGAAGCGCCTCGAACGTGACCTCCATCATGAGCGACTCCATAAGCGCCGGGAACGGAACAACTTCCCGCGATGCCGCAAGGGTCATCGTCAACGACGACGGGATCATTTCGGATGATAAGTTGTGACCGCTACGAAGATGGAAGGCAAGGCAAGAGCCAGGAAAGCGAACAAATACCTCAACATACGCAGCATGGAAGCGAACAGGAAATTGATGTAGTAATCCTCGACCGTCTGGAATGCGAACCAGAACGTCACGGGCAGGATCAGCGCAAAGGGCGAGCCGTTTACAAGCACGGCTACTTTGCCTTCGATCAGCGAGGCCGACACGGCATCGGGCCGCTGGGTCGACTGAAGCAACGGAAACGGAGACCGGGGATGATCGCTGATCAACTCTTCAATATACCCGGAGGTCAGTACGCTGTTCATATCGATTTTGTTCAGCCTCCGCCGGACCTCTTCTACTATGTTTTGGGCTGCCAGGCCGTCGATGTAGACGATTGCCACCTCGGTTTGTGACGTCGTTCCTAAGGTAATATTCTCCATCTTAAGCTGCGGCGTCCGGATAATATGGCGAAGTAGAGCCATGTTGACATCGATTCTCTCGATAAAGCCGAGCCGCGGGCCGCGAATCACCGATTCGGTGCTGGGCTCTTCCAGCTGGCGCTGCAGTTTGTTCCTGATCTTGATGGATAATGCCTGCCTGGAAGACTCGAAAAATAAGACGACCTCGCCATTGACGATGCGCCCGCCAGCTTCCTTCAGATTTGATACCGTTTCCATTGAGACAATCGATGGCAGATGATGCTTCAAGCGTTCAATCAACTGCTCCGGGGACTCAGCTTCTTTGGGATCCAGCTTCATTAACGGCGTTAACAATCCTTCGTCCCAAAGCGTATGATCGACCAACACCTCGAGATACACCGCCAAGCAGGGAAGTGAATGAACAATATAAAATTTCCGCGTGACCAGATCGGCGCAATGCATAAAAGCCTGTCTGATTGCCGCTTCGTTGAGGTCGAGACTGTCAGATAACGGCGTGTCGGGAGTCGGGTCGATCCCTGCCAGCTTTTTTGTCAGGCGTTTCGATAGACGTGTGTTTTTCAACAAGCTTCACTCCAATAGGTTCATGCTTAATAGGGTATCCTGCATCTTCCAGTTTATTCGGGAACAAAGCAAAGGGCGGTGCCAGAAAGGCTCGGCCGGCGAAGTTTGAATAAATTTCCTATGAGGCATGCATACTTCAACCATAAGATTTTGGAAAAGAGGCGGGGAAAAAAGGAGATGAAGAGCTTTGGCAAGGCGATCGTTTTTTTGGCCATAGTCGCATTATCGGGCGTTGCCCTGTATTTTTCCGTGACCCTGCCGCCGGGCTAAGCGAAATATTTAGCCGCAAGTTTTTCGGCCGTCCGGGTGGCCAGCGCCTGGGTCGTCAGCGTCGGATTCGGACCTCCGATTCCGTTGAAGTGAACGCTATTGTTGGCGATATATAGCCGTTTGACCTGATAAGCTTCGCAGTTCGTGTCTACGACGAAACCCATGCGCATGGTGCTTTCCAAATGAAGCTGAAAAGCGAAAGGAGTATCGGAGCGGATGATTTTTTTGGCACCGGCCGCTTTCAAGGATTCGCAGGCGTATCTGGCCAGCCGATCGCGCCTTTGCAGCGTTTTTGCGCTCGGGGTGTAATGCACGACCGGGATTGGCCCGTTCTCGTCCTTTAACAGCGGATCTACTTCGACCCGATTGCGGTAAAGCGTTTCGTCATCCGTCAGCAGCAAATAAGTCAAATATTACGCCCTAGAAGAAGAAAAGCAGCAGTTAGGGGATTCCCTGGCTGCTGCTTTCTTGTTTTAGGTATGGTTTGAAGCCAGAGGTTTCAGGATGGTGTCAACCAGTCCTTCAATATAAGTCTCATCAGGTGTTTGCTTATGGACGATAAAGCGATGGTATACGGGAGCGAAGATCAAATCCAGCGTAATCTCCGGATCAAGGCCGGGCAGAAGCTCGCCGCGTTCGATTCCGGCTTCGATAAACCGTTTCGCCTCGTTCCGCTTGGGGAGGAGATAGGAGGTATGAAATGCCCGCACCACCTCCGAATCCGCTTCGCCGCCGGCTATGACGGACAGCATGGAGCGCCCGAGCGGCTGGGCGAACAGGTCAGACATCGCTTTTAACTGGCGGATGAAATTGTCCCGTACCGAGGCGGTTTCGTCAAAGTCGATCCGGGGGGATAACAGGGTCAGGAACGCTTCCAGCACAAGCATCTTTTTGTCGCGCCACCACCGGTAGATCGTCGCTTTGCTCACACCGGCGTGGGCGGCGACGCCGTCGATGGTTAGAGAAGGATATCCGGACTGTTCCAGCAACTCGAGCGTTGCTTGCAATATGGCGTTTCTGGATGCTTCGCTGCGCGGCCGGCCCGCGGACACGTTGGTTCTGGCGGTCATTTTTTCATCTCCTGTAACCGTTGGTATATCTTTGGCCTAATCATATCATACCGCCGCAGTGATTTACACCGATGCGGCACCGCCTGACGCCGCCCGGGATCCCGGCTCCCGCTCCGGCTTCTTCTCCCTCCACGCCTGCTCAAGCGCGAGCGCCACGATCATTCCCACCATTACGCCGTTTCCAAGCAGATACTGAAACAGGGCCGGCAGGGTGTTAAACAAATCCTGAGGCAGAAACATGACGCCGGTTCCAAACGAAAGCGCCAGTCCCAAAATCGTCAGCCGTCGTTCGTCCAAAGCTTCTTTCAAAATGGAACGCATGCCGATGCCGATCATTTGGGCAAAAGAAGCGAGCATGGCCGCATTCGCCACCTGCGCGGGCAGCAGGGAGAGGACGGAATATATGCCCGGTACGAACGAGACGAGAATGAGTAGGGCGCAGGCGTAGTAAAAAGGCCTCATGTTTCTTTGGCCGGTGAGCCGGACGAAACCCGCTGAAATCGTTAACGGAACGACGCCGATAGCCGCGAACAAGGAGCAGAACACGTTCGACAATCCAGCGGCGATGCCCCCATGGTTCAACGATTTTTCCCGGCTTTCCGGCTGCGTCTGGTCCGCAACGAGCTCCATCGCCGACCTGCTTGCGATTACGCTGGAGATCAGGATAAAGGCCACGATGATGGAAGTGACCAACATGCCGCTGTTCATGGCCGGCATTCCCCAAGCAAACAACTCCGGGGCCCGGAACAATGAAGCAGATTTAGATATCGTTCCAACCCCAGACACGCAAGCGTATGCGGCCCATCCGGCGATGACGCCAAAGAGGACCGCATAGCTTCGCATCCAGCTTTTGCCCCAAATCGACAATGCCAGCACGAGCAAGAATACGGCGAAGGAAAGAATGATGCTCGTTGGGTCGACGGAAACGGAAGCGGAAGCGCCGTTTAGCCCGACCATCCCCTTTAGCATCGTCCCGCTGAGCTGCAGTGTCAGCATGATTAAATATACGCCGGTAACCAGCGGGGTGAATACGCGCAGCATGATCCGCACCCAGCCGAGTAGGCTGATCAGAACGACGGCAAGCCCCGTGATGAGCATGCCGCCTTCCAGAAGCTGCAGCATATGCTTGGGATCGCTGCCTTGCGAGGCGGCCAATTGCCCCATCAGTACGAAAATCCCGACCCAAATGCCGGCCGGACCGTCCGCAATCGGCAGGCGGTGCCCAAACCAGCCGGTGATTAGCGAGGAAATGCCGACCACGAAAAACATGCGCTGAATCAAACCGATGATTTCGCTGGAGGACAGATGAAAGATTTGCCCCACAACAATCGGAAGAATCAAGGAATTGGCCACCAAAAATACGAACCACTGAACCGAAAATATCCCGGTTTTGAAAACTCGCTGATTCATTAATTACGCTCCTCCTTCTGCTTATTATAAAACGAAACGTATCGTTTCTAAATATAATCGAATATCGTGGGATTGACAAGAAGAATTTCAAGCAAGTAAGGAAATAATATTTCTGCTGAGCCAAAGGGTGAGCAATTGGGAAGAAATATTTATCAAGATCCAATGATATACTTATGGTTATATAAAAAATATCGAAGCACAGAGAGGGGATGACCGTGAGCCGCGTAGACAGGTCAAGCAACAATCCGCCAATGAATCATTGGAAAAGAAACATTATTCTCTTTTTAAGCAGCCAGACGATCTCACTGTTTGGTTCATCTTTGGTCCAGTATGCCATCATGTGGTATATTACGCTGAATACGAAGTCCGGAATGATGATGACGCTCTACATCCTCTGCGGCTTTATTCCGACATTTATTTTATCCCCGGTTGCCGGCGTATGGGCCGACCGTTACAACCGGAAGCTGCTTATTATGCTGGCGGACGGAATGATCGCGACGGTAACGCTGGTACTCGCGCTGCTGTTTTTGCTGGGCTACGACGCGACCTGGCTCCTGTTTGTGATCTCCGCGGTGCGCGCGTTGGGGACCGGGGTTCAAACCCCGGCGGTGAGCGCGATTTTGCCGCAGATCGTGCCGAGCGATAAGCTGACGAAGGTCAACGGGACCAACGGAAGCTTGCAGGCGGTGATTATGTTCGTATCTCCGATCGTAAGCGCCGCGCTGTTAACCGTAGCGTCCATCGAGATGATCTTTTTCATCGACGTCGTGACCGCCGCCATCGCTATTTTAACGCTGCTGCTGTTTTTCCAAATTCCGGTTCACCAAAAAGCCGCCGGCGGACAAACGACAGGGTATTTCAGCGATATGAAGCAAGGTTTGAATTACATCAAAAACCATGCTTTTCTGAAGACGTTTTTTGTGTATTTTGCCATATTTATGGTGATGATGGCCCCTGCCGCCTTTTTGACGCCGCTCCAGGTAACGCGTACCTTCGGGGATGAGGTATGGCGGCTCACGGCGATTGAAATCGCCTTCTCCGTCGGCATGATGGCCGGGGGAGGACTGATCGCCGCATGGGGCGGATTTCGCAACAAAATTCACACGATGGCCGCCGCGAGTCTTTTGATGGGCGCCTGTACGTTTTTGCTCGGCGTCGTTCCGTTCTTTGGGATCTATTTGTTGTTTATGGCCGTTTTCGGCGTGGCGATGCCGATTTTCAACACCCCGACCAACGTGCTGATCCAGGAAAAAGTGGATGAGAACTTCTTGGGCCGCGTATTTGGCGTGATCGGTATGATATCGACTTCGATGATGCCGGTCGGCATGCTGATTTTCGGCCCGATCGCCGACGTCATTCAAATCGAGTGGCTGCTGATCGGTACCGGTTTGCTGATGCTGATTCTCTCGGTGTTTTTGGGCCGAAACCGGGTATTGCTTGAAGCGGGCAAACCTTCGTTAAAGGAATCCTCGGCATAGTTGAACTATATAAGGAAATACTCATATACGGGAAATGGTGTGGCTGTGAGGCTGCACCATCTTTTTTTGGAGCAAATTTGTATTCGCCAATATATTGACTTCAAGTCAATCAAACTTCTGAATGAGGTGAAGAAGCTGGCTAGAAGAACGGATGATTCCGAGTTTGTCAAAGAATACGACGTTAAGGAACATAAGTTTATGACGATGGAAGAAGAAAGACGCGAGCGTATCATCGATGCGGCACTAAAGGAGTTTTCCAAAGGTTATACGGCGGCGAGCACCGATGTCATCGTGAAGGAGGCGGGGATATCCAAGGGCCTGTTGTTTCATTACTTTGGGTCCAAAAGAGGTTTTTTTCTGTTTCTCATTAAATATGCTTCGGACCTGATTATTGCCGAATATGAAAAGGTTATTTCAGAAAGCTGCGACTTTCTTGAAAATATCAGAAGAGTATCAAAGCTGAAGGTTGAACTGTCTTCCCAATACCCGCTTGAAATCGGCGTTCTGACAAAAGCTTATGCCGCCATGAAAGAAGTATTTCCGGAGGGGCTGCCCGGCGATTTGTTGAATTCTCCCTTGCTTGCGATACAGCAAGTCTGCCAAAGATCCCATAATGACAGAACGTTGTTTAAGGAAGGCATCGATGAGGAAAAGGCGAAAAACATCATGATATGGACGATAAACGGTCTGCTCGACAGTCAATTCCGGTATGGCGATGATATCGCCGCCTACAAAGCACATTCTGATGAACTGGTCAAAGGGCTCGAGGAGTATCTGCAAATTCTGCGGACAGCCTTATACCGGTAAAAGGAGGGGCCCCGTTATGTTTATTGATGTCGCCAACCTAAAGAAAAGCTATACAACGGACGTGGTCAAAACCGAAGTTTTAAAAGGAATCGGGATGCAGCTGGAAAAAGGAGAGATCGGCGTGATCCTTGGACCTTCGGGCTCAGGAAAATCCACGCTGATGAATATCCTCGGCGGGATCGATCGCGGCGACAGCGGCAGGGTGATCGTCGGCGGGACCGAGATCAGCCGGTTGAATGCCGACAAGCTGACCGATTATAGGCGCGAAAATATCGGTTTCGTTTTCCAGTTTTACAACCTGGTGCCCAATCTTACCGTTGCCGAAAACATTGAAGTGGTTTCCAATATCAGCAAATTCCCTCTGAATACGGACGAGGTTTTAGCGGCGGTGAGAATAAAGGATAAAAAACACCGCTTCCCCAGGGAGCTCTCCGGCGGCGAGCAACAAAGGGTTTCCATTGCCAGGGCGATCGTCAAAAATCCGCAGCTGCTGCTGTGCGACGAGCCGACCGGTGCGCTGGATTTCGATACGTCCCGCAGCATCTTGCAGCTTCTGCAGCAGGTAAACCAAACCTACGGGACCACCATTTCGCCTCTGGCATCCATGGTCGTATTCGTTGCGGAGGTGGCGTTTCTCATCGGAATGATGATCATTTATGTCGTAACCTCCATGATCATTGAGGAAAACAAGAGTACGATTTCGCTCATGAAGGACTTCGGATACCGGAAAAAGGAAGTCAATTCCCTGGTCCTTAACAGTTCCACGGTAGTCGTCGCGGCTGGATATATCCTGGGCATATTGCTCAGTTTTGCCGCTATGGGAGACTGGATGAAAGCCATTGAAAACAGCGCTCCTTTTGCCATGCCGGTGATCATTGACCCGCTTTACATCGGGGTTGGATTCGTCATTGTCATGTTCTCCAATGAGCTGTCGAAGCTGCTTTGCAGAAAAAAAGTCCATGCCGTTTCGATGAGCGAAGCCTTGAAAGCGGGAACGGAATAGAAGAGTTGTGCTTTTGCTGTTGAGGCCGCAACCAAATGGGATTGCGGCCTTAATCTTATATATATCCACTTTCGGCATGAGCGATCTTATATTGACAGGATAGTGCATTAAGTGTTTAATGTGTATTGTAGTAATACACACTAAAGGAAAGATGGCTGATAAGATGAAAATCCTCATATCTAATACATCAGACGTTCCGCTATATCAGCAAATTAAAGACCAAATAAAAGATGCGATTTTTCAGGGCGAGTTGGTTGAAGGTGACTTGCTTCCCTCCATTCGTAGCTTTGCAAATGACTTAAAGGTTAGCGTACTAACTATTAGACGGGTATATGACGAAATGGAAAAAGAAGGTTTTGTTGTAAGTCAAGTTGGAATTGGTACATTTGTTTCGGCCCAAAATTTGGAAATTCTTCGAGATTCCAAGCGACGCCTTGTTGAACAAAAGATGCAGGATATGATACAGACGGCAAAAATGCTTAATATTAGCAAAGAAGAACTAAACGCAATGATGGAAATATTGTACGAGGAGATTTAGACGATGAATAACATTTTGGAAGTTTCAGGACTTTGTAAGTCATATCGGGATTTTTCTTTAGAATCAAATATGGCCTGGCGGCCACCGCCATATATGAAAAATATGGGTTGTACACGCACTCACTTTATGAGGTAATAATTATAGGTGGATCATAGGTCGATTACATTTTGGAGAAACACTCCGTGTTAGAATCGGACCAATTGCAACCACGAGAATCGCCGATTGTTACCACGAGTACGAGTATAAAGTGTCATCTTTATACAAGGTTGCATGATCTGCTTAAAACATCCAGAAAGGAGTTGTTCGTTTTGGATGCGATTTTGGAACGATGTGCAGGTATAGATGTCCATCAGGATAATATCGTGGCCTGCCTTCTGTACGGTCCGCTCGACAAGAGACCGTCAAAAGAAATCGAGACATTCGGAACGACCACCAAGGAACTACTTCGTTTAAAAGACTGGCTCGAAGATCAACAATGTACCCATGTGGCCATGGAAAGCACCGGGGTATACTGGAAGCCGGTATGGAACATTCTGGAGGATTCTTGTAAGTTGACCCTCGCCAATCCGGCCCGCATCAAGAATGTTCCAGGCAAAAAAACCGACTATAGCGATGCCGAGTGGATCGCCCGGTTACACCGAAGCGGATTAATCGAGCAAAGTTTTGTCCCGAGCGTAGATATTCGCGACTTGCGTGACCTCACTCGATACCGCCGGAAACTCCTGCAGAATGTGACCCAAGAGAAGAACCGGATTCACAAGATATTGCAAGATGCCAATCTGAAACTCACCACCTTTATGTCAGACGTCTTTGGGGTTTCCGGCCGATTGTTACTTGAATCCATTGTCAACGGTGAAGTGCTTAATGAACGGCAGGTTCGTGACATGGTGAAGTCGTCTCTGAAACGCAAAGTTCCCGAACTTATTGAGGCGCTAAACGGCCGTTTACGCCTTCATCATCGGAAAATGATTCGAAGACATCTGGAGCATATTGCGTATCTAGAACAGGAGATTCAAGAACTGGAAACAGAAATTGAACAACTGACTATGCCTTATCGCTTGGAAATGGAGTTGCTGGACACTATTCCTGGGATCAAACATGATGCAGCGGCGAGCATCGTGGCCGAATTGGGTACAGATATGTCACATTTTCCATCCGATGCTCACCTTTCTTCATGGGCCGGGGTATGCCCAGCCAACCATGAAAGTAACGGTAAAAAAAACGAAAAAAGAACCAACGCGGAAATAAGGGACTAAAATCCGTACTTTGTCAATGCGGTTGGGCCGCCATAAGGGTCAAAGACTCCCGGATATCCGCTTTATATTACAGGCTAGTCAAACGAATGGGTAAACAAAAAGCCATTATAGCGGTTTCACATTTACTCTTACGGATCATCTACGTCGTCCTACGAGATAAAGTGCCTTACGAGGAACTGGGCGCAGACTATTTGGGTAAACGTGAAAAAACCATCGAGTACTGGATTCGAAAAATCAAACAGATGGGCTATGAAGTTGAACTTCATGAACTGAATTCAGTATAAACCCATATTATGGAAAAAAAAGAATCAAACACCCCCCCTTTTTGTTTCGACGCGCTTCCACACTTTAACGCGTTGAGTTATTTTTCGTATAAAAATGTGAGTTTCTCTTTGCCGGAGGGGTGTATCACCGGGTTTATCGGTATTAATGGAGCTGGGAAAACTACTACAATTAAAACCATCCTGGGCCTTGTACAAAGACGCTCTGGAACAGTAAAAGTATTTGGGAAAGAATTGGATAAACATGAAAGGGAGCTAAAAAATCGTATTGGCGTTGTGTTGGATGGAGGCAGTTTCTATGATGATTTGACAATGGCTGAAATGAAAAGCGTTATCGCTCCAGCTTATTCCAAATGGAATGATAAAACCTTTAAGGAATACATGGAGAGCTTCTCTTTGAATTCCCGGCAAAAGATTGCGACGCTGTCAAAAGGTATGCGCATGAAATACGCTTTGGCTCTAGCCCTTTCCCACGAAGCTGATTTGCTTATAATGGATGAGCCAACAAGCGGTCTTGATCCTTTGATAAGGAGTCAACTTTTAGCAATAATCAAGGATTACATGAAACAGGAGGGCAAAGGAGTCTTTTTTTCAACGCATATTACCTCTGATTTAGATAAGGTTGCCGATATGCTCATCCTGATCGATCAAGGGAAAATCATTTTTGAGCAAGAAAAAGACACCTTGCTTGAGGGCCATCATGTCGTAAAGGGCGATATTAATGCGTTAAACAGCAAAAATAGATCTCTGTTTCTGAATCTTCAAGCTACAAATTATAGTTTTACCGGCATCACAAAGCATTTGCCGGATGTTCAACAAATGATGTCTGATATTGTGATTGAACGGCCCACTATTGAGAACATTATGTTGGCTTATATTGAAAGGGGGCTAAAAGGATGATTCCGCAGTTGGTTAAGAAAGATTTTCTATTATCCAAAAATTTCTTTCTCATTATTATGGCAATGGTTATCGGGCTACCTCTATTTATTGCAAGTCGCAGTCCAGAAATCTTGGGTGTCGGCTCTTTTATGCTTACGGTCATTTTTGCTGAGTTAATATTAGGGCAGTATGTCGCAATGATAGAGCTGAAATATCCAAAGGTTAATGCTTTGCTGTGTGCCGCTCCTTTTTCGCGCAGCGATATTGTTGTGGCTAAGTATATCCACTTTCTGCTGGTTTTTGTTTGTTGTTGCGTTGTATATGGTTTGACCACCTTGATGATGCCATCGATTCCCTCAATCACTCCTTTTGCGATTTTGATGACTTTATTAATACACGTTGTCATATACGGAATATATACTCCTTTTCAATTTAAATTCGGAGTGGAAAAAACCAAATATGCTTTTATGATTATACTTTTTGCGGCTTCATTTGGAACACCTCTGATTTATAACATAGTTTCGGGAATGGATCTCACCATTTTTTCAAACCTGCCGGAGGGCATGAAATACCTGATATTAATTACTCTTGTTGTTATGATTTTAGGTATTTCTATAGCTATGTCGATTAAGATCTTTTCTAAAAATGAGCTTTAAGCTTTGCCCGACCTAAAACGGAACGAACAATCTCGGCCTTCAAAATAACGGCAATTTACGTACTTATAATCCGGATTTATAGTCTATGTCAGCTCATTAGCGGCAATTTTTGTACTTATTTTTCTATAAACGGTCCAGAATGGGCAGCCTTTCCTCGCAGCGTAGGAAAATAGCGACATAAATTGTCTCTATATCTCCCAAGCTGACGGATATCGCAGAAATAACGCCGTTTTTTGCTCTTATATTTCCACTTGAGCTTTTGGTGTTGATGTACACCCGATTCTAGCCCGATTACTTTGTCATACGCCGTTTTTTAAGTTTAGTTGTAAAGAATTCTCAAAGGACCGCAGGGCTCATATCTCTGGCGGTTTTTTCTTTTTTCGCTTCCGGCAAAGCGTATAACTAAAAAATGTCCACTTATCTGAAAAATCTATAATTTTACAATGGCAGCGTTTACATTATAATGAAACCAACTTGCTCCTAAGGTATCCACTCAGCGTGAAGAGGATGAAGAGGATGAGCAGGATGAACGAATTGCACAAGATGCAGGGAGGAAGGGATAAGGAAATGGCAAACATCCGAAAACTGCCGATGTTGCTTGGCGTACTGATCTTTGTTGCGGCAGTGGCGCTTGCGGGCTGCGGAGGCGGCAATAGCGTTAACAGCAGCAGCATTAACGGCAATCAAGGCGTTTCCCCCAATACCGCCAATCCGTCAAACGGGAGCGAATCCGCGGCGGAAACGGCCGGCCCGGCGAACGAAGGTACAGACAAGGAACCCGTAACGCTGAAGTACACGTTCTGGGGAAGCCCGCAGGAGAAGAAGGCCCTGGAGGAGGCGACGAAAAAGTTCACCGAGAAATATCCCTGGATTACCGTCAACGCCGTGCATATTCCTGAAAGCGATTACGATACCAAGCTTACCGCGATGGTTGCGGCGGGCGAAACGCCGGATGCCGGTTATGTGCATGGGGAGCTGGGAGAGGCCTGGCAAAAGGAAGGGAAATTCATCAACTTCAACGAGATGTTCGCCAAGGATACGGAGCTGAAAAAAGAGGACTTCCTCGACTATATCTGGTTCAACGGCGACGATCCGAATTACACTTGGGGCATCAGCACGGCGGGCGAAACGTTCGCGCTGTTTTACAATAAGGACTTGTTCGAGGAGGCCGGCGTGGAAATGCCTCCAGCCAAAGCGGAGGACGCCTGGACGTGGGACCAGTTCGTGGAAGCCGCCAAGCAGCTGACGATCGACAAAAACGGTAAAAACGCCGCGGATCCGGGCTTCGATAAGGACAATATCAAGCAATTCGGCGTTTCGTTCGAGAGCTGGTACGGTCCGGTGATGGCGCACATCGTCAACAACGAAGGCGACCTCGTTTCGGAGGACGGGACGAAGTTCGCTCTCGATCAGCCGGAAGCGGTGGAAGCGATCCAGCGGTTGGCCGACCTGATCAACGTTCACCATGTCGCGCCCAACCCGGTGCAGGCCAAGTCGATCCCGTCGCAGGCGGTCGCTTTGCAATCCAAGCTGGTGGCGATGAGTATGCACGGGCAATGGATCAATCTCGATCTCGGGGCGGCCGAGGTCAATTACGATATCGGCGTCCTTCCGAAGATGAAGCGCAGCGTTGCCATGGGCATCAGCGGCGTCAGCGCCATGTTCAAATCGACGAAACATCCGGAAGAAACGTGGCTGCTCACCAAATTCCTCGCCGACCCTTCCGGCGCGTTAAACCTATATCGGGACGGCCTGTGGATGCCGACGCTCAAGAAATGGTACACCGATCCCGAGCTTGTCGCCCAGTGGGCGGAAAACAATCCGTCGCACCCGTCAGGCTTCAAGGATGCTTTCCTGACCAACCTGCTGAACAACAGCACGCCATCGCCGGTATATTACGTGAAAAACTTCGGCAAGGTCAGCTCCTTGGCGTTTTCCGCGCTGGACCCCGTGTGGCTCGGCAAACAATCGGCCGAAGAAGCCATGAAAGAGGTCGCTTCCAAGGTCCAGCCGGAAATCCAGGGCCGTTACGGCAAATAGAGAAACCGGCGGCATAGGGGAGGCGCGCGTCGGGTACGTTTGGTCCGTATCAGAGCCGCGCGCGCTCGGCAAGCCGGGAGGAGGAGAGGCTTATGAGATCTGTCGCTGAAACATCACGTCAAGCGGCGTTCGATCCCTTGCAAGGCGCCCGGAGGCGAAGGAGAAAGGAACTGAAATACGGCTTGCTGTTTGCTTCTCCAGTGCTGCTTGGCTACCTGATATTTGTGCTGGGTCCGCTTATATTCACATTTTTGCTAGGGTTTACCGAGTACAGCATGGTCGGGAGCCCCAAGTTCGTGGGTTTGGAGAATTTCGCGCGGCTATTCAGCGGCAAGGAACCGCTTTTTTACGACGCCGCGGTCAGCACGCTGTATTACGTGTTCGTCAGCGTTCCGCTGGGCATCGCGTTTTCCTTTCTCCTGGCGCTGTTGCTTAACGGTAAAATCAAAGGAAGGGCGTTTTTCCGCGGTTTGTTTTACCTGCCGGTCGTGATCCCGCTGGCCGCGTCGTCGATCATCTGGCTGTGGATGCTGCAGCCGGATTTCGGAATCGTCAATTATGGGCTTGGTTTATTCCATTTGCCCAAGTTTTCCTGGCTCTCCTCGGACACCACCGTCATTCCGACTTTGATCCTCTTCAGCCTGTGGTTGACGGGGAACACGATGGTGATCTTCCTGGCCGGGTTGCAGAATATTCCGGCGCAGCTGTACGAGGCAGTCGAGGTGGACGGCGGCAACACCATGCACAAAATTTGGTACATTACGCTGCCGATGAGCTCTTCGATCATTTTTTTCAACACGGTCATCGGGTTCATCAATGCGTTTCAGACCTTCGTGCAACCCGCGGTCATGACGCAGGGCGGACCGGACAACGCCAGTTACCTGATCGTTTATTACTTGTTCAAGGAAGGGTTTCAGTTTACGAAGTTCGGCACGGCCAGCGCTGTAGCAACCTTATTGTTCCTCGTCGTTCTGCTGTGCACGTTCGTCCTGTTCAAATTTTCGAATTCGCTGGTTTATTACGAAGGGCGGGAAAGCGGGAGATGAAAATACGCAAAATCGCCGTCCGCTTGAGCCTTTATGCCGTATTGTCGGCGGGCGGGCTCGTGTTCGTTTTTCCTTTCTACTGGATGCTGCGAACGGCGTTCGTGGGCATGGACGGCCTGTTTGCCATTCCGCCGGACATCGTGCCGGACTCTCTAAGGTTCGACAACTTCGCCAAAGCGCTTTCGAGCAACCCTTTTGGCCGCTATTTCTGGAACAGTACAGTCGTCACGGCGCTTTCCATCGCCGGCGTCGTCCTTTCGAGTTCGGTGTGCGCGTACAGTTTTTCGCGGATTACGTGGCCAGGCAGAGACAAAATATTCGGCTTTATTCTTACAGGGTTGATGATGCCTTTTTTCGTCGTGATGATTCCGCATTTTCTCGGCTGGAAAACCCTCCATTTGACCGATACGCTCGTTCCCCTGATTGCGCCGGCCTGGTTCGGCGGAGGGGTGTTCAACATCTTTCTGCTGCGCCAGTTTTTTCTGACGATCCCGCGGGAAATGGACGAAGCGGCCAAAATGGACGGGGCCGGACATTTCCGGATTTACTGGAACGTGATTATGCCGCTCGGCAAGCAGTCGCTCATCGTCGTCGGCATGCTGACTTTTCTGGCCAACTGGAACGATTATCTGGCTCCGATGGTGTTCATTTCCTCGGAAAAAAATTATACGCTGATGCTGGGACTCACTTTGTTTCAGGGCACGTATTCGGCGCAATGGCATCTGATGATGGCCGCGACCGCCATCATCGTATTGCCTTCGCTCGCGGTGTTTCTCGTCGGTCAGCGATATTTTGTGGAGGGAATCGCGATGAGCGGTGTAAAAGGCTGAAAGGATTGGCGGGATTTTTTGGAGCAAGATGCAGGAAATAGTCCCTTTCATACCAAATTATTCTATTGGAATGAGGCATAAGGAGGGAGGAAGATGCTGCATTTTCTGTTGGTCACGACGAGCCGGGCCATGTGATCGGGTTCACCAAACTGCTGGGCAAGCTGAGGCCGGGCGACGCCGTCAGTTCCGCGCGCAGCGGCGAGGAGGCTTTGCGTCTGTGTGAAAGGAGAGTGTTTGATCTCATCTTTACGGATATCCGGATGCCGCAAATGACCGGGCTGGAATTTATGGAAAAGCTAGACCCGGCAAACCGGACAAAGGTGGTTGTGCTGAGCGGGTACGATTTTTTCGAATATGCTCAGCAGGCGATTACGTTTGGAGCGTTCGGCTATCTGCTGAAACCGGTTGATGCCGCCAAGCTGCAGGAGGTGTTTGCGCGGGCGGAGCAGATCAGCGAGCGGGAGCGGCGCGACCGTTTAAGGCAGCAGGAGCTGGCGGCCAGGATTGACCGCATGGAGCCGGCGTACAGCGGCAAGCTGCTGCAATCGTGGATCGACGGCACCCTAAGCGGCGATCGGCTGGGGGAGCTTAAGGTGATCTTGCCAATTGCCGGTGCAGGCGCAGCCGTAAGCGTAAAGCGGAATTCTTCCTTTGGGCCGGAAGAGGCGTCGCGGGTACAAACCTTGCTTCGCAGGTACGGCGGCTGCTTTTGCTTCGTCAATGGACATGACGACGAGGAACTGATCTGCGTGCTCGGCGATGGCGTTGATCCGCAGGCGGCCGGGCAGGTCTTTGAGGAACCGGAGCTGCGGTTCGGGGCGGGGCATCTATCGGCCGGGATCGGCAGCCGCAGGGATAGTCTCCTGGAGGAAGCCCACATCAGCGTCCGCGAAGCGCGGTTCGCCAGGCAGGAGTATTTCTATGAGGAAGATCGAGCCGTGTTTGCGATCGGGGCCAGCAGGCTGGACCGGGAACGCATTCCGGCGCTGGCTTCCGCCGCGGAAACCGCGCTGAAGGAGGCGCTGCGGAGCGGAGACGAACAGGCCGTGACAGCCGCGCTGGCCGGCATGTTCCGCGAGTGGCGCTCCCCTCCTTACCCGCTGCCGCATCGTTTGCGGGATAAATGCAAGCTGCTGCTCGTCAAAATGATCGAAGATCACGACCTGCTCAGAGAAGGCAGCTTGCATGACGATTTTTTGCGGGAGATCGAGGTTTTGACCGAGCATACGGCCGTCTATTCCCAATTGGAAGGCGGCGCGCTTGAAGTGGTGGTTCGCGCTGTCCGCACGATCAAGGAATGGAAGGAAAATCACCGCCATCAGCTCGTTCAGCGCTGCCTGGCCTACATCGACGAACACTACCGGTCCGACATTTCGCTCGAATCCACGGCGCAGAAGTTTGGACTCAGCGCTGGTTATTTTAGCCAATATTTCAAAAACAAGCTGAAAATCAATTTCACGGTATACCTGAACCAAGTCCGCTTATCCAAAGCCAAAGCCATGTTGGAACATGAAACTTTACGCGTCTACAAAATCGCCGAAGCGGTGGGTTACCAGGACGTAAAGTATTTCAACCGAGTGTTTAAAAAAGAGTTCGGGATGACTCCGGAGGAGTACCGCAAGACGATCCGCATCCTGCGCCAAAAGCGGGGGTAACCGTGCCATGAAACGCGTTCTCCGCCGGTTCGCCCGGCTCAAGTTGCGGACCAAACTAATCGTTTACTACGTTTTCCTCATCACGTTCCCCATAATTCTCATCAGTTATGCCTACTACAAGACCAGCTCCGACATCATTCTGAAGCACGCCAGCGACAGCATGCAGGAGGTTGTACAGAAAAACAACCAATATACCGACATGGTGCTAAGCCGGATCAAGGACCAGTCGCTGTCGCTGCTGGCCGATCCGGAGTTATTCCAACTGTTTGACAGATCGGCCCCGACGGATCTGCTGGAACTTCTGCAAATGGACCGAAAAGTATCGGAGATTCTGAACACGTATTACGCCTCGGAGCCCAGCGTCGAAAGCGTTCAGCTTGTCACCGGCTATTACAGCTTTGGCGGAACGGCCATCCTGACCTCCAGGCCGACCTTCGTCTCAGTCAAACCGGACAAGCTGCACGCATCGCAGCTCTACCGGGACACGCTCCGGGCCGACGGCAAACTGATCTGGATTCCCACGTATGATTTTGCCAAGCAGTTTGACCAAGAGGAACTCGGAGACTTGGATCCGCGGTACCGTTATGTTTTCTCCGCCTCCCAACTGCTGAAAAGCTCAATCGTCCAGGACGGCGTGGTCAAGAGCTGGGGAGCGCGCACCGAGAATCCGGTCCTGCTCATTAACTTCAACGAAAGCTTTTTTCGCTCGCCCCAGCCCGGCAAGACGGCGCTCGACGGCTCCTACATGTTCGTCGTTTCCCCGCAGGGAGAAATCGTGGCTCATCCCGATACCGCCAGGCTAACGGACATTGAAACGGCGGGTTGGCTGGACAAAGCGATTGCATTCAGGACCGGGACGGCGATTTCCAAAGTCAACGGGAAAAAGATGCTGATCTGTTACGATACGTCGGAAATAACCGGTTGGATCAGCGTTCTGGTCGTTCCTTACGACAGGCTGCTGAGCGATCTGCCTTTGGTCCATACGTACAGCTTGTACATCGCGGCCGTGCTGATCGCCGTTTCCATCGCCGTCGCCTACATGATTTCGGGTTGGCTGACGATCCCGATCAAGAAGCTGCTGGTGGCGATTCAACTGACCGGGAGCGGCGTGTTTTCGACCAAAATCCCGGAGCAGAACGACCTTGAATTCGGCATTCTGATCAATAAATTTAATTTGATGAACGAAAAAATCAGCGACCTGATCAACGAAAACTACGAGACTCGGCTCAGGGAAAAAGAAGCCGAAATCATGGCGCTTAATCTTCAGCTCAATCCCCATTTTTTGTACAACACACTTAACGTTATTAACTGGATGGCGCTCGAGCGAAATGAAGAGGAGATCAGCAAAATGCTCGTCTGCTTATCGACGATGCTCCAATATACGGTTAAAAACAAACGGGAGCTCGTCGCTTTCGGCGATGATATCGCGTGGCTCAAGAGCTACCTGCATATCATGGAGCAGCGTTATTGCGGGGTGTTTGAAGCCAGGTACGAGCTTGACCTTATTCCGCCGGATTGCAAGGTTCCGAAAATGTTTTTGCAGCCGATCGTCGAAAACGCGATCATTCACGGTTTTGCTTTACGGACCAGCGGTGGACTGCTGCGTATTACCGGTCATGAGGCGGAAGGCGCGCTGGTGTTTACGGTGGAGGACAACGGACAAGGCATGGACGAAGAAACGCTTGCTTCCGCGCTGAATCCGGAAGCGCCCGGTGTTGGCATGGCCAATGTGCTAAACCGGATCAAGCTGCTTTACGGGGAAGCGTACGGGGTGAAGATCCGTTCGGCCCGGGACCAAGGCACGCGGGTTACCGTCCGGTTGCCAAAGCGGACATAGCGGCGGTGGCGGCGATGGCTTTATCCGGAAAGGAGGTGATGTTCCTTAGCTAAGCAGGATACAAAAAAACAAACCGGGATCGGAGGAGAGGGCTGCTGAATCTAATTCCTGAATGGAAATGAAAAGGAGCGGTGAAATGATGGGACATGAACGGACGCTGAAACCCTTGAAGTTGATTGTCGGCTTGTTTGTCGCCAGCGCGCTGGCGGTCGCCATACCAAAGGCGGCCTCGGCCTATACGTTGTCAAACAGTGAGTTTCAAGTTACGACCGGAAACCATGGAGAAATCACGAACCTGCAAATCGTCGGGGACAGCTTCCCGACCAATTACGTGATGAACGCCACCAACGCTCCGCAGCAGAACACATCCGACCATCAATGGGTCGGTGAGCTGATGTTTACCTACCGGCTGGGAAGCGGTGCCTGGACGAAGGCCTGGACCAACCGTTCGGCGGACGGGCGGACGCAAAGCCAATCCGGCAACACGGTAAACATCACGTATCAGAACTCCAGCAATGCGGAAGGGATTCGCAACTTCAAAGTGGACGAGTCCTACGCTCTCCAAAGCGACCATTTGCGCTGGTCGATCACGGTAACCAATACCAGCAATCAGACGCTCGAAATCGGGGATTTCGGCCTCCCGCTTCCCTTCAATGAATATTGGTCCGCAGGAGGCGGGGAGCAGATCTACGAGTCGCGGGTCGTCACCCATTCCAACGTGGCAAACAACAATTCCTACATTACCGTGCAGCGGCCCAGCGGCATCGGCGATACGCTGCTGATGGTGCCGGATGTTTCGACCGGAGCCGGGTTCGAGTATATGGACAATTGGCGCATCGAAGAGCACCCGGGCAGCAAATGGGCGGCCGATGAGGGCGGCTGGCCGGAAGGGCTGACCGTGTTCTACGTTCATTCCAATGTAATCAAAAGCACGAACCGCGGGTATCTGCCGAACACGAGCCTGGTGCTGGCGCCGGGTGCCAGCAAGACGTACGCGTTCAAATTTTTCAAGGCGGCGAATGAACAGGCAGTGAAGGACCGGCTGTACGCGGAAGGGATGATTGACTTCACCGTCGTGCCGGGGATGATCGTGCCGACCGACCAGACGGCGAAATTCAGCCTCCGGACCACGAAGCCGATTAATTCGGTCGTCGCCCAATATCCTTCGCAAACGACGATCACTCCGCTCGGGACCGCGCCGGGCGGCCACCGATTGTATTCGTTAACCTTAAGCCGGCTGGGGCAAAACGATATTACCGTCAACTACGGCAACGGCGAAAAAACCGTGCTGCAGTTTTACGCGATCGAACCGGTCGCCGACGCTTTGCAGCGCCATGCCACGTTTATGGTGAACAATCAGCAATGGAACGTGCCCGGCGACATCCGCGACAAAGTGTTCGACGACTGGATGATGCAGTCCAACTCCCGCCGCAATGTGTTTAACGGTTATTGGGGCTGGGGCGACGATTGGGGGCTGACGCACGGGCAGTTCCTGGCCGAGAAAAACGTGCAGAAACCGGTTGCCAAGGAAATCGAAGCCGTGGACAAGTATTTGGAAACGGCGATTTGGACCAACTTGATGAACGGCCATCATGAGGATTACCTGATTCACGATTTCCTGATGCCGGAACCGAACACGACGCCGACGTACCGGGGCTACGCTTATCCGCACGTCTACAACACGTATTTCAGCATGTACAAACTCGCCAAAATGTACCCGGACATGATCGACTACATTCACCCGCGCACGACGTATTTGCTGCGTGCTTACAACATCTTCAAAGCGCTTTACGACGGACCGGTCGCATACAACTGGAACACCGGCTTGATGGGAGAAATGACGACGCCCGAGATCATCAAAGCGCTGCGCGAGGAGGGCTACACTTCCCAGGCCAATGACATCGTCAGCAAAATGAACACCAAATACAACAATTTCAAAAACACGACCTACCCGTACGGCTCGGAGTACAACTACGACAACACCGGGGAAGAGTCGGTGTACACCTTGGCCAAAATGAACAACAACCTGTCGATGATGGGCAAAATCAACACGAAGGTGCGGGCGACGCGCGGGGCTATGCCGTTGTGGTACTTCTATTCCGTACCGGTGACGATTACCGGGGAGCCGTGGTGGAACTTCCAGTACACCGTCGCGCTGCAAGGTTATGCGATGGATGACTGGGTGCGCAACCATTCGGCCAATCCGGAGGTCGAACAGCGTTTGACCTACGCTTCGAAGCTCGGCAACTTAAGCGCGATCAATTCCGGGCAGATCAGTTCGGACCCGGCCGATATCGGCGCGGTTGCCTGGACGTACCAAATGACCAAAGGCAACCACGGGGCGCTTGGCGTCGGGGGCGGGCCGCTGTTCAACGGCTGGCGCGGCATGTCCGGGGAAGCCGATCTGGGCCTTTGGGGCGCGATCAAGATTTTGAGCGCCGACGTGGCGGTCGATCCGCTGTTTGGACTTTACGGCTATGGGGCCGAGGTGACGAAGAACGGGAACAATTATGTCATCGTCCCGAAGGACGGCGTATTCCAAAAGCTGAATCTGATTACGGAAAAACTCGGCATGGTGCTGGAGCGGGACACGTATACGACAGCTACGGTAGCTGCCGCCAAAGATTACGTCAACTTCTCGCTGAAAAACGCGACGCCCGGAACCGCCCATACGACGAAAGTCACCTTTAACGGTTTGGCGCCGGGCTCCTACAACGTGCTGATCAACAACAACGCCGCCGGCAGCGTGACCGCGGCGAACGGAGCGCCCACGATCGTCAGCTTGAATATCGGCGCGGCCGCGACCTACGATATCAAGCTGCAGAAGGGCGGCGATCCCGAGGGGCCGGTGGATGTGGCCCCGCTGGCCACGGCCTCAACCTCGTATGTTTCACCGTGGGAGAGCCTGGCCGGGCTGAATGACGGGTATACGCCGGCCAGTTCGGCCGACCGGGGCCATCCCGTTTACGGCAATTGGGACAACCCGAACACGACGCAGTGGGTGCAATACGATTGGAATCAAAATTATACGCTCAACCGGGTCGACGTGTACTGGTTCGACGACGACCAGGGCATCGATTTGCCGGCTTCCTACACGATTCAATACTGGAACGGCTCGGCCTGGGTGAACGTCAGCGGGGCGTCGGGTTACGGCGTACAGCCCGACCGGTACAACACGACCACGTTCACGCCGGTGACGACAAATAAAATCCGGCTGAACATCGTCGCCAAAGCATCGACATCCACCGGTATCCAAAGCTGGAAGGTGTACGGCAAGTGATTCTAGCGAACAAGGACTCCCGAGGGAGTCCTTGTTCGGGTTTCGCACTAAATATGGAACGGTATTCACAGGGTGTCGCGTTTCGTAAACCTCCATAAACCAAGCAGCAGCAGGACGGTGAAGCTGCCTGTCAAAAGGGAATAGAACAAGAAGTAAGATTGAATCGGGGATTCATCTTCGGGCGACATGGCCAGCATCGGCTGCGTCCACGGGTAAACCTGTCCCAGCGGCGTGCCGGCGACGAGAATCGCCGGCAGCGTAAAAATAATGCTGACCGCCAGGGGAATGCCGAACGTTTTGGCCCGGATGGAGATCACTAGCTGCAGGAGCGCCAGCGGCAAGGTTGCTAAAATCCCCCGCAACATATACCCGAGCAAGGCGAGCAAAGGAAAGTCGCCTGCAACGCCTTTAACCAGACCAACGATAGTAAAGAAGCCGAAAAGGATCACCATAGTAATGACCACCATACGCACGACCATAAAAAATTTTCCCAGGAAGATTTGCGAATGTCCGACCGGCAGCGCCAACAGCTGCTTCCATCCGCCCCCGACATGCTCCCCCCGGCAGACGAAGGCCGCATAGATGCCGACCAGGATCGGCAGAACGAAAGGGCCCATAAATAAGGCGACCTGTGTCCAGGCCTCAAGCCATGCGTTATCTCCGGGCTGCATAAACAGATCGTAGTTTTTATAGAAGTTCGCGTAAGCCAACAGCACGCCCAGCATGGGGCCGATAAAGTAGAGCAGCCACAGCCTGGAGCGTTTTAACTTTAATCTCTCGACATACAAAATATTTTTCAAAAGAAATCCTCCTTGCTTACTGAACATCCCTAGCGGCAAAATGCATAGCCCCGCCAAACAGCAGGATGATGCCCAAGCCCAGACTGATCGCGAGGTACACCGGGAAATCAGGATTTAATCCGATGCCTTCATAGCGCAGGATCACCGTGGAGGCTTGTACCGGATAGGCCAGCGGGAACCAGCGGGTCGTTTGAGCCGCGGCCAGGAACAGCCCCATCATCGCGGACACTGAACCGACCAGGATGGAAAAGGCTTGATTTTTCAAGGTCATGGACAGCCAAAATTGCGCTGCTGCGATGGGAAATACGGCGATCAGCATCCCATAACAATCTCCCGCGAGCAGTCCCCACGGCACCTCTCCGCCAAATCCCAGCAGCTTGCCGAGTAGGACCATCCCGATCAGGAAAACCGTCACGGAAACCAATAACCCGGCGTTTAACCAGATGAATTTACTGAGATAAATTTTGCTTCTGGCAACCGGGAAAGACAGGGCTTGCTTCCACCCGTTTGCTTGGTGCTCTATATTTGCAATGACGGATGCGGCCAGGGTTGCGGACAGAGGAAAGCCCAAACCGAACAGCAGGCTGTTGTCGTACAACAAGAACATCCATGGGGAACCCGCGCGGAACAGTTCGGCTTGTCTCTCGACAAACTCGGCGCGGTAGGTAAAGTTCACCGTTTCATAAGCTAGGATGAGCAGCGGAACCAACATCACGACGATCCATAACGACGAACGCCTCAGCTTTAATCGGTCGGCTTTAAGCAGATGTCTCATAAGCTTCCCTCTGTACCGGTCAATTCCAGGAAAATATCCTCGAGCGACCGCTTTACTTCTTCCAGCCGGTATACGGACAAGCCCGCATGGACCAATAGCGAGTTCAGGCCGGAGACGAAACCCGGCTCCGTACGGGGGACCCACAAGCCATCGTCGCGGATTTCGGCCATAATTCCGTTTCGGGAAAGCACGGCTCCGGCTTCCCATACATCGCTGACGCCAACCTTAAGCAAGGGCTGCTGCTTTTCCCGCAGGCGTTCGATCGAATCCTGAAAGATCATTTTTCCGTGATGAATAATCCCCACCTGCGTAGCCATCTGGTCAATTTCGCTCAGCAAGTGGCTGGACACAAGCACGCTCATGCCGTTCTCCGGCAGTTTCTTAATCAATTCGCGAATTTCCTGGATGCCGGAAGGGTCCAAGCCGTTCGTCGGTTCGTCGAGGATCAGCAAATCCGGCCTGGAGAGCAGCGCGGCGGCAATACCGAGCCGCTGCTTCATGCCCAGGGAATATTCTTTGGTCAAGCGGTCGGCCACATGCGTTAATCGGACGATGTCCAAGGCCTCGTGGACGCTTTTTTCCGGGAGTTCCCTTAACCTGCGGACCGCTTCCAGGTTTTCACGGCCGGTCAAATTTCCATAATAAGTCGGGGATTCGACCAGCGATCCGATGCGCTTCAATATGGACAGGCGCCCTTTTTTTAGGCTTTGGCCAAAAATTTCAATACTTCCTTTCGTAGGTTCGATCAGACCGAGCAGCATGCGGATCGTTGTTGTTTTACCAGCGCCGTTTGGACCGAGAAACCCGTAAATTTGCCCCCGTTCCAGCCGTAAATTCAAGCCGTCGACGGACGTGCGGCTCCTGTACTTTTTGGTTAGCCCGTTTGTGATCAAAATTGGCTCATTCATTAAAATCTCACCTCAGGGTCCATCGTATAAGAAAAAGGCTGAACGGGAGCAAAACTCTTCCTAAACATTTTCTTAACGAATCGCCATCGATATTTATTTATAATAGAAGCGGGAGGAGGATAAGCGTGGCTTATAGACTGGAGGAACATATCCTTCTGCTGGTGGATGACGACCGGCATATTTTGAATTTGCTGACCACCGTATTCGAAAAGGAGGGATTTCGTCATATTTTGACCGCCCTATCCGGAGCGGAAGCCCTTGCCATTACGCGCCAAAAACGGCCAGATCTGATCTTGTTGGATGTGATGCTGCCCGATATGGACGGCTTTACCCTGTGCGGAACGATCCGGGCGGAGACGGATGCGCCCATCCTGTTCCTGACCGCGCGCACGGCCGATTTGGACAAGCTGCAGGGTTTTGGCTTAGGCGGGGACGATTATATTACCAAGCCCTTTAATCCGCTGGAAGTGGCCGCTCGCGTCAAGGCCCAGCTGAGGCGCGCCGCCCGGCCGCCGCTAGAGCCGGTGCGCAAACCGGTATACGATTTCGGGTCGTTTGCGGTAGATCCGAATACCGGGAGATTGACCGTACACGGGATACGGATTAACTGCCCCGTTCAGGAACTAAAGCTGCTGCTTTATTTTTGCGAGCATCCAAACCGGATTTTAAGCAAGCGCCAAATCTATAAAGACGTGTGGGGAGAACTTTACGGCGGGGACAGCACAGTGATGGTGCATATCAGCCGTTTGCGGGAAAAGATCGAGGAGGACCCGGCTAACCCCCGGTGGATCAAAACGGTTCGCGGATTGGGTTATCTTTTTGAGGCGCCGGCGGACAGGGAAAGGCCATGAAACTGAGAAATCGAATCGCCTATTACTTCGTTTCGCGGCTTATTTGGCTGCTTCTGGTTTGGGGGCTGCTCATCGCCGGAAGTATGCTGCTGTTCAGCTTTTTTTTCGGTTACGGCAAAACGCCAGCCTCGCAATGGTCGGTTCGCGAGATCGCCGAGCAAACGGCGGTTGAAGGAAGTCGCCTCACGGTTGCCCCTGATGTCCGGGAGGATATCATCCGAAACGATATGTGGCTTCAGGTCCTGAATGAGCAGGGAGATGAGATTTATTCCGTAAATAAACCCGAAAGCATTACGGATCACTATATTCCAGGGAAACTCGTTTCTGACTATATTTATCCGGCCAAAAACGGGTATCAGCTTTCCACCTGGTACGGAGCGGCGGGCGGACGCGAGCTGACCTGGGTGGTAGGGAGGCCGTCGGCGGACGGCAATCCCTTGCTTTACGGGCTGAATATATTATGGATTTTGGCGATACTGGCCGTCGGGATTGTAACCGTCCTGTATTTTGGCAGACAGCTCGGCTCCCCCTTGCTCTACATCGTCTCCTGGATCGAACGGTTGTCCGCAGGAAAATACGAGGAGCCCCTGCAGCAGCGTAAATCCGTATTGAATGGACACCTGCGCAAAAGGGCCGAGTACAGGACGTTTCACGAATTGATACAGGCGCTTTCCCGGCTAACCTCCGCCCTTCGCAGCAACAAGGAAGAGCGGGAGCTGTTGGAGAAAACGCGGGAAGAATGGATGGCGGGCGTCTCGCACGATCTGAAAACCCCCCTGTCCGTAATCAAAGGCTATACCGTCCTGTTGTCATCTTCCGAATACGACTGGGAGCCGGATCAGGTGCGCGGCTTTTCCCGCATTATGGGGGATCGCGTGGAATATATGGAGCGGCTGATCGAAGATTTTGGCCTGACCTTCCGGTTGAAAAACGATGCGCTTCCGCTGCGGCTCGAGCCAAACGATCTCGTAAGGATGACAAGAGATATTTTGAAGCAGCTCCAAAGCTTGCCGGAGTCCGCGGACAAAACGTTTTTGTTCGAAACGAACCGCGGGCGGATTCCGCTTGATCTGGATCCGGGGTACATGCAGCGCGCACTGGAAAATGTAATTGCCAACAGCATTAAGCATAACCCGCCCGGCACCACCGTAAAAATCACGATCAATGAAGAGCGGGGGACAGGCGGGCGGGTTCGCATCGGCATTGAGGACAATGGAGCCGGGATGGATCAGGAAACGTTGGCCCGTTTGTTCGAACGGTATTTCCGGGGGACAAACGCATCGTCCGACAGTTCCGGCACAGGGCTCGGAATGGCCATCGCCAGACAGATCATTCTCGCACACGGCGGAGAAATCGACATCAACAGCCGGCTTGGTCAGGGGACGGTATGCATGATTACGTTCCCGCACCCCCGCCGGCGTTAGTAATTAAACCGGCGGGGCCGGATAATTATTTTAAATTATTTCACTTCCAGCCATAAAAACGTGGAATGGGGGCCCTGCGGCTTGTCCAGCCAGCTAACTATGATCTCTATCCATCCCTTATAAAGGCCTTTGTAGTACACCGTGTTATTGTCCGGATCGGCATAAACGTCAACCGTGGGATCAACGGGTGCAACGTAAATATCGTCAGCGGAAAAATCAATGGGGATGCCGTCGCTAACAGGGCCGCAGTAGAACTTCGCCTGGCCAACGCCGCCAACCTCTACGGCTTCATCGAAAACGGCGGAGATGAACGTTGAGCAGGCGCTTGGCTCAATGCCGCCGCCGGATTCGGCATTCGCCGAAACAGCATTAAAGAGCAGAATTGTTGCGAAGGCCATCGAGAGTGACAAGAAGATCTTGCTGATTCGTCCAGTCTTCATGTTACCAACCTCCACTATATATTTTTTTAGTATAAATATTCTATTAATAGAAATGTATACTAAATTTATAATAATTTACAATATATAAAATTTCAAATATCTGGATGAATCGAAAAACGGAGAAATCATGAGATTTCTAAAGAAAATTAGGGATCAGACGGGCCGATTAAGGGATTTTGCCGGAACTATTAAGCATGGGATAACTTGAGGAAAAAAAGCAACTTTCCATAAAATACTATATTATCAGCACTCGACTAGATGGAGTGCTGATAATTGTGAGCTAAAGGAGGGAACGGCATGAGATATTAGCGTCAGTGCCGAAACTGGCGTAAGTTTGTTTATCGAACCATTTTTTGGGGACAGGAGGAGATTTCGAAAATGAATGTGCTGTTGCTTGCCGGTGGTTTGGGAACCAGACTTAGACCTTTGACGGAGAACATGCCGAAGCCGATGGCGCCGATCCTCAATCGCCCGTGGCTGGAACATCTCATTCTTCATCTGAAGGAACAAGGCGTTCACCGTTTCGTTATCGCTCTGAAGCATCATCCCGAAAAAATCAAAACGTATTTCGGCGACGGCCGCAGGCTGGGCGTATCGATCCAGTACGCCGTGGAAGAAACGCTGCTGGGCACGGCCGGGGCGATCAAAAACGCCGAAGCGTTGCTCGATGAACAATTTGTGGCCATGAACGCGGATATCGTCCACGATATCGAACTGAAACCGCTGCTGGATTTCCACCGTTCCCGCGCGGCTTCTGTGACGATCGGCCTGACGGAGGTGGAAGATCCGAGCGCGTACGGGGTCGTCGAGCAGGACGATGCAGGGCGCATCTTGCGTTTTGTGGAGAAGCCCCGCTTGGACGAAGCGCCCTCAAGACGGATCAATGCAGGCATTTACATCATGGAAAAAAGCGTGCTGCAAGCGATACCGTCCGGTCGGGAAGTCTCCATTGAACGCGAAACGTTTCCGCAGCTCATCCGCGAGAACATAGGGGTATTCGGAACAACCATCCAGGGCTATTGGGCGGATATGGGCACGAAAGACAGATACCGCAAAATCCATTGGGATCTCTTAAAAGGAACAAGCCGGATCCGCATTCCGGGATACGATCGGGACAGCGGGATCTGGATCGGCAAAGGCTGCAAAATCGGCACCGGCGTCCTCCTCGTTCCTCCGGTATTGATCGGAGACCGCGTAAGCATCGGCGCCCGTTCCGTCATCGGACCCTATGTCGTGCTCGGAGACAAGTGCTCGATCGGCCCGAACGTCCGGCTCGCGGAGACGATCCTGTGGGACGGCTGCCGGGTGAACGAAGGGGCGTACTTAAACAACTGCATTTTCGGTTACAACCTGGAGCTCGGCTCAAGACATATTTTGCACGAAGCCGTTATGAACCGATTGGGAGTGATGCAAGCATGACGCGGGTTGCTTATGTCAGCACTTACGTTCCGAAAAAATGCGGCCTGGCCACATTCACCTATCATTTGCGTCAATCCGTCCATGCGGCCAAAGAGTGGAGAGCGAAGGACCGGGTGGTCGTCCTGCACGACGGGGAAGCGGACGGACTGACTGACCCGCTGCTGTGGCTGCTGCGGCGCGACTGCGAAAACGATTATGAGAAGATGGCGAACAAAATCAACAATTCGGATATTGAGGTCGTTTCGCTGCAGCACGAGTTTGGGATATTCGGCGGGGAGGCCGGCCGGTATATTTTGCGGTTCATCCGCGCCCTAAACAAACCGTTTGTGACAACGTTCCATACGGTGTTTGAGCATCCCCGCGAACCGTACGCCGGCATCCAGCGGGAAATCGCCGAGCGAAGCGCCCGGATCGTCGTGATGAACCGTAAGGCGATCTCCTATTTAAACCGTTCGTTCGGCATTCCTGAGGACAAGATCGTCTTTATTCCGCACGGCACGCCCGAACCCGATGCGGAGCGGCGGCAAACGTTCCGGGAGCGGCTGGGCTGGTCTGACCGGAAGGTGCTGATGACGTTTGGACTGCTGAGCCGCGGGAAAGGGATCGAACTGATTCTTAAAATTCTGCCGGAAATCGTCAAACAGGTCCCCCATGTTTTATATGCCATCGTAGGCCAGACGCATCCGGAGGTTAAGAAATGGGAGGGGGAGAAATACCGCGAAGAGCTATGGGCGATGATCGAGGACAGCGCCATCGGGGACAACGTGGTCATGATCGACCGCTACATGGAGGAAAACGACCTGGTTCGCCATATCACCGCCTGCGACATTTATGTAACGCCTTATCCGGGACTGGAGCAAATTACCAGCGGTACCCTGGCTTATGCCGTCGGTTTGGGGCGGCCGGCGCTGTCGACGCCGTACTGTTATGCCCAGGATCTGCTTGAGGGTGAGCCGGATCTGCTGATCGCGGCGGATGCCGAGGCGTTATGGCGGGAACGGATCGTAGCGCTGCTGAACAACGAAGTGATGCTGCAGGATGTGGTCCGGAAAATGAAGCGGCTGGGGCAGACGATGCATTGGCCGAACGTCGGAAGCGAATATCACCGGCTGTTTACCGAGGTGGGGAGATATGGAGCGGCGATCCGTTCGGTTTGATCATCTGGCGAAAATGACCGACGAGACGGGGATTTTGGAGCATGCCCTGGGGGTGGTGCCCCGGCGCAATGAAGGGTACAGCACCGACGACCAGGCCCGGGCATTATGGGTTTGCCTGGAATGGGCCGGCAATTGCGGCCCGGAGGAGCAAAAATGGCTCGATCGGCTTGCGGAAACGTATACCGCTTTTTTGCTGTGGGCGCAAAAAGAAGACGGGCATTTCCACAACAATTTCGCTTACGACCGCAGCCAAGAGCCGGAAATGCCGTCCGACGATTGCCTGGGGCGCGTACTTTGGGCTTGCGCCAAGGTAATGACATCAAAACCATCCTCGTCTTTCGCCTTCGCGGTCGAATCGATCCTGCGCAAAGCGCTCGCTCAGGCCGATGGAATGCGTTACCCGCGGGGATGGGCTTACGCCTTGGCCGCGTTCGGCCTGCTGCAGCGCTCCGGGTTCGATATCGATTTGACCGTTCGAATCAAGGAGCTGGCAGATCGGCTTACCGGTCTTTATCGCCGGCATTCGGCACCGAACTGGTCGTGGTACGAGCCCGAAATCACCTACAGCAACGCGCTGCTGCCCTGGGGGCTGTTGTGGGCGTACGAGATCTTGCAGCGGCCGGAATTGCTTGAAACCGCCCTAAACTCCCTCGATTTCCTGATCGGTTTGTCGCAAAATGAAGCGGGTCAGATTCGGCCGGTGGGAAGCCATGGCTGGTGCCGCCCGGACTATCGGGCGCTGTGGGACCAACAGCCGGTCGATGTGATGAAGCTGGCATTGGCCGCGGCTAAAGCTTATGAACTGACCGATATGCCGAAATACGAAGCGGTTGCCCTGAAATGCCGCGATTGGTTTTACGGCGCTAACGATCTCGGAGTTCCCATGGTTAACGAGCGGGACGGCAGCTGTTACGACGGATTAAACGCGGACGGCCCCAATCGCAACTGCGGAGCGGAAGCGGTCGTTTCTTACTTGCTGACGGAAGCTGTTTGCGAAAAATGGGCGCGCGAACAAGCGCAGCTTGCCAAAATCCAATAGATATTCGTGGAGGATACGCCATTCTCATTGGGAAAAGCCCAATTGATTGGCGGGAATTGAACCTTATTTTAAGCACCTGCTTGGATATATCCAAGCAGAATGTTTGTCGGGCTGCCAATAATCGCAACAAAAGCTCCTGGCCGGCGCAGGCGCCGTTTAGGAGCTTTTGTTATGCTGCCGCGAATACGGACTCATGCGGCGGCCTAACGATGCTCGGTTGCCTGCGGAATCATGGTGGGAATGGTTTCCCCTCTTTTGCGAAAAGTCAGAATCAGCCGGGCCGCAGTAAGCCCGATGACGATTGCCGCTGTGCTGAGATAAATCAGCTTTGCCCAAAGGTACTGCGAGTCCGTCCCGATGAACAGACCATGCACCAAGGCAAGGAAAAAACCGGGAAAAGCCAGAAAATGAATGGTCCGCCATGCTTTTTTGCCGATCCTTTTGATTCCATCGGAAGTTAGAATTAGTAACAGGGCGATATAAAAAGCGATCGTTCCCAGCCCGGTAACGATGGGATGTGTAGTCGCGGTAAACGGCACCAGCAGACCGGTGAGCGAGTAGCCGACGTATTTGTCGAACAGCAGTACTCCGCCATGGATCCGCCCGAACAAAAAGCCAGACCAGCCGCTGGATTCATGTACTGCCAGCAAGAGGGATGTCGTTCGTCCTTTTGCCAGCTTGAGACCCATCATCAGCCCGGCTGCTGTTGATACAAACAGCAGAAGATAACAGATTAAACCTGCGGCGCGCGTCGTTGACCATACATTAAAAGCGTCAAGAAATGAGCTCATAGGGGATGCCTCCTTTTGCGGCGTTGTATTGTTCCAGCATTCCGCTGACGACGATGGACCGGTCGTGCTTAACGCCGATCATGGCGCTCCAAGGATAATGGCCGCGAAGCCACTGTGCTCTCGCTGCGGCGCCCAAAATAAGGATGCATTTCGCGCAAACCTCCGCTTCGGGCAAATTCGGCGCCACCACCGTGACTTGCGCCAGACCCGAGTCGGCAGAGGTGCCGCGGCGCGGGTCGAGGATATGATGAAGGATTTTTCCGTCCGTATCCGTCCATCGCCGCTTCATCGGACTGCTTGTCGCGATCCCCAGCGTCCCGTGCAGATGCAATTTCAGCAAATCCCGCTCCTCTTGCCACAGATTGGCGATTCCGATATGCCATCCTTCACGGGGCGTGCCCCAGAGCGCAATGTCTCCGCCGGCGCCGATCGCTCCCGGAGAAATTCCCTCCTTTTGCAGCTTCAAAGCGAAGTGGTGTGCACTCCATCCTTTGGCGAAACCGCCAAGGTCGACGGAAATCCCCGGTTCCAGCGTAATCCGCTGCAATTCCTGGTTCAGGCCGGCCAGACGCGGATCGATCCCTGCGGTGTTGCGGATCGCTGTAACGGTTTTGCTTGGCTCCGTCAAGGTTTCAAAGGAACGGGAATACCCCAGCTCGCAAAGCGCCGCGCCAAGGTAAGGGTTAAATAAGCCTTCCGTTTTTTGATAATGCAGATCCGCTTCGGATATGATGTCGAATAGCAGAGGAGAAGCCGCAAATGGCCGCCCACCGCACCGGTTTAATGCCGAAAGCTCGCTGTCGGGGCGAAACCGGCTAAGTTTGTTTTCCACATAAATAAACCAGTTCATGGCACTGCGCCGGAAAAGTTCAGGGAGACCGGCCGTGAAAAAGAGAGCGTTCATCGCGCGAAATTTGTGCATGGCCCTTCCCTCCTTTAGGATGCGTGGGATCTCATCCCCCCGAATTCACCGGATTGCGGCCCGGCTCCGGAGTCGCCGCCATCGTAGCCGGTCCCGGGGGAGGCGCTGCCGTCATTACCGTTAAAGTCTTCAAACCGCGGTCTCCGCTCGGTTCCTTGATGATCATAGGTGAACTGGCCGCTGTTTTGTGCAGATTCGGATGCCGTGGATGAAGACGAAGTCGAGGATGAAGATGAGGATGGGTTCGCTGCATCACTGTGGCTTGCGTTCAGGCCGATCAGTCCGACGAATAACGCCGCGCTCGATACTCCGACACACCACTTTGTCCATTTGTTGTTTGCCATGGGGATGTCCTCCTTAGTTGAATAAGTCTAGTTGTAAGCTTAGTATGACTGCCCTACCTTAAGTCCATATGAAAACATACTGAAAGTTTGCTGAGGCTCTTGCTCGGTATCTTAGATTGGATCTTTTACAGAATCAGTGGAATCAACTTAACCTGTTTATTCGCCTGGTCGGATCGGAAGGCAGGCAAAAGCGTGTCTTGACCGGCTTGGCGCTGACAGAATTGCAAATCATACAACTAACTTTACATCCATTTACCCCAGCTTTCGATTAATTGTATTTCATACAATACTTTCCTCGTTTCTGTCCCTCCTCTTCGAAAGATAGCGGAGTAATTGCATGTTTTACACATAATCAAGCGCTAAGGCAGCATTCCGGATATGTAAGTGTACATTTTGCAACTACTCCATTCAACAGTGGATCAAGAAAGAAACCGGGGATTCGGATGGTCAGCTCCATTTTCAAGGAAGAGATCAGATAGGCTACAGGAAGAACAAGGGGGGATTGGGGCCGCCTTCGGCGACAATCGCCAAAAGCAATCCCGAACCAGTACCTGCCGCTATGCGAGGCTGTTTAGAGAAAAAGCAACCTCCGAGCAATTTGGCCAAGCCTCTATTTGGCGGACATAAAAAAGAAGCCCCTAGGCTGTAAGGAGCTTCTTCTTGTGGTCAAAACCCGTTCCAAACGACGGTCTGTTCGGCGGACAAACGGGTGGAAGGCCGGGCGGGGCGGGCCGCTTTCCCGACGGCAACGAGCATCACGGGAATATAACGTGACGGTATGTCAAACGCCTCGATCAATGCGCCGGCGTCGTAACCGCCCATCGGGCAGGTGTCATACCCGATCGCTTTGGCGGCAAGCATCAGCTGCATGGCGGCAAGAGAGGCGTTTCGTATCGCCTCATCCCGGGGAGCTTGCGGGTTGTTCAAATAAGCCCCTTCGATTTGAGCGATCAGGTTTGCCTTGATTTCTTCCGGCATTAACCCGGCAGCCACGTCGCGGCTCAAAATCATATCAGCGTCCCGGTGGGCCTCAAGGTCCCCCAGGACAGCGATCACGGCGGAAGCCTCCACCACCTGGCGCTGACCGTACGCTACCGGGAGCAGTTTCTCCTGAAGCCTCTGTTCAGCGATCACAAGAAATCTCCAGGGCTGAAGGTTCCAGGCGGAGGGGGCGCTCCCCGCTATTTCCAAAAGAAAGTTAATTTCGCTTTCGCTCAGCTTGTGCGCAGGATCAAAGTGCTTAACCGCATGGCGTTCCCGCATCACGGTAAAAAAGTCGGCTTGTACCGCGGAAGTCATCAAATCCACTCCTTAGTTGTAAATTTTTCTTTATAATCAAGGCCGGAGCCCCAAGCTTAGGCCGGCTAACGGACCGTATAGAGCCCTTATTTGCCCGAAGCGCTCTTATTTGCCAGAAAATGGGCGGAAATGAGCGTCGAACCGTCCAATAAGGTCCCTGGTATCCGTTACATCCCCAATGCTCCCGTTTTCGCTGAAATAACGGCCCTGGTATCCGTTAGAATCCAGCGGGTGGTGCAGATTGGTTAAGTTGCTTCGCCACCCGAGCGACACGCGCCATTTTCGGACTTGTTGTTTTCGAACTTGTTATTTTCGGCCTTGGTGTTCTCGGTCTTGCTGTTTCCGCCCTTGTTTTGCCCCCTTGCTTTTGGCTCCCAAGAGATTCGCGCCCGTTACACCGGCGATGATCAGGAGCGAGCCGATCACATGATACACCGTCACTTTCTCTCCAAGAACCATCGCCCCGGCGGCAATCGACACCACGGTCGACAAGTTGGAAAAGACGCTCACCCGCGAGGCTTCCAGCTTGGACAAGGCGTAATTTGAGCTTAACGCGGTGACGAGCGAAGACAGCACGCCGAGATAGATGACCGACAAAATAAACCTGCCGCTCCCAAGCGGCGCCAGCCAGTTCCCGAGCGTCCCGGCGGAGGCGTGCCCGGCCACCGAAACGGCCAGAAAAATCAAGCAGCCGATGCCGAGCGTCAAATAGCTGATCTCCCACGGACTGTAAAGCTTCAGCAGCGACCTTGCCAGCACGCTGTATCCGGCAAACGCCAGGCCGGACAAGAACAACAACAGAAGCCCTGCCACATTCCCGAAATCAATACGGCCGTTGCCCATAACAAAAATAAACACTACGCCGAATACGGAAAGAAGGATTCCCAGCTTCTGTCCCAAGGACGTCGTTTCCTTCAAAAAGACGTAGGCCAAAACCATCGTCAACACCGGCGTAAAAGCATACATAATGCCTCCCTCCGCGGAGTTGGCGTGCTGCAGCCCAAACGTTTGAAACAGGAAAAACCCCAACGGATAGAACGCAGCCAATAAAATCACCCGGAAGAGCGGCTTGCCTCGAAATTGAAGTTTGATCAGGCCCAGGGCTGCGGGAATCGACATCGCCGCAAACGAAACGGCAAAGCGGAAAGCCAGCGTATCGACAGGACCCGCGTCTTCCAAGGCGATTTTCGTAAACAGAAAAGAGAAGCCGATGATCGCGGCGTTGACCAAGGCGGACATATAAGCAAGAGTTTGTTTTTTGGATTCGATAAGCGGACAACCTCCTTAATGAGCTTCAAGGCTTGATTCTGTTCGCGAACAGTCATTCTGTAAGCAATGGTATAATGAATCATCGATAAGAAAAATCGCAATTTTTCAAAACTGTACCGATACAGATCAGCTGCATTGCGGCCAGTCCGGCAGTATTAACGGGAAAGGGGAGCAGAAACGTGAAAAAGTACATGGCCATCCTGTCCGACATCGAACGGAAAATAGCTGCAGGCCGATATCGCCCGGGACAAAAGCTTCCGCCGGTGCGCAAGGCCGCTCAAGAATACGAATGCAGCGCCAGCACGATCATCAAGGCCTACGCGGAGCTGGAAAAGCGGCATGCGATCTACTCCGTGGCGCAAAGCGGGTTTTATGTGGTCGGGCATTCCGCCGCAGCGCGGACAAGCGCAGAAAGCGATACCATCGATTTTACGTCGGCGTCGCCGGATATCGGCCTGTTTCCCTATCTCGATTTCCAGCACTGCCTCAACAAAGCGATCGATACGTACAAGGCCCAGCTCTTCACCTACGGAGATCCGCTGGGGATGGAGAAGCTGCGGCAAACGCTGGTTTCCCATCTGGCAAGCAATCAGGTGTTCGCCAAAATGGAGCATATCGCGGTCACCTCCGGCGTGCAGCAGGCGCTGGAAATTTTGGCGAAAATGCCTTTTCCGCACGGAAAGTCGGCCATCCTGGTCGAGCAGCCGAGCTACGATATTTATCTGCGCTTTCTCGCGGCGGAAAAAATCCCCGTGCAGGGTATCGCACGTACTGCGGCAGGGGTCGATTTAAGCGAACTGGAGGAGCGGTTCAAGAGCGGGGGGATCAAATTTTTCTACACCATGTCCCGCAATCACAACCCGCTGGGGACGACGTTAAGCACGGAACAAAGAAAGGCGATCGCCAAATTGGCCGAAAAATACGACGTATACGTCGTTGAGGATGACTATATGGCCGACCTGGGCGATGAGCGGGGATATTCCCCGATCCATGCGTATGACAGCGCCTCGCGCATCATTTATTTGAAAAGCTTTTCCAAGGTCGTTTTTCCCGGGCTGCGATTGGGCGTTGCCGCGCTGCCGGGCGAGCTTTTGGAACAGTTTCGAGCTTATAAAAATTATGGCGACACCTCTCTGTTGTCCCAGGCCGCACTGGAGGTGTACATCAAAAACGGCATGTACGAACGCCACAAGCAAACCTTATTCGACCGGTATTCCGAACGGATTCGAACGTTGTTGGAAGCGGTGCGGCGGCATGCCGAAGCCGGGCAGGCCGAGGTTCCGGACGTCAACTCGGGCATATTCGCGCAGCTGCGCTTGCCCCGGGAGGTCAATTTGGAACGTTTGACGGAGCGGCTGGCGGCCAGAAATATCCGGGTGTCACCCGGCAAAGCGTTTTATTTGGCGGACTATCTGGCGAGGGAGAAGTTTTTGCGGATCAGCGTTTCAAGGGTGCCGCTGGCGCAAATCGATCCGGGCGTCAGGGCGATTGTGGAGGAAGCCGCTAAGGCATGGGGAAAATGACGGAAATGCGCCTCTTTGTTCAACCGCTATTCGCTATTGGACAATTCTTGCTGAATAATAAAATGGGAAATTTATCAACCTAAAAGAGGTTGTCCAAAAAGAATAGTTTGCGGCAATCCCAAAGCAAAAAGGAGTGTTCGTTCCCGATGGATCAGCAACTAGAACCGATCCCCCAGCCCAAAACCTACGGGGCGCTCGGCAACCTGCCTTTGATCGATAAAGATTTGCCTACTCTATCTTTTGCCAAACTGGCCGACGAGTTCGGACCGATTTACCGGTTCGAGGTGGCCAACCGCTCATTTATCGCCGTATCCGGACATAAGCTTGCAGCTGAGGTTTGCGACGAGTCGCGTTTTGACAAAAGCATCGGCCATTTGCTGAAAGTACGCGATTTTGCCGGCGACGGTTTATTTACCAGCCTGACGAAGGAGCCGAATTGGGCCAAAGCGCATCATATTCTTATCCCTTCCTTTAGCCAGCCGGCGATGAAAGGTTACCACGCGCGCATGGTCGACATCGCCCTGCAGCTCGTGCAAAAATGGGCCCGGCTGAACCCCGACGACAGCATCAATGTGCCGGAGGACATGACCCGGCTTACGCTGGATACGATCGGTTTATGCGGATTCGATTACCGGTTCAACAGCTACTACCGGGAAACGCCAAATCCGTTTATCGTCAGCATGGTGAACGCGCTCGACGAAGCGATGCATTATTCGAGCCGGCTGCCGATTCAGAACAAATTGATGGTGAAGAAAAAACGCCAATACGAACGCGACATTCAATCGATGTTTTCCCTGGTCGACCGCATCATCGCCGAACGCAAGGCGAGCGGGGAGCAGGGGGGCACCGATTTGCTCGCCCGGATGCTCAGTGCGGCCGAGCCGGAAACCGGGGAGCTGCTGGATGACGAAAATATCCGTTTTCAGATTATCACCTTCCTCATCGCCGGGCATGAGACGACAAGCGGCTTGCTGTCGTTTACCATCTATTTTTTGCTGAAAAATCCGGATGTGCTGAAAAAAGCCTATGAAGAGGTGGATCAAGTTTTAACGGACCCCGTTCCCAGCTACGAGCAGGTGCGGAAGCTGAACTATATCCGCATGATTTTGGACGAATCGCTGCGGCTGTGGCCGACCGCCCCGCAATTCGGTTTGTTCGCCAAGGAGGATACCGTCATCGGCGGCAAATACGCGGTCAAGAAGGGCGAGACGGTCGCGGTTATCCTGCCGAAGCTGCATCGGGACAAGGAGGCTTGGGGGGAGGACGCCGAACAATTCCGGCCGGAGCGGTTCGAAGATCCGAAAAAAATACCCCACGATGCTTATAAACCGTTCGGGAACGGACAGCGGGCCTGTATCGGCCGGCAGTTTGCCCTTCACGAAGCGGCGCTCGTTCTCGGGATGATTCTGCAGCGGTTCGAGCTCATCGATCATACGAATTATCAGCTCAAAGTCAAACAGACGTTGACGCTAAAGCCCGAAGGTTTTACGATCCGGGTGGCGCCCCGCTCGAAAAAAGAAAACCTCGCCGGGAAAGTGCTTCCCGTCCAGGAAGCCGGCAAAGGACCGCTTCAGATGCTGGAAGCGGAAACGCCCCGGCCGGCGGCGCTGGTCGGGATTAACGACCGTCCGCTGCTCGTTCTCTACGGTTCGGAAATGGGAACGGCGGAAGGAATCGCCCGGGAGCTGGCCGACCTGGCGCGCCTGCATGGAGTCCGCAGCGAAGCCCAGCCTTTAAACGAGCGGGTCGGGAATCTGCCCAAAGAAGGGGCGGTCATTATCGTCACCTCCTCGTATAACGGCAGACCTCCGGCGAATGCCAAACAATTTGTGGAATGGCTGGAGGAAGTGGAGCCGGGCAGCCTGGCCGGCGTCAATTATACGGTGTTCGGCTGCGGCGACCGCAACTGGGCAAGCACATACCAGCATGTGCCGAAATTTATCGACGAGCAAATGGAGCTCAAGGGAGCCAAACGTTTCTCGGTACGCGGCGAAGCCGACGCCAGCGGCGATTTCGAGCAGCAGCGCGAAACGTGGGAGTCGCGGATGTGGGGCGAGGCGATGGACTTTTTCGGGATCGCTTTGAATCCGAACGCCGAAAGGGAGCGCAGCACGTTAAGCATCCGATTCGTAAACGAATTGACAGAATCGCCGCTGGTGCAGTCCTACGATGCGGTTTCCGCCGCGGTAGCGCTTAACCGGGAATTGCAGGCCGAAGGCAGCGAACGGAGCACCCGGCATATCGAGCTGTCCCTGCCGGAAGGACTCGGCTACAGCGAAGGCGATCATCTGGGCGTACTGCCGGAAAACAGCGGCGTTCAAATCGAACGGCTCTTAAAGCGGTTCGGTTTAAGCGGGGCGGATCAAGTGATCATGACGGCCAGCGGCTTCAGCGCGGCCCATCTTCCTTTGGATCGGCCGGTGAACCTGCGCGATCTGCTGGCGCATGGCGTGGAGCTTCAGGAGCCGGCGACCCGGGCGCAAATTCGCGAACTGGCGTCTTACACGGCATGTCCGCCCCATAAACGCGAACTCGAGCAGCTGCTGGAAGGGGAAAATTACACGGCGCAGATCGTCAAACGCCATATCACCATGCTCGATTTGCTGGAAAAATACGCAGCGTGCGAAATTCCGTTCGAACGCTTTATGGAATTGCTGCCCCCGCTTAAGCCGAGATATTACTCGATCTCCAGTTCGCCCAAAATATCTCCGGAAACGGCCAGCATCACCGTGGGCGTCGTTCGCGGGCCGGCCTGGAGCGGGCAGGGCGAATACCGCGGAGTGGCGTCCAATTATTTGGCGGAAGCCAACCCGGGGGACCGCGTCGTCATGTTCGTCCGTACGCCGGCATCCGGGTTCCGGCTGCCGGACGATCCCGGGACGCCGGTCGTTATGGTCGGGCCGGGAACCGGGCTGGCGCCGTTCCGCGGTTTCCTTCAGGCGCGCTCGGCGCTGAAGCGGGAGGGGGAACAGCTTGGACGCGCCATGTTGTTTTTCGGCTGCCGGAACGAGGCCGACTTTATTTACCGGGATGAGCTGGAAGGCTATGTGCGGGACGGAATCGTTTCGCTGTATACGGCGTTTTCCCGGAAGGACGGCGTCCCCAAAACGTATGTTCAGGACCTGATCGAGCAAAATGCCGAAGAAGTGATAACCTTGCTGGCAAGCGGCGGACATCTGTATATTTGCGGGGACGGCAGCCGCATGGCGCCGGATGTGGAAGCGCGCCTGCTCCAGTCCTATCAAAAGGTTCAGGGAACCGGAGCGCGAGAAGCGAAGGAGTGGCTGGAGGGCTTGAACGCGGAAGGACGGTACGCCAAGGATGTGTGGACCGGGGTGTAAGGGGGCGGCGTATTTGCAGAGACTGCTGAAGGAACGGTAAAAAGGGAGTTTGGCTAATTTTTAGGGAACTCGCCCAGGTCGAGCATGAGGTTAACAGCGATGGAATGCGGGGCTTGAGACCGCTATTCGGGAACTTGAGCGAGTTGAAGCCTTTCGCATAAAAGGAACTATATGCCACTCCCGCTACGTTGCGATATAAGGAAGAGAGGGACCCTCCCACCACGAAATGCAAAAGTGCAGGCGGTTTTTGTCGGAACTCCTCTAAACCGGTGGTTCAAATGCAAAAGTGCAGTTCATTTCCGGTAAAAAGTTACTTTTTTATCATATAGCCCAAAATGAGATGCACATTTGCATTTCAATCGCTCTAAAATCGTAATTTAGGGGAAATAGAATGCACTTTTGCAGTTGATCCGGTCGGGCCATCCTTCTTTCCATGAAAGATGATAAACTCGCCCCGCAGCCCTTAACCAAACCCGGCTTGGTGTAATCCCAGCAACGGACCTGAATGACCGTATTCGTCCATTTCCCGGGTATTTCCCGCTCTAACGAGCTCACCTGTCGTTATCGGGCTTCCAAATAAGTCCTTTGGGCTAATGTGACGGGGATAAGCCATCTCGGTCCGTTAGCGCCGGTGATATGAACAAAGCCGATGCTGATATGAAAAAGTTGATTAGGTGTCTTCCCGTTTCCTTAATTCTCCCAAGCCGGATTCCAGACAACTTCCCACAGATGGCCGTCGGGGTCTTGGAAATAACCCGAATACCCGCCCCAAAACGTGTCGTGCGCCGCCAGGGTGATGGTGGCGCCGGCCTGTTCGGCTTCCTTCATGACCCGGTCCACCTCTTCTTTGCTGCTTACGTTGTGGCCCAGCGTAAATTCGGAAGGACTGGCCGCGGTTTGGGGAATTTGCGCGTCATGGGCCAAATTTTTGCGGCTGAACAGGGCGAGCCGGATCCCCGGCTCCAAATCGAAAAACGCCACGGCGCCATGCTCAAATTCTTGTCCGACAATGCCTTCGGTCGGGAATCCCAGACCGTCGCGGTAAAATTTTACCGACTTCTCCAGGTCGTCCACGCCGATCGTAATGACTGTAATACGCGGTTTCATATCAATGGAACCTCCTTGTGCCAAATGGATGGGTTTGCTCTGCTTTATTTTAGTCGGCCGCATGGGGGAGCGTATTGTAAAAATCGGACACGCCCCCGAATTCCCGCACCGCCGTCATCGGAGAACAACCGTAATATCGCTTAAACTCACGGATCATATGCGCTTGATCAAAATAACCGTGCTTGAGAGCAAGGGAGGCTCCGTCCATTTCGGGGGGATTCCGGATGGATTGGATTACCGCCTGAAAGCGCACGATTTCACTGAACTTTTTAGGGCTCGTCCCGATCCGGTTCAGGAATATCCGGTTCATTTGGCGCGCGCTGATCACCTCTTGTTTAGCCAACTCGCGGACGCTCATTTTTCCTCCGGAAACCAAAATGCGGTGCAGCAGATTTCGAAACTGGTTTTCACCTCCAGCCCCATCCATCCACATAGCGGACAGCAGGAATTGTTCGGCAATGTGAACCCTGCCGCGAAACGAAGTCTCCGCAAATATTCGGGATGCCGTCTCGTCCGTCATTCCCGGCCAAATGAGATCAAGCGCAACGAGTGTGTTGGTAAGTTCCCCGAGCGGCAAACCGAGCAGCGCGTAGGCTGCTCCGGGAAAAAAACGGATGCCGAAGTTGCACAGGGGATAGTCCCGGTCGTAACGAATCGCAAACGGCTCGTCCGATAATCCGCAAAACAGCACGCTGTAGCGACCCCGCTTAAGATCATGCGAAAATAAAATATCGCTGCAGCCGTCCGGGATTACCCGGTCAATCGGCTTGTTCTTGTGCCGAAGAGACCGGTTTAAGTTCAGCCGCGGATCTTGGATTTGATGTTCCCGCACGGAGTCTCCTTCGCCAGCAGGTTCGCTCTGCCAATAACAGGAGACGAACGGAGCCAGCATCGGGGAGGGGGGCAGCTCGCGGTATCGGTAAGCCGGATCTCTTCCGTTGGCCTGTTTGGGTTGAAAAAGCGTATGGAGATGCGTCGGCATAAAAACGGTCCTCCTTCGCAAGGCAATACCTGCGGATTACACAAAGAACCTGGCGGCTGGGCCAGGTTCTTCCGTTGACGTTTATTTCGTTGCCGCCGCCACGGCCGAGGCGAAACGTTCCAGCGCTTCGGCCAGCAGCTCGCGCGAGCAGGCGAGGTTGACGCGCAGGAAACCTTCGCCGTTCCTCCCGTATATGGAGCCTTCGGTAAATGCAACTTTGGCGTCCTTGTACATCAACCGTTTCAACGCAGCTCCGTCAAGTCCCAAAGCGCGGCAGTCGATCCAGAGCAGGTAGGTTCCCTCCGAGCGGACCGGGATCAGCATCGGCAGACGCTCGGCCAAAAAACCGACCGCAAAATCCCGGTTGGCCCCGATGTATTCCAGCACCGCTTCCAGCCAATCTTCGCTTTCATTATAGGCCGCGATCGTGGCCGGAGGGCCGAAGTAATTCACCGAACCGATGGCCAGGGCATCGATCCGGTCAGTGAATTTCTGCCGCAGCTGCGGGCTGGAAATGACGGTGAACGAACTGGCCAGTCCGGGAATGTTAAACGTCTTGGACGGCGCCAGGCAGGTGATGGTCATGTCCGCATGCTGCTGGGACAACGAGGCGAACGGATAATGGCGGTTGCCGGGGAACACGAGATCGCAATGGATTTCATCCGATACGACCTTCACCCCGTACCGGCTGCAAAGCTCTCCCAACCGTTCCAATTCCGCTTTCGTCCAGACTCGCCCGCCGGGATTGTGCGGGTTGCAGAGCAGCATCAGCTTGGCGCCTTGCTGCATCAAGCTTTCCAGATGGCCGTAATCCATCCGGTAGGCGCCGTCTTGCAAAACCAGCGGATTTTCGGCCACCTTGCGCCCGTTCTTCACGATCACATCGTAAAAGGGGTTATAAACCGGGGACTGCAAAATAACGGCATCCCCAGGTTCCGTCAGCGACTGAACGGCGACGCTTAGCGCAGGAACGACCCCGGGAGTATTGGCGATCCAGGAAGCGTTCAGCTGCCATCCGTGCCGTCTGCCAAACCAGCCGATAATCGCATCCAGATATTCCTGAGGTCTGGTCGTATAGCCATAGATTCCGAGCTTGGCCCGTTCGGTGACCGCGCTGATCACCGCCGGCGGGCATTTGAAATCCATATCGGCCACCCACAGGGGAAGCACGTCGGGATCGCCAAACAGCTTTTTGCCGAGATCCCATTTTTCGGAACATGTTCCTTTGCGTTGCGTGCGTTCGTCAAACTGATAATTCATTTATGTTAACACCCTTTCCGCTTCATACACTTCGATGCGATCCTTAAATGCATACTACTACTCTTCGTAACCGTTGACGACGACTTCCAGTTCTCCCGTCGTGGAGTCGATCAGCATCCCGTGAACGGGAACGCCGGCAGGGAGAAGCGGATGATTTTTGACCAGGTTCACGGTTTGAATGACCCCTTGCTTCTCATTGTCAACACCGCGCAGCCACTCGTTGAGTTTGATGCCGGAATGTTCCAGCGTGTTCAGCACGTCTTCGGAAATGCCGCGTTCGCGCATCGAACCGATCATTTGATCGGAATTTAGCGCAGCCATGCCGCATCCGGTATGGCCCACGATGTATACTTCTTGCGCGCGCAGCTCGTAAATCGCAACCAGCAAGCTGCGCATGACGCTGCCGAAGGGATGGGAAATGAGCGCCCCCGCGTTTTTGATCAGCTTGACATCGCCGTTGCGCAGGTTCATCGCTTTCGGGAGCAGCTCCACGAGCCGCGTATCCATACAGGTGACAATGGCCATTTTTTTCTCGGGGAATTTGTCCGTCATGTATTTCTCGTATTCTTTATCGGCGACGAATTTACGGTTAAACTCCAGGATAGTATCAAGTTGGGTCATTGGTTTTGCCTCCTAGGATAAAATTTGGGATTACCGCCGGTCTACCAGGCGAATATTCGATTTGTAAAATTGCGACCTGCCGTCAAGCCGAAAGGTTCCGGTCGTTTCTTCGCCGCTTAAGGTCAGCTCTTCTTCAAAAAAAACGGCCTGCATCCGGTCGATCCAGAACGGATAGGCGTCGTTTTCCAAGGGGATATCGTAATCGCCCGGCTTGGAGACGAGCTGCAGACCGGGAACCCCGCTCATGCCGCAGCCGCAGTTTTCCGTATCATACACGATGCGCAGCATGCCCGGCTTATCGGCGAGGGACGTCCGGATGAGCTTTTCCGCCGCCGTATTAAGAGTTACTTTCATCGCGCCATAGCGCCTCCTTTTTGTCTGGAAGTCAATTATCTCAAAAATAAATTATACAACCCGCCTTAAAATTTGATTATACGGTTTGTTAAAAGTATCATCAAGAGTAGCAGTTATTTTAGAGTAAAGGTGGGAATGGCGATGAAACAGGAAACGGCGGAAAAGTGGGGACTTTTTCGCGGACTTCTGCAAAAAATTCAGAGCTATCATGAGGCGGTCGCGCTGATGAACTGGGATTTACGCACCGGCGCGCCGAGAAAAGGGGCGGAAACCCGCGCGAAATCGATCGGGCTGTTGTCGACGGAGGCGTTCAAAATGGAAACTTCGCCGGAAATGGGAGAGTATCTCGCCTATTTAAGCCAGCCTGCGGTTATGGACGAACTGGACGATATCCAGCGGAGAATGGTGCTTGACGTGCAGGAGGAGTATGAGCGCAGCGTTAAAATTCCGCCGGAAAAGTTCCAAGCGTACACCGAACTGACGGCGCACGCCGAAACGCTATGGGAGGATTTCAAGGAAAACGCCGATTTTCCGGGTTTTGAACCTTATTTGACGCAAATCGTGGAGAAAACCCAGGAATTCATCGATTATTGGGGACCCAAAGCGACCCGTTACGATACGCTTTTACATATGTATGAACCCGATTTGACCGTGGAGAAGCTGGATCAAGTGTTCGGACAGCTGCGCGACCGGCTCGTGCCGCTTGTCGCGGCGGTGACGAACGCGGCGAACAAGCCGGAGGCGTCGTTCCTGAAGCAGCGGTACGACGTAGGGCCGCAGGAGAAGTTCAGCTTGTTCCTGCTGGAGCAAATCGGCTACGATTTCGAGGCCGGGCGGGTCGACGAAACCGTGCATCCGTTCGAAACGACGATCAATCACGGCGATGTGCGGATTACGACGAATTACAAACAGAATGACGTGGCCAGCGCGATTTTCAGCTCGCTGCACGAAGGCGGGCACGCGTTGTATGAACAAAACGTAGCCGATGAGCTCGCCGAAACGCCGCTGGGGCAGGGAACGTCGATGGGCATTCACGAATCGCAGTCGCGGTTCTGGGAGAACGTCATCGGCCGCAGCCGGGAGTTCTGGAACCGGTACTTCGGCGAGTTGCAGCAGCATTTCCCCGAGCAGCTTAAAGACGTGACCGCGGAGATGTTTTACCTGGCGGTGAACCGCGCGGAAAATTCGCTGATCCGGATCGAAGCGGATGAACTGACCTATAATCTGCACATCATCATTCGCTATGAGATCGAGAAGATGCTCTTTAACGAAGGGCTGCCGGTCAGCGAACTGCCTAAAGTGTGGAACGAGAAGTATCAGACTTATCTCGGCTTGACGCCGCCGGACGACGGGGTTGGCGTATTGCAGGACGTGCATTGGTCGGGCGGGCTGTTCGGCTACTTCCCTTCCTATGCGCTCGGCAACATGTACGCCGCCCAAATCGCAGGCACGCTGCGCAAGGAAATGCCGGAGCTCGACGCCTTAGTGGAGGCCGGCAACTTCCAGCCGATCAAGGAATGGCTGACCGACAAAATCTACAAATACGGGAAAAGCCGCAAGCCGGCGGAAATTATCAAGGCGGTGACCGGAGAAGATCTGAATCCGGACTACTTGGCCGATTACCTGGAACAAAAATTCAAAAGCATCTACGGGCTGTAAACGGCCGTTGCCTGGCCGCACAAGCCTCCAATCCGTAGTGGCGAAACCTCCAATCCAATTGGGATTGGGGGTTTTTTGCTGATTGGAATTATCCAATAGAATGGTCGGCGGAATCTATTGAATATTTCCAATGGGAATTCGAAATGGCGGCCGGTTTCCGTCAATCCATTCGTTTTTTCCAATCAAGCCCCAGGGCACTTCACTCCTTAACCTTTTGCTGGGCAATAGCATACTATTAAGTATCCGGCAAGTTGGAAGGAGTGTGAACGTGGATGATAAAGCGCCGTACGGTGTTATGGCTGGCCGCCGCGGTGCTGCTGGGCGCGGTTTTTGCGGGCTGCGGCAATGGCGGCCAAACTCAGAAGGTAAAGGTCGGGGAAGTGACCCGTTCCGTTTTTTATGCCCCCCAATACGTTGCCTTTGAAAAAGGCTTCTTCAAGGAAGAGGGCCTCGATGTGGAGCTGCAAACGACGTCGGGCGGTGATAAAACGATGACCGCGCTGTTGTCCGGGGCTGTGGACGTGGCGCTGGTCGGGGCGGAAACATCGATTTACGTCTATCAGCAGGGTTCGGACGATCCGGTGATCAATTTTGCCCAACTGACGCAAACGGACGGAACTTTCCTTGTGTCCAGAGAGGATGTCGGCGAATTCGATTGGGAGAAATTGAAAGGGAGCGTTTTTCTCGGCCAGCGGAAAGGCGGCATGCCGCAAATGGCCGGCGAGTTCACCCTGCGCAAGCGGGGAATCGATCCGCATCAGGATTTGGAGCTGATTCAAAACATCGATTTCGCCAACATCACCGCCGCATTCGCCTCGGGCACCGGCCAGTTCGTCCAGCTGTTCGAGCCGCAAGCCTCCATCATCGAGCGGGAAGGAAAAGGCCATGTCGTCGCCTCCTTCGGTACGGAAAGCGGCAAATTGCCCTATACGGTCTTTATGACCAAACAAAGCTATATCCAAGATCATCCGGAAGTGGTGCAGAAATTCACCAATGCGGTTCATAAGGCCCAGCGCTGGGTTCAGGAGCACACGCCGGAGGAAACGGCCGAAACGATCGCGCCTTTCTTCAAGGACACGGATCGGGATATTCTGGCCAGCTCCGTCAAGCGTTATTTGGAGCAGGGAACTTACGCCGAAACGCCGGCCTTGGCCGAGGATGCCTGGAACAACCTGCTTGATGTGATGGAAAGCGCCGGGGAATTAAACGAGCGGGTAGAGCTTAAGAAGCTGGCCGACAACCGGTTTGCCGAAAAAGCGGTACAATCCGCCTCCGCAGCTGCCGGCCGGTAAAACCGGCATTTATAATGCGTGTTCAATTCGATGCCGAGTTACACTTAGTAGTTAACTCCTTCTTATATCTTCAAAAGCTGACTTTTCGAACAACCTTAAAGTGCGAGTTCAAAAAGTCGGCTTTTCAGCACCGAGAAGGTTGGATGAAGCTAGGGACGTCAGGAGCGGAGCGTACGTTTTGGGTACGTGAGCACCTGAAATGTTTCCGTAGGAAACATACATCGAAAGCATATGCTTGGCCCGGCTGAATTCAAGATTCGACGTCGAGAACACTTCCTGACCCGCTTCGTGATCAAAAGATGACTTTTTGAACAACCTCTTACACGGAAAAGGAGCGTGAGCGCTTTGTTGCCTGTTTTGGAACTGAAGGATCTGGATCAGGTTTACGTGACGGATCGGGAAGCCGTGCTAGCCCTGAAAGGGATGAATTTGACCGTGGAATCCGGTGAATTCATCAGCCTGGTCGGTCCCAGCGGATGCGGAAAGACCACGCTGCTTTCCGTGATGGCCGGGCTGCTGGCTCCTTCCCGGGGGGAAGTGCTGCTGCACGGCAAGCCGGTAACCAAACCGACCTCGAAAGTAGGCTACATGCTGCAGCAGGATTATTTGTTCCCGTGGCGGACCATCCTCGGCAACGCCGTGATCGGCCTTGAGCTCACCGGACGCTTGACCCGGGAAACGACGCAAACGGTAAGGAACCTGCTGGCCGAGATGGGGCTTGGCGATACGGCCGGCCTGTACCCCGGCCAATTGTCGGGGGGCATGCGCCAGCGGGTGGCGCTGGTGCGGACGCTGGCCACCGATCCGGAGGTGCTGCTGCTCGACGAGCCGTTTTCGGCGCTCGATTACCAGACGAAGCTGCAGTTGGAGGATCTTGTCGCCGGCACGCTGAAGCAGCGGAAAAAAACGGGCGTGCTCGTGACGCATGATTTGTCCGAGGCGATCGCCGTCAGCGACCGGGTTATCGTGCTGGCCCCAAAGCCCGGCAGAATCCGGAGCATGTATACCGTTCCGGACAACATCCGCAGGGCCCTGCCTTTTTATGCCCGGGAGGAAGCGGGATTCAACGAATTGTTTCAGGAGATTTGGCGGGATCTCGAGACATCGGATGAAGGAGGAGGGGCCATTGATGCAGGCGGATGTAACGCGTTTGCCGGATCGGGAACGTTGGCTTAGAGAAAAATGGAACCAGCACCGGAAGCAAAAGCGGAAGATGAAGCGGATGGTGCTGGCGGTCCAAATCTTTCTGTTGCTGCTGTTGATCGGATGGTGGGAGCTTGCCGGCCGGATGAAGTGGATTGATGTGCTGATCTTCAGCTATCCGTCCAAGGTGGCAAGGCAAATATTCAAAGATGCGGCGAGCGGCGCGCTGTGGCCGCATCTGGCGATGACGGTCGGCGAGACGGCGGTCGGGTTTTTGCTGGGCACGCTGCTCGGGACGCTGCTCGCCGTGCTGATCTGGTGGTCGCCTTTTCTGTCCAAGGTGCTTGATCCGTACATGGTCGTCTTCAACAGCATGCCGAAGGTGGCCTTAGGGCCGATTTTTATCGTCATGTTCGGAGCCGGCTTCACCGCCATCGTCGTGACGACGCTGTCGATCACCGTGATCGTGACGACGCTGGTCGTGTTCAACAGCTTCAATGAAGTCGACGCCAACCTTGTCAAGGTCATTCGCACATTCGGAGGAAGTCGGCGCGACGTGTTTATGAAGGCGATCTTGCCGGCGTCGTTTCCGACCATCGTCTCGACGTTGAAGGTGAATGTCGGCATGGCCTGGGTCGGCGTCATCGTCGGCGAATTCCTCGTCGCCAAAATCGGGCTCGGCTATTTGATCGTCTACGGGTTTCAGGTGTTCAACTTTACCTTGGTCATCTCCAGCCTGGTCATTATTGCGGTTGTCGCCACGGCGATGTATCAACTGGTCGTTTATATCGAGCGGAAACTGGTTCGGGAGCGGTAACGCTCCTTTTTCGTTTTGGCGGGATTGTAAGCGGGCGTGAAATCAAGTAGGATATTTTCATACAATCGACAATAGGCGGCAAATCCATACATAAGGGTGGTCTTCATGCGCATTGTTAAAACGGCTATTGCTACGCTGCTCGCGATTTTGATCGCGGAATTTACCGGGGTGGACGGGGCGTTGTCCGCGGGCCTGCTGGCCATTCTCGGGGTGGATGTGACCCGCAAGCGCAGTCTTGTGACGATCTCGGCGCGTTTTTTCGCCTCGATTTTGGGACTGATTCTGGCCTTTATCCTGTTTTACGTGCTGGGATTCCATATTTGGGTGCTGGCGATTTATATTTTGATCGCTTTCCCGCTGATTGCCAAAGCCCGCTTTAAAGAAGGCATCGTGACCAGCTCGGTCGTCGTGTTCCGGGTGTTTGGCGGGGAGGAGGTTTCCTGGCACGTCATGCTGACTCAGGTGGAGCTGTTGATCATCGGCCTCGGCTCGGCGCTGCTGGTCAATTTCCTGTACATGCCGAAACCGGAGGAGAAGCTCATGGAAATCCGGCGGCAGGTGGACGGACGGTTTTCCGTCATTTTTCGGCAAATCGCCGCCTCGCTGCGCGACCCGTATCATCTATGGGACGGCAAAGAGCTGACGGAAGCGGCTAAGCTTGTGGATGAAGGCTTGTCCGCCGCCAGGCGCGCCGTGGAAAATCAGATGATTTTTCCGAACGAGGCCTGGACGGTGTATTTTTATATGCGCAAACAGCAGCTGGACCGGATCGAAGGCATGCTGGAGCTAATCTCGCAAGTGTACCAGCGGATGCCGCAAGGAGAGATTGCCGCTCTGCTGTTCGACCGCCTGAGCATTGACGTAAGTCAAGAGGAATATACCGGTATTACCGAGCGGATGCTGGCCGAGCTGGAGCAGCAGTTCAAAACGATGGAGCTGCCGTCGAGCCGCGAGGAATTTGAAATCCGTTCGGCGATATTGCAGCTGTGCCGCGAGCTATCTTTATATCTCGAAGTTTCGAAAAAAAGCAAGGCGCCGCTCCCCTTGAAAGCGGCCGGGCGGAAAAAAACGCTGTTGGGCCGCTGATTTTCCGGGCGTTTTTCGTCCTTAAAACTAGCGGCAATTACATATACTGCCTAATAAAAGCAACCATAATATTTTTTATTTATCTCTGCATATTCAACATTCGCCTATGTCCTGCATACACTTAAGTGAATGATGTATGGAGGAGGTACTAACATGTCATTGAAATATCAAAGTAGAGAGGTCATTACGAAAGCGATCTGCGGCAAAGGTCGTAAGTTCTCTACCGTAACACATACCGTGACTCCACCGCACAAACCGTCCAGCATTCTGGGGGCCTGGATCATCAATCACCAGTACGAGGCGGTCGCGGCGGGAGACGGAATTGAAGTTATTGGTACTTACGATATCAACATCTGGTATTCCTACGATAAAAATTCACAGACCGAGGTCGCCAAGGAAACCGTATCTTACGTCGAGAATGTGCCGCTGAACTACCTCGATGCGAGACACCGCGCCTCGACGGTCGAAGTTTCCGCGGAAGCCACGCAGGAACCGAGCACCGTCGAGGCCAACGTGACGGGAGACGGCCGCGTTCTGATCCGCGTGGAGCGCGAGTTCGCGGTGGAACTGATCGCCGAAACGAAGCTGAACGTCCTTGTCGTGCCGGGGGGCATTGAAGACAAGGATTATGATTTCGGCTCCGAGCTGGGAGACTACGAAGATCTGGATCCCGATCTCCTCGACGACGAACTGTAATTCAAGCCTTATACATTCGGATGTTGAGCGCCAGGTGTTCGGGCTACAATGTAGCATATGCAGCAGGGGCGTCGTCGAAGAGGGCGGCCGCCCTCTTTTTGTGGAAATTTTTTCGAAAAGCCGAATGAGACGGGAGATGCGGACCGTGAACAGGGAAAAATATACTGTGCTTAAAATCCGCGTCGCTTCGGAAGAATCCAAAACGCGTCTGACGCAGGCTTTGGAGCGAAGCGGCGGCCGTTATCGAGTGATTCGCCCTTTCGGGACGGAACGTACGGAAAGGCTTCGCGGCAAACGAAAAAGCCGCGCAGAGCGCCGCGGCGCCTGGATTCATTACGGACCGGAGGAGGCCTACTGGGGCGGCGGGGTACAGGAGATCGTCCTTAACCGTTCCTGCGTTGTAACGCCGCAGCGGCCGCCGGAGGACGCGAGCCGCCGTTTGCGGGCAGCCGGGATCAGCGTATCGGATGCGCTGCTGCCGCTATCTTCAGGCTCCGGCATGGAGCTGCCGCCGCGCCGGTTTATCCGGCGGTACGCGGTAAGCGTGTTTCACCTGCGCGCCCTGGAGGCCCGGCCGCTGGGACGGAGCGGGCATGCGCTGCAATTCCCCGCCAACGGGCCGGCCCCGGGCTCCGTGCTGTGGAAACGGCTGGAGTCCACGGCGGTCCGGGCTTTATACGCGCTGGGGCTGGATATGGGAGAGGTCGTGATCGCGGCCGGAGAAGAAGGCCGCTTTACGGTGGAAGCCCTCTCCCTGGCGCCGGAGGTGCCGGACCTGCGGCAAGCCGGCCTGTTCGCCCGGGCGATCCGCGAAGCGATGGAAGAATTGGAGCAAGCCGGCGAAGCCGCGCAGGAACCGCTGATCGGGATGGACCCGGAATTTTTGCTGGTGAATCCGGCCACCGGCAAAGTGATCCCGGCCTCGCGCTACCTCAGCCGCCATGGCGCTGCCGGGTGCGACGTGCTGCGTTACCGCGGGCGCCGCATGTTTCCGCTCGCCGAGCTGCGTCCGCAGCCGGGACATGATCCGCGCGAAACCATCGTTCACCTGATGCGCGCTTTTCGCGCGGCGGGCGAGGCGATCGATGACCGGGAGCTTGTCTGGCAGGCCGGAGCCATGCCGCAGCGAGGGTTTCCGCTCGGCGGACATCTCCACTTCAGCGGCGTTCCGCTGACGAGCGAGCTGCTGCGGACCTTTGACAACTATTTGGCGCTGCCGCTTGCGGTGCTGGAGGATGGCCGCAGCCATCGCCGCCGTCCGCGCTACGGGTTTCTCGGCGACGTCCGCCGCAAAGATTACGGCGGCTTCGAGTACCGGACGCTGCCCAGCTTTTTGATTTCCCCTCTGGTGGCCAAAGGGACCGTCGCTCTGGCCCGCCTCATCGCCGAAAACGCCGGACAGCTCAATCGCAGGCCGCTGGAGAAAACGGCCGTTTTCACCGCGTTTTACGCCGGCCGGCAACAGGAACTGCGTTCCGTTTTGCCCCCGCTGATCCAAGATCTCCGCGCCGCCGCCGCTTATCCCCGCTACGAAAGCTATATCGCTCCTCTCCTGGAAGCGGTCCTGTCCGGGCGAACCTGGGACGAAAGCGCCGATATCCGTCCGTTATGGAATTTGCAAATTCGTTCGTAACCCCTACCCGTCTTTCTCTGCTATAATAGAATTCTACGAATGACATGAAAATAGAGGCAAATCTGGAGGGGAATCATGGCTACCTACACGCCGATGATCGAACAATATTTGCGGGTCAAGGCGGAGGCGCAGGACGCGTTTCTGTTCTTCCGGCTCGGCGACTTTTACGAAATGTTTTTTGACGATGCGATTTTGGCGGCCAAAGAGCTGGAAATCACGCTGACCGGCCGGGATGGGGGGGCCGACGAGAAAATACCGATGTGCGGCGTTCCTTACCATTCGGCGGACAACTATATTCAGCGGCTGATCGAAAAAGGATACAAGGTGGCGATTTGCGAGCAGACCGAAGATCCCGCCCAGGCCAAGGGAGTGGTCAAGCGCGAGATCGTGCGGGTGATCACCCCGGGCACGATTATGGAAGGGAAAACGGTTGGCGATAAAGTCAACAATTACATAGTTTGCGTAACCGAACGCCAGGGGCTGATGGCTTTGTCCGCCTGCGACCTGTCCACGGGAGCCCTGTACGCCACCTCGTCGCCTTCAAGCAAGGAGTGGCTGCGGGACGAGCTGGGGCTGTACGATCCGGCGGAAATCATCGGGGATTCCGAGCTGCTTGATTGGATTAAGGAGCAAGCGGCTCCGCTCAGCAAGCCGGTCGTGTATACTCCGTGGAACAAGCCCAAGGAGGATGCCGGCCGGACGCAGTTCGGCGAGGCCGAATGGATCCGCCTGGAGCCCGAACGCCGGGAAAACATCGCCCTGCTGGTCGGTTACTTGAGCGAAACGCAAAAGCGTTCGCTGGGGCAGTTGACGAAGATTCACGCGTACGAGCCCGAGCAGTTTATGATTCTCGATCCGTTTACCCGCCGCAATCTCGAACTGGTCGAAACGGTGCGGGAACGTTCCAAAAAAGGCTCCCTGCTGTGGCTGCTGGACCGGACGGAGACATCGATGGGCTCGCGCCTGCTGCGCCGCTGGATCGACAAGCCTTTGCTGCAGCGCGCGCGGATCGAGGAACGGCTCGAAGCGGTCGAGCATCTGCATGGCGGCTTTATTTTGCGTGAGGATTTGCGCAGCTCGCTGCACAATATTTACGATTTGGAACGGCTCGTCGGCAAGGTGGCGTTTGGCAGCGCCAACGGGCGGGATATGGTCGCGCTGAAAACTTCGCTGCGCCAGGTGCCGGCGATCAAGGAGCTGTGCGGAAGCGCGGATTCGTCCACGCTGCGGCGGCTGGCGGGAACGATGGACGATTGCGCGGATCTGGCCGATATGATCGAGGCGGCGATTGCCGACGATCCGCCGGTATCGGTGCGGGAAGGCGGGATCATTAAAGCCGGTTATCATGCGCGGCTGGACGAGCTGCGGGAGGCCGGCGTAAACGGCAAGCGCTGGATCGCCGAGCTTGAGGCGGCCGAACGGCAGGCGACCGGCATCAAATCGCTGAAGATCGGCTACAACAAAGTGTTCGGCTATTACATCGAAGTTACGCGGGCGAACCTGTCCGCGCTCCCGGAAGGCCGCTACGAACGGAAGCAGACGCTGGCCAACGCCGAGCGGTTTGTCACCCCCGAGCTGAAGGAGAAAGAAGCGCTGATTCTCGAGGCCGAGGAAAAAATGGTCGATTTGGAGTATGCGCTGTTCAGCGAGCTGCGGGAGAAAATCGCCGCGGAAATTCCCCGGCTGCAGCAGTTGGCCGAACGGATCGCCGAAATCGACGTGCTGCGCTCGCTGGCGGTGGTCGCGGCGGAGAACCGCTTCGTGAAGCCGGCGCTGACCGACGGATATGACCTGATCGTGGAGCAGGGCCGCCACCCGGTGGTGGAATCGGTCATGAACGATACGGCGTTCATCGCCAACGGCACCGCCCTGCGCAAAGAGGAGGCGAGCATCCTCTTGATCACCGGGCCGAACATGGCCGGGAAAAGCACGTATATGCGCCAGGTGGCGCTGATATCGATCCTGGCCCAGATCGGCAGCTTCGTGCCCGCGGCCAAAGCGGAAATTCCGCTGGTTGACCGCATTTTCACGCGGATCGGGGCGGCGGACGATCTGATCGGCGGCCAGAGCACGTTTATGGTTGAAATGGCCGACATTCAGATCATGACCGAAAAAGCAACGCCGCGCAGCTTGATCATCATCGACGAATTGGGCCGGGGAACGTCGACCAGCGAGGGGATGGCCATCGCACAAGCGGTGATCGAATACGTGCACAACAAAATCGGCTGCAAGGCGCTGGTGTCCACGCATTTCCACGAGCTGGCCCATCTGGAGCACAGCCTCGGGTCCTTGCGCAATTACAGCATGGCCGTGCAGGAGAGCGGGGACAAAGTCCACTTCCTGCGCAAGCTGATCCCGGGGGCCGCGGATACGAGCTACGGCATCTACTGCGCCCGTTTGGCCGGGCTGCCGGAGGAAATCATCGGACGCGCCTACGGGCTGCTTCAGGATCTGGAGCAAAAGGCGCCGGTGTCCGGCGGCGGAGCGGGAGCGAAAACGAATGCGGGAGATGGGGTGTCTCCGGCTGGGCAAGGATCGAGCGGGGAAGCCGCGGGTACGGACGGCTCTGGCCTGGCGGCGGATGCGCAGCTCGCCGGCGCCGCGCTGAATCGCGAAACGACGCTGTCCTATAGCACCGGGACCATGGACCCGTCTACGTCCGCCGGCAAGTATGCATCGGCCTCGCAAGAGGCGGCGGCAGCGCGGACATCCTTGAAGGACGAGCTTGTGGGTGCGGAAGAAGTTGTGCAGCTGTCCATCTTTGGCGACGAAACGCCGCCGAAGAAAGCGAAGCCGGCCGCCGAGGACCCAGGGGCCCGGCAGATCATTAACATGCTTAAAAGTGCCGATTTGATGAATATGACGCCGCTGCAGGCGATGCAGCTCGTGAACGAGCTCAAGATGAAGGCTAAAGACATGTAGCCAAGAAATGAACGGAAACGGCAAGGCGGGAGGGAAAACAAGTGGCAAAAATCGTAGTATTGGACGAGCATATCGCCAACCAGATCGCCGCCGGCGAGGTGGTGGAACGGCCGGCGTCGGTCGTCAAGGAATTGGTCGAAAACGCCGTCGACGCGGGGGCGACAAGCATTGAAGTGACGGTGGAAGAAGGCGGTCTTGAGCTCATCCGGGTGACGGACAATGGCTCCGGCATCGCCCCGGAGGACTGCGAGACGGCGTTTTACCGCCACGCGACGAGCAAAATCGCATCAGGCCGCGACCTGTTTCAAATCCGCAGCCTTGGGTTTCGCGGCGAGGCGCTGCCGAGTATCGCCGCCGTCGCCAAGGTCAAGCTGGTCTCCTCCAGCGACGACACCGGGCTCGGCCGGCAGATCGTGATCGAAGGCGGAACGCTGAAGCAAAACGAAGAGACCGCCGCGCCGCAAGGCACGGATATTACGGTGCGGGAATTATTTTACAATACTCCGGCAAGGCTGAAATATATGAAAACGATCCAGACGGAGCTGGGGCACATCTCGGACTGTGTGTACCGGCAGGCGCTGGCTCACCCGAACATCGCTTTTACGCTGCGGCATAACGGCAACACGCTGCTGCAGAGCCCGGGCGGCGGGGACCTGCTGCAGGTCATCGCCGCCATATACGGCGTAAACACATCGAAAGGGATGGTGCCGATCGAAGCCGAGGACTTGGATTACCGGATCACGGGCTACATCGGCCGACCCGATCTGGCCCGGTCGAACCGCGGCGGGATGTCCACGATCGTGAACGGCCGCTACATCCGCAATCAGGGCCTGCATCAGGCGATTCTAAGAGCCTACCATACGCTGCTGCCGATCAACCGCTATCCGCTGGTCGTATTGATGCTGGACATGCATCCGTCGCTGGTGGACGTGAACGTGCATCCGGCGAAGCTGGAGGTCCGTTTCAGCAAGGAGCCCGAGCTGAACGGGTTTGTGGAGAGCAGCATCCGCAGCGTGCTGAACGGTCTGGTGCTGATTCCGCAGGTCGTGCGGCAGCAGATTGGCAGAGGATCCAGCAAAGCGGTGATCCAGGAGCAGTTTCACTTCCCCGCGCCGGATGGCGGCGCGGGAGAAGCCGCCGCCGGGCAGCCGGGCGCGGCGGGGAACGGGACGCTCCGGCCGGAGGCCTGGGGCGGAGCGGACATAGGCGCGCGGTCCGGCATGGCGGACCGCGGCTTTTCCGGGGCGGCGCCGGAGCGCGCCCCGGGCACGGATGGCGGCGCGTTCGCCGAAGGCGCCGCCGGCGGCCCGCTTCCGGGCGGCGGCTCGGCCGCCCGGACCGCCCCGGGCGCTCCCGCAGCGGCCGCAGGCCTGACGCTGCGGGAGCGGGGCCCTGCCGGCGCCGGCGCGTACGGCGCCGCGCAGCCCGAAGCGGCGCTGGCGCAACGCCAGGCGCCGCCGCAAACCCCGGCCAAGCCCCCGCTTTGCGAGGGCTTGGCCGGGACAGCGCCGCCGCCGCGTATAGCGGCGGCTCGGCATCGCAGCAGCCGCTGCGCCCCGAGCGGCTGCAGGAGATGCCGGAAGCGCTGTACGGCGCGCCTGCGGCGGCGCCGGAGCTTCCGGCCTTCCCGGAGCTGTCCCTGATCGGACAGCATCACGGCACATACCTCATCGCCCAGAACGAAGAGGGCTTGTATTTGATCGACCAGCACGCCGCGCATGAGCGGGTGAATTACGAATATTATTACGAAAAATTCGGCCATCCGGCGGACGCTTCGCAGGAGCTGCTGATCCCGATTACTCTGGAATTTACGCCGTCGGACAGCGCCAAGCTGAAGGAGCGGCTGCACTGGTTCGAACAGGCCGGCGTCATCCTTGAGCATTTCGGCGGGGGCACGTTCCGCGTCGTCTCTCACCCGTATTGGTTTCCCCAAGGGGAAGAAGAAGCGATCATCCAGGAAATGGCGGAATGGGTGCTGCACGAGCGGGCCATCGACCTCGCCAAGCTGCGCGAGGCCTCTTCCACGATGGTGTCCTGCAAAGCTTCGATCAAAGCAAACCAGAAGCTGACGCCGGAGGAAGCGAACACGCTGATCCGCCGCTTGGCGGCCTGCAAACAGCCGTACACTTGCCCGCACGGGAGACCGATCATCGTTTCGTTTACGGCGTACGATTTGGAAAAGCTGTTCAAGCGGGTCATGTGAGCGGCGCGAACGGAGGAATTTCATCATGTTAATTACTACGGGAGACCGCGAGACTCCCGCCGTGCTTGAGCGGGCTCAAAACCTGGCGGCACTGACCGGGGCAACCCGCGTGCCGCGCGGCCGGACCTCGCTGGCCAAGCTGGCCGAGCGTTACGGAGACGGCGACATTCTGGTCGTTATGGAGCAGGGGGTTCGTTTGCACCGGGCCGGGCAAGAGCCGCTGACGTTCCACCCCAGCATGGGTTTCGTCCGCGCCAAGCGGCTGCTTAAAGGCGAAAGCGACGCCATGCTGGAGGCGGCCCGCGCCGCCCCCGGCGACTTCGTCATCGACGGCACGGCCGGTCTCGGCTCCGACGCGAGCGTTTTCGCCGTTGCCGCCGGCCCCGGGGGCCGGGTGCTGGCGCTGGAGGATTCGTTTCCGCTCTGGGCGCTGCTGCAGGAGGGGCTGAAGCACTATGTTTCCGGGCTGCCGGAGTTTGACGCCGCTTTGCGGCGCATCGAAACGGTGCATGGGAACCATTTGGAGGTTTTGCGCGGCATGCCCGACAAAAGCGCGGACATCGTTTATTTCGATCCGATGTTCCGGCATCCGCTCGAGGATTCTTCCTCGATTTCGCCGCTGAGAACCTTTGCCAACGCGGGCAGCCTGAGCGCGGAGGCGGTGCGGGAAGCGTGCCGGGTCGCCCGGAAAACGGTCGTCATGAAGGAACAAAAAGGGAGCGGCGAATTTGCCCGGCTTGGCTTCGAGACGAGCGCCCGCGCCCATACCAAAATAGCTTACGGAGTGATCGCGCTTGACCATAAATAAGAAACCGCGGCTGCTGGTGCTCGTCGGTCCGACGGCGGTGGGCAAAACGAAGCTTAGCGTCGAAATCGCCAAAGCGTTTTCCTGCGAAGTGATTTCCGGCGATTCGATGCAGGTGTACCGGGGCATGGACATCGGCACGGCCAAAATCGCTCCGGCGGAGATGGAGGGCGTCCCCCATCATTTGATCGACGTGCTGGAGCCGGACGAGCCTTTTTCCGCCGCCCAATTTCAGGAGTGGTGCCGCAAGCTGATTCCGGAGATCGAAAGCCGCGGGCATTTGCCTTTTATCGTCGGGGGGACGGGGCTGTATATCGAATCCGTCTGCTATGAATTCCAATTTACGGAAGCCGGGGCCGACGAGGCGTTCCGCGCCGCGGAGCTGGCGTACGCCGAAGAACACGGCGCGGAGGCGCTGCACGCCAAGCTGGCGGCCATCGATCCCAGATCTGCCGCCCGATTGCATCCGAACGATGTGCGGCGGGTGATTCGCGCCATGGAAATCCACCATCTGACGGGAACGACTCTATCGGAGCAATTGGACAAACAAATCAAGGAGTCCCCGTACGATTTGTGCGTCATCGGTTTGACAATGGACCGGCAAATGCTTTATAACCGTATTGAACGGAGAATTGACGAAATGCTGCGGCTTGGTCTTGTGGATGAGGTGCGCCGCCTGCTTCGTCAGGGTTATTCCCGGGAACTCGTGTCCATGCAGGGGCTTGGCTACAAGGAAATCGCCGAACACCTGGAGGACGGCGTTCCGCTGCCGGAAGCCGTGGAGAAACTAAAGAGGGATACGCGGCGTTTCGCCAAGAGGCAGCTCTCCTGGTTCAGGCATATGAAGGAGATCGCCTGGATCGATGCGGGGAGCGGCGAAAATTTTTCCGGGATTTTGGCGGCGGCCCATGCTATAATAGCAGGAAAGTTTCCCGCTGATCTTGAATATAATTCAAAACACTAATTGATTCCTATTGGGGGTACGGCTATGAACAAGACCATTAATATCCAGGATACATTTCTGAACCAGCTTCGCAAAGAAAGCATACCGGTGACGGTATTTCTGACGAACGGATTTCAGATCAGGGGAACGATCAAAGCCTTTGACAACTTCACGATCGTCATCGACAGCGACGGACGCCAGCAAATGGTGTACAAGCACGCGATTTCCACGTTCCAGCCGCAGCGCAACGTGTCGCTGATGCAGGAAACGCAGAACGAGGGCTAAAGCGATAGTGAAACTTTTTTGATTTCAATACGTTAAAGGTATAGGAAAAGGAGAGAGCAACCTGACCCAGGTTGTTCTTTTCGTTCCGGGCATTTTTGGGCGCTCCGGATTCACCGGGAGCGGGTTCAACCGCCTCGCTGCGGCGCTGCCGCCGGGGGTTGAGGGCGGAGGCCGAACCTTTAACGGAGAGGTAAAAGGGGGTCAGAGAAACCATGTCCAGCCAAAATCCAAGACTGGAACGAAGCAATAAATCGGGGAAAAAAGGAAAGGCGCCGAAGGCGCGCAAAAAGAAAAAACTGACCGTAAAGAAACTGCTGTGGACTTCGTTTTTCACGATCGCGTTCGCGGTTTTCTGCGCGATTGCGGGTTATATGTACATTACGGTCAGCGGCGAAAAGATCCTCATGGAAAACGGGGACAAGCTGACGGTCTACGAAACAACCAAGGTATACGACCGTAACGGCGCGTTGATGGGGGAGCTCTCGATCGACAAAAGCGAGCCTGTTGACGCAGACGAAATCCCGGACCTGCTCAAAAAAGCGTTTGTCGCCACGGAAGACCGGCGGTTTTTCGAGCATAACGGCGTCGATCTTTGGTCGATCGGCAGAGCGGCGGTAAAGGATGTCGTGGCCCGTTCCCTGGTGGAAGGCGGAAGTACGATTACGCAGCAGCTCGCCAAAAACATTTTCCTCAGCGCGGACAAAACGTTTTTCCGCAAAGCGACGGAGATGTCGATTGCGATGGCGCTGGAACGTCACAAAACGAAAGATGAAATTTTAACGCTTTATCTTAATCGGATTAATTTCGGCGGAACGGTGTACGGAATTAAAGCGGCTTCCATCCGCTACTTCGGCAAATCGAATTTGAACGACCTGAAGCTGTGGCAAATGGCCACACTGGCGGCTATGCCCAAAGGGCCGTCCAAATATAACCCGCTGCGGAATCCTGAGCTTTCTCAAGAGCGCCGCGGCGTCGTTCTCGACCTGATGTATCAGGAAGGATACATTACCGCCGAGGAGCGGGACGAGGCGAAAAAGGTGGTTTACGACTACGAACCGCCGGCCAGCAACCAAAGCTACCTCGCCTTTAAAGACTATGTGGTCGAGGAAGCCGAGGAGAAGTTTGGCCTCACCGAAGACGAGCTGAACCGCGGCGGCTACAAAATTTACACGACGATGGACGCCCAGGCGCAAAAAGCGGTGGAGAAGGCGTTCGCCAACGACGATTATTTCGAAAAAAGCAAGGACGATAAACAGGTTCAGGGTTCGATCGTCATCATGAACCATGAGAACGGCAGCCTCGTCGCTCTGCTTGGCGGCCGGGATTACCAGCGCAAAGGCTACAGCCGCCTGAACAGCCGCAGACAGCCGGGTTCGGCGTTTAAGCCGATCGTGTCCTATGCGCCGGCGCTCGAATCAGGCAAATTTACGCCGGATTCGCAGATCCCGAACAATAAGCAGTGCTTCGGCGATTATTGTCCGACGAATCTGCACGGCTATTCGAACACGATCAACCTGACGACCGCGCTGACGAAATCGGAGAACATTCCGGCCGTGTGGCTGCTGAATGAGGTCGGGGCCGGCACAGGCGTGAAATACGCGCAGGAAATGGGCATCACGATGGACAAAAACGACCGCAACCTGGCGATCGCGCTTGGCGGTTTGACCTACGGGACGAACACGCTGGAAATGGCGGGGGCGTTCAGCGTGTTTGCCAACGGCGGGGAATACAACCCTCCGTATTCGATTAAGCAGATTGTCGATCATAACGGGGTAGTTAAATATAAATACAACCCGCCGAAACCGAAAAGGGTAATCAGCGAACGCACGGCCTACTATATGACGAAAATGATGGAAAACGTCGTCAATGAAGGGACGGGCCGGCGGGCAAAAATCGACCGTCCGGTTGCCGGGAAAACGGGGACGACGCAGCACGGCATCCCGGGCCTGCGAAGCAGCAAAAACCGCGACGTGTGGTTCGTCGGCTACACGCCGGAGTGGACGGCCGCGATCTGGATGGGCTATGACAATGCGGATAAAGACCATCTGCTGAACGGAAGCAGCGGCCAGACCGCGGCGCTGTTCGCGGCGGTGATGAAAGAGGCGCTGGCCGGCGTGCCGGTCAAGGATTTCCCGATACCGGCCAACCTGAAGCCGCCGGCGCAAGAGGAACCGAAGACGGCGGCGCCGTCCGAACTCAGCGCGGTCTATAACGCGGATACCGGTACGGTTGCGCTTAGCTGGAAAGGCGTGGAACAAGCCGGTGCGGTTTACCGGATTTACCGCCGTGAAGCTTCGGAAACGGATTTCACGCATATTATGGATTCCAGCGCTACGGAAACGGAAGACATCAGCATTACCCCGGGAACGGGTTATATCTACCGTGTTACGGCTTACGACCCCGTCAACGACGCGGAAAGCGATCCATCGAACAATGCCCAGGTGTTGATCGAAGCGGGCGAAGATCCGATGGACGATCTGCCCGATCCGGGCGCAGACGGTGATGGCAACCAGGGATTGCCGGGGGATGGGCAAATTGACGACGGCAGCGGAAATCAAGGTTTCCCGCCCGGAAACGAGGATGGCTCGGGAGACGGCCAGGGGAACGGCAACGGAAATGGCCAAGGCAACGGAAATGGCCTAGGGAATGGCCAAGGCAATGGCAATGGCAACGGTAATGGCAACGGCAACCCCGGAAACGGAAGCGGGAACGGAGACGGGGGCGTCTCGAATCCCGGTACCGTGGTTCCTCCTGACGGCGGCTTAGGCGAAGGAAATGCGGATACGTCCGCGCCACCCGCCGATGGAAATAACGGCCAAACCGATTCAGGGAACGGGCTGAACGCACCGGCTGGTGCGAATGAAGCGATTCAGGGGACGGGAGGCTAACCTGCCGAATTCCCGAAAGCGCCGATCGATCTATATGGCACGCGAACCCGCGGGCCAACCACCCGCAAGGCAAAGACCTCCAGAGCGGCGCGTTTAGCGTCCGGGGGTCTTTTCCCGTTTGTTGCGGCTGTTTTGTGACTCTTTTTCAAATATGGTAAAGTGATAGTACATTGTTGGTGAAAGGGCTATAATCTATGAAGCGAAAATTCGGAGACCGCGCGAACTGGCGCCGCATAACCCAGCGTCAGTTCAAATCCAAGTTTGTACAAAACGATGTCTTCACGGGGCATGTGACGTTGTATACGATTCAAGATCTTCGCGATCCGCTGTGGAAAACCTATGGAGGACACACGTTTCGCATTGCCGACAAAGGGTTTACCTGGCTGCAGTACTACCCGAAAGGGGCCCATTACGTCGTCACGGCGATGTTCGATGACCAAGGGGAAATCGTGGAATGGTATATCGATATTTGCAAAACGCAGGGGATTACGGATCAGGGCGTGCCCTGGTTTGACGATTTGTATTTGGATATCGTCGTGTTAAAGACCGGAGAAGTGTTTTTGCTCGATCAGGATGAACTTGACGACGCGCTTACAAGCGGCCTTATTACGGTAAAAGATTATGATCTGGCAGCAGAGACGGCCCATGAACTGCTTCATGCCATTAACAAGCAGCGCTTTCCGCTTTTTCAGTTGTCGCTTGAGCATTACCGCAGCGGGTTTATGAACGCGGATTCGCATCCCGATGGAGGTTGAGACATGCTTTTTGCCAAGAAAAGAACAACGTTGACTTTTGGCGAACCGGTACGGAAAAAACGGGGGATACGGGGAAAGTTGATTCGCTGGGGCCTCGTATTGTGCGCGCTGGGACTGGCCTGGGTGCTTTATGTGCTGGCCCAGATCGGCAGCATCGAGCGAAATCCGGCCGTGAGCGCCAGCCGCTCCGAACCGGCCGATGTCGGCATCGTGCTGGGAGCTTCTCTGTGGGGGGACGAACCGAGCCCGGGGCTGCGGGAGCGGCTGGAGCAGAGCATTCAGGATTATAAGGAGGGGAAGTTTAAGCTGTTTTTGCTGACCGGCGGCAGGGATACGGCCAACTCCAAATACACCGAAGCGGAGGGCATGGCGAATTATCTGGAACGCAGCGGCATCCCGCGGGAAAAAATCCTGCTTGAAAACGAGGCGACCAGCACGTTCGAAAACCTGAAATTCAGCCAGGCGATCATGGAGGAGCGCGGGTACGATTCCGCTCTCATTATTACGCATACGTATCACGGGAACCGGGCGCTGGAAATCGCCGAGGCGTTTGGCTATCATGACCCGAAGCTGTCGTTGAAGAAATCCGCGGTGCTTAAACCGATTCCCAATACGGTACGGGAGATTTTGGCTTATACGAAATGGAAAATGGATCAGCTGGCGCTCGCTTTGGGCCGAGGGTGACAAAACTTCTAATAACGGACAGGGAGAGAGAATACATTTAAAAGTGTGCTTCGAAAAAGGCTGCCTTTTTTCAACCTGCCCCTTTAAATTAAGATCAAAAATCCGGGTTTCTAGCACCGAAAGGTTGGATGAAGCGTAGGGATTGAGCGGCGGAGCGTAGGCACGCCTACGTGAGCAACGGAAATCCCGGCTGAATTCAAGGTTCGACGTCGAATAGACCGCTTGAGTTTCTTCGTGATGGAAAGACGAATTTTTGATTACCTTTATAAAAGAGGTGATGTCCCTGTGTCTGGGCGTGTTATAGCCAGAAGCGGCTCTTCGGATGAGAGACCGTCCCGGCAAATCAACGTCATTTTACGCAGCGCCGAGCCGCCGGTCGTCTCGCAGAGCGTTCCCGAAAGCGAACCGGGCCCGGCCGCCAAAGCTTTGCCGCAGCAAGGGCTGTTCGTGGAAATTCAAAAGGAATTGGATCACCTGATCGGGTTGGATCATATTAAGGAGTTCATGTACGAAATTTTCGCGTTTTTACAGATCGCTTCCATGCGTTCGGAAGCGGGCCTGCTGTCGGGGCCGCAGGTATATCATATGATTTTCAAGGGCAATCCGGGCACCGGCAAAACGACGGTGGCGCGCATCGTGGCCAAGATGTTTCAACGGATGGGCGTGCTGAGCAAAGGGCATTTGATCGAGGTGGAGCGGGCCGACCTGGTCGGCGAATATATCGGCCATACGGCGCAAAAAACGCGCGATCTGGTCAAAAAAGCGCTGGGCGGCATTTTGTTCATCGACGAAGCCTACAGCCTGGCGCGGGGCGGGGAGAAAGACTTCGGCAAGGAAGCGATCGATACGCTGGTCAAAGCGATGGAGGACCAGAAGAACCAGTTCATTCTCATCCTGGCCGGATATTCCGATGAAATGGACTTTTTCCTGTCAACGAATCCGGGGCTGCCGTCCCGGTTTCCGATCCAGATGGATTTTCCGGACTATACGATCGACCAGTTGATACAGATCGCCGAAGCGATGGCCAAAGAAAGGGATTATATCCTGATGCCCCAGGCGATACTCAAACTAAAGCAGCATTTGCTTAAGGAAAAATGCGAAAGCGAACATCTGTTCAGCAACGCCCGCTACGTCCGCAACGTGATCGAACGTTCGATCCGCCAGCAGGCCGTCCGGCTGCTGAACCAATACGGCGGCGGCTCCCCGGGCAAACTGGAGCTGATGACGCTCAGGACGGAGGATCTGAAGCTGGAGAAAAAGGGATAACCGGTTGATATAAGGAGCAGTGGTTTATGGCCAAATCATTACATGAGACCAACGACAAAATTCAGGATATCGCCGTTCTCGTTAGCTTGATTACCCCGGAGACGAAGCAAACCGGGATCGATCCGTCCTATTCTTTGGACGAATTGGTCCGGCTGGCGGAGACGGCGGGCGTGGAGGTGGCGGAGACGGCGGTGCAAAACCGCGACAAACCGGATCCGCGCTGGCTTATCGGTAAAGGCAAGGTGCTGGAGCTGAGGGAGCTCATGGACCGCCTGAGAGCGAATACGGCGATCTTCGACCAGGAGCTGTCCGGGGCGCAAGTGCGCAATCTGGAGGAGATGCTGGACGCCAAAATTATCGACCGCACGCAGCTGATCCTTGATATTTTTGCCCAGCGGGCCAAAACGCGGGAAGGGATCATTCAGGTGGAGCTGGCTCAGCTGACCTATCTGCTGCCGCGGCTGTCCGGCCACGGCAAAAACCTGTCCCGGCTTGGCGGCGGCATCGGCACGCGGGGACCGGGGGAAAGCAAGCTGGAGATGGACCGCCGCCATATCCGGCGCCGCATCGGCGAGCTGAAGCGTCAACTGGAAGAGGTGACGCGGCACCGCCGTCTGCATCGGGCCCGCCGCAAGGAGACCGGGGTCGTGCAGGTGGCGCTGGTAGGCTATACGAACGCCGGCAAATCCACGCTGCTGAGGCAGCTTACGAACGCGGACGTGTACGTGGAGAACCAGCTGTTCGCCACGCTTGATCCGACGACGCGCCTATTGCCGCTGCCCGGCGGCAAAGAGGTGGTGCTGACCGATACGGTCGGATTCATTCAAAACCTGCCGCATGATTTGGTGGCCGCTTTCCGCGCGACGCTGGAGGAAGTGAACGAGGCGGACTTGATCCTTCACGTCGTCGACGCGTCGTCGCCGATGCGTCAGGAGCAGATGGCGGTCGTGGGGCGGATTTTAACCGAGCTGGGGGCGGGGGGGAAACCTCAGATCGTTCTGTTCAACAAAATCGATCTTTGCCGGCCCGATGGCTTGCAGATGCTGCCCTCCGGCGAAGGGTTCTTAAAGATCAGCGCTTACGATGAACGGGACCTGGCCGCGATCCGCGAAGCGGTGCAGCGCAGGTTGTCCGGCGGAACCAAATCGTTTCGGATTCCGGCGGAGCGGGGCGATCTCGCCTCCGTTTTGTACCGGATCGGCGATGTGGTGAATCAGCAAATGGATGAGGCGGACATGATTTACGATGTGAACGTAAACCAGGCGGATTTTGCGAAATACGGGGATCAGCTCGCTCCTTTTGCGGTTCAAAAGCCTGACGTCCATGAAGAAACGAACGAATCGAGATAAGGGAGAGAGAACAACAAGATGGCGGTATTTTCGGATGAGATCGTAAATTGGCTAAAAGCGGCCGAGCGTAAGGCGGAAGGGAGGTTTCGGGAGATCGACGAAATCGTCGATCACAACTCGTGGAAAGTCATCGAAGCGTTTCAGCGGCACCAGGTGAGCGATTACCATTTTTCCGGATCGACCGGATACGCCTACAATGACCGCGGACGCGAGGTGCTGGATCTCGTGTACGCTGACGTATTCGGCGCGGAAGCGGCGCTCGTCCGCCCTCATTTCGCTTCCGGAACGCATACGATCGCGACGGCATTGTTCGGTGTCTTACGTCCCGGGGACGAACTGCTCTATATCACGGGCCGTCCTTATGATACACTACATAAAGTGATAGGTAAGCCGGGAGACGGCAGCGGCTCGCTGCAGGACTTCGGAATCGCCTATAACGAGGCGGAGCTAACTGCCGACGGCACAATCGATTGGAAGGCGGTGAGAGGGAAAATTACCGATAGGACGAGGGTGATCGGCATCCAGCGTTCGCGGGGATACGATTGGCGCGATTCCTTTACCGTCGAACAAATCGGGGAGATGGTGCGCGAGGTTAAAGCGCTCAAACCGGAGGCGATCGTGTTCGTCGACAACTGCTACGGCGAATTTACCGAAGAACGGGAGCCAACCGAGGTCGGCGCCGATCTGATCGCCGGCTCTTTGATCAAAAATCCCGGCGGCGGCCTGGCGGAAACCGGGGGATATATCTGCGGGCGCGAAGACCTCGTGAAGCTCGCATCCTATCGTCTGACGGCGCCGGGAATCGGCGGGGAAGTCGGGGCGATGCTGGGGACGACCCGCGGCATATACCAGGGGCTGTTCCTGGCGCCGACCATCGTGGGACAAGCGGTCAAAGGCAGCGTCCTGGCGGCGGCGGTATTCGAGCGGGCCGGCTTCGAAAGCCGGCCGGGGTGGAACGAGCGGCGCACGGATTTGATCCAGGCGATTTCCTTCAGCGGTCCGGAGCAATTGATCGCTTTCGTGCAAGGCATTCAAAAGGCGGCCGCGGTGGACGGTCATGTCGTGCCGGAGCCTTGGGATATGCCGGGCTACGAGCATCCCGTGATTATGGCCGCCGGCACCTTCATTCAGGGAGGAAGCCTGGAATTGTCCGCCGACGCGCCGATACGCGCCCCTTATATCGCATACATGCAGGGCGGATTAACTTATTCTCACGTGAAATTCGGGTTGCTTACCGCCCTCCAGACGATGAAAGACCGCAACTTGTTGTGAGTTATCCTAACATATCTATTGACATGTTAGGATAACTCACATATGATAAGGTCAAGAGATTATATAACTGGAAGGTTGAGAGCGATGAGTGACGAAATTCGCAGAAATATGGCCTTATTTCCTATCGGTATCGTAATGAAGCTCACGGATTTGACGGCAAGACAAATCAGATATTATGAACAGCATGAGTTGATTGTGCCTGCGCGCACTTCGGGAAACCAGCGTATGTTCTCTTTTAATGATGTCGAGCGGCTGCTGGAGATTAAAGGTCTCATTGATAAAGGCGTTAATATCGCCGGCATCAAGCAGGTGATGAATCCGATGTCACGTGAATCCCAGGAGGCGACGGTGATCACGAAGGACACGGAAGAGAAGCGGAAAGAAATGACCGATTCTCAGCTTTACCGCATGCTGAAGCAGCAGTTGGTCACCGGGAGCAAGCCGAATCAGGTTTCCCTGATCCAAGGCGAGCTGTCCCGCTTTTTCAAAAAATAATCTAAATGTTGGGAGAGGTAATTCATGAGTTACACCAAAGAAGATATTTTGCGCATTGCCAAAGAGGAAAATGTACGTTTTATCCGCCTGCAGTTTACCGACTTGCTCGGTACGATCAAAAACGTGGAAATTCCGGTCAGCCAGTTGGAAAAAGCGCTCGACAACAAGATGATGTTTGACGGCTCTTCCATCGAAGGTTACGTTCGTATCGAAGAATCTGACATGTACCTCTACCCGGATCTGGATACCTGGGTGGTTTTCCCTTGGGTGACTGAAGATCGCGTTGCCCGCCTGATTTGCGACGTGTATATGCCGGATGGCACGCCGTTTGCCGGAGATCCGCGGGCCATTTTGAAGCGCGTGCTGAAGGAAGCGGAGGAAATGGGCTACACCTCGATGAACGTTGGTCCGGAACCGGAATTTTTCCTGTTCAAAACCGATGACAAAGGCAATCCGACGACGGAACTCAATGACCAAGGCGGCTACTTCGACCTGGCGCCGACGGACCTTGGCGAGAACTGCCGCCGCGAAATCGTGCTGACGCTGGAAGAGATGGGCTTTGAGATCGAAGCTTCTCACCATGAAGTGGCTCCAGGCCAGCACGAAATCGACTTCAAATATGCGGATGCGGTCAAAGCGGCCGACCAGATTCAGACGTTCAAACTGGTCGTCAAAACGATCGCGCGTCAGCACGGCCTGCATGCCACGTTTATGCCGAAGCCGCTGTTCGGCGTCAACGGCTCGGGGATGCACTGCCACCAATCGCTGTTTAGAGGGGATACGAACGCGTTTTATGAGGAAAGCGATCCGCTTGGCCTGAGCAAGGAAGCCCGTCATTACATGGCCGGCATTCTGAAGCACGCCCGCGCGTTCGCGGCGATCACGAACCCGACGGTCAACTCATACAAACGCCTTGTTCCGGGTTATGAAGCGCCGTGTTATGTGGCCTGGTCTTCCAGCAACCGCAGCCCGATGATCCGGATTCCGGCTTCCCGCGGCCTCAGCACCCGGGTCGAGGTGCGGAACCCTGACCCGGCGGCCAATCCTTACCTGGCGCTTGCCGTGATGCTCAAAGCGGGCCTGGATGGCATCAAGAAGGAGCTTCCGCTGGTGGAACCGGTCGATCGCAATATCTATGTGATGTCCGAGGAAGAGCGCGTCGAAGAAGGCATTCCAAGCCTGCCGGCCGATCTGAAGGAAGCGCTTGGCGAGCTGCTCCGCAGCGAAATCATTTCCGAGGCGCTTGGCGATCACGCCTTGACCCATTTCTACGAGTTGAAGGAAATCGAATGGGATATTTTCCGCACGCAAGTACATCCGTGGGAACGCGATCAGTACATGACGCTGTATTAATTGAGGAATCCCTTGGGGCCGTTGGCCTCAGGGGATTTTTGTTTTTTGCGGGCAATAATGGGCTCAGCCTAGGATATCGACGCTTAACAGCCTGCTGCTGGAACGACTTTGCGCCGGATGAACGGCTAACCTGTCGGGTGGAACGGCTGACCTGTCGAGTAGAATGACCAACCTGTTGGATGGTACGGCTAACCGTCGGGTGGAACGATACACCGTTGACCTTCAAAATAGCGGCACTTTATGTACTTATCATCCGGACCCAGGCATATTTATCCCCATTAGCGGCATTTTTTGTTCTTATTGACCTGTGAACCGTCCGGAATGCAGCATTTTCTCGAGGGCGGGGGAAAATAGCGGCATAAATTGTCTCTCTTTCTCTCAAATTGACGGACTTCGCCGGAATAACGACGTTTTTTGTCCTTATGTTGTTAGAGCCGGACCGGAGATCCTCCTTCGATCCAAGTACCATCACACTGGAAGGCTCAGCGCAACGGGTTAAGATAAAAAATAATCTTATGCAGTTCATACTTTTTCCATCAACCGGCCTGGCGAGTCCGTTTATTGGACTAGAATATTTTGGAAACTGTAATTATGCCGTTTTTTATTCAGCGATTGGATACCTTATAGATATAAGGAGGTTGAATGAAATGGTTACCGCACTCAAAAGATATCAGCGGCGCCGGTATCGTTTGAAACAGTGGTGGGTTTCCGAACGGGCGGGATTCGGGTTTGGATGGGGAATGCGAGGCAGACGGGGAAAATCCGGCTACGGAACGATGCCTTATTTCCCGGATTTGGATTGGGACTAGCGGACGGAGGGGTGCATCATCCCTTTTCCGATGAAAATTTCAAGTGGAAAAAAGGACGCTGCAGACTGTTCTGCTTCGTCCTTTTTTCATTGCCGTAAAATGAATCAGTTCAGATCCCGGAACAAGCCCACCACTTTACCGAGGATGGTCACGTGCTTCAGACGCAGCGGCTCCATGGTCGGATTTTCCGGCTGCAGACGAATATGGTCCTTCTCCTTGTAAAAGGTTTTGACCGTCGCCTCGTCGTCTTCGGTCATCGCAACCACGATATCCCCGTTGTTCGCTGTCTGCTGCTGGCGGACAATCACGTAATCTCCATTATGTATGCCGGCTTCGATCATGCTGTCCCCAACTACGGAGAGCATGAAGATTTCTCCGTCTCTTGTGTAATGATCCGGCAGCGGAAAGTAATCTTCGATGTTCTCCGTGGCGGTAATCGGAACACCGGCCGTGACTTTGCCCACGACGGGAACGCGTGCGACGGTTTGAGCGAAGTTATTGAAACTCTCGGATTCTTCCTGATTCAACAGCTCGATGGCACGCGGCTTGGTCGGATCGCGGCGGATCAGCCCCTTCTTCTCCAACCGGTCCAAATGGCCGTGAACCGTAGAGCTGGAGGCAAGTCCTACAGCTTCCCCAATCTCCCGGACAGAGGGAGGGTATCCCTTGGCGCGAACTTCATTGCGGATAAATTCCAGAATGGCCTGTTGCCGGCTGGATATCTTTGACATATCGGATCAACCCCATTTAGTAACGTTTGGAAAAATTATAACACAGAACTTCCGTTCGCACAAACATTAGTTCTAAAAGTAAGCTTTAAAAAGAAATCAAAAAGTAATCTTTTGATCACGAAGCGGATTATGAAGCGGTTTCGACGTCGAATCTTGAATTCAGCCGGGCTCTAGCATATGCTTCCGAAGCATGTTCCTAAGGAAGCATTCAGGTGTTCACGTACCCAAAACGAACGCTAAGCTCCTAACGTCCACGGCTTCAACCAACTTTCTCGGTGCTGAATAACTGACTTTTTAAACTCGCACTAAAGAAAAAAGGGAACAATTGTTCGAAAAAAGTGTTGAATCAAACAAATGTTCGTGTTATAGTAATGGCATTAATAAGAACGCTTGTTTGGAGTGATGAATTTATGCCAAGATACACTACCTATAGAAGCATCTATGACCAACCTTCTTTTACTCGTCCCGCAAAGAGAAGACTACATATTTCGATGTTTCGTCACAGCCTCGCCAAGGTTGCCGTTTTTCTTCTGGTGCTGAGCCTTACTTGTACGGGCGTGGTAACGGCATTTGCCGCCTCCTCCGATTCCGGCCGTCCGGAGCGGGAGCTTGAGCAAGTCGTTGTTCTGCCCGGGGATACATTGTGGGAAATCGCGGTTGAACATAAGCCGCAAGGATCGGACACGCGCGTCTACATCAAGAAGTTGATTCGCGTCAACGGGTTGAACTCTAGCGAGATTAAGGCGGGGGATATTTTGTTCATTCCTTTGGAATGACAATACGTACAACATACGGAAATCGTTATTTTCTTATATATGTTAGCGCGTGTTTATAAGGGGCTGTCGTCAAAGCGGACTTTTTAAACCATTTCTATAAACTAAAGGGGCTTGCCATTGGCGTTCTGGAGTGATTTCCGCCGCCTTGACAAGCTCTTTTTCTCATGTCAAAGTAAGAATTAATGCCCTGCATGATGCTTGTTCCGCCAAAGTGCGGCTAAACCGGAATCATCGGAGCGCATAGTAAATGAATCCAGGAGGAAGATATGGACATCGATGCTTTGGTAAAGCGGATTAACGAACTGGCCCGCAAGCATAAAACGGAAGGTTTAACGCAGGACGAGATGCTGGAAAGAGCCCAGCTTCGCGAAACATACCTGGAGAATGTCCGCAGAAATTTTCGCCGGCAACTCGAATCGATCGAGATTGTAGATAAATAGGGGAGGAACATGCATGGCTTCGTTTGACCGGAAAGTGGAGCGGAATCAGCTCCGGATGCAGAAAAAAGGAAAGGGCCCGAATTTGGGGAGCGGGCAGGGCGGAAGAAACGCGAGAAGCGTCTTGGGACCTAACGGGGAAGGCGACGTCTTCAAAGGGCGCAACTTTATTTTGCCGATCGTGCTGTTCTTGCTGGCTCTGCTCTATGCCAGCGTCGGCATCATCGGGAATTCGGCCGAGGTGAATACGATGATGTATTGGATTACGATCATCCTTTACGCCGTGCTGGCGCTCGCCATATTTCTCCGCAAGCCGTATTTGCGCATCAACAAAAGCTGGCTCTACACCTCGAAATTTAACCGGGACAAATCTCTGGATGCCGGAAATATCAGCAAAATCATCGTAAGCCGGAACAAAATCGTAATTGAGCCGAAAATCCGGGATGCAAAATGGGTATTTTACCGGACGCGCAACCGCTTTGACACCGAGGCGATGGCCGCGCGGCTGGAACTGTATGCCAACACGCATCACGTGAAGCTGGTCAAGGAATAAGGAATGCGTTGTTCATTTGCCCCCATAGGGAGATCATGGAGCGAGGTTGAAACGATGACGATTAAAGCTGTTTGTTTTGATTTGGACGATACGCTGCTGTGGGATGACCGCAGCGTAAAGGAAGCTTTTGCCGCTGCCTGCGAGTTCGCGGCGCAGCGGGTTCCGGGAATCGAGCCGGAAGAGCTGGAGGAAGCGGTGCGGCGGGAAGCACGCGGACTGTACGAGTCTTACGAAACGTATCCGTTTACGAAGATGATCGGGATTAATCCGTTTGAAGGCCTATGGGCTACGTTTTCGGCCGGAGAGCAGCCGGAGTTCCGCCAGCTGGAGCAGCTTGCCCCGGTATACCGCAAGGAGTCCTGGCGGCGCGGGTTGCTGGCCGTCGGCGTCGATAACGACCAGCTCGGCGAGGAACTGGCGGAGCGGTTCGCCAAAGAGCGCCGCGCCCGTCCGCATGTTTACGAAGAAACGTTTCAAGTGCTCAAGGAACTTCACGGAACCGTTAAGCTGCTGCTGCTGACCAACGGCTGCCCGGCCCTGCAGCAAGAGAAGCTCGACGGCGTGCCGGAGCTGGCGCCGTTTTTTGACGAGATCATCATTTCCGGCAAGTTCGGCAAGGGCAAACCCGATCCGTCCATTTTCCGCCATGCGCTGGAACGGTTAGGGATCGATGCCGGCGAAGGGATTATGGTTGGCGACAAGCTGACGACCGATATCAAAGGCTCGCTCAGCGTCGGCATGACGGCCATATGGATCAATCGCGACGGAAAACAGCCTAGCGACGAAATCAAGCCCGATTACGAAATTTCGCACTTGTCCGAGCTGCACGAAATTATCGCGCGATTGGCGTAAGCTTGCGTACGAACGTCCAATCTCAAAACGAATGTACGGAATAAGCGAAAAGGAGGGAAATCCATTGAAGGGAAAAGCCGGGCGGATCGCCGTTATGGTATTGTTGATCACGGTGCTTGGCGGCTGCGGACGAAGCGAAACGGCGGCGGTGGATAATGGACCGCTGGAGCCGATCCGGGTAGATCTTGAAGTAACGCCGGATACCGTTGAAAGCGGCGGGACCGTGACGTTTACCGCCAAGGTGGGGCATCGGGGGGAAAACGTCGATGACGCGCAGGAGGTTACGTTCGAATTTTGGAACACCGATGACGAAAACGCCGAGCACAGCAAAGTGACGGTAAAAAGCGCCGGAGACGGCGCCTATGTCCTCGAGCGCAAGTTTGCGGAGCCGGGAACCTATAAAGTGATTTCCCATGTGACCGCACGGGATCAACATTCGATGCCGTCCAAGCAGTTTACGGTACAGTAACGCCGATCGATCATTACATAAAAGCCCCGCGCGCAACAACGATCAAGCTGCCTGCATCCGCTGAGATGAGGGCAGCTTGTTTTTTGCAACATTTTTTGCAACATTTCATACGCCTGTCCTCTCTTTTCTTCAACGCTTTATTCTGTTAAACTAAGTCTTAACGTTTTACGGGAGGGACATGATCATGAGCAAACCGAGCCTGGAAGACCGAATAAAAGAACGAATATTGATACTTGATGGCGCCATGGGCACCATGATCCAGCAGGAGAACCTTGTTCCGAGCGATTTCGGCGGGGAAGAGCTGGATGGCTGCAACGAGATGCTCGTTCTCACCCGTCCGGATGTGATTCAAGGCATTCACGAGCAATATTTGGCGGCCGGAGCCGACCTGATAGAAACGAATACGTTTGGGGCAACCTCCGTTGTTCTGGCCGAATACGATATATCCCATAGAGCAAGGGAATTGAATTTGGCGGCGGCAAAGCTAGCCGTAGAGGCCGCGAAGAAATACAGTACGCCGGACCATCCGAGATATGTCGTTGGCGTACTTGGTCCGACGACCAAAACGCTGTCCGTCACCGGCGGGGTCACCTTCGACGAATTAACCGAAAGCTACGAGGAGCAGGCCATCGCCCTGATCGATGGCGGCGTGGATGCGCTGATGCTGGAAACGTCCCAGGATACGCTGAACGTGAAAGCCGGAAGTATCGGGATAACGCGGGCGCTGCAAAAATCGGGGAAACAGCTGCCGCTGATGATTTCCGGAACGATCGAGCCGATGGGTACGACTTTGGCCGGGCAAAATATCGAAGCGTTTTATATTTCGCTCGAGCATTTGAAGCCGATTTCGGTTGGATTGAACTGCGCCACCGGCCCGGAATTTATGCGCGATCATATCCGCACGCTTTCCGGCATTGCGAAAGCCGCGGTAAGCTGCCACCCGAACGCTGGACTGCCGGATGAAAACGGCAAATACCACGAATCCCCGGAATCGCTGGCCCAGAAAATGGCCGCGTTCGCCGAGGAGGGGTGGCTGAACGTCGCGGGCGGCTGCTGCGGCACAACCCCGGCACATATCGCCGCCCTGGCGCAGAAGCTGAGCGGATACCGGCCGCGCACGCTGGCCGGAGACCACCCTCCGGCGTTGTCTGGAATCGAGCCGGTTTATGTCGAAGCGGCAAATCGGCCTTATTTGGTCGGAGAGCGAACGAATGTTCTGGGGTCGCGAAAATTCAAACGCCTCATCGTGGAAGGCAAATACGAAGAGGCTTCGGAAATCGCCCGGGCCCAGGTGAAGAACGGCGCCCAGGTGATCGACGTGTGCGTTCAGGATCCGGACCGCGACGAAGCGGAGGACATCAAGAAGTTTCTTGAACTGGTCGTCAAGAAGGTGAAAGTGCCTTTGATGATCGATACGACCGATCCGAAGGTCATCGACCTGGCGCTGAAATACTGCCAGGGGAAATCGATTATTAACTCCATTAACCTTGAGGATGGGGAAGAAAAATTCGAACGCGTCGTCCCGCTGATCCATAAATATGGGGCGGCCGTGGTCGTAGGGACGATCGACGAACGCGGACAGGCGATCACCCGCGAAGACAAATTGGAAGTGGCCAAACGTTCCCACGATTTGCTCGTGAACAAGTACGGATTAAACGCCGAGGATTTAATTTTTGACCCGCTCGTGTTTCCGGTGGGAACGGGGGACGAGCAGTACATCGGCTCCGCCAAGGAAACGATTGAAGGCATCCGGCTGATCAAGGAGGCGCTGCCTAGCTGCCAAACGGTGCTTGGGGTCAGCAACGTGTCTTTCGGTCTGCCGGAAGCGGGCCGCGAGGTGCTGAACTCCGTATTTTTGTACGAATGCACCAAGGCCGGCCTCGATTATGCGATCGTCAACACGGAAAAGCTGGAGCGGTACGCGAAGATTCCGGAGGAAGAGCGGCGGCTGGCGGAAGAACTTATTTATCATACCAATGACGAGACGCTGGCCGCGTTCGTGGCGGCTTTCCGCAACAAAAAAGTGGAGAAAAAGGAACGTACGATACAGCTGACGCTGGAAGAACGGCTCGCTTCCTACGTGGTAGAGGGCACGAAAGAAGGACTGATTCCCGATCTGGACGAAGCGCTGAAACGATACAGCGCGCTGGAGATCATCAACGGTCCGCTGATGGCCGGGATGGAGGAAGTCGGGCGGCTGTTCAACAACAACGAGCTGATCGTCGCGGAGGTGCTGCAGAGCGCGGAGGTCATGAAGGCTTCGGTTGCTTATCTCGAACCGTTTATGGAGAAAAACGAATCGAGCGTTAAGGGGAAAATCCTGCTGGCTACCGTAAAAGGCGACGTTCATGATATCGGCAAAAACCTGGTGGAGATCATTCTGTCCAACAACGGTTACCAAATCGTGAATTTGGGCATAAAAGTACCACCAGAGCGCATTATTGAAGCATATCGGGAAGAGAAAGCCGACGCGATCGGCTTGTCCGGCCTGCTCGTCAAATCGGCGCAGCAGATGGTGCTTACTGCGCAGGATTTGCGCAACGCGGGCATCGACGTGCCGATTCTGGTTGGCGGGGCTGCCCTAACGCGCAAGTTTACGAAAACGCGCATCCGGCCGGAGTATAACGGCATGGTCGTCTACGCCAAAGACGCAATGGACGGTCTGGACTTGGCCAACAAGCTGATGGACCCGGCGAGCCGGGAGCAATTGCGCTTGGAGATGGAAGCGGAGAAAGAGGCCGACGCGGCGGCGGTGGCCGTTGCCGAGCCGTTGCCTGAGCTGACCCGCGTCCACCGTTCGCAAATCCGCACCGACGCGCCGGTGTTTATCCCGCCGGATTTGGAGCGGCATGTGCTGCGCGATTATCCGATCGGCCATATTACTCCTTATGTGAATTGGCAAATGCTTTTGGGACATCATTTAGGTTTGCGCGGCTCCGTCGAGCAACTGCTCGCGGCGGGGAACGAAAAAGCGGTGGAGCTAAAACAAACCGTGGACCAAATTTTGCTGGAGGCGGTAACGGACGGTATTATCCGCACGCAGGCGATGTACCGCTTCTTCCCGGCGCAATCGTCGGGTAACGATATATTGATCTATGATCCGGCCGATCACGGCAAAGTGATCAAACGGTTCAGCTTCCCGCGCCAGCGGGTGGAGCCTTATCTGTGCCTTGCCGATTACCTGAGATCGGTGGACAGCGGAGAGATGGACTACGTCGGTTTTCTCGTCGTTACGGCCGGGCAGGGCGTCCGCCAATTGTCCGAGACATGGAAAGAACGGGGCGACTATCTCCGCTCCCATGTGCTGCAGGCGGTTGCGCTGGAGCTGGCGGAAGCGCTGGCCGAGCGCGTGCACCACATCATGCGGGACATTTGGGGGTTCCCGGATCCGGCGGATATGACCATGAAGCAGCGCCACGGGGCACGTTACCAAGGGATTCGCGTTTCGTTCGGCTACCCGGCTTGTCCGGATCTTGAAGATCAGCAGCTGCTGTTTGATCTGCTGCATCCGGAGGACATCGGGATCGCGTTGACGGAAGGCTTCATGATGGAGCCGGAGGCCTCCGTGTCGGCGATGGTGTTCGCTCATCCAGAGGCCAAGTATTTTAATGTGGACAAAGCATAAAATGCGCGTTCATAACCTCTTAAATAAAGAAGCTTCTGGCAAACCCTCCGATTTACGGAGGGTTTTGGCAGTCTATTTTGCCAGTTTTTCATTGATGACTTGATTACAACCGGAAGGACGATGTGCATGGAACTTTATTTTTTGGGGACCAATGCCGGGGTGCCGTCGCTGGAACGCAACGTAACCTCGTTGGCGCTGCGCCTGCTTGAGGAACGCCGTTCCTTGTGGCTGTTCGATTGCGGCGAAGGGACGCAGCACCAGATTCTCCGTTCGCCCCTGAAACTGAGCAAGCTGGAATATATCTTCATCACGCACCTGCACGGCGACCATCTTTTTGGCCTTCCCGGACTGATTTCCAGCCGCGCCTACCAGGGCGGGGATTCGCCGCTGACCATATTCGGACCCAAGGGTTTGAAAAAATTTGTGGAAACCACGCTTGGGCTAAGCGAATCGCGAATCGATTACAAGCTTGAAATCGTAGAACATGATGGAGGGCTGCTGTTCGAGGATGATACCTTTCGCGTGGAAGCCGCTTTGCTGGAGCACCGGATTGCCAGCTACGGATACCGCGTTGTCGAGAAGGACCTTCCCGGCAAGCTGGACGCCGCAGTGCTGGAACGCTTCGGCATTCGCCCCGGACCGCTGTACGGCAAGCTGAAGAAAGGAGAAAGCGTGGTAACGCCAAGCGGAGAAACGCTGCATGCCGTTGATGTGCTCGGAAAGCCGAAAGCGGGACGGATCGTTACGATTCTCGGCGACACCCGCCCTTGCAGCGCGGCCCAAAAACTGGCCCAAAACGCCGACGTGCTGGTGCATGAATCCACCTTTTTGCATGAATTGGCCGACACCGCGCACGCATATCACCACAGCACGGCTAGACAAGCGGCGCAGACCGCGCGCGATGCCGGAGCGCAGCATTTATTTCTTACCCATTTCAGCTCGCGGTACAAATCCGAGGAACAGCTCGGCCGGCTGGAGGATGAGGCTAAAGCGGTTTTTGCCGGGTCGGAGCTGGCCAGGGAGCATGTGCTGTATCCGGTTCGGCGCCGATGCGATCGGGAGAGCTGAAAAATATTTTCCGGGAAAGCGCAGGAAATGACAGCCGCCTGCAAAGTTTGGCATTGCGCCAAGGCCCGGTTTTCTTTAGCTTCGAGGGGCTTCGACGCCAACAAGCGCGTCAAGACGTTTTTTTGACAAATTCCCAAAAAAGCTAAGGCGGAAATTTGCCTGATCCTGGGTGAAATAGGTACAATGAAATGGATAGGTCCAAATGGGAAGGATGAAAATATTGCCTGAGAGATGGAAGGCGTTTCTGATTGACTTGGACGGCACGTTATACCACGGGACGCGGATGATTCCCGGTGCGGATCGCCTCGTTTCGGCGTTGCTGGACAAAAAGATCCCTTTTTTATTCGTCACGAACAATTCGTCCCGGACTCCGGAGCAGGTTGCCGGGCATTTGCGGGCAATGGGAATTCCCGCCAAAGCGGAAGACGTCTGCACCTCGGCGGTGGCGGCGGCGGAATATATCGCTGGCGAGCTGCCGGCCGGCGTCAAGGTGGCGGCGATCGGAGAAGCGGGGCTGCTGACCGCGCTTCAGAATGCGGGGCTGCCGCTGGACGAGGAACAGCCGGATGTGGTCGTCCAGGGAATCGACCGCAATTTTACATACGAAACGTTAACCAAAGCGGCCCGCTGGATCGGCGGGGGCGCCAGGTACGTGCTGACGAATCCCGATCTGCTGCTGCCCTCGACGGGAGGTTTGATGCCGGGAGCGGGGACGCTGTCCGCCGCAATTCAAGCGGCTACGGGGGTCAAACCCGTCGTTATCGGCAAGCCGGCCGAGCCGCTGATGAATTTTGCCATCAAGCGCTTAGGCTTGCGGAATGAAGAAGTGGCCGTCATCGGAGACAACATGCTGACCGATATTGCCGCTGGAGTAAACGCGGGCTGCGGGACGATTTTGACGTTGACGGGAGTGACGACCGAAGAAAGGTTGCCGGACGCGATCAAAACCTCCGGCTTCCGGCCGGATGCGGTATGCCGAAACTTGGATGAGGTTGCCGGCCTGATCGGCTGACGTCCGGCGAAGACGAAGCAACGAATGAACCAATGAACGAACTTATGAATCCATGAAACGTTCCAAATCATGAACCACATGAACGAAGGGAAGATGACCCATGCCGGAACTGCCGGAAATGGAAAATTATCGAATTCAGTTGTCACAGCACATTTTGGATGTTCCGATGACGGAAATCACGATTCACCGGGAGAAGTCGATTAATATGGAGGCTGCCGCGTTTGCCGGGGAGCTCACCGGCAGACAAATCATTTTTATAGAGCGGCGGGGCAAGCATTTGCTGTTTCACTTGGACAACGGCAAACGCCTGCTGCTGCATTTGATGTTAGGCGGACTGCTTTATTTGGGCTCGCAAGAGGACCGGCCGGACCGGAACACGCAAATCGAAATTGCCTTTGCCGATGGCCAGGCGCTTTATTTCATCGGCCTGCGCCTTGGGCATCTGCATCTGCACAGCGCCAAGGAAGCAGAGGAGCTCATGGCGCATTTGGGCCCGGAGCTGCTTGACCGCAGAATGAACGAAGCGCGGTTCATCTCGATTTTGCGCAAACGCCGCGGCAGCTTGAAAACGACGCTCGTCAACCAGGACGTCATCGCCGGCATCGGCAACCGCTATGCGGATGAAATTGCATTTGCCGCCGGATTGCTGCCGATGGCCAAGCTGCAAAACATGAGCGAAGAAGACTTGTCGCATCTCTATAAAGCGACGAGAGAAGTGCTCCTGGAAGCGATCGAAGCGGGCGGATACATCGAACTGCCGCTGTTCAAGAACGATACGCTCACCGGCGGGGCAAACGGGATTTGCCGCGTGTACGACCGGGAGGGAGAGCCCTGTCCGCGCTGCGGCGATTCCATCGTGAAAGCGGAAATGAACGGACGAAAAGTGTTCTACAGTCCGGGCTGCCAACATGACCGCTGAGCTGAAAATCGGGGGACATTTAAGCATTCGCGGGGGATATTTCGGGGCCGCCAAAGCGGCGCTGGGGCTTGGAGGCGGAGCCTTTCAGTATTTTCCCAAAAACCCCCGCAGCCTTACGGTAAAAAGCTTCGACCCGCGGGATGCGGCGAGCTGCCGAAGCTTTTGCCGCGAGCATGGCCTTGTTTCCGTGGCGCATACGCCGTATCCGAGCAATTTGGCGGTAAGTTCGGATGACACCGCCCCGTACCGGAGAGTCGTGGATTCGCTGCGCAACGACTTGGCCATTGCGGAGGCCTGCGGTTCTTTGGGAATTGTTGTTCATTTTGGCACATTTAAGTCAGGAAACCCCTTACAAGGATACCAAAATATTATACAATGTATTAATGATGTGCTCGACGGCTGGGAGGGGGCGGCGAAGCTGCTCATTGAAAATCAGGCCGGCGATCACGGGGATATGGGCATGACGATCGATGAGCTGGTACAAATTCGCCGTTTGTGCCGGGATTCGGAGCGGATCGGCTTTTGCCTCGACACCTGCCATGCTTTTGCTGCGGGGATGTGGCGGGGAGAAGGCGATGAGGACTTTGCGGAGAAAGCCGAGCGGCTTGGGTTTTGGGACGGCCTGGGCGCCGTTCATTTCAATGATTCGAAATACCCGGTATTATCGCGAAAGGACCGTCATGCCCGCGTCGGCCAGGGTTATATCGGCGAATCCGGTTTTCGCTGGTTGCTGAAGATCGACGCCATCCGGAACGCACCGCTTATTTTTGAGAGTGAAACCGGAGAAGATGGGACCTATAGAGACGATTTGGAGCGAGTGAGGCGGTGGGTGGAAGCCTAAGCAGCTGAAATACCGCGGAAAGGAAGAACTAACTTGATTCATGTATATATGGACGATTTTCGCCGATGTCCACAAGGGTTTACGCTAGCGCGCACCGTCGACGAATGTCTGGAATTGCTGCGATTAACGGAGGTAGACATTTTATCGCTGGATTACGATATGGGACCGGGGGAGAAGAACGGTACGGACATGGCCGCGGCCATGGTGCGGGAAGGCCTGTTTCCGCGGGAAATTTATTTGCACACGTCCAGCAATTCCGGAAGAAAGAGCATGTACGAAATTTTATACCCGAACAAACCGGAGCATGTGCTGCTGCATAACGGACCGATTTCGTTCGAACGGCTCGATGAGATCGCCCGGGATTGCAAGGTGCCGCCCCAATCCAAATGGATTTGCACGGCCAATCACGGCTTCGCGCCGTATGCTCAGGAGGAGCTGCGGCGGGCGTTCGGCAGCGTGAAAAGCACGATGCTGATTCCCGGCGAAGTGTTTGCCGCCACCCTGCAGAAGGTGGTGGAGGAAGTGACGGAACAACTCGCCGCCGCACCTCCGTTATTTCTTCGCCACGCTTTTTTGGTCGACTGGGAATGGTGTCCCGGCGAGCAAGCGGATGCCGATCGGCACGGCTGGCTGCCGGCCCTGCGCAAGTTTCTGCTGGGCGATTTCCGGCTGCCCGGCGCCCGCGTTGCCGTACAAACGCGCAAGTCGGAGGACGGCTTATGGAGCGGAACGGCCGCGGAAATGAAAGATGCGCTGCAAAATGAACTGCAGGAATTGGCCGGTACGGAATTCGTCGTCCGGGACGCGGACTGGGTGATCTCTGTGTTTGCCAGTCGCGACCGGGTTTATGCTGGCGTGGCTCGCCCGGAGGACAATCTGTCCGACTGGAACGGCGGGGCCATCCGTTTCCGGAAAGAGGAAGGGCAAATTTCGCGGGCCAAATTCAAGCTGCTGGAAGCGGAAGCGACGTTCGGCATCCCGTTTGCCTCGTTTCGCGAAGCGCTTGATATCGGAGCGGCCCCGGGGGGATGGACCTCCTTTCTGCTGGAACGCGGGCTGAACGTAACGGCGGTCGATACGGCCAAATTGCATCCTTCCTTGCTGTCATCGCCGAAACTGACCTTTGTGCAGCGCAACGCCGACAGCGTAAAATTCAAGGAGCACCAGTTCGACCTGCTGGTGTGCGATATGAGCTGGAGCCCGAAGCTTGCCGCCAAGCTGGTAACGAGCCTTCTGTATGCGCTCGTCCCCGGAGGAACGGCGATCGTTACGGTGAAGCTGATGCACAAAAAACCGATGGCATTGATTCAAGAGGTCATCGGCATGTTCCAGGATGCGAGGCTGCAAGTGCAGCGGGCGAAGCAGCTGTTTCACAACCGCGACGAGATTACTTTGTATATGATTAAATATTAATTCCATAAATTAATTTCGTGCAAAAAAAATGCTTTACAATTGGTGCAAACCTGTCCTATACTAATTCCAAAATTATACAATGACCGCGAAGGGAAAGTATCCTGTTTCGCTGCCTTTGGCCTTACGGCTGAAGCAGTGGGATGGGGGCTTTCCCTTTTTTGCGTCTGAAAAGGAGGGGTTGAGCTTGTCTTTTGTGCCGCAGTTGGCCCCCGGAGATTTGCTGGCCGGGCGCTATTCGATTGAGCGGGTTGCCGGACAAGGCGGGATGAGCCGGGTGTACCTCGCTTCGGATTTGAAGCTGCCGGGGAAGGTTTGGGCCGTGAAGGAAAGCCAGGCGGCAGCGGGGCACAGCGTGCTGGTGGCTCAGGAAGCCGAGCTGCTCATTTCGCTGAACCACCCGCGGCTGCCGCGCATCGTCGATTTCATCCAGGAAGGCGGTACAGGTTATTCGTACATCGTGATGGATTACATCGAGGGGGAGCATTTGGATCGTTATGTGAAGACGCGAGAAGGACGTATGCCAACGGAAACGTTGATCCGGTTCGGCCTGCAAATCGCCGAGGGGCTGCATTATTTGCATACGCATCGTCCGCCCGTCATCCATCGCGACGTGAAACCGTCCAATTTACTGGTGGACGGCAAAGGCCAGGTTCGCTTCATCGATTTCGGTATCGCCCGCACGTATTCGCCGGATAAAGCCGAAGACACGGTTCAGCTCGGCACGGTAGGTTTTGCGGCCCCGGAGCAATACGGCGGAAGCCAGAGCGACGGACGCGCAGACTTGTATTCGCTTGGCGCGGTGCTGCTGTATTTGGGAACAGGCTGCAAATGCAGCGCATGGACGCAGGAGGCGGAAGAGTGTTTGCGCGGCCGGGGGCACGGCGCGCTGCTTCCGGTTCTGGAGCGGCTGCTTCAGCAGCGGCCGGAAGCGCGTTATGCTTCGGCGGAAGCGGCCGGCGAAGCGCTGCGGGGAGTGCTCCGGCCGCAAGCGGCGGACCAAGCGGCCGCCTCCCTATCCGCTTGGGAGGGGCCTGTTTCCGGCGTCCAGCCTGCCGCCGGGGGGAGAACGGCGGTCATCGCCGTCATCGGCGCGTCGCCGGGAGCGGGAACGACCCACACGGCGATCGCGCTGGCCCATGTGCTGTCCCGCAGCGCCAAAAGGATCGCGATCGCCGAAATGGAGGCAAAATCGCCGGCTTTTCAGCGGCTTGCCCGGGTCGCGCTCGGCGAGTCCGCCTCCTCCGCGGAGCGGCAGTTTCGCATCGGCGGGGTTCAATACATCAGAGCGCCTTCGCGCACCGAATGGCTCGAGCTGCTGACCGGCGGATATGAGTATCTCGTATGCGATTTGGGGAGCGGCCGGCAAAAGGAACAGCTGGAGGAGTTCAGACGCGCCGATTTGTCCCTCGTCGTCGGCTCGGCCGCAGAATGGCGGGCGGAGGAGCTGGAGCGGTTCGCCGAAGCTGCGGGGTTGGCCGGGAAATGGCCGTCTACCTGGAAATTCTGCGTCCCTTTGGCCTCCGCATCCGCGGCAAAACGGCTTGCCAAAAGGCTGCGGACGCGCAGCGTGTACGCCATTCCGCCGGAGCCGGATCCGTTTGACCCCGGTGAAGCCGTAACCGCGGCGCTCCGGGCGCTCTGCGACGGCCTGCTGCCGCGGCCGAAGCGAGGCGGCAGGGGCTTTCTTGCAAAGCAGAAATTGTAGGTAGGGAGATGAACAGATGTCAAGATTGAGACGGAAAACGAAGCAATTGATCTGCGCCGGGCTCGCGGGAGCCGCCGCGATGGGTTTGATTTTCGCGGGATATGCCGTACATCAGGGGAAGCAAAATCAATCGGAGAGGCTGGCGTTAAAGCAGAAATACGAAACGGAAATCGAAAGATTGCGGAAAGAAGCGAACCGCGCAACGGTCAGGGGATGGGTGCCGGTCAGCGAGATTCGGGCGGGGCATCCGATCAAAGCGGACGATATGAAGGAGGTCGAGCTGCCGGCCGACAGCATCCCGGCCGACGCCCTGAAGTCAAGGGAGGACATCGCCGGCAAGATCGCCAAGATCACCCTGCGACCGTTTACGTTATTAACGGAGACGCTGCTGTACAAGGAAGCGCCGACGACGGACGATTTGCGCTGGCGGGAAATGAGCTTTGTTTTGCTTCCGGCCGCCTTGAAGGAGGGCGATGTCGTGGATATCCGCATTCAGTTTCCGACCGGCCAGGACTATATTTTGCTGTCCAAGAAAAAGATCGAAGCGCTGGCCACCGGAACGGTGACGGTAACGCTGGGCGAAGCGGAGATTTTATCCCTTTCCAGCGCCATCGTCGACGCTTACCTGCATAAAGCGTCCATTTACGCGCTGACCTACGTCGAACCTTATTTGCAGGGCAAGTCGACGCCGACTTATCCGGCGAACGGCGCGGTAATGCAGCTGATCAAAAAGGATCCGAACATCGTCCGGGAGGCGGAGAACGCCTTAAACGCCGCCGCGCGGGAAAGGCTGGAGAGCGACCTATACTCGATGTCCCCGCGTCAGGCTGCCGAATTCGCCAGCAGCCGGGTGGACGCACAGGAGGCGCTGCAGAATGAAACGCCGGCTGAAGCGGACAGCTTTCAAATGAAATAGAGGTCAGGGGGAAGGAGAAATGAAGCGCTGGGTATTTATTGGCAAAAGCGATAAACGGGATCTGCTGCTTTATTTAAGCAGCGCTTTAACGGCCGCGGGACGGAGCGTGCTGCTGGCCGATGCCACGGAAGGCGGCAAATACCGCTACTCGATCGGAGAAGTTCAGCAACTCCTGCCGGTGACGGAGTTTTGCGGGTTTGACGTGGCGGCGGGACCGCTGGACATGCGGCTGCTCCATAATGCTGCGGATGGACACGATGGAAAGGGCGTCAAGGACTACGATTACGAGCTGGTTGATTTGGAAGCTTTACACGCCGCTTCGCCGGATATTTTCGCTTCCGCCGATGAGTTGGTTTTGGTCACTTCCTTTGATCGTTATGAGGTCGAATCGACCGCCCGGTGGCTGCGCGGTCTCGTGAATATGCGGCCGGAGCTGCGGGGGATGCGCGTGCGCCCGGTTTTTACCCGAACGGTGGACAGCTATCTCAGCACCGACTATATTCTCGGCTTTATGGACGATATCGGAATCCAGTGGCATGAGGAGGAAATCATCATTCCATGGAATGAGCTCAATCAGGCCGTACAGCTTGAAAATGAACATGGGCGCCGGCTTGCCATGAGCCGCTTGTCCCGATCTTACAAACGGGCGCTGCGCCGGCTCCTCAGCGGGCTGGCCGGCTTTGAAGCCGGAGCGGCGAAAAGAGCGCTGCGCCGCGCGGAAAGGAGACGCGCATGAGCATGGTTATGTTTTGGGATCCCGGGCATGGGTATGCGGCAAACGTAGCCGCGGCCTGCGCCGTCACTGTAGGCCTCCATTATCCGCTGCGCGTGCTGCTGTTAAATGACGGGCGTCATGGCAGCGGCGTAGAGGAGGGATTGCGGGCGGGAAGCCGCCATGCCCCGGAATCCGGACCGGGAGACACCGGCGCTATGGACACGGGTCTTAGCGAATACGGGGCGGATGCTTTGCTTCGCCTGTCGGCCAGCGGGCTGCTGACGAAGGCGAATTACTCCGATTACACGCTGCCCGTCATTCGCGGCCGCCTTGATTTGGCGACCGGGGTTCGGGCCGGCGATTTGCGCGGTACGTCCGGGTTTGGCGAAGGGGAGGGGCTCTTGGAATTGGCAATGGCCGCCGAACAGAGCTACGACCTGGTGCTGCGGCACGCCCCGCGAATCCGGGAGCTGCCGGAAGCATCGGCCGGCAGCGAAGGGGAGATTGTGGTGGCGGTACTGCAGCAGCGGCGGTCGCAGTTGGACGATTTTTTTGCCGCGCTCGCGAATCAACCGTTGGCGGGCCGGCGCAAACTGTGCGTGGTCCTGGCCCCTTACGATCCGGGCTGCGCCTTGAATCTGGCCAATCTGAAACGCCGTTATCGCAGCGACCTGCCGGTCCACGGCATCCCTTACGACACCGAGTTTGCGGACGCGTGGAACGATCGGGACGTCCTGTCGTTTTTTCGCCGGTACAGACTGCTTCCGAAGCGGGGCGGCTCGCGGGAAGCCATGCTGTCATGCTGCCGGGATTTGAGCCGGAATCTGCTGGAGCTTGCGGGGCAAGCGGCGGGGCAGGCGGCACGCGAGAGGGGGGCTTAGGTTTGAACGACAAAATCGTTAACCTGCTGCTTATCGTCCTGATTGCGCTGCTGGCGCTGCTCTTCCTATGGGTGAGGGCGCGTGCCGCCGCAGGCGGACCGGGAATAAGCAAGGCGGGCGACGACCGCTATTCGTTTCCCGCGCTGATCGAATACGTGAAGCGCAGCTTGCACGAGCTTAGCCGTTCGCACGCCAATGATTGGGGAATGGGCGAAGAGACCTGGAACCGCCGGGTCAAAGCGCGGGCCGAGCTGCGCAAGGCGCTGCGGGGATGTACATATGGCGATGCGCAGGACAAACGGTACGTGAAATCCTTTATCAAGGATTTACTGGCCCACGGCTACGGGGTCGGGGAAGACAATATCGACCGGATTATTCCGTTTGGGGACAGGGACCGGCTGACGGTTCAGGACCGCTTCGACATCGTTTTGTATCTATATAAGCTGAACTTCGGAACCGATGGGTTATCCCGGTTGATCGAAGAGTACGGCCTGGATGCGCCCAAAGCTCCCAAAGCGGAAGAAGGGACGTTTGTTTATGAGATCAACGCCGAGGATGTGGACCGTATTTTTTACCGTGAATACCGCTTGTTGACGTTCCGGGAAAAGCTCGATCTCGTCGTGCAGCGCATTTATCAGGCGTACAAAGGCTTTTCCGTCGTAGACGAACTGCTGGGGCAGCGGATTGACGGCGTGAGCGGCGGCGTCAGCGGCATCCCTGCGCATATGGCGGCGATCCCGGCAGAGGGCGGGCAGGGGGCGGAGAAGGATGCGCTGCGCCGAACCGACGAGGATGGGGAAGAAGTTTCCCGTTCCTGGGACAGCGTATGGATTTTTTACAAAGGCAAAAGCGTGCGTCTTTCCTTCCTGTCGTTCGGCAGCGTAGCCGAGCTGAAGCGGGTGTGCCAGAACATTTACAAATTTAATTTACCCGGCCAGCTGTCCGAAGCGAACGGCTATAAAGTCAACGAGATGAAGGACGGTTCGCGGGTCGTGGTGGTCAGACCGCCGTTTGCGGAGTCGTGGGCGTTTTTTGTTCGCAAATTCGATGTGAAAAACGCCGTGCTGGAGCAGCTTATCCAAGGAGAAAATGCGCCGCTGCCTATAGAGCTGCTGAAATTCCTTATGAAAGGAAGCCGCATTACCGCGATTACCGGTTCGCAGGGCTCGGGCAAAACGACGCTGCTGATGGCGCTCGTCAAGCATATTTACGCCTCCTATACGCTGCGCGTCCAGGAGATGTCTTTTGAGCTGAATTTGCGCAGGATCTATACGGGCAGAAACATTTTGAGCTTCCGGGAGACGGATTATGTCAGCGGCCAGGCGGGGCTTGATCTGCAGAAAAAAACCGACGGCACCGTGAACATTTTGGGCGAGGTGGCCACGGACGAGGTCGCCGCGTGGATGGTGCAGATGGCGCAGGTGGCCAGCCTGTTCACCCTGTTTACGCATCACGCCAAAACGTTCCGCGATCTGATGGAATCGCTGCGGAATTCTTTGCTGAAAACCGGAGTGTTCCGCGATGAACGCGTGGCGGAATTGCAGGTCGCCTCGGCGATCGATTTCGATGTGCACCTGCGCAGGGATATGAGCGGGAAGCGTTATATCGAGCGGATCACGGAGTGCTGCCGTCCGGACGAAAAGGAAGCCGGCGAGCCGGGCGCGAACGATGAAACGGGAGGTGGCTTGGTTTACGGGGCCATGCCGTACCGGCGCGGTTATTCCGAGCGGGTGATCGTTGAATACCGGGACGGTTGTTACGTCGCCGTGCAGCCGATCTCAAAGCGCTGCCGGGAAGCGATGATCCGCGAGATGACGCCGGAGGACGCGGCTTCGTTCGGACGGTTTGCCAAGGCGTATTGGGGGGAGAAAATTGGAGCTTAAATCGGCGCTTATCGCGGTGATGGGAATATCGCTGATCGGTTTCAGCCTGTTGTATGCGGCCGGCCGCTTAATCGGCTCGCGCGAGGAGGCGCTGGGGTTTGAGGAGGGCGCAGCCGAAAGGGCTGGCCGGGGAGCGAGGGACAGCTTGAACCGGACCTTTTCCGCCTTTGCGATGAGATCTTATGCGCTTTGGATGAAGCTTGCGCCGCTTAGGCATTATGCTTTGAAAATCCGCAAACGGCTGGCTCCGGTCCACCGGTTCGACGAGTTTGAACTCCGGCGCGAAACGATGAAATTCGCTTATTTCTCCGCAGGCGCGTATGTGGCCGTCGTTGGAGTTCTGGCAGCATTAAATCCGAACTGGATTTTCGTGTTGTCGCTGCTGATCGCCGGGACGGTGATTCAAGGCGTGCTGCTCGACGGGTACGTAAACAGGCAGGAGACCAGGCTGCTCGAACAGATGCTCGATTTCTTTGCCGCTGTCCGCCATGCTTACCACCGGCACGGCATGGTCGCCGACGCGATCGAGGAGGCGGGGGAAACCACCGGACGGGAAATCGGAATTCACGCGCATATGATCGGCGAGGCGCTGACGGACGCAAACCCGGACGAAGCGCTGGAGAAATACTACGAAACGGCGCCAAGCCGCTTCCTGAAAGCTTTTGCCGGCATCTCCAGGCTGGTGCTCGAATACGGGGATCGCAAACGTGCGCAGGGCTCTTTGTATTTGCGGGGGATAACCAGCCTTACCGGGGAAATTCAACTGGAGCTGATCCGTAAAAACCGGCTGGATTATTTGTTGAAAGGGCTGCATGTGATTGCCCTGACGCCGGTTTTCTTTACGAAACCTGTGGAGGTATGGGCGAGAAGCCATTTCCCGCTGATGGACCAGTTCTATTTAAGCAAAGCGGGGATGGTGATCAAAATCGGCCTGTTTCTGATCATCCTGCTTTCTTACCTGCTGCTGCAAAAGTTGAAAAGCGAGGAAGAGACGGCATACCGCGCCGGGCAGGCTAAAGTTCCCTGGGAAGCTCGTTTGTTAAAGGTGCGCGGACTTGGAACGCTGGGCCGCCGGTTTGTGCCGCGCCCTGCCACGGAGGCTTACCACAAGCTTGCCCGGCTGCTGAAGGATACGAACCATACGCTGCCTGTGGAGCTGTTTCAGATAAGGCGCGTCGCTTTATTTGTCAGCGGTTTGTTGGTTACGCTGGTTGCCGTTTTTACGCTTCATCATTTGTCCCGGCAATACATTTTGCTGGAGCCTCCGGCCGGAGCGGTGTTTTTTGGCTCGCTTACGAAGGAAGAGACGGCCGAGGCCCGCGTTCAAGCCGAACTGGACGCCCGGGTGATGAAACAGCTTGGCATGGCCGGCGATGCGAAGGTTGATGAAGTTGCCGAATCGGCTGCGTCGCTGATGGGCAGCGGGCGTACGGCCCCAACCCGCGAAGACATTTCCGCTGCCGCTCAGCGAATTCAGGGCAAGCTTCAGCGCTGGAACGATGAGTACCTGAAATGGTGGGAGCTGCTGCTTGCGCTTCTGGCCGGGGGGGCCGGATATTATTTTCCCCTCTGGTCGCTGATGTTTCAGCGCAGCATGCGCCTGATGGACATGAGGCACGAGGTTTATCAATTCCAGACGATGATCGCCATATTGCGGGAGCTGGAGCGAATTTCGGTGGAGGAAATTTTGGAATGGCTGGCTTCCTATGCCGTCATTTTCAGGACACCGCTGCAAAAATGCTTGCTGGATTACGGCCACGGGGCCGAAGCCGCTTTGGAGGAGCTGAAACGGGAGGTGGTGCTGGACGAATTCCGGCGGCTTGCGGACAAGCTGCTGCTGGCTTCGGAAAAAATCACGATAGCCGATGCGTTTGACGATTTGGACAGCGAGATGTCCTATCATTTTGAACAGCGGCGGCTCGATTACGAGAAGTCGATTGATGTAAAGGCCGGATTCGGCCGGATGATCGGGTTTGCGCCCATGTATTCGCTTGTGTTTGCGTACCTGGTATTTCCGCTCATTTGGATGAGCTTTCAGCAAATGGGCTTGTATTTTGAACAAATCCAAAAATTATGATGAACCAAGGAGGACTGTACCTATGAATAACGCTTCATCCGCTCTAAAGGTGGCTGCCGGTATTTTCTTGACGATCGCTTTGATTACGATTGTGGTCATTTTGTTCGTTTCCGCCCAGGAGGCGACAAAAACCGCGCAGAACAATTTTTCCGACATTCAGACGGAGTTGTCCCAGGCTTCTTTTACGGTGTACGACGATACGACGATCAGCGGTTCGCAGGTGACAAACGCGCTGCGGAAATTCCAGGATCGCGACCAGTTCGGCATTCAGGTAAAAACCGGGAAGAACAGCGTTGGGGAATGGTACGGATACATTTTGAACATCGGTGCGTCTTCATCGAGGGATTACGGTACGGTTACAGGCAAAAGCAGTGCGGACATCAGCGATTCATGGAATGAAAAGCTGGATGAATACGTAAACCCCAGCGGGAAATTTAAGGCTCAGGTCGTCAAGGATAACTCTAATGTCGTACGCGGCCTTATATTTACGCAAACGACGGTAAATCGTTGAGTCGGGCCGGACGGACAGATGATGAGTCAGCTGAAAAGCATACTTTGGCTGCTTCTTTCCGTATCGTTTAGCCTGGCCGCGGCCTTTATCACGTTAAGTTTTGCGGAGCGGCAGGATTTGGCGCTGGAGCAGCTGGCGGCGCAAACCCATGTTCAGGAGCGGAATGTGTTTTCTTTAGCGGACGGTGCGCTTGCGGGGACGTTGGCTGTTCCGTCCGATGTTGCCGTTGCCGTGCCGGACCGGGCGGAAGCATACTCCGGACTCAGCTTGCTCTTCGGCCTGCAGCTATGGGTTGAGCTCGGCGTACCGGTCGAGGTGGAGGGCCGGCGGTTTACGGTTTTGACCGGTGATGAACCGGCCGAGGTTATGGAACAAAGGCGCAGGGAGGCGCTGGCTTTGATTGACCTGCAGGGGCAATACGAAACCCGGCGTGAATACGATGCCGGCAGCCGGTTGTTGAAGCTAGTTTTCACGAAAAAATGAGGGGACGTTCAATATGACCAACGCTTTGTCCAAAATCGCGTCCGCGCTGCTCGCCGTATTGCTGCTGTACTTGTTTCCGGCCGTTCAAACGGCGCAAAGGGAAGCGGATATCCGCTATATGTCGGCTTATCACGCCTTGACCGAGTTTGCCGATGCGGTTCGTACGAAAGGGTATATCTCACCGGTGATGTACGAGCAATTTACCCGCAGCCTGGAAGCCAAAGGAAATCTTTACGATATTGAGCTTGAACACCGGCACAAAAAATATCACCCCGAATACGGCGATCCGGCCGATCCGGACACGTTTCAAGACCGGTTTAGCGTCGTTTACGACGCCTATTACACCGAAGATATCCTAGGCGTTCTGTTTAGCGAGAACCGGGCGGCAGCCGGCGAAGAGCAAGTGAAGTACACGCTGCAGGCGGGAGATTTTTTCAGCGTTACCGTAAAGGCCCGGTCCCGTTCGCCGTATGACGTGCTCTCCGAATTTTTATATGGAACCGGGACGGCAGCGGGTTACAAAGATGTGTTGTCCTACGGAGGAATGGTATTAAATGAAGATTACTGATTGGGCGGTCGTGTTTGTGCTTATCGTCAGCCCGTTCCTTTGGCTCGGCAGCTTGCATGCCGAAAATATCCGCGAGACGAACATGCTCGAAACGCGGTATACGACGGCGCTGAGAACGGCCGCCCAAGATGGCGGCAGCGCGCTGAACCTCAACGAGCTCCAACGATACGAAAGCGGGTACGGTTCGCAAAAATGGATGCGCGCCGATAAAGACCGCGCTCTTTCCGTGCTGCTGCAAAGCTTGTACATTCATTTTGGGGTGACGGATGACCCGCTGGCCCAGCAGGCTTTGCTGGTATACATACCTGCCATCGTCGTTATAGATTATGACGGATACTCGATTTATGCGGCGGCGGAGTCTGCCGATGCGGACGGCAGTCCCGAGATGACGCACCGATGGAGCCTCAAGAAGCCTTACGCATACGCGGATGCCTTCGGCAATTATGTCTCCTTTACGCTGGACCGGCATATAACAGCACACGACTCCGGTTTGGATGAGTGGGAGGACGGACTGCAAACCGAACTGAAATCGGAGCTTACGATTCCGCTTCTTCAAGACGATGAACGGTTTGATCAGGTGCGGCGCACGGCCATTGTGCACAGTATCGAGGAGGATCTGGCAAAGGTAATCCATAGACATAATGAGTTTGCCCTAAAGAAGGGCGTTCATTATACGTTCACGCTGCCGGTCATTTCACAGGAGGAATGGAGCAATACGCTGGACGACGTTGGGGTGCTTGTGTTTTTGCAAGGCATACCGATCGGCGACCGCTACTACAACAATTATGCGTTGGGCGGCGGACGCCTGGTGAGAAGCGATGCCGTACTTGGCGGAGTGAATAGGAGAAACGGGCTTAAGTATTATTTCCGGGACACTTGTCCGGAAGCGAGCAGTGCCGATTATGAGGTTAGCGAGGTGTTTCCCGGAGAGCGGGCGGCGGCGGCAAGCGGATATTTTCAGGCGAAATGCTTCAGATCGGGGGTTGTAACTCCCTAAGTGGGTGGATTCCCTAAGTTACAATCCGCAGCCTAGATGATAAAATTAGCTATATACACATCCAGGCGGATTATGGGGAGGATACCTTCATGAAGTTAGAGGATACCGCAGTACCGGGGGATAAAGTCGATCGCTATTCGCGGCAAAAGCTTTTTGCTCCGATCGGCGCCGATGGCCAAAATATGCTGGGGAAAGCGAAGGTGCTGATCATCGGCGCGGGAGCGCTCGGAACCGGGATCGCCGAGTCGCTCACCAGGTCTGGTGCGGGGCATGTCGTTATCGCGGACCGCGATTATGTCGAATGGAGCAATTTGCAGCGGCAGCAGCTGTTTTCGGAAGCGGATGCCGCCGGAAGAGTGCCGAAAGCGGTCGCGGCGAGCGAGCGGCTAAAGGCGATCAACAGTACGGTTGAGATCGAGGCATTGGTGACGGATGTGGGCCCCGAAGAACTGGAGGCGCTTATCCCCGGCGTGCATCTGATTATGGACGCCACGGACAATTTCGATACCCGGATGGTGATCAACGATATTTCGCAAAAGTACCGGATTCCGTGGATTTACGGAGGCTGCGTCGGCAGCTACGGCATCACGTTTACGGTTTTGCCGGGAGTGACGCCCTGCTTGAACTGTTTGCTGGGGAGCATCCCCATGGGCGGCGAAACCTGTGATACGGTCGGCGTCATCCCTTCGGCGGTCCAAATGGTTGTGGCCCATCAGACAACGGAGGCGTTAAAGCTGTTGACCGGGCATCCGGAAGCGCTGCGCGGAACGCTGTTGACCTTTGATTTGTGGCGCAACGAACAAGCTTCCATTAAGGTGGCTTCCGCCAAACGGGAAGACTGTCCTTCCTGCGGTGCGCACCCCGGCTTTCCGTACTTATCCGCGGCGAGCCACCGAAAAACGGAAGTGCTCTGCGGCAGGGATACGGTTCAGATCCGTCCGGCCCAAAAGCGCCGGTTGAACCTGCCTGATATGGCGGCAACGCTTAGCCGGTTAAATGAAGGCAAAGTGGAAGTGAATCCGTTTCTGCTGTCCTACACGATCGGAGAACGGCGTCTGGTTTTGTTTGAGGACGGACGGGCCCTGATTCACGGCACGAAAGATCCGGTGGAAGCCAAAGGAATCTATGACCGCTTTTTGGGGTAAAGTCCGAAGAACGGCAAAAGCCCCAACCCCCAAAGGCCTTTGGAATGGTTTTTGCGAAGAATGATCATCTTATTAAATAGGATTGGCATTTGCAGGCAAGGTGGTTGGGGCGAAAATGAAAAGGAAGGTGCTGTTGGCCTTGGCGGATCCTTCCGCGGGGGAACGGTTAAGACTTGGGCTGGAAGAGGCGGGGTACGAAGTCGCACAGCATCGTAACGGAAAAGAGACGGTCCGTTATCTCGAAGACGAGTTTCCGGACCTGGTGCTGCTGGGAACGGATTTGCCGGATCTATCCGCGGGGGAAATTTTGCAGCAGGTTGGCCGGTTTGCCGCCTACCCGCTCATCCTTCTATTGCGCAAATGGAACACGGATGAAGTCGTGAGCGGGTTTGCGGCCGGCGCAAACGACGTCGTAAGTATCGACGTCCCGATCGCCGAGCTGTATGCCCGGGCCGGTCATCTGATCGCGATGTTTAAACGGATCGGGGACGGTTCGCTTACTGAGCTAAGCTATGGGGATTTGCGGATGGAGCTAAAAAGCCGCAAAGTGTATCGCGGGGACGAAGAGGTTAAGCTGACGCCGAAGGAGTTTGATTTGCTGCTGTTTTTGTTAAAACGGGCAGGCAAGGTATGCGGCCGGGAGATGATTTTGCAGCAGGTATGGGGTTACGATTTCGCCGCCGGGACGAACGTAGTCGATGTGTATATACGTCATTTGCGCAAAAAAATCGACCGCGGGCAAACGCAAAAATTGCTGCACACGGTGCGCGGAACGGGATATATGCTGCAATGAAAAGACAAAAATCCCGGCAGAGAGGCTGCCGGGATAAAGGGTGAATTGCACTGGTACGATTAAAGTTTACAGGACGCGGCGGGCTTTCAGGTAAGTTCTTTTCCAGTTTCCGGAGTTCAGGTCGGAAATGGTCACGCCCGGTTTACCGTACGTATGCAGAATTTTACCGCCTCCCATGTAAACGGCGACGTGAGTCACGTTATGGCCGTTTGCGCGGCTGCCGCTGGAGAAGAACACCAGGTCGCCTGGCTTCAGATTGGATTTGGAAACCGCGTAGCCTTCTTTCGATTGAGCGGCGGAAGTCCGGGGCAGGTCAACGCCGTACCGTCCAAAAATGTACTTCATAAATGACGAGCAATCAAAAACTCTTGTTGTCGAAGTAGAAGCGCCAAATTTATAAGGCGTACCCATAAATTGTTTACCGAAGTTAACGATTTGCGATCCTTTCGAAACAGCCGTGCTGGTTGCCGACTGGGCTTGTACAGGCTCAGCCCCACTGGCAAGCAGAGTGCTGAAACCGATGGTGGACACAATGCCGACCGTCAATACTTTTTGGAATATGCTGCGCATGTTCATGTTGTATACCTCCAAAGTTATTGTTTTTCAACCGGTTCGTAGAGAAGTATAACAGAAATGTTACCTCCTAATATATGGCATAGTCTCCTAAAAACCTGATATATTCATAGTTTGAATGCATTTATTAAAATATCATTAAAGTTTACAGATTTTTAAGAAAAAAAGCAGGATTTTGCAATTTACAAAGAAAAAACCCTTGAGGATCAAGGGTTTTTTCGACTTCATGCAAACGATCAAAAAGGTTACAAAATTGTTTTCAATTAATCTTTGCTTTGCATAATCAGCAAAAGACCGCTTGAAACCCGGACAATTCCTTCAGGCCCCGTCAAACGGTTGCTGATACCCAGCGATTGGCCTAAACGCAAGCTGGCATTGTCCAGCGGGTACAAAAATCCTTCAAGCGTAATTCCCGTTACTTCGGGTGTAAGCGGGAGAAGGGAAACGTAAGTATAACCGCGATCCGTTATCCGGCATTCCGAACCGGTTAACGTTATGTAATTGTGCTTGTCCCAAATGTCGGTACGGATTTGCTGCTGCAGGCCGCGCAGCATCATATGCACGTTGGCGAGCGTATGGTCGAGCCGGGTCCCGATGACGCCGGTCATCAAGATTTCCGCGGGCCGTTGCTTTAACGCCAGGTTGTAGGCCAGCTCGGTATCGGTCAAGTCCTTGTCGACGGGATCGCAGGCGATGAGCTCCATACAGTTCTGTTTAATATTGTCCAGTTCCTCGGGACTGACGGAATCGAAATCCCCGACCGCCAGGTGCGGCCGGATTCCATGCTCTACCAAAAATAAAGCGCCCCGATCGGCGCCGATCAACACATCATCCGCTTGGATATCCTGTAATACATCAGGATCGATGCGTCCGCCCGCAAAAATGAGCACGCGCTTTCCAGCCATTTCTTTTCTTCCTTTCTGGTTGAATCCCTTGTTCATGTAGTATAATTCAAATTTGAGGACTACACAATTTTGGCACAGAGGCCTAAAATGATGATGCAGGCACAAGGGGCGAAAGAGAGGGCAGAAGAGTACAATAGAATGCACATATTTGACATTTTCAGCATCATCGGAACGATCGCATTTGCCATGTCGGGAGCGTTTGTGGCGATGGAAGAGGAATACGACATCCTGGGCGTTATGGTGCTTGGCTTGGTTACTGCGTTTGGCGGGGGAATCGTGCGCAATGTGCTCATCGGCATCCCGGTTACAACGCTGTGGGGGCAACACGACTTGATTTTACTGGCGGTGTTGTCCGTGCTGGTAGCCTTTATTTTGCCGCTGCCGTGGATCCGGCATTGGAAAAGGGCGGAGGTGTTTTTTGACGCCATCGGCCTGTCCGCCTTTGCCATTCAAGGGGCGCTGTATGCCACGGAAATGAAGCATCCGATGAGCGCGGTGCTCGTAGCGGCGGTACTGACGGGGATCGGCGGCGGAATTATCCGCGATTTGCTCGCCGGACGCAAACCGCTGGTGCTGCGCGATGAGATTTACGCGGTATGGGCGATGCTGGCCGGGCTTGCCGTGGGCTTTGGATTTTTTAAATCCACGATGGAACTGATTTTGCTGTTTGCGATCGTCGTATTTTTTCGCATGTTATCCGTCCACTACAAATGGAAGCTGCCGCGCCGGTCGCTCAAAAGGCCCGAAACTCCGGCCGAGCTGCCGAAAAGCGAGCATGTCGCCGCTTCCGGGTCGGTTCACCGCAATTAAATAAAAAAACAACCAGAGGCTGTCCGAAATAGTTTCCTACTATATTAAGACGGCCTCTGTTGTTCCGATTTTGGCGTCCGTTTGTTTTGAAAGCGCTATTTCAAGAAATGGACGAGCGCTCCGGGAAGCTCTTGCTGCCAAAAGCCCCATAAATGTTTACCGTCTTTTTCGGTATAGACGATCCTGGCTCCCCGTTCCTCAAGCAGCGCTTTGGCCTGGCGATTCAATTCGACGAAATTATAGGTGCCCGTGTCGGTCGTGTAATGATCCTCCTGCAGCCCGACGACCATAAACAAGGACAGGTAGGACAAGTCCGTTTCTTGGGCCAGCAGTTTGAGGGACGGTCCATAGTAGGCTCCGGACAAGCTGATGATTTTGGAAAACAGTTCCGGATTTTTCATAGCCAAGTGGAGGGAGACGGTCGCCCCCAGCGAATCGCCGGCCAGGACTCTTTCTTCGCGTTCGCGCCGAACCGGATAATTCCGTTCAATGAAGGGAATAATTTCTTCCGTGAAACAGCGGGTATAAGCGTCAAAACGGTTGCCGAACGGGGCGTATTCCTCGGTGCGCACTTTCGTATCCACTTCCACGCCGACGATGATAAACGGATCGATCCCTTCGTCGAGGATCAGCTGGTTGGCGTGCGTGGCAATACGTCCGAAATTGAAAAACTCTTCGCCATCCTGACAGTATACGACAGGATAACTCAAGATTTCGTTATACCCGGGAGGCAGGTAAATACGAAGATATCGTTTTTCCCCCAAGTATTTGCTGTCGATTTCCTCCTTAATAATGGTTCGTTTCAAATAACGCGAATCCGTCATGCTTTGTTACACGCTCCTTGTCATGATGGGTTAAATGGGGTTGTGTTATATTATTTTCGAAAAACTGTTATATAAACAAAAATAAAAATATGACACAATTCTCCTTAATTCCTTTGACTTTGAGAATGAAACAGGAGTATAATAATTCTATAACAGAGGAACAAGATAATCAAATTTTCAGTCGAGGTGAAAAAAATGAGCAAGATTCCTTATGAAGTATATACGGAGGAAGTCGAAGCTTTGTCCGTGCTGTCGCCGGACGGTGAAATCGTTAACAAAGATAAGCTGCCGGAGCTCTCCGACGATCAATTGAAAGAACTGATGTACCGCATGGTATTCACCCGCACTTGGGATGAACGCGCCATTAACTTGGGCCGTCAAGGCCGCCTTGGTTTCTACGCTCCGGTATCCGGACAAGAGGCGACGATGGTCGGCAGCGAATTTGCCTTGGAAAAAGACGACTTCGTCTGCCCGGGCTACCGCGATATGCCGCAGCTCGTATGGCACGGTCTGCCGCTGTATCAAGCTTTCCTGTATTCCCGCGGCCATCAGCATGGCGGACAAATTCCGGAAGGCGTCAACGTACTTATGCCTCAAATCATTATCGGCGCGCAAGTTTTGCATGCCATGGGCATCGCGATGGGCTACAAATTGAAGAAGCAAAAACATGTGGCCATTACTTATACGGGTGACGGCGGTTCTTCCGAAGGCGACTTCTACGAAGCATTGAACTATGCTGGGGCCTTCAAGTTGCCGGTCATTTTCTTTGTGCAAAACAACGGTTACGCGATTACCACGCCGTTCTCGAAACAAACCGCTGCTTTGTCCATTGCTCATAAAGCCGTTGCGGCCGGGATCCGCGGCGTGAAAGTCGACGGCATGGACGTGTTTGCCGTCATCGCCGCCGTTCGCGAAGCGGCTGAACGTGCGCGCAACGGGGAAGGCGCAACTTTGATTGAAGCGGTAACTTACCGTTTCCGTCCGCACTCCCTTTCCGACGATACCTCCAAGTACCGGACGAAAGAAGAAGAAGGGGAATGGAGCGAAAAAGACCCGATTGCCCGCCTCGCCAAATATTTGGAGAAAAAAGGTCTGTGGTCCGAAGAAGATACGGCTCGCGTAAAAGACGAAGCCAAAGCGACCGTTAACGAACAGATCAAAAAAGCGGAACAAACGGAAAAAATGACGATTCCTGGCTTGATCGACAGCATGTTCGAGAAAACGCCGAAGCATCTGGAAGAGCAAAAAGCCGATTTTCAATAAGGTTAGAGTCTAATCTAGTCAGATCGTTCTAAAGAGGAGGATATATAGAATGGCACAAATGAATATGAAAGAAGCAATTCGCGACGCGCTCCGCGTGGAACTGAAGCGTGATCCGAACGTCCTGATTTTCGGCGAAGACGTAGGTCATGTGGGCGGCGTGTTCCGCGTAACGGAAGGTCTGCAAAAAGAATTCGGGGAAGAGCGCGTGATGGATACGCCGCTGGCCGAGTCGGCGATCGGCGGCATGGCGGTTGGCCTCGGGATTCAAGGTTTCCGTCCGGTAGCGGAAATTCAGTTTGTCGGCTTTATTTTTGAAGCGCTCGACCAAATTTTGGTGCAGGCGGCCCGGATGCGTTACCGTTCCGGCGGACGTTACCATGCGCCGGTCGTATTCCGCACGCCGTTCGGCGGCGGGGTCAAAGCAGCGGAGCTGCACACTGACGCCCTGGAAGGATTGATCGCGCAAACTCCGGGCATCAAGCTGGTGATTCCGTCCAATCCTTATGATGCGAAAGGCCTGCTGATCTCGGCCATCCGCGATAACGATCCGGTATTTTTCATGGAGCATTTGAACTTGTACCATGCTTTCCGCGCCGAAGTGCCTGAAGAGGACTACACGGTTGAACTGGGCAAAGCGAACATTGTTCGCGAAGGCTCCGACGTCACGATCATCGCTTACGGGCTGATGGTTCACACGGCTGTCAAAGCGGCGGAAGAGCTGGAGAAAACCAAAGGCATCAAAGCCGAAGTTATCGACCTGCGCACGCTGGTGCCGCTCGACATCGACACGATCGTCGCATCGGTGAAGAAAACGAACCGCGCCATCGTCGTACAGGAAGCGCAAAAATCCGCGGGCATCGCCGCGGAAGTGATCGCGCAAATCAACGAAAAAGCGATTTTGCACCTGGAAGCTCCAGTGCTTCGCGTTGCGCCGCCGGATACCGTATATCCGTTCGCGCAAATCGAGGATCAATGGCTTCCGTCTCCGGCTCGCGTCATCGACGGCGTCAACAAAGTTCTTGAATTTTAATTCGACGAAATAGGAGGTCATTTACGGTGGCTAAATTTGAATATCGTTTCCCTGAGCTTGGGGAAGGTTTGCATGAGGGCGAAATTATTAAAATGCACATCAAACCGGGCGACAAAGTAACCGACGAAGATATCATTATGGAAGTGCAAAACGACAAAGCGGTCGTGGAAGTGCCGTGTCCGGTTAACGGTACGGTTCAGGAAGTGTTCGGCACCGACGGCGCCGTGTTCCGCGTAGGCCAAGTCGTCGCCGTGATCGACGCCGAAGGCGACATTCCGGAGCAAGCGGACGCACCGGCGCATGACGAACCGGAAGCGGCGGCACCGGCACCGGCTGAAGCCGCACCGGCTGCAAGTGCGGCGGCTCCGGCGGCAGCGGCAGCTCCTGCAGCGCCGAACCGCGAAGTATTGGCTACGCCAAGCGTACGCAAATACGCTCGTGAGCTGGGCATTGACATCACGCAAGTGCCAGGCACGGGCAAAGCCGGCAAAATCACGCGTGAAGACGTTGATGCGTTCAAGAACGGCGGTGCACCTGCGGCAGCTTCGGCAGCGCCTGCGGCAAGCGGTGCAGCAGCGGCGGCTCCAGCGGCTCCGGCACCTACGCCGATCGCAGTGGCCGACGAAGAAGAACGCGTGCCGTTCAAAGGCATCCGCAAAGCCATTTCCAACGCGATGGTTAAATCGGCGTATACCGCGCCGCACGTTACGATCATGGACGAAGTGGACGTTACGGAACTGGTGGCCTTCCGCACCCGCATGAAACCTGTTGCCGAGAAGAAAGGCATCAAGGTGACTTACCTGCCGTTCATCGTTAAAGCGCTCGTGGCGGCGGTCCGCAAATATCCGGCGCTCAACGCGTCCATCGACGACGTAAACAATGAGATTGTTTACAAGAAACACTACGACATCGGTATCGCTACCGACACCGACAACGGCTTGATCGTGCCGGTGGTGAAAGCTGCCGACCGCAAGAGCATCTGGATGATCGCCGAAGCGATTTCCGATTTGGCGCTGCGCGGCCGCGAAGGCAAGCTGTCCGCAAACGAGATGAAAGGAAGCACGATTTCGATTTCGAACATCGGTTCCGCTGGCGGCATGTTCTTTACGCCGATCATCAACTATCCGGAAGTCGCCATTCTGGGCACCGGCCGGATCAGCCAAAAACCGGCCGTTAGAGACGGCGAGATCGTTGTCGCTCCGGTTATGGCCTTGTCGCTCAGCTTCGACCACCGTTTGATCGACGGCGCTACGGCTCAAAACGCGATGAACTATATTAAACAGCTGCTCGCCAACCCTGAGCTGCTTGTTATGGAGGTGTAATACCATCATGGTAGTAGGAGACGCATCTATTGATATCGATACACTGGTAGTCGGAGCAGGTCCCGGCGGTTACGTGGCAGCGATTCGCGCTGCTCAACTGGGGCAAAAAGTGCTGATCGTGGACAAATCCGAGCTTGGCGGTGTCTGCTTGAACCGCGGCTGTATTCCGTCCAAAGCGCTGATTTCGGCGGCGCATCAATACGAATCCGCACAGCATGCCGATGCTTTCGGGATTACGGCGGAAAACGTCAAAGTGGATTTTAAGAAAACGCAAGAATTCAAAAACGGCGTCGTCAAGAAAATGACCCAAGGCGTAACGGGGCTCTTGAAAGGCAACAAAGTGGAAGTGTTCAGCGGCGAGGTTATGTTCATCAATGACAGCGAAGCCCGCTGCTTCAACGAACACGAATCCCCGCGTTACCGTTTCAAAAACTGCATTCTGGCGACCGGCTCCCGTCCGATTGAACTGAAGCCGTTCCCGTTTGGCGGACGCATTTTGTCCTCCACGGAAGCTCTTGAGCTGCAAGAAATTCCGGGCAGCCTGATCGTCATCGGCGGCGGCTATATCGGTGCTGAGCTCGGTCAAATGTTCTCCAAATTCGGCACGAAAGTGACGATTATCGAAGGCATGGACAGCGTGCTGCCTGGCTTCGACAAGGACATGACCCGCCTCGTGGCCAAGAGCATGGCCAAAACCGGCATCGAAATCGTAACGAACGCGAAAGCCGAAAGCGCGGAGCAAACCGATAAGAACGTAACGGTGAAATACTCCGTAAACGGCGAAAGCAAAGAAATCACCGCCGATTACCTGCTGGTAACGGTGGGCCGCCGTCCTAACACGGACGGAGATCTCGGCCTGGATTTGGCCGGCGTGGAATTGACCGATCGCGGTCTGGTCAAAGTCGACCATCAAGGGCGCACCAGCAACCCGAAAATCTTCGCGATCGGCGATATCGTAGCGGGTCCTGCGCTTGCGCATAAGGCTTCCTACGAAGGCAAGGTAGCGGCCGAAGCGATTTCCGGACTGCCTTCCGTTGTCGACTACAAGGCGATTCCTGCGGTTGTTTTCACCGATCCGGAATGCTCGAGCGTTGGTTACACCGAAAAAGAAGCGAAGGAAAAAGGCATCAATGTGAAAGCCGGCAAATTCCCGTTTGCGGGCAACGGCCGCGCAACTTCGCTGAACCAGCCTGACGGCTTCATCAAAATCGTCGCAAATGCCGACAATAACGTCGTTCTCGGCGCGCAAATCGTCGGTATCGAAGCTTCCAACCTGATTGCCGAGCTGGGCCTCGCGATCGAAATGGGCGCAACGCTGGAAGACATCTCGCTGACGATTCACGCTCACCCGACGCTGGGTGAAATCGTGATGGAAACCGCGGAACTCGTGGAAGGCCATCCGATCCACGTCATCGCTCGCTAATCCAGCGGTGCACTGCAATTGATTTTCCACTCCTCCTAAGAGGAAGTGTTCTCCTAAGCATATTTGGGCAAGGCCGAAATTTTGGCCTTGCTTTTTTTTATGAAATTTGACAGCGTCTGCCGGAGCCGACCGATCGGGTAGGACAACCTGCCTACAAAATAGCCACATATATTGCTTCTATTTCTCTTAAATGAACCGATTTCGCTGGAATAAATGCATTTTTTGACCTTGTTTTTTGGGGCGGCTTCTCGTCGCTTTTTCCAAACCTAGTCCCTAAACAACACGAAAAAATCTCCGCTATTTTGCGCTATGCACCTCTATTACCCGAGGTTAGGCATAAAAAGGCCGCCGAAGCGAATTCCTCCGGCGGCCTTTTAGTCATTACTTAACGCCAAGCCGCATCCGGTAGTTAAACAGGATTTCCCGGGTTTCGCCGCCGAATGCTTGAATGGCCTGGTTGCGGAACCGCTCCGCGGCGGCTGCAACTTCGCCATCTCCTAATTTCAGCGCCGTCTGCAGACCGCCTTGGCTGAAGGCCAGATTCGCATACCGGCCGGCATCGCAGCTTTCCCAATGGTGGAACACGATCTCTCGGGAAAAATGAAACCATCCGCTCTCCCGGATTTCCTGTAAATGCTTGTCTTTGGGCCACTTGTACGCTTGTTTGCCGCTTTCGGCCAGTTCGCTGGCCCGCTGGTCGGCAAAATCGATGAGCCGCTCGTACGCCTGTTCAAGTTCGGGGGCGATGGCCGGCGGCCAATCGCAATCATAGGCGGCGAACACGCCGCCAGGGCGCAGCACGCGAGCGAATTCCCGCAGCGTTGGTTGAGGCTCCATCCAGTGAAATGATTGTGAACAGGTGACGATATCGACGGAAGCCGATGCGAGCGGGAGTTGGTCGGAGAGGCCCTGGACGAACGTCAGCTTTTCCTGAGCACCCGTCTCCCGCAGACGGCTTAAAGCGACCCCGCGCATGTCGTCGTTCGGCTCGATGCCGATGACCCGCTCGGCATGCTTCAGCCAAATCATAGTGGAGAGGCCGGTTCCGCATCCGACATCCGCAACGTACTCAGGCGCTCGGCCCAGATACATCGTTAAAATTTTGGCTACTTCTTCCGGGGCTTGCGGGCGGCTCTGATCATAAAGCGTTCCGAAGCCGTTGAAACGGTCCACGTTATTTTGGCGAATCTGGCCGGTCAAGGAAATCACTCCTTCGGACAATGAAATTTTAGGACATCGATGATTCGATGATACCTGATTAAATAAACAAATTAATGCCCGATTGGTCCGCTTTGCCTAAATAATATCCGACTCCGCCGATTTTGACGCCGTCGATCAGCTCTTCTTTGGCGATGCCCATCAGGTCCATGGACATCTGGCAGGCGACGATTTCCACGCCTTGGCTTATCGCGGTGTCCATCAGCTCTTCAAGTGAGGATACGTTCCCTTTTTGCATCACGCCGCGAATCATTTTGGCACCCATGCCCATCATGTTCATGCGGGACAATGCCAATTTTCGGCTGCCCCGCGGCATCATCGCGCCGAACATGCGGCCGATAAAGCTTTTGTTTACGGGTACTTTTTCCGGCTTGCGGAGAATGTTAAGACCCCAGAAAGTGAAGAACAAGGTGACCTTCTTTCCGCTGGCTGCAGCCCCATTGGCGATAATAAAGGAGGCGATCGCCTTGTCCAAATCGCCGCTGAACACGACCATTGTCGTGCCCTCCGGCAATGCCGCCGGCTGCTCAGCATTTGCCGCCTCCCCGGCCATCGCGCCGCCCTTGCGCATATATGCTTCGATGATGCCGTTATCGTTTTTGCTGACCCGGAGCATCCGGTGTTTGGACATGTTGGCCCAGGCCTGCACATCCTCGTAGAATCCAGGGTCCGAGGCGGTTACGCGCAAAACTTGGCCTTCTTGAAGCCGGTCCATCGTTTGTTTCACTTGAATGAGCGGACCTGGGCAGCAAAGCCCGCAGGCGTCCAACTCCGCGTCGGAGCGTAGCGGCTCGTTCGCCACAGCTGGTTCATTTGCGGTTTGAAGCGGATTGCTCTCTTTGGCCGCAGCCGCAGCCGCGGCAACTTCCGCTTTCGCCTCCGCCGCGTCGAGACGACCCGGAGGAAGCTGAGCTCCTCCAGGCTCATAGTTAGCCATCCGGTAAAGCTTATAACCGCCGGTCAGGTTGCGGACACGGTATCCTTTTTGCTGGAGGATGCGCGATGCGGTGTACCCGCGAAGACCGACCTGGCAGTACACCCAGATTTCCTTGGCCGGATCGAGTTCGCCGAGTCGGTCCCGCAGCTCATCGACAGGGATTAGCAGTGACCCGGGAATGTGGCCGCCCGCGTGCTCGATTTCGGAACGCACGTCCACAAGCAGCGTCGATTGCTCGTCCCGTGCGGCCAAGTCTTTCGGCACGAAAACGTTCGTGCGCCCGCTGAGCACGTTTTCCGCCGTATAGCCGGCCATGTTCACCGGGTCTTTGGCCGACGAGTAGGGCGGGGCATAAGCCAGCTCAAGTTCCGTTAGATCCGTTACGGTGCCGTGGAAGTGAATGACGGTGGCGATATCGTCGATACGCTTATCGACGCCGTCATACCCGACTGCTTGGGCCCCAAGCAGAGTCCCGTCCGCTTGAAACAGCAGCTTCATCGTGATCGGCGCGGCTCCGGGATAATACGAGGCATGGGAATTTGGATGGACGTAGATGACATGATAGGGAATTCCCAGGCGCTGCAGCGTTTTTTCGTTGTTGCCGGTGGACGCTCCCGTAAGGCCAAACACTTTGATAATCGATGTGCCTTGTGTTCCTTTATAGACCGTACCTAGACCGCATACGTTGTCGGCCGCGATCCGGCCTTGCTTGTTTGCCGGTCCGGCAAGCGGAATCGCGGTTTTGGAGCCGTTCACAAAATCACTAATTTCTATGGCGTCGCCCACCGCATAGACGCCTTCCAGGTTCGTTTCCAGCTTGTCATTTACGATAATATGGCCGCGCGGCCCCAATTCGATTCCGGACTCTTTCAGGAAAGCCGTATCCGGCGCAACCCCGATAGCTAAAATGACGATGTCGCCGGCGAGCGACAGACCGCTTGAGGTGCGGACCACGATTTGCTGTCCCATTTCCTCAAACGAAGTTACGGTTTGCGACATCAGCAGTTTAACGCCGCGATCTTCCAGTTCTTTGGCCAGCACACCCGCCATTTCCGGATCAAAAGGCGAGAGAATCTGCGGCCCGCCTTCGATCAAGGTAACGTCAAGACCGATTTCCTTCAGGTTTTCGGCCATTTCCACGCCGATAAAACCACCGCCGATGACGATGGCCGAAGCAGCCTGTTCGTCGGCGACCCGCCGCTTGATGCGGTCGGTGTCGGGAATGTTGCGCAGCGTATGAATACGGCTGCTTTCGATGCCGGGCAAATACGGACGAATCGGTTTGGCGCCGGGCGACAAAATCATCGCGTCATAGCTTTCCTCGTATTCACCGCGGTCTTTGCTGCGGACGCGAACGGTCTTGCGGGACGGATCAATGCCGATCACTTCGCTTCCGGTCCGGACGTCGATATTAAACCGTCGGTGCATGGCCTCCGGAGTTTGTACCAGCAGCTTTGAACGGTCTTTGATTGAATCCCCGATATAATAGGGGAGTCCGCAGTTCGCAAATGAAATGTACGAATCTCGTTCGAACATGACGATATGCGCGTCTTCATCCAGCCGGCGGAGTCTTGCCGCTGCGGAAGCTCCGCCGGCGACGCCGCCGATGATAAGCACTTTTTTGCTCATTTATTGTTCCTCCTCAAATAAGGTGCGGATCAGTTTTTTTACATGATCGTTGGCGATCCGGTATTTTACTTCCAATCCGCTGCGCTCGGCTTCGACGATGCCCAGGTTGCGCAATTTCTGCAAATGCTGGGAAACGGTAGATTGGGGCAGTTTTAAACATTCCTGCATGTAGGTAACGTTGCAATCTTTTTTGTCCAGCAAGCCCTTAACGATGCATAGGCGAACAGGGTGGGCCAAAGCTTTGAGTATGTCGGCGGCCTCCTGGTAGGCCTTGAAGTTGTTGTCCATCAATGCGCACCACCTCGCGTTTTTATATGTATCATTATATCGCAATATTACGATATAACAATATTAGATTTATTTGAAGGAGAATTCCGGAAAAGTGATGGAGGGGTTTAATTGTTTGCGCGAAGTTCTATCACACCTATGCTTCTTGTGGCTCATGGCGCTGAAGGAGAGCGATCTCGGGGGGCAAAATGATCTCTTGGGCAATCCGTATCCCGAGCGATTATCGGCCCGGGAAGAAGACGGCTTTTTTAAAGTGGAGGCTAGGGCCGTGTTAAAAGAAGAGGGTTCAAGCTTTCTTAAATCGGCTGCGTTTCCAAAGATAAAGTCCGCTTAAAAATGGGGGGAATCGTCAGATACGTATGGATAGAGGCAGACGGGGGAAGTGTAATTCCATCGCTGCCTCTTCTCCAGAATCAGCCCGTCATCCTACTTCGGCAGCTTGGCGGCCGCGGAGCTGATCGTTTGCGAAATTTTCTTCTCCCATTCGTATACTTTTTGTTGAGAGGCGTGAATTTTGCTTGTCTGATCATACGCCTCCTTCAGGCCGCTTACGGCCCCGATTGCGTCACCAAGCTTAACGCTTGCTCTATAACGCTTGTTTGCGGCCGTAACCGATTTTTTTGCCGCGGCCATCGTTTTATTTTCCGCGGAGATCTGTTTCTTAAATGTTTGCACCGGGGCCAGCGCCTCCTTCACGATTTTGGCTTTGGCGCTGGCCGCTTTTTTGGCGGCTGTCAGCGCGTCTTTTTTGGCTTTGATTTCCGCTTTGGCCGATGCGACCGAGGGCTTGAGTTTGTTGCGTTTTAATTTAAGCAAATCGGCGCTTTTCGTATTTTTGGCTTTGCCCGCGGCGGTAATCTGCTTGCCGAGATTGGAATACTGCTCGAGCAGCGAAGCGTGTTTGCGCTGGACCGTTTCGGCTTCGGCGGACAAGCGGCTGATCAGCGTCTTGTCGATCGCTTTCACTTTGGCGTTCACCGCCTTCAACTCTGTGTTATTTTTCTTGCGAAGCTCAGTGATCGATGCCCTTTCCTGCTTAACGACGGCCTGCACCGCGGTGAGTCCGTCGTAAACGGCGTCGATGCCGGACCAAGCCGCTTCCCAGGAATCGGCTGCCCGAACTTGCACGCTCCCCAAAAACATAAATGGCAGGATCATGATCACAAGCAGCAGGCTACGCATTTGTTTCCGCATTTTCATACTTCGTCAGCTCCCTAACCTTTTTTAATCATCACCAGGCACGCAAAAAAGCACCTCCAAGAAAGGCAGTAAATGCCTGTCTTGCGAGGTGCTTCACTCGCGGAACCTAATTCGATTTGGTGTATTTACTATAACCTTCCAGACGGAGATTGTCAACCTTTTCTTGCGAACGAATGTTCTTAAAACATGGCTATTGGCCGAGACGGAACTTATATCAGCCAGATTGAGGCCGATTTGGAATCGACTCGGATCGAGGTGACATACTAACCCTAAACAGGGAAGGCTGGTGTACATAACATGCTGCTGCACGCACACCTGAAACGTTTGTTGACCGTCATTGGCGTTTGTTTGTTAACGATAAGCTGCCATAAGCAGGAGGCTCCGCAAGAGCAAGATTTGCTTCGCATCCAAACCGCCGCAGAGCGGCAAGCCGTTCCGAAAAAGATCATTTTTTTTATGGTCGATTCCCTGATGGCGCAAGCGATTGACCGCGGGATCCGGCAAAATGAGCTTCCGACCTTTCGCTATTTCATTGAACGCGGGCAGTATTTCAAAGATATGGTCAGTTCTTTTCCAACGATGTCCGTAAGCATAGACAGCTCCTTGCTAACCGGAACCTACCCCGACGGGCATCACTTGCCCGGATTAACCTGGTATCCGCAAGACGGCGATAAAGTGATCGGCTACGGCTCCGGGCCGTTCGAGGTGCTGCGGCGGGGGACGAGACAGGTGCTGACCGACGCGCTCGTTAATATGAACGGGCGGGATTTAAATCCTGCAGTGCCGACGATTTACGAAGTTCTGCAGCAGCGGGGATTGACCACCGGTTCGGTAAACGGCCTGATTTACCGCGGACTTGCGGAGCACCGTTTAACGCTGCCGGATCCGGTTACCGCGATCACCTCTTTGCCCAAGGAACTAACGGTTAAGGGACCGGATTTTTTGACGTTTGGGGCATTGTCGAACCCGCTGGCGGGAAAGCTCTCTTTACCCGTAGGTCCGGCGGACCTAATGGGCTTTAACGATCGCTACGTCGTTGAAACCGTCAAATATTTGATCCGGTCGAAGCAACTGCCTGATTTCTTGTACGTTTATTTACCGGAGCTCGATGGAAAGGTGCATAAACACGGCCCGGCGGACTTAAGCGGAATCAGGGACACGGATCGCGAGCTGCGATCTATGCTGGAGGCCTTCGGAAGCTTGGAGCAAGCGCTTAAGGAGTGTGTCATCATTATAGCCGGAGACAACGGGATGGATAAGGTGCTGCCGAAGGATCAAGCTGCGGCGATAGATCTGCCCAAGCTGCTAAGCCGTTTTGAAGTGCTGCCCGCAGGCGAAACCGTATCGCCTGCAACCGAGATTGCTTTAGGCGTCAACGACATGATGGCTTATGTCTACAGTTTAAAGCCGGAGGCGGATTTAAAGGAGATCGCCGATGTCCTAAGAGCGGATAAGCGGATCGATACGGTAGCTTGGGAGGAGAACGGCCGGACGGTCGTTTATCAGGGCGGTTCGGCAAAAACGCTGAAATTCCGGCAGGGAGGGGAGCTGATAGATCCTTACGGACAGACTTGGATAGTGGAGGGCGACGAGGATATCCTCGATCTGAAACGGATGGACTTAGGCTCAGGGAAATCCCGGCTTACCTATGGAAAATATCCCGATGCGCTAAAGCGGCTGCAGGGCGCGCTAAACTCTCACGAAGGCCGTTTTCTGGTCGTTACCGCAAAACCGGGGTATGAGCTGACGGAAGCCGGCTCGCCGACGCATCCCGGCGGCGGAGCTCACGGCGGACTTGATCAAGCGGCCTCGCTGGTGCCGTTGATCATTTGCGGGACGGACAAACAGCCGGAGCATTTGCGGATCATTGATTTGAAGTCCTTTTTGGTGGAACTGTCGGGTCAAAGAGAACGCAGCCGCCAGCGTTAAGGGAAGCCCGCAAGCTGTAAAGCCTGCCGCACCTCGTCAACGATATGCTTTCCTGAGCGGCGAAGTCTGCTATAATAGGGAAGATCAAATCAATGGTTACGGGGTGTGTTATAGATGAAAAAATATCTGGACTTGTTGGAGGATGTATTGAAGAACGGCACGCCAAAGGAGGACCGGACCGGGGTAGGGACTCTCTCCGTTTTCGGCAGACAGCTGCGCTTTGATTTAAGCGAAGGGTTTCCGCTGGTGACGACAAAACGCATCCATTTGAAATCGGTTGTCCATGAGCTGCTGTGGTTTTTAAAGGGCGACACGAATATCGCATATTTGAAAGAGAACGGTGTCAGCATTTGGGACGAGTGGGCCGACGAGAACGGCGATCTTGGGCCGGTGTACGGCTCGCAATGGCGTTCCTGGGAAACGCCGGACGGGCGGAAGATCGACCAAATTGCCGCTGTGATCGAGGCGATCAAGAAAAACCCGGATTCGCGGCGCCATTTGGTGAGTGCCTGGAATGTGGCAGAGGTCGATCGGATGAAGCTGCCGCCATGCCATTTTGTGTTCCAGTTTTACGTGGCGAACGGAAAGCTGTCCTGCATGCTGACGATGCGCTCCGTGGACACGTTCCTCGGGCTGCCTTTCAACATTGCCAGCTATTCGCTGCTGACGCATATGGTGGCCCAGCAATGCGGTTTGGAAGTAGGCGAGTTCATCTGGTCCGGCGGGGACGTGCACATTTACAGCAACCATCTGGAGCAGGTCAAAACTCAACTGGAGCGTGAGCCGTTCCCGCTGCCGAAGCTGGTGATCAAACGCAAGCCGGACTCGATTTTCGACTATGTTTACGAAGATTTCGAATTCGTCGGCTACCAGCATCATCCGGCGATCAAGGCACCGGTGGCCATATAGACAGGGAGGCAGGATACGTATGAGTATAACGCTGATCTGGGCGATGGCCCAAAATGGAGTGATCGGCCGCAACAATCAGCTGCCTTGGCGATTGCCGGCGGACCTGAAATTTTTCAAAGCGCAGACGATGGGCAAAACGATGATTATGGGCCGGAAAACCTGGGAATCGATGGGGAGCAAACCGCTGCCGGGCCGCCATAGCGTCGTGCTGACGCAGGATACGTCCTACCGGGCCGAGGGAGCCGATATCGTGCATACCCTCGAAGAGGCGCTGCGTTACGAAAAGGAAGGCGAAGAGCTGATGGTGATCGGCGGCGCAGGCGTATTCCGGTTCTTCTTGCCTGTCGCCGACAAGCTGCTCGTGACACGCATCGACGAGGACATCGAAGGGGATGTGTTTTTCCCCTCCCTAAACTGGGAGGATTTTGATTTAGTGCATGAGGAGCAGGGGATTCGTGATGACAAGAATCCTTATGATTACCGTTTTTTGACTTACGAACGCCGCAAGTGATGTGAAGAATAATGCAAATTATCATATGATTAATCCATTAATATCGTTTCCCCCGGGTGCTAACATCAAGATACACTGACACGGAGAGTTAAAAAGTCCGCATTGATCAGTTTCAGGCTGTGAATAGCGGGCTTTTTCAAGTCATAGCATCACTAGACAAGAACACGGATGGGGGAACGTATAGATGTCTACACCAACAGGATTCATGGAGTTCAAACGCGAGCTTCCGGGGGATCGCAGCCCGTCCGAACGGGTTCGGGACTGGGAAGAATTCCATAAACATATGTCCGAGGAAGAGCTGCAGACGCAAGGCGCCCGCTGCATGGACTGCGGCACGCCATATTGCCATACGGGCATCGACATGGCCGGCGGCACTTCGGGATGCCCGGTGCATAATTTGATCCCGGAATGGAATAACCTCGTTTATCGCGGTTTGTGGAAGGAAGCGCTGGAGCGTTTGCACAAAACGAACAATTTTCCGGAATTTACGGGCCGTATTTGCCCCGCGCCTTGCGAAGGCTCCTGCACCGTCGGCCTGATCGGACAGCCCGTCACGATCAAAACGATCGAGCAGGCGATTATCGACAAAGGTTTTGAGGAAGGCTGGGTCGTTCCCGAACCTCCGGAGAAGCGGACAGGCCGCAGAGTCGCCGTCGTCGGTTCCGGCCCGGCCGGACTGGCCTGCGCCGCGCAGCTCAACAAAGCGGGCCATGATGTGACCGTATATGAACGTTCGGACCGCATCGGCGGTCTGCTGATGTACGGCATTCCGACGATGAAGCTCGACAAGGCGGTCGTGCAGCGCCGCGTTGATTTGCTGGCTGCGGAAGGCGTGAAATTCGTCACCAACACGGAGATCGGCAAAGACATCAAGGCGAAGCAGCTTGTCGACGAATACGACGCGGTCGTACTGTGCGGCGGCGCTACGAAACCGCGCGAATTCAACATCGAAGGCAGCGATTTGAACGGTGTGCATTACGCGATGCCGTTTTTGAACGGCACGATCAAGAGCTATCTGGATTCGGGGCTGCAGGACGGACAGTATTTGTCCGCCAAAGACAAGGACGTTATCGTGATCGGCGGCGGGGACACGGGTTCCGACTGCGTCGCCACGGCGCTGCGCCACGGCTGCCGCAGCATCACCCAGTTCGGCACGCACGCCAAAGCGCCGCTGGAACGCGATCCGATCAACAACCCTTGGCCGCAGTTTCCAAATGTATATACCCTTGATTATGCGCAGGAGGAAGCCAAGGCGATATTCGGCAGCGACCCGCGCGAGTTCTCGATCATGACGACGCGGTTCGTCGGCGATGAGAACGGCAGCTTGAAGGAGCTGCACACGGTGCAAATCCGCCGTACCGTTGACGAAACCGGCCGTAAAATCTATGAGCCGATTCCGGGGACGGAACGGGTATTCCCGGCGCAATTGGCGCTGATCGCCATCGGCTTCGACGGTCCGGAATCGACGATTATAGATGAGCTGGGGCTGGAAAAAGACCGCCGCACAAATGTGAAGGCGAAATACGGCCAATTCAAGACGAGCGTGGATAAGGTGTTTGCCGCCGGAGACATGCGCCGCGGACAAAGCCTGGTCGTCTGGGCGATCAACGAAGGCCGGGCGGCCGCCCGCGAGGTCGATAAATATCTGATGGGCTCGACCGTATTGGTGTAGCATTCGTTTAAAACGTCATTCTATTAACCTCAAAAGTTGTGATATAATAGTAAAAGCTTACAAGAGCTGCGCGAAGCGCGGCTCTTTTTTAGGTGCTGCCCGTTTCTTGTGTGGTGCGCGCTGAAATAACGGTAAAAAGTGTCGCTATCAGTGGAGAAATCGCCCTTTTTAACGGCTTAAGGGAATTTTATGGCGTTATTTTTGAAGCTAATCGGAAATAAAGGCTTTTTAAAGATGCGGCCGAAGAAATAAGGACATTAAATTCCTCTATTTTATGCGGATGTGGCCAAAACAGTAAAGTAACGTCATAAAATGCCGTTAACTCCCGATACCGGAGGGAATCATCCCACCGCACGCTTCGCTTATGATTTATGGTTGAATGGGCAAAAGTCAAGGTAGGGACACCTGTAGAAAAAGAGACGGAAAGACAGAGAAAGAGGGACGTTCAAGCATGAAAACGCTCGTGATTGCCGAGAAACCGGATATGGGGCGGACGATCGCCGCCATTATCGAACCGAAAGCGAAAAACAATCGATCCTATCTGGAAGGGGAACGGTACATCATCACGTGGGCGATCGGCCATCTGCTCGAACTTGCCGAACCAGACGCCTATGACGACAAGTATAAACGATGGAATTTCGGCGATTTGCCGATCATGCCGGAACGGTTTAAAATCGTGCCGAACCCAAGAACGAAAGATCAATTGAAGACGATCGGCGAGCTGGCCAAACGCTGCGGCCAAATCGTCAACGCGTGCGACGCCGCGCGCGAGGGGCAGTATATTTTCGCTTTGATCCAGCAGCAGCTCCGTTTGTCCCAGCCGGTCAAACGGCTGTGGATCTCCGATTTGACCAGCGAAAGCATCGCCAAGGGCTTCGCGGAGCTGCATGAGGCCGCGGAGTTTGAAAATTTGACGCTCGCCGCCAGGGCGCGCAGTGAGGCCGATTGGCTGATCGGCATGAACGCTACGCGAGCGTTCACAACCAAGCATCGGGAGCTGCTGTCCGTCGGCCGGGTACAAACTCCGGTGCTGGCGCTCATCTATGACCGGCAGAAAGAGATTGAAAATTTCGATTCCCTGACGTATTATGAAATCAAGGCGGAATTTGCGCAGGACACCCGCAAGTACGCCGGAACTTGGCAAGGGGAGCGGCTGACCGACGCGGATAAAGCGAAGGCCATCGCCGATAAAGTGCGGGGAAAAGCCGGACGCATCGCCGAATACGAAGTCAAAGAAACGAAAGAATATCCGTACAAGCTGTACGATCTGACGCTGCTGCAGCGGGAAGCCAACGCCAAATACGGCTATTCCGCCAAAAAAACGCTCGATCTGGCGCAGGCGCTGTACGAGCGCCATAAAGTCATTTCTTATCCGCGGACAAGCTCCAACTATGTGACGGAACAAAATATCGACGGGATGCACAAAGTTTTTCATATGCTTAAATCGACGCCGTATCAAACGCTGGCCGAAGGCGGCAATCCGAAGCTGGTGCATGTGGGCAACAAATCCGTGTGCAATCCAGCGCGCGTGGAAGATCACCATGCGATATTGCCCACGCTAAAACGGCCGGGCAATTTAAGCAAAGAGGAGCAAAACGTATACGACCTCGTCGTCCGCCGGTTCCTTGCGCATTTTTATCCGCCGGCCGAGTACAAGCAGCATACCGTGTTGACCGAGGTGGAGGGAGAGACGTTCAAAACGAACGTAAAAGAGCTGCTTTCCCTGGGTTGGAAAGTGTGCCTCCCCGGCGACGAGGCCTCTAAACCGGGCGGACGCGGCAAGAAAAAGGACGAAGAGGAAGAAGCCGAGGAACTGGTCAGCGAGCCGTTTCAAATCGACCGGAACCAGCCGGTCCAATGTACGGAGGCCCAGGCCAAAGAGAAAGCGACCCAGCCGCCGAAGCATTATACCGAGGGGACGCTGCTTAAAGCGATGGAAAGTGCGGGAAAGCAGCTTGAAAACGAGGAGCTGCGCGAAGCGATGAAGGATGCCGGGCTCGGCACGCCGGCCACGCGGGCGGCGACGATTGAGCGGCTCAAAAAAGTCGGCTACATCACGATGCAAGGCAAAAGGATCACCGTCACGCAAAAAGGCCGGACGGCCGTGGAGCTGATCCGCCGCGCCGGCGTCGAGCTGCTGACTTCTCCGGAAATGACCGGCCAATGGGAGAGACGGCTGTACCAAATTTCCCGCGGGGAAGCGACTCCGGACAAGTTCATGGACAATGTGCGGCGGTTTACGGTGTCGATCATCGAAAAGGTGCGGACGCAGCAAAAAGCGGACGCTGCCTTGTTCGGCACGGCGGACGGAGACAAACCAGCGGGACGCGGGCGCGGAAAAACCGCGAAAGCCGGCCCGACGGGCCGTCCCGCCAAAGGAGCGGCCGGCTCGGCCAGCGCGGCGGCTTCGCCAGGCTCCGCAGCCAAGCCAGCGGCTGGCCCGGGGCTGCAGGCGCTCGCCCCTTGCCCGCGGGAAGGCTGCGGCGGCCAGATCATCGAAGGCCGCAAAGGCTACGGCTGCACGCATTACAAGCAGGGCTGCGGCTTCGTCATTTGGAAAGAGTTTGCCGGAAAGAAAATTTCCGCTTCCATGCTAAATGCGCTTCTGACCAAAGGCCAGACCCAGCTGTTAACCTTTAAGCGGGCAGGCGGAGAGATTAAGGGGCGGATCGCCCTGGCCGACCGTTCAACCGGAAAGCTTGAGCTTCTGCACGCCGAGCCGTCAGAAGCATCATCCAACTAAATCCTGACTTCTATCTTTCGGTCTAATCGCACCCTTGCGGTTGGGCCGGTTTATTCTGGATTTTGCCCAGAAATACATCCCCATTCCCGACATGCTGAACAATCCTCCAATGAATTGGGAAAAAGTTAGGATTTTTTGCGAACAGTACTATGGAAAAGAATTATGTTCTTCCCTTTACCAATTCTTTATTTTTGTCTCTAGTAATCAAGCCAGACGTGAAATGGCAACTTGAAATGATAGGGATGCTCTGGGATATAAAGAAAATGTTTGAACAAAAAAATCCTGGGGGTGGGAATATAAGGTTTCCATGAAAACCGTGCAGTTCTGGTTCACGATGATATCCAATATTACGCTTTCTTCCGAGGAATCGCCTAAATATTCAAACAACAGCAAGAAAGAATTCAATTAATGATCAGTTATATCCATCAGAACTACGCCGACAGCATCACTTTACCGGAAATTGCCGAAGCCGCGCATCTGAGTGTCTCTGAGTGCAACCGCAGTTTCAAGAAAACACTGCATACGACTCCTTATGACTATTTAATTAAATATCGCATCAAAAAAAGCACCGAATTATTGGTTGATACGGACTGTACGATTTCAGAAATAGCCCGTAGAGTGGGTTTCAACCATGCCAATCATTTCATTCAGTCCTTCAAAAAGCATTATAGAAAAACACCCAAGGAATACCGCAAATCCAAAAGCACAATACATAACGAGAGGTAGAACCATGTCAAAAACAATTCTGATTGTCGAAGATAAGCTTCTTTTACGGGAAATTATCAAAGATTACTTCCTTAATGAAGGATACAAGGTATTGGAGGCGGGTGACGGGAAAGAGGCGCTGGCATTGTTCGGACAGCATAAAGTCCAATTGATCATTCTCGACATCATGCTGCCTGAATTGGACGGCTGGGCGGTGTGCCGGCGGGTCCGCAAGGTGTCGGACGTTCCGGTCATCATGCTGACGGCCCGTTCGGACGAGGACGATACCTTGCTCGGCTTCGAGCTGGGCGCGGACGATTACGTCGTCAAGCCGTGCAGCCCGCCTGTTTTGCTGGCCCGGGCCAAACGTTTTCTGGAACCTCGCCATATGCCCGGGCAAGAAAAGGACACTTTGGGTGGGGCCGGGATCGCGCTGCACCTGCCTTCCCGCTCAGTAACGATTGACGGGGCAGACTGCAGTCTAACGTACACGGAATTCGAAATTTTAGCGTACCTCACGAAAAACAAAGGGACGATCGTGACTCGGGAGCAATTGATGGCGAAAATATGGGGATACGATTTTCCCGGCGATGAACGGACGATCAACAGCCATATGCGCAATTTGCGGGCGAAATTGGGCGACAAGGCCCAATGCATCGTGACCGTGGTACGCGCCGGGTACAAATTTGAGGATCGGCCATGTTAAAAGGAATCGTCCTCAAGCTGTTTTTGCTGACGACGGCGCTTTGCCTATTTCTCGTTGCAATGATTTTCGCCGCGCAAACCGTGTTTTTCAAACAATTTTATATGCATCAAAAAGTGTCGGACGTCAAGGCCGCCGTTCAAACGTTCAAGCAGGACTACCTGAAAACGGGCGGGAAACCAAACGCCGCGGCCGAACTGGAGCAGAAATTTTACCGGGAGCATAACATCTGGATCGCGGCGTTGGACGAAATGGGGTATCTGCAGTACTCCGCCGATTTTGAGATGGAGGTCCGGCTGGAACAGGCTGAAGGTTTCCCTGACCTTGACGGCCAAACGCTGACGATTCCGCTTTACACTGTGGCGAATGTGGACGATTTTAGCGCCGACAATCCGCTGTACGCTTTCGGCGGTACCTGGGTCCAGGAAGGCCAGCCGATCGCGATCGAGGGTCTTATGATGAAGGGGCGCCTGATTCCGCAGCGGATGGCCAGGGGCGTTTCCGGCTTAAGAGAGGAAAACCGTCTGGAAAATACGCTGCTGGCCAATAAGGAATACGAGGTTGTCCCGCGCTTTGAGAGCCCGGTGCAATATCATGAAAAATATCCTTCGGCGCTGGTCCAGGGGACGATCACGAAACTTGCGCTGCCGGAAGGAGCCGGCGTCTCCCGTTATACGAACCGTTTGTTTCTGGAGCGGGTCAAAGCTTTTCAGGCGGACCTGCTGTACGGTGATTTCGCCGTTGACGGAAACGGCGAGGTGATGAATTTTGCGGAAAACGATGTGAACTATAAGTTGTTCGTGGAGCGTATCCAGGATCGGGAAGGCAAGTCCTCTTATATCTTCGCGCTGACGTCGCTTCAACCCGTCAGCGAAGCCGCAGCGGTGATGCAAAATTATTACGTTTATATTGTAATCGCCGCATTGCTGCTCGCGGTGCTGGCCTCGCTATACTTTTCCACCCGGATTGCCCGGCCTTTGCTGCGCATCAACCGGACCACGCAAAAAATCGCCCGCCTCGATTTCTCCGAGAAGCTGCCGGTGAGCGGCAAGGATGAAGTGGGACAACTGTCCGCCAGCATCAACGAGCTGTCCGAGCGGTTAAATTCTCATATTCTGCAGCTGGAGCGGGACATTGAGAAGGAAAAGCAATTGGAGCACACGCGGAAGGAGTTTATCGCCGGAGTGTCGCATGAGCTGAAAACTCCGCTGAGCGTCATCCAAAGCTGTTTGGCCGTACTCAAGGACGGGGTGGCCGGCCATAAGCGGGACTATTATTTTGCGGCGATGGAAGAAGAAGTAAACGGCATGATCTTATCAATCGCGGATATGCTGGAGCTGGCGAAATACGAGTCGGGCACGTACAAAATGCAGCAAGAACCGTTTGAAATCGGCCATGCGATCGAGCGGGTTTGCGGTAAACTGGCCCCGGAGCTCGCGGACAAGCGGCTGCGGCTGTCGACTCGAATGGCGCAGGCCGAAGTCGTGGCCAACCGGCACCGCATTGAGCAGGTTTTGGTCAATTTCCTGACCAACGCGATTCGTTATACGCCGGTAGGGGAATCCATCCTCGTCACGGCTGCCGAAGAGGCGGATTCCGTAAAGGTGAGCGTGGAGAACCGCGGTGTTCATATCCCGGAGGCGCAGTTGGAAAAGGTGTGGGATCGCTTTTACCGCGGGGAGCCTTCCCGAAATCCTTCGACCGGCGGAACTGGGCTGGGCCTGGCGATCGCCAAAAAAATATTGGAGCTGCACGGTCTGCCCTTTGGCGTGGCGAATACGGCGGATGGGGTTTTATTTTACTTTTATTTGCGCAAACAAGCGTAGAGCTTCGGTTCTGCGCTTTTTTAACTTATATTGATTTGATCTGCACCCGGTCTGCATTTCTCTCAACTATCCTATCAAGGTGCGAAAGAAAAACAACCTGAGAGGAATGTGAACGAAAATGAGAAAGACGCTCTGTATTTTGTTGGCCGGGATCGCTTTAATATCGCTTGCGGCGTGCGGACAACAAGAAGGAGAGCCACACCCGGCTTCCGGCAATCCGGTTTCAGCCGGACAGGCGCAAGTGGAGATTTCCGCGGATGCAGCGCAAGCCACGCTCGCTTCGCGGTTTCAAAGCAGCGTATTTCTGGGGGATTCCATCACGGAAGGCTTGTCGTATCATGATGTGCTGGATGAAGAGAACGTACTGGCCGGTGCGGGAAAAACAGCGGAATTCGCGATGGAGGATCTCGACGAACTGATGCGGAGAAATCCCGAGCATATTTTTATCCAGTTGGGTTCGGATGACATCCTCTGGCCGACGGATAACCCGCAGGAATACGCGGTTAAGCATTACACCGCCTTGATCGAAGCGATCAAAAATAAGCTTCCGCAGGCCGACATTACGGTTTTGTCGGTAACTCCCGTTACGGATGAGGCGCGGGAGAAAGAGCCCCGCTACCAAAACATCTCCGATTTTAATGAGAAACTGAAAGAGATGGCCGCCAAGGAGCAAGCCGCGTTTGTCGATTTGACCCCGATTCTCGCGGATCATCCGGAGCTGTACGATACGGACGGCATTCACTTTAGGCAGGGGTTCTATACGCTGATGCTGGACGCTTTGAAGGGCCGAGTGGAGTGACGGCGGCCATGTACTTCCGTCCCCGCCGATCCAGCGAGGCAGGGGGGATGAGTGTTGGTATTTAGCAGTCTGATCTTCCTGTTTTATTTTTTGCCGGCTACGATACTTATCTACTATTTGTCGCCCCAACGGTTTCGAAACGGTGTCCTGCTCGGGGCAAGCCTGGTATTTTACGCTTGGGGGGAGCCGTTATATATTTTCATCATGATCTTTTCGACCGTGTTCGACTATGCCAATGGCTTGCTGATCGAGAAGTACCGGGAGCGCAAAGCGCTCGCCCGGGCGATCTTTATCGGCTCCATTGCAGGCAATTTAGGGCTGTTGTGCTTTTTCAAATACGCCGGATTTGCCATCGACAACTTGAAACGGTTGTTGCATTTAGGCTTGCCTGCGGCCGATCTTCCGCTGCCGGTGGGCATCTCCTTCTATACGTTCCAAACGATGTCTTATGTCATCGACGTCTATCGCGGCAAAGTGCCTGCGCAGCGCAGTCCGATCGCTTTTGGCGCTTACGTGGCGATGTTCCCGCAGCTTGTGGCCGGTCCGATCGTCAAATACGGCGACATCGCCCGGCAATTAGTTTCCCGCCGCATGACGCTTGGCCGGTTTGGCGCGGGAGCGGAGTTGTTTATCCGCGGTCTCGCCAAAAAAGTGCTGCTGGCCAACAATATCGGCCTGCTGTGGGCGAATGTCAAAGCGGCGCCGCCGGGGGAGCTGAGCGTGCTTTCCGCCTGGCTCGGGATTGCGGCGTTTGCCCTGCAAATTTACTTCGATTTCAGCGGATATTCCGATATGGCCCGCGGTCTCGGCAAAATGTTCGGGTTTGAATTTATGAAAAACTTCAATTATCCGTATATATCCCGGAGCATCACGGAATTTTGGCGCAGATGGCATATCTCCCTTGGCTCCTGGTTTCGGGAGTATGTCTACATTCCGCTCGGCGGCAACCGGCAAGGCCTGCCCAAACAGCTGTGCAACCTGCTTGCGGTGTGGTTTTTAACCGGATTGTGGCATGGAGCGAGCTGGAATTTTATCGTCTGGGGTCTTTATTTCGGCTGCCTGGTTACATTCGAAAAGCTGTTTTTGCTAAAAGGGCTGCACCGGCTCCCGCGTTTTGCCGGGCATGCCTATACGCTGGCGGCCGTTATCATCGGCTGGGTGTTTTTCGAATATGAGAACCTGGGGGCCGCCGCCCATTTTCTCGGGACGATGTTCGGGTTCGGCGCGCATGGCCTTGCCGATCGGCAGGCGCTTTACGATCTGTCCGCCTATTCCGGCTGGCTGATCCTGCTCATGTTATGCGCGACGCCGTTTCCCCGCCGGCTGCTGCTGCGTTTCCGGAGAAAACGGGGCCATTGGGGCAGCGCCGCGGCTTTGGGTACGCACCTGCTGCTGTTGTTTTTATCCACGGCGTATTTGGTCAGTGAAACCTATAATCCGTTTTTATATTTTCGTTTTTAGTGTCAGGAAGGGAGGCGGCGAAACCTGAAATGGTATAAAGAAGCCATGGCTGTTCTGCTGCTGGCATTTATATGCGCCTTGCCGGCCTTGGAGATTCTAACGCCGGACCGCGAATTCTCCGCAGCGGAAAACCGGATGCTCGAGCCAAGGCCCAATCTCTCGCTTCAGCATTTGGCTTCGGGGAAGTTTATGGCCAATTACGAGAAATACGTGTCCGACCAGTTTCCTTTCCGGGATTTCTGGGTTGGCGCGAAATCCGATACGGCTCGGGCGATGGGGCAAAAGGAAAATGGCGGGGTTTACCTGGGCAAAGACGGTTACCTGATTCAGCAGTTCTCTCCGCCGGCGGAAGGGGAGGTGGAGGAGAACGCGGAGGCGATCCGTACGTTTATTTCCGCGGCACCGGGCCTGCAAACCTACGTAATGCTGGCACCTACCTCCGTAACACTGAACGAGGACAAGCTTCCGGCATTCGCTCCGGCCGGCAGCGAGCTTGCCTTTTTGGACAAAATGCGGAATGCGCTCGGCCGCTTCATGCGCTTTGTCGACGTCTACCCGGCGCTGTACGCCAAACGCCATGAGTATCTTTACTACAAGACGGACCACCACTGGACGACCTTGGGCGCTTTTTACGCATACCGGGAGTTATGCAGGCAAATGGGGATGCCCCCCCAAGAAGCGAAAGATTTCGAGATCCGGCAGGCCGCGGATAATTTCTACGGATCGCTGTATTCGCAGAGCGGCTTCAGGCATTTACGGCCGGATCAAATCGCTCTTTGGCTGCCAAAGGAGAAAGAGAACGAAACAGTTGAATATGTCGACGAAGAGCAGACTACCAATTCTCTGTATGCGCTGGAGAACTTAAACAAGAAGGACAAATATGCAGTCTTTTTGAACGGCAACCATGCGCTGGTAAAAATCACGTCGCCGGCTCATCCGGCGGGAAAAAAGCTGCTGGTCGTGAAGGACTCGTATGCCAACAGCTTGATTCCTTTTTTGACGGGGCATTTCAGCGAGATTTATGTTGTGGACCTGCGGTATTATGACGGCGATTTGCTTGCGCTAATACGGGAACGGGAGATTGATGACATGCTGGTGCTTTATAATATCAATACGTTTTTTGCGGATCCGTCCATCAAGAACTTATCGGAGATGATAAAATGAATAAATATATGCAGAGAACAAAAACGTTCGTGTTCGGTGTCGCTCTGCTGGCGCTTATCGTCATGACCGGTATTTTGGCGGGGTGCGCCGAAAGGGAAAAGGGAACCGGGAACCTGACGGCGGCCGATGTGGGCGAGCGAATCGAACAATCGGTTAACTTGGAGAGTATGGAGCAAAGGGATATGAAAAAGCTGCAAAAGCTGTATCATATCTCCGGCGAAGAAGTCGCGGATTTTGTGCTCTACACGGCGTCATCGAACGTGGAAGCGGACGAATTGCTGATCGTCCGGCTTAAGGACGAAAGCGAAGCAGAACGCGTCATGGCGAAAATCGAGGAAAGAATTGCCGCGCAAACCGCCAAATTTAAGAACTATCGTCCGGAACAATATTTTCTGCTCGAAAAGCATGTGCTAAAGACGAAAGGGCCGTTTATCCTGTTTGCGGTCTCGGCAGGGGTTGAGCAAATGGAGCAGGCTTTCGACGCGGTGACGGACACCTGAGGACAACAAGGCACAGGAGAGTGATATTCCTTGCTCTGCCAGAAATAACGGTAAAAAAGGGGATTATTTAGGAAAATCCGCGACTATAGGAAAAATAAGGGGCTTTTTTGGTTTTACTTTGGGGTGGAGGCGGAAAAAGCATGGGATTATAAGGTTCCCAAGGGGAATAAGGACATTTTGTTCCTCTATTTTATCGAAAAAACACAATTCGCCCAAATAAGGGCTAAAATTACCTTTATTTTGGTGGGGGATCAGGGACCCGGTGGGTGAGACTCGTTTCCGAACAACAAAACGGACCTTGTTATAGGGTCCGTTTTTGCCGTTTCATCTGATGGATGTGATCAAAAATAATCCGTGGCACTTCCTCGAGCGAGGACACCGTATGCATGTTCGAATTGCTCTCCTGCTGCAGCTCAACGATGTTATACAGCCATTCATTTGGGATTTTGATGTAAACGGCGTTGATTCCGGCGGATAAGGCGGGCATTACATCGGTGCGCAGACTGTTCCCGATCATCCAGGTGCTGGTCCGGTCGAAGAAACGGGAACGTAAAATTTCCTCGAGCGCTTCCGCGTTTTTGTGCTGGCGGATGTATATGCGGTCCTCGAAGAACTCGGCCAGCTTCATCTGTTCGATTTTCCGCTGCTGGATAGCGGTCTCGCCTCCGGTGTACAACAAAAGCTCATGCCCCTGGCTGCGCAGCAGATTCAGCGTTTCGACCATGCCGGGGTAAGGCTCGACCGGATGCTCGTAGACGCTGAGCCCCAGCTTCATCAGCCGTTGTTCTTCTTCCGGCAGCGCCTTGCGGCCGTAGATACGGCAAAAATAGCGGTACGTTTCGACGAGCGATTCCGGAAAATGGGAGCTGGAAAATCCGATTTGGTGCACGCCGGCCACATCGATTTCGGTCTGTTTGTCGCGGATTTCCGCGGCGGTGACCGGATTCCCTTTAAACCAATCGACGAGTAGCTCGGCGAATTGCTCCAGGATCAAATCGAAATATTTATTGCAATGAATCAAGGTATCGTCGAGATCAAAAATAAGGTGTTGCCGCTTGGTCCGCGTGTTCACAGCAGGTCACTCCTTTATCCAAGTAAAACTTTCTCTGTTGCCGCCTGCATTACAAACGGATATAAGACTCCAGGAAAATTTGCAGCTCGGCGGCGCCGTCCGGGCGGATGCTGAATTTTTCGATATCCTGGTCGACCAAGTGGATGCGCAGCAGCCCGGCCACCCGAAGCCGCATGAGGTCATGCATCAAATCCTCTTTGCTTTCGTTTAAGTCATGCAGCATTTCGTAGATCGATTTCGGTTCGTCCGCCACATAGCGGAGAAGCCGCAGCCGCTCCGGCTTGGCGAGCGCCCGGGTCAACCGCTTTAACACGACCGGCGGCTCGTCCTCGTCGACTTCCGGGATGTCCAGCGGATATTGAATGAACAGGACATCGCGGTAGAAGACGTATGTATTGATCGGCCGGAAATGGGTGGACGGCGTGAGAACCACTTGGGAGACCGGTCTTTGCGGCTCCAGCACGAGACCGCCGGAAGCGTATTCGATCAGCGCGTCGGTGTCCATTTTTTTCAGGAGCGCGTTTTTCTCCGCCGCGTCTTCTTCCAGAAGAGGGAGCAGTTGCGGCTCTACGTCGCGGAAATAAACCTGGTGCCACGTTTTTAACAAAGGGATGTAATTGTCGCGAATTCTAACGATTGCCTCACAAGTCACATCGGGAATATAGGATTTTGTTTTCTGCCATAGCGCGTTTGCTTCGGCTTCGGCCGTTTCGTTCAAAAAGGAAAGAACGTCATCCGCCTTTCCGCGTTCCAGAACCCAAACGTACAACACGTCGTAATCGGAAAAGGGGTAGCCGGCGGCTTCCGCGAACCGTTGCCGGACCTCCGGATTGAAGCGGTTCTGAATCTCCTCGATCCATTCCGCTCCGACATCGAGATTGTTCACCCATTTCCGCGTCGTATATATCATAAAGCTGCTGAGCAGTTCGTAGACCAGAGAGTAATCTACCTTCACATCATAAGCCATGACAAGATACCTCCCAGAAATCTTTGCATACAAATTCATTATGGCTTGTTTGACGGGGGATTGTCTACTATAATGTTTAAGGATTCATGAACAAATCAGCAAAACGGCAGGACATCGTCAATGATTATTGGCGATTTTTTCTTTTTCCCTGCCTTCCATTTTAATCCGGAAAGCAGCGCCGGTCAAAAAATCGGCAAATATGAACATGCTGTAATGGATTTTCGCCGGCTTTTCCAATACACTTAAAGGTAGAGAAAAAAAGCGGTTGGCATCGTAAAAAAGGAGAATCGGACCCATGATCAGAGTGAACCACTTGCACAAATCGGTGGATGGAAATAAGAAAAAAGTGCTCCGCGACATTACCGTTCAGTTTGAAGGCGGGGAAATGATCGGCGTGGTCGGGCCCAGCGGCAGCGGCAAAAGCATTTTGCTGCGCTGCTTGGCGCTGCGGGAGCGCTGGAACCGCGGGGATTATACGTGGGACGGCGACCAGGTGATCAGCGGCGGTGGCGGCGGTTCGCAAAAGTACCGCTCCAAATGCGCTTACCTGGAGCAAAACCCTTCGCTGTTTCCCGAAAAAACGGCGCTTAAAAACGTCCTGATCGGACAGGCCGGGCAAACGCCGCTGCTTCGCCGCCTGACCGGTATGGTGCGTTCGGACGATTATATGGGCGCGATGGACGAGCTGGAGAAGTTCGGCCTGCTGGACAAAGCCCACGTGAAAGCCGGCAAGCTGAGCGGCGGCGAACGCCAGCGCGTGGCCATATGCCGGGCGCTCGTGCACGGCGCCGGGTTTATCGCGGCGGACGAACCGGCCGTCGGGCTGGATCCGAAGTCGGCCGAGCGCGTATTGAACACGCTGAAGGCCCTTTGCAAGGAGCAGGGCAAAATCGTCGTGGCGGCGCTGCCGCTGGACTTGGCGGAACGCTTCTGCACCCGTATCTGGGGCATACGCGATGGAGAGCTTAAAATCGACGTTTCCGGAAGAAGGCTGCTGCCGGAAGAGAAAAGGCTGATCGATTTGGCATGAAAAGAGTGATATGATGTTGGCAAAACGATGGTGCACCACTATTGCTGGATTTTTTTTACTAATGGTGTTAAGCGGCTGCAGTTTTATCAGCGACCCGAAATCGCTGATGCAAACGCCGCAGTTGTCCTCGGATAAGGCGTCCCTGATCAGCGTCATCAAATCGGAGCTGAAAGGGGGAGAAATCATCTCGCCCCGGGATGTGCGCAACAGCAGCTCGATCCGCACTCCCGACCTGAACAACGACGGGGTCAAGGAGGCGGTGGTGTTCTACCAAACGCCGGATGAAGCCGTGCGGATTCACGGGATGATTCTGGAGCGCGAGAAGGATACCTGGGCGCTGAAAGCCCGCTTTGACGGTGAAGGCCAGGAATTGGAGACGTTTGACGTGCTGGATTTGACCGGAGACGGGAACCTGGAGATTATCGCCGGCTTCTCCAATGGAGGCGATGGACTGCAAAAGGGATTAACCGTATATTCCTACCACGAGGGAGCCGTTGAAAAAATGATGGCTTTGCCGTACGACTATTTCATGGTCGACGATCTCAATCAGGACGGTCAACCGGATATCACGGTGGTGAGCTTGAAGCGCCAGCAGTTCGCCACGGTGACGGCTTACCAGTATGCGGACGGATCCTTTCAGCAGCTCAGCCAACTGGAGCTGAACGATCCGGTCAGCGATTATTACAACGCGGTCAGCGGGAATATTACCCCAAAACTCAAAGGGATCATTCTCGACGCGTCCGTCGGGACTCATTCGGCTTTCTCCACCATCATCGTCATGAAGGACGGCCAGTTCGTGAATCTGCTTCCGTCGCAGGATATGACGCTGAAGGGTTATCCGATTATGAGCGGAGACGTGAATAACGACGGCGTGCTGGAAGTCGGCATGCTCGAGAAGCCGAAGGGCTGGGAATACATCTCTTTTGATGAAATCCCCTGGCTGTTTACCTATTACCAATGGGATGAAAAAGACGGTCTGAAATCCGTGATGCAGCAGTATATGGATATGGCGGGCCGCTTTTATTTCAATTTTCCGAAGGAATGGCGCGGCAATGTGACGATCGATACCAAATCGGATAAAAACGAGCATCTTTGGTTTGTCAAAACCGACACGAACGAGGTGGTGGCGGAAATTCGTTTCTTTACGCTTTCCGAGTGGGAGAAGAACAAAGCGGATTGGCAGTTCCTGGCGCAGGATACCGACAGAGTGATCGGCTTCCTTAGCCATACGGATTTGAAGGTGAATAAAGGCGAGACGGAAATCAAACGTTAAGCCGTTTTCGGATAGAGAGGGAGGTCTTACCATTGAGCAAGGTATTGATTTTGGAGGATGAAGAATCCATCCGCAGCTTTATCGTCATCAATTTGAAGCGGAACGGGTTCGAGGTGCTGGAGGCGGCGGAAGGCCACGAAGCGCTGAGCAAGCTGCAGAGCGTGCCGGATATCGACATCGCGCTGCTCGACGTGATGGTTCCGGGGATTGACGGGTTTGAGGTGTGCCGCCGGATCCGCGAGACCAACGAACGGATCGGGATTATTTTCCTGACCGCCAAAGTGCAGGAACAGGACAAAGTATACGCCTTGTCCGTCGGAGCCGACGATCACGTCAGCAAACCGTTCAGCCCGACCGAGCTGATCGCGCGGATCCATTCGCTGCTGCGCCGGGTTAACGTATACCGGGAGAGCAGCGCTAAAGTCATGTTTACGTCGGGGCCGTTTACGCTGGATTTGATTTCCAAGCAGTTTAAGAAAAACGGGCAGTTGATCGAACTGACGCCTACGGAATTTTCGCTCATTCAGTATTTCCTCGAGAAGGAGAATATGCCGCTGAGCCGGGATTCTCTGCTTGACCACGTCTGGGGCAAGGAATACATGGGCGATCCGAAAATCGTGGACGTAAATATCCGCAGGCTGCGGCAAAAAATCGAAAGCAATCCGTCCGAACCGGCTTTCCTGCAGACCGTGTGGGGGCACGGTTATAAGTGGAAAGGCGAGGGACAATGATCAAGAAAGGGATCGGACGGCAAATCGTTCTGCATTACTTTATCGTTGTATTCGTGACGCTGTTTATGGTCGAAATTATTTTCACGGTAGCCATCCGATCGTATTATTACGATACGATTTACAACCATATGGCCAACCATTCCAAATGGGCCTCGGATTTTTTCCAACAATTCGTGCGTCTGAACTCCGAACGCGATCCCGATTATTTTACCGAGATGCTGCGCACTTTTGAGCTGGACAATACCGAATTGATGATTTTGGACCGTAACGGAGAAGTCAAAGCGAGCACCAACGCCTTCCAGGCGGACAAAGCGATCCAGACGGGCGATGTCCCGCAAGCGCTGGCCGGCAGCGTAGGGAAATGGATCGGCCGGCAGCCGAGCACCGGCGAAGCGGTGATGGCGGTCTCGCGCCCGCTGCAGATTCAAGGCCAAACGCAGTATATCGCCCGGTTTGTCACATCGCTCGAGCGCGTTAATTCCAAGCTGCTGAACCTGACCTTTTTATCCATCGGGGTAGCTGCCGCCGTGCTTGCGCTTGTGACGCTGTTCAGCATCGGGCTCGCCAACTCGATCGTTAAGCCCATTAACAATATTCGCGACGTATCCGCGCAAATGGCACGGGGCAAATTCGACGCCAGGATCAGGGGCAACTACAAATACGAGCTGGGCGAACTGGCGGCAACGCTCAATTATATGGCGGAAGAAATCGTACGCAGCAATCAGATCAAGGACGAGTTCATATCTTCGATCTCGCACGAGCTCAGAACGCCGCTGACCGGCATTAAAGGGTGGAGCGAAACGCTCACGTCCGGGGGCTTCGATCCGGAAGAAACGAAGCTCGGAATGGGGATCATCGCCAAGGAGACCAACCGGTTAATCGGGCTGGTCGAGGAAATTCTCGATTTTTCCAAGCTGCAGCAAAATGAAATGAAGCTGGTCATCGGGCACGTCAATTTAAAAGAGCTGATTCAGGAAACGATGCTTAACGTATGGGCCAAAGCGGAACAGAAGCAAATCCAGCTGAAGCTGGAGGAACGTACCGACAGGACCGTCATCGTCAGCGGGGACGGCAATCGGCTTAAGCAAGTATTCCTGAATATCGTCGATAATGCGATTAAATTTTCCCATGAGCAGAGCTGGATTCACCTGGTGATCAGCGTAAAAGAGGACGGCCGGGCGATGGTGGAAGTGGTCGATACCGGGATCGGCATCAGCGAGGAGTATTTGCACAAAGTGAAGGACCGCTTCTTCCAGGTCAACCACCAGGGAGGCGGAACCGGGCTGGGCCTGGCCATCAGCCAGCAGATCGTGGAGCTGCATCATGGGGTGATGGAGATTCACAGCGAGCTCGGCGTCGGCACAACCGTGGCGGTGACGCTTCCCGTAGCCGAAGACGCGGAAGCATCGGACGTTACCGCTTCCGCCGCGCCGGAAGACGAATCGTCTGCAGACGGTGAAGCGGGCCGTTCGCTCGCCGCGGAAAACGATGATCAGGCTTGACCGAAAAGGGGGGAAACAAAATGATTGACAGGGTAGGAACGGTAATTACGCGCGGCGGGGACTTCTCAGTCACGCTCGCCAAGCCGGGCGACTTGGAAACGGTACGGCTAATGCTCGTCGAGGCGGCGAACTGGATGCAAACCGGCGGCGTCAAGCAGTGGAACCCCGAGCAGTTTACTCCGGACTTGATTCGTTCCTACTATGATGAACGGGAAATATATCTGTTGACCAGGGAAGGGGAGCCGGCAGCCATGTTTACGCTGCAGGATTCGGATCCCGATTATTGGGGGGCGCTGAACATCCCCGGATACAGTTATTTGCACCGGCTTACGGTCCGCTTGCCTTACCGCGGCCAGGGGCTGGGCGGTGAAATCCTAAGCTTTGCCGCCAAGCGGTCTAAGGTTTTGGGGCGCTCCGGACTTCGTCTCGATTGCTGGAACCAAAACGTAAAGCTGAATCGGCTTTATCAAGAGCTTGGCTTTCGCCTGCAGGGTACGGGGCGGAAGGATGATGGCCGCGAATTTAATTTGTATCAGTTGGCTCCGGCTATTTACGACCAAGCTTAATCCTTGAAAAGGGGCATCCCGCAAGCACACTTTTCGTGTACTTGCGAGGATGGCCCCTTTTTTTTCCGTTAATGAGATTGCCTATAAAAAACCCGTCAGGACAGCAGGCCTTCCGCCCGCAGCCGGGCCGTATTTTCGTAGACCTCCTGCAGCAGCCTGGAAGGCTGGGGAAGAACGGCGGGTTTTGCCAATACCGTTTCGCGCGGCCCGATCACCGCGATTTCGGACGCCGTTCCCTTCACGACCGCGCCATCCTTGATGATGGCGCCCTCGCCGATAATCGCCCGCTCGATCACCGCGTTTCGCCCGATTTTTACGCCGGGCATAATGACGCTGTCCTTAATTCGGGTGTTTCGTCCGATTTCCGTTCCTCCGAAAATGACTGAACGTTCGGCATGACCCTCCAGCGCGCAGCCATCGTGGATTAATGAACCGTTGGGGTTAACCCGTTTTTTGGGAGGAACCGGAACCGCCGGCATTTCCCGCGTATACATCGGCCAGTTTGTCTTATGAAGCTGCCAATCCGAGCTTTCCTCAAGCAAATCCATATGGGCTTCCCATAAGCTGTGGACCGTCCCCACATCCCGCCAGTATCCCTGAAACTCGTAGGCATGCAGCGGATCCGAGCCGGCAAGCATTTTGGGAATCAGATCCTTCCCGAAGTCATGGCTGGAAGCAGGATCTTCGGCATCCTCCAGCAGATGCCGCTTCAAATACCCCCAGTTAAACAAATAAATGCCCATCGAAGCCAGATTGCTTGCCGGCTGCTTCGGCTTCTCGGCGAATTCGCTGATCCGCTGTTTTTCGTCCTTGGACATGATGCCAAAACGATGCGCTTCTTCCCAAGGAACCGTCATAACGGAGATGGTCGCCTTGGCCCCATGGCTTAAGTGAAAATTCAGCATTTGGCGGTAGTCCATATGGTAAATATGATCCCCCGAAAGAATGAGGACATGTTCAGGAGCATACCCGTCGACGAACGCGATGTTCTTATATATGGCGTCCGCCGTTCCCGCATATTCCGAGGTTCCCGCATTGGAGGACGGAAGCAGAGATATTCCGCCGCCATCCGGCCGCGGCAGCATCCAGGGTTCGCCTTCCCCGATGTGCTCGTGCAGCGACGCCGCTTCGTATTGAGTCAAAACCCCGATCGTATCGATGCCTGAATTGACGCAATTGCTGAGAGGAAAATCGATAATCCGGTAATGCCCGCCAAACGGCACGGCCGGTTTTGCCTGCTTGGCGGTTAACGGGGACAATCTTCGCCCTTCCCCTCCCGCGAGCAGCATCGCAATACAGTTCTTTTTCCTCATTTCGTTTCCCTCCCGTATGTTTTTGACCGTGTAGTACATACATTAAAGGATATAATGTAGTTGAAATAAATTATGGAAATAGAAAGAAAATATTACATGAATTTTTGGAAAAAACTCATAATTTTTCTTTATCGGGAGTTTGCTTGAGTTTCGTCCGCAAAATGCTGAATGGTGGTGATGATATGTCCGAACCGTCCTGGGCTCAGGCCGTTTCGAAAACCGATGTTTATCTGTTTCATGAGGGCACCTTGTACCAAAGCTACCGTACGTTTGGCGCGCACCTCACCGAAGAGAACGGACGGCCCGGCGTTCGTTTTACCGTATGGGCTCCCAATGCATGCCAAGTCTCCATCGTTTCGGATTGGAACGGATGGAGAGGAGGCCGCGATGTACTATATAAGATACCCGATTCGGGAATTTGGACTCGTTTTTTTCCGGGAATCGATGATGGAACATTTTACAAATTGGCGATTGCGGCAGCGGACGGCACAACGTTTCTAAAGGCGGACCCCTACGCGTTTCACGCGGAAGTCCGGCCTCAAACCGCTTCGGTCGTCGCCCGTCTGGACGGATATGACTGGGGGGACGCAGCATGGACGGAAAGCAGGAAGCCCCCGTACCAAAAGCCGATCAGCATTTACGAGATCCATTTCGGAACATGGCGGCAGGCGGAAGCGGGCCGGTTTTACACCTACCGTGAGATGGCGGACCTCCTGATTCCGTACGTCAAGGAAATGGGATACACCCATTTAGAGATTATGCCGCTCGCCGAGCATCCATACGATCTATCTTGGGGGTATCAGGCGACCGGTTATTTTGCCCCGACCAGCCGTTACGGGAAACCGCAGGACTTGATGTATTTTGTGGATCGCTGCCACCAGGCGGGCATCGGCGTTTTGCTCGACTGGGTGCCGGGGCATTTTGCCAAGGACGCGCATGGCCTGCGGCGGTTCGACGGAACGCCCCTGTTTGAATACGGCGACCCCGCCAAAGCCGAAAAAACGGGATGGGGGACGCTCAGCTTCGATTTCGGCAAGCCGGAGGTGCGGTCGTTTTTAATTTCGAACGCTTTGTATTGGCTGGAGATGTACCATTTCGACGGGCTGCGGGTGGACGCGGTGACCAGCATGCTGCGGCTCGATTTCGAAAAAAGCGATGCCCCGCGAAACGAATACGGGGGCGTGGAAAATTTGGAAGCGATCAAATTTTTGCGGCAGTTGAATACGATCGTATTCCGTTATTTCCCGCACGCGCTGATGATGGCCGAAGAGTCCAGCGCCTGGCCGATGGTTACGGCTCCTGCCCATGACGGGGGGCTTGGCTTCAACTATAAATGGAATATGGGCTGGATGAACGATACGCTGGATTACATAGAGACGCCGTTTGCGGACCGCCCCGGGCGCCATCATCTGCTGACGTTCCCGGTGTGGTACGCCTATTCCGAAAATTACGCGCTGCCTTTGTCGCATGACGAGGTTGTGCATGGGAAAAAATCGCTGCTGGACAAAATGCCAGGCGAATATGAACAAAAGTTTGCCGGACTTCGCCTGCTGCTTGGGTATCAGTTCACTTTTCCAGGGAAAAAACTGATATTTATGGGCGGCGAATTCGGCCAATTCATCGAATGGCGGGATCAGGCCGAGCTCGACTGGTTTCTGCTCGATTACGAAGCCCACCGTCTGATGCGCGGGTACAGCGCCGCCCTTAACCGCTTTTATTTGCGGGAGCCGGCGTTGTGGCAGCTCGATCACGAACCGGACGGGTATCAATGGATTAACCCGCATGATGCCGGGCAAAGCGTCATAGGTTATATGCGCAAAGGCAAACGCAAAGAGGATCAGCTGCTTGTGCTGTTCAATTTTCAGCCGGCGGAGCGGCCCGTGTACCGCGTCGGCGTTCCGCTGCCGGGGCGGTACGAGCTCGTGTTCAACAGCGATGACGCCGGTTTCGGCGGTTCCGGTTATCCGCTTAAGCCGGTGGCGGCCGGCGAACGATTGTCTTGGCATGAACAGCCTTATAGCCTGGTTCTTTCGCTTCCCCCGCTGAGCATGACGGTGTGGAAGCGTAAAGTTTCGCCCAAACCGAAAAGGAGGGGAAGACGTTGAACATCTGCTTTGCCGCCGCGGAAGCGGCCCCATTTATAAAAACGGGAGGTCTGGCCGACGTCATTGGAGCGCTGCCGAAAGCTTTGACCGCCGCCGGGCATGATGTGCGGATCGTGCTTCCGAAATACCGGGAAATCCCCGGGGAGTATACGGAGCGCATGAAGCATCTCGGAGCGGTAACCGTCCCCGTAGGCTGGCGCCGCCAGTACGGGGGCGTGGAAGCCCTGAATTGGGAAGGCGTGCCGGTCTATTTTATCGACAACGAATATTACTTTGGCCGGGAAGGCGTTTATGGCCATTGGGACGACGGCGAGCGCTTCGCCTTTTTGAACCGGGCGGTGCTGGAAATTTTGCCGCTGATCGGATTCGTCCCCGACGTCATTCACTGCCATGACTGGCACACGGCGATGGTGCCGCTGCTGCTTAGGGAGCATTATCAAGACAGCCCGTTCCATCAAGGCATCCGGACCGTTTACACCGTTCACAATTTGCTGTACCAGGGGATATTTCCGCCCGAAGTGCTTGGCGATTTACTTGGACTGCCGAAGTCTTACCTGCATGCGGACGCCGTGGAATATTACGGCAATGTCAGCTTTATGAAGGCCGGGCTCGTGTTCGCCGATCATGTGACGACGGTCAGCCCGACCTATGCGGAGGAGATTAAAACGGAGCATTACGGCTACGGCATGGACGGTCTGCTGCGGTCGCTGGGAAGCCGGCTCACCGGCATCGTGAACGGGATTGACACGAGCGTCTACAATCCCGAAACCGATCTTGAGCTGTTTGCCCGCTACCGCAACAACCTCTCGCAAAAGCAGGCCAACAAGCCCGTGCTTCAACAGGAGCTCGGGCTGAATGTAGCGCCGCATATCCCGCTGGTTTCGATGATCACCCGGCTTGTGGAGCCGAAGGGACTCGATCTCGTCATCCGGGTTTTGGACGAATGGCTGGAAGGGGACGAGGTTCAATTCGCCCTTCTGGGCACAGGCGATCATGGATATGAGGATTGGTTCCGGGAAGCCGCTCACAGACATCCCGGTAAAATGTCCGCCCAGATCAAATTCAACGACGCGCTGGCGCGCCGCATGTACGCCGGCAGCGATCTGTTTCTCATGCCTTCGCGGTTCGAGCCCTGCGGCATCAGCCAGCTCCTCGCGCTTAGGTACGGGGCTGTGCCCGTCGTGCGGGAAACGGGCGGGTTAAACGATACGGTGCGGGCCTATAACGAATTTACCGGCGAAGGGAACGGGTTTACGTTCCGCAATTACAACGCGCACGATATGCTGTACACGCTGCGCAGAGCGGCCGGCTTTTACCGCGATCCTAAGCGCTGGAGCCAAATCGCGGCGAACGCGTTCGCCGGGGATTACAGCTGGAGCGCTTCGGCCGCCCGGTATGCCGATATTTACCGGACGATAAAGGCGAATGATTGAGTTTGCTTCTTCCGGTTCATTTTAAACGCCGGTACAAAATGCGGAAGCCGTAGGGGTCGAGCGATACGTTCATGACCCCGCCCGCGGGCGCGACCGGCTCTTCGGTAAGGCCGTCGCGCCAATCGCTTGTCTGCATCGGATGGGTTAAAGTTCGCGGTTCGGGCGTATTGTTCATCCAGACCGTAAAATGCATGAGCTCGTCCATGCGTTCATAAATGATGCACGGATCCCCGTGTTCGGCATGAAGAAAACGGAAACGTCCCTGCCGCAGCGCGATATGTTTTTTGCGGAGCGCGATCATCAATTTGTAGAAGTCGTACAGCTCCCGGTCCTGCTTGCTGCGGTCCCATTCCATGCATTTGCGGCAATCCGGGTCCCCCTCGCCGGTCAGGCCGATCTCATCGCCGTAAAACACGCACGGCGTCCCGATGTACGTAAACAAAAACACGACGCAAAGCTTCAGTTTGCGCTTGTCGCCGCCGACCCGGGTCAGCAGGCGGGGGGTGTCGTGGCTGCACAGCATGTTGAACACGACTTCGTTCGTTTGCTGGGGATAACGCATAATCAGGGCACCCATTTCATCGGAAAACGCGCAGCCGTCCATCCCGCCGTTAAAAAATTCCAGCACCTTGTCGGCAAACGGATAATTCATGACCGAATCGAATTGATCCCCAAGCAGCCAATTGAGCGAATCGCTCCAAACCTCGCCGATCAGGTAGGCGTCCGGGTTGGCCTTTTTGACGACCTGGCGGAATTCGCGCCAAAAATGATGGTCGATTTCGTTGGCCACATCAAGCCGCCAGCCGTCCAGTTTGATCTCTTTGATCCAGTACTCGGCGACGCCAAGCAAATATTCCTTCAGCCGGGGGTTGGCGGTGTTGAATTTAGGCATTTTCGGAAAAAAACCGAACGTATCGTACGTAGGAAATCCGTTTTCCACGCGGGCCGGGAACTGGTTGACATGGAACCAGTCGGCGTATGGAGAAGCGGCCCCGTTCTTCAGCACGTCCTGAAACGGCGGAAACTGCTCGCCGCAATGGTTGAACACGGCGTCAAGCACGACGCGGATGCCCCGTTCGTGGCAGCATTCGACGACCTTTTTCAGCAGCGCATTGTCGCCGAAGTGCGGGTCGACCTTTTTGTAATCCATCGTATCGTATTTGTGATTGGAGGGCGCGGCAAACAGAGGCGTGAAATAGATAGCCGTGATGCCGAGGTCGACCAGATCGTCGAGATGGTCAAGGACGCCCTGCAGATCGCCGCCGAAGTAATTTTCCCGGGTCGGCTTTCCGCCCCAGGCCTCAACGGGTTTCGGATCGTTGGACGGATCCCCGTTGGCGAACCGCTCCGGCATAATTTGATAAAAGACCGCCTGTTTGGCCCATTCCGGGACTTTAAACACCTCGATCTCGTGGATATACGGGAATTCGAACAACTCGCCGGGAGGGGTCGGCTCCTCCGTTTGAATCCCCGAATCCTGCATGTATACCGTTTCGGCTCCGGCTACCAGTTTAAAGGCGTACGACAGTCGCTTGAATCTTGGCCGGACCGACACCTCCCAATAGTCGAACATCCGGTCATGCGCCGCTTTTTCCATCGCCAGCTCCTGATAGGTGCCTTTCCAGTCGTATTTGTCGCCCGTCAGGGCGAAAACCCGCTCCACATCATCCCGTTTCGTGCGGATGCGAAGATGAATCGTTGCCGGGTCGTAGGCGTAGGCCCACTTGTCCCGGGGGACATGATAAAGCGCTTCAAGCAGCACGGGGCGACGCCTCCTTTTTCTCATCGAGTATTGGTTTCATGGTCCCATTATTCCCAAACTTTCCGCGGAGCATGAACCGGGGGTGACAGGTTAGCCGGTCGAGAAGGGCCGGTATACTTGACTTTTATTTAATGGCCTTATATAATCTGCATTGTAATTTTAAAAACTTTAAGGAGGATTATTAAAAAGTGACACAATCGATAAGACTTCGTTTCCCAACTTTGAACCGTTAATTTAATACGTTCAAAGGCTCCGTTTGTGTATACGGAGTAAACGGGATAAGTCTGTCCTTTTTTAATAATCCTCATTTGCGCATAGAAATATGTAATTATGCAGAAAGGCAGCTCACTTTGCCTTTCTTTTTTATTTTTATTTGGCGACAGCTTTCTTCAGCTAACCCTCTAATTCGAATTAGGATGGGTCTTCTTCCCTTTACTCTGATCACAGGCGGATTGCCTGTGATTTTTTTATTGCGAAAGGTGGAGATCATATGACCAAAAGAAAGCATAAGTACAGTGGAAGAAAGCTAAGCCGCGGGGAGCCTCCCAATTTTTCCGGACAGCATTTAATGCACAATAAAAAGTTGCTTTATGAAATTGTGGATCGGGCAAAGGTCGGAGGTGAAGACACGGTTTTAGAGCTGGGAGCCGGAAAGGGCGCTTTGACGACGGTGCTGAATCAACAAGCCAAAAAGGTATTGGCGGTAGAATATGATGCCCGATTTGTCGAGATCCTCAAGGAGAAAACGGCAAATCAGCCCAATACCATCGTGATTCATCAAGATATTATGAAAATCCGTTTGCCAAAAGAAAAGTTTATTGTTGTCTCCAATATTCCGTATTCGATCACAACGCCCATTATGAAGCTGCTGCTGAACAATCCTGCAAGCGGTTTGCAAAGGGGCATCATCATCATGGAAAAGGGAGCGGCCAGGCGCTTCACCGCAAAATTCATGAAAAATTCTTATGTTCTAGTTTGGAAAATGTGGTTTGATATTCGTTTTGTCAAAGCAATATCGAGAGATGATTTCTCTCCGCCGCCAAGTGTGGACTCGGCCATGGTAATGATCACTCGAAAACGGGCACCTGTATTACCGCAAAAAGGCTACAGCGTTTTTCTCGGGCTTGCCGAATATGCGCTCAAGCAACCGGAATCCCCGATTGAGTTTGCTTTTCGCGGAATTTTCACACCGCCGCAAATGAAGCTATTGCGGAGAAAGCTGAACATCGAAAATGAAAAACCTGTCGGTACGCTCAATGAAGAGCAATGGGGGATTGTTTATCAAACCATGGTTCAATATGTACCGTACCATAAATGGCCGAGAGTAAAGCGGTGATAATTGACCAAAGTATTATAATTGGAGGGGCGCTGGCAGAGCGGAGGCCGGATATGTGTGAAAATCTGATGAATGGCACGAAAATCCTTTGCATATATATACAAACTGATTTATAATTAGCCCAGTAATGATCACGTTATTAATTTGTGAAGAAAAGGACAGGAGAGAGACGAATGAAAAAATGGGGCATATTACTAACAGCTGTCTTGATGCTGACTTTCGTGTTGGCGGCCTGCGGACAGGAAAAAAATAACGGCGCGGGTCAGGCCGGCAACAAGGCCGGTCAAACGACGCAAAACGGTGCACAAGCGGCCGAACCCGACACGAACGAAACGGACAAAACATTAACGATTGGCATGAGCGCGGATTTCCCGCCGTACGAGTTCCATATTAAAAACGAGCAGGGCGAGGATGAAATCGTCGGCTTCGATGTCGAGATCGCCAAAGAAATCGCCAAAGACATGGGCGCGAAGCTGGAGATTAAGGATTTGAAGTTCGACTCCCTGCTTAACGAGCTGGCGAGCGGCCGGGTAGATTTGGTTATCTCGGGTTTAAGTCCGACGCCGGAGCGCGCTAAGCAAATCGATATGTCGAAAATTTACTATAAAGCCGAACAGGCGGTAGTCACCCGCGAGGCGGATAAAGACAAATTCGCCACCATGGAATCGCTGGAGGGCGCTAAGATCGGCGTGCAGCAGGGTTCTATCCAGGAAGAAATGGCTAAGAAAATTCCGAACGCCAAACTGACTTCGCTGGCCAAAATCAGCGATATCGTCATGCAGCTTAATACCAACCGCGTCGATGCGGCGATACTGGAAGGCCCTGTAGCGAAATCGTTCGTCAAGAACGTCAAAGGGATTGTCATTACCGACGCTACACCGGAAAACGAAGACGAAGGTTACGTGATCGGCGTGAAGAAAGGCAACAAGGAGCTGTTGGATCAGGTGAATTCCACGCTGGACCGCTTGATTGCCGACGGCAGCATCGATAAGTTCGTCACCGAAGCGAGTGAACTGGCTGAGAAATAATGGCGGATTGCAACCTGCAGAAAATAGCGAAGCCCATTTCGCTATTTTCTGTTTTTTTGCGTAAGGGTTTGAGGTAAACGAGGAGGAATGAAGGCTTTATGAATTTGATTTCGATGTTTATGGAATACCGAAGTTATTTTCTCGCCGGTGTGCAGTATACGCTGCTGCTGGCGGCGATCAGCGTGGTCTGCGGCTTTTTCCTGGGGCTGATCATCGCACTCTTGCGCATGTCTCCTTGGGGGATCGTGCGTTTTCTCGGCCATGCCTGGGTGGAATTCTTGCGCGGCACGCCGATGATGGTGCAGCTGCTGATCATTCACTATGGGTTTGCGTTTATGTTCGACATCAACTTTTCGCCGATCCAGTCCGGGGCGATTACACTGTCGATCAACAGTTCGGCTTATTTGGCGGAAATATTCCGCGCCGGCATCCAAGGCGTGGACCGCGGGCAAGGGGAGGCCGCACGATCGCTTGGGATGACCAAGGGAATGGCGATGCGGCATATCATCATCCCCCAAGCGATCAAATCGGTGCTTCCCGCGATCGGCAACGAATTCATCACGATCATCAAAGAATCGTCCATTGTATCGATCATCGGGACGGCCGAGCTGATTTTCCAGGCGCAATCGGTCGTGACCATTACGTACGACGGCATGACGCCGTACCTGATCATCGCGATCATGTACTTTATTTTGACATTTACGCTGTCCCGTATTTTGGGCGTGTTCGAAAGGAAGTTGAAGACCAGTGATCACCGTTAAAGGTTTGCATAAAAAATTCGGCCAATTGCACATTTTGAAGGGGATCGACCTGGAGATTTCCAAAGGCGAAGTCGTCGTCGTCATCGGCCCCAGCGGCTCGGGGAAAAGTACGTTTCTGCGCTGTCTGAACCTGCTCGAGGTTCCGACGGAAGGCGAAATCCGGTTTGAAGGCGAATCGATTACCGGGAAGGGCCACAACATCAACAAAACCCGGGAGAAAATGGGCATGGTGTTTCAACATTTCAACCTGTTCCCGCACAAAACGGTGATCGACAACATTACGTTGGCTCCGGTTCGCGTGAAAAAAATGGAGAAAAGCTCAGCGGAGAAGATCGCCGTTGAACTGCTGCGGACGGTCGGACTGGAGGATAAGCGGAACGCGTATCCTGCCCAACTATCCGGCGGACAGAAGCAGCGGATCGCGATCGCCCGCGCGCTGGCGATGGAGCCGCACGTCATGCTGTTTGACGAGCCTACTTCGGCGCTTGACCCGGAAATGGTCGGCGAGGTGCTGGACGTGATGAAGAGCCTGGCGGAACGGGGGATGACGATGGTCATCGTCACCCATGAAATGGGCTTTGCCCGCGAGGTCGGCGACCGCATCCTGTTCATGGATCAGGGCGTGATTCTCGAGCAGGGGACGCCGCAGCAGGTGTTTGGCGCGCCGCAGCACCAGCGCACGAAGGATTTTTTAAGCAAAGTGCTGTAGTGCCTTTAAGCTAGTATCCTCATATGTTTTTATTTCACTTCACCATATTTTTTCTTCTGATATCAAGTGAACTCCTCTTAATTTAGCAGAATCCTGCTTTCGAGGAGTTCACTTTTAATTCGTAAACTCGACCTCGTTTTCTCTATTCAAGGCGTCTATATATGAAATGCTGTTACCTCAGCTCAAGACCAGTCGAAAGATCAATGCTGAAGGCCACTTCAGAAGTTTTTTAGCTCAAAAATCGAGATCGGTGCTTGAAGAAATAAATGATGACTTTGGCTCTATTGATTCCAGGATGACGGACTGAGGTGGCTGTCTATAGCGTTTGTGTCTTGGTGTTCCTGCCTTGGTGTTCCTGCCTGCTGCCTGCCTTTGCACGATTATCCCCTTCTTTCAGGAGCAGGGAGCAGGGGGTGGGGGTTAGAGCAAGGGTTCCAAAAAAGAGAGAACAAAAAAACAAAAAAAGGGGGAAAAAATGAGGCGGTTCAGGTGAGATTTTTGGCTTGATAAGAGAACGCGTGTTTGGTATAATGAAATAAATGGAATTTATGTTCGTGTATTCTTGATTCGGGGGCGAGCGAATATGGAAGTCAATACGGAAACGGAACTTCAACCATTCAGCAGCCGTTTTAACAGCGAGCAGGACTGCATGGAGGCGCTGATCGCGATGAAGTGGCCAAGCGGCTTCGTCTGCCCGCGCTGCGCTTACACCCGGTGCAGCCGTCTGTCTTCCCGGCATATCCCTTTGTTCGAGTGCGGAAAGTGCAAGCATCAAACATCTCCTTTGGTCGGCACGATTTTTGAAGGAACGCATCTGCCCTTGCTCAAGTGGTTCGAGGCCCTGGATTTATTCCTGCTCCCGGGCGGCATCTCGGCGCTGCGGCTGAGCAAGGTGATCCGGGTCACCTACAAAACCGCCTGGTCGATGCTGCACAAAATACGTCATGCCGTGGGGGAGTTCGATGCCCGGGAGCTGCTCTCCGGAGACGTGAAGGTGAACAGCGATCAGTATGGGCGTAATCCGTCCCGGTGTCAGCTTTCGCATCCGTACGCCTCGGCGGTCGTAGCGGGATGCACGGTCACGGAGTCGGGCGAGCCGGAGCAGGTCAAAATCCGCCTGGTGCCGCATAAGCGGGGAGGCGAAAAGAGGGCAAACCGTCGCGATCTAACCGTGTTTATTGGCGGGCATGTGGATGTCCGTACATCGGCGGTGCAGTTGTTCTCTCAGGCCTTTCGGCTATATGCGCCCTTGCGGAGAGTGGTGAGAGAGGCGTGGGAATCGCTGAAGGGTACGTATGGAGCCTTGGGACTGAAGCATCTGCAGGCGTACCTGAACGAATACACCATACGCCGCCGGCTGCGCCTGTCCGGAGGACTGCCCGGAGCGGAAGAAACGCTGCGGCAGAAGTTGCTGCGCATGTGTGTGGCAATTCCGGCGATTCCTTACCGCCGGCTGATCGCACGCCAACCGAATCAGTCCCTTGCGGCTGCAGCCTGATAGAAATGATTGAACGCTACGGACATTGCACAAACGGATTCAGACTGCAGCAAGATCACGGTTTTTTCTTTTTTTCCGTTGTCTTGCCCCATTCTCCCGTCAGGTCTGCTTCACTTCACTTCTCCTAAACCTTCTTTTCCCGAACCTGGCTAATGATCTATGAACAGATTTATTGATCTCGAACATATCTGCTTTTCCCAAGCATATCTGCTTCTCCCGAACAACACATCTTCTTCTCTGCTTCCTGATCAAACGGGATAATCGTGCAAAGCCGTCCGGACAGCGGATGTTAATCTGCCGACCACCCCACCGGCCTTCCCTTTCCTCAAGATTGGCTAGAAGCTTGTTTGTACGTTACAACATGATGAGTTGTTACTTTTTTTACATGATTCCATAAATAAATAATAGCGGCAGAATGCGGGTTTGCGCGTTTTGGATACTATTTCCTGTCCAATTGGTTACAAAATTGTGATATATTCAGATAGCCAAAACCTGCCTCGGCAGGTGCGGGGGATGATTCAGCGAATAACGGAACGTTAAACGAAACGTGACCGGTTTTCTTGGGGTGAAGCGCTCGCATTGGGCGCCGGGGATAATCCTTTTTCCCGAATCCGACAACTAACTCCGCAGGCGTATAAAAGGAGGAAGAACAGCATGAAAAATCTCTTATTCTCGAAGATTGCAAAAACAACGTTGGTAGCCGCAAGTTTGGCGGCGGTTTTACAGACGGTACCTGTGCACGCGGATGCGGTACATACGACGGAAGAAGGAGATACCTTCTATCTGTTGGCCAAAAAGTACGGAGTCGGCTTGGAGCAATTGATGAACGCCAATCAGGGGATTGATCCCGGCAATATATACGAGGGGCTGAAGTTGATGATTCCGGAAATGGAGGCTCCCGAAGCGAAAGCAGCGGCGCCGGAATCGAACCAGGCTCCCGCGGCAAAGACGATGAAAGCCGACGCGGTGTCGGGGCCGACCGTATTGCCGTCGGACAAAGTCGTCGAAGCCTGGGGCAAAACGTTTAATTATTCCCATACGATTCAGGTGAAAGCATCGGCATACTCGGCGGCCGCCGACGAAAACGGAAAATGGGGCGCGGTCGATTATTTCGGAAACCCGTTAAAGCTGGGCACGATCGCCGTCGACCCGGACGTGATTCCGATGGGAACGAAGGTACTGGTCACCGGATATAATCATGATGGCTTGCCGAAGCAGGCGTTTGTGGCCACGGCCAGCGATCAGGGGGGCGCGATCAAAGGCAACCGCATCGACATCTTCATTCCCGGCAGCGTCAAATCCGTCGAATCGTTCGGGTTTCAGGATGTCACCCTGTACGTGTTGAAGTAAATTCGTTTGCTTATATGTAGATCCAGTAAAGAAAGTGCGAGCGCTAGACCATTGGGTCTGATGCTCGCGCTTTTCTTTTTTATCTATACTTCGCCGTATTTAGCAATTCGGCCAAATCGACAAACTGGTAACCTTTGTCCCGCAGCGTTTGGATAATGTCCGGCAAAGCTTGGATCGTACCGTTTAAATTGGATCCTACTCCGCCGCCGGCATGAAAAAGAACGATCGAACCGGGCTCTATGGCGCCGAGCACGTTGTTTTCGACCTTGGATTTGTTCAGCCCTTTCCAATCCAGCGAATCCACGTTCCAGTTGACGATGGTGTAGCCGTTTTGCTTTGCCCATTTAATTTGCGGCTCCCGGATTTCGCCGTAAGGAGGACGGATCAGCTTGGGCCGGTACCCGGCGGTTTGCTGAATGATTTTTTCCGTACGCAAAATTTCCGTTTGAAATTGCTTGAGCGACCGTTTTCCGAAATTCGGGTGGCCAAAGGAGTGATTGCCGATCAGGTGGCCTTCCCGGCGTATCCGTTTTACCAGGGCAGGGAATTTTTTGGCCCGGTTGCCGACAATAAAAAAGGTCGCCTTCACACCTTCCTTCTGTAAAATGTTTAAAATTTGCGGTGTAAATCTCGGATCCGGCCCGTCGTCAAACGTCAGCGCCACTTGCTTGACCTCAGGTCCGCGAAATTTGAACGTTTCGGAATATTTGCGCCGAAGCTCGCTTAAATCGGCCGGCTTCGGTTTGGCGTCCGCCCGGGCGGCTTGAGCTTTTGCTTCCTTGTCGCCGGGCTGCAGCGCAGCAGCCGCAACGCGGGACGTTTCGGAAGAAACCGATACGACGGGCATGCTGCCCCCGATTACTGCGAGAATGAAAACGGAAATCAGGAAGTTTCTGAACAGGGTAGTCAACATTTTTCCTCCTTCGTCCGGGTACTGTTATGATTTGGTATGCCCATCTTTAACGGGATTTATAAAGACACAATTATGAAAAACATCACAGACGTTCTTCCCGAAAAATTGCATCCTTTGATGAAGCAGACGTAAGGAAGAGGTGGATTTGATGGCTATCGTGGTAAGCAACAGGCGGGTTGCCGATGACGTGTTTTTATTGACGGCGGAAGGCAGCTTTGCCGGGAAAATGGGCCAGTTTTATATGCTCCGCGCCGGCGAACGGTATCCATTGCTGTCGCGGCCGATCAGCATTTTCGATTTGACGGAGGACCGGATCGGATTTTTGTACCGGATTGCCGGGGAAGGAACCAGCCTGATCTCTCAGCTGAAGCCTGGCGATCCGCTCCGGATGGAAGGGCCTTTCGGCAACGGCTTTCCCTCGCTAACGGGAAAAACGGCATTCATCGGCGGCGGCATCGGTATCGCCCCGTTTTATTTTGCCCTCAAAACGGCGCCACAGGCTGACGTATATCTCGGCTTCAGCCGGGAAGCGTACATGGTCGAAGAGTTTCGCCAGGCATCCGCGGGCCGGACTATCGTTGATGTGGGCGGTTCGATACTCGACCGCGCCGATTTTGACGCTTATGACACAATCATCGCCTGCGGGCCGCATTCGATGCTGCAAGCCGTGCAGCAAAAGCAGGCAAGCGCGGGAAGCCGGGCCAAAGTGTACGTGTCTTTGGAAAACCGGATGGCCTGCGGCATCGGCGCTTGCTTGGTGTGCAGCGTGAAATGCCGGGACGGCCGGAAAAAGGCGTGTACGGACGGCCCCATTTTTCCGGTGGAGGAGGTGGTTTTTGCATGAGCGGGATCGATTTGTCCTGTGCCATCGCCGGGGTTTCCTTTAAGAATCCGGTCGTTATGGCCTCCGGTACGTTTGGTTTCGGGCGGGAGTACGGTGCGCTGTACGATATCAACAAGCTTGGAGGGATCAGCGGCAAAGGCTTGACCCTCCGTCCAAAGGCGGGAAACGACGGCCTGCGCGCGGCCGAAACGCCTTCCGGAATGCTCAACAGCGTAGGCTTGGAAAATCCCGGCGTCGCTGCTTTTCTCCGCGATGAATGTCCGTATTGGGAAACGCTCGATTTGGCGCGTATCGTAAATTTGGGCGGGAACACGCTCGAGGAATACGCGGAGGGCGCGCGCTTGATCGATGAGGACGCCGCCTGGCGCAAGCGGGAGGGACGTCAGGCGGTCGACATGATCGAATTAAACATCTCGTGCCCCAACGTCAAGGAGGGCGGGATGGCCTACGGGATCAAAACGGAGATCGCCCGCGGCGTCGTCCGCGAGGTGCGCGCGGCCACGAAGCTGCCGCTGATCGTCAAGCTGTCGCCGAACGCCGAAGACATTGCCGGGATGGCCGTAATGTGCCAGGAGGAGGGCGCCGACGGGGTTTCGCTGGTCAATACGTTTTCGGCAATGAAAATCGACATTTACCGGCGGCGCAGCGTCTTCGACAACCTGTACGCCGGATTGTCGGGGCCGGCGATCAAGCCGATCGCATTAAGGATGGTCCACCAGGTGTGCCGGGCCGTTACGATTCCGGTGATGGGCATGGGCGGTATCGGCAGCGCCGGGGATATCATCGAGTTTATTATGGCGGGAGCGGCCGTTGTGCAGGTGGGGACCTACAATTTCGTGCAGCCGTGCGCGGGCGAGCAACTGGTTGCCGGGCTGACCGAGTTTATGCGCTCGGAAGGCATCCGAAATTTGGACGAAATCCGCGGAATCCTTTAAAATGTGGTTATACATGGAGAAAAGGAGGCTGCGGCATGTTGACATTTGACGACATCAAGCTGGAGGCGATTCCGATGGGGCGCGATTTGCTGCTCACGATCGGCGGCGGCGAGGTCCATATCGGCGCGGCGTCCACCGCTTACGCGGCGGAAGGGGGCGTTACCGTGCAAACCTCGGCCGTTCCCGGCCACAAAGAGCACACGCTAAGCGAGGATTTCGCCCGCCGCGCCGCCGCGGCGCTGAATCGGACGGTGACCGTGGTCATGGGAATCCATTACGATGATTTAAGCAAGGCGGAAATTTTGGCCGTTTCGCAAAAAGCCTCCGCTTTACTGGATGATTATTTGCAGGAGGTTAAAAAATGACTACCGATTCGCAGCAAGACAAATTTCGCCGCAAAGCGCTGCAGGTTCCGGACGCGCAGGGACGGATTCTGCCTTATGCCCGGCGCCTGCCGGCAGAAACCGTAGCGCTGCCGGACGCGCAAGGACGGATTTTGGCCGAACGTGTGACAGCCCCCCATCCGTATCCGCATTTTCGCCGGTCGGGGATGGACGGCTTTGCCATCCTCAGCCGGGATACGCAGGGCTGCGGCGCGAACCGCCCGGCTCTGCTGGAGGTGGTGGACGAGATCCCCTGCGGCTCTCTGCCTTCCGTACCGCTCGCGCCGGGAACGGCGGCGCGGATTATGACCGGGGCGAAGGTGCCGGACGAAGCCGACGCTGTGGTCATGTTTGAAATGACCGAGACGATCCGGCAGGACGGCAAAACGTATATCCGGCTCATTCGGGAGATCGACCCGGGCAAGAATATTACTCCCGTCGGGCTGGAGCTTGCCGCGGGAGAGGTCATTTTGGAGCCCGGGCGCAAGGTGGGGGCCGGAGAAATTTCCGTGCTCGCAACGTTTGGGATCGACCGGGTGCCTGTCGTAAGAAAGCCGCGGATCGCGGTTTTTTCCACCGGTTCGGAGCTGCTGGCTATAAGCGAACCGCTGCAGGACGGAAGAATTCGCAACAGCAATGCGTACATGCTGGCCAGTCAGATTAAGGACGCGGGTGCGGAGCCGTTTATGCTGGAGGCGATTCCCGACGATCTGGAGCTGGCCCGCCAGCGGGTGCGGGCGGCGTTTGCCGATTACGATGCGGTGATCACCACCGGGGGCGTTTCCGTCGGCGATTTCGACATTATGGCCGATCTTGTGTCCGGCGGCGAGGTGGAAATGCTGTTCAACAAAGTGACGATGCGTCCCGGCAGCGTGACGACTGCCGCCGTGAAGGACGGGAACCTGCTGTTCGCGTTATCCGGTAATCCCGGCGCCTGCTTTGTTGGCTTCGAGCTGTTCGTGCGCCCGGCGATCGGCCGGATGCTTGGCGTTTTGCAGCCGTTTTTGCCGGAAATGACGGCGGAGCTAGGCCGGCCATACAAGAAAATCAACAACTTTACCCGATTCGTCCGGGGGAGGCTGGAAGCGCGCGAGGGCAAGCTTTACGCTTATCCGGCCGAGCTTGACGAATCGGGCGTGATGATCACGATTAAGGACAGCGATGCGCTGATTGTCATTCCTCCTTCCGGCGAAGCGAGGGAAGCCGGGGAAATGGTCACCGTGCTGAAGCTTCCGGGCGCTTCTCTTTGAGCGCTTTGGACAAGGAGGTTAACGAAATGGCGCCGATCATCCAAATCGTCGGCTATAAAAACAGCGGTAAAACAACGTTAATAGCCCGTCTTGTGGAGATGTTTCATGCCATGAATCTTCGCGTTGCCGTCATCAAGCATGATGTCCACGGCTTCGAGGTCGACCGGGAAGGGACCGATACATACCGCCACCGCCAGGCCGGCGCTTCCGCCGCCGCCATCGTCTCGCCATGGCGCACGGCGATCGTGGAGGAGCGGGAAACGCCGCTGGCGGACTTGATCGGGCATTTTCAGGCGTATGATCTTATTATTATTGAAGGCTTCAAGCGCGAGCCTTATCCGAAAATGGTGTTCATCCGCTCCGCCGAGGACGAGCATCTGCTGACGGAGCTCGGCGGGGTTTGCGCCGCGGTGTACAGGGAAGAGGCTCTCCCCGATCCGGACAAGCCGCCGCGGCCTGGACTTCGCTGCTTTGAGCGGAACGATGTGGACGGGATATTGTCGTTTCTGAAGCAAAATGTCCTAGTCTAAGCAAAAAGGACTTCTCAGCATAAAATGCGGGGGAGTCCTTTTTCGCGTACGGCGGCCGGCAGACGGATTTTTTACGATCCGCCGCTGATCCGGCGCTCGATTGCTTCGGACATCGTTTTGTCGGTGAGATGGGCGTAAACCTCAGTCGTTTCCGTCGAGGCGTGTCCGAGCTGCTCTTTCGTTTTATAGATGTCGTTTTGCAAATAATAGTCCGTCGCAAAGGAGTGGCGGAGCTTGTGCACGGTCAGATAAGGTTTGCCGAACCGCTTGGCGTATTTGATGATCATCGCCTGGATGGCCCGCTTTGTCATCCGCTTGCCTTCCTTTTGCCCGTTGGGGACGGCGACGAACAGCGCTTTTTCCCGTTTCGGCGTGCGGTAACGCGTTTGCCGCAGCGTTAAATAATGAGCGAGATCGTCTTTGGATTGCTCGCGGAAATAGACCGGCGTTTTGAACGTTTCGTCATTGTTCCCTTTGCGGTACACATAAACGAGCTTGTTGTTCAAGTCCAGGTCGTCGACGTTCAGGTTCACGACCTCGGACACCCGCAGCCCCGAATTCAGGATCAGGCTGGCGATGCAGGCGTCGCGTTCTTTATTTTGCTCGTAAGCGTAAAGCGCCTGCTTATTTCCTTCGATATCGTGACCGTAGCCTTCGGCGATGTAGCCGATAAATTCGAGCAGCTCGTCCTCCTCAAGGATTTTCCCCTTCAGCTTGGCCGCCGTATCCTTCGGCTTGTGGATGCGTTTGATCTCTACCTTGGCCATAATGTTGCGTTTCAGCAGCGGGTAAAAATTTTCATCCTCGGCGATCTGGCTTAAATAATGGAACAGGGAGCGAAGGGACGACATCTTGCGCGATACCGTGATTTTCGAATTCATCCCATCGGTCCGGGTCGTCAAGTGCAAGCGGTAGCCGACCACATCTTCCATGCGCAGCGTCTCCAGATCGGTCAGCGAAATTTCCTTGTTGGTTTCGGCCTTCGTCAACCCTTCGGCCCGCAGCCAGCCGAAAAACTGCTCATAGTCCCGAACGTATTCCAGGAGCGTGGAAGGAGACAGGTCGGGCAGCTTATAATCGATAAACTGCTGTACAAACCAGGGCATAAGCGGCGTTTTTTCGTCCAGCTTTTTACGGTCGATCGTTTTCTGAACATTCACTGGCCGGCACCTCCAGCCCGCACCAGAAACACATAATCCGGATCGCGGTGGCTTTGCGGGACTTTGCGGATTTCCACATTCCCGAAAAAAGCGTTCAGCCGCCCGGCGAACTCCGGAGAGGGGGTGGCGCTCCAAAAAGTAATGCAGCCGTCCGGGTTGATCCGCGCGCCCAAAGCTTGCAGTCCCCGGTTATCGTACAGCGACGCGTTGCCGTCGAACACTTTCCAGTCCGGGCCGTTATCGATATCGAGGCAAATCAGGTCAAACGTTTCGTCGGTCTCCCGAATCCAGGCGATCAGATCGGCGTGCACCAGCCTGGTTTTCGGATGACGTAAGGCATAATCGGAAACGGGGGCCAGGACGGTGCGGTTCCATTCGATTACCTTCGTCTCGATTTCGACGACCGTAACCTCCCGTACCCGCGGGTCCGAGAGCGCTTCCTGCAGCGAAAAGCCGACGCCCAAACCGCCGATCAGCACTTTGCCGGGAGCCTTCGCTTGCTCCAGGGCGCGGCGCACCAGCAGACGTTCCGATTCTCCGTTATAGGTGGCCATCAGAAACGTGCCGTTGCTGATGATTTCATAAAATTCGCCGCGCCGTTGCAGTTGGATTTCCCCGCGCGGAGTAGAGGCGCGTTCGATGATTTCGGCGGGATGATGGGTATCGTTCATCAATAACTACCTCCCATTTAGTTAACATAACAATAATTATGTACAGTTTTTGCGTTTGCTGTGGTTCGATTGGACTCTTTAGCTCTCATTCGATTTGGAATGATCGAGCAGGGCTTGGTTGAATCTTTCCAAATACCGCCCGAAGTGCCGGGCATCCTCGTCGGACCAGTCTTTGAGCAGTTCGCTGATCCGGTTTAACCGGCCCAGCTTGTAAGCAAGATATTCCGTGGTTCCAAGCTCCGTGATTTCCAAAAAATAGGCCCGGCGGTCTTCGGGATCGGGCGTGCGCTTGACGTAGCCTTTCTGCTCCAGGGCGGCGGTCTGCCGGCTAACGGTGGAGATATCCAGCTGAAATTCGTCGGCCAACGCCTTGACGCCGATGGAGCCGAAGGAGCGGATGTGATGCAGCAGCAAATAGGCGGAACGATCGAGGTTGCCGTTTTTTTTCGCCGCGGTCACGAAGGTCATCCGGCGGTATAAGATGGCGATTTCCAACTCGATGGTTTCCAGGGAAGTTTGATCCATATCATGAATACCTCACAGCTTTTTAATATAATTTTATCGTAACATATCGACTAGAGAATTTGAAATGAAACCAGGCGGGGCAAGACTTGGGAGGGAGGCGGAAGCCCGCCCGTAACCTTGACAAAACAACAAGTAGTTGTATAATACAATTATATGGATTAGGGGGATTGGCATGCAAGCGCATGAAATGATGATCAAGCAGGTCTACAAAGTGAAGGAAAGCGATACGGTCCGTTCGGTGATTGAAAGGTTCATCGAGCATCGGATCAGCGGGCTGCCCGTCGTGAACGAACGAAACGAAATCGTTTCATATATCAGCGACGGGGACATCATGCGCTACATCGGCAAACATCGCGACGTTGTCGTTGACTCGATCTATTATGTGGCCGTCTTCAAAGGGGATCAGGAAGCTTACGAGGAAAGAGCGCGAAGATTGCTGGATCTCAACGTGATGGAAATCGGCAAAAAGAAAGTCATTAAAGTTTCATGGGATGAAGAAATTGAGAACATTGCGGCGATATTGGGGAAAAAGCAAATCAAAAAGCTTCCCGTCGAGCGTAATGGGGTGCTCGTGGGCATCATCAGCCGCGGGGATGTCATCCGGCATTCCTTCAAATCTTTAATGTAAGACGAAAGGAAGATTATATGTCATCATCTACATCATCGGCCAAAACCGCGCCGCTAAGCGGTACATCAAGCCATTTGGAGCTTGGGGAACCAAGCTTGCTGAAACAACCTAAGTCCGTATGGGCTGTTTTTTTTGCCTCGATCATCGCCTTTATGGGTCTTGGTCTCGTCGATCCGATCCTTCCGGCGATTTCCGCAAGCCTGAACGCTACGCCCAGCCAGGTTACCCTACTGTTTACGAGCTATAACGCCGTCATGGCGGTGGCCATGCTGATTACGGGGGCGATTTCGTCCCGCATCGGCATCAAATGGACGCTACTGGCCGGCATCGTCGTCATCGCCGTCTTTTCGGCGCTTGGGGGCATGGCCGGCGACGTGTGGACGATCATCGGGCTGCGCGGCGGCTGGGGCCTCGGCAACGCTTTGTTCGTGGCCACCGCGTTATCGGCTATCGTTACGCTGTCAAGCAGCGGCACGGGCAAAGCGGTCATCCTATATGAAGCGGCGGTTGGTCTGGGCATTTCAGTCGGACCGCTGCTCGGGGGCTGGCTTGGCGCCATTTCCTGGAGAGGCCCGTTTCTCGGCGTCGCCTCGCTGATGGTCATCGCATTCATTGGACTCATTTTGCTGATGCCCAAGGAGAACAAAGGGGAGGTCACACGCTCCCGCACCTCGATCCTGGCCCCGTTTAAGGCGATGAAACACCGCCCCCTGGTCGTATTGGGGCTGACCGCTTGCTTTTACAACTTTGGCTTTTTCACGCTGATGGCTTACGCTCCGTTTGTCATGGGACTCGATGAGCACGGGCTGGGTTACGTCTTCCTGGCTTGGGGGATTTTGCTGGCCATCACTTCGGTCGGCACCGCGCCGAAACTGCAGGAAAAATTCGGCACCCTCAAATCGATGTGCGCGATGCTGTTCCTGTTCTCTTTAGTGCTGCTGGCGATGGGCATTTGGACGAATTCACCTTGGGTGATCATCGCCGCCGTTATTTTTGCCGGAGCGCTGCTCGGCAACAACAATACGCTGATCACGACGGCGGTCATGAACGCAGCGCCGATAGAGCGGTCCACCGCGTCCGCCTCCTACAGCTTTCTCCGCTTTTTGGGAGGCGCGGTTGCTCCGTTTTTGGCCGGGAAGCTCGCCGAATGGTACAACCCGCACGTGCCGTTCATCGTCGGAGCCGGGTTCGTCATGCTGGCGGTCGTGTTCATTGCATTAAACCGCAAACATGTGCAGCACGTCGACCAGGTGGAATCGGCGCATTAACCGCCGTATTAGCACCTTGAGATTAATGGCATGAATTAATTTACTTCACTAGATTAACTGTACTGAGGCCCGCTTGCGGGCAGCGATTAGACCTTACGGTTTATCACGCCGCCCTCTAGCGGGGCTTTTGTTTGCTTATAATCAGTGATCAGTCCATTATTGCAGTTCCTTCGGCAGTGCTACCGCCAATAATCGTTTATCCGTTTGGGCCTGCCATTTCGGCGAAAGCAGCGGGACGGAGACGCTTTCCGCCGCATTGTTTTTGGTGGAAGCGGCTGTCGTTGGGGCTGCCTGGACAGCGTCTAAAGAAGCGTCGGAAGTCCAAGACCCGAAGCGAGCAGGGCTGTAGTAAGAATTGTGTTCAGAATAAGCTTTGATTGTGTCAATAGAACCATCTCCTTCATGATTACCGTCTCAGTTAATAAAACGCGGCAGAAGGAGGGAAGTTACTTTAAACAAATGTAATGCAAAATAAAAGCCCAGCCCGCTGTGTTCATTTCAGCGTCTGGGCGTTTTTTACTGTTGGTGCGGAGTTACCGTAATTACAGCTCCAGCTTGGCGATTTCCGATTTCAGCTTGTTGGCCGAAGCTTGGAACTGCGTCAATTCCGCGTCGCCTAGCTGCAAATCGAGCACTTGGCGTACACCGGTGCGATCCACGATGCTCGGTGCGCCGAGATAGACGTCCGAAACTCCGTTGTAATCGGTCAGCAGGGTGGAGACGTTCAGCACGGAACCTTCGTTTTGCAAAATCGACACGATAATCCGGTCCAAAGCCAGCGCGATCGCGTAGGAGGTGGCTCCTTTGGCGTTAATGATTTCATAAGCGGCGTTTTTGGTGCTGTTAAATATCTCCTCGCGCTCTTGTTCGTTGAACTCCAGGCCGATGCCGGCCACGTTCGCCAAGCTCCACAGCGGCACCTCGGAATCGCCGTGCTCCCCGATGATATGCGCGTGAATGCTGCGCGGGTTGATTTTTTTGTTCTGTCCGATCAAATAGCGGAAACGGGCGCTGTCGAGCAGCGTACCGGAGCCGATGACACGGTTCGACGGAAATCCGCTCTTCTTCAAGGTTACGTAAGCGAGGATATCGACCGGGTTGGTAGCTACCAGAATAATGCCATGATTGTTGTACTTCACGATGTTTTGAATAATGCTGTCAAAAATGCCGGCATTGCGCTTAAGCAGGTCGATCCGGGTTTCGCCGGGACGCTGGGAAGCCCCGGCGGCAATGACGATAATATCGGCGTCCGCGCAATCGCTGTAGTCGCCTGCCCATAACTTGACCCCGCCGGTAAACGGCAGGCCGTGATTCATGTCGAGCGCTTCGCCAAGCGCTTTTTCCTTATTCGCATCGATCAGGACGAGCTCGGAAATCCGTTCTCTTAACAGCAGCGTGTACGCCGTCGTCGCCCCCACGGCACCGGTACCGATAATCACGACCCGGCTGGAGCGCAGTTGGGTTTTCATCAAATCATCTCCTTAAAATGTAGATTCCCGTTTAGGATAGATTGCACCGAAGCCAGGCTACTTAACCTTTCCTTCCAACAATCGAAAAATTGCGACATATCGCCCTAAACCGTATGTATCCATCCTCATTGTACATGAAATATCTTAAATTTGAAGAAAAATCTGCAGGATTATTGAAAGTTGATCTGTTTCTATGCATTTGCTGAACAAAAATTAACGTAATAATTATTGTGTTAACTAATGACATTAATTTATAAAATCTGTAATGACTTTGTAACCTTGGATTAACGATTCTGTAAGGACGAATTTCTCATTTTGTATTATGCTAGTAATAATGAAATGAGAGAGGAATTATTCATATGTCGTACATCAACAGAAGCACACAGAAGCATTCCACCCGCACCGCACGCGCGAAGTCCAAGCGGAAAGCAAAAGGGGTTGCGGTTACCGCCGTGGCGCTTTCCGTCGTATCATTAACCTTGTCGGGATTTGCCGTATATTCGTATTTGAAGCAGCATACGGCAAGCTCAATCGTCAAACACTCCACAACGGCTGTCGTGTCCGCTAATCTGGCCGGCAAAAATGAAGGCACTGTCGTCCAGCCGTCGACAAAACCGGAGCCGTCGACACCGGCTGAAACAACTCCGCCTGCCGCCACTCCAACCGACTCAAAAGCTGCGAACTCTGAGCCTGTAAAACAGTCCGCCGTTAAGCAGCCGAAGGTGATCTATTTGACTTTCGACGATGGCCCTAGCAAACATACACAGGAAATCATGGACATTTTAGCCAGATATCAAATTCACGGCACCTTCTTTATGATCGGAAATCAGCTATCCGGCCATGAGCAAACCGTGAAGGATGCGGTTGAAGCCGGCAACTATGTCGGACTGCACAGTATGAGCCACAACAAGAAAAAAATTTATGAGAGCGGAAATTCGGATAACTTCATCAAAGAATTCAAGCAGGAACAAAAGCTGATGGCTAAGATCACCGGAGTTTCGCCAACGCTCATCCGGGCGCCGTACGGCAGCAAACCGGAGATCGGCGAGCAATTCCGCGGCGAAATCGCCGACGCGGGCTTTAAAATGTGGGATTGGACGGTCGATTCCCAGGATTGGCGGTATTCGGGCAACCCCAAGCGTATTTTGAAGGAGGTCAAGCGCCAGGTGCACCGGGATACCGAAGTGATTTTAATGCACGAAAAGGCGCAAACCGTGGAAATCCTTCCGGAGGTTATCGAATATTTGCAGAAAAAAGGGTACGCCTTTGCCGTTTACAAGCCCAATCACCATGTCAGCGTAAATTTTGCCAAAGATAAGCGGCTGTAATCCGGCCCCTGAAGGCTTCGGCCACGTTTATGATATAATAGTTATCAGCATGTGGTTGAAAGTGAGGTTGTCTTTTTGAAATTATGGCGTAATGTTATCGCGGTTTCGCTATCCGTTTGTCTACTGCTGACGGCTTGTACGTCCGAGCGGCCGCCGGAAGCGAATCAGGCGCAGCCGGAGCCGCCGGAAGAAAAAGGGCAGACGCTCACCGTCATTAATCCCTCTTCCTCCGAGAGTCTGAGAGCGGAAGCCGCCGTGCCCTCGGAGGATAAGAACAACCAATATCAAATTCAAACGCGACTAACCGATTTTCAGTTGCTAAGCACGACTACCGGGTTGGCCTGGGGGCGTACTCAAAGCGAGCTGAGACTTTATCTTACTCGAGACAACGGGCAGACCTGGACGAATATTTCCCCGGCCGCTTCGGTGCAGTTTCCAAGCACGCCGCGTTTCGGCAAAGACATTTTTTTTATCGATCCGATGCATGGCTGGATTGTACTTAATGCCTCCGGTCTGGATGACGCGATCGTCTTAAGAACGGATGACGGCGGCGTCACTTGGAAAGTCTCTTCATTTCCGGGAGCGGACCAGGTCGAGGGGATTTATTTTTCGAACGAGTCCGCAGGTTGGATATTGGCCAGCAAAACGAGCGAAACGGGAAGTATTGAAATCGTGCTATACGCGACGGACGACGGGGGAGCTACATTTGATCCGATTATGGGAGCTCCGGACCCGAACAGCTTTACGCTGGAGCGGCCGGCGAGCGCCGGTCTGGGGAAGGGGACCCCGGTATCGATGGCGTTCATTGATCGGTTTAGAGGCCTCGTCAGCGAGATTGAAGCAGGACAACCCGCCCTGTACACGACCGGGAACGGGGGCGAAACCTGGGCGAAAAAGAAAGGCTTTTTTGATCCGTCAAAGTTCAAGACTTGCGAGCGGTTTAGCATCGGCAATGTCTCTCTTTTCGAAGACGGCAGTTCAGCCTGGGTCCCAGTCGGCTGCACTCGCGATGAAGCCACCAAGTTTAACGGCTACTTTACCCAAGATGCCGGAGCCACCTGGACGATGGTTCCTTTCAATTTATTTTGGCAGACCGGGTTTAATGAGGAATTGACCCCTACCTTTTTGACGCGCAACGAAGGCTGGACGATTATGGGCTCGACCGCTTACTATACTTCGGATCAAGGAAATCATTGGACGCCATTGCCGCGAAGCCCGAAACTGGTTGATATTATGGCCGATTATCCGGAAGTGGTGAAGCTGCAGTTCTTTTCCTCCAGAGTAGGCTGGCTGCTCGTGGCCAAAGAAGATCAGAAACGTTCGCTGCTGCTGCAGACCAGAGACGGGGGGACGAGCTGGCATGTGCTGTAAGTCTGTCCGCGCCTGGGGCAACGCGAATATTCAATAGGAAAAAGTATGGCGGCCCGGCCATGCTTTTTTATTTTACAGAGTTTGTGAAAATAATCACATAATAAAATCCGACATTGTGATATATTTAACTTGTAAGAGAAACAGCAGCAAACTGGAGCGGTGCTCCAAATTTGATGGCAGGAGTGAATAGTGATGAAAACGACGACGCAAGACACGGTAACCCGCAATTATCTCCAATTTTGCTACACCTGCGAAGACGCTCATTTATGCACGACCGAAGATGTGTGCCGGGCTTGCTGGGCGGAAAAGGGGCTTTTGGATAACGAACCTGAAGCCGACGGCGTCGAAGAAACCCGCCAATTGCTGTTTGAATATTATGCTTGATTCATTTTCGCCAGCAGGCAAGTATGACTAAACCTCCGGTTCGATTTAAGAGCCGGAGATTTTTTATGATTTTGTGGGACAAGGGTGTCATAATTTACGCTGCAGGTGAATAACAAGTTTTAAATTAAGCGGCATATACTTAGGAAAGAAAGGGGAGGGACAAAAGAAGCAGGCCATTGCCTCTATGGAAGGAGGGCGAACCATGCAGTCATGGGTGGAAATGTTTGAGATGATGGAAACCGCGCTGCCGATCCTGCTCGTTGTGCTCACGGCGATTGTTGTAATTTCATCGGCGGGAGGGGCATGGCGCTTTTTCGCCGGCAGCAGGCAGCCCGTACTCAGCGTAAATTCGGTGATCGTCGGGAAGCGGACGGAGGTTTCCCACCGCCATGATACCGAGACAGCGGTCAACCGTTCGGACACGAAATATTATGTTACGTTTGAGGTCGAGAGCGGCGATCGGCTGGAATTTGCCGTCAGTGGCTTGGAATACGGCCAATGCGCGGAAGGGGACGAAGGGAAGCTGACGTTTCAAGGCCGCCGTTACCAAAGCTTTGAACGGGTGCGGAAAACGCAGCGGACGGAAGTGGAGGGGTTCCGGAAATACCGCAGTACGCTTTAGCCTTTAAATCAGACGAGGAAAGGAAGTCGCCAGGTTGAACGGAAATACGTTAAATAAAAACAGAAGCAAACGGAGCGCCTTTAACTTAGGTACTCGCGTTCGCTTCTGTTTTTGTTTTTAAATCCCGATTAATGGGTATAAGCTTTGATTCGCACGTTATCCGCCAAAAGCGCCTGGGCTACCGTCCGCGCGCTGGAAAATGCGCGTTCGGCGAGTTCGCCTTTGCCTGTGCAGCCGTCGCCGCAGAAGTAAAACGGGACGCCGGCCAAGCGGTTGGGAAGCAGCTTGTTTGTGCAGATGTTTTTGACGCTGGCAACCATCGCTTTTTTGGAAACGCGTTTGACTTCGACAAAATCCCGCCAATCCGGGTAATACGTATCGAACAAGGCCTCCATCTGCGCGTTTTTTTGCTCCAGATACTGTTTCTTTTGTTCCTCATCCGCAAAGTCGTCATTCAAGTAGGCGATGCCCTGAAGCAGCTGGCCGTGCACCGGCGCAACCGTGAAGTCGGTCGCGGAAACGTCGCTGATGAATATTTTGTGATCCATGTCGCTAATGTAATGGAATGGACGGGCTACGACTTTTGAGAAGCCGACGTCATACACCAGCACCTCGGTAGGGGTGCAATCTTTGTACGGCTCAAGCGAAGCGGACCATGGCGAGTTTTCCAGCAGTTTGGCGACCTGCTGTACCGGCATCGCAAAAACAACCTGATCGTATTCTAAACGCTCCCGCGTTTTGGTGCGCAGCACAAACTTTCCGTCTTCCATGACAATCGACTCGACCGGCTCCTTCACGGAGATTTCCCAGTTTTCGTTGCCGCGGATCTTGTCGACCAACTGGCCTGTGATCGTCGCCCAACTGCCGAGAATATAGCTTACCGGCCGCTGGGAAAGGAACAGGTTATGATAGTATTCGGCGATGACTTCGCCGGGCACTTTCCTGGCTTCCTCCGGCGTTATGAAGAAATTGGAGCAGACCAGATGCGCCCACAGTTCTTTGACATCAGCTGAGGCGTGAGAATGCTCCAGATAGTCGCCCAACGTACGATGATGCTTCAATTGGTGGATGTTGCCGATGACCGCGGCGACCTCGCTGACGAATCGCACCTTCTCCATCGGCGTCAAAACCTCCGTCTTGACGATGTTGACAAAATCGAGCGGGGCGGCGGTCAACTGCCCGTGCTTGGCGTACATTACTTTGCGTTTATCGACCTGCTTGCTTTGAAATTTAAGGTCCAGCTCTTCTTCCATATGATGGAGCGTGTGTCTGTCGATTCCGTATACCGCATGCGCTCCGTAATTCAGCGTAAATCCCGATTTCTCATAAGTAAATGCCCGGCCGCCAAGCTGCGGACTCCGTTCAAACACCGTGCCTGCCGTCTCCTCGTTGCCCGATAAGTATGCCGCCGCCGTCAACCCGGCCAAGCCGCCGCCAATAATCGCGATTCTCATGTGGGGAACCTCCTAAAAGGTGTTGTGAAGCAAAACGCTTTATAAAGTAATCACCAAAACCATATAAAAAACATTTATTTACTTAACAGTATATGCTATTCGTGTAAGCGCGTCCATAGAAATAGCCACAAAATGTTCAATATTGTAATCGTATTCACAAGATGAATCCGCTTGCAGCTATTGACAAGGCTGTTTTTAGGGGATTAGACACCCGGATAGGCATTCGCACATACAATATAGCGTCAAGTAGGGAGGAAGGAGGGACGGGATTGGCGGTCATTAAAACAAACTCGGAAGACGTCAAGCTGCTGGCGCGCCTTATGCGCGCGGAAGCGGAAGGCGAGGGGGAGCAAGGGATGCTGATGGTTGGGAACGTAGGCGTTAACCGGATACTGGGCAATTGCCTTGATTTTCAGAATATACGCCTAATGAAGCAAATGGTGTTTCAATCCCCGGGCGGCTTTGAAGCGACGCAAAAAGGATACTTCTACCAAAGGGCCCGCGATCGGGATATCCGTTTAGCCCGGAGGGTGATAGGCGGAGAGCGGATACGGCCAGCGTCCAATGCGCTGTGGTTCTTCAGGCCCGCCGGCAATTGCCCGGGGACCTGGTACAATCAGCAGAATACCGGGCGTTTCAAATCGCATTGCTTCTTTGCCCCCAGCGCGCAAAATTGCCCGGGCGTTTATTAAGCGTACTTAGGCACGGCTAAGAAAGTGAAACCTAAGCAAGTAAATTGAGGAGGAATCGATACATGTTTACCCAGTCTTACCGGCCGGCTGCCTATCCCGCCGGCTACAACACCGCTCCGGCCCAAACCGGGGGGGCGGGTTTTGCGGCTCCGATGGGAGGCGGGGCAGTCGTCCCGCCGCAAGTGCCGAGCGGCAGTCCGATGACGCCCGGCGGCACGGTAGTGCCTTCGGCCATTCCGACGTTTGAGCAATCCTACATTGAAAATATTTTACGCCTGAATCTGGGGAAAGTCGGCACCTTTTATATGACATACGAAAACAACCGGGAATGGAATGCCAAAATATTTAAAGGCGTTCTCGAAGCCGCCGGCCGCGACCATATCATTATCAGCGAACCGGCCACCGGCCGGCGGATCATTTTGCTCATGGTCAACCTTGACTTTGCCACGTTTGATGAACCTTTGTATTATCAATATCCCGGCACCATCGGCGCCCCGCCGCCTACAAGATGAGATTAGGGCCCCCTCGCGAAAGGGGGTTCTTTTCATTTTTGCGGCCGGCGCGCCGGTAGCGGTGTCATACCGAAGCGTTTGACTGTGTAGTGTATAATAATATAATTAATAGTAATCATGGTTTATGCCGAAATATGCTGAAAGGGAGATGAATCCATTGGGAAGTTGACGCTGCTCCATATAGATGAAAAATACAAAATGATGTACAATTCCATACCGCGAAGGAGGTGCACCTATTCACCGCTGGATAGGCGGGAATAGGAAACGTATTGAGTGACCCTTTACCGAGTCTTCTGCATGTAGGACTGATGGTGCTGCTGGTATTGCTGAACGGATTTTTCGTGTCCGCCGAATTTGCGATCGTCAAGGTCCGAAGCTCCCGCATTGACGCGATGGTGGAGGAAGGGCGAAGGAGAGCCGCGATCGTAAAAAGGCATTTGGATCATCTGGACGGTTACTTATCGGCGTGCCAGGTGGGCATCACGCTCAGCTCGCTGGGGCTGGGGTGGCTGGGCGAGCCGGTTGTGGCCCGGCTGCTAAGCCCGCTGTTTGAACTGACGGGTCTGGGCGAAAGGCCGGTTTATCTCATCTCGTTAACGGTTGCTTTTATTCTCATCGCCGTCTTGCACATCGTTCTGGGAGAGCTCTCCCCGAAAACGATCGCCGTCCGCAAGGCGGAAACCATCACATTATGGTTTGCCTGGCCGATGCTGCTGTTTTACCGTATCATGTATCCGTTCATTTGGATTCTGAACCATCTGTCGTCCGGCCTCTTGCGTCTGTTTAAGATTTCGCCGGTTTCGGGGCAGGACTCCGTGCATACGGAGGAAGAAATCCGGGTCATGATGAAGGAAAGCAGCGAAAGCGGCTTGATCGACAGCACGGAGATGTCGCTTGTAGACAACATTTTTGAATTCGCCGATACGACGGCGCGGGAAATTATGATTCCCCGGACCGAAATGATTTGCCTTTATACCCAGCATTCGCTGGAGGAAAACCTGGAAATCGCCTTGGAAGGCACAAGAACCCGATATCCCGTATGTCATCGGGATAAGGACCATATTATCGGATTTATCCATATTAAAGATTTGATCCGCTCGAATACCCGGAATTTGCGCGACCTGATCCGGCCGATCATGGCGGTCCCGGAATCCATCCAGATCAGCGATTTGATGAAACGGATGCAGCGGGGAAGAACGCAGATCGCCATCTTGATCGACGAATACGGGGGAACCTCCGGCATGGTGACGCTTGAAGATATCGTCGAAGAAATCGTCGGCGAAATTCAAGATGAGTTCGACGAGGAACGTCCCGGAATCGAGCAGGTTGAACCGGGCGTCTATTCCGTGGACGGACTCATGCTGATCGAATCGATCAATGACCGGTTTGGTCTGGAACTCGACTCCGACGATTACGATACGATTGGCGGGTGGCTTTATTCCCGGATCGAGATTTTGCCGCCGCAGGTGGGCCAAACCGTGGAATACGGCGAATTTGTTTATGTGGTGGAAGAAACCGACAACAAGAGAATTTCACGCGTCAAATTAATCCGGCAGCAGCTTCAGCCGCTGGAAGAGGCCGGCGCATAACATACAGAAGGCTGCCCCTTAGGTCAACTTGACCTAAAGGGGCAGCCTCGTTTTGGTTCCGTTTACGTATGCCGGCTTCTTTCCCATTCGTTATATAGCTTTTTCTTGATGCCTTCCCGGGTGCGGAACAGCCGCTGCCGGACGATATTTTCGCAAACGCCCAGCTTATCGGCGATTTCCCTGTAGCTTAACCCCAGCCGCCAGCGGTATTCGACCATGATGCGGTACTCCGGCTTCAAGCGGCGCAAATACGTAACGATCGCTTCTTCCATCAGCTTCGTCTCTACCGAGTCCTCGACGGAGCCGTCTTTCCAGGAGGCGGCAGCCAACTCGCCGATGGCGGATGTCTGCTCCAAATTTTGCATATACTTTTTGTTCTTGCGCAGATAGGTGATCGCCATATTGCGGGATACTGTCCTTAGCCAAGCCCGCAAGCTCGCTTCCGCCTTAAAGACGGGCTTCTTCAGCATAACCTTCAGGAAGGCCTCCTGGATGATGTCCTCCGTGGCCTGATGATCCTTGACAATAAGATAGATGGTGCCGTATACCCATTCATAAAATGCTTCGTACACTTGTTTTTGCTCGTCCTCGTCCAACTCCGAATAATTGGCGGACAGCAGGCACTGCAACCGGTTTGGCATGCGTTCCCTCTCATCTCCGCTAAAAACGATTCTATGGTAACTCTATCGGATGCTCTAGTCATTCGGATGCTCTATTCATTTTACTCTATCAACCAATGATTAGGTACTATTTTCCATAAATAAAACAAACTTGTCATTTGTTCGTGATACGGATGACGCTGCCTAAGGGAATCGATTACAATAGAAAGGGTGTGTCAAAAATATAACCTGCTCCGTAAGGTTCGGGGCGGGGAGAGCATCGTAATGCACGGAGGGAGAGAACATGAAAAGATTAATCTGGCTGGGATGCTGGTCATACCTGCTGATCGGCCTAGCTCATGTCGTCGTCGGCTCTTTGATGCCTAATCTGCTGGAACAATACGGCAAAGATTACAGCGCGGGAGGCAGCCTTATTTTTGCTCAATTCGCCGGATTTTTGGTCGGCGTGCTGGTTTCGCCGCTGCTGCTGGCCAAATTCGGTAAAATTTACGGACTGTTGATTGCCACGGGGATGCTTTGCACTGCGGAGGTTTGCTATTCGCTGCTGCCGCCTTGGGAATGGATGTACGCCATCGGGGCCGTGGCGGGGTTTGGATTCGGGATGATCGAGGCGGTGATCGGCACGATCATTCTCGTTGCGGTGACGGAAGGCACTGCGGTCGCCATGAGCCGGCTGGAGGTGTTTTTCGGGCTGGGCGCGCTGTTGATGCCGGTGGCCGCGGGATTTTTCATCCGCGCGGAGGCGTGGCGGTTTTCGTTCCTGGTCGTGGCCGGTTTGGCGTTTATCATGCTGTTTGCCTGGGGCAGGGGAAACTTCGGCGAATTCCGCGGCGCGCTGTATGCCAAAGGGAAGCGGCAGGATAAGAAGGGAGGATGGCTGAAGCAGTACCAGGGGGCCCGGGGACTGCTGCTCGCCGTATTTATCGTGTTTTTCTTTTTTTACGTCGGCACCGAAATGAGCTTCGTCAACTTCCTGCCGTCGCTGCTGATCGAGAAGCTGGGGCTTGATAAACCAACTGCGGCGTTCAGCGTCACGCTGTTTTGGATCGCGATGACCTGCGGCCGTCTGGTCGCCGGCATCATTGCAGAAAAAATCTCCTACAGCCGTTATGTGCTCTGGAGCTGCATCGTCAGCTTTGCGCTGATTGCGCTGTTTTCCTTGACCGGGGGGAAGGTCGTTACATATATCCTCATATTGCTGTTTGGTCTGTTTATGTCCGGGCTGTTTTCGATCGCGCTCGTATTTGCCAATAAGCTGCTGGTCGGAGCCGAGGAGTCGACGCCAAGCCTGCTGATCGCATCCGGGGGAGTAGGGGGAGCCGTTCTGCCGTTGATCATGGGGAAAACGATGGATCTGGGCGGTGCTTACGCCTCGTCCTGGCTGCTGGCCGGCTTTCTGATGCTGCTCGCGCTGCTGAGCATCTTCGCCGTGTTCATTCAGCGAAGCCGGGGCAGCGCGCTGGCCGCCGCCGTATCGGCCGAAAGCAACGGGTAGCGTTTCGCACAAAAAAAAGCAGCCGTCATCCGGAATCCGATTCCAGGTGGCGGCTGCTTTGTACTTATTGGCGGTGATCAATCAAAAAGCCCAGTTGCCTTTGGCGAAAATCGGTTCTTCCTTGCCGTCCTCCGCAATCCCGAAAATGTCCATCTCGGCCGAGCCGACCATAAAGTCTTCGTGCGCCAAGCTGGAATTCAGGCCGCGCTGCTCCAGCTCTTCCTTGGACATCGATTTTCCGCCCTCCAGATTGAAGGCATACGCGTTGCCGATCGCCAAATGATTGGAGGCATTTTCGTCGAACAGCGTGTTGTAAAACAGAATGCCGGACTGAGAAATCGGGGAGCTGTGCGGCACCAAGGCCACCTCGCCCAGATAATGGGAGCCTTCGTCCAGTTCGACCAGCTGCTTCAATACGTCCTGGCCGACTTCCGCCTTGTAATCGACGATCCGGCCGTTTTCGAACGTCAGCGAAAAGCGGTCCACGATCGTGCCGCGATAGCTTAACGGCTTGGTGCTGGACACGGTTCCGTTGACGCCGGTTTTCAGCGGAGCGGTGAACACTTCCTCGGTGGGCAGGTTGGCCAAAAACGTATGCCCTTTGGCGTTAATGCTTTCGGCGGCAACCCAGAGATGGCCTTCCGGCAGCTCGATCGTCAGATCGGTCCCGGGAGCTATGTAATGAAGCTTCTTATATTTTTTGGCGTTTAAATAATTGGACTTCTGCTTCAGATTGGCGATATGCTCTTCCCAGGCCGCGATCGGATCAAGACGGTCCAGACGGACGGTGCGGAAAATGGCTTCCCAAAGCGCGTCGATCTGCTGCTCCGCGGGAAGATCCGGGAACACTTTGGCCGCCCAGGCCTTGGAAGGGACGGCAACGATCGACCAGCTGAATTTATCGGACATTTGCATTTCCCGATATTTGCTCATCGCCTTGCCGTAAGTTTTCTGGTGATTGGTTAACCGCTGTGTGGACACGCCGCTGAGCAAATCGGGGTCCGAGGACATGACATGCAGGACGGCAGCGCCGTTTTCCACGTACTCGAGCATCTCTCCCGCATACCATTTCGGTTCGTCCAGGAAAGATTCCTCAGCAGCCATATCGTATCTCAGGCGGGTAACCGTGTCGTCACTCCAGTTGACTTTGACGAACCGGGCCCCGGTTTCATAGGCTTTCTTCACGATCAGCCGCACCAGCTCGGCGGAATCGATCGCACAGTTGATGATCAAAGTTTGGCCTTGTTGAATGTTTACGCCGACCTTTACGGCCAGCTCAGCGTATTTTTCCAATTTTGTTTGAAAATCTGACATGGATTAGCCTCCGTTTTTTACAATTTGGTTATTGTTTTATCATACATCATTCTTCAAGATTTTAGTAATAAACCGGGTCCCAGGCCGCTTTAGCCGATAATTATTTTCCCTTCGGGGTAACGCAGCAGCTCTTTTTTCGATTTCGACGTGAACGCATATGCGAGCGTAAGCGGCCCGATCCGTCCCAGGAACATAACGGCGCAAAGAATCCATTTGCTGATGTTTCTGAGCTCGGGGGTTAAGTCCAGGCTTAAGCCGGCGGTCGCAAATGCGGACGTCGCCTCGAACAGCAGCGGCAAAAAGGCATGGTCTTCCAGCGCGGAGAGCGCCATCCCCACAAAAACGACGAGAAACATGGCCAGCCAGGTTTGGGTGATCGCTTTGATGATCGATTCTTTGGATAAACGCTCGCGGAAAAAGACGATATCTTCCTTGCCGCGAATCATGGCGTAAATGGCTCCCAGCAAAATGGCGAATACCGTCACCTTGATTCCGCCGCCCGTAGAACCCGGCGCCGCGCCGATGAACATCAGCAGAATAAGCAAAAATTGGCTGGACTGCTCCATATCCGACACGCTGACGGTGCTGAGCCCCCCGGATCTCGCACTGACGGAATGAAAAAAGGCGGCCATGGTCCGGTTCGTCCAGCTCATCGGCTGCAGCGTATGCGGATTGGAGGATTCGATGGCGAGCATAGTCAGCGCCCCGACCACCGTCAGGATCAGAGTCATGGTCAGCACGACCTTGGAATGCAGGGTCAGCCGGCGCGTACGGCGGTAGCTGACCAAGTCGGAAATGACGATAAAGCCGATTCCGCCAAGAACAATGAGCGCCATAACGACGATATTGACAAACGGATCGCCGGCGTATTCCGCCAGCCCGCTGAACGGGCCGTGGATTTTTCCGAACAAATCAAACCCGGCGTTGTTAAAGATCGACACACTGTGAAACACGCCAAAGTAGAGGGCCTGGCCCAAAGGCATGTCCCGAAAAAATCTCGCGGCCAGGAGCAGCGCGCCGACGAACTCGATGCTGAAGGTATAGACGCAAATTTTAATGATTAACTGCAGCAGTCCTCCGATCGCATTGTAGTTCAGCGTTTCCTGCAGAACGAGACGGTCGCGCAAGGAAATGCGGCGATTAAAAGCGAGCGAGATCAGCGTGCCGATGGTCGTAAAACCTAAACCTCCGATCTGGACCAGCAGCAGGATCACGATTTGACCGAACAGCGAAAACTGCGTTCCCGTATCCACAACGGCCAGTCCGGTTACACAGGTGGCCGAGGTCGCCGTAAAAAAGGCGTCCGTCAGCCCCAGTTTTTTGCCTCCGGCCGAAGCCGGTCCCAGCGAAAGGAGAAAAGCGCCGATCGTGATCGTGAGCGCAAATCCGAAGGTCAGCACTTTTGCGGGAGACAGCATGTTTTTTTTGCGTTTAGACATGGAATCCACCTTTACTCTTGTTGTACCGAATACCGATATTGATCTTGCCATAAAACATGGTACGATATTGCAGTAAGGTTGTACAGGCATTACACAAGACAAAAAATGCGAATCCGGGTAAAGGAGTACAAATGATGGAAGAATTAACGATTGTGGAAGCCCAAATGAAGAAACAGGAGGACGGATCCTACATCGGCAAAACCGTCTTTCAAGTAAGCTCCCATAAAGCGGGATATGAAATCGCCTTTTACAGCAAGGACGGGGGAGATTGGGATTACAGCCTGCATTATGCGAGCGAACCCGGCATTGAAGAGCAGTTCATGGCTGTAGACACAAGAATCGAAGAGGATGACGAATGGTTTGATTCGCTTCTCGATGCCGCATGGGATACGTTGGCGGAGGAATGAGATTGGCCGTGTACGCACGATCTTCCCACAAGAGAGGAGGGGACAACTTCTATGATGCAACATCCTTTTTATCGCACTTCGCTGGGGATTATCATGCTGCTGACGATCATTTATTTGCTGTCCAAGGTCAGTTTCATTTTTAATCCTTTCGTCACCCTGGTGCAGATTCTTATCGTCCCCTTGACGATTTCCGGGTTCCTTTACTATTTGCTGCGCCCAATCGTGCAATTTCTGGAGCGGAAAAAATGGAACCGGGTGCTGTCGATTCTGTTGATCTACCTTCTTTTTGCCGGAGTGGTTACGATCTTTTTTATGGTCGTTTGGCCGCCGCTGCAAAAGCAGCTGTTCGAGTTTATGAACAACGTTCCGAAACTCATGGCCAGCTTGCAGGAGCAAATGAACGAAATCCGCCGCAGCCGGTATTTTTCGTTTGTTACAAGCGAAGGCAGTCCGGAAGTGATGAACAAGGTGACCGAATACCTCAATTCCGCGTTGAATACGGTCAGCGGATACGTATCGCATGTATTTAGCTTTTTGAACAATTTTGTGATCATCGTGGGGACCGTGCCGATTTTTCTGTATTACATGCTGAAACAAGACGATAGGGTAACGCCTTCTTTGGTGCGGATGCTTCCGGTCCGTTACCGGATCGACGGCGAGCAGGTGATCCATGAGGTCGACAATATGCTGAAGGGGTTCATCGCCGGCCGGATGATCAGCGCCATGCTGCTGGCCGTTATGGGTTTCATCGGCTTTTGGCTGATCGGTTTGCCGTACCCGCTGCTGCTGGCCATCGTCATGGCCCTGTTTAACTTTATTCCTTATTTTGGCGCGCTGCTCGGCGCCATCCCTTGCGTTATCGTCGCGTTTACCGTTTCGCCGTCAATGGTGCTTTGGGTCATCATCATCGTCGTTGCCGCCCAACAGATCGAAGGTAATTTGATTTCTCCGTATATTTACGGGAAAACGATCAACATTCATCCGCTAACCACGATCGTGCTGTTGTTGATCGCCGGCGATTTCATGGGCATCCTGGGCATGATCCTGGCCATACCGCTTTATATGACGCTTAAAATTATCGTGATCAAAGCTTACCGGCTGTACATCGCCCAAAAGGTAGACAAGCTGCCGGAAGCGTGATGAATATCATATCTCCAGATGCCCTGCATGCGAGATGATTTTAGCGTAAACCAAACGATCATTATTTAGCTCGGGGGATGAGAGTATGGCAGTAACTGCCAAGTCCGGGAAGTATTTTTACGCGTGGAGCAAAATACTTGCCGACGGATCGTTTTACCTGCCGGATCAAGCCCTGCAGGAGTATGGTATTCAACCGGATTCCCAGATCATTTTAATGACGGGACGCAACACGGTCCGGGGCTTCAGCGTGGTATGCAAGGAAATGATCGCAAATTCGCCGCTGGCGGCCGTCTTCGCCAGCATTCCCCAACTTCGGCAACTTGCCGTTCCCGAGGGGGAGACGATTACGTTTAAAGAACGGACATTCTGTTGGGTTCATTTGAACTGTAACCGCTATTTTACGCTGCCGCCCGGGACGTGGGAGCAATTCGGCCTGAAGCCGGGGGATCGGCTGCTCAGTTTGCGGGCTACGCATTTGGCGTTTAACAACTTATTGGAAGGTCCGTTCATCGAGCAAGCCAAACAAATCCCTGATCTGGCCGCCTACGGATAAAAAGCTGCCGCCTTGCCCCTTCTTGAACGAGGGAGCAGGGCGGCAGCTTTTTGCGGTTGGTTTGTCGTTTACTGTACCTGGCCCGCGTCCCCACGGTATTTGTGGATCAGTTCCCGGTACGCGTCTTTGGGTCTTAAGCCGATCAGCTTCTCCACCGGCTCTCCGCCGCGGAAGAAGATAACCGTAGGCATCGACATGACTCCGTATTGCGATGCCAGTTCCGGATGATCGTCGCAGTTTACTTGAAGCAGGGGAACGGCTCCTTGAAATTCCTCGTGCAGCTCTTCCAGAATCGGTGAGAGCACCTTGCACGGAGGGCACCACGGAGCGTCAAAGTCGGCGAGCACCAATTCCGCGGCCGCACTTTCCCGGTTGAATTCGTTAGCATCGGCGATCCGTCTGATCGTCATATTCCATCATCTCCATTTCGGGATTTTCTTCTAAAATGTAGTGAATCCGTTCTTCCAGATTTGACTTGATCGTTTGCAGCAGCTCAATTTGCTCGGTAATCTCCTTCAGCTTGCTGCGGTACACCGGCATAATCTCCCGGCAAAACGCTTCTTTGCTTGTCATTACGCATTGCAGAAAACCGGCGATTTCCTGCGTGGTCAGGCCGAGGCTCAAATAAAACTGAATCGTTTTTACCTGCTCGGCGGTCAAGCTGTGATAATCGCGATATCCGTTGTTTAGCCGCTTTGAGGTGATCAGCCCTTGCTCCTCGTAATATCTAAGGGAACGGATGCTGACGCCGGTCGCCTTCGACAATTCTCCAATTTTCATAAAACCTAACCTCACCTGCCTTCCGGATTCATTATAAACCCTGACACTAATGTGAGGGTCAATAGGTTGGCCGTTATTTTTCGCCAGAGACGAGAAGGATGTTATGGCAAGGCTTAATCTTGGGCCCGGAAGTGTGTATAATGAAAGGAATGATTGACCCCAAAATGAGCGTTTGACGAGGAGGCACGCCAATGAAACCGGCTTTATTAATCATCGACATGCAGAAGGGCCTTTTGAGCGGTCCGCGGCTGCAAAGCGAGCTGTCCGTAGCTAGCGAGTATATTAACGCCGTGGCCGACTTGTTCCGGGACACCGGCAGACCGGTCGTGGTGGTGCAGGATACGGAAATGGGCGAGCATTCGCCCGGATTTGAGGTGACTCCGGAAATTAGGCTTGACGATTCGGATCTCCGCATTTCGAAGGAATGGAACAACGCCTTTTGGAAAACCGATTTGGAGCAGCTGCTGCGGGATAAGGAAACCGACTTTGTCGTCGTCTGCGGTTTTGCTGCGGAACATTGCGTAACCTTTACGTTTAACGGCGCCCGCGAGAGGGGCTTTGGGGCGGCGATCCTGCAAAAAGGCATTCTCGGCGAACATCCGGATGCAGTGTCCGGCGTATATCGGGACCGCAGTTTGATCAGCTATGCCGTTATCCATGCTTTGTTGAAAAATCAATGACTATGATTATTGACACCCCGGTCAATTTGTAACTAATATTGTTACTGATGCTTGAAAAGGGGGATACACGCTTGACGATCAGCTCCAGATTTTCCGTGGCCATTCACATTTTGTCCCTGCTTGAAATCAATAAGGACGGGGTTAGTACATCGGAGTATATCTCCGGCAGCGTGAATACGAATCCGGTCGTTATTCGCCGTATTATGAGCATGTTGAATAAAGCCGGGCTGGTGGAAGTTCGCCCCGGCGTGGCCGGCACCAAGCTATCCCGCAAGCTGTGCGACATTACGCTGCTCGATATTTACCGCGCGGTGCATGTCGTGGAGGAGGACGGGTTGTTTGCGGTACACGATCACCCCAACCCGGATTGCCCGGTCGGCCGAAATATTCAGTCTGCGATCGAGCCGATCTTCTCCATGGCGCAAAAAGCGTTGGAGAAAACGTTGGAAGCCGTGACGCTGCAGGATATCGTCGAGGATATTTCCGCAAAAACGCCGGTGGTGTAAGTGCAAACTGAATCAACATCCGCTGTCCGACGCTTTGCACGATTATCCCGTTTGATCAGGAAGCAGCGAAGAAGATAAATTCAGGAGAAAGAGATATATTGGGGAAAGGATACTTTTGGGATCGGTAGATATGTTTTTGAGAAGCAGACCTGTTCTAGATCAATAGATAGGTTTGGGAGAAGGAGGTTTAGGAGAAGTGAAGCAGACCTGACGAGAGGGATGGGGCAAGACACCGAAAAAAAATGAAAAGACCGGGATCTTGCTGCAGCCTGGATCCGTTTGCAGTAACGTCTGAAACGTTCAAGCGCCACGATCAGGCCGCAGCCGCAAGGGGCTGGTACGGTTGGCGCGCGATCAGCCGGCGGTAAGGAATCGCCGGAATCGCCACACACATTTGCAGAAACTTCTGCCGCATCGTTTCTTCCGCTCTGGGCAGTCCTCCGGGCAGGCGCAGACGGCGGCGCCCGGTGTACTCGTTCAGGTACGCCTGCAGATGCTTCAGTCCCAAGGCTCCATACGTACTCTTCAGCGATTCCCACGCCTCTCTCACCACTCTCCGCAAGGGCGTATACAGCCGAAAGGCCTGAGGGAACAGCTGTACCGCCGATGTACGGACATCCACATGCCCGCTAATAAAAGCGGTTAGATCGTGACGGTTTGCCATTTTCCCGTCTCCCCGCTTATACGGCACCAGGCGGATTTTAACCTGCTCCGGCTCGCCCGACTCCGTGACCGTGCATCCCGCTACGACCGCCGAGGCGTACGGATGCGAAAGCTGACACCGGGACGGATTACGCCCATACTGATCGCTGTTCACCTTCACGTCTCCGGAGAGCAGCTCCCGGGCATCGAACTCCCCCACGGCATGACGTATTTTGTGCAGCACTAACCAGGCGGTTTTGTAGGCGACACGGATCTCCTTGCGCAGCCGCAGCGCTGAGATGCCGCCCTCAAGCAGGAATAACTCCAGGGCCTGGAACCACTTCACCAAGGGGAGATGCGTTCCTTCAAAAATCGTGCCGACCAAAGGCGATGTTTGATGCTTGCACTTTCCGCACTCGAACAAGGGGATATGCCGGGAGGTCAGACGGCTGCACCGGGTGTGAGCGCAGCGCGGGCAGACAAAGCCGCTGGGCCACTTCATCGCGATTAGCGCTTCCATGCAGTCCTGCTCGCTGTTAAAACGGCTGCTGAATGATTGAAGTTCCGTGCCCGCATTGATCTCCATGTTTACTCTCCCCCGAATTAAGAATATACGAACATTAGTTCCATTTATTTCATTATACCAAACACACGTTCCCTTATCAAGCCGAAAATCTCACCTAAACCGCCTCATTTTTCCCCCCTTTCTTTTTCTTCACGCTTTTTTTGGAACCCTTGCTCTGGCCCCAATCCCTGCTCCTTAACGAAGGGGATAATCGTGCAAAGGTAGGCAGCAGGCAGGAACACCGAGACACGAACGTTATCAACGCAAGAAAAACTACCGCTAAACGGCCTGGCTTCTTTGAAAATACGCTGGCAGACGTTTTTTATATGCGCAGCCAAAACCGGCAAGTATTCGTTGACACACGGTTCACCTGTAACTATACTGATTACATAACTATCATGTAACCAAACCGGTTACACTATATTGCATGAAATAGAGCATTTCGTATCCACACCAATCTTTGCGTATAGGAGGAATTTACATTTTGTCTGAGCACGTATCCATTCATCCCGCTGCCCGGATCGGCAGCGTCTATCTTAAAGTTCGCGATCTGGACCGGTCGGTGGCCTTTTATCGGGAAGTGATCGGCCTGAGCGTACTGAAGCAAAACGGAAACGTAGCCGAACTCACGGCCGACGGGAAAACACCGCTGTTGTACCTGGAAGCTAACGGGCAGTATCGGGTTATGCCGGAACGGTCGGTTTCCGGGCTGTACCATTTCGCGATCCTGGTACCGGATCGGACCGCGCTTGGCTTGGCGCTGCGCAATCTGATCAAATACCGAATTCCCGTTGGACAGGGGGATCACCTGGTGAGCGAAGCGTTATATTTAAACGATCCGGACCAAAACGGCATTGAAATCTACGCCGATCGGCCGCGCGACACCTGGCGGCGTGACGAAAGCGGCGAATATATCATGTCGACTGATCCGGTGGACGTGGATGGTTTGCTTGCCGTTTCGGAAGGAGCCGAGTGGAGGGGACTTCCGCCGGCAACGCAGATCGGCCATGTTCATTTTCATGTCGGCGATTTGCGCGAGGCGGAGCGGTTTTACTGCCAAATTCTCGGCTTTGAAATTACCGCCCATTACGGCGGGGCGGCGCTGTTTGTGTCCGCCGGCGGATACCATCATCATATCGGCCTGAATACCTGGGCCGGCGTCGGAGCTCCCCCGTCGCCGGAGGACGCGGTCGGGCTGCGTTATTTCGCGGCGGTGCTGCCGGACCTTGCGGCCCTAGGGGCCGTGGAAAGCCGGTTGGCGAATGCCAAAGCGGCCTATGAACGGGACGAGCAAGGGCGGGAAATCAGACTTACCGATCCGTTCGGCATCGGCATTAAACTAGTGATTGACCAGGCCGAATGATTTGACTCTTTCAATTGGCAAGGCTTCTCACCTATAATATTATACGATGCAATGTTATAGGAAAGGAGCGGTTGCCGTGAAGCTGTTCCCCCAGCTGGAGACGGAAAGATTTATTTTGCGCAAATTGACCGCGGAAGATGCCGGGGATTTGTTCCAGTATTTTTCCAATGACGAGGTTACGAAATATTACGACTTGGATCGGTTTGATAGTCTCCGGCAGGCCGAAGAGCTGATCCAAAACTGGAACATCCGGTATTTGGAGCGCCGCGGGTTTCGCTGGGCGATCACGGTCAAATCGGAAGGGGACCGGGTCATCGGTACATGCGGCTTCCATAACTGGTCTCAAGAGCACTATAAGGCGGAAATCGGCTACGAGCTGGATCCGGAATATTGGCGACAGGGCGTGATGAGCGAGGTGCTGCAGGAAATTTTGCGCTTTGGCTTTGAGGATTTGGGCTTAAACCGGATTGAAGCCTTTATCGACCCGGACAATATTCGTTCCAGATACCTGCTCGAGAAGATCGGTTTTCATGAAGAGGGCTATTTGAAGGAATGTTTCTTCGAGAAAAATCAATTTGTTGACGCCGTTCTGTTTGCTTTGCTGAACAAGCAGTACCTGGCCAGGCTTGAGCAATTTCATGGCAAACTTTTTAAAACTCCATAATAGAAATGAAGAAGAGATTTGCTCCGCGAAGGAGCAAGTCTCTTTTTTGCTGATGGAAATGCCCATGGAATGGGTATCATAATAATGATTGAAAACATTTAAAATTTTAATAGTACGATTGGAGGAAACGCGCTTTGAAATTGGAGAACAAAGCAGTCATCGTAACGGGAGCCGCATCGGGAATGGGCAGAGAAATCGCACTGCTGTTTGCCAAAGAAGGCGCCAAGGTCATGGTCTCGGATTTGAATTTGGAGGGCGCGAACGCCACGGTTGAACGGATTACAGCCGCAGGCGGGACGGCTCAAGCGGTGAAAACAAACGTCACTGTGGAAGAAGACATCCAGCAGTTGGTGGATGCGGCCGTTAAAGCTTTCGGCACGGTTGATATTTTGGTGAACAATGCGGGGATCATGGATAATTTCGAGCCGGCCGGCGACATCACGGATGAGCAGTGGGAGCGGGTGTTTGCCGTCAATACGACAAGCGTAATGCGTGCAACCCGGAAAGTGCTGCCGATCTTCTTGGAAAAGGAAAGCGGCGTGATCGTCAACGTTGCTTCCGCCGGAGGGTTGTACGGAGCACGTGCAGGCGCGGCGTACACCGCTTCCAAACATGCCGTGATTGGATTTACCAAAAACACCGGGTTCATGTACGCTCAAAAAGGCATCCGCTGCAATGCGATCGCTCCGGGCGGCGTGGAAACGAATATCGGGGCTTCGATGACCAATATCAATCCGTTTGGCGCTTCCAGACAACAGCTTGGCATGGCTATTAATCCGCGATTAGGCAGCGCCGAGGAAATCGCCAAAGTGGCGTTGTTCCTCGCTTCCGACGATTCCAGCTTTGTGAACGGCACCGTCATCACCGCGGATGCCGGATGGACCGCCTATTAAGCGTGTTAAGCAAGCCTCCTGATCCGGGAATGGAAAAGGAGGCTTGCTCTGTTAGCCGGTCTTCATTCACTTTTAAGATATTCCCGCTCATAAACCGTTTTGACCTTGTTCAGCACCTGTTGCGCGAATTCGGTGTAATTTAATTCTTTAACTTGGCCTTTTTCCAAATACACGCCGGCAAGATCGCGGTATGGTCCAAACGCTCCGTCGTACAACCGCCCTGCCCCGTAAGACGGCGGCTGGAAAAACAGCTTCATCATCGGTTTCACATACCATGGCAAACCGGATTTTTTGCTTTTTCGCGCGGTGTTGTTGCTGCCTGGGTCGACGCTGCGGATTTTGATTCCTTCCTTGGCGAACTCCGGAGCTGCGGCCTGCGTCCAAAGCGACAATGCCAGCTTGGAAGTGGCGTAAGAACCCAACAGCTTGCGGAACGTTTTCGGGCGGTCCGGCGAATCCGCATCGAACGGCTTCGCCATATTTGTCACGGCGGACGAGGTGTTGATCACCGTTTTGTGGCGGCCGTTTTTTAAATGCTCCTGCAACTCCATCAAAATAATATAGGGAGCGACCGTCATCAACTCATAATGGAGCTCGCGCCCCTGTGCGGAGAAGAGCAGCTTGGTGTTTGCAACCATCCGCGAAAGCCCGTCAGGGGGAGTTTTTTTGCGGATTTTTTCATTGAAGATTCCGCTATCTTTTGCCATAATAAGCGAAGCGGTTAAGCGGTTGGACCCGGCGCAGAAGCGGCGGATTCATAAATCAAAGGAGGGAACGCCGTATGAAAGGAATCATTACGGTTGTCGGGAAGGACAAAGTCGGCATTATTGCGAAGGTATGTACATATTTGGCGGATCATAACGTCAACATTCTGGATATATCGCAGACCATCATTCAAGGGTATTTCAACATGATGATGATCGTGGACATTTCGGCGCCGTCGAAATCGTTTGAGCTTCTCGTCGAAGACCTGCAGCAGTTGGGGACGTCCATCGGCGTGGAAATCAAGCTGCAGCATGAGGATATTTTCAATATCATGCATCGCATCTAAGGAACGGGAAGGGGAGAAAAACATGATTTCACGCGTGGAAGTGCAGGAAACGAACTCGATGATCCGGGAAATGAATCTCGACGTGCGCACGATTACGATGGGCATCAGTTTGATGGACTGCGCTCATGAAAGCATGGATGTATTCAACCGGAAAATCTATGACAAAATTACCCGCCTCGCGGAGAACCTGGTCAAAACCGGCGAGGATCTGGAAAAACAGTTTGGCGTTCCGATCGTCAATAAACGGATTTCCGTGACGCCGATCTCGATCGCCGCAGGCGGTATCAAAACCGATACATATGTGCCGGTCGCCGAAACGCTCGACAAAGCGGCCAAAGAGGTGGGCGTCAATTTCATCGGCGGTTTTTCCGCGCTTGTGCAAAAAGGCTTCACGGCCGGCGACCGCCTGCTGATCGAAAGCATTCCGGAAGCGCTGGCCGTGACGGAGCGGGTGTGCTCCTCGGTAAATGTCGGCTCCTCGCGCAGCGGCATCAATATGGATGCCGTCAAGCTGATGGGCGACATCATCGTGCGCACCGCCGAACGAACGGTGGACCGGGGCTCGATCGGCTGCGCCAAGCTGGTCGTGTTCTGCAACGCGGTCGAGGACAACCCGTTTATGGCCGGCGCTTTCCACGGCGTGGGCGAACAAGAATGCGTCATCAACGTCGGCGTCAGCGGACCGGGCGTGGTCAAGCGGGCTTTGAAGGAAGTGAAGGGCAAAGACTTCGAAACGTTGTGCGAAACGATCAAGCGGACGGCCTTCAAAGTGACCCGGGTCGGGCAATTGATCGCACAGGAAGCGTCTAAGCGGCTGGGCGTGCCTTTCGGGATCATCGATCTGTCGCTGGCGCCGACGCCGGAAATCGGCGATTCCATCGCGGAAATTTTTCAGACGATGGGCTTGGAGGAAGCGGGAGCGCCGGGCACGACGGCCGCGCTGGCGATATTGAACGATAACGTGAAAAAGGGCGGGGTAATGGCCTCCTCCTATGTCGGCGGACTCAGCGGGGCGTTCATCCCGGTCAGCGAGGACCACGGCATGATCGAAGCGGTGCAGCGCGGCGCGCTGACGCTGGAGAAACTGGAGGCGATGACGTGCGTCTGCTCCGTCGGGCTGGATATGATCGCGATCCCCGGCAGTACGAGCAAAGCCACGATCTCCGGCATTATCGCCGACGAGGCGGCGATCGGTATGGTGAACAACAAGACGACCGCCGTGCGCATCATTCCGGTGATCGGCAAGGATGTCGGCGAAATCGTCGAATTCGGCGGTTTGCTTGGCTATGCGCCGATCATGCCGGTCAACTCGTTTGGCTGCGCGCCGTTCATCGAGCGGGGCGGCCGCATTCCGGCGCCGATCCACAGCTTTAAAAACTAATAGATAGAACGGACGACAGGTTCCGAAAGCAGAGGTGGATGCACGTTGAACAAAACGATCGGCCTGCTGGCCCATGTCGACGCAGGCAAAACGACTTTTGCCGAAGCGTTGTTGTATCGCACGCGGGCGATCCGCAGCCGGGGAAGAGTGGATCACCGCAACGCCTTTTTGGACGGCCATGAGATCGAAAAGGCGCGCGGCATCACCGTGTTTGCCGATCAGGCGGAAATGACGTACGGGAATTCCGTTTATTTTTTGCTGGACACGCCCGGACACGTCGATTTCTCGGCGGAAATGGAACGCGCTTTGCAAGTATTGGACTACGCCGTCATTATCGTCAGCGCGGTGGAAGGTGTGGAGGGCCATACGGAAACGGTATGGGAGCTCCTTCGCGCTTACGGTATTCCGACGTTTTTTTTCATCAATAAAATCGATCGTACGGGGGCCGACCCGGAACGCGTACTGGCGGACATCCGCCGGCAGCTGACCGGTGACGCGCTGGATGTTGCCGTCTTTACCCCGGACCATTGGGAGGATTCGCTGAAAGCCTGGCTCGCCGAACGGGACGATGCGCTGCTGGAACCTTATTTCGAAGGGACGCTGAACGACAAGGAATGGACCGGCCATCTGATCCGCCTGATTCGCGGCAGGAAGGTGTTTCCGTGCCTGAAAGGGTCGGCGCTGCTGGATCTCGGCATCGACGTTTTTCTGGAGCGGCTGGATCAGCTGACGGTTGCCGCTTATGACGATGGGCCCCCTTTTGCCGGGCGGGTATATAAAATCCGTCATGACGGGCAAGGGGCGCGGATTACGTTCATTAAAGCGCTGCAGGGCGTATTGGCGGTGCGCGGCGAAGTGGAATACGGGACGGGGGAAGCCCGCAAAGCGGAGAAAATTACGGCGATCCAAAAGGTTAACGGGCAGCGTTACGCGCAAGCCGATTCGGTTAGTGCAGGCGAGCTGTTTGCCGTGACCGGATTAACCTCGGCGCTTCCCGGCCAAGGCGTCGGCGCCATTCATGACGCCGCCCCGTTCGAGCTTGCGCCGACCCTGCAATCCAAAGTGCTGTTCGCTCCCCCGCTGCACATCAAAGAAGTGCTCCGCGCGTTTCAAATGCTGGATGCGGAAGACCCGGCTTTAGGGACAAGCTGGGACGAGCATCTGCAGGAGCTGCATATTCACGTCATGGGCAAGGTCCAGCTTGAAATTTTGCAGCAGGTGGTGCGGGAGCGCTTTGGTTTTGAGGTGTCTTTCGGCCAGCCGGAAATTCTCTATAAAGAGACGATCGCGAAGCCGGTATACGGCTGCGGGCATTTCGAGCCGCTCGGCCATTACGCCGAGGTGCATTTGCGGCTAGAGCCGACGGGGCCAAACAGCAGCGTCGCGTTCGTGAACGCATGCCATCCCGACGAACTGGCGGCGGGCTATCAGAACCTGATCGGCCAGCATGTGCTGGAGCAGGAGCATCACGGGCTCTTGACCGGTTCGCCGCTCACGGACGTGCGGATCACATTGATTACCGGCCGTTCGCATAACAGGCATACCAGCGGGGGAGACTTCCGGGAAGCGTCCTTCCGGGCGATCAGACAGGCCTTGGAAAAGGCGGAAAACGTACTGCTTGAACCGGTATACCACGTGAAAATCAAAGTGGACACGGAGCATTTGGGCAAGGTGCTGACCGATATCCAGCAGGCTCATGGCCGGTTCAATCCTCCTGAGTTGACGGGAAGTTCCGCAACGATCACCGGCGTCGTTCCCGTCGCCTCCTTTATGGATTATAGTACGGTTTTGGCGTCGATGACGCACGGCAAAGGTTCCATCTCGCTGAAATTCGGCGGTTATGAAGCCTGCCATAATCCCGGAGATGTCATCCGCCTTAAAAACTACGATAAAAACGCCGATCCGGCCTATACCTCATCCTCGATCTTTTGCGCAAAGGGCCAGTCCTATTCCGTACCCTGGAATGAGGCCGAACGGCATATGCACGTTCAGGTGCAGTCCGAGCAGGCTTGGAACCCATAGATGAATGCTTAAACGCCGCTTTGTGAAACAGCCCTATTTTCCGGCTCCGGGACTTATAACCAATCCAACGTACCGCTAAAGTCATATGCTTAAGTAGATTGAAACGAAGGGAGGGCCTCACTGATGTCGTGTTTCGCAGGCGGCGGTTTTACGAGCACCGGAGTTATCCTCGTTTTGTTCATCCTTTTGGTAATTGTTTTGACTGCCTGGATCTAAATCTACTTAAACCAGGAAAGCGCATATGACGGGATTTAGGATTTACCGCCCGTGTGCGGGACATCAAGGCAGCAGGTGTTCCGTACACGGGTTTTTTAGAGAAAAGGGTGACTTCTGACAGGTCAGAAGTCACTTCCGTTTGTTGATAGTTCTTTGTTTTACGGCCCGGCGGCGGGGTATACCGCTGTTTCTTACGCTTGTCGTCGCCGCTTTGGGGAAAAATAATTTAATAAGCGGGTAAAACTGCCGAAACATCCCGACCATCTTTTGAACTTTGCCCAAGGTGCCCAAAATGCCGTCCAATCCGCCCAAACCTTTAAATAAGGAGCCGAAGCCGGACGAAGCGGGAGGGCCCGATGACGGCTGCGACGGCCCGAAAATACCGGGCAATTGCGGCCCAGGATTAAAAAGGGTGGGGGAGAGGGGACTTTGACTCATTTGAGTGGGAATAAATTGTTTGACTTTGACTTTTTTCTTTTTCCGTTTCAAGGGGTTCCATCTCCTTGGCGTTAATTAAAATCTAATGCAGTATATGTACTAACAAGCCATCTGCCCCTCCGCGCATGCACAATTTCCGCAAACGGGCCAGAAAAGGCGGTTGACAATGGCCCCAGGGGTGCATATAATTACCTATAATTCCATACGAGCAAATGTGTTGATTAGAAATAGTAAAAATGATCGAACCTTTCAGAGAGCCGTTGGTTGGTGAGAAACGGCAGCGCTCATCATTTTGAACTCGTCTATGAACAGCTGCCTGATATGTAGGGTAAGCCGGGATTCCGCCGTTACAAGGATAGATGGTGTCGGCCATCGAAAGAGATCATTTCAGAGCGTGAAATGAATTAGAGTGGTACCGCGGGATAAACCTCGTCTCTATTGCAGAGACGGGGTTTTTTTGTTGATTAAAGCCCGGGTTTAATCAGCCCCGCTTCACATAGATTGCATAACCCATTAACCGAATGATCAAGGAGGAATTTCAGATGAACCGCAAAATTATCGTGCTCGATACGACTTTAAGAGACGGTGAGCAGGTCCCTGGGGCCAAGTTGAACGTACAGCAAAAATTGGAGTTTGCCCAGCAGCTGAAGCGCCTCCGTGTAGATATTATCGAGGCCGGGTTCCCGGCCTCGTCGCAAGGGGATTTCCAGGCGGTTCGGGAAATCGCCCGCAGCATGGGCGACAGCGTCGGCATCACGGCGCTGGCCCGGGCGGTGAAAAGCGATATTGACGCCGTTTATGAGAGCGTCCGGATCGCGCAGGACCCGCTGATCCATATCGTGCTCGGCGCATCAAACGTGCATGTGGAGAAAAAATTCAACCGCTCCAAGGAGGCGGTGCTGCAAATGGGCGTCGACGCGGTCAAATACGCCAAGACGCTGCTGCCGCAGGTGCAGTACTCGACGGAGGACGCCTCGCGGGCGGACTTCGAGTATTTGTGGAAAACGATCGAAGCGGTCGTACGGGCCGGCGCCACGATGATTAACGTTCCGGATACGGTGGGATATGCGATACCGGAGGAGTATGGCGAACTGATCCGGAAAATCCATGACCGATTGAAAAACTTAAACGACAAGGTCATACTGAGCGTACATTGCCACAACGACCTTGGGTTGGCCACGGCCAATACCCTGAGCGCGGTCAAAAACGGCGCGGAAAAAATCGAGTGCACGATCAATGGTCTGGGGGAACGGGCGGGGAATACCTCATTGGAGGAAACAGTCATGGCGCTGAAGGTCAGGGAATCGCTGTACCGCTGCAGCACGAACATCGATACGACCGAACTGCTCCGGACGTCGAGACTATTGACGCATTTGACAGGGCTCGACGTGCAGGCCAACAAGGCGATCACGGGTGAAAACGCGTTTGCCCATTCCTCAGGCATCCATCAAGACGGATTGCTCAAGGATAAACAAGTGTATGAAATCATGTCACCCGAAGACGTTGGGGCGGAAAGCATGGAATTGGTGCTGACCGCACGTTCCGGCAGACACGCAGTCAAACATGCGATCGCGAAGCTGGGCTTCGATACGTCCGATACCGACGCCTTTGAGATCGTGTTCCAAAAATTCCTGGCCCTGGCCGACGCGAAAAAAGAGGTTTACGATCACGATCTGTACTACTTGCTGAACGATCAACGGGAACAAGCGGAGCACGGGAGCCGGCTGTTTGAATTGCGGTCGTTCCAGGTCGTGACGAATGATCTGTGCCCAACCGCGGCCGTGGTGCTTATGCAAAATGGGGAAGAGCTTAAGGGCAGCGCGGTCGGGGACGGACCGATCGATGCTTTGTACACGGCGATCAAAACGTTGACCGGTCTGGACGTTCATTTGACGCATTATAAAATCAACAGTATTTCGCGGGGGAAGGAAGCGGTAGGGCGCGTGAATATCCAGCTTGATTTTCAAGGCAAGACGTATGTCGGCCGGGCGATGGACACCGATATTATTAAAGCAAGCGGCCAGGCTTTCCTGAACGGCGTTAACGCCGTTATTCTGGATCAGAAGGAGAGCGTTCAAGCTTTCTGAGTTAGGTTTTCCAATCAAAACTGCCCCTCCCAGTCTAATTTTAGGATGGGGGGCCTTCCAGCGCGATGACACTTGGACCGAAGGGCCCCAGGAGGGCGGGATGCCGCCGAAGATCAACAAAGGAGTTCGCCGATACATCGGCTGAACTCTTTTGTTTTGCGCGGAGAAAACTTTGCCAAAAAATCTTGTTGTCTGAGAAACTTCTGGAAAAACTAAGGGCAAAAAAAGCCGTTATTCCAGCGATATTCGTCAATTTGAGAGAAATAGAGGCAATGTATGTCCCTATTTTTTTGAATCACAAGGAAATGATCCCGTTCTGGGGCATTCGTGGGAAAATAAGGACAAAAAGTGCCGCTAATGGAATTAACTGGCCTGGCTCCGGGATAATAAGTACATAAAAATCCGCTATTTTAGCTTCTTTAAGCGGTGACCGTTATTCATACGTTTGTGGGAGCGGCCATCAATAAAGGTTACATAAATATAGTTATGTTTACCAAAAACAGGAGGGATGCATCGCGCATCGCCTCCTGCTTACTAATGCTCGTGAAGTTGGGAAAGAGCCACGTCCTTCTCATTTTCCGGCTCGTCCAAAGGATAGATTCTGGCGGTTTCGTTTTTTTCGTCCACATGCTGAATAAAAATCGGAACCCCATCGCAGGTTACGTTTACCATCGTCGGCGAAGCGACGATTTCTTTAGCGCGTTGACTGTTCATACTAAAGACCTCCTGGAATGCAAAATATCACAAACTTGGGGAATAGGCTTCAATCGTACATAAGTTGCCCTCGCCATAGCGATGTTATGCAAACTCAAAATAAAACACTTGATCTACCTACCGAAGGTATGTAAAATTTAAGATACCTACCGAAGGTATGGAACATTTCCGTCAAACTCATGTTAAAGAAAGGACTCCAACCAAGATGAACCACACGCGAAAAGAAATCATCATCACATTAGTCGTCAATGTCGTATTGCCCTATCTGATTTACACCCTGCTCATTAAACATACCGGCAGTTTATGGGCGCTATCGGCGGCCTCCGTCGTTCCGCTGGTTGATTCGCTGTACAGTCTGATTAAAACGCGAAAAGCGGATATGTTTTCCGCCTTTATTTTCATCGGCCTGATCTTAGGCGTTGCTGCCGTGCTGCTTGGCGGGGACGAGAGGTTTATTTTGCTGAGGGAATCGTATGTAACGGGAATCATGGGACTCCTATTTTTGCTCTCTTTGCTTCTTAAGCGCCCGTTAATTTATTATTTTGCCGAGCGGTTTACGGGGCGGGATGCGAATATGGAAGAAAAATGGAGAAATTTGCCCAGGTTCCGGCATACTTTCCGGCTGCTTACCGCCGTGTGGGGGGTTGCTCTTGTGCTGGAAGCCGTTGTCAAAGTGGGGTTGGTGTATATTTTATCCGTTCCGTCATTTCTTGCGGTGTCGCCGTTTGCAAGTTATGGCATCGTGGGTGTGACGATTTGGTGGACCGTTCGTTACGTAAAGCGGGTGAAGAAGCAGGCTTCTCCGGGACTTCAACCGTCGGAATAAACATCGCTTATTTAATTGGAGGTATTTGACCATGCATGATAAAACGATGAACCCTACGCTCAAGCTGCTGCTGGAGACGGCGGAAGAAATGATTTTGGAAAAAGGCTGCCGGGCCGCCACACTGCAGGATATTGCCGTCCGGAGCGGGCTCACCAAAGGAGCGATTTATCATTATGTCAAAAGCAAAGACGAATTGTTCGCTTTAATCCTTGAATCCGGATTCGAGAAAACGAATGAGCTTTTTTTCGAATCCGTGGCTCAAGCCGCCGGCAAACCCGCCGATATCCAGGAACCGCTGAACCTGGTGTCCGGCAGGATGCAGCATGCCGCCAGTCCGGACAGTGTTTCCAACCTGATCTTCATATACTTGCTCAGCCAAAGAGATAAACCCGCCGTGGACGACATTCTGCGGCGCTATCACGAAACCGCGATCCGCAATTCGGCAAGATGGATTGAAGTCGGCAAGCGGCATGGGGTTATTCCCGCGCACATCGACGCCAACAAGGTTGCGCAGCTATTTGCCACGTTGAAGTACGGCTTGCAGGTTCAACAAATCGTTACTCCCGATGACGAAGTATTAAGCGACCGGGACATCTATGAGTTTATGCTGAACGCATTGAGCTGAGCGCTTTTGGAAATATCCCCCGCGCAAAGGCGGGGGAATGGATTAAAAGGCATTTTCGTTTTCGTAATTGTTATTCATCTTGAAATCCGCCTATATAAGCGTATTTTATTTCACGGACATGAATCCGCTGCGTTCCGTCCGGAACCTCCAAGGCAAGGGGAGAATTGCATTCCGCACAAAGCAGTTGCCTGCCGATCGGGGAGATAAAAGAGATCCGGTTGTTGTCGGGGTCGCTTTCCGTAGGGTAGACCACAGTGAACAGGTCCGTTGAACCGTCTTCCTCAAACTCCACCTTTACGCCGCTTCCGATCAGAACGACCTGATGGAGCATATCCTGCAGCGCAGTATCATCGGCCGCCAGCATGGATATCAATCGGGCGGTGTATTTTTGCAAGAGGTCGTCTATCATTTTTCGATCGCGGCTTGGCATTCCGTATAGATAAGTATCCGCAAAAAACGGGTATTGTTCGTCAAAAAATACGAGCTGGTTCACCAAATGCGTTCTGGTTCCGTCGAGGGCTTTAAAACTAGGGCTCATAGTAAATATCACCCCCAACTTGTTTTTCCCAACCAAGCGTGACCATGTCAATGGTTCTCATACAAGCAGTCCTCCTTAAAGAAAATAAGCCCGCAAGGGGCTCACACCCAGTATAACATCTTTCCTGAATATGGTCATCCGAAGGTATTCGGATGATTGGTTTAAATTGTTTACATACAAATCTATTAAACTTATATTTATAATATGTAGTGCAATTAATATAGGGTGAGGGAGGAGTTGGCTTTATGCAGTTGGGGCACAAGTCATTCGGCAAGCTTTTTGCGGCCGCTGTCATTGCGGCCGGACTTACGACCGGTACGGCCTGGGGAACAGTCAGTGCAGCCGAAAACGTAAACGGTTCGGGGGAATTCCAGCTTAGGGTGTTACATACGAATGACACGCATGCCCATCTGGACAATATCGGCCGCCGCGTCACGGCCGTGCAGGCAGCAAGAACGGGGAATACCCTGCTGCTGGATGCGGGCGACGTTTTTTCGGGAACGCTCTATTTTAATCAGTTTAGCGGCCTCGCGGACCTGTATTTTATGAACGCCATGAAATACGATGCCATGACGTTCGGGAACCATGAGTTTGATAAAGGTCCTGCGGCCTTGGCCGAGTTTGTGAAGCAGGCCAAGTTCCCGTTCGTAAGCGCGAACCTCAATTTCGACACAGAGCCGGCATTAAGCCCCATGGCGAACAGCGGGCTCGGAAAACCCGGGGAAGAAGGGAAGATTTATCCGGCCGTGATCAAGGAAATCGGCGGCGAGAAGGTGGGGATCATCGGTCTCACCACGCCGGAATCCTCCGTGCTCTCTTCGCCGGGGCCCAACATTAAGTTCAATGATGAAGCGGAAAGCGCGCAAAAGCAGGTGGATGCGCTGGAAGCGGAAGGCATCGACAAAATTATCGTATTATCGCATCTGGGTTATACGGTAGATCAGGAGCTGGCGGAAGCGGTTGATGGCATCGACATCATCGTCGGCGGCCACTCCCATACGCAGCTCGATGTTCCCGAAGTGCGCCACGCCGATACGGAACCGACGCTGATCGTTCAAACGGGCGAATATGACGAGCATTTGGGCCAACTGGATGTGACGTTTGACGACAAGGGCGTACTGAAGGAATGGAACGGCCGCTTGATCGACCTTAATGCCAAGGATGATGCCGGCAATTATGCCATTAAGGGCAATACGGAAGCGGAAGCCAAGCTGGCCGAATACGCCGCCCCGCTGGAAGAACTGAAAAAAACCGTTGTCGGCGAGTCGGACGTTGCCCTTGACGGTGAACGCAACAGCGTGCGCAAGCAGGAGACGAACCTGGGCGACCTGGTGGCCGACGGCATGCGGTCGAAAGTGATGAGCATCGTCAAGGAACCCGGTGTCAAAGGATATGTGACGATTCAGAATGGCGGCGGGATTCGCGCCTCGATCGATGCCGGCGACATAACGCTCGGCGAATTGCTGACGACGATGCCGTTCGGCAACAATCTGACCGCGCTCAAGATGACCGGCGATGAAATCATAGCGGCGTTGGAGAACGGCGTAAGCGGCGTCGAAAACGGTGAAGGGCGGTTTCCGCAGGTTTCGGGCATGCGTTTCTACTATGATTCGGCCAAGCAGCCTGAAGTCGTCGATGATGTGACCGGGGAGAAAACGCAATCCGGACAACGCATCGTGAAAGTACAAATTCAAAATGAAGACGGCACGTACGCCGACATCGATCCGAAGGCTTATTATATCGTGGCCACCAACTCCTATATGGCCGGCGGCGGAGATTTCTACAACTCGATGAAGCAGGCCAAGGACGACGGCCGTTTCTACGAGCTGAATCTGGTCGATTATGAAGTGTTCCGCGAATACCTGGACAAAGCGGGTACGGTCAACCTGAAGGCGGAAGGCCGCATCACCGATTTGAAAGGAGCGGCGCTTCCGGCCGAAGCAGGAAGCAGTGGCGAGGCCGGCGGGGAAGCGGCGGAGAATGTCGCTTCCCGGTTTACGGATATCGCTAACGATCCCAACAAGTCGGCGATTGCCCGGGCAGAGTCCGCGGGCATCATCAACGGTTACGGCGACGGCACATTCCGTCCGGATGGGCTCGTGACCCGCGCCGAATTTGCGGTGATGGTGAGCCGGGCCTTCAATCTGGGCGACGCGGCAGCCGAAACCGGATTTTCCGATGAAGACAGCATCGAGCCGTGGGCATTGCCTGCCGTTTCCGCGCTTAAGCAAGCGGGGTATACGGACGGTTTCGCCGACACCGCTTTCCGGCCTGAACAAAACTTGATCGTCAAAGAGGCTGCAGCCGTAATTTCCGCGGCGTCGGGGAAGGCTTTGAGCGGGTTGGAACTGAAAGAAACCGCGCAAGTCACCCGCAGCGATTTGGTGCTGATGATTATGTCCGCGCTGAACGAATAGGCCGGCATGTCCAAACCGTCCCACATTTACTGTGGGGCGGTTTTTTCGTTGTAGGCCATTTATGATGCATGTTGAGCCGTAACGAAATGATGCTTTGGTCCATATGATGAAGGGACCGAGGAAATGGTTTTTTACCCAGCGGAAACAGACCGACTATAAGGTACGGGACGAATCGGAGGAAGAGGGGGTAAAACAAATGCCTGCAATCGTTGGCAACGTAAAGATCATTAACATCAGTTCCGGTGGAGTGGTGCAATTTGGCGATACGCTGGTTATCTCCCCGCAGACGGCTACGAAAACATTTGCGGGCTCGGGATCGTTTAATACTGGGGATTTTCCCGTTACGAACAACGGCTTGAGTACGACCCTAACCATTGACCCCGCTGTCGTCGATGGTTCGGTCACCAAGGGAGGGACCTTAGCCTAATGATACATGTTCAGCAGACAATTACGATTCAGTGCCTTCGGGTTAACGGAATTTCAAATTCTTCAGTTTTGCAAATCGGAACAGCCGGGATCATAAAATCGTTATCCAATCTGTACAATACCGGAGGGTTTACGGGCCCTGCCCCGGAGGCAGCCCCAACCGCTCCTGGTGCCTTGCCGGGACCGGTGGTCCCTTTTGCCACCGGACGATGATTATAACCGATTCTGAATGCCAATGCGGAAGGTGTGAAAAAGGTGAACGAAAAAATTCGCTTGGATGTTACAAACGATAAAATTTTAGTAGACAACATGAAGATCGTGGCAGTGGGCAGTTCATCAGTCGTTTTGATTGGGGACACCGGTTCGATTCGGCTCTCCTCCATATTTGACACTCCGCCGGAATCCCTTATTATCGGGCCGCTTGTGCCTTTTGCGCGGTAGACATGATGCGGATATCCTGCGTGAATCAGATGAAAGTCACCTTCGTAATTTATTCTTCTTTTGTACATGTGGGAGATGTGTGGGGAATCTTTCCGGATTCGCAAGTTTTCGCCTTGCAACGCCAAATTCCCGTCTTTTGGGGGGATGAGGGGAAATTGGAGAAGCTGCCCGTGTTCTTTCAACCGTTTCCCTCCCAAGAAATCAATGAGGAAGTCATTTTTACGCAAAAGAACAAAAGCCCCTGCATCCACGTAAACAATCTGTATATTTTGGGGATATCAACTTCCTCCGGGTTGCAAATCGGCAATACCGCGATACTTGACGCGAAGAATCGCACCAAGCATATCAGGCATCTTATCCCAAGAGATTAATTGAACCGGTCTGATGATCCCTCCCATGTAGCTAATTTATTGCAAGACGGGCGATGGATTGGCATACATTGATAAAGAAAAAGAAAGGAGGAGGGGCATTTGTCGGGACATCCCCCCAATCATTGGCTGGATCAAATCAATCATGCCTTGCGCTGGCAGTACGATAAATTGTTTCAATTGGAAAATGATATTTCGGCGCTGAAGAAGCAGTTTGAGGCTTTGCAATCCATGCCGAGACAACATGTTGAAAAGATAGATTACAATTTTGAGCAGTTGAAAGTAGAAAATCTCAACGGCACCCTCATTATCGGAATCAGTCCTAATGATCAAGGAACGATTGAAGATCTATCGGTAGCCGGCAAACAAACGGAGGACGTTTCGTTTGGCCAGGACCCTGACGATCCGAGCAAATCGTCCGTCCAAACGATCAAAGTCGAAGTGCAACGATACATAAAAGAGGACATCGCCACCTTGCTGGCCGAGAAAGCTAATCACCGCAATATGACCCTCACGGCCGAACAACTGCAAAACATCATGGACGATATGATCCGGCAAGTCGAGGACCGGCTTGCCTTTTATATGGCCCAATTGCAAGAGGGGGCAAACGGTCATGAACAGCATGAACAGGTTGAGCGGCGTTTAAAGGATGATCTGCTGCAAGCGACGGATAAATATATCGATTATTTTCACCAACTGGGGGGTTCGTAACCCAGCGGGGGACCGGTTCGCCCCTGAAAACTGTGGCGATGCCGCGGGATGCCCGTCACGGTGATATAATATTGGCCTCTAAATTCGAACGGCTCGTCATCCACAACATCGTCAACCCAATGAAAATGTGACCCGTCAGGTAAATAAACGGGCGGTCCGGTGTAGCCGTTAAATCGATGGAAATGTTGATCCTGGGTGTAAGTGATTCCTTGGAAACGATGAAAGTGGCAGTCACTTGGGCCTCCATTAACAGGATAAGTAAAAAAACGGAGATGATGCCGATGGCCTAAATTGATGGATGTCGATCCATAAAACTCATGCGCATGCGCCTGACAATTTGTCGCAAACATCGGTACGCTTCCTTTCTTGTGATGTAAGACTTTCTTAAAAAGGATTACGCTGCTTCGTTCGCTCATACAATTTATTGATACGGGGAGGAGGGGGATTCTATGCGAAATTCGCCGGCGGAGGCGGCCCAGACGTTTGTGTCTCAGCATTATCCCGATTGCATGTTAGCGGTATTGGGCGGCAGCGCCAGCATAAACCAGCATGACGAGGCTTCGGATCTGGATATCGTTGTTTTTGAAAAGGAGGACCCGGGTTATTTTCATAGGGTAAGCTCTTTCATGGATTGGATCATCGAGTGTACGGTACTTACGCCGGAAAATTACAGGGAATACTACGATTTAGGGGTGCAGACCGCCAACCCCACGTTGCAGAGACTGGTAGCCGGAGGCGTTGTTTTGGTTTCGCGGGAAAGCGGCCTGGAATTTATCGAAGAAGCACAAAACGATCTGCAGTATGGCCCGATGCCTTGGTCGCAAGCAGAACTGGATTTCGCCAGATACCAGATTTCCGAAAAAATCATGGATTTGCAGGGCCAAATTCCGCGCTGCGAAAAATGGTTTGTGGCCAGCAAGCTGCTCATTTTATTAAGCGAGTTTCTGCTGCGCGCCAACCAACAATGGCTTGGGGAAGGGAAACACTTATTCCGGTATTTGCAAAAGTATGCTCCTGAAACGGCGGGGGATTTGGAGAAAGGGCTGGAAACGCTGTATCTTCGGGACGATCCGGGCGAACTCATCAAGGCTTGCGGCCGGGCGCTGGAACCGTATGGAGGAACGCTGCTTGTCGGGTATGAGGCCTGAAACTTTGAAGTTAACTTGGGAACAACCGGATGAGAATGCCCCGTTGCACTGTGCAACGGGGCTTATTTTTCCTAAACTTCTATTCCTCGTTTTCGCTTTCGACAAAGACATCGTGAAAGTTTTGGGACTCCGGCATCTTAGGCATCTGGATCTCCAAAATGCCTTCCTTGTATTTTGCCCGGGTCTGTTTAGGGTTCACTTGTTTTTTGAGCTGGATTTCCTGTTTTTCCCCCGACGGCAAAACAATCCGCAGCTTGTTGCGATTTACCGAGATCTTTGTTTGGTCTAATTCGAAATGGTCCGAAACAGGCAACCGGACAATTAAACTTCGGTGTGTTTCGTGAAGTTCATAATTCCCCGCATTGTCATTGAAAATAGGGATTTTAAAATCGGCTGGCATGGACTTTTGAAGCTGCTTTTGGACATAGTCGCCTACCCAGGAGAGGTTTTTGGCGGGATTCGCCTGGGTGAAGTTTTTCGGCAAAAACGGAAATTGCTCCAGCATTTTCTTTTCAAATTCTTCCCAGCTTGTCAAACCGCCCTTATTTCGCATATCGCATCACCTACATCTTTATATATCTAAATTTTATTCAGCGGAGCATGTTCATGTTCGAACGGTAGCAAGTGTTGCGGAAAAACTGCGCGGACTTTTCCTTTATGCGGGCCTTGCACCAAACGCCTATAGGCTGCATAGCCTAGGGTTGAATAGAACGAGAGGGGAAGGTTAGTTTGCACTATGATTTCGACTTTTACGATTCGTTTCGCGTCTCTGCGGACCAAAATTTAATCCCTGACATCGTACGCGCCATAAACGGTGAATACAATGCGATCATCTGCTACGAACAATTGGCCGGCATGGCTCCGAATGAAGAGATAAAGAGGAGAATTATGGAAATCCGTCAAGACGAGATTCGGCACTACCACAGCTTCTTGCAACTCTATGCTTCGTTAACCGGCACGCAAGCGACTCCGCGGCAAACGGAACGGTGCCCGGCCGATTACCGGTCGGGAGTGATCGGCGCTTTTTTGGATGAGCAAAAAACGGTTGACCAGTACCTGGAAATCGCAGATAAAGCGCACGATCCTTATATCAAGGAACTATTTAAACGTACGGTTTTCGATGAACAAAATCATGCCGTCTGGTTTTTGTATTTTATGGTGGGCGGGAAAAAGTAAAAAGCGATATTAGAACCCGACTGGTATCAGGGAACTGGTCGGGTATTTATTTACAGGTTGCCACATTTCAATGTAAGCGCTATACTATAAATACCCAGGGAAAATATTCCAACATCATAGCTCACAACTTCGTTCATATTTAAAATCGTTCTGGAGGTGTCTTATGAAAAAGAAGTCTTGTTTTACACTGGTGACCACATTTGCGTTTTCTTTGATTTTTTCTGTAAGCGCTTTTGCGGGGAATGTGTTCTGGGAACCATTAAGTTATTTTAATCCGAGTACATGGGAAAAGGCAGATGGGTATTCCAATGGGGGGGTGTTCAATTGCACATGGCGTGCCAACAATGTTAATTTTACGAATGATGGAAAGCTCAAGCTGGGCTTAACGAGTTCTGCGTACAACAAATTTGACTGCGCGGAGTACCGATCAACGAATATTTACGGATACGGCCTGTACGAGGTCAGTATGAAGCCAGCCAAAAATACGGGAATTGTCTCATCCTTTTTCACGTATACAGGACCTGCTCATGGCACACAATGGGATGAAATAGATATCGAATTTCTAGGAAAAGACACGACAAAAGTGCAGTTTAACTATTATACCAATGGGGTTGGCGGTCATGAAAAGGTTATCTCTCTTGGCTTTGATGCATCAAAGGGCTTCCATACCTATGCTTTCGATTGGCAGCCAGGGTATATTAAATGGTATGTAGACGGTGTTTTGAAACATACCGCCACCACGAATATTCCGAGTACGCCAGGCAAAATTATGATGAATCTATGGAACGGAACCGGAGTGGATGACTGGTTAGGTTCTTATAATGGAGCGAATCCGTTGTACGCTGAATATGACTGGGTAAAATATACGAGTAATTAATATGATTGTAGCTGGGCATGAGCTTTTTAGTCCAGCTGCAGGAGTTTTTATAATTACGTAAAATAATAATTTGACGAATAATTATAAATGAATTATGCTTGGTTTAGGAGGTGACGAGCCGACATGGATAAAACGTTAAAAGCGCATTATATGAACCGCATCGATGAAAAGTTAAATGAACTGCCTTGGTACGTGACCGAATACATAGATAGCCGCAAACGCAAATTGTCGCCGACGACGCTGCTGAATTACTGTCATGATTTCATCATCTTTTTTGACTGGCTGATTGCCGAAAAGTTCGCAGCCGCAAGCCGCAAAGACGTTGAATTACCTAGCTTGGAAAAATTGACGGTTCGCGAGATCGAAAATTTTCTTTCCCATCTGGAGTACCGTTTGGGAAACAACAAATATACGATCAACCGCAAACTGTCCGCGTTAAAATCGCTGTTCGATTATTTGCAAAACAAAGCGGAAACCGACGATTTACAGCCGTATATTCAGCGTAATGTTATGGCCAAAATAGAATTTAACGCCGTTAAAGAAAGCCAGGAAACGATGGCCAACCGGATTGAAGGGAAAATTTTGCGAGACGACGATTTCGAACGGTTCCGGCAGTTTGTGGCGTATGATTTTGGCGCGCAAAACAAAGACAACAAGCGGATTTTTCGTTTCCATGAGTTTAACCGCGAACGAGACACCGCCATCGTGTCCTTGATACTTGGATCCGGACTACGCTTATCGGAAGTTGCGGGTACCGACATCGGCGATTTGGATATGAACAAAGGATTGGTCCGGGTAATCCGCAAAGGAAATAAAGAACAATACGTGTATTTTAGCGAACAAGCTTTAGCGGACCTGGAAAATTACCTAAGCATCCGGGAAGCAAGATATGCGCCGGACAAATCGGAAAGTTCCTTGTTTTTGGCGGCGCCGATCGGCCGCAAAGGCACAAACCGCCGGCTGACGCCAAGAGCCATTGAGAAGCTGATCGAAAAATATGCGGCAGCGTTCGGCAAACCGGCGTTAACGGTACACGCGTTAAGACATTCTTTTGCGACACGTTATCATCAAGAAAACAATGACGTACCGAGACTAAAAAACCAATTGGGCCATTCATCAATCCAAACGACGATGATTTATACGCATTTAACGGATGAAGAGATGCGAAAAGCCGTGAATAATATGGATAAGTAAAAAGCAGATAAAACAGATCAAAGAGCCGGGTTGGGCCGGTTCTATATTTCAATAACATTACTTATTCACAAAACCCGTATTTTGTACATATGTATATAAATTGATTAATTCCCTTGTATTATTATTCGGGCAATTGCATTTGTTAGTCAACAACGGTTCTCTGTTTTGCAAATGATAATATTCAATGCTGCTAGATGAGCTGCTCTCATCAAAGTTGTATTTGAAAGCGACATCTGGAAACGAACGATCCCTCATATTCTCAATTTCCTTCCAAGAAGGTACACTAATTTCTTTACTTCTCTTCCCTGCGGTCTCCATCCAAGCACAAAAGAAATTCTCACAGAACTGTAAGACCAGTTTTTCAAGAATCCAGGAAAGCCCCCCCATATCAATACTTCTACGGATTTTCATTTGATAATTGACGACCTGATCAGAGAAATACTCCAGAAGCTCCCTGATTAGAAGTGGTGCTACATCAGAAATCAAGCTTGTTCTTAAAGAATTAAAGCCGTAGAAATGCTCCTCCTTTAAAAGAGATTTTCTCCAAAAAACATAAGCATATGCATAGGGACAAATTTCAGGGAATTCAATCGTTTCATTCGATTCTCTAAGCTCCATCAATTGAGTTATGCAATGTTGATGAGACTTAAGTGAACTCTGAAATAATCGGTCTATAACTTTCTTGGCCGTGACGTTTATTTCGACGCTTCCAGCTTCTGCTTATTCTCCTGCCATTTCGTTGTCTTGTCGTAACCCGCTTTTTGCGCATCCACCACTGCCTTATCCAGCAGCGAGAGCACTTCCTGATCCGAAAAGGCCAAGCTGCTCGCCTTAGCCCTGGCCTGTTCATAAATTTCGAACACGCGCTGCGCAATAATGCCTTTCTCGGAATCGCCCTGCTAGATCCAGATTAATCATGGGACGAAAATAAACTGTAATTTATACTCGGTATCAGCACTGTTGACTTACCAACGATTCCTCTTTATAATTCGGACATTGAGAGCCAAGGTGCCGGGTCTGAAGATTCCCATCGGCAGCATTCATGAAAAACTGAATGAAACCACCAGAAAATTGGACGACGAATCAACACTTCGCCATTTGGAAAGATTTCTGACATCTTTCGAAGAATGAATCTTGCTTTAAACAAACTCATAAGTGAAGGGTGTGAAGGAATTATGATTAATCAGAAGGTATACTACGGTAAAGATATCGAGGTAATGTTTAATTCGGAGGTATGCATTCATTCCGGTATTTGCGTAAAAGGCCTCCCCGGTGTTTTTGATTTAAGCAAGCGACCTTGGGTTAATCCCGATGCTGACACTGTGGAGGCAATTGCCCGACATATTGACACCTGTCCAAGCGGTGCACTGACGTATAGACGTCTGGACGGTGAATCTTCAACAAAGAAAGAGGGATGAACATGCATATAGTAGATCATGATACCGCTAATAAAAGATTTCTTATTCGAGATAACGGCGGCATTGCTGCGCTGATGACGTATGTAATCTCAAGTCCGGAGCTTTACATTATTGATCACACTTTGGTCGAAAATGCTTACCGAGGACAAGGGCTTGGCGATAAGCTGGTCAAAGCTATGGTGGAATACGCGCGGGAAAACGGTATTAAGATATTACCCTTATGCCCGTTTGCCAAGGGACGATTCGAACGTATCTCCGAATACGCGGATGTTTTCCATAAATAAGCAGGAATCATAAAATTATAACAATAATAAGAGAAGAGCCTAAGGGTACGAGATTTCTTCATTCCTCTGTCTGCCTTGTAGAACAAGGAGCAAGATCCACGGCGATTTTGCTCCTTGTTTGTTGTCAGGATTCATTGAACAATAAAGTACGCGACTTTATCTTAGCGGCGCTCGACCGCTACGCCCCCAAAAACGCCCCATAGATTTGCGGGATCATTTAAGTATTTATGAGGAAACCCGAGCTCAATCACGCTTACCGCGTCGAGCCTTTGCAGTTGTTCTTCCGCAAGCTGCAGATCAAGCATATTCAAATTGCTTTCAAGCTGTCCGGCTTTGCTTGCCCCCAGCAAAATGGATGTAACGGACGATTGGGCTCTCAGCCATGCCAGCGCAACATGCGCCGCCGGAGCATGCACTTCATCTGCTACCTTTTTGACTTCATCCACAATATTAAATACCCGCTCATTCAGCATACCATGGTTAGCCATCATGGTTACCCGCGAGCTCCAACCTTCGGATTCCTTGCTGCACTGCTGCAACTCCTCTCTTGAATATTTTCCGGTCAGAAGACCGTTGGCCAGAGGCGACCAGGCAACAACCCCAAGCCCCATCTCCTGAGCCATCGGAGTGAGCTCTCTTTCCGACGTTCGCTCAATCAGACTGTGTTCATTTTGCAGGGCAACCAGAGGAGACCACCCTCTCAGGTCGGCGATCGTCTGCATCCGCGAAATCTGCCAGGCCGGCGTATCCGATATTCCTACATAAAGCACCTTGCCTGCTCGTACAAGATCATCCATAGCCCGCAGCACTTCCTCTACCGGCGTCGTGTTGTCCCAAGAGTGCAGATACAGCAGGTCGATATAATCTGTTTTCATTCGCGACAAACTAGTTTCAACCGAGCGGATCATGCTTTTTCTATGATTTCCGCCTGCATTCGGGTCGCCTTGATGCGTATTCATCGTATATTTCGTGGCAAGCACGATGCGATTACGACGCTCGCCCAGAATTTCACCCAACATTTTTTCCGAGCTTCCGTTCGTATACCCACTGGCCGTATCGACAAAGTTTCCACCCCGGTCGAGATAAATGTCCAGCATGTTCTGGGCTTCATCCGTGCCTGCCCCCCATCCCCAATCCGTACCGAAAGTCATGGTGCCAAGAGCAAGCTCCGAGACGCGTAATCCGCTTTTTCCTAAGAAGTAGTATTTCATAAATGCCTCCTAATAAAAGTTATTCATTTTTTCAAAACTGGAAATCCTTCATTTTCTATAAGAAAATGATCATCGTTGGATACGCAGCTTTTTACATGGATCACCCCCTTTAAGTAATATCTCTCCACCATGGAGCCGATGGCATTTTAGAAGAACCTATCTCAACACTTTCGCCTATTCGAGGTACCGCGATGACGACGTTTCTCTCAGCAGCGGCCACCAGCCATTGTTGTCGTATTGTCCCGCCTCGATTAATGATAATGATTGCCAATCTCTTTAAAGTAAGGACCGTAGCCGCTATCCCCGCTGTAAAATATCTTTGAATGATTTCCTTCAATAATCCACGAACACCACAACATAAGTACCAACTCTCAAATTATTTATTAAAATCGCTATTAACTGAACGTTCATTCATTTATGTGTTTAAAAAAAAGGACTCTTTATGCTTTGACAGCGTCCCAGCTTGATTGAATCAAGTCCTTCACATTTTTATTATTAAATTCAAATTCTCTTCTGTAATATTGCTTGGCCAGCTCGGTAACAGGAGCATAAATCAAAACCAACAGCAGCATGGTATCGTAATCTTTAAGCAGCTTCTGTTCTTTGCCTTCCTCAATCAATTTATAAAAAGGCTGGAACATTATACTGGAATCTTCAAGATATAAATTCTCGACAAGCGGTGAATTGCAAAATTGTTCATAAAAGAGGAATTCATCTTTATGGTTAAGAATGAATTTAATATAGTTGCTCATAATCAGTTCAAATCTTTCCTTGACCGGCATTGAATGATGAAGCCCTTCGAACATACTCGAACTAATCTTTTGCTCGACATTCAAAAACAGCTTCCTCAGCATGTCCTCCTTATTTTCAAAGTAAACATAGATCGTTCCTGGTGATACCTTAGCCCGTTTGGCGATTTTAGACATGGAAATTTCAGAAAAACCGATTTCGTTCAAAAGCTGAATGGTTGCTTGAAAAATAGCTTCATTTTTATTTTTGTCCTTATATCTCATGGTTGAATAATAAACGATCATTCAATTAAAGTCAAATAAGCCAACCCGTTTCGGCTTGAAGCCTGCGAAGAGGATTGAAAGGTTTGCTAAGACAGGTGAAATTATGACCACCCGTCCAACGGGTGGTTTGCACTTGGGGTATAACCCCCTGTTGCCAAACTTCGCCTAAAGACGCCTGCGAGGATGGGACACCAAAATATGAAAACACTAATCAATATGCATTGTTAAAAAAAGAGTGGCTCCAAAATCCCCAAATCCAAATTCAAACCTAAAGGCAAATGAGCAAAATTCCCCTTCCCTCCCCCCTATTCATCTTCACAAAAAAGTGGACATCCGTTGCTCTAAAACGGATGTCCACATATTTTTTAGGTACTTATTCCCATACACGACCGAGCCGCTGCGCTTTGAAGCCGCTTTCTTAATTTATTTTACCAAACCGGACTATTGGCTCATATGCCCCGACTTATCGAGCTTAAACTGGATTCCACTGTTAACATTGCTAATAATATGGCAAAAATAATCCCTTGGACCTATGAAAAAAATGGATAAATCCGACGAAAATATGATCATACCCAATCCTTAAGTCTCAATTTGTTCCTGTTAACAGGGATGTTCGACCTAAAGTTTGGACACATCACTACGCGGGAGGTAAGGCCTAGAGTTTCATATGATCCCTAATCATGTCGTCCGCTAATCCTAACCGCAATCACACATTTTTATTATCTTAAAGGAGTGTACATCTTCGTGAAAACTATCGCTTACCCCCGCAAATCCGCAATGCTTCTTGTTTTTGTTTTGATATTGGCGCTTTTGGGCAATCCGGCCACCAAGACCGCCAGCGCTGAAGTTGAACCCGTCTCCAACGCCAGAACGACTTGGTTATGGCACACCGCTCTCATCCAATCATCGTCCTCCGAGCTGTTGAACTTTGCCAAGTCCCAAGGCGTCGGAATTATATACTTGCAAATTAGCACCAAAGTGGATCTTGCCTCCTACCGCAGCTTCATCCGCCAGGCCTCGGAAATGGGCATCGAGGTTCATTCTCTAAACGGAGCCCCGGACTGGGCCCTCGCCACAAGCCGTCCGAAATTGGACGCTTTTATGAAATGGATTAACGATTACCAACAGCACGCCGCGCCGGAAGAGAAGCTAAAGGGAATTCATGTTGACATTGAGCCCTATCTGCTTCCGATCTGGAAAGCGGACTACGACACCCTGGTGACTGAATGGCAAGGCAATGTCGATGCGTTGGCCCGGCAGGCGGCTGACTTGGAACTTCCGCTGTCGGCGGCTCTTCCCTTTTGGCTCGATAATTATAAAGTACCGGACAGCGAACAAACTTTGAGCTCCTGGATGATCTCGCGCTTCGAATCCGTGACCCTGATGTCTTACCGCGATAGCGCCCAGGCCATTTACGATACGGCCAAAACCGAGTTGGCCGAAGGCGAAAGCTTGAACAAGAAAATCTACACCGGTGTGGAAACCAAGCCTTCCACCGAAGGAAATTTCATCACTTTTTACGAAGAAGGCTGCCAAGTTCTGAATGAGCAGCTCGTCCAGTTGGAGCAATTGGGCGAAGCGCACACCTCGTTCGGCGGTATCGCCGTTCACGACCTGGTAGGCTGGATGAATCTCGTTCAACGAGACCAATCGATGTAAGCTTACTGACCTGCTCATATACAAATAAAAAAATCACTCTCTATTTGGCCCTAGAGGGTGATTTTTCAGCTTGAATGTTGACATTATTTTAGCGAAAATTCAATCTGATATTCAAATGTCTTAATGTTCCGCCCCATGATTTACAGTTATTACGCCAGGTGTACTTGGTACTACGGGTACTACAATCACGCTAATTAACCCCAATACGATCGCCATCGAAAAAAATGCTTTTTTCATTACTTAATTCCTCCTTAAGAGTATTACTCATAAAAAGAGTGTACCGCTTCTGTTGAACTTCGTTAGCATGTTTCCTAAATAATTCGAACAATGCAGAAAACTTTTTAAATGCGAACGTATCTTTAAGTATGTTAGATAATTCCAAACCTTGCAATGTTTTATCTATTGCAGCACTATACTGCTGGCGAACAAAGTGATACAGCGACAATTTGAAGAATACTCTCATCAGGTACAATGCTCGCCGTTGTTTGTAATATTCGATTGCCTTATTTATATCATTTTCAAAAGATTCTAATATCTCTTCAACATCGAAGCTATGTTCTATTGCTGCTTCAATAATGTTCAATAATCCCGGCATCAACTCATCAATTCTTGATTCCCTTAGAAATTGGACATATGGTTCAAGATGTTCTAAATTGCCTTCAAGTAAGTTTGTAGCATACATATTAGCTTTGGCGAACATTTTAAAGAACTCGACTTCTTCTATTGCTTCTTTGCTCCCGTCATCTAGCCAAGAAAGATCACTATACTCTTCTACAAGGGCCTTTGATTCGCTGTATTGTCCCTTATTTTGAAGAGCTAATCCTTTCATTAACTTGCTATAGCCAAAGTAGTAAATCGGATGTCTCTCACAAGCCTTGCTTTTAGTTGATCTTTCGCCTTCAAGCTCTAGGGCGGCCAAGTGAAGCTTGTCAGCTATTTCGATCATTTTGTCCCAATCTTCAAGAGTATATGTAGCCTTTAGCAGATCAACTAAAGAATCAATTTTCAAATCGTCCAGGCGCAGTTGATTCAATAAATTTACCTCGGTTCCCATTAAATTCCTTATCACAAGGATACGGAATTATTTACCATTAGTCAATTATTCTAAAGTGTTTTTGTTTATAATTGGGGCAATTATTGATCATTTTTTGAACAAGTTAAATCAATCCTCAACAAATTCCTATAAACGACAAAATCACCCCCTCGCTTTCGGGAGAGTGCGACAAATTATTTAGTCAATTGTAAAGGATACTATTGTGTCAATATACACCAAATTCATCGGCTCCTTCTTGAATGCTCATATATTTTACTGGGACGTTCCCACTCAAAATGGTTCAGTCGAATCTCCCGGAAACCTCCGGGCATGGAACGCCCAGGTCTACGAGATCAAATGGACGATGAATAGAAGGTAAGGTTTTAGGTGGATTTGTTCATAGAAAAATGGTATATTTTTGGGGGTTAATAGCGTGTTATTTTATATTTGGGAGGGCATCGATATGGACAAGAATTCTGTTCATAGAACAAACATTATAGGCGCCGGCGAGGTTGGCAGCGCTGTCACGATCGACATGGATAAGAATTCTATTCATAAAACAAACAGTCTCTTTTGGGACACAAAAGGAAATGACATCTTAGGAGCAACCGCCCTTCCATACTATGGAGCATTTGTCTCAGAAGAAAAATGCCAACTTTTTGGCGATGTTTCAGGAAAAAAGATGCTGGAGATCGGCTGCGGAACCGGTCATTCCTTGCAGTATCTGGGGGAACGCAAAGCATCTGAACTATGGGCTGTGGATATTTCAGAAAAACAAATCGAAAAGGCAAAGCAACATTTGGCGGCCTGCGGCCTATCGGCAAAATTGATCTGCTCTCCCATGGAAGAAGAATGCGGCCTGCCAGTGGATTATTTTGACTTTGTATATTCGATTTATGCCATAGGCTGGACCACCGACCTTGAGGGTACTTTTTGCCGTATCGCTTCTTACCTTAAAAAAGACGGCGTATTTATTTTCAGTTGGTCTCACCCTATTCACAAATGTGTTGCTGCAGAAAATAATGTGCTTGCTTTTAAAAAATGTTATTTCGATGAATCTTGGTATTCGGTATCTCTTGATGAAGGTACGCTAACCTTATCGGACCGCAAACTATCAACCTATGTGAATGCGCTCTCCAAAGCGGGATTTGTCATTGAGCAAATGATTGAGCAATCTGATGATGAAATTATGCAATCGCGGAATGATAATAGTGAGTTTGCCAAAAAAGCCAAGATGCTTCCTGTAACTTTTGTAATCAAAGCAAGAAAACTATAGCATTTCCCGGTCATTCCGGTTAACTTTTGGTTTCAGTTTAACTGTCGGCGTAACCGCTTTTCTAGTCATGCTAAGCATAAAAATACCTCCTCAAGATTATTCAGCTAGCAGCCCTACTTCCTGACGGTCAAGCCCTCCCTCCATTAAAACTTTTCACTGTCAAGATGGATTATAATCCCTGCTCAAAAAGAAAGGAGTGGGGCAAGCCCACTCTTCAGGGATACATTTTAACTGTTGACAAACGAGCTATAAACCTTTCTATACATACAATAAGGTGGACTATCTGACTCAGATTCTGGAGATCGGCAAAGCCGTTAACCAGGAACAGAAAGCAGCTGACTGGATTGCCGATTTCAAGGAACGTGCCCAAACAGCAGGTGAAGAAATCAAAGCTAAAATCGGTGCTGACAGTACAATATCCGTTATAGAAGGCGATTCCAAGAATCTGTATACCTTCGGTAGCGGCTGGGGACGCGGTACGGAAATTATCTATCAGGCCATGGGTCTGAAAATGCCGGATAAGGTTAAAGAAATGACGGCAAAAGACGGTTATTACAATTTGTCATTAGAAATCCTGCCGGATTATATGGGAGATTACGTCATCTATAGTAAAGATTCCGCCGGTGATGCCTCCTTCCAGGAGACTTCAACTTACAAGGAAATCCCGGCCGTTAAAAATAACCATGTCTATGAAGTAGACGCCTCAGCATTCTATTTTAACGATGCCCTTTCTCTTGACTATCAGCTTGATTTTATTTCCAAGTCGTTGCTGGGAAATTAAGAACGGATGATCGAAATGAAGAAACAGTCTCCGCAAAAGCTGATAAACGCTTCTTTTGCGCTTAAGCTGCTTGTCAGCTTGGTTGTGTTTGTTGTCATGTTCGCACTAGCGATCAGGCTTGGCGCCAAAAATGTTTCCCTCTCCGACATTTGGAGCGCCATGTTTAACCCGCTCTTGACAGGCGGTGATATTTCCATCATTCGCGAGCTCCGTTTACCCCGGGAAGTCGGCGGCGTTCTGGTAGGGGCTGCACTTGCGGTTGCCGGAGCGATTATGCAGGTTCTAACCCGAAACCCGCTCGCCGATCCCGGATTACTCGGTCTGACTGCCGGTGCAAACGCTGCACTTGCGGTTACTTTTGCTTTTATCCCCGCCATCGGTTATTTCGGAACCATGATTGCCTGTTTTATCGGCGCAACTGTTGGCTTTATGCTTGTATTCGGCATTGCTGCTCTTCGGAAACAAAACATGTCCCCCCTGCATATGGTGCTAGCCGGTTCTGCAGTATCGGCTCTGCTGACGGCCGTGGCCGAAGGAATCAGCCTGCAATTTAAGATCTCCAAAAATGTATCGATGTGGACGTCCGGCGGACTGATCGGCACGACTTGGGGGCAAATTGCAGCGATAGCCCCGGTTATTATCGTTTGCCTCGTCATTTCTATTCTGCTGTCCCGGCAGCTGACGATCCTTAGCCTGAACGAAGGAACAGCCGTGGGCCTGGGGCTTAAGATTACTCATGTCAAGATTGCGCTTTACGTGTTGATCACACTTTTGGCAGGTGCCGCGGTTGCCCTTGTTGGTAACATTGCCTTCATCGGCCTGATGATTCCGCATCTCGTGCGGGCGTTTGCCGGGACCGATTACCGTACCATTCTGCCTCTGTCCGCGATCGTTGGCGGTACTTTCATGTTGTTCGCAGATACGCTCGGGCGGATGATTAACGTCCCGTTTGAAACGCCGGTTGCAGCTATCGTGGCCGTGCTGGGCTTGCCATTCTTCCTGTTCATTGTCCGCAAAGGAGTGCGATCGTTCTCATGAAAACATCCCGTCTGTATGTTAAACAACCGTTTGTCATTTCTCTCCTCGTGCTTCTTATCCTGGGGACCATCGTAACCGGTATAGGTATCGGATCTTCCCCTGTATCGTATGGCAGGCTGATTCCGACAATCCTTGGGCACGGATCGTTCGAAGATCAATTTGTGCTCTTCTCCATCCGCCTGCCCCGGATACTGATCACGCTGCTGGCGGGTCCGGTGCCATTCTGCAGGGAATCACCCGCAATGAGCTGGCAGACCCGGGAATCGTAGGCATTAATTCCGGAGCCGGCGTCGGAGTCACCGTATTTTTCATTTTTGCGCCAATCGATGTCGCATCCTTCGTGTACATGATTCCGCTTATGGCATTCGCCGGGGCTCTGGCAACGGCTGTACTGATCTATGCATTCTCCTACACCCGCAGCAATGGGGTGCAGCCGATCAGGCTGATTATCACCGGCGTCGGTTTCTCCATGGCCCTCTCCGGTATGATGATCGTGCTCATCTCTTCCGTTGACCGAACCAAAGTGGATTTTATCTCCAAATGGCTTGCCGGCAACGTATGGGGAACAGATTGGCCTTTCGCCCTGGCCCTGCTTCCTTGGCTGATCATTCTGGTTCCCTATGTGCTATTCAAATCCAGGGCGCTGAATTTGCTTGCATTAAACGAGCACAGCGCTATCGGTGCCGGCATGGCGGTCCAAAGAGACCGTATCCTTCTGATGCTGGCGGCGGTTGCGCTGGCGGCCTCGGCCGTTTCCATGACCGGCGGGATCGCGTTTATCGGCCTGATGGCTCCGCATATTGCCAGAGCTTTGGTTGGAGCACGGCATCAGCAATTTGTGCCGGTGTCCATTCTAATCGGAGGCTGGCTGCTGCTTCTGGCAGATACGATGGGCCGCAACTTAACTCAGCCGGAATCATGGTTGCGTTTATCGAGGCCCCCTATTTCCTTTATCTTTTGTCAAAAAAAAGATGGTAGGCGGAGAAGATACGTTTCAACTTCAATAAAGGCATCTTCCACTACCTGGGCTTAGATTAAAAAACGCTAAGCCGGCCATATCCGAAGGCTTAGCGTTTTGGTGTACTTACCCTAGCTGGCGTTTAAATGCTTTACTGGCGAAGAAGTAAGCGATGAGCATGATTCCGGCACACCAGACAAGCGCGATCCAGATATCGGTGCCAACAGCCCCTTCATACAAGAGGGCGCGAATCGCATTTACGATGGAAGTCACGGGCTGGTTCTCCGCGAACGCACGGACAACTTTCGGCATGGTTTCGGTGGGGACAAAAGCCGAACTGATAAACGGCAGGAATATCAGCGGGTACGAGTAGGCTGTCGCCCCTTCCATAGACCCCGCTGTCAATCCGGGAATGACCGCCAGCCATGTCAGCGCCAGCGTAAACAGCCCGAGTATCCCAGCTACCGCAAGCCAATCCAGGATATTAGCGCCGGAACGGAAGCCCATCAGGAGCGCGACAAGGATAACCACTACAACCGTAAGCGCATTGGACACAAACGAGGTCAACACGTGAGCCCACAATACCGACGAGCGCTTGATGGGCATGGTAATGAAACGCGACATCAGCCCGCTCTTTACATCCGTAAACAGCCGCACGGAAGTGTACGCGACGCCGGATGCGATAGCCATCAGCAAAATTCCCGGCAATAAATAATTGACGTAGTTGTCCGTACCTGTCTCGATGGCGCCGCCAAATACGTAGACAAACAGCAGCATCATCATAATCGGCGTAATCGCCACCGTGATTATCGTATCCGGGCTGCGCACGATGTTGCGCATTAAACGCCCAAGCAATACCCCTGTTTTGCTTTTCATTTATATCTCCTCCTTTTTGCCGATGATCGCGAGGAAAATTTCCTCCAAGGTCGGCTGCGTCTCAATGTATTCCACTTTTGCCGGCGGGAACATCTTTTTGAGTTCGGCAAGGGTGCCGGTTGTGATGATTTTTCCGTTATGCAGGATGGCGATGCGGTCCGCCAGTTGTTCGGCTTCCTCCAGGTACTGGGTTGTCAGCAAGATGGTCGTGCCGCTGCCGGCAAGCTCCTTGACGGTATCCCAGACTTCAATCCGCGCTTCGGGGTCAAGCCCTGTCGTCGGTTCGTCGAGAAAAATGACGGCCGGCGCCCCGATCAGGCTCATGGCGATGTCGATCCGGCGCTTCATCCCGCCGGAATATTTGTCTACCCGGCGGCCCGCCGCATCGCTCAGGCTGAATCTTGCAAGCAGATTGTCGGTGACTTGAGCAGGATTGGAAACTCCCCGCAACTTGGCGATCATCATCAGGTTTTCCCGCCCGGTGAGCATGCTGTCTAAAGCTGCGAACTGCCCTGTCAGGCTGATGCTCTGGCGAACATGATCCGGTTGAAACTGGACGTCAAAGCCGCAAATATCTGCTTCGCCGCCATCGGGCTTCATCAGCGTCGAGAGGATGTTGACCGTTGTCGTCTTGCCCGCTCCATTTGAACCCAGCAGTGCGAAAATTTCACCGCGCCGCACCTCAAAATCCACCCCCTTTAAGACTTCCTTGTCTTTAAAGGATTTTTTTAACCCTTTTACAGAAATCGCTGCATGGCTCATCATTTCTCCTCCTTAAAAAAGCGCCTATCATTTACTATTTAGTCTGACTGATAATTAGTATTACTTAGTACTAAACTAAAAATATAACTGAATAGCAAGGCGGCAATTTACATTTGTAACCAGCTAATCAGTTGGTGTTGCCTATTGAACAGTCGGTATTATCCACCTGAATTTATTTTTTACCCAATCGATTCATGATACTCTGATTCAAATCTTCACGATACTTGGCGACATAGGTTTTAGCGTTGGCGACGAGTTCGTCGGCGAAGGATGCCACGTCGTCCCCGGTGATTTCCAGCACTTGTCTGCCTTCCGCCGCATCGGCTTCGAACAACTCAATTAATTCATACTGCGTGTGCAGCATTTCCATCCCGTTGCCCGCTGAGAAATTCCACCTTTGGCATGAAGCTTATAAGACGCTCCAAATATCATACGGAATATCTTATGAAGCTAAATTGACTTCAAGGCGTTGATTTTTGAAGATACAAATTCCCACTTCTCCCAAAACAATTTAAGTTCTTGGCGGCCAGCCTCATTCAGGGTGTAAAACTTGCGGGGCGGCCCCATATCCGAAGGTTTCTTTTCGATGTTGACCAGGTTTTTCTTTTCTAACCGCACGAGGATGGTGTAGACCGTCCCTTCCACGACTTCGGTAAACCCAAGCTCGTTCAGCCGGCGGGTAATCTCGTAGCCATAGGTTTCACGGCGGCTGATGATTTCCAGCACACAGCCTTCCAGCGACCCCTTCAGCATCTCAGTTAAATTTTCCATGTTTTGCACCCTTTTATTTGGTTTTATTATCCGTAACCTTATTCACGGCCTTGTTAACTTCTTGGTGGGCAGATTCTTGATAGATGTCAGCGTAGGTTTTTGAATCTTTGATTAGATCGTCGCAGAAAGCCGCTACGTCACTGCCCGTCACTTCGAGCGCGCCTTTCCCCAAGGCCGCGCCCTCTTCAAAAAGATCGATAACCCCCGAGAGCAAAGCCGTCCCGTCGGTTAGCTGGGCTGGGCCAACCTTAAAAAAATATTTTTGAATCTCTTTATAAACAATCTGATAATCTTGCGGGAGCGCTTTAACGCGGGCTACGTGCGCTCGCCACTCTTTTTTGCCTTTGATGATATCTTGTATTCTCATGTTATCCTCCTATTTACCTAATTTTTTAGCGATATTATTGTTGAGTTGCTCGCGCCACTTGTCGCGGATAGATTTAGCCCCTTCTTCGCCGGCAAGCGCTGAACAGAAGCCTTTGATATCGTCACCCAAAACCTCTTGGACACTCTGACCGTCCGCCGCCGTTTCTTCGAGCAGGCCAAGCACGCCGTCAAGAATCGGCATGAGGTTGCGGCCGGTGAAATCGGTGTGCGGCCAAAGATTGGCTTTAATTTTTTCCCATGCCGCTTGATAATCAGCCGGCAGCTTTTGGGCTCGTGCTTCAAAATTTTTAAATTCTTTAGTCATGTCATTGCCTGTGATCTTTTCCCAAAAATTCATGGCGTTTTCTCCTTTAACTTGTTAATTTTTGTGAATACGAACCTCCATTTTCCCAGATCCTCTACACTTCGTCTGACTTATATTCAGTATAACATAGTACCGAGGGAAAATTTTACTGAATAGCCTTTAGAACATTGAGCTATTCAGTATCACTCATTACGTGTACATTGTATCACTGAGTAGCCGAGGAGTCAACTGCTTTACGTTGTTCCTCTTCCTCAATCTTTTCGGGAGAGAGCCGCTCTTATTGATCTACTACACCGCCCGCATAGCGGGTGGTTTTTTTGTTCCGTACGCTTAGCGTACTCAACTGGCTTAAGTCACTAAACAAAAAAGCGTCTCTTTGACGCTTTTTGAAAACCCCCCGTCATATTGTTATCACGTCTGCAACATCTGTGATACCTTTTTCACGGGCCAGTGATATAGGAAAATCAAAATAAGTACTGGGATATGGCTCATTTTTCAATGTATAATGCCACCATTCATAATCATAGGCGTTAAAACCGCTGGACTCCATGATAGAACGCAATAACCGGCGGTTTTCAGTTTCAGCTTCAGTGATTCCCTTAGCTTCGTGATGGGAAATGACATCCATCAGATCAAAATCACCGCCCATGGGAACAAGAACGTTGGTATCTAATCGATAAAGAGTCAGATCAATGGCGCTACCGCGGCTATGACTTGATTGAGCCGCTACGTAACCTTTCCGGATCATTTCGGAGCGGTTGATATTTGGATAATGCTTTGATTTTGTACGCCCATCTTCCGGCTCTTCAGACCACTTTAGAAATCGATCCACAGCGCGTTGCGGACGATAACCGTCCCAGAGAAGCAAGCCATACCCAAGGACAGCTGCCTGCTCCTGAGCCACATGCAGCGCGGCAGCCAATTCATGGGTGCCGACAATACGATTGACTTCATAGCCATCAACCGGTTTTCCGGTGAAATTGTCCCAAGTGGCATACTTAGCATCCCAACGAATTCCGGGGAGAACTTCATCAAGGAACACAAATCCTTTTTGCATATTCTTATCCCTCCATCGCTAATGCAACTACGCGTTCAATCACATCGGCAAGCGTTAAGCCGGCGGCGGCCATCATTCTTGGATAGCGGCTGTATGAGGTACAACCAGGCATCGTGTTGACTTCATTGAGCACGACTTGCCCGTCATTCTGTAGAAACATATCCACACGAGCAAGCCCGCTGCAGCCCAAAGCCCGATAAACCTGTTTCGCTGTTTCTTGTACCCGTTTCTTATCCTGATCTGAAAGATCGGCCGGAACCTTGATCGTGGAGTTTTCAGACCCGTTTTCCGGATTTTTTTCCTGATGGATGCGGAAGAAGCCATGGGATAACCGGATTTGATCCACTTCGCCAACAAACAAGTCGTTACCGGTTCCGAGCACTGCGCAGCCTACCTCGCTGCCGGAAATCATTTGCTCAATCAGAATTTTTGTGTCATATTGTCCTGCGCTTTCGATGGCTTCCGGCAATTCGTCCATATGGAATACCTTTCTAACGCCAAAAGACGATCCGGAACGGGCTGGTTTAACAAAGACAGGATAAACAAATGGCGCCGCGTCCGGCATGTCACCTTTGTTGAATGCCAAAAAATCAGGCGTAGCGATTCCTGCGTTTCTTACGATCTCATAAGTCAAGGACTTGTCCATGCACAGCGCTGAGCTTTGGATATCGCAGCCTGCATAGGGAATGCCGGAGAGCTCCAACAGTCCCTGGATTGAGCCGTCTTCTCCCATTTTTCCATGCAAAACCGAAAACACAATATCGAGGCGGATGCTCTTGTATTTTCCTTGCTCCAACACAAGCACCCCGTGAACTTTTCTGTCCGGCGACAAAATGGCGGGAAGGCAATTTCCGCTTTCCCAATTCGCCTCAGGATAATCGCAGAGTTTCCATTCACCGGTTTTGGTGATCCCGATGTAAAGCGGATCAAATTTGTCCGGGTCAAGGTTTCTGGCGATCTCCTGTGCGGATTTTATGGAGACATCATGTTCTTCTGAGCATCCTCCGAATAAAACGGCCATCTTAAGCTTGTGCATTTAGCTTCGTCCCCTTTCGAATTCTAGGCAATTCTGAATCGTGTTCTCTACGATATCTTGCAGCGCGTGATCTGTGTAAAAAGCGGTATGCGGCGTAATCATCACATTCGGCAATTTTTGCAGCCGCCGCAGAAGTTGATTATGGATCGGCTTGTTTGTACAGTCGTGATAGAATATGCCTTCTTCGCCTTCAACGACGTCCAATGCGGCGCCCCCCAGCCTCCCATTTTCCAGAGCCCAGAACAGCGCCTCCGTATCAATAAGAGAACCGCGTGCGGTGTTAATGACAAAGGCCCCGTGTTTCAGGCTTTTGATTCGCTTCCGGTCAAGGATACGGTAAGTATCGCTATTGAGCGGCATATGCAGCGTCAGGATATCGCTTTGCCGCAGCAGTTCGTCCAGAGTAGCATATTCGGCTTTAGCTTGCGGATACAAGTTGTAAGCCAGTATGCGGCATCCGAAGCCATGTAGCCGATCAATCACCGCCTGACCGATGCGGCCTGTCCCCAAGACCCCCACCGTCATGTCGCGCAGTTCCCGTCCCGGTACAGCGCAAAGCTTGTAATCATGGACGTCTGCCCTGCATAAAACCGACTTTGCATTTCGTAAAGACATGAGTATTAACATCAAAGTATAATCTGCTACGCTGGCCGGCGAATAAGCTACATTACCAATAGTAATGCCAAGCTTTTCAGCCGCTTCCATGTCAATGTGGTTGCAGCCTATACTTCTTGTGGATATATAAGCGACGCCGTTTTCCTTGAGGGCGCGAAGAGTTGAAGGCCCTATTTCCGTTTTATGGTTAACGCTAATACAGCAATTGCCTGATGCCAACGCGGCGTTTTCTGCCGATACCGCTGACTCAATGATCGTCGGTTCAACACCATAATGCGGTGAATACCTCCTGAACAGATCCGCTTCGTACTTTTCACATCCGTAAATCGTGATCCCTGTTTTCTCCATGGTGTCAACTGTCCTTTCTGCAAAATAAAAGCCTGCCAGCTTTGATAAAACCATGTTATCAAGAGCGGACAGGCCGTATTTTAAGATTGAGTTATTTAATTCCTAAGAAAATCCTAACATCAGATTGAGGTTTGCCTAATGCGTAACGGGTAAAGAGACCGTAAAGGTAACTGTGTTATCTTTGCTTTGGGCCACAATGATTCCACTATGCAGGGTGACGATTTCTTTGGCGATGGACAACCCTAACCCGGAACCGCCAGTGCCCGCCGTGCGCGCTTCATCCAAGCGATAGAACTTCTCGAAAATAGCGGCCAGCTTGTCCTGTGGAATGGTATTGCCTTGATTTTGAAAAACGATCTTTATATCACCCTCTATTTCCTCTGCGGAAATAACGATTTCCGTGTTTGGGTAGCTGTATGCGGCCGCGTTTTTCAAAATATTATTGAATACCCGCGCCAGCTTCACCGGGTCGCCGTACACGGTCAAGTTTTCGTCGGCGTGAAGCACAGTGGTATTTCCTTTTTCGGAGAGGATCGGATAAAACTCGTCCGTCATTTGCACAAGCATGTAGTAGAGGTCGATCGTTTCCTTTTCCAGCTTGATTTGCTGCAAGTTGTACCGGGTGATTTCAAAAAATTCGTTGATTTGTTCCTCCAAGCGATAGGCTTTGTCAAGTGTAATGTGAGTATATTTAGCTCTCTGCTCCACGGGCATATCGGGAGCCTCGCCCAATAAACTCAAGTAACCAATTACAGATGTAAGCGGAGTCCTGATGTCGTGGGCCAAATAAACGACCAAATCATTTTTGCGTTGCTCCGCTTCCTGAGCGGCCTTCTTCTGTCTTTTCAACTTGTCCTTTATGGTATTCAGACGATTTTCCATGAATTCCATCTCCGGGGAGAGGGATATTCTATCCTCTGAATCTTCCACAAGCCGATCCATGCCGGAGCTGATTTCATCAAAATGTTTTGTGAACCAGGAGATCGTAAACCAAGAAAGAATAACCAGAAAAACCAGGGTCAAAAGAAGCATAATGAGATCTAAGTTATTGCGAAATACATAATGATAGATGAGCAGTGCATCGGAGTTGTTCAGATTAAAAATATAAATCAGGAATTGAACGATGCGATCTCCAATCTGTCCCCGCAAAATATCCCGCATCAAAAGGACAGTAACAGCAGCAATGATAGTAATCAGCAGCATCTGTAAAAAAGCTTTTCGCTTCAGCATTGCGTAATTGCCCTTCTTATTGCTTTTCAATTTTATAGCCGACCCCCCATACGGTTTTGATATACTTTGGTTTTTCTACAGTGTCGCCCATTTTTTCACGCAAGTGACGGATATGGACGGTGATCGTATTGTTGCTTTTGCTGTAATACTCGTCCTTCCAAATCTCAGAAAAAAGTTCCTCGGCACTCACCACTCTGCCCTTTCGCTCCAGTAAAATGCGGAGTATGGAAAACTCGGTGGGTGTCAGTTCAAGAGGTTGTTCATTCAGTAGGCACTCATGCGTGTTTACATCCATAACCAAACCTGAATGGACGATTACAGGTTCAGTCACAGGCGCAGACTGTGGCGTGTTGTATTTTTTATAGCGCCGCAATTGTGCTTTTACACGCGCTACCATCTCAAGCGGACGGAACGGTTTTGTGATATAGTCGTCGGCACCCAAGGTTAGCCCCGTAATTTTATCCGTCTCTTCATCTTTGGCCGTCAACATAATGATGGGATAGGTATGCTGTTCCCGTATTTTCCGGCAAAGCGTAAAGCCATTGATGTCCGGCAGCATAATGTCCAGAATGGCCAGGTCAAGCTCCGCCCGATCAATGCAGGCAAGAGCTTCCTTTGCAGAGTAAAACTTGAACACTTCATAATTTTCATTGCGCAGATACACTTCTATTAAATCCGCTATTTCATGTTCATCGTCAACAACGAGAACTTTAGCGCACATCATTTTCAGCCCCTTTCCGACAGAACTCAACATCCTACTAGTTTACTAAATTCGGCAACTAAATTTATGACTTCCAGCTTGAGAATTTATTAAGATTTTCATAAGGACCCCAACTTCCTTCGCTGCGCCTCGTTTAATGATATTTTAAAAAGCCGATCAAATTGATCGGCTCGAACAAGCCTACATATTCACAGAATCTCCGTTCGCCCGGTGGTAGCGCGCCAGCACATCCCCTGGCAGCACACTCGCTAGCCTTCCCAAGTGAAGGGAACCATTGGCATATGGCCAAGCTCCACCGATAAAAATGTTTCTTATGGTAATTCACCTCCTTTTTATAGGAAAACAACAAAAAGACTCCCATCCCTAAAGGGACGAGAGTGTTAGCTCACGTGGTACCACCCAGTTTCATCAATGTCTTACGGCATTCACCTCTTCAAGTACGCCGCAGGACGCGGTTATACTCTAGCACGATAACGGGTGCGGGTTCCCGGCGCAACCTACTTCCGGATTGGGGATTCGATGCGCGGCTCAGAGACCATATTCGCGGGAAACATCTTTGCTCCTTTTCACCAACCGGAGCTTTCTGGGTGTTCTTACTTTTCCGATTCCAGCATAAGCTCATATATTTTGCGCGTTGTATTTACGTTCCTTACCGTTGTTTGTCGATAAATATCTGATGTTCTGTATTTTGATTATAAGCAACTTCACTGACAGTTACTGTCAATGAAGTTTGGTTCCAATATCCTGTATATCTTCTTAGGATGGAAATTCAGCAGAATAACTTTGGCCCATTTGCTAATGAACAGAAAACCACCAATCATTCATAAGTTTCTTATGAATATTGGCGGTTTTGTTTACTTTAATATTCTCCTTTAATTACAAAAAACGAGCCCCGAATGGTTCCGGCCAGTTTAGACTTCTGCCGGGCAAACTTAAACTTCCCTTCCAACTCCCGGGGTACCTCCATCCCCTCGGAAAGCTTGAAACCAACGGCCCGCTTCTTAGGGTCATCAACTGTATACAAAACGTTGACCGCAAGACCATCCTCATAAAAAACGAAGGCCCATTTGATATTTTCCACTTGAAAACGCGATGTCTCTAAAGGCTTGGCCGCAAACTCAATGTCACGTTCTTCTTTCAAAATCCGGTTCACATAAGCAAGGGTCTCTTGGCTTTCGGCTGCGGGTACAACCGTAAATTCATGCTTATATTTGTTCATGAAGTAACGGGCTTCATTTGCACGTAAACCGGCAAGCGCTTCTGCTACGGGTGAAGACTCTAAGCCAACCGTAGACACATTTTTAAAATCAACGATATAGGACATGCTCATACCCCCTTATGATCTCTTTATTTCCTAACCACAGGAATCCACATTTCGCCAAATACTAAACCGTTTCGCTGCCCCATCACGACCGATGTATTTGGCCCGCCAACATAGGCAAAATCCTTGGCTTCCGGCAAGGCTTGGCCAAAGGCAATGCCGGCAAGCGTATTATTTAGCTCTTCAACCGACTTTCCTTCCCCTTTAACAACCAGGTATTCCCCCTTAGGAAATTGAATAACCCTGGTTGCTTCCGGTAGCGAGGCCTCGCTCATTACACCAGCATAATGCATCATCTTGTTATTCACCGCTTCGTTCACGGCAAAAATGTAGTCATTTTCGGCTATGGCCTTTAAAGTGTCCAGCGTTCCATCTTGTTTCACTGCCTGCCAAAAGTCTGCCTTCTCTTTGTTTATGCCGGCATAGTCCGTGTAATCGCTCTTAAGCTCGATTCCAATGCCCAAAACGGTGAAGTTGTCTTTTTCCTCAAGGGTATAATTTGCCATATTCAAAACCTTCCTCTTTTTTAAATTTATCAAATGATTTGTCTTTTCACTTGATGGGTTTATAATAACCATAAATCATGTCAAAAAATGATACCGTTTAGGGGGTCCCGATGAAAAAGGTTGAACGGATTAATACCATCATGCGGTATATCAACAATCGCGCCCATTTTACCATTTCTGAAATCATGCGAGAATTCAATATCTCCCGCTCGACAGCCATTAGAGATATCCGAGAGATTGAAGCCATGGGGATGCCGCTTGTCGCTGAAGCCGGAAGGGACGGGGGTTATTTTGTCATGAACAACTCGGTCCTGCCCACGGTCCGCTTTACCGATAATGAGATTAAAGCTCTGTTTATTGCCTTTATGGCCACGAGAAATCAACAACTTCCTTATCTAAAGAGTCGTCAGTCTTTAGCTGAAAAGTTACTCGGCCTGATCTCGGAAAACCAGCAGGATGACCTGGTTCTTTTAAATGAAATATTGCTGTTTGAAGGGACCAACCCCCATAATCCCGACCTGCTTGATCTGTCGGACCTGCCCCACCCCATGCTGGAAAAACTCATCCAAATCCTGCTTCTGGACAGCTATTTATTGGTGTCCATCGAAGAAGAGAAGGAAATAAAGTCGTATCCGATTTATCTCTTGCACCTTTATCGTGAAAAAAGCTTATGGTTAATTGAAGGCTTTGACTTAGAGGAAGAAAAGAGGCGGATTGTTCCTGTCGACAATCTCACCGATGTAGAACCCTACCCTGCGAAAAAAAGAACAAGTAAGAAAAAGATTTTAGAACAATTAAGCAAGCAGGAAGAAGATATCAACCTTGTCCTTGAACTTGGTCCCAAGGCGATTGCCCAGTTCAAAAAATACCATCCTTTAAAAGTTTCACTTTCCTATACAAATCCTTACCAAACCACAGCTATTCTTAAGGCTTTTATCAATGTTCATCATTCGGAAGAATTAGCCGAAATCATAAATTGGCTACTTTTCTTAGGTGGGGATATCAAGGTCAGGGAGATGCCGGAAGAAGTCTCGGAAGGGTTACAAGAGAGATTAAACTTATACTGCCCCTAGGCAGTGCCGGCCAGACATCAATCAATATCAAATCAAAATGTTAGAGAAGATGCCTGATGACGCCGACAGCTCGTACAACTCCAATGGCAAGTTCTTGTCCGCCGACAATTCCCACTCGGCGCACGATTATTCATATGCTGACAATGCCAACAGAGCGATGTTGATCACTTCTTCGAGATCTTCGCGGCTGGCCCCGTTCACAGCCTGGACCGTCATGCCGTACACGAGGGTTGTGACGTACCGGGCGAGGGCGGCAGGGTTGGCGTGCTCGGGCAAATCCCCATCCTTCTTGGCTTGCTCCAACCGGGTACTTAGCGCTTGTTCGATTTGAACGCGTTGATCGGTCAATAATTGTTTGATCGGATCGGATTCCTCGCTGCCTGTAAGGGCTCCTTTGATTAATAAACAGCCTGGAGAATAATCGGGATTGACCACCGAATCCGCCGTTGCCCGAAGAAGTTTCTCGATGACGGATCGAGCTGTCGGTTCGTTCAGCGCAGTCACGGAAGCTTGAATGGGCGCTTCGCTCATATATAAATCAAACGCTATGTGAAACAGTTTCTCTTTGCTGCCGAAAGTGGCATAAAAGCTTGAACGGTTGATCTTCATGGCTTCGGTCAGGTCCGACAACGAAGTCCCTTCATACCCCTTTTGCCGAAAAACCTTCAGGGCACGCTCAAGCGCTTGTTTAATGTCAAATTCCCGTGGACGTCCGGCTGCCATAACCATCCCACCCTTTTTCGTATGTCAGATAAGTGATATTTTACTACACAGCTCGGAATTTGCAATGATTTCGGAAAATATGAAAAGATCCAAGCTGTCCAGAAAGATCGGCGGCAATCCGATCTCCTGACAGTTTGGATCATTTTGCTTACATCGTCTGTTTCTCGTTTACTCTGCCTTCGTTAAGAAAACGCTTGTGGTTAAACGCTCCCGCCCCCATCGACATTCAGGCTTGCTCCGGTAATATAACTGGATTCAGGCGAAGCGATAAAAGCCACCATACTGGCAATTTCGGATGCCTTTCCGTGTCTCCCTAGCGGAATCGCCTTTACGAATGAAGAATAGGGACCCTCCGCAGGATTCATATCCGTATCGGTCATTCCTGGTTGAATATTATTGACTGTAATGCCATGAGGCGCCAGATCGCGCGCCAGCCCTCGTGTCAATCCGGCTACCGCGGCTTTGGTCGAGATATACAGGCTGTTTCCAGGGAATGGGTTGCTGTCGGCGGCCACACTGCCAATATTGATGACACGACCGCCTTGTGTCATTTGCGGAGCGGCCGCTTGAACAGCAACGAATACCGCTTTCCAATTAACCGCCACCATTTGATCGAATTCTTCAAGGGTATATTGGTCGTATGGCTTCAAACCTGCAATGCCGGCATTATTTACAAGAATATCAATACCGCCAAAGGCTTGGATCGCCTCTTCGACGGCGCCTTTCACTGCCCCGGCATCGGCGCTGTCCGCGCGAATCGCCAAAGCGTGCCCACCTGCGCTTTTAACTTCTTGTACCAGTTCCTCTGCCTTGCTTTGCGCACTGACATAAGTAAAAGCAACCGACGCGCCGTCTTCTGCGAGCCTTTTCACGATGGCTGCGCCAATGCCGCGAGCTCCTCCGGTGACCAATGCTTTTTTGCCGGCTAAGGGTTTATTCATTGTGCTTGACGTATTCAAATGTAAAACTCCTCTCCATTCAATTTTGGACCTTTCGGTTCATAATTAGGTATGACGCTATTATGAACCTTTTGGTTCAAAATTGCAAGAAGTAATTTTTTTGCTCGTTAACGGCTAATATCCATTCATAAAATTGGAGTGCTGCAGCAAGCTCTAGACTGGCTTGAATAGCGAAACAGCGACAGCCTATGGACCGAATCATCAAGTCCTTAACTGTCGCCGCTTCATTGGAACTAACCTTTACAATTTCTCGATATACCCTTCTGTTCCATGCACGCGAATTCGTTGCCCGTCTTTGATCAGTTTGGTCGCATTTTCCACTCCGACAACGGCTGGTAAACCATATTCACGCGCAATAACGGCTCCATGGGTCATCAGTCCGCCAACTTCGGTGACTAGGCCTTTGATGGATACAAACAAGGGCGTCCAGCTAGGGTCGGTGAAGGAGGTGACTAATATATCTCCATCTTCCAGATCGGCATCTTCCATATTTAAGATGACACGTGCTCGTCCCTCGATCACTCCGGAAGAAACAGGCAGACCCGCAATAGCTCCGGCTGGGAGATTTTCTCGTTTGTACTCCCCAGCGATGATTTCACCATCAGACGTGATAACACGTGGTGGAGTTAGTTTTTCGTATAATTTGTACTCGTCTTTTCGTTGGCTGATGATCCGGTAATCCAGTTGATTGGTGCGGGCAGCTTCGTGAAGTTCTTCAAAGGTGAGATAGTAGATATCTTCTTTATTACGAATAACGCCCGCTTGCACGAGTTGTTCGGCTTCTTTGAGCAAAGCCTGCTTATAAACGAAGTAGCGGTTAATATAACTATATTTTGGATATTCCCGATATCCAATGAGATTCCGGACTAGGTCGATCATTCGTTTTGTCTCTTTGGCTTTTTGTTCGCCATCCGGTAATTGCTTCAATCGCTTCAATAACTCTTGTTCTTTTTTCAATGCTTCCTGTCGCCCTTGCTCAAACTTCCGCTTTGCGGCATTAGGCTCAAAGTTTTTGATATTACCCAGAATCATGGGGACAAGTGTAATTGGTTTTTCGCTCCAGCGAGGTCTGGTAATATCGATTTCTCCGGTGCATCGCATGCCGTATTTGCTGAGATAAGCATTGATCGCATCACGTGCTTCCTGCCCGCCCTCAAACTTATGCAATTCATCCATAAAGTGATCATCTTGTACTTGCTGCAAATACGCAATGACTTCCGGGTAAGGACGTATCACATCTGCGACATCCATTAGCGCCAGACCCATTTCCGAAGTGATATTGTTTGGTACAGATTGAGACAGCGTATCTGCTGCGTTTTTTTCCCCCAACCACTCCAGCATTTTTTCATTGATCCATGATGAAGCATTCATAGCAGTCATAATCACACCAAAGCTGCGTGGATCAGACACGCTCTTCCTCTCCCTTAATTCCTGGATATCTTTCAGGATAAAATCAAACAGATCGGCTCCTGATTTCGTTTGGATCTTATGTTTTAACTCCTCGATCGATGATTCACTTTGCTTAATCAACTCAGAAACGATTGCCGGATCGTAATCGTTTAGGGTTTGATAATCCGCAGGCGCCGGACCTTGATTGCTTTTACCGTAACTCTGTTCTTTCTTGTCATCCGGTACCGATTTTATAAAACTCCCCCGCTCTATGACGGTCGTCAATGCATCTTTTATGAGCGGATCGTTTTTTCCCAGGACATTTATTAAAGTTTCCCTGCCGGAAGGTGAAGCCAGCATAAGTGAAACATCAACAAACAACCTTCCGCCGGCTTTACGCATGGGCGCAGGAGTTAGCAACAGGTAAAAAGACAATCCCAATGGTTTCATGGGGTCGGTCATCATTTGTTGGTGACCCACAGATACATAAACGTGATTTTCCTGATCATTCGCCTCAGGGATCGGGTATAAAGTTGTGATCGGCCGGCTCTGGACGATATAAAAAGTGCCATCCGCCAAACACCATTCAATATCTTGCGGCTGGCCGAAATAAGCTTCGATCCGTCTCCCGATGCGTGCCAGCTGTAAAATTTGCTCATCCGTCAGGGTTTGCGTGTTTTGCCGATCAGGATCGATCTGCTTTGTCTCCGTTCCCCCTTCTTTTCGTCCATAGATCGCTAAATTTTTGGCGGCGATCCTTTTATCGATGATTTCCCCATCCCGTACTTTATAACCATCGGCAGATACCAAGCCGGAGACCAGCGCTTCTCCAAGCCCAAAACCGGCATCGATGGACAGCAGCTTTCGGTTTCCGGTCATCGGATCGGCGGTAAATAAAATCCCCGAAGCCTGCGGGAAAACCATCCTTTGCACGATAACGGATAAATAAACCTGACGGTGGTCGAATCCGTTTTGCATTCGGTAGATGACCGCGCGATCGGTAAACAGCGACGCCCAACATTTGCGGATATGCTGCAAGATCGCATCGATGCCGATAATATTTAAAAAGGAGTCTTGTTGACCGGCAAAAGAGGCATGCGGCAAATCTTCGGCAGTCGCACTGGAACGCACGGCAAAGCCAAGCCCCTGGCCAAACTGGGATAGACAGTGAGCTACTGCTTTCACAACATCGGAAGGAATTTCGGCGTCCAAAATGATTTGCCGAATCTTCCCGCTGATTTCCCCGATTTGATCGCGATCTTCTGCTTTTAGCATGGTTAGTCGATTAAGCAAAGCTTGATACGTTTCGTTTTGTTCGATGGCTTTTTGAAATCCCGCGGTTGTAACACAAAATCCTTCAGGTACTTGTATTCCTTTTAGTTTTGATAACTCCCCTAAATTCAACCCTTTTCCGCCAACGAGCGAAAGCTGCGTTTTTTCGATTTCCTTGAAGCCGAGAACCAACGAACTCATTCCACATCTCTCCTAACCATTAAATTGAGAAAAAACATTTGACAAGAGTTTACCGGCGTGTTACACTTAAAATGTAAGATGAGATATTTGTGACCATATTCATTGACACAGTCGTGGATTGATTATATCATCGTGTGTTTTTATATGCAATATTAAAGAACCTGGCAAAATTGCCCAGGTTCTTTTTTTGATTCTCGACTAATATTACGACAAATGGCTACTTCCAAAATGTTATCTTATCAGAACCTAATCGAACCGACTCATGCCCCTCTTCCTTGGCTTTTCCGATTGAAATAATCATGACCGGGACATAGCGCTCTTCATCTAAACCAAATGCTTCAGCCGGCATTTTTCCTTGTTCCACAGCCGTATTGTATATTTCTTCAGCATAGAAATAGCTTTGGGTATCGCCAAAAATTAATACCATGGCTGATGAAGTATCATTTTGCAGCGTATTGAAACGCACAAGAGGTCTTAGTTTTTCTTTTCCTTCCGGAGTATCCACCACAACTACACGCCAAGGCTGCATATTTGCGGAGGACGGAGCCAAACTGGCTTCCGCAATCATTTCGCTCATCTCTTCTTTCGATATTTTAACATTTTCATCATACTTGCGGACGGAGCGTCGTCCCTTGACTATATTAGCGAAATCGTTATTTTGAATATTGTTGAACATAGAATCTCTCCTTTTTGATAACAGTGGATTTTTTGACATGGTGTATTTCGTTCGTTATCATATTCGTATTATGAACTATGAACTTAGGTTTATAGCAAGAAATAACGAGGTCATCTGATGAAAATAAATGAAGTTTCCAAACGGACCGGTCTGCCCATATCAACATTGAGGTTCTATGAACGCAAAAAGCTAATTCCGGACGTATTCGTTAAAAGAGATGAAAATAATTACCGGATTTATTCCGAAGAGATTGTTGAGTTTCTGGATGATGTGAAGGCCCTTTTATCCGCGGACTTTTCTATAGAAGAATTAAGTTTGATGGTCAATCAACAACTTAACTTATCCTACGAGGTAAAGAAGAAAATGGTGGAGCAAAAAATCAAAGAAATTGAAGAGATCGAGGAGCAATTGAAAAAGTCGAAAAAATTCTTGAGTGCAGTTTTGGAAGGTAAAGTGAATTTTCGAACAAAATGTTAAGAACAATTAACGTACAGAAAAAAAGGACATTCCGTTTCCCTGAAACGGATGTCCATATTGGTGTGTAATACTAAGCGCATTCCTTATGTTCCGGCTTACCCCGTGAATTCCTGCACCCACTCGCTATTGTAGTAAGCAACACCGATTTTGGTATAGGAGCTGTTTAAAATATTGGCTTTATGCCCCGGACTGTTCATCCAATCGTTCATCACTTGGGTAGGGCTGCTTTGCCCTTTGGCAATATTTTCACCGGCTGAATTGTAGGTAATTCCGAACTCCTTCATCATATCGAACGGGGATCCGTGTGTTGGGGAATTATGATCGAAGTAGTTGTTGTTATACATGTCTTGTGCCTTGACCATCGCCATATTGGACAACTCGGGACTCATGGTAAGAGCGGCTAAACCTGCTTTGCTTCTTTCCTTATTGACCAAATCCAGTACTTGCTGCGCAAATTGGGAGGAATCCTGAGCTTGTCCTGTAGTGCCTGTAGTAGGTGAAGGCGTTGAAGGTGTCGGATTCGTTGGTCTTGATGGAACTTGATTGGTCGGATTGGAAGGTACCGGGTTTGTCGGATTTCCGGCAGGTGGAATGAAGTCCCCTATATTGGAAGGAAATCCATCGGGAGTTTCTTTTATCCTAACCGATCCGTGAGCCTTAGTTGATGTAGCTATTGAAGACGCCTGTGTGGTGACAGGAGTTGGTGCAGCCGTTTGAGCTTTCATTGAAGGGGTCTTTCCCGCCGTGTTGTTTCCCGCCGCATTGTTGCCGGCCGCACACCCCGATACCAGCAATATTGCTGCCAATAAAATATACTTTACCATATTCCAATCTCCTCTGTTCGTTAAAGTAATGAATAACTGCACTTAATTTTTCCGGCGGGGCCCCGATTTATTCTTACACGAACAGACTAACATAATCAGCAAAAATGCCTTGACCGACTCATGGCCAAGGCTATTGGCATACGGGCGGATCGAAGCCGCTATTATGCTTGAATTATCCAATTTTATACAGAAATAAGATTATTAAATTCTCCGCGTCTCCTCTTTCCTTCTATAATGCAACGGCGCATGGCCCGTGACCGCCTTGAACACTCGACCGAAGTGCGTCACGCTTCCGAACCCCACCTTTCTCGCGATCAAGTTGACCTTTTTGGAAGAACTCTCAAGCAGCTTTATGGCTTCTTTGATCCGTACGCTGTTCACATACTCTACGAACGCGAAGCCCGTCGCTTCTTTGAAGGATCGGCTCAAATAATACGGGCTGATATAAAATCTATCCGCTAGCAAATGAAGCGACAATTCCTCCATGTAATGCTCGTTGATATAGCGGACAATCTCCGATATTCGTTCATGCATCGGACTTGGCGATGCCGGCAGCTCCGCATCCTGTTGCCGGAAGTGCCTGCAGCACATGATGAGCAGCTGCACGGCGAGCGTCTGGGCAAACAATTCGAAGCCGCTACTGCGTTCCCGAATCTCCTGAATAATCGCTCTGGAAAGCGTTTCGAGCGGTTGTCTATTGCGCAAGGAGCCGTTCACGATCAGATAATCCCGATCCAGCAAAGGCCAAAGCGCCTCCTTGTGGGCGCCGTCCGGCGAAAATAGCCGCTCGTGCATATTGATAATGAACCGCTCATGCTTCGGCCGCTCCGCATTGGTCGTACGGTGCAGAATATTGGGAGCAATGATGACGACATCGCCTTCGTTAATCGTAATCGTCCGGTCCTGAATAAAAAATTCCCGCTTGCCGGACATCAGATAATAGATTTCGTAAGTGCTGTGAAAATGGCTCACCGGCATATGGTGGCTTAACGCTTTCCGGTGGGATACCTCGAAAGTACCCGTATGATTCTCGAAATATAGATCTCCCAATCCGCTCCGCACTCCCTTCCGTACCTGTTGTTACATTATATCGCAAGAAATGAGAAGAAACAGAGACTTTTTGCAAAAAATGTACATAAACCGATGCTAGAATGGGAGTACAAACAATCGAGGAGGAAGGATACGTATGCAAACCGCTTCATCCCTTATGACCCCGATTCAATGGGCGCTTAAAGCCTGCGAGGCGATCATGGCCAAATTCGAGCCGGAAAAGCTTCCGCCGGACCGGTTCCACTACCATCAAGGCGTTTTTCTGTCCGGTATGGAGAAATGCTGGCGGCAGACCGGAGAACAGAAGCTGTTCGACTATATGAAACGGTGGGTGGACAGCCAGGTTCTCGAGGACGGCAGCATCAAGAAGTTTATGTCCGACGAGCTCGACGACATTCAGCCCGGCGTGCTTCTCTTCCCCCTCTACGAGCAAACGGGAGACGAGCGGTACAAAAAAGCGCTGCACACGCTGGTACCCTTGCTGAAATCTTGGCCGAGAAATCCGTCCGGCGGATTCTGGCACAAGGGACATTATCCGAATCAAATGTGGCTGGACGGCTTGTATATGGCCGGACCGATTGCCGTGCAATTTGCCAAAACATTTGGCGACAGCGAATATTTCGACATGATGGCCTTTCAGGCGCTGCTCATGGAGGAGCATACGAAGGACCCGGCCACCGGCTTGCTGTACCACGGCTGGGACGAAACTAAAAAAGCCGACTGGGCCGATCCCGTCACGGGCCAAGCGCCGGAGTTCTGGGGCCGCGCCATCGGCTGGTATCCCGTCGCCTTGCTGGAAATGTTCGAATACATGCCGGAGGACCATCCGGATAAAGCAAAGCTTGTTACCATTGTACAGGATCTGCTTATCGCGCTGACGAACTATCAGGACCCGGCCACTGGCCTGTGGTACCAGGTTATCGATAAAGGCGACCGCCCGGATAACTGGCCGGAAAATTCCTGCACGGCGCTGTTCGTGCATGCCATGGCCAAGGCCGTCCGGTTCGGTTATCTGGATGCCAAGTACATGGAGTGTGCCTGGAAAGGCTACCAAGGCGTCATCGATACGCTGAAGTTCGACGAGAACGGCAACGTCGTGATCGGCAATATTTGCATCGGCACGGGAATCGGCGACTACGCCCACTATATCGCCCGCCCAACGAGCGAAAACGACCTGCACGGCGCAGGCGCTTTCATCCTTATGTGCGTAGAGATGAATCTGGCGGCAAAATAGGTTAATAAATGGTAGGCACCATGCCCCCGTCCATCCGGATTGGAGAACCCTTAAATGCGGATGCGTAAGGGCTGCATACGAATGCGGCCAGCCTGCCTATTTCAAAAGGCTTGATAAACCGCTGTATTTCGGATTGGGGCAGGTTGGCAGCCATAAATTGCTTCTCTTTTTCCGAGAACGGCATCTCATCGGGAAACAAACTTTCAATGATTTGATACACATTTTCGGAAAGCGTTGGCCCCGGCAAGATCGTATTGGATGTGACTTCCGTTCCTTTCGTTAGTTGGATAAGCTTTTTGACAGGGATAATAACATAGATTTGGTCATACAATACTGGGGCATTTGCCCTGAAGGCATAATCGCTTCTTCACTGGCAATAAAGATGATTCGTCCATAATTGTTTTTCAACATTTTAGGCATATAAAATTTGGATAATCCATTAGCGGCAAGGACATTCGTTCGGAAGTATTTCTCCCATACTTCATCGTCAACATCCTCGTAGGACATGATTTCATAAATCCCCATGTTGTTAATCAGAATATCGACATGGGGATATTTCTCAAATAAAGCTTCTCTTTGCCGGATATTCACAAGATCGGCTGCGGCATTCTGAGGGGAGGTAGCCGGGAACTCGGACTTCAGTTCTTTTACGGTTCGTTCTACTTCATCGTTATTTCGTCCGTTAATAAGGACATTGGCGCCTTCTCTGGCAAGTTCGATGGCTATAGCTTTCCCGATCCCTTTTGTCGACCCGGTTACTAAAGCGGTTTTGTTTTTTAATCCCATATCCATATCATCTGTCTCCTTTGTCGTCATTTACGGCGAGCTGATTTACAGTTATTCATAGAACACTCTCGTGCTCCGGATAGGGATTATATTACTTTGTCCGGATCGTTCGGTAACTAGTGGACAACGCCAAATTTCTTGTATAACCCGCCAATTATGAAAACCTAGCAAATTTTCGTTAAATATTCGGAACGCCAATTTGCAGGGGTATCGCCTTCCCAAAGGCGAAAGGCGCGGTAAAACGAGTTCTGATCTTCATAACCGATCAAGAAAGCCACTTCTTTAATATCGAGCTTGGGGTCTGCCAAGTATTCCCGTGCCTGTTCATGCCGAGCCTGTGCCAATATCTGCTTGAATGTTGTACCCTCGTCAGTAAGGCGGCGCTGCAAGGTACGAACACTCATGCCAAGCGCGCTCGCCACCGCCTGAATGTCAAGGCGCCCTCCAGCCAGACTGCGCTTCAAGATCCTCTTGACCATCTCGGGAAATGAACGGCTGAGCTGTTCTTCCAATGAGCGGTCCAATACGGGAGTCAGGAGCTCCAGCAACTCTTTGTTATTTGAAACAAAGGGTCGGTCCAGGTCTCTTCGATGCAGCGTTAATCGGTTGTTGGCTCCACCGATCCGGATAGGGCACCCGAAGTAAGCCTCAAGAGCCTTTACATCCCCCATCGTGCTGGAAAATTCCACGGACCGTGCAGTTAAAGGGCGCCCCGTGCCCCGCCGCCCTAGCTCCAGAAGAAAGGCCAGCGTGGTTCCAATCAGCACTGGCGGTCCGGGTTGCTCACCGGGCATCCGTTCCAATTCGATGGTACAGCGCTCGCCTTCTTCGGTGATACGCAAGCTTTCCGGAGGGCACAGTTGTTTGTACCGGGCCATCCGCTCAAGGGCGTCGCGATAGTCGCGAGCATGATAGGTCGCTAAGACGGTCGGCGGGTACTGAGCCGTTTCAAAGACGGTGGCCAGCTTGATGATTCCAATCGCAGTGTCGCCGATGAGATCGGCGTATGCCTGCCAGATTTTGAAATATTGGGCGACGGTGACGGCGACAGGTTCTGCAGCAATGGTGAGCGGCAGCTCCGCTTTGCGTGCGACGTCGTTCGGGGCAATTCCCAATTGTTGTAATCCCGCCCAAAATCCCAGCGGGAATTTTATTTGGTCAGATTTCATTGCGTGCGGATCTCCTTTAGTTGCTTACCTATTCGTTCCGGTTATGATTAAGTATACATAAAAACCGTTGATCTTTTCTTCAGGATCAACGGTTTTTGATATGGTGTTTTCTGGATCACATACCTGTTGCACTCGGGACACATGTGATGACGCCGAAGCTTAAAGGCATAACTCCATTTTGTTGAGCATCAGGGTGCTTATTCAACTCTCCACGTTCATTCTACTTCAACCAATGAACTGAAAGAAAAACAATAACAACTTCATTCTTGGATGTCCCCCACTGCATTTAAGAGATGAAGGCAGTCCCAAAGGTCACAAGCTAGCTGACCTTTTGGAACTGCCTCCTTTAACTTTTATCGCTACGTTATCGCTTGCGCAGCATCCGGCCGAACACGCCCAAAATCGGAAGCAGCAATATTGCTGCTGTTAACAAGGAGGCTCGGATAGAGAACCGGTTTCCGATCCAGCCCACGGCCGGCCCTCCCGCGGTTTGGCCAAGCGCGTCCGACTGGCTGACCATCGACAACACCGTGGCCCGGGTATCGCTGCGCAGGTTCATGTTCAGCCATGTCGCATAGATCGGCTCGCTCACGGTAACGACTACACTTACGGCCAGCACGGATGCCAGCGCCCAAACGAAATCCGTCGCCAGAAAAAGCGAGAAGACGCCGGCAACGCGAATGAAAGTCAGTATAAATAAGGCCGCGGTCACGGTCCGCTCGCTGCTCATGTTCAGCTTTTTCTCGGTGAAGCCTACCGCTAGCATTCCCAAAATCGTGGAGGCCGCACTGATCAGGCCAAACCAAACAGCCACCTGCAACGTCCAGTCCGGAAAGCCGATTTCCTGGATCAGATGAATCTCCCATAGCCGGTCATAACCTTCCGAGGCCGCGCCGCTAAACAACGTGACGAACACGATGATCATCAATAGCGGACTGCGTGCGACCACCTTTGCCCCGCTTTGCCAGGTTCGGGTCATCTCTCGAAAATGAGAGACTCTTTCGCTGCGCGGCGGGCGGACAAAGCCCGTTTCCTTCATCTTGCGGATCAGGAGCAGGCCGAGCACAGCGTACATCAGGCCTCCCGCTATATACGGCAGATTCGGCGCCAGCACGGAAAGACCCACGCTCACGCCAATTCCCAGCAAAGATGCTGTCAGAGCCACACGTTTGGCGCGAATAAAAATGGACCCGGCGGCGGATTCCCCCGCCTCATCAACAATCCAGGCGCTGTCCGCCCCGCTGATAAAGGTATGACCGATACCGAACACCACCTGGGCCAGCATCACCCAAACGACGAGCGGGATCGCCAGGCCGAGCCCCTGAAACCAAATGATGCTGCCCTCAAACGTAAACCCCGCGCCCAAAATGAACATCCCGATAAAGACCGACAGTCTGCGGCTGTATGTATCGGCAACGACGCCGGTAATCCCCTCAAAAATCAGCACCGTTAATTCCAATACGGTTCCGATCAGAACAAGCTCAAAGGGATTCAAGCCCAGCTGTGTGACGTAATAGATGCTGTAGGTCGTAAATATAGTGCTGTTTGCCAGCGAAGAAATAAAATTCATCAAATAAAATACTTTTGCCGCTTGAACGTTATGCAAAACGGATTCCGCCTTTCAGGTAGGCGGCGCGTCATTCTAGGTCCAGAAGGTAATATTCGCTACTCCCTATTCGCTAATCACAATCCATACCGCAACATGCGGCCGCTTACCGTTTTTCTTTTTTGATCTTGATTTATTCCGGTTCGTTGGTTGGATTGAAATTGGCTTTTTTGCATATCAAACACCTCCAAAATAATTAAAAGAAACGTCTAAAAGCTAATTATACCAGTATTACACTTCCAGAACACGTTAAAAATTTACAGCTATCATGACCTTTGTTTAATGTGATTTCCTGGCGTTTGGACAACAACTTATATCCTTAAAACAAAAAAGTCGCCAGTCACGATCCGCCGAGGTCGGTGTATCTACCTTTTGTACCCTAGCCGTTTCGAGCTTCGAGCAGTTTCACAAATCAACGCCAGGTGTGGGGCTGTCTAAAGGGTTCGTGTTTTGGTGTTCCTGCCAGCAACCCTTTGCACGATTATACCCTTCGTTCAGGGAGCCAGGGACCAGCGGGGCTAAAGCAAGGGTTCCAAAAGAGAGAAGAAAAAACAGAAGAGATGAGGAAAAAATGAGGCGGTTTAGGTGAGATTTTTGGCTTGATTAGGGAACGTATGTTTGGTAAAATTAAATATAGCGAACTCACGTTCGTAAATTCTTGATTTTGGGAGCGAGCGGACATAGAGGTCAATGCGGGAACGGAACTTCAACCATTCAGCAGCCGTTATCACAGCAAACAGGCCTGCATGGAGCGCTGATAGCGCATGTGTGTGGCGATTTCAGGCGATCCCTTACCGCCAGCTGATCGCACGCCAACCGAATCTGTCCCTTGTGGCTGCGGCCTGATCTTGGCGTTTGAACGGCAGGGGTTAGTTTAATACGAATCAACTTGATTGGTGTGGGTTCTAAATTATCTCGAACCTATCTGCTTCTCCACAAATATTTATTTCTCCCGAGCTTGTCCTTCTCTCTGCTACCTGATCAAACGGGATAATCGTGCAAAGTCTCTGGACAGCGAGTGTTGATCTGCCGCCCACCCCACTTCCCTATACTCAAGTGGCAACCTTAAAATATTGTGTGATTTCGGCGAAGAGTTCGTTGCAACGGGGACATTCTCCGCATGGTTGCGGCAGCGCAAAACAAGGAAGCGGGGCACCCCCCCGCTTCCGCAAATTCCCCTATCGGCTCAGCCTCAAATAGGCGCTGCCTTGGTTACTGCAATTGCCACAATGCAGGCACGTTTGCCGGCTCCCAGCCCGGGAGCGAGGTGTGCGCCTGAATGCACGCGTAAATGCTGCCGTTATAGGACACCAGGTCATTTATACGGTAGGCAACCCATGGCTGCCAAGGCTGAACTTCACCTTCGCCCGGATCATCCTCCGCCGTCGTCGCTCCCTGAACGGAAGCGGACGCGGAAATATTGCCGGCGGCGTCTTTAGCGGTTACCGAAAAGGTGTAAGTCGTATTCGGAGACAGGCCGCTAACGGTTGCCGCGGTTCCGGTTGCGTTTATGCTTCCGGCATCATACGTTACCGTGTAGCCGGCAACGCCCACGTTGTCCGTGGAAGCATCCCAGGCGAGACTGATGCTTGTCGGCGTGGCTCCCGTTACGCGCAGTTTACCGGGAGCGGTTGGCGGTGTGGTATCCGGTTCCGGATCGGGATCGGGATCTGGATCGGGATTGCCTCCGCCGCCCAAGCTGTCCAGATAGGCCCGGTGACTGCCGGAGAAGGCGTAGTTGGCCGCTTTATCCCAGTTGATCGACCATGTCATCAGCCCTTTGAAGCCGGGATATCCTTCGGGATTGCGCAGCGTGTAACTTCCGCCAAATGATTGCCCCTTAACGAGATAATCCAACGCTTTGTGCACTTCGGCCGGCGCCGTATATCCGCCATTTGCCGCGGACTGTGTGGCCGGAAGCCCGATGAGCACTTGATCCTGGCGCAGGGCGGGAAAATGGTTGTTTGCATTGCCGCCAACGTCAAATCCCTGCAGCAGCATCTCGGCCATAGCCACCTGGAAATCCGCCGTTCCCTGGGCATAGGATTTCCCGTCCAAACCGGTCATCGATCCGGAGTTGTAATGCTGCACGTGCAGATAGTCCAGCGAATCGCGCAAAGCGTAAATGACCGGAAGGTACGCGCCCCACGGACCGCCGTAAGCGGCGTATCCGCCTTGCACGTACGCTGTTTCCGGCGCCATGGTCAAGACGAAGCCGGAACCGTAGCTGTTCGCGATCTCCCGCACGGCGGAGATCAGGTTGACGATTTTAGGCGTCGTCGGGTTGCGAAAATCCGTGTCGCCCGGATTCAAGGACAACGAGCTTCCTTCCAAATCGATATCCAGGCCGTCAAAGCCGTACGTATCGATAATGCTTTTCATGGTGCTGACAAATTTCTGTTTGGCCTGGTCGGTGGACAATTCCACGGCTCCGTTGGCTCCTCCGATGGAGATCAGCACCTTTTTGCCCTGGCTTTGCAGCTCCCGTACGTCGGCTTGGAATTCGCCGATCGAGGCGTTATAAGGCTGGAATGCCATATCTCCGCTCGCCGCACCGCCTGAAGGCTCCGCAAACGCAACCTGGATGACATCATAGCTCGAAGGGACATCGCGCAGCCGGATGTTGCTGGACCCGTTGTCAAAGTTGTGCCAGTAGCCGACGATGATTTTATCGCCGTTTGCGGCCGAGGCCGCCGCCACCCTCTCCTCGCTGAATGCGGCGAGTAAAAACAACGGAACGATAAGTGCGGCAACGAGCAGCCAAATGCCCGATTTGCCGAATATTTTGGCCTGTTTCAATTGGTTTGTCCTCCTTGCAAAAGAAGATAATTACCTGCTAAAAGCCGAACCTGAACCGCTTAAATCAACCTATCATCTGCCTCCTTTACTAAATAGGGTCAATCTCCTAAATTAAGACAAAAAGAGATTGCTAGAGTAACTATTTTACATATTCCCCCATTAATCCTGCTATATTTTTTAACATATTCTTTGATTTGATAGAAATATGGCAAAATCGTGTAGACCCATGCACAATTGCATGGGCCTCTCGCGCAAAAAAAGACTGCCGGCAATTTCCGCCGGCAGTCCTTCGCTTTCAAGTAGTATACTCCTCAATCCTATTCGCTGGACAATTCCTTGAGCGATTTGATTTTACCATGGGGATGCTGTTCTTGCTTGCGTGACTTCCAGGCCGCTTCTTTCCTTCTCTTCTGGTGAGCCATAACAGGTATCCTCCTTTGGATATTGTGATGTATACCACTTCCTTAAGTTGTCATTCCTCAGCTCTGTTCATGCATGAAACCTTTATCTCCTTACCTAAAAAATTAAAAATTATAAGCACGATAGTTCCTTCTTTTGGGCGATTTTTGCTATAATTAAATTGCGTTAAATGTACGTTTAATGTAATTTCGATTGTAAGCGATTGGACAGGTGCGAATGAATAAGTATACAGATACTTTGGAGCTATATGAGCGTGAATTGAACCTTTTTTTGGTATATATGAAGGATCGTGAATATTCAAAGGAAACCCAGAACGGCTACCTCCACGACGTCAAACACTTTCTCGCGGGATTGAACGGTAAAGCGGTTGCCGATGTAACCGACATTGACATATTGCAGCATCTCACGCGGGTTCGCGAATCCGGCGCCGGCCCCCGCTATCGAAACCGCTGCCAGTCCGCGATCCGTTTGTTCTATAAAGTTCTGGTCCGGTTTAGGGTGTGCAGCCACAACCCGGCGATGGATATTGAAAAAGCGAAGATCGAGAAAAACCGGCAACCGGTATTTCTTCAAAAGCAATTCCTGGATGCGTGCCTCCAGCTTGTAAAGGGAAGGTATATCGTGCGCGACGTTGCCATTATCGCGTTGATGGCTTACGCCGGGTTGCGGGTAAGCGAGATCGTCCGGCTGAACATAACTGATTTTGATCGTTTCGGATCCAAAATGTCGGTGCTTGGCAAAGGGGAAAAATGGAGGTATATCCCGCTTCCGGAGGAATTGCGGTATCTTTTGCAGATGTCGCTGGACCAACGAATTAAGCCGCGGAACAAAAAAGACGAACCCGCGTTTTTCATTTCGCAATTCGGCCGCCGCATCAGTAAACGTATGGTTCAAACCATCGCCGATAAGACGTTCGAAGCTCTGGCCGAGAAATATCCTCAATTTAAGGGTGTCCCCCTATCGGCTCATAAACTGCGCCATTCTTTTGCTACGGATCTGCTGCGAAACGGCGCTGATTTGCGCGCTGTCCAGGAGCTGCTTGGCCACGAGAACATTTCTACCACGCAAATCTATACGCACGTATTGGATGAAGCCAAGGAACGCGCCATGAATAAGGTGCGGCCGGCCATCCCTTTTATAAAAAACTTAGAGGAGACATAAGCTGCCTCCTCTGTGCCCCGCTTTCCGGAGCTCTTCTATCAACTCAAGCGCTGCTGGAGAATGACCGCCAATTCTTCAACGGTATCCCAAACAATGGGACGGATCTCCTTGATTTTTACAGGGAGTGTATCGGCATCGCTGCTGCTTACGGTCCAGATCAAGGGGATGTTCAAACCGAGCGCATATCCCGCCGCAAAATACACCTTAGGAGATTGCCCCGTTAAATCCGCTATCACCAGCTTGCTGTCCGCTATCGCTGCCAAGGAATACTTTACACTGCTCTGCGTGTTCCTTTGCGCCAGCAAGCGCGGCAGATAACCGAACTGCTCGATTTTGGGGAGCAGCTTAACCTGCCACTCCGTGCGCAAATCCTCCTCATCCGAAATAAGAACGGAGCATGGTTTTAAGTTTTTTCCTGCGGCGCTGGCGGCTTCCCTCCATCCTTTTTCAGTCAGTTGAAAGGTAATTCCTTCCCTGATGAGCAATTGCTCGTTTCTCAGCTTATCAATGATATATACCAGTTCTTGCAGATTGGGAGAATACGTCAGATTGTAGCTGTTGGAGAGCGGATGAATAATCACCGGGTCCCCCGGACCATTGGAATGTCTATGCAAATACTGGAGCAAACGATTCCCTTTGTCTTGAATGTTCGCCGGATTGTCGGGAGAATTTGCAATGGCTTCCATATCGTTGGCGGATAAAGCGACCTTTTCATTGCAATCCGTCCGCTCCCGGATATAAGCCGAAACTAAATGAAGCAAGCCGCGTTTCTTTTGGTGCGGAAACGATTGTATCGCATTGTAGCTGTCCGTCAGCAGGCTATAAGACCCGCCGGGTGAACAGAAACAGTCCATATATCTATCATACTCGCCTTCCTGTTTAGTGAAGACAATCTTATCGCAAAACAAACAGCGTTTCTTCATCATGACAACATCACCTCTTAATCGATTGCTATCTCCTACCTTACCAAGATTTTTTTGAAAAATAGACAAGAAAATTTTTCCGCCGAAGGAGCCAAATTAATATTTTTCCTTCTTTGTCAAACACTATAAGTTAGGTTATATAGGAGGCTGATGTTTCATGTGTCAACGTTTTTCCATGGCGGCCGAGCTGGCGGAGGTTCAGGAGCATTTTCAGATCGAGCGGGTGATGTACTACTATAAAAACCGCTATAACATTAGCCCCACGCAGCATACGCCGGTCGTGCTGCAGCAGAACGGGGAGCGGATTTTGGACGAGTTCCGTTGGGGATTCGTGCCCTACTGGGGAAAGGATGCGATCAACGCGGATCTCCGGAATGTGCAGCGGAATCCGACTTACCGCAGAATGGTGAACAAGCAGCGGTGCATCATCCCGTGCAACGGATTTTACTATTGGAAAAATGAAGGCAAGAAGTCATACGCGGTGCGGGTCGTCATGAAAAACCGCGCCATGTTCGGGGTGGCCGGTTTATACGAAATCTGGCGGGATGCGCGCGGGGAACCGCTTCGCACCTGCACTCTGGTTATGACCGAAGCCAACCCGTTGATCGGAGAATTTGAGAGCCGGATGCCGGCGATTCTCTCTCCGGAGAACATGACCCGGTGGCTGGATGAGGGGACGAACGATTTGGATGCGTTAGATCCGATTCTGCGGCCCCATTCGGCCGAAGAGATGCATGCGTACGCGGTGGCGCCGCTGATTGACAACGACAAACACGACACGGCCGAATGCATTCGCGAGATGGATCTGGAGCGGGCGTGGATAAAACGCTGATTTTTCCGGCGCACGGAGTATGGCACCTCCGTGGCCGTTTTTTTAACCGAACCAAGTACACTTTTTTACTTCCATAGGTTTCCACCATCTGCACAACCAGCTTGCGGCCTTTGAAGAGCCTTATCACTGAAAAACCTGGAGCATGAGAAGTTCATCAGCCTGACGACAAGCCATCCGCTGCGAAGAACGACCGACCGCTTCTTCGCGCAGCTGCCGTACGAACCGTACATTATCTTTGAAAGCGATGATCCCGCTACGGTCAGAGGGTTGATCCAGACCGGCATCGGCGGCTCCTTCATCCCATCCATTCTATGGAGCAAGGTTGTTACCGTAGATATCAAGCTGCTTCACATTAGCGAACCCCGGTGCAGGCGCACCATCTATTTGTCCTGGCCCGCCGGAGAGCGGCTGACCGACACGGAAAACTCGTTTTTCGAGTTCATCCTTCAGTTCTTCCGGGAGATCGGCATCAGACTGGCAAAAAAATGCGGCAGCCTCGGACCAGAAAAGTCCGGGACTGCCGCTATATTATTAAACTTATAGCTGCTGTCTATGCTTGCAAATTCAACTCCCGCTTTAAACGGTCCAGTTGCAGCAGATGATGCCGGTAATGCATCTCGATCAGCAAAAACCACTCTTTGGCGTTTAACGGGCCGAGTCTGGGATGCGGCATCTTGTTGCGTTCGGGCGCCTGAAGCAAAGCGGGTTCGGTGCGTTTCATCCGCTCCAATACACCACGCAGCCCTTCCGACAGCTGCTGCTTGCTCCCCGGCTGCTGCGGCGTGTATTGCGGCGAAGCCGGGACCCGAATCCGAACGGGCGGAAAGCTCCCCAGTTCGAATACCGCCCGGCCCTGCTCCGTTTTTTCCCCCGTATGGACCAAGGTTGCTTCGCTTTCGGCCAAACATTGGTCGATATGGCTCAAATGCATAAATTGCGCCGATTGAATCAAATGCATGTACATTTGCCCGATGGACCATTCCTCCTCATCCGTTTTTTTCAGCAGCTGCTCCATATCGAGGTTTTCCAGCTCGCTCAAATACCGTTCCACCGTTGCTTCAAACGCCTGCAGTGCCTCAGCCGTACTTCTCATCATTACAAACAACTCCTCTTCAATCATGGGATATACTCCCATTATAAAAAGACGCTACTGACAACAGCGTGTCAGTAGCGTCTTAAAATTTTTTCGGCCTCTTCCCGAATCCGGCGGCGGAGGGAGTCCGGTTCCAGCACCTCGACATCCCCGCCCCATCCGAGCACATATGGCAGCAGCTCCTCCAACTGCCGGACGCGAAAGGTGACCCGTAGTCCGTCCTCCCGCTCTTCAGTCTCTTCTACATAAAAATTAACGGTTTCGGCGATTTTGTCGGCGATTTCGGGGTTCACCCGAACCAGCACCTGCAGGTTACGGTCATTCGGCGGGCGGTAACGGCTTAGATTAAAGCCGGACGGCATGGAAAAGCGTTCTTCCAATACGGCAAGCTCCGTCATCCGCGACAAGCGGAAATGGCGGATATCCTGCCGCAGCTCGCAGCGTGCGACCAAAACCCAATTCCCCTGTACGAGCGTCAGCCCGTATGGCGCGGCCTCCCGCTTGCTCTCCCTGCCCCCGCCCGCTTCCGGGATTTTTTTCAGATACCTAAAGCTAATTTTACGCCGCTCCAAAATCGCCCGTCGTACTTGGCCGAGATAGTCTTTCTCCTTCCGCCCGGTTACCGGTTCGCCAGCACGAAGGAGTCGCATCGTCTCCCGTACGCGCGCCGACTCGCCGCGTACCGGCTCCGGGAGAATCGCTTCGATTTTGCGCCTGGCCGCCTTGGCCACCCTGCTGTAATCGCTATCCAGCCTCTGCTCTATAAAATCCGTCCCCATAAGCAAGGCCACGGCCTCTTCCGCGGTAAATCCCACCGGCGGCAAAAAGTATCCTTCCATTAAGGAATAACCCTGCCCGGGAGCTCCGACAATCGGAACCCCCGCTTCGCTCAAGGCTTGAATGTCGCGGTATATCGTCCGCACGCTTGTCTCGAAATGAGCCGCCAAATCCTCCGCTCTCAGCACCTTGCTTCGCTGCAGTTCAAGCGTAATTGCGAGCTGCCGTTCGGTTTTGTTCATATTATTTTCCTCCGTATAAAACTGCCCACTCCAATAATAATATAACCATGCAGTCAGATGGAACCGACTAAAGGAGGAGTGGTTAAAGTTATGTCATCAAGCAGAAATCATCAAGAAGCGCACGGAATTGGACAAGCCGAGGAGCAACTGAACGATCAAGCCGAGGCGGCCGTTGAAATTCAAGGCCAAGCGGAAATCGACCGCCACATCAAACAAGCCGTTAAACGTCCGTACAAAACATCCGCAGAAGATGCCGAATAAGTTGTGAACAAGCAAAGTTAAACGAACCTCGGGGCGCTTTCGCGCCGGGTTCGTCCAACTTTTTTCGGGCAACCTCTTTCGATATTAGTTGAAGCCGCCGTTCACACGAATCGTCTGCCCCGTGATCCAGCGGGCTTTGTCGCTAACGAGCAGCTCGATCGCATTTGCGATGTCTTCCGGTTCGCCAAGCCGTCCAAAAGCATTTATGCGTCGAAACGAATCAATCAGCTCATCCGACTTGCCGTTCAAGAATAACTCGGTGGAGACTTGTCCTGGCGCAATGCAATTGATGATGATGTCTTTGGGACCGAATTCCTTTGCCAATTGGCGGGTCAGTTGCTCGACCGCACCTTTTGTAGCTGCATATACGCTGTACGTCGGCAGCATCGCACCTGACACGGAGGTCGATAAATTGATGATCGTCCCGCCTTTTTCCAAATGCTTCATCGCTTGCTGGCAGGCAAAATAAGTCCCTTTCACATTAACCGCAAAATGCCGGTCAAACATCTCCTCCGTTACATCCTCGATGGGTTTGCAAACCATGATGCCGGCATTATTAACGAGAATATCCACACGCCCATATTTATTGAGCGTCTCGGAGAACAACGCTTCGACTTCGCTTAAGTTGCCGACGTTGCCGCGGATTGCGGCCGCTTCCCCGCCGGACTGCTCGATCGTTTTTACGACCTCGTCCGCTTTGTCCGGATTCGAAGAATAATTGACAATCACCTTTGCCCCAGACTGCGCTAACTGGATGGCGATTTGTCTTCCAATTCCTCTGGACGCCCCAGTGACGATGGCAACTTTTCCATGTAAAGTCATTTTCATTCTCTCCTTTTTTTGTTTTTGGCTGAGCGATTATCGCCGGATTTGACCTTGCAAGTTCATTATAATAAGTACTTGAATGATCCCGTTAGAACATATCTGTTCGATCCTTGCCTAATTCTCTTCGGTCTATATAAGTTAAACTATTAATTGTGCGGATCAGGGCTTAAAATATTAGGACTGCTCAATAAGGAGCAGTCCTAGCACAGTTTAAAAAGTTATAATTGCTCTCCAAGTCCCTCCGCCTTGAGTACAACTAAAAGTGCCGGTAACCGTTCGGCCGTCCCCGGCAATGGTACCGATGTAGTCGCAGTTATTTCCATCGCTGCTGTTTCTCCGTAAAACCTGGACGTTGTTGCCGAATATGTTGATCGTCAATACGGCCGTTACATCCTGCGCCCCGGGCATCGTCCACCTGGCATCGAAAATGTTGCTGTTTCCCCGGCGCCGCCATACGCCACTCCAGCCCCCTTCTTGTTCAAACCAGACCCTGCCTAATCTGATTCTCTCGCGCCGAATGATCGTAGCAGTCCACCTGCCTCCGCCCCGGGTACATCTGTAAGTCCCGGTTACAGTACGGCCATCTCCAGAAAGTGTTCCAGTGTAGATGCAATCGTTTCCGTCACTGCTGTACCGCCGCTGAACAAATACAAAATTGCCAAAAATAATAATTGTCAAAACTGCAGTTACTGGTTGAGCTCCAGGCATAGTCCACCTGGCATCAAAAGTGTTGCTGCTTCCTCGCCTGCGCCACACCCCGCTCCACCCGTCTTCTTGTACGTGCCATTCAATGCCCAAATCTTGCTGGCGAAATGCGGAATCGGGTATTTCATACGGGGCGTAACCTGATGGAGCGTAATTGTATTGATACATGATTATTCTCCTTTGTTACACTTATTTAGCAATATATTATTGTGGGATTACGCCCATGTTTCCTACATACGCCTATTTTGGGCGCTCAGCTTTGCCAGCATAAGCTGAATCCGGAGCGGCCACAGGCAGCCAACCTGCCAGCAACGCTCCTCCCTCCGGATGGTTGCTTGCGGCAAGTTCACCTCCATGCCGCCTGACGATTCTTTGTGAAATGGTCAGCCCTAACCCGCTGCCTCCAGTGGAGCGGTTTCTGGAGACTTCCCCGCGATATAACGGTTCGAAAACGCGCTTCAGTTCCTCCGAGGAGAAGCCCGGGCCGGTGTCACGGATCGTAAACTTTACTTTATCGCCCGCTTTATAACCTTGCACAACAATTTCACCGCCAATTGGGGTATGTCTGACGGCATTATCCAGCAGATTGTTCATGGCGCGTTCCATGAAGTGCGCATCCCCGTTAATCAGCAAATCGTCCCCGGCATGAACTAAGATCGGGATCTGTTTCTGCCGGGCCAGCGGACTCAGACTGTCCACCGACTTCTGGAGGATGAGTTTAATATCAACCGTATTGTTGTTCAACTCCGTCTTCAAATACTCCATTTTTGTAAAGGTGAACAGGTCCTCAACGAGCCGGTCCAATTGTGCCGATTTTTCCTTGCAAACCGCCAAATATTTTGCCATTTTCTCCGGCGATTCAGCAATTCCTTGCTCCAAACCGTCCAAATAACCGCGTAACGCGAACAGCGGTGTCCGTAAATCATGCGCGACCGCGGCAATCACGAACCGGCGCTCCTCTTCCAATTCCGCTTGTTTCCGATACGACTTCTGCAGCCCGTTGACCATCGCTTCAAATCCGTCGCGGACTTCAGCGATTTCCGTAATCCTGGACCGGGGCAACCGCACATCCCAATCTCCTGCGGCGATTTGTCTGGCCGCATTGCCCATCTTCTCGAGCGGCTTAAGCAGGAACCGCCGCATTTCAACAGCGATAATAAAAAATGCCAATAAAAATCCGGCAAACGCCGAAATCATTTGAACGGTATTGGACTTGGGCAGATAAATGACCGCCCTTCCCAGCAAATGACCGTCCTCAATGACGGAAATCCGTTCCGTAGACCGCAGGGAGCCGCGGCGCTCCGGATTGGACCGGTAAATCTCCTGATCCGACGCCGATAAAATAGCCGCATCCATATTCGCTTTCCGCAGCTCTTCATGCAGCTTTGTCTGCCAAATAGGATCCCTCCACTTGTCCGAACCGGCTTCAATCCTGGCAATGATCCCGTTTAATTTTGCTTGCAGCGCTTTATTTTGCAGCCCGCTGTTTGCGATGCTTAGCGTTTTGGTTTCCATAAAGTGTGCTGTCAGAAAGAAAATCCACGGCAATGAGAGGATGAACAAGAAGCAAAGCAAAGTAAACGTACGTATGCGAAGTGTTCTCATTTTATCCTCCTTCAAAGCGATAGCCAACACCCCATACGTTTACCAGGTATTCCGGATGGTTCGGATCGGATTCGATCTTTTCGCGCAGCCGGCTGAGATGAACTCGAATCGTATGGCGATCGCCCACCCCATCCCAAAATTTTGCGAGCAGTTGCTCATAGGAAAACACATGTCTCGGGTGCTCGGCGAATAATCGCAACAGCTCATATTCCTTGGGCGTGAGCACGACGTTTTTCCCGTCCGCCAGCACCTCTCTGGTGGACAAATTTAACTTGATGCGGCCATAATCGAGGATTCTTCCGTCCGCTTGCCGGCCCCCAGCGGTGCGCCGCAAGACGGCTTTTACCCTGGCCACGATCTCTCCGGGCGAAGCGGTTTTGACGATATAGTCATCGCCGCCGAGCGTCAAGCCGCGAATCTTGTCCACATCATCGCTGCGCGCGCTAAGGAACAGGATCGGCACGCTGCTTTCCGCCCGAATCCGCCGGCACAGCTCAAACCCGTTTTGCCCCGGCATCATGATGTCGAGAACGATACAGTCGATGGAGTTTTGCTCAAACAAAGCCCAAGCTTCAGCGGCGTCGCCTGCGGTGATGACTTGAAATTGGTCGTTCTCCAAAAAGTCCCTTAATAGTTCAACGATACTTTGGTCGTCGTCTACAACGAGTATCGTATGGAATGAACTCATCAGCATCCCACCTTCATCCCCTAGTTTATCATCTTTTCGGAAAGAACCGACAAACCCTTATGTTTTGTGATGGATTGTTTATTGTTTTGTGACTTTTTTACAGCTTGGTTTGAGATATTCGTTTGTTATGATTTGATTTACTTTGAACTAGGAGGATTTACTGATGCTAAGCGTTCAAGTTGTGTTGTTTGACGGCTTTGACCTGTTGGATGCCATCGCGCCTTACGAGGTGTTTAACTCCGCTGTCCTGCATGCCGAAAATGCGGTAAGCGTGGAGTTCGTCACCGCCGAAGGACCGAGGTCCGTGACCAGCGGCATCAACGGATTGAAAATTGAAGCCAGCGGCAGATTGAATCCGCAGCAGGCGGGGATCATCCTCGTGCCCGGCGCGGCGGGGGACGTCGAAGGAGATGGCCCCGATTCGATCCCAGCCATTTTGAGCAGAGCAGTGCAAACGGAATTAACCGGACTGATGGAGCAAGCCCTCAGGCAACAAGACATCATCGTCGCCACCGTATGCGGCGGCTCCCTGCTGCTGGCCATGGGAGGGCTGCTGGAAGGCAGAAAGGCGGTAACCCATCATTTGGGTATGGATGTGCTAGGGGCAACCGGAGCGGTTCCCGTCCCGGCACGGGTCGTGGATGACGGCAATCTCGTTTCCGGCGGCGGCGTAACATCCGGACTCGATGTAGCGCTGTACCTGGTGGAACGTGAGCTTGGACCGCGTATCGCCCATGCGGTAGAGCAACTGTTCGAATTTGAACGGAGGGGGACGGTCTGGAGAGCAACCGGACTTGCGCCTGGCGGTCATAAACAAAAGGCGGACAACGAACCGAACATCGCGGCGGATAAAGCGAAAGCGGCTTATGGCGCCGGGGATAACAAAACCTCGCAGGCACCTGTCTTCGAGGGGGACTGGGTCGCGACGATCGCTACGCCCGTGGGGAAAATGCAGGTAAAACTCTCCATCTCAACGAGCAGCGGGGGGATCGAAGGCAACGCAACACAAGGGAATGAGACGGTCCCGTTTTTGGACCCCGTCCTGCAGGACGGCAAGCTTACCTGGTCGCTGCGAATCACGAAACCAATGCGCTTAAATCTGAAATTCGAAGCCGTCGTAGACGGAGATGACCTGATCGGTGTCGCCAAGGCCGGCATGCTGCCGTCATCCAAATTAACCGGAAAGCGGGTTTCTTGAGCTGGGGGGACCACATGAACATACGGAAAACATTATACGGACTTTTGGCCGCGGCCAGCGTTCTGTTCATCATTTATTCTCTGGTGAAAAATTATTGGATCGATCCCGGAGCTGCGGAATTTTTAAGCCATAAAACCGGTCTGAAACGCGAGCTTAATCTTCCCGTCTGGTTAAACGTGATGTACATCCACGTTGCCTTTGCCTGCATCGCCATGGCGGCGGGGCTGCTCAACTTCTCCAATCGAATCTTTGAAAAAAGCCGCAGGTTCCATCGCATTAACGGCTACGTTTATATCGTGTCCGTGCTGCTTGTCGTGCTGACTTCCGGATACATGGCGCCTTACGCCACCGGCGGAAGAATCGGCAGCATGGGATTCAATGCGCTGAATCTAATCTGGCTGTTCATCACGATGATGGCGCTCGTCCAAATTAAAAGGAAACGGACTACGCAGCACCGGAATTGGATGATCCGAAGCTACGCCTTTTGTTTTACGAATATGCTGATTCATCTCATCACCTCCCTTTTTCATCAGGGATTCGGTCTTGTATACGCAATCAGCTACACCATTGGCGTTTATGGCTCCATAGTGCTGCTGCTGGTCATTCCCGGCATCATCATTAGAATGATCGGCCAATCCAGGAGTAACTTCCGGACTTGAAGCGGCTTTGTATTCGGTGACAAAAAATAAACCCTTCACTGTAAGTTGTTCTCCGGAGAGATGGTGATAAACGTCACCTCAATCTCTCCGGAGAATCAATTTCTGAGTTCGCTGGAACTTAGATTGTCGATGAACCAAAGTCCGTGATCGTAAATTGAATGTCAAAGGTCACCGGCGTTTGACTGAAAACGTCGTCCCAATGATCCTCCACCGTTTTCCAGTATTTCGGTTGCTGAATCTTTAGTTTTTCACCGAATCCGGCCACTTCGACTTTGTATTTCGACTGCATTTTTTCCAACGTCGTTTCGAGCATTTGGGACAACCTTTTTTCAAATATCTTCTTCACTTTCTCCTGATACTCGATTTTGGACGGATTCTCCAAAACATCCCAATTTTCGATGATCCGCCCTTCCGATTCGAGCTTTACATGGAACGAAGGCCGATTATCCCGCACCTCGGAAGTGATTTTGCTCTTTATGGATTCAACCTCATAAGTGATCGGTTCATTGCGCCAATCGTAGCTTTTAATGGCCCCACCCTGCACTTCCCCTTTTATCCAGGAAATGCTCTCCACATCCGTTTGGTCCAGCAAACCGATCCATCGTCCGGTCTCCCCTTTAATAATACCGGCACCCGAAAATTCCGTCTCGCCACCCCCTGCCACAACCTCCTGCAGGATAAAGCTGCGCTTGGAGCCCAGCAGACTATCCAGCCTGGTCAAATTAACCTCCTTCAAGATTTTACCGGTTCTAAAATGGCCGCGCAGCAGATCCTTCAACTTGAAGGCCGGGATTTCGCCGGACTGTCCCGCTTCAAACGTATCCCGCGCCAGCCCTTGGCTAAGCAGCACAATACAGCTCGGGCGAATATCGTTATCGCGGAGCACGAACTCCAGCAGCTTGTCCAAGTTTTGCTTTTGGACCAGTTCAGTGGATATGACGATCACCTTCAGGTGATGGCCGATGACCGCGCGCTGCCGGCGAAGCGAATACTGTCGCATAATCTCGAAAAGAGAGTCGCCCGTTTCCGATGTATTCAGAAATTCTGGCCCTCTGCCTTCCCCCTCTTGTTGTTTGCCGCCGCCGGAAGATTTCATCGGAACGATCTGGATAGTGGCCGTCATCAGATCCCGCTTAGAATAACTTCCCCCTTGCTTCTCCAACTGCTGTTCAATGGCTGTCGGCTTCCCTACGTCCAAAGCCAATCCGACGTACATGCTTAAATCCTCGATTTCTTTACTGCTCCAGCACCCCGTTTGCATCACAAGCAATCCAGCGACAGCAAAAAGGGACAGAATACGCCGTCTACACATGCTGTTTAAGTCCTTTCTTCCGGATGAGGAATATGACGGATAACGGCAGGGTCACCAAGACGAACACGATGACGCTCATGATTCCGTTTGCTCCGCCGAGTCCAAGTAAGTCGTTGATGCTTTTGGGCAAGAGCGCCGCGATAAAAATCACCGGCATTAGCGCAAATAGAGCGGCAGGGAACTTGATGCGGAAAACGTTCGATACTCCCAGGGAGACGACGAAAAAATTGCTGGTGAAATTGCAAAACATCTGCATGATCCAAATCACCATAAACGGAAATTCAAACCGTTCGAAAAACAATCCGCTGATTTCAAAGCTTCGCAGAAGGTCAAGCGTCGGCCAGGTGCTTCTTAATACGGCGCTCGTCGACATGCCTCCCACAACAATTACGGTTGTAATAAGGTACAATGCGATCGGAATGCCCATTCCGGGCAGCAGCCTTTTGGCCGCTTTCTCGGGATGCTGCAGATGCCCGACCAAAATCAGTACGACTTCGAAGCCCGCAAAGCTGAGGAGCGTTGAATTCAAGCCCTCGACTACAGGGGGCAGGCCTTCCCCGAGCAAAGGACGCAAATTATCGATATTGAACAGCCTCAAGCTGAGAAACAGGCTGAACACCAAAACCAGGATACTGACGGGAAAAATAATCTGGAACAAGCGGGCAATGCAGTTGATTCCTCCGGAAATCAAATAAGCCGCCACCCATATAAAAGGAATGATAATGGCCCAAATGGGGGTGTCCTCAAGCAAATAAAAGATCGTCACCTCCCCCAATACGCGGATCTCAAAAACGGCCATCATCAGAAAGTAAATGATCAGCAGCGCGGACAAAGCGCTGCCCGGGATAACGCCGGCGATTTTTCGCGAGAATTCAAAGACCGTGGCCCCGGGAAACTGTTGGCACAATTTTATCATGACAAACGCCGCCAGCAGCGCAAGGATGCTTGCCAGGGCAACGGATAACCAGGCGTCAGGGGTCTGTACTTTTTCGGTGGCGCTCCTGGGCAAGTTCAGAATCCCGGCCCCAAGGATGCTGTCGGTTAGAAACACAACCGCTTGCGATATCGTAATTTTGTCATCAGAACGTGTAAACACAAAGGGCCCCTCCCGACGTATCAATTTAGGATCTGCGCTGCTCACGGGTCGTCTTCAGCATCGCGGGTCTGCGCTTCATTAACGTCAGGGGCGCGCGGATGAACAAATCCTTCCAGTCGCGAAGCCGGAGCGGCGAGACTGGAGTTACATAAGGCACCCCAAAGCTTTCCAGCTTGGTTAGATGGCTGCACAGCAGCAGAAAAAACAGGATCGTTCCGAATATGCCCAGCACAGCGGCAAAAAACATCCCCGCAAAGCGCAAAATGCGCAGCGTAATCCCCGCGCTGTACATCGGGATCGAAAACGAAGCGATGGCGGTTACCGAGACGACAATAACCAGAAACGGGCTGACAATTCCCGCCTGGACCGCCGCTTCCCCGATGATCAGGCCGCCGACGATGCCCATCGCGGAGCCGATCGGCCTGGGCAGCCGGACCCCCGCTTCACGCAAAATTTCAATCGAGACTTCCAGGATCAAAATTTCGATCAGCGAAGGAAAGGGCACCCTTTGGCGGGTCTCGATAATCGTGATAGCCAATTCGGTCGGGATCAACCCGGGATGAAAAGAAATAAATGAAATATACAGCGAAGGAATCATCAGGGACATAAACGCGGTAAAAAAACGCAATGTCCGCAAAAGCGATCCACCCATCCACCGTTCATAGTAATCTTCGGGAGACTGCAGCAGCATGCTGAACGTCACCGGAACAATGAGCGCAAACGGCGTTCCGTCCAGAAGCAGCGCGATTCTTCCTTCCATAAGGGCGCTCATGACCCGGTCCGGCCGCTCCGTATTTTGCGCCTGCTGAAAGGGACTCAATATATCATCTTCGATCAATTGCTCGACATAACCGGACTCGGCGATATAATCCAAATTTATTTTGGCGATCCGCCGCTCCACTTCCTGAAGCAAATCGGGATTCACAATCGTTTTCATATAGACGACCGCCAGGTCTTTTTTAACGACATTGCCGACGACGTATTTTTTGATTTCCATTTGCTCCGTACGTCCCTGGCGCCGGAGCAGCGCCGTGTTATCGCTTAATACCTCGGTGAAACCTACCCTTGGCCCGCGCAGCAGCGCTTCCGAAATCGGCTCCTCGATGGATCTGGTTTTCCCCTTCGGGGTACCGACAAGCAAAGCATGGGGCATCCCCTCCGCCAGCAAGGCCGTATATCCCGTCAAGATCGCTTCGCTAAGGCGGCGGGTCTCGGTCACTTCGGTAATTTCACTGATGGGCAATGTTTTTTCCTTAAAGTACGAAGCAAGCTCTTCAGGCGGACGTTTCGGTTTTTGTTCCGCATCTTGAGCGGCGTCCGACATCAACACCTGCAACACATGGGTATCGATCAGCTGTTCCTCCTGCATTCCGTCAACGTAGATCAACACCGCCCGGACGCCGAACGGCGTGACTTCATATTCCCGGAAATGCACGTCGTCATTGCCGCCGATCGCCTCTTTCATGGACATGAGATCCGTTTCATAATCTCCGGATAACGGCGGGCCGGAACTTTCCCGGGATGCCGGCGATTCGGCGGCGGATGCCCCCCGGCCTTCGCTCCCGTTCCCGGAATGGCTTGGCCGGCCCGTTACGACCGAGCGGAGCCGGCGGTGCAAGGCATACAGGACAATAGGAACCAGCAAGGTGAACCCCGCCTGCACAAAGATCGTCCAGTCAGGAATATAGGCTGCAATTTTAGACCACACAAGTAACACCCTTAGGAAAATGGTTTTCTTTAATTTACCCAGAAATTAGAAATTAGATGCATACCAGCCAGATGACCGGAAATAAAAAAACACTGCCTGGTCAGGCAGTGTGCGTCAAAACGCCATGCTTATGTTTTACGCCAGATTCAAATCATCAAGCTGTTTGGAGCTTAGCCGGATATCCAACGCGCCTAGGTTTTCTTCCAACTGAACGGAATCGCTCACGGCAACAAGCGGTAAGGCCGCCGGGGCGTTTTGCAGCATCCAAGCAAGCACAATTTGATTTGGCGTGTGTCCCGTCTCTTTCGCCAGCTTCCTTACCGCCTGCAATCTGTAGCCCGTAGCCTTGCGAGCAATACGATCCATTCGAAATCGTGCTCCCGATAAAGCCGATGTCCATTCATGGCCCGCGGTATCGGGTCCATGAGACCGATCCGCTCGTTCGCAGTGTATGTACGCTTAAACCGGTGAGTTCGGCAGCCTGTTGAATCGTCAACTCTTTCTCTTTCTCTGTCATCTGTATCCCCTCCTGTCAAGTAGTCTACAAGTTTGAGCGCGCTCTAAGTCAACAGGCATTGCGCCAAAAAAACTGCAAAAAACAGCTGCCTGAAAACTCCAGAGAAAAAAAATAAGGACATAAAATGTCGTTATTCTGGCGAAATCCGTCCATTCGGGAAAAATAGAGGAAATTTTTGCCGCTATTTGCCTCCGTCGTAAGAAATGCCTGCGTTCTAGACCATTCATAGGAAAATAAGGACTAAAAGTGCCGCTAATGGGGATGAACATGCCAAACTCCGGATCATAAGCACATAAAGATCCGCTATTTTTAAGATCAACGGTTATTGCTCCAATCGCCGGCTGCCAAACACCGATTTCTAGGTTGAGCCCAAATTTTACATGAGAACTCAATAGAGTAGATAAGCCAGTGAAAAATTTCACTGGTCTGCTCTTCATTAATTATGCAGAAGCATGCGGCTACTCCGCCGGCGGATCGGCATGAAGGTCCCGGTCTTGCTCGGCGAACGTCCAACGAGTAAACGTAACCTCCAGGCCGTACCGAGCCGGTGAACAATGGTCTCCCTCCTGCATCACGGACAGAGGCGGGTTCAACCATTTCCCCGTCTCCCAATTCAGTATGTTTTTGTTCACTTCCGATCTCCTATCCGAATAAGTAATCACTAATTCCCCAATACCAATTCTCGCTGGCCTTCCTGATTCCCTGCCCCCCGCTTTATTCATTTACAGAAGGTCTCTTAATGCTCCGCAGCTTCCGGAGAATTTCCAGCAATATGACGTTAAAACTGACCCATACCCCGCAAAGACGTCGCTTGGATACTGTTCTTTGAAATAAACACGGCTGACGCCGACCGCGAGGCAGATTACAATACCCCCAATAACAACAGGTACGCGAACATTGCGGTTTTGATAATAACGCAGCAGCAGAAAGGCCGAAAACCGTATACCGTGATCGAGATCAGCGTCTCTCCACTGGGAAAGGTATTGAGTGGCGGGACGCCTGCCGCAACCGGTCCCGGACGGTGAAAAATGAGACGCAAAATAGGATCCAAAAAATCCCCGCCCGCTACGACCCAAACAAGAAAGGCCAGGTCAAGCCTGCGCTCCTTGCTTTGCAGCACGATCCAGACCGCAGTGAGCCCTAATACGGGTCCGTAGAAATAAAGCGTTCCGGGTATGGCAGCAACATTCATTAAACTTGTCCATTTCGGACCAAAAATGGTTGCCGACAGATAGAATGCAATCTCGTCGATTTCCTCGAATTCATGGGCCAAAAAATCTTGGATTACGCCTAGCATCAGCCAGAAAAACAATATGAATACGGCAAAAGAAGTCAGCAGCAGAAACCGGACTTTGCCCGTAATGCTCAAGCCAGTAAGTTAGGATTTCCAAGGTTGATCTCCTCCGGATGCAAAAAAGACGGTTTGCAAAAATGCTAGCCGCCTTGCTAGTGTTTACACCGGATTTTAGCACTTCTTCCCTGCCCGGAGCAATCTTCCGGATGGTTTGCGGACTTTTTAATCGCGCCCATAAAGGGTATACTTGAATACGCAGAAATTGATGGGAGTAGAGGAAGGGTTATCTATCATGCAAAAGACGTTCCAACGACTGAAGACTGTAAAATTATTTACGACGCTGTACCGTTTGAAAATCGTACAAATCTTGATTCCTATCGTCATTATCGGATTGATTATTTGGGCCGGCCAGGCCGAGTTCCGCCGCATTGACTGGGCCGCCACCCTCCGTGTGCTGCACCGCCTGGAGCCGTCCAGGGTTCTGCTGCTCATCGCCATGTCCCTTGCCGCCGTCGCCTCGGTGAGCGGCTACGAGTTTGTGCTTCGCCGCCATTTCCGGCTCCCGATCGGGCGCTGGACGACGTTCCGTTTTGCGTGGATCGCCAATACTTCAAACAATGTCATCGGGTTCGCCGGAATAGCCGGAGCGGCTCTGCGAACCTATCTATACCGGAGCCGCGGGATTTCCGTTGCGACGATCACGGCTTCCATCGCTTTCCTGTCGACCATCACCATTACGGGCATATCTCTACTGGCCTGGGGAGATCTGGCCGGACTGCTTCCGATTGATGCGGTCACCCGTTCCCACCCCTGGACGCTGTATGCCGTCTGGGCGCTTGCCCTTTATCTGCCCGGCTACGTCCTTTTTCAGCGTTCGTCCTTTTATACCAAATGGCTGAACCGTGATCTGCCGCGGATGAACTTCTCCACAATCGCCGCGTCCGTGGCGGTCTCTTTGGTAGAGTGGGTATTATCCGGCATCGCCTTTTGGATGATCGCTTCGACCCTGCTGCCGGACCTGTCGTTCCGCACCGGGCTTGGCATTTACACCATCGCCGCCGCGTCCGGTCTGGTCAGCCTGGCGCCCGGCGGCATCGGCGGTTTTGACCTGATTGCGCTGCTTGGGCTTCAGGCGCTCGGCTACGCGCCCGAAAAAACAGCCGCCGTGCTCGTTTTATTCCGGATGATGTATTACATCATTCCTTGGCTGATCGGCCTTATTATGGGGGTATTCGAGTTTGCGAACGAGCGGCGCAAAGCGTCGGAGGCCAATACGCAAACGGTTGAAAAATCGCTGAACGCCTGGCAGCGGTTCTGGGAGTTTCCCGGCCAGTATGCATGGCTTTCGGAAATCGGAGCGTGGGCGCTCGGCAAGCTGGTTTTTTTCAGCGGAGTGATCCTGCTGCTGTCAGCGGCGACGCCCGGGCTTCTCTATCGGCTGCGATTGGCCGAGCAGCTCCTGTCCCTGCCGCTGATGCGGTTATCCCATCAATTGAGCGTGATCATCGGACTGATGCTGATCGTTCTTTCCTGGGGAATCTCCCGGCGGATCAAGCGGGCTTACCAGTGGACGATGGGTCTGCTGGGCGCCGGAATCCTGTTTACCTTCACCAAGGCATTCGACTATGAGGAAGCGATTTTTTTAATATTGATCGCCTTTCTGCTTTATGTGTCGCGCAAACGGTTTTATCGGCTCGGAGCCCAGATCGGGCGCGGCACCATGGCGACATGGGCGGTTTCCACAGTTATCGTAGCTTTGTTGTACGAAGCAATCGCCTCGGGGACGCAGCCGCCGTTTTTCAAACACCTGCCGCCGGGTCACGAGCGGTATCTTCATCTCATTCTGAATCCGACCGAGCATACCGTTGCGATCATTACCGGGCTCGCCGTTACTTGGATTCTGCTCTCGCTTACGATCATTCTCCGCCCTAACAGGCTTGGTGCGCTTGGGGCGACCGAAGCGGAGCGGGACAAGCTGCGCGGCTTTCTCGGCGAAACCGGCGGCAATCTTCTGACGCACATGCTGTTTGCCGGCGACAAAAGCTTTTTTTGGGCTTGCGGCGGACGCGTCCTGTTTCCGTATTCGCTCATCCGCAACAAATTCGTGGTGTTGGGCGATCCCATTGGCCCCGCGCCGCTTCTTTACGACGGGATTCAGGAATGTCAGCGCTTTGCCGATTTATACGATCTGGAAGTTGTGTTCTATCAGGTATCTCCCGCAAACCTGCCGATTTACCATGAACACGGGTACCGATTTTTCAAACTGGGCGAAGAAGCGCTGGTCGACCTGGCAAACTTTACGTTAGCCGGAAAAGCCAACACCAGTTTGCGCAATGTGAAAAATCGCTTTGAACGGGAAGGCTTTCACTTTGAGGTGCTTCAGCCTCCGCACGATCCGCAGTTGCTCGGCCGGCTTCAGCGCATCTCGGACGAGTGGCTGGACGGCCGCAGGGAAAAAGGATTTTCACTCGGCTGGTTTGATCCTGCGTATTTGCAAGAATCTCCGATTGCCATACTTGCGGCGGCGGACGGGCAAGAGATCGCTTTTGCATCGCTTGCTCCAAGTTATGACGATCGGCGGACCATGTCCGTAGACCTGATGCGCCATTTACGCAAAACCCCGAACGGAACGATGGATTTCCTGTTTATCCGCTTGTTAGAGTGGGCGCGGGAGCAGGGTTACGCCGTCTTTAATCTGGGAATGGCCCCCCTTTCAAGCGTCGGCCAAGCGAATATGGCTTTGCGCGAGGAAAAACTGGCGAATCGGGTATACAATTATGGAGGCCACTGGTACGGCTTTAAAGGACTTCGTCATTATAAAGAAAAATTTTCGCCGCGCTGGGAGCCTCGCTACCTGGCTTATCCCGCCCGCGTGACGCTGCCCGTTTTGCTTGTCGAACTGGTCATAATGATCGCGCGGCGGCCGAAAAAAAGCCGCTAGGGCTACATAAAAGTAAAATGCGCCGTCCCATGAAAGCAGCCGTTGCATCTCTTGGGATGGCGCATCTTTTTTATGGGGATTAACGATATTTCGCGGCCTTGCGTTTTACAACACGTTCCCACTCATGACCTAGCAAATAGGCATTCCCCAATAATAACAATGCCACGCCGATGACTATTATAACCCTGCCCGTTACTGCAACTTCCTCATCAGTGTACCCTTTTATAGATCATCACCTACCTTTTCATGTGCAGTGTATTCCTGCCCAGGAGATACTGAATGGATAGCCGCCCATTAGAATTTTAATTCTCCGCCGCAGGAAGACGCCCCAACACCGAAACGACGGCCTGATGAATTTCTTCATAACCCGTACACCGGCAGATGTTGGACTGCAGCCAGTCCGTGATCGTCGCCTGATCCGCATCGGGATGAGTTCGTGCCAGCGCATAGATATTCATAATAAAGCCGGGAGTACAGTAGCCGCACTGGAAGGCGAACTTTTCCACGAACTCCCTTTGAACCTTCGTATCGTAAAGGCCTTCGATGGTCGTTACCTTTTTTCCCGCCGCTTCAACGGTAAGCATGAGGCAGGATTTCATAGGTATGCCGTCGACGAGTACCGTGCAGGCCCCGCAGTCTCCGTTCCGGCAGCCCGGTTTGGAGCCGGTTAAACCCAAAGAATCCCGCAATGTGTCCAGCAGCAGGTCTGCGGGCCGAATGGCGGCGGTCCGTATCTCGCCGTTCACATCCAGATCCAGCGCCATGCCGTAACGTTTCGTATCCGCCATATTATTCCGCCCCCAACGCTTTCAATATGTCTTCCAATGTCAGCTTCAGAATGAGCCCGCGATATTCCGCCGAAGCTTTAATGTCGCTCAGGATTGGCGCCGGCAACAGCGCAATGGCCTGCTCGACCCTTTCTTTCAGCGGGATGTCCCGCAGGTTTAAACGGGCTTCAATCGCTTCCGAGCGGAAAGGAAAAGCGCACACCCCGCTGAAAGCGACGCGAATCCCGGAACCGGTGCGAATCCCGGCCGCGGTGACGACCGGATAATCGATGACGGCTACTTTTCGTTTTTTTATGGTGATATAGGGCATTCTCCTATAGCTTTCATCCGTAACCGTCTGCACCAGGAATTCTCCCTTTCCAAGCTGAAGGGTTTGGTCGAACGCTTGGGTAATCGGCGCTTGTCTTCCCCCCGCCGGGCCGGCGATCCGCACTTCGCTATCGGTTAAGAGCAGCGGAAGCACCGCTTCACGGTAAATAAACCGCCCGCAAATATTGCCGCCGAACGTAATTTTATTGCGGGAGGTGCGGTCGGCAACTTCGCCCCCGGTTTCTCCAAGCAGAGGAAACACCCGGGAATCGTAAAGCTCGGACAGTGTCAGCGCGGACCCGAGAATCAGCTTATCCTCCCGAACCGACATCTCGCGGCATTCAGGGATCGCCTTCAGATCGATCACGGCCCCTGTAATCACTTGGTTAAGCCTGCCCAAGGTGATAATTTCGGTGCCGCCGGACCAATAAAGCGGCCGTTTGCCCTGTGTGTCCAATTGCCGATAAAGGTTAACGGCCTCATTTACGGAAGCCGGCCGGTAATATTCGAAGTCATAGGGAATCATTCTGCCTCCCCCTTCTTGTCCTCCAGATCGTTTCCGGGAAAAGAGGCAATTGATTCAGCTGCACTCCCGCAGCGCGCGATAAGGCGCTGGCCAATGCGGCAGGCATGCCGATCAGCCCGTGTTCGCCCAGCGCGCGGCTGCCGTAGGGCCCATCCAGGCACGGACTTTCGATAAATTCCACCACATAATCCGGGTTTTCGCCATAACGGATTAAAGGATAATCGCGAAGCGTTGGATAATAGACGGCGCCTCCGGGGCTAAACAAAAACGTCTCGCGGTTGGCAAAGCTTAGCCCCATGGACATCGCGCCCATCACTTGGCCAAGCGCCGCTTTAAGATTCAGCACCTTGCCCGCGTCGTTGACGGAAATCGCTTTAAGCAGCCGGTAGGAATAATCCCTGGTGTCAAGCTCAATTTCTACGGCTTGGGCCCCTACGTTCCACTCCGGCCCCGGCGTGCCTTCCCCGGTCTTCGGGTTCGTCAAGTTCATCCGCCGCTGGATATAATTACCTCGGCCGATGATTTGGCCGCCGATGGAATTTCCGTTCGGATATCTGTAGCCATAGCAAATCTCTTCGACCCTGACGTTCAAGCTCGGGTCGGCCCGGACGAACACTCGTTCCCACCCCAGCTCCAGATCGTCGGGGTCCGCCCTGAGCACGCAGGCGGCGATTTTCAGCAGCTGCCCGATCGCGTCGTCCGCCGCTTTAAGCACCGCGCGTCCCGCCAAAAAAACGCCGCGGCTAGCCACCGTTTTCCAGTGCTCCGGCGTAATTTGGGTATTCACCTTAAACTTCACGTGAACCTTATCGGGACTCATCTTCAATCGCTGCGCCAGGATTTGAGCCAACACCGTTTTGGTGCCGGTGCCGATCTCCACGACGCCGGTCTCCAGATTTACGCTGCCGTCCCGATTGAAGGAAATGATCGCCCCCGAACTGGCATCCGGGTCCATGGAGGAATTTTTCCAGAAGCAGCTGATTCCTTTGGCCCGGATCTTATTCGCATCCACCTGCCTCACCTGCCATTCGTCCCAGCCGGACAGCGTACGCAAACGGTGCATGCAGGTTTTTAAGTCGCCCAGACTGCTTTCCGTCAGCACATCTTTGGTGGGCGCGGTGTCGCCGGGCACGACAATATTCCGCATGCGCAGCTCCCAAGGGTCCATGCGGAGTTTTTCCGCCAGCACATCCATCGCCCGCTCTATGGCAAAGGTCAGTTCCGCATGCCCGTATCCCCGAAATGCCGAAGCGTAAGGATGGTTGGTGTACAACGTGTAGCAGTCGCAATACAAATGCTCGATTCTATACGGTCCGGAGCAGTCGATCAGGGCTGCCCGGGCAACGTCGCTGGATTTATCGTTGTAAGCGCCGCCGTCGAACCGGTACACGATATGCGCCGCGGTGATTTTCCCCTGCGCCGTGCTGCCCAGCCTGACCGTGGCATCGAGGCCGATATGCCCCGGCGAAGTCAGCATATCTTCCTCCCGCGTGTTGATGATTTTAACTTTGCGGCCGCCCACCGCCCGCGAAGCAACATAAGCGACCAGCTCCAGCTGGATCGCAGCCTTGCCGCCGTAACCGCCTCCGACGAACGGGGTGGTCACCACAATCCAACCGGGATTGATATTAAAAAAACGGCCCAAATAATTTTTGATGGCAAAAGGAGCCTGCGTCGACGATTCAATGTGAATATGGCCGTCCGGCTTGATCTCCGCGACAGCGCTTCGCGTTTCCATCGCCGCATGGTCCGACGGTACGAACGAAACCGTGTTTTCGACGACGACTTCGCTCATATTCCAGCCCACTCTCAGGTCGCCCTTGCGAACCTTGAGCAGGCTGGCGATGTTGGTTCCGGGGATCGGCATAACCCCTGCCGCCGCTTCATACTCCCCCAGCTTCTCGTGAATGAGCGGAGCGTCTCTTCGCAAGGCGTCCACCGGAGAGTTCACTACCGGCAGCGGCTCGTACCGGATTCGGATCAAATCCGCCGCACGCTGGGCCTGCACTTCCGTATCGGCGACCACCACAGCTACGGTTTCCCCGTAAAACCGCACACGGTCTTTGGCGATGATGGGTCTGTCGCGAATTTCTTCCCCGGTAAGAACATCGCTGCAATCCCCTGTCAACACGGCGCGAACCCCTGGAACTTGCCGGGCCTCGTCCGTGTTGATCTCGACGATCCGCGCATGGGCGTACGGACTTATTGCCATACGGGCGTGGAGCATCCGTGTATCGGTTTGATCGCCCGTATATAAAGCGGCGCCTGTTACCTTATCCCAGGACTCTTTTTTCGGAACACTTCTGCCGATGACTTCCAAAGCCGCCCTCTCCTTTCGAATGTTGCTCCGCACGGTTTCCGCAAATTACTGCATTATACGAATCGGGACAAATCGTTATGCTCCTAAAGCGCAAAAAAAGACACCCCATCATAAGGGGTGCCGCGAATTAGGACAGCCGATAAAGCTGTTTAAGAAGCGCGGACGTATCCGTAAAAATGGCTGACGAATACCTTAGAGGCTCGTCCGGCATAGCGTCCATCCGACGCAGTTCGAGCGACGACACGGAAAGATCGGCCGCTTTGGGACTTGGGTTGATCCAATATAAGCCGATCGTTCTCAGCAGGCCGGCCCATTGTTTTCGTTCGGGTTCTCCTAGCGTCCCTGTGGAGTTCCATTCGGAAACAACGTTTAGCGTATTTTCCAAATAGGCCGTACCTTGCTTCATCATAGCGATTCTATTCAGATTTTGCCGCATCAAGGCTTGGCTTGCGGGTGCGGTCACATTGAATTGGATGCTTTCCGCCGCCTGCTCCATTTGTTTTTCTAATTGAAACAGATTTTTCCCAAATGTCCGCAGCGCCGATTGAACAGCCTTTTTTTGCTCGTCGGAACAACCGCTTTGAATCCAGTCAGCTGCTTCGGCAAACCGCTCCGATAAGCTTTTCATGAGTGCCAAAGCTTTGCGTTCAGCAGGTTTGACAAAATTCGGCGGGTATATGAGCATATGGACGGCGAGCCCGACGCCTAAGCCAATAAACGTATCGCGAATGCGGTCCAGTCCGTAAAGGTCGGATTGTTTTTGCAGGGCAAAAACGAGCAGCACACTCAACGCCACTTCATGCATGACGCTTTCCGTCCTGTCTATCAGTAAACCGAATCCGCACACCAGGGCGAGAAGCAAAGCCAGCGTCCAGCCGTTTAAGACCATAGAGCCTGCGGCCCACAAGGTTAACGTAACGCCGAGAACTGTACCGAGAAGCCGATGAAACGAGTATCGAATGGATTGAAAGACGGTGGTTTGCACGCATAAAATCACCGACAGCGGCGCCAGGTAAGGGTGCTTCGACCCGGCCAGCTTGGCGAGCTCCCATGCGATTCCGGAAGCGGCGGATATTTTGACGATGAATACGATAAGTTTGCCGATATTCCGTACTTTTTCCTTGGTTTGTTCGGTCAAAGCACGCCCTCCGTTTTACCAACATTTCGTTAAACATCAAATGTAGAATACGGCATCCGCGCCGTTTATATCCCTTCAGAATTATTTTTTTATCCTCGATTTGATATACCCTATCGGCTACTTTCTCCAATAAATGCACATCGTGCGATACGAAAATAATAGTACCTGCGCAGCTCTTCATCAATTGCTCTAATGCTTCGACCGCAGGCAAGTCGAGAAAATTACTCGGTTCATCCATTAGCAAGATGTTATACCGCCTCAGAAGCATTTTGGCCAGCTGCAATTTAATCATTTCGCCGCCGCTTAAAACCCGGCAACACTTTCCGCACATCCTATTGAGAAAACCCCATCGAAGCCAATACAGCTCGAATCTCCGAATATCTTTAGCTTTTATCAATAACGTCATCGTCGCACCTCCTTTCTCCTCTTATTTATCTAAATGCCGAATCGACGGAAGCAGCATACATAGAAGCGCAATGCCGATGATGCCGATTCCCGAAAGCGTAAACCAATAATGAATGCCGATTCGATCCGCAAAAATCCCGGACGCGATTAACCCCAGCGGCATAGCAAAAGATGTCATGCTGCCCAACAGGCCAAATGCCCGTCCAAGAAACTCCGGTTGAATTTTCTCTTGAATGAGAGCCGCTTGCACACCGCTAAAGAATGGACTTGAAAAGCCCATCAAAATGCTGCATAGAACGAAGGGGAGAAACCCGTTTACCGGCAATAAACCAGAAATTGCAAGAGCAATCCCCATCAATGAGACGGAAAAAATTATACTCCATGCACGGTTTTTGAATCCGCCCCAAATTCCAAGCAGCAAGCCGCCAGCCAACATTCCGGCGGCAAAGACGGTTTCAACGATAGAAGCATGGGTTGCCGTACCTCCGAAATACCTCATACTCATTAAAGGGAACAAGGCGCTGATTGGCATAAACACAAACGCATATAAAGCACTGATCCAAAGCAGTGCAAATAAACCCTTCGCTGCTTTAAATGTGCGGTAACCTTCTTTTACCTCTTCGAAAAAGTTGCTTTTAACACTTTCGACCGGCGTCTTTGGTTTGGGGATAGCAACTAGCGCTACAGTTAAACAGGCGATCAACGCCCCTATCACATCAATCGCAATAATGGCGTTAAGCTCCCATGTTGCATACAGAACACCAGCAATTACAGGGCTTAAAATATAGCTTATCGACTGTACCGATTGACTGTATCCTGCGCACTTCGTCAGTTGATCTTCCGGCACCAATAAAGGGGTTACCGCACTCAAAGCAGGTGTATGAAATGCCGTTCCGATACTGCGAATAAACAAAACGACCATCACGACCCATATCGGCAAGTCGATGGCAAGCGCAACTAAAGCCAAGGCTGCACCTGCGGCCGCAATGATCAAGTCCGCTCCGATCATCACCAGTTTGCGGTTCCAACGGTCGACCAATACGCCAATCATCGTTCCCAAAACAGCTTGCGGTAAAAAACCAACCATGGTTGCGATAGAAAGCACCAACGCAGACCCTGCCCTATCGGTTAGATACCAAATGATCGCCATCTGCAGAACAGCGCTGGTAATTAGCGAAACCGCCTGTCCTGCCCATATTGTAAAGAAACTGCGCTTCCAATTTTGTTTTGTCATGTTCATTTCTCCCTGTATTTTTTATTGTCTGGTTGTTTTTGGGCAATAAAAAATACAGATCCAAATCCACCTTGAGGGCAGTTGGTCTGCATTCATCACGAATAAGAACACGGCGATAAAAGGCATGGCAAAAAAAGCCATCCTTATCGCAATCTATGTCTACACGCGTAAAAATAAGCAGCACAAAAAAGCCCAGAGTAGTGGAAACTAATCTGCTTTTTTATTGCCGGCTTATCGAATACGCATGGAATGTAGCATAGATAACGTGCCTCCTAATATTTAATGTAACTCATATTAACATTGACTTCTCCAACTGTCAAACTCGCATGGTTTCCTTTTCGATACCTTGTTTAAATAAAGTGCCTAATTGTTCGCACAAGCGCAATGCTTTATGATGCAACTTAAGTTCTTCAACGCGTAAAATTGCACCAATAAAAAAGAGGAGTGAACTTGAATGAATGTTGCTTTATGGGTTGTGCAGATCTTATTGGCATTGATTTTCCTGATCGGGGGCTGGATGAAAATCTTTATGTATAACAAGGTATACGAGATGTGGCCTTGGGTAAAAGACTCCCCGAAAGCATTTGTAACATTTGTTGGTTGTGTGGATCTTTTGGCGGGTTTGGGAGTAATCTTGCCTCAATTAACGGGAATGCTCCCTTGGCTTACACCATTAGCGGCGCTAGGAGCCTCCGTGATTTTGACTCTGGCCGTCGCGCTTCATATCAAGAAAAAAGATGAAAGACGTAATCCCCAATCTCGTTTTTTTAGCGCTGGCTGTGTTTGTAACGGTAGGACGTTTCTACTGACCGGACTCTTCCCCATATAGCTCAGTCAAATGCTTGCCATGAGCCATCCCCCACTCGTTCATGGCAAGCAATACAGGCAGCAAACTTCTTCCGTAAGCCGAAATGGAGTATTCAACCTTCGGAGGCACTTGCTGATAGACCTCCCGATGAACGATGTCGTGATACTCCAATTCTCTTAAATGATGCGTCAGCATCTTTTTGGTAATGTCCGGAATGGCTTTTTGCAGTTCGCTGAATCTCATTGTACCATTGGAAAAAAGATTAAATAAAATCACGGTTTTCCATTTGCCGAAAAGTACTTCCAACACCGCTTCGTATTTACAATTTAAAACCATTTCATCCTCCACCAAACGTGCATATATTGATACTATAGTTAAAAACAGCATCTGCTTACCGGAATAGACTCTAGATCCGATTATATGCCCGCAAGTAGCTTTGTTCAAGGATCTCCACGCGCAAACCCATACGGTGGATGAAATTCGATAATGCAAAAAGAGTCCGCGCGCGCGGACCCAGTTTACTCTTATGGTTTAAAAGCTCTAATAATCCCAAACTCCAGATGTTCTTTATTATCGATAATAAGATCCGAGGAACGAAATACGCACTCCATCAGTTTGTTGTCCAGAAAGGACCCTTCATCAATGATTTGATGATCATCGGGATATTCGTATTGTTGCCCCAGTTTGTCATCCCCCATCTCGCTCATTTCGAGAAATTCGATACGAGTGAAGCCGCAGTCCGTTAATACCACGTTCCACTCATCCTTATTCATGATCGAAGGCGCGGGGAAAAATGATCTTAGCTCCGATACGATTTCCGCAGGGGCTGAAGGCCGGACAAACATCTCGCGATCGTAAAATACCCCGCCGGATTTCAGCACCCGAAAATACTCGGATAACGATTGCTCTGCTTGCGTGAAATTAGTGACGGATTCAACCAGAACGGCATGGAAGGATTCATCGGAAAAAGGCAGGGCATGAGCGTCGGCAAGCTGGAAATCCACTTCCACCCCCATGGCGGATGCCCGTTTTTTCGCTTTGGCCAAAATGTCAGGCTGTACGTCCACGGCAACGATCCGATACCCCTGTTCGGCTAAATAACACGCCGTTCTTCCCGTACCGCAGCCGATTTCCAGAATGGTCCCATCCACCGACGGTTTATACTTGTTAAATTGCTCGATCGTTGCCGCAAATCCGCCGGGATGGGCACTCCCTTCGCCTAATCTAGACAACATTTCCAAATAGTGCATGAATAATCAATTCACCACCTTTTCCGGTTAGTCTAGTTTAACGTATTCAAATGGGCCGGCGGCGGCTTGGGCGGTGGATTACATTCCCGTTTCCAAGCGATTGCGGCGGTGCTTGCACTTCGCTGCGGGACAGCTTGTGCTCCGCTCTTCTATCTTTGAGCACAAGCAGATACACGACGGCCATCATGCCGGAAGCAAAATCGCCCCTCCCAGCTGCGGAATAAAATAGGACGCATGTCGGGTTCGATCACATTATCGTACACGTTGCCGCTCATCAGCAGCTTCCATTCCTCGATAAAAGCTTTCATCGAGCCTTAACCTCTACCGTCATACCCGGCAATAACTCCGGCGTACGGTCAATTTCGATGCGGACGATATACGAGGTTAAACCGGAAAGTCCCTTCTCCCGGCTCATCCGAAGGCTGGCATATGGCGGCGCGGGCGTCACGGATTTGACGACTCCCTTGGCATCCTGCTTCAGCGCTTTGATATGGGTATTTACATGGCCGTTCACTTTAAAATGCGAAACATCCGTTTCGTTTACGTACACTTCATAATAAAGCTGATCAGTCTCAATCACGGCTCCCACGCCGCCTCTCGATACAAGTTCTCCGACTTTCGGCACGATGCGCGTCACCTTGCCGTCTGTGGAAGCGACAAGCGTCATCCGTTCTTTCTGCAGCTTCAAGGTTTTATATTGAACGTCAAGCGCTTCTTTTTGCTTCTTAAGCAAGTCGACATTGTATTTGCCGTTTTCGACTTCTTCCTTCGATTGGGCAATCGAATTCAGCGCTTCCTTCGCTTTTTCGGTTTTGATATGCGCTTGTTCTTTTTCTTCGGCGGTTGCGCCTGCTTTCATTTTGTCGAGCGCCGTTTGCTGCTGGGCAACCGAGTTGTTGGCCACGGCGAGCTGCTTTTCGGCGGAAACCACCTGATTATTGGCCACGTCAACTTGATTTTGCAACCGTTTCTAAGGCGATGTTTGCGTTCTCGAGCTGATTTTCGGCCGATTCCAGATCGGTCTGAGCCACGAGCCCGTTTTCGTAAAGGTTCTTAATCCGCACGTAGCCGGTTTGGGCCAGATCGGCGCTTTTTTGCTTGGCGTTTAGGGAAAGCTCCGCTACCGCCAAATTTTTCTTGGCCGATTCCACGGCGGCTTTGGCGGCCGCGGCCGATTGCTTGGCGGCTTCGACCACCAGCTCCTGCCTTTCGATATCTTCGGAACGCGTGCCTTTTATGACCTGGCTTTCCGCCGCTTTCACCCCTTCTAGATCCAGCTCGCTTTGCTTTTCTTGGGTCACGATTTTTTCGGATTGGACGTCAAGCGACTTTTGGGCCTGCTCAATTTTTAATTTCGCCTGCTGGATATCGCCCTCCAGTTTGGCGATTTGCAGGTCGATGTCCGTCGTATCCAGCTGCATGAGGACTTCGCCCTTTTTTACATGCTGCTGTTCTTCCACCGCAATGGATACGACTTTGCCGCCGACGCCTTGGAAGGCCTGATTGACGGAATCGGCCGCAAGCAGCGCGCTTTTCTCCGAGGCGGCGACGGTGACGGCGTCCTTCCCTTTCAGCGCCATGAAAGTGCCGCCCAACACCAGCGCGATAACCAGCAGAACATACATGATGTTCTTGCGGTTCAATAACTTCCTCATGGCCTGTTATTTCCGCTTTCTTTGAATGCACCAGTAAACGAACCCTACGATCCCCACCGCGGCCATCATCGGAAGACAAGTTCGTCCCAAGGATCGCCCGAGCTGAAGCAAAGACAATTCCCGAAAAGAGGAGGCCGAAAGGAACAAGCACGACAGCCCCATAGCTATAATTAACGTAACGATAAGCCATTCCGTTTTTCTCATGCCGGTTCCTCCCGCTGCCCGGATGCAAAGCGAAGCTCGCATCTCGTTCCTTGGCCAACCTTGCTGCTGACCAAAAGTTCCCCTTCCTGCAGCTCCGCCAGTTTTTTGGCGATCGGCAGCCCAAGCCCCGTGCCCCCATGCTGCCGCGAGCGCGATTTCTCCACGCGATAGAACCGCTCGAAAATCAGCGGGAGCTCGTCTGCGGGAATTCCGATGCCGGTATCCTGGACGGCCAAACATACATATGCCGGGGTTTGATCCAGCTCAACGGTGATGCCGCCCTTTTCCGTATAACGCACCGCGTTTTCCAGGATATTAAGCACGATCTGTTCCGTCCTCAAGCCGTCCCCGTAAACCAAAGGAATGGCATCCTTGATTATCGTCTGCAGCCGCAGCCCCTTATCCTCCGCTTTCAGCTGCACTTTGCGTACGGCATTATCGGCAATTTCCGCCAAATCGATCCATTCCAGGGACAACGCGATTTTTCCTTCTTCCATTTTGGCCAGCTCAAACAAATCATTAACCAAGCGCTGTAATCGAAACGCCTCTTCGTGGATAATCTCCAAATACCGGTCCCTTTCCTCCACCGTATCGTAGAGCCGGTTTTTCAGGACTTTCGCGTATCCTTCCAAGTAGGTGATCGGAGTCCGCAGCTCGTGGGATATATTCGCAAAAAATTCCTGCCGCGTATCCCGGTACCGCTGAAGCTCCACGGCCAGATGATTGATGGAATCCGCCAACATCCCGATTTCATCGTTCCGCCGAATCGCTAATCTGGCTTCCAGTTCGCCGGCCGCAATGTTGCGGGTCGCAACCTGCATTTGCACTAGCGGCCTGGACAAAATCCGCGCGATGATCCAAGCAATTCCCAAGGCAAGCAGAAGTGCCCCCACTCCCGCCAGAACCAGAACGCCCCTTACCGCTGAGAGCGATTCATCCATATGTTTGGTCGAAGACAAGACGTAGACGGCCGCCGTAATATTTTTCCCGGCTGCATCAAATATCGGTTTGGCCGCGATAAAATACCGGGCTCCATTCGGATCGGCATATTCCGACTCGACCGTCCGCCCGGCGAACAGCAGTTCAACGTCCCTTGGCTTAATAAATGTACGGTCCGTCATATCGTAAGGCCCGGAATTTGCCAGCACGTTTCCTTGCTCGTTAATATAGAGGACGCTGACATTGGAAAAATCGGCGAATTTCAGCATCGTTTCTTCGGACAGCATATCCGGCGGTTCGCTCATCGCGGTGAAATGGGTCGTTAGTTCGTTGACCTCCGTTCTCATTTCCGCACTATAGAAATTCGTAAACATCCGGTCAATGGAGAGCCCCAGTGACACAATCACCACGACAAACGCCCCGAGAATGACAAGGCCGAGCTTGAAGCCTATTTTATTTCCGCTCATTGGGAACTGCCCGCCCCGTTCCATTTATAACCTACTCCCCAAACGGTTTGAACCGGATTAAACCCGAGTCCCGCTTTTTGGGTCTTATCCCGGATATTTTTAATATGCGTGTCAACGACCCGGACTTCCCCCTCGTATTCGCTTCCCCAAATCAAGTTCACCAATTGCTCGCGGCCGAACGCGCGTTGCCCGTTTTTAGCAAGCGTCAGCAACAAATCGAACTCTTTGAGAGTGAACTCCACCAGGGTGTCATGGATATAAACCTCCCTGCCTTCAGGGAGGATTCGAAGATGGCCAAACTCCAATACGGGCTCCGGTTTGATGGCGGTTTCCGTCATCGCCGCACGGCGGATTAAGGCGTACACCCGGGCGAGCAATTCCTCCTGTTCGAACGGCTTGGTCAAATAGTCGTCCGCGCCGATGCCAAGCCCATGCACCTTATCCTTGGTTTCGGAACGTGCGGTGAGCATAAGAATGGCTACGTTGTCATTTTCCCGGATCTTTTTGCAAACTTGCCACCCGTCCATATCGGGCAGCATGATGTCCAGCAAAATGACGTCAAACCGATGTTTTTCCGCCATGTCCAAGGCTTCGTAGCCATTTGCCGCCTCTTTCACCTCAAATCCTTCCCGCGTTAAATAGATACGCAGCAAATTGCGCATATTCCATTCATCGTCCACAACCAGCACCTGTAGCTTTGACACGGCGGCCACTCCCTTTCTTACGCATACAGAATATTATAGCTTAATTTACCGGGACAGTTTTTGGAGCGCTTGCTTTATTTGTTCGTTTTGCGCTTTAAGCTCGTCCAGTTCCGCCCGAATCGCTTGCTCGTTTGCCGAATGATGCGCATGATCCCCTCGCCCATGAACATGCCCATGTCCCTTCATGCCAAACATCATAAAAATCATCATCAGCGGACAAACCAGCACCAGCAACCAAGACCAATCCATCTTGCCTTCCTCCTTCAACATTTCAATCCTTGATAAGTCCATTCTATAAAAGGAATGTGTAGAAACGATGTGGAAACAGCGGATAAACAAGCAAACACGATTCTAAAGAACCGTGTCTGCTAAAAAGGCAGCTGCATTTGTCAGTGGCTCGTTCCGTGCATGCTTCCATGCCCTGCTCCCGACTTGGCCGTGATTTCCAGCATCGAATCGATTTCACCCTGCGCCTTCTCGCTAATCGTTGCCGCCGATCCCGTCAGCCAGGAATGATTGTAGGGGCCTTCCGTCGGAGTCTGATCATACGTAGGCTGAACCGACATCACGTAGGACATCACCGATTCAGGCATCCCTTCCCGATCGGTCCACAGTAATGGAGCGTGTTTTCCCAAGTGCGAGAAAGGGGCGGCCGCAATAGCCAATGACGGCGAAGCGGCGTTCACAAAAGAAAAGTTGTGGCCCGGCGTGGTAATTCCCCACCCGAACCCGGTTTGCTCATCTTTATATTTGGCAAAAGCGATCGCATTGGCATAGGGATCATCTCCGGAGATGCGCACCGTATTGCCGAATGACTTTAGTTCACTTTCAACCTTGGCCGAAATCACGGATTCGGGACCCAATATGTAAATATTCGCCTTGCCTCCCCGTGTTTGCAAAGCCTCTTTAGTTTCCTGAGGGATTTCGTCCTGCTTGACGTACAGAAGGGGTTCGGGCATATGCGCGATCCAGTTGATAGCCGGCATGGTGTACTCCTGGCTGTCCATGGAACCGATGATCACGGAGGAAGGATTGTCCCCGGCTGCTTTTGCGTAATAGGCATCGATCGCTTTGGCCAAAGCTGCGGGATTGTCGGCGGCGATTTTGTCCGTTTTGAAGCCCAGCTCCTTCACCTGATCTTCAACGCCTTGTCCGAGATCCCCCACCAAAATCGCCTGAACGCCCTGGTTGGATGCCACACCGCTGGGCTGGAGTCTTTTTAGTTCATTTGCCGTGGCTTCGGGAACGCCGTCTTTGTTCACAAACAAAATCGGGCCATTGCTGGGATGATGGATCAAATCGGCGCTGACCGCGGCATTTTGCCAAGGGTCCGCAGAGGTGAGAATGACGCTTCCGGGCCGGTTATCCTCGCCGGTCGCCATCCATAGCGAACGGGAAACCGCCACCGCCGCATTCACGGGATCATCGGTGTTGATCCGGGTCGTATTTTTGGAGGCGATCCAGGGGGCAGCCACCGCGGTCGCACCCGCTTTGGATTCATTCGCGGTTTGAGCGGCGGAGCCTTCAACCTTCGCCTCCCCCGCCGCCTCCTTGCCGCCCGTATTGGTACATGCCGACAACACAAACACCGCGGCCAAAACCGCCGCGCCAAGCTTGACAGATTTCTTCATGCAAACCTCCTGCAAATTCTCATTATTACCTAATTAGTGTTATTAGGTGATAACTATTTTAAACAGAGAAAATGAAGAAAGTGTGTGGTTTTTATGGAGATTGAACGCTTGCGCTTGGCAAATGAATCCGGAACAATGTCGGATAATCGGCATCGCTCACAAGCTCCATGGCGCCTTGGTGACGCTCGATGATTTTTCGGCATATCGCCAGCCCCAGTCCCGTACCTTCCTTGCCGGAAGAAGAGCCGCGGACAAATTCCTCAAACAGCCGCTCCCTTTCCCGCTCCGGAAAACCTAAGCCGCTATCCCCCAGCCATAGAATGGCTTTCCCGTCCTGTTCCTCGCATGACGCATAAAGTTCGGTCCCCGGCGGATTATACTTCAGCGCATTTCCGATCAGATTGGCGGCTACACGGTCCATATGCACCAGGTCCATCATGACATGCAGCGGCGTTTCCGGAATTTCCGCCCGCAAGCGGAAGCCGTGATGCTCGATTTCGGGATAAAATTCCGCGATTTTTTGCTGGTACCATTTGGTCAGATTCACTTTTTGCAAATTAAGCTTGAGGTGCTCGTCATCCAATTTCGCCAGCTCAAACAAATCCAGGATCAGTTTGCTCATATAAGAGGATTTATCGAGAATGTATTGGACATATTTCCGCCGCTCATTTTCGTCCGCCGGCGGGTTGTCCAGCAGCAGCTGGGAGTAACCCAATATCGACGTAATCGGCGTTTTTAGATCGTGCGACAGGTGCAGCAGCAGATTTTGCTTGTTCTTTTCGGCCGTTGCTTTGGCTGCGGACGCCTGCTGCAGTCGTTCGGCCATGTCGTTGAAGGCATCGCGAATTTCCGCAAATTCCTGTTCGGCCTCAAAATGGAGCCGCTTCTCGTAGTGGAACCGTTCCATCTCCCCGATGCCTTGGGCGATTTGCTGGAGCGGCTTCTTCAACTGGCGAACGGAATACCGAGTGTAGAAGAACAGAGCCCCCATCAGGAACACGAGCAGGGAAGCCGCAAAAATACCGACGGCAAGAAGCATCTTATCGTTTAGTTCCGGGGTTTTCCATAATAGGACGTACCGTTCGCCATTGGGTCCTTCCACCGAATAAGGATGATAGGTAATATAGCGATCATTACGGTACATATCGATTTCGGCAAAAAGCCGGTCCCCGCTGTAGGCAGCGATATCGTCCTGTTTCTGCCCTTCCGTGGCGATGACATTCCCCGCTTCATCCAAAAGCTCCAGCCAGCCGCTGTACCGGTTGAGCAAGGTTCCGTTTAAAGTCCCGTCCGCTTCGTACAGATCGCCCGCACTGATTTGCTTGAAATCCGGAGTTTTGTCGAAAAAACGGTTCATCAGGAAATCCATATTGAGCAAAGCCAAGATGATCGCCGCCAGCACAAGGCCGGTAATCGCGGTGTAATTCAACAGAAACAAACGTTTGAGCGGCCGCTTGCCTCCATGTCGGTTATGCTTTTTCAAAACGGTAGCCAAGCCCCCTAATCGTCACGAGATGAACGGGTTTTCGGGGGTTGTCTTCGATCTTGTCGCGGATTTTGCTGATATAGACCATCACCAGATTTTCATCCCCCATATATTCCTCGCCCCATACCTGCTCGTAAATATGCGCTTTCGTATAAACCCGTCCCGCGTTTCTCATCAGCAGCGCCAAAATTTTAAATTCATAAGAAGTCGTCTCTCTATACTCTCCTTGCTTGTACAGCTTGCAGCTCAGCAGATCCAGGGCGACGTCGCCGATCTCGATAAGCTCCTGTTCCCGTTGTTCCGGAGTATGATACGAATCCGCACGGCGGAACAAAGCCTGAACCCGGCTGACGACTTCCAGCGGATTAAAAGGCTTGCCGATATAATCATCCGCTCCAAGCTGGAGCCCGTTAATTTTGTCCATATCGTCGGATTTGGCGGAAATAAACAGAAAAGGGACATGGGAGTGCTGCCGCATTTTCCGGAGCAATTCAATCCCGTCCATTTCCGGCATCATCACGTCGGCCAGGACCAGATCGATCTTCTCTTTTTGAAAAAGCTCAAGCGCTTCCTGTCCGTTTTCGGCTTCAAAAGTGCCGTAACCGTAATTTTTCAGGTAGATCCCCAGCAGCTCGCGGATTTCTTTTTCGTCGTCAATGATCAAAATCGCTTTTATTCCCCTCACCCCGTATACGTAAATGTGCCCTTTTGTTCACAGTAGCGGCTCTGCAAACAAAAGGGACTTTACTATTCCATCAGTATAAGTTATCCGCGAACTTCGACAACAGCGCAGCCGCTTCTTGCCGGAGCATCGGCTCCCGCGACCGGTAGTCGAGAGCGCTGCCCGGCGAGCCGGCGATTTCCGGCCCATATAATCCTTTCGCCACAACGTAACGAACTCCTTCAAGCGCCCACGGGCCGGTTGTCCCGCTTAGCTTCGCTTCCCTCGGAGCCGCATGCAGGTAAGCGACTGCCATATTCCAGACCAGGCTGGCCGCTTCCTCCCGGGTGATCGGCTTGGACGGATGGAACTTGCCCCCGCCCGCCCCCTTGATAATACCGAATTCATAAGCGGCTTGAATTTCTTGGGCATACGGACTGCCGGCGATATCCGCGAATACCGGATTTTGCCTTGACGGAGCGATCCCGGTCCAGCGGATGAACCAGCCGATGAACTCGCCTCTGGTGATCGGCTCTTCGGGCCGGAATGCCGCCTCCCCGCTTTCCCGGCCGATGATATCAAGCTGGCGCAGGTGGCTGATATATGCGGCATAAGGGTGGTCCGGGCCAATATCCGGATACTGCCGGGGCTCGGGCATTTTTTGCGACCAGCTGTCCGATTTTTGATCGTAATAAAAAGCCCGCACCGTGTTGTCGTCATTCAGCTTAAACGCGGCTTTTACGCCGTTTTCGTCTTCGAACAACAGTGGTTCGATCGCGCGCAGCCGGTGTTCGCCCAGCGGGTCGGTCGCGATCAGCAGACCGCCTTCGGTACGAACGCGGGTCGTCCACATCCGGTTCCGCAGGTCGCTGTAGACGCCTTCGAATGGCTTCAAGGACTGCTGATCGGTGTTAGGCGGCAGTTCCCCGGCAGCGGTTTTCTCCGGATAATAATGATCCATAAAAGCTTCGAACAACGGAACCCGGAAGTCAAAATCCTTATTCACGTTGACGTATACGCCGACCTTTTCCTCCGGCAGCAGCCACATGCCGCTATGGTATCCGTCCATATCCCCGCCTTTTTCCACCACATAACGCCCGTTATAGATTTGGCGGTTGGAATATTCGAACCCGTACGCCATGTTCGGCAGCTTCGCATGGATGGCAAGCTGCGGACGATGCATTTCCGCCGCCGACGCCGCATCCAAAATCTTGGCGTTTCCCAGCTTGCCGCCGTTCAGATGCGCGATCATAAATTTCGCCATATCGGAGCCGGTCGAAAACATGCCGCCGGCAGGAAGCACGGTCGGAACGGTAGCATATTGCGGAATTGGCTTGCCTGTCACATCGTAGGGGACGGCCAGCTGCTCCTTGATTTTCGGCGTAAACCGAAAGCCGCTGCTTGCCATCCCAAGCGGTTCAAAGATATGCTCCCGGACATACTCTTCAAAAGGCTGGCCCGCAACCTGCTCAACGGCATATCCCTGCAGCGTAAAACCGAGGTTGTCATAGCGGTAGTATTTGCCGGGCTCCTGAACGACGGTGGGAACATTATCTTTAATGAAAGACTTTAAAGAAACCTCCCGCTTCAAATCCGGCGACGTTAGTTCGGAGGTGTCCCCGTAGTCGAATCCGGTGCTGTTCGTTAATAAGCTTTTCATCGTCAGCGGCGCGTTCGTTTTATTGGGGATGCGGACGCCGCCCAAATAGGGCGTTATATCCCCGTCCAGGTCGATTTTCCCTTGGTCTGCCAGCTGCATTACCGCCGTAGCGGTAATCACTTTCGAAACCGAAGCGATTCGAAATACGGTGCGCTCCGGATCCACGGGCAGCTTTTTTGCCGTATCCGCGTATCCGTACCCTTTTGCGGCCAGGACTTGATCGCCCTTCACGACCATAACCACGGCTCCGGCCATATTTTGGGCAATTTCAGGATCCGCGAAAAATTCATCGAAAAACCGCCCCACTTCTTCGGGATCGCGCGGCCCCTCTTCCGCTGCGGAAGCGGTATTGTGCAATCCGGCACTCCCTCCGCCGCCGATAGCGCCTGTGATCATCACGATCCCCAAGGCAACGGCCGCTTTGGCGCGGAACGTCCGCCACATGTTCATTGATTGCTCTCTCCCTTCGCTTATAAAGTACGCTATAAGCGTACCGGAGCAATCTTAATCCGGTTTCTATGCAACCTTAATGTAATCTTAAATCAAGACATGGAATCGGATGGCAAGAAATGTAAAGCACGGTTACCCGTTGTCCAAGTAACCGTGCTCTTTAATGGGTTTATGACTCTAGGCCAAATGCCCGGATCAGCAATTCTGCGGTTTCGCCCCTGCTGAGCGTTCCGCTTGGCTTCAGCGTACCGTCCGGATAACCGACGATCCATCCGGAAGCAGCCGCCTGCTGCAGCGCCGAAGCGGCCCAAGCGGTGATTTGATCTCTATCCGTGAATCTATTCAACAGGTTCTGGTTCGAATCCGGCGAACTCGCTCCCAGCGCCTTCGCTAAAATCACGATCGCCTGTTCCCGGGTCAGCGGCGCATCCGGGGCAAACGATTCGGAGGATACACCGTTGATCCAGCCTTGGGCATAGGCGTCCTGTACGGCTGAGGCCGCCCAGTGGCCTTCCAGATCCGCAAACGCAGCGCTTCCGCCTTCATCCGTGTTTTTACCCAGCGCTTTAGCCAGGACCGAAACAAACTCGGCGCGCGTTACCGGCCGGTCCGGCCGAATCGTGCCGTCTTCGTAACCCTGCATCCATCCGCGTACAGCCAGCGCCCGCAGCGCGCCGTCCGCCCAGTGCTCCCGCGCATCGCTCCAGCTGTGCTCGGGGGCTGCCCCGCTTCCGGAAGCTGCCGGCGGCTTCACGCCTTCGGAAGGCGCCGCCGCATCTCTACTGACGGCCATCGCAAAAGTGCCCGATGCCGTCAAATCAAAGGCAACGCCAACGATGCGGCCAACGTCATCATAAACGAATGCGGCAGGAAGTTTCTCTCTCGTACCGTCAGTGTAATAAGCCAGTATAAACGGATCATCCGCCGTTCCCCCGTTGGCCGGTAATGCGGCAGAGTTCTGATCAAGCGGCAGAACGACTCGCGGCGTTCCCGTCACCGCAGCGCTAATCCGCACTGCGGGTCCCGCCGCCGATAGCCCTTCGCCGGAAGCCCATGAACTGAGCAATTCCGAACCGGCGCCGCTTTCCGCTTCAAGAGTGACCTCCAGCTTTCGTCCTTCCGCGGCCAGTTTTAGCAGATCTTCTTCCGAAAGGCGGAACGTCGCGTATCTGGACACGATGGAAGTGCCGGCTTGATCGAATTTGCGCAAAAGATCGGAAGCAATGATCACTCGGCTGGCGCCTGTCTCATTCGTTAATTCAATGGAAGCGTGGTCCATGCCGGAAAGCTCAGCCTGGCGGATCCGTTGCTCCAAATATGCGGCCGAAGGCGTATAAACCACGACCAAACGGCCTTGTTCGTACAGGAACGATTTTTGAAGCGTTGAACTGCTAACCGATACGCCGCTCCGTCTCCCGCTGTTCTGACCGCCGTCGTCGTCCCCGCCGCCGGTTCGAACGCCGGGAACCGTAATCGCGATCGGGACGGTCAGCGCGCCGGAGCCGTCCGAAACCTTGATTACCTGCAATACAAGCGTAACCTGAGTAGCGCGTGCCGGACGATGGATGACTCCGTCCGTTTGCACGACCTCCGGATGACTGCTGCTGGAGATCGCAAGCGTGAACCCGTCCGGCACTGCCGGAAGCTGCAGTTTCGTATCCGCTTCGCCCGGGCCGGGGACGGCTGTGATTGCCGCCGCTACGTCCGCTGCCGTAAGAAGCTTTACGTATATTAGAGCGGACGGGGAACTTGCCATACCGTTCACCGTTTGCAGCACATAGTACCCGTTTTCCGCAAGCGAAGTAAATGTGTACGTCCCTTCCGCGGACGCCGTGCCATCAGCTGCCAGCCGCCCATCGCTGTTATACAGTCCAAGCCGGGCCCCCGGGACCGCTCCGCTTACATGGACGGAGCCTGCTACGCCGCTGCTTGCGGCCGCAGCCGACACCGGGCGGGGCCGCACATGAACTTCGCGCTCGGCGCCTTCCGCCGTCCATCCATCGCCGCTATAATCATAGCTTAGCGAATAAATACCGGGGGTATTTATATCCATCAAACCCGTTCCCGTTATCCCTTCCGCCAGAATGCTCCCATAAACGCTATCGACGACGGTCGCTCCAGGGTCCGTAAAGCTGTCTCCGCTTTCGAGCAGCACAGGATTCGTTCCGCTGAGGCGAATATAAGGCGTGTTCGGCAGAGCTTTAAGTACGGTGAGCCGAAACGTTCTCTGCACGGCAGCCGCATCCTTGGACACCGTTGCCGTCAAGTGAACCTCGGCATCCCCGTCCGTGTACCTTGGCCTGTTGACCCGGCCGTCCGCATCCAACACTTCCGGCCGATCGGACGCCCATTCGATCGTAGTGTCAAAGGGGCCCGAGCGGGGAAGGTTGATGGAATCTTTAATCCCCGCAGGGTAATTAAGAACTAGCGAATCCGCCGCCAGCCGTGCCGCCTCATCCGGGCGAATCGGCTGAGCGGGAAGCAGCAGCGGGAACGCCTTGGTCAGCGAATACGCTCCTCTTGAAATCGTCGCCGTCAGCGTCACGTTCTGATCCCCATCCGTATAACTCGGCAGGGTCACCTGTCCTTCCGAGTTCAGAAATTCAGGATGCGACGAGCTCCAGTTCATGAAAACACCGTTTGCCCCGCGGTCCGGCAAATCCAGATCGTACGTGACCGTCGTTACGGGCAAGGTCAACGACTGATATGCGGCCGCCACGGCTTCTTCATCGTTGATCGGGAGGCTCAGGACATGAACGTTAAACGTCTTGACCCGCTCCAGACCGTCCAGCCTCAGCACAGCGGTCAGCGTGACATCTTTGTCTCCCTTCGAATAAGCAGGCTGGTGAACCGTTCCGTCCGGCGCGACGATCTCCGGCGCATTGGAAGACCACTCGATCCGCGTTCCGCCATAGCCCGTTTCAGGCAGTGCGAGGTTGCCTGCAACGGCCGTCAGATCCCCGAGCGTAAGTTCCTGCTCCGCTCTGGCCAGAGCGGTTTCGGCCGGTTCCCTCAGCACGGTTATGTTGAAAGTCCTAGTCACCTTATACGTTCCCAGCATTACCGCCGCCGTCATTTCCACCGCGCGGTCCCCCTGAGCATACGCAGGGCGGGTCACCTTTCCGTCATTGCCGGCCGTTTCCGGAGCGTTTGAGCTCCAGCTGACGGTTGTCCCGCTTAATCCGGCAAGCGGAAGCGTTAAATCCTGCGTCACCGCAGAAGCGCTGTCGCCGGGCGCATATCCGATTTCCAGCGCCGCTGCGGCCTCGTCAGCCCGTTCCGCCTCGCTTGGAACGTTCACGGTGATTTCCGCCGCCGGGCTGCTTCCTTTGGCGTTAACCGCTTGAACGCTGTATGTAATTTCTCCTGCCGGCAGGATATCGGCATCCGTATAAGAAGTAAGCGGTCCGGAATAAATCAGCGTGCCGTTTCGTCTAAGTTCATAAGTGGCCGCTTTTGCTGCGGCATCCCAACTAAGCTTGGGAGCCCCATCTTGAAAGACGCCCGCAAAATTCCCCGGCGTCCCGGGCGCGGTCAGCAATTCTCCATAAGCTTCAAATTCGAGCACGGACGCCCATTGATTGTTGGCGGCATTCCCCTGATCAATCACCAGCCGGACGTAACGCGCATCTACCGGCGGCAGAGACCGTTGAAAGAGCGGATTAGTGTTGCCCTGCACCGTATCCACGGTCTTCCAATTCGATCCGTTCAAGCTCGTTTCCAAATGAAAATGATAAGGGTCCAATCCGCCGGACCATTCATAGTAGAGCCCCATACCGGTTACCTTCCAAATACTCAGCGTATAAATATCTCCCAAATCGACCTGAATCCATTTCTCTCCGGCGGTTGCCTGGTACCAGCGGCTGGTCGGCTGAACGGAACCGTCCACCGCCCTCGACGGCTCGTACGGGTCGGCAAAGCCGCTGGAAGTTACGGGTTTGCCTAGCGTTACGTTCACGACCGCCGCCGACGCATCCTGACCCAACATCAAAATCGCCCCGCCGATGGCCGGCAAAAGCGGGATCAGGAACCGGAGTTTCATATTTTTACGCGTTCTACGTTTTGTTTTCGACACGCCCTCACCTCATCTTCCATGTTTGCGATTCCTACTCGCGAGGCGGGAACGCACCGTTTATAGAAATATAATAGGAAACCCCCGGCATCGGCGAAGCTCCGCGCAAGTCCGGCAGCGCAAACGTCGTTTGACCGTTCCCGCCGAATTTTGTTCCGAGCAAGGAATATAAAGTTGGGTTTTGAGAAATCGACAACTCCTGGCCTTCGGCTTTCATCCAGCCTTCCGGGGTGAAGCTGTAGGGGAACAGCTGAATCTCGCCTAAATACGGATCTGTCGACGCTTCCGCCTGCCCGGGATTAACCACTGCGCCTGCCGTTAACATCACTCCCAGGGCACCGAGGATCAGAGCTTTTTTGTAATAACTTTTCATCATATACATCCTCCTTTAGAATTCACGGAATATATCGAGATTCCCGCTTTTGTCCGTGACAAACATCATAGACTAAGTAGATATTAGCATGAAAGTCAACCATTTAATATTGAAATTTTAATCGATGCTGCAGTGCGCTTTAAGAGATCTGTGTAGGCGGATGGATTGAACCTGGCCGGTTCTTTTGCCGGCGCTTAAGTGCGGAGCGAAACTTATTCCATATATCGCCGTCTAAATGATATTCCGAATTTTTCAGATTTTAGAGGTGAATTCCTATGAAATGGAGCTTTAAATTGGTCAAGATACAAACGCTTTTTCTTTTGCTGCTGCTGTCGATCCCGCTTTTCCTGTCATCCGCCGCGTCGGCGGCTTCTTCCGACTCCATAACCATTGAGGACCCCGTGCTGGAAAAAATCGTCCGCTCCCTCCTCGGCAAACCTTCCGGACCGATTACCGCCGAGGACGCCGCGCGCATCACGGAGATCGATACCTCGAAGTCCTATGACGCCATGGCTGAGGGTGCGCAAAACGGTGCGGGCGCCGGATCGGCCGGAATGTTTCCCGGCATTCAAAGCCTTGAGGGGCTTCAGCATTTCGCCCATTTGCAACGGCTGTATATCGCACCGGACTATACACACCCTTTTCAACCTGAGCATCGCATCAAAGACGTTGCCCCGCTAAGTAAACTAAGCAAACTCGAGGATCTTACCATATCTTCGGGTTCACTTAAGTCGCTTGACGGGTTGCAAAACTTGAACAACCTGAAGCGATTGACATTGCAGTATAACGGCGGGCTGTCGGATCTTAAGCCGCTCCGCGGTCTGACTTCCCTCGAAGAACTGGATTTGACCGGAAACCATGTCGCGGACCTGTCTCCCATCGGCCACTTGCCGAAGCTCCATAAGCTTGAGCTGGATGCGAACCCGCTCGTTGATTTGGAACCGCTGCGCGGACTTAAAGGACTGACGGAGCTGTCGTTCGCCGATTTGACCCTCGCCAGCGACACCCCCCATCCGAAGCCGATTGGGCTGGAAGCGTTAAGCGGACTGACCGGACTCGTTAAGTTAAACGTGGAAGCAGCGCGCATACATGATTTATCGCCAATCGCTTCGCTTTCCCGCCTGGAAGAACTATATACAGGACAGAATCCGAACCTTCGGCATCCTGAAACCGTTAAAGCGTTCCCGAATCTAACCCGGCTGTCGCTCCCGGCGGTCGGTTTGAAAGATGTCGCACCGCTAACCGGGCTTACGAAGCTGGAATCCCTCGATATCAGCATGAACCAGATCGAAACGGTCGACCCGCTGCGCGGCTTGTCCCGGCTTCGCACCTTTAACGCAGCCGCCAATCGCCTGTCTTCGATCGCCGTCATCAATGCGTGGCCTGAGCTTGAATACGCCCATCTCAGCCATAATCTGCTCGCTTCGATCGAAGGAATCCAGCCCGGCCCGAAACTGAAGCTGCTCGATATCGAAGGCAATATCGTTGATTACCGTGAACCGTCCGGCTCCGCTGCCGTGATCCAAAGGTTGAAGGAAGCAGGCGCCGAAGTGCTGCTTACGACCTACGAGCCATTTCCGGACATATTGTTCCGCCAGACTCAGGACGTATATGTTTTGGGGAAATTTGTAAAATTGGACAAAGCCCCTTTCAACAATAAAGGGAGATTTTACGTGCCGCTCCGGTTCGTATCGGAAACGCTGGGGGCTAACGTGAAATGGGATAAATCGGCGCGCAAAGTAACGATACACGGGAAAAACCGCGAGCTTGAACTTACGGTCGGAGAAAAAACCATCCTCGTAAACGGAAAACGCGTAGAGACCGATGCGGCTCCGATGATGGTCGGGGGCACCACCTTCGTCCCTGTCCGCTTTGTTTCCGAACAGCTTGGCATTTACGTCCAGTCGATGGGGAACAGCGCAGTCGGCCTGATCCTGCCGGATTAGCGCACACGAAAGAGGCCGCCCTCAAAAGGATAATTCCTTTTAAGGCGGCCTCTTCGTTTAGCCGACAACTCTATAGTTCGACAATCTTGGTGGCAATACGGTCGCAAAATTCGCGGTCATGCTCCACGAAAAGGATGGTCGGCGCGTATTGCAGCAGCAGTACTTCGATTTGCATGCGCGAAATGACGTCGATGAAATTCAGCGGTTCGTCCCAGACCAGGAGATGGGCTTGCTCGCAGAGACTTCTCGCGATCAGCACTTTCTTTTTTTGACCGCCGCTAAATGCCGCCATGTCCTTTTCGAATTGGATTCGGGAAAAATCCAGCTTTCTTAAGATCGCCTTAAAGAGGCTTTCATCAATTCCTTCACTACGGGCATAGTCCGTTAAATTGCCTTGGAGATGGGAAGTATCTTGGTTGACATAAGATATTTTAAGTTGACTTCCAATTCTTAGCGTTCCCGTGTAGCTGATCTCCTCGCCGCAAATAAGCTTCATGATGCTCGATTTGCCGGAGCCGTTTTTCCCGGAAAGCGCAATCCGCTCCCCCTGCTCGATCGTAAAGCTGATATCCTCGCAAACCGCCTTCTCCCCGTAAAAAATCGAAACACGCTCAAGCTGGGCCAGCCGGGAGTTATGAAACGTAAGCTGCGTGATCTTTAGACTCTCCGCCGTTTCAATGTTTTTCAACAGCTTGGACTTTTCATCAATCGCGGATTGCTGCCGTTGTTCCATCGATTTGGAACGCTTCATCATCTTGGCGGCTTTGTGGCCGACATATCCTTTATCCACCTTCGACCCGGAGTTTCTCGTACCGTTTTTCGTTTTTTCCACTTCATGCGACCAGTTGCTCGTCCGTTTCGCCGCTTCCGACAAACGTTTGATATCTTTTTTAAGCTTTTCGTTTTCGGAAAGCTCATAATTATCCTGCAGCTGTTTGTTTTCCCACCAATCGGAAAAATTGCCCTTCTGAATTTCGATATTCGTTTTGTTGATGGACAGGATATGATCCACGCAGTTGTCCAAAAACGCCCGGTCGTGCGAGACTAGAATAAAACCGCTTTTGTCCGCCAAATAATCGCTCACGAGCTTTCGCCCTTCCATGTCCAAATGGTTGGTCGGTTCGTCGATGAGCAGGAAGCGGTTTTCCTTCAGGAACAAGGCCGCAAGCATCACCTTCGTCTGCTCGCCGTTCGACAAGGACGCAAACGGCCGGTACAACACATCCTCGGACACCTTCAGCAAGTTCAATTCGCGCATGAGTTCCCAGTTGACGTAGTCCGGAAATATTTCGCTGACGACATCCATGGTCAGATATTCCGGGTTGTTGATATGGAAAGGAAAATACTCAAAGCCGACGTCGGCGGAAATATGCCCGCTGTATTCGTATTTGTCCTGAAGCAGGTTCAGAAACGTCGTTTTCCCCCTGCCGTTCCGCCCCGTAAAGCCTAGTTTCCAAGCGGTATCGATTTGAAAGCTGACGTCTTCAAAAATGTTATCGTAACTGCCCTCATAGGCAAAAGTCAGATTCGTTACTTTAATTAATGACATGAAACGATCCTCCTGCAAAAAAAATTTGAGCCGCAAGAAAGTTACTTTCCCGCAGCTCAAATCAAATACAGCAAATCTGGCCCACTTATGGCATCAGATCAGGATATTCCGTTTGAGTGAAAAGGATAAGCAACTTTCTTGCATAGGAAAAATAAAACATGCGAAACCATTTTCGCTTTGTTGTTTTATAATTCTTAGCAAGAAAAATCCATTATCCTCTTCAGCTCCTGTCATTTAAATTATTTGTATCTTAACATAGCTGTTTTCTAAATTCAACCATTCAACGCCAGGATGGCCGATAAGGCCCTGCGTTATCACGTCAAAGGCTGCCCACTATAAACTTTTATATCCAACGGTTCGGTTAAAAATTGACTCGCCTTGGCCACGAATGAGGTAAAATGTTCACTGGAATTATGGGAATCCACTGCAGCCGAATCTTCCCAGACTTCAATCATCGTAAACGCATGTTCTTTTTCCGTATCTTTATACAGTCGGTACGATATATTACCGGCTTCATTTCTCGAGGCTTGTATCAGCGGAGCAATCTCTTCCAAAAAACTTGCTTCTTTCATTGGATCTACTTGAAACCCGGCATGAATAATAATCACCTGTTCCATCCCTTTCCGTTTTATTTCCATAGTATTACATTTTCTAAAAAACAGCAAAAATTCCTCGAACAGGCGTGTGCTATAGAGATTCCTTAGCCTAGGCTGGCTTTCAAGTGCACGCCTAAGATTCTCCCTCCAATCAAATCCAGGCAAGTAATCCCATCGAATAGGGCGTAAGCGATTTTCATGATTGAATACACCCTCAATTTAGAAATGATTTTGTAGACTTAAATATGCTCTAATGATCGGCCGATCCGGCGGATTGATGTTGTCCGGCAATTGATTGGCTTCAAAAAAACGGATCTCTTCCACTTCGGCATCCTCTTTACGGATCGTTCCGCGATACGTTTTGCACAAATAAGCAGTTACCACGTTATAAACTTCGTCCCCGTGCGGATACTTGTAATAAAGCTCATGCCCCGAAAAAACATCCATCAACTCAAGCTGAACGGCCTCCAACCCCGTCTCTTCAAACAATTCTCTCCGGGCTACTTGCTCCAACGATTCCCCAGGTTCCAGCGATCCTCCGGGTAACCCCCACATGCCGTTATCCGTTCTTCTCTCCAGCAAAATGAAGTCGCCATCTATAACTACAACACAAGCCCCCACCATAATTAAGGGTCTGGTACCCACAATCTTTCTTATATCCATAATATAGCCCATAAAGGATCACTTCTTTGCCTGGTTGTTAATGTCACAAAATAGAAACGGCATTTGACAAAGCAATATCAGAAAAACTGCAAAAACCAGGCTCCCTGAGAAATTCCATAGAAAAACATAAGTACATAAATGGCGTTATTCCAGCGATATCCATCAATTTTGGGAAAATAGAGGAAATTTGTGCCGCTATTTTCTCAAAGCTCAAGGAATGCCGCCTTCTGGGCCACTTAAAGGAAAAATAAGAACAAAAAATTCCGCTATTGGGGATGGACACGCCTGGCTCCGGATAATAAGAACATAAAGTGCCGCTATTTTGCAGGCCCAGCCGCGGCGGTTGGTCATTCAGCAGCCGCCTTATCAAACACCGATTTTTAAGTTCAGCCTAATTTAATACTTTATCTTATTTGCTCGAAACAGCACGAAACACAATAAATAAATGAAGCACGTAACGCCAAACAGCTTAAAAATGCTGGGTGTCAGCAGCATATACAAGCTGTACGGAAAACTCCAGATGAACGAAATCAATAAAATTAGACTCCGGGACAAAGCAAGACCCACGGAAAATAAAACAGCCGGGAGAACCAGCATAATCAATGTAATCAAAAAGCTAATCCGATCCAAGCCGTTAAAATAAGGATTAAACCACAGCAGAACCGCCCATAACCCAACGGTGACCACACTTGCCGCGTAACCGATTCGTTTGATAAGCCCTAACGACGGCTTAGTATAATCGCTGCTCATAGCTTTCCTTTAGCGAAGCGGCCACCTCATCGGCGGAAAGTTTTAATTTTTCCGCATGGGCGGCGATAATTTTTGCCGGGTTCGGCAACTCCTCTTGTTTCGGCCAGTAGTGATCGTCCCACACATGCGAACGTTTGAATGCTTTGGCGCAATGCATATAACATTCCTCGACTTCCACTCCGATCCCCAGCACCGGAACTTTTCCGAAAGCCTCCATATTCTTCAGGATCTCCCGATCTTTCACGATCCAGGCCCGTCCGTTGATTCTTAACGTCTCCCCCAGCCCGGGAATCATAAAAATCAATCCGATCCTCGGATTTTCGAGAATGTTCCGCAGAGAGTCGAATCGTTTATTTCCGGGACGTTCGGGAATAACCAAATGGCGGTCATCCATAACGTGTACAAAGCCGGCGGCATCTCCCCGCGGAGATACATCGCAAGAGCCCGCCGAATCGGCAGTGGACAGGAAGATGAGCGGAGACTTGGAAATAAAGTCCCGGCAATGCCGGTCTATGACCGTTACCGCTTTGTTCTTAACCAATTCCTTCGGAAATCCGCATAACGTCCGGAGCTCCTCCTCCGAAGTAACGATGTCATTAAAAATAGATGCTTTCACTTGAAATTCCCCCCAGCGGATGATCTTATGGGCGCGTGCTATAGTTCCCGGATTTTTACTTCTGCGATGGAGTTGACGATAAAATCAGCCGCCGACAAATCTTGATTCCCGGAGTTTGGATTCACGAATCCGATGCATTGCATACCGGCGTTTTTCGCTGCTGCCACCCCGTGTTTGGCGTCCTCCAGGACACAGCAATGCTCCGGCTCCACGTTCATCGCCCGCGCGGTTTCCAAATAGACATCCGGAGCGGGTTTCCCCTGGGGAACCTCTTCCCCGCTTGTGATGCATGCGAATTCATGCAGGATGTTGAATTTGCTCAACACCTTTTCGATAAATACTCTGGGGGACGATGAGGCCAAGCCGATCGGAATGTTCCTATCACGCAATTCCTGAATGAGCTCTCGGATCCCGGAAATGGGTTCGATGTCCGATTCATCCAAATAAGCGAGCTTTTTCGTTAATTGCAGCTGAATCAATTCCTCAATCGAATGCGCCAATTGATATTCAGCCTTGATTAATCTCCACATTTCCGGATTGGTCATCCCCACGTATTGCTCCAGCTCTTCTTTGCTGCTGGCAATGCCGATCGAGTTTAACGTGTACAGATCAACTTCGAAATGCAGCGGTTCGCTATCAATAATTACGCCGTCCATATCAAAAATAAATGCTTTCAGCATGCAGGATACTCCTTGTGCTCGTATTTTGTCACATAACGTTAAGCGATGCTCATTTGAGCATATATCATAGCAAATAATGAACCGCGCGAGGAATCTGCGGCCGAGTTCAATAATGGCATTTCGCTTTAGCACTCAAACCGGCGGATCTTTATGAAGATCCTGGTCTTGCTCGGCGAAAGCCCAGCCAGTAAACGTAACCTCCAGGCCGTCGCGCGTCGGGGAACACGTGAAAGGGCCGGCTTGATTGCCGGAAAGGTAAGGGAAACGAGCCACGCGGATGGTGCGCCAGGCATGGCGCTCCGTACGCGCCCGTATAATGACGGCATCGTTCATGAGGGAAGCGCGGATGGTCACCTCTTCGCCCGCCCATTCGGGTACGGCCGTTAAGGACCAGTCCGAATACCCATCCGTGACTACGGCGGACAACTGGGGAATTCCATCGTTGATTTCAACGCCCGCTTTGATCCACTGGCCTGGTCCGTGGTACAGCATAATACCGGCCTGATCATACAATTCGGTGAAAGTCGTCAGCAAAAACGACACCTCCACCGCTTTGTCCGCCGGCCAGCCGGTTAACAGGGCCGCGCCGTCCTCAAACTCAAAACCGTAAAGTGTCTTCTTCCAAAAATCCCTGCCTTTTTCCGGAACAACCTTTAGGCAGCTCCCCTCCTGCTTCACGGACAAAGGCGCATTCATCCAGCGCCCTGTCTCCCAATTCAATATGCTTTTGGTCATTTGCCAAACTCCTCCTTAGGATAGCCTCTTAATGCCAAGAGGCGATTCTTAATCCTTGTTTTCCAACCGCTTCACCAACTCCGCTAAATCCTTGCCTTGCAGCGCACCTTCCACCAATTGCGGCAACATCGCAGGCGTACAGGCAAAACAAGGAGTCCCGTCCCTAGCAAAAGCCCTGGCCAACTGTTCATCGTAAAACGGTGTTCCTTCATCCGACAGGGCGAGCAACCCTAGCGTCTTGACGCCGGCTTCCCTCATTTCCCGCATCCGCCGGATCAGCCGGGATTGATTGCCCCCCTCATAAAGATCGGAGATCAGGATGAACAACGTTTTCTTCGGTTCTTTAATGAATTGTTCGCAATAGGCCACGGATTTGTCGATATTCGTGCCTCCCCCGAGCTGAATGCCGAACAGCATATCCACCGGATCGTTCGCGCATTGCTCGGTCAGATCGACCACCTCGGTATCGAAAACGACCACACGCGTGTCCAGCGCCGGAATGCTGGCAAAAATGGACCCGATCACCGACGCCCAGATCACCGATTCCGCCATGGAGCCGCTCTGGTCGATATCGACGATGACCGTCCATTCCTTGCTGCGCTTGGCGCGGTCAAAGTAATAAAACCTTTCCGGGACGATTCGCTTATGCTCTGCATCGTAATGCTTCAGATTCCGCTGAATCGTCCGCTTCCAGTCGATACCGCTCAGCGAGGACAGCGGTGTATGCTGCCGGCGGTTTAACGCCCCGGTGACCGCTCTTTGGAGCTCATGGCTCATCCGTTTGACCAGATCATCGACCACCGCCTGCACAAGCATTCGCGCGGTGTCCTTTGTCTTCTCCGGAATTTTTCCTTTGAGCGACAGCAGCGTTCCGACAAGGCGAATATCCGGTTTAACGGTGGCCAGCACCTCCGGTTCGAACAAAAGCTGCTTCCAGCCTTTGCGTTCCATCGCATCATTCTGGATTACGGACACCACGTCTTTCGGAAAAAAAGTCCTTACGTCGCCAAGCCACTGCGCCAGGCGGGGCGCGGATTTCCCCTGGCCCGCACCGCGAGCGCCAGCACCGCTGCCCCCGCTTGCTCCTTCTCCGCCCTCCGCCGTTTGATCGTAAATGGCGGCAAGCGCTCGATCCATAATCAACTCATCTTCCGAGAGCTCCACTTGCCCGCCGCTGCCGTACCGGTCAAGCTCCCCTGCGGCGGCCGCGCCCAGAATAAGCCGCCAGCGGGCCAAAGCCTGTTGTTGGTTTACCGCTTCAGCCATGTCTATAAATCCTCAAAATCGAAATCATTAAGTTCATCCAGCATCCGGGCTTCATCCTCCTTAAGCTCATCCATCATGATTTCGGCCGCCTGCTGCGGCTTAACGCCCCACAATTCGCCAAGCAGCTCGACGACCATCGTTTTTTCCTTCTGGCTGAAAGCGCTGAAAGCACGGCGCAAAAAGACCAGCGCCCGCACAAACTCGTGATCCTCCAGCGCGCTGATATACGCGTTAAGCTGCTCCCATAGGCTCATCCGCGACAGAAGCGCATACCGGTTGCGCATCGCCAGACCTTCGAACCAGCCTGCGCCCAGGTCGGCCGGAATCCCCGGCGAGAGCCGGCGCGAAACTTCGGCAGCGCATTGCTCGGCCGTAAGCTCTCCCCGCTCCAGCAAAATCGCGCACGCCAGACCGGACAGCCTGGGGTGGGCATCATCTCTGTCCGATAAAGCGGTCAACTCCTCAACCCACAGCCCTTCATCCACTTCGGCGCTATGCTCTGCGGCGATATGGCTTAGCTCGTTCATCGCTTCCGCCATCGCCTGCGCCGCCTCATCATTGCATCGGCTCGCCTCTTGCAGAAACAAAGCCGCGCGCAAAAACAATTGCTGCAGCAATGGGATTAACGGGGCCGTATCGATTCTGCGGATCCCGCCGAAGCGGACAAGCTGCGACAGGATTCCCGCCGCGTCCGCGATTTCCACGACATTCCGGCTCTGGACCGCCAGGCTTTGCAAGGCCGATCGGCCGGCCTCCATCTGCCGGATCATCCCGCACTCATAGGCAACGGAGAGCAGCGCGGAAGCCTCCTTGATCGTGGAGCATTCCTCCAGCCGCTGCTGCAAAACGAAGGCCGCGGCGGTTTCTACGGTTTCGCCCAGCAAATTGGATTCCACGACTTCGATTTCCACTTCCGGGGACCACTGGACGATCCAATGCTCCGACCACACCGCCTGGCCGGCGGACCTGGCCCGGTCTTTGACAAAATGAATGCCGAGCAGCTTCAAACGATGGAACCAGATCGAGCGGTTCAAATCAAGATAGGCCGCTTCCTCGGAATTAACCCGCCGGTTTTCCCGCAGGTCGAGGACCAAATCCTGGGCAACCGCGGTTTTGTATTTCTCCAGTTTAAGCCGCTTCAGCTGGCGGTTCACGTCGTCCTGAATCGGCGTTTGGCTGACCCCTTCGGCCAGGGCCCCGATCGCCGTCCCCACCTCCGTACGCGCGAGCGATTCGGCGACCACGGCGAGTTCTCCGCGCCCCAGGAGCGTTTTGGCCGCATCTCTCAGGTCCATCAGTACCGGCAGGCTGCCGCCATGCAGGGCCGACAAGGATTCGGCGAGCCTGACCGCCTCGATCACCTCTGCCGTGGAGCGGTGCGTTCCCGTCCTTCGCAAATCCGCGGCCGCCGAAGCGAGATAACGATGCGGCAGCTCCTCCAGCGTACCCCGCTGCATCTGCTCCCACATCATTTCAAAATAGTACGGCGCAATGTTCCCCGCTCCATACCCGGTCAAAGACGAAAGCCGCAAATAGGAATACGGCATCAGCGTCAGCTTCGTCTTGCGGGAAGGAAGCTGCGATATTTCTTCGTCGCTCATGGCAAGGGACAGATCCTTGAGGGCGGAAGCGTGATACGCCCCGCAAATGACCACGACCTGTTCGGGCTTATGTCCCGCAGCGACCGCATCGGCAATTTGCCGGCACATATACGCTTCGCGCACCGCATTATAGGCGTATTCGAGCCTTTGGCCGCGGCGCTCCCGCTCCGCGGTCAGCTCCCGCATTTGTCCCGAGTACGCCAGAATGGCCTGACGGTAGGCATCCGGACGCAAATTGTGCTCAAAGTTACGTTCCCAATACGCGTCATAGTCGTATTCGCCGGCGATTGCCGTAATCCTGCCGTACAAGGAGCTTTCCGGCTCAGCGCCCCCTTCCGTCACGCGGCCTTCTCCCTCCGGGAGAGGAGCGGCGCTGCCGTTCGGCCGGTCTTCTTCCCGCTCCCGGGCGGCGCCGCGCGCATCCTGCAGACAAACCGCGGAAGACGAAGGCAAATCGATAAAGGCGCAGTACGCACCATGTTTTCGAGCCCAGAGCATTGCCTGATATTCCGGGGAATACACGGCGAACGGCCAGAGCGCGGTCCGGACCGGCACTTCCTCGGTGAAGGCCAAAATCGCCACCGGCGGCTTGGTCGAGGTGTTCGTCAAATGCGCGATTTCGGGGGAAGCGTCCGCCGGGCCCTCAATCAGTACCGCCGTTGGCTTTATCTGATCGAGGAAGTCGGCCACATGGTAAGCGCCGGCCGGAGACAGGTGCCGGACGCCAAAGATCTGCACTCCAGCACCGCTCGCCGGCTTCATTGATTCATCTCCTTGCAGGCGTTGTAGAGGCCGCGCCAGCTTGCTCCGCGTTTTTTCATCACGTTGTCCAAATATTCTTTCCATACGAGACGGTCCTTGTCGTCATCCTTCACGATCGCCCCCTGCAGCCCTGCGGCCAAATCTTCATCGGTGATTTCTCCGCCGCCAAAGCTGGCCGCCAGCGCCATGCTGTTCGTGAGCAGTGAAATGGCTTCCGCCGTGGAAATGACCCCGGCCGGGGATTTCACCTTTTCTTTTTTGTCCAGCGTCATGCCGCTGCGCAGCTCTCTGAAGATCGTCACTATCTTTTGCAGCGCTTCGTCTGCGGGAACGGCCGCCTGCAGGTCATAGGATGCGGCGATTTCGGCGACGCGCTTCCTGACGATTTCCACTTCGGTTTCAAGGTCGGCCGGCGCCGGCAGCACGATCATGTTAAAGCGGCGTTTCAGCGCCGTCGACATTTCATTGACCCCGCGGTCGCGGGTGTTGGCCGTAGCGATAATGCTGAATCCTTTGCGCGCGTTCAGCTCTTTGCCTAGCTCGGGAATCGAGATCGTCTTCTCCGATAAAATCGAAATCAAAGCGTCCTGCACCTCGGAGGCGCAGCGGGAAATTTCCTCAAAGCGGGCGATGCCGCCCGCTTCCATCGCCCGCATGATCGGGCTCTTCACCAGCGCCTCCGGCGTTGGCCCCTGGGCCAGCAGCATGGCATAGTTCCAGGAATAGCGGACCTGCTCTTCCGTCGTCCCCGCCGTTCCCTGCACAACCAGCCCGGAGTTGCCGTAAATGGCTGCGGCCAGATTCTCCGACAGCCAGGACTTGGCCGTTCCCGGCTCGCCGATCAACAGCAAAGCGCGGTCTGTCACCAGCGTCGCAATCGCCATTTCAACGAGACGCGGGTTCCCGATATATTTCGGGGTGATCGCCTGACTCCCCGCGGTTCCCCCGACGATAAACTTAAGCACCGACTGCGGGGACATTTGCCACCCGGCCGGGATTTTCCCTTGATCCTCACGGATCAAAGCCTGCAGTTCTTCCTGATACAAAAGCTCCGCAGGCTTGCGCATCATCTCCTGCATCGCGGATTCCGTACTCATCACCGCCATCGCTCCTTTATGATAAAAATATGAGACCCCTTAAATGGACGACTCCATCGTTTTTAAAATATACCCCAACTGCTCTACGCTGCTGCCAACGAATTTGGGCATGGCCTTGCGGATCCGGTCCGCATAGGAGGCGGGAAGACGGCAAAGCTGGTCGAACAGAAACGGTTCGATTTCGTGGCATTCCGTATTCCGCTCGTCTTCCAAAGCCCGGATGAGCGCTTCATGCAGCTCTTTCTCCGGGATTCCCGCGCGAACCAGCCCCATGGCCGCCAAATTGGCAAAACGGTTGCGAAATTCCGGCGATTTGCCCAGCTTAGCAAGCAAATAGGAAGCGGCAGCCTCATGTCCCGGCCGGGCGAAAGCGCTGACCAAGGCCAGATGATTGAGGGCAATGAAATGATCCAGCCAGCGCGGGTCCCATGCTGCGGCGATTTGCTCCGGCGACGGCATTTCCACGTAATATGCATAGCTCCTCCGTTCACTCGTCCATACCGGCTCCGCTTCCCGATACCTGCGGTCAATGACCAAACCTTCCAACGTATCGAGCAAGTGCTTGCAGTAGTTGGCGCTTTTGCTGACGGACGAAGCAGCCAACCGGTCTTGCAGAATGCCGGCATACTCCTCATACAAGTGTTCCGGAGGCAATGCGGACTGCGCCTTAACAAAGGTTTCACGCACATACGTGTTCGTTCCCGCCGTTTTTTTCAGTTCGATTTTTATCGCAGCCCTGACAAGCTCGCGCCCCTCGCCGGAGCCGGTTTTGGTTATGTACTGCAGCGCTGCGTTCGTTAAAAAAGTCCAGCCAAGCGTGTAAGCATAGTGAGTATAGTTCCGTAGAACTCTTAAATAAATCTCCTCCAGCTCAGGCATCGTTTTATGGTGAAGCGCCCAGAAATAGCGTCTCGCCAACATCGAGCTTTCCTGCGTTTTCTCCCTATCCGCTACGCCCGCTTCCACAGATTGAATCAGTTTGGCAAAATCCCTGGCCAGCCACCCGTTCAACCGTTCCGATCGGCTTCGGTTTAACGCCGGGCCTACCAGTTCGCTGTCTTTGCCTTTGGAAGCCTCATACAGACGTTCGGCCGCGCTTGCCGAGTCGCTGTCCGCCAGCGCCTGATACGCCGCTTCGCGAATGCTCTTCTTCTTGTCGCGGCTGAATTCGAGCAAAGCCCCCTCATATTCGGCGTACCCCGCAAGCAGACGAATCGCCGTCGTCCGCACTTCATCGGAACCCGAAACGGCGGCCTCATAAATGACAGGCCGCGCTTGTTCGCCGCCGCTCCTTGCGATAACGGTCAGCTTGCGCGCTTCAAGCTTCCCTCCGGCGGGCTCAAAGCTTCGGATCAGATGCGGCACGATTTCAGCGCCATAAGACGGCAAAATGTCCGTCATCGCAAACTCGGCAATTTCCGCATAAGGGTCGTTCAACGCTTCCAAGGCAAACGGAAGCAGGCGAAGATCCTGAAACAATCCATCGCGGAACGCTTCGACGATGATTTCATGGCGCCCGCCGCCCCGGGTGGTAAGCGCATGGCGGACCGCGGACAATTTCCGGAAGGATGCGAACGTCTTTAAGGAAACGGGTTTGTTGTGCAGCATAACCGTCTCGCCCGCGGCGGAACCTTTGCCCTGGGTGCGCAGCACCGACTGAAGGAGAAGATTGACGTCCTGCAGCCGCCGGGCCGAATCCGCTCCGCTGTCTTCGGCAATTAAAGACGCGGTGCCTTCGGCCAGTTTTTTAAATACCGGAGCCCGTTCTCCCAACTGCTGCAAAGCCGGAACCAACCGTTTCAATCTATAATCCCCGGACGCCAGATCGCTGCCGGCAATATAAAGGCGCCGGATTTCATCGTTCAGCTCAAACAATATGGCCTGACTCATTATGCATGTTCCTCCAATTCGGCTTATTAGTAGAGGTTGTCGTTGTTAACCCGGACTAATAAAGCAATCGTATCAGCTCTTGTTGGCTTAAAATACTGAGCGGCTGAACCGTTAGCCGGCCGCTTAGGGAATCATGTTGAAACATCCCCAGCACGGCGATGTCCTGAAGGTGCTCATCCGGCAAAAATTTCATAAGCTGAACGGTTCCGTCGTCCAATACATCGCGAAGCTCCAGCGTGTCCCCTTGTGCGTCGGCAATAAACAGCCGGCCTTCCGAATCGGCGACTACCTTTGCTACAGCCAGCAGCACGACCGGGTTAGAATCGCCCAGCGGATTTTTTAGCTGGTTTTTGACCCGTTTGACGGTCTCGGCGAAAGATGGAGCGGCGCAGCGGCGAATTTGGCCCAGATCCTGCTCTTCCAAAGCTCTGGCGGTCATCGATTCGAAGCGGATGCGCCGGTTCAGATCGCCGGGGTAGCGGTAAAGCTCCGGCACGACGGCCACCTCGAAAAAGCTGTCTTCTTCTCGTATCAATTTCGCCGCTTTATAGGGACGGTACTGTACCGTATAATGAATTTCCCCGCTATCCGGCTGAATCCAATAACCGCAGTCGACGTATTCCTGCCGGGCAGCATCATCATAGCTTAAAAAGGCCAGCTGAATCAGCTCGGTTCCCGGAGCGGCCAATCCCGCCTCCTTCAGTTCGGTCAGCTGCCAGGCATGCCCTAGCCATTCCTCGATGGAAGACTCATGGTCCAGCGCCAGCTCGGGATCTTCCAGCCTTGCGGACAGATGCGCTCTGCCTTTTTTAATGAAGGCATGAATGACGGCAAGCTGCCCGGCGGCCAACGAATAGGCTTGCTCCGGATTTTGCCGCTCCGACAAGATCAGCAGCAGCTTGCCAAGCTGAATTTGCGCGCCGGCCAAATAGTGGCTTTTCATTTGCTTCATATGTTCCTGAATCACCTTAAGCTCCTTGGCATCCAAGGTCCCGAGTCCGCGCCGGATCAAAGATTGCGTTAACTTCTCGAGCAGCTCCAGCCCTTCCAGTTGCGCCGCGATTTTTTTCTTCAGCGCTGATTTATTGACTTTTTTCGGCTTGGCATCGGCTCCGGCAGCGGCTTCCTGCGCTTTCTTCTCTTCCCGCTTTCCGGCTTTCTCCCGTTTGGCCGCCAGATCCGCGGGCACTTCCGCCTCCATGAATGGCTTTCCTTCCGCATAGGCATACAAGAGACCCAATACATGTTTGCACGGGAATTGCCGGCTCGGACAGCTGCAGCGCATCACCGGTTTGTCGGGAACGGCGAAATCCGCGGATGGCGCGTAAGGCGTCTTTCCGCTTCCCGCACACAAGCCAAATAGCACCTGTCCATCCGCGGACCGGTGCAGCTCGATATACTTGCCTTTTCTGTTTAAATCCTGGCCGTTCTTAATCGCCGCGCTATTCGGGGCCAGTGAGTCGATCCAAGTTTCCGTAATCTCAATCAAACGTAGTTCCCCTCCGCCATCGGTAAGTTTACTGCTCTGCCAAAATTATCATATAAGTCTTTCTTCTATATAATACCTAATATTCGCAGCCTTCCCTACCTACTAAAGTCCTAACGGGAACATATATTCTTATTTATTTATGTTTGCCTAAAAAGATTCACTTAATTAACGGTAAAAAAATCTCATCCACAATTTCAGCAATTGTGTCCTGTGACACAGGTTCATAGGTAATCAACACCTCATGTCTTATAAGATCAACAGGCAGCCTTGCAATTCGTGGAGTAATTTTCTCCCGCCTAATTTCTCCTCGCTCTACTGCCCGATTCAAAATGGTTTGCATGGTATTGGTTCTGCGGAAACTGATCAATTCGGATAAGGGGATGCCCGTTAGAACAGACATTAATCCATGAATCGTTTCTGGCCCAATTTGACGGAGCATTTCATTCAATCGATTCAATACGATGATGACATCGCTTCGCAGATTGCCAGTATTAGGGACTTCCTCCGGTGGTGCCGGTAAAATATTCTGAATTGCTGCCAAGACAAGCTCCTCGCGATTCGGCCAACGCCGATAAATAACTGGCTTACTGGTTTGAGCCCGGGCAGCAACCCCTTCTATTGTAAGACTCGGAAAACCAACCTCCAACAGTTCATTCCATGCCGCTTGAAGAATGGCGGCTTCTAATTCCGCGCCTCTTCGTCTAGTCGTAAACTCACCTTCATTTTTCTTATTCATATTTAACCCTCCAATAAAATACGTTGCGTTTCTTATGAGATTATTATATCATAAACCCGAATAAGATACTCGGAGTATCCAATGGTGAAAAGGAGTGAATATGCATGGATAAACAAATTGAACAAACAGCCAATAAAAAAATAGATCCAGCCGTTATGAAAATGGCATGGATTCTGTTGGTTGGACTTCTAGCCCCTTTATTCGATACCACCATAATGAATGTCGCAATCGATACGCTTGGAAATGCTTTACACGCGTCCGTTTCAACGATTCAGTGGGTAATGACGAGTTATTTAATTGCCCTTGGCATTGTTATTCCTATTTCAGGATGGGCACTTGACCGTTTTGGCGGTAAAAACATATGGATATTGGCTTTAAGTTTATTTTTAATTGGGTCTGTTTTATCAAGTTTGGCATGGAATGTGGGAAGTCTCATCACCTTTAGAGTGGTTCAAGGAATGGGCGGTGGCTTGATGATGCCAATCATGCAGACCATGATTGTGCGGGCAGCTGGCGGAGAGAAATTAGGTAAATTAATGGCCATTGTTGGTTTACCTGTACTGATCGGGCCTATTCTTGGACCTGTATTAGGTGGGGTTATTATTAATTATCTTAACTGGCGTTGGATTTTTTATGTCAATCTTCCTGTTTGTTTCATCGCTTTAATCCTGGCCGTATGGGGTTTACCCAAAGATGATGCCCCAAATCAGCCTCAGAAACTAGATATCCTTGGTTTATCCTTGTTATCGCCTAGTATCGTGTTGATTATTTATGGGCTTACCAAAGTCAGCTCAGATCATGGCTTTTTGCATAGTTCAGTCATCGTCCCTATTGTCGTTGGAGTTTTATTTCTGCTGGTATTCTGCCTTTATGTTTTAAGAAAGCCTAACAATCCAGTAATCGATATACGTATATTTAAAAGCATGCCTTTTACCGCATCTTCTTGCCTTTTGTTTTTATCAGGTCTATCCTCTTATGGAGGCATGTTATTACTACCACTCTATTATCAACAAGTTCGCGGGGAGAGTGTTCTCGCTTCAGGGTTATTATTGATTCCTCAAGGTATAGGGATGTTATTGACGCGTTCATTAGCAGGTAAACTTACAGATACAATCGGCTCTCGATGGATCGTGCTCTGCGGTACCCTTCTAACAATATTCGGAACCATTCCCTTTGCCTTTTGCCGCGCCAATACCAGCGAATTTCTGCTGGCCATTGCCCTCGTTGTCCGTGGCGGAGGACTTGGCGGAGTTATGCTCCCTGTTATGGCAACAGCTTATGAAGGATTAAGTAAAAAACAGGTCCCGCATGCCAGCAGCGCCACTCGGATTCTACAGCAAATCGGGGGAGCTTTTGGTGCTTCAGTGCTTGCAATCATCTTGCAAAATCAAATGACCTCTCAATCTGTTATCAGTATAACGACGCGGAACACGGCTTTTAATCATACATTTATGTGGACAGTCGGCTTCACTTTAATTTCACTCCTTTTTATAGCCTTCTTACCTAATAAAAAATATAGTAACAATTAAGTCAGTTACCTTCACTTAAAAAAGGGATCAACCAATTCTGGTTGACCCCTTCTTTAGAACTTCATTTTGTGTTACTCGACAAAACTTCGCGAAAACGTCTTTCTCCTTATGATACGTCTTTCTACCCAATAAACAACGAACAGCGACAACAAGCCGACACCAATCGGTATTCCGAACGCTTCATACGAAAATGGCGCTCCTCCAAGCTTAAGCTGGCTTGTGGCGCGATACTCAAGCCGCTTGGCGGCGAACTTCGCCGTCCGGATATCTTCCTGCTGCGCTAAATCTTCAAACGCAGGCTCCATCGCGAATCGCTCCGGCACATCGCTGTGCAGATAAAGCTGCTCCGCCTTTCCGCCATTTTTATTCCAGTTTCGGATATCGTCCGCAGCGAGCGTTTTAACGTCCGGCCCCACAAAAATTATTTTGTCGAGTTGCGGAGCATTCGCTATTTGATACCGGGCGATCAAATTCAGACCGTGCCGGGTAACGACCGGCCCTTGTTTGCTTGATATCGTCAAGGTTGTCGTCGTACCGGAAGCCCCGTACGTATCAAAAGCTGAGGCTAACATCAGCTCGTCGGTCCCGTTATACAGCATTACCCCGTTCTTTTTCTTGCTCCATTGAAACGCATTGTTCAAAACATAGACGATATCGCTTAATCCGGCCGTAAAAGGCTCCATTTGCGGATGCTCAACAAAATCGTAGGAAGGGTAATTCATTTCCTCCGCCACTTTCTTCGCCGCCGGCTCCCCCAAGTGCCGGGATATGACGTACAGCGTGGCATCGATCCCCGAAGTCAGACCGGCCGAGGAGACTATGTTGCCGTCAGGTACATAACGCTGATCCCTTTTCCAAGTCACTGCGGAATATTTCTTTTCCAATCTGCCGATATCTCCCCAATGCGTTGCCGCAGCTTTCCCGTTCAGCAACCCGGTATCCGCCAAATTTTCCGCCCCATTGCAAATAGACAACAAAATCGTTTCCTGGCCTGAGTGTTTCCTGATCCAATCGCGGACAGGCTTGTATTTTGTCTCATCCAAAATCGGCATGTAAGGAATCACGATGATATCCGGACTTTTACCCGTCATTTTGTCCAACTCGTCAAAAGTGTACTGCGGTACGACATCAAGGCCGCCCGTCAACGATTTGATGTTTTTGTCGGGAGCCGCCGCAAACACATTGTACGAACCCGTCATGGAGAACATTTCGTAGGGTACGAGAAAATCAAACACCTCGGTCACTTCATTCGCCATAATAACGGCCACGGTCGGCTTTTTCGAATCATAGGCAGGAGCTTGGATGTTTTGTAAAGATGCAGGAACCGGCTTATCGTAAACCGACATAGCCTCCTGCATCGTGCTCATGAAACCAATCGCACCGGTTCCCCCCACAACCAGAACGAAAACAAACACATACACGATGAAACGCCATACTTTTCTCACTCGCCTTCTCTCCCTTGATTTTCTCTAGTTAATCATTAATTGTTACTTACTTTCATTTCTTAAGAATAAGAGGAGAAGGCAAATTAATAAACTCGCCCGAAGACTGAATTTTCCCTCGACTAAGGTCCAGGTAGAGGACTTTTCTCGAGCAGCGGCCGAATGCTTGTTTCTTTCTATTATCATAGCTGACCGGCCCTTTTCTGAATATGACTCCATCTGGCTATCTTATTCGAGGCATTCGAGCCACAACTTTTATGCTCAATAAGGTAGCACTCCAAAAAAAAAGAAGCAGGGTTCACCCGCCTCCGTTTAATAATTTTTTTATCTTGTTAGCTTTGCCCGGTTACATTAAAGCTTACTTGCCAATTTCATGCTGCGAAAGCTCTCTATTATCGCGCTAATTTGCGCCGATCATAACTCCCGTATCACCAGGATCCTCAAGCCAAATTTTCGAGATCGCCCAATTGTCTTCGTAAAGCCCGCTCCCTTTTTCGATCGTTAGGGATGCCTTTCCATAACCTATGACTTCTTTCATTACAATAAGGGGATAATTAAAGGTGATCTGCACTTTTTTATCAGACAATGACTTGGTATCCAACTTTTCCACGGCTCCCATATGCGGGCTGGATCCGCCCGTAACCCAGAAATTATCTTCGAACTCCTGTTTTGTGCTTGCCTGTAAAGCCGGGGTCATGACGGCATACTGCATCGGTCCGCTTCTTTTCTGGACTCCGCGAATCCATGTCTTCGCCGCCTCCTCCGGTGTATCCGCATGCAGCCCGCTCATAAACATGTCAACCTGACGAGCCAGTTGGGACGCTTCCGGCAGGGTTACATGAATGCTGTTGTCCTTGTAGGTCACTTCCCCTTTCAACTCCTCCACGATAGCGCGCAGCGAAACCATAGCCGTGCCGTTTTCGATTTTCAGCTTCAAATACGTATTCGCGTACGGGGCCTTGTTAATAAAAATCTCCGGTTCGGTCGTCATAGCCAGTGCGGAGCCCGATAACAACACGAAAGCGGAGCACGCCGCAACGATAACCTTGAGTCTTTTTTTCATCAACCATTCTCCTTGTTTTCATATGTAAAAACTCTAAATCTCATTTTAGTAGAATGGTTGTCAAAGATAGTTACAGACCGGTTACTGTATCCTCACAAAAAATCAAACAAATTATTCTCAATATCCTATATCCATTTATAGATGGCAAGAACTGCTTTCACATAAATGCTTAAGGCACTCCATATAGTATCTAATTTCACGGCCTCATCGGGCTGATGGCCGCCCCCTTTTCCCGTCGGAAAGGTGGATTCTTCATCCATGCGCTTCCCCCATTTTTGTTAAAGAAAAACCCGGCATATGCCGGGCCAGAATGTTAGCATTATGTGCATCTTTAGAAACGCCTCAGTCTTGCCGTTCACGAATTTGATGCCTCCCTTAACGGGTACGGTTTCTTGGTTTCGCGGTCGGCTACGCTGACCATCACCGATTCAGGCTTGACCCTAGCGATCAAACCCATCGCCTCAATTCGACCAACCATTTCCGCAAGATAGGCCGCCGTCCGGTTCTTGGCCTCGCGGCCGCCGTCAATATCGACTATAAAACGGATGTCCGCCCCTTGATCGAGATAAGGAAGGATCAGGTTTTCGAGGCTGATCCGCTCGTTCAACCCGAATTGCGCGGCAATTTCTTGGCTGTATGACGTTTCCAAAGACAATTTTTCGCGAACCGAATAAATTTCCCTGGGGAGAATCACTTGGCGGCTGCACAGCCATGCCCCTCTTCCTGCACGGTACACTACGATGTAGCTGACGAACTTGGTATGGCCCGGGTGGGTCTGTGCGTCGGTCGTAATAACGAGGTCGTATACACCCCGCGGATCGCCTGCGATGAACCGGGATATCCGCTCCATCACATCGCTAAATTCCAGGTTCTGTTCCGTCGTATTCCGAAATGTCGTCTCATGAATCAATGGGTACTGTCGTCCTTTACTTTTCATAGGGTTCACCTGTACTGCAAGGTTGGCTTCTTCCTTTCGTTTTGGAATTTTTCGGGCTATATAAGTTGAACTATTGATTGTACGTGATAGGGCAGCCGTGTGAAATGTTCTTACGATCGCTGTTGTTCGCGGATTTCTTGATTTTACAGATTCCAACAAGGAAGAAATCCGCTCACAAAGGCGACCAAGCATATGCTTCCGATGCAGCTTTCTTCCAGAAAGCTTTCAGTTTCTTCAGAATCATTTCACCAAGGTTCAATATTCTAAAGTGTGTATTATTTAGAATATTGAACGCTCTTGCCTAGTTCCCGATTTTTCTTTAGTTCAACTTATATAGCTTAGAATCCGGCTTATAAAACGCCGAAAGCTCCCTTTTCATAATATGTCTTGATCAGCGCTGCTTGATCACAAATGTGCCGAGCCGGATTCGAACCAGCTTAACAGGGGGCGTGGGAATCGAACCCACCACAGTCTGCTTTGGAGGCAGACTCGCCGTCCTAGGAACATGGACCCCTACAGGATGAATAAAGATGACGTGGACGGGGCTCGAACCCGCAAATCCCGGCGTGAAAGGCCGGTGTGTTCATCCATTTTCACCACCACGCCATGCTAAGAACAGAACTGGATTACGGTAAATCCTTGCTAAGAGCGGGTTAATCTCCCGCCGATTTTTTACAGCTTGTGTTTCGTTAGACCACATCATTGAACCCTGCCAAGTGACCCACTCACACTTTGCGAACCGTAACCGTATAGGTATGTACTTTTCATTGGGGAGATCGACCGGATTCGAACCGGTGCAATATCAGGGCCACAACCTGACGTGTTATCCGTTTCACCACGATCTCCGCAAAGATTAATGACGCATGCCGGATTCGAACCGGGCGATTGCAGGATTGAAAGTCCTGTGGCTTTGACCGCTTGCCTAATGCGCCATGAAAAAAAGACTGCCTCCCCAAGGAGCGGCGCCATTCGCTTCACTAGCCTCTCCCGAATCCTCCGGGCAGAAACAAGCACAAATGGACCGCTTGCCAGGGTGCAAGCAGCCTTTACGTACTAAATATGTATCGACGGAATTGAATTTAGAATTCAGAACGGTCCGCGATTCACAATCACGCCAGTACCGTCCCTCCTTCTTTAAGGATGTTACGGACTAAACGTGGTACGTAAAAGCTACCGGCGATCGGATTGAGATAGGATGGTTCGCCGCTCTCTCGCCAAATATTTGCCTGTTCGTTATAGCGTTGCTCCAAAAAATCTAATGTATAGTGCATTTTCATTTCCTATCCCTTCCTTTCCTCGTAGATTTACAAAACGCATTTCCACGTTAATGCTTTAATGTTTTACCTTGTTGATGTTTATGATGTTACCATGGTGTTTTTGTGCTGTCAACCCTTTTCTTATCTTTTTTTGAACATTCATCCAAAATGACCAAAAAGAAAACCGCCGAGTCATCTCAGCGGTCTTATATCCGAACAAATTCACACGTTGCAAACAACGTTATTGTATACAACTTTCCCTAAAAAAGAGAATGTTTGGATATATTGAAACGGCTGCATGACGAGGATAAAAAGCTTTCGGCATGATCAAACAAGCGGTTGTCCTCCAGAAGGCACCACTGCTCCAAGTTCTCATACCCGATTGGATACATCGCCAATTTCATCCCCGTTCACGCTCCTTTCATTCGTTTTCCTAAATTTTCATCAGCATAAATTATCTCAGCGCGGTTTGTCAAGGGAAAATTTCCTCCGCCAAAAAAGGGTTGCGCCCTTGGCCCTTTCCCGAAGGCATCGCACCCGGCACCCCATCCGCTTCCAGCAGCGGGCGGACGACGAGCTTCACCGGCCACTCCCGGCTCTCGAAAATCGCCCGGTACAGCGCGGCGCGGTCGGCTTGCGGCAGCCCGGCGGCCAGCAGCGCTTCCTTCCATGCCTGCCCCGTGATCGCCCACAAACGGGACTCGGGAATGGCGTACACGCCGGACAGGGCTTCCATAATCGAAGCCAGATTTACCTGCGTACCAAGCGACTGGACGTAAAATATCAGCTTATCGATCGTTTCATTGTACAGGCTGTTGGAATAGCCGGGACGAATGCGGTAGCCCGGGTCCCCAATGCCGTGCTTGTCCAGGTACGGCTGATGCAGCCGCACCGAATCGTGGTCGCGAAACAGCAGTCCGCTCACTTGATTTTGCTTCAAGACCAGACAGCAATTTTGTCCGTGAATTTCCGGCACAACCCCAACCTTAAACAGACGCATCACCACATCGTAGAACATGCCGGCCAGGTCGGCATAGAAGCTTAAGACCTCTTCGGCGGAAAGCGGCTTGCCCATCATTTCGGACAAAAAATGCCGGCCGCCCAAATCCACACCAAGCGCGGACATCGGGATCACCTTGCACCCTTCCACAAATAGCTCCGGCGGATAAAGCCGGAGTTGGGCGGCCAGGTGGCGCGGGTGGTCGTCGAACAAGCCCATCGCCGCCGGCATGTAGCCCCACCAATGGCGCTCCTCGCACAGATAAACCCGGCCGCGCAGCGTCTCATCGCAAGCCACTGCCTGACGCAACAGCTTCTCTCCGGCCAGGCCGTTAAGCAGCTTCACCACAGGCAAATAACGGGCAGCTCCCAGCGACAGCACGCTGACCGGCAGCTTTAGCACGGCCGATACGCCCCCAGCTTCGGCATTGGGCTCAGTCACGGCTTCCGGCACCATGGAACGCAGCGAGGAGGTGGCCAGGAAGTCGCCGGCCTCCGCATCCAGCACCACGATCGTCCCCTCCTTTATCTCCTGAGCGAAACGGGGCGCGATCACATGCTCAAGCTGCCAAGGATGGACGGGCATCGGCACGTATTCGTCCGCTCCCATCCCCCGCCGGCTCAGCTCCGCCTCAACCAAAGCCCGCTGCTCGGCGTTCAACACATCCAGGCAGGACAACTCTTCCTCCTCGCAACCCCGCTCAACCGAATCCCTATGCACCGCTACCCAGCGAAGTCGGATCGGCTGGCCGAACTCCGCCGAATACCGCAAGCTGTCCGGCCCGGTGAAGCCGATTTTGGCTTTGGCCGTCGGATGGAACGGACGGTCGCGCAGAGCGGCGATCCGTTCCCCTTTGATGAACCACTCGTAAGCCGTGGCCGGGGTGAATGCCAGCAGCTGCTCCATCCGCTCCGGACTCAGGCTGAGCGCTAGCTGCCGAACCGCCGTCTCCACAGCGGCCAGAAAGTCCGCAACGCCCGGCTGTGCGTAAGCTTCCGCAGACAAAGCCGAACGCAGCACGGCTTCCGCCAGCTCCGGCGCAGTGCCTAAGCCGGCCCAGCTTCCGTCGGCATTCTTTTTATAAATGGGGGTATTCTGCACCCACTGAATTCCCAAGCGGATGCCGGACTCAACCAGAAACACGATTTCCCCGGCATAAACCTTGGTCTCGTCACCATATTCTCCATCTTCTCCGTATAACCGCCGAATCCGCGCCGGCGCAGCCGAGAGCGGCCGGAGCAGCTCCTCGTCCAACCGGAAAAACCGCTCCGTCAAAAAAGCATTCAGCAAATCGGCGGTAATCCGCGACTCAGCCGCTTTCAGGCCGGGCTGTATTGTCGATGTGCGCATGACCATTTCCTTCCGTCAAATAGTAAAATTCCGGATGCGGATGGCCGAGAAAATCATGGTGGGAGATCGTCCAGCAATAGGCGCCGGACTTCTCAAAAACAACGATGTCGCCGACCCGCAAACACTCCACTTCGGCATCCGCGTGCAGCCGGTCTTTCGGCGTGCACAGTTCGCCAACCAACGTCACTTTTCCGTGCCTGACCTCCGGTCTGGCAAAAGGATGCTTCCACCTGCCTGTCGGCATAATGACAAACGGATGATTGTGCCCCCAGGAAGCGGGCAGCCGGTTATGGTGGGTGCCTCCCCGCAGCACGGCAAAGTGCTGATCATGCGATATTTTGATGTCAACCACCTCGGCCGCGTAGTAGCCGTGCTCGGCCACGATCAGCCGGCCCGGCTCGAACCACAGCCGCACCCCGGGAAGCCGCTTCCTCGCTGCGCTCCGCGCGATCAGGGAAGTGAACAGCGGCCAGTCGAACGCCGGCGCAGCATCGTAGGAGACGCCAAAGCCGCCGCCCGCGTTGACGATTTCAAGGTCCAGATTATAGCGCTCTGCCCACTCCTCCGCCTTCCGCAGATACAGCTCAATCATCTCCGCGTGCAGCTCGGCCCGCAAATTATTCGACAGCGAGTGAAAATGGAAACCGCCTAGCCGGACCGTCCCCTGGCCCTCCGCCCGGATGATGCCGATCGCTTCTTCGATCAGCAGCTCGTCCAGCCCAAAAGGAGCAGGACGTCCCCCCATCGCGATTTTGGTCTGCGGCAACGCAGCCGTTCTCAGGTTGATGCGCAGCAAAATACGCACCGGCCTGCTCCGCCCTTGGGCCAGCCGGATAATCCGCCTCAGCTCGAGCAGGCTTTCCACATGGATATAGGTGACATTATGCCTGAGCGCCAGCTCCAGTTCCGCTTCTTTTTTGCCGGGACCTCCGAACAGAACGCGAACGTTCTCACAGACTTCCCTGACTTTGAGCAACTCGCCGGCGGAGGCCACCTCAAAGCCGTCCACCAGCGGCAGCAGCGACTCGATAATAAGCCGGTCGGGGTTGGCTTTGATCGCGTAGAACAGCCCCGTTCCATCCGGCATGACCCGCCGCATCTCCCGGACATGCGCCTGAATCCCCGCCAGGTCATACAGGTAGGCGCATAGCGGTTCCCGGTTCCCCGCCTGCAATCGGCCTATCGCTTCCCATACGTTTGCGTTCATGTCCAACCACCCGCGTCCCGATAGTCATTCCGCTTTTGCAGATATGCGCGGAATGCCGTGTTTCTGTCGTCTCCCAGCACATAGATGCGTACGCCTCGCTCCGCCCACAGCCGCATGTCCTCCCTGCTTCTGGCCACCGCCGCGTACGGAACCCCGCACCGCTGCGACGCCGCATGCAATTGCTCCAGCCGCCGCCGCACCTCCGGGTGCCCGGTTTGCCACGGCAATCCGAGGGATTGCGACAAGTCCGCCGCCCCTTCCAGCACAAAGCCGATCTGCGGATGGGACAAAATGGCTTCGCTTTGCCGGATGCCTTCCGCGCTTTCGATCATCGGTACAATCATGATGGCTTCATTGGCTTCGCGGATGTAGTCGGTCAGCGGATACTTGGCGAACGCGCCCGGCCGGCCGCTGTTCAGGCTGCGCATTCCGAGCGGATGGTAATACGCCCGGCGGACCGCCTCCTCCACCTGCTCCCGCCGCTCCACATGGGGGATGACGATGCCCTGGGCGCCCGCGTCCAGCACCTTCAGTATTTCGGTGCGTTCCACGCCCGAAACGCGGACAAGCGGGGTGACACCCGCCAGCTCGGCGGCGCGGATCAGTTCCTCGACGCGCTCCATATTCGTGGAGGCGTGCTCGTGATCAATGATGACAAAATCATATTCAGCATGGCCGATCAGCTCGACAACAACGGGATGCGGAATGGAGACAATCAGTCCGAACACCGGCTGCTTCCGGTTTATTTTTAATTTCAGCGTATTGGGTCTCATAATAGTGACAAACTCTCCCGCGCCAGCCGCAGCGGATTGCTTGCTTTGCGGAAATGCAGCTCGCCGTCGCCGTACAACCTGCGCTTGGTCATCTCCTCGATCAACGCATCCGCCGCAAACAGGTCAAACCATTTAAACCTCTCCCTATACTCGGGAAACTGCCGCTGATATTCCGCAATCGTTGCCGCGCACAGGCCCCAGAACTCCCGCTCCGATAGTCCGAACCTTTCCAGGGTCAGGGCGATCTCCGTCATACAGATGAAAAAGAAAGCGTCATACGTGTAATCCCGCACCTCCGGCGCCGCTTTGGCATGGATAAACGAATACCGGTTGAACCGCCGGTGCGTTTCCGGCTCAGGGTACAGCTTGGGCGCCAGCTCCGGAAACAGCAGCTTGTCCGGGACATACCGCACGCCGTCATGCAGGTCTTTGACGATGATCCGTGACGGCAGCCCGTCCTCTAACACCAGGATGATGTTCTGAGCATGCGCTTCCAAGGCGATGCCGTGCGCGTACAGCAGATGAATCATCGGCAGGGTCAGCGTGCGGACAAGCGCTTCGCTCCACCGCCCGATTCCGTGCCGGCCGATGACATCCCGGATGAACGGCTCGCCGTTTTTTTGCACCAGCATCAGTGCGTTCAGCGGCCAGGCCTCTTCACCTTCCCGCAGGCGGGCGGATACGCTCTCCCTCCAGATCGCTCCCAGCGTGCCGTACGCGCTGCGGTACTGAATCCTAGGCAGCCTCTCGTACCGCAAGGACAGTCCCATAACCTCTTTGAGGATGCCGAACCGCACCCGCCGCAGCAGCTCGTCCTGCCGGATCAGACCGTCCAGCCAGTCGCTGATCAGCGGCGCGTTTTGCGTCGTATGATGGGCCAAAATGCGGCCGGTTGAGGTATTGGTGATGCTGAGCGACAATTTGATGTATGAAGCCTCCGCATGATCTCTGTGCGACAGCGTGCGGATCGATTGCTGCGCCCGGTAATTGCCGTCCGAAACCCCCAGCGGAATCAGCTCCCGGCTCAGCCGCTGGCGAGTGAAGACGGTTTCAAGCCGATGCTCCCACTGCCAGGGATGGACGGGAATCAGCACATACGCACTCCCATCGCCCTCCTTCTCCAACATGCGGCCGAACCTGCGCCGGTCATTTTCCGTCAGGTGCTGCCCGTAAATCTCCTCTGCCGAACAGCCGGCGGAAAGCGCCATATCGGCAAGCTCCTGCTTCACGGCAACCCAGTGCAAACGAATGTTCCGATTGAATTCGGGACCGTACGCCAGATTGTCCGTTAATGTGAAGCCAAGTCTGGACTTGTAGCTTGGATGGTAAAGATGCCCGTCCGTCATATGGCTTTCCAACGCATCATAGTGTTTGTCGCCGTCCGGAACGCGCTCGGGGAGCTCGGCCCTGCACTGGCTATCCTTAGCCAGCGTCTCCAGCAGCTCCTGGATGAAGGAGTCGATCCGCTCCCCTTGCAGGTTGCCCAGTACCAGTTCCTCCACAAACAGGTGCAGATCGGCGCAGGGTTCGCCTGCTCTTTGGATGGAATCTTTGACGATTTTCACCCGGCCGAACGAAAATTTCTCCTCCGCCTCGCAAGTATAAGCAACGGGCTTTCCGTCCCTGCCTACTCCATCCGTCCGCCAAATCCCGCCGGTTTCGGTGCGGTTCAAGATGCCCTCGAACCACAAAGCCTCCAGCGTCTGGCGCATCATCCTCTCCTGGACATCATGATAGGCGGCCGTCTTCGGGCCGGACAAGTTAGCCAAACTATCCGTTGATTCCACGCGCTTTTCACTCCTCCGTTTCTTGAATTAAATTGCCGACCGGCACATAAGCCGGCGCCTCGCCGCTTCCTTTTAGACAGCTCAGCATGTTCCGCTTGGCATAGAACGTACCTGCCGTAAGCAAGTGTTTCGCAAAAGCATTGCCGCTTCTCTCGTATGCCCGCCGGAGCGTTTCGCGCACGATCGTCCAGAAATGCGTTTCGGGAACGCCCGCATCCCTGGCCATGGCATGAATAAGCGAGCCGAGATGATTCACGATAAAATAGTACGATGTCCGCGCCCAGGCCTGCTCTCTTGAATAGAACAAAGGACCGGACAGCTCCTGTCCCCGGGCTGTCCCCAACCCTTCCGCCGCCCTGCCGATCTCGACGCTAACGCCTTCCAGATCGCGAATGATGAAGGCCTCCGGCATGCCGTCCCGCAAGGTCAGCAGCGTGTTCTGCAAATGGGCTTCAAAATGAATGCCCTTCTCCCACGCAACGCGCACGAGCGGCAGCAGCGACAGCTCCAGATAGCGCGCAAACCAGCGGTCCGCCTGTCCGCTCCGTCCGAAGCCGCCCAGCATCGACGTCAGGCGCGAAGGCCTTCCCGGCTGCGGAGCTTCCGCCAGACTTGCCAGCACATAGGTGCATGCCGGATCAAATTCGATCGGACGGTAGACGATCGTAAACTGCCGGGTCAACTTCTCATCCGCAAACCGGCAGGTGCTAACGCCCGTCTCATAAGCGATCCGGGTAGGCGAATTTGGACCGAAACAGCCATGCCGCAGCAAATAGCGGGAGGCGTCAAGCGTCCTGCGCATCTGCTCATCGCTGTTGGTACGGATCAAATTGGTGATCTGCATGCTCAGGGACAGCTTGATATTGCAGTTCATGTCGGGCACATATACCGTACGTACGGAGGTCGTCGGATAGACAAGCGGCCCCAGGCTGCCGAGGGGAACCAATTTCCCTTCGCGGACATAATCCTGAACCTCGGACAGGCCCAGCACATGCTTGTATTGCCACGGATGAACCGGAAGCGGAGCGTATTCGCCGCTTTTGTCCCCAAGCGTATGCCGAAGATGCGCCTGCACGCTTTCATGCGGCGGTACTTTTTTGTCCTCCGCCACCCACTCGTCCCGGAATACATCCTTTCTTACGGCAAAATAACCGAGCCGAAACGAGGTGCGCAGCTCCGGACTGAACATTCGCACATCCCGCTCGGAAAATCCCCGCGAATTTTTGGGAAAGGGGTGGAACGGATGCCCGTAAATCAGCGATTGTTCCGAAGTCCGGTAGTCGAACACCTCAAGCTCCGCCGCCCGCTCGATAAACAGGGCGAGATTGCGGCAGCTGTTGTCCACCTTTTCCGCAAAACTGCGCGCCTGTTCGTCCGTGATCCGGTTATCATCTGCCGGCGCGCCTTCGCCTGTCCCCAAACCTTCGCTCGACAGCTCCCGGATGATCCATTGGACTAGTTCCCCGTATTCCACATGACCATTCGCTCCGTTTGCGCCGGACCGCCGAATGCTCTCGTATTCATGCTCTCCGGCGGCGGAATAATAGGCCAGCTTTCCAAAAACCGTAACCCCGCAGACCGGGAAAGCGACCGCATAGTCAAGCGTGTCCGCGTTCAGCGCAATGTCATCCTCCCTCTCCTGCGCCAGCTCCCGGATGTAGCAGTTAAGCAGCAGCTTGCACGTGTGCCGGTTCGCTTGTTCCAAGCTCTCGGAACGAAGCTTGCTCTCTATCTCCAGCAATGATGCCAACCTTCTTTCTCGATACGGATAAATTGGCCTGCTCCTTTTATCAGCAGGAGGCGAAAGCCGCGGGCGGTTCGGCCAGCGCTTCGGTCACCGATTTCTCGAAAATCGAAAGCACGTCCGCAGCTTCGCGTTCGGTGATCGTCAGCGGCGGCAGGAAGCGGATGACGGCGGAGCGGCGCCCGCCCACCTCCACAATCAAACCATTATTGAAGCAGCTCCGCTGAATGGCGGCGGCCAGTGCCCCATGCGGCGGATAGTGGCCCAAACGATCCCTGCGGCCGGCGGTGTCCACGATCTCCACCCCGATCATCAGGCCGCGGCCGCGAACATCGCCGATCGCCTCGCACCCGGCTTTCAGCGCGCCGAGCCCGGCCATGAACTGCTCGCTGCGTTGCTGCACATTGGCCAGCACACCCTGTTCGCGGATATAGCGCAGCGTCGCCAGCCCGGCGGCCATCGCCAGCTGGTTGCCGCGAAAGGTGCCGGTATGCGCCCCCGGCGGCCATACATCCAGCTCTTCCTTGTAGATGACAAGCGACATTGGCAGACTGCCGCCAACCGCTTTGGAACAGACGATCACGTCCGGGACGATCCCGGCATGCTCGAACGAAAACATGCGGCCCGTACGCCCGATCCCCGTTTGCACTTCGTCAATGATCAGCGGGATGCCCCTTTCGGCCGTGATGCGCCGCAGTTCCCTAAGCCATTCAAGATCGGCGGGGATCGCTCCTCCCTCGCCCTGCACCGTCTCCACAATGATGCCGCAAGGAGCGGCAATGCCATTTTCGCAGTCGTCGAGCAGGTTCTCAATATACTGCGCGCTCAGCTTGGCGGTCATGCCGCCGCCCATGCCGAACGGACAGCGGTATTCATAGGGGAAAGGAAGGAAATGCACATCCGGCAGCAGGCTCTGCAGATGCTCCTTTTTACTGAGATTGCCGCTCAGCGCCATCGCCGCCTGCGTCGACCCATGATAGCCGCCTTGAAAGGCAAGAACGGATCTGCCCCGGGTTGCGCTCTTCACCAGCTTGATCGCGGCTTCAACGGCGTCCGCCCCGGTCGGGCCGCAGAACTGGATTTTGCTGCTGTTCCTTAGTTCTTCGGGCAGAATCGAAAACAGTTCCTCCATAAAGGCCAGCTTGAGCGGCGTGGCCAGATCGAGGGTGTGAAGCGGAATTTGCTGTTCGAGCACGCCGCGAATCGCCTCCACCACGACCTCATGATTATGGCCCAGCGCCAGCGTGCCGGCGCCGGCCAGGCAGTCATAGTACATGCGGCCTTCCGTATCCGTCACCATCATTCCTTTCGCCCTGCTGATCACAAGCGGAAAATGCCGGGGGTACGCGCGCGCATTGGATTCCTTTTCTTCCTGCAGCCTTAAGTAATCGTTCTGATCGTTTTGGACATTATGGACCTTTACCGACATATCCTTCCAACGCTCCTTTGGTTTAGTTGTGGGATGCAGAAAGTGTTGTTTCAAACAAATATTCCAGGTACATGCGGGTGACATCGCGTGAAGCGCCTTCATACGAAAAAACGTGATACGCGAAATCAGGCAGGGCATTGACCTCCAGGATGCCGCCGGATGTCTTCGTTATGGGCCGGCCGATATCGGGGCAGCGCATATCGATGCCGGCGACATCAATCTGCAGCGTTCGCGCAGCCTCGATGGCCATTTCGGCGTTGGCCGGGCAGATGGAATCCGTGCGATCGGCGTAAATTTCGCTGATCTCGCCGGCCGGAGCATTGTGAAGATCAAACAGCTCCAGCCGCGCTCCCGCCGGAATAAGATCGTCAAGCGCCGCCCCCTGCTTGTCCAGCACCGCTTTCAGCCGCGGCGAATCCGCCTTGATTTCGGCAAACGCCTCCATTTCGCCGATGCTGCGCCGTCTGATTCTCGTTTCATTCAATCGCCGGATCAATTCCCTTACCGAGGAGGAGCCGTTTCCAATGACATAGGCAGGCCGGTATCCGGTGACCGCCGCCACCTTGCCGCCGATGACCAGAACGCGATAATCCGCCCCCGGCACAAATCGCTGAACCAGGATGCTCCCGCTGGATCGGCCGGCTCTTCGGATGGCTTCGACAAGCTGCTCCCTGGTCCGGACGTCCAGCGTGACGCCGGTGCTGCCGCTGGCATCAAGCGGCTTGACCACAACCGACGCGCTGGCCTCCAGAAACCGTGCGGCCTTCTCCCCCATCTCCGGCACCACGATAAACGGAGGCACCGGCAGCCCCCGGCGCTGCAGCAAATGGTTCGCCGCTTCTTTATTTTTCGCCAGCAGTCCGGCAATCAACGGCAGACGATGGGATCTCGTTTTGTTGATCACGATGCTCCTGCCCTGGCAAGTGAGCTCCAAAAAATCCTCGCACCCGGCGATAAGCTGGCGGCAGCCGATGCCCATCTCCTCGGCTTTGCTCATAATCAGCCGATTTTGTAAATTTTGGCTTTGCGCCCCGCGCAATGCAACCCCTCCCATCCCCGAAAAAGCCACGGTTGTTCCTCATGGTTCCGATAATATAAAAGCATCAATTTAATGATAATGATTATCAATATCATATGTAATTATCTTACAGGAGGTTTGTTTGAAATGTCAATTATAAACTTTTAAGGTAATTTAAGTTTTTTTCGCGCGTTCGGGGTTATAAACATTGTCGGAGTACAGGAGTGGAAAAAGGGTTTTTAAGCGAGAGGTGGAGAGGTATGAACTAGCCTATTTGGTCATTTTGGGGCAAATCAGGAAGCTATGGTCCGTTAGCACTTGCGTTGCATTCACTTTTGCTTATGATTTCCCGTAAAAGTTACCCGGGAATCTAACGGTTGCAACAGCGGCTATTTTCCGAAAAAAGACCTTTTCTGAAATCTAACGGTTATGAGCGACGTTAATTTCCTTAATTCAGGAAAAAAATAGCCGGGTATTAGTGAAATAAGCGCCATGGCAACCGTTACAATTTGAATTCAACGTTTTTGGAGCAAATAGCGCTTGTGGCAACCGTTAGAATATTTATGTGGCTATATAAGATGAACTGATAATTGAACGGAACAGGTCAGCCGTGTGAAATGTTCTTACGATCGCTGCCCGTTCCAGATTTCCATGATTCGGCAAATTCATACAAGGTAGAATCCCGCTATTTCAACTTCTATAAGAAAATGTATCTTGCCGGATCAGATTTAATGCAACCCTAGTGTATTTTCAGGAAATAAGGACTCTCCGGTCCCTTAGCCGCTTCAGCCTGGACCATCTCTCTTTGCTCCAGTGCCGTACAGCATGCCGCGCGTGCCTTGGGAGGCGGCACTAGCCCCGCAGGAAGAAGCGGCGCTCCCCGGCGCTTCCCTTGTTAACGATTCCGTTTCGGGCATGTCGAGCAATAGTCGTGCGGCGTGTCCGACGTCAGATAATACAAGCAGCACGTTTTGCGCATGCGGATCGGGCTATCGGACTCAGCCTTGATCACTTTGGGGCTGTTGAATTTCTTGATCGGGTTGCGCGGTTCGCCGAAAAGACGCGGCGGCGCGTCATAGAGCAGGTAGCGGTAATCCTCCTCCATCCGCCGCTTTTGCTCGGGGCTGGCTCCTTCTTGCGTAAACTTTTTCTCATACAGCCAATAGACATAGATCGCCGTATTTTCCCATAACAACGCTTTGGAGATGCCGGCCGCTTTGGATATGGCGGTCCACACCCGGGACAAGTTTCCGGCAAACATCGTTTCAATCACCCGGTCGCGCCATTCGCTTCTCTGTCCCTCACCTGGCTCACTAACCTGCAGGTCCAAAAGCCTCGCTTTGGGCAGCCACGCCTGCTCCCGGTAGCTCGATTCGATCCAGCCGTTCTCCAAGGCCAAATTCAAGCCCTTGTTGAGGCAGGACATCGCATAGAGTCCGGGAGCGACGACAAGAAAGGCATACCGCTTGGCAAACAGCGAGACGGCGGCAAGCTCGGAATCGGTTTCGAAAATGCCTTTTACCCCGCGAAAATAGGCCAGGCTTTTCTCCGAATCCAGCAAGTCGGCAAACGGAATGGAGAAAGTCCGGTTAGGCGAAGAGTCCCGGGTTAACCGGTAGTCGGCGGCCAGGATTTCAAATTCTTCCGGTTGCAGCGAGTTGTCTGTAGTCTTGTTCATCTTGAATTTTTCTGCCCCTTCCGTGAGGTATGCATAAAGGTGTTCCAAACAGCGGATCGACGGCGATCTCGCAGTCCATCCGGAACACGGTCCGGACCATCTCCCGGGTCACGATATCCTCCGGTCTGCCCTGCGCGAACACGGTTTTGTTGTGGACCGCGACGATATGATGCGCGTAACGGCAGGCCAGATTCAGATCGTGCAGAACCATGACAATGGTGCGGCCTTCCCGCTCGTTCAGTTCAAACAGCAGATCGAGGACTTCAATCTGATGGCTCATGTCCAGGTACGTTGTCGGCTCGTCAAGCAGCAGCGTTTCCGTGCCCTGCGCGAGGGTCATGGCGATCCAGGCGCGCTGGCGCTGTCCTCCCGACAAGGCGTCCACCGGGCGGTCCGCCAGCTCCGACAGACGCGTGGACTCAAGCGCAAGCCGGACCATCCGCTCATCCTCGCGCGACCACTGCTTCAGCCAGCTTTGATGGGGATACCTCCCCTGCCGCACTAGCTGGCTCACCGTAAGCCCTTCCGGGGCGGATGGTCCTTGAGGCAAAATCGCCATTCGCCGGGAGACCTCTTTGGCAGGAAGCTTGGCAATCTCTTCCCCGTTCAGCAGCACCGTGCCCGACCTGGGTCTGAGCAACCGGGCGATGGTGCGCAGCAATGTCGATTTGCCGCAGCCGTTGCTGCCGATCAGCACCGTGATTTTTCCTTTGGGAATCGCCAGATTCAGGTTGTCGATCACAGGCTCCGTGCCATAAGAAATGGTCAAGTCCTTTGCTTCCAAGATGCTCACGGTTTCTCCTCCTTCTTCATGAGGTTGTTCAAAAAGCCATCCGGATTTTTGAACGCAATTAAAATTGATTTCTGTTCTTAAACAGGAGGTACAGGAAAAACGGCGCCCCAATCCCCGCGGTGAACACCCCTGCCGGGACGTCCAGCGGAAGAAACGCCGTGCGTCCGACCAAGTCGGCGCCGAATACAAGCAGCGCGCCGGTCAGCGCCGACACGAGCAGCAGGCCGCCGAACATCCGTCCCGCCAGTTTTCGGGCGATATGCGGCGCGATCAATCCGGCGAAACCAAGCGTGCCGGCCACGGCAACCGCAAATCCGGCGAGCAGGACGCTGCACAGCAGCAGCGCAAAGCGGTGGCGCTCAACGGTGACGCCGAGTCCGGTGGCCAGGTCGTCCCCGAATTCCTGCGCGTTCAAACTGCGGGCCAGCCAAAGCGCAAGCGGTACGACGAGCAAAATAACCGGAATTATCGTATAAACATCCGTCCATGAAGCGCCATACACGCTGCCTGTCAGCCAAATATACGCTTGCCCGGCGGTATAAAACGGACTGATGATCAGCATAAACGTCGTGCCGGCGCTGGTGATGGCCGAAATGCCGACGCCGATCAACACGAGGCGGATCGGCGCGACCCCGGCCTTCCAGGCAAGCGCATAGATGACCATCGAGGTCACCAATGCTCCGGCAACCGCAAAGGCCGGCAACAGCTTGATGCTGACCGCCCCGCCCAGCAGCGTCACAAACCCGACGGCAACAGCCGCCGCGCCTCCCGTGATGCCGATGACATCCGGAGAAGCCAAGGGATTGCGGATCACTCCTTGCAAAATGGCGCCGGACATGCCGAGCGCGGCTCCGACCAGCAGGGACAGCAGCACCCGCGGCAGCCGCAGCGTAAGTACTACAAAATCATACTCCCCTGCATTCAGTCCCAGAATCGTCCGCAGCACTTCCAGGGGCGAAATCACATCGCTGCCTAGGCTTGTGCCAAGCACAGCGGCGAGCAGGACGAGAAGAACCAGCACGGCGATGACAAGCACCGCTCTCCTCTCCACCTGCAGGGATACCGCTTCCTTCTTGCTGCGGAAGATAAACGTTCCTCTCATATCTTCGTCACCCCCTTGCGGGCAATGTAGACGAAGAACGGTCCGCCAATCAGGGCGGTCATGATCCCAAGCGGGAGTTCCTCCGGCAGGATGATCAGCCGCGCGGTCACATCGGCCAACAACAGCAGCACCGCTCCGCCTATGAGCGAGTAAGGAATAAGCCAGCGGTAGTCATTCCCGACCCATGTGCGCATAATATGGGGCACGACGAGTCCGACAAGACCGATGGAGCCGGCTACGGCCACGGCACCCCCGGCGAGCAGCACGGTTGCGGCGCCCATGGCCGTCTTGACCAGCACGACGTTTTGCCCCATGCCTTTAGCGATATCATCGCCGGTCAACAGCAGATTGATCGCCCGGCCCATAAACAGCGCGGCCAAAGCTCCCGCGGCCATATACGGCAGAACGGGATACAGCATCTCCAGCGTGCGGCCGCTGACGGAGCCGGCCAGCCAGAACAGCACCTCCTGCAGACCGGTCCCGTCCAGAACGAGCACCGCCTGCGTGAAGGACGAGAACAAGGCGGTAATCGCCGTCCCGGCCAGCACAACCTTGATTGGGGTCAAGCCGTCCCGCCCGATGGAGCCAAGCGCATACACGACGGCCGCCGCAATGGCAGCCCCGGTAAAGCCAAACCACATCATCGTATTTAATGATGAGACCGACAGCACCACATTTGCAAGCACGATAAAAAATATCGCCCCGGCATTGATGCCAAACACGCTTGGAGAAGCGAGCGGATTACGTGTCAACGCTTGCATGAGCGCACCCGCAACCGCCAGGCTGGCGCCGACAACGGCGGCGATCACCGTCCGGGGCAGCCGCTCGGTACGGAGCACGATATGCGGGGTGGATTCTCCATCATAATGTTTGAACGCTTCCACCGCCGTGGAAACCGTAATTTCCGTGCGGCCGTAAATCATGCTCGCGGCACCCGCCGCAGCCAGCAGCACCAGCAACGCCGCCAGCCCTAAAATCTTGGATTTCCCTTGTGCAAACAGGGGCAACATGTCCTCACTCTTTCCCCTTAGTTCAGTTTGAAATACTCATACAGACCATCGAGCAAAAGGTTGGCCGACTTGTAACCGCCCCCGAGGTTCCATATTACCTCATCCACCTGGACAAACTGGTTGTTTTTGACCGCATCCAGATTGGCCCACAGCTTGCTTTTTGTCCATTCCTCGTAATTCTTCTGGACGGCTTCACCATCCGCACTGTAATTGAAGTTAAAGATCATGTCCGCATTCATATCCGGAATGCCTTCCTTCGAGGCAAGCTCGACGCCCCAGATATCTTCGTCATGACCCGGAGGTCTTGTAAAGCCAAGCTCTTGCAAAATTTGGCCGGCGTAACCCATATAGTAAATCCGCACCTGATCGGCTCTGAAATTGGTGATCGTAGCTTCAATCGGCAGGCGATCGCCCATCTTCTCTTTAAAGTCGGCCACTCTCGCCTCCCAATCGGACAATAGCTGATCGGACTTGTCTTCAAGGTTCAACGCCGTGCCCGCCGTTTTCAGCGTTTCCTTCCAGTCGTACAGCGTCTCCAGCATCACGGTCGGCGCGATTTGGGACAACTGCTCATAAATGTCCTCATGCCGCGTCTTATTGGCGATAATCAGATCGGGCTTAAGCTTATGTATTTCCTCCAGGTTCGGCTGAGTCTCCTGCCCGACGAGGGGCACGCCTTCCACATCGGCCCGCAAATATTCATAGACAGGCTGCTGCGCCCAGGATTCGACCACTCCGGCCGGCTTCACCCCCAGCGCAACCACGACATCGTTCGCCCCTTGGAACAGGGTGACGACTTTTTGCGGTGTTCCCTTAATCTCGGTTTCCCCCATCGCATGTTTAATGATCCGCGTCTCTTCCCCCGCACTGCTATCCGCTCCGCCGTTTGCGGCGCTGCCCGCATCCGCGCTGGCGCCCGCCGCCTGGCTCGTATTTGCCGTTCCTTCCGCCGCCCCGCCGGCGGCTCCGCAGCCTGCCAACATCGTAAAGATCAACACAAGCGCAATATGGCTGAAAAATGATTTGTTGTTGAACTTGAACAACATTGTTTTCTCCCCCATTACACTCTAAATGATAATGAATATCAATATCAGTTAGATTGTAATGGAGGTTGGAATATTATTCAAGTGTTATTTCAAATTTTTATTATAAAAACACGAGCCGCAAGGGCATTTTCTCCCCCGCAGCTCGCCAAACTCGATATGCCTGCTATTCGCCCGATCAAATCAACACTAAGCAGGCTCCCCAATCACCTTCCATTGCTGGATGCCGGTTGACGCGGCGGCCTTTGCCTTCATCGTTAACCGGATTTTCGTCGTTGTCACCGGGTCGAAGGCGGTCACATTATACCGATCCGGAAGCACACCATATGCGGATGGGTTCGGCACCTGCACCCAAGCATTTCCGTTCCAGTACTGCAGGTAAAAAGACTCCGGCAGATCGATCCCCTGATTATCGTCAAACCAGTACACTTCGCTGGACGAGATCTTATACGGACGGTTGAAGTCATATTGAACCCACTGCTCGGTTCCCGGGTTATCCCAGTTGCCGTACACCGGGTGTCCACGGTCCGCCGAGCTTTCCGGTTCGTACTCGACATTCAGCCCGGCCAGGCTTTCCCAAGGGGATACGTAGGAGGTGGAGGCCGTTCCATTGACGGCTACATTTTCTGTCGGGGCTCCTCCCTGTCCGACGTTGATGGTGAATTGTTTTTGCACCGGGGTACCCTTTTCATCGTAATCGCGAAGCTGCACAGTAAACCGGTAGCTTCCTTGGGCATTACCGGATACGGTTCCTTTGATTTCGCCGGTAAAGCGGTCCAAGCTCAGACCTCCGGGCAACGAGCCTTGCGTAATCGTCCAATCGTAGAAAGGAACCCCGCCCTCGGCCTGCAGCTTCAGTGCGTAATTCCCTCCCGGCGTTGCGTTAGGAATAGAGATATTTTTGATGGACGGACTCAAGAAAGGCGTCAGCTCGCGATTTAATTTCCAGCCCGCTTTTTCCGCAATCAGCAAGGCCAGTTTGGTCAGCATCCAGCGCTTATTGTCGTGAAAAAGATGGTTATATCCGCCGTTCTGGCCGCTGAGCCGATCCCAATACTGCTGATCACCGGGAATATGGTAGCTATTGTCCAGCGGTACAGGAACGCCTTGGTAGTCTATAATATTGTCCGCCGTTCTCCAGCCGCCGCGCTCGTAGGCCGCCATCCCTTGCCAGCTATCGGAATACGCGACCGCGTGGCCAAACTCGTGCATGATCAGGCCGTAAACGTCCGTGCGCGTACCCGACATTTCCGACAGGTACCATTCCTCGTCATTTAGCGAAGTAAACGGCGTCGCGGTATCGTAAAAATCGAGGATCGTTAGCAAGGAACGATGGATATTCCCCGGTACGGTCACTCCGCCCCGCTTGTGATATTGTCCGTTGTTCGCCGGTCCGCCGGTCGAGTAGGGGCCGTTGAGTCCTCTAAGGTAGATCCACATTCCGTTGTAAGGCTCGTTGTTGGTTGCGGCGACATGCCCGTTGAAGCCATCCTCCGGCAGCCAGGTCGTTTCCGCGTTGGCCGGAACGGTATCGAACGGCTCCATATCGAAGAAATAGAACCAATCTTTAATTGCCTGCTCACCGGCTGCACGGATCGCCGGATTGCTGAAATAGGGCTGAACCGTGTCATATCTGTAATCGAATTTAAGCGGCAGCTCCGGCTCCCTGTTATCGTCCTGATCCAGGACGCGAATCGGAGTGGTTTGCGTGCGGGAGGCGCCATTCGCGCCGGTCACCGTCAATTCCAGCGTGTAATGTTCGATTTCGCCGTTTCCGCCGATCCGGTCCGGTTGGATCTCAAGGTAAAAAGGCTTGCGCTCGCCGGCGTTTTGGAACGACAGCGTCTTGGCCGCCCCGTTTGCGCTAAAAGTGCTGGGACGGTCCAACATCAATCTGGAGCTGCCTTTGGCCTTAATGTTTATGGTCAAAGGATAAGCGGCGTTCCGCGGCGGAACAAGCGTTAGTTTGACAAAAGGATTGGCGATATACCCTTGCCAGTCCACCAGCTCCACGCCGTAATTGTTCAGGGTTCTCCCGAAAATATCGACAATTTCCGCCTGATCGTCAAGCTGCTGCGGCTCCGCCGGCTCGGCGGCGGCCGGTAAAGCGAATAAGGAAACCGTTAACAGAATGCTCATCCATAATGAGACCCATCTTTTCATCCTTTATCCCCTTCCTTGTTTATAGCTCAACCTAAAAATACGGCGGTTAACGGCCGGCTCTAGCTGCTGCCTTGGCTAACCGTCATCCCTCAAAAATAGCGGCACTTTATGATCTTATTGTCCGGAGCCAGGCCTGATCATCCCCGTTAGCGGCGTTTTTTGTCCTTATTTTCCTGTGAATGGCGCAGGGGCTCGGGCATTTCCTTGCGACGGGAGAATATAGCGGCATAAAATGCCTCTATTTCTTTCAAATGCACGGATATCGCCGGAATAACGTCATTTTTTGTGCTTATGTTTTTCTCTTGAGCTTAGTTCATTTGCTCATTGAACCCCCCACTTCAGCCCGCAGGAACCCAGCGTATTGCTTATAAACCCGCTCTCTGGCATCAGCGATGCCCGGCTGAAATTGAATCAACGCGGAGGAGCGCACGCGCCGGACTTGCTGCGCCGCTTCAAGCAGCTTGCTTTCCCTGCGGGTTCCCAATACGCCCGCATCGCCGCATACGGCCGCGGCGGCCAGCCGCCCCTGGGCCATAGCCACCAGCGCGCTTTCGATCCCGGTAATATTGCCGGCGACATACAAGCCTTTCACCGGGGTTTGCAATTGCTCATTGTGAAGCGGAATATGGCCGCCCAGCTCCGGTACATGCACAAATGGGCACCCGGCCACCGCGGCCAATTCCGCCAGCGGATATAATCCCCCCGCCAGCGCCGCGAAATCCACCCGCTCCTCCCGCTCGCTGCCGGGGATGACCTCGCCGGTTCCGGTTACATCCGCCAACGTTACGGATTCCACTCGGTCCGTACCGTTAATGGATATGGCCGCCGTACGCAGCAGTAACGGAATATCCCATATTTTCATCCCGCTGCGGGGGAAAAACCGGGCCGCCGGCCCCACGATCCCTAAGCTGCCCGCGATCTTTCCGCCGATTCGCAGCAGCGGCGAAGGCGCCAGATAGGCGAGGCCCATCAGCTTCGCCAAAACGGCCTTGGGCGAGGCGTCTTCGCCGGACAAGGGACCCGGCCCGGGCAGCACAATCCCGGCGATCGGCACTCCGCTGACCGCTAGCTCCCGGGCGATCGCCATGGCAAGCGTGTTAACGCCGATAATTAGGCCGCGCCGGCCGGGCTTCACGTAGTGCACATTGGCCAGCACCTGGGCCGCGCCGATCGACATCACGCCGGGCAGCGTCCAGCCGGGGCAGGGCCGGGGAATTTCGGCGGCGCCCGTAGCGAGCAGGACGTTTGCGGCCGCCAACGCTCCGCCGGTCGTTCTAACCACCCAGCGGTCATCCTGCCTGGCCATACCGTAAACGGATATGCCGCAGCGGATTTCAACCCCCAGGGCAGCGCATTTTTCCAGCAGTTGCTCAGCTTCCCGCCGGCCTACCCACCAGTGCCCTTTTTCCTCGTGAAACTGGCCCAGCATACGCCCGCCCGGTTCGGGGAACTCATCCAGCACGACTACGCCGAGCCCATGGCCGGCCGCTTCGGCCGCGGCCGACAATCCCGCTGGACCGGCGCCGACGATCAGCAGGTCGAATAGCGGGGACTTCGTCACGGCCGTTTCCTCCCCGTTATTTCATTGGGCAGCCGCCGCCCCTCGGAAATGCGCATCCCCGCCTCCAGCGGGGTAAGGCAGGAGCGCACCGGCCCCTTGCCTTCCACATCCAGCCGGCATTCCATACAATGACCGATGGCGCAGTACAGCCCGCGGGGACTGCCGGATTCCTCGTGCCTGCGTAAAATGCGAATCCCGCCGGCTAGCAAAGCGGCGGCGATCGGCTCCCCTTGCCGTCCCGTCAATACCTTGCCGTTAAATGTAAAACTCACCATTTTACCCGGCGTTTTCTGCGGACCCAGAATCGGGTGGTCTATGATCCGTTCCACTATTCTCCCCCCCTTGCCAGTTGGCCGAAAGTGACGGGCCGGATCGGCGGGCGGCAGGCCAGCAGCTCGGCATCGCGGGAGGACTCGGGATCTTTTGCGTGAATCCAGGTTTCCAGCAGGTTCCTGCATACCCGGCCCTGGCAAGCGCCCATCGCGGCCCGCGTCTTCATCTTCAGTTGCCGGGAGGTACGGCATCCCGACGCATAGGCCGCCTCCAATTGTTCCAGCGTCACTTCTTCGCAGCGGCAAATCACCGTGGATCGTCGTTGCATATCGTAAGCCTCCTAAAAAGTCCGTGTTCAAAAGTCAGGTTTTGAGCACCAAGAAGGTTGGATGAAGCTAGGGACGAAAGGAGCGAAGCGTACGTTTTGGGTACGTGAGCACCGGAAGGCCCGGCTGAATTCAAGATTCGACGCCCGATCCGCTTCTTGTCCTGCTCCGTGATAGAAAAACTCTATCGATGAACAATCAAAGAAGACAGGCCGCCTTAAGATGAAGTTTTTCTTGCGATTTAAGGAAGAATATCTCCGGTGGCTATTCATTCTTAAATCTTCAAAAGATGACCCTAAAAATAACGAATAGCGCAGGTCTTCAGCTCTGTGTAGAAATCCAGGGCGGCTTGCCCCTGTTCGCGCGAGTGCGAGCTGGACAGCTTCATGCCGCCAAACGGGGCCTGATACTCGACGCCCGCCGTCTCCTGATTAACGCGGACCATTCCGGCCCGGGCTTCGTCGAGGAACCGGTGAGCAGAGGACAAATCCCGGGTGAATAAAGAAGCGCTCAAGCCGTAAACGGACTGATTGCACAAAGCGACGGCCTCCTTGAAATCGGACGCTTCCAGCACCACGGCGACCGGTCCGAAAATCTCCTCCTGAATCAGCGGATGCTCCGCGTTCAAGCCCGCCGCCACCAGCGGCCGAATGTAGTAGCCTTCCCGGTCCTCCGCCGCTGCCGGACCTTGAGCCAGGATTTCGGCATGCTCCCAAGCCAGCTGCACATAGGAATTCACCGTTTCGTATTGGCCTGCCGAAGCTACCGGTCCCAGGTAAGCCTCCGGGTCAAGGGCCGGGGCCAGCTTGAGCCTGGATACCGCTTGCGTCAACGCTTCGGTAAACGAATCGTAAATCCCGGATTCCACGATGATGCGGCTGGTCGCCGTGCATTTCTGGCCCGCCGAGCGGAAAGCGCCGCTGACGATTAGGGGCACGGTATGCTCCAGATCGGCGTCGCTTAGCACCACGGCGGCATTTTTGCCGCCCATTTCTGTTTGATATTTGATGTTGCGTTTGGCGCAGGTCTCGGCGATGTGCGTGCCGGTGGCCGTGGAGCCGGTAAAGCTGACCGCGTCCAAAGCGATTTGCTCCAGCAGCGGACCGCCGATTTTACCGCCTTTGCCGACGACCAGATTGACGACACCGGGCGTAAGTCCGGCTTCGGCGAAAATTTCCGCCAGCCTGGTCGCGGTCAAAGAAGCGGACTCGGCCGGTTTCCAGATCACCGTGTTGCCGCAGATCAGCGCCGGCGCTATTTTCCATAGCGGAATGGCCACGGGAAAATTCCAGGGGGTGATAATTCCTACCACCCCAAGCGGCACCTTCCGGCTATACTGCAAAACATCCGGCTCGCTGGAAGGGATCACCGCCCCGCTCGCCCGTACTCCTTCTGCGGCATAGTAACGCAGCAGGTTTACGCCGCGCATGACTTCGCCGCGCATTTCCGTAATCGGCTTGCCCATCTCCATGCTGGCGAGACGGGCCACCTCGGCCGCCCTCGCCTCCAAAGCGGCCGCCAGCCGGTGCAAATGCTCGCCTCTTGCGGCCCCCGTCAAGCGGGACCAGGAAGCGTATGCCGAACGTGCCGCCTGCTCCGCCTGTCTGACATGCGAAGCGTCGGATAAATGAAGCACGCCTACTTCCTCGCGGATGTCGGACGGATTAACCACGGCGCACTCCCCTGCCGCAGGGACGATCCATTCTCCACCGATCCAATTTCGGCTGTGTACCATTGACGATTTTGACGATTCTTCCTGTTTCAAGCTCATTCCAAGCTCCCTTCTTTTGTTTCCTTTTTGGACGCTTCCTTTTTGGACTCAACCCAGAAATCGGCGCTTGGCTGTAAAGTCAGTTGGCTATCCATTCGTTTTGAGTTAACGGCTCTGCATCCCGGTTCTTCAGTCTTTCGCTAACGGTTGTAACCTGCGCTTAATCAGCCGAAAAGACGAGATTCATTATCTGACGGTTGCACCCGCGCTTATTTGGGTGAAAAAGGGGCGAACCTTTGAGATAAGCCAAAATAAGCTCTGTCGCAACACTAGCGTTGCATTAAATCCGACGGGATACATTTTCTCGCCACCGCTCTAACGGTTGCCACAGCCGCTATTTGCTCCAATATCGCCGTTTTCAAATTCTAACGGTTGCCATAGCGCTTATTTAGCTTAAACCCGGCGATTTGGGCTCAGATTAGAGCAGATAACCGCGCTCACAACCGTTAAAATTTAGAAAGGGGCTTTATTGGCAAAATAGCGACTGATACAACCGTTAGATTTCTGGCGTGATCTCAAATGGAATTGCGGGCAAGGTGTACCAGAGATTTTGTGCAGGCGTTAATGCAACGCCAGTGCTGTCGCAACCGTTAAATTTGGTTTCCCCTGCATTTTGTCGACTTAGCGGCGCTCACAACCTTTGGAATGACGCCGGCCTTGCTTGGAGGGGCTGTGCCGTCCTGATATCAAACGCCGCTTTTGCCTTTGCTCCCATTTTTGTGCCGATTCCTTCTTAATGCCCCTTGTTCGTGCGACTGCCGGTTAATTGGCCGGTTGTTTATGGCAGGTCGCCTGCTCAAACGCTTGTTTAATCACCTCGCAATCGGCCTCCGGCAAAGGCAGGCGCGGCGGGCGGGTCGGCCCGGCCGGGAATCCGGCCAGCTCCATCATGTACTTGATCGACTGGACGAGCTGGGGGCTGGCGTCGAAGTGAAGCAGCGGGAGCAGCCGGCGGTACAGCTCGGTTGCTTCCCGGACCTTGCCTTGTCTGGCCAGGCCGAACAGTTCCACGCCTTCCTGCGGCAAAGCGTTCGGCACCCCGGAGATCCAGCCTGTCGCTCCGAACAGCGCCCCCTCCATGGCCAAATCGTCGACGCCGATCATCACTTCCAAATCCGTATAGGCCAAAATATCGTGAACGCGGCGGATGTCGCCGGAAAACTCTTTGACGGCCACTATATGCTCAAGCCCGGAAAGTTTGGCCAGCAGCTGCGGGGTCAAGTCGACCTTGTAATCATGCGGATTATTGTAGGCGATAATCGGCAGCCCCACCTCGTTGAGCGCCTCATAATGGGCGATGACCTCATGCTCCAGCGGCCGGTAGTTGATCGGCGGCAGCGCCATCACGCCGGCAGCCCCCGCTTCCTTCGCATGCTTCACCCACTCGACGGCCTGCCGCGTAGAAGGCGCGGCGGACCCAGGCACCACCGGCACCCGCCCGGCCGCGGCCGCGATCACGGTTTCCACAACCTTGGCCCGCTCTTCGCCGGTCATGGTCGCGTATTCCCCCAGTGAGCCGGCTGGAACCAGACCGTTCACCCCTTGTGAAATCAGCCAGTCGCAAAGCTCGGCCAAACGCTTGTAGTCCACCTCGCAGCTGGCGGTAAACGGCGTGACGATGGCCACGTAAACTCCTTCAAATCTAGGCATAACGCGCTTTCTCCCCTCGCTTTTCATTTATTCATGTAATGAAATATTAATCTAATTAAGGATGAAACCTTCAGGCAGCGGATCGGCCGGATCCAGCAAAAAATTCATAAAACCTAAGACATGGGCGGTTCCCGTAAACCGCGGGATAACGGCCCTGCGGCCGGAAGCCGCCGTTTCCCCGGCAATGCTCCCGACCGCTTGGGCGCCGGTGATCCCCTCGTAGACGACCTGCTGGCCCCGCGCCAGCAATCCGCGGGAATAGAGTACCGCCAAATGAGCGCAAACCCCGGCTCCGCCCGGCGACCGGTCCAGCTGTTCTCCGGCGAATACAGCCGCGCTCCGGTAGACGATCCCGGACGAATCACGGTCATCAGGCCGATCATCAGCCCTGGCTTTAAGACGGGACTCAAGACGGGTTTCAACGTGGGTTTCAACGTGGGTTTCACAGCGGCCATCGTACTCAGCTTCCCTCCGATAAAAAAACACGCCGTAAATCTTCCCATTCCAGTCCGCCAGCGGATGTTCGACTTGCAGCCGCCCTTCCGCCGCCTCGCGGATCAGCCGCGCCCATTCCCGCAGCTTGGGCAGCGGATATCCCCCGCTTACGCCGGCGAGCAAGGAAGAAGCATCGGCAACGGCGTACATCTCGCCGCTGAAGGCGATATCGACCCTTACCTCCGCGCCTTCAACATTCACCCGAAAGGGCGCGGCCCAAACGAAGCTCGGAACCGATTCGACCATAACCAAGCGGACTTCTCCGCCTTCGCAATCGGCAACCGCACGCACCGTTCCCGCCGGGCAATCGATCAGAATACCCGCGGCGGCCTTGGAAGGCTCCAACTGCCCTGTGGCGGTCCAGGCCGCAACCGCGGCGATAATCCCGTGGCCGCTGATGGCCGTAAGGCCCTCCTGATCCAGGAACAGCAGGCCGAACCGCGCTTCCTTCGTCACCGGCGCCGTAACGACCGCCCCGGTCATCGCCCCGTGCCCCCGCGGCTCGGCCAGCAGCAGCTTCCTTGCGGCATCGAAGTTCCGCCGGAAAAACTCCGCCCTCTCCCGCAGCGATGCTCCTTCCAGCGGCGGCAAGCCGCCGGTGACGATCCTAAGCGGCTCGCCGCCGGAATGCGTGTCGATCGCCGCATACCAATTTTTCATTCTCATGTACACCGGCCCCCGAACCCATTAGAGAGTAGTTCAAAAAATCTGACATCCTGACTTTTTGAACTCGAACTATCAAAGCAGAAAAAATCCCCGATTCAGCTCATCCCGAGCTTGTAAAACAAACTGGTGAAAGCCGGTCACCCAAGCCGCCCCGGAGATTTGCGGTATAACCGCCGGCAGGCCGCCTACCATCGTTTCTTCCACAATCTTGGCTCGGAACAGCGAGCCCACGATGCTCTCGTGGACAAATTCCTCCCCTTTCGCCAGTTCTCCCTTGGCGTGAAGCACGGCGACCTTGGCCGAAGTTCCCGTCCCGCACGGTGAACGGTCGATCCCCCCGGGAGGCACAACCACGGTATTCCGGCAGTGGGCCAACGGCGATACCGGATCGCCGTAGAACTCGATATGGGTAAGCCCGCGAATGACCGGGATTTCCGGATGCACCACCTCAACCTGGCAATTCACGGCCTCGCGGATCTTGACGGCCAACCCTATGATTTCCGAGCCCTGGCCGGGAACCAGGGGAAGGCGAAGCGGCCGCGCGTCGACCAGTCCGTAAAAATTGCCGCCATACGCAATGTCCATGGAGATTTCGCCTAGCCCTTCGACATCTACCAACACATCCCTTTTGTACAAAAAAGAGGCGATATTCGTGAACGTTACCTGCTTCACCTTCCCGTCCTCGATCTCCAGCCTCGCTTCCACAAGACCCGCCGGGGTGTCGAGCCGGATGACGTCTTGACTGTCAGGATAAATTCCCCCCTCAATCAGCGCGGTGCAAAGGCCGATCGTATCATGTCCGCACATCGGCAAGTATCCGCCGGTTTCCATAAACACCACCCCGATGTCGGCCCGCTCGTCGCAAGGCGGGGTCAAAATACAGCCGGACATCACCTCATGTCCCCGCGGCTCAAACATCAGCGCGGTGCGGAAATCGTCGTAATGCTCGGACATGTAAACCATCTTTTCCGTCATCGTCCTTCCGATCAGTTCCGGCGCTCCGCCGGTCACGGTGCGGGTCGGATTCCCGCCCGTATGGGTATCGATCGTGCTCACCAGCTTGGAAAATCCCATACTCATAACACCACCTCCTAATGGCGGGCAACAGAGCGGCGAAAACGGTCATAACGGAGCGGCTCGACCGGGATGCACGTCTCGGCGCCGCTTAACATTTCGCTCATCACCTTCCCCGTAACCGCGGCCAGGCTGATGCCGTCCCCTTCATGTCCTGCCGCCACATAAAATCCGGGGACTTCGTCGACGGCGGAAACGATCGGCAAATGATCGGCCGTCCAGGGACGCAAGCCCGCGTACGTCCGCAGCAGCGGGATCCGCTCCAGCACGGGAAAGAAGCGGATCGCCCGTTCCGCAATCAGCCGGATCACCTCCTGGTCGACGCGGCTGTCTTCCCCCGCGAATTGGCGGCTGGAGCCGATCAGGAAGTTTTGCGAAGCGGTCGGTTCGAACACGAGCGCGATGCCGTACTGTTCGAACCTCGGGTCCACCTTGCGCGTTCCGCCGAATTTGCTGATCAAATAGCCGAATTCCATCACTTTCCGCTTCCCGATGCTCTCCCAGCGGGAGGCGACGAGAATGTGGCCCTTGCGGGGTTCGATCGGAATATCTATCCCGGCCATTAGCCCGATCCGCTTCGCCCATACCCCGGCGGCGTTAATGACAAATTTCGCGCGGATCGTCCCGTCGGAGGTTTCCACCCCGCGAATTCCGCGCTTCTCATCCAGCAGCAGCGCCGTCACGGGCGTATGGGTTCGCAGCCTTGCTCCATGGCGGCGGGCGGTGGAAGCAAGCGAATAGGTTAAGAGGACCGGGTTCACCGTAGAATCCGTGGCGCATTCCAACCCGCCCGGCAAATCGTCCGCCAGAAAGGGCCACTCCTCCCGCAGGTCCTGCCGGTCCAGCATGCGAAAAGGAAGGCCCGCTTCCCGCTGGCGCGCAACCCAGCTCTCGGCGGCCTGTATCTCTTCATCGGTCTCGCACACGAGGATGCTGCCGGGGGCCCGGTATTCGAATTCTTCATCAAGCTCCCGGGCCCACTCCGCCACTAACTGCTGCGATTTCAGGGACATTTGGCTGTCAAAGCCGGGGTCCTTGTCGATCGCCAAAATATTGCCGTCGCATTTGGACGAGGTGCCCCCGGCGATTTCGCCGCGCTCGACCACGATCACGTCCATGCCGGCTTTCGCCGCATAATAGGCGATGGACATGCCGATGATCCCGCCGCCGATGACAACGACTTCCGCAGCCACCGAATTCATGAACGCAGTCCTCCTTCTTTTACAGAGGTTGTTGAACCCGCATTATAAGACGATCAGTTCTTTGCTTGATTTCGTCAGCACTTCAATGCCGGTCTCCGTCACGAGAATGTCATCCTCAATGCGGACGCCGCCGAAATCGGGGATATAAATCCCGGGCTCCACCGTCAGGATCATCCCCGGCTCGAGCACGTCCTCCGTTTTTTGCGAAAACCGCATCGGCTCGTGGATTTCCAAACCAAAGGCGTGACCGAGGCCATGGCCGAAATAGTCGCCGTACCCGTAGCCGGCGATACAATCCCTGGCCAGCGCATCGCCTTCCTTCCCCGTCATCCCCGGTTTGAGCCCCTCCAGGGCGGTCCGGTTGGCCTCCAGCACGATCCGGTAGATCTCCTGATGGCGCTCCGTAGGCTCGCCGATAAAGACAGTCCGCGTTAAATCGGAACAATATCCTTCGTAGTTCGCCCCGAAATCGAGGGTTACGAACTCATTGACGCCAAGCGGCTTGTCGCTGGCCAATCCGTGCGGCAGCGCGGAGCGCACGCCGGAAGCGACGATCGTGGGATACGCCGACGAAATCGCCCCGTTTTTGCGCATGAAGTATTCCAGCTCCGCAGCCGCCTCCCGTTCGGTAACGCCCGGCTTCATAAAGCCCAAAATATAGTCGAAAGCCTTTTCCGTAATCTCGATCGCCCGCCGGATATGCGCCTGCTCCCGCTCGTCTTTGATGCCGCGTTGCTGTTCGACGATATTGTCCGTCGGCACCAGCTCGAATCCCTGAAAGCACTTTTCATATGCCTCATATCCCGCGTAGGTCACGTGATTTTTCTCGAACCCTAATTTCGCAACGCCGGCCCCGGCCAGTTTCTCCCGGATCAGTTCAAGCGGGTCGCCCGCCGCCTGTACAACTTCGTATTCACGAGCCTGCTGGGACGCCTGGCTGGTATAACGAAAATCGGTCACCAGCAAGGCCCGGTCCTGCGTAATCACCACCGTGCCGGCGGTGCCGGTGAAGCCGGTAACATATCTGCGGTTATAGGGGCTTGCGATCAATAGTCCGTCGATCCCCTGCCGCTTGAGCGCTGCCCGTACCTTTTCAAGACGCTGTGCTTCCATGGATTGCACCCTCCCTCTCATCTTTTCAGACCGAACCTCATACGCATGCATCCTGCGTTCAGCCTTTCATCCCGGTCAACGTAATGCCTTCGATAAAATAACGCTGCCCAATAAAAAACACGATGATCACCGGCAAAATCACCACGGTCGAAGCAGCCATCAGCAAGTGCCACTGCGCGCTGTGCAGCGATTGAAACATTTGCAGTCCCAGCGCCATCGTAAATTTGCTTTCCTCATTTAAGTACACCAGCGGACCCATAAAATCGTTCCACGAATTCATGAAGGAAAACAAACCGATGACGATCAGCGGCGGCTTCGACAAAGGAATGATGATCCGGGAAAAAACCGTCCACGGACCGGCCCCGTCCATAAAAGCGGCTTCGTCCAAATCCCGCGGGATGCCGGCATAAAACTGCCTTAACAGAAAAATGTCGAAGGCCGAGCCGAACCACACCGGCAGGATGAGCGGGACGTAAGTGTTAATCAGATCGGCCAGCTTCCAGCCGATAAAGGTCGGAATCAGCGTGACCGCACTGGGCAGCATCATGCTCGACAGCAGCAGCCCGAAGAAGAACTTTTTGCCCGGCCAGCTTAACCTGGCGTAGCTGTAAGCCCCAAGCGAACTGCTGATCAGCGCTCCGGCCAAGCAGCCGATGGTGATGGTTAACGTGTTGCGGAAAAAACGGAAGAAATCGATCGTCGTCAAGGCTTCCACATAGTTCTGCAAGCGAAAGGGCGAAGGTATCCACCTTGGCGGCATTTCAAAAATTTGCAGCGAACTCATCATCGAACTGCGGACCAGCCAAAATAACGGCAATAGACAAAAGCAGGCTCCTAAAATGAGGATCGTGTAAACGGTCAGCTGCGAGATTCTGCGGCTTCTACGCATAGGCGCTACACCTCGCTTTCATAGAACACCCAGGATTTGGATGTGCGGAAGAAGATGACCGTGACCAGCAGGATGATCATAAAGAGAATCCAGGCAATCGCCGACGCCTGCCCCATTTCCCCGAATTGAAACGCCTGCCGGTAAATGTAGTAGTTATAGAACAGACTGGCATTGTTGGGCCCGCCCTGGGTCATAATCAGCGCCTCGGTAAACACCTGAAAAGCTCCGATCGAGCCCATGATCAGATTGAAGAATATAATCGGCGTCATCATCGGAATCGTGATATGCCGGAACTTCCGGAGCGGACCGGCGCCATCGACGATGGCCGCTTCGTACAAGGACCTCGGCACGCCCTGCAGGCCCGCCAGGAAAATAATGATCGTGCTCCCCATCCCCCACAGGCTCATCAGCACGATGGAAGGAACCACGGTGGTTTCGGAATACAGCCAATCGAGCGTCGGTAGGTTCAAGGCTTCCAGGAAGCTGTTGAACAGGCCCAGATCCGGGCTAAACAGCCAAATCCAAATCATCGAGGACGCCACCGCGGGCACGATGGCCGGCAAATAATAGATCGTGCGGAACACGGATTTGCCGCGGATAAACTCCATGTTCAGCAGAAACGCAACGATAAACGAAAAGACCAGTCCGAGCGGAACGCGGAGCGCGACATATTTGAAGGTGACCCATAGCGAGTTGTAAAAATATTGATCCGTGCCGTCGAACAGCCGCGTATAATTCGCCAGCCCGATGAATTTGGGCGCATTTACGATCCGGTAATCCGTAAAGCTGAGCAAAAGACTGGCGAGCATCGGCAAAATGACGAACAGCATCAGCCCGCAGATACTGGGCAGGGCGAACAGGATGCCTTCTAAAGCGATACGGCGTTTATGAAGAATAGCAATCCCCCCAATCCGGATGAATGAACAAGCCTGGATATTACTTGCCGTAATATCCTTGAATCAGCGGCTGCACCTTGGGCTCCACCCCCTTCAGCGCTTCTTCGGCCGTCATTTTGCCCGTCCAGACCAAGTCGAGAGCCGGCGTTACTAAGGCATTGATTTTGTCCAGGTTCTTCACTTCAAAGCCAGGGGTGCGGATGCCGTTTTCAATCGTCTGCTTCATATAGGCCTCGGTGTATCCTTCCGGATGCGCCTTGTTCCCGGCGGCCCATTTGTTAATCAGGTCCGGATTCGTGTACCATTCTTTTTTCAGCGGCATCCATAATCCGCCTTCGATCAGCGGCAGCACCGATTCGGGGTCGGCCATATATTTGTACAGCAGCCACGCTTCCTCCGGGTGCTTGGTCGATTTAAAAATGACCGTCGGCGCCCCGTCCAACAGGGTATTGCTGACTTTAAGCTTCGGCAGCACCCCGACTCCCAAATTAAAATCCTGTTCCGCAAACGCTTGCAAAGCCCAGTTCCCGGAGACCGTCATAGCGACTTTTTTCGTCTGCAGCGCCGTATCGGGCAGGTTTTTGGTTTGCATCGGGGTGGGCGAAACATGGTGAACATACATCAGATCCGCCAGCTTTTGAATCGCCTCGATCGCCTCCGGCCGGGCCAGCCCAAACCCTTTTCCATCCTCCGTCAAAAAGTTGCCGCCATTAGATACCACCGCCGCCATCATGTTGTAAGGATCGTACTGAAGTCCGTACTGCCTGATTTTGTCCGGGTTAAAGTTGGGATCAAGCGCATTTCTCCCCTGGTCGTCCAGCGTTAATTTTTTGGCGTATTCCACAAACGTATCCCAATCCCAGGCTTTATCCGCGTCGGTCGGGGGTAGCGGTGCGCCCGCTTCCAGCAGCAGATCCTTGTTGTACATAAGCCCGTATCCTTCGACCGCGGTGCTCATCCCGATGATGTTGCCGGGGGCGATTTCGTACCAGACCTGGTCGAGATAATCCTCCTTTTTAAAATCCGGGTCCTTGTCGATCAGCGGGGAGAGATTAAGCAGCTTCCCGTCCGCCCCCCAACTTAAAGCGGCCCCGGACGACAAGTAACCGAGATCCGGCGCGACATTCCCCGCCACCATCGTCGTCAGCTTGGTTAAATAATCGGCTGGGACGTGCATCGGCTCCACGCCAATTCCGGTCGCCTGCTCAAAACGTTCGAGCGCTTCCGTCACCGTTTTTTTCTCGATCGTATCTCCCCAGAAGGAGAATTTCAGCGTAACCTGCTCTTTACCGCCGTCCTGGCCGCCGCCCCGGCTTTCTTCGGAGGTTCCCCCGCTATTCGAACAGGCCGGCAACACGACGGCAACGGCAAGAGCCGCCGCTAACATCCTGCCCGCGAAACGCCTAGCTCTCTTCATCCTCTAACCCTCCATTCAGCAAAAATGATTTGTATATTTATTGTAAAAAAGCACGGTTCTAAAAAGAATTCGAACATTTTTGGATTGGTGGAGGATTTTCATTTGTTGGATAAAGGAAGACGGAGGTGAACGGTGGTCCCTTTCCCTTCTTGCGAAGTCAGGGTTACGCCATAGGCCTCTCCGTAAATAAGCTTGATTCTTTTGTCCACGTTTTGTATGCCGATGGAGCCGCTCTCCATTTGGGTTAATTGCTCCAATCTGTGAGCGGGAATGCCGATGCCGTTGTCTTCCACCGTGAACACGCGCTCCCCCTCCTCCACCCGCCCCCGGATCAGAATCCTTCCCCCGGTGTGCAGGCGGGAAAAGCCGTGGACAATCGCGTTTTCGACGAACGGCTGCAGAAACAGCTTGGGAACTTGATACGAATAAAGCTCGGGGGAGATGTCATAGGTGACGGTAAACTTGCCCTCAAAACGTTCGTTCGTGAGAAAGAGATAATGCCGGAGCCAATTTAAATCCTCCGCCAAATCGCCGGTGTCGCGGCTGTTTTCGGAGGTGTACTGCAGCATGGCGGACAAGCTGACGATCATCCGGCTCAGCTCCTTCTGATCGTTTTCCAGCGCCGTCCAATTCATGATGTTCAGAGTGTTGTACAAAAAATGCGGATTCAGCTGGATATTCAGCGACATGATTTGCGTCTCTTTTTCCCTGAGCTTGACCTTGTAATTCTCTTCGATTAAATTTTTGATTTTTACGTTCATTTGGTTGTATTTATGAATCAACAACCCCATCTCGTTGTAAGACTCAACCGGGATGCGGGTATCGAATTCCCCTTCGCCCGTCTTTTTGATCGCCCGCAGCAGTTGATGAATCGGCCTGGTGATGGAATTGGCGAACATAAGCGCCAGCAGGAGCGAGAAGATCAGCAGAAATAACGCCAAATAAAAGGTATAGGATTTGATCTCCGGCAAAAAAGCGGCCCCCAAAGCTTCCGGCGAGATGGTAACTCCCGAAATCCAGCCCGTTACTTCGGAGGTATCAAAGCAAACGATCAGCGGCTGGCCGTTCTTGATCATCGTTAAGGTCCCGCTTTTCAGTTTGGCCATTTCCTCCAGCCAATCCGGTTTAAAGCCGGCGTGTTCCCGCTCCGCATTCGAACCGGCGACCAGCTCTCCCCCCGGGCTCATGATAAAAAAAGAAGCTCCTGCGGAAGGGAGCGCACTTTCGAAGCGGGCACGGTAATAGTCCGGCCGGTAAGTGATGACCAGCACCGGGAGCTCGGCTTTGCCCTGCAGCTCGATCACTTCGCCGTTGTTGATTTCGAACAGTTTGAGCAGGCGCACCCCGGCCAGCAGCCGGAAGTATTCCGGCGGATTGGACGGATTGATTTCCCGCTTGAACATTTGCGCAAACGAAAAGGTAGGGACCCACGCCATTCCCCCGTCCGCTTTTACCGCCGCCTGGTATAGACCGGTCTCGTCAAAATCTTCATAAGGGATCAAAGCGGAAGCTCCCGTGGGGCCGATGTTGGAATAGCTGGTGATCAAATGGATCGAATACATGTCCTGCAAATCGGGAAAGTATTTGTTGAGCGCCCGGCTTACCTTTTTTTCCATCGTAATCATGCTGTATTCGTCCCCCGGATTCGCGTGCAAATATTGCTCGTACAATACCTGTTCCGCGATCAGGGCGAGGCTGCTTTCCTCCACCCGGGCAAGCTCGGCGTCGATGATTTCGTTGTTTTGCTTGACGATGGAGTAAAGGTTTTGCCGGGCGAATTCGGAGACGGACTCTCTGCTGGAGAAATAATATTTAGAGCTGAGGATGCCAAGCGGAATCGTGATGATGAGGGCATAGGTTAAAAAAAGTTTGGTCCTGTAGCGGAGATCCTTGAATCGCGGCAAACCGTAACGTCCTCTCAAATGACATCCCTTCCTTATTTAGCGAATGGCGGACAGGCGGCGGTATTCTTCCGGACTTGCGCCGAATTCCTTGCGGAACAGGCGAATAAAATACTTTACATCTTTATAACCTACGTTTTCGGCAATTTGGTAAACCTTTTGCGAGGTATGCAGCAGCAGTCTTGCCGCCGCCTTCATGCGGGTTTGGGTAATGTATTGGTGGATGGTCATACGCGTATGCGTTTTGAAAAGGTTGCAAAAATACGAAGGATTGAAATAAAACTTCACGGCCAGCGTGCTTAGCGACAAATCTTCTTCATGGTAATGCGTGTCAATATAGGTTTTGCAGCTTTCGATAATCGGCTCGGCTTTACATTGCTTCGGATTATTCGGGCGGTCGTCAAACTCGAAGAGCCATTCCCGGGCCGCCTTCGAGGCGGCGGGACGCACGGCGCTTGCTTGTTGCTCCGCTTTCGCCAACAGCGGCGCGATTTTATGCTCTTCCACCGGCTTGAGCAAATAATCGCAGGCCCCAAGTTGCAGCGCGCGCTGCGCATAGGCAAACTCCGAATACGCGCTCATAATAATGACGCTTTCGTTCCCGCCGCGCCGGGCCAAATGCTCCATGAATTCGAGCCCGCCCATCACCGGCATTTGAATGTCCGTAAAGACCAGGTCAACGGGATGAACGCTGATGCTTTCAAGCGCCTCCGCACCGTCCCTGGCATGAAAAATGTTGCACTTCGGGTTCAGCCCCTGAAGCATCCGCGACAGCCCTTTCCGGTGCTTCGGTTCGTCGTCCACGACCAAAATGTTCAGCATTTTCCATCCCCTCTTTTTTGCCGTCAGGCTTTGGAATCGGAGCAAAACACCGACAAATACTTGACTTCATCCGTCAGCGGCGTATATTTATGATTTTCAAAAGAGTCGAAATACAAGCTGTCGCCGGCGTTTAGCGTATACGCTTCGTTGCCTACGTAATAAATCATGGTGCCTTCCAGCACATAAATAAATTCCTGTCCGACATGAGACAGCGTCCGGTTCCCGGCCTTTCCTTTCCTGGCCACGAAATAAAACGGCTGCATCAATTTCTCCGGCCGTTCCGCCGCAATCGCGGAAAAGGAATACCCTTTGTCGGTGCGGACCATTTTATCCATACTCGCCGCTTTCGTGGTGTGCACGGTACCATGCAGATCGCTGTCGTCGAGCAGCACGGAGACTTTGGTTCCCAGCGCTTCGGCAATCTTGATGAGCGTGCCGATCGGGGGCACCGTTTTCCCGTTTTCGATTTTGGACAACAGGCTTTTCGTAAACCCGCAGGCCTTGGCGATGTCGTCCAGACTCCGGTTTTGTGATTTACGGATCTTTCGGATTTTACTGCCCAGTTCCACGTAAGTTATCCCCTAAATAAAAATGAATTCAACTTGGTTTAATCAAATGAAACAACATTTAATTGGAATTGTCAATAAATTTTAACAAATAGACTTGGATAATTTAACATATCTGTGATAAAAATCGTTTCTGGGTATTACTTAGATTAGTTTTAGTTTCCTAAAAAGATTGTTACAGTCGTCGCTCAATAAAATCCAATGTCCGCTCTACTCCCATCTCTTTATGAATCTTAGCCGACAGCGAAAGTACATTGTTCTTAAGTTTAGAGCTGCTGGTCAGAGCGAGCATTCGATCAGCCAAACTGTCTACCGACATTGTATTCTCATGCAGCGGCTGAGTGGACACGCCTAACTCATGCATTCGTCTCGCCCAGAAGGGCTGATCCCCCGTAAAAGGACAGATCGTCATCGGCTTTCCCGCCTTCAGGGCAGCTGCTGTTGTTCCAGCTCCGCCATGATGGATAACACCGGCGGACAGCGGGAACAGCCACGAATGCGGGGCTTCTTGAATGCATAAGATGTTCTCGTCCGTATCGCAGCTGTAACTTAAGCCGCTCGAGCCGGTCATAATAATCCCCCGCTGTCCGGTTCGTTTTAAGGCCTGCTTGATCATTTCCAACACTTTATCCGGCTTTTTTAAAGGCATACTGCTAAAACTTATAACTATGGGCGGGGAACCTGCCGCGATAAAAGACTCTAATATCTTCGGAGGGTGCCAATCGTCCGCATCCTGCAGAAACCAGAAACCCTCCATGCTCACCTGGTCCTTCCATTTCCGGTCATAAGGAATGACTGACGGACTGCAGCCATACAGCACCGGGATAGCGCGTCCATCAATACGCAGATCATTCGTGAACACGCTGCGTGCAGGCAAGTTTAACGTCTCTCGTCTCCACTTGTTAATCATACTCATGAAGGAGGAAAGAAATAGTCGGTTCAACTGATAGCTTTTCTGGTTTAACCATCGATTCTTTAACGAGAAGGGCAGGCTTGGATGGGTAAAGTTTCCTGTAGGCGCAATAATGGGAATTGGATGAGCCGCAAAAACGGGGATTCCCTGTTTTTGCGCGATATCATACCCGCCGAATGCTTTGGGATGATAGATAAGCACATCCGCGTCGCGCGATACCGTCCAAAGATCTTCAAGCATTTGCTGCATCATAGGATAGATTAGCTTTTTCATTTGCTTTATGATTTCCAAGGGATTGCTGCCGAGCATGCGTTTGCCTTCCACGGATTGAGTTAATTTCATGAAGTCGGCCCGTATCGGGGCGAAGCCGACTCCAAACGTACGAACAAAGTCCTCAAATTCCCGGGATGTACACACGACAACATCATGCCCGCGCCTCTGAAGGCCGTTCCCCAAAGCAATAAAAGGCTGCACATCTCCCCGTGTTCCGATCGTCAGCAGCTTTATTCTCATTCAGTTCTCCTCCTTTCGATAGATGCCGTACCTCAACATATCTAAATAAGGACTCGTGTCCATAACTACGGCAATTTCATTTCCATTCAACTTTTCTTCGCGCAGCTTGGACAATCGCTTGGTAATCAACGCTTCCAAGGACAACAATACAAATTCGATGGCTTCCTCCGGCTTGATTCCGCTTCGAAAGCGGCTCCGATCGATCCTGCTTGCAAGTAGAGGAACGGAATCAGTTTGCATTCGCCGTTGCTTAAGCTCAAGCTCAGACTTTAGTTCTTCCGGCATAGCCATAAACGCATGGGAAATAAACCCATACATCATAGGATCGCTCTTGAATAAGTTTATCTTTATTTTGGATAGCTGTTCTAAGGCTTCAAAAAGATCGTCGGAGAGATCCGTCAGATTTGAGTTCAGGGTGCGATAGTAATGGTTCATGCACTCATCAACCAGAGTTAAATACAATGTCCTTTTATCTGAAAAATAATGAAAAAGGATTCCCTTAGAAACCCCGGCCTCCTTGGTGATCCGATTCGTAGAAGCGCCTTCATAACCCTTTTGATAAAACTCTTCTAAAGCTGCCTGCAAAATGGCTTGTTTTTTGTCTATCTTCATGATTATGTACACCATCTCCCTCAAAAAAATGACCATATGGTCAATAAATAATATATAATATATTGACCGATCGGTCAATTTCATATTAAAAAAATGAGTGGCGCTAACCTGTTCTTTTTGGTATAATTACACTCGTTGATTAAAATTTAAAATGCTTTACCTGGAGGAGCCTGTCACCAAGGGAGTAGTATGTCGTTTTCGGCATAACATTCCCTTGGTTGCAGGCTCTTTTTGTGTTTTTTTTTAATTTTTTTCACATCATATACTTCAATGGAGGATGATTGACATGCTGATTTTAGAACTGGCCATTATCCTGGTCGCATCCAAATTGGCCGGGGACCTGAGCGTAAGGCTGCGGCAGCCAGCGGTTTTGGGGAAACTGCTTATAGGCATTTTGCTTGGCCCTGCGGTGTTGGGCTTGATCCATGAAACCGATATTCTTGAAGAAATAAGTCAGATCGGCGTCATATTACTCATGTTTATTGCGGGTCTGGAAACGGATGTGGATGAATTCAAGAAATCCGGCAAAGCATCCGCTTACGTAGGTTTGGCCGGCATCGCCCTCCCTTTCGGATTAGGATATCTATCGGGTATTCTAATCGGCATGCCCGTATTTGAAGCTATTTTCCTCGGCTTGCTGCTTTCCGCGACGAGCGTTAGTATTTCCGTCCAGGCGCTGAAAGAAATGGGCAGGCTCAAATCCAGAGAGGGTGCTACGATCCTGGGGGCTGCCGTGATTGACGATGTTCTCGTCATTATCCTGCTGGCCTTTGTCATGAGCTTCGCCGGCGGCGACGTAAACTTGGGCATGATTATATTGAAGAAGTTCGCGTTTTTTGCGATCGCGATCGTTTTGAGTTGGAAAGTCGTCCCTTGGGTACTGCGCAAGTTCTCTCCGCTCCGCGTGTCGGAGTCGGTCATCTCCGCAGCATTGATCATTTGCTTCCTGTTTGCTTACATGGCTGAATATGCCGGCGTGGCCGCTATTATCGGGGCGTATATTGCGGGGGTGGCAATCAGCCTTACCATGTATAAGCGCGAGGTTACCGAAAAAATCGAAACGATCGGATACGCTGTGTTTGTCCCCGTGTTTTTTACGACGATTGGCGTAAAGGTCGATTTTTCCGCCGTCTCCTCCCAGCTCGGCCTGATTGCCGGATTAAGCGTGCTGGCCATAGCCACCAAACTATTGGGATCGGCCTTTGGGGCCAAAGCCGCCGGCTTCGGTTGGCGCAGCGCCCTAGGGATCGGCTCGGCGATGGTGTCCCGGGGCGAGGTCGCGCTGATCATTGCCGCCATCGGTCAAGAAGCCGGGCTGCTGAACGAAGGGATGTTCGCCGTCATTGTGCTTGTTGTACTGATCACGACGATCGTCACCCCTCCGATGATGAAGCTGTTTTTTAACGAAAAGGAAAAAAAGCCCGGCACGTTATAGCTTGCATGAGCTTTTGCTTGAAACTGGCGACTCAAGGAGATGATTCCAGAATCTCCTTGAGTCATTTTTCTCTGCTTAATTGCAAAGGGATTTAAGTTTCTTGATTGCGGAGTGAACGGTAAGTCTATGGAACGTAACTAATCGCCCGCGATAAGTAACCCCAAAAATACCGTACGGCGTCGGGGATAACGCCATCAATTCTTCTCTGTTTTTCATATCAATGACTTTGGCTTCAAGCCCGAGCTTTCGAGCCCCTTCTAACATATTTTCGGTAGCGACATCCACAAACGGACATTGGTTGGTGCGGAAAATGGTTAGTTCATCGGAATTTTTCAATCTTTCCTCCCAATTGTTTGGAAAAAAAGGAAGCGGACCATCCTTGAGCGGATGTACTAACAGTTCAAATCCGTAGGGCGCTTCTTGAATCAGAGTAAACCCGTTTTTCAAGAAAATGTCTTTGCTCGGAGTCCAAGAAGTGTCCGAATTGGTGATTACCGCAACACCGCATTTATTTTGCTGCCTTGCATCTTCAATGCATTTATGGATAAGTCTGGTTCCGTAGCCTTTTCCGGAAATGTTGACCCATAAGCAATGGATGATCATATAATCGTTGGCGTGGACGACTCTGGACGAATATTCCGCAGCCGTATACTCTATAAATCCTGCTTGTTTTCCATTTTCCATCAGCTTTATGTATTTTAATCCTGCTGCCAGCTCGTCCTTTAACCAGTTGTTTTTGTTCTGATATCCGGTTGATAGAGGTTTGCTTCGTAAGCAATATCCTCCTTCTTCTTCAAGGTTTTGCTGATTTAATTCAATCATCTGAATAGCTTGCATCGGATTCGGGACCTTCCTTTCACGGATGAATTACAGTATGACTTCTAAATCGCTTAATGATTCTATGACATAGTCCGGTTCAATTTCGTGATTCCAAACGCGCTTATTCCGGTTCAACCAGCATGCTTTTATGCCTTCCCGCTTTGCCCCTTCGACATCGGAAACCGAATCTCCGATATGAATAACTTTGTCCGGATCCGTATCATAAATTTGAAGCAATTCTTTAAACATCGTATTGTTTTCGTCATTTTTATAAGACCGATAATGTTCGGAAGTCAGAATCCGCATCCCGTATTCCTTATAAAATTCCGGGATCATCGCCTCGTCCGCATCACTAACGATACAAACCTTATAGTTTGGCGAAATTCTATTTAAGAAACTGGACGTGTCTTCATATAATTCCGAGCGTGTGTGTTCCTCAAATAATATTTTAAGGGCTGCCGCTGCCTCGTACGTCATGTTCATTTGCCGGAATAAGCTTCCGAAACTGCGTTCATATACTTCGCTCATTAAGAAAAATAGTTTCGTTTCTTTCATCTGTTCCCAATGCTCGAAAAAATAATTTAATAATAAACGCCCGCACTCGTCTGCAGCTTCATGCGTATAGGTATTCACTAATATCGGCTTCCATATCTGCTCGATTCTGGAATCCACATTCACTAAAGTTTGGAACATATCCAGACTAACGACTTCAAACGGTTTCACATTTTATCATTCCTTAGAAAAAAAGTATCGTCTGCGACACTATCATTACGTGTAACAAACAGAAATTGCACTTGGACCGAACGAAAGGCTCCGGCGAAAAACATAAGAACAAAAAATGTCTTTATTCCGGCGGTAACCTTCCATTTGAGAGTTTTAGGGGCAATTTATGTCGCTATTTTCCCGGATCACGTGAAACTGCCCCCATTCTGGACCATTCATAGGAAAATAAGTACATAAAATGCCGCTATTATGAAGGCCACTTGGTCATACCTAGCCGACGGTCGGTCATTCCAGTAGCGTGCTGTTGAACACTGGTTTCTAGACTTCAGCCCTTTTTCAGGCCGACGATATGAGCATAATGGTGGCGGCTATGATCGGCGATATGCCAAATGCCCCAGCGAACGGTTGCTGTATTGCCGTTTTCATAAGGAACTTCTTTCAATAGTTCATCATCATCCAGTTTTAAACATACTTCTTTTAGCATTTCCTGAATCTGCTCGTAATCTTCCAGAAGAGTTTGCAAGGGAACGTTTTTGACCATAGGCAGCTTACCGTCCGCATCATACATCGGCCCAAACTTCGCAGTATATTCTGCCGGAACTTCCGCCTTTTGCAGACGATACACCCAATGAAGATCAACGACCGTCAAATGCCTGATTAATTGCGCTATGCTGTTTTGTTCCCCTTTTGGCCCCTTGTAATCGATTTTTTTCTGCGTCAACCCTTCTACCGCTTGCTTCAAGCGCAAAAAATTAAACCTCACCATCGCATGCAATAAACCGATAACAGGCGACATTCCCGTTACAGGTTGCAAATCTATCTGCTTCAAACTGCATCCCCCGCTATAAAAAGTTAATCAAAAAAACGGCTAAGCACGCCTATAACCGTTACAATTTGCCGTGTTCGCCCTCACCCCTGTATTCATTATCATAATTATGATAATATTAATAACAATAAAATGATTGAGGTGAAAAAAATGCCCACGATTCGTCCCATCTCTGATTTAAGAAATAATTTCAACTTGATTTCCGAATTAGCACATCAGGATGGAGAACCTATTTTTATTACAAAAAATGGACAAAGTGATCTTGTCGTCATGAGTCATGCTGCATTTGAGAAACAACAAGCTTTAATCGAACTATACCAAAAGCTCGCCTTGGCTGAAAAGCAAAGTAATGACGGAGCTCCCAAAAAGAGTCACGCTGAAGTGATGAAAAACCTTAGGAGTCAAATCCGTGGACAAGAAATATAAAATCGAATACTTGCCCATTGCTGAAGAAGACTTATCTGAAATCATCCAATACATCATGCTTGATAATCCTGACGCCGCATTCTTAATGGCCAATAAGCTTGACCAAACCATCTCTATTCTGGAAATATTCCCCAACAACAAATCTATTCCAAATGACCTTCGTCTTCAGGCACTGAATTACAGAATGCTGATAGTTGACCCATATATTGTATTTTGTGTAGTTAATGATGAAACTGTGGAAATCCGCAGAATCCTTCACGGAAAGCGAAAATACAATTTCTTGTTTTAATATAAATCCCTACTTCCATCAAAAAGTAGGGATTTGCTGTTCCGAAATCTATAAAGACGTAAACGCCGCCTTAAACTCCTCATAACTGCCGTAGCGCTTCTCCGCAAGCCATGATTTTTCCGCCATGGCCCGCAACGGTTCGGCGATGCCGGCGCTCACCTCGGCTTCGGTCTGCGCCGACGGTTTGTCGCTCCAAATGGCAAAAGAGCAGCCGATCAATGCGTCGGGGTATGGCCGCGCGTACTCTTGCCTTTCCGCCTCGCTCACTCTGGGGAACACACCGGGATGCCAGCTGTCGTAGATCTTTTCTCCCTTTGGATATTTGTAGCCGGCATTTTCCCCCAGCACATAGTAGAAATACGAATCGTTATAATTCAATAAGTCATGGCCCTTGTCCATAAAAGCTTCCACCCTAGCCATATTGCGATGCCATTTGGTCCAATAGGCGATTTGAATGGTAGACTTGAGCGCGGCGCGTTCCGTCTGATCGGCGCGGTATAATCCGTCGTTCCACGCCCGCACGACAAAACCCTTACGCTCCAGATGATCGGCAATATCGTTAACATAGTCGATATATGCATCGACGCCCGTACCGCCTTGGATCCCCAACGTCTCCCGGGCATACGACGCCAGTTGGGGGTACGCGTCAAACTTTTCAAAATCGATAAATTCGTCTCCGCCGATATGGAAATAAGGGCTGGCTTGAAACAGTTCCGCATACTCGTCAATCAAATCCAGCACAAACGCTCTGGCGTGCGGATTCGTAATATCCAGCGCTCCCTTTGCCGGAACACCGTTCGTATCTTTCAACAGCCAGTCCGGATGATTCCGCAAGGCGTAGCCCAGATGGCCCGGCGAATCCAGGGAAGGGATTAGCGTAACGTGATAACGTTCCGCCACCCGGGCGATCTCCCGCATTTGCTCTTTCGTTAAATATTCCGGCGACATGACTTCCGGATGGCGGTCGCTCCGCAGCGTAAAACCTTCGTTTTCCGAAAAATGCAGCTGCAGCGCGTTTAGCTTCAGCCAGGACATTTCCTTAATTCTTGCCACGATCCATTCGGCCGTAAAAAACTTTCTCCCCATATCCACATGCAGCGCCCGTTCTTGCACCGCCGGGTAATCGACGGCCTTGCCGCAAGGCAGATAGCCCTTCCGCAGCAGCTGCTGCAGCACGGTTCTGACGCCGTACATGACCGCTCGCTCGCCAGGAGCCGTTACTTTAACAAAACTTCCAATGTCGATCGTGCAGCCCTCCGGATTGCTTGTTTCCGGCGGTTCAGCAAGCTCGATGACCAAATCGCCGGGGGCCGCGTCGCCGATGGCTCCGTATTGAAGCGGCAGCTTGTTTTCGGTCGGCAGCCGTTTAGCCGCAAACTCCGACTGAAGCAGCGACACCGTATCGTCAAGCCGCGGATTGCCGGAGGATTTTGCATTGGAAATAATGAGAATTTTGGAGGAAGCGGCCGGCTTCCACCGATCTTCGGACGCTGTTGTAAACTGCTGCACGCTCGGAAAAAGAGTTCCCATTCCATGCTGAGTTTCCATTAGCTCACCTCATCATTGGTTTTATTCCGAAATGGCACTTAAACCTCTTTCCATATTAACACAGCTGCTGCCCGCAAGCCTGCCGATTTCCTCAAAAAAATTACAGCGACCAGCTTGTCTTCTTTAACTCTTCCGTACTGAAAAGAATGTCATAAGCCTCAACCGGTTCTTCTTCAACAAACTCCCTGACAACACGCTGAACTTCCGCTTCCTCGGAGGCGTGAATCATCGCATATAAATTGTACGGCCAATCCGAATAGGAGCGGCGCTGATAGCAATGGCTGACCTCTTTGAACCCAGCTAACCTTTGGCCGGACTCGCAGATTTTTTCCTGCGGCAGAACCGCAACAAACAGGCCGTTGGCGGAAAAACCGGCCTCCCTGTGCCGCAAAACGGCGGCAACCCGCTTCAGAACCCCCGTAGCCTGCATCCTTTCCAGCCGGATCAATACGTCTTCTCTGCCGCAGCCAGCCCGGTCCGCCACCTCCGCAAAAGGGTCGGGCAACAGCGGCATATCGCCCTGCAGCTCGCGAATGATCCGCAGATCCAGTTCATCGGTCTCGCAAGCCCGCCGCGGCGAAAGGCTCACGCGCTCCTGGCTTCTGGACAGCGGAGGGCTGCCCTTTTCGGCGTTCCCTTCCATATTCAAAAACACGTTCAGCTTGAACACCTGCTCGGACGGAAATTCGTACAGCCGCGCATAACCCGCTGCTTTACGAATCGGCCCGAGAATCGCCTCGCGCTCTTCCTCCGACCGTGCCGATAAAGTAAACCACATATTCAGCCGATGCCGCCTGCGGTAATTGTGGGTTACCCCTTTAAAGCCGTTGACGACGGCAGCGGCCTGATAAAAGCGGCTCTCCTCCACCTCCATGGCATAAAGCCTTCCCGCGTACCCCAGACCCGCCGGGTTGAAAACGCCGCCAATCCGCCGAATAACTCCTTGATCCTTAAGTCCCTTTAGCCGTTCCAGCACTTCTCCCGGCTTCAGCCCCAGCTCTTCGCCAATCGCTTGCCAAGGCTCGGCCGTCAGAGGAATGCGGGCCTGCAGCCGGTTCAGGAGAGACCGATCCTGCGCATCCAGCTCCATTTAAACTTCCCTCCCGCCCGCCGCTCTTGCAGCCGGTCTTTTATGACACCATGGCTCCTCCGCCAAATAATTGCCGCCGCTGTAATAATACGATCTGGCCCGGCAGCCTCCGCAAATCCCGACATTCCGGCACGACCCGCAAGATCCTTCATATTTCTCGAAATTCCTTAAGTCCTGAAACGCCGGGCTGGTTTCCCAAATTTCGTGAAACGGCCGCTCGCGCACATCGCCGACCTTGACCGGCAGGTACGGGCAAATATGCACCTCGCCGTTCGGCAGGATGGAGCAATAGGCGACACCGGCCAGGCAGCCGCGCGTGTAGCGCAGGTTAAGTCCCATGCTTTTGGCCAAAGGCATAAATTGCGGAGCGCAAGTCGGCTTGATTTCGACCGAGGTCGTCTTTCGCTTGGCCAGGACGTTTTTTAATGCGGTGAAATAATGTTCGCGCTTTAACGCATTTTCTTCGATGTAAATGCCGCGGCCGGTCGGGACGAGAAAAAACGGATGCAGGGAGGAAACGTCCAACTCCTCCGCCAATGCGGCCACCCGTTCGAAATCGTCCATATTTTCGGTGGTCAGCGTCATATTGATCTGAACCTTGAGCCCGGCTTCACGCGCGTAACGTATCCCCAGCACCGCCCGCTCCCACCCGTCGGACGCCTTTCGGAAGCGGTTGTGGTAGGCGGGAGAAGCGCTGTCAATGCTGATGGCGATGCCCGCCAGACCGGCTTCTTTCAGCTCGGCGGCTTTGGCGCTGTCAAGAAGCGTGCCATTGCTGCCCAGCGCGGCGCGCAGCCCACGCCCCGCTGCGTAAGCGATCAGCTCGCAAAGATCGCCGCGGGTCAGCGGTTCGCCGCCGCTGAAAATAAGCATCCGGAATCCCGCCTCCTTGATCTGATCTATCAGCCGGCGCCCTTCCTCCGTCGTCAGTTCGCCTTCCGTCGGCGACTCCGGTCCGGAATCGCGATAGCAATGTTCACAATAAAGATTGCATCTTCTGGTCACATTCCAGGATACGAGCATGGCGTTATCTCCTTTTTATACGTTGGCTTTATACGATCCCGATTTCACGATCGCTTAAATAACAGGAAGGATCGGCCGCCCAGAAATCGCCGGTGGCCGACGCTCTTGCCCGGAAGTTGCCGTTGCACAAATCCAGCCAAGCACACGCCGTGCACCGCCCTTTCAGCAGCGGTTTCCGGTCCCGCAGTCCGGCCATGACGGGGTGGGCCGCTTCCCGCCAAACTTCGCTGAACTTCTGTGTGCGAAGGTTGCCAATCTCCAGGTGCCGGGTGAATTGGTCCGGATAAATACGCCCATGCCAATCGACGCAGCCGATGGCCACCCCGGAACGGTTGCCGCCGTTTCGCCGCAGCAGCCCGAGCAAAAGCGGAGCCCGCTCCGGGTCATGCTCCCTCATCCATTGATACAAATAAACCCCGTCCGCATGGTTGTCCACGGTGAGCAGCTCCGTCTTTTTCCCTTTCCGGTGCAAATCCAGCGTTTTGGCGATGATCTTGTCCAGCGCCCGCCGCGACTCCTCGCGGGTGACATCCTCCGTCTGCAGCGTGCTTCCTCTACCGGAATATACGAGATGATAGAAGCAGGCGCGCGGGATGTTCTCCCGGTCGATCAAATCGAGCACCCCATCCAAATCGGGATATGTATGCTTGCTGATCGTAAACCGCACGCCCACCTTTTGCCCGACGGACAGGCAGGTGCGCAAACCGGCCAACGACTGGGCAAAAGCACCCTTCCGGCCGCGGAACAAATCATGGCGCTCCTCCAGGCCATCGAGGCTGATGCCCACATATTTGACCCCGGACTCCTTCAGCAGCCTCGCTTTCTCGTGAGTAATCAGCGTGCCGTTCGTGGATACGACCGGACGCAGTCCTTTGCCGGCCGCATAAGAAATCAGCTCCAAAATATCTTTGCGGACCAAGGGTTCTCCCCCGGAAAAAAGCAGCACAGGCACCTGAAACGAAGCCAAGTCGTCGATAAACGCTTTGGCTTCGGCCGTGGAAAGCTCATCCGGTTCCTTGGACGCCCGGGCATCCGCGTAGCAATGCTTGCAGCTTAAATTGCAGGAGCGCGTCGCGTTCCAGACCACAACCGGCCCTTTGCCGGCCGAAACGCCATACGGTTTGTCTCCCGGCGTGATGTCATAGCGGAGATGATCCCCCTCGCTCTGCATGCCGGTGAGCAGTTTCGTCACATTGATCATTTCATTCCTCTCTTTCTCTGGGATAGTAAATTTATCCATCCAAAATTATTATAAACAAAGTATGTGAAAATTTACACAATATAATTCATGGGCCGGCCGCCAGGCCATAGCCTAGCGATCCCTGCCCACGATGAAATGCAGTAAGTGTCTCAAAAAAACGGTGCCCCGCGGCAGCTCCTTCAAAGCTTCCTCGGCTAGGCAGTAATGTTCCCACATTTGCTTTCTGGCGCCTTCCAAGCCGAGGATCGCCACAAACGTAGAATTTTCGTTATCTTTGTCCTGCCCGGTCGGCTTGCCCAGCTGCTTTAGGTCGCCCTCCCAATCCAGCAGGTCGTCTTTTATTTGAAACGCGATCCCCGCGTGATAGGAGTAAGTTTTCAGAACGTTTATATCCGCCTCGTCACCGGCCAAAATGGCCGGTGCCGCCAGCGATACCTCAAAAGCGATCCCGGTTTTGTAAAAACAAATTTGATTCAGTTCATCCAAGGTCAGCGCCTTGCCTCTGGAACTAAGGTCCATTGCCTGCCCCATGCAAATTTCTCCGGCCTTTTGCGACATATACTTCAGCAAAGCAAGTACGGCGCCGCCGGGGAAGCCTTCGAGAGAAGATACCTCTTCGATGGCCTTCTGAATCAGGAAAATCCCCGTCAATTCCGCGATCGCGCTGTTGTGAACCCGGTGCAGGGTAGGCCTCCCTCGGCGTATGGACGAGTTGTCCTGGGACGGCAGATCGTCGAAAATTAAAGAAGCGGTGTGCATATATTCGAGCGCTCTAAGCAGCGGTGTAAGCCCCGCGTCCGGCAACCCGAACTCATTGACGCCCATCACCCAGGCGAGGATCGGCCGCAGCCGTTTGCCGCTGCCTTCCAGGCAATAGTTGGCCGTTTCGATCAGCAGCTCCTGCATCGGCGGAGCGGCGGCTCCCGGTTTGGAGAGCGGCAACCGTTTATTAATGGCCAGGCGGGCCGTATGGATGATTTCGGCAAATTGCTCCTGTTCGCTGCGATGGCGATTCATGACGGCGAGCAGTTGGTCCCGCAGCAATTTATCCAAGAAATCCACGTCTTCCGCTTTGTGCACCATGCGCTCTATGAACCGGTTCAATTCCGGACTGCCCGTGGAAAAAATCTCCATCACTTCTTCGTACTTCGCTTGACCGGCGCGTTTCCGATACCGCTTAAGCCCATTGATGGCCCGGTCGAGCAGGATTTCGCGCACTGCCGCATCCGAGCGGTAGACATGATGGATCAAATGAAAGATGACCGCCCAGTATAATTCGAAAGGATTGATCAAATCCGGGCGTTGATGGCGGTATTTATAATAATAGGTGTAAGGCGTTACCGCGCCGCGCTCCATATCTTCGGACAGGTCGGCGAAATCGTCGGCCAACTGGTTGTACAAGCCGTAATAAAACACCCGCCGGTCAAAACCCTCGTCCTGCGGGGCCCCGATCACGGAACGGACAATCAGCCGCGACGAAGAGGACTTAAGTATAATTGGCAAATATAGTTCCTCGTTGGAATAATCCGCATGCGCAAGCTCCTTCACCCTGTCCACATGCTGGGCATGAAAGAAAACATAGGATTGGTCGAAAAACGTCCGCTGGGCTTCCGCGGGTTGACGGCTTTTAATGTACTCGTAAGCTTCGCGAAGCTCCGTGTACACGTAGCGCATCAATTCGCGCTGCCCGCCGCTCCATTCCCCCGGTTCAGGAACGGTCCCGCTGATCAGCGCGGCGCGGATCATCCGGGAATAGTGCTCCTTTTCGTCCGCGTTCAGCGCTTCGGAATCCAGCAAATCGTCAATAAAAGGATAAGTCAGTCCGTAATAGTAACCCGATTTGATCGCTGCTTCCAAGATTTGCGCCCGCTTTGCGGCTGGGGCTTCCTCGCTGATTTCGTCCAAGGCGTGCAATACGACGCCGAGAATAATTTTGATCAGCTTCCGCTGGGCTTCCTCCGCATTCATTTCTTTGGGGAGGTGGGCGGACACGCCTTTGAGCTTATCGATGAGCCAGATGGCAGCGCCCTCCACGCCTTCCTTCTCGGCCCAGCGGTAAAACGACCTCAGGCTGAGCAACTCCGGCAGGTTACCGCCGGCGGATTCGGCGGGGCTCAGGAAGAGTTTTTTCAGATCCGCCAGGAAATGCTCCAACCGCTTTCGCGTACGGGGGTCGTTCAAATCTTTGCCCAAATCCCGCATATAAATATAAGATACGCTGCGCTCCAAATAAGCGTCCAGCTTGCCCGACCGGTTCAGCCACCTCAAATAGGTTTGAACGTCGGAGGGATCGGGCTTCTTTCGTGTCCTGGCAAAAAGAAACGGCAGCGGAGCGCGATGAATATGCCTCCTCTTCCACTGCCCAATATCTTCGATTAAACCGGGAACATAACTCCGTTCATGGAGCTGCGCCTTCAGCGCGGCAAAATATTCGCCCGCCCGCTCCTCGGCCCTTTGGTACGAAGCGTCCGCAACCTCAATAAGTTCAATTTTCATAACGCCTACCTCGTCTTGTCTATTCTATGATACGTTGTAATTTATGATTACGTAGCAAACTATCATTCCGTTGCAAATAAAGTCATCCCCATTTACTATAACAAATGTTACAGTATGCGGCGTCAACTATATGTAAAGGAGAAATGGGGGACCATGAATGCGTTTCGTTTCATTCCTGAGCTCGTTTTATGCCGCATGGCGGGATTATCCGGTTGCGGCGGGCACAGTGCTCGACAACCGGTATGTCGTACAAGAAATCGTCGGCCAGGGCAGCTACGGTTTAATCTATAAATGTGTAGACCGGGCCAGCGGCAGCCTGGTCGCCGTCAAGCAGGCCAGACCAAGCAAAGGCCCCTATGCCAAACGCTTGCTGGAAAGGGAAGCGATGATTCTGAAGGCGTTGCCGCATCCGCGATTTCCCGCATTCATCGAATGGTTTACCGGCAAGGGCAACGCGTATTTGGCAATGTCTTTTTTGCAGGGCGATACGTTCGAAGATCTGATCTTTGGGCTGGACTATAAGTACGGAGAGCGGGAATGCGTACGGATTACGTGGCAGCTTTTGGAGCTCATTATGTACACCCACGAAAAAGGATATGTCCATTTGGATTTGCGCATTCCCAACGTTCTGGTGAAAGATGGTGAAATCTATCTCATTGACTTTGGCTTGGCGAGAAAAATAGGCGAACCGGCGCCGGACCATTTTCCCGTGCGGAACGGGTTCTGCCGGCGTGGTACGGCTTCAAGGCAGTTTAAAGCGGCGGAGGTTTCCTCCGATTTGCTGGACATCGGCCATTTTATGCTATTTCTCCTCTACTCTGCGTACGAGCCGAAAAAAAACAGCGGTCCATCGGAGGAGCGAAGCTGGCAAGACGAGCTGGCGCTCTCCGGCGAGCTGAAAACGGTCATCGAACGTTTGCTGGAACTGCGGGAGCCCTATTCGGGTTCCGCGGAATTCATGAAAGAGCTGGAGTCGCTGAGCCGTCATACCAAATTCCAATAAAGCACGGACGATGCACCCGGATTTGAAAGTGCCGTCTCCTTTATGTTAATATCCGAATAAAATATCAATAATGATTACAAATAAGGAGAGTGATTATGATGTTAAGAAGATTCATCGATAAGATCCTGCATTCGATGTCTCATGATTCTCACCGAAGGCGGCGCTACAGCAGTTCGGATAGGCATTACGGAAAACGATACAGCAGCAGCTCGGGGAGGCATTACGGAAAACGATACAGCAGCAGTTACGGGCACCCTCGCCCTTTTGGCTCCTCTTCGGATTACAAGCGCCGGCACGGCCGCATGGGACACGACTACTACAAGTCCAGAAGATACAGCTCAAGCTAACGGTGGTATACGTCAAAATGCGGCCAGATAGCGGTAATTTGGGGCGTTATTATTGATTTTCGCTCCCTCGTCCGTGAAATAGCGGAATTTGGGACCTCTATTTTATTCCTGGCTTGAAAAAAATACCTTTTCGCTCTCATCTGCCGAAAATAGCGACAAAATTTCCCTTTATTTCGGATGGATTCCCTGCTTTGGAGAAATAACGCCCTTATATACCGCTAATTTCGCGGTGGCCCCGCGTAGCGGTTAGATTAAAAACGGCGGCCAACCGCGACCCGCAAAATACCAGGTCCAAGGTTAGCCGCCGCTTTCTACCCGCGGAAATCAGCGGGTAAAGGCCAAACCGATTTCCGACACAATAGCGCTGCCCAGATACGTTCCCGTGAAGACGAAAATGGCGACGATGGCGACGCGCCAGGACGTTTTGCGCAGATCCACCAGCCGGTTGGCCACCGAAATGCCCGCGAACGTCAGGATCGGCGTCGTGATCGAGAGGAAATTCACCGCTTGAATCGCGTTTACGAACACATCGGAAGAAAGACAGAAGATCAGCGAAGTGATTGACACCCAGCCAAGCACCGGAAATTCCTGCAGAAATTTGACCGGAACCTTCTTCATGACCGCCGAGATGAGGATGCCGATAAAGGAAAACAGCCACAGCACGGCAAGCCCGCCGATCGTATCCCAGGAGATGGAGGCAGATTCCGGATTTTTCAGATGCTTGATCTGTTCCGTGAACAGGATCAGCGCCACGCTAAGCAGCAGCACTAAAGCGTATTTGACGTATTTGTTCAATCCGCTCGTCATTTCGCTTTCCCCCTAACCAACAGTTTGTACATAAAACGCTGCAGCGGCACCGCCAAAAACACCATCGTGTACGTGCCGAGGAAACTGGTCAACAGCTGACTTGCGGACGCATACGCGGTGATCGTGTCGGTTCGCTCGGGCGCACCCGCGATCAGCGCGGACGATGCCCCGGTCATCATGCTCGCGGAGCCGACCCCGGAAGACATGGCCAATGCTTCAACGGAGAAGCCGGCCGCGCTCATCAACGGCGCAATAATGCTGAAGAACAGCGTGCCGAATAAGGTTCCGATGATATAAAGGGACAGCACGCCCCGGCCTTCGTCGGAATCCAGCGTATACTTCTCGGGGATGTACGCCAGTTCGCCTTCCCGCCCGATGCCGAGCGTGGCTCCGATGGCTTCGCGCCGCAGGCCGATCCAAATGGCCACCGGCAAGCCCAGCAGTACAGTCCCCAGGTTGCCGATTTCCTGCAGAATAAATACCCAGCCAACCTGCATGATCTCATGGATTTTCGGAGCGATATCGGCTCCGTACCGGGCCATGAGCGGCAGCATGATAAAGATCAGATATTTGCCGGCAAAATCCACGTTTTCTTTGCTGTAGATTTTTTTCATGAATCCTTTGCGGAATATAGCCAAGCCCAAAACCATCGTAATCAGGATGGCGAAAACGAGCGGCAGCAAACTAATGCGCACCGAGCCGACCGGAATCGACTGGATGCCGATCCACTCGGCAACGGTGATGACCAAAAGTACAAAAACAAGCAAATAAATAAAGTTTAACTTCGGCTTCATGGGTCTCTCCTCGGTAAGTTTTCGTCATCGTTCCGCCCGCGCCTCAAGAGGGCGTCACGATGGAAGCCAGCAGCTTCTCGTAATCGGCGAAAGAACGGCGGTACAGCTTGCTGGGGTCGATACGCCCGTTCATGCGTTTAAACACCCGAGTCAAAAATTCGGGGAATACGGCGTAAATGAATTCCGGGTCGATGTCCTTAAAGTCGTCCCCATGGATTGTTCCCGTAAAACCGCTGTACCCGATCTGGATGCAGGGGATCATAAAGGATAAATCGCCGATGTCGCCGGCCGCGCTGATCGCGTTATTGTTCAGACAATCGCTGATTTCTCCGGTTTCGCGGAACGCTTCCAGCACGAATTCCGATAAATACCGGTCCTGCACGAACGGCAAATACCCCATCTGTGTCTCGATGGCGACCTCGCCCTGCAGCGCCAGCGCGCTGCCCTTGGCGGCGTCGTCCATTTTCGCGGCCACCTCGGTCATATAATCGACGGTTTGAGTCCGCAGATCCGTGCCGACCGTAATCTGGTTCGGTATGACGTTGGTGGACATATCGGAGGACATCACGATGGGGTTCATGCGCACCTTCTCCGCATCCTTGAGCTGCTGGCGGCATAGGCCCAGCGCCACGTTGAACAAAGTCGACATGCTGTACGCGTTGTTTCCCGAAAACGGATCAAATCCGGCGTGGCTTGCCTTGCCCTTAAAGCTGTACTTCTTGTACAAAAATCCGGCCAAATCGCAATTGATCTCAATCGTCCGCCGCGGGTATTCCCCGCCCATGGCGTGAACGCAGATCCCGATATCGATGCCGTCAAAGACGCCCAGCTTCATCGCTTCCGGTTTTCCGCCGTAATAGGAGATTTTCCCCTGCTTCAGCAGTTCTTCCCGGTAAGCCAGATCAAGATATTCCTCGGCAGGCACAAAAACGAACGAAAGTGTATAATTATACCCCTCATACGCTTTCGTCGTAAAGAAATAGTTGTACATGGCGAGCGCGATGGCCACTTGCGTATAATGGCCGCAGTTATGGGCCGCCCCGGTCTCTTCGTCCGCCCGCCAGTGAGTCGGCGCGTAAACGGCGTCCAACTCGGCGATAAATGCGATATGTAACGGCTTGCCCGGTCCGAGCGTCGTTTTGATACCGGTGGTGCTGAACGTTTCCAGGGAGGCGTCGGGGTTCACTTTACGCAAATAATCCGACACCAATGCGCTTGTTGAGAACTCCTTGTAACCCAGCTCGGGATGGTCGAAAATCGTTTTTCCGATTTTGGCGATCTCTTCATACTGTTGTTTGAAAAACAATTTGTTTCACCTCCACAAATCCAATTTTGTATAAATATAAGTTAAATCTTATTTGAATGCAGCGAATCATGTCAATATTTGTTGAAAAAAAATTTCCGCCGAATCAGCGCCACCGCATAGAGCAGAAGCGGCATCAGTAACAGGGCAACGAAAGAAAACCCCGTCCCTCCGGTCGGAAAAAATTTCAGCATCTGCTGAAAATTTTTGGCCGTCCAGATGCTGAAAACCCCGATGAGCAGGCCGACCGGAAACACGAGGAAGCGGTAATTGTCCAGCTTGAGCCATTGTGCCGTACTCAACGTCAAGGAATAGTACCACATGGATATTTGCACAAAACCGCCCAGCATCCAAAGCGCCATCACAATCGCCTCCACATGGGAAAAGAAGTCCGAAATGCTGATATACCGCGATGCCGAAAGCGTCGGAAAAGTAAGGTTGGCCGTAGCTTCCCCGTACAGGAACAAGCAGGTAAAATTGGTGATCACCATCGTGAACATCATCAGCGCGACCGCGAATATCCCTCCTTTTAAGGTCTGATCCCCTTGGCGGACCGCCGGGTAAAAAGAGTAGATAAACAAAAACTCCATAAACCAAACCGAGGGCTCCAACGCCCCTTTTAACGCGGGACGAATCCCCAGGCCGAATACGGGAAGCATGTTCGTAAATTTGTAATCGGGCAATAGCAATAAAAAGATGGCCAGCACAAACAAAAAGAACAGCGGACCGTAGATCAATCCGAACCTCCCGATAACTTCCACGCCCGCCCTGACCGCAAATGAACACGTCAGCACAATGCTGGCGATAATAATGACGAGCGGCGTTTGCGACAGGAACGCTTGAACGGTAAATTCCGCATATTCCCTGACGATTAAGCCGATCGCGTCGATCTGGAAAAACAGGATCACGGCGATGAACGCGTTTCCCAGCGCTTTTCCGAGTACGCGCTGCACATACTGGATCAACGTCTCTCCCGGAAACATCCGGTGCAAGCTCCACGTCAGCCATACGATGAGAAGCCCGAACACCGAACCAAGAACGGGGGATATCCACATATCCTGCTTGGCTTGCGCCGCGGTGAACGACGGCACGATGAGAATCGAGGTGCCTCCGACCATCAAATACATCATAAAGGCGAGTTGTATATTCGAAATCTTTTCCTTTTCCATACGGTTGAGTACGCACCTCTATCCCTCGGGAGTCAATAACATCCAGATGGGGCGGAACACGTAGTTGATCAGTTCGGTGGGACCGGGCAAACCGGGAACGAACAACAACACAAGGCCCAGCCCCCACCCTCCTAAGGTCAGGACGGCAAATGCGATTTTTTCTTTCTTTTTTCCCGCCCGCAGCAGGGGGAGCTCATACAGAAACAAGGCGGCGGCCAGCAGGCTGATGCCGATCACTTTTAAACCGATCATGCTTTTCCCTCATTTATGCAGGCTTTTCCCGGAAAAACCCGGCGACAAGATGCGAATCTTGGCTGCGGCAAGTATGTCGACGTTCGGAAAAATATCGTTCCATCGGCTTTCCTCCCTGGCCCATTGCCGGGGATATTTCCGCCAAAACGCGTCCGCCGCCCCAAAAACGTCCGCCCGGCTTTCCGCTTGAATCTGACTGAAGGCCTGTTCCACTTTTTGCGCCAGCTTCCGGTTTAACAATTTCTCCAAGCGCGGCAGCTCCTCCGGCTTCGTCACATCGACCGCCGATTCGTTCTGCTGCACGACCGCTTCGCCTTCCACCAGCACCGTCAACCTCCACCGATCACCGCGGATCTCCGGGACCAGCTTGGCGCGCGACTTGATAATGCGGACGGATATAAGCCCCTCTTCCTGTTCTTTCTTTCCTTCTACGGGGAACGTAACGTTCAATACGTTCAGTTCACCCCGGATCAACTGCGTTTCCCGGCGGACGTCTTCATTAAATTCGCCCGCCAGCTTCCCGTCTTTCAGAACCGCGACGCCGGAAATGACCGGAAAGGAATAATCGCTGCCCTGCTCCCGCTTAATTTCGATCAGCGGCAAAATGGCAGCCTTCGACCGGCCGGTCAGCATTTGGTTTAAATCTTTCATCGTAATCCCCATCCCCATCGACAGATTGGACAATTCCCGAAGCGCTTCGGAGCTGTCCCGTTCGATACGGGTGCTCATGCTTAGAATATCTTTGGCTTTACCCTTGCTGACGAAAACATGAGCCCGCTCGCGCGGCTGGGGATGGCGGAACAGAAAATCGATCTGATCCAGAACTCCTTTCCGGGCAAGCTGTTCGCCCAGCACGTATACCTCGCTGTGACCCCAGAATACTTGGCGGGGAAGCTGTTCCTGCAATTTGGCCGCAGCGTCCGCGAAATCGGCTCCGCGTATGCTCTGCACGATAACCTGGCTGCCGCCGTTGCCGTCCGCGCCGCCGGTTTCGAGTCCGCCGCCCCCGCCGGACGCTTGGCTGGGAGTGTACACCTGTACGGAAAGTTCGATGCCTCCGTTCTTGCCTTCATCGAGTCCGGCCGCCATGATTAAAGCCAAATCGTTAACCTCCGTCCGATCCCAACAGCCCGACAACAGCGGAAACATTCCGAGCAGCCCCCATACGGCGAGCCGGTATTTGCCGCGCTTCATCGGCGTTGGCCCTCCCGCCCCGGACGCTGACCCGCACCCTGGCGGTAGCGATTCAGGACACCGATACGCGGCCTGCGGTTCATTTTCCAGAAAGGGGCGCGGACCATCGTATCCTTCAAAGCGTTGACGCTTGTGTACGTAACCGGCGATACGTACGGCACCCCGAAGGAACGCAAAGCGAACAAATGGGTTAGAATGATCGTAAGCCCCATCATTAATCCGAAGAAACCGAGGAATCCGGCCAGAAACATCATCGGAAACCTTAGCAGCCGGATGGAAATGCCCAAGGTGAAGTGGGGAATCAGAAAGGAGGCGATGCCGGTGATCGCGACCACCATGACCATCGGGGAAGAGACGAGGCCCGCCGAGATCGCCGCCTGTCCGATGACCAGCGCCCCCACGATGCTGACCGCCGCCCCGATCTGCTTCGGCAGCCTCACTCCGGCCTCCCTTAGCGCCTCGAAGGTAAACTCCATCAACAGCGCTTCCACCAGGGCGGGAAACGGGATTTGTTCCCGGGAAATCGCCATGTTGAGCAGCAGCGTAGTCGGAATCATTTCCTGATGAAACGTGACGATCGCCACATAAAACGAGGGACCGATCAAAGCGATAAACGCAAACAGGTAACGCAGCCAGCGAATAGCCGAAGCAATATAATAACGCTGATAGTAATCCTCGGGGGATTGCAGAAACGCAAAAACCGTTGTCGGCGCGATCAGCGCGATCGGCGTCCCTTCGACCAGTATGGCCGCCCTGCCCTCCAACAGTCCGGCCGCGACTACGTCCGGACGCTCCGTCGACTGCAGCTGCGGAAACGGCGAGTATGGATTGTCCTCGATCAGCTCTTCAATGTAGCCGCTCTCGAGCACACCGTCCACATCGATGCGTTTCAGCCGCTTTTGGATTTCCGCGACGAGCGCGGAATCCGCAACACCGTGCAAATAAGCGATCACGACCTTGGTTTGGGAATACTGGCCGATTTCCATGGCCCGCATCTTCAATTCGGGCGACTTCAACTTGCGGCGGATCATCGATACATTGACCGTCAGCGTTTCCACAAAGCCTTCCCGGGGGCCGCGCACGACCGATTCCGCTTCTGGTTCCGAAATCGACCGCTTGTCCCATTTGGCCAGGCTAAACGAGATTCCCTCCACTTCACCGTCCATCAACAGCACCGGATTGCCGTTGCCGATTTCCGCAACGATTTTTTCAAACGAGAGGGTTCGGGAAAACGCGGATACGGGCAAACATGCGCACAGGCCATCCAGTCCCTCCCCTTCCGGCAGCTTCAACGCGGGTTCAAGAATCTGTTCGTCGATCTTCTCCGTATCGGACAAACCGTCCAAATATACGAGCACCGCCCGCTTTCCGCCGCAGTTGAAATCATGAAACACGGCGTCAAAGCTATCCGCGTAGACCTCGTACAGCCGCGCGGCATTTTCATCCAAACGCGGCGCTATTGTTGTCTCGCCAATGTTCTGCATCGCCGCTCCTCCCAAGCCAGGGCTCGTTTTCTGTGGCTGTCGTCGGACATCCTTACCTTATTATGGTCAATGCGTTCTGAAAAATTCAGCAAACCAGCCAGTGATCTCCATTCTTTCAAGCAAAGAGCACCCGCCGCGCATATGCGGCGGATGCCCGAGACCATGTTCCCCTCTGCATCATTCCGAAATATATCCGGCGCAGACTCTATCCCGCTCCCGGTAAAAATCCCCAAGCTGATCCTGCTCATAGGCGTAGCCCGCCCGGATCAGCAGATCCTCCCGGCCGCGGGCGGCAACCAGTTGCAGGCCGACGGGAAGACCCTCGGAGGTTAGGCCGCACGGAATCGACAAGGCCGGCACCTCCGCCATATTGAAAATGCCGGTGTAGCGGGTCATCGCGTCAAAAACGCTCTCCGTATAGGGGCCGAACCGCACCTCGTCGACGCCGATTTTCCGCGCCGGAATCGGAATGGTGGGCGTGGCCAGCACATCGATGTTTTCCCGGAACAGGCGGGCGAATTTTTCCGCATACCGTTCCTTCGCCTTCAGCGCCTCGATATAGCGCAAAGCGGTGATCTCCAGCGACGATTCCAGCAAAGCTCTCGCATCCTCTCCGTATTGGGACAGGCAGCACTCCATCCTGCTCCGGTGGACATAGCCGGCCTCCGAGGCGGCGATGGTCAGCGACGTTTCGGCGTTTCCGGCCACAAACGACACGTCCGTGTCGATCAGGATCGCGCCGAGCGCCTCCAGCGCTTCCAGGGCGCGCAGGTACAGACCGTAAGTTTCCGGATCGATGCGCTCGTTAAAATAACTGGTGGGTACGCCGATCCGCAGCCCCCGAACATCTGTCTTCAGGTCGGGCAGATAAGACTGCCCCAGCATGGCCCCGGCCAACACCGCCAAATCGCTCATCGTGGACGTGATCGGACCGACATGATCCAGCGTCCATGATACATAAAACACCCCTTTTGTCGGCACCTTACCGTAGGTCGGCTTCAGGCCGATGACGCCGCAGGAAGCTGCCGGGATGCGTACCGAGCCGCCCGTATCCGTACCGATCGAAGCCGCGGTCAAGTCGGCGGCCACCGCCGCCGCCGATCCGCCGCTGGAGCCGCCTGGCGTATATTCCCGATTCCATGGATTGTGGACGGGACCGTAGTGCGGATTGTTGGAAGTTACGCCGAGGGCGTACTCGTGCAGATTATTTTTGCCAAGCAGAATGGAATCCTTGAGCAGCAGCTGCTGAACGACCGCCGCATTTTTATAAGGCACGTTATAAGCGTCGATGGAAGAGCCGTTGGTCGTGCGGATTCCTTTGGTGTCGATGTTGTCCTTGTAAGCGAGCGGGATGCCGTACAGCGCACCGGTCTGTTCGCCGGCCCTGGCTTTGGCCTCAAGCCGTTTCGCTTCCAGAATCGCCCGCTCCTTGGCGATCGTAATAAACGAGTTCAACGCCGGATCTTTGAGCAAGATTCGTCTCAAATACCTTTTTGTGATTTCCAGCGGGGTAAACAAGCGGCCGGCGTAACCGGTTTGCAGTTCCCTGATCGTGATTCTCCCCATTTGAAGCCTCTCCTTTCTACCAAAACCCGATGAAAGTGAGCGAATGCGATTGCGTGCATCCTCTCTTGCAATCTATTCGGAAAATGATAGAAAGGTATGGGCCAACCCTTTTTCATAGGTTCGTAGGAACGGGAATGCTGTACGGAACGAGAATCTTAGGGAAAACCATTTAGTTAACTCAATTAATCATTTATTCAGTTATCGAGACTTGGTGTTCCTTCTTCAGTCCATTGGCGGATCAAAACCTCGGCGTCCGCGTTCAGGACGGCCCTTGCGTGTTCATCCCCTTCCCGGGCCAAAGCCGGATTGTTCAGGTGCTTCAGGAAATCGCGCATATGCTTAGCCGCTTTATCGGGGCGGCCTTTATCCAACTCGCGCCGCGCCTGTTTGAGGTTGTTGGCGAGCGGCTTGACGAGAGGGCGGCTGAGCTCCGGCGCAAACCGCTCCAACAATTTGGTCATGGAGGCGATGCTGGTCGTGACATGAAATTCGAAGGTGCCCTTGAGCTCGTTCCCCGCCGCATCCGCCACGCTGATTTCGGCAACATGGCGGCCGACTTTCCCTGCCAAATCGATTTCGACGCTGGTTCCTTGCGTCAAATCCACCGTGTATACGGCTCCCGTCACAGTAATCTGCGCCGATATAAGATCCGACATGTTATCGGACACTTCGAACGTCAACGGCGCGTAGTCATCAAAGGAATCCCCTTCCGCCAGTTCGGCTCCGCCCGCGAGCAGCTTAAATCCCGGCGGCGTTTGATCCTGCCGCAGCGGCAGCGCCGCGGATAAGGGCGATTCGCCTGACAGATCCGTGTGGCTGATCTTATAGTAATAGTTCGCCGCCGGATTCAGGCCGCTGTCCGTAAACTCCGTTTCCTTGCCATGGTAGACCGGTTCGTACGTTCCGTCTGCGCGGGTGGACCGGTACAATGTGTAAGCTATCGCGCCGAGCGTCTTGTTCCAGCTAAGCGAGGCCGAACCCGCGTTCTCCTCGTGGGCGCGAAGCCCTTGCAGCGGGTCCTCCGGCAGCGAATCGTTCACAATCATGATCCAGTTGATCAGCGGATCCTGGGCCGCCGTGTTTCGCACCGTGATCTCGATCGTCCCGTCCGTCACATCCGCGGCATGACCGTACACCCGGTTTGCAATGAAGGTGATCGCCGTCTTCTTTTCCCCGTTGATGTATAAGTCGGCTTTGCGCGTACTGTTTCGCCAGATGTCGTTAAAGCCGGTATAAACCGTGTAGGTTCCGTTATCAACCTTGAATTTATAGGTTAGATCGGTCCCGGCGGGAGAGTTGACGACGTTGCCTCCGTTCAAATACCTTAGAGTCGTAAAAATATCCCCGCTCTCCGCACCGGCCGGTTTGGAAGCTGTCCCAAGATACCCCCAAGCCGCGGGATCGCCCGGATCGTACGCTTGTTCCGGCGTGCCCTTGTTGAGCAGCGCCGCTTCAAGGTAAGAGGTCATCAGCCGGTAATCGCTCGTCTCCTGACCGCCGCTGTTCACGAAATAAATCGTGTTTGTCGGAACGGCGTACAGGCTGAACTGCAGTGTTTTGCCGCCGAATTCCGGCAGCGTTGCCTGCAGCGAATAAACGCCCGGCAGCGCAAACGTACCGGCACCCAAAGGCTGGCCGCCAACGGTCCAAACGACCGGTGTCGTTATGGAAGCCGAAGCGCCGTGCGGCGTCACCTCGATTTCGCTCGGCAAATTCAGAAGCGTGCCGGTTTCAATCACTTCCGGCAGTTCCACTTTGGCTTCCACACCGCCCATATGGTCCAAGATATCCGGCGTCCAGCTGCTATACCATTTGATCGAGATGTCCGTCCCCTGGCCGAATTCGATCGGCAGCCAAATGTATTTCGCGCCGCCGTTCGCCGAAAAATTGCCGCCGTTCCAGTTGTCGCCCATATAAATGAACTTGCCGCGTTCCGGATCGACCGGAATCACGTTTGTCGTCTGCGAACCGAAAGCCTTGGCCGGATCGGGATCGCTTGGCGACGTGCGCACAAACGGATTTTTCAGCGGCGACCACGGTCCGAAAATATCATCGGCCACGCTGAACATATTTTCGTTAGGGGACCATCCGGTCGCGCCCGAGGTCAGCAAATAATACTTGCCGTTATATTTGAACACGGCCGGCGCTTCGCGCACCCCTCCGGGGAATACGCGCACATAATCCTCGCCGTAAACGCCTTTGTAAACCGCATCGCGAACGGGATTGCCGTTTTCGTCCACGTTCCCGTCTTTATGCCAGCCGACTACGTCCGAATAATCGTCGAGCAGCTTGGAAATGTAAATCGTCCGGTTTTCTTCGCTGGAGTAAATCAGATAAGCCGTGCCGTCGTCGTCCTTGAACAGGTTCATATCCCGCGCCATACCCGGGTTGCCGGGCTGATAGTCGACCTGATCCGGCGGGCATTGATCCATGCGGTAGCTGCGCTGGTAAACGAACGGCCCTGTCGGCGAATCGCTGATCGCGTATCCGGCCTGGGCCTTTCCGTAGTTTTGCGCGTTGTTTTCGGGATTTTTGTCCCCGTCAATATGGGCCCACATCACGTATTTCTGCGTTCTTTCATTATAGATGACCTTGGGTCTTTCAATGATCCGGCCAACGCGAATGTCCGCCCAGATGTTGTAAGTATCCGTCCGCCCGGCGTACAGCTCGGAAATAAGCGGATCGTCGGTAAAATCGGCCATCGATTTCACCATCGTCAACGCCATGCCTTCATCCTTCCAGTTCAGCAAATCCGCCGAAGAATAGACGCGCACCCCGGCCGCCGGCCAAGCGTCTTGATGGTATTCACCGTACCAGTAATATTTTTGCGTCTTGTCATCGAACATCACTCCGGCGCCATGGGCGTCGATCGGATCGCCGTTTGTATCCGCCCAGATTTGGTCCGGCGTAAACGCCGTTCTCACCGTGCTCGCCCCCAGCGGTTCGGACTGGGCCGAAACGTTAGGAACCGGGCCAAAATGAACTAAAACCAACGCAGCGACAAGGAAAAGCAATAAAGGTTTGGCGAGGCGTTTGAGCATCAAAATATAAATTCCCTCCTTGAAATGAAATGGTTGCTCTATCGGGATAGCGGAGAGCTGACGCCCATCGGCATCCGCCCTCCGTCTCGCGTTTTGCGTGAACTCCCGGCCAGCTATCCGCTGCATGACGGCGAGCGGTCTACCGGATCAGCAGCGCCGATCGCCGAGGTCACTCGCCCAGCTGCGCTTTATACGCGTCCAGTTGCTTTTGCAGCTCGGCCAGCACTTTGTCGTACCCGGCCTGCTTCAGTTTGCTGCGGAACTCCTCCACCGCCGCTGCCGGATCGCCCGCCTTGCCCATTACGATCGCCGGACCAAGTTCCCCGGTTACTTGCGAAATCGCCGTCAGCTCCGCTTCCACGGGCGTCTTGTCGAACACGAATTGCCCGTAAACGTAAGGCTTTTTGATCTTGTCGTATTCGGCGTACAGCGTCTCTTCGATCTGATCCCAAGTCGTTTCGCTCGAAATTTCAAACTTGTCGACCCGGCCGCCCCAGAAATCGGAGTAGAAGTTGTCTCTGACGTCGTCATACCCTTCGGGACGGGCGCGTTTGCCGTCCTTGATCACGTATTGCACCCCTTCGATGCCGTAGTTGAGCAAGTGGTAAACCTGCTCGTTGTTGCGGATCAGGTCGTAGGCCATCAAAGCTCGCTCCGGGTTTTTGCTGTGCGCGCCAACCGAGGTGCCGCCGTGCGTGATCGACAGCTCCATCAGGTTCGTGCCGCGCGTCCGGGAGAACGGGAACATTTGCAGCTCCGATCCTGGCTGCAGCCGGTCCATCTCCACCCGCAAGCCGGAGAACGTCTGGGTGTGATGCTGGTCAAGGCCGGACAGGCCCGCCTTCAACGCGTCCCGGTTATTGTTTTTGTTGTTCAGCGCATCCTCGCGCCAGAAGCCTTTGTCGGCCCAGCTTTTCATCATCGTCGCGTAGTCCAAGAACACGTCCTCAAAAACGGGGCTGACGACGGTAAATTTCTCTTCATAAGATTTGGCCGTGTAGACCGGCAGGAAACCGGTCGAGATCGGCAGCTCCAGCTCGTCGGTGGAGGACTGCACGAATCCGCCCCATGTCTGCGTGCCCGATGCGGCGTCCCAGGGAATGACGTCCGGTTTGTTGTCCTTGATATACTGCAGGTACTTCCCGATGCTTTCCCAATCCTTGATCGGTTCGGTGATCCCGGCTTCCTTCGCCCAGTCGCCGCGGTAGAAAAAGCCGTGGTTTACCCACTGCGTGTAATCGTTTTCCGGAATCAGCACGATTTTGCCGTTGTACATGCTTTCCTTCCAATCTTCCTCGGGAACCGACTTCCACGTTTCCGGCGCGTATTTGGGCAGCAGCTCATCAAGGTTCATAAACGCGCCGCGCTGCGCGTTGCCCCACGTGTCCAGCCAGTCCGTGCCGATCGTGATCAGATCGTACGGCTCGCCGGAAGCCAGCGCGAGATTGTATTTCGTCTGCCAGTCGGCCCATTCGATCCATTTCCATTCCAGTTCGGCGTTGATCTTTTCCTTCATGATTTTGTTCACTTCGGCCAGCACCTTTTCGAACTGCCCGTTTTTCGGCTTGTCGCCGAGCACCAGATAGCTGATCTTGACGAACTTCGACGTGTCGATATCTCCGCTGCCCTCCGCGCCGGGATTCGCCGAGTTCCCCCCGGAATTGCCGGCGCTCCCTTTCGCGTCTCCGCCTCCGCCGCCATTGCCGCCGCACGATGCCAGCACGAACACGAGCATCGCCGTCAGCAGCAGGCTTAACCCTTTTTTCCACTTGCTCATGGAATTAAACCTCCCTTTTGAATATGTGTTGAGGTTGTTCAAAAAGTCATCTTTTGATCACGAAGCGGATTCGGCATCGAATCTTGAATTCACCCGGTCCTTCCGTTGCTCACGCAGGCCCCCCTACGCTCCGCTGCTCATTCCCTGGCTTTATCCAACCTTCTCGGTGCGGAGAACCTGACTTCTTGAACTCTCACTTAAACGCATGACCTCCTCAGCCTTTGACCGCGCCGACCGTAATCCCTTTGATAAAATAGCGCTGCACGAACGGATAGAACAAAATAACCGGCCCCGTCGCCACGATCGCCGTCGCCATCTTCATCGATTCGAGCGGCACGTCGCGCAGTTCCACGTTGGAAGCCGCCGCCGAGTTGCGGATAAAGTCGGCGCTGGTGATCACGTTATACAGGAACAATTGCAGCGGCCGGTACTTCACATCCGGCGACAGGAACAGCATCGAGTTGTACCATTCGTTCCAATAGCCGAGGGCGATGAACAGGCCGATCGTGGCCAACGCCGGCGTCGTCATCGGCAGGATCAGCCGCACGAAAATCGTAAAATCGCCGGCCCCGTCGATTTTGGCGGATTCGGTGATCGCATGCGGAATCGAACGGACGAAGCTTTTCATCATGATGATCAGAAACGGGCTGAGCAGCCCCGGCAGCAGCACCGCCAGATAGTTGTCTTTTAAACTCAGGTACTGCGTCACAAGCAGATAAAACGGCACCAACCCGCCGGAAAACAGTGTCGTAAAATATATGAAAAAAGAAATTTTATTGCGGTACTGGAAATCGGGCCGCTGCAGCGCGTACCCGGTCATGGCCACCAGGAACAGCCCCACCGCCGTTCCCACCACGGTGATGCCGATCGTCACGAGGTAGGAGCCGACGATGAGCCCCGGGTTCTCAAACACGATTTTGTAGGAAAACGTGCTGAACTCCCTGGGCCAAAAATTGAAGCCGTATTTTTTGATCGCCGCCTCCGCCGTAAAAGAAGTGCCGAGTACGAGCAGAAACGGCAGCAGACAGAACAGCGAGAACAGTCCGATGAACACGTAGCCGACCAGTTTGACGACGATCCCGCTCAAATCCGTGCGGATGCTGCGGGTTTCGTGGGTATCATCCATGCGCGCCGCCTCCTAGAAATGGTTGTTCAAAGAGTCATCTTTCCATGACGAAGCCTTTCTTGAAGTGAACTCGACGTCAAATCTTGAATTCAGCCAGGCTTTCCGTTGCTTACGCAGGTTCGCCCTACGCTCTGCTACTTTCGTCTCTAGCTTCATTCAACCTTATCGATCCTGAAAACCTGGATTTTCTGAACTCTCACTAAAAAAGAGAGTTGTCGGGGGAGATTTTTTTGACCAGCCAGTTGGCCGTGATCACCACGAAAAAGCCGAACACCGACTGGTACAGGCTGACCGCGCTGCCGATGGAGAAGTTGAAGTTGGTCATGAGCGCGCGGAATACATAGGTTTCGATAATGTCCGTCGTGGCGTACAGCGCTGTGTTGTTGGCCCCGACGAGGTTGAAGAACAGGCCGAAATTGCCGCGGAGAATGCCGCCCAGCGAGAACAGCAGCAAAATGATGAACGTCGGCTTCAGCCAGGGGAGCACGATGTAGCGGATGCGCTGGAAGGCGTTCGCCCCGTCGATCTCCGAAGCTTCGATGATTTCGTTGTCGAGCCCCATAATCGCCGCGAAATAGACGATCGAGCCGTAACCCGTCGACTGCCATAAGTAGGTCAGCACGATAATGTAAGGCCAGATGCTGGCATTGGAATATGTTTTGACCGGGTCCATGCCAAGCGAGGTTAAAATGCTGTTCAGCAGCCCGTAATCGTAGCTGAGCACGTTGTACGCGATCAGGCCGATCAGCACCGCCGAAATGAAATGCGGCAGGAACATGAGCGTCTGGGTCACTTTTTTGAACCATTTCTGGCGGATTTCGTTAAGGAAAACGGCGACGACGATTTGCAGCACGTTCCCCAGCAAGATAAAAGCCAGATTGTACACGACCGTATTAAAAGTCAGCCGCCACAGGTCCCCGGTCATCACGAGAAATTTGAAATTGTCGAAGCCGACGAACGGACTGCGGAAAATGCCGTCCGTGTAGTTGTATTTAATGAACGCAAGATACAGGCCCGGCATTGGCAAATAAGCGAACACGATGAAAAACAGGATGGCCGGCAGACACATCAGCAGCAGCGTTCGATTGTTGCGGAAACGTCTCCAGCGGCCGCTGCCATGAAGCGGCTGGCGGCGATGCCGCCCGGTGTGCGCCTGCGTTTGCGAAGCGGTTGCCATTTACGGCGCCTCCTTTCATACCGGTATAAAATCGAGCGACTCCAGCTTTCCGTGAGCCTGCGGATCAACGGCCTCAAGAAAGATGGATAGCGGTTCGCCTTCCGCGCCGAGCCATGGACCCGGCAAATAAAACGAGTCCGCGCTGCCTCCGGCGATCACCGGCCTTGCCGCACCTCCCGGGAGCCACAGCCGGCCGACGATCCGCTCGCCCATGAACACCGTGAGCTTCAGGCCGGAGCCGGCTGCTCGGACTCGCCAGCCCTTGCCCGCCGCAGAGCTTTTCACGCGGCCAAACAGCCAGCCGGCGGCGCCGGAAGCGAGCGTCAGCGGCAGCTCCTGCGCAGCGGCGGACGCTTGGGCCGCTTCGGCGCTGGCCGTTAGCTGCGGCTCCTCCGCGGCGAAAACGGTGAACCCATTGGCCGCATAACCTTCATAAATGATGACGCGTCCGGCGGATTGCCCAAGGGTTCGCTTCAAGTACACCGTCAACCGGACGGTTTCGCCAGGGGTAACGTAAGGGGTGATATCGATGAACGGATCGAACCGCCGAACCGGGCCCGCATCATTCCCGTTGACTTCGAGCCGCGCCTCGGCCTCCAGGCCCTTAAAATGCAGCACCCACGCCGCGGCGCCTGACGACGGCTCGAACTCCCTGCGGAAAATTTCATGCGACCGCTGGTCGGCCGTCAGCCAACCGCCAAAGCCGACCAGCGGCCACAGCGATTCATCGGCAGGGTCAATCCTGGCGATCTTATCCGTCTTGTCGATCATCTTTGCCTTATCGATCATCTCTGCCTTGGCGGTCTTGCCGGTCCTGGCGGTCCCGCGGACTTCCGCAACGCCTGCCCCGATCGCCTCAGCCGCCCGCTGGAATACGCGCCAGTTGGAGCTGATGTCGCGGACGCGGGTAACCGCCGTGAGTCCGCTGATGCCCTTCAGCGCCGGCAGTCTGAGTCCCGGAAGCCGGGCATCGTCGAAATTGGTGTGCCCCCAAATTTCCGCCCGGACTTGCAGCCCGAGCGTCCCCCCTGGGAAATCCTCCATTTCGGCCGAAATAAAGGCGCTCCTTCCTCCAGGGGTCGCCGTTCCGATGTACCGGCCGCCCGCGTACAGCGAAATGACGTCGCTGCCTTGGCGGACAAGAAAACCTCTGATTTTTGCGCCCACCGGCACTAAGGCGGATGCTTCGTACCAAGCAAACCCCCGGTAAACGCCCAATTGCTCCAGAAACGGTGCCTGCGAGCTTGCTTCGCCGACCTTGTCAGCATACCCACCCAGCTTACCTCCATCCGCCAAGCTTAAGCGCCAGTTCCCAGCAACGTTATCTGCGGGCTGCTCCGTTTCGGCTGACGGCAGGGTGACTGTAATCTTGCCGTTTATCGAGATACTCTCGGTATAAAGCGCTTTCAAATAATCGGTGACGATCAAGGTCAACAACCTTCCATCCTCCAAGCGGATTCGGCACAAAGCCGTCCCGGTCCCGGCAAACCTGACGCGCAGCTGGCGATCCGTTTGTTCAAGCGTCGCCTGTTCCGCCGCTGCCGACGCCACCGGCGCATCGATCGCCAGCGCTATTTCCCCGCTTCCCGCCGCATGGAAAGCCAACACCGTTCCCCCTTCCTGCCGCTCCGCCATATAAAGCTCGGCCGTCGAATAAACAATACGTCCTGGCAGGCCCCAAACGGACAAGGGCACATCGACCGGCAAAGCCAGGGATCTTAAGCCGCAAAGCTTCAGTGTTCCGGAGGACGGGAGAAGCAGGCCTTCATCCGCCGCTCGCAGCGCGATCCGCTTGTCGCGCTCATCCCCATTGGTGATGAAAACAAGCTGACCGCCGCCTGCCAGCCCCAGCGCAAAGGGGCCAAAAACATGTTCCGTGTCCCCCTCGGCCTTCCACGCCGGCTTCGCGGCAGGCTCCGCTTCCGCCAGCGCCGCTCCGTACGCGCGGATCAGCCTGCCGAGCAGCCTGCCTTCATAAGCTTCCGGACGGATATGCCCCTCCGGGGAGATCATGCCGCCGAAATCGTAATCCGAGGCGAGGAACGCCAGCGGTTTACCCCAATTGTTTGTTGCGTTCGTAAATCCGAAATTCGTCCCGGATACTTGCAGGTACGGCCCGAGCAGCTTGGCCCCGGCCGACAGCAGCCGGCGCAGCAGGTAATGGGTGCGGTTCGTCTCCGTCACCAGCAGCGGAACATGCAAATCGGCAAGCTTCTCCCGGTAATGAAGCGCCTTGCTCTCGAATTCGGGATCGCGGTCATGCGGGTAAAAATTGCAAGTCGGCACCACGCCTTCCGCCAGCCCCGAGGCTTGAAGAAGCCCGCCCTGTCCGGCGCACGCGGTGAGCGGAACCCGGATTCCATACGTCAAAGCAAGATCGCGAAGCGCGGAAATATACCCCTTGGGGTCGTCGCAATCGTAAAAATCGAGCTCATTGTCCAGTTGCACGCAAATCACGCTTCCCCCTGCACCGGCTTGCTGCTTTTGCAGGATCGGCATGATTTTGTCATACCACCTGCCGACATGCTCCAGGAAAACCGGATCGTTATCCCTTAACTTCATCGGCGGCTGTTTGGCGTAAAGGTAAGCCGGCAGCCCGCCTCCGTCCCATTCGGAGCAGATGTACGGCCCGGGCCGCGCGATCACCCACAGTCCGGCTTCGGCGGCCAGGCGCAAAAACGTTTCCGCATCCCGCATCCCCTCGAAATCCCAAACGTTTTCCCGCCGTTCATGAAAGTTCCAAGGAAAATAAACATCGATACTGTTGTAGCCCAGCGCTTTAACCTGCTCCATCCTCTCCCGCCAATGTTCGCGGGGGATTCGGAAGTAGAACAGCGAAGCCGACAAAAGGAGCACGCTCTCCCCGCCGATTCGGACGGCATTGCCGCCAAAGCTTACGGCCGCTTCGGAGCGGACACGGATACGGATACTCAAGCTTGAATCACTCCTCGCCAATTTTTGCTGAATTTTAGTGAAACCCATTTCATGAAACCCGTTTCATTATATGCAAAAAATAATTTTTGGGCACCATGGCCACAGCGAATGAAACGGGTTTCATTTCTGGAATGGCCACACAGAGGTCTGAAATTCGGAAAAATGCTTTGAAAGTCTCAGGGGTAAAAATAAGCGCAAAAACGGTCGTTATTCCGGCGATATCAGGCAATTCGCGAGAAATAAAGGGAAATTATACCGCTTTTTCCCCAGTCGCAAGAAAATCCCCTCGTACTGGGCCATTCTTAGGAAAATAAGTACATAAAATGCCTCTAATGGGGGTGAACATGCTACGGCTTCCAATATAAGCACTTAAAGTGCCGCTATTTTGAAGGCGGGAACGGTTGAGCGTACCGGTAGCCGGCTGTCAAACGCCGCTTCTAAATAAAGCCAGAAAAAACACGCTGAAAAACATAGGAGAAATGCAACTTGAAACTCTAATGGATTGCGATTCGTGGTAAGATTACAAGGTCGATTGTAAGTTAGTTGCGGAGAAAGTTGCTGTGATCAATGCATATTACATAAATTTTGGAACGGTTGAATCGTTGGACCGGGGTTGGCCCATAGAATGTAAGGGTTTTCATCCGCTATTTTAGCCTGACGTCACAACGTTGTCAACACTTTTATTCAGGCATTCCTCCTCCCTGCTCCCCCTGCTGTGTCAATCGTTATTCGGCAGGGGCGGCGGTGGATTCGCGCACGACCAGCTCGGGCTTGAGCAAGGTTGTCTTGGCTACCTTGTCCTTGGTTATCATTTTGTGCAGAATTTCGGCCGCCGTGCGTCCGAGTTCGTTTGCGCGCAGCGATACGGTGGTCAGCTCCGGAATGCTGTTGGACGCGAACGGAATGTCGTCATAGCCGACGATCGAAATGTCCCCGGGCACTTTCAGCCCGGCTTTGGCGGCCGCTTTGAGCGCGCCGATCGCCACGAGGTCGTTCAGGCAAAAGATCGCCGTCGGCCGCTGCGGCAAACTTAACAGCCGATCCATAAACGCCGTGCCGCTCGCCACGGAAAAACCTTCGTGAAGCATCCATTCCCTCCGTACCGGGATGCCGTGCCGCTCCATCGTTTTCGTGAACCCCGCGATACGCTGCAGCGTATTCGACATATGCCGATATCCGCCGACAACGGCGATGTCGCGGTGCCCCAGCCCGATGAGATGCCGGGTCGCCAGTTCCGCGCCAAGCCGCTCGTCCGCGGCCACCCGGCTAAGCGATGATCCGGGCAGCCGTCCGTTGATGAGCAGCAAAGGCAGTTTTTTGCCGACCTCGACGACTTCCTCCGTAAGCTCTTTTCCGGGTTTGGCCAGATCGATCCGCCCGCCCAGCATAACGATGCCGTCCACCTGCTTCTCCGTCAGCACGTTCAAATACTGCGATTCGCGGACATACTGGTCGGCGCTGTCCCCGTTGGCGGACACGGTGTCGCAAAGGAAATAAGTATAACCTTGCTTTCTCGCCTCCCGGTCGAACCCGGACAATACCTCCGGAAAAAAAGGATTCGTAATGTCCGGCAGGATGATGCCGATCATCCCCGTCTCTTTTTTGGTCAAACTGCGGGCCAGCGCGTTCGGTTGAAACTGGTATTTGTTAATCAGTTCGTTGATGCGCTCCCGGGTCTCTTTTTTGACCGGCGCGGTATTGTTCAGCACCCGGGAAACCGTGGCCACGGAAACATTCGCCTCTTTCGCGATATCGTAAACTGTAACCGGTTTCACAAAAGTCACCTACTTGGCATTTATTGGGGACGAAACCAAGTATACCAGAATCCTCGTTAAATGAAAACCGGGCGTCCTGCCGCGGCCTTCGCTGGTTTTTGATGAAAATCCTCAAAAGGACCCCTTCCCCGCCGGGCGGCGGGCAAGAGTTCCTTGGTGCAGCATGATTACAGTCGATAATGGCGGATCAAATAGGCCGGCGTGCAGCTCCAGGCATGGCAATAGCTGTTGATCAAATAACTGCCGTATGGGGAAAAGCTTTTGTTCTCCGGATCGTAGAGCTCCCAGAAGGTATCGGCGCCGTCGGCGATCATTCCTCCCCAATACGCCTTCATCCGGCTCACGGCTTCTTCTTTTAGCCCCGTCAGAAGCAGCGCCTCAATGAGATGGTGATACATATAGGGGGTCGTTGGCCCCACCTGCGGCCGTTCGGCCAATAGACGCAGCATCAGCAAGCGGCTGTCCTCCTTAGGCAATACTTCGGCCAAAACGAACCAGATTTGACTAGCCCAGGATACTTGGCGCTCCGGGCCGCTTACGAAAAAACCGCGCTCCGCGTCCCACAGATCTGCCATGGCCGCCGCTTCCAACGCTTTAAGCCGCTCCGCAAAACGGGGAGCGCTCTCGCAGCCGAGCAGCTCGGCGAGAGGGACGGCCCGCTTCAAGGCGTAGATCAATACGGCGTGAGCCGACGCCTGCTTGTTCAACTTCGGATGCCAGTCGATGAACGCGCCCCATCCTTCCCGATCCATGACGATATTCCGCTCATCCAAGCACTCCAAAGCCAGCTCCGCCTGCCGGCGTGCGGTCGGCCACAGCTCTTGCAGCGTCGCCTTGTCTTCGCTGGCCCTGAAATAGTCGTGAAGGGCCGTCGTAAAGAACAGGGAGTAGTCCAAAAAATACGTATCGTCCGCAATGATGCCGGGTTCAATAAACAAATTGGAAGTCACCCGCCCCCGCTCATCGGGAACGCTGGCGAACAGGTAAAGACAACGCTTGACCAGATCGTAATTGCGGAACGTCTCGTAATTGGCCAGCGCCTGAAGGCGAAGGTCGCCGAGCCATAGCCGGCGGTCCCGCTTCGGTCCGTCCTCGAACACGTCCTGCATGCAATCCTCCAGCGTACGCACGCTGACCCGGTCGATCTCCGTTAACAGCGGATCCGCGTGTACCAACGGGACGACTTGCGCCGGATCGGCCGAGGTAACGGTTCGGCATAGCACGCGGTCGAACGCGACGCGGTACTTTCTGGACGTATCGAGAACTTCGAGCTTCAGATAGCGGAAGCTGTAGCGCCGCGGCATTTCGATGCGGCAAGGAAGCACGTCAACCGTGATCGTCTCTTCCTGCAGCCAGGAGCTGCTGATCCAGCCGTTGTAGTTTGCAAGAGGCTCCGCCACCTCAACAGGCATTTCTCCAAACGTAAGCTTAAGTCTGAGCGGTGCGTCCGGCGGGCTCCCGACCGGCTTTACGTCCAAGGAAACATAACCGACCCGGTGGTCGCCAAAGTCCAAAATGACCGCATCGCCCTTTCCGAAACTTTGCGGGGCAAGCGTGTCCGCGCTCGACGCGGCGATGGCCCGCCAGCCATGGATCGCGCGCTCGTCCGGCACGACCTCAACGTTTTGCCGGGCCTCCTCATCCCGTTGAAGAAGAACGGGCTTTAAGCGTTCCGCTTGCTCAATGAACGAGCGCTTAGGAACAACGGCGGGTGAAGATTCATAAGTTTCTCTATCGTTTGCCATTAGAGAAGATACCTCCTATCAGCATTCTTTTTACATTTTTTTAATAGCTTGGAGCTCCGCCAAAATCTTCGGGTACTCTTTATCCAGCTTATAGAACCATAAAATCACGAATAATACGGCGCATAGGATGGCCGGAAAATAGATAAAAAGGAATTGAATCGCGTGAGAGGCCGACGCAGAAACGGCTTCCTGGCCTCCGACATAGCCGCTGAAAGCCAGCATCCAGCCGACCATGGCCCCGCCCAGGCCGCTGCCCGTTTTGCCGCCGAAGCTGGAAGCGCTGAAGATGAGCCCTTCCGTGCGCATGCCTGTCTTCCACTCCCCGTAGTCGACCGTGTCGGCCGCAAAAGCAAAAATCGTTCCGATCAGCGGCGCGGTGCCGAGGGCTTTGACTACGGTCGAGACGATCACGACCGTTACGTTCGCTGGATCTATGGCCGGGATCAAGCAGCCGACGGCCATGACCGCCATTCCCGCCAAAGCGACGTTCCGTTTGCCGAATTTCTTAATGACGGGAGCCAGCGCAAGCAAACCGAGCATCATCGGAACAAGCTGCGCGATGGTCAGCAGCCCCACCAGGTCCTTATTGCCGAGCAAATATTGGGCATAGTACACGTTGACCGCCGATGTTACCGCTTGCATTCCGTAAAATACGGTATTCAGCAAAAGCACAAGCACCCAATACTTGTTGCGGAACAGTGCGGGAAGGCCTCTTTTCAAAGGGATATCCTTATTAACCACCGCCGGACGGACGCGTTCTCTGGCCGTCAGGAACGTAATCAAAAACAGGATGACCGCAACCGCGCTGAACGCCGCAAATGTCAATGTCCAGGCCGGTTTCCCGCCCCCGAGCCCCGCCACCAGCGGAAGGGTTCCGTTGGATACGATCAGCATGCCTACCAGCGCCATCACCATCCGGAAAATGTTCAGCAAAGAACGCTGATACGGATCCTGCGTCATTAAGGAGCTGAGCACGCCGTAAGGAATGTTGATCGCCGAATAGATGATGTTGATCAGCAGATAGGTGGCATAAGCGTAAAACAGCGATCCCGCCGGGCCGAGATCGGGCATGGAAAACAGCAGCACGCCGGAGATGCCGAACGGAATCGCCCACCACAGCAGCCAGGGCCGGGCTTTTCCGAATTTCGTTTTCGTTTTGTCCACCATTGCCCCTACTCCGACATCGACAAAGGCGTCCAACACGCGGGCAACGAGGAACATAGTACCGATAGCGGCAGCGGCCAAGCCGGCGACATCCGTATAGTAATAAGTGACAAACATGGACAACGCTGTCCAGATCAGGTTGCTCGCGATATCCCCCGCGCCGTATCCCAGCTTTTCGCCCAGCCCGATTTTCGCCATCGCCGCATCTTGCGGCGTTTCTTTATTTCCGGTCGCTAATACCGTGCTCATGTTATTTACACCCCATATCAATTGTTTTTACCGAAGATAAATTCGCAATAAAAAGCAGTTACGCTTCGAAGTATTCTCCTTTCTAAAGATTTAGAGGCGCCTCGGTAAATTTTGATCTATTCATATTAAAACGCTTTCGGTAAGCCTATACAATTTCTTAATTACGGTTATCTTTTCTCCTTTTTACAGGTATACTAAACTTAATGCTTTTTCTTGGAAGGATTGTTGTCTTATGAACCATCAAGAGCTTGACCAATATTTGCGCACGGTCAATGAGATTGAAACCAAGCAGTTGCAAACGCGGGAAAACGTAAATGACATTTGGCCCGAGGAATGGCCCGAGGAATGGATCGGCGAGGACGGGACTTATTTCCGCATGCCGGACAGTCTGTTTTTCGAACAAGGCCCGATCCACGTCCGCAAGCATAACCGTTTTGCGCCGATGCCGCTGCATCTCCACAATTTTATCGAAATGAATTACATCTATTCGGGATCCTGCGTTCAGTGGATTAACGAGAAAAAAGTCATTCTGCGGGAAGGACAAGTTTGCCTGCTGGATACGGATGTTTTGCACCGCATTGAAGCGATGGGGGAAAACGATCTGCTGGTGAATATCATTATGAAAAAGGAGATTTTCACTTCGGCTTTAGGGAGATTCAAAACGAAAGGGATCGTTTCGAATTTTTTGGTGAACGCTATTTCCGAAAGCACCGACCACAACCGCTATATTGTGTTCGAATCCGAGCACCATGAAAACCTGCACTTATTCATCAAAAATATGATGTGCGAGGCGTTCGACAGCCGGGTCTACTCGCAAGAAATGATTTACAATTACATGATGATCGTGTTTACGGAATTAATGCGGGTGTTTTCGTATCACACAAATGAGACGAATTCCGATCCCGAAAGGAAAGCGAATTTGGTCCATATCCTGGGTTATATAGAAGCTAATTATCAAACCTGCACGCTTGCGGACCTGGCGACGGCGTTTAATTATAATCCCAACTACCTGGGGAATTTACTCAAGAAAAGAACGGGCAAAACGTTCATGGAACTGGTCAAAACGCAGCGCATGATCCATGCCGCTTCCCTCCTGGCCAATACGGAGCAAAGCATTGAGGAAATCGCTTACGGGATCGGTTACCAAAGCCTCGGCTTTTTTTACCGGGCGTTTGCCGGCCACTTCGAGACGACCCCTGCGAAATATCGCAAAGCGAACCGGTCATAATAGCCTTTATCCAAAAATATCGCGAGTGCAGGGTGTTCCCCTTGCAACTCGCGATCTCGGTATAGCGAAACTCAAACCGGCTACTCATCGGAACCCTTTCCCGAAAAACAGCCTGTTTTAGCTTATATAACCGTTCAAAACTTGCGCCAGCCCTTGCTTGGAGTCGATATTTTTCTCCATCGCATCCGCCTGCTTCTCCCAGTCCGCAAATTTGCCGTAAGCCGTATAAATCGTCGAGCCGGTCGGCAGCTCGGGATGTTCGTTTTCCCCGTTCGTGCCCCAGTTCACCCAGCCGGAATCACTGCGCTGCACGATTTGGTAACGCGATACGACCTCGCTCGTGTACCACACCATGGCATAGCCGGTTTCATCGTTGATCTCGGCGGTTTTGTTGGCGCTCAGCGGGAAAATGGTCTGCTCGGGCGCACTGTTGACGTCCACCTGCTTTTGGAACAGCACTTGTTCGTTCCGCTCGCTTTGGTGCACCTGTTTATGGGATTCGGGGATGATCTCGGCAATATGCGCCTTGATTTCCTCCGCCGTCAAAATCCCGTCCTGGATGCAAAAGAGTCGCCAGAAATAGTCCCAGGACACCTCGTTGATATTCTCCCCGATGCTCGCCTTGTACTGCTTCAGCTTGTCGTTCCCCAGCTTGTCCGCGTCAGCAAGCAGACGGTGCACGCCGTCCGACAAAATGTTGGCGTACAGGTCGCCTTCCCGGTAATACGTGCCCCCGTAAGAAGCGAAGGAGGTAAAGACGCGGTTGCCTTGGCCGCTCTCGAATTCGTCCCCGACGGTAATTTTGTTGACGACCGGGATACCGTCCACCGTGGTGGAGAAATCGTCGACATCGTATTTTCTGCGGAACCAGGGCGAATTGTAGAAAAACTCCCAGGTCACCGAAAACTTTTTCCCTTTCAGATTTTCGTCCAATCCGTCGGGTACCTGGCCGTTCATTCGGTACCGGCAGTAGATCGGGCCTTCGGCCTCGACGACGAATTCCACCTTCGTGTGCTCTGGCGGATTGATCAGCCCGTTTTTCGGGGTGAAGAAAGGACCGTAAAATCCCCCGATCGCATTGGAGTAATCCTTGATTAAATTTTTCCGTTCTTCCTTGGCTTCGAAATACCGGATGCCCCATTTGCCGTAGGAGGTGCCGTCGGCGGTGCCGGAGCACAGCTCCAGAATATAGTAGCCGGTATCCAGTCTGCGGAAGCCGTCCACCTGCACGGGCTCAAGCTTTTGAATGCCCTTAAACTCAGGGGCCTCAGCAAGCGGTTTGCCGCCGGCATACAGTGAGTACGAGGCGACCCGTTTGTCCATGCTGACCACGTAAACGATCGACGCTTCCTGGATAAATTCCCCGTCAAGCACCACGTCTATAAGTTGAAACGGGACCTTGCGGTTTTGGTCGTCATACAGTTCAAGGCTGCCCGGGTGAACCCGGTAATCGGAGAAATTCAGCTTGGTGATCACCGGCTCGTTTTGCCTCGGCAGATGGTCCGGATTGTTCAGCATGATTTGAAATTTATATTTGAATGCTTGCGCTGTTGTGTCCATAGTCAAAACCTCTTTTCTTGGTTGGTCTGATGCTGCGGTTTATTTGGCGAATTTGAAGGAAAACGGAAGCTTTTTGCCCTTTTGGGCGTCGATTAGGACGGCGATCAAGATGATCAAACCTTTAACCAGCAGCTGCCAAAACGAGCTGACTCCCATCAGGTTCAAACCGTTGCTTACGACCCCGATGATCATGACGCCGAAGATCGTTCCGCTGATGCGGCCCCGCCCGCCGGCCATGGACACTCCGCCCAGCACGCAGGCTGCGATCGCGTCCATTTCATAGCCCTGGCCAACCGAAGGCTGGCCCGAATACATTCTCGCCGAAAGCACGATGCCCGCCAGTGCCGAAAGCAGCCCGGCCAGCGTATACACCGCAATCTCCACCTTCTTGATGCGCACGCCCGACAGACGGGCCGCTTCCCGGTTGCCGCCGATCGCAAAGATGTTGGTTCCGAACTTCGTTTTGTTCAGCAGCACGATGAAGATAACCGTCAAGATGGCCATATATAGTACGGGCAGAGGCAAAAAACCGAACAGCTTCCCCGTCCCCAGTTGGGTATAGGCGTCGTTGGTAATGCGGGCCGACCGTCCGCCGCTGTAAATATAAGCAATCCCCTGGGCGATGTTCATCGTCGCCAGCGTCACGATAAATGCAGGCAGCTTAAATTGGGTGATGATCACCCCGTTGAAAAATCCGAGCAGCGTGCCGATTAAAATCCCCAGCAAAATCGCCACGGGCATGGGGATGCCGTTATTGACCATAAAGCCGACGGTCAGCGTCCCGGAGACGGCCACAATCGCGCCGACCGAGAGGTCGATGCCGCCCAAAATCATCACCAGGGTCATGCCGAGAGCGAGGAAAACGTTGTTGGAAACCTGCCGCAGCACCGTGATCAAGTTTTCCGTCGTCAGGAACACCGGCGATACGATCGATAAAATCACGCATAAAACCAGCAACACGAATATAATGCCGATATTGCCTCTGACCATTGATGTAAGAGCGCTATTTTTTGTGCTCATCGCTTTCTCATCCTCCTGTCGCATAGCGCATAATATTTTCCTGGGACAGTTCCTCCCGGTTTAATTGCGCCACCAGCTTGCCGCTCCGCATCACGCACACCGAATCGCACATATTGATGATCTCCGGAAGATCGGAGGAGACCATAATAATCGCCAACCCTTCATTGGCCAACCGGTTGATGATCGCGTAGATTTCCGACTTGGCCCCGACGTCGACTCCGCGGGTAGGCTCGTCCAGGATCAGAAGCTGCGGGTTCGTGGCCAGCCATTTGGCAATAACGACCTTCTGCTGGTTGCCTCCCGACAAGCTGGACACCTCGATGTCCGCCGAGGCGGTCTTAATATTCAGGCCGCTCACGTATTTGCCGATCTGTTCGCTTCTTTTTTTCTCGCTGATCAAAAACCGGCTGCCCATCAATTGATCGAGATTCGTTAACGTGAGATTGAAGCCGACCGAGTTCTCGAGGACCAGCCCTTGGTCCTTGCGGTCTTCCGGAACCATGGCGATCCCTTTGGCGATAGCCTGGCTGCAATTTTTAAAGCTGACTTCCCCGCCGTTCAAGTAAATCCGCCCGCGGTTATGCCGGTAGGCGCCGAAAATGGTTTGCATCAGTTCGCTTCTCCCCGCGCCTACCAGGCCGGAGAAACCGAGGATTTCGCCTTTGCGCACCCGGAAGGAGACGTCTTCGAATACGCCCTCTCTGTACAGCCCTTCAACGCGCAGCACCTCCTGGTCACGGACGGAATAGGTACGGGTATAGAAGCTTTCCAGCTCCCGGCCGACCATCATCGCCACCAGATCTTCCGTATTGGTGTCCGAGGTCCGCTTCGTGCCGACATAACCGCCGTCCCTTATGACCGTGATGCGGTCCGCCATCTTAAACAATTCTTCCAGCCGGTGCGAGATATAAATAATGCCGACGTTTTGCCGCCGCAGCTTCTCCATCGTCACGAACAGTCGGCCCACTTCCTCGTCGGACAAGGAGGAGGTCGGTTCGTCCATCACCAGGATTTTCACGTTAAATGAAATCGCCTTAACAATTTCGATCAGCTGCTGCTGAGCCACCGTCAATTCTCCCACCAATGTCGTGACATCGATGTTCAGCCCAAGCTGCTCGATCATGCGGTTGGCTTCGGCTTTCATCCGCTTTTCGTCCTTGAACCCCCATTTGTTGACCGGTTCGCGGCCCAAAAAGATGTTCTCGGCAACGCTGAGATATGGAACGAGCACGATTTCCTGGTGGATAATGCCGATTCCGTAAGCCCGGGCGCTTTGCACACTGTCGATATCCGCGGGCTCACCGCCGATAAAGATTTGTCCACGGTCGGGCTTATGGATGCCGCCCAAAATTTTGATCAGCGTCGATTTGCCTGCGCCGTTTTCGCCCAGCAAGGCATGGATCTCGCCGGCTTTCAGTTCAAAATCGATGCCCTTGAGCGCATGGGTCCCCCCGAAGCTTTTGGCGATCCCACGCATCTCCAGCAAATTATCTCCCATGGTTGTTCACCTCCGAAGCGGTATCATCTTGAAAAAATTTAGAATGCAAGGGACGCTTGCATTCTAAATTTAAGGGGCTTATTGCCACTTGCCGGCGGTTTCTTTGGCCATTTCCTTCGTGACGATATGAGAAGGCAGCAGCACTTCCGGTTTAATCTCCTTACCCTGCAAATAATCGACCGCCATATTGAAGGAAGTTTCGGCGATCTGAATCGGCACCTGGGCCGAAACCGCCGTAAACGAACCGTCGAGCAATGCGGCTTTGCCGTCCGGAGACGCGTCGATGGAGTACACGCCGATATCCGTTCTGCCGCTCGCCTTAATCGCCGCCGCTACGCCCAAAGCCGACGGATCGTTGATCGCAAAGAAGGCGTCGATGTCGGCATTCGCCTGGATGATGTCTTCGGCGATCGGCATCGAGGCGTCCAGCGCCGCCTTGCCGTCCTGCTGGGCTACGATTTTAAATTTGGAGGCATTGTCGCCGAGGCCGTCCATAAAGCCCGCTACCCGCTGCACGCAGCTTTCGTTGGAAGGAAAGTCCAGGATGGCGATTTTGGCGCCATCCGGATAGTCTTTTACCATCTGCTCGCCCATCAGCTTGCCGGCCATGTACGCGTCGGTGGCGATAATGCTTTTCACGAGGTCTCGATCCTCTTTAATGACGGCTGTGTCGACGTTAAACACCGGAATGTTGCGGTCATGCATCGCTTCCAGCCCCTGGCGGATCCCCGCGGAATCGACCGGGATCACGAACACGGCGTCAAAGCCCTGGTTGGCCGCGTCCGACATCTGATTGATCTGTTTGTTCAGATCATAATCCGGGTCCAGCATCGTATATTTGTAACCTTTCTCCTTGGCCAATCTTTCGTAGGTTTCATTCATCGCCGTTTGGAACGTATTGTTCTGCGTGTTCGTCAAGAAAGCAAAGCTGTACGTCCCGTCCTTGCCGCCGCCATCGCCGCTCCCCGCTTGATTCCCCGCATTGGTCCCTTGCCCGTTGCCGCAAGCCGACAGAGCCAAAACGGTAAGCGCTATCAATGAAAACTTAAAAAATTGCTTTTTCACAATAAACCAGCCCCCTATGATCAGTTTGTGAATAAAGAACGTCTGCGGTCGATCCGGTGCGCACTGTTTTTACGAATAAACCGCTTTCAACTTCTTTACGTAAAATGTATCATAGAGAGCTGCGAAATGTCAAATATTTTGTCGAAATTTTAAACAAAAAAATAATTGCAAATTAATTTACGTAAATTTCTTGAGAATTAATTCTTCAATTTCTGCTGGAGCTGGTTCCAATACAATATTTTTCCAAGCCTTTAACAGATTTTTCGGTTCGACGATATATGGCGGAACGCCGATATACTTATGCTCATCATGGCCCAGCAAGGCCTTGGCGGTCGCCAAACCTACCGCGATCCCCTGATCGTATGGCCGCTGCGTGGACAATCCCTTGACCATTTCTTCTTTGGCCAAATACGTGGCGATTTCCGTATCGAGATCGAACGTGAAGACGGCCACGTCCTCCCGCTTCAGCTCCTGCAAAGCCTTGATCGCCTCGAGCGCCGGTCTGTCCCAGGAAATATACAGGCCTTGAATTTCCGGATGCCGCTTGATCATTTCTTTGCATACGTCGTACGTTTTCTCGATTTGGTAAAAATACTGCTCATCAACGATCTCGATATTGCGGAAATTGCTGCGGATCGTGTCGTTCGCCACGGCGTCCCTTAAATGCGTGCCGTAAAACGGGGCGCCATGCCCGATGAAGCCTATCTTGACGTTCTGCTCGTTTTTGAAATAGTTGCCCAGCAGGAGCGCCGCGTTTTGCCCGTTTTCCCGTTCGTTCACCGAAACGCAGCAGGAATACTCGTCTTTCGTCATACCCTCCGGCACATGGCTCATAAAAATCAGCTTCGTTTCCTCCGAGATGTTCTTGAATTTCTTGGCGGTCAGCTCATCGTCAACCGGGATGGCGATAATCGCATCCGGTTTTTGCATGCGCAAGCCTTCCAGTTGCGTGACCTGCAGATTCGGGTCAAAACCGGCATTGGTAATGGAAATAATGGAGATGCCGTATTGGTCCAACACATGGCGGATTCCGTTTTCGTATAGTCTCGTCCACGCCGTACCGCCATAATGAAAAGAGATCCCGACTTTATAGCTGCCTGTCGTCAATTTTTCAACTTCTTCCTTGGACAACGTCAATTCATTGGGGGAAACCGGCTTTTCGCCAAACGGTCCTTTGCCGATCACCTGGGTCGAATTCTGGATCGAAAACGTCATCGGGACTTTGATTTCCCGGGCCTCGCCCGGACCGTGATCCATGATATCAAGCAGCATCGAAACCGCTTCCAAAGCCATTTGCTTCGTGTCCTGCTTCAGCATCGTCAGCGGCGGATTGATGATTTCCGACCATTCCTCATCGCCGAACCCGATCACCGAAACGTCGGCCGGCCACTCCAGCCCCAGCTTGTTCATCACCCGCAGCAAATTGAGCGTAATCCGGTTGCCGCTGGCCACAAAGGTCGGACTTTTATGCTGGCCCCAGACCTCTTTGATCCCTTTTTCGAAATCATCCAGCCGGTTTTGCTCCACTTCGATCACCAGCTCTTTGCGAAACGGGATTTTGTAGGAGCCAAGCGCTTCGCGGTAACCTTCCAACCGGTCTTCGACGCTGGAAAAATCCGCTTTTTCAATGATCAAGGCGATTTCCTCGTGTCCGGATTTCAGCAGATGAACGCAGCCTCTGTAAATCCCTTCTTTACTGTCCGCCAGCACGGAGCCGACGCCTTCCAGGCGAACCTTGCGGTCCAGGAACAAAAACGGAAACTGCTGCTGCTTAAGCTTCTGGAACTGCTTCGCTTCCGTGCTGGCCGGTACGATGATCAGCCCTGCGATCCGCTTGTTGTTCAGGATGTTGGTAATGATGTTTTTCTCCAGCGTCACATCGTCATGATGGAAATAAACCGTCAAACTATAGCCCCGTTCGGTTATACAGGCTGAAATCGCGGAAGCCAGCTGAGAATAAAGCGTTCCCGACAAACCCGGCAAAAGCAAGGCGATTTCCGATTTTTTGCCGATTCTGAACTGATTGCCGGCAACCGCTATTTTTTTGTCGTAGCCCAGCTTCTTGATGACGTCTTCCACTTTTTCCGCCAGCTCGGGACTGACGTATCTCGTTTTATTAATGACATGGGAAACCGTGGCTATCGACACCCCGGCTTCTTTGGCTATTTCTTTTATCGTTGCCAATGTACACACCCCATCGCAAAATTTACGTAAATTAATAAAAAAATTGTAGCATTATCTATTTTTCCAGTCAATCGAATCGGGAAAAGCGATTTTTTACAACCATTTTTGCTTTTTAAAATGAATTTACGCATAATTCAGTAGGAAGATTGCCAAGGATGTTTTCTGACAACCATAAATTTTTGTATGTTACCTTTCGGACAGTTGGCCGGTCTAATAAACGAAATGAAAGAGAAAAGAGGTGAAACGATTTGGAATTTAGTGAGGAATGCATACTGCTGGCAAAAGCCGGAAAGCACGCGTTTAAGATTGGACAATACCTATCAAATGATCATGGACCAAGATTTGAATCATTCAATAGATAATAAAGGAGCATTTACAAAAATGAAAATGGTCAAAAAACTTGGACTTACCGCGGCAGCAACTTTTGTATTGGGAGGAGCCGTAATCGGCTCGGGTTTTGTTTCTCCGGCAATGGCGGCCGCTTTGGAAAATTTGCCGCTGATCGGCAGTGTATTTAAGACCGCAGAAGGAGCCCTGGGGGCCGCAGTCGATAAAGGCATGGTAACCTTCCCTAATGTAAGTGTGACTCACGATGGCATCACCCTGAAAGTGGTGGAAGCCTATTATGATGGGAATCGTTTGAGTGTGGGTATGGTCCGAGAAGGAGCGGAACTGGACGGTGTCATGATGCCTTGGCGCGACCTGGAGCAAAGTGAGAAAGTCAAGGGTTATATTGATTGGCGATCCAGTTTATTGGATGTCACCGTTAACGGTAAACTCGTGAAGGGGTTATATGGCGATAGCGGGGAAATTCCCGGGCAACAGGACACCTTCACTTATAACATAAGAAAAGGCTTGGAAGAAGCGGCGCTTCCGGATCGGTTTGAATTGTCGTTAGCGGTAAAAGTTACCCAAGTAGAAGAACCTTTCGTGCTTAAAATCCCAATCACAAAGGTTCAACCGATCCTCTCCGTCAATCCGGAAAAAACAATGAGCAAAGGCGATTTCAGTTACACGGTTAAACGGGTCAATCTGACTGCCGGTTCCACCAGAGTGGTCATTGACAGCAACGGTACAGTACCGGTAACCGAGAATCAGACAGGCGAGTATGCGGCCAGCAAAATGTATTACGATATTGTGGATGAACAAGGAAATCCAATTCAACAGTCGTGGGTTCCGTCCCCTTCTGAAGCGCCAAAAAATCACTATCATGAGGACGAACTGTATAGCGCGTTCAGTACGGCACCCAAATCCATTACGATCAAACCGTATACCTATACGGTCAAAAAATCGGATTGGACTGCGGTTGACGAACAAACAAAAACGTACCATAAAGATTTGGAAATGACGATCCCGCTCAATCCGTAAATCAGGAGGAATACAATCATGATCAGCAAAATTTTCAACAAGAAAATCGCCCTGAGCCTGCTTATCGCTTCGTTTTTAACCGCAAGCGGGCCAGCCCTATCCGGGGTGGCTGCGGCTGATGCGGCCAAAACAAGAGTCTGCTGCTGCCCAAAGTCTTTTTGAATGGGCTAAGAGAGATTCGGGTTTGCAGAAAGCGGCCAAGCAAGGGATAACAAAGGTGCCAAATCAAAAAGTGACGAAAGATGGCGTCACCTTGAAGTTGACGGACTATCTTTTTGATGGAGCAAGAGTTTCCTTTGCTTTGCAAAGGGAAGGCGATGATTTTGAAACAACGCTGGACGATATAACAAATGCCGAGAAAAAAGGGGTTCTTCTATACGTTGATATTTATATCGACGGCAAAAAGATGGATCTACAGTCGTATGGAAGATCGGAGTTGCAAGACAACAGTTTGTTGATCTCCTTCAACGACCTGTCCGTTAAGGGCCCGCGAACCCTGTATCTGCCCAAGCAGTTCGAGCTTACGGTCAAAGCTCATACTTCAGGCGTGAAGGATCCTTTTACCTTTAAATTACCCGTTAAAAAACAAGCGCCACAAAACACGGTTTTAAGCAAAGCGGTGGTTAAGAAAGCGGGAAATTTCAGCTATACCGTAAAACGGGTAGAATTAACCCCTTATTCAAGCCGGTTAGAGCTGGCTGCACAAGGCGCTCATAAGCAAGTAAAGGATTTAAAAAATTTAGGATTTGATCTCGCGGATAGTAAAGGGAATACCTTATCTCCTATCCTGCAAGCTAATGACGGCGTCGTCAAAAAGCAGCGCTACTTCGACATGACATATACATCCTTTGCGGCTGTTCCAAGTTCTATTGTCGTAAAACCGTATACCTTTAAAACGGACAGCAAAGGAAAATTGGTTCAAAACAGCGACGGGTCGCCTATTAAAGTATATCTGGAAGATTTGGAACTTAACCTTCCCCTGAATAAATAACCTTCACACTAAAGCTAAAAATGGGCCGTCCTCCTTATTGGGGGAACGGCCCATTTGCTTTTGGCACTAGCGTTGCATTAACTTTTGCTCAAAATTCCCCCTAAAAGCTGACCGAAATCTAACGCTTGTAGCAGCGGCTATTTTCCGAAAAAAGACCTTTTCGAAATTCTAACGGTTGCCAGCGCCGTTATTAGCCTGAATCCAAGCAAAAATTACCGGTGTTCGGCGAAATAAGCTCCATGGCAACCGTTACAGTTTGAAATCAACGTTTTTCGAACAAATAGCGCTTGTGGCATCCGTTAGAAAATTTGTGTGGCTAGAAAATGCAGCTTGTCAGATCAGATTTGATGCAACGCTAGTGCTAATTTGGTCAATCTTCTTTCCAATCAGAACATCCTTTTCAGGCGCAGGAACCCCGCTATACTTCCTCTTCCGGCATATCGGCGAGCCCTGTCCGCAGTCCCTGCAAATCAAGACCGTCGGCGGCAAACGCCTGGCGGATGAGCTCCGGAGCGACAAATTCGTCGTATTTCCCCAGGTAAGGCGCTTCCTCCGGCGCCAGCAGGTCCTCTTCACGACAGTCCCGGCAAGCTCTTGCGATTTCCCCGATTAACGTTTGCGCATCGCTTTTGCCCGAAACGATCATGTAATAGGGCTCCATCGGGACGACGGACCGTAAGGCGAGGCGTTCGGACAAATGATGCTTGAGCAGCCGTTCCAAGGTTCGAAACGCCTTGCTGCCCACCCACGGCAGCACGAACAAGGAGTCTCCGCCAGCCGGCAGGACAGCTTGCCGGGCCAGCCCGGTCTCCCTCGCCAGCCGCCGGGCCCGCTCCAAGCGGTTCACCGCTTGCGGGGACAAATACGGATAAATGGCCGAGCCGGCGAGCACTTCGCGCATCTTTTTCACCACCTGCGTATGAACATCTCCGCCTGCCCCAAGCCATAACGTATCCACTTTGCCGATCGCCGCTTTTACGTAAACCGCCTTATGCTTCGCATCCACCTCCGTCACCTTCCACAGCTTCCCGGCCAGGGTAAAGCAATATCCGGGCGGCGGAACGGTCGTAATCGAGCCGATCTCCTCGGAGCCGTTATACACCGCATGTTCTTCGTCATCCTGAAAGACGGCGTAAAAGCGGAAGTTGTTTACGATCTTCTCCCCGGTCAGGCCGATGATCAGCGACTTTTCTTCCGTCCACTGCAGATGATCGGTTTGCAGGAGATAATTCAGGAACATTTTATACTGCTCCGGGCTCACCTGGCGAAACGACGGAAGCGTCAGCACCGCTTGCGCCAGCTCGGCCGGCTCCGCTTCCCCCATGCTTTTCAACATGCTCATCGTTTGATGGTACATCGTGCCGATCGGCAGCTTGCGGATCTCCAGCGGCTCGATCCACTTGTCGCGGACGTATAGCTCGATCACCGCGATCGCGCGCAGCAGCGTCCACGGCATGCGGGCCGGCAGCGGGGCATCCTCGTCCTCTTCTTCTTGGACGACGAACAGCATCTCGGACGCCGCATCGCCGCGCCGGCCGGAGCGCCCCAGCCGCTGCACGAAGCTGGACGAGCTGTACGGAGCGCCAAGCTGCACGACCCGCTCAAGCTCCCCGAGGTCGATCCCCAGCTCCAGCGTCAGCGTCGCCGCGGACACCGCCGGTCCCGGGCCGTTTTTCAGCGCGCTCTCCGCCTCTTCCCGCAGCATCGCCGAAATGCTCCCATGGTGAACGTAAAACACGTCCGGCTCATGGCGTTTCGCCGCGACCCGGCGCATTTCCAGCGTCGTGAGCTCGGCGTCGGACCGGCTGTTGGTGAAAATCAGCGCCTTCTTCAAATGCGTGCTGTCGTAAATGTACTCGTAATATGCCTTGCGGGCGTTCTGCAGCTGCTCGGCCTGCTGTTCGTCACGGGCGTCGGGAAACGAAAAATGCTCAACCCGCAGCCGCAGCTTGCGCCCTCCCGCCGAGGATACGACCTCGACTTGCTCGCTGCTTCCCGCTCCTAACCATGCCTTGGCCGATTCGTAATCGCTCAGCGTCGCCGACAGCCCGATCCGCCTCGGCCTGGCGCCGGCCATCCGCTCGATCCGGGCGATTTGGCTCAGCACCTGGATGCCCCGGTCCACCCCCATAAAGGCGTGCACCTCGTCGATGATGATGTAGCGCAAGTCTTTAAACAATGCCGGAATCGCGTTGGGGCGGTTCATCAGCAGCCCCTCAAGCGATTCGGGCGTAATTTGCAGTATCCCGGAAGGATTCCGGACCAGCTTCGTTTTTTCGGCTTGCGGCACGTCGCCGTGCCAATGCCAAACCGGAATGCGCGATTCGCGCAGCAGATCCTCGAGCCTGGCGAACTGATCGTTGATCAGCGCCTTCAGCGGGCCGATGTACAAAATGCCGACAGAGCTGGCCGGCCTGTTGTGCAGCTCGGTCAGCGCGGGAAACAACGCGGCTTCGGTTTTCCCCGAGGCGGTGCCCGAAGCGATCAGCAAATGGCGGCTTGTCCCAAAGCAGATGCGGCAGGCCTCCACTTGCACGGCCCTTAGCGCCTCCCATTTCCGCTTATAAATAAATTCCTGGATAAACGGGGCCAGCTGATAAAAAGGATTGTCGCTCATAGTTCAAACTCCGCCAGAAAGCCGTCGACCTCGTCCGGATCCGCTTCGGCCGGCTTTACCTGGTGCTCGCCAACAAGCTGCTCGAAGGAAGCTTCCGGGTTTTGCCGCAGCGTATGCAGCAAATCCATAAAATCGCGGATCACTTCACGCGGGGTGAGCAACTCATCGGCGCCCAGGCGGCCGACGGCGGCCTCCATAAAATATACAATCTGCTGCTGCGCGACCGACGGCGTATAGCCAAAATGCTGGGCATGGATGTTTACCAGCTTTTGCAGGAGCAGCAGTATTTCTTCGGGCGACAGCATCTCCAGCCTCAGGATCGGCCCGGAATAATTCACGAAGCCTTTCCCGGCGTAACGTCCTTCCATCAGCCGGGAGCGCAGCGCTTCATAGCTGAACAGGCCCCTGCGCTCGTCTTCGACAAATTGCGGCGTTCCCCCAACAAAAATGCCCAGGTGCTCCGCTTTGCCCTGCATTGTATCGTTAAACATCGTCAGCAGTTTTTCGTAGTTGCTTTGCCGGGACACGCTGTTGGAAATCTTGTACAAATTGACGGCTTCATCGATAAACAGCAGCAGGCCGCGGTATCCGATCCGCGCCGCGAACTCCGACCACAGCTTGACGTAATCGTACCAATTTTCATCATCGACGATGACGCCAACTTGCAGTTCCTTTTTCGCTTCCGTTTTCGTCGGGTACTCGCCCCTTAGCCAGCGGAGCGCCGCCTGCTTCCGGTCGTCGTCGGCCAGCTTGTACCCGTTCCAGTAAGCGGCCAGCACTTTGGCGAAATCAAACCCGTGCACGAGGTTCTGCATTTCCGCCGTAACCGCAAAAATCCGCTGCTCCACCGCATCGTTGAGAGCGGGATCGCTTGGCTTAAAGCCCGTCTCCCGCAGCGCCTCCTGCTGCAAGGCGGCGAACCATTTTTGCAGCATCGCTTCCAGCGCTCCGCCGTCCGGGCGCGTTTTGGTGGACAGATGGGTCATCAGCTCGCGGTAGGTGGCCAAGCCCTGCCCTTTCGTCCCGACCAGTCTCCGCTCCGGCGACAAATCCGCGTCGGCCACGACGAAATCCCGGTCCATCGCGTAGTTGCGGATCGTCTGCAGCAAAAAGCTTTTCCCGCTGCCGTAACGTCCGGTAATAAATCTGAACGCCGCTCCGCCCTCGGCGATGTTGTCGAGGTCCTTGAGAATGGCGTCAACTTCCGCCCGGCGCCCCACCGCGACATGCTCCAGCCCCACCCGCGGCACCACGCCGGCCGTGAGCGAATTGACCAGCGCCGTGGTGAGCCGCTTGGGAATTTTCACTTCATTCACGAGAATTCTCCTTTCAAATGCGCAAAAAAGTCCATATATTCCGGGACAATCCGCCCTTCGTCAACAACCAGGTCCCCGATCGTTTCCATCGCCAGCTGGTTGATTTCATCCAGGATCAGCTCGGGCATGGTGCCGTAAGCTTCGGCCACAGCGGCAAGCGCGCTATCGGGCGCAGGGCTTTTGAGGGCAAGCAAAGCTTCGAGCTGCGCCGAATCAAGCTGTTCGGCGAATGAAGTCCAATCCTCGTCCAGCTGCGGCAGGTCCCAATACGCCAAGCTCTCTCCATCTTCTTTGTCAGCTTCTTGTTCAGGCACGACATTGTCCTCCGAGTCCAAAGCTGCTTCCGAATCCAAATCCGCTTGCGGGCCCAATTCCGCGGCCAAACCCGATATCGCCTCCGCCGCCGTTTCGCCCCCTTCTTCATAGCCGATCGCCAGCCTGGTCCGCACATAATCCGAATCCCGCTTAAGCGCCGCCAGCTTCTCCGCGTCGATTTCGATCCGCGGCTTTGCGGCCGTCTGCGCAGCGAACTCTTTTTCCAGAAAGCGGTCGATCAGGCGCGCCGTCTCCGGCTCCATAACGACGCCCCTCAAGCGTCCTCTAAATCCTCTTAATTCCCTTAATCGGTTTTCGGCATAGCGGATCGTTTGCGTAATGTATTTTTGCAGCGGACGATGGCTGCTGAGCGGGACCGTACCAAGGGCTATCGTTCTCCCGTAAAGCGAATCGTCGTAGACCGCGCTGCGGAACAGATACCGCTCGGTCGTCCGCTCCCGGCCGGGATGGAATTTGTCGATCAACCGGGTCCCCTGGGTTTTGCACAAAAAAGCGTCCAGCATCCCGACAATCCGCGGGACCCACAGCTCCAGATCCGCTTTGCCGGGTCCCTGATAAAATTTGCTGCGCCGCAAATCGTAGTCGCTTAACGCAAACAAGAGGTCCAGCGGGATTTGGGACGGCTGCTTCTTAAACAGCCGCAGCAGTTCCATATCCAACAAATCCTCCGGATACGAACCTCCGCCGCGCGTGATGATTTCCAGCAGCGGAACATCCAGCGCGTGCACAAACGCAAAATCGGCGAGCCAATCTTTCAAATAGGCGTTTAGCTGCGGATACCGTCCGCCATACGCCATCCAAATCCGGTTAAGTTCTTCGAACCCTTCCTGCGGGTCCGACCACCCCACACCGTTGATCAGTTCATAAACATAAACGAATATGTACGATAGATCCGTATCGGGGTAACGCCCGGCGCGCACTTCGGAACGCCAGTAAAAATACCATCTCTGCTGCGACTCCATCATATGTTCGTAGGTCGGCCAATAGCTCATAAACGGCACAAAAGGCGCCGGCTCGCCCCGCTCGTTCACCCGCTTCCGCGCTTCCTTGGCGAAATGGCGCTCACGGTTGTAGAACGGAATGGACGCCGCGGACGCTTGACTCAGGTCCGTATCTTTTTTAGGCGGTATATCAAGTCCCGGCTCTTCTTCGTACAAATCGATTTCCGCAAATTCAAGGGAACGCGAACGATTTTCCATGGCAAACTCTCCATCCTCATGGACAAACGTAAATTTCCATTTTAGTATATCATAACTGGGGAACGTTTGTTCACATCCGCTTATATTGAAAATAAAAAAACAGCGACCGGACTAGTCGCTGTTCTTGCAAAGTTACTCCTGGGCCTGGTCGTTTCCGATTCGCTCCAGACTTTCCTCATTCGCTCCAGACTTTCCTCATTGGAAGGAAGGGCCGTTACGTCGGGCTGCTCCGGCATAAAGCCGGTTCGCTGATGCGGGCTCGTATCTTCGTAAACGGTTTGCGGGTCCCCGTCAGTTTCGATCGGTAAGCGGTCGTCCGGCATGTTTCATTCCTCCTTTAAACATAAATTTCCCGCTTTCCCTTTGTTTAATGCGCCTTTTGTCTGCCTAACCTTACTTTTCCAAGCAGTCCGCTCGGTTGCAAAGCTCGATATTGAGATAAGAAGTCCTTATGCTTTGTACCCAAAGTATTCGTTACTTCAACCTTAAGAATATTTCTTCCTTGTTTGATATAATCGGTAATATCAAAATGATAAGGTTTAGCCATTTTTATTCCCACATGTTCATCGTTGATAAAAACCTCAGCTACCTCATAGACATCTCCCAAGTCCAAATCATAGTTATAGGAAGTTTCATATCCAAGGTCAAATTCAATCTCATATTGTATCGTACCGGAAAAATCAGAATATAATGTCGGCTTAGAAATATTCTGTAGTTTTTCTAGGGTAAAGTTTTCGGAAAACATAGGATATTCTTTTGCAGTAGCTAAGCTAACTCTCCATTCTCCTTTAATTTCCATTTCGTCGACTTTTTCTAAAATCTGTCGCTTTTGTGCATCTAATTTTTTATTAGAAACAATATAAATCTTTGATTCTTGAAGATCTAAATTTAACGAGATAAAGCTCTGTTGTTCATCACTTATAATATAGAGTTTATTATCCAGTGCATCATATTGATGGATATAGCCTGTTTGCTTGATCATGACGGTATTTTCAATTTTTACATCTGATGATTCATTAAAGAACATATACACTTCATCGTTACCATGACGGTATTGATAAAAACGTAATGATGGGGATTCCTGTTCAAGTGCAATATGATAAGCCCCTACTGAACGTATATGTTTGGCCAAATCATGTAATGAGACGATTTGGACATGATCCTTTTCTTCAAATAAGGCGATCGAATCTTGGATCGATCCTTCTTCACTAGCCCCCATTGGATATCCGTCAACAAAAATGATATTCGCACCTTCAGCAATCAGTTTTTCCACCTTATCAAAAAACACTTTCGGCCACTTTTCTGCATAAGGAATAATCAGGTTTTCAAACATTTCCTGGTTGATATAAATTTTATTCTCCTTAATTTCGGCTTTATCCAACATATCGATTGAAACGACATCAAAATCAATTTGATTACGCGTCAGTTCTTTGGCGGGTTTCTGGAACAGCATTGCTTCTCCGGACCATTCAGCCTCTGCGTGATAAAGGATCAAGGATGACGCTACATGTATCCCATCGCTCAACAGCTCTGAAACGCGATTTGTATAATTCATCAAATGATGCAAATGACGATGCTGCGGATTATTCCCATGCGCATAAAAATGCGGCGGACAGTCTGTATCCGGGTAAGGAGCCATGTCAAAGGCATGCGGGACAAAGTGATTGACGCCCCTTACAAGCATATGGTCCGTCATCCATTTCATTAAGTTTAAGCCTTCTGACCATCCATAGGCTCCATATAATTCACACATCGTTCTGCCCTTTTTCTTCTCATCCAAATGACCAAAGGAAGAGCCCAACTTTGCTAAACCGTAATGGAAAAACTCGCCATCCCAACCTGTTGAGGTAAAGCTCCTAAAATAGCCATTGTCCAGTCCAGGCAATAGCTGATGCAAAACGACATCGATCCCGGACATCGACTGACCGTCTATAGCACGGTGAAAATGGCCTGCGCCATATCCTAATCTTCCGTGGGCATTGTTATCTTCAATGATATGACCGATGTATTCCACACCGTGTTCACGACACCACTCGGCCAGTTTTCCCGAAAAGTTATCGGAGTATAATCGGGAGACAAGATCCATATAGACGTAACGTATTAAGCTTTGTTTCTCCGTGCCGGTTGCCATTAATAAAGGCAATAGTAATTTTGCCTGTTCCCCTAGTTTTTCTTCTAGTAAAATAAGCAGATCAGAACGCCAAGGAAGTACCATCTCCGCTTTACCGATCCGCGCATTTGGTCCCTTGACATTGCCAAACCTCGGTTCATCCGTAAAAAAACCTGCAATGGTTGTACCAAAGTATTCGGAAAAATGTTCAAAATGCGGCTGATATACGGTATCAATTAGAACTTGAGTAGCCGTTGGATCAATGGGATTAAGGTATCCCTCCGTGGAAGCTTCTCCACCATTGTATGTTTCTACTAAAGTGAAGATACGCCAATTTCCCTCCGGAATATCCCAATAAACGACGCCATTAACCATGTAATTTGAGATATCGACTAACGTGTTTGTATCGATGGTTTCATAATTGATTATCTTTGCAGCAATAACACCTACAATGTGTTCTCCTGATTTCTCTAACGCTTGTTGCGTCTGGGCCTCATCGGTTCCCACCGTCATGATCGCATTTCGATCTCCGCCGGCATGCCATTTCACAATTATACCAGCGTCTCTCTGCGGACCATGGTAATCCAATTGGTTAATTTTCAAGAACTTTTTTCTTAATTCCGGAAAATCTTTCATGATGGCTCCGTTCGCGAACCCCGTTGGAAAATGAGCATCATCAAACAGCCAAACTTTCATATTTTTTTTCTTAGCCGCTTCAAGGACAACTTTTAAATCCGCCCACCATTTTTCCCCTACAAAGTCAGGATGCGGGCGCGGCTCCACACATAACGCCCTGATGCCGCTCTCATAAATTTTATTCACGTACTCTTCGATGATTTTCGCAGATTCGCCATGCATCCACAGAAAAGGAAATATGCGGTTCCCCTCCTGCTTATTCAATAATTTCTCTATTTTGTTCATATTGCATCTTCCTAACGTATCTATTTATTATCGTTCTTCGACAAATTTTCTCTCCGTCTGCTGGTCAGGAATGCGATAACCAGAGGTACGAAAAACGCAACAGTTGAAGTAATTAAATAAGCGGTAAAGCTTGTATCCATTCCTTTAGGATTGATAAACAAAGGGGCCGCAAATATAGCATTTCCGCCAAAACCGAACATTTTTGCCCCCGTCGCCGCCGTGATGCCGCCCGCGATTCCCCCGCCGATAAAAGCGGCTATAAACGGTTTTTTATAAGGAATGGCAATACTATAAATAATCGGCTCTGTAATTCCCATCAGTCCAGTTATCCCTGTTGAAAGGCCTAATGAGCGTTTCTGCTTATCCTTTTGTCTTAAACCAAACCCAATCGCCGCACCAGCTAGCGCAAATACGGTTACATTCAAAATGGCATTGATCGGATCTTCCCCCATCGTGGCGATATTGTTCATTAAGATAGGGATAAATGCATAATGCAAACCGAAGATAACAACCAGTTGCCAAAAAGCTCCTAGAAGAACACCTGTAACGACTGGGCTTAACGCATAGATTGCTTGCGTACCCGCTGCGAGCATGTTACTAATATACGTCATAATGGGCCCGATAACCAAAAATGTAAGCGGAACGACAATCGTCAATACAATGAATGGAGTTGCAAATAATCTTACGGAAGCCGGCATTTTATTCTGAATTCTTTTTTCTAACCAGGCGGCAAATGCAACCGCAGCTATAATTGGAAATACAGAGTTGGCATAGCTTGTCAAAACTACTGGTATTTTCAGGAATGTCAGGTTTGTTCCTGCATTATATACGTTCACAATATTAGGATAGACAAGCGCTGCTCCGATGGTAGCGGCAACATATGGATTCGATTTAAATTTTTGAGCTGCCGATACACCGAGAATAATAGGCAGGAAATAAAAGAAACCATCCGCGAATGTATAAAGGATCTGATAGGTGCCGCTCTCGGCAGTAAGGATATGGAAAGATGTTAGCGCCGCAAGTACTCCTTTCATAATCCCGACTGCAGTCAGAACACCCATAACAGGAAAGATAATTCCCGAAATCAGTTTAAAGAAACGATTAAATATTCCGCCTTTCCCCTGTTCTTTTTGTTCACCTTCATCCGTACCTTCTTCATTTCCATGAATACCGAGTTCTTCCGTTACTTTTTCATATGCTTTCGCCACTTGAGGTCCAATAATAACTTGATATTGACCGCCGGAAACGGCGGTGCCCAACACACCCGGGACCTGTTTTATATTTTCTGAATTGGCCAAGTTGTCATCTTTCAAAACAAAACGCAGACGAGTCATACAATGGGTTACGCTTCTTACATTTTCTTTCCCGCCTAATTGGGCAACCACTTCTTTTGCCAAGGATTTAAAATCCATCTCTCCCACTCCCTACTTGTCGTTATTTAACCAATAACAATTTTTCAACGTTTATTGGTATACAAATTACCAATTTAAGGCGTTGTTATACTAGGCCTGAGTATAGTGGAACGGCTTACACCCTGAATTGTAAACGCTTTTTATTTGTTGTACAATTACGACAAGTGACTTATAAATGTACCAAACTTAACTTTTAATTGAGGTGACACATGTTAAGAAGTGACTTAACAAAGCTTTTGTTCACGCTGACGAATAGTGAAAAGAGACATAAAGAAGAACCCGACTATCAGAATTCTTTTTACGATCAATTTGAGAAAGTAAAACTCGATGGTAAAGACATATATGTATTTAAATTTTCTGAACAGAAGAAAAACAACGAGCGTCCATATTCATTCAATCCGAAGCTCGCCATCGTTAAACACTCGAGATACTCTAAGATTCCTATGCATATACACAATTACATTGAAATGAACTACATTTACGCAGGCTCCTGCACAGCAATTATTCGGGATAAAGCGATTTCTTTAAAAAACGGGGATGTTTGTATTATGGACACAAATGTTCCGCACACCATAAAAGACGTGGAAGAACACGACATTATCATTAATTTTTTGATGGAAAAAAGTTATTTTACAGCTTCAATCTTGAGTCAGTTATCCAGCAACAGCATCATCTCTGATTTTATTCGCGATGCCATATCGAAGGACCGCGAACATAACCGGTATATTTTATTTCACTGCCAAGAGAGCGATAAACTGGCTTATTTAGTAGAGAACCTACTGTGTGAATACTATGATCCAAGCTTTTCCGCTAAGGATATTATCAATGCGTACATGATACTCATCTTCGCAGAACTACTCCGTTATTATCAAACCGAAAATAATACAAGGTCGAATTCATCGAATAAAACTTACATTTTAGAGATTTTACAATATATTGAAGAAAATTATCAGAGGTGCACATTGAATTCAACGGCTGACAAGTTCGCTTTTCATCCTAATTATTTGAGTCGTGTGATCAAAAAGGATACAGGCAAAAGTTTTAAACAGCTTCTTCAAGAACAAAAATTAAACCAAGCTTGTTTTTTACTGGAAAATACGAGCAAGACTTTAGAAGAAATCTTGAATGCTGTAGGTTACCAAAATCATGGGTTTTTCAATAAAATTTTTATAGAACGATACGGGGTATCACCAAAAGAATATCGAAAAATGAACCAATTGGAATAGTTGAGCAGACATGGAGCCCATGCCTCCCCCATATGCTGATAGGGAGGGTACGTCTAGGAGGGATGGCTTTTGAAAATTCAAGTTCGCGCCGGGGATACGCTGTGGTATTACAGCCAGCTGTTTAACCTGCCGCTGCAGTTGATCGTGGATTCCAACGCCGGAGTGGACGCCGCGAATCTTGCCGTGGGCCAGGAAGTGAATATTCCGGGGTTTCTGGTTAGCGAATATCAAATCAAACCCGGCGACTCGCTATGGAAGCTGGCCAGAGACCGGGGGATTTCGCTGGATATGCTGATCCTGCTGAACCCGTCGGTCAATCCGAACCGGTTGGAGATCGGGCAGAGAGTGCAGCTGCCGCTGCGGGTCACCTGGTTTGTGGTGGACGTCAGAAAACCGTACGATTATGCCGCGCTTCGCTCCGATCTGAACCGGCTTATGGATCTGTATCCGTTTCTCGGATACCGCAATATCGGCCATTCCGTGATGGGCAAACCGCTCCCCGAGCTGCGCGTCGGCCAAGGCAACAAACGCGTCCATGCCAACGGGGCCTTCCATGCCAACGAATGGATCACGACGCCTGTCCTGATCAAGTTTCTGAATCATTATTCGCTCGCATTAACCAACAATACCGGGATCAGAGGGCTGCAAATGTGGCCTTACTATGAGGCGGCGACCTTGTCCGTCGTCCCCATGGTTAATCCCGACGGCGTGGATTTGGTCATAAACGGCTTGCCGGAGCAGGAGCCATACCGCAGCAATGTGCTGTCCTACAACAACGGAAGCACCGATTTCCAGGGGTGGAAAGCGAACATACGCGGCGTGGACCTCAACGACCAGTTCCCCGCGCTGTGGGAACGTGAAGTCGCCAGAAATCCGCAGGAGCGCGGACCGCGGGATTATGGGGGAACCGCCCCGCTCACCGAGCCGGAAGCGATCGCCATGGCCGAGTTAACAAGGGAAAGCGATTTTGCCCGTGTGCTGGCTTTTCACACCCAGGGCGAGGTCATTTATTGGGGGTTCGAGAATCTGGAACCGCCCTATGCCGAAACGATCGTAAACGAGTTTGCCCGCGTCAGCGGATACGAACCGGTACGGTATGTCGAAAGCTATGCCGGCTACAAAGACTGGTTCATCCAGGACTGGAGAAGGCCGGGGTTTACGGTGGAGCTCGGCAGCGGGGTCAATCCCCTGCCGTTGGCGCAATATGACCAAATTTACGAAGAAAGCCTGGGAATCCTGTTGGCCAGCTTGTATATGTAAAGCGTTTGAAGCGAGTCCTTGGAGGGATTCGTCAAGCAGAAAAAAAGGACGCCTGCTGGCGTCCTCAGTTTATCCCCTACGATTCCAGGCTTCTTCCTGGAGCTCGTTATTGATGGCCATACCGGCCAAAGCTCCGGCCGCGGCGGCTGCAATCACCTGATACTTGGCGGAAGCCGCATCGCCGGCGCCGAAGATCCCCGGTACGTTCGTTTTGCCGAGATCGTCGACGATCATCGCCCCGCTTTCCGTTATGCCGCAGTCCAGCATTTGCGGCAAGCTTGATCCCGGGACCAGCTTGGGCGCAAAAAAGATTCCGGTGCAAGGAACGGCCGTGCCATCCTTCAATACAACCTGGCGGACCATGCCTTCCTGAGAATCGATGTGTTCAACCGGCAGATCGAAGACGGGAACCTGGTGGCGCTCAAGATCCTCGCGGTGCCCCTCCGTCCATTGCCCCTGCCCATGGGTGCACACTGTAAATTGCGTAGTCCAGCCCGAGATCATTTTAGCCATGTGCAACACCTGATCTCTCGGAACGATCACGACGAGCGGCCGGTCCCGCAATTCCCAACCGTCGCAATAAGGGCATACAAACGCGCTTTTCCCGTACACCTCGGCCAAGCCCGGGATGTCCAGCGGAGCATCCTTCATTCCTGAGGCAAAAAGCAGCTTTTTCGCTTGGAACGTCTCCCCCTGTGCGGTAGTAATTTGAAAACGTCCATCCTCTCCCGCTGCCGTCACTGCGGTATCTTCCACAAAGCGAACCGTAGGATAGGCTTGGATCTGTTCTTTGGCGATGCGACGGAATTCGGCCGGTTTGATGCCGTCGCGGGTCAAAAACCCGTGGGACTCGCCCGTCACCCGGTTGCGCGGACGGCCTTCGTCAATCACAACTACGTTTTTTCTCGCTCTGCCCAAAACCAAAGCCGCGTTTAAGCCGGCCGGACCGCCTCCGATAATGCCTACATCCAGCAAAGTTGTCATGACGATCTTCCTCCTAAATGAAATGAGTATTACAGACTCAATATATCTATAATATCCGCGAATGGAATGTTCGTCAACTGGCTAAACCTAGCATTAGGGTTATGTCTTTATGCAAAAGTTATTCATACGGCAAAAAATCCCGGAGGCGCCATATAAGCATCGCGGGATTTAATTTGCCGATTATCGGATCTATGGCGTTGCCCCTGACGGACCGAAGTTTAGGTGTTACAGCGATTCTTTAATAACCCGTTTATAGAACATAACGGACAGGAGTCCAAAGACGGAATACAAACCCGTGTACAGCAGCATCACCAGGACCATCGGCGTCCACAGCTCGGTGCCAAAGAGAAACCAGCCGGATTTCACGGCAAAATAACTGTGCGACAAGCCTACGGCCAGCGGAATGCCGAAGCTGAACAACTGCTTGATTTGAACGCCGCGGAGCAAATTGCCTTGCGTGAACCCGATTTTTCGCAAGATCGTATAATTCGGCCGCTCCTCTTCCCCTTCGCCCATTTGCTTGAAATACAAAATGCAGCCCGAAGTGATCAGGAAAGTCAATCCCAGAAAGGCGACGATGAACATGATCAGCCCCATGTTGCCCTTTTGATTCGTAATGAGCTCAGGCTGCGACATATTGCCGGAACGACTTTCTAAGCCCATGCCTTTATACAGTTCGTCGGCCTGATCCATTTGTTCAGGGTTAACGATATCGATGCCGTAATATACGGAGGTTCCCTTTTGGATATCCGGGTTCACGTCCTTCGCCATTCGTTCAAACACCGCTTGATCCACAACGGCCGTAGGCACCCCGCCCGAAAAAGGAATGGAGACGACCGCCATTTTATCCATTCCGATCAGCGATAATTTGATCTCGTCCGTTTGTCCCTTAAGCGTCAGTTCTCCTGTCGGCCGGATCGCCATAAACTGCGTCATCGCATCGTTTAACCCCATAAACAACGCCTCCCTCAGGGCGACGTCCACGCCGTCCACCGATTTCTCGCTGACGACCGGAAGCGTCATGATTCCGTTGCCGCCGTCTTGCGTGCTGACGCCGATAACTTGGGCGACGTCAGCGTCCACCATAAGAACGGCGCGTTTGGTTTCCCTGTACTCGATGTTCGCCTGCCGAAGCGCCTGCCCAAACGCCGCTACATCCGCGGGCTCCATCATCGAAAAGTGGTTCGGTACGCTTTGCTCGGCCGATTTTTCCGCGGAATAATACGAGATATAACTGAGCGACAGAAGTCCGATCGCCAGCGCCGATACGGTCGTGATGATCGTCAGCAGCAAGGCGTTGGATTTCATCCGGAACATAATCGAAGAAAGCGACAGCACCTCGTTCAGCGACAAATAACCGCCCTTCGCTTTCCGCACCAGGTTAAAAATAGCGCTGACCGACCCTTTATAGAACAAATATGTCCCTAAAATAACGGAGCCCAAGATCAGCACCATCGCCAGAAACAGCTCGTTCATAGCGGTGAAAGCGCCGCTGAACAAGCGGGTCGAGACCTTGTATCCGAAAAGGATGAACCCGATGCCGAGCAAGCCGATAAACAGCTCGGAGACGCGCATTTTCCGGTACGTATTTTCTGTCGAAGACACGACCCGGAAGAGCGAAAGGATACTCTGCCGCTTGATGAACGTATAGTTCATGAGCATGATCAGCAAATAAACGGCCGCGAAGACGATCACGGTTTGCAGCAGCGCCTGCGGCGAAAAGCTGAGCTTGGCCTGCTCGTCCACGCCGATGATTCTGAACAAGATCATAAGGAGCAGCCTGGAGCAGGAAAAACCAAAGAAGATGCCGACCAGCATGGAACCGAAATACAGGATCAGGTTCTCGCTGCTTAAAATCCGGAAGATTTTTCCCTTCGTTAACCCGATTAATTGAAACAATCCGATTTCCCGGCTGCGGCGCTTGATGAAAATCGTGTTGGCGTACAGCAAAAATATCGCCACGATGACAACGAGCAGAACCGACGCGGCGGCCAATCCGGCCGCCCCCTTCACGGAACCCTTGATTTCATCAAGCGCCGGATCGTATTGCAGGGTCACAAACGCGAAATACAAAGCGACGCTGAAAATAAGCGCAAAGACGTACAGGTAATAGTTTTTGATGTTTTTTTTCAAATTGCGGTATATCAACTGGTTTAAGCTCATCCCTGGACACCGCCCAATACACCTTGCGCTTTAATGATGTCGTTAAAAAACGCCTGCCTGGATTCTTCTCCCTTGACCAGCTGCGAGTAAATCTGACCGTCCTTGATAAAGACGACCCGGCTGCAGTAGCTGGCCGCCACCGGATCGTGGGTGACCATAATGATCGTAGCTTCGATTTTCCGGTTGAGTTCGCTGAGCTTGCCCAGCAAATCGGAGGCCGACTTCGAATCGAGCGCACCGGTCGGCTCATCGGCAAAAATGATGCTGGGATCATGGATAAACGCCCGTGCCGCGCTTGTCCGCTGCTTTTGTCCCCCGGAGATTTCGTTCGGGTATTTGTCCTTTAACTCGTAAATGCCCAGCTCAGAGGCAATCGTCCGGAATTTATGATCCGCGTCTTTCCGGGACACTTTTTTGATCGACAAAGGCAGCAGCACATTTTCTTTGACCGTCAGCGTATCCAGCAAATTGTACTCCTGAAAAATAAACCCCAAATGAGACTTTCGGAACTCGGCCAGCTCCTTTTCCTTCATGCCGGTAAATTCCTTGCCTTCGATTTTGATGCTGCCGAGGCTGACCTTGTCGATGGACGAGAGCACGTTCAGCAAAGTCGTTTTACCGGAGCCGGACGCCCCCATAATGCTGACGAATTCGCCTTTTTCCACGCTGAGGTCGATCCCCTTCAGCACCTCCTGTTTATTGAATTTGTTGCCATAGCTTTTATGAATTTTGCTGGCTTCCAGTATCGCCACTTTCCATCACTCCTTTGGTTCTGCCTCTATCTTAACCAGTCGCCCCCGCCCTGTCCTGCGGTTAGCCGAACAAAACACAAAGGCATGTGACAATGTTGTCACATGCCCAGCGTGCTTACAAAATCGTTGCTTTGCGGAAAATACAGCGTAAAAACGCTCCCCTCGCCCGGCCTCGATTCGGCTTCAATGCGTATGGACAGCGAATCCGCGACCTTTTTCGCCAAATATAGTCCCATTCCCGTAGCCGCATTGTCCAGATGCGCCGCCGTTGATGTAAAGCCCTTTTCGAAGATGCGCGGCACATCCTTCGGATCGATCCCCCGGCCGAAATCCCGAATACGCAGCCAGGTCCGGCCTTCCAGCGCCCCGCTTTCAACGATGATATCGGAAGCCTGGCTGTATTTTACGGCATTGCTCAACAGCTGCCGAAGGATGAAGCCGAGCCACTTGCCGTCCGTCAGCACTTCTTTGGCCGTTAGCGACACATCAAAACCGATGCCTTTTTGCAGGCACCAGGCTTGCAAATCCTTGATCTCTTTGTGCACGATCGGCTCCAGCGCCGTCCGCTCAACATACCGGTCATTTTCGATAAAAGCGATCCGCTTCTGATGCAACTGGCGATCCAGCAGCAGATGAATGCGCAGCCACTCGTACCTCAGCTGCGACTTCAGCGTTCCTTCCTCCAGCCGATCGATCATAAGCTGCATGGCGGTGAGCGGCGTTTTGACTTCATGAATCCAGGACATCAGCTCGTCCTTTTCCTCTTCCAGCCGGGCCACATGCGCCGAAGCTTCCTTCCGGTACTTGTCCGTCTGTTCGCTGAGCATGTCCATCGCAATCGTTTCAAACGGGCTGTCGGGACGGGCGATCGCGGACAGGTCGTACGTATCGTCCCAGGCCGCAAGGGTCTGGTAAAACCTCGTTTCTTTCGAGTAGCGCATAAAGAGAAAAACGGCAAACACAAGCAGCGACAAAAAGACGATATAAAGGATCGGCAGAAATGGAATCTCGCTGTCGATGAAAGCGACAAACAGCAGCAGCAGCTGCAAACCGGCAATCAGCAAAATCCAACTTAGCCGTTCTCGCAGAAATTTCCGGATCATTGGGGCGCCGCCTCTTCCGTGGCTATATACCCTTGTCCCACCTTGGTTTCGATATAAGCGCCCAGCCCGATTTCTTCCAGCTTCTTGCGCAGCCGGTTCACGTTGACCGTCAAGGTGTTGTCGCTGACGAAATGCTCGTTGTCCCACAAGCTCCTGATCAGCTCTTCCCGGCTGACGATCCGGTTTTTGCGTTCAATCAGCATTTTTAAAATCAGCATTTCGTTTTTCGTCAGTTCGATTGTCCCCTGCCCGTTCCGGATCGTATTCCGCACGTACTCCACCGCGGCCCCGCGCCATGTCCGCAGCTCCATCCGGTCCGTATTGTAGTCGTACACGCGCCGCAGCGTCGCCTGGATTTTGGCGATCAGCACCTCGAAATGAAACGGCTTCTGGATAAAATCGTCCGCCCCCAGCTGCATGGACATCACCATATCGGTCGGATGATCGCGCGAGGACAGAAAAATGATCGGTACGTTGGAATGAGCCCGAATCATCCGGCACCAGTGGAACCCGTCATATTTCGGCAACTGAATGTCGATGACGACCAGATCGGGACGAATCGCCGTAAACTCCCGCAGCACGTCTCCGAAGTCCCCAACCCCATGCACCCCGTAGGACCACTGCTCCAGCCGTTCTTTGATTTCCTGAAAAAGAGACCGGTCGTCTTCGATCAGCATAATGTTAAACAAGCTTATCACCACGTTTGTTGGTTTCGTTTTCCATATTCAGTTTAATGGAAAACGGGCAGCCGCGCCATCCTCCAAAGCGCTAAATCGCAGTGAGTTCAATCTCAAAGCCCAGATCCTCAATCATGCGGTGGTCCTGGCGAACGTCCTGCCCTGCGGTCGTCAAGTAGTCGCCGACGAACAGCGAATTGGCCGCGTACAGGGACAATGGCTGAAGCGAGCGGAGGCTCGTTTCGCGGCCGCCGGCCACGCGGATTTCTTTGGACGGACAAATGAAGCGGAACAGGGCCAGCGTTTTCAGCGCCTTAAGAGCCGGCGTCCGCCCGGCGTGCTCCAGCGGCGTTCCCGGGATGGCGTTCAGAAAATTGACCGGGATCGAATCAGCATCCAGTTCGCGCAGCGCAAACGCCATCTCCACGATTTCCCGGTCCGTCTCCCCCATCCCGACGATTACGCCGGAGCAAGGCGACAAACCGCTAGCTTTGGCGGTTTCCACCGTTTCGACGCGCTGGTCATAGGTGTGCGTGCTCGTGATGGAAGGATAATTCGCCTTGCTCGTATTCAAGTTATGGTTATAGCGGTGAACCCCCGCTTCCGACAGCCGCCGGGCCTGATCCGCTTTCAGCAGGCCGAGGCAGGCGCATATTTTGAGCGGCATCGTCTCCCGGATTTCTTTCACCGCCTCCGCGACCTGCTCCAGCTCCTTGTCCGTCGGCCCTCTGCCGGACGCCACGATGCAGTAGGTTCCGGCTTTGCGCCGCATCGCTTCGCGCGCGCCGGCGAGCAGGGTCTCTTTATCCAACAACGCGTATTTGGCCACCGGGGCCGCCGAGACGAGCGATTGCGAGCAGTAGCCGCAGTCCTCCGGGCAAAGTCCGCTTTTGGCGTTAATGATCATGTTCAGCTTCACTTTTTTGCCGAAATAATGTTTTCGGACTTGAAAAGCCGCTTCCATCAGGGGGAGCAGCTCATCATCCTCCGCCTGAAGCACATTCAGCCCCTCTTCCATCGTGAGGCAATTTCCTTGGAGCGCCTTTGCAAAGTAAATATCCCACGGCCCAACCGTTTTCATCAAGTGATCCCGTCCCTTCAAAATGGAGTATTACCGCATAATTGTCAACCTAAAATTACTACACAGGTTAACAATATGTCCAGTAAATTTTAACAAAGGAACCCGGGTTCGCAAAAAACTCTCTACGCCCTCAAAACTATACGCTATGTCTATTTTAATTCAATATCAAACACGGCATGTCAATTTTTATTGATAATCACGACTTTAAATTGTACATGAAGTTCATTTTAAATTTTAGAGGTTTGGTTAACCCCATTAATGATGATATAATAAATACATTAAAACATCTAAGGAGCGTTTCCATGAGGGACCGCAAGCATTTAATAATGGACACGGCGCTTGAACTGTTCAAGGAGCATGGAATTCCCCATACTTCCATTCAGATGATTCTCGAAACCTCGCAAGTCGCAAAGGGCACATTTTACAAATATTTTAACTCGAAAAGCGATGTAATCGTGGCTATACTCGAGCAAAGCCATCAGGATGACATGGTGATCCGCAGGGAGCTGGAAGCCGGCGAATACCCTTCCGAGCTGGCGCTGCTGGCCGACCAATTGGCCGTCCCGATGTCTTTGCCGGAGAAAAGGCCCATTCTCGAAATGTTATGGTCGGAGTATCATAGCGGAGAGCTTGAAATATCGGCGCTGATCGGCAAACAAATAAAATGGCTGTCCTCCAGACTGGTTGATATATACGGGGCCGAGATCAAGCCGTATTCCTTTGACGCGGCCATGCTGTATTTTGGAATGGTCCAGCAAGTTTCGCTAACGTGGGAAAGCTTGTTTCGGACAAGTCCCGAATGGCATGAAGTCATTCCCAAACTGCTGCGTTACATCGAGGCGATCATCAAAGTCATGCTGGATTCCCGGGAAAACATCTTTGCGATGGACCCGCTCCTTCAACTTGACCAAAAAGGAAGCGGGGTGCATATAGAAAAAAGTTTTGTCCTGGAACTAATCGATGCATTAAAACAAAAGGCTGCGGCGGAAAATACGCCCGTCAGTTCCATCGAACTGATCGACGGGCTGCACGGCTTGATCGCGCAGAAAGTCATCAATTGCACATTAATCCTGATTGCGCTTAAAGCGTTGAAAGAAGCTTTTGAACGTACGGGGCTGGAATTGGAAGCCCGGCGGCTTTTTTTTATCGCAAAAATTTATTTGGAACAATCCCAACAACGTAAGGAGCAAACTTATGAAAAAAAATAAAACATTTGAATGGGTTCGCAGGGTGATCATGATCATCATCGGGGCAGTGATTACCGGATACGGCCTGGAAGCCGTGCTGATCCCCAACGATGTCATTGACGGCGGCGTTACCGGCTTAAGCATCATGGGCTCCGACCTGTTCGGCATTTCCCTCGGCATTTTGCTGTTTGTTTTAAATATTCCGTTCGTATACCTCGGTTACAAGCAGGTCGGAAAAACGTTCGCGATTATGAGCAGTATCGGCATCGTGGCGTTGTCGGTTTCCACCGTGCTGATGCATCACATCAAACCGATATTGGGACCTAAAGATCCTTTGCTTGTCGTCTTGGCTGGGGGGCTGCTGATCGGCGTCGGAATCGGGATCGTGCTCCGCAGCGGAGGCGCCATGGATGGATCGGAAGTGCTCGCCGTACTGCTCTCCCGCAAAATCCCGTTCTCCGTCGGCGACATTATCCTGGTCATCAACGCGTTTATTTTTACGGGCGCGGGCTTTATTTACGGCTTGGAAAACGCCCTCTACTCGGCATTAACCTATTACATCGCCAAAAATGTCATCGATATCATTCAAGTTGGTTTGGAGAAATCAAAGTCCGTCAAGGTGATCAGCAGCAAATCGGAAGAGCTCGGGGAAGCGATTCAATCCCGTCTCGGCCGAAGCGTTACCTTCACCCCGGGCCGGGGCGGGTACTCGAAGGAGGAAACCCAAATCCTGAACTGCGTCATTAACCGCATGGAAGAAACCAAGCTTCTCTCCATCATCAAAGACATCGATCACAGCGCATTTGTCGTCGTATCCGACGTATCCGAAGTGCGCGGAGGCAACTTCAAAAAACGCGATATCCACTAGCCTACGTTGCTTGATGTTTGACCAACGATCTTTCGGACCGTTGGTTTTCTTCTTTCCGCCGCATATTTGCGCCGAAAAAGGTTTGAAATGATTTGAAATGATATGATAGACGAAGATTATATTTTACATATGCAGATATAAGGAGATGAATCATATGAAAATGAATCGTTTAGGCGCATCCGATTTGCTCGTCGGCGAAATCGGAATGGGTTGCATGACTTTGGGGACGGACGAAGCGAAAGCCGTCTCGCTGATTCATGAGGCGCTGGATCTCGGCGTCAACTTCCTGGACACCGCCGATTTATACGATAGCGGGCGCAACGAAGAGATCGTCGGCAAGGCGATTCGGGGACGGCGGGATCGGGTCGTGTTGGCCACAAAAGCAGGCAACCGGAGAATTCCCGGTCAGGACGGCTGGGTGTGGGACCCTTCCAAAACCTATATCCTCTCGGCCGTCAAAGAAAGCTTGCGCAGGCTCGGCACGGATTATATCGATTTGTATCAGCTTCACGGAGGAACCATGGAAGACCCGATCGATGAGACGATCGAAGCGTTCGAGCAGTTAAAGCACGAAGGCGTCATTCGGGAGTATGGCATTTCCTCGATTCGCCCCAACGTGATCCGGGAATACGCCGCCCGCTCTTCCATCGTCAGCGTCATGAATCAATACAGCATCGTGGACCGGCGGGCTGAAGAAACCGTGCTTCCTTTGCTCCAGGAAAAAGGAATCAGCGCCATTGCCCGCGGCCCGCTGGCCAGCGGCGCGCTCGCCGCCGGAAGAGAGCCCGCCAAAGGCGTTCTCGATTATGAGCTGGAAGAGCTGATCTCGCTGCGCCGACAGCTCCGGGAGCTGGAGACCGAGGGGCGCAGCCTGACGCAGCTGGCCATCCGGTATTCCCTTGCCCACCCGGCGGTGGCCGTTGTGATTCCCGGGGCCAGCTCCAGGGAGCAGCTGCTCCAAAATATCGCAGCCGCCAACGTTCCGGCTTTGTCCGCCGAGGAAGTCCAGCTGATCCGCCAGGCGAGCAAAGCGAACGTGTATGCGCAGCACCGGTAACGGCTAGCGTTGCACGGGACATAACGCGCGCCGAGAAAGGCGCGCGTTATCGTGCCGCAAGACGGGTTAAATGATTAAGTTAATCCTCATGCAAGGCACGGCGATGATAGGTTGAGTTGAGTTAGTTAGTTTGGCTAGGGTGGGTTGAGCTAGTTGGTTGGGCTGGGGTGGATTGAGTTAGTTGGTTGAGTTAGTTGGTTGGGTCGAGTTGAGTTAAGTTGGAGACGGGAGCAGCCTTATTTTCTGGCCGGGAAACTCCAGCCAAAAAATAAGTACATAAAATGCACTAGCGTTGCAAGAACACTAACATCAATTTTCAGCAAAACCCACATTTGGATTATTGAAACTATAAATGGATTTTTTTACAGTCATTTTTTAAGCTTAAGACCAAAAAGTCAAGGTTACCTAATGCGTAGGTCGCGATGTCCCATTAAATGTATATAATGGATATTATTTCTTGAACTTGCTTGGCTTAATTATCCCAACCATTGTGCGCACCGATAACGCTTTGGGACCTGACCCCGGACGTCTCCCCGGACTACTTCGACTGGGTTTCCGATCCAGTTCGGTTCGAAAGGATCGCCATGAACGGTACAAATACTCGCGGAGAATCCGGAGCACTTGCCAGTTTGTTTTTGCCGTTTGGGTGCTGTGCCGGATGTGCTCCACGAGCAAGGCAGTAATTAAAGCCAAGAATAACTGGTTCCAAATAGCCTGTGGTTTATGACTGTGCAGCTTCTTCAATCGCAAATGTTGCTTCAGCCATTTAAAATACAACTCGATGAGCCAGCGATTTTTGTAGATCTGCGCGATTTCTTCAGCGGTCTTATCCCATACCGATGTAAAAATACGATAAGTCCGTTCCTGCTCGTCATAAAACTCCACCAAACGAACGGAATGTTCCATGGATCGGAAGGAACTGCCCACGCAAACCTTGGCGTCCCGCGTGATGTTCGAGCCTTCCGGAACAGGATACTCCTCAATGACGGTGGCAAGCGCGCGATCTCGCATACGGATCACAAACTGGATGTTGTCCTGGACCCATTGATCCATCCGGGCATAATCATCATAACCGCGATCCATCACATAAATCGCATCCGAGGGGACGACCAGTTCAACGGCCCCCGCACGATCCCCTACATTGAGCGAACTGGGGATCATGGCATCAGGAAATAGCTTGTCGGGAGCTGTAACAACGAGGCGCAGATGCATCTTGACGCCGCTACTCTTATTTGACATCTTGGCCCAACTTCCAAGTTGAAGCGGCAGTCGAATGCTGGAAGAATCAATGATGTGCAATTTCCCGCTCTGGCCCTGGTGGCAAGCACGTTGCTGTGTTTGTGATGCCAGATGCTGAAACATCCACTCCAACAGCTCCGTTGGGATCTGATCGAGTTTTCGGGATAATTGCGAGCCGCTGATACTCTCCAACTGTAGAAGCTGCTGAAGTTTCGGCTCAGCACGAAGTGCAATTTCCATTTCACCGTAAGATGACCATTGTTTCAACTGAGCATTGATGAAGAGCATGATCGCTTTCATCGTGGTAAGTTTCTTGGTGTAATGGTCGAAGAGTAAACGTTGATGCACATCGATGGGCAGTAAGGAAATCAGTTGACGAATGACCGTTTTAGCTTTAACGTTATCCATGGATGGTCTCCTTTTGTAGAGAGTTATGGACAACGTACCTACCTCTTTACAATAGGAGATTTTTTATGCTTTTTCCATGAAAAATGATCATAATTACCCATATTTAACTAATATTTGATTATTCGCGTTAGGTTTTATGCAACGCTAGTGCATAAAATGGCGTTATTCCAGCGATACCGGTCAATTTGAGAGATATAGCGGTAATTTATGTCGCTATTTGCTTGAACCATATTGGGTTTCCCGTGTTCTGGGCCATTTATAGGAAAATAAGAACAAAAAATGGCGCTAATGAGCGGGAACATGCCTGGCCCCGGATAATAAGTACATAAAGTGCCGCTATTTCGGGGGCCGACGGTTCGTCGCCGTTCCAAGCAGCCGGTTTTATCAAATCGACCTCGTACCAACCAACGCCCCCATTTGAATTTTTTCAAAGCCCGCCCCGGAATAATTCCCCGGCCAACTTCACGAGCTGTTCCTTGGTTAGAGCGTGCCCGCCGAAAGTGGATAAGAGATAGTAAGCATCCTGCTGTTCGTTATACCACGTAAGGTAATGATAGCTTCTATTCTCTTTTTTCACATCGTTATAAACAAGGTTCCTGCCTTCCACCGAAATCAGCTCAGCCTTGTCTTCCTGCTCCTGGGTAAGCTTGCCGCCGCGAAGCATTACGGCGCTGACTACAATATGAGCGGTATCCAGCGTATATCTCCCCTGCACGGCACCGGCCTCCGTCCATGGAATCACTTTTGCGGCAAAGCGAGTCCCGCTTGAGGTTTCGACTTTAGCTTTCAGCTCCTTCAGTGTTTGCGCATACACCTCAGAGTTCTTTATTTCAGCAACAGTAGGAATATGCGCACCCACCCCACCGTATTCAAAAGGATATCCCGCTACCGTTTCGGGCAGCAGCGGAGTCCCCGTTCTTTTCATTTCCGCCAAAAAAGCAGCGTAGTCGGTGATCCGGCGCTCCTTGTAAGCAAACTGCAGCTGTTCCTTGGCGCTTGGGTCATCTGCAGCCTTGTCGCTTTTCACATAATAAGCGATCAATTCGCCCGGTTTGGCGAGTTTCAGCGCTTTATGCTCAAATTTGTCATAGGAACCCTGCTCCCTTGTAAGATCCGGCGCGGCATATTGTACTTTAATCTCTCCTGCGGCATTCCGGATTTGAATCCATTCGGAAGCGGCATAAGCCGTTAGGGAGATAAACAGCAGCGTTAACGCGGACGTAAAAGCCCCGGTACGGCTAAACCAGCGGCTGCGGTTGTTCGGCGCTTTCCCTTCGGACTCGCGAATGCGGCGCATCACCCGCTCCGTGACCTCAATTTCCGGCAAATTTTTCGCGGGCACAGCCTCTTGAATTATATTTTCGTACTCATTACCGACTCCGTATTGCATTCCATCTCCTCCTTATGCTCTATGCAGGCCTTCATTTTGTTCATCGTCTTCTTCATCCGCTTGTTCAAGGCATTGGGGCTAACCTGCAGGATCTCGCTCATCTCCTGATAGCTAAGCTGTTCAAAAACCCGCAGCACCAGCATATTCCGCTCTTCCAGCGACAACTTCATAAGCGCCGCTTGCAAGGTTTCACTGTACAAGCTCTCCTCCATCTTCTGTTCCGGGCTCCCGGCGGCAGTCTCCGGTTTGAAAATACGCATGATCCGGCTCTGCAGCCGGCGTCTGCGCAATAGATTCAGACAATGGTTGCAAGCGATTCTGTATAACCAAGACGAGAAGCTGGCCGCAGGCTTGTACCGCCCTATGGACTGATACGCCTTGAACAAAACATCCTGTACGGCATCCTCGGCGTCTTGCCGGTTGCCGAGCAGACGGCAGCAGTAGCGAAAAATCGGCTGCTGAAACGCCTGAACGATCAGCGCAAACTCTTCCCGTTCCCCTTGCTGAATCCGCTGGACGATGTCTTCAATTTGCCCGGGCTCCCGTAAGCTTTCCGGCGGTTTAGGTTCCTGTAACGTTTTTCTCACCTCCATGGCTTTCTATGTTTATAACACATGAAGCAAACCAAAAGTGCCTTCGATCAAAAAAGATTTCGCGGCAATTGGGCATAATAGCCCTGTTTAACCAAAAAACCGGAATAACAAACGGATGCAAAAAGCTAAAGAGAATAACGATGAACCAGACCTCCCGAAAAAATCGTTATTCTCCTTCTTATTCAAACTATCACTTTTTCCACGAAAGGAATGCGGTTTAAGCGGTTCACCGCCATCACGAAATCCGAGCGCAACTCCGCGCTGCAAAATTCCATGTCTTCAGGCAAAAATTCCGGCTTGCCGGGATCGTAAAATTTTTGGGCTGCTTCGGAGCCAAGTATCCTTAGCCTGGTTTCCTCCGCCGAAGGAGTGAAGGTGCCTTGAAGAATGCCGGAAATGTACTCCGCGCAGGCCAGGTCATCGTCCCCCGTGGGATGCGAGGCGATAATGTTGATCGTGATGGAGGGGTTGGACTTAAGCCATCTTGCTTTGATAAACTCCGCTGTCGTCCGGGCGTTCGAAAACCCCGTTACCAAAACATGCTCGGCGTTTAGAGCGTTTAGCGTCGCCTTCACGCCATTGGTCGTTCTCTGGACCAGAAACTTCCCCCGAAGATCCGCCCGCCGTATTCGCGCCGGGGAGTTGTCAAGATCAAAGCCGCCGATGAGCAGCCCTTTTTCCTCTCCCGCCAGAAGACATCCCTCTTTTTCCTTTTTCAAGCAAAAAGCTTCCTCCGGCGTTGCCGCGAGAAAGATGCCTTTAATGCCATGAATGAACGCCTGATGAGCGACCGTAAATGCCCGTATGACGTCAATCACCACGTTGATATCCGAAGCTGCGGGCATCTTGCCGCCCCCCTGCATAATCTCGATATCCAACATGTTCCTCCCTTCTTCCCGAGCATTATCAGCTTATGCCCAACCCGGCTTAAATGGTGCAACGGACCCGTGATGAATACCTTCCATGAGAATAACAAATAATGAACTTGTTAATTATGTGTTTACATTTTGACCGACCTGAGGAGCTAATACACATGGAAAAGACCAAATCACGCAAGCTGAATATTTCGTTTGAAAGCGATATACGCCTTACTCCAGGCCGCAAAACAAAAGAAGCCGAGGAAGCCGAGGAGAAATCCGGCAGTGAGTCCAAAGGGCGTATTTGGGAATTTATCGCCATCGCCACCATACCGATCGTGCAGGTATTCGGCAACTCCATGCTGGTGCCCGTGCTTCCCGAAATGCAGCGGCAGCTCGGGATCAGCAAATTTCAAAGCAGCTTGGTCATCTCGATTTTTTCTTTGGCCGCCGCCCTGTTCATTCCGGTAATCGGCTATTTGTCCGACCAGTTTGGGCGGAAAATGATCATCGTCCCCGCTTTGATCGTTTACGGCGGAGCGGGCGTACTCGCCGGCTTCGGAGCGATTTGGGACTCCTACGGGGTGATTATTGCCGCCCGAGCGATCCAGGGCATGGCGGCCGCCGGGACCGCGCCCATCGCGATGGCCCTGGTTGGCGACCTTTACAAGGGCGGTACGGAAAGTAAAGCGCTGGGGCTGATTGAGGCCTCCAACGGCTCGGGAAAAGTGCTTAGTCCGATCATCGGCTCCCTGCTCGTTCTGATTGTCTGGTACGCTTCGTTTTTCGCGTTTCCCGCGTTTTGTCTCATGTCCTTGCTTGCTGTCTTGTTTTTGATTAAAGAACCCAAACACGAGCAGAAGCAGGAGCTGGGGAAATACATTCACAAAATCGGGGAAGTTTTCAGCAAAAAAGGCAGCTGGCTGATCACCTGTTTTTTTGCCGGATCGTTGGGACTGTTCATTTTGTTCGGCGTGCTGTTTTATTTGTCCAATATTTTGGAGGATCCGCCCTACAACATCGACGGGGTCGTCAAAGGCTTTATTTTAGCCATTCCCCTGCTTGGGATGGTCATTACATCCTATACGACCGGGAGCGTGATCAAGAAAAAAGGCACGTTGATGCGCTGGCTTATGAACATCGGGCTGCTGTTGATGACGCTGGCGCTCGGGGCCACGATTTTTTTCTTCAAAAACATGTATGTGTTTATCGGCCTGCTTACGGTCAGCAGCATCGGTACCGGGCTGCTCCTGCCCTGTTTAAATACGATCATTACCGGGGCGGTGCAAAAAAGCGAACGGGGCATGATCACCTCCCTGTACAACAGCCTGCGGTTTCTAGGTGTCGCTTTCGGTCCGCCGTTATTCGGTTGGATGATGGACAAGTCGGATTATCTGGTGTTTATTTCCGTCTCGGTCCTGTCTTTGATTACGCTGGGGCTGGTCTTTTTCCTAATCCGGCCGCCTCGTAAAGTCAGCTGAGCCGCGATTCCCTTTTACCAAAAGATGGGCACCTGCCGGGGGGCAAACGCATATGATGCCTATGACATTGGATCAAAAGCTAAGTTTAAAGAAATGAGGAGATTCCAGATGAATAGTACGTTGCGTGCAGTTTGGCCCCACGAGCTAAGCGACCCGAGCGGACTGCGCCGTCAAGCCCCCGGCGAGGGCAACCGTCAACCCTTGGAGGCATTAAGCCGCGGCCTCACAATGATCATCGACAAAGGCTTGGGCAGAAATGCGTTTGCGGATTTGATCGAACTGGGTTCCCCCTATGTCGATTGCGTCAAGTTTGGCTTTGGCACATCCCCGCTGTACAGCACGGAGCTGCTGCTGTACAAGATCAATTTGGCCAAACGGCACGGCCTGATGGTGATGCCCGGCGGCACGCTGCTGGAAACGGCCGTTCAGCAAGATGCCGTTCCGGCTTTCTTTGACGCGGTCTGCAGCCTCGGCTTCAACGGGATTGAGGTGTCCGACGGAACGATCGAGCTTCCGCGCAAAAAACGCACCGAGCTGATTCAGGAAGGCAAAAAACACGGTCTTAAGGTCGTTACGGAATTCGGCAAAAAGCTGTCCGGGTCGCTTATCGATGCCACACATCTGGCGGAGACTCAGGAGGCCGATCTGGAGGCCGGGGCCGAGCTGATGACCGTAGAGGCCCGCGAGTCGGGTTGCGGCGTCGGCATTTTCGATGAAAAGGGCGATGCCCGCATGGATATTGTCGACAATATCCTGGAATTCGTCCCCGATTCCCGCAGGCTGATGTGGGAAGCGCCGCTGAAGCATCAACAAGTGCTGCTGCTGCGGAAATTCGGTTCGGACGTACACCTGGGGAATATTCCTCCGGCGGATATTTTATCGCTTGAAACGATGCGCCGGGGATTGCGTCAGGACACCTTTGAATTCGGCATCAAGCAGACGGAGGCAAAGGAATGTTTCTACGTGATCTGAACCGCCGCTAAACATAATACAGCCTTGGCCCGATGATTGACTACGGCCAAGGCTGTTTTCATGAATACGGCTAGCTTTAATTGCTGATATTGGACGTCTCCGCCGGCAAGCTCGCCTTGTCATGGTAGAGCATCCAAAGAACGAGGATCACGCTGGCCAGCGCCACCTGCGACAGCAGCATAAATCCGATCGAATACTGCCCGGTCACCGAATGGATGTAAGATAACAGCAGCGGCGGGAAAAATCCGCCGAGTCCGCCCATCATCGAAACGATCCCGTTGACGATCCCGGCCTGCTTGTTGAAATACTGCGGTACCAGCTTAAAGATCACCCCGTTCCCGCACCCTGCGGCGATCGCGATAACGAGGCAACCGACGGTATATAAGGTGAACGTCGGCGAGAAGGCCAACACGATCGCGGCCACGGTAAAGGCCGTAAAGACCCCGACCAGCAGATAAAGCGCGTTGAAGCGGTCCGCCAGCCAACCGCCAACCGGGCGCATGAACGTAGCGAGCGCGATGAAGCCGGCCGTCCGCATCCCCGCGTCAACCTTGCCAAGGTCGAAATTCGTGACGAGGAAATTCGGCAAATACACGGTAAAAGCGACAAACGAGCCAAAGGTAATGAAATAGAGCAGCGAAAACAGCCACAGCTTTTCGTTTTTGTAGACGCCTTTGATCTGTTCCATCATTGACGTTTTCACTTTGACTTCCTTGCGGTCGCCCAGGAGAAAATTCAATGCCGCAAACACCAGCAGCAAGATCAGATACAGCTTCACGGTCATCGACCAGCCGATTTGCGTAGCGATGACGGGCGCCGAAAAAGAGGTGACGGCCGTTCCCAGATTCCCCAATCCGTAAACGCCGTTCACCAAGCCATGGCGCTCTTTGGGGTAATATTTCGGCAGCGACGTAACGCCGACGGAAAATACGGCTCCGCCGATCCCGAGGAACAACCCGCCGATGATCAGATCGACGTATGACTTCGCTTCGCTGATGTAGTACACCGGAAACAGCAATAAGACGAAGCTGATCAAAAAGACGAGCCGGGCCCCAAAGATGTTGGTGTAATAACCGATAGGTATACGAAGCACAGAACCAAGCACGACCGGAATCGCCGTGATGATCGCCACCTTGTCGGGCGGGATGTTGATGTCTTCGCCCATAAACGACACGAGCGAAGAGATGATCACCCACACGGCAAAACCAACGATAAGATTTAATGTTTGCAGCGGTAATTGAACTTTTCTTATCAAATAGATCACCTTTCCCAAATTACTGAATGAACCGCGATCGGATTCCCCAATCCGTATTGTAGAGGAGAACACCGCCCGGCTAAAATAGGGAAATCCCTCGCTTGCGTTCCGGAACTCCCTAACCTGGCCGTTTGGACACAAAAAAGCCCATAATCATCAAACGACGATTATGGGCAAGCGCTTGGATTAAAAGTCCAGCAGCTTCTTTTTGAGCGCGTATTCCACCAGCTCCGGCCTTGTTTTTAAATTCAGCTTCTCCATCAGCTTCGCTTTATGCGCCTCGACGGTTTTTACGGAAATATGCAGCATCTCGGCGATTTCCTTATTGCCGTAGCCCTTGGCCACCAGCGGCAAAATCTCGATCTCACGGGTGGATAAAATCCGGTAGGGGCTGCTCTCGTCCGCCTCCTGGTTTTGGTTGATGAACTCGCGGACGAGCGAGGTGGCCAGCTTCGGGTGGATGTAAACGCCGCCCTGATGCACCATGCGGATCGCCGAGACCAGCTGTTCGTCCGGAGCGTTTTTCAGCACATAACCTTTGGCTCCGTTTTTCAGCACGTGGAACAGATATTCCTCATCGTCATACATGGTCAGGATAATGATTTTCGTATCGGGAAAATCCTCGTTGATCTTCGCGGTGGCGATCAGTCCGCTTTCGCCGGGAGGCATGCTGAGATCCATCAGCAGAATGTCCGGCCGATGCTTCGCCACCATTTTGTAGGCTTCGATCCCGTCGGCGGCCGTCGCGACGACCTCCATGTCTTCCTGAAAATTGATGATCATCGCAAAGCCGCTGCGGACGACGGCATGGTCATCGGCAATGACAACCTTCATGATCCGCTCCTCCCTTCCAACTCCGTTCTATTATGCAGACTCACCCGTCAGGGGCTGACCGTTCCGTCCGGTCCGACCGGAACCTTGAGCAGCACCGTCGTCCCCTTCCCCGGCTCCGAGGTGATAACAATCTCCCCGTTTACCAGTTCGGCCCGTTCTTTCATCCCGTACAAGCCGAGGCCGGTTCCCTTCGGGTCCCTGGCATTGACGTCAAAGCCGTTTCCCCGGTCCTCGACGACCAGCTCCAGCTTGCGGTCCGCGATGTACAGCCGCACGGTGATTTCGTCGACATCGGCGTACTTTAAGGCGTTGAGCAGCGATTCCTGGCAGACCCGGTAAACGACCGTTTCGACCTCGTTATTGAACCGCAGTCCGCCCAGCTCCGCGTTAAAACGGACGACCACCCCGTAGTTTTTCTCGACCCATTTGAAATGGGAGCGGAAGGCCGCCTCCAGGCCAAGGTCGTCCAGCGACGCCGGACGAAGCTCCACGGACAGATTGCGGATCTGCTCCAGCAGCCGGGTCAAGGAGGCCTCGGTCTGCCGGATTTTTTGCAGCGCATCCTCCTGCACGTTCAAATATTTCAGCACGCGCAGATCGACAAGCGAACTGACGAGCTCTTGCGCCACGCTGTCGTGCAGCTCGCGCGAAATCCGTTTGCGCTCGTCTTCCTGGGCCTTGATGATGCTTTTGGTCATCGTGTTACGGTTCAAGGTCTGTTGGGTCAGCAGATGGTTCGTCAGATCGCGCAGCATCAAAACGCGGATGCCGGCCTGTTCATCGACCGTGTGGAAACCGGCGGAATACGGCACGAGACCCCGGTCCTTCGTTTCCAGATAAAGCTGGAAGGAGCTGAAATCTTTAAGCGGATTGGACAAATAACAATCCAAACAGGTCATCGGCTCCTCTTCGCTGGTGTAGCCCCGGCAGGCAAAGCAAAAGGCGTTGTTTCCGTCCCGTTTCCCCCGGCGGAACATCCGCGGGTCAAGCAATTGCTCCGCCGTCGGATTCATGGCGATAACTTCGTTGTCGCGGTCGAAGAAAATGATCGCTTCCGCGCTTTGTCCATACATTTTCAGCAAAAGCTCGGGCGAAATCTGCAGCGAAGGCTGGCTCACGGGATGGTCAACTCCTTTACGGCAAAATCTCCGAACCGGCCGTGAAGCGCCCCGTATAAGGCCTGCAGCGTGTCTTGGGGCATCGTTTGCCCCCCGCGGCAGCCGATCAGCAGCACGCCTTCCACACGGTCCGCCAAATATAAGGGAATGGCCGCAAGGCCGGTCAACTTCTCCGACATGACGATCGGATAATTGATTAATTCCTTTGGGTTGAGCTGCTCCCGGACGCTGGTCACCAGGATCGGGATGCCGGTTTTGAACACGATGCCGGCAATCCCTTTTCCGGATTGGAGAACGATGCGCTTATAACGTTCATTTAAATTGCCGGAAGCGAATTGCCACGTGATCACGTAATCGTTGACCGCCGTTTGCGCAAACGCGAGGGCGGCGAAATCGTAACCCGCTTGCTCCCTTAGCTGATCTATTTTGAACTGGTAATCGCTGGACAATGGCTTCATACGCTAGGCTCCTAATTTCAAATCCTTCTGCCGGCGTTAATGCTGGCGGTGCTTCCTATAAAGGATATAGCTTCTCCGGGCATAATTCAAGGGTACGCTCCAAACATGAACGAGCCGGGTAAACGGCCACAGCGCAAAAATCAAAAATCCGCCTATAATATGAATTTTAAACGAAAGCGGCACTTCCGCCATATAGGCGGCCTCCGGGCGAAACACCAGCAGGTTGCGGAACCACACCGATATCGTTTCCCGGTAATCGAATTCCGGCTGCACATTGTTTGTAACCAGCGTGGAGAACAGGCCCATAAAAACGATGGACAATAGCAGCACATTGACCGCGATATCCGAAACCGAGCTTAAGCGGCGGATCGTTTTTTTCGTCAGGCGGCGCGCCGTCAGGATCAGCATCCCGGCAAACGTGACGACGCCGAAAAAGCCCCCGCCGTACATCGCGCCGATATGGTACAAATGCTCGCTGACGCCCATGGCGTTCATCCACGACTTCGGAATCCCCAGCCCGGCGACATGCCCGAGAATGACCGGAATGACGCCGATATGGAACAGAAGGCTGCCGATCATCAGCTGTTTTTTCTCGATAAATTCGCTGGATTTGGCCGTCCAGTTAAATTGGTCGTAGCGGTAGCGGAAAATATGGCCGACGATAAAAACGGCGACGCACAGATAAGGAAATATAACCCAGGCAAACTGATCAACCAAGCTCACTAGCGTTCACCTCCTGCCGAAGACACAGCTTAAACGTTTCCCTTAACCCCTTGATGAGATAAAAATAAGGACTGTCCTGCTTCTCGAGCGACTTCATCAGTTTGTACGTGCCGTCTTCAAGCACGGTGAGCAGCGTTTGCATGGCGGTTTCGGCCTGCTCCTGATTCAGCCATTGGGCGGCATAGAGAAACTCGCACATCACCGGCAGGTAATCCGGCAGCTCCCGGCCTTCCATTTCCAGACCGTACAGCTCGTAAACGCCCTTAAGCGCCGTCAGCATTTGCCCGCGTTCCCGCGAATCTTCATATTTGAAGTAGGTCATATAAAGCGTCGACGATTTCTCGAAATCGAACGTCTGCACATACTGTTCTTCGATGTCGTCCATGCTGAGCAGGAGCATCCGTTCCCGGTATGCCGCGATCGGTTCACGGACCGCAGGAGGGCAGTTTAGCTCCTCCGCTTCGCGCAGCTCGCGAAAAGCCGCTTTGTCGGGGTAGGCCAATTGACCGGCAAAAAAGCCGAACATCTCTTTATACTCATGCAGCTTGACAAGATCAATCACGCCAGATCCCCCCGTAAAAGTTCTGTTCGTATAAATCCTGGCCGCTCTTGCCTTTTTCCTGCGCAGTGAAGGCCGGGCCGCAGCCGCCGCAGTCCATTCCGAACCCTTCCGAGCCCTGGGCGCGGTACGGGTCCATGTAGCCTTCCTTATGCGAAGTCGGAATCACGAAGCGGTCTTCGTATTTGGCGATCGCCAGCAGGCGGTACATTTCCTCGATTTGCCGGGCTGACATGCCTACCCGGTCCAGGCGGCTTTCGTCAAACGGTTTCCCGGAAAAGTGCGCCCGCTGATACGAACGCATCATCGCCATGCGCTGCAGCGCGACTTTTACCGCCCCGGTGTCTCCGGCGGTCAACATATTGGCCAAATATTGGATCGGCGTTCTCATCTCTTCGATCGCCGGGAAGATCAGGTCCGGATTTTGAATCGAATCCCGGCCTTCGAAATAGCTCATGATCGGGCTCAGCGGCGGCACGTACCAAACCATCGGCAGCGTGCGGTATTCCGGGTGCAGCGGGAACGCCAGCTTATATTCGATCGCCAGTTTGTATACCGGCGAATTTTGCGCGGCTTCGAGCCATTCCTCGCTAAGCCCGTCCTTGCGCGCCTGCTCGATGATTGCGGGATCGTTCGGATCGAGGAACAGGTCCAGCTGCGCCTGGTACAAGTCCTGCTCATTCGGCATGGAAGCCGCTTCCTGCACGCGGTCCGCGTCGTACAGCAGCACGCCGAGGTAGCGGATCCGGCCGGTGCACGTTTCCGAGCAAACGGTCGGCAGCCCCGCCTCGATGCGCGGGAAGCAGAAGGTGCATTTTTCCGCCTTGTTCGTTTTCCAGTTGAAGTACACCTTCTTGTACGGGCAGCCCGTCATGCAGTAGCGCCAGCCGCGGCAGGCCTCCTGGTCGACGAGCACGATGCCGTCCTCATCGCGCTTGTAGATCGCGCCCGAAGGGCAGGACGCCACGCAGCTTGGGTTGAGGCAATGCTCACAGAGCCGCGGCAGGTACATCATAAACGACTGCTCGAAGCTGAATTTGATCTCCTCTTCGATTTTTTCGATGTTGGGATCTTTGGGCCCGGTGATATGTCCGCCGGCCAGATCGTCTTCCCAGTTGGGCCCCCAGTCGATGTCCATCGGCTCGCCGGAGACCGCCGATTTCGGGCGCGCCGTAGGCTGGTGCTTTTTCTCGCCCGAATTCGTCAGCTTCTCATAGTCGTAGGTCCACGGCTCGTAATAATCTTTCATTTCCGGCATGTCCGGGTTGTAGAAAATTTTCCCGAGGGCGATCTTGGACAGCTTGCTGCCGGATTTCAGCTCCAGCTTGCCGTTCTTCAGCGTCCAGCCCCCTTTGTACTGCTCCTGGTCCTCCCAACGCTTCGGATAGCCGATGCCCGGCTTCGTCTCCACGTTGTTGAACCAGACGTATTCCGCGCCTTCCCGGTTCGTCCAGGTGCTTTTGCATGTGACGCTGCACGTATGGCAGCCGATACACTTATCGAGATTCATCACCATGGCAATTTGCGCTTTAATCTTCAAGCCAATCGACCTCCTTCAGTTTGCGCACGGCCACGTACACGTCCCGCTGGTTGCCGATCGGACCGTAGTAGTTAAAGCCATAGCTCAGCTGGGCGTAACCGCCGACCAATTGCGTCGGCTTCAAATGGATGCGCGTCGGCGCGTTGTGGCTGCCGCCCCGCTCCTTGGTAATCGCGGAGCCCGGCACGTTGATGTGTTTGTCCTGGGCATGATACATAAACATCGTGCCTTTCGGCATTTTGTGGCTGACGACCGCTCTCGCCGTCACGACGCCGTTGCGGTTGAACACTTCCAGCCAATCGTTGTCGGCGATGTTGTGCTGCTCGGCGTCCTCGCGGCTGATCCACACGGTTGGGCCGCCGCGGAACAAGGTCAGCATGTGCAGGTTGTCTTGGTACGTGCTGTGGATGTTCCATTTGCCGTGCGGCGTCAAATACCGCAGCACCAGCGCGTTTTCGCCTCCGGCGACCTGCTTGTCGCGGGGGCCGAACACCATCGGCGGCAGCGTCGGCTTATAAACCGGCAAGGCTTCGCCGAACTGGAGGAAGATTTCGTGATCCAGGTAAAAATGCTGCCGCCCGGTCAACGTGCGGAACGGAACAAGCCGTTCGATATTGGTCGTAAACGGCGAATACCGGCGGCCCGATTTGTTCGAGCCGGTGAACACCGGCGTCGGAATAACCTCGCGCGGCTGGGCCGTAATGTTCGCGAACGTGATCTTTTCGGCGGCGCGGTCGGCGGAAATATCCTTAAGCTCCACACCGTGTTCCTGCTCGGCGGATTCCCAAGCCCGCTGCGAAACTTTCCCGTTCGTCGCCGAAGACAGATGCAGCACGGCGTTGGCCGCGTGTCTGGCCGTATGCAGCTTCGGCCGCCCGTTTTTGATCGTGTCGTCGAAATAAGCGCCATTGATGGACTTAAGTTCTTCGTACTCTTCCTTCACCGGGAACGATACCCCGTGGGCGCCGACTTTGCCGGTCTCGAGATTAGGCCCGAGCGTAACGTATTTGTCGTAAATTTTCGTGTAATCCCGCTCAACCACGGTAAAGCCGGGCATCGTTTTGCCCAGGACCGGCTCGATCTCGCCGCGTTTCCAATCCTTCACCTCGCCGTACGGCTGGGAGATTTCGCCGATGGAATCATGGCCGAGCGGTGAGCTTACGATGTCCTTGTAGACGCCCGGCAGATGCTCTTTCGCCATGTCCGACAGGACGCCGGCCAGCGTGCGGTAAATATCCCAGTCGGAGCGCGATTCCCACAGCGGATCGATCGCCGGGTTAAACGGATGCACGAACGGGTGCATGTCGGTCGAGGAGATGTCGACCTTCTCGTACCAGGTCGCCGCCGGCAGCACGATATCGGCGTACATCGGCGTCGCGGTCATGCGGAAATCCAAAGACACAAGCAGGTCGAGCTTTCCTTCGACCTCATCGCGCCAGACGATTTCCTGCGGCTTTTCCTCTTCGTTCGGCGTGGACAGCAGCCCGTTATTCGTGCCGAGCAGATGTTTCATGAAGAACTCCTGCCCTTTGGCCGAGCTGGAGATCAGGTTCGAGCGCCAAACGAACATCGTACGCGGGAAGTTCTCCGGCGCGTCCGGGTCCTCGATCGCAAACTTTGTTTCGCCCTTCACGACCTGTTCGTACGCGTACTTGATAATGTCGGCGTTTTCGGTCTTTCCGGCTGCCGCCGCTTCCGCGGCAAAAGCCAGGCTGCTTTTGTTGAACTGCGGGTAAGACGGCAGCCAGCCCAGGCGCGCGGCCAGCACGTTGTAATCCGCCGGATGGCTGTATTTCGTTTGGCCGCCCGTCGGCGATTTGAGTGAATCCGTGCTCATTTCCTCGTATTTCCACTGATCGGTGGCGAAATAGAAAAACGAGGTGGCGTTTTGCAGCCTTGGCGGGGCCTGCCAGTCGCGGGCGAACGCGATCGTCGACCAGCCCTCGATCGGCCGGCATTTTTCCTGGCCGACATAGTGGGCCCAGCCGCCGCCGTTTACGCCCTGCGAGGCCGTCAGCACAACCAGGTTCAGGATCGAGCGGTAAATCGTATCGCTGTTGAACCAGTGGTTGATGCCCGCGCCCATGATGATCATCGAGCGCCCGCCGGTATCGAGCGCGTTTTGGGCGAATTCCCGGGCGATTTGCACGACGAGCGAAGCTTTGACGCCGGTGATCTTCTCCTGCCAGGCCGGCGTGTAATGCGAGCTGGCGTCGTCATAGCCGGCCGCCGTATGCGCGTTCGAGCCGCCGGGACGCTTCACGCCGTATTGGCTGAGCATCAGGTCATACACGGTGGCCGCCAGCCGGGTCGAACCGTCGGCGAGCGTAATCCGCTTCGCCGGAATCGTCCGGGCAAACGTGCCGTTGCCGCTCTGGTCGAAATACGGGAAGACGATTTCCGTCCACTCGGCTTCATGGCCTTCGACCGAAAGCGCCGGCTTGATAGCCGTTCCGTCTTCGCGTTCGAGCTTGAGGTTCCATTTCACGTCTTTTTCCCAGCGCTGCCCCATCGTCCCGTTGGGGACGATCAGCTCGTTTTCCGCTTCGTCGATAATAACGGGCTTCCATTCGGCGTGCTCCGAACGTTCGCCGAGATCGCTGGCTCTCAGGAACCGTCCGGCCTTGTATTTGCCTTCATGCGAATCGAGCAAAATCAGGAACGGCATGTCCGTATACTGCTTGGCATAGTTCAGGAACATCGGCTCCTGGCGCCGCACGTAGAACTCGTCCAAAATGACATGCGTCATCGCCTGCGCGACGGCCGCGTCGGTTCCCGGATGCGGGGCCAGCCAGTTGTCGGCGAACTTGACGTTTTCCGCGTGGTCCGGGGCTACGGACACCACTTTGGTCCCTTTATACCGCACCTCGGTCATAAAGTGGGCGTCCGGCGTGCGCGTCAGCGGCACGTTGGAGCCCCACATGATGAGGTAGCCGGCATTGTACCAGTCGGACGATTCCGGCACGTCGGTCTGCTCGCCCCAGATTTGCGGCGAAGCCGGCGGCAAATCGGCGTACCAGTCGTAGAAGCTGAGCATTTCCCCGCCCAGCAGGGAGATAAAGCGCGCGCCCGATGCGTAGCTGATCATCGACATGGCCGGGATCGGCGTAAAGCCGGCGATCCGGTCGGGCCCGTATTTTTTTATGGTATAGATGAGCTGCGCGCCGATAAGACGGGTAGCTTCCTCCCACGTCACGCGCACATGGCCGCCTTTGCCGCGGGCTTGCTTATACGATTTGGCGGCTTCCGGATTTTCCACGATGCTGGCCCATGCCTCCACCGGGTTGTCGCCTTGCTTTGCCAGCGCCTCTTTCCACAGCCGCAGCAGGCGCCCGCGCATATACGGATATTTCACCCGCAGCGGGCTGTATTCGTACCAGGAAAACGATGCGCCCCGCGGACAACCGCGCGGCTCAAATTCCGGCATGTCCGGCCCGCAGGACGGATAATCGATCTGCTGGTTTTCCCAGGTGATGATGCCGTTTTTCACAAAAACCTTCCAACTGCAGGAGCCGGTACAGTTGACCCCGTGCGTCGTGCGCACCACTTTGTCGTGCGACCAGCGGCCGCGGTACATGTTCTCCCATTCCCGGCTTTTTTCTTCAACGATCGACCAGTTTCCCGAATAGCCTTCCTTCGGTTTGAAAAAAGTTAGTCCTGATCTTTTTTTCATAGGAAGCGTTCACTCCTTCATCCACGAATGAATGCATTTGATCGGGGAATCCAATGATATTCATTCTGTCTGTTTCCATTATGGAACGGCGCGCCTCCATCTTCCCATCAGGGAAATCCCTGATGATGGCGGTGAAAACCCTATTAAAAAAACCGCTGAGCGGGTCAGCGGTTTTCATTGCAGGATGGCTACCGGGTGATAACGGCGGTTGTGTGGCGGTTCGGCGGTCCGTTGTATGGTGTTGCGATGTGCGGTGATACGGCGGTGCGCTTATTTCCCCCATTCCCCATTTCAGCACGGAAATAAGCACAATTTTTGTCCTTATTTGCTGCTGAGTATGCTGCTGAATGTCCTCCTGAATATGCTTCTGAATATGCTTCTTAATACGCTTCGAAACGACAGACAGACGACTCCCAACTCTCAAACTCCTTACCACCCAATCTCCCTGCCTCCCTATTCCCCTACCCCTAATCTCGCTAGGTCCTCCATCAAGCCAGCAAGTTCTTCTCATGCAGCTCGTCAAAAATGATCCGGCTGATCAGCGACGTCCGGTCCCGGTCGGCATAGCCGAGCCAGGCCAGTTCTCCGATTTCGGAGGCGGGCGCAAGGTCACCCGCGCAGTCGGCCGTATAACACGTCATCTTGACGAGCACCCCTTCCGGCTTGCCGTCGGCTTGAGCTTCAAACGCACCGTAATAGGCGATCGTTTCCGGCTTGATGCGTACGGACAGCTCCTCGCCGATTTCGCGCTGCAGCGTTTCGGCGTCGGTTTCGCCGGGCTCTCGCTTCCCTCCGGGAAAATAAAATAGCTCCTTCCCCTTGGAGCGGACGCTCAAAATCCGCCCGTCCCTGATACAAATCCAGGCGATTTTATCGATATTCTCCGGCATATTCTTTCCTCCTCGTTCTCTAATTGTAATTCTTTAGTTCAACGCTTCCCTCTTCGCCTTCTTGGCGGTGGCCGCCGCCTCGGACCTGCGCCGTTCACCCAGTTTATACACGAAGATCCCTCCGACGATGACCAATACGCCAATCAGCTGTTTCGGCGTAAACGAAACCTTCTGCAGCCCGAGCCATCCCATGGAATCGAACAACAAAGCAAATCCCAGCTCGGAGGTCATAACGATCGCCACGGCGTAGGTCGGCCCCAAACGCTTAACTCCCTGCACCATGCAGGTGACGACGCCCACGCCGATCAAGCCGCTGAAATAAAACCAAGTCTGCATATCGCGCAGCGCGAACATATTTTTCCCTTCGAGCAACAATCCGATCGCAAAAGAAGCGGCAAACCCGAGACCCAGCACGAGCGTGGTGGTCGTCCAGGTACCCGTATGCTCATTGACTTTGTTGTTAAAAATATTTTGTATACCGACCAGAGAACCCCCAATCAGCGCCAATAAAATCCCTAAAACCATCGTTTCCTCCCGATTATTCGTAAATATTCCGGTGCGTCAGCTTCTGCAGACCTTCCCTGTCCTTGACCAAAATGCCCTTCCGGCTCCGTTCGATCAGCCCGCGGGCGGCAAACTTCTGCAGCACCCGGTTCAGATGCCGGTAGCTGGTGCCGATCAGATTGGCCGCATCCGTCAGGTCCGCGGTGCTAAGCTCCCTCCTATAACCCGAGCCGGATTCGTCAAACGATACGGACAGCAAATAACTGGCAAGCCTGACCTCCACCGGATACAGCAGATTAAAGCTCAGCGAGCTAGACTTCATATAAAATTTGTTAGTGATGATGTCCAGCAAAAAACGCAGCAGCGGAGAATGATCGCCGCAGTATTTCCGCAGCCAGCGGTACTCCACTGCGATCATGTGCACCGGGGATACCGCCTCGACCGTGTTGATGATATCGCTGCCCCGGATATATTCCACGTCCCCGATCACTTCAAGCGGCGTCTTGAAGGAAATCACGAGCGTCCGCCCTTCCTCCGACGTGTTGTATATTTTGATTTTCCCTTTCACCAAAACATACATCACCCCGGAGGGCTCCCCTTGGGCGCAAATCAACTCGCCTTGGTCGAAAGTAAGCAGCGTCAGGTGCGGGATGAGCGGCTCCGTAAATACGTTATCCAGTTGATGCGTCTGCATATAGGCTTTAAGCTGCCCGCGATCTTCGATTTCTTTCAAGTTCCGATCCTCCCAAGCGCGGCCGGCCTACAATTTAAGAATCGCGACGCCGGCAATCATCAGCGCGATGCCGACAAACTGCGGCAGCCGCATTTTTTTCTTTTCGATGCCAAACCACCCGGTGCTGTCGATCAGGAAAGTCATGCACAGCTGAGCGATCAGCACGGCCGCGATCGAAAGCGTGACCCCGACATGCTGAATCGCCGTGACATTGGAGAAAATAATGATCGCCGCGAGCGCTCCGCCGCCGAGATATAACGGCTGCACGCGCCCCAACTGCTTCAGATTGCCGTCCCGGATAAACAGCCAGATGAGCCAGGCCGCGATAAAGCCGGTGAACTGCGTTAGCGCGGCCGCAGGCCAGGTGCCGATGCTCGAGCTGATCCGCGAATTCGCCACCCCTTGGAGTGTAATAAAGGCCCCCGCCAAAAACGCAAATAACAAGCCTTTCATGGTGTTCTCCCCTCTTCATAGTCTGTTCATATTAAAAGATAACACGGGACCTTTTGGAAAGGACATATGTCCTGAAGTTTGGAATCGGTGAAAATTTGCCGCAGCCACGCCGCTGTATTACTATTTAAAGACACGCTGCTTAACATTCATTCATCGCTTGAGGAGGCACCTTCATTGCAGCTAAAATTCGAAACAATTATGCATTGGGACGAAACCTGGTGGGAACGGCTCGGCCCGATTTACCGGGAAGCCTTCCCGCACGGAGCCAAACCGGAAAAAGTGCTGCGGAGCATGTTAAACAAGGGGATCGCCTGCATGCACGCAGGGACTCTGGACGGCGAAGCAGCCGCCATGGCGGTTGCCGGGTTTAGCGGCCCTGCGGAAAATAGACGGCTGATCCTGGATTATATGGCCATCCGCCGCGATTTGCGCGGAAAAGGGCTGGGCGCGGGCTTGTTCAAGCAAATCCGCGATTGGGCGGCCAGCGAAAGCCTAGTTAAGGCAATCATCATTGAAGCCGAGGCCGATGATACGGAGGAAAACCGCAGCCGCCTGAAATTTTGGGAGCGGTGCGGTTTTATCGCCACGTCTTATGTACACCAGTATATTTGGGTCCCCGAGCCCTACCGCGCTCTTTACCTTCCGCTGTCCGCCGGTTTTGCCGTCACGGATGACGGGCAATCCCTTTTTCGCGATATCACTTCGTTTCATCAAAAATCGTTCCGCGGACATTAAACCGTTGCTTTTTTTTGCATTTCGTTCCTATAAATAATATGGATTGAACCTAGGGAAAATAGATCCGACGGCAGCTTTAATCCGCCTGATAGCTGTCGTAGATCTTTTGCAGCAAGCTCGATAGCTGCTCCTTTTCCGCCTCCGTCAAGCAGCTTGTGAACCGGCGGTTGTGTTCCTCAAAAATCCGCCGCAGCGTCGGCTCGAAGTCTTTGGCCTTTTGGGTCGGATACAACCGGTAGGCACGGCGGTCGTGATCGTCGATCCGGCGGTAAACATAGCCCGCCTCCTCCAGCTGCTTTACGCAGCGGGCCGTGGTCGCTTTGTCGAACTTGGCTTCGCTTGTCAGTTGATCCTGATTGATCCCGGGGTTCGCCAAAATGGCCTTCAGGTAAGTGTGGTGCCCTCCGCCGCCGATGTCGTAAGGCTTCAGCAAGGCGGCCAGCTGCTTTTGGTTCATGCGCTGGATGTATGAGATCAACTTGCCGACGAAAAACTTCTCCATCCCTTTCACCTCTTTGCGAGCGGTCTGTTTTACGAAAATTTTACTAAAAATCTGTTGCATGTGCAACTAAATCGGAGTAAACTAAAACCAGCAAAACAGTTGCGGACGCAACAAAATGCAATCTTTGGGTATACCGAACAAGAGAGGTGTAGTTTGTATGAAAACGGAAAGTATGGGCGCTCCGGTATCCTATCAGGAGGATCCGCAAATCCAAAAGCGGCGCTGGCTTATTCTCGTCGTGCTGAATCTGTTTACGTTTATGTCGACGCTCGACGGCAGCATCGTTAACATCGCCCTCCCCGTTATTTCTAAGCAGCTTGATCTGCAGGTTGCCGAGGCCGAATGGGTGGTCACCGCCTACTTAATGATGATCTGCGCGGCGATTCTTTTTTTCGGCAAGCTGGGGGACATCGTCGGAAAAATCAAAGTTTTCAAGTGGGGCATGATTATCTTTACCGTGGGTTCGCTGCTTTGCGGGTTCAGCTCTTCATTGACGATGCTGGTCGGCTCGCGGTTGATCCAAGCGTTGGGGGCGTCGATGACGATGGCCAACAACCAGGGCATTATCACGGATATTTTTCCGGCTACGGAACGGGGGCGGGCGTTGGGGCTGATCGGCACGTTCGTATCTTTGGGCAGCATCGCCGGACCAAGCTTGGGCGGCGTCATCGTGTCCGCGCTCGGTTGGGAATATATTTTCTGGGTCAACATTCCGGTAGGGCTCATCGCCATCGTGATCGGCTGGAGAACGCTGCCTGCGGACCGCACCAAGCTGGGGGTAAAAATCGACAAAGCCGGCAGCCTGCTGTTCCCTTTATTTATTCTCGCCTTGTTCTCCGGCTTGCTGCTGGGACAGCAGATCGGCTACCGCGACCCGCGTATTATCGCCGCCCTGATCATTGCGGCCGTGGTGTTTATCGTTTTTCTCTGGATCGAAACGCGCAAGACCGAACCGATGCTGCAGCTGTCGCTGTTTAAAAATCCGCTGTTCAGCCTAAGCATCCTGTGCGGATTTCTCGTTTTTGTCGCCAATTTTTGTTTTAATATTATCGCACCTTTTTATACACAGAGCATTTTGAACCTTTCCCCATCGCATGCCGGGCTGCTGATGATGTTGTTCCCGATCGTGATGGTGATCGTCGCTCCGCTCAGCGGCGCGCTGTCGGACAAAATCGGTTCCGAGCTGCTCACCTTCGCCGGCCTGATCGTGATGGTCATCGCCCAGGTTGGCCTCGCCGGTCTTCACGGGAGCAGCCCTATTTTCCTGGTCGGCGTATGGATCGGGATGCTCGGTCTTGGAAGCGGCTTGTTCCAATCGCCCAACAATTCGCTGGTGATGTCCAAGGTGCCGAGAACGCAGCTGGGGATCGCCGGCAGCATCAACTCGCTTGTGCGCAACGTCGGCATGGTGGTCGGGATTACCGTCGCCACCACGACCTTGTTTGGCGTCATGAGCAGCCTCGCCGGCCAGCGGTGTACGGGACTGGTGCCGGGGCGCCCCGATCTGTTCCTCTCCGGCATGCACGTCGTCTTTATGACCTCGGCGACCATCTGCCTGGTGGCCGCGGTGCTGACGGGCTGGCGTCTATGGTCGGCCAAACGCGCCGTTCGCGGCGAACAGCTGCGTTCGCAGTAGGCCTTCGCTAACAACTTTCCATGATGATAAACGGCTTCCTATCGGCAAGCAGCCGGAGGCGGCCTTTTTTTTGCGGGCTAAAGCGGCTAAAAACTTGCGGGAATGATCCACGCCTACCTGCTTGGCTTACCAAATTGAGTCAACTGAACCGCTACCTTTATCCAAACGAGCGTCGTTTAGCAACATAAAATAAAAGCAGAAAACCAAAGGAGATGATAGTCCTATGGCAAGAACATTACTGGATTACAATGCATCGGTAGTTTCGCCCGCAACCAATGTCGGTCCGGCGATCCCGATCCCTATTTCACCGGCCGGTGTCCAAATCGCCGCCGTCTCGGTGTTCATTGATCCGGCAAACCCCGCTTCATTTAACAACCGGGTGGAACTGAAAGCCACGGTCGGCGTCGAGGCGTTAGCCGATACCCCGAATATTTTGGTGCGGATTTGGAGGGCGGGTACGGAAATATTTTACGGGCTCGTGGAATTGGAAGATCTCTTTAACGATTGGGGCCTGATCACCGTGAATATGGTAGAGCAAGCTCCGCTCGGTACGCAAAACTACCAGTTAATCGTGGAAAATCAAGACAACAATGCCGCGGCAAGAGTTGTAGGTCCGATCGTTTTTACAGCTACGGCCATCGGGTAATCGCTTCTCGTGCCAACAAAAACAGAAGATCGCCCCATTCAGGCCAGAAAGGCGCTGGAAGCGGCGATCTTCTGTTTTTGTGTTTACGTCCATTCCACCCGGGTCAAAAGCTGGTGTTTCAGCAGCGCCAAAATAAAGTCCGTGTAAAAATCCTTGCGAACAACCACCTTGTATTGCTGCTCCCGACCTTCATTCATGTAGAACAAAACATCCGTGTAGACGTCGTTTTCCTCGAACTGCTTCTGCACGTCCCGCATTTTTGCCAGCACAGGCTCCTTCTGCAGGAAGGTAATCTCAAACTCCACATCGGCATCGCCCGCCGTTTCGCGGATCTCGAGACGCTCGGGATCAAACCGGTATGTGAGCTCCATCTTACATCACTCCTAACATGGATTGACCTAAGAATAACGTCTCTCTCCCGGCAAATCAAGTTTTGGAAAAAGCATTCCGCACATAACTTCGATAGTCCTCCGGCGTGTCGATATCACCCGGCGCCGGACCGGGGACAGCGGAATATACAATGCGATCGTTAAATTTGCGCAGAAGGTCTTTGGCGCCCACGTCGCCGTTCAGCGCGGTCAGTTCGGCAAACAGCGGGGCGGCAAACAGCACCGGATGGGCCGGACGATCCTCATAACGGGCCTGAACGATCCATGCTCTGGTTTCCCGGAACGTACCGGTCACCCGGCGGATCGAATCGGGCTTTATTTCCGGCTGATCGCCAAGCAGCACCAGGATGGCCTGCATTGAATGGCGCGCCGACAGCTGCCGCACGCCGGCGGCCAGCGATGCGCCGAGCCCCCGTGCTGAAGCATCCGTTTCAAGCCATTCGGTAACCTCCGCCAAATCCGGTCGAACATCGGCCGCTCCCGCTGTCATCATGCCCCCGGCTCCCGCCCGCAGCACCGGCCGGACCTCCAGGTGCTTCCGCTTGACCGGGCCGTTTGCGGCGGCGATAACCGCCACCCGGCAGCTGCCGGAAGACAACGCCTGATATACCGTTTGCTTAAGCACATTGCCTTGGGGCGCCGGAAGCAGCAGCTTGGGCCGGCCCATCCGCGCCGACGCCCCGCCGGCGAGAATCAACGCCCAGACGGCGTTTGCCCAGTCAGACATGGCAAGTAGTCTCCGAAGTTTGGCAGAGATCCCGCGGCGCAAGGCACGCTTCGGCAACCTGCGCGGCCGAGGATGCCGCGCGCAGCCCTTTACGGTTGCGTAGAAATCCCCCGGGCTTGCCGTTTCGGCAGGCCAACATTTCCGCAAGGATGCTCATGGCGATCTCCTGTGGCGTAGCCGCCCCGATATCCAGGCCAACGGGGGAATACAGCTTATCCAAGAGGCTGCGGTCTATGCCGCTGCGCTGCGCTTCACCCTGCTCCGTCTCCTGCTCCGTTCCCTGCTCCCCGGCTTCGCCAAGGCTTCCGTCTGCTTCATCTGCCTTATGCGGATGTTCCCGCCCGGGCCCCATATGCTCCAATATTCTTTCCAGCCGGTATCTCGAGCCGACGAGCCCCAGATAAGCCACCTCCGGCGTAAGCATCTTTCGCACCGCTTCGCGGTCCAAGTCGAGATTGTGCGACATGACCACCACGAATTTGCCTTTGACGTCCACTTGGTCAAAGGCAAGGCGCGGAATGATCAGCAGTTCGTCCGCCTCCGGGAACCGGCTTTTGCCCGCTTTTTCAGTCGCATGGTAGGCGACGGTGACGCGCCACTGCAGCATTTTCGCCATGCTGCAGAGCACGCGGGCATCGTCGCCGGCGCCGACGATGACCAGCTCCGGGCGCGGTGCGATGCGTTCGACCAGCAGCTCCAGCCGGGAGCTGCCGCGTACGTCTCGCACCAGCCCGGCCGTCCGGCCGCCGTCAAGCCGGCCGGCGTACGCCCCGCTGGGGCTAACCCCGCGCGTGCCCGGCGGAACGGCGACGGGATCGGAGGAAACGATCACCGTCACCGCCTCGTAGGGCTCCCGCGTTTCCGCACGCCCCAGCAGGTCGGATAAAATCCGGTCCGCCGCCTCGGGAGCGCGCACCGGATCAAACGGCTCCAGCCAAACGGTGATCGCACCGTTGCAGCCGAGCCCAAGCCCCCAAACGCCGTCGCCTTTGACCCGGAAGTCGTAGAACAGCTTTAGCGGCTCGCCGGAACGCAGCACCTCCGCGGCGTGCCCGCGCAAATCCTCCTCGATGCAGCCGCCGCTGAGGATACCCGTCACTTCCCCATCCTCGTGGATAAGGCAGCGCGCCCCTTCGCGGCGGTAAGCGGAGCCGTCCACCTCGATCACCGCAGCCACGGCGCAGCGCCGTCCTTCCGTCCGGCAAGCGAGCAGCGAGCGGGTTATCTCCTCCATACTCAGGTCATCTCCATCCGTGTCAATTCGGCAGGTTCTATCGTTTCGGCCGCGTCGGCCGCGATTTTATCGCCGTTAAACAGTACGCGGTCTTTGGCCAAAATATGCCGGGGCCTTGAATGGCCGCCCGGATTTTTTCAATATGATAGCGTATAAAATTTCCGGCGGATTAAAGGACGAAGTGCGGGTGTAGAGGTGACAGGAGAAGCGGAACCTGAAGAAGCGGGGAAACGGGGAGCTAAGGGACTCCTAAGGCTCTATCCGCAAAAAAATGGAGGTTTGCCAAATGTAACGGACCGAGATGACGTTATTTCCCTCGAATCGGCCGGGTGAGCTCGTTTAGAAGCAAAAAGTCATTTGGGTCCGTTAGAGCAGTGTCCATAGGTTTAGACTACCACAGTTTAGAAGGTGCCGAAAACTCAGTGCTTTTGCGCATGAAAGAAGGGGAAGAGTCGGTTCTAACCTTGAAATAAGTTCCATAACAATCTGACTCTAACTGCGGGATTAAGCCCCAAACGCATCCCTCCCGCGCATCCAACGCATGGGATTGCACGGAACAAAGGACCTCGCCGCCGGCGAGGTTCTTCTCACCCCTGCTCGCTTCGTCCGAGCGTCACACCGATCGGCTGAACGACGATCCCCGCTTTCGTGAGAGAGCTGCGGATTTTGCCGGCAAATTCCACGGCATGCGCGCCGTCGCCATGAATGCATATCGTATCGGCCCGGATCGGCACGTCCACGTTCTGCCGGGACATTACTTTGCCTTCAGCCACCATGCGAATCACCTGGTTGACCGATTTTTGCTCATCGGTAATCAAAGCATCAGGCTGTCTGCGGGGCGTCAGTGAACCGTCGGACTGGTAAGTACGGTCGGAGAACACCTCGCTTGCAGTGCGCAGCCCCGCTTTTTGCCCGGCTTGAATCAATTCGCTTCCGGCCAGGCCGAACAAAATCAGCTCGGGATCGACTTTGTAAACCGCCTCGGCGATCGCTTCAGCCAGCCCGGCATTGCGGGCCGCCATATTGTATAGGGCCCCGTGCGGCTTCACATGCTGCAGCTTTGCGCCTTCCGCACGCACGAATCCCCACAAAGCGCCGATTTGGTACACGACCATGTCGCAAGCTTCCTGAGGGGAAATATTCATCTCCCGGCGGCCGAAGCCGGCAAGATCCGGCAGTCCCGGATGGGCGCCGAGCGCAGCTCCGCTTTCCAAGGCCAGCTTTACGGTTTGGTGCATCATCGACGGATCCCCGGCGTGAAAACCGCAGGCGATATTGGCGGAGGTCACATACTTCAGCACCTTGCTGTCACTGCCGATTTTATAAGCGCCAAAACTTTCTCCCATGTCGCAATTCAAGTCCACCACGCTCATGGTTCATTCGCCTCTCTTTCGATAGGTTGTTCAACGATTCGGTTTACTTCTGCTGCTGCAAAAGGTCGAGTCCCCGGCGCAAAGTAAGGACGGCTTTTTCGCGTTCGACGAGCTGCCGCTGCGCTTCTCTTAAGCTGATTATCTGGAAACTCACCTTCCCGCCCAAATTCACTTGGGCGAGCAGCGGCAAATCCGCGGAAGCCACCTGGGCGATTTTCGGATACCCTCCGGACGTCTGGCGGTCGGCCATCAGCACGATCGGATGGCCATCAGGCGGCACCTGTACCGTTCCCATCGTAACGGCCGAGGAGACCATCTCCTCGTTTTTCTCCAGCTTGAGCTCGGGCCCCTTGAAACGGTATCCCATCCGGTCGGACTGCGGCAACACCTCAAACGGTTCGCTTACGAATAACGTTTTGCTCTCTTCCCGGAACAAATCGTATTGCTCTCCCGCGATCACCCGGACCGTCGGATTCGGCTCGTAGGGAGGAATAAGATCGGCGGAAATCGACCAGCGGCTGACGGCGCCCGCGCTATTCTCCGCCTTCCGGGCCAGCAAGGCCAGCAAATTCAGGCTCCGCATGCACATGTTCCCGACCGGAAGCCTGTCGCCTTTGGCCAGCGCTCGCCCGCCATATCCCCCAATACCGGCCCGCAAATAGGTGGAGCGGCTGTTCATTTGCACCGGCACCTCCAATCCGCCGCCGACGGCCAAGTAAGCTCTGCAGCCTTGCTTCATGGGCCCGAAGGTGAGTACGGAACCTTTGGGGGCCAGAACGGTCCGCCAGCCCGGAAACGATACTCCGTTTAGCTTGGGCGACAAATCCCCGCCGCAAATCGAGATTAACGCCGTTTGCTCGAACAGGATCTCCGGGCCCATCATCGTAATCTCGAGCCCGGCTGCCCCCTCCTCATTGCCAACGAGCAGATTCGCGATGCGCAAGGCGAAGGCATCCATCGCTCCGCTGACGATGACGCCGTATTTTTGCGTGCCGTATCGGCCCAAATCCTGCACTGTCGTCAGCAGGCCGGGTTTATGGATCAAGAGGCTCACCTTGTAACCTCCTCCCAAGCGTCAAATTGCCCCCGGGATATCGGATAAAAGCGTACCGTATCGCCCGCCCCCAGCAAGGTTGGCGGCATTTGCCCCGGCCGGAACAGCTCGATCGGCGTTCTGCCGATGAGCTGCCAGCCGCCCGGCGTTTCGAGCGGATACACGCCGGTCTGATCCCCCGCAATGCCGACCGTACCCGCCGGAATCGACAGTCTCGGCGTCTGTCTCCGCGGTGTCGCTATACGTTCCGACATGCCTCCCAAATAGGCAAATCCGGGAGCGAAGCCAAGCATATAAACCAGGTAATCGGCCGAAGTATGTATCTCAATGACTTCTTCGGGCGTTAGACCGTGATGCTCCGCCACTTCGGTTAAATCCGGGCCCAATTCTCCGCCATAGCAAACCGGAATTTGAATCACTCTCGACGGCGGAAGGCCGGTGCCCTCAAGCTTTCGCAGCTCATCTCGAACGAAAGCGGCAGCGAGCTCGAACGGATAAACGACCTCCTCCTGTTCTCTAGTTCCGCCAAGCTCCGACAGCAGCCGCATGATGTCGTAATATAGAGTTACCGAAGTAAAGGCGGGAACGTACTCCACCATCCACCGGAACGGATTTTTTTCAAGATAATCGGCGAGTTGCCTGACTTTTTGATTCACCGCCGGATGAATCGCCTCTCCAAGCTTTACGACCAGAGCGGTATCTCCGAGCGGCACGATTTCGGTTTCCATTAAATGGCCGGCGCCCAAAGCCCCGTTGTTCATCATGTTCCTCCTAAAATCATATATCCGAATTGCGATATATCAATTCCGTTTTACGAAACTGCACCTGAAAAACCTCAGCGCAAAATATAAGGGCCAAAAAGGGCGTTATTCCGGCGTTCTCCCCTGTTCAAAGAGAAATAGAGGTAATTTATGTCCCTATTTGCTTGAATCGCTACCGAAATCCCCGCTTCTGGGCCATTCCTAGGAAAATAAGGACAAAAAATGGCGCTAATGGGGATGAACCTGCCTGGCTCCGGATAATAAGTATATAAAGTTCCGCTATTTTGAAGGCTGAAGGTTCGTCGACGGCGGGTCGCCGTTCCAGCAGCCGACTGTCAATTATTTTAGCGGAAAATGCAGCTCAAGAAAAGCAAACAGGCTGTCCAAGGTAATCCTCCTTGTCAGCCTGTTTCCATCCAAAGCACGCCACTTGAGACGCTCAACTCCCCGAGGTGTGCATCCTTCATCTTGTTTCGTTCAGTCTTCAAATTCGACATTATGATAGACTTGCTGGACATCTTCCAAATCTTCCAGCGCATCGATCAGCTTCTCGAATTGCGCTTCGGCCTCTTTCGGAAGCGTCACATAGTTTTGCGGCAGCATCGTCAGCTCGGCCACGGTAAACTCGGTGATCCCTGCGTTTTTGAACGCTTCCTGCACCGCGTGGAATTGATCCGGTTCGGCGTATACGATGACCGAATCATCCTCTTCTACGATATCGCGTACCTCGACATCGGCTTCCATCAGGATTTCGAACACTTCGTCGATCGTTTTTCCTTCCATGCCGATCACCGCGGTGGCGTCAAACATATAGGATACCGAACCGCTGACGCCCATATTCCCGCCGTTTTTGTTGAATGCGGAACGCACCTCCGGCGCCGTCCGGTTCACGTTGTTGGTCAACGTATCGACAATGACCATCGACCCGTTTGGTCCAAAGCCTTCGTAACGGAGCTCCTGATAGGTTTCCTCCGAGCTGCCTTTCGCTTTATCCAGAGCGCGGTCGATGATCGCTTTAGGCACATTGTAGGTTTTGGCCCGTTCCAGAACGACTTTCAAGGCGCGGTTCGATTCCGGATCCGGTTCGCCCTTCTTGGCGGCTACATAAATTTCAACCCCGAATTTTGCGTAAATCCGGCTTGTGTTGGCGTCTTTCGAAGCTTTTTTCTCCTTAATATTGTTCCATTTGCGGCCCATACTGTTCCCACTTTCTATGTTTAGTACCTATCTATTATAACCGATTTTTTTCAAGCTGTGGACTATTCTTGCAATCGCTGTTTTTGACTGGGGAACTCCATAAAAAACAACCCTACCTTAATACGCAGTAGGGCTGTTTAAGAAGGGAGAGCATTACCGCTTTCTTCTTTTCCGCCGCGGAGCCGTGGAACAAACCGCCGCCTTGGGCGCCTCACTAACGACATTGTATTTGACCAGATGCTCGTAAACGGGAACGCAATGACGTCGAGTCACTATGTTTATCGGATGGATGACTTGGACAAGCTGGGGGTCGTAGATATCTTGGACGATGACCTGCGTCGGCGCAACGATCGTTACGGGCGGGCAGCAATGGCAGCTCATTTATAGATTCACCTCACTATAGGTTTTTAGCTTCATTACGGTATATGAGGCTGCCCGCTTGTATGACTGTTCTTTCGCCCTTATTACAATAAAAACAGCCCGCCCTCTGTAAAAGAGCAAGCCGTTTCTACTGAATGCCGTTAGTGTCTTCCGCTTACAGCATCTTCGTCGTCCACGCTTCGCAGTTCCACGTTTCCGTCACAACGTCGCGGTAAAACTCCGGTTCGTGGGAAATGAGCAAAATGCTCCCCTTATACGCAATAAGCGCCCGCTTCAATTCATCCTTCGCGTCCACGTCCAAGTGGTTCGTCGGTTCGTCGAGCACCAGCAAATTCGTCTCGCGGTTAATCAGCTTGCACAGGCGGACTTTGGCTTTCTCCCCCCCGCTCAGCACGGCGATTTTGCTCTCGATATGCTTCGTCGTAAGGCCGCATTTGGCCAACGCGGCGCGCACCTCAAACTGCGTAAACGACGGGAACTCGTCCCAAATTTCCTCAATGCACGTGTTGTAGTTCGCTTCTTTCATCTCCTGCTCAAAATAACCGATTTCCAGGAGATCGCCGAGGTGCACGGACCCGGATAGCGCCGCAATCTGCCCGAGAATGCTGCGCAGCAGCGTCGTTTTCCCGATCCCGTTGGCCCCGACCAGGGCGATTTTCTGCCCGCGTTCCATGCGCAGGTTCAGCGGCTTCGAGAGCGGCGAATCATAGCCGATCACCAAATCCGCCGTTTCGAAGATCAGCTTCCCGGACGTTCTCGCATCCTTGAAATTAAACTGCGGCTTCGGCTTTTCCCTGGCCAGTTCGATGATCTCCATCTTGTCCAGCTTCTTTTGCCTGGACATCGCCATGTTCCGGGTCGCGACGCTCGCCTTGTTGCGGGCGACGAAATCCTTCAGGTCGGCGATTTCCTGCTGCTGGCGCTTATAGGCGGCCTCCAGCTGCTGTTTTTTAGCCTCATATACCTGCTGGAAATGATGGTAATCGCCGGCATAACGGGTCAGCTCTTGATTCTCCATATGATAGATCAAGTTAATGACGCTGTTCAAAAACGGAATGTCGTGCGAAATCAAAATAAACGCATTTTCGTATTCCTGCAGGTAGCGTTTGAGCCATTCGATATGCTGCTCGTCCAGATAGTTCGTCGGTTCGTCCAGCAGCAGAATGTCCGGCTTCTCCAACAGCAGCTTGGCCAGCAGCACTTTCGTCCGTTGCCCGCCGCTCAAATCGTTTACGTCCTTATCCAGCCCGATATCGGTCAACCCGAGTCCCCGCGCGGTCTCTTCGACTTTCGCGTCGATCATGTAGAAGTCCTGGTTCGTCAGCGTATCCTGAATCGTGCCGACCTCCTCCAGCAGCCGCTCAAGCTCCTCCGGCGACACCTCGCCCATTTTCGCATACATGTCGTTCATTTCCTGCTCCAAGTCGAACAGATACTGAAACGCCCCGCGCAGCACGTCGCGGATCGTCATGCCCTTGCTCAGCACCGCATGCTGATCCAAATAGCCGACGCGCGTCCGGCGCGCCCACTCGATTTTGCCTTCATCGGGCTGGAGCTTGCCCGTAATGATGTTCATGAAGGTGGATTTGCCTTCGCCGTTGGCCCCGATCAGGCCGATATGCTCGCCTTTCAGCAGCCGGAAGGACACATCGTTAAAAATAGCCCGGTCGCCAAACCCGTGGCTTAGCTTTTCTACATTCAATATGCTCATGAAACTACACCTTTCTCGCAAAAAGATACACTCGTCATATTATAAAGGTTAACCGGAGGACAACTCAATACGGCGGAATAAATTATTGCCCGCAAAAAAAGCACCTCCCCCGGACTGATCTTCAGGAGCGGTGCTTTTCGTTACAATCTAATAACCTAAAATCTCGTCGATTTGGCCCAGCTCTTCAGCGCTGAACGAGGTGTTTCGCAGCGCAAGAACCGCGTCTTCGATCTGGCTGACCTTGCTCGCGCCGATGAGCGCCGAGGTCACCTTGCCGCCCCGCAGCACCCAGGAGAGCGCCATTTGCGACAGCTTTTGCCCCCTTGCTGCGGCCAAATCGTTAAGCCGCTTCACCTGGCCGATCCGCTCCGCGGTCAAATCCTCCGCACGCAGGAATACGCTGGGCCCGGCCGCCCGGGAATCCGGCGCGATCCCGCCTAAGTAGCGGTCGGTCAGGATGCCTTTTTCCAACGGCGAAAAAACGATCGAACCGATCCCCTCTTCCTGCAAAACATCCTGCAGCCCCTCCTCGATCCAGCGGTTCATCATCGAATAGCTGGGCTGATGAATCACGCATGGCGTGCCGAGCTCTTTGAGGATTTTCGCTGCCGCGCGAGTTTCTTCCGGCCGATAATTGGACAGCCCGACATAAAGCGCTTTCCCTTGACGCACGACGAGGTCGAGCGCGGACATCGTTTCCTCCAACGGTGTATCCGGATCAGGGCGATGGTGGTAAAAAATATCGACAAATTCGAGGCCCATCCGTTTGAGACTCTGATCCAGACTGGAGACGAGATATTTTTTGGAGCCCCATTCCCCGTAAGGTCCCGGCCACATGTAGTAGCCCGCTTTGGTGGAGATGATCAATTCGTCACGGTAAGGGCGGAAGTCTTCCCTGAGCACCCTGCCGAACGTTTCCTCCGCCGACCCCGGCGGCGGGCCGTAGTTGTTGGCCAGATCAAAATGCGTAATGCCGAGGTCAAACGCCCGGCGCAGCATCGCCCGCCCGTTTTCCAAAACATCGATGCCGCCGAAATTATGCCATAATCCGAGGGATATGGCGGGCAGCTTCAAGCCGCTTCTGCCGGCGCGGTTATTAAAGATGGCCGACAAATATTTGCGGTCCAGCCCAACGACCGCCGCCAGCTGGCCGACGGAAATCTCCTCGCCGTAATGGCTGTGCAGAAAATCAAGGCAGCGGTGGATGTAAGCGTCTTTCGCCTGCGCTTGAACCGCCGCTTGACCCGGCGCGGAAGCCGGAGCCAGCTCCACCATGACCGAGAAAAACTCGTTCAGCAAGACCCGCAAACGCAAATCGCGGGTGGCCGCCTGCTCCTCGGCCTCGTTCAAAAGCTCGTACAGCTTCGGCATCAAACGGGTATCCATGGGGAACACCGGCTGCTCCGCGGTCACACGGGTTCGCGCCAGAATTTCTCCCGCCTGATCGCCGCAAAAGGCGATCCAGGAATAAACCCAGGGCCTTGCGGCGTCTGCCTGGTAAAAGACGACCCGCTCAGGATAAGCGATAAACGCCTGGCCCGCCGTCAGCGTCAGCGTCTCGCCGTCCTCCACGCGAACGCTCCCCTTTCCCTCATGGACAAAGTGGATCTTATAAACGTCCCGTACGCCCGGGCCGAACGAATGCTGGGGAGCGCAGGCTTCCTTGCCCCAATAGCATAAATACAGCTCCGGTGAATCGCGGAACGGACGGTCCGGGTTGTAATGAAAAATCGCGGCCAATAACAGCACCTTCTTTGCACTTGGCAGTGGAATTGAATGCGCCCGCATCCGCTGACATTGTACCACAAAAACAATGTTTCCAATTGCCGATCCCATGAAAAAAGAGCGGGTGCGCCAGGTCATTGGTTTCCTTGGTAACCGCTCTTTTTCTTTCGCTATGCTCCGCCGAGTTGCTAATGAACCGCCGCCGGCTCCTGCACTTTCTGATAAAAAGCGCCGAGCGTATTCATCGTCGACATCGGAGCCGCTTCTAACGGATAATAGCCTTTTTTTACCATCCATTGCCATACGTCATAAGCGTGGTGCGAGCACATGCAGAAGGCATGCTCCAGGAAGCTGCGGATGTCGGGATGGCTCATCTCCATGGCCGCCCAAGCGTACTCCCTGCCCGCCCGTTTCAAAGTCAGCAAATAAGCGGTGGCGATTTCCCGGTCGTTGAACTGCTGAATCGAGGTTCTCGGCGTGACCGGAACAGGCGACGCAGACGCCTCGGTAAAGGATTGCAGGACCGGCTGCAAATCCGGGATGGCCAGTTTCCCGCTGGCCCCTTCCGCCTTGCTTAAATACTCCACCTTCATGTTGTAGTCCTGAAAATGAAGCGGAAGATGTTTTTGCAGGATCGCCTTCAGTTCAGGGTCCTGCGCTTGGTTTAAGAAACACGCCATGTTCGTAATCGAGTTAACGCAGCTTAACGTTAGTTCATTCAAATCCTGTGCCTCGTGTGCGGCCAATTCCATGAGAACGTATCCTCCTTCGCTGTTTTTCGGTTGCTTGGTAAATCACTTTTAGAATGCGCCCCATCGTTTTCTATTATTGCCGGAAGCCGGAGTAAAATCGTCCCAGACAAGGACAAATACCCATAAGGTTCCGCTGCGCATATAATGAATCAATTCTAACTATGGAGTGTGAGATCGTGAATAACGAATGGAAACAGGAGCATCTGGCCTGGCATGAAACACTGGAGCTGCATGAGCTAGTCGCCTTTCAATCCGCCAATTTGGCGGCGTTCAAAAAGAAACTGCCGATGGTGATGGACCCGGAGTTAAAAGCGCTTTATGCAGAAACGATCAAAACCTTGGAGCACAATATCCGCGAACTGCTTAAATTTTATCCGCTGGCGCCTGGTATGGCCCGCAACGTTTCGCCCGATATGACCGGATTTGACGCGGCCAGCCTGCTTGGCTTCGCCAAAGCCTCCGTACGCAATTACGCGGCCTCCATTACGGAGACGGCTACTCCTCAATTAAAGGAAACATTCCAAAAACAATTGCTTGGCGCCATCGCCCTTCATACCAAAATATTTAACTTCATGCACCGACACGGCTACTATCCGGCGTACAATTTGGAAGAACTGCTGGCCCACGACGTGCAAATGGCCAATCAAGCGCTAAACATGTAGCTTGCGAAAAAACCCCGGAATTCCGGGGTTTTTCTGGCGGTGCGTCATTTCTTTTGTTCCTTTTCTTCAGGTTCATCGTATTTATTGATATGCCCGGTAATGGCTTCGACCGCTTCATTCACATTCGTGGTGGCCGGCACGGCCTTAACCTCGTCTTCGGTCTTATCGACAAAATTTTGATGATCCGCGCGTACGGCTTCAATTTTATTGCTCACCTAAAGGTCACTCCTTTCCCGGAAGGTTGGGGTTTGAATTTACTATGCGATATTTTGCGCTTCTTTATGTATAAAGCCGTCCCAACGCAAAGCCATTTTGCCGGGACGGCTTTTTTTCTTAAAATTCCGTGCGGGCCGCCATGTATTCGGGTCTCGGCTTCTTCCCGAAATAAGGCTCCGCCAGTTTGTTTGCTACGCTGTTATAGACCATAAAAATATTGCTGCGCGGGTACGGCGTAATGTTGCTGTTGGAGCCGTGCATCAAATTGCAGTCGAACAGCAGTACGGAGCCTGCCTTGCCGACCGGCGTTTCAATGCCGCAGCGCTTCGCCAGCTCGGTTAAGCTCGCCTGATCGGGCGCGATGAATTCCTTGGAGCAATCATCAGGCGCCTGGCCGACGCACGACACGAAGATTTGATGGGAACCGGGCATGACCATAAGCGGTCCGTTAAACGGATAATTGTCTTCCAGTGCGATCAAGCAGCTGAGCGCCCGCATCCGGGGCATCCCGTCCTCCACATGCCAGGTCTCAAAGTCCGAATGCCAGTAGAACTCTTTGCCGGTAAATGCCGGCTTGTAATTGATCCGCGACTGATGGATGTAGCTTGGTCCCCCCAAAACATGCTCGACGATCGCGAGCAGTCTCGGATGCCGGGACAACTCCTGAAAAACCGGGTGGGTCCGATGAATCGCAAAGATCGAATGCACTTCTTCCCCGCCGGGCTGGCGGATAATTTCATCGGATGAAAGGTTCCGGGATGCTTCCCGCAAGCGCTGCGCCTTCTCCTGATAGCCCTTTAATTCCGCTCCGCCAAAAAAGTTCTCCAGGAACAGATAACCGTTTTTGGCGTAAAAATCCGAATGCTCTTTGCTGATTCCGCTTTCCGCGTTCCACTCGCCATATACGATGGGATCCTGCCGCGGAAGCCATCTCGGCTCAGCATAAACCCGGGAAGGGTAAGCATCCGTCTTTGGATCAAAAATTACGGACGTTTCCAATTGATTCATTCCTCCTCATCCCCTCATAAGAAATATTTGTCCAAACCAAAAAGGACCGCCGCTTGGAGAAGACAAAGCTTACCCAGCAGGGTCCTTAAAACGGACAAAGGCCCTTATAAAAGGGCCTAATAAAATCTCTTAATGTCGCAATATAGACCCATCCACTGCTGACGAGGTTAGCTGACGGGCTCGGGTAAGATGGTACCCTACAATCATTGCTGAATGATTCGCCCCAAAAAAATGGTTCCCCCGTTTCCCGGCTCCTTAAGCCGGAAACTAAGCGTGAGTCTATAGTAAAGGCAATTCGCGTTCATGTCAACCCATGTTCTGTAACATTTTCGATTTCGCCATATACTCGCTGCCGCATTCGTTACCGCAGCCGGCTTTCCGCTTCAGCCAAATCGGCCTGATCCTCCTGCAAATCTTCCTTGGCGCGTTCCAGCGGTTCCGGGTTCATGCGCCCATCCGCCTGGGAAATGGCGTTCTCCGCTTTGTGAATGGCGTTATAGGCATTTTCCACCGTTTCTTCGCTCGGATGGGACTGTGCTTGCGTTACGGCCCGGTGCGCTTTTTTGACGGACTGCTGGGCGGATGAGATCGGGTTTTGCGATTGCATGCTGGAATAAGGATTTGCCATGTTTTAGCCTCCTCCAAAAAGATGATAAGATGCAGGTCCTTACTAATTTGAGGAAAAGGCCCGGACAATATGCGTTCGAACTTTTGCCAATCCCACACTCCTGCCGCTTAGGCCGCAGCGGAAACCAACTTTAAAGCAGATAGAGCATGGATTTAACAGCGATGGAACCCGGAGCTGGAAAAAGGAAGAGGGGAAATCGGCACGAAATCACTGGCGTTGAATTAACTTTTGCTCAAGCTTTCCCGTGAAAGCTATCCGAAATCTAAACGGTTGTAGCAGCGGCTATTTGCCGAAAAAAGACCTTATCTAAATTCTAACGGTTGCGAGCGCCGTTATTTGCCTGAATCTAAGGCAAAAATTACCGGATTTCAGCGAAATAAGCACCATGGCAACCGTTACAATTTGAAATCAATGGTATTGGAACAAATAGCGCTTGTGGCAACCGTTAGAGCATTGGTGTGCTCAGAAAATGTATCTTGCCAGACTTAAATGCAACGCTAGCGGCACGAAATGCAAAAGGGCATGCGATTTTCGTCGAAAATCCCCGAAACAGGCGGTTCAACTGCAAATATGCAGTTCATTTCTTATGATAAGCTACCTTTTTATCCTATAGCTGCAAATGAGATGTATTTTTGCACTTCAACCGCCCAAAAGCAGAAATTTGCAGAAATTCAAATGGGGCTTTTGCATTTGATCTCATCGAGCCGTCCTTCTTACCATGTAACGAATTCATGAAGTCGTCGGTGATTTTCCCCAATTACATCAAGGCCTTCTTGCCCTAGTTCGGAGTCCTCTTTTTTAAATGGAGCTTTTCACCTTCAAGGCTGCGCGCTCCTCCCGCTCCCGCAGCTCTACTCTGCGGATTTTGCCCGTATTCGTTTTTGGCAGTTCAGCGACAAATTCGATCTTCCGCGGATATTTATACGGGGCCGTCACCGCTTTGACATGAGCCTGAAGCTGCTTGACCAGTTGCGGCGAACCCGCCGCCCCTTCTTTCAGCACAACAAAAGCTTTGACGATATGCCCGCGAATTTCGTCGGGACTTGCCACGGCGGCGCATTCCTTGACGGCAGGATGCTTCATCAGCGCTTCTTCGACTTCAAACGGCCCGATCGTATATCCGGAACTGATGATGATATCGTCGCCGCGCCCCTCGAACCAGAAATAGCCTTCTTCGTCCATTCGCGCCCGGTCCCCGGTAATAAAATACTCACCGCGCACGTTTTGTTGCTTCCGCTCCGGCTCCAGGTAATAGTTTTTAAACAAAGCCGGCATGCTAACATGAACGGCAATATCCCCGACTTGTCCCGCCGGAAGCGGAGTTCCCCGCTCGTCGACCACCTCCGCCACGCCCGGGGAAACCGCTTTGCCCATCGATCCCTGCTTAAGCGGAGTATCCTTCAGATTGCCGATCAGCAGCGTGCTTTCGGTTTGCCCGTATCCGTCGCGAATGGTGATGTTCAATTCCTCTTGAAATTTCCGGATCACTTCATCGTTTAGCGGCTCCCCGGCGGAAACGGCGCTGCGCAGGCCGGATAGGTTATAACCGCCTAGCCCGTCCGTTTTCGACATGATCCGATATTCGGTCGGCGTGCAGCACATGACCTGAATGCCGTAATTCTCCAATAGCTGCAGGTAGCGATGCGGTTGGAACGTCCCCTGATATACGAAACCGGTCGCCCCATTCCCCAGCACCGACAGGAACGGGGTCCAAATCCATTTTTGCCAGCCCGGCGCGGCTGTGGCCCACACTGTATCGGCGCTTCGAATGTCCAGCCAGGCCGAGGTGATCCTGAGATGCGCGTAACCCCACCCATGGCTGTGCACGACGCCCTTCGGATTGCCGGTCGTTCCGGACGTATAAGCCAAAATGGCCATATCGTCGCGGTGAGTCCGCACCGCCTCAAAGGTGTCCGGCTGCCCGTCCATCAATGAATCGAGCATAACCCACCCGGCTGGAGCGGGGACGGTTTCGTTGCTTCCGGCAACCGCGATGCGAAATGCCCATGACGGCAGCTCCTCATCAATGTTGTCCGCCTCCCCGGTCGCATTGTGCCAGGCGATGACCGCCCGCGCCCCGGAGTGCCGAAGCCGGTAAGCCAAGTCCTTGGCCCGCAGCATCTCGGACGAAGGAATGATCGTCAGCCCCAGCTTCAAGCAGGCCACATAAATTACGTAAGCATTAATATGCCGCGGCATCATCACCAGCACGCGGTCCCCTTTGTTTAATCCGAGCCCGGACAATCCTCCGGCAAGCCGGTTCGCCCCGGCCAGCAGGTCTCCGTATGAAATTTCCTCATAATCGCCTTGCTCGCTTAACCATTTTAAAGCCGTTTTCCCCGGGTCGTGGTTCTCCATCTCCGATGTTATATTGTAAAATTCCGGCGCCAGCCACTGCTCATAGTTCAAGTTGATCTATCCCCTTTTAAACTGAAGTTGCCAGTTATTTCGATCAACTCATTATACCACATAATAGTACCAGGTTCTAAGACTGGACGTGAAAAAACCTGCAAAAAGGTTTGCAGGTTTAACCGGACTAAAGCTTGCCGCCCTCCGTGATGACCTCATTGGGATCGGTATCGGGCCCCAGCTCGTCTTTGACGTATTTGTTATACAGTTGGAGCAGGAACTGCTCCTTCCCCAGATTTTCCAGCTCGGTATTGACCCAATCCCTCAGCTCCGTGTTGCCTTTTTGGACAGCCGGAGCGATCGGCGCTTCTTTTTCCAGCTTTTCTTCGATCAGATGAAACCCCGGGTTATCCTTGGCCCAGCCGATTAAGATGAAATTGTCCTGAGCGTAGCCGTCGCCGCGTCCGTCTTTCAGCGCCTGCAAAGACTCGGTGTTTTTATCGTATTTGACCAGTTCGATATCCGGGCGGTTTTCCGTCAGAAAAATATCGGCGGTCGTTCCCTTGGTTACGATGATTTTCTTCCCCTTCAGGTCGTCCAGCGTTTGAATTCCGCTGTTGTCTGCGACGAGCACCTGGGTCGCCACTTTCATCGTCGGGTTGGTGAAGTCTACCTGCTCGGCCCGTTCGTCCGTGACCGTCATATTGGCGACGATCAGGTCCACCTTGCCGCTTTGCAAGTAAGGAATCCGGCTGGCCGGCTCGACCGTGACGAATTCAATTTTCGTTTCGTCGCCGAGCAAATCCTTGGCGAACCGTTTGGCCAAATCGTTGTCAAAACCGATGAAATTTCCTAGTTCGTCCGTAAACCCGAAAGGCGGCTTGTCGGAAAATACGCCGACGATCAGTTTGCCGCGGTCTTTAATGGCCTGAATGCCGCCGCCGGAAGCCTCCTTGGCTCCCGCCGAGCCGCCGGCCGCGCCGGAGGAATCGCCGCCGCAAGCGGTCAGCATCCCCGCAAGCAGCAATAAAGATAATACAGATAATGCCCGTTTCCATGAGTTTTTCATAGGTTTCCACTCCCTTTTCCGGTTTCGATGGCAAAAAACTGCCCCAAAAACTGCCTGGCCCGTTCGCTTCGCGGTCCCGCAAAAAATTCATCCGGCTTTGCGGTTTCGCGGATTTCCCCCTGATCCATAAACACGATCCGGTCCGCCACGGCGCGGGCAAAACCCATTTCGTGCGTGACGATCAGCATGGTCATCCCCCGTTTCGCCAAATCCAGCATCACCTCCAGCACCTCTTTGACCATTTCGGGATCCAGCGCGGCCGTAACCTCGTCAAACAACATGACCTGCGGGTGCATGATCAGCGCGCGCACAATCGCAATCCGCTGCTGCTGTCCGCCGGAGAGCTGGCGCGGATAGGCGTCCTTTTTGTCCGCCAGGCCTACCCTTTCCAGCAACTGCAGCGCTTCCGCCGCCGCTTCGGCTCTTGAGCGTTTTTGTACCTTCAGCGGTCCCAGCAAAATATTTTCCAGTACCGTCATATGGGGAAACAGATGATAGCTCTGAAACACCATGCCGATCTTTTGCCGGACCTGCTGCCAGATCGCCTTGCCCGCAGTAAGGTCCTCGCCCTGAAAGCGAATGCTCCCGCCCTGCACCGGTTCAAGACCGTTCAAACATCGCAGGAGGGTGCTTTTGCCGCAGCCGCTAGGTCCGAGAATAACGACGACTTCGCCTTGCGCCACTTCCAGGTCGATCCCGTTCAGAACCGGATGTTTGTCGAAAATTTTCACGACGCCCTCCAGGCTTAATAAGCTTTCGCCCATGTCCTGTCCCGCCTTTCCGTTAAGTTGAACTACTCCGCCCACTTCTTCTCCAGCCGCCGCGAATAGACGGACAGCGGATAACAAATCAGAAAATACAAGGCAAACAGCGCGCCGTAAATGATGATCGCCGCCAGGCCGTATTTGTAATTCCGTTCGATGATTTGCTGCCCCGATTTGATCATTTCCGTAACTCCGACCAGCACGGTCAGCGAACTGGTCATCACGATCCGGGTGAACACGTTGATGCTCGGAGGTATCATCCGGCGCACCGCCTGCGGGATCAGCACATATATGTACAGCTGGCGGGTATTAAGCCCGATCGCTTGGCCCGCTTCAAGCTGGCCTTTAGGCAGCGACTGCAGCGCGCCGCGCGCCACCTCGCCGATTTCCGTCATGCCCCAAAGCGACAAAACCAGCACGGCCGAAGCAAAAGCGGGAATGTCGATCCCGAAAAACAACGGCAGGCCGAAAAAAAAGAAAAACAGCCAGACCAGCACCGGTACGCTGCGAAACAGCTCGAGCACCGCACGCGTTGCAATCCGCAGCCACAGGCGCCGCGAAGTGCGGAGCGCTCCAAACCCGAGGCCGCAGACGATGCTGATCGCAATCGTATAAAGCGAAATTAAAACCGTTTTCCATACGCCGCGGCCCAGCTCCGGCAAACTGAAGACAAGCAGTTCAATTCCCGTACGCTCCATGCCGGTACCTCCTTTCGATCCAGCTCAGCCCGAAAGACAGCGGCAGAAAAATAAGCAAATAACAGAAGGTCATCATCAACAGCATTTCATACGTTTTATAGTACAAAGAGATATAGCTTGTCGTGGTGAACAGCAGCTCGGGCACCGCGATCGCGGAGACGATGGTCGTCTCCTTCAGCAGAAAGATGAAGTTGGCGAACAGCGACGGAATCGCGATGCGCAGCGCTTGCGGCAGCACGATGTGCCGGAACAGCTGCCGGCGGGACAGGCCGATGGCCAGCCCCGATTCCTCCTGATTTTTGTCCACCGCTTCCAGCCCCGAACGGAACACTTCCGTAAAATAACCGCCGCCCAGAAACGCCATGGCGATAAAGGCGACCGTCAGCCCGGGCAGCTTGATCCCGAGGGAAGGGAGGCCATAGTACAGAAAAAACAGCTGGATCAGCAGCGGCGTGTTGCGGGCAACTTCCACATGTGCGCGGACAAGCGTCCTAAGAACCGGCACCCTGAAATAGAGAATCATGGCGTAAAGCACGGCCACGGCCAGCGACAGCACGATGGCGATGACGCCGATCCGCAGGGTAAGGCCGGCCGCGCGGACGAAGTCCGGAATATGTTCAATCATAAAATCCGTATCGAGTTTCATGCTGCGTTTCCCCTCCCCCGTTATGCCGCCTGTATACCCGGATTAAGAAAGCCGGGAAGGGATAGATTCCCCGATGTTAAGCAGCGGCGGCTCTACCTGGGCCGTTTCCGGATATTTGACGCCGGCTCCCGTGTTCAGCACGACGACCGTTTCGCCCTCCTTGATCCATCCTTGCTCCGCCAGCTTGCGGGCCGCCGCGAAAGCCGCCGCTCCCTCCGGACAGATGAACGCTCCTTCCAGCCGGGCGATTTTCCACTGCTCCCGCAGCAGCTCCTTGTCGCTGACGGCCACCGCCGCCCCAGCGGTCTCGTAGACCGCCCGCAGCACCAGAAAATCACCCAGCGCTTTCGGCACATTGATGCCAAACGCCGCCGTTGCGGAATCCGGCCAAAATTCCGAGCGCTCTTTTCGCTCCTGCCAGGCCTTGACGATCGGCGCGCAGCCCTCCGCTTGTACGGCCACCAGCCGCGGCAGCCGGCCGCGGATCCAGCCGATTTCGCGCAGCTCCAGCAGCGCCTTGTAAATCCCGATCAACCCCACGCCGCCGCCGGTCGGATACAAAATCACATCAGGCAATTTCCAGCCGTAGCTGCTCGCAGATTTCGATCCCCATCGTCTTTTTGCCTTCGATCCGGTACGGCTCTTTCAGAGTGGAGGCGTCATACAGTCCGTCCTCCGCAACCGCCCGGGCGACGATTTGCCCGGCATCGCTGATCAGACCGTCCACCAGATACAGCCTGGCGCCGGCCAGGGCCGCCTCGCTGCGCGTGATCGCGGGCGCGTTCTGCGGCATGACGATCGTCGCCTCAATGCCCGCCCGCGCCGCATACAGCGCCCATGCCGCGCCGGCGTTGCCGTTGGTCGGCATGGCCAACTTCTGTACGCCGAGCTCCACCGCCTTGGAGACGCCCACGGCCGCGCCGCGGGCTTTGAAACTGCCGCCGGGCACCAGGCTTTCGTCCTTCATGCACAAGCGGGAAATCCCGTAATCGAGCCCCAGACGCGGCATATCGAGCAGCGGCGTCATCCCTTCCCCTAGCGTGACGATATTTTCGCGATTTAGGACCGGTAACAATTCATGATAACGCCAAAGCGTATTTTCGCGGCCAACCAGCGAATCGCGCGTCCAATCCTTGCCGAGTTCATTCAGACGGTACCGGGCCAGCAGCGGCGCACCGCACGGACATAACTGCCGGACCTCGTCCGCCCCGCAGGTTCGTCCGCAAACCGGACATTCCAAATGCGATAAATAGCTGAAGCTCATGCTCAAACAACCCGCTTTCCGTAATCTTATAAAGAAGTAAAAATATTAAAATTTATACAAAATCCTAACCGTGCGCACCTCCATTATTATTCATATAATTCCAATTTGTCAACACGGAATTATACACATAATACATGCCCGCATTCAAAAAAATGACAGCGATCACCGCCGCAAAACTTTCGGGCCAACGATCGCTGTCAAATAGAAAACGCCTCTACCTGGCCCGCTTGGCGCTTTTGCGGACCATACCCGGAATTCGGCCGCCCTGCGGGTTTGCCATGGCCGTCCGGTACAACTCCAGCAGCTGCCGGCTCGGCTCGTTCCAGCCTTGGGTCAGGGCGGCTTCCCGGGCTCGGTCCCCGATGCGGCGCAGCAACTCTTCATCCTGCAAGGGGAGAATGGCGTTAACCAGACTGCCCGGGACTTGTGGGTCGTACAGAAACCCGGTGATCCCTTCCTGGATTTGCTCCCGGCTGGGCGGGCTTGCGGCCGCCACGACGGCAAGTCCGGAAACCATCGCCTCCAGCAGGACGAGCCCCAGCGTTTCGGTCGTCGAAGGGAATACGAAAATATCGCTGGACGCATAAGCCTGGGCCAGCTGTTCCCCGTGCAAAAAGCCGGTAAACACCGTCCGCGTACCGGCGAAATGGGATTCAAGCCGTCCGCGGTGCGGTCCGTCGCCCACGATCGCCAGCCGGAAATCGTCCGAGGCGAGCAGAACGTCGCGGAGACGTTCGATTTCTTTCTCCGCGGCCAATCTGCCCACGTACAGCAGCAGCCTTTTGTCCGGTTCGCCGCCCGAAAGCATCCGGCGCATCTCATCGCTTCGGCGCCGGGCGCCGAACAGCTCCGTGTCCACCCCCCGCTGCCAAAGCCGGACATTGCCGAACCCGCGTGACAACAGCTCTTCCTGCACCGCCCCCGACGTGCAAAGATTCAAATCGGCACGGTTATGCAGCAGGCGCAAATATCTCCAGAGGACCGGCTTCAGCCAGGGAAGCTTGTAAAAATCGGCGTACTGCGGGACATGGGTATGATACGAAGCGACCAGCGGGTAGCGGCGCCCATACCATATGCCCGCTGCCCCCAGCACGGCCGGATTCACCACATGAACAAGGTCCGGCTTGAACGTCTGCAGCGCCTTGCCGACGCGTCGGCTCGGCAGCGCCAGCGGCAGGTTCGGGTACAGAAAAAACCGCAAGCTCGGAACTCCGATCACCTGGGCCCCTTCCACTTCGCTCACGCCCTGATCGGGGGCGACGACGAGCGCTTCGTGACCTTCCCGGACCAGCCAGCAGATGCTTTGCGTCAGCCGCGTGACGACGCCGTTTGTGGATGGATAAAACGTTTCGGTAATGAAGGCGATTTTCATTTGGCTTGTACGCCCCCTTTTAGCCCCAGCTCACATCGGGCAGCACATTGCTCATAACGACGCGGTCTTTATATTTCTGGGCGGTTTCGAAAATACCCAGCAATACCTCGTCCGTCAGCAGGTTCGGCGTAAGGCCAAGCTGCTGCAGCTTCGTATTTTTCGCGTGGAAATAATGCGATTCCTTTTCAACCCGAGGGTTGGGCAAATGGGCGATTTCCGTCTTATGACCTTCCCGTTCCGCCACTTTTTTTACCTTTTCCGCCAGCTCCAACACCGAAAACTCCTCGGTAAACTGGTTAAATACGCGAAACTCCCCGCGGTCGGCCGGATGATTGACGGTAATTTCGATACAGCGCACCGTATCCGTAATATTGAGAAAACCCCGGGTTTGCCCGCCTCGCCCGTACACGGTCAAATCGTGGCCGATCGCCGCCTGAATCAAAAAACGGTTTAGCGCCGTGCCAAACACGCCGTCGTAATCAAACCGGTTCATCAGCACCGGATCAAGCCGCGTCTCATCCGTATGCAGCCCGTAAACGACGCCCTGATTGAGGTCGGTCACCCGCAGCCCCCATATCCGGCAAATAAACATCAGGTTATGGCTGTCATGCACCTTCGACAGATGGTAAAAAGACCCCGGCTGCTTCGGATACGGCAGCACGTCCTTGCGCCCATTGTGCTCGATCTCGATATACCCTTCCTCAATGTCGATATTCGGCGTCCCGTATTCTCCCATCGTGCCAAGCTTGATCAAATGGCAGTCCGGCGCCAGTTCGCGGATCGCATAGGCCACGTTCAGCGTCCCCACTACATTGTTGACCTGGGTGAACACCGCGTGTTCCCGGTCGATCATCGAATACGGAGCCGACCGCTGCTCGGCAAAATGCACGAACGCCTCCGGGCGGACCTGGCGCATAACCTCGCACAAAAAGTCGTAGTGGTTCAAATCCCCAATATAATACCTGATCGTATTGCCCGTGAGTTCCTCCCACTTGGCCGCTCGCGCCTGAAGCGAAGCGATCGGGGTCAAAGAATTTGAGCGCAGCTCTTCATCCCATTTTCTCCTCGCCAAATTGTCGATGATCGCCACCTCATGCCCTTGTTTTGACAAATACAGCGCCGTTGGCCATCCGCAAAAACCGTCGCCGCCCGCAATAAGAACGCGCATTTTTTGGCCGACCTCCTTTAAATGATCGATGCTGAAATTTAAATTGGACTTGAGTTAACGATAACACCGCAATATTAAGGCGGCATAAAATGGCGGGAACTTTCCGGCAAGGCACGCGCATTTCGGCGAGGTACGTGCATTCCGGCGAGGTACGCTTTCCTTCATGGTCAGCCCGTTTCCGGCACGCTTTCGGCTTTCCCTTCTCTTTCCTTCTCTTTCCTGCCAGCGCACAGCCTCCAGTCCCTTTCGGCTTTACCGTTCTCCTCCTTCGCTTAGCATCCAGCCTTTCGCGCTTCCTCCCTTCGCCCTTCAGAAAGTGCTACAATAGATCATGTATACATAAGCGAAACTAAGACTCGGAGGAGATCAGCCTATGGAACCATTTGATACCCTGCTAGAAAAATACGCAGAACTGGTCATCAAAATCGGGGTCAGCGTGCAGCCCGGGCAGTGCTTGATGATCTACGCTCCCTTGGAAACCGTAGAGTTCACGCGGCTGCTCGTAACCAAGGCTTACCACGCCGGAGCCAAATATGTTCACGTCGATTGGGAGGATGAGCAAATTACCCGGATCAGGTACGAAAACGCTTCGGACGAATCGCTGTCGTATTATCCGCAGTGGCTCGCGGACATGGCCGAGCAGTTCGGGGCGGAAGGCGGCGCGGTGCTGCGGATTAAAGTGCCCGATCCGGAGCTGCTGGCCGGCATCCCGTCCGCCAAAGTATCCGCCGCCGTTAAAGCGGCCGCCAAGGCGCGCGAGAAGCATTTCGCCCAAACCCGCAACAATCAGATCAGCTGGTCGCTGATCAAAGCGCCCACGCGGGCCTGGGCCGATAAAGTGTTTGCCGACCTGCCGGAGGAGCGGCGCATTCAGGCGATGTGGGAAGCGATTTTCCAAATGAACCGCGTCTACAGCGATGATCCGGTGGCGGCCTGGCGCGAGCATATCGATGAGCTTAAACAAAAACAGGAATACATGAACGCGAAACGTTACAAGCTCCTGCACTATCGTGCGCCAGGAACCGATCTATCCGTGGAGCTGCCCGAAGGCCATCTATGGCTGGGGGGCGGCGACTACAACGCGGCGGGCAATTATTTCGTGGCCAATATGCCGACGGAAGAAATTTATTCGATGCCCCACCGCAGCGGTGTAAACGGCACCGTTGCAAGCACGATGCCCCTGAATCTGAACGGTCAGCTGGTGGAAGGTTTAAAGCTGACATTCCGGGACGGCGAAGTGGTGGAATATGACGCCGAATCCGGCCGGGAGCATCTCGCCAACCTGCTGAGCACCGATGAAGGCGCCCGCCGCCTCGGCGAAGTTGCTCTGGTTCCGCACGATTCCCCGATTTCGCGGCTGAAGCGGATTTTTTACAACACCGGCATCGACGAGAACGCCTCTTGCCACTTGGCGCTCGGCAGCGCCTATCCGGTCAACATCGAGGGCGGAACCAAGCTGAGCAAAGAGGAATTGACGGCCAGAGGCGGCAACGTCAGCTTAACGCACGTCGATTTCATGATCGGCTCCGCGGAGCTCGATATCGACGGCGAACTGGCCGACGGCACGATCGAGCCGGTCTTCCGCAATGGCAACTGGGTGTAAGCTTTCAGACCCAAGGTTGGAGATGGGTGTTCTCCCATTGCGTTGCGGAACGGAGAATGGCCGTCACTTTAACCTCTCATTGGAAAAATCCAATAGATTGACGGGAATCGTACGCTATTGGGAGCTCTCATTGGAAATATCCAATAGAATTCACTCAAACCTTCCGTTTTGCGTCCTGCTGAACCTCATCTATTGGAAATATCCAATCAAGCCGCTGTATGTTTCACTTACTTTCCATTCTATTGGATATTTCCAATCAGAATGTGTTAAGAAAACAAGCCTTGAACCAAATGCAAAAAGAAGCTTCCTTTCCGCATCTGCCGCGAATCGGAAGCTTCTTTCGCTTTGTTTATCTATGGCTAATGGCCAACCCAGCGCAAGCGCACCCTGGCCCGGACCGGACGAAACGGCAGAGCTTACGCACTCTGCCCGCTGACCTGCGGGCATTCGCCGTCTTTCCCGCAGCGTTACGCGCCCTGCCCGCTGACCTGCGGGCATCCGCCGTCTTTCTCCGCTGCTTCAGCCGCTTGGAGCTGTGCTGCTTCGGACGTTTCGAACTGCCCCGCTTCAGTTGAACCGGTCTGCTCCGCCTGCCGCCGCAAACGGGCCAGCCCCCAAACCCCAAGTATCGCGATTGCCACCCCGATCGCTCCGAACCAGGTGATCGACGTCAACGACACCTGGCCCACGGCCACGCCGCCAATGGCCGCGCCGGCCGCCATCGCCAACTGGTTCATCGATGAATTGAGGCTCAGCATGACGCCGGACGATTCCGGGGCCAGCGTGACGAGATTATACTGCTGCGTTGGCCCGGTGGTCCAAGCCGAAAATGACCATAGCATCAGCACCGCAAACACGGCGATCGGCGAATTTGCCGCGAAGGGCAGCAAAATCAGCGAAGCGATATGAATGATCATCCCGGCGGCCAACGTAAAGTTGACGCCCTTCTTGTCCGCGCTGAATCCCCCCGCTTTGGAGCCGATCAGACTGGCGATCCCGAAGGCCAGCAAAGCCGTGCTCAGCAGCCCTTCACCCATTCCCGCAACTTGAAGAAGATACGGCGAGATATAGGTATAGGCGATCGAATACCCGCCGAGCCAGAAGAAAGTGATCGCCAGCGCCAGCGCGATTTTCGGATTTTTCAGCATGGCAAGCTGGCCGGCCAGCGGTACGGGCTTGTCGCCTTGAAGCCGGGGAATCGTAAAGCGAATGACGATCATCGCCAAGATCCCAAGCAAAGCGATCCCCACAAACACAGCTTTCCAGCCAAAGCTTGAAGCGATTACCCGGCCCAGCGGAACCCCGACGATCAATGAAGCGGTAAAGCCCATAATTACAGTGGCGATTGAACTCGCCTGTTTCCCTGCAGGGGCGATTTGCGCCGCGATGCTAAGCGCCGTAACGACGACCATGCCCGCTCCCAGCGCCATGACCACCCGGGCGGCAATAAACCATCCGAAACCAGGCAGCACAAACGACAAGACGTTCGCAACCACAAATATGCCCAGCGACAGCAGCATGAGTTTGCGCCGGTCCATGGCGGCGGTGAAGGCCATCAAGATCGGCGTCCCGATCGCATAGGTCAGCGAAAAGACGGTGATCAGCTGGCCGGCCGCCCCAATGGATATGTCAAGCGCCCCGGCAATCTGGTCCAATATCCCCGAAATGATGTACTCCGACGTACCCACCAAAAAACTAATCAAAGCCAAAATATAAATCTTCCATGTATTCGACATTGGTGTTTTGCCCACTCCTTAAAGTTAATTATTATATTTCTAAAAACATAGAAATATACAGCAAAAAAAAAATTTACTTCAACAAATATGGCGCATATTTTTCCGCCACTTCGCGGTTCAAGCTGTAATAAATAAAGGTGCCTTCTTTCCGCGAATCCAGCAATCCGCACTCAAACAACTGCTTTAAATGATGCGATAGCGTCGAGTTGGCGACGGTCCTCAGCTTCTCTCCCAGCGAGACGCAGCATTGGTCCGGCTCGTTTGCCAGCAGTTTGACGATATTCAGCCGCGTCGGCTCTCCGAGCGCTTTATATACTTTTACGGCTTCGCGCGTCTCCGGGCTAATCTCCATTGGCAATGCCTCCTTTCTATACCGGTCTGCATATTTCTATATCGATGGAAATATAGTACCGTATTTCACCGTCCTTGTAAATCCCCAAAATGATATAATGCTGTTTCTTCCTGCAATACTCTAACGGTTGCCGCAAACGCTATTCCCGCAAAAATGGGGCATCCGATTTTCTAACGGATGTAATCGACGCTATTTGCCCGATAATCACCCTTAGCGGACGAAAATAGCCCAAATAACGCCGGTTGCATCCGTTAGATTTTTTCAAGCGAGTAAAATCAGCGATTTAACGGCGATAGCAACCGTTAGAAAAGCCCATCTAGAAAAGAACCCTGCGGCATCCCGCCGCGGAGCTCTTAACGACACTTGCTGCACTGGACTATTCCCGCACCCCGGTATAGATGCGAATCGCATCCCGCAAAAATTCGGCCGTACCCGGCTGCTGCTCATCATAATAAGCTTTAAAGCGTTCATCGTCCACGTACATTTGCGCAAGTCCGGCATGGGCTTCCTTGCTGTATTCGTTCCAAGAGTACGTCAGCCAACGCTTGTGCAAGTCGGCCGCTGTTTGCGCCAGCTCGCCGGCCGGATCGCCCGTTTTGAACGCGGCGGCCAAGACTTCCTTCAGTTCGCTTTCCAGCCGCGTCACCTCTTCGTACTGCTCCTCGGTCATGTTCAGCAGCTTGCGGTTGGACTCCTCAACCTTGTCGTCCCCGTATTTTTGGCGGATTTCCCGGCCGTACTTTCTTTCGTTTTCTTCGATCAATTGCTTTTTGAAGCCCGCGAATTTTTCCTGATTGCTCATCATTATTCTCCCTTCACGCGCGTCAATCGTTTTTTCCACATTGGCGATCAGCGCGTCCAAGCGTTTTCTTTGGTCAAGGAGCTGCTCACGATGGTCCCGGAGGGCGCAAAGCTCATCAAAAGACGGGTCGGAAAGAATCGTCTTGATGTCTTCAAGGCTAAGGCCAAGCTCGCGGTAGAACAAAATCTGCTGCAGCCGGTCGACCTCTTTTTGTCCGTAAATGCGGTATCCCGACGAGTTCATTCTTGCCGGCTTAAGAATGCCAATCTCATCGTAATAACGCAGCGTCCGCGTGCTTATCCCGGCCAAGCGCCCCAGTTTCTGAACGGTGTATTCCATGTGTTCACCTCCCGACGACTTCACTATAAACGTTGACGCAACGTGAAGGTCAAATCTTTTTTTAAAATTGTCCTAAAGACGGTTATTTTATGAAATCGGTCGGATTCAAACCGGTCATTTTTTTGAACAGCGTGCTGAAGTAAGGCACGTTTTTGTAGCCGACCCGCTCCGCCACCTCGTAAACGAGCATCTTCCGCTCCATCAGCAGCTCCCGCGCTTTTTCGATGCGGACCCGGGTCAAATAGTTGTTGAAGGTTTCGCCCGTCATGTTTTTGAAAATAATCGACAAATGGTTTCGGGAAATATATATTTTTTCCGACAGCTCGGCCAAGGTCACTTCCTCGGCATAATGCTCATGGATGTATTGGGTCATAAAATCGACGACCTGCCTGTGCTTGCTGTTCCCCCGCCACTGCCGGCTCGCGCAGATGAAGGAAATTTTGGCGGACAGCCACTCGGAGAGCTGCTCCAGGCTTGTCAAACCGACCAGCTCTTTGGTGATCCGCTCGCCGGGCACGAGATCGTCGAGAACGACGCCGGCCTCGTACAAGCAATACGTAAATACGCCCCACAGCTCGCTCGCCAGCACTTGAACGTATTCGGGCGTAAGGGCCTTCCGCGGCCCAAGCCGCCCCAGATAGTCGGCCACCAGCCTTTTGGCCGTCTCCTCCTGCGACGCTTTAATGGCCGAAGCCAGCTCCACATAAAATTTAACCGGCAGGGTCTCTACCGTTCCTTGGGACGCGCTCTCCTCCTTTTTGTACATATACAAATAATAACCGGGTTCCGTTCGGCCCGTCCGCAAATCGATGGCCCGGAACGCTTCTTCCGTGGAATCGGGAATCTCCAGCCACTGCCGCTTCAAGCCGCCGATCCCGACGAGAATGACCAGCTTCAGGCAGCTTTTGACGGCGTCGATCAGATTTCTCCCCAGCTCGGCCAGCTTCGCCGCAAGCCGCTCTTCCGGTTCTTCCGGCTGCGGATGAACGAGCAGCACCGCACGCGTACTGTGCAGCTCGGTATACTCTATCCGCGAAAACATCTTCCGGGCGACCTCGCCGGTAATGTTGCTGATGGCGAAGCGGAACAGGTTCCAATCCGACAGGCCCGCCGAGTTGGCGCGTTCGTCGCGCACCAAGTCAACGGCAACCGCGACGTGGCCGACCTCGGACCAATAACGGTAAGGCTCCGGCAGCCGCCCTGCTTCGCGGTAAAAAAGGTCCAGCGTCCCCGCCGCCGCCGATCTGACCCATTCTTTTTCGACGAAAGGCTCGTACAAGCTCAGTTTTTGTTCCATTTCCCCTTGTTTTTGCTGTTGTTCCCTCTCCCGGGCCAGTTCCCCGATCACTTTGGACAAAATCGTTTTAAGCGTAGGCACGCTGATCGGCTTCGATACGTAGTCGCTGACATTAAACCGCAGCGCTTGCCGGGCATGCTCAAAATCGGAATACCCGCTGAAAATAACAAATTTTCCGGGGTAACCCTCCTTGCGCAGCTGCTCGATCATATCGATTCCGCTCATCGACGGCATATAAAGATCCGTGATGACGATGTCCGGCTCGGTAGCGCGCACCACGTTTAAGCCTTCCTCGCCGTTCAAAGCCTCACCCACCCACTGCGCTCCCAGTTGCTCCCACGGGATGGCCCGCTTCATGCCCTGCAGCACCTGGCGTTCATCATCGATGATGGCGATTTTCCACATTTTTAGTAGCCTCCTTCAGCTTGTTTCCAGGATGAATTTTCACCGCTTGCCGGTTCGATGCTTTCGGCGATTTCAAACGGATCATGGACAGGCGGAACCGGCGGCTCCTGAAGACGGGGCAGTGTAATGACGACGCGGGTTCCTCCTTCCTCCCGGTCGGACAGCTCCACGCCGTAAGCGCCTTCAAAGTACCCGGCGATCCGCTCCTTCACGTTGCGGATGCCATAGCCCCCGGTGCGCCGCTTGGGCCTCCGGTCCGCCGAAGGCTTCAGGCCGCTGCCGTTGTCTTCGATCACGATCCGGATCTGCTGCGGCCGATCCTCCAGCGCAATCGCAATATGCCCCTCGCTCCGCGCGTTAAATCCGTGCACGATGGCGTTTTCGACGAAAGGCTGCAGCGTCAGCTTCGGCAGAAACAGCTCTTGAAGCGGATAAGGCGCATGGATGTCGTACGTCAGCTCTCCGCCGCCCGCCTGCCAGCGGAGCTGCTGAATTTCCAGATAGCAGCGGATATGCTCCAGTTCCTCGCTAACCGTGATGAAGCTGTCGCCGTTGGACAAGCCGATGCGGAACATGCGCCCCATCAGCTCGAGAATCCGGCTCAGCTCATCCTGGCCGGCCTCGATGGCCATCCAGTTCAGCTGATCCAGCATATTGTAGAGAAAATGCGGGTTGATGTTAGCCTGCAGCGCTTCGATTTCCGCTTTGCGCTGCTGCTCGTAACGCCGCTGCAAGGAACGGTACAGCTCCTCGATCCGCTCGTTTTGTTTGCGGTAACCGGAAAACAGATAGCCGAATTCATTTTCATAATCGCCGGGCAGCTCGACATTGTTGCCGTCCACAAAATACAGCCGCATCGCCGCCACCAGCTGCTTGATCGGCTTGGTAAACTGCCGGCTCAAATAATGCGTCAGCAGCAGCACCAATAGCATCGCGCCGATCCCGATCAGCCCGATCACGAGCGCGAGCCCGAAACTGCTGCTGGTAATATCGCTCCAATCGGTAATTTCCACGAGCATCCAATGGGAATCGGCCGGTTTGGAATAAACGAGCAAGGAATCGCCGAGCCCTTCGCCGCCCCGGATATGCACGTAGCCGGACCGCTCGCTTTTGACGTCGATCCACCTGGACAACTCGGCGGACCTTGGCGTTTGCCCGATTTCCAGCGTCTGCTCCCCCAGCGTGTCGATCATCATCCGGTTGGCCGCGGCGGAAGGTCCGGCCAGCAGCTTCTCGATTTCCCGGGCCTTGACGTGAACCACCAGCACGCCCAGGTATTTGTCCTCCTCGACGATTTTGCGGGCAAAGCTGAGCACCGGCACATCGCCTTGAAAGCTGGGGATTTCGTGTTTTCCGGACCAGGCAAAATCGTTGTTGGCTAGCGCCTTGGAGAAGTCCTGACCCGCCAAATCGTCTAGGCTGCGGAATTGGATATAGCTGTTGGCGTCGCCCCGCAGCGGGCGCTGCATATATAAATCGATGCCCTGGATCAGCGGGATCGAATAAGTCAGGTTGGCGAGCGCATGCTCTACGCTCAGCGATCTGCGGTAGCGGTCGTATTCGTCCTGACGGTCCCGCAGAAACGTGATCAGCTCGTTGTCACGGGAAGTCGACAAGGAGATCTGCTCGATCATCACCAGCCGGGTCGAGATTTCGTTGTTTAGTTCGTCGAGCAGCAACTGCTGGTAGTGCGAGCTCGTCCGCACCAGCGAATTGGAGGAGATGCGGTAGCTAGCCCAGGCGATGCACAGCAGCACAAGGATCATAAGCACGGCAAAGCTGCGGAAAAAGAGACTGTCGATGCGGTATTTTTTAAAAGGATTGGTCATTCTTTAGCTGCACTCCCTTCAAGTCAAGGCAAAAAACGGTAAAGCCGCGAAACGTTATTTCACGCTTTACCGTTATTTAATTTGCCGCAAGCCGCCCTTATCCCTTTATTCCGGTCGTGGCAATCCCCTCGACGAAATATTTTTGCAGAAACATAAAGATGATGGTGGCCGGAACGATGGAAACGAGCGACATCGCCAATAGCTGCCCCCACTCCTGCGCCGACTGGGAATCGTTGATCATTCGCAGCGCCAGGCTGACCGTATATTTGTCGACCGAGTTCAAGTACAGCAGATGGCCGAGGAAATCGTCCCAATTCCACAGGAAGCAGAAAATCATCACCGTGACGATCGCCGGTTTCATCAGCGGCATCACCACGCGCAGGTAGATTCCGAACCAGGAGCAGCCGTCGATCTTGGCCGATTCGTCGAGCTCCTTGGGAATGCCGCGCACGAACTGGATCAGCAGGAATACGAAAAACGTTCCGCCCGCGCCGCCCGCCAGCATATGGGGCACGATAAACGGCCAATACGTATTGACCCAACCGAGCTGATGAAACAAGGCGTACTGCGGGATGATCAGCACTTGTCCGGGCATCATCAGCGTCAGCATGAACAGGGAGAACCAGAGGTTTTTCAGCGGAAAATTCAGCCTCCCGAAGCCAAACGCCACCAGCGTGCTGGACACGAGCGTGGCGGCCATCACAGCCAGCTCAAGGCCAAAGGTATTGAGATAAAAGTCGCTAAAGGAATGGCCCGGAACCGAGTTCCACCCCTTGACGAAATTGCTCCACTGCGGCGCCGACGGGAAAATATTCGGCGAAGCCAGCTCGCTGTTCGTTTTGAGCGAGGCGCCGATCCACCAAAGCACCGGATAAATCATAACGAGGCTGAACATAATCATAAACGCGTGCCGGATCAGCGGCTTCCATTTGAACGTCATCTGCCTTTTCTCCCTTCCGTCTCCGTTTCGTAGAACACCCAATATTTCGAGCTGCCGGCGATGATCAGCGTGGCGACCACGATCATAGCCAGCATGATCCAGGCGAGCGCCGAGGAATAACCGAGCTGATAGCGGCTAAACGCCCGTTCGTAAAGGTATAGGGCATACACGTAAGTCGAGTTCATCGGCCCGCCGTTCGTGATGACAAACGCCGATGTAAACATTTGGAAGGCGTTGATCACGCCCATGATCAGGTTGAAATAGAGAACCGGCGACAGCATCGGCAGCGTGATGTTGAAGAACTGGCGGAACCGGCCGGCGCCGTCCACCGCCGAAGCCTCGTACAAGTCGTTTGGAATCTGCTTCAAACCGGCCAGGAAAATGACCATCGAGGAGCCGAACTGCCATACGGTCAGCAGCACCAGCGTGCTGAGCGCGGTGTCGGGACTGGTGATCCACCCTTTGCCCTCGATCCCGAACACGGCGATGATTTTGTTGAAGATGCCGTCCACGCCGAAAATGTTGCGCCACAAAAGCGACACCGCGATGCTCCCGCCGATCAGCGAAGGGAAATAAATCGCCGTCCGGTAGAGGCCGATGCCCCGGACCGCCTTGTTCAAGATCATCGCCACGAGCAGCGCGGCGATCAGCTTTAAGGGAACCGACGCCAGGACGTACAGGAATGTCACCTTTACGGAGTTGACGAATTTGGAGTCCGCGGTGAAGATCAGTTCATAGTTGCGGGTGCCGACCCAATTGATTGGCTCCATCAAGGTATAGTCGGTAAATGAATAGTATAGCGACAAAAAAAGCGGATACGCCGTCAGGCCGATAAAACCGAGCAGCCATGGCGAAATAAACAAATAGCCGGCGACCGGGGCATTCCATTTCTTCGGCTTGGCCCGGCGCTTTTTGGCGATGGGCTTGGGCGCGTCGGTTGCGGCAACGGCTGGGGAACTTTTCATGCTTGCTCACCTCTGTTCGTTCAATCTTGTTTCTTGATTTAATTCAAGTATAAGGTGAGCATGAAAGCGCTTGTAGAAGAGGAATCCTCGATTTCTTTTAAAATATCACGAAAAAAGGGGACAACCCGCTAAAAACTAAAGCGGCGGGCCAGGCTGACTTAGAAGAAACTCCAGAAGCGCACAACATAGGTGCAAAAAATGTCCTTATTCCGGCGATATCCCCCCACTTGAAAGAAATAGAGGGCATTGATGCCGCTATTTTCCCGAATCCTTTGGAAAATCCAGCGTTCTGGTCCAGTCATCGGAAAATAAGTGCATCAAATGCCGCTAATGAATTAAACATGATGGGGTTCCTGATAATAAGTGCATCAAATGCCGCTATTCTAAAGGCCAATTTTTAGATTGCTGGGTTAAGGCGAGATTGCCCCCTTCTGTTTTGTCCCGCTGTGGCGGTGTCGGTCGAATTTATTCTTTTTGAACTATAGCTGCTTCCTGTTTCGCTTCGTCATTTGACGAACCGTGTCCGGGACCAAGCATCTGGAGGATCACCACCCCGGCAATAATCAAAGCGATACCGACAATACTGCCGGCATTGATCTTCTCCTTCCAAATGAGTACGGAGATGATGACCGTCAATACGGAACCGAGCCCGGACCAAATGGCGTAAGCGGCATTAAGCGGAATCGTTTTGAGCGACAGCGACAAAAAATAAAAGGCGCAAACGAAGGCCGCGACCGTGATGATCGAAGGCGCTAATTTGGTAAATCCTTGGGAAGCTTTAAGCATTGAAGTTCCGATCAGTTCGCTGGCGATAGATATCATCAGAAATAAATAAGCCACTATTTTTCCTCCTCGATCCTGTTTGCGATATAGCGGAGCACCTTTTCTTTTAATGCTTGATCCGGCGGGGCAAATCCAAACATTTCGGCAAACCACAGACCGTCGGCGGCAAGTCTGAAGAGTGTCGAAACCACGGGATCCAATCCGTCATTTTCGATGCTTTTTTGGAGCTCCCGGTATTCGGCCTGCATTTCCCGCAAAAGATGCGGATTGGTGAAAAGCGCGGTGGAGAGCGCGATCGACATGCCGTTTTCGTGTTTTATCGAATCATGGGTTGTCTCCATATAGGCTCTGATCCACTTCCCTTTTTCACTCGGGTCCTTGTCCGCCCGGGTCCTGACGCTGCCGACGAAGTCATCGGAAAATTGCTTGACCATGCCCGAGATCAATTCCTCCTTGTTCGGGAAATGATAAAGCAGGCCGCCTTTGCTGACTCCAGCTTCTTGGGCGACGGCATCCAGGGTTAGATGCTCAACGCCGCTTTCTCTAGCCACTTTTGCGGCAGCCTGTAATATCGCGTTCCGTTTGGAAGCTTTTTTTGAGCCGTCCATGAAATCACCTCCGAATATACTATACCGTCTGGACGGTTCAGTTTCAATTTTTTTTAACTGCTTGCTCTTTTGCCGGCTTAACCCGTGTTCCCCACGTTGGAAAAATCCAATAGATTGGCTTGATTAGCGGCTCCGATAGTACGTTGATTGGAAAAATCCAATAGATTTGCAGCAGTTCGGCACTTTTGCCGGCTTTCGTTCCGAATCTATTGGAAAAATCCAATCTAGCCAGCAGCGGAAGTTACCATTCTGAAGCTCTATTGGATAATTCCAATGAGAGGCATACAAAACGCGCCAACGAAAAAAGAGGAATGGCTTCCCATCCCTCCGAAATAAGTCCGTAAATGAAATTGAATCGTACAATGACGATCTTGGTTTCCTAAATTAATAAATCCGTCTGCCCCGTTCGTCGGGGATCCCGCTTTTGCGGTAGAAATACGTGTTGATCTGATCCCGCCATTCCTTAGCATGTTCCGCCTGCTCCGCCAGCCGGTCCGCAACCTGCTTGTACAGCGAATCGGGGATCAGGCCGGCCAGGCTGGACCAGGCTTCTTGCAGCCGGGCGGCGCGCTCCGCGCCAGCGAAATGCGTGTCATAGATATGCTGGATGACCGTTTTGCCGGAATGGAGGACATGGGTGTAAGGAACGTGATGGAAAAACAGCAGCAGTTCATCCGGACAGCTCTCCAAAGATTCGTAACGCCTAAAATTGGGCTCGGCGTATTGGGCCGTATAACCCGTTCCCGTCGCTTTGGTCCGGTCCACGCCAATCCCATGGCAATCGGCAAAATGGTACGTCCCCCACAGCGAATACTCATAACCGTCAACGTTGGGTCCGTAATGATGGCCGGGATTGACCATAAACCCGATGCCGAGCGGCGCCGTATAGGATTCGTAAATACTAAGGGAATCAAGCAGGATGCCGAGAATCGTCCGAACCGTACGCTCGCCGTCCCCAAACGTCAGGCGAATCCACTCCTCGGCGATTTGCTCCGCAGTCAGCTCCGGATTCCAGGCGAGCCGGCCGTATCCGTACAGATTGGCCTGAGCCAGCAAATGTCCGGTCCAGTTGGCGTCGTCCCCAATGTTGGACACGGCCGCGAAGCCGCCATACCGGTTCCCGTGCGCCGAACCGTCGACGATGCGTCTCACGGGCGTGCCCTTCCCCTGGAAATACGTATCAAATTCCAGCACTTCCTTCCATTGCGGCACCAAATAGCACACATGCCGCTGCTGTCCGGTATATTCCTGGGTAATCTGAAACTCGATCATCTGGTTCGTGGCCGGCATTGCGCCGAGGAGCGGCGACACGGGCTCCCGCACCTGAAAATCGATCGGCCCGTTTTTCACCTGCAGGATGACGTTTTCATGGAAACGGCCGTCCAGCGGCACAAAATGATCGTACGCCGCCCGGGCCCGGTCCGTCTTCCGGTCGCGCCAATCCTGCTTGCAGTTGTACACGAAGCAGCGCCAAATGACAACGCCTCCATACGGCTCCAGCGCTTCGGCCAGCATATTGGCGCCGTCCGCGTGATCGCGGCCGTAAGTGAACGGCCCGGGCCGGTTCTCCGAGTCGGCTTTGACGAGAAAACCGCCGAAATCGGGGATATACCGGTTAATCTCCGCCGCCCTGTAACGCCACCACCGCCGAACCTCAGGATCCAACGGGTCCGCCGTAGGCAGGCCGCCGATTTCCAGCGGCGCCGCGTAATTGACGCTGAGGAACAGCTTGATCCCGTAACCGCGGAAGATCCCGGCAAGCCCGGCCACCTCCGGCAGATACGCCTCCGTGATCAGCATCGTTTCCAGACGGTGCACATTTACGTTGTTGATCGCTAGCGCGTTCACCCCGACGGATGCCAGAAGCCTGGCGTAATCGCGAATTCGCCCCAAATCCGAGGTGATTTTGCCGCCCGCGTAAAAGATCGAATCCCCGGCATAACCGCGTTCGATCGAGCCGTCGATATTGTCCCACTGGTTGATCATGCGCAGCCTCCCCGCGGGACGCTCCCGGATATCCAGACCGCCGATGGCGGCGCCTGTGCCCATGAGCCGCAGCAAATGGAACACGCCGTACAATACGCCGGCGGACGCCTCCGCCCCAATGACGATCCGCTTTCCGCCGGAAACGGAGCGGATCGCATATCCTTCCGCGCCCAAGCGCAGATCCCCGGCGTCCGCAAACGCTTGGTCCACCGCGCCGCCGCGTCCAAATACGCCCAGCACGATGGAAGCTTGATCTCCTGCTTCATCAGCAATCTGAGGCGCGGAGCCCGCGATCCCCTCCATCCCCCGGACAAGTTCGGCGGCGGCATTTTGCAGGATGTCATCCTTGGCTTCAACGAGAATGCTTGTATAGGCGGCATATTCCTCAACCCGGCTTCCCGAGGCTGCCCGGCGATAACCGAGCCACGCTTCATAACCGGTAGGTTCCGACAACGCCGGATTGTTACTCACGTAAAACTCCTCCTATCCTATGATTTGAAAAAGCGGCTGATCCGCCAAAAAATGCACGGGCACGGACGGAAAAGCAGCCTGAAGACGCTTGGCGAGGTATTTCATGCCCGGGGCTTCGCTCGGACCGTGGCCCAGCACGAGCAGCGCCCGGTTCAGCCCCTGATGCACCGCATCCCGCACGTATTCCGGCGTCTCCCATTCCGGGCCTTCCCCGGCTACGACCAGGTCCACGCCGCGCTCGGCAAACAGCGGAATCGCCAGCTCTCCGCCGCCCCGGTAGCCTACGAGCAGCCCGACGCGCGAGCACACCGTCCGGGCGTCGCCGACAAAGCGGACAAACGGCGCCTCCAGCTTGGTTCTTAAATGCTGCGCGATATCGGCTAGCGGGGTCGGGGGAAGCTCCAATATGGCTGCCGCGGGTTGATATTCCTTGACGTAAGCTTCCCAGCCGGCCTCTTCCACGAACCCCGCCATTATCCCGTCCGGCTCATAGCGGTGTATGCCGTCATGGAAACGGTAAACCGCAATCCCCGACTCCTCGATCAGCCGCCGTTTTTGCCGGACGACCGGGTCATTAGCCGCTGGCTGCTTGCCCGGGCGATGGCTGTAAAACAACCCTTCGTGCGTGATCAGCAGGTTCACCCCCAAGGCCACCGCCCGCTCGAGCACCTGCTGCGACGCCATAAACGCTGTCGCTATCGCCTCGACTTCGGCCAAGAAATTCCCCGTTTCCAGTCTGTCGACTGATTCCTCGCCAAGCGCCCCGCCTTCCTCCGTCAATTTGCCGATCACATCCCGAATCCGTATAGCCATAGCACCCTCCCTTTCCTGGAACATGCCTGGCCCGGAACCAAAAATTCGTTCCGGGCTAGCCCAACATGTACAGTATCACTCGTAAGCCAGCGCAGCTTCCTTCAGCTGTTTGTAGGCTTCTTCCGGCGTGATTTTGTTAAAGCTCAGCTGATCGTGAACGAGCGGCCAATCCTTGTCGATATAGTTGGTCCAGCCGCCCGGGCCGGCCGTCCAGGTCTGCCCGTCCTGCTCCGTGGCGCGCAGCAGCCCCATACCGACCTTGTCAACATCGCTCATACTCTCTTCCAGCGCCGCCGCGTTGTCCTTGTTTACCGGCAGCCCGCGCGAAGTTTTCAGGATCGCGGCGGCTTCCGGATCATTCACAAACCAGTCGATGAATTTCTCGGCTTCTTCCTTATACTTGGAGTTTTCCGAAACGGCCAGATACATCGACGGCTTCAGCCATCCGCCCGCTTCTTCGGCCCGCGGCATCGTCACCAGCGCATACGCGCCCGGCTTCAGACTGTCCCATGCGCCATAGTTGTTGGAGAAACTGTAGCGGAACAGGATTTTTCCGGCCACCATCAAGTCCATTTGCGGATCGAATTCTTTATCCGAGGAATTCACATCGGCCGGCGGAACCAGCCCTTCCTTGCGGAGTTCTTCGAACCGCTTCGTCCACTCCAGGAACGATTCCTGGTCGACATTGAATTTGCCGTCATCCGTAATGACCGTGCCTTTACCTTTGCTGTATTGGTATGCCGAATACATAAAATAGTTGGCCGCGTAATCCTTGGTGAAATATTGGCCGCTGGGCAGCTTGCCTTTGAATTCTTTGGCTAAGGCAAAGAAATCGTCCCAAGTCCAACCGTTTTCCGGGTTTTTGATGCCCAGCTTATCCAGCGCCGCTTTGTCGTAAATCAACCCGAAAGCAACGGAACCAAGCGGCATGGCATACTGTGTTCCGTCCTTCTGTCCCCCGGCCAGCAGCTTCGGATCGATCTTCGCAACGTCCACCGAATCCAGCGGTGACAATTGATTGCGTCCGGCCCAGTCCGGAGCCCAGCCCGGGTCCAGCTGGATGATGTCCGGCGCGTTTTTGGCGGCCGCCTGTGTCGACAATTTGTCCAAATAGCCGTCCATCCCGGAATATTCCGGCTCAAACGTAATGTTCGGATGGTTTTTCGTGTACAGTTCCAGTGCGGCCAGCGTGGCTTCATGCCGTTCTTGAGATCCCCACCACATCATGCGCAGCTTGATTTGTCCGTCTCCTCCCGCCCCCGATGCGCTCCCCGCACCGGCCGTTTCTCCGTTGGCTCCGCCCGGCTTTCCACCGCCGCCGCATGCCGCAAGCATCCCGACGAGGGAAAGCGCCATCAGCGAAACCAGTAAACGCTTCCATTTCAACATGGATGAACCCCTCCCATTCGCTTCTGAGTAACTTGTTTACATCTCTATAGTAACTAGTTCAAATGGAAGAGGATATGAGAAAAATGCACGATTTGTTATAAAATTCCTCGAAAATATGGATCAGGCGTACATCTCTTTTGAGTCTATTCGATAATAAGCAGCTTTTGACCGGAAATGAACCGCATCATAAATTCTTATCATCTTAAAAAATGCTCCAGTTAAACTCGCGCGACAACCGCTCCAGCAAATGGACGCCCGCGATACTGTTTCCTTTCGGGTTTAGCGCCGGTCCTACCACGCCAATTCCCCAGCGCCCGGGCACAAGGGACAAAATCCCGCCCGATACGCCGCTCTTGGCCGGCAATCCCGCTCCGATCGCAAATTCGCCCGAGCCGTTGTACATTCCGCAAGTCACCATAAACGTTTTGGCGATCTGCACAAAGCGCCGGGGAACCAGCTCCTTGCCGGTAATCGGGTCCGTGCCGTCCATAGCCAGCACCAAAGCCATACGGGCCAAATCGGCGCAAGTTACCTCGATCGAGCAGTGGCGGAAGTAAACCTCCAACACCTGTTCCACATCGCAGCCCAGCGTCCCTTTATCCAGCAAAAAATAAGCCATCGAGCGGTTCAGATGGCCCGTCGCCGCCTCCGACCGGTACACCTCCAAATTGTAATCCAGCGCGGGATTCCCGGCCAACTCGCGAAAAAACTCCAGGATGCGGGCCGATTTGTTCAACGCGCCGTCGCCTTTGATCATCGAAGACACCACGATCGCCCCCGCGTTGATCAGCGGGTTAAACGGAATCGCCGGCTGCACCAGCTCGAGCTTCATGATCGAATTGAAGTTGTCGCCCGTAGGCTCCATGCCCACCTTGGAAAAAACCGCTTCTTCCCCATGATCCATCAACGCAAGGATCAACGTAAACACCTTAGAGATGCTCTGCATCGTAAACGGAGCCTGGGCATCTCCAGCGCTTACGGATCTTCCTCCCGCATCGATCAGATGAATCCCCAGCAGATGCTTGGGCGATTTCGACAATTCGGGAATGTACGTGGCCACAGTCCCCTTTGCGCTTTCCAGCCGGCTCGCTTCCACCCATTCCGGTAAGCATGCTTCCAGCCGATCGAGCTCGTTCATGGCCTGTTTCCTCCAATCGATCACGATGTTGACCGGGGCGAAACGCCGGCGATGCCTTCAAGTTCGCCCCAGCCATAATACGCTTACCGCTGCGAATCGCTCAGCTTCTGCTTGGCCAAACGGATCATTTCCCGGACCATCGAGCCGCCGATGGCGCCGCCGATTTTACCGGCCTCCTCCGAGGTCAAATCCCCGTTATCTCCTTCCTTTAGCGGCACGCCAAGCGATTCGGCCACCTCGTATTTCACGTCGTCCGGATGCTGCGGATCGACAGGGTAACCTTCGCGCCGCATAACCTCCGCTTTGAACTGCTTCAGGTCCGCTTCATTGGCGCCCTCCGCCGCCGGACCGTTTCCTCTTCTTTTTACCATGGATATCCCTTTCTTTCAATCAAGAATTATCCATAACATGCCCCGATTCAGCTTTTCCCATGCCGGACGACCATATATAAACCATGCTTTTAAAATAAGCCCGGCCCGGTTCCTCAAAAGCACAGAAAGACAAGGCAAAATAAATCATGGAAAAAACGTATAACCGCCCGGCAAAAACGGAATGACATATTATTGAACATTGTTTTTCGTGACGCAGATCATAGTCCTTATGAGTGATAAAAATGATAATTTAATCCGATAACATTTTTTTATCGAAATATCTCGATGCCGAGTCCACATCATGAACTGCTCCGTCATGGAAAGAAGACTTTTTGCACAACCTTTAAAGAAAAGAAGGGTTAGACATGAACTTGAATCAATATGTTCCGATCATCCCCAAACCGGTCAAAGCCGCCTTAAAACCGGCTCAGGAAGTGGGAATCATCCTCGTTTCCGCGCTGCTCGTCGCCGCCGGGCTTAATTTGTTTCTGATCCCCCACAAGCTGCTGTCCGGCGGGCTGACAGGGGTTGCCTCCTTTATCGGTTATTTTACGGACTGGAATATATCGATTCTGTACTTTCTGCTGAATGTCCCTCTTATCGCCTGGGGCTGGAAAGCGGTCGGGCGGAGGTACATCATTTTAAGCTGTATTTCCGTCGCGAGCACGACGTGGTTTATGGCGATCATCCCGCAGATCCAGGTGACCAACGACCCGATTCTCGGCGCCGTGTGCGGCGGGATCATCTCGGCGGCGGGCATCGGCTTTTCGCTGCGCGTAGGCGGCTCGACCGGCGGCTTCGATATTCTCGGATCGATCGTTACCCGTAAACATGACGTGGCCATGGGCAACATTTTGTTCCTCTTGAACGGCATCGTGATCGTGGCGCTCGGATTTCTGCAGAGCTGGGACCTGGCCCTCTACTCCATGCTGTCGACCTTCGTCAAAGGCAAGGTCGTCGACATGATCCATGTCGGACATATCAAGGTGACCTGCTTTATCATCACCAAGCAAAAAGAGAAAATGCTTTGCCGCTTGCGCCAGCTGCATCACGGCATCACGTGCATCCACTCGGAGGGCGGGTACAGTGAAGAGAAAAATTATATGCTCATGACGGTAACGACGCGATACGAACTGGCCGCCGTCCGCAAAGCGGTGGCCGAAACCGACCCGCAGGCATTCATGAACGTGGTGCAGTCCACGGAAATCTTGGGGAGGTTCGCCCGGACGGCGAAATAACGCCGAAAACATTTTCCCTGATTTCCGCGACAGCTAGCGATTCCCCAGCGTGAAATCAAAAGAGGCCGGTTCCCATGGTTGGAAACGGCCTCTTGCTGTGCAGCCTTTAAATATTTAAGTTACTTTTCAAGCCCGTATATCTCGGACAGCTGGTCAAGCATCAGATTTGCCGCTTTGATGCCGCCGGCAGTATTCCAGATGGCGTCGTCCACTTTATAGGCTTTGCCGTTTTTCACCGCGTTCAGGTTTTTCCACAGCGGATCGTTCGTCCAGTCCAGTTCGGTCTGGTTGGCTTTGCCGTCGCCTATGTCATAAGTAAAGTAGAACAACCGGTCGGCGTCCGCTTCGGACAACCGTTCTTTCGTAATTTCATCGACGAACGTATCTTTGGCGTTTTTCGTCATTTCATTTCTTGCGATGCCAAGCTGCTCAAAAATAATTCCTGAGAACGTGTTCGTGTGATATACGCGGGTTTTGCCGTCCATGAACCGGACCACTGATACCGTTTCTTTCAGCTTATCGCCGGCTTTGGCTTTAAAGTCTTCGATCCGCGCTTCGAAGGCGGCCAGCAGTTCGTCGCCTTTGTCGGTCATTCCAAGCGCTTCGGCGTACAGCTTGAAGTTGTCCATCCAGTTGCCGCGCAGGTCTTCGGACATCACCGTAGGCGCGATCGCATTTAGTTGCTCGTAAACTTTCTCCTGGCGCATCTTGTTCCCGATGATCAAATCAGGCTGCAGTCCGGCGATCAATTCCAGATTCGGCTGGCTCTCCTCGCCAACTACTTCAACCCCGTCCATCTCGTCTTTAATATGCGCATACCATGGTTCCCCCGTCCAGGAGCGGACGGCGCCGACCGGTTTAACTCCCAGAGCAAGCAGCGCTTCCGTGCCTTCATTGGTCAAAACGACGACCCGCTTCGGCGTACCTTCTATTTTCGTCTCTCCCATCGCATGTTTAACGGTACGGACAGCGCCGGCGGCCGTATTACCGCTAGAGTTACCATTCTCCGCGGAAGGCGTCCCGTTTGACGCTTTGGTGGTATTATCGGAAGCTCCTTGGCTTTGATTGCTTCCGCATCCGCTCAGCGCCAGCATGAGCGCCAAAATGGCGAGCCCCCACCATACGGCGCGTTTTCGGATGATGTGATTACGAGTAAAGCTCATTAATGATCCCCCTTAAAAATATGTCTGCAAAGTACTTGTTATAGGTGATAATGATTATCATCTTCACCACGATGTTCAAAACTATAAAGCATGTCAGACCTCTTGTCAATCCATTAAGAATGATTCTCATAATCATTGACAGTCCGCACCGCATCTTCTAATATTTAATGGATATTATTTTCTTGAACTGGAAAGTGGGAATTTGCCTCATGAAAGGTTTCGGCTTATTGATTTCGCTATTTGCCCTGGCCGCAGCCCTCGTTTGCAGCATCAGCTTCGGCGTGACGGACATCCCTTTCGGTACCGTGTGGGAATCGTTTGTCCGCCCAAACGGCAGCAACGAGCATCTGCTCATTCAGACGGCCCGGGTACCGCGGGCCTTTATCGCCGCCGCTGTCGGCGCTTGCCTCGCGGTTGCGGGAGCGCTGATGCAGGTCGTCACCCGCAACCCGATCGCTTCGCCGAGCACGCTTGGCGTTAACTCCGGCGCGGCCTTCTTCATTATCCTGGCGACCGGGTGGCTGGGCATATCGGGCATGCAGCCCCTTACCTGGGTTGCTTTGACCGGAGCGGCCTTAAGCGGAATGGTCGTGTTTTTGCTCGGAAGCATCGGACGTGACGGCATGACGCCGCTCAAAATCACGCTTGCCGGCGCTTCGATGGCCGCTTTTTTCTACTCGCTCACGCAGGGACTGATGCTCTCCGACGGCAAAATGTTCGATCAGGTGCTCGTCTGGCTGGTCGGATCCGTTGCGGGACGGGGAATGGACCAACTCGTTGCCGTTCTTCCTTATATGGGGGCCGGGATGGTTATCGCTCTCCTTCTGTCCGGACAGCTGAATATCCTGGCAATGGGAGATACCGTAGCGCAAGGGCTCGGGCAACGCACGGGCCGAATTAAAACTTTGGCTACGGCGGCCGTGATTCTGCTCGCCGGAGGGTCGGTTGCGGTAGCCGGTCCGATCGCGTTTGTCGGGATCATTATCCCGCATATCGTCCGCTATTTCATAGGCGCGGATTACCGCTGGATCTTGCCTTACTGCGCCTTGTTCGGGGCCTTGCTCTTAGTGTCGGCCGACATCGGCTCAAGGTACATCGCCATGCCCAAGGAAGTTCCGGTCGGGGTCATGACCGCGCTGCTCGGAGTACCGTTTTTCGTATATATCGCAAGAAAAGGGGTGAAAAACTGATGGCCAAGCCCGGCAAACTTGAAGTCTCGGCCGCCAAATCGACCATACTGGCGAAGAAAAAAAGAACGGTTTGGATCTGCCTGTTGTTGTCCGTAGTATGTTTGGCGGTTATGGTCATCAGCGTTGCCGTCAGCAGCAAATACATCCCTCCCCTTACCGTCATCAAATCCTTATTTGGCATGGCCGACCCGGGAAATCAGGTCATCGTGCAAAAAATCCGGCTGCCGCGGATCATCATCGCCGTGCTGGTCGGCGCGTCTTTGGCGGTGGCCGGGGCTATTCTGCAGGGCGTCATCCGCAACCCGCTCGCCTCGCCCGATGTGGCCGGAATCACCGAGGGTGCTTCGCTGGGCGCGGTCTTGTTCATTTTCTTGTTTCAAGGCAGCATTTCGATTCACTGGATGCCGCTTGCCGCGATCGGCGGTGCATTTCTCGTCACGGCGTTACTGTATGTGCTGGCCTGGAAAAAGGGCGTGTCTCCCTTGAGGATCATCCTGATCGGGATCGGCGTGTCCGCCGCCATTAAATCGCTGTCGTTCATGCTGATCATCTCCGGTCCTTTGCAATTGGCCAGCCAATCGCTCACATTCATGACCGGCAGTATCTATGGCGTGTCGTGGGAAAATGACGTGCTGACACTGTTGCCTTGGACGGCTGTATTGCTGGCCCTGACCTGGCTGCAAGCCCGCCAGGTCAACATCCAGGCCCTCGGCGATGATATCGCCACGAGCGTCGGCGCCCGCGTGCAGCTGCAGCGTCTGCTGCTGATCGCCCTAAGCGTTTCGCTCGCCGGTTCCGCCGTGGCCATCGGCGGCGCAATCGCCTTTATCGGTCTGATGGCGCCGCATATGGCCCGCAAACTGGCGGGGCCGTCCTTTTCCGGCGTGCTCCCGATCAGCGCGCTGCTGGGCGCTTTGATCCTGCTCATTGCCGATCTGATCGCCCGCACCGCTTTTTTGCCCCGGGACGTCCCCGCCGGCGTTTTAACGGCCGCGATCGGGGCCCCGTTTTTTATGATTTTGCTGTACCGGAACCGCAATCGGTTATAAAAAACATGTAAAAAGCAAAGAAATGGCGGTGCAAGGGAGTTATCCCTGCACCGCCATTTCTTATTCGTTACCTGACCAACATGAATCTCCAGTTATGGTCTGCGGTGCCGTTATCGTCCCATTGCACGATTTTTGCGCCTGCTTCCCTGGACATGCCGTCCACGCCGAGCACCATGCCGCTGTGGCGGTTGACCAATTTGTAGCTGCCATCGCCCAGCGGCGCGAGCTGCCATTCATGATCGGCCGTGCCATTGTCGTCCCACTGTACGGCGGAAGCTCCTCTGGCCGTGGACATGTTTTCTATACCCAGCACTTTGCCGCTGTGGATATTCGTCAGCTTGTAATAACCGCTGTCCAAGCGCTCAAACCGCCATTCATGATCCGCCGTACCGTTGTCATCCCATTGGACCGCCTGCCCGCCGTTGGCCGTGGACATATTGGTAATGCCGACCACCATGTTGCTGTGTACGTTCTGAAGCTTATATACGCGGCCGTTTTCAACCGGCGTCTCCCCACCGGAAGAAGTCGCAAACTGCCAATAATCGAAGTTAAATAAACGCTGGCCGCTTGCTCCTTTAAACATAAAGTAGATATTATGAACGCCCGTCACTCGATTAACATTCGTTTCTTGCAATCTCCATACCTGGTTCCCCCCTGTAGGAGTGACATTAAGCGTGCCGATCACCTGGCCCGTTGGGCTGTCGAGGCGAATTTCGATTTGCCCTCCTACCGTGGACGCAACATTGGCCTTAAACGAGGCTGCGCCGGTTGATCCGAAATCGGCGTTCCCCACTGCAACCCAGTCCCCGTTGTGGATATCGGTTACATTCATATTTACGCTTGGCACCATGCCGCCCGGCGCTTGGGAAACCTCGGTCAGAATGCCGCCGTTCCACCCGATAGTTTCCGCCTCGGTTCTTTGATACGGATTCAGATGCTTAATTTGCGAAACGCCCCGCATCGTGCCCTGAACCGGTACGATTTCATTCCCGCTATACGTCAGTTCATTGATATGAGGAGAACGGTATCCCAAACCGTCACCTAAAAGGGCTTTGCTGACGGTTTGGGCATGGTAGGTAATATACCACTTATTATTAAAGTTAAAAATGGTGTGGTGGTTATTGCCCCCGACGCCGAAGAACACAGCCGGATTCCTCAAGATGGATTTCACGTAAGTAAACGGCCCCATGGGGTTGTTGCTCACCATATAGGCGATTTCACCGGGAGGCGGGCTGCCCGCCGGATGATTTCCGCCAAAGTTGGAGCAATAGGAATAATAGTATTTTCCGTTATACTTGTGGATCCCTGAATCCTCGAAAAAGAAGGGGGCGTCAATCAATTGCGCACTGCCTTCGATATGAATCATATCGCTGCTTAATTTGATGACGCGGGCCGTCTTGGGACTTGCCCATTGATTTTGAGTTGGATTATCACCGCCAGGAATTCCCCCGCCAAAATATAAGTAGCCGGAGCCGTTATCATCTACCAGCACAGCCGGATCAAATAACCAAACAACGCCGCTGACTCCCGGGGTACTCCAGGAAACCAGCGCTTTTCCCAGCGGATCCGTCCACGGTCCGATCGGACTATCCGCCGTGAGTACGCCGATCCCTCCAGCGCTATTGGCAAAATAAAGGAAAAACTTATCCTGGCCATTTATTTTTTTGTGCGCTGCGGCCGGTGCCCAAGAACCCGACGCCCATTTGGCGATGCCGCCTGACCCAGCCACCGGAATAGCCCCGTGATCCGTCCAATTCACCATATCGTCGGATGAGATCAGATGCACTTTATTTAAATTGCTGAACGAGTTGGCCTTGATCTTTCCGTTACTGTCATATTCATAAGCATCGCTTGACATATAAATATAGACTCTACCGTTATAGACCAGCGCGGATGGATCGGCCCCAAGCTTGTGATCCATTAATGGGTTGGAGTTGCCCGGAGTTTTAGCGATGGCCGCTGTTTCCGCCTGTGCAACCTGTCCGTTCAACACTCCCGCCCACAGTATGACAAAGGCCAATAATAAAGCTTTCATTCGACTGCTATTTTTCATTTCATTCCCCTCTTTGCATGAGTTATCTAATAAACGTTGAATCTCCAGTTATGATCCGCCGTACCGTTATCGTCTTCCGGCAAGATAACCCTTCAACCATTTCATGGCCGGACGTTCGGCGCCCGAGCTGGTGATAAGATGAGATCCGTCCTCCCATGTTTGTCCTTGAATATACCCCCAGAGCGTGATGCCTTTCACGTTCGGGTGTTCCCACAGCACCGGAAACTTTTGCTGGTATCTTTGCAATTGAGTTCCGTCGTCGCCCGTAATATCCAACTCCGAGACGTAGATTGGCAGCCCGGTAGCAGACAGCGTGCCGAGGACGCTGTTCATCGTGCTTACGGAAACGGTATTCATATTGAAATAGTGACATTGAATGCCGATGCCGTCGATCAAACCTCTGGCCTTCAGCAAGTTTATGATCTGAACGTATTGCCGCGCCGCATTCGGATCGCTGATTATGCCGTATTCGTTAATCAATAGTTTGGAATTCGGGAACGCCTTTCTCGCTTGCTCGAACGACCAGATGACCCAATCCCATCCCGTAGAGCCGTCGCCGCCGATCGCATTCCGGTAAGAAGGCTTGGCGTGCAGCGGTTCGTTCACAACGTCGACGAATTCCGCGTTGCGGTATTTTTGACCGGCCGCTTGAATCCATTCGGTAACTTCCGCCTTTTGATTCGCAGCCGGCAGCCCGGAAATCCACACCGGCTCTTGGTTTCCCCATACGAGCGTATGGAATTTGAACGGTAAGCCATTGGCCTTGGCGTAGTTGTAGGCCATATCCGCTTGCGACCAGTTCATGGAACCGCGTACGCCTTCGACGGAACCCCATTTTGTGGAGTTCTCAGGTGTGACTTGGTTCCAATAAGCAGTGAAATTGGAGGGAACATAGCCAGCGATAATGTTGCCTAAAAATTTGGAGCCTGACACAAGCCCGGCATTCGCGATTTGCGGCGAGGAAAACACCAGCAAAGATACCACCATGACCAAAGCGGTCAATACATGCACAAATTTTGACTTTAACAAATACATAAAATCGCCTCCCAATAATGAATTTTGGAAATCGAGCCGCTTTGCACGGGGGATTCTCCGGATGATCACTCCGTTCCCGTCATCCGGTTTTCGATTCGGAAATAATCGACATCCACGTATCCGCCGGCCGATTGAGTCGCATAATTAAAGATGGCAAACCGATAACCCATGAAATGCGGAATGGTGTAGCTCATCTGCAGCCTGTTGCCGATCGCCGTCCACCGGTTGCCGTCCAAACTGTAATAAAAATAGGCTTTATCGGTTTTGTTTTTGAAGTCCATTTCCACTTTTAAATATACATTGTTCTGTGTAAGCGGCACGCTGGCCACTTCCACCGGGGTTGCCGAACTGCCGTTAACCATCACGACCGATTTGGAATTGCCGGACATTTTGACGCCAACAAGCCCGTAGTTCTTTTGAAGCGCCGCAAGCCCCGCATAATCGCCGTTTTTCATGCGGCTTACGTCTATTGCGATCCGTCCGGAGCTTTCCGGACCAACGGTTCTTTGCGTCAGCGAGTTACGGGCATCCAAAATACTTGTGCTGGTTCTTCCGGTCGTCAGTCTCAGATATCCTGAACGCGCCGTAAGCGACCAAAGATTGTTGTCGGGATTGTGATTCCACTGCCATACCAGCGAAAGCCGGGACTGATTGAATTCATCGGAGGCCACAAACCATTCATTCGAATTCACGCCGGCGACCGGCTTTTGCATCTGCGTAGGGACTTGGCCGTTTACGCCGAATACCGGCCAGTTGTTTTGCCAGGTGACAGGGACAATGAAGGGAATGCGTCCTACGGAGCCATGATCCTGAAATAACAGGCCATACCATTTTCCGTCCGGCGTATCCACGATTCCGCCTTGAGCTATACCGGCATAGTCCAAAGCGACCCGCCCTTCATAAGGACCTGTAATACGATCGGCTCTAAACACCAATTGGGTGCGGCCGGCTCCCTGCGGCCAGGTGATCAGGAAGACGTAATACTTGCCGTTGATTTTTTGAATATGCGCCCCCTCGGCCGGAAGGCCTACGTTAGGACCCGCTGCCAAACTGGCGTTGGGGATAATGACCTGATTTAACCCGCCCGGTTTGACGGCGGCGGCATCCGAGGTGAGTTCGGTAAGGCGAATATCTCCGCTCCCATGAACGAGGTACACTCTCCCATCATCGTCAAACAGCAAAGACATATCATGGTAAAAACCGATCGTGGAGCTTGTCCACGGACCGTTTTCGATATCTTGCGTCCGGTAGATGAAGGTCTTCCCCGCTATGCTGGATGAAAAAACTGCATAATAGGTGCCGTTATGATATCGAAGACTGCTGGCCCACGAGCCCTTGCCATACTCATTTTGGCCATTCCGTAAAGCTTGCGCGTCCAAATCCCCCAGTGTATCGTAAACATAGTTCACAATTTCCCAATTGACGAGATCATAGGATTTCATGATCGGCACACCCGGGTTCATGTGCATTGTTGTGCTCGTCATATAGTAAGCGTTTCCAATTCTGATTGCATCGGGATCGGGCACATCCGCCCATATAATCGGATTCTCAAAAATATTTTGATCCTGTGCAGTATTCTTTTGTATTACTTTCACCTCTCCTTTCGTTTAACCTCTGAATGGAATCAACCGGAGATCAAATCTTCAATAAGCTTTTACGGCCGATCAACCTCCTTAAAAATCATATAATAGAAATATATTACATTTTTACAATTTCACTATAAATGGATTGGCGATAAAATTTAATAGAATTTTTATTGAGTTTATTGAACTTTCTTTTGAAATATTAAATTACATAAACGGGCTTTTGCCGGAAATGCAAAAAAAAGCCCATCTTCCTTTCCGGTTGGAAGCATGGGCCGGGCTTTATTAAAAAGAGGCGACGAAAATTTCTCTACTTTAAAAACGGAACGTTACCTAGGCATGAAGAGGCCCGATGGGATCAACTGCAAAAGTGCATTTCATTCTCCGCAAATCTCCATTTTAGAGCGGTTGAAATGCAAAAACGGCTTTTTGTATCTGAACCACCTGTTTCGAGGAATTTCGACGAAAACCGCCTGCACTTTTGCATTTGTTGGATTTCCCCCGCTTCCTTATATCGCAACGTGCCGGGAGTGGCATATAGTGCCTTCCATGTAAAGGTTTCAGCACATTCAAGGTCCTGAATAGCGGCTTCAAGCTCCGCATCATTCCATCGCTGTCATCCCCATGCTCCCCTGCTTATAGGTTTTCGTGCTGGTCGCACCGAAAGTTGAGTTTTTAATGATCACGCCTCGTCTTTTTACTAAACGTATAAGAGCGTCCGGCCTCTCCCGCAAACGTAACGGAGTCAAGACCAGGAGCTTCCAAGCGGCAAGGTCCGGAAACCGCGCAAGTCACGACCGCTTCCGTTATCATGCCCTCCATCCAGGAGAAGTCGACGGTAAAGCCGCCCCGGGCACGCAGCCCTTTGACGCTCCCCTCGCTCCAGTTGTCTGGCAAAGCGGGCAGCAGCCGGATCACCCCGGCGTGGCTTTGCAGCAGCATTTCGGCAATGCCTGCCGTTCCGCCGAAATTGCCGTCGATTTGAAACGGAGGATGGTTGTCGAAAAGGTTAGGCAGCGTGGAATGGTCCAGCAGCGCCCTCACGTTCTCGTAAGCTTTGCCCCCATCCTGCAGACGGGCCCAGAAATTGATGATCCACGCCCGGCTCCAGCCGGTGTGGCCGCCGCCGCTCGCCAGCCTGCGTTCCAGCGTTGTCCGGGCGGCTTGGGCCAATTCCGGCGTGCCTTCCAGGCTGAAAGCTTCGCCCGGGTATAATGCAAATAAATGAGAGATGTGGCGATGTCCCGGCTCCATCTCCTCGTAATCCTCCATCCATTCCTGTATCTGCCCGTATTTGCCAATCTGCGGTTTGGGGAGCCGCTTCAGGGCGGCGGCCAGCTCCCCGCGGAAGACCTCGTCCCGTCCGATGATTTCCGCACTGCGGATGCAGGCGCCGAACAGCGCATCGATAATCTGATAATCCATCGAGGCCCCGGCGCAGAGCACCCCTGTCTCACCATTCGGCAGCCTGTAGCTGTTCTCCGGGGAGACGGACGGACAAGTAATCAGGCGCCCTTCATCGTCTTCGATCAAATAATCGAGCAGGAACAATGCCGCCTCCTTCATCGTCTCATACGCCCGCGCAAGGAAGAAACGGTCCTGGGTAAACCGGTAATGCTCCCACAGGTGCAGGCATAACCAAGCGGCGCCCATCGGCCAGTAGGAAGCCGGAAGATACTTGTCCTGCGGTGCCGTGTCCGCCCAGATATCCGTATTGTGATGCGCCGTAAATCCCCGGCAGCCGTACATGACCCTGGCCGTTACCCGGCCGTGCTCCCGCATTCGCTCGATCAAATCGAACAAAGGCTCGTGGCACTCGGTCAAATTGCAGTTTTCCGCCGGCCAGTAATTCATTTGCGCATTGATATTAATCGTGAATTTACTGTCCCATGGCGGTAAAAAGCTGTTGTTCCATATTCCCTGAAGGTTCGCGGGCAAGGAACCCGGGCGGCTGGAGGAAATGAGCAGGTATCGGCCAAATTGGAAATAGATCGCGATCAGCCCGTGATCCTCAGCGCCCTGCCGAAACAGCTCCAGCCTATCATCGGTCGGCAGCGCGTCTTTGCCCGGACTCTCCGGCAGCTTCAGGCCAACCCGCCCGTACAGCTCGCGGTAATCCGCGATATGCCGGGCCAGAAGATCGGTGTAGGGAACCCTGCTGGACTCATCCAACCGCCGCTTGCCGTAAAGCTCCGGGTCCGGGTGGCGAAAGGTCGTGCCGGCAGCCAGCAGCAGCGTGACCGCATCCGCTCCGTTCACCAGCAGGTGGTCGCCAAGGGTCCGGCAGTCGCCGCCTTCCGGGACCGCCTTCATTACGGCGCAAAAAGCGCCGCCGCCTTTGCCCCCGCACTCTCCGCGCATAACCAGCCCGGATAACCCCCATTTCTCCGACTTCTCCAGGTATCTCCAATTCTGCCGGTTAAACCGGGCCTTGAAAGATATCGCCTTCTCCTTGTCGGCGGAAACCCGGATGACGATCGCCTGATCCGGATAACTGGCAAACAGCTCGCGGGTGTACCGCACCTCGCCGATCCGATAGCTGATCCGGGATACGCCATTCTCCAGATCAAGCTCCCGCATGTAGTCTTGGGCAGGCTGTTCGTGATCAGCGAAATACAGCAGCAGATCGCCGAGCGGCAAATAATGGCGCTGCGCCTCGGGCAGGCCCGTCATCGTCATCGAAGCCAGTTCCTCCGCCTCCCGCAGCCGTCCCTCCATAATCAGCTTGCGTATTTGGGGCAAATGGGGCAGCGCGTCTTCATTGTTGCGATCGCGCGGGCCGCCGTACCAAACCGAATCCTCGTTGAGCTGAAGCTTCTCCTCAGCCGTGCCCCCGAAGATCATCGCGCCAAGCCGCCCGTTGCCGATCGGAAGCGCTTCGTTCCATTCGGCCGCAGGTTTCCTGTACCATAAGCGGTGCTTCTGTTCCAAACTGGTCATACTGCTCCTCCAATCCGCCAAAATAGCATATATGTTCAGCGATCAGTCCAGTTCCACCAAAGCCTTGATCACTTTCGATTCAGGCTTGAGCCAGCTGTCGAACTGCCCGATCATGTCTTCGAATCCGCAGCGGTGGGTAATGTAACGGCCGATATCCATGCATCCCGCCGATACGGCCGCAAGCACCTGCTCAAAATCCTCCCGCGTAGCATTTCTGCTGCCCTGAAGCGTCATTTCGCGGGCATGAAAATCAGGATCGCTAAAGGTGATCGTGCTTTTCACCAATCCGACGAAGGTCAAAGAGCCGCCATGGCCGACAAGTTCGAAAGCGTTTTCCATCGACGGGACGTTGCCGGTAGCATCGATGACGAATGCCGGGAAGCTGCCGTCCGTTAGCGCGGCCAGCCGCTCCTGCGGCTCCCGGAGCGCGTTCACCGTATGCTCGGCCTTGGCCCAGACCTTGCAAAATTCCAGACGCTCGTCGTTCACATCCATCGCGATCACCTTTGCTCCGGCATATCCGGCCATCGCCATCACGCCAAGCCCGATCGGTCCGGCGCCGATGATGAGCGCCTGATCCCCGGCGCCCAGCCCCGAGCGGCGGACGGCGTGCGCGCCGATCGCCAGCGGCTCCAGCATCGCCGCCTGATCCAACGTCATTCCTTCCGTCTTGATAAGACTCGATATTGGCACGGAGATTCGCTCCCGCATTCCGCCGTCCGTATGGACGCCCAGCACCTTCATATGTTGACAGCAATTCGTTTTCCCGCTCAGGCAGGCCCGGCAATGGCCGCAATGCATGTACGGGACAACGCTGACCTGGTCGCCGGCCCGCAGCCCTTCCCGGTTGTCGCCGATTTGCTCGATCGTCCCGGCCAGTTCGTGGCCGAGCACACGCGGGTAGGTAAAATAAGGCTGATTGCCCCGGTACGCGTGCAGGTCGGTTCCGCAAATGCCAATCCTCCGAATCCTTACGATCGCCTCGCCCTCATGCATTTGCGGCTCCGGCAGATCCTCCCGAAACACGAACCGCCCAACTTCCTCGCAGATGATGCCCTTCATGATCATCGCCCTCCGCTCCGCCGGACCGGCTCTCCGCCCCATTCCGGCCGTCCGCTCGGCCACGTTGCGCCATCGACCGGCTTCAGGATCTCCAATACTTCCCGCAGCAATGCTTCGTCCATCGGTTCTTCCGTCCACAAAATGTTGTTGCGGATATTTTCCGGGGTTGCCGTGCTGACCAGCGTCGTCGGAATGCGTTCATCCGCCGTGGAGAACTGGACCGCCAGCTTCGCGATGTCCGCTCCTTTACTCCGGCAATGTTCGGCGGCCCGCCGGCAAGCGGCCCTGATGTCCTCGCCCGCAGGATGCCAATCCGGCACGTCCCGGTTGCTCAGCAAACCCATGGACAGCGGCGATGCGTTGATCAGGCCGGTTCCCAGCCGTTCCAAGAGCGGGAGGAGACCAAGCAGCGTAGTATCGTTCAGAGAATAATGGCAGTACGATAAGATGACATCCAGAGCGGTACGGGACAAAACCGCTTCGAAGATATTCAAGGGCAAGCCGGATACGCCGAAAAAACGGATTTTCCCGGATTTTTTCAACTGTTCAAGCGCGGGGACTCCTTCCTCCACCACCTGCTCCAGCGAACCAAACTCGATGTCGTGCAGCAGTAAAATATCGAGATAATCCGTCCCTAGGCGCCGCATGCTTTCTTCCGCGCTGTGAATCACCCGCTCCCGCGAGAAATCAAATTCATCCTGCCCGTAACGCCCCGCTTTCGTGGACAAAACATACCGGTCCCGCGGAATCGCCCGCAGCGCTTCGCCCAGCACGGTTTCCGCCTTCGTCAGGCCGTAATAAGGCGAAACGTCAATCAGATTGATGCCCATGTCGATGGCGGTATGGACCGTACGTATCCCCTCATCCCGCTGAACGTCCCGGAACACGCCTCCCAGCGAAGACGCCCCAAAGCTTAACGCCGACACGTTCAGCCCGGTGTTCCCCAACTTTCTGTATTTCATCGCGTCGTTCCCCCAATCTCAATGTTTATTCAACTTGTAAAATTTCGCGGCGTTGGCGCCGAAAACAGCTTCGATCGCTTCCGCGGGCAGCCGGTCTTGCAACGCTTGCCGCAATATGTCTACGACTTCATCATAAGTTGCCGCCAGAAGACACACGGGCCAATCGCTGCCGAACATCACCCTCTCGGGGCCAAACAAATCAAGCGTTGCATGGACGTATGCCGTGAAATTTTCCTTTTTCCAACCCTGACGGCCGGCTTCCGTCACCATCCCCGAAAGCTTGCAGCAGATGTTCGGATATTGGGCGATTTCCGCCATATGGCTTCTCCACGGCTCCAACAACCCCGAAGCGATCGGCGGCTTTGCCAAATGGTCGACGACGCCCCGAAGCCTGGGGATTCGCTCCAGCAATTGGACAAGCTGCGGCAGTTGATTCGCCAGGACAAGCAAATCAACCGGCACGTCCTGTTCCGCAAAATATGAAAACGCTTCAAAATAAGCGGGCGATAAAACGGTGTTTGGGTCCTCCATCTCCTGGATCATCACGCGAAGCCCGATAAATTTCGGATGCTTGCAAAACCGCTCATACTGTTTCTTATAAGTAGGGTCCTCAAGATCCAGCCACCCGACCACACCGGCGATGAAATCGGCCGTTTCGCTTAATTCAAGAATAAATTCGGTTTCCTCAATCGTTGGCGCCGCCTGCACCAGAATCGTTTTGCCGATGCCGTGCTTTGGCAAATGCGGTTCAAGATCGGAAGGCAAATAATCGCGGAAAAGCACCGGAATTTCCGGCGTAATCCAGCCGTAATCGTTTCTGTCGATCTTCCAAAAATGCTGGTGAGCGTCAATACGCATCAAACCACCTCCATTCCACCTTATTGTGCGCCAGACTGCTTCATGCGAAGAAGTATGCACAAGGCCGAAAACGGTTTTGCCAAACGGCAGGAAATGTGACCGTCTTCTACTTTCACATCCGTATTGTTGTCCGGGAACATTTGCGTATTTTCGTAATGCCCCCATGCAGGAAGAGGCAGCTTTACACTTTCCGCAACATCACCTCCAAAGGTATGTACAACTGCCATCATCTGTGATCGGTCTTTGGATGTGCGCGTGATTCCTTGCCATCCCTTGGGATGACGATAGCTGTGCACCAAGGTGCCGTATCGATTTGTTGTACCTTCCTTAATGATCGGAGAAACCAGCTTATAGAAAGCAATGGCCTCGTCCACAATTTTCCACTGTTCTTCATTCAAATCATGGATATCGCCGGACAAACACATCCGGCCTAACATCGTGCCGGCCAGCGAGTACACCAAACGCTGCAAACTGTCATTTTTTCTAAGAACGGCCCAGATCTGGCTTTGCCTCGGCAAAATCACTCTATGCAAATTCGCGGCAACGATCGGGATTTCCTCGCATTCATGAGCGTCCGAAAATGATGACATACTTGTAAGTCCAACCATGGAAGGCTCCAAGCGGTGACCGCCGGATGCGCAATTTTCAATCACAATATCGGGTACTTCTTGTTTGATCAACCTGAAAAAATCCTGAACCGCTTGCATCTGCCGGCGTAATCCTTCACCGAGCGATTCCGCGCCGTCGCAGCCGATGCCCAGATTATCGTTATAATCAACTTTTAAATAGCCGAATCCATGATTTTTCAAAAAGGAGATCACTTTCTCTTTCAAATAGCTGACGACAAAGGGATCGCGGAAGTCCCAAAACCGCCGGTCACCGCTCGTGATCGGCAAGCCGTCCCGTTTTAAGAGATGATCAACCCAATGAAACGCCGCGGATTCCACGCCGCAAGCTTCCATTTCGAACCAAATGCCGGGAATCATCCCGCATTTTCTAATATGTTCGAGCGTTTGTTCCAGCCCATCGGGGAAATCAATCGGGTTCACATCCCAATCGCCCATACTGTTAAACCAGTGCGTCCCTTCCCGCTTATACCATCCGCAATCAATGACAAGATAACGTATTCCCCTGCCTTTGAGCCGTTCGGCAATCGCGTAAAGATTCGCAGCCGATGGAGACCCCCATGTTGTACAAAACTCGTTAAAGACGATCGGCAGATCTTCTTCCAGCGCCGGCCCGCGCAATAGAGGCCGGTCCTGCATCCCGGTTAACCGCTCCGCCGCACGGTCAACATCCCCCACTACTGCGGTGAGATAGGCGCTGGGAGTCTGAAATGCCTCTCCAGGGCCAATCGTCTTGGTCCAATGGCCAAATTCCCTGTCCGCCAGTCCGCCTGACAGATACAGGGCGTCATCCCGTCTGCCGATCTCGATCTGCCAGGAGGCGGGGTGGGCGATTTGAACCCCCCAAGTCACGCCAACGCGGGTGTCCTCCAAATATGCCGCCGGGAAAAATCCCCGCACCGGCATGGATCCTACCTGTCCGAAGCGCAGACATCGTGTACCCGAAGGCGCCCAGGCCGGTTCAAGGTTTAAATCTTCGATATTACTGGAATATAAGCGCCCTTCCGCGGACCATGAACTAAGGATTCGATGGAAAACTAACGATTCGGGAGCATCATTCTCGGCAAACGGGGTAAACCCTGTCAATGAGAAGGATGATATCATTTCCGCCGTAACGGGCAGTTCGCTTTCATTCTTGATGATTGTAAAAGACTCCAGTGCTCGATACCCCGAATACCAGGTTAAATGATGCTCGACCCGGCACGAACTCTGGCTGCGCCATGCGGACACCACCGTTACACTAGTATCGCGCTCCAATTTACGCTGTTCTTCAAATAACAGCGCATCCATGGTTCCGCTGTTGCGCATGGAATGGCCGTGCGCGAATCCGCCGGGATAAGCATCCCCGATGAATTTGAGTTGCACTAAAGGATCCGCCTTGTATTTCTTCTCACAGACATGGGATACCATGGATTCCGGCAGCAGGACCAAGCCCGCTTGCCCGGTTTGGCCGTCTTTAACATAACGGGCTATCATATCGCCGAATCTATAGTCCTTATTAATCTCCATTTCATCCCGACCTTCTTTTTTTAGGATTCGTCTCTGTCCTTTGCCGTTTCGTCTCTTTCACGGTAGGCGCCTGGCGTGATCCCCGTATACTTCTTGAACACTTTGGCGAAATAATGTTTACTCTCAAACCCGACCCGCCGCCCGATCTCGCTCACGGAAAGATGCCGGTGCGTCCCTAGCAATTTCTGCGCTTCCTTGATCCGGAATGCGTTTAAATAATTCACAAACGTGTCTCCCGTCACTTTCTTGAACAAGCTGCTGATGTAATTCGGATGAAGATTCATCAGTTCGGCAAGATGATCCAGCGAAAGGTCGTTCATATAATGCTGTTCTGTATAGGCCAGAATACGTTTCGTGTGCCGTTCACACTCCGAATCGGCTTCGGAAGGAAGCTCTTGATCGATATGTGTCAGCAGCCCGGCAATCTCATTTTTGTCAAGCGGTTTCAGCAAATAATCCACCACGCCCCAGCGCAGCGCTCTCCTCACGTATTCGAAATCGTCATAGCCCGTCAGGATAATAAATCGGTCGCACAATCCGCTCTCCTTGGCCTCCTCCATCAGCTCGAATCCGTTTTTCTCCGGCATATGGAGATCCGTCACCGTAACATCCGGCATATAACCTTTCATGACTTCAAGCGCTTCAAAAGCGTTGCCTGCCTCGCGCACCTCGGTACCGAGCGGAGCCGCATCCTTGATGACCTTGACCAATCCCCCAAGAATAAGCGGCTCATCATCCACAATCAATAATCTCATCGTTGACCCGCCGCCCCTTTCGATATGATGATGGTGAGACATGTTCCCCGGCCTTGCTCACTATCAAGCGCCAAGTGCGAAGCGCCGCCGAAAAACGATTTGACTCGCTCGTTGACGTTAATCAGACCTACGCCTCCCTCCATCTCCTGGACGGAATGTACATCGCCTCCCCCCGTTAGCCGTGAACGGAGCCTGGGCAGTTTGTCTTCCGGAATGCCTATTCCGCTGTCCGAAACGCAGATCCGGATTTCGCCGGCGGTTTCCGACGCCTGAAGCTTGATATGGACGGGTCGAAGCGTCGCGGACGCCCCATGGATGATGCAGTTCTCGATCAAAGGCTGGAGCATGAACCGGGGGCAGGCGATCTGCTCCGCGTCGACGGCGATGTCAATCTCGTAACTCAGCCTGTTCTGAAGCCGCATTTTGTGAATATTGAGATAGAAGACAACCGTCTCGATTTCCCTGGCAAGCACCGTCTGATCCTCCTTCGAAGACAGGCTGTAACGCATCAGCTTCCCGAACCAATAGGAAATGTCGGCTACCTCTTTATCGTTGTTGGATTCCGCCAGCATTCGGATGGTCTCAAGCGTGTTGTATAGAAAATGCGGTTTGATTTGGGCTTGCAGCACTTTATAGGCCGCTTCTTTGTTTCGCAGCTCGGCCCGGTGGACGTTGTTGATCAGCTCATCCATACGCTGGATCATCGAATTGTAGGTCATGGTCAGAAACCCGATCTCATCCTGGCGGTTCGGCTTGTCGTGCTTGCTGATGTACTGTTTCATATTGTCATCGCTCAAGTTGCGCATATGTCTGGCCAGGCGCAGGATACGTTTCGTAATGGTAGACGCGAGTGCATAATACGCAAGCGACAGTGCCGCCAGAAGAAGGACGATGGTGGAAATCAGAATAATCTCCTTGCGTTTGACCGCGTGAAACACTTCGTCTACCTTTCCGGTGACGACGACCCGGACGCCAAGCTCCTCGATGTAAAGCTGATTTACGATCGTTTTCCGGTTGATGAAATAGGCTTTCGTATCGTTCGTGCCGAGCAGCTTCCACGTTTCGTCGTCAATCCCGGCAGCTGCGCCTTCCGCCGCCGGCAGACCTCCTTGCTTCGGTAACAGGAACGCTTTCCAGTTGCCTTCTCCGCCTGTCGCGTTGTAAAATTTCCGGATCAGACCACCGCTGATGCGGAGCTCAAGAAGCCCGATGATCTCCGTAAAATCCGGGTTGTAAATGTTCTGATAAAAAACGAGCCGCGGTTCCCGGGCTTCCGGATCGGGCACAACCCACACTCCTTGACCAGGCTTCAGCGAACTGGCGATCTCCTTGCCCTGAGGATCCAGAGACGATATATCGAGAAACCGGTCGGTGATTTGAAGCGCGCGCTCCTTTGTGGTATATATCCTGAACCTCTCAATTTCCGGATTGGCATACAGCGACTGTGTAATAATCGGACTGATATACCGGTTGTAGGCGTAAATGCTGTCCGATTCGGATTCATAAATTCCGCCTAAATAATCCGTCACATACGGGTTATATTGCAGCAAGCGATGGATGGAGTCGACTCGGGTCAGATCCGCCTTCATGTTTGCCTTGGCCTGTTCCAATATTTTTTGCCGGCTCTCCACGAATTGTTGGGTCAGGTTGCCGTAGATTTGTACATAATAGTAATAGCCGAACGTGACGACCGGAATAAAAATCAAGATGACATATCCTAAAATGATTTTGCGTACGATGCTCACGGTAACGATTCCCCCCGCTGCCGATTTATTTCTTCTAACCGTACCATGAGCCCAGCAAAACCCGGTAGAGATTTGACCTCCCTACCGGTTGCGGCGACCTTCGCTTACTCGAACAAATCCTTCTTCTTCCGATAAGTCTCGTTTGCCCAATCGACAAGCTCTTGCAAGCCCATATTCTCGGCCGTCTTCACCATATTCTCGTATTTCGCAACGGCTTCCTCTTCGGAACTCGCCAGGTAAATTTTAACTTTCTCATTTTTGATCATCTCGTCGATCTTGGTTTTGATCGTCTTTTCTTTAGAATCCGGCTGGGTCTGAATCAGGCCGAGCGCCGGCTTATAGGCCGTAATGGCCTTTGTCTCCAGCAAGGCCTGTGTCTTCTGCGTGCCCGGAACATAGGACAGCATCCCTTCCGTGACTCCGTCGTTGTACAGATACCACCATTTAATTCCATTGCCGTTCATGAAATCGGCATCGGTCGGATTGTATTTCAGATCCGGATAACCCGCATCGTTCCATGTCCAATGCTCGCCCTCGACGCCAAACATGGTCAGTTTTTTGCCTTCGTCGCTCGCCAGGTATTGAATGAACTTGATTGACGCCTCCGGATCCTTGTTTTTCTTGGTGATGAAAGTACCGGCAAATCCGAGACCCGTGCTCACAACCTTCGCGTCTTTCGACAAGGCGCTGGGCAGCATTTTAAACGTAAATGAACCTCCGTTGCTCTTGATTTTGATGTTATCCGAGTCCGCCGCGGTAACGGTATAAACGTGAGCAAACGCTTTGCCGCTTGTTACGTACTGGTCGTCAATCTGGTCGTTTGCGAAGGCGAAATTTTCCGCCAGAATGTATCCATTGCGATATAAGCTATTCATAAATTTGAAGAAGTCCAACATCTTCGGCTGTCTGATGGCATAATCCACTTTTCCATCTCGTTCATACCAGCCATCCAGGAGGGCTTCGGTGCCGAACTGCTGCAGAAAATACTGCTCAATCCACTCTTTGTCCATCATCAGCGGCACCATATCGGGATACTTCTCCTTGACCATGCCCAGCACCTTCGTGAAATCGTCGAGCGATTGAATCGGCGGATTGCCGAGCTCCTTCAGGATATCTTCCCGCACGGCTATGCCGGGATTGCCGTCGCTGCCGATCGAATATTTATTTTGAGCCATTTCCTCCTGTGTGGCGAAGGAATTCCGTACCGTGTAGAAATTGCCGTCGTCCATTGTATGGATCGCAATTCTCGTCTGATCGATTTTGAAATCCGGCGCATATTTCCCGATCAACTCATTCCAGGGATAGGACAGCTTCGAATCCGACATCCGATTAATGTTGGCATACGTGAAGACGAGGTCCGGCAGATCTCCGGAAGCGATCATCAGCGGCAGCTGCTTATCGTCCGTTGCGACGGTAACGTTGAGCTTGACTCCCGTTTTCTCCGTAATTTTCTCTGCGATCGGTCCTTTCCATTCTTTAACCGGATACCATGGCGCATCGATGAACAGCGACAACTCCTTCACGCCGCCGGATTTCTCCGGCGAATCGCCGCCTTGCTTCGCGCCTTCGCCGTTGCCGTTGTTGCCGCAGGCGGACAGCAGCGTAAACGCAAGCACTGCCGCCAGTGTCGCTGCAAGCAGCTTGTAGCTTTGGAATGTTTTCAAAACAAACCCCTCCAATGGATATATTGTCATTTTAATGTAAGCGCTTAAAAATAGGAACAACTACTTATCCTTTCACAGAGCCTAACATGATTCCATGCACAAAGTATTTTTGCAGAAACGGATAAACGCAGATGATCGGCACAATGGAGACCACCATCGACGTTACCTGCAGCGAGAAGCTCGTAACCCCTGCCGAGGCCGAAGCGCTGTTTGCAACGGCAATGGCATCCATTGGCGAGTTGCTCTTGTTGATCACTTCCATCATGCGGTAAGTAAGCGTTCTCAGGTTCTCCGATTGTACGAAATAAGCGGAATCCAGCCATGAATTCCATTGGCCGACGCCCATGAACAAGGCCATGGTGGCGAGAACCGGCGTCGAAACCGGCAGGATGATCCGGAAAAAAATCACGAGTTCGCCAGCGCCGTCCATGTGCGCCGATTCCTTCATCTCGCCGGGGATTTCCCGGAAGAACGAGATGGCGATCAGCAGAAAAAACGTGTTAAGCATGGACGGGACAATGTAAACGGCAAATGAATTAAGCAGTCCGATCGAACGCAGCACTACGTAATAGGGAATCAAGCCGCCGGAGAAGTACATCGCGAAAATGATGATCGTAAAATACGTCTTGCTGAACAACAAATCACGGTGGGAAAGAGCGTAAGCGACCAGGCTCGTCAGCAGAAGTCCCAACGCCGTGCCCGATATCGTCCGGGCAACCGTAACCAAGAAGGCGCGATACCATTTCGGATCGTCCAGAAAAACTTTGTAATTCTCCAGCGTAACGCTTCGGGGCCACAAATAAACGCCTCCCAGGAGTGTATCGGAACCTTTGTTAAATGAGGCGATCAGCACATAATAGAACGGGTACAGCATGGTGAGCATGATGATAAACAAAACGATGTAAATCACGCTGTCAAAAAGAAAATCCTTCTGTTTTTGACTTTTGAGCACCACCAACCCTCCTTTTTTCTAGAATAAGCTTGACCCTGACACTCGCTTGGCGATGAAGTTGCTGGAGAAAATCAACACCACCGAGATGACGGACTGAATTAGATCGATCGCCGCCGCATAGGAAAAACGGCCGTCGCTCAGACCGACTTTGAACGCGTAGGTTTGTACGATCTCCGATGTCGGATTGTTGATGCTGTTGCCGAACAGGTAGGCCTGCTCGAAGTTCGAACCGACCAGTCCGCCGCCGAGAATGCTGCCGATCGTCAGGACCAGCACAACGACGATGGTCCCCTTCATCCCCGGGAGCGTGATATAACGGATGCGCGCCAGCCTGCCGGCGCCGTCAATCTCGGCGGCTTCGTAAAGCGAGGGATTGATTCCCGTAATGGCCGCCAGGAAGATAATCGTCCACCAGCCCATTTCCTTCCAAATCGCGCTTCCGACGGCAAGCCCCCAGAAGTAATTGGGACTCGTCAAAATATTGAGCGGTTTGTCGATGAATCCGGCTTCGATCAGGGCTCTGTTGACCATGCCGACGTCCGCGGACAGAAAAGCGTAGGAAACGCCGACAACAACAACCCAGGAAATAAAATGCGGCAAATAGCTGATTGTCTGAACGAACCGCTTGAACGCCATGTTCTTCACTTCGTTCAGCATGATCGCGAGCAAGATCGGCGCGGGAAAAGCGAAGATGACCTTCAGAAAGCTCAAGACCAGCGTGTTGCGGACAATCGTAGCAAACTGATAATCGTGGATGAATTCATCGAAATACCTCAGACCCACCCACTCGCTGGTAAAGATCCCCTTAATGCCGTTTGAAATGCTGTAGTCTTTAAAAGCCATCAAAATACCGAACATCGGCGTGTACGAAAAAATCAGCAGAAAGATCATGCCGAGTCCGACAAATACATGCAGTACTTTTTGCTTTTTAAACCGCTTCCACAATTGGGTTCGCCGGCCAACCCCAGCCGCGGGGCTCATAAGCTGTGTATCCAGTTCCATATGCGCTCCTCCTCAAAGTTTTGTGCGCATTGCTTCCTGAGTAAGCTTCGTGCAAAACTCACTTCGGAACCATGGGCTTTACATCTAGTGTATCCTCCTGGACTTTATCGCCGTAAGCCAACATTTTTAAGAAAGCGTTGTCATTTTTTAAGAGCCAGTCTCGCCAGCCGGATCAAAAAGCTATAAAAAACCTGAAGCCAAAGCAAAGATTTCTCATTGCCTGGTTCAGGTTTCGGTTTAAGTGAACAACTCTTTTATAGTTGAAATCCAGCGTTTTACTTCTAAGCGCTGTTCGCTTCTAAGGCACGCAATACCGTAAACCACTTCTTCAGTATAGCTTAAGGGAACAAAGGCGATCTCATTGTCCTCTCCAATCACAAAGTCCGGCAGAACCGAAACGCCAAGATCGCTTTTTATCATGGTATGTACTGTATTTATGGTATCTCCATAGGTATAAATGGAATCGGGACAATTCTCAATAATTTTCCTGTTCATCCTTTTTAGTGTTGGAGGGGATTGGTGTTCGTCAAATAAAATGATCGCTTGATGATTTAATTGTTCGATGTCCAACACACTTTCATTCGCAATAGGATGATTTTTGGGCAGTACACAAACATAGGCCCCTTTAAGTACTGGATAAAAACAAAAATCAATGTCCTTTCCCAAATTATCTTCCGAAGTAAATATGATATCAAACTTTTGGTTTAACAAGTCTTCTTTCTCTCTGGTCAAATTAGACTTCTTCAACTGAATCTGAATCTGCGGGTATCTTTCCTTAAACCGCCTAATAATGTCCGGCAAAACTTGCTTCTCAAAAACAGTCTCCGTGTATCCGATAACCAAAGTGCTTTCATATTTTTCCGAGAGCAGTTTTGCTTTCTTAATGGATTGGTCTAATCTAAATAGCAGTCCTTCCATATCTTCGTAAAAGCTATTGCCGGCTAAAGTCAAATTAACGGTCCTTTTGTTGCGGACAAATAAAATGATTCCCAGCTCATTTTCTAAACTTTTTATATTGTGGCTTACAGCAGGTTGTGTCAAATTTAATTTCTCAGCCGTTGTTGAAAAATTCAGGGTCTCGGCAAGAGAAACAAAGCACTTTAGTTGCTGAATATTCATCTGAAACACCCTTTTTAGTAATAAATCCTTTTTATAAATCATAACATAGGGTAATTTCACTGTAACGTCAACCTATGCTATTCTTTCCTTGTGAAAGTTATCACTAGGAAAGAAGGAATACACATGCGTTATATTGTAACAGGCGTAGATGGTCAACTAGCAAGCCGTGTAGCGGAAACCGTGCTCGCAGAAGCAGATGGCCGCAATTTAACCTTCACATGCATGAAGAAAGACAGAATTCCCAAAGATACGGTTCAACGATGGGAAAATGCGGGAGTCAAAATCTTTGAAATCAATTATGATGACATTCCATCCATGGAACGGGCTTTCAAAGATGGTGACCGCATCTATATTGTCTCTGGCCTTGAGGTAGGCAGAAGAGTCCAGCAACACAAAAATGCGATTGATACGGCGATCAAAGCAGGAGTCTCCCACATCACGTATAGTTCATTTATCGGTGCGACAGATCCTAATTACGCTCACGTTTTTGTAACTCCGGACCATACAGCAACTGAAAATTACTTAAAGTCAACGGGCATTGCCTACAATGCAATGAGAAATAACTTATATTTAGAGAACTATCTGACAATGTATACGATGTTGGCACTAATGTCCGACAATAAATGGTTGAGCACTGCCGGCGAAGAACGGGCTACTTTAGTTCACAAAGATGATTGTGCAAGGGCCGCAGCCGCAGCCCTGCTCGGAAAAGCCAAAGACAACGAGGCTTATAATATCGTAGGATCAGAGTCTGTTTCCGTAAGGGATCTGTGCAACCTCATTAAAGAAGTTTCCGGTAGAGACCTGGAGTATATTCCTGTGAATGCGGAGCAATATTATGAACACCTGGAGAAACTGCACATTCCTAGAGAAATTACCGGGGATTTCTCCCGCTCGCCCGTTCCATTCTGCGGCGATGATCTCGTGACAACCGATGCCAGCATTAAAGAAGGGCTTTTAAACGTTCATTCCGATGCCATTGAAACTTTAACTGGACAAAAGCCAAAAACAGCAAGGGATATTATCGGAAAATATAAATATATTTGGGAGAACAATATCCAGAACTGGCGGGATATGAAATAACATCGTTCAAGCAGGCAATTATTCAAATAAGGAGAGATTTCATATGCAACCGAAAGAAGCTTTAAAAGACTTTGTAGGAAGCCATATGATTTATACTTATGAAAATGGTTGGGAATACGAAATCTACATTAAGAATGACCATACCATTGATTATCGGATCCATAGCGGCATGGTTGCGGGCCGCTGGGTGCGGGACCAGGAAGTTGATATTGTAAAACTAACGGAAGGCGTTTATAAAGTATCCTGGACCGAACCAACAGGAACGGACGTTTCCTTGAATTTTATGCCAAATGAAAAACGAATGCACGGTGTTATTTTTTTCCCAAAGTGGGTTCATGAACATCCGGAAATTACGGTTTGTTATCAAAATGACCATCTTGAATTAATGAAAGAATCGCGCGAAAAATATGAAACTTATCCCAAATATGTTGTTCCTGAATTTGCTGACATCACATTTTTGGAGAATGCCGGCGTTAACAATCAAGAACTAATCTCCAAAGCGCCTTATAAAGGGATGACAGACGACATCCGTGCAGGAAAATTGAAATAAGTAAATCTAAAAACGCATGAAAAATCGGCCTCTTCGCAGACGATGCGAACAAGGCCGATTTTTTAGATGGTATTCCTATTCTATTCATCTCCAAGTAATGTAAACGAGGACAGGCTTGCGCCTCCCGAGCCTCTATACGTAAAATATAACGCCTGTATGCCGTCCGGTATGACGAGATCGGCAAAATATTCCGTCCAGATATTCGAAAAATTAACCGTTATATTTCCGAGAGCCGGGCCGTCCCAAGCTGTTTTCACCTCAAAGACGCCGTGGCAATATCCGCGCACCTTGATTTTAATCTTCCTGATTCCATGGCAGTCAAAATACTTGAACCCGGCCGTAGCGGAATCCGTCATATTGGCGATGTACCCGATTTCTTCATCCCCGTCTTTTCCATCCTGGGTGATTTTCGGAAAACGGCTGTCCAGCCATGCCCCGGATTGGCCGAAACCGCCTGTATACAGCTCCTCGTCTTTACAAAACAGATTGCATGCCAGGTAAGCGGGATATTCCCCGCGCCCCGCAAGCGGTCCGCCATTCGGACCGCAGGAGGTCATCTCCGCCTGAAGGATCGTTCCGTCTTCCCGGAATGCGATCGGCTCGATACAGCCTTGCCGGCAGAAAGCTGTACCGTTGGTATGTCTATGGTAAAAAACAAACCATTTCCCGTCGATGTGGATGATGCTGCCATGGTTATTGCCGCCGTAATACATCGGTTTGTCCGCCGGCTTGTAGGAATCAATATGCAGATCGTTGTTGCTTACGACAACCCCCTGGTAAACAAATCCTTTCGTCGGAAATTTGCTGGTGGCATAACACAATTCATGCATGGCGATCGAGGAATAGACAAAATAATAGGTATCGCCCTTCTTCCTTATGGAAGGGGCCTCAAAAAACTCATGTCCTTCAAACCCGCTGCCCTTGCCGTAAGGTTCGCTCGGCGCGACAAATACCGGTTCTTCCACAATCGTGAGCATATCAGGACCAAGCACCGTGGCCATTGCGCCGTGTCTGGATTTGTCTCCAATCGCACAGAAACCGGTATACAAGTAGGTCTGCTCTCCTTCCGTCAACACGCCCGGATCAAACTGGGGCTCATCGCCTTCTCTTTCTCCCAAGCGTGTGCCGTCGGCATACCTGACGTAACCGTAAAATTCATACTTGCCGGCCGGCGTATCGCAGACGGCTACCGAAACGATGGAAACCTTATCCAGAACATAGTAGAGATAATACCGTCCATCCGGGCCGACGGTAACGTCAGGCGCATAAAGGCACATTCTGCCATCCGGATTCAGCGGGTCATCCGTTTTCTTGTAAATCACGCCTTCATACCGCCAGTCGCCCAGATCATCCACGGGCGCCGACCAGCACACATAGTCATCTAAACAAAAAGCGTGTCCGTTGAAACGGTCGTGAGAACCATACACATAAACTCTGCCGTTAAAAACATACGGCTCTCCGTCAGGTACGTATTCCCATGATGGGAGATAGGGATTCAATCCTTGCTTTTTCACTATAATTACACTCTCCTTGTTAACTGCAAGACTTTCTTCTCATACTTCAATCTCATCTTCCCTGACGACCACAGGGTCACCCTGATAAGAAACGATGCTTTGACCGGATTTCCCGGCGATTTCCACTGCGAATTGTCTGTCCCCAGGCATACCGTCATAACTGCCGGTCCGCCCCCCAATCGTCAGCGTGCGGTCCGATTCGCACCAGCGCATCTCAATCGTGGAATAAGCACCCGCCTCGTAGTTATAAGTATCCCCCTCATCTTCATAAAGCGTAAATTCGGCATCTTTACCGGGGTATACTTTCAGGCGAATAACCGCTTCAGGCCGTTCATCCGCATATTGCACGTCCGGTCCGACAGGAATGATGGAGCCGGCACGGACAAAAAGCGGAAGCGTCTCCAAATCGGCTTTCGCTTCAAGCGTTTGGCCGCCCTCGATTCTTTCGTCAGTCCAATAATCGTACCATTCGCCGGCCGGCAGGTAGACGCTGCGCGACTTGCTGACGCCTTGAAGTTCACGGGAACCGGGCCCGTAATACATCGCTGTCGTGACGGGCGCAACCAGAAAGGCCGGACCCAGCATAAACTGGTCGTCAATATCGTGCACACGCGCATCCTCCCGATAATCGAAAGCTAGCGCCCGGAGCATCGTATAGCTATGATGCGCAACCGCCCCCGCAAGTGAATAAATGTAGGGCAGCAGCCTGTACCGAAGCTTCAGATATTTCGCCAACGTATCGTAAAATGGTTCGCCCGGCTCGCCGAATTGCCAAATTTCCCTTGGCGTGTCCGTCCCGTGGGAACGGAACATCGGCAGACAAGCCCCCAATTGGAACCAGCGGACATACAGCTCGCGATACCCCAGATCTGCAACTCCATCGTTATAATCTCCGTTCCAGAACCAGAGATCTTTATGGTTATGAACGAAAAACGCGCCGATATCCAGCGTCCAATATGGAGACCCCGCCGCGCAAAAGTTAAGACCGTCCGCAATCTGCTTTCTCAGCGTCTCCCAGTTGGCAGATATATCGCCCGACCAAGTAACCGCGCCGTAACGATGCTGCCCGGCATAAGCGGAACGCGTCAAATTCACGACCCGCTTGCCGTCGGTTACGGAACGTTGTCCCTCATAGATGCCTTTGGAATGCAGCAGCGAATAGGCATTGATATACTCCGGATCGAGATAAAGCTTGGCTTCCGCCGTATTCATCAGCATTCGCTGTTCGGGCTCCGGCTTGACCGCCCCTTTCCAGTCCGCTTCGAACGGCTCGGTACAGTCGCACCACCATGCGTCTATCCCATGCGAGAACAGTCCGGCATGAGCTTGCTTCCAATACAATCGGCGGGCTTCATCCGTAAAAGCGTCATAGGTTGCCTGGTTGCCAAGCAGAAACCCATGTTCGCTCATTTCCCGATGATTGTCGCCGCCCTCTTTCATGATCGGCCAGATTGATACCATCAGCTTGGCGTTCAGCGCATGCAACTTGCGCATCATTTCCGAAGGGTCCGGGAAACGCTGCGGATCAAGCGTCTTTTGCCCCCATAGCTCCCCCGTCCATGATTGCCAATCCAATACAATGCAATCGAGAGGCAATCCGCGGCCGCGATATTCCTGTACGGTATCGATCAATTCCTCCTGGGAAACGTAGCGTTCCTTCGATTGCACATAGCCGTAAGCCCATTTCGGCAGCATCGGCGCTTCGCCCGTCAAATAGCGAATCCCGGCGATGATCTGATCGAATTCCGGACCGTAAATAAAATAAAATTCCATTTCATCGTCGACGTCAGTCCAAATGTAAGAACCGAAGGAGTCGTCATGAAAACTCATGTACGAATAGGAGTCCACCAAAATTCCATAACCTCTTGTAGATAAAAGGGCCGGGATAACTGCCTTCATATTTTGCTGATACAAATATTGATGTTTGCCCCGAAGATTCATCATCCCCTCTTCATGCGAGCCAAGCCCGTACAGCGCCTCGCCAGCTTGCCAATCGAACTCCAGCTTCGTATGATAGGCCTGCCTGTCGAAAATGCGGTTCATCCCCTCCGCTCTTGCGCGGAACCCGTCCGCCCCGCGATCCGTTTCAACCCCGTCCGCCGAAGCATCGAAGATCGTTCGGTAAACGTCGGTGCGCTCGAGCGTTTTTCCGCCTCTGGACGGTTCTGCCGCGAGCAGACTGCCGCTAGAATCCCAATAACTGAATGCACAAGTTGATTTGTCCACCATTACCTTAAGCAGCTCGGTCGAGATTTCCAGATGGCCCGAATGATCTGCAACCTTCAATTGCACATCCTGTCTTTCCGGCCGATTCACAACCATAAGGCTCTGTTTCCCGCTGAACTCCGAATCCAAAGTATAACGGATTCCGGCAATCCCGGGTGTGCAAAATGCGATCTGCATGATTCCGGCAGAGGTGTTTAACGTAACGCCGTTCGCTTCGGTATGAAAATGAGTCAACCTCAAAACTATCGCTACCCTTCCCCGTGGATTTGATAATATAATGATATTATTGTTAATCCCAACATATCTAGCAGATAATTGCGTATTATCGTCACTATATTACGATTTCCAGGAGGGCGCATGTTCGAGCATCGTTACCGGGAAAACAAGCCGCACGGCGTTCCCGACTTTCCGCTGCATATATACCAGGTGGAGCATCAAGCCGGGGTTCTTTCCATCCTTCCCATCCATTGGCATAATGAGATGGAAATCATCTATCTGGCCCGAGGAAAGGCCACGTTCCGCATCGAAAGCCGGGAGTTCGCCATTCGGGAGGGAGAAGCGCTCGTCGTTCACCCGGGCGAACTCCATTCGGGAATGAACGATCATGAAGCAGGGATATGTTATTACTCCATCGTGTTCAAATTATCCTGGCTGTCTTCGCTCCAGGCCGATCGAATTCAGGAGCTGTTCCTCGGGCCGATCCTGCAGGGGACAGCCAGGCTGCCCGCCTTGTTGTCCGCTCCCGCAGGGACGCCTCCCGAATTGCTGGACTATATACGGCAGCTTCTGATCCGCTTCGAGCAGCGGTCGCCCGCTTACGAATTGAGCTTGAAAGGCCTCCTGCTGCTGCTGATTGCGGATGTTTGCCGGCACGGGTTGATGGAAAAAAACGACGATCAAGGAAAACGCCACGCATATGAATATAACCGGCAAATCAAAAAAGTGCTGGCTTATATGGAGGAGCACTCCCATGAAAAGCTTGAGTTGGATCAACTGGCTGCCGTAGCGTCCCTTAGCCGCTCCCATTTTTGCAAATTTTTCAAAACGCAGACCGGGATGCGGCCGATGGAATATGTGAATTTTATCCGGATCAATAAAGCCGCGGGCTTGCTGCGCAGCGGATCGTACAATGTTCTGGAGGCCGCGCTGGAGTCCGGCTACCAGCATGTCAGTTACTTTTCCAAATGGTTCAGGTTTTATATGAATATGACGCCTGCGGAATACAAGGCCTGCTATGCTTCCGGACTTTAAAAGGCAACTTTAGAAAGCGTCAAAATCACAAAAAGGACCCGTCGCCGCTTTGCGTGCCGGTGCGATATTCCTGCGGCGTTAAGCCGGTCCATTTTTTAAAAAAACGGGTAAAGGATTGCGGCATTTCGTATCCGATCAACCAACCGACCTCGGCCACCTTCAACTCGTCCTTCCTCAGCAGCTCCTTCGCTTTGCGGATTCGGAGCTCATCGATATATTCCGACAGATTGACACCCCGTTCCTGCTTAAACAGTCTGGACAAATAGGAGGGATTGAAATGGAATTCTTCCGCCAGTCTCACAAGGGACAGATCTTCGCTAATATTATGTTCAATGTACACGCACATTTTATCGATTGCGCCGGCCGCTCTCTTCTGCTCTCCGCTTTGCCGGAGCGAAAACAGAACCTCGGCCGCGCCTTTCAAAAACTCCAAGGCTTCTCTCCAGGAATGATAGTCCTCCAGCCGCATCAGGCCAAACGAACCGATCTCGCGAACTTCCCAGCGATTGATGTAAGACAGCAGCACAAGCGCAATGGTGTAACAAAGCTCCGTCAGATTGGGGTCTCCCCTCCCGTGTTCGTAAGCTGCCGGCTCGGCCAATTCGTCGAACAGCCTCATGAATTCCGCTCTTCTTCCGGCTTCCAAATGCGCGGCTAACGCTTCGGATTTATCGCGCAATGACCGGCTGCGGATCGAGGCGGACGCCGGGGTGTCCTTATTGGGAAACACCTTTTGGACCATTCGCGTTCCGTCCCCGGTCCGATCATGCTGGTGCCGCCTCATTTTGTCGTAAACGGCGGGAAGTCCTTCCCAGGCAAACGCTTCGCCGCTTAGCGTAACGGCAACCGTCGTATCGAGCGACTCCAGGCAGGCTTGCTGAATCAGCTCAAATGTCCCTTCCAAATACATAACCGTCTGTTCGAAAGCGTCCGTTCTTTCCCCATCGATAAGCCGCTTGGGCTGAAAAAGCCAAATCAGATCGCCGTATCGATCAATGACGCCGATGCTGTTCGTCCGCTCCGCCAAAAACGCCTCCGCCAGAAACTTAACCGCAAGTGCCGTCTCCTGCCGCTCGGCATACGATGGGGACGCCCCCGCCGTTCCGGCATGCGTTAAATTGCCGAGCGCGATCAGCACCGGCAGAGACGCGTCCAGCAGTATCTGCAGCCGCTGGAAATCTTCCGCCAGTACCCGCTCGAAGAGGACGTCGTGGAACAACAGATTTCGAAAATAGTCCCCATGCGCAAGCGTCTCAAGCGTATGCAGCTGCTCTTTCGACCGCCGGATCAGATCGTTCGCGCGCAAGGTATCCGCCAATTCCTGAAGCGCTCGCTCAACGGCTGCGATCAATTTCGGATAACCTTCGTTCTTCAGCACATATTGCACGTCCGGCGCTTGAATCGCCTGATAGACATAGTTGAAGTCGCTATGCCCCGTCAGAAAGATAATTTTACACTGCGGCCAGTTGAGACGTATGGCTTCCATCAGTTCCAGGCCGTTCATACCGGGCATGCAGATATCGGACAAGACGATATCGACTCTGGTCCGGTTTAACAAGTCCAGCGCTTCTTGGCCGGAATACGCCTTATACAGATCGAGATCGAGGTTCAGCTTTCCGAAAATATCCGCCAAGCCATCCGTAATAATCTCTTCGTCGTCAACGATCAGCATTCTGTACACCTGACCGGTCACCTCCATCGGCAAGAAGGATCGTTACCCTAAGCCCTCCAAGCTCGCTCCGTTCCGTTTGCAATCCGCTATCCTCCCCGAATGTGATGCGAATTCGGCGATGAATGTTGACCATCCCCGTGGTCTCGGCCTGATCCCGGACATCGTGCAATGCTTTCCGTATCCGCTTCAACGCTTCATCCGCCAAGCGATCTCCGTTATCCTCCACGATAATTCGGACCTGGCTGCTCGCCTTCTCGAAACGGACGGCGATCAAGCCGTCCTTGACCTTTTTTTCAAGGCTGTGCTTGAATGCGTTTTCAATGATCGGTTGAACGATCAACCGGGGCACGGGAATCGACCGCAGCTCATCGGGCAGCGGATCGAAACGGACCTGAATCCTTCTGGAAAACCGCAACTCCTGTATTTCCGCATACATTCTCGCATGATGAATTTCCTGTTCCAAAGCAACCAGGTCGGAAGCATTTCTCGTCACAAACTCGAAATACTCCCCGAGCAGCGTCGTAAACTGTTCGATGCGTTCCGTGTCCCCCGTCTTGGCCATCGTATTCAAGATAAAAAAACTGTTATATAAAAAGTGCGGGTTGATTTGCGATTGCAGTTGCTTCAGCTCCGCTCGCTGAGCCATGATTTTTTGCTTATAGACTTGATCGATCAAGGAACGCAAATTTTCCACCATCTGGTTAAACCGGCCGTACAAGTACCGAAACTCGTCTTTGGATTCATGGGCGATATAAATGCTCAGATCCCCTTGCTCCATCCTCCTGAAGCTTTTAACGAGCGTCAGCATAGGCTTGTGGATGAACTTATAGGTAGACAACGCAAAAGCGGCAAAAATCCCCAACGCACAGGCGGCGAATACCCATGCCCATTTGTAAAACTTGCTCAACGGCTTTTGCACGACCTGTTCGGGAATGAAACGGTAGATCGATAATCCCAGGTCCGCAGAGTGCGCCTGGACGGCGTAATACCGGTTCCCCGCAATAAGCAGCTTGGCCGTTTTGCCTGCTGCGTCCGGCCGGATTTCCCGGATATAAAAGGGTGCGCCGGCTTTCGACAATTCCCCCGTTCCGCCCGCCAAAGCCACCTTGGCGCTATCCGACAGCAGCAGCGTGCCGCTGCCGGGATAGGTGTTGAATTGGGCCAGCGCCTCCTGAAGCTTTTGCGGATCCAGCTCGATCTCGACCGTAAACAACGGCTCCGCCCCCTTGGTTCCCCGCTGTTTCATCGCGCCGAGGAACAGTCCGCCATTCCATTCGATGACCTGGGAACCGCCGCCAAATACAGAGCGGATTTCGCGGTAGCGCTCAGCTTCGAACCCGCGCACTCCGCCCAGGGCCGACATCGTTCGATCGATCGTCGCGATATGAACGCTCACGTCCTTGATATACATGCTGCTGTTTTGGACGGTGTACAGCCGTTTCATCAGCGAATTCATATTCTCCGTACGGTCGATCGTCGCCATCGTTTCCCAGGCGAGGGCGAGTTCGTTCAGGTTATCGTCCTCCAGCAGACTGAACTGCAATAGCTTTATACGCTCGATCTCATTTTCCAGGTCGGTCAAATAGAATGCAGTTTGCGCGGCAGCCGTCTTGGTTATGTCCGCGCTTGCGGTTTGCACGACCCAATGGTACAGATAAACCGCGGATAACAAAATAGGCAGCATGATCAGCAGAAAAGTGATGATCAACCGTAGAAATATCGTATTTCGCAGCGAAAAGTCCTGCCTTAAAAACAAAGCCGATGCCTCCAGCCATTTTTTCTCAATTATAGCCCGAAACCGAAGAGACAACCAGACATTCGAAGCAGCCCTATGCAATTAATCGCACATTCATCCTTTGACGCTGCCCAAAACGATGCCTTTTACGAAATATTTCTGCAAGAATGGATACGCCAAAATAATCGGGAGTGAACCGAGGAAAATCTGCGACGATTTCAACGTCCGATCGGAAATAAGCGCCAGGTTGAGCATATCGTCTCTCGACATATTCGACAGGTTTTGCTGGATCACGATGGTTTGAATATAGCTTTGCAGCGGATAATTGGACGGGTTGCCCATCAGCAGCAGACCATCGAACCAGCTGTTCCAATGCTCGACCATGGAAAACAAGGCCAGTGTGGCAAGCGCGGGCTTGGAGATCGGCACGAAGATCGACCACATCGTCCTCCAGTGGCTCGCTCCGTCAATGAGCGCCGCTTCTTCCAGCTCCTTCGGAATCTCCCGGAAAAAGTTAAGCAGCAGCACGACGCTGAATACGGGAACCGCGCCCGGCAGAATAAGCGCCCAGATCGAATCGAGCAGCCCGTATTCTTTAATCGTCGAATACCAGGGAATCAGTCCCCCGTTAAACAGCATCGTAATAAAAAAGAGCCACGCATACAGGCTGCGAAACCGAAAAGCATGCGACTCTTTGGCCAGCGGATAAGCGACCAAGATGGTCAACAGCAGGTTAAGCGGAGTTCCCAAGCCAATCCGCGTCAGCGACACGAGCATCGCTTGCCAGAATTCGTTGCGGCTCGCCGTATACATGTAAGAGGCGAATGTGAAATCGACGGGCCACATCCTCACGTACCCCGCCGAGGCCGCCGCGCTCGAACTGAAAGAAACCGCTATGATATGAATCAAGGGCAAGACGCAAATGAGTGAAATCAAGATAAGAATAACGGCATTGACCAGGGGAAACCATTCAAACCGTTTTCCCTGCCGGATGCGGGCATACCCTGCCGGTTTTGGCGCCAACCTTTGCTCCAAAGTTCTCCCTCCTCTAAAAAATCCGATATTTCGCAACCCGATAGGCAAAGAAATAGGAGCCGGAAATCAGCGTAAACGATACGACCGATTTGAATAAACCGACCGCCGTCGCTACCCCGTACTGCGCGTCAAGCAAGCCGATCCGGTACACGAACGTATCCAAAATATCGCCGCTCTCGTAAACTTGCGGACTGTATAAATTAAACACTTGATCAAACCCGGCATTCAGCAGCTGCCCCAGGCTTAATACCGACAGCAGCACGATCACCATGCGCATTCCCGGAATCGTGATATGCCACATTTTGTGCCAGCGATTGGCGCCGTCCATGGTCGCCGCTTCGTACAGTCCCGGATCGATGCCCGTGATTGCCGCCAAATATACGATTGTCCCGTAGCCGAAGTTTTTCCAAATGTCCGAAGCGATCAGCGTGAAGGGAAACCAGTCGTTGTCGCCGAGGAAAAAGATCTTCGAAATCCCAAATAATCCGAGGAATTCATTAACGATCCCTCCGGAAGGGGAAAGAATATCGATCAGAATGCCGCCCAGCACGACCCAGGATAAAAAATAGGGTAAATAAATCGCGGTTTGCACGGAGCGTTTGATCAGATTATTTTTCAATTCGTTTAAAAGAATCGCAAAAATGATTGGAACCACGAGTCCTAAGATAAGCTTAAAGCCGGAAATAAAAAGGGTGTTCCACAAAACCTGGGTGAAATTCGGCAAGTTCATGACATACTCGAAATTGTCCCAGCCGACCCACTTCTGCTCGCCGAACAAGCCTTTGGCGGGAATAAACTTTTGAAACGCAATCATCACGCCGGCCATCGGGATATACGAAAATAACACGATCAACATTAGTCCCGGCAGTATCATTAAATGAAGCGGCAATTCTCTTCGCCATTTCGCTCTCATTTTCATCCTCCACATCGGTGAGCAAGAGTAGGGCCAAGGGAGAGCAATAGCCCCCCTCCGGCCCGGAATCGTTACTTCGTAGTTTCATACCATTCGTTGACTTCCTGGGTAATTTGGTCACCGCCAAGCTTTTTCCAATCGGCCACGAACTGATCGAATTTATCGATGGGATCCCCTATTATGATCTTGACGAACACCTCGTTTTGCAGCTTTTCGAGCGTCGCTTTGCGTTCCACCATGGTCGGAGTCGGGGCGCCGACAAATTTTTCCCGCAGAAACTGATTGTTTTTGTCGTAATGATCGGCGATTCCCATGGAGCCTTCTTCTCCATAAATCCGTTCCCAGCCCCATAATGCAAACCCATCCGACGATCCCGACGCGTAGGCTTCCAGTTTTTCTTGAATCGTCTTGGCCTCCCCGGTCAGTGTGGAGAAATCACCGGCTTTGCGCGCGGCATCAATCGCCCGGAAGGCGTCTACGTTTTTCTTAACCGGATACGGCGTAACGGGCGAGAGCTGCCATACGCTTTCGGCCTCCGGCGGCGCAAAATACTTATCGAACTCCGCGGTCTCGCCCCAGTTTTTCTCCAGATGCAAATTGAACAGTTTGATCACCGCTTCAGGATGAGCGGCGCCTTTCTTAACGGCGAAGAAACGGGTAGTGCTGAATTTAAGCGGCACTTTCGGCGTCTCGCCCGATTCCGATACGATCGGGAAAGCCTGCCATTGCGCGTTCGGATCATTATCGCGGTTAAGCTGAAGCGGCCATATAGAATTCCATTGCTCGCCGTACTCCATCCCGATCTTTCCGGCGGAGATCTGTTCGGACACCTTGCCCCCGTCTTTGACCCCGAATTCCTGATCGATCTGGCCGTTTTTGGCCATATCCTGCAACACCTGAAGCGCCTTTTTCACTTCCGGCTGAGTGCTGCCAAACACGAGTTTGCCCGAGGCGTCTTCCACCCAAATGTTAGGGTAGGCATCGTATCCGGCCATAAAACCTTCAAGTCCCATCGCCCCGCCCCATAAATCTTTCGTCACGCCAAGACCGAAGGTATCCTTCTTGCCATTCCCGTCCGGATCGCCCTCCGTAAACGCTTTCGAAATCGCCAGCACGTCGGCCATCGTTTTCGGCGGCTTCAAGCCTAATTTATCCAGCCAATCGGTACGAATCCAAATGTACATCGCCCGTTCCATGGAAGATTCCAGCTGGGGAACCGCCATCAACTTTCCGTCGAACGTAGCGGCATCGAACACACTTGTTCCTTCTTCCGAGAGAACTTTTTTCGTAAAAGGAGACGCGTACTTTTCGTATAACTCCGTCATGTCCTCGATTTGGTCGGAATCGGCCAATTGCTTGAGCTGCGTGGCATTCACCGGGATGACGTCCGGCAAGTCGCCGGAAGCCAAAGTAACGTTGATTTTCTGCAGATATTGATCGGAAGTCGGGCTGCCCTTGACGACCCAGTCGTATTTGATCTTGATGCCAAGCTCGTCCTCGTACAATTGGGTCCAGCGATTGTTGTCGATCGTTTCGCCCTTCAGCACGCCAAGCACATTGTTCTCCACAACATCGCTCAAATCTCTGACGAATGATACTTCGATCGCCGGATCGTATTTGCCGAGCGGGCCGTCATCCGCGGCGGAGGCCTGGTTCTGGTTATCCTTTGAAGCTCCGCCCGGATCCCCGTTTGCCCCGTCCCCGCCCCCGCCCGAGCATGCGGCAAGCATAAGCGAAGCCAGCACTATTACGGAGAGACCTTTTAACCACACTGAGCTATTTTGGGTCCTCATTTTCATTTGCATCCCCCAGTTCAATTGTATTCGCCTTCCATTTGGTTACGCTTTCATTATGCATTGGAGCACATTTCGCGACAACGTTCATCTTTTTACTTTACTTCTCCTTCATTTACCGAAACCCATCGACCTACCGTACATGATTATCTTCCTTGCAGAATTTAAAAAAGGGCTGCCCCTTAGGTCAATGTTTCACGACCTTTTGGGACAACCTCTTAATCTGCTTCTTTTTCAGGAGGTTTAACGTAGGTTATCTACGACAGCGTCAGGCAAGGTTGTGTCTGTCTCAGCTTCATTGGCTGCGCTTCTGCCTGAAGCTGTGCCAAGATCAGCTACGAAGGTGGTCACGCTTTGGGCGGGGAGATGAGCCCAGAAATTCTGACCCGTCACCGTAAGCTCCGTTCCGGGTTGAAGATTGCTGCTGCTGCTCGTGATCCATCGGGATACTTTCGAAACCGATCCATTCTGAAGGACAAAGTTCTGATTGACCCCGGAGCTGCTCCGGTTTATGGCAACGATAACGATTTTGTTGTTACCTTTATAGGCCGACACGTATACGTTCGTTTCAGGATTTTTCGTGGCATCCACTCTGACATAGCCGGGACGGACGAATTTGGAGAAATGAGCCATATTATAACCGCGTTTGCTGATTGTGCCGTCCTCCTTCATCGGACCGTATGATCTGCGGATATACCACCATACGTAAGCCTGAAAATCTCCCTCTACCATCGCATTGTGGATATGATAGGACACATCCAAGGCTTCGGGCCAGCGATCCGCCGAGTTGTTGTCGCTGTTCGGGTAATATACTTCCGTCATCCAGAGATCTTTTCCCGCTCCTTTTTGTTTGAATAGCGGATAAGCGAAATTGCTGATCTGGGTACCGTATAGATGTGCGCCAAGAATATCCATATTGGCAAGCGCCTGCGAATCGTTCAATATCGGGTCCGACATATTTTTCAGATACTGGAACGATTCCGGCGCGATCACTCTGGCATTAATGGAACCGGCGTTTTCTTTCATGAAGCGAAGCATTTCCTGGGGAGTCCACCACGTCCAGTCATGCGCATAATCGGGTTCGTTTTGGACGGAAATCGCATACAGATTCACGCCATTATTCTTCATGTAAGTCACGAAATCGTTAAGGTGTTGGGCATACGCGGCGTACTTGTCGTAACGGAGCCGTTTTGCCGACGTATCGCCGTTGCGGTTGAAGGTCTCGACCATGTCGGCGGGCGGGTTCCATGGCGACGCAAATACGATGGCTCCGAGGGCAATGGCTCGTTTTGCCGTTTCCAATTCCCGGTACCACTGATTGCGGTCATCGTGCACATAGATTCTTAATATCGAGAAACCTAACTGGTTATTTCCGTTTCCGAAAGCGGTTTCTCTTTGTGCCGCCGTCAAATCTCCGATCCAAGCCGGGTGGTTGATGCCTCCGAAACCGCGAATCACTTGTTTTTCCGCCGATACATTCACGACAGCGTCGCTGGCTGCGGCAACATCGCCCGGCGCTACCATGAGGGTCAATGCTATTACAAGGGCCGAACCTGCACAAATAGCTTTCTTAAACCGTGAAATCATAAATCTGCTCCTCCCTAATTTTTTCGGATCCAAATCTGGACGCACTCGATTGAATAAATATACGGCCTATCAACCTCCTTAAAAAAACATATAATAGTAATTTATTACATTTTTACAATTTCACTATAAATAGATTAGCGATAAAATTTAATAGAATTTTTTTTGATTTTATTGAACTTTCTTTTGAAATATTGATTTAGTGGTTAGCAGATCAATATCCACTGTCCGGACGCTTTGCACGATTATACCGTTTGATCAGGAAGCAGAGCTGACGGGAGGGATGGGGCAAGACACCGGGAAAAATGAAAAGACCGTGAGCCTACTGCAGCCTGAATCCGATTGCAGCAACGACTGCACCGTTCAAGCACTTCTATCAGGCTGCAGCCGCAAGGGGCTGATTCGGTTGGCGCGCGATCAGCCGGCGGTAAGAGATCGCCGGAATCGCCACACAGATACGCAGTAACTTCTGCCGCATCGTTTCTTCCGCTCCGGGCAGGCGCAGCCGACGGCGTCCGGCGTACTCGTTCAGGTACGCCTGCAGATGTTTCAGTCCCAAAGCTACATACGTACTCTTCAGCCGATTCCCACGCCTCTCTCACCACTTTCCGCAAGGGCGCATACAGCCGATAGGCTAGAGGAAACGACTCTACCGCCGGTGTACGGACATCTGGATCCCTTATCCTTGCCCCCAACCCCTGCCCCCTGAACGAAGGGGATAATCGTGCAAAGCAGCATGCAGGGACACCAAGACACGAACTCTATAAATAGACAGTCCCCTCAGTCCTCAGTACGGCAGCCTCGAATCAATAGAGCTAAAGTCATAATTTATTTCGTCAGCCGCTCCTTCTCATTGTTTAAACTTTAAACAGCAGTTGGGAAAAATAGTACAGATCGTTTTTCCACACGGGCCAATCGTGTCCGCCGCTTTCCTCAACCCAAATGTGAGGCACACCGTGCTCCGCCAAATAAGCGTGCGTCCGTTCGCTGATATGCTTGAGATTATCCTGATCCCCGCAAGAAAGCCACAGCAGTCTGAGAAGGGCCGCCGCCTGCGGATTCGGAACGAGTTGCTCGGGAGCTTTTGTATTGGGGGCCGGGGAAAAAGCCCCGATCCAGGCGAAGCGGTCGAGATGCTTCAATCCTATGTTCAAGGACTGCCCGCCGCCCATGGATAAACCTGCAATCGCGCGGCTCTCCTGATCAGTAGATACCGGGTAGTTCGATTCAATAAAAGGGATCAGATCATGGAGCAAATCAAATTCGAACCTCTCAAACGCCTGGATCTTTTCGGGGGCGAAAATGTCTCCCACCGGACGGTCGTCCGGCATGGCGCGTCCGTTGGGCAAAACGACGATCATAGGCGCGAGCTTGTTGTCCGCGTAAAGATTGTCAAGGATGATATGGGGCTGCCCATGGTTGAACCATTCATTTTCATCCCCGCCTATGCCATGCAAAAGATACAATACGTTATACATTTGGTTTCCGGAATATCCGGGCGGAGTATATATCCTCGTTTTGCGAGGGGTCCCTACCGCTCCGGAGAAATATTCCACCACTTCGACATTGCCGCAGGCTATGTTTTCCCTGTACCGGTCGTATCCGTCAGGAGCTGTTGTTCTCATTTCATTCTCTCCTTTCGTTTTTCTCAAAGCGAATTCTTAACGGCGCATATCCAAATCCCAGGATCGTAAATCGATTATGCTCACGGCCTTGATCATATCACGATAAGCATGCGACTCCCGCGGCGGCTTGATCACCCTTTAACCCCGCCGACCATCATGCCTTTGACGAAATATTTTTGCAAGAAAGGATACACCATGATAATGGGGACGGAGGCGACCATCGTCATCGTGGCGCGAACGGACAACGGTGTAACGGTGTTTTGCTGCGCCCCGCTGGCGCCCTGGATCATCCCGTCCAGGCTCGAAGTTCCCGAAGTCGTATTGGAATTCTGCAAAATTTTCTGCAGTTCATACTGCAGTGTGCTTAATTCAATGTGCGAAGAATTGTACAAAAACACGTCAAACCAGGAGTTCCACTGAAAGACGCCCGAGAACAAGGCCACCGTAGCCAAAACCGGCGTCGTCAACGGCAATACGATGCTGAAAAAAGTTCTGTAATCGCCCGCTCCGTCAATCCGTCCCGATTCCAGAATGCTCTCGGGGAGATTCTCAATAAAGGAGCGGATGATGATCAGGTTGAACACGCCGATTAATCCGGGCAGGATGTATACCCAGAAGTTGCCCACGAGTTGCAAATCCCTCATCAGCAAATAGTTGGGGATCAACCCGCCGTTAAAATACATGGTTAAAATAAAGGCGACCGTAAAAAATTTGCGGAGCACGAAATCCTGCCTGCTGATCGAATAAGCCACCATGGCGGAGCAAAACACCGTAGCCACCGTACCGATGATCGTACGCAATATCGAGACGAGCGTGGCGTGAAATATCGTGGCTTCCCTGAAAATATATTTGTAATTGTCCAGCGTCCAGATCCTCGGAAGCAAATAAATCCCGCCTTTGAGCGAATCTTGAGCATTGTTTAGCGACACGGCCAGAACATTTATGAACGGATATAGCGTCACGGCCATCAATAGAACCATAAAGATGTAATTGCAGAGATCAAAAATACGATCACCGCCGGAAGATTTGATTCGCGGTTTCCTAACCCTTCTCGCGGCGCTTGCGGATCTTTGATCCATTGGCTTTACCTCCTTCTCTAGAAAAGCCTGGCTTCACCCGCCCGTTTCGCGATATGGTTCGCGAAGAACAGCAAGATGAAGCTGACCACCGTCTTGAACATGCCGGCCGCGATGGATAGCGAGAAGTTGCTTTGGGCGATGCCGTATTTCAATACGAATATGTCAATGTTTTCGGAATAATCCACGTTCATGCCGTTACCCAGCAAATATTGGGGCTCGAATCCCGATTCCAGCAAATAGCCGATATTCATAATTAAAAGGATGACAACGACGGATTTAATGCCTGGCAATGTAATATAGATCATCCGTTTAAACCTGCTGGCGCCGTCGATTTCGGCGGCTTCGTATTGCGCCGGATCAATCGTCGTTATCGCGGCCAAATACACGATCGTGTTCCAGCCGATATCCTTCCAGACGGAGCCGGCTCCAAATATTCCCCAGAAATATTCGGGAATCCCCAGAAATAATATTTCGTTCCCCTTATCAACCAATCCCGTCCAGATCAACAGCTGGTTGATGATTCCGTCGGGCGCGAGCGTCGTTTGAATGATGCTTGCGGCCACCACCCAAGAAATGAAATGGGGCAAATAACTGACCGTTTGCACCACTCGCTTAAATGCTACGTTCCGAAGTTCATTGAGCAGCAATGCCAGCGAAATCGCCGTCACAAAGCCGAGAATCAAGTTGATGGAACTCATGGCCAGCGTATTTCGCAATACGCGCAAAAACCGCTCGTCTCCAAACAAAAATCTGAAATGTTGAAATCCGACCCAAGTTTGATCCAAATACCCGCGCGCCGGTTTATAATCCTGGAAAGCAATCGTCCAGCCCCATAAAGGAACATATTTGAAAATGACCAGCCAAATGAAAAAGGGGATGGTCATCACGGCCAAGGCGCGCTGCTGCACCAATTTTTTGCAAAACGGCCCGATCCCTTTCGGCTTTTTGCATGTCTCCGGCCCGGACGCGGCCAGCACCGAATCAGTCTCCATACCATTCTCCCTCCCCGGCCTTCCGGTAGAATCGATTATTTACCGCCGGTAACGATTTTGACTTTCTCCTGCGCTTGCTCCGTCGTCCACTTTTCATAACCGGCCGTGTCAAGCTTGCCGAATTCGTTCAAGTATTCGTTCCACACCGATTCGAACTTATCCGGCGTTGCAAGCACGAGTTTCGGGAAGTATTTCTTGGTCAATTCATCCTTGGCCGTTTCCCACAGCTGCTCCGGCGAATTTTGTTCCTTGGCGAATCCCCAGGCAGGATACCAAGGGCGGAACTTCGGGGTCGCGAACATTTGGCTGTAAGTTTGCACGCCGTATTTGTCCAAAATGGCCTTATCGGCCTGCGTCAAGCTCATTTGGAATACTTCGGGCTGGTAAGCCACGCTTTTGGCATTCCCGCTCGCGAGCGTGGAATTGGCGTTGTACATCGGCCAGTTCCAATTGTAATATTTAAAGCCGAACTTCTCGTTAAAAGCTTCGTCGATCATGTTGATCTGTTCCTGTGTCCGGTAAAAGCGGCCTTGTTCGTTCACTTCATAGGTTTCGCCTTCAATGCCCCAAGACAACAGGGTTTGGTTATCTTCCGTCAGCATATTGTCGAAATATTGGATGATTCTTGCCGGGTCCTTCGCGCTGACCGTAATGCCGATGCCGCGGTTCGTTGCCAATCCGCCTTCGGCGTCGACATACGCATCCGGCGTGTTCTCGTCAAAGGTAACGGGAAGCGGGAAGTAGTTGTAAGTATCCTGGGCGGGGTCCTTGCGCGCTGCGTCCTTCAGGACGTTGAGCGCATTTCCCACCTGCCAGCGGTAATCAAAAAAGCCCAGCACTTTATGGGAGGTTAATTTGGCGATGTATTGATCGTAATTGTCCACGAAAGAAGCCTTGTCGAACAGGCCTTCCGCATTTAACTCGTTCAGCGTCTTCAGCCATCTTTTCGTCGCCTCGGAAGCCGCGTACGTCTTGGCTTCAAAGGTTTCCGGATCGACGATGACTTCGCCGTCGTTCGGGTAACCCATGAGGTGCATCGGCGGATTGGATGTCGCAAAAAATCTCCAGTCATGCGTGAGGGTGATCATGCCCGTCAAATCTTCATCCTTATGCTTCTCGGCATAGTTTCTGATCAGTTCAATATATTGATCCAGCGTGTTGACTTTCGGATAACCGGCTTCGGCCAAGACGCGGCGCTGAATCCAAAATGCGGCTCCGGGCTCCGGGTCCGGAACGAAGTCGCCGACCTGCACGGCGATCGGAAGGAAATAAAGCTTGCCGTCTTCAGCTCTCAGCTGGTCAAAATATGGCCCGAATACCCGTTTGATATTCGGGCCGTGCTCCTCGATCAAATCGTCAAGCGGGATAAATACACCTGCGTTCAATACGCTTTCCATCGCCGCATCCGGAATCAGCACGTCCGGATACTCGTTCGCGGCGATCATCGTACCGATTTTCGTATTCAGGTCGCCGACCAGAAACTCCAGTTTGAAATTGACTCCCGTTTGGTCTTCCAGTATTTTTCCAAGGGTGGTCTCGTTTGTATTCCGGTCCTTGGATCCGGCTACGCCATTAAAGATCGTAAAGGTGACCTTGTCCTGTTTGTTGCTTTCTTCCGGGTTATTGCCTGTCTCGCCCACGGCTTTATGGTTGTTTTTGCCGCCGGAACAAGCGGAGACTACAGACAACAGCAATGCCGCGACCAGAAAGAAAATCCAAAATTTCTTTTTCGTCAAAACCGATCTGCCCCTTTCGATTGTTGAGTGGTATTTACAGGAACAGTATAAAATCGTTTTCAATTTGGGGTTACCCGGAGAACTATAGAGCTTCCTGCAAAAATTTCAGTATTTGTTTCGGCGGTCAACTCTTTTCGTTCGGGATTGCGAGCATAACGCAGGTCCCTTCTCCCGGACGGCTGTTCAGCGAAAAACGGATCTTCTCCCCGTAGATTATTTTCGTGCGGTATATCGCGTTTTGAACACCGATGCGTTCGCCCATGGTTTCCTCGGCCTCCAGGTAACGGTACAGCTTGTTGACTGTTTCATCGTCCATGCCGATCCCGTTGTCCCTGACGGTAAAAGTCAGTTCATCTTCCGTAGCGTCAATTCGAATCTCGATCATCCCTCCGTGTTTCAGCGGCTCGATGCCGTGGATACAGGCATTCTCGACGAAAGGAAGGAACGCCATTTTCGGCACCAGGCATTCATACGCTTCCGGCGCGACGGCGATCCGGCAGTCCAGCTTGTCCTCGAAGCGATATTTCTGAATGTCCAAAAAGCATAAAATAAACTCCAGCTCTTCCTTCACCGAAACCCGGTCTTTGTTCCAGGTCAAAGAGCCTCGGAAGAATTTGGCCATGCTATGGATAATCTTAGCCGTGTCGCGCTCTTTTTTCAGCAAACTTCTCATCCGGATCGTTTCCAGGGCATTGAACAGAAAATGGGGATTCATTTGGCTTTGCAATGCATTCAACTGCGCCTTCCGGCGCTCCAGCTCCAACGATTTCTTCTGGATTTCCGCCAGGTACACGTCATGGATCAAGCTTCTGATCTGCAGGATCATCCGGTTGAATTCCAGCGTCAATTGACCGATTTCGTCCTTATAGGCCTCGCCTTGAATCGGTTCAAAACTTTGGCTTTTTACTTTTTTCATCTGCTTCAGGATTTGGATGATGCGCAGGTTAATCGACCGGGTGATGATAAGAATAATTATGGTCGGAATGATCATCATCACGCAGCCGGACCATAAAATAAAATCACGCGACTCGCGGACTTCCTTAACGATTTCGCCTTCGCTGACGATGCCGGCGATCTTCCATCCTTCCAGATAACTGCCCCCCCGGTATTCCTTCACGAACCGGATCGTTTTGTCCGATCCGAGCGAGGCGAACGAGGTTTCATTCCCGCCCTGCCAGTCGATTTCCCCGTTTGTCGTATACTCGATCCCGCCTTCCGGGTTGATCAGATACATATCTCCCTGTACGTTTAAGTTCGAAAACAGGGACACCAGATCGATCGTTTTAAAATCGATTTTGAGCAGCTTTTCCTTTGACATCCGGTTCGCAAAATAGTCCAGACGCCGGATCAGCGAGAAACTGGCGAAACTCCCGTCATCCGTTTTCGTGCGCGCAAACACAGGCTGGGTCCGATCGCTGCCCGCCGCCATTCGATACCAATCCTCCGACCTGATTTCATCCGACAGGTAGCCGATGTTTCCGGAATTCAGCAGCGTCGGGTTGTTCACGTAAATCATCATGTTCTGGAGATACAGGGAAACGGGGTGATAACTGTTCAGCACCCGTCTTAAATAATTGTCATAAGCTTCGACGTAATCTTCCGTATTGGCAAAATTCCGCTCCAGAATTTCATTGGTCTTGAGGTCGGCGTAAAAAAATGAGGACAAGCCCACCGCATCGTCAACCTGGGACCGGAATTCGTTTTTGATTTGCTCCACCGCCAGGTCGATATCCTTGATTCTCCCCTCCCTGACATTATTCGAGATGAGACTATAAAAAATAGCGTTAGTCACAATCATCGGCGTAAAGATGCAAAGAAAATACACCAGCAGCATTTTGTTCCTTAGCCGGGTATTATGAAGCAGTCGGTTCATAGCGCGCCGCCCCCTTCCGCTACCGATTGCTCATGCGATTACGGTATTCCGTAGGAGTCATCTTCTCGACCTTCTCAAACTGGGAGACAAAATACTCGGCGCTGTTGAATCCGACTCGCTCGGCGATTTCATAAACGCGCATATCCTTTTGCCTCATCAGTTTTTTGGCCTCTTCGATCCGCAGCAGCAGCAAATATTCGTTAAAATAAACGCCATAATGCTTCTTGAACAATTGCCCGATGTACGCGGGGTTCATGAAGAACTGCGCCGCAAGGCTTTTTAAGCTCAAATTTTGCTGGAAGTGCTGGTCCACGTACGATTTAATTTTATGAATTCCGCTCTTGCCGCTGGAATTATAAAGCTGTTTGACGAGTTCCGCGGCTTCGGACGCAAACTCGCCAAATAATCCGCGCAATTCTTCCAATGTGAGATTATAGTCGTGCCAGCCCAGAATCGCCTCGATCAGGCCGAGTTCCTTCTCGTCGCCCTCCAGGCTTCTGACGGAGTGCACGATGCCCAGAACGCATTGCATGATCGACGTTTTGATCGCTTCGATGGAGAAGTTCCGCTCCAGAAAATCCGCAAAGATACGGTCGATGGCGCTTCGAATGCCGTCCCTGTCCGACGCTTCGACCGCTTCGATCAAAGCATGGATCGACGGTTCGCGAAGATGCAAATAGTTCAGTTCCGCGCCGGCGATGTCCGAGTATAGCAGCGCATGGGTGTTGTGACGAAGCCATTTGTGCTGCATCGTTTCCTTCGCGCTGATATAGGAGAACCTCAACCGGTTTAAGGATTCGACGGACTGGCCGGTATAGATTCGCAGTTCCAGGGCGAAAGCATCCTTAAGCCGCCGAAGCGCGGACCTCATAAAAAGACGGACATCTCCGCCGAAAGGGATGAGGTACGTATCCGGCACAATGAAGCCATACGTACGGCGATGCTCATACACGATCGGCGGCGAAGCGGCAGCGCCCAGTTCTTGCACCGTTTCCCGGATGGCTTCCATTAGCCGGTCTCTTGCCGGGCAAACCGCATTTTTCCAAGGTACGACATTGTTAACCTCCAGCAATACGTAAGAAAACATTTTCGCATCAGCGAAAAACGAAACCTGACCCCACTCATCCAACACCGCCTCGTCGATCTCGCCCCGCAACAGGGTTTCGATCAGTTTTTCGCCCATCTGCCTGCGGTTTTGATCCCGCAACCGTTGTTTTGCCGACAGCTTGTCTCTAAGCTTAACGAGCGCTTGCTGAATATCGTCCGGATCGATGGGCTTGAGCACATAATCCTGCACGCCGAACCGCACCGCCTGCTGGGCATAGCGGAAATCGTTATGCCCGCTAATGATGACGAATTCCGTTTCCAACTGCAGCTTGCTCGCGGCCTCGATCAATTCGAGCCCGTCCAGCACCGGCATACGGATGTCGGTCACGACCAGATCCGGCTTTTTCGCCTGGATGATCGCCAGGGCGTCTTCTCCGTTATCGGACTCGTCAATCACTTTAAAGCCGCTGCTTTCCCAATCGATCATTTCGATTAAGCCCTTCCGGACAAACAATTCGTCGTCCACAATGATGACGGAATACATTCAGCCCCCTCCTTATGAAGAGTTGTAATTACTATACTTTTTCGGGAAAACGCTTTAATTTATTCACCTCCTATTGTGCTATGATATAGCAAAATAGAAATATATGGAGGATTTTTCTATGTCAATCATCCAACAGGGCGCTTTTCATACGAAAGAATACAGGAACCTGTTCAAGGAGCTAGGCTATCCCGAAGCGGACATCGACGCCAGGCTCGAGCGGACATGGACCGATTTGTTTTATGGAGCTCCGGATGTGCGGATCTATTATCCGCTGGGCAACGATAAAGGCTATATTCTCGATACCGGCAATCTGGACGTTCGGACGGAAGGGATGTCCTACGGGATGATGATGGCCGTGCAAATGAACAAAAAAGAAGAGTTTGACCGGTTGTGGAACTTCTCGAAGACGTTTATGCAGCATAGAGAAGGCCGTTACACCCATTACTTTGCCTGGCATTGCAAGCCTGACGGTACCCGCATCTCCCAGGGGCCCGCGCCGGACGGGGAAGAATATTTCGCAATGGCCCTGTTTTTCGCCGCAAGCCGTTGGGGAGACGGGCCGGAACCTTATAACTATTCCGAGCAGGCGCGAACGATTTTGCGTGCATGCCTGCATCAGGGTGAAGCCGGCAACGGCGATCCGATGTGGGACCCGGAAACGAAGTTAATCAAATTCGTACCGGAATCCCCTTTCAGCGATCCGTCTTACCACCTGCCGCATTTTTACGATTTGTTCGCCCTTCGGGCCGACGAACGGGACAGCGCGTTTTGGAAGCAAGCGGCGGATGCCAGCCGCGCCTACCTTCACGCCGCATGCCAGCCGGAAACCGGTCTTGCCCCCGAATACGCGAATTTTGACGGAACCCCGGCAGAGCCGCAGCCGCATGGCGATTTCCGCCATTTCTTCAGCGACGCTTACCGGGTTGCCGCCAATATCGGGCTGGATTGGGCATGGTTCCAAAAAGACCCCTGGCAGATCGGGCAATCCAACCGGATTCAAAGCTTTTTCCGGAACATTGAAGTTTCCGATTACCGCCGGTATACCATAGACGGACAGCCCTTCGACGAACCGGCGCTGCACCCGATAGGATTGCTGGCGACCAACGCGATGGCTTCGCTCGCCGCCGACGGCCCGGAAGCGAGTCATTTTGTCCGTTTGCTTTGGAATACACCTTTACGCACCGGCCAACGGCGTTATTACGATAACTGCCTGTATTTTTTTAGCCTGCTGGCCTTAAGCGGAAATTATCGGATTTACTGACGGGCCCGATTTATACATTTTGAAGCGATTTCAGAGGCGACTTCGGAGGCGATTTTGTGGATCAGCTCCAGCGGTTGCAGTAAAGCGATCGCTCGTCGAGATTACCGCCCCGACGCAGCTTGGCGCCGAAATACGCATGCGTGGCATATCCCCTTCAGCTTTCCTGGTCCATTGTTGAATGAATAGTTGCAAAATGTACATTTACTTTTCCGCAAATGCTGCCACAGCGCTTGATTAAGTGTAAAACCTGCAATTACTCCGCTATCTTTCGAAGAATGAGGCTATAAACGAGGAAATAAATGTATGAAATGCAATTAAACAGATGATTGGGTGAATGAACGTAAAGTTAGTTGTACGATTTACAGTTAATGGTCAGAGCCAAGCCGGTCAAGCACGCTTTTGCGTGTCAACCGGCCCGGCGAAATTAAATAGGAGCCGATTTGGGTTCTGCGAAAGTTGAAACATTAGTTTAGATGCGGGATTCATAAATGCATTAAAGCCGTAAAAAAAGACCAGCGAGGCATAATAGCCAAGTGGTCTTTTTTACATTTATAAAGTTTGATATCAACCAAATCCGTGAATATTCGTGGTGATAATGACGCAATAAACTACATGCAGCTATCCATATAGCCAACTTTCTCTTGTAAAGTTTTATACTCCCGGTTCATCGCTTCGGAAGCAACATTCCGATATTGGCCAAATAACTCGACACACTTCAGCATTGCGTCTCCATTGTGTATTTTTATAGCAAACGCAAAACTATCCAGAATATACCTCAGTCCTCGACCAAAATCATTTTTGTTTAGATAATACAGTCCCAGTCCCGCTAATAAGTTTGTATATCGATCATCGGTGTATTGCTCGCTAATTTTCTTGATACGGGAGTGCTGTTCCCGGTAATCGAAATAAGGCTTGTACTTCTCCAGCACGAAATCAATATTGATATTGAACCGGTTTGCCGCAATCACGATCTCGCATAAAGCGGCGAATATTTCGCTTTCCCGGGTGGATATATATTTTTCGTATTCCGGCAGAACCTCAACTTTCCCGGACACTAATTGATACATGTAACGGTTGCCCTCAGCCCATTCCTGAAACTGCTCAATCACTGCTTTCTCGTCCTCAGTAGGGTTCTTGACCCAACTGCAATCCGTATACAAGGAGACGTAATATAGTGCCTTCTCATAATCTTTTAAAAAAAATGAGCTGCACCTAATACCAAATAGGAATACAAAATGTAAAAAACAATCTGCTTTTGGGTTTCCGGTGATTTTTGGCTCCCGTTTAACTCATAATGAATGGTCGCTTTTATTTTCAGTTTTTCAGCTAATTCCTTGACCTTTTCCCAGTGACGTAATGAACCAAACACATTGATTAAATCATTCAGTGCATCCAGTTGATAGGGCTCGTCCAGCCGGTCGACAAAAGGCTCAAATTGCACGGTCAACAATAAATTCCGGTTCTGATCTTTAGACAGCCGCAACGTGAACAACCGGTATTGACACAGCGCCAGCCGTTCGGAATGCTGCTTCTGTTCACCTTCCGCTACCGCTTCGTACAGCAAGATGGCCGCTTCTCGTTGGCCTTCATGAAAAAACTGCTCGGCCAAGTGAAAAAGCAATGGTATGTAAGATAGGTTGTCCAACATTAAGCGTATTGACCGCTCGATACAGTCCAGCTTGTTCAATTCGGCGCACCGCCGCAAGAAGGGCCCTAATCTGCGCCAGTCGGGCGCGGCCTGAAAGAAACACTCGTCAACATACAAATCGTAAAAATAACCTTCGGGCAACCCCATTCCCGCCGTAATCCGGTCAAGCTGCTGCATGGCAATGGGACGATGGCCGTTGATGATCCCGCTTAACGTCCCGGAATTGATCCCTGTAAGCTCGGTGAACTGATTAAGCGAGAGTTTCTTGTTTTTTAAATAGTTCTCCAATTGAGAGCGAATCGTGCTTGCCGGCTTCATACGAACACCTCCTTTGTTCAACAATGGAATTATCAACCATATATTCCTAATGATATAGTTTATTGAAACATTGGTCAATAAATAATAAGGAAAAAAATGTGTCCGTTTCCATCGTAACCTTAGGTAACCCCCTCCTACCACATCTTCGATGATTCCTTTAATACGTGTCCAAGCCATGGGAGAAAACACTCTATATGCTGTCCCGTGTTCAACATTAGGAAGAACGGAGTTGGATCTTTAGCCATTGCGGTACTTGTCGCCCAAAACATATTTCGCCAGGCAAGATCCTCCCTCCTCGGCGCATAAAAGTCATACTCATCAATTATGAGCTCTGGGTTATCCATTATTCGGACTAAGGAACAATTTCAAAAACAGTACCTTGATTAAAATCAGTCACTTTCATAGAGCTATGCACCCCTAAATATAGCCTGCTCTGATCCAGATTCGTCCCCAAACTAACATAATAAGCGGATTGAGACCCAAAGTTACAATTGGTTTCAATCACACCAAAATCATTTAGTTGGCAATCATTTCTTATCCTAGTGTAAGCCAGAACCCCATTAACCGGAGGTCGAGATTCTTCTTTTCGGGCAAGATCGGTAAACACAACGCTTCCCATCAAATCGGGGATTCCATTCCCCATATATGACTGGACGCCTGTAAGTGAAGTTCCTCCAAACTTATCGGGACGGGGGTCTTTATGAAAATAACTGGTTAAAGGCTGAAGACGCCGCACTGAAGTTTGTACTGCTTCATCGTAATAAGCGATTGTTTTCTCATCCAAAGCCGGGTTCGAGGGACAATCTCTTATAATCGAAGTCGGAAAAGCACCTTCCCACCCTCGCCAGCCAAAATTAATAAATTCTTCCGGGTCAAGCTCAACGTTCATTAAAGAAGCTTGAATAAGCTGAGTAACCGGTATGGGTTTATAATGGGTGAATGAAAAAATTGACTCTACCAAATCTTGTCCGACTTTCCTACATATTTAATGTACTGACTATAGAACCTTTGAAAAGAAACCCCCGGAATATTGCGGACCCCTTTGGCCATTACCGTAAGCGTTTCCTGAATAGGTGACGGAAGTTCATTAAAACGTGTGACTACAGGCGGATTTTCGATAAGTGTATGCTTAGCCACATCGATTTCAATTATTTTTCCGGCGATTTCCATATCATCCTGACTTAGATTAAATGGGTCGTAACCCGCTCCGCCATCTCCGGTTGTTAAAATTAGTTTTCCATTTTCAGGTGAAAAGTTTAAACTATTAACGCCATTATGATTAAAAAATGGTCTTCTTATGTTAAGCAATGTCCGTTGTTTTTGAGGTTGCCCATTCGGCTGTAAAATCCATTCTTCAACGGTATCAATGTGATCATATTGCGTTTCCCTATTCATCCACTGTAAGTTTAAAGTTTCCGGATCACACGGGTCAGGCTGAAAAGGTTTAGGAAAAGCACCCGGACCTTGTGTTCCGGCCACGGAATAATGAAGATAAAACCGGCCGTTATAATAAAAATCGGGATGAAACGCCAGCCCTACTAATCCGCGTTCGTCATATCCGCCTCTAGAAGTGCCTAGTTTTATGATTCGTAGGCGAATATCCAAAAAAGTCCTTATAACTCCGTTTCCTATGTAAAAGATCTCTCCAACCTGGGTTGCAATAAATAATCTTTCAATGGAGTCACCCGGAAGTATAGCTATTTTCAAAACAGTAGGTAAATTTATCCTACTTACAAGGGGCTGTAAACTAACCTTAACTTTTTTCAACTAGCTTTACACTCCCTCCTTTTTTCTTTTAAAGCATATGGAAAGTACGGTTTCATTAGTACCAATATGCATGATCTTGCAAGGTGTTATTGATGCTTCAGTGAGAAATAATCCAGGAATGTGTACTTGCGTTGGTTTGTACGATATATATCATGGAGGTAATGAGTATTGTTTTGATTTATAAAATAAATAGAAAAAATGAAAAAGAAGATGATTACACGCTCATTTGTGATATTGAAGGTTTTATTGCTTCGTCGTGACTATAATAATCTTTTTTGCACCTTTCGACATCCCTATAGAATTCATCTATTAAATCTTGATATTGCCACGCCATATGAATCACCTCTTATTTTTTTTGGAATTTTATTTCCATCATTATGAATAACTTCAACTCCATGATACAGACTTGATAAAACTATATATTCAATTTTTCACGGAGCGCTTTTTCTAAATATTCTTTAAAACTGCTTGCCATAATTTCTATTTCACCAAAATCAAAGTCAAAGACAATGATCCTTTTCATGAATTCGTTCTCCCTCATGATGCAGTGACGACATTTAGTTCTTCCTGGGCTTTCCACTTCCACCATAACAGATATTGACGCTGTACTTAGGAAGGGAAAAAGTAATCGAATTTGCTTGGTTTCATTTTTTTCTACCTCACTAATAATCATGGTATTAGATAGTTGCATATCCTCTAACATAAGTGAGTATTCTAGAGCCATCCCCTTATAAACCTCCATAACCCTAAACAAAAACGGTCGATATTGGTGGTTCTAACCATAATCGACCTGTTCAAGTAATGCTATTCTGTTAAAACTGTGTATATTTTTCTCATATAATTCTGTGCATACATCTTATACTAAAATACATGCGTCATTTAATTAAAATTAAACCCGTACAACAAATATGCTTCCTCTTCTTGGTCATTAACGGTTACTCTGCCATTTTTTCTTTCTAAAAGTACACTTTCTTTACGATATCCCCTCCAATACCCCTGCACTCTCGTTAATTGATAATCTCCAGCAAATCTGGTAGTAACGCTTTTAAAAAAGCTTAACATCTTCTTTAACCTCGCAACATCATCAGAAGTAAAAATATGATCGCACATTACATTTACTGCAGTTCGAACCTTAATAGCATGTATTTGTAAATCATCCCAAACGATAGTAATTCCAGGTGAGTCATCAGAATCTTCTACTACCCTAGCCTTGTCTTCATTCTCAGAGTCTTCTAAAATTTCTAGACTTTTCAGTTTGATTTCTTCTTTGGCAAAACTACCTTCGACTCGTAACACGAAATTTTTATATACTCCCAACTTATAAGAAAGATTTAATACCTTATGATCATCATTAAAAAAGTGGCTGTCTGCATATAAAACATTCCTTTTTCTTTCCAATACTCTATATTCTGAATCCATTAATAGCAAAGCATCTCCACTGCAACTTTTAAGCATATTACTTAAAAACTCTAGAAATTTCTTTTCTCCATCTGTATGTACACTGCAATACAAACTATAATTGATATGGAGATCATAGACCCTAGAAATGTTATTCACATCATAAAGCGAAGTACTGAAGCTGAAGAATGGACATTTAACATACAAATCATCTTCTTCACCTTCCTCACTTTCTTCTTGCTTTGTAAAGCTGAAATTCCCTTCGGATCCAGCAATGCATTTTACCTGATGCAGAAGAAAACTTTCAATTTCCTCTCTATTATGAAAATGGTTTTTAAAATAATACGTTATTTCCAATTTAATCTCCTTTCCAAAACCATCTTGTTATTTTACCATCTTTAACAACAAGTAACTCCTTCAAATTTTTCAAATCACCATTAGGGTTAGCTTTTCTCAGTATTCCTTGTTTTAAGTCGCCTATATCATCAACATTAAAGTCATCAAGATTTAAGATTATTCTATTTGCTTGTTTTTTCGTTTTCTTGTATATTTCTCTAACCTTATTATCTGATAAGATACCTTGAGGAGAATAACAATCAAATACATTACCCTCTATTATAAAGTCTGGGTTTGATTGAGGTGCTATTCCCCAGCCATTTCCACCAGGTATTTCTTTTAACGGTGTTATATCATATCCCTCAGCTTTTAAGAGTTTAAATGTATCTACCTCCCTTTCATATCCAGGATCTTTTCTCTTGGAATCGAACAACTTAAGCTCTTGATCTGTAACTTTTGAGCCTTTAGGTAATGATGGTTCTGTTAATTTATTGTGACTACCAACTTTTTCGATCCTCTCATCCGAACCCTTCCTTCTCTCCCTCTCATCTCCCCCGCCACCATGATGTTTCCGGTAATCATTATTATACTCCACCTCAAAATGACGTCCTAAGCCTCCGCCGCCATTGCCTGCGAAGCCGAGGCGTCTTCCGCCCATGCCGCTCATCCAGCCTTGCAGGCTTAGGGAGAGGCCTTCCAGGATTTCCTCAAAAGCTTCCGCCGCTTGCTCCAAAGATTTCAAGCTTCCGGTTTTTAGCTTGCCGTCCCCCAGTTTCGGAGTTCCGTGTTCGTCGGTGAAAAATGACTTCATTTTTCCTGCGAGCCCCATGCCTCCGGCTGCACCGGCCGTACCCATTTCCGCGTTCCCCAGGGCCCGGCCTGCCGCATTTTTCGCTTTCAGCATACTAGATTTGGTTGCAAAGTCCCGGATTGTTTAAGCCAATGACGAAAGTAAACAAGCGACTTCCGGTAGGCTTCAATTCTCAGCGTATTCTTACGAGTTTTCGGAGCAAAAACCAACTTGAAAAAACCGTAAGAAAACGAAGATAACAAAAAACAGGTCTTTTATGGTGGTATCTGACCATAATTGACCTGTTTCGCATAACGCTATTACGTTAAATTAGGTATACTTTTTACAGACATTCAGTACGTACATCTTTATTCATGAAAACTTGGTTCATTCGGCACTGGGTAGCCCCACCCATGATATACTAGAGGACTGGAATTTCCACGTCATTACCAGGAGATTTATCCAATAAGACATCGGGAATATTAGGGTTTGATTTTCTCAGTTTGAAAACCTGTACTTTTGTTAATGGAGGAGCATAAGAAATACTCTTATCTGAGAAGTTGCCATCAAGTAATTTCTTGTACAAGTTGTTAATGAACTCTTTCCACTCCCCAAAAGAAGACCCCGAAATAGCATCATTTGATTCAAGTAAACGATAACCATCAGCACGATAAAACATTAGTAAACCAGTTCCAAAGTCACAATTTTCATTGTCCAGAATAGCCTTAGGAACTTCAAGTCCACTATTCCAGTTATAGTTAGCGGCAAATATATGTAGAAATATTGGATTCTTTATTTTTTTGACTCCTTCACGAATACTATGAATATCTTCATTGTATAACAGTTCTTTTAGATACTGTAATTCCTCGCTATTCATTATTATTTTCCATCCTTTCACAATAATGGAGCTACTTCATCAATTGACTCAATTTCCGTTCCCAAAGTTCTACTGTTGCTCCTTGGTTAGGATAGAGAGGCAATCCTTTTTCTTGAAGGTACCTAAGATTCTTCTGCAAATCAAAAACCTGCTTTTGTAATACATCGACGCTTTCGTTAATATCCATTCGATTTAATGCCCTTTCAACTACTTCATTATAAACGGAATGGTATCCTTGATGTCTAGCCATAGGACTAATCTGGTTGTCAGGTACTCTTAGGAAAACCCCATTTGAAGCATGGTCAAAATCCATTCCAATTTTTTTGATAACTGCATGGTCTTTCATTTCTGAAGGAATAACGTGTTGAGCCTGATAACCAGACCATTTTTGTGAACGTTTTAATCCCATTTCCTCCATCATATTCTTACCTAATTTGGTCGAATTACCCCCAGTTACTACACCTGGGCTTCCAGGAATAAGTCTCTGATTATTACCCGTCCCCTCAGCCTCTTTCTCTTTCTTTTCTTCTTCTCTTCGCCGTCTTTCCTCTTCCTGTCTCTCTTTATTACCTCTATCCTTCCTCTCATCTCCCCCGCCACCATGATGTTTCCGGTAATCATTATTATACTCCACCTCAAAATGACGTCCTAGGCCTCCGCCGCCATTGCCTGCGAAGCCAAGGCGTCTTCCGCCCATGCCGCTCATCCAGCCTTGCAGGCTTAGGGAGAGGCCTTCCAGGATTTCCTCAAAAGCTTCCGCCGCTTGCTCCAAAGATTTCAAGCTTCCGGTTTTTAGCTTGCCGTCCCCCAGATTGGGAACTCCGTGTTCATCGGTGAAAAATGACTTCCATTTTCCTGCGAGCCCCAGGCCTCCGGCTGCACCGGCCGCGCCCATTTCTGCGTTCCCCAGGGCCCGGCCTGCCGCACTTTTCGCCTTCAACATGCTGGCCGCTTTTTTGGCGGCTCCAGCTCCTCCAGCAGCGGTAAGGCCGATATCCACCGCCAAACCCGCAGCTTCAATCGAGTCATACCCAATCTTATAGCTCTCGTCTTCCCGGTCGGTGAGCGGGTTCGGCAAGCCGTTGTTCCACCATTTGACTAACGGGTTAACGAATTCCTTTAAGGTCTCTCCGCCATCATGCAGCAGTTCGGGGACCGATTTTTGAAACGTCACCGCTTCCAGTACGTATTGTCCCGTATTGATGGCCGATTTCACCGTCTCATTGCGTTCCGCCAGCGGCTTGACCTCTTCGTCGGTAAACAGTCCGTAGTATGATCTGACCAGAGGATCTCCAAATTGCTGCGTCAAAAGCACGTCCGAGATATCGCTGGCCGTGTTCCATAAACCTTTAACGAAGTCTACGGCTCCATCCCATTCCCCTTTTAAAGTCGCCCCAATATTGTTCAGGGCAACTTCCCCGACGGCATATGCCGCCCCTTTCTCCTTAAGCACCTGCTCAAACGGAGACAAGAGCTTCTCATACGTTTGGTGCAGACTTCCGGCCAACTCGACCTTCTGCGCGCTGAATTCAGCGGATTCATTATGCTGTGCCTTACTGTTCTTTGCTTCTACATCGAGACCGTCCGTTCCTTCCACCCGGATCTGGCCCGCCCGCAAAAACAAATTTTTCCCGGTGCTGATGTTTATTTTTAGCGAGCTCTGAAAACGAACTCCGCCTGACTGGTTCATCCCGATATACAGCGTTTCTTCCTGTGCGCTGATCAACAAGTCCGCATCGCCGAGCACGATTTCTTTGCCCTGCGGGTTGCCGAACGATTTGACGCCCGGGTCCTGCATTTTGCGCTCATATTTGTCCGCCGGACTCTCCGGCAAACTCTCCGCAGGTAACGCACCCCTGGTTCCTCCAACCACAGGATTAAACGCTGGAGCAGGCTCCATCCGCACCGACTGAATGACCATCGCCTCATCCTCGTCCGCACTGGGAAAATACAGCTTGATCCGGCTGCCGATTTCCGGCATCATATACCAAACCTGACTGCCTTCGGCGGCATAAGGGAACCACTGGGCATCTTTCGGATCCTGCCGTTCGTCCATATCCAGATGAATACGCACCTGGTTGCGGCTGATTTGCAAAATCTTCCCTTCGATCGCCGCGCCAATCACCGTGGAATTATATTTCTTCGGAACGATCAGCCCTTCCGGACGTCCGCACTCGTAACTCCAAGTCAAAACTCCCTGCCGCATCCGGGCCGTGCGTTTGTAAATGGCAAAGGTTACTCCCCCGCACTCCACCTCATCGCCAAGCTGCAAAATTTCCGGCCATTCGAACGTATACCCGGTATGCCGAATAACTTCTTCGTCCGCAGCTGCTTCATTTGCAGCGCTTAACGATGCCAGCGGAATCATTTTCCGCTCGTACACGAGGGGGACATTCTCCAGTTTCAAGCGGCGCCGGCCTTGCGGCAGCCCCACCCAGAACTGAATCCGGTGCGCCGTAATATTCGGGACCAGCACCGCCCCGGCATGCGAAGCCAAACGCTGCAAAAAACTCCAATCCGTCTCCTGATACTGCAAGATAAACCGTCCGGTCGCCCGTTTGTCAAACGCTTCATCGATCATATCCGCGCCGGGATACCCGCCGATCACTTGGCGAATAACCTCGACGTAGGTTTGACCCACATGCTGAAAAGAGCGGTTTTGGAGTGTCGTGTCCAGCTTGAAGCTGTGCGACACCGCCTCCAGTTTTATATCCAGCCGGTCCATCGCCTTCGAAATTTCGATATCGTACAATTGCCCTTTAAAAAGCGGCTGATCCTGCCCCGCATCATCGGTGTGCCAAAGCTCGATCAAATCATCCGGACTCGTTTGCCTTAGGATCGTCTCTTCTATAGCCGGATCGGCGCTTCCTTGAATGCTTAGCCGCGCATGTTCCCCGGCCGAATGGCACATTTCCACTCCAACCAGGCGAAGCGCGCCGTACGGCCAAATCATTTTTAACTGCCCATATGTAATGACGTTATCGGTGATTGCAGCCACGTTCCTCCCCTCCTTTCCTCTCGAAATCAGCCGCCCTGCCCATCGTTCGTAATGGTAATGATCCCCCCGGGGCTTTTACATGTGCAGCGCAGCGTCGATTTGCTCAGCAGCGCCTGCTCCCCTTCGATCAGAACATCCTCCTTGCCATCCGTCCATTTCGACCCGAAGTCGATTTTCGGCTTGCAGATATTGTTTAACAATTTACACATGCCAAAAGCGCCCACATTGCTAATGTTGGCATCGGGTCCGCAGACGCAATCGGCAATATTCATCACCGGCTTGCCTTTGACATATACGCCGTGGCTGAGCGGCAAATTAAGCACCCCCGGGCGATTCCCTCGATCGCATTCGAGTTCGGCCCCCCGAACCACATAAGAATATTCCGCGTTTAACGCCCCGAAGCTGTATGCCATTAATAATTGCTGCAGGTTCATCGGCTGACCTCCTTTTCGGCTTTTTCCCAGCGCAGCGCCCCCGCCATAGCAAAGGCAAGCGGATAATAAAGCCCCGCTTCCGGCAAAGGAAACTGCACACTGGCCATCAATCCTTTTCCGCTGCTCCCTTCCATTTCACGCTGACAGTAACCAACCAGCACTACCTGGTAAAAGGGCTTGGCACCCGCCAAAAAAAGCGCCTCATAATAAGCAAACGGCTGCTTCTTCCCAGGGTAAACGCCCTTTCCCTGAACCTTCATTTCCGGTTTTGCAAACAAGCTGTTCGTAAGCATCATATCGCGCACCGCCTCCAGCTGCGCTTCACCCAGCTTGATGTCCAGCCATTTCACTCCAAAGCCTGCGGCGGCCGTGCGATCCAGAAAGTAACTACGCGTAGGATCCGGCCTCCCTTGCCCGATCGGAATGTCAGGGTGAAACGATTCCGGCATCAAAAGCGCCAACTGTCCGCCCAACGCGCTCCGCCCTGCGACGCCGATCGTTTGTCCGTCGCGCAAGTCAATCGTTCCCCGCTCCAGGCCTTCCAGACATTCGTCCATGCCGACGCTCATCCACGAATCGTCGTTGGCGGCCTCGGTCAGCTTCCGGTGCATCAGCCGCTGATTGTACGCCGTCAAATACTGTTCATCCAAATATTCGGTCACAGAGCATACCCTCCATCCAGTTCGGTCTTTTCCAAAACAAAACCGCTTAACCCCCGGCGCAAAAAACTCTCGGCGGCATGGAGGCTGATCGCAAGGTAGCTTTCTCCCCTTCTCGGTCCGCGAATCTGCACGATGTGATGCCCCCGCAGCTTGCCCCGGTCCAGCACCAGACGTTTCACCGACCCGTCATGGACGTGGTATTCCGTAGCGGGCGACAACACGTCCACGGACGGATAATCGGCGAGCCAGTAGACCAGGTCATTCCCGGATGAAGGATCAACGATATAGACCTTCTTGAACCGGATAAATATGTTGTATTTCTCCGCAATATTTTTCAGCGCGTCCGAGTAAAGCGGTACCGGATCGGCGATCCAGTCCACCGCTTCCATCGCGGGGTCCGGCCTGGCTTCCAGCACCTGTACCGGCGGCAGCTCATGAAAGGGCTTCTTCAACAAGTCGATCTGCAGCACGGCCGGTTTATGTGCTATACGCGGATCGTTTTTCATCACAAAATAGTCAGGCAGCCTCATCATCCCCTCTCTATTCGATCCAATGAACCGATCCTGCCTGCTCCTCGCTCAGGTCCAATTTCTCCCGGTCCAAAGCGCGAAAGCGCGTGCCTTCCAGCGAAGCCTCGTGAAAGCTGACCCTTCCGTTTAAACCCGCCGCAGTAAAATCCGCCCCGTCCAGCCTAGCCCGATCGAAGCGCAAGCCCAGCAGTCCCGGCAGGCGGTAAATGGAATCCAGCGGCTCCAGCCGGCCGATATTCACGAATACCGCGCCCTGCAGATCGCTATCGGTAAAATCGGCGTCGGTAAGCAGGCTTCCGCGGAACTCCGCCCCGTTTAGGTTTGCTCCCCGCCAACTCGTCCCGACCAAGTTGCATTCCACAAAGCGGCAGAAACTAAGGTAGCCCCGGCTGAAATCGGAATACGGCATCTTCTTTCCGTTAAAGCTTTGCCCGGTTAACGACAAGCTGCGAAAATGGGCATAAGCCAGCCTTCCGCGATCCCCCTCATCCGATTCGAGAAGAGCCTGTATTTTTTCCGCCTCGCCCGCCTGCTTCTCCTCCCAGTACAATATCTCGCCCCGGTCCATCAGTTCCCCCGTCCTGATCTGCAGCCGGTCGGCTTTGTCGAGCGCGGCAAACTCGGGAACTTTTACGAGTTCAGGCATAGCTGTCCGCAATAAAGCGGTGACGTATTGGTCAAACGCGGGAGCGCACTCGAGCGCCAGCCGCTCCGCATCGGCCCCGCTCAGCAGCCCCATATATTTCTTGCTTTCCCGTTCCAATTCGGCCAAAAGGCGCGAATAACTCCGGTAGGCCCAGCCGGCGTCATACGTAACCGCACACTCGGCCTCGTCAAAATAAAATTCGCGCGAATCGGCCGCTAGCAAATACGTAAAGGATTGATCCAGCAAGGAGGTGCGCAGCATGGAATAATGAATATAGGCGATCGGCGCTTTTTGCGAACGCTGCTGCATGTCGGAAGCCTGGCGGCATAACGCAGCAAAAGACGCTTTCAGTTGTTCCGTCAGCCGCTGCCGGTTATGCAAAAACTCCAGCTCCGCCTCCTGAAGACAGTCACCAAGCAAAGGGAGTACTTTTTCTTCCGAAAGTTGCCGTAACGCATCCTGCTTATTCATAGGCGTTCCTCGCATCAGTTCATTTTGATTTCCGACCCGGACAATAAAATCTCCTCTTCCAAAGACAAGGTGCTGCCCTTGCCGGATAATTCGATTTTGTCCGCCGACAGCTGCAGCATCTGGGAGGACAATACCAGCTCTCCACCCGCCGTAATGCCGATATCCTTGTCGCTTTTGATCGTAATTCCCTCGCTGTCGCTGATGATGATGGACATTCCGCCCGAGGAGATCACGATTTTGTCCGGGGCCAGCACGATTTTTTTGCCGTATTTCGTTTGCAGCGTTTTCACCGCCGGATCGGCCATCACATCCTCGCCATTGTCTGAGCTATGCGGCTCGGAGGCTGAGGCTGCCGCCGCTTTTCCCGGGGCTGCCGCAGCTGCGGACGTCTGGCTTTTTAAAGGTGCCGAAGCCGGGTTTGTCCGTTTTACCGAACTGATCGCGTAGCCTTCTTCCTCTTTGTAGCTGGGAAAATAGATGCGCAACTGGTCGCCGACCTCCGGCATGCAATACCAGCCCGTCTGTCCCTCCGATGCATAGATGGTCGAGTAAGGAAACCAGAAATCGGTGGCCGGATCGACCTGCTCGTCCATATCCAGCTTTACCTGCACCTTGTCCTTCCGCACCGCCAGTACCTTGCCGTGAATGGACGCCCCGATAATCGCCCGATTGAACATTTTGATCGGACGCAGTCCGCTGCGCGGGCTCAGCTTATAGCTGTGCTTCAGCAAGCCTTGCCGCAGCTCGCTTACCGCTTCGGCGACCAGCCACGGCCGCCCCTGAAACAGCACCTCATGCCCCGGCTCCATCAGCTTGTCCGCCTCCACCTCATATTGCAGAAAATCCTCGTTCCGTACCCCGGGAATGCGGTTTTCCGCAGCCGTCTGGTAGGCGGAGACTCTTTTTACGGCTTTGTAGTTATGGACCTGCAGTTCCCCCTTGCTTAAGCCCATCGGCATCCCGAAATACAACTTGGGCACCCCGTATCCGACAGCCGGAATTAGCGGTGAGTAGAAATGGGAAGCCAAGCGCTTCAAAAACTCCCAATCCGTCTCATCGTACTGCATCACAAACGTGCCGATCGCTTTACCGCCGGAAGCGACGTCCAACACATCGGCTTCTTTTCCGTACTCCGCCACAATGCTTTTGATTAATTCGGTATAGGTCAGCCGCGGGTTTTGAAACGACCGCTTCCGCCGCTTCATATCCAGTTGGCGCGTATGGGAGATGGCCTCAACTGTCATATAGTTAATGCCATTAACCGTCTTGACCTTAACGTCCAGGGCGATTCCCCGAAACAGAGCATGCCGGCCCCCTTCCCCATCTTTAACAAAAACCTTCACCTGCGTCTCTTCATCCGAAGCCTTCATGTAATAGTCGCGTAAGTTTTCATCAACCGTCCCGGCAAAAATCAAGCGGGCATGATCGTTCGCCGTTTTTACGACTTTCAGTTCATGAAGATGTATCAATTGGTAAGGCATAATTTCGATTTGGCTAAGCGTAATCGTTCCGTCCATGTTCCACCTGCCTGTATTAATTTTTTAATAAAAATCCATATAGTTCCATTAAATCTCTATATATCCCTATATCGGTCAATATTGTATAGGTTTTAATATAACGTAAGGATTGCAGCCCCTGTTATGGACCGTTTAAGATCGCTGGGGTCCGTCTTAGCAACGCAAAGGCTGTCCAATTCGCATACACGTATCAAGCTGCTCCCTCTTTTGCTTAGTGAGGACCATTGAAGGGGGGCTGATAAATAGTTAGCCATAGAAAAAAAGCCGCACAGGACCAAAATCCCGTACGGCCAATCATCTTGATTTGAGCATATTGCGTAAATCCAGTGAACGTCTTTCGATTTAGTAATTAGCGGATCGACTCGGCAATGCGGATGATTTCGCTTCTGTCTACACTACGACTGGAGAGGAAATATAATGCGTCCTTGGTTTCCCAAAGCAGAGCTCTGTCATCCATCAGGATCGCTTTAACGCCATTCAACTGCAATTCCTCAAGCTTGCCTTCCGTACCCGTGCCGTACGCGGTTTCTTCATCAGGCAGCCGCTGCTGCATGTAGATACTGCCTTTTGTCTCCTCGTTTGTAAAATGGAGAGTGACATATTTGCCGCTTACCTCCTCCGCGTCACGATAGAATTCCGCGCTGTCAAAGGCGTATCCCTCTGGCAAATACTGCGGGAGCTTTACCGGAAAGTCGGCATAGTCGGCCAGCTTCGTTGTGTCCTTTATGCTGAGTATATGCTCCGCGATGTCCGGGTCCCGCTCTTCCTTTTTAACAGACTGCTTGCCCGTTGATTCTGCCGGTTGCACCTGAGGTTCTGTCAGCGCCACCTCAATATGCCCCAGATTGAACGAAGCCAGCACTTTATCTACTATATCCTGTGCAAAGGAAGGCTGGGCAATGGCTATGCTCAGCACTCCGGCAGCCAGTGCCGCGCTCAGCGCGATGGCAGGACGTTTGAATCCGCGTTTATTTTTCATTATGTTTGCCTCCTGTTTATTGTTCATGGTCCGTACTTTAAACAGCACGGCGCTGCGATTGGAATATTGGCTGAAATCTTTGCCGGACAGCGCTTGGCCGAGCTCCAGCAGCTCACGGTTTTCTTTTGTATCGGCCAGATCACCGGGAACTGCACCGTGCTGGCAAGCCTCCATATCGCGCAAAAACTTATCGTTATTGCCTTTGAGTCTCATAACTGATCCACACTCCCAAGTTCAGCTTTCAGTTTTTTCATGGCACGGTAGAGAATCACTCCGATATTGCTTTCGGACAACCCGGTAATCTGAGCCACTTCCGTGTTCCGGAGACAGGCTCCGAATTTCAGCGCCACCAGATTCCGCTCTCTTTCATCCAGTTTGTTCAGCGCACCGATCAGTTTGTCGCTCCGCTCTTCCCGCAGGATCAGGTTTTCCGGGTCTTTTTTGCTTGATACCAGTTCCCTGACCGCTTCCAGCGAGAAAAACTGCCGTCTTTTTTGCCTTCTGTAGTAGTCGTTCACGACATTTCTGGCGATCGCGAACATCCATACCTCAAAAGGAGCTTTGTTTTGCGAATACGTATCCAGCTTGCTTAATATTTTCTCAAACACCACACTCGTCAGATCCTCGGCCGTATGAATGCTGCTCACACGATAGCCGATATAGTTGAAAATCCGTTTATAGTAGGCTTCAAAAATCTCTGTAAACAGCCTGTCTATTTCCGTCTCTTCCCTGATCTCCTCCTGCATGAAAGGGTGAAGCAGCGCGCGGTCTTGCATCACTTGAGAATCTCCTTTCGCCAATGTATTACCTGGCCAAGTAATTCAACAGTTAATACGCCTTTCCTCCGGTTCCATTACAAAAAATACCGGGCTCCTGATCCCAGGAAACCGGCATTTTTAACTGTACACCTCCATCGTCATGCCATCGTTTGTATCCGTCCCGTTCGTATACTTGGTATAGGTGATGCTCAGATAGTCGCTTAAATCAATATTTTTATCTAGGGACTTATCGGATGTTTTGCTGTACATAGGACTGCAACTGACCAATGAAGCGGTTAAAAGAAACAATACAACTAATTTCATACCAACGTTTATTCTTCCCATATTCCCCACCTTTGTTATGAAACCCGGGAACAAAACATTGTCCCCGGGTGCAACCTATTTATTGTATTAAAAACTATAATAATACCGCCCACTAAAAGATACGTATTCTGACCAATCTACCCCAAAATCTTCTACGGTCTTTTTCCAAAGATCCAGAACCGCATCAGGAAGAGAACCATTATCCCTTTTTTCTACAGTACCTGATTTGTCATTATCCAAATTTCTAACATTCAGTTTAGTTCCATGTTCTGGATTATCAATGTCACCCCGAGTAGCCGCATCGCCATGTTGTAATTTACGTTCCTTTTCTCCCTTTTTATCCGTAAAATTGGTAATTCGCCCTTCACCTTGCACTTTGCTTTTTGAAATGATTATCGTATTATCATGTTTACCATAGGTGTAGGTTCCAACCGGCTTTCTGGTTCCTTCTGGCAAAGCCTTATATTTAAAAGGAACAAAGACACCATCGTCTTGGATAAGAAATTGTTTAATATAGCCTTCGCCGTCATACTCAACTCGCAAACCGGGTTGCGGTGCTGGATTTTCAATTTTATATACCGGATAGTTTGCCGCTTCCGCTTTAATCTCGTTTACTAATTGATTTTCTTCATCAAGCGCCTTTTGTTCGTCCGGGGTAAGGTTGGATTTCAATGGCTTCACACTGGAATTAGATTCAGTTACAGGTGTTCCCTCTTCAACGATCACCATCTGATTATTCGCATCATATTCAATCACGGTTCCAGCATTCATTCTATCAGGGACTTGGTCATTTTGAGATTCAGCCGAAACCATCGATGTAATACAGAGACCTACTAAGCAAGTTGCAGATAGAATTTTGAACATATTTTTAATAACCTGCAATTTGCTGCATCTCCTTTATTTGAGTTTCGACGCCTCGGGCTTTTCATGATGTTGCGAACAGCTTGCAATTCTCTCCTAGTAAGCAAAAGACACCTACACCACATTAACAAATGGTTTCTACCAAAAGTTACAGCTAATGAGTTTTTCATAGATCACCCCATTTTCTACATCTCCTGTTATTTATTTCACGTTCATTATAACAACCATTTCATGTCGAATTTCTTTCAATCATTCAAGTTATTCGACAAAAATGCCTATTCCCTATTTGCCGTTAGCATATATCCGATGCCTTTTATTGAAATTAAATATTTTGGTTTTATTGGATTTACTTCAATTTTTTTCCTCAATCGACTTATGTACACCTGCAAATCACTTACGCTTATTTCAGTAAAAAGTACAGATAAAAGCTCATTATACCGAACGATATGACCTAAGTTCTCTGTTAATCGTGTTAACAACAGAATCTCGCTATGTGATAAAGCACATGGCAGATCATTTTTCATGAAAATAGACTTATCAAAGTCAATATAACTGTCTCTTCCAAGGGGCAACTTATGGATTGTCAGGTTCATATTCTTGTTTCCTCTCTCTATTTTCCAATTATTAGAATAATATAAAAGAGAGCGACTTGTCCTTACAGAATGGTTACACTGGCGGTTACAAAGTCATTACAACTATATACAGCCCCGCCGAGAACTGGAAGAGATAGTTGCAAAATATACATTTACTTATCCGGAAATGCTGCCACAACGCTTGATTAAATGTAAAACCTGCAATTCCTACGCTATATTTCGAACAGCAGCAAAGAGACGAGGAAATACCTGTATGAAATACAATTAAACGATTGATTGGGTAAATGGATATAAAGTCAGTTGTATGATTTGCAATTCATGGTCAGAGCTAGGCCGATCCAAGCACATTTTTTTCCGCCATCCTCCCAGCTCATAAGGTGAAATAAATAGGCAGCGGTGTTTTTCTGTTTTGGTCAAGGCTAAAAAAACCGGATTACTGGTTACGAATAACCAATAATCCGGCTTTTCCGAATGACATATTCGCTTCTAGTGCGTGTTCAAAAAGCCGGCTTTTCAGCACCGAAGCTTATGCTTACGATATGCGTTTTTTCATAACGCTTTAGGTTGGATAAAGCTAGCGACGTCAGGAGCGGAGCGTACGTTTGGGTACGTGAGCGCCTGAAATGTTTCCGTAAGAAACATGCTTCGGAAGCATAAGCCCGGCCCGGCTGAATTCAAGATTCGTCGTCGAGACCGCTTCCTGGCCTGATTCGGATAAGAAAAACGTTATCGACGTATATTCAAGGAAGACAGACCGTGCTTAGCGGTAGTTTTTCTTGCGATATAAGGAAGCCGGTACTTAGCAGTCAACTCTTCCTTATATCTTCAAAAGATGACTTTTGGAACAACCTCTTACAGGCAAAAGTTAAGACCCCGCTCCCCGGTACCGCTTCATGCCATAGTTCCAAGCGGTGATCCCGATCGCCAGAAAAACCGCGCCAACGACCGGAGTGAGCCAGGCCATCATCTGCATCTCCTCCCGCTGCAAAAACAGCGAGGCCGGATAGACGCCAACGAAAGCGAACGGCAAAATCCAGGTCAGCAGCACTTGAATCGCCCGGTTGTAAATCGTCACCGGATACCGGCCGTACCCCTGCACGTTGTACATCAGCGGCAAAATGCCGGTCGGCGCGTCGGAATAAAACGACAGCGAGGTCAGCGTCGTATAAATCCCGGTGTAAATGGCAACCGCGCTTAATGTGAACAAAATCAGGGCCGGGATTGTCCACCACTCAAAATCGAGGCCCAATTGCCCCCCGCTGACGCCCATGATGATCAAGCCGATGATCGAGCCGACGAGCGCCGGCGGATCGACGTTTTCCAGAAAGATCTGGAACAGGTTGTAGGCCGGCCGAGTCATGATCCGGTCCATTTCGCCTTTGACGATATAACGTTCGCTAAAGTTCCACATGTTGACGAAGCAGCTGAACACCCCAAACGGCACCATAAAAAAGCCGTAAACAAACACCACTTCACTTTCGCTCCAGCCGCCGAGGCTGTCGGTATGCATGAAGATGACGAAAATGAAGATCAGGTTCGTCGCCTGAAACAGCAAATCGGAAATGACCTCCACCCAAAAATCGGCGCGGTAGGTCAGCCGGGTTTTCATATAGTTTTTCAAATATTCGCCAATGAGGCCCAAATAGTACATATTGTTCTCAACCTCCTTGAACGAACAGGCGCCGCCGCGACGCATGATACAGCCAAACCATCGGAATCAGCAAAATCACGAACCAGACGACCTGAATGCCCAGCACGCTCCAGATCGAGGCGCCTTGAATCCGGCCCGTAAACACGGAGCCCGGCAAATAGGTGATCGCTTGAAACGGCAGGTAATTCATGATCCCCGAAAGCCAGGATGGAAACAGGCTGATCGGAATGATGAGCCCCGAAAACAGGTCGACGACAACGCGTTTCATGCGCATGAAGCCTTCGTTGTTTTCCACGAAAAAAGCCATCAGCCCGGTAATCACGTTGAGCTGCGAATTAATCAGAAAGCTGAAAAACAGCATCACGAGGAAACCCGCCCAAGCGGAAGGCGCCGTCGGCAGCTTCACCGGATACAGCAGCATGGCGATGGCCATGCCGGGGATCATGAGCATCATGAAGCGAAACATCCCTTCGCCAAGGCCCTGCATCATTTTGACCATCAAATAGTTATAAGGGCGGATAAACTGGATGGCGATGCTGCCGTCGCGGATATCCGTGGAGATTTCCCGGTCGAGATTGTTGAAATAAAACGCGCGGGCCATCCACGATACGGCCAGATACGTGGTCATTTGCGAGGCGGTAAAGCCGCCGAGTTCCCCACCTCCGCCATAGATCGCTTTCCACGTAAAATAATAAACCCCGATGTTCAACGTATAAATCAAAATGCCCGAATAATAATTCACCCGATAGGCCAGCATGGTCAGAAAACGAATGCGGATAAAATCGATGTAAGCTCCTAAGGTGTTAGACATGGACCACCGCACCTTCGCTTTCGGCCGGCTCGTCCGGTTTTTTCTCCGCCGAACCGGCCTGGTAGATGCTGCGCACGATTTCGTCGGTGTTCGTCTCGATGATTTTGATATCGGTGATGTCCGCTTTGCCGACGACTTGCCCCAGCACCTCGGACACGCCGATGTCGAGGGGAATCCAAACCTTGGCGTTCAAATCGTTTTCCGCCGTCCAAACGACCGGCAGCGAACCGGTCCAGGACCGGAGCTGATCCAGCTTGGTCGCCATCCCGAATTGGAACAGCACCTCCCTGCCTGTCCCCCAGCGGTTTTTGAGTTCCTCCAGGCCGCCGTCGTAAATGATCCGGCCGTCGTCGAGCATGATGACCCGGGAGCACAGCGCCTCGATGTCCTGCAAATCATGCGTGGTCAGCAAAATCGTCGTTCCGTGCTCGCGGTTCATGTCTTTCAGGAAATCGCGGATTTCCGATTTGACCACGATGTCCAAGCCGATCGTCGGTTCGTCGAGGAACACGATCGACGGGTTGTGCAGCAGCGCGGCCACGAGCTCGCAGCGCATCCGCTGCCCCAGGCTCAGCTTGCGCACCGGGCGGTTCAGCAGCTCCTGCAGTTGCAGCCGTTCCACCAGCTCGTCGAGCCGCTTCTTGTAATCGGCCTGCGGCACGCGGTACACCTTGCGCAGCAGCTCAAACGATTCGATTACGCCGATGTCCCACCACAGCTGGCTGCGCTGCCCGAACACGACGCCGATATGCTGCACGAATTTCTCGCGCTCCTCATAAGGCACAAAGCCCCCTACCTTCAAATGTCCCGAAGTCGGCACCAAAATGCCGGTCAGCATTTTGATCGTCGTCGACTTCCCGGCCCCGTTTTCCCCAATATATCCGCAGATCTCCCCTTCCGGAATCTGAAAAGAAATATCTTTAACGGCGGCCACTTCGTTGTACTCCCTCTTGAACAAATCAAGAAAGGCCCCTTTGAGGCCTTCGCGGTTTTTCTGCACTTTAAACGTCTTGCGCAAGTCGCGCACTTCAATGGCAGCCATGTCATCCCTCGCTTGTATATAAATTTTAGCCCGCTAAAAATTATATAGTAACTTCCACCAAAGCACCAGACCTTATAAGCGCATTCTTCTATCGGATGTTCGGAAGCGCGGCACGCCTGACTGAACTTCCTGTCACTAAGCATAACCGTCAGGTCTAAAACATCTCTAAACGAATACTTAAAAAAGTATAAAAAAGAGGGGGAAGGTTGCGCCGATACAAAATTTAGTCTGAAAAGCGGTTGGCGAGAAGCCTGTGAGGCGGGCGGTTATACCGAAGAAAGGCGGGGCGCAGTACAGGGCATAGGTACAGGACGTAACACTGAGAATAGCACAGGGAGTAGTAAAAGGTGTTGTATATCAAGCGTGATGAAGTGTTGCACGGGGGATGTGTGAATCGCGGATTTCCAAAGTACTGGACAAAAGTCGCTAGCGCCGCAACAAATCTGAACCTAGAACCGTTCTAACGGTTGCCCTGGCACTAGCGTTGCGTTAAATCTGACAAGATACATTTTCTAGCTACACCAATATTCTAACGGTTGCCACAAGCGCTATTTGTTCTAATACCGTTGATTTCAAACTGTAACGGTTGCCATGGAGCTTATTTCGCCGAAAACCGTAATTTTTGCTTGGATTCAGGCAAATAACGGCGCTGGCAACCGTTAGAATTTCGAAAAGGTCTTTTTTCGGCAAATAGCCGCTGCGGCAACCGTTAGAGTTCCGGCTAGGCTGGCGGGCTCGGGCGTATCACGGTAACCGCGGCGGCAAGCTTAATGTTTCCCCAACGCATGGCTTCAGCATATCGCGAATCACCCGGACGATAAACGGAAACAGTACCGATAGATGGGTTTCCTCCGCGAAACATGTGTAGGATACGCGGAACCCGGGGATGCCGGCGGTATTCAACCGTTCGTACAATGCTTTGGCGTCTTCGATCATATGCGACTTTTCCAGGCTGCCGACGCCAAGATAAAGCCCGCTGGGCGGCTTCGCCTCCCCTGCCGGGGAGTTCACGGTTACCGGGGAATCCCCGGCGAAACCATCATCTGAGGCCGGCCCCGGCCCCGCCGCTTCCCTCCATTGCCGAATCAAGTGTTCCGCGACCGGCACGATACAGCGATTTTTCCACCAGATCGACGGGCTTCCGGCGGCATAATATTGAAAAGCCCGGGACCGCGTAAACAGCGTGTAAAGCACCAGCCAGCCGCCCAGCGAGTGGCCGAACAACGTTTGACGGGTGCGGTTAATCGGCACCTCCCGCTCGACAAGCGGTTTTAACTCCTCTTCGATAAACGCCAGGAACTGCTCCGCTCCCCCGGTTTGCGGCCACGGTACATCAATCGGGCGCTGCGGCAGCTCCTCATGATCAGCATGGATCGTAAAATCATAGAAACGGGCGTCCGTGTCAAACGGCTGATCCGTCTCATACCCGATGCCGACGACGGCGGAAGCTTCCAGCCGATGGGGTCCGCGCGCATGCATGCGCACCGCCTCCGCCATCGCCCCAAAACAGGCGTTGGCGTCGAGCAAATAAATCGCCGGGAAGCCGCCCTCAGGGGCCGGCCCGTCCGGCTTCCACAGCATGATGCGGTAATCGCGTCCGCCGCGGCTCTTCATTTTCCATTGCTTAGCCCCGGGGATACAAAACGGCTGTTTCTCCAGCGTCTGATTCATGATGGCCCCCTCCTAACTTCTTCTTGCCCGATATAATTGGTAAACGAAATAAGGCACCCCGATGATCGAGATGACGATGCCCACGGGCAACTCCACCGGCGCAAACACCGTCCTGCCGATCAAGTCGCCGATGATGACCATCGCCATCCCGATCGCGCCGCAGGCGGGAATCACATAGCGGTAGTGGATGCCGACCAGCCGCCGAGCGATATGCGGGGCGATCAGCCCGACAAAGCCGATGCTGCCCGACACCGCTACACAGGCGCTGACAAGCCCGATGCTGCAAACGAGCAGCCACTGCCGCTCTGCTCCCGCCCGGACGCCCAGGCCGATAACGCTCGTCTCATGCAACTGCATCATGTCGAGCACGCCCGCTTTGCGCCAAATGACCGGGATGAGCACCAGCAGCCACGGCAGCGTCGTCAACACCTGCTCCCAGCTGGCGCCGTATATGCTGCCCGTCAGCCAGACCGTGGCCATTTCGAAATCCTGGGGATTCATCTTCAGGGATACGTACAATGTAATGGCGCCAAAGCCCGAGCCAAGCGCGATGCCGACGAGGATCAAGCGCTGGGGGTCGATGATTCCATTCCGGCCGGAAAAGAAATAGAGCAGCGTTGCCGCGGCGAGACCGCCGATCCAGCCAAACAGCGGCATCGATAAAACCGAGCCGAAACCGCCGCCATTCACCGTCCCCTGCACAAAAAACATAAACAAAACCACCGCCGTCCCCGCCGCGGCATGAATGCCCAAAATGCCGGGATCGGCGAGCGGATTTCGCGTGATCCCCTGCAGCGCGGCGCCGGCCACGCCAAGCCCGCAGCCGACCAAAGCGCCGATCACGATCCGCGGCAGCCGGAATTCGAAGATGACCAGGTCGCGGTCCCGCTGCGGATCGATGCGGAGCAGCGTCCCGAAGACATCGCGAACCGACAGGTCAAACGACCCGTTTGTAAGGCCGAGGTACATCCCGCATAACGCAAGGCCGCAACAGACGGAAAACACCAGCCAAAACCGCGCCGAAGAATAAGGCCTACTCACTTCTTTCCCCTCCTCTCGTCTTGATCAAGTAGAGGAAATAAGGCACGCCAAACAGCGCGGTAACGACGCCGACCGGCACCTCGAACGGCGGATTCAGAAAGCGGCTGAGCAAATCGCACCAAGCTAAAAACAAAGCGCCAAGCAGCGCCGCAAACGGAATCACCCTCCGGTAATCCGGCCCTACCAAAAGCCGCGTAATATGCGGCATGATCAAACCGACAAAGGCGATTTTCCCCGCGATCGCCACGGCGGCGCCGGTCATGACGACGACGCCGAGCATTGCCGCCGCTTTGATCAGCTTGACGTTCAGCCCCAATTCCGACGCCAGCTCATCCCCCAACGCAAGCGCCGTTACCGGACGGGCCAAGAGCAGGGCGAGCAGCAGTCCGAAGATCCCGAAAGGAACGGCCAGCCACAGCATTTCCGGTGCGATATCGTGCAGCCGGGCGTTGTACCAGAAGCTGATATTTTGCGATACCTGAAAATAACTGGCCAGGGCCTGGGACACCCCGCCGAGAAAAGTGCCCAAAAGCGTGCCCAGCACCGCCAGCATGACGGGGGAGGAACCGCCGGGCAGCACCCTGGATAAGCCGAACACGAGACACGCGCCTAGCGCCGAGCCGGCCAGGGAATACCCGATCATCCCCATGTTCGTCGTTCCCGGCATAAACGCCATGCACAAGGTGACCGCAAACGCCGAACCGTCCGAAATCCCCATTATGGAAGGCGAGGCCAGCGGATTTCTGGTAATTCCCTGCATCAAGGCGCCGGAAACGGCGAGCAGCGCGCCGATCAGCAGCGCGCCGAGCGCCCGGGGAATCCGGGACGCGCGGACGATCTGATGATCGATGTTGCCCGCATCAAAATGAACGACCGCGTCCCATACCTTATCGTAGGTGATCGGCTTCGTTCCGTGCAGCACCGACCCCGCGATCGTGACGGCGATGAGCAGAATGCCCAGAGTCAGGAGGCCCGCTATTCTCAGCTTGCGTGTTCCCGCCGGCGTCCCGGTTCGAATATTCCCGCTCATTCCATTACTTCGGCAAGCCGTTCCTGCGCCGCTTTGAGGAATTCGATCCGGCTCCACGCAGGGCCTCCTTCCGCCAGCGGATCGATCACGTTCACGAACACTTTGCCGTTTTTCACCGCATTTACGTTTTTGACGATCGGGTCATTCAAAAATTCGTCCAGCGCCGTTTTCGTCTCCTGATTCTCATCGCTCGCAAACTGAATAAACAAATAGTCCGGATTCATCGCGGCAAACTGCTCGACCGTCACTTCTTCCTGCGCTTTGGCCGCGGCAACCTCCGCCGGCGCCTTCAAACTAAGATCCTCATACAAAATCGGGTTCAAAAATACCGTTTCCGGATAAATAAACAGCTTCCCGGTACGGATTCGCACCGTCAGCACGTTTTGATCCTGGAGTTTCCCGGTCAGTTCCGCTTTGGCTTTCTCCAGATCGCTTTGGTACTCCGAAATCGCCTTGTCGGCCGCCGCCTGCTTCCCCGTCAGCTCCGCCAGCAGGTTCAAATTCGCTTCCCAGTCGACGGCCAAATGCGAGACGAGGACGGTCGGCGCGATTTTGCCGAGCTTCTCCGCTACCTCTGCGGGAAATTTCGTCGAGCCGAGAATAACGTCCGGTTTAAGCTTCAGAATCGTTTCGAAATTAGGCTGGATTTTCTCCCCGATCGATTCCGCCTGATCCGTTACCTTGGCAAAACGCTCCGGAAAAGCTCCGCCGAACGAAATCGCGCCTACCGGATGCACGTCCAGCACCAGGGCATCCTCCATCGACTCCATCGATCCGGTAATGACGATCCGCTCCACCTTGGCCGGAACCTGATAGGTCTGGCCCAAATATTCAAGCGTGCGCGTTCCCGTCCCGGCTGCCTGCCCATTCCCGGCGGCATTTGCATCCGCGGCCGGATTCGCCGGCGCATTCGATGAAGCGGCATTCGCGTTCCCCGCAGCGTTTTGCCCCGCCCCCGCTTCATCGCTTTTCCCCGACCCGCACGCCGTCAGCGCCAATGTAAACAGCAGGATAAGCAACGCTGCCCAAGTCAATTTTTTCATCTCTCCGTAGACCCCTTTCCATATGCGGACAAAATCATCATCGCTTATTTATGATAATGATTATCATTGTCGATTATAAAAAGAGGACTTCCGCTTTACCATGGATTATCTTCGGAACAATTATGGACATTCTCCCGGAAACAACCGGGCAAGCTGCTCCAGCATGCGGAGATGCGCATGCGGGGAATATTCGAGCCACGGGTCCGATGTCAGCATGCGCACCTTTTGCCGTTCAACGGCGGGGAGCGCCAGCCATTCCCGGCGCTTTTGCAATCTTCCCCACGCATCGATCGTCTCGCTGTCCTGACGCACTATCATCAAAATATGATCGGGGTTGATTCGTCTTAGCTCCTTCAGGCTTACCGGCCGGTTGTAAACGTCCGTTTCCCCGGCATAAGCGGGAAGCAATTCCAAATCGCCGTACAATAGCCCGGCCATGCCGCGATTGCAGTGGAGAAACAGGCTTTCGTCCACCATGCGGATCACGGCCACCGTTCCCTGGCGGAGCGCAAGCGGCAGCAGTTCTTTCGTCCGCTTCAATTGAAAAGAATAATCTTCCAGCCATGTTCCGGCCTGCCATGTTTCGCCCAATTCCCCGGCCAGCGACGCAAACTGCTCCCGCCAGTCGAGACGGGAAACGGCAAGCAGCTTCACGGGAGCAATCCGCTCCAGCTCGGCTTGTTCTTCCGGCGAAATCGTATCGGCGGCGAGGATCAGATCGGCGGAAATTTGCCGAAGCTGCTCCAAATTGGCCCGCCAGTCCTCGTTGTACCGGTAAGCGCTGAACTGCACCGGAATTTCCCCGCTGAACTCGCGGTAATAGTATTCCGTCCACTTGGGATGGAGCGGCGCCGCGTGCGGCAAAATCCCCAGCGGCACCAGATAGCCGAGCACCGGCGGGCTGTAGGCCGCCAGCTTCCGGCGGCTGCTTTGCATATAGGCGCTCGGCGATACGCCGATCTCCTGTTTAAACTTGCGGCTGAAATAAAACTCATCCGTATAGCCGATCATGTGCGCGATGTCGCGCAGCTTGGCCGGGGACTGCGCCATCAGCCGCTTCGCCTGCCGCATACGCAGTTCCGTAACGTATTCGATCGCACTTTTGCCATATTTTTTCTTATATAACTCCACAAAATATTTCGGGCTTAGCTCCGCGATCCGGGCCAGCCGCTCGATCGTAATCGGCTCGGCGTAATGCTCCTCGATGTAACGTTTGGCGTATTCCACGGCCGCGCCAGCGTTTTCCGGCTTTGACCGGCGGTTCCGGTAAATGTGAAAAAGCATTTCCTGCAAATCGATCTGACAGCGGAAATGCCCCATCTCGTCCTCGCCATGCCATGTCCGATACAGATCGGCGCTCATCGCCGCCAGCTGATCGTTTGGATAAACGAACATTTTTCCCGAACGCGGCAGCGCTTCGGAAGAACGGTCTATTCGGAGGATGCTCCGCCCCTCGCTGTGACCCTTTTGCGGGCAGGCAAACACATCGAAGTAAAAGGCATACAACTCGGCCTCCCCGCTCCGCTCGGCGGCGCCAAACGTCTGCCCCGGAACCGCGAGGAAAACGCTGCTCCGGTCCAGCTCCGCCGGCTCCTGGTCGATGATCAGCCGCACGCTGCCCCGAACCGCCACGATCAAAACAAACGCCATGGCCAGTTGCTGCCTTAAGACACTTCCGGTATCGCCCTTTACGTTCTCAACGGAACGAAGCCGGAATGATAACTCACCCAGCTTGCTTAGTTTCAAGTCATTTTTCGCCTGCTTCATGTTCCGACATCTCGCTTTATCGATATACTTATGTACTAGCTTTAAGTATATGGATAGCCGTACTCAACATCAATCCTTAATCCTTGCCCAGTTCCGCGCTGATTTTATCGATCCGGTTCGTCCAGATCCAGCCGGAGTATCCGGCCGGCAGCCGCTTCAGGTCCTCCGCCGTGTCGAAGCCGCTGGAAAAATCGCTGCCGTCGCCGCCGACCACAACAACCCGCGTGTCGACCGAGTCCATCCGGTTCAGAAACTTGTCCGGCCACCCCCAAATCCACGGGGCGATTTTCTCGGGAATGTGCAGTTCCGTATTCCGGCAAGCGGCCGGAATGTATCCCGTCCACCCGGAAGCCTCGTACGACAGCAAACATCGCTTCAGCGCCGCCTTGGACATGACCCGCAGGTCCGGCAACTGCTCCTGCAGCGTGCGGATCGGCTCGTCGCCGCCATAAACGGTCAGCAAGCTCCGCTCCTCCGGGGGCCTTGTCGATAAGAAATCCGCCAGCTGCGTTCCTTCCTCCGGATCATTGCTTTTGACGTGAATGAGGAACGCTTTGCCGGGAAAATGCTCCAGCACCTCCGGCAGCGACGGCATCAGCCCGATGCCTTTGCCGCGGAACGGGTACGTCGCCCCTTGGTCCGCCGTATACCCGTAGCCGATATCCAGCATTTTCAGCTCGGCCAGCGTATAATCCTTCGTCGTCCTTGGCGCATTGGTCCGGCAATCCAAGGTCCAATCGTGAAACACGGCAAACTGCCCGTCCTTAGTCGGCTTGACGTCAAGCTCCACCATATCCGCCCCCGCCGCAAACGCCGCTTCCATGGAAGCGATCGTATTTTCCAAAAAGGGATGCTCCGGCTCGTAAATCCGCTCCGCGGTGCAGGTATCGTTCTCAACGCCCTCCAGCGGAAAAGTTTGCGCCAGTCCCCGGTGGGCCAGCAATTTAGGCTCGCCGCCCCGCGAAGCCGTGAAGTGCGATGAATTGTTTATGTAAACGAAAACGAGAAAAGCAAGCAGGAGCCACGTCCTTTTTCGCCTTATCATCTTTCTGAGCATGTTATGACTCCTTCTCCAAAATATACCCGCTGCCCCGGACCGCGCTGATCTGGAACGTGTCCCTGCCGAACTTTTTGCGGATGCGGTAGATCAGCGTGCTTAATTCGTCCATCGCGACGTCCGGCAGGCCGTCCGGGCCGCTTTGCCGGTCATACCAAACCCGCTGTTTGATCGCCGGGATCGCCACCAGACGATTGGGATGCTCATGGAGCAATTGAAGCAGCAAAAACTCCCGTTCCGACATCGAAATTTTTACGCCGCCCACGATGCATTCCCGTTTTTCCCAATGAATCACGACATCCTCGCCCTCCGTCTCTTGCCCGTACGGCAGATCATCCGGCGGTTCGAATTCCAGTGTCTGCTCCCCCGGCGAATACGAAAAATGCAGCACGCCCGTTCCTCTTGCCAGCTTAAGGATATCGTTCGTTTCCAGCATATAGGGAGCATTCGGAATCATCCGCACCCCGTTCAGCTCCGTTCCGTGACGGCTGCCGCGGTCGTATGCCACGACCCGGTCCCCCTCTTTCCGCAGGGTCAAATGCTTGCGGGAAATGAAGATATTCGTGAACGCCAGATCCGGGGCGCTCCCGGAAGAGGCGCGGCCGATCTCCATAACGTTCTGGCATAAATTTACGCACGATCCGGGGCGGAACGGCTCCCCCCGAAGAATATAAATACAGGCGAAAGTATCCAGCCCTGCTCCCTCCATTCCATGCAACATCATCATCTTATCTTAATTTGCGGGCGGGCAACATGGCAACCCGGCTAACAATACACTGACAATTGACTGATGGCGTTGGCGCGAGCAAAATGGGCCGGGCGTTTTTCCGATGGTCCCTTTTCTGTTATCATAATGGGAGATCATTGTCGAACGGAGAAAGGAAATAAACCATGAGCTTTCAACTAACGCAGCGTGTGATCAAATTGTTGTGCGGACGCATTTCTTACGAGCGCGGAGAGGCCTATTACCGGGCCGGGAAAGTAATCTTTCAGCAAATCGACCACGCCTCCCGCGTCTACGCAGCGGATGTGTCGGGAACGGGCCTGTATCACGTATCGGTGCAGATCGATCAACACGGGGACGTCCACGCGGAGTGCAATTGTCCGGCTTTTTATACCTATACCAATTATTGCAAACATATCGCGGCGGTACTGCTGGGCGTGCACGATCTGCAGCAAAACGGCAAGCCCCCGGTGCGTTCTTATCCTTCCCTGCTGCATACGGGACTTGAGGAGGACGAGCGATATGGGGAGCGCGGGGCGGACGATGCTTTGGGCGCGGCCCGGAACGCCGCTTCCCAAGCGCGTCCGGTTGAAATTTCTTCCCGGGACATCTGGATCGCCCGCGACATGATGCATTTGTTCGAGGACAACACGAAGCAGCCGCTGCGCGCCGGAACCCGCTTCGATGCAAGAACGCCGCTGCAAGCCGTTTTTACGCTGCGTCCCGTACCTTACGGGTACCGGAAGTATATGTTTGGGCTGGAGATGAAAGTCGGGGAGAAACGGCCTTATATCGTCAAAAACATCCGGGACTTTCTCGATAAAGCAGGCCGGCGCGAACCGTTCGTCTTTTCCAAGCATTTCTGCTACGATCCGGACCGCCACAGTTTTCTGCCGGCCGACGAGCAGCTGCTGCAGCAGCTCATTGAAATTAACCGCAACGAGCGGATGTACACGGAAACCTTGGGCGGTTATATGCCTGCCAAGAAATACGGGAACGGGGACCGGCTGCTGCCGATCCCGCCGTTTTTTTGGGACCGCGTGCTGCCTCTGCTGACGGAAGCCCCGGCTGCCGAGCTGGAGCAGGATGGACAAACCTGGCCCCGCCTGGCGGTTTCCGATGAACCGCTGCCGCTGCAATTCGAGCTGGGCGAAGCCGGGGACAACCACTTTCATTTTGCCGTCCGCGGTCTTGACGATTGCATTGTTTTGGAAGATTACGGGGTCATTCTGACCGCAGGCAAAATCATAAAAAAGCCGGCGGCGGAGTGCCGGCGTCTGGCGGAAATCAAACATCTGCTGGCGACGGCCCGCAAGCAGCGGATCATCGTTCAGCCGGAGCAGATCGAGCCTTTTGCGGAAAAAGTATTGCCCGGACTGGCCAAGCTCGGCAAAATCGAAATCGAGGACAACGTTGCCGGACGGATGGTCCGCACGCAGCTTAAAGCCAAGCTGTATCTGGACCGGGTGAAGGATCGCCTGCTCGCCGGACTGGAGTTCCAATACGGGGACATTATTTTTAACCCCCTGGAAGAACATGGCCCCAAGCGGGGAAGCGACCTGATTTTGCTGCGGGACAGCGAAAAGGAACGGCAAATTCTCGAGCTGATGGAAGCAAGCTCGTTCGCGAAAACGGAAAGCGGCTATTTTCTGGACAACGAAGAAGCGGAATATGAGTTTCTGTACCATGTCGTGCCCGAGCTTGAGAAGCTGCTTGAAATTTATGCCACATCGGCCGTGAAGGTTAGGCTTCTGTCCGACCTGCGGCCGCCCAAAATTTCCGTGGAGCTGGACGAGCGTACGGACTGGCTGGAGTTCCGCTTTGACATGGACGGGATCAATGAATCGGAAATTCGCGGCTTGCTGTTGGCTATCGAAGAAAAAAGACGCTACTACCGCCTTCCGAACGGAGCGTTGATGCCGCTGGAAAGCGCCGAATTCCAGGAAATCGTCAAATTTATGAACGAGTTCGGCATTCGCCGGAATGAAATTAAAGGCAGCGAATTCCGTTTGCCAGTCAGCCGCGGGATTCACCTCCAGGAGCAGACGGAGCCGGGAAGCCCGATCAAGCTTGGCAAATCGCTGCGGCAGCTGCTCCATAACCTGCGGAATCCGGATCATCTGGACTTCCCGGTTCCGGCGCAGCTCTCCGGCGTTTTGCGGGATTACCAGGCATACGGTTACCAGTGGTTAAAGACGCTGGCCCATTACCGTTTCGGCGGGATCTTGGCCGACGATATGGGCCTCGGCAAAACGGTGCAATCAATCGCTTTTATCGTATCGGTGCTCCCGGAGATCGCCGCGTCCGGGCAGCCGGCTTTGATCGTCTCGCCCGCTTCCTTGATTTACAACTGGAAAAACGAACTGGAGAAGTTCGCTCCCGAAATCAAGGCGGTGATCGCCGACGGCAGCAAAGCCGAACGGGTGAGGGCGCTCAGGGAAGCGGCCGAAGCCGATGTGATCATCACCTCCTATCCCCTGCTGCGCCGGGACATCGAGCAATTTGCCGAACTGTCGTTCCATACGCTTATTTTGGACGAAGCGCAAAGCTTTAAAAACTATGCCAGCCAAACCGCGCAAGCGGTCAAAAGCCTTCAGGCGCGGCACCGGTTTGCCTTGACGGGGACGCCGATCGAAAATTCGCTGGAGGAGTTATGGTCGATTTTCAGCGCCGTGTTCCCGGAGCTTTTCCCAAGCCGCCAAGCGTTTAACGAGCTGTCCCGGGATACGATCGCAAAGCGGATTCGCCCGTTTTTGCTGCGCCGCGTAAAAACCGACGTGCTTAAGGAGTTGCCGGAAAAAATCGAGTCATTGCAGGCGACCGAACTGCTGCCTGAACAGAAGAAGCTGTACGTCGCCTATCTGGCCAAGCTGCAGCAGGAAACTTTGAAGCATTTAAACGAGGACGCCTTCCAGAAAAACCGCATCCGTATTTTGGCCGGACTCACGCGGCTGCGCCAGCTATGCTGCCATCCCGCCCTGTTCGTCGACGGTTACGAAGGCGGCTCGGCCAAATTCGAGCAGTTGATGGAAATGGTGGAGGAATGCCAAAGCGCGGGAAAACGCGTGCTGATCTTTTCGCAGTTTACGGAAATGCTGGGGCTCATCGGCCGCGAATTGGGATACCGGGGACTGCCGTTTTTCTATCTGGACGGGAAAACCCCCGCTTCCGAACGGGTGGAGCTCTGCAGCCGGTTTAACGGGGGCGAGCGCGATCTGTTCCTGATTTCCCTGAAAGCGGGCGGCACCGGCCTGAATCTGACCGGCGCGGACACCGTCATTTTGTACGATTTGTGGTGGAACCCCGCGGTGGAGGAGCAGGCCGCCGACCGCGCCCACCGGATCGGACAAAAAAACATCGTGCAGGTGATCCGCCTGGTCGCGCAAGGGACAGTCGAAGACAAAATGTACGAGCTTCAGCAGAAGAAAAAGAACCTCGTGGAGGAAGTGCTCAAGCCTGGCGAGGAATCGTTCTCGGCGCTCACCGAGCAGGAAATCCGGGAAATTCTGATGATATGAAAAAAACCGCCGTAGAATTCACTCCGGCGGATTTTTCATGTGCAAATCCATGCTTTTGGCGTAGAGAGGTGAAGTAGGAACTTGGGTAGCTTACGTTGCGCAGCTTATGTTCAGTAGCTTATGTTACGCAGCTTATGTTCAGTAGCTTATGTTACGCAGCTTATATTGCCGGAAATAAGAGCAATTTATGTCGCTATTTTCGAGATTTACCTCTCCTGCGAAAAATAGCGGTACTTTTGGTCCTTATTTGAAGATCAAGCTTGGAAAACAGCGCCTTTTACCCCCATCTGTGTAGAATAGCGACAAAAAAATCCTCTATTTATGCTATTCTCCCTTTTTTGTAGAATATAAGGACATTTTATGCCGTTATTTCCGCGGGCTCCCGGACAACGGGACAGCCGGCCAGCGTGAGTGGCCAGGGGCCAGGGGGCAGCGACCAGCCGTCAGCAGCCAACGGCCAGAGGCTGACGGCCAAGCGCTAGCGGCTAACGGCCAACGGCTAGCGGTTAGCGGCTAGCAGTCACCAGTCACCAGTCACCAGTCACCAGTCACCAGTCACCAGTCACCAGTCACCAGCGATTATCCTTGCCGCGCTACTGCCCGGCAACCTCAAACTCGTATAGCGAATAGCCGTATGGGGTTCCCCGCTCGATCCCGTACATTCTTACGTATCTGGCCGGCTTGGAGTCCAGCGGGATTTCGTCCACGCCCCCGTCTCCGCTTGTCGCCGTGTAGACGTCCGTCCAGTGCTCGGGATCGCCATTGTCGGTGGATACCTGGATTTTATACTGCGTCGCATAGGCATCTTCCCAGCGCAGCTTAATGCCGGTAATTTGCCGGACCGATCCCAGGTCCACGTAGATCCATTCCGGGTCGCTGCCTTCGCGGCTGGCCCATCTCGTCATTTGATTGCCGTCGACCGCTTGGGCCGGCTCAAATCCCACGCCTTCCACAGAGCTGGACACCGCCGGCTTGTTTAAGGCCAGATTGGGCGTCGAAGGCGGCACGGTCTGGGCCTCCGGTTTCCACCAGTTGCCGGAAAGAAACAGCATGTTCAGCAAATTGTAGGTGTCGCTGAAATAGTCCTCTTTCTGATGGATCATCCAATCCCACCCGGCGTTAACCCATGCCTGATTGGCGCTGGAGGCCGTTCCCGCCGAGATGAGCGGAGCGGCAAACACCGCCGTGGCGTAGTCCCCGACCGCCGAGCCGTCCAGCTTGTACCCGTTTTTGATACCTGCGGGCGATCCCCCGGTCTTGCTTTGAATCCAGGCCGCCAGCTTGTCCGTGATCGCTTTGCCCCGCGTGTCCCCGTACAAGGCGTAATCCATCACGACGCGCAGCGGAACCCGACTTGCATTATAGTAATACAGGTTGGTTTCCTTGAACTCGTCCAAATACCATTCCGGCGCCGGCTTGGGCGGATTCCCCACCACAAAATCCGAGATCAGCCCGGTGTTTGGCGAATAAGCTTCGCTGAATTGCCGGTACACATTGTATAAACTATCGATGACGTGAATCCAGGTTTCATCCTCCGTCACTTCGTAAAAAGCCCGAAGATGGCTGAACATCCAGTCCGAAGGGCGCGTGTTGAGAGCGTCTTTGGAATCCCAATCGCCCAGGTTCAAGCGGTAGGTCTTGGTCACGTAGCTGGTTTTGATGCCGTCCGTGATCATTTTTTTCGCTTCCTGCAAATAGTTGACCGGTCCGCCCGATCCCCATTGATTGTGAGCGAGAATAAGCGAGTAAGCGATGTCGAGATCGCCGTCGGTGGCCGAACCGAAATGCCCTTGCGCGGCCGGATCGTCCGCCACGACCCAGCCCATCAGGTTGGGATTGCCCGAGCTTTTGTAAGCCCTTGCCGTTTTAAACAAACCGTCGTAAATCGTCCGGGCGTCGGGATCGTAGCCGGCCATCAGCGCGGTAATGATCATCCCGTACCCTTGACCTTCGGAGGAACCTAATGCGGTAAAGCCGTCCGGATCACCCGTGATGTCTCCTTTCACGTAATACCCGCCCGGCAATGATTTTAAGTCATGTTTGAGGTATTTCGCTTTCCAATAGTCGTAATACTCCGCCACGGCTTGGTTCATCTCCGTTTGCGTCACGTGATTCGGCTTAATAATCCCCGGGTAGCTGACCTGCTGCGGAAAAGGTTTTAATTCTCCGGCAGCGCTCGCACGCCGTTCCGGACCGAGCCATCCCGCCGAAACGAACACCGTCATGCAAATAAGCAGCAGACATAACCTTTGAAGCTTTAGAGCAGGTACTGCGGCTTTCCTTGTCAAACGCATCATCATTCCTCCTCGAATCGAAAGTGTAAATCATGGCTTACGTTTTCGGTTGTCGGATATGAATAGCAAGAATGTCCTTAAATGTATTTTATTACAATTGAACATGAAGTTAAAGCAAGACGGAAAGCGAAAATGTTTGTAATTGCGCGGATCGGGAAACGATAAATAAGGCAAACTACCATTAACAGAGTAAAACAACAAGGAGGAACAGCATGGAACAGCACAATGGACAGCACTCCCGCGACGAAGCCAAACTTCGCAATAAAATCGATCCCGCCGGCGACTCTATGGCCGAGCAAAAGAAAATGAAAAGCGGTGTGGACATCGAACCGGAAGCCGACGAATGGGTGGCCAAACCGGCGCCGTTTGCCAACACCGATTCCGCAAAACAATAAATCGCCGATAAAGATCCGCTTGGCCGCTGGCCATGGCGGATTTTTTTTAGGATATCGCCGGATTTTTTCTTACTGCTGTGGCCTTTTTTTGCGCTTGATCAGCATCGCCATGAACAGCAGCGCCGGAGCGCATATTTGAATCAGCGGGTACCACTTCAGCACAACTTCGAGGCCGACCCATATAAAATGCGAATAATTCGGAGATGTTAAAGCAGCACCAAAAATCGCTACGCCCACCGGAATGATCCATTTTTTATAAGGAACTCCGGTAACCCGGTCGCATCCCTGTACGGCGCCGATATAAAACAGAAGCAATTTGGCGCCTAGCCCGATGAACAAAACAACGACAAACAGCACATCCATCCTCTCAAACACTTCGGCCAATTCGATCAGTTGCACGGTCTGCAGCAGCGGAAAGGCTACCGCGTTCGCCAGTTTGGGGCCGAGCACCAGCACGTTGATTTGATTGACGGCCATTAGGAACACGGCAGTGCTCCCATAGGCGATCAAAAGCGCCTTGCGGGCATTTTGCTTCGTTTTCAGCCGCGAAAAAAATACCAGAAACAGCACCGGTTGAGCGAAAGGGAAAGAGATGATATTCGGGACTTCCTTCCAAACGGGCTTTAAGCCGTTTTCCAATACGGGGAGCATATTTTCAAAGTTCATTAGCCCCAGTCCCCCGATCATCGAAATGAGTGTCATATAACTTAAAACAACGAACGGAAACAAGACAAGACCGCAAAGAAACACGACCCGAAGGCCGTATCTGGCACTGCTGGCCACGATGGCGATCCCGATAAGCATAATGACCACCAGCGGGGTTCGGTTCAGCAGTACGTAAGCGGCCAATTCTCCCAAATCGCGCAAATTACGTGAGGCTTCATAAGCAAAATAAACGACGAACAAGGCGGAAAGCAGCGAACCTGCCGTTTTCCCCAAATATTTTCGGCACAATTCAAACAGATCGAGGTCGGGATCGCGGCGGTGAATGGCCCAGTACATCATTAAAAGAATGAACCCGGCAACGGCGGCGATGGCCATGGCTGCCCACGCATCTGGCCCGGCTTCACCGCCGATTTGAAACAACGTGGTGCTCCCGACCTCAAACAAAACAAATCCGCTTATAAATTCGGCAAGTCCGGATTTCTCCTGCTTCATGATTTACCTTCTTCCTGCTTCATCCGCCACCTGGGGCCGTTTTTTGGGACAACTGCTTAAACGATTTCTTCAATAAGCCGGGACGCTCGATTTTTACCGTCACATGCACTTCCAGTTCGATCTTGGAGAGTTCCTCTTCCCAGTGATCCTTCAGCTGTCTCCAGGCTTTAGGATCTTTCCGATGAATCTTTCCGGCAAATCCCGGCAAATCCACGCGCATTTTTTGCGCGGCTTCCCAACCCGTATTAACCGTATCGATAATCGTAACGCCAACTTCCCGCTCGAGCGCCTGTATCGTCTTTGGACTAAAGGGATCGCCCTCGCACATATATTCCATCAAATCTCCGCTGGCTTGAATGTTGACCTTCATTTTGTAATGATCCCCCGCCTTTACGGGCGTTATATTCGTTTTCGCTGTAATAATACGCAGGGAACCCTTAGAATCGGTCCGCGGACAAGTAAACGACAGAGTACTGCCCTTTACCTGATCGGTAAGCCAGGCAATGCCGTAACTCTGCGCCCGGTTCAGCCATCCCGCCAGCCGATCGCCTTTGAATACTCCCAGCCGCACGATTTTCATTTTAACGGGAGGAGAGGTGGTTTTGTTGATATCCAGGGATTCCAAAGGCTTTTCGCTGCCTTCCGGAACGCTTACAACCGGAACGCCGGCCGCCCGCGAGTCGGACGAAATTTTTTGCGCCAGTTGAAACAAGTTAATGACTGGAAAATAGGAAGAATTGTTTTGCTGCTTGCGCATAATATCCGCCAGGGCGCTGCCCGGAATTTTCTCCGGAGGCACCATATTTCTCAAAATATCCGAAGCCTTGCGATCCGTTACGGCAACCAGCACAGTTTCACGCGCTTCGACATTGCGGAAGTATAAATCTAAAATTTGGTTTATCCCCGTTTCCGCCGCCTCTTTGCCAATGACCGTAATTTCTGTATGACCGAAGTAAAGCCGGCGCGGGTTCTCCACATACCCTAAAGCGGCCGCTTCCCGAATCGTCTTGCCTTTCGTCGTAAACACGGACACGCTGGGCTGGGAGCCGCCGCCGCCGGTGCCCCCTCCCTGGCTTGCCCCCGTGGCGGAGGGAACGACAATCTGATAGGATATTTCCCAATCGTTTCCGGACCGGTCAAACCCCGTGGCTACGGTGATGCCTAGCTCATTCAGTTCTGTACGATTCCAGCATCCGGTTGCAGTAAGACATAGGACCGCTGCAGCGCAGCACAACAAAAACATCCGCATATTGACGCTCATTCCCCTACTTTTTAATCAGCCCGTCGTTCGGTACGGAGCCTTGTCTTGTTTTGTTGTCTTCATTGATGTACGCCGGACGCTGCTTCATCTTCGGCCAGGGCGCCCGAATAAAGACATCCTTCATATTTGCAAAGCTTAAAGGGGCGATCGGCAATAAATAAGGGACCCCAAACGATCTTAAGGAGACCAGGTGCATCAGGAGCGGGATCAGGCCGGCCAAAATGCCGTACAATCCAAACGTTCCGGCCAAGAGCATTAATCCGAAGCGGATTAGTCTGACCGCGGACGACATGCCGAACGTAGGGATGACAAAATTGGAGATGGCCGTAAACGATACGATGATGACCATCGCGGCGGATACCAAACCGGCTTGCACCGCAGCCTGCCCCAAGACGAGCGCGCCGACGATCGAAATCGCCGACCCGACCACCCGCGGCATGCGAACCCCGGCCTCGCGAATGACTTCAAACGTAATTTCCATCAACAAAGCCTCCAGCAGGGCCGGCAAGGGGGTGCCTTCACGCTGCGCCGCAAGGCTGATCAGCATCGTAGTCGGCAGCATTTCCGGATGGAAAGTGGTCACGGCGATATACAAGGAAGGAAGCAGCATAGCGACTAGGAAGGCAAGCAGCCGGATACCGCGCAAAAAGGTCGATATATCGTAACGCTGATAATAATCTTCGCTGGACAAGAAAAATTTGAAAAACGTGACCGGGCAAATCAGCACAAACGGACTCCCGTCCACCAGAATGACAACTTGTCCCTCCAATAAACTTCCCGCCGCGGCGTCGGGACGCTCCGTGTTCATGATTGTCGGAAACGGGGTGAACACTTTGTCCTGGATAAATTCCTCGATATAACCGCCTTCCAAAATGCTGTCCGTATGAATGGCATCAAGGCGGTTAAGTACCTCTTGAAGCACGGCAGGACTGGCAACTCCCTCGATATAAGCGACGACAACCTTCGTTTGCGTATAAGTCCCCACCGTTCTGCTTTCGAAACGCAAATCGGGGGACCTGATTTTTCGTCTCAGCAAAGCCATATTCGTGGACATCTCCTCGGTAAATCCTTCCTTTGGCCCGCGAATGACGGTCTGGGTCGAAGGCTCTTCGACCGATCTGCGCGGTCCCCCCGGTATGGGGGCAACGATGGCGCCTTCCGTCCCGTCGATAATGATCGCGGCCGAACCGGTCAATAAGGAGGAGATCAGATCGCTGCCGCTGGTAATCCGCTTTACGTTTCCGGTACTGATTTGTTCGGCGATCGGCCGGTGCTGATAGTCCCGATCCGCAGCAAAAAAACGCTTGTCCAAATCGTCGATCAATTCGCTTAAAAGCATTTGATCAATAAGCCCGCCAACATAACAGATAGCGATGTCCTCTCCTTCCGGACCGCGGTTTTGCAGCCGGCGAATGACGACGTCGGAGCTGCCCCCCATTTTTGAGCGGAGATAAGCAAGCGTACCGGATAATGAGCCGCCCAAGCCATCGCTTAATCTTTGACCCATTTCCCGATCCGCAGGGGCCGTGGCTCTCCCCCGGCTTCCTTTTCGTAGATTTCGGCCTAGTTTCCTCATAACGCGCCTCCAACCCGTGAACTAACAGTAATATGGCCTATATCCATAATTTGTATTCGATTCAAGGAAAGCCAAAAAGAGCGGGGCACAAAGGTCATTCCTTTGCGCCCCGCTCTTGTCAATAATGTTTTTTTAGTTTTCGCTTGCCCGCTCAAGTTTATCGTTCAATGGTTTCGAGGTTGCCCTAGCTTGCCCGCTCCGCGCCGCCGCCATGACCAGCAAATAAATGACCATGAACATGCCCATAAACCCGGCGGAATACCGGTACATTACGGCGTAATCCGTAGCGGAAGCGATCGCTCCCAGAATAACCGATCCGATCGCAACGCCGAAATCGGTGGAATTGTAAAACATGCTGTTGGCCGCACCGTATTGCTCGGGCGAGCTGCTTCGGATCATCCAGGCCTGTAGCGTCGGCTGAATCGCGCCAAAGCCAAGCCCGTACAGCAATGCCGACAAAATCAGCATGCCCAGCGACGTTGTGAACGATAGGATCACCATGCTGGCGATCACCGACACGGCGGCGGGCAAAAGAACGGCGGCATGTCCCCTGCTGTCGAAGATGCGGCCGGAGATCGGGCGGATAATGACGATCGTAAAGGCGTTAAACAGGAAAAACAGGCCAACCTGGGACAAATGGACAAACTCTCCGTAAAGCGCGATAAAGCTGAGCAACCCGCTGTAGGTAATCGCCAATACAACATTTAAAAAAGCGGGGAACAAGAGCTTGCGGTTGAAGCCGCGGGTTATCTTGCCTTCGCCTTCCTTTCGGCCGCCGGACGCCTCCTCTTGATTAACCTTGCCCGCTGCTTGGCCGCGGGATGCGGGCGGCAGCGCCCGGGTCAGCAGCAAAAGCGGAATCATGATCACCACCGCTGCCGAACCGGCCAGCGTCAATGTGCCGAATCCAAACAGCCCCATCACGTTAAGTCCGATCATCGGGCCAACCGACATCGCCAAGCTGGTGGACAAACCGAAATACCCGATGCCTTCCCCCATCCGCCGGACCGGTATGATTTGCGAAACGAGCGTCGGCAGAATCGTGCTGGCGATCCCGAAGCCGACCCCGTATCCGGCCCTGACGATCAGCAGCCCCCCGACGGAACCGGCCAGGCTGTTCAGCGCAGTCGTGGCCGCCGCGATGGCCAGGCCGATGAACAACAAGCTGTTCGAAGACATTCTTTTTAACAATGCCGCCGCCAAAAAGCGCGTAACGATGGCGGAAGCCGCAAACACGCTGGTCACCAGACTGACCTGCAAATCTGTGGCGGCCAATTCGTTTTTGACGTAAGCCGAAAATGAAGACAGCAGCATATGCAAATTTAAAAACAGCAAAAAAGTAGAGATCGTTAACGAAATAAACGACCTCGTCCACAATGGCTCGGATTGAATTGATGCTTTCATCTCTGATTTCTCCCACTCTCTATCTGATTGTGCTCCAGCTGCCTGGAAATGTGCGCGTTGACCCGCTCCAGCAAATTCAGCAGCATGAGGTACTCCTCTTCGGACATGCAGCGCTTCACCTCTTCCGTGACCCCTTGCTCCAGCGCGATTGTTTCCCGGATTAACGCCCTGCCGCGCTCCGTACTGAACACCGCAAAGGATCGGCGGTCCTGCTTTCCGGTCTGCTTGTAGATTAAGCCCTTGCTTTCCAATAAATCGAGGATGCGCGTGGTCGTAGGCTTGTCTTTGCCGCAGCGGTCGGCGATTTCTTTTTGAATCAAACCCTCGGATTGGTCAATCTGATTAAGCACGGACCACTGCTCCGGGGTAATGTCGTACTCCTTCAAACGATGCTGCAGCAATGACGCGATTTTCCGGTAGGTCACGCCCATAATGAAGCCGACCGCCAAGTCGGCCCCGCGTTGATCCGCCTCCATCCGCAATACTTCCCTTTCCGCAAATTAGTTGTTATAACAATTATATTATAGCTAACTTTTTTTGTCAAAGCCGCCGGCAGATTTTTTCCGCTGCATAGGTCATTATCCTTTCCTTTCGGACATAGCCGCGAATACACTGCCAGTAAAACGCCGCAAAGGGGAATTTAATCCATGAAACCAGGCCGGCATCCGCGCCATGTAATCAGCAAATGGAAAAAAAACAAAGCGCTCCTGGAAAACAAAAAACTAAGGCCCTTCCTGCCGGAGATGCGCAAGTTCAGCCGGGCCAACCTGCTTAACATGCTTAAGAAGCACAAAATGGTTTACGTCAAACCGGTTAACGGCTCCCTGGGAAGAGGAGTGATGAGAGTGGAGTTGAAACCGGCGGCAAGCGCCGTCCCGTACCGGTACCAGCTCGAAACCAAGGCCCGTTCCTTCAAAACTTTCGACGAACTTTATGTGTCTATCCAACAGCATAAACGAAAGGGGGACTACCTCGTTCAACAAGGCATTCACCTGCTCACCTACCAAAACCGCACGTTTGATCTGCGGGTCATGGTCCAAAAAACGCCGCAAAAAGTCTGGAAAACAACCGGTTACATCGGCAGGCTGGCCCACCCTAAAAAAATCGTCACCAACTATCATAGCGACGGCACGCTAATGCCTGTGGAAAAACTGCTTTCCCCACATATGAAAGGCCCCAAAATCAAGGCATATTGCACAGACTTGCAAGACCTTGGCGAAGACGTCGCCAACCACCTTCATAAGGTTTTTCCCGGGATCCGCGAAATCGGCGCGGATATTGCCGTCGACCAAAAGCTGCGTCCCTGGATCCTCGAAGTCAATACATCGCCGGACCCGTATATATTCAGGAAGTTAAAGGACAAAAACATATTCCGCACGGTCATCCGCTATTCCCGTGCGAACGGAAGAGTTCAGCGCAAATAGCTCTAATCCAAAAACGCGGAGGATTGCCGCATGATGCCTGCAGCAATCCTCCGCCCGTGTTTTCAGGATACATACCGGTTATAAATCTTCATCAGGTTCGCGGCCGTCTGGTTCCAGCCGAACTTGCTTACCGCATCGCGTCTGGCCTGTTTGGACATTTTTGCAGCCGCTTCCGGATGTTTCGCCAACTGTAAAATCCACTTGGCATGCTCCCGGGGGTCCGAATAGGGCTTTACCAAATAACCGTTGTGGCCATGGCCTACGATTTCCCCGATGCCCCCGATATTGGAGGCTACGACAGGCAGCCCGGAGGCCATCGCCTCTACATTGACGAGGCCGAACGCTTCGTGCTCTTGGGAAGGACAAGCAAAGCAGTCGGCCTGACGGAAATAACGGTCGATCTGCCGATGCGGAACCTTCCCCACAAAGCGGACGGGCACCCGATGCTTGCCGGCCAACCGGCGCAGCTCCCGCAAATACCCGGCTTTCCCCCCTCCGACGACCATCAGGCTCGCTCCGGCGCATTCCCGCCGCACCAGTTCGATGGCTTTGATCAGAACGGGGACTCCTTTGCGGGGGATGACCCTTCCGGCAAACAGCACCCGGAATTGACCCGGAGCGACTGTTCGCCGGGCCGGCGGTTTAAAACGCTCGGTATCAACTCCCAGATGCACCGTATATATTTTGCCCGCCAACCGGTCAAAGCGCTCCGACAATTTCGCTTTCAGCGAATCGCTGTTGGCGACGATGAGATCGGGTTTGGCCATGCTGGCGGCCACCGCGGACGTATTTCTCACAAAAGTTAATGAATGAAGGAACAGGGAGACCGGCGTGCGCGGAAAAGCGGCTTTGATTTTGGCCGCGTAATGGGGCCGGTTGTCGACCTGAATCAGGTCATAGTTCCTGCCTTTTAAATAATTCAGCACGGAAACGATATATCGGTTCGGACTGCCCGAAGGCACGCGGACGATCGTTAATTTGCCGGTGCGGCTCACCGGCGGCAAACCTTTCGACTTTCTGCTGAGGATCGTAACGGTATGGCGGTCGGCCAGCTCTTTGGCGATCGCCAGCATGCAAATTTCCACCGATCCGTTCCCCGGAACCGGAATCTGCTCGGGCGCAACCATTAAAATGTTCATTTTATCCTCCTTACGCATAGGATCAGATGGCTTATTCACCATATGCGTCCGGAGCTTTGGTTGCTGCGGGGCAAAGGCCGAATTTAGAGTTCTATCATTTGACCATTTGAAAAAAAGAACGAAGCGTCTTCACCCACGCGTTTTGCGCCCTTTTGCCCTTGCCGCACCGTTCCCGAATGATCTTGACGTCTATATGCCAAGCTTCGTAAAGCTTGCTTTTTGTTTCATGAAATTGTTTCAGCTCCCGCTCCCTGCGGTAAAATTCATCGAAACTCATGCGTATGACCTCCTTACGGCTTCCCGTTTGATTCTAGCTGTTTAAACTGCTCTCATTATCCGCTTTAAAAGCAGGAAGAAAAAGTGTACACTATTGCCAAAGCACTTCCCCTTTTAGGGAAACAAGCGGGACATGTCCGGGAATTACGGTTCTTTGTACTTGCAAGCATCAAGATAATATCCGCTGTGGAGGCGATCGCATATGTTAACGGCAGAACGTTATGTAACTTTGCTTAATCATTTTTCCGGGCCGGAATCGACGGAAATGCGGGAAGTGGAGGTGGCGCTGGAGGATTTGACGGAGCTGTTTCACTGCACCGAGCGAAACGTCAAGCTGATTATCCGCAAGCTGCAGGAAGAAGAGCTGATCGAGTGGCATCCCGGCCGGGGCCGCGGCCACCGTTCCCGGCTCGTTTTCCGCATCGGCCGGCCCGCTTTTCTCCTGCAGCTGGCGCAAACTCTGGCGCAAAAGGGGGAATACCGGGAGGCGTTTGAGTTCCTCAATCAGCACGAGGAGGATAAGCCGGTGGTGGAGCAGTTTATTTTATGGATGAACGAGCAATTCGGGATCGAGCAACTCGCCGCCGGCCAAAGCTGCAGGGACATTTTCCGGCTGCCTGTTTACAAGAAGCCGATGACGCTCGATCCGGCCAACCTGTTTTACGGGTTCGACTCGCATTTGGTCCGGCAATTGTTCGACCGGCTGGTCCAATTCGACGGAACGCTTGGCGAAGTCGTGCCGATGATCGCGCACCATTGGGAGCATAACGAAAACGGTGACGAATGGACGTTCCACCTGCGTAAAGGCGTCCGTTTTCACCACGGCAAAGAGCTGACCGCGGAAGACGTCATGTTCACCTTCGGCCGCCTGAAAGACGGTTCGGCCAACCTCTGGCTGTTGGCTACCGTGGAACGGATGGAGGCACCTGACCCGAGAACGGTCAAATTTTTCCTGACCCAGCCGAACTGGCTGTTTCCCCGCCTCCTCTGTTCATCCTGCGCTTCCCTTCTTCCCTCCGACCTGCTCGGCCGGGATGAGCAAGCTTTTTGGACGCAGCCGAGCGGCACGGGCCCGTTTCGCCTGACGCACTGGAGCGACAGCCGGATGGAGCTGGAGGTGAACCCGGCGTATTTTCTCGGCAGAGCTTATCTGGACGGCGTGACCCTCGTGTTCCTGCCCGACAACATCCCGAATTCCTCCAGAATCAAATGGGAGCAGATTATCGGAGGCGATACCCGCATTCCCGATCGCGCCGGCACGGATTGGGAACGGATCGAGAAGCTTTGCAAAGGATGCAGCCTGATCAACTGGAACCGCAACAAAAAGGGGCCCCAGCAGTCGCTGGCTTTCCGCCAGGCGGTCAATCTGATCATCGACCGTCCCGGCATGCTCGCGCATACCAGAAAACCGGGATACCCGGCCCGCAGTTTCCGCCCTACCGAAGATGCCGCGCTTGGCATCCACCGCCACGATCCCGCGGCGGCCCGGCAGCTGCTGGAGGAGTCCGGATACGACGGTGCCCCAATTCGTCTTGTCGCCAATTATCTGGACCGCGATGAAGCGGAATGGATCCGGTGGCAATGCGCCACGATCGGAATTCCTGTGGAAATCCGCTATGCGGACAAATCGAATATGGCCAACACGGCCGATCTTTCCCGGGAAGCGGACTGCGTTTTGTCCTGCCTTGTCTTCGCCGAAGATGAAGTTTGCGAGTTGGAATGCTATTTGATGGATAACAGCTTCCTGCGCCGGACAATGCCCCCGGAACTGACCCGCTGGGTGTTCGGCATGGTGTCCGAGCTGCTGGCTTCCTCCTCCGCGGAACGGCGCCAGGCATTGCTTCGGCAAATCGAATTCCGGCTGCAGGAAGAGGCGCAGGTGATGTTTTTGGTTCATCAAAAGCTGCACACTTACGTCCACCCGTCGATTCGGGGGCTCGCGATCAACAATCTCGGCTGGATGGATTTTAAGGATATTTGGTTGACCTCTGCGCTGCCAACCGGATAAATCAATGATGTCCTATTTCGGCAGGCTGGGGTATAATGGAAAAAAATGCTGGAAATACCGATCCGGGAGTGTATTTAGCCGTGGCGAAAACAAAGGTTTTCATTAGCTCCGTGAACGAAGACGGGTTGAAGCCTCTCCGCAAAAACGCGTTCCGGGAACTGGCCGCTATGGGGCATGAACCGGTCATGTGGGAGGAGAATCTCGGTCCGTGGCCGGCCGGAACCGATCCTGTGCTACGCTGCCTCGAGGCGGTGGAGGAATGCGACATTTATCTGTTGTTTATCGGCAGCAAAGCCGGGACTTACGAGCCCGATGCCGATCGAACGGTCACTCATCTCGAATTCATCAAAGCGTTTGAAGCCGGGAAAACGATTCTCGTCTTTGGCGACGTACAGATTAAATCGTTGTTTTTCGGCAGCGTCAAGCCGCTGCTTGAACCGTTCATCGACCGGTTTATCGCCAGGGAAGAACGTTTTCCGAGCTCCCGGCAAATGATGGATATCCTCGCTGCCGAGCCCGGCCTGCCTCATCATATCGATCCTTACATATGGCTTCTGCTTTACGACATCGCCATACGCAAAATATACATTGACGATCTTTCGCTGGGCGTTCCGATCGATTGGCGCGGGTATTTCAGCGACCTGCTCAGGCGCGGCGCTTTGCTGCTGCCGCTGGAGCCGTCAATCGAGCAGAACAGCGAGCGTCTGGAACAGTTCGATCATGCGTTCGAGCTGATCAGCGGCCTGCTTCCGCAGCTGGAAATCGGCGGCCTGCGGGAGCCGGAGGCGTTTCTTCAGAGACTCATCTCCCCTTTTGAAGGCGGAATGATCGCACACCGTTACGGACAGTATATAGCCGAGCAGGTCGGTTACTACAAGGATTGCAGCGCGGCCACGCTATACGTCCGGTCGGACGACAGGCTAAAGGCCGTGGCTCAGGCCGGCGAGGCGAACGGGCCGGTTGAATACACCCTCGACAACAACGGTTCCTACGCCGTGTTAACCTACCATTTGGGGAACCAGCAGGAGCAGGTTTTTTTCACGGAATCGAAAAGCATGTTCTATTACTGCATCCGCTCGGGAGAATATGTGCTGACGCTGCACTTCCCGGCCGACCCGTCATGGGACTACAGGAAATTCATCCGCTACAAAGAGAGCGCCAATCATGCTATAATGAGTAAAAATCCGGTCATCATCCAATTTGTCAAACTATGTTTAGGAGGGATGCCGTCTTGAGTCGCGGCGTATTCGTATCCAAAAACGGAGTCGTCTCCAAAGCCATCGGTTTTCAGCCGAAGGAAGCGCTGCTGTTTGCCCCTTCGGATAAAAATTCCTCCCAAATTTTGCGCGATCAGCGCTCGGCGATGAAACGCAACAACAAACAAATCAAGGACCGTTTTGCCCAGGCCAGCAAAAAGGCTTGAGCTTTCCAAATCGATTCCAAATCGCAAACCGCTTTGTTCCGGACTGCAAAAATGCCGGACGAAGCGGTTTTTAGCGTTTAGGGCGGCTGCGGCGGCGGAGTTCCCCCTGATGCGAGAACAACTTCAGCATGAAAGTCCGGAAAATATCCTGAGCGGCATCTCCTTGAGCTCCCGTTTATTTTTAAGTATTAAAAAGTATACTATACAACAAAAATGTGCGTACTTGTAACTCGGTATGGCATGAATTACGATAGAATAGGTGGGTTTTTTAAAAAATATAAAGGAGTGGTTATCATGAGCGCCAAACTGTTTTCCCCATGGACGGTAAAGCAAGTTACTTTAAAAAATAGAATCGTCATGTCTCCTATGTGCATGTATTCTTCCCCGAACCAGGACGGAAAAATCGCCGACTGGCACCGGGTTCACTACGCCAGCCGGGCCGTCGGCGGCGTCGGACTCATTATCGTGGAAGCGACCGCCGTCGCCCCCGAAGGACGGATTAGCTATGACGACCTCGGCATCTGGAGCGACGAGCATATCGCCGGGCTGAAGGAACTCGCGAACCTTGTTCACCAAAACGGCGCCAAGATCGGGATTCAGCTCGCGCACGCCGGCAGAAAAGCGGTGCTGGACGAGACGATCGTCGCTCCGTCGGCCATCCCGTTCCCGGACATGAAAGTGCCAAAAGCCGCTGACGCCGGCGATATCCGGCGGATCGTCGAAGGCTTCCGGGAAGGGGCGCGCCGGGCGAAGGAAGCCGGGTTCGATGTGATCGAAATCCACGGCGCTCACGGATACCTGATCCACGAATTCCTCTCCCCGGTTTCGAACCATCGGGAAGATGAATACGGCGGCGACGCAAACGGCCGCTACCGCCTGCTCGGCGAAGTGATCGACGCGGTGAAAAGCGTATGGGACGGCCCGCTGTTCGTGCGGGTTTCGGCAAATGAATACGCCCCGGAAGGCAACTCACTGGATCAATATATCGATTATGCCCGGCGGATGAAGGAACAGGGCGTCGATTTGATCGACTGCAGCTCCGGCGGGCTCGTGCCGGCGCCGATCGACGTGTTCCCCGGCTATCAGGTAAATCTGGCGGATCAAATCCGCGCCCAGGCAGGCGTTGCTACCGGGGCGGTCGGCTTGATCAACAGCCCGCTCCAAGCGGAAGAAATTATCGGGAACGGCCGCGCCGACCTTGTGTTCCTCGGCCGCGAATTGCTGCGCAATCCTTATTGGCCTTACGAAGCGGCCAAGGAACTGCGCACCACGCTGGAGCGTCCCGTTCAATACCAGAGAGCCTGACCGCCGCCGGGGAGTGGTAAAAGCCGCTTTTCTAAAACCGGACCTTGAGCTTTTGTACGCAGGTTTGCGTAGGCTCAAGGTCCGGTTTTTGCCGCCTCGGCCCCGGCCGGTACGGCCCGCTGCCAAGCGCTGCAGTTGCTCCGCGGATCGGCCCTGAATTCGGCGGGCCTGGCCGAGCCCCGCTTGGATTTCCCGGGACGAAAGCTATATAATTTGAAGAGTGAGTTTGGTTAAGGAGTTGTCAAGCTGTTATGAACCTTTCTGATTCAATAAATCGTCCCGGGCTCGCCCCGGCCGGCACTGCTTCGTTTCGTGCGCCGAAGCGCGTCCTGATCATGACGGCGGTGGAGGCGGAGCGGGATGCCGTGCAACGCGGCCTGGGCGGACATGCCGGGGCCGAGGTGCGGCTCGCCGGCGTTGGCCCGGCAGCGGCTGCCGCGGCGACGGCGGCAGCGCTCGCTGCGGCTGGCGGCGAATACGAGCTCGTCATCAGCGCGGGCATCGGCGGCGGATTTCGCGGGGCCGCCGAGGTCGGTTCGCTGGTCGTTGCCAGCGAAATCATCGCCGCCGATCTGGGCGCGGAAACGCCGGACGGCTTTGCGAGCGTGGACGAGCTCGGCTTCGGCTCCGCGCGGATCGCGGTGGAACGCCGCCTTGCCGCCCGCTGGGCGGACGCCCTTGCCGCTGCCGGGCTTCCGGCCTATTGCGGGCCGGTCCTGACGCTGTCGACCGCGACCGGTACGGCGGAAACGGCCGAAGCGCTGCGGGCCCGCTTCCCCGGCGCGGGAGCCGAAGCGATGGAAGGCTACGGCGTCGCCGAAGCGGCGCGCCAGTTCGGCCTTCCGTCGCTGGAGCTGCGGGCCATTTCCAACGCGGTCGGCCCGCGCCGGCGCGAGCTGTGGAAAATCGGCGACGCCCTGCAGGCGCTGGAACAAGCCTGCTCAATACTACCGGAGGTGCTGCAATCATGAACATCGCTTTTTCCCCTTGTCCCAACGATACTTTCGTTTTTCACGCCTGGGTGCACGGACTGATCCCCGGCGCGCCCGAGTTGGACGTGACTTATGCGGATATCGACATAACGAACGGCCTTGCGGCATCCGGCCGCGGACCGGATGTGCTTAAAGTTTCCTACGCGGCTCTGCCTTGGCTGCTGGACGAATATGCGCTGCTGCCCTGCGGCGGCGCTTTGGGACGCGGCTGCGGGCCGCTTGTGCTGACCGCCGGAACGGATGGCGGCGCGGACGAGGCGTCCGCCCTGTCCGGACGCCGGGTGGCGGTCCCGAGCGAACGCTCGACCGCCTATCTGCTGTTCCGCCTGTGGGCGGCACAACATGTCCCGGGCGGCGTCGGCGAAATCATCGTCATGCCGTTTGACGAGATCATGCCGGCCGTGCAGCGCGGCGATATCGACGCCGGGCTGGTCATTCACGAAGCCCGGTTCACCTATCAGAACTACGGGCTCAAGATGCTTCAAGATCTGGGCAGCTGGTGGGAATCCGATACGGGGCTGCCGATTCCGCTGGGCGCCATCATCGCCCGCCGCTCGCTTGACCTGGCGGCCCTTGCCGGCTGGACGCGGGAATCCGTCGAATACGCCTGGGCGCATCCCGAAGCTTCCGCCGATTACGTGATGAGCCACGCGCAGGAAATGTCGCCGGAAGTGACGCAGGCGCACATCAATCTGTACGTCAACCGCTATACGGCGGAGCTGGGCGAAGACGGCTATGCCGCCGTGGCCGCCCTGCTCGACCGCGCCGCGGCCGAAGGGCTCGTCCCGAAGGTGGACCCCGCGAAACTGAGATAGAAGCGCCGGCCACTTGGCGGATATGCTAATTATGCGTCGACCCTCCCCAAATCTACTCAAAAAGGAGCCGTACAGGCTCCTTTCATTTTCCCCTTTTCTCTTACTTGAGTCCGGCTCCTAAGCTCCACCGCCAAAACGCTGGCGGTACCCGCATTTCCGGCACAGTTCTTCCACCGCTGTCCGGCGCGAAAACCCTTCGTACAATCGGTTGGCCCGTTCCCCTTCGATAATTTCCGAAAACGGGGTTTTGTACACGTTGCCTAAATTGATCACCCCTTCGCCGTCGAGGCAGCAAGGGATCACCGTACCGTCGACCAAAATCCCCGCCTGATTGCGGAGCGCATGGCAAAAGCCCTTGCCGTCGTCCTCCTGCGCTTTTAAATCCGGCCAGGCGAATTCATGATCCTGATTCAAGTAAATCCGCTCGGCCAATTGAACTCCGCTGCCGGGTACGACTTTCTCCTCGATGCGGTAGTCCAGGCCAAACTCTTTTTCGATGATCTCCAAAGTCTCGCGGTTGCGTTTGCGTTGCAAGTTCGTTTCGTTGTCCTTCGTCAAGTTCCAGAGCCGGAACGAAACGATCAGATCGGACGAAGCGACGGCCTCCCGGACGAAAGACAAAATGGAGTACAAATAACCCTCCCGGTCCGCGGAGCCTTCATGCCCGTCAAAGCTGTGCAGCGAAAAATTCATCTGACGCAGCGCCGGCTTGCCGAGCAGCTTACCCTTAACCTTCGGAATCAATGTGCCGTTGGTCGTGATGTTTACCTGAAATCCTTTTTCGTGGCTGATGTCCAGGAGCCGGTCGATTTTAGGATGCAGCAGCGGCTCCCCTTTAACGTGGAAATAAATGTAATCCGTATGAGGTTTAATGTCGTCCAAAATTTTGCTGAAGTCTTCCGTTTTGATAAACTGCGCGTTGCGGTGCGTCGGCGGACAAAAGCTGCACGCCAAATTGCAAATGCTGGTCGTTTCGATATAAAACTTTTTGAACTTTTTCATGTACTTGAGCCTACTTCACTTTGATTTAGTATTCGGGATTTGTCCGCACTAGTTGTATTAAATCCGACAAGATACATTTTCTCGCCACCACATTCTAACGGTTGCCACAGCCGCTATTTGCTCCAATATCGCCGTTTTCGAATTCTAACGGTTGCCATAGCGCTTATTTAGCTAAAACCCGGATATTTGGAATCAGATTTGAGCAGATAACTGCGCTCACAACCGTTAAAATTTAGAAAGGGGCTTTTTTGGCAAAATAGCGACTAATACAACCGTTAGATTTCTGGCGTGATCTCAAATGAAATAGCGGGCTAGGTGTACCAGAGATTTTGTGTAGGCGTTAATGCAACGCCAGTGTAGAAAAGGTTTTTTTTCGGAAAATAGCTGCTGCTATAACCATTAAATTTCCGGGCTTGTCTTTATTCTAGCTGATACGGGGCAAAAGCCCAACAAAAAATGCTCTAAAGACGCCGAAGCTTTTCAGTAAAAGGTCATGTGGCTTTTTTCCGCCCGGTAGTAGTCGAGACGATCCGCCAGCGTTCCCGTATGGAATTCAAACAGATGCCCGTCGGGATCGAAAAAATAAATCGATTTTTTGTCCCGCACATCCCTCTCGCGCCCCGGCAGCACTTCTACGCTCAATTGCCGCAGCTTGTCCAGAACAGCGTCAAAATCCGTTTCTTCGATCGTAAACGCGATATGCGTGTATGTACGGTTCTCTTTGTCCCGGGGGATGTCTTCTTGATTCAAAGCGATCCATAAACCGTGTAAATCGAAATAGGCGAGTTTCCTCCCTTTCACGACCATTTTTGCGTCAAATACCTGTTCATAAAAAGCAATCGACCGCTCCAGATCGGCTACCGAAAAGCAGAAATGGTTAATTCCCTTAATATCCATTGGGCTCCTCCCAGCAAAAATTAGGGGCAAGGCCATAACGCCTCGCCCTTTATGCGGCACGCATTATGTGATAAAAATGATTTTCAGATTATGGCTTGGGCCGTAATCTGCACGATTTCGATAATAATCGGCGTCCCCGCCAATATCATATCCTGACCGAGCAAAAGCGTCAAAGCCTGGGGGGACAGCGTATACAGGCTGCCTTCCTGCATTACGCCGTTTATATACAAATTGGCATATGATTCGCTGCCAAGCCCGGAAAATGCGGCCGGCGGATTTCCCTGGTCATCCGTAAACTCGCTCGCCGGGACGGTGACATCCCCTTGTAAATTAGCAGGAGGAAAATAAAAGTAGCGGAACACGGTAGGCGTTACCTGAATCGCGCCGCCGGGAGGTCCGGGGGGGCCAGGAGGCCCCTCGGGGCCTTGCGGGCCTATCGGCCCCTGCGGACCCGCTTCTCCCACCGGCCCTGGATCTCCCGCCGGCCCTTGCGGACCCACTGGCCCCTGTGGCCCCGCTTCTCCCGCCGGCCCTTGCGGTCCCACTGGCCCCACCGGCCCTGGATCCCCCGCCGGCCCTTGCGGACCCACTTGCCCCGGCGGACCTGGATCGCCCGCTAGCCCTTGCGGTCCCACCGGCCCCTGGGGACCCGCTTCTCCCATAGGTCCCTGCGGACCCGCCAGACCGTACGCCCCCGCTTCTCCCATAGGTCCCTGCGGCCCCGCCAGACCGTACGCCCCCGCCTCTCCCACAGGTCCCTGCGGACCCGCCAGACCGTACGCCCCCGCTTCTCCCACAGGTCCCTGCGGACCCGCCAGACCGCGCGGACCCGCTTCTCCCACAGGTCCCTGCATGCCCACCGGCCCCCGTGCACCCGCTTCTCCCGCCGGTCCCTGCGGGCCCACCGGCCCGATCGTTCCCGGTGGCCCGAGAGCTCCATGCGGTCCGGCCGGCCCTGTATTTCCCGTGGGACCCGGTCCCCCCGGAGCGCCTGCCGGGCCATTCGCCCCCGGCAAACCGGGGACGCCGGAGCAGCCACCCGCTCCCGGGCGTTCCATTTGCCCGTGGCGCTCATGAAGCAGATGCTCTATCCGCCGCATCCGTTTCCAGCATATGATAAGACGGCCGCGCAATCTCCGGTTTTGTGCACGCAGAGCATAATATGCGGCGGCCCTCTTTTTGCGGCTTCTCGTGCCTCTCTTTCTTTTTCCCCCTGGGGCACACTTTCCTTTCCCCACTTGCCATTCCTCCCACACGGAAATGCTGTATTGTGCCTCGTTATTCGCCTGCATTATCATACGTGCTTTCGTGTAGAGGCGAAATAGACAAATATCCTGCTCCCCCGCAAAAAATTGCATATTTTGCCGATGAAGATGCGCCGCTTCTATTAAGTCAACCTGATCATTATATGTGATATATCGAGTCTCTCGATAACATTCTAGATTAGGAGGTAATACCATGCCGGTAGTAAAACCCGTCTTTACCGCCACGGCCACCGCTCCGGTTGCATCGGGCGGAGCTATCACCACGACGGTTTCCCCGACCGTCACCCGCTTTTTCGCCACGATTACGGCCGCAATGATCGGAGCCACGGACATCACCATTCCCGCCGGGAGTTTCGTCGATGACACGGACACGGCCGTCACCGCTTTGCCCGCCTTGACCGGGAGCGACTTCTTTAATGTGTATGTCAACGGCGTGATCCAGCAGCAGTCACTGTCCACGTTGACGACAGCAAGCCTGGTTTTGGCTACGACGGATATCAGCGCAGGCGTTCCCGTTCAATTGGAAGTCAACAGCTTCGGCGATGTCACGTCCACGATTACGACGCAGCCCACAATCTCCGCCCCCACGATTACCATTACCACTTAAAGCGCCCATTTAAAGTGTAATATTGACTCCCCGCGTTCCATCGACTAAAATGGACCCAGTATTAAAGGCGATGGAGTTCGCCTGAACCGCTCCCCGAGCTAATGACTCCTACCAGTTGCTGCTGGTAGGGGTCTGTCTATTTTTAGGAGGCTGATCGCTTTTGGATGTAATCGCACTGATCGTTGGCGGATTTTTCGGTTCGCTGCTGCGTTATGGATTAGGGGTTGGGATTCCTTCTGTAGGATCCTTCCCCCTCTCTACCGTCATCATCAACTTGACCGGCTGTTTGTTCCTCGGATGGTTTTTTACCATCGCACCGCTGCGGAAAATCCCTTCCCATCTGCGCCTTGGCCTGGGAACGGGCTTTACCGGAGCATTTACGACCTTCTCCACCTTTTCCGTACAGACCTTGGAAGCACTAAGCTCCAACCGCCCCGGAACGGCGGCCGCTTACGCGCTGGCGAACGTGATCGGCGGCCTGCTCATGGCCGGGCTCGGCGTGCGGATCGCCGGAAAGAACCGCCGCCGTCAAGGGGAAGGTGCGGCATGATCGGCATCTTGGGCGTTGGCGCAGGCGGCATATTGGGGACGCTTCTGCGGTATTATCTGGGAAAATGGATATCCGGCAAAATGGGCGGCGGATTCCCGTACGGGACCTGGGCGATTAACCTTAGCGGTTCCTTTCTCCTCGGTCTTTTATCGGCCCTACATAATCATCGCGGGATGCCCGAATGGAGCTGGCTCATGTTCGGGGTTGGCTTTTGCGGAGCTTATACGACTTTTTCCACATTCGGTTACGAAACGATCGGCCTGATCGAGCAAGGGCGGAAGCGAAACGCCGCCGTTTACGTCATATCCTCCGTTTTGCTGGGCGTTCTGTTTGCCTGGCTGGGCAATATGTGCGTCCGTTAGGTCAACAAGCCGGCAAACTCACGGACAGTCAACCTTTCCCGCCGCTGCATATGATAAAGCAAATCCGCAAAAACGCGAGAAAAGGTGATACCTATTGGCCAGTTTTCGTAAAGCTTATTTGCTGAAGCAGCGCATTGCCAAACGCTTGCTCAAACGAAAAGGCATCCACGGCGTCGGCATCGGCCTGCATGATCCCAAACGCCCGCGAAAAGGCGCCGCCATCATCGTTTACGCCGAAGCCCTTTCGTCCACCGCCCATAAAAAAAGAAAAGTCAAAAAACGGCCGCCCGCTGTGCCGCTCCAGCTAAAATCCGCATCCGGCGTGCCGTTTCGCATCGTTCGTTGCCGGCGCTTTTGCAAACACGGTAAACCAGGCGCCCGCTCCACGCTAACCTTCACCGGCCGCATCCGCCCGGTCGTCGCCGGGTATAGCGTCGGTACTTCCGCCGCATCGGGAACCGCCGGCCTGATCGTCAGCGACAAACGTTCCGGGGGCGGCCGCTATATCCTAAGCAACAACCACGTGCTTGCAAACAACAACACGCCGCGATACTCGGCAACGCTTCAGCCGGGAGGGGCGGACGGCGGCCGCGGCCCAAAGGACCGGATCGGAAGTCTGGACCGCTTTGTCAAGCTCCGCAAGAAAAGCGCCAATTATCTGGATGCCGCGACCTCGAAACCGCTGCGTCGCGATTTGCTCAAACCGGCCTACGCCGTTTTCGGAGCCGTCCCGGGGCATGTCGTCACCTATAAAGTCGGGGACCGCTTCAAAAAAATCGGGCGGACCACCGGGGGCGTCACCGGCACCGTCGAGTCGATCCATACGGACATCCGGGTCGATTACGGCGATTACGGCAACCTCGGGACGATCACCTTCAAGGACCAAAGCGTCATTCGCGGCAAACGCCCGGTATCGCTGGCTGGCGACTCCGGGTCCGTCTGGCTGACCGAGCGCGGCAATCTGGCGGCGGCCGTCAATTTTGCCGGTTCCGAAAACGGCCGCCTGTCGATTTCCTATCCGGTGCATTGGTTTATGCAGGTGTTCGGATCGCGAGTAGCCCGTCCCGGCAAATCCGCGCTTCTTCGCGCGCAGCGGAGCCGGAAGGTGAACTATCGCAGCGTTCGCCCGCTCACCTCGAAAGTCCTGGGGCAAATTAGCCTGATAAGAGGGCGTTCTCGTTCAACGCGAAAATAATTGCAGGCAAAAAAAGAAGCGGTCCATCGGTCAAATCCCGATGGACCGCTTCTTTGGTTTATTCCATAAAGTCTTTCAGCCGTTTGCTGCGGCTGGGGTGTCTCAATTTGCGGAGCGCTTTGGCTTCAATCTGCCGGATCCGCTCCCGGGTAACGCCAAATTCCTTGCCAACCTCTTCGAGCGTTCTCGTCCGCCCGTCGTCCATTCCGAAGCGGAGCCGAAGCACGTTTTCTTCCCGTTCGGTCAGCGTGTCGAGCACTTCCTCCAGCTGTTCCTTGAGCAGTTCGTAGGCCGCCGCTTCCGCGGGCGCCGGGGCGTCGTGATCTTCAATAAAGTCGCCGAGGTTCGAGTCGTTCTCCTCGCCGATCGGCGTTTCCAGCGAAACCGGCTCTTGGGCGATTTTCATAATTTCGCGTACTTTATCCGGCGAAATATCCATTTCCTTGGCGATTTCCTCCGGCGTTGGTTCCCGTCCGATTTCCTGCAGCAACTGCCGGGAAACCCGGATCAATTTGTTGATCGTTTCGACCATATGCACCGGAATCCGGATCGTTCTGGCCTGATCGGCGATCGCTCTCGTAATCGCTTGGCGAATCCACCACGTTGCATAGGTGCTGAACTTGAAGCCTTTGGAGTAGTCGAATTTTTCGACCGCTTTAATCAGGCCCATATTGCCTTCTTGAATCAAATCCAAAAAAACCATGCCGCGCCCGACATAACGCCGGGCTATGCTGACGACGAGCCGTAAATTCGCTTCGGCCAAACGGCGTTTGGCATCCTCATCGCCGTTTTCGATCCGCTGCGCGAGTTCGATTTCCTCTTCGGCGGATAGCAAAGGAACACGCCCGATCTCCTTCAAATACATACGTACCGGGTCATCGATTTTTATTCCTGGCGGCAGCGTCAGGTCGTCGGTAAATTCCGTTTCATTATGCTTCAAGTCCTCCGTCATTTTCAGACCCCCACCCTAAATAAATAATTGCCAAGTCTTTCTATCTGGGTCGCCCAAATCCATTTGACAAATCATTGATATTATGCTATTATTGAGTAGATTATTGTATGAAGCATATGTGATTTGGCTATCCGTCATTTTATCATAGAAATTGAAGTAATACAAGTTTTATTTTTTATGTGTCGTTTACATAAAGCTAAACATACGCTGATCCTTAACGGATCAGCGTTTTTTGTCTTTCCATTGTATTCATTCCAAGCTATGCCTGATCCTCCCAAGCGCGCAGCAGCGCTCCTTGAAAAATTTCCAGCGGCTGTGCTCCGGACACCGCGTATTTGCCGCGCAGCACGACGAACGGAACGCCGCGGATGCCAAGCTGTCGGGCTTCCCGCTCATCCCCCAGCACCTGATCAGCGTACCGGTTCTGGTCCAATACCTCCCCGGCTTCCCGGCCGTCCAGCCCTGCCTCTTCCGCCAGCCGAACCAACGTATCCCTGTCGCCGATATGTAATGAGTCCGTAAAATAAGCCCGGTATAATCTTTCCGTCATCTCTTTAGCCTTCCCTTTTTCCCCGGCATAATGCGAAAGCCTGTGAGCGTCAAACGTATTTGTCGGAATGGCCGTGTCGAAATGATAATCGAGCCCCTCGGCCTTTGCTTGGGCCGCCACGTTCTGATTCGATTCCTTGGCCTGGAGCAGGCTTAAGCCATATTTAACGGCCAGCAGCTCGTGGATGCTTAATTCCGCGTCCTTTGGAGCTTCCGGGTCCAGTTCAAAGCTGCGGTACACCACCTGTACTTCTTCCCTGTGCTCAAAAGCTTCCAGCGCCTTCTCCAGACGTCTTTTCCCGATATAACAAAACGGGCAGCTAAAATCCGACCAAACTTCAATTTTCATCATTCATTCCTCCCACCAAGAAGCCGTCCGCATGCGGAAAAGCATGCGGCGCTTAGTCTATACCCCATATTAACCGCCCGCTCCCGCGTAATGCAATCCATTCCTTGGGGATTTTCGGCCCGTTTAATGGATTAACCCGTAATTCCGCGCTTCTTCCTCCGTGAGAATGAACTCCTCCCGCTCCCATACCTCATCCTCTTCGGACAAGCCGAACCGCTTTCTGACTTCAGGCCAGATTCCTTTCTCCACGGCTTCGCTTTGCGTGATGATAATTTTCATTTCCGCCAACGCCTCCCTATGCTGCAGTCCTTTTTTAAGCGTACCCCGTTTCGGAAGCTTCAACCCGCCGCAAAATGAAACATTACTCCAAAATCATATGGTAATTTCAAGCATTTATGAAAAAAAGAACGCCGGAATTTTAGCTCCGGCGTCCCGCCTGCCTTGAAGGATAATTAAATTTTTCCTTCCACGAAAATTTGAAACGTAACGCCAAACTTATCGGTCAGCGAACCGTAGGCCGGACTGAAAAACGTCTCCTGAAGCGGCATATTAATTTGGCCGCCCTCAGCCAGCGCTTCAAACATACGTTTCGCCTGTTCGGCGTCATTTGTCGTCAGGCAGATCGTCACCTGAGTTCCGCTTTGGTGAGGCTGGCCCGGAAACGTGTCCGAAAACATCATCTCGGATTCTCCGACTTTCAGCAGCGCATGGGAGACGCGGTCCTTCGCTGCCTCCGGCAGTGGAAATTCGGGATTTTCCGGCATTTCTCCAAACGATTGAAGCATAATGACCTTAGCTTCCAAAGCTTTTTCGTAAAATGAAATGGCTTCCTTGGCGTTGCCGTCCATCACGAGATAAGGGGTTAACCGCATTGTCATATTGTACGTGCTCCTTTGGTGTTGGATTCTGACTTCCTCATCAGTATGTCCCGTAACATTGTACCTTTTCTCCGAGCCAAAAATTTCTTACCGATTGCTTTTTTGCAGCGATCTCCTTAAAAAACGATTCATCAGCACGGAAAGCGATATCAGAATCGGCGGGTCGTCGGCCCGCGGAGGGTACAGCATAACCTCTTGATAAGGCACCGGAATCCCCGGTTTAACGGCGATCGGATGGTGAAAGCGCGTCCGCAGCGTACGCTGCGGCAGCAAAATATCATTGGCATTCGTGCCCCAATCGAGAGAAGTCGCCATCAGATAATAAGTGCCCGGCTTGACGGCGGTGAAGCAAAACTCCCCCAAGGAAAACAGCAAAGTACCGTAAAGGGGCAGTCCTTCCGGAATCGGTTTGGCAAACAGCCCGATAAAGATCACCCCGGAAAAAGCCGACGCCGCCTGCACCGTCCCACCGATATTCCCCGGCCGGTTCATCTTCCAGCCTCTTAGCCTGCCTTCATTAAAATGCTGCAACGAGCGCAGCAGATCGCCGGCATGACGGGTGGAATTGCGAAAATCCGACGGAGTCATGCCAACCCGTTCGGTGAAGCGGGTCGTGAAGGTGCCAAGGCTCTGCTGGCCGATTTCCAAACCGATGTCGCGGATCGTCATGTCCGTCCGCAGCAGCAGGTCCTTTGCCTTTTGCAAACGCATGGCGGAGACGTAATACAGCGGGGGCAGTCCCATTCGTTCTTTAAAAATGCGCGAAAAATGAAACGGACTGTACGCCGCATATTTGGCCAATTTGGACAACGGGAGCGGCTCGTGAATGTTCTGCTGAATGTAGGCGATAACCTCATCGATTTCGGGATACCGTTCTGTCATCCGGACCACCTTTCTTTGGGGCTTCAAGGACCTATCCAGTTAAAATTTCCAATTCTAGTTTATCTGCCGGCGGCGGGTTAGTCTAGCGTTACTTTTAAAAATGCTATAAATTTGATCACATCAGATCAGATAAAAAAACTCACCGCTGACGAGGTCCTTTGTCATGTAAACCCATACGTTGTAGTACCCTTCCCCCTTTTTCCTAAGCAGCACCACCTGGTACTTCGGCTCTTTCAAATTTGTGGCGCGCAACAGACTTCAGCGACCTTATCCGCCTATTTTCCGGCTACCTTCCACTGGCGTTGCATTAACGCCTACACAAAATCTCTGGTACACCTTGCGCGCTATTCCATCTGTCCTTTACATTTTGCAAACCTCCGTTTTTCCGCAAATAAGGTCCCTATGGAGCCCTTTAGCTCTTACAACCAACCTTTTTTCTCACTTCGCATAAAAAAAGGGCAAACCTCTTGGTTTGTCCCTTGTCATTTATCAATCCTTATATGGAATCACCGTACCGCAGTACTCGCAAGTCGCCGGCTTATCGGGATACACCACCGTTTTGGCCCCGCAGCCCGGGCAATCGAGGGAAACAGGCTCTTTTGGAGCAGGAGGTTTCTCTATTACATCCATTTGCTGCCCGCCAAAAAGGGAACTCATAAATTCGGCGGCGCCTTTGACCACCTCAGGGTCTAAGTCAATAGGCGTAAATGATGGCGAAGAAGCCCCCGGCGATGGCGAGCCCGGTCTTTGTCTTTGCTGCGGATAAGGACGGGATCCGGGAGGCCCTGAATACGTTGGAATCACTTTTTTCTTGGAGCCTTTAAACAAAAGAATGCCAAGAAAGAGAAATAGGCCTGCCGGAATCAGCAAAACTAAAGCTACGATTAATATCGTATCCGGATCTTCAGCGGCGAGAAGAACGATTAAAAATATGCTTCCTAAAAGGCCGGCCAGGACCGTGCAAATAACTCCGAACAAATTTTTAAAGAATGATTTCATGTGGTCCTCCTAATCAACCGTACACATAACTATTTGGACAGCAGCAATCGGGCGTTGCGATCGTCCAGCAGATGCTTTAGTTCTTGCAGACGCAAAAGAACGGACTCTGGAGCGAGACGCTGCTCCTTCTCCCCTTGCTGCAGCTCCTCTTTGAGCATATCGATGCGGAACAAAAGATCCTGGTCCAGATAGGCCAGCGTATCCGGGACGACCGGATCGCTGAAACGAACTTGTTCGATCAGTTTCGTTAGAAAGGATTTGATGTCTCCGGTTCCCGCCTCTCCGTAAGCCTCGATCTTCATCAGCAGGCTTTTGAGGCCGGACTCGATCTCATACAAATGGATTAGCTGCGATTGAGTGGTTTCGTCGCTTTTCAGCGTGTAGTTCAGGAACAGCAAAACCGCTCCTCCAAGCAGCACGGCAATCGTCAAGGTTAGAATGTGCAGCAGCACCAATCCGCTCAAAAACCGGCCATCGATCCCCGCAATAAATGAATAAAAAAAAACGGCGATCAAATAAGCGGCGGCGATGGTTCCGAGTGCCAGAAAACCGGGAATATTTCTCTTTACGCGTTCGTTATGGTTTATCCAATAGGTAACATACTGCCACATCACGGTTTCGGCCAAAATCAGGGCACCCAGGGAAATCCACGCCGAAAAAGAATCCATTCTCCCCTGCCGGATGATGGCGAATACCGAAATGGTGGAGACAAGTCCAACAAGGTACAGGATCAATACGATGAGTGAAGCGGCCGCATACCGTCGCAACCGCATTATCCCTCCCTTCCCTTCGTTTGATCCGAGCCGCATTCCGGACAAAATTTCTGACTCGGCTGAAGCTCATGTTGGCAGTTGTAGCATTTTAACGTTAATTCCGAACCGCAGTTTCCGCAAAATTTGCTGTCCCCGCTTACCTGATGGCTGCATTTGGGGCAGCGTTTCGGCAAAGGAGACCGGCACTTGACGCACTCGGCGGCGTTCTCGGGATTATCCGCCCCGCAAGTGGGGCATGCGTTATACGGGTCTCCGCAGTTTGGACAGAACTTGGAGCCCTTCATTAACGCCGTGCCGCAGCGATTGCAAGCGATGACCGGTTCCGCCTCCGGCTTCCCTCCCGCTCCGGCCAGCGATGCTCCGCACTGGCTGCAAAAGATCGATTGATCCGGGTTCATATGCTGGCAATTGGGGCATTTGCAGGATTCCCCCGATGCGCGCAGCACTTGGGTCATGCGGGACATTTCATGGCCGAGCGGACCTCCGATGCTGTAACCCATGCCCATTCCGATACCGGCCCCCATCAGTCCCGCATTGGCGCCTCCTTCATTTTTGGCCGCGCCTTCCAGGGTATCAAACGTTCTTTCCTGCTGATAGCTGAAGCCGATGATATCCATTTCCGCCTTTTTGGCCAAAGCATCCCGCAAACGGACGACGGACGGGTCATCCTCGGGCACATTGATGCTGTTGACGTAAAAATTGAGCAGGCTAATGCCGTATTCCTCAAGTACAGGGGTCATTGCCGCTTGAAAATGCGCGGACATTTCGCCGATGTACGCGTTGATCTCCAAAATGCTTACTTTTTTATGTACCAAATAAGAGGTTAACGTCGAGTTGATATTCATCGTGACGACGCCCCGAAAATACTCCACCAAATGTTGCTGGTTAAATTCCGCAAGCGTGCCGATCAGCTTCACCAGAAATTTCCGGGAATCCGCGATCTGCACCCCAAACTGCCCAAAAGCTCTTACGGGAACCAGGACATTGTACTTGGGATCCTGCACATGGATCGGTTTGGGCGTTCCCCATTTTACATCCAGCGAGCTTGCTTTGTTGACATACCAGACCTCGGCCGCAAACGGAGAAGTTCCTCCAAACGGGAGGTTGATAATGTTGTTTAAAATCGGAATATTCGCCGTCATCAGCGTATGTCTTCCCGCACCAAACAAATCAAGCGCTTTGCCGTCCTTGAACAGAATCGCTTCCTGGGACTGATTTACGATCAGCTGCGTCCAAGTGCTTAGCTCCGCCTCGGGATGCTTCCAGGCGAAAACATCCGGAGATCCGTCGTATTTGACTACATCAATCAAAGCCATTTGTTAAATTCCCCTTATTCAAAATAATGACAAAATCCGCTATGGTTATATTCGGGGTATTCATAGACATATCCTGCTTTGCGACTAGGTTTTTGGTATGAAACTTCTATGGCATGTGACAGGCCCGCGGGCGGAGGGTATAATAATTTAGGAAGGATATCTTTTCCAATGAGGTGATAGGCATGAAAATCACATACTTGGGGCACTCCTGCATCCATTTGGATACGGGAAAACATCAAATCATCATCGATCCTTTTCTGACCGGCAACCCGCTGGCGGGAGCGGCGGCCGATGAGATCAAAGCGGATTACGTCCTGCTGACCCACGGGCACTCCGACCATATCAGCGATGCGGACAGCATTTCAAGACGCAACCATGCCCCCATCGTCGCGATCGTCGAGCTGGCGAACTATTTCGCCCATGCCGGGCTGCAGACGATCGGGATGAACCTGGGCGGCTCCATCCAATTGCCGTTCGGCAAACTGAAATGGGTGCCGGCGCTGCACAGCACGTCGGTGACTCGGGAGGACGGCGTCAGCCTTTATTTTGGCGTCGCCGCGGGCATCGTGTTGGAGCTGGGCGATCTGACCTTGTATCATGCGGGGGACACGGCTTTGTTCAGCGACATGAAGCTGATCGGCGGCCGCCGGCCAATCGATCTGGCGTTTCTGCCGATCGGCGATCATTTCACGATGGGACCGGAGGACGCGCTGGTCGCGGCCGAGTGGGTCAATGCCAAACATGTCGTCCCGGTACACTACAATACCTTCGAGCTGATCCGCCAGGATGGGGAACGTTTTGTTTCCGAATTGCAGAAAATCGGCATTCAAGGCCACTTCTTAAAGCCGACACAAACCCTGAATACCGAGACATGGAATTAAACGCCCATTAAGAGGCAGGCCCCGGCCGATACTTACCTAAAGTATCCTCCGAGGGCCTGTTTTTTTAAAACATCCAAGTTCAGTCCGCCAATTCCTTCCCCTTCGTTTCCGTCCCCAGCCACCATACGGCCATCGCTCCGATCACGATCGTCACGAAAAACAGCCAAAAAATCGAACCGACCGCCACATGCCGGGCAACCAGCATGCCGACGAGATAAGGCGCAATGATCCCTCCGATCCGGCCAAACGACGCGGCCAGGCCCACTCCCGTGGAGCGAACCGAGGTCGGATACAGCTCGGGCGTATAGGCGTACATGCCGCCCCATGCTCCCAGATTGAAGAAGGACAGACAGATGCCGGCGGCCATCAGCATCCCTTCGCTGGTGGCGGCTCCGAACCAGGCCGCGCTGGCGGCGGTCAGCAGCAAATAAAGCACCAGCACGAATTTGCGGCCGAACTTTTCGATGAAGTACGCAGCCGTGAAATAACCGGGAAGCTGGGCCAGCGTCATGATCAAGACATATTCAAAGCTTTTGACCAGGCTGAAGCCTTTGAGCACCATTACCGAGGGCAGCCACAAAAACATGCCGTAATACGAAAAAACGACGGTAAACCACAGCACCCACAGCATGACGGTGGAACGCCGGTGCGGCCCTGCCCATACGGAGGCGAACCGTTTGCCGAAGGACGGCGCCTGCCCTTTCCTTCCGGCGGCCTGTTCCCGGTAGCGTACCGGCTCCTGAATCGATTTGCGCAAATATAACGCGTAAAGCGCCGGGACCGCGCCGATCAGGAACGCCGCCTGCCAACCCCATTTGGGAATAACGAAATAGGAAATGAGTGCCGACGCAATCCAGCCGGCCGCCCAAAAGCTTTCGAGCAGCACTACCGCCCGCCCCCGCTCTTTGGCGGGAACGGACTCGGAAACGAGCGTGGAGGCCACCGGCAGCTCTCCCCCGAGCCCAAACCCCGCGATAAAGCGCAGCACGCATAGTACGGCAAAACCGGTTGCCGCCGCCGACAAGCCGCTCGCCGCCGAAAATATAAGCAGCGTCCACAACAGCACGGATTTCCGCCCGAACTTGTCCGCCATAAACCCGGCGACCGCCGCACCAAAGGCCATTCCGACCGAATTGATGCTCGTAAAAAATCCGGTCTGCTCCGGAGTCAAACTCCATTCCGCCGCCAAAGCGGCGGCGATAAACGAGATGATGCCGACGTCCATGGCGTCGAACATCCAGCTGAGACCGGCGCTCAGCAGCAGTTTTCTTTGTTTGGGCGCCGATTTCGTATCTATGGCGTCCCCTGTTGTGGCATTCATATTCATTGCCCCCTATCCGTAAGCATCTAAGTCATCATGCCGCGATCTTTTCCAGCCATCTTCCGGTTTCTCAGGTAAAAAGCGGCGCCAAGCGCCAGCAAAAACGCGGCGTATAACAAGATCAGCTGCCGCAAATCGACGCCCGGGAACACGATCGGTGCGCTGATGATCCCGAACAGCCAGATGCTGGACAAGTTTCCGACCACGTTCGACCAAGTGTATGACCACAGCTTTAAATTGGAAATTGCCGCCATAAACGAAATCAAGTTGTTCGGCATAATCGGCACCGTGCGGAGAAAAATAACGGCCCACACCCCGTAACGATCCAAACCTGTTTGCCATTTCTCGTATTTTTTCAGACGGCTCATCCATTTCCGGTTAAACCAATCGGTGAACAAATACCTGCACAGCAAATAAACAATCATTCCCGCCGCGCTTCCGGCAATCCAACTGGCCGCGAGGCCGCCGGCGATGCCAAGCAGCGAGATATGCAGCATCACGATCGTGGCGAACGGGAAAAAGCCGAACAACCCTTGCACGACGGCTAAAGGTATCGTCAGCAGCAGGATGGAATAACCGGTCAAGCCTGTCGTCTGCAGAAACCAATCCGTGATTTGTTTAATCCATTCGTTCAACTTCTTTTTCCCCAATCGCAAAAATTTCGCTACGCTTCAACCCTTCTTCCCAAAATGACAAGGTCCCTCTCCACCCCGTCCAAATTGGCTACCCGCGGCAAAAACGCCCACTCTTCAAAACCGAATTTGCGCAGCAGGGACAAGCTCGGCTCGTTATGGGCAAACACAAAACCAAGCAAAGTCTTCACCCGAATGCCCGGGCAAGCCGCAATTGCCTTGTTCAGCAAGATACTGCCAATACCGCGGGAACGATACTCGCCGCTAATATAAATACTGATCTCGGCGGTAGCGTTGTAGGCCGGGCGGCCGTAAAAGGATTGAAAGCTGAGCCAGGCGACGATGCGTCCGCCTGATTTCATGACCCAGAGGGGGCGGGAATCCAGGGAGTGCTCCTCAAACCATTTCCGCCTGCTTTCCACCGTAACCGGCTCCAGATCGGCGGTGACCATCCGCCCGGCAATCGTTTCGTTGTAAATGGCGACGATCGCCGGCAAATCTTGCAAAGTTGCGTCCTCAACCGTATATTCCATGTCCGTAGGCATATGTATCCGCTCCCGACTTCCTTTCTCCCGTAATTCCGTTAATCCGTTTCATGCCTGATCTGAACGTAGTGCTCCACCGTCGGAAAAGGATCGTAAAAGTGGTGCAGCAGCGCTTTCCACTCCTCGTAATGCGGCGACTTTCGGAACCCGACCTCGTGCGCCGTAATCGACTGCCATCTCACGAGCAGAATATATTTGTTTTCCGTTTCCACGCATTTATGCAGCTCGTGTTCAATATAGCCTTCCGTCTGGGCGATAATCTTCGACGCTTTGCGGAAATTGCTTTCAAATTCGTTGATCATCCCGGGTTTTACGTGTAGTTCCGCTACTTCAAGAATCATTCTCCTCATCTCCTCCGTAAGGCTGATTATAGCACGGACTAAGCGCTTTATGAATCGAAATTGCCGCGGCCGCTTCGCCCCTTAACAATTTATTAGTCGCTCCTTCGTTTATTTCGCGCATACTCCGCCTTTAAGCCGGGGAAATTAACGGCAGGCAGAAGGAGGTGCATTACCGTGAGTAAATTTTTCGTCAAACTGCTTGGAAACGGCATTATCGTCGTGGCCATGTTGCTGTGGTTGAGCAACGCATCGCTGGTCGGGGCGCTGATGACAGCTATAGCGTTGGCCATTTTGGCTTATTTATTCGGGGACTTGTTTATTCTCCCGCGTACCAACAACGCCATCGCCACGCTGGTAGACGCCGTGCTTGTGTATCTGATGTTATGGGCGATTGCCGCCAGCGCGGGGTGGACGCTTTCGCCCGGGGAGATTTTGGCCATCACCGTCGTTGTCGGCGTGTTTGAATATTTCTTTCACCGGTGGCTGCTCAAAGACGGCATCCGGAACGACAGCAGCGTACGAGTGCGGGGGTAAAATATTAAACCCGAAAACGCCAAGCGACGTACTTTTAAGGGGGAAAAATCCCACGAAATGCAAAAGTGCAGGCGAATTTCGTCGAAACTCCCCGAAACAGGAGGTTCAAATGCAAATGTGCAGTTCATTTCCGGCTAAAGTCACTTTTTGATCAAATCGCTGATATTCAGATGTTCTTTTGCATTTCAATCGCCGAAAAACGGAGTTTGAACAGAAATTCAAATGCGCTTTTGCAGTTGGTCCCACCGCTCCGTTAACAAAAAAAGCCTGCCCCGCGAATGCTCCGCCGGGCAGGCTTTTTATTCTTTAAGGCGATGGCTAGCCTCCTAAAACTACGCGGTCGTCGGACAGCTTATGCCCGCTGATCCGCTCGAATTCGCCGAGCAATCGCTCCATGGTCAGGTCGCGTTTGCGCGACTCGTCCACATCGAGGATGATGCGCCCGCCGTCCATCATGATCAGGCGGTTGCCGAGGCGAATCGCCTGCTCCATATTATGCGTGACCATCAGCGTCGTCAGTTTAAGTTCGCTGACGATGTCGCGGGTCAGCTGCGTAACCAGCTCGGCGCGGGCCGGGTCGAGCGCGGCCGTGTGCTCGTCGAGCAGCAAAATCTGCGGCTCGGTGAACGTCGCCATCAGCAGGCTGAGCGCCTGGCGTTCGCCGCCGGACAGCGTGCCGACTTTAGCGCGCAGCCGGCCTTCCAGCCCGATCCCGAGCCGGCTTAGCTGCTCCTGGAACATCGCCCGCCGCTTGGCGGTGACGCCAAAGCCCAGGCCGCGCCGCTTGCCGCGGGCATAGGCCATCGCCAGATTCTCCTCAATCGTCATATGCGGCGCCGTCCCGGCCATCGGATCCTGAAACACGCGGCTGATCCAGCGGCTCCGTTTGTACTCCGGCAGATGTCCGACATCGGCGCCGCCGATGCGGATTTCGCCGGCGTCGGGCTTAATGACGCCCGAAATTACGTTCATCAGCGTCGATTTGCCTGCACCGTTGCTGCCGATGACCGTCACGAAATCTCCTGGGGCCAAATGCAGATTAATGTCGATCAGGGCGATTTTCTCGTCCGGCGTTCCGGGATGAAACAGCTTGGACACGCGGGAAAGCTGCAGCATCAGAGCCCACCTCCCAAGCTTTTCCGCCCGGACGAACCGGTGATTTCGGCGGCCCGCTCCCGGGCCAGGCTTTTTTGCTTAAGCGATCTGCTCACGGTCGGCAGCACCAGAGCGATAATGACGATGATCGCCGTGATCAGCTTCAGGTCGGTTTGTTCCAGCCATTCGACGCGCAGCGCAAGCGCCACGACGACCCGGTAAACGACCGAACCGAGAATGGCGGCCAGCGTCGCCCAAAATACCGTGCGCGATCCGAAAATCGCTTCGCCGATAATGACGGAAGCGAGGCCGATGACGATCATCCCGATCCCTGAAGAGATATCGGAAAATCCCGATTGCTGGGCGATCAGCGCCCCCGACACCGCCACGAGACCGTTGGACAAGCTGAGGCCCAAAATAATCGTGTTGTCGGTGTGGGTGCCGAAGCTGCGGATCATCCGCTGATTGTCCCCGGTCGCCCGCAGCGCGAGGCCAAGCTCGGTGCGCAGGAACAGGTCCAGCAGCAGTTTGATCGCAATTACCACAAACGGCATCAGCACAAGCGGCGAAACCGATGTGAAAATCGTATCTTCGCCGAGCAATGCCACGTTCGGTTTGCCCATAATCCGCATATTGATGGAGTACAGCGCGATCATCATCAATATCCCGGACAACAGACCGTTAATGCGGCCTTTGGTATGAATGAGCCCGGTCAGGGCGCCGGCGGCCATCCCGCCGAAGAAAGCGGCCGCTGTGGCGATCCAGGGGGAGATTCCCCCTGAAATCATTACGGCGGCGATGGCGCCGCCGGTCGTAAAACTGCCGTCCACGGTCAAATCCGGAAAATCCAGAATCCGAAACGTAATGTATACGCCCAGCGCCATCACCGCATAGAGCAGTCCGGATTCCAGCGCTCCCAGCAGTGAATTTAACATATTAGTACCTCCCCCGAACCTGCGGAGCCTTTATTCGATAATGTTGTTTTCTTTGTCGACCACTTGATCCTTCATCGCGTCGGTTACTTCGATGCCTTGCTCTTTGGCGGCCTTCAGGTTCAGGATGAGGTCAAGCTTATCCGGCACCGTCACCTTCATGTCGCCGACCTTTTTGCCGTTTTTCAGCACATCCACGGCCATTTGTCCCACTTGGTAACCATGGTCGTAATATTTGAAGCCGACGGTGGCGAAAGCGCCGTGCTCCACCGTGTCGCGGTCGCTGGAGAAGAAAGGAATGTCGTTATCGTTGGCGACCTGGATGATCGTGCTGACGGCTTCAACGACGGTGTTGTCGAGCGTAATGTACAGCGCGTCGACGCGTCCGACCAGCGATTCCGCCGCTTGCTTTACTTCCGAGGTGTTTGTGACCGTAGCTTTAACGAGCTCGATGCCGTGGGCCTTCAGCGCCTTTTCGGCTTGATCCGTCATGATGACCGCGTTCGGTTCCCCTTGATTCAGCACTACGCCGACTTTTTTGACATCCTTAAAATTCGCGGCGATAAAGTCCATCAGCTTCGTGATCGCTTCGGGATTGGTATCGGAAGCGCCGGAAATGTTTCCGCCGGGATGATCAAGATTATCGACCAGCTTGGCATCCATCGGATCGGTCACGGCCGCGAACAAAATCGGCGAGTTTTTTACCTGCTGGGCGACAGCCTGGGCCGGAGGCGTTGCAATCGCCAAGACCAGGTCGTAATCTCCGCCGGCGATTTTTTGCGCGATGGCCATATTGTTCGGTTGATCGCCTTGGGCATTATTGTAATCCACCTGCAGGTTTTGGCCTTCCACGAGCCCCGCGTCCTTCAGCGCCGCCATGAAACCTTCGCGGGTCGCATCCAGCGACGGATGCTCGACGATTTGCGAGATGGCAATCTTGTATGTCTTATTGTCCGTCCCGCCCCCAGAACCAGCATTTTGCGCCTTGCCGGCTTCGGCCGCTCCATTGTTTTGAGCGTTTGCGCCACTTCCCGAACTTGCGCTGTTGCTGCCGCAGCCAATGACGCTAAGCAGCATGAGAGATACCGCGAAAAATAGTCCGATTTTCTTCCTCATCTTCATTTTCCCCTTTCAACCATGATCAGGCCCTTTACAATAGAGCTGTAATGCACGATCCCGTTGACGCTTTCATAGATGAAAGTGATAAAGCGAGCGGGAACTTGAATACGCCGCCCCGATTAGGACATGAGTATGACTTCTATATTAAATGGTGGTCAATTTTCCGTCAATAAGCGGCTTCCGGCCAATTCTGGAAACCGCCGCTCATTATTTTATAAAAATATGCTTTGCTCTCAGCCCTTTTGCCCCAATTTCCAATATCCCGAAGCTGTATTTCTCCTCACGCCGTTTGTCGGTCGGGGAACCGGGATTAAACAGCAGCACGCCGCCGCTATGGGCAAGCAGCGGTTTGTGCGAATGGCCGAACAGCACGGCGTCGAGACGCTTGCCGGTGAATACGCGTTTGGCGTTATCGAAGGCGTTATGCCCGCCTCCCGGCAAGTGGCCGTGGGTCAGACCGATTTTTTTCGTCCCAAGCTCCAGCACTTTGTGGTAGCCGAACCGGCGGACGATGTCCGCGGGATCGTTGTTCCCGGCCACGCCTTCGACCGGCGCAAGCGCGGACAACTGCTCATAGACCTCGAACGTTGTCCAGTCCCCCAAATGCAGGATCAGATCACAGCTTGCAAACTGCCGGAGCAGGGCGGACGGAAGCTCCTTGCCCCGGCGCGGCAGATGCGTATCCGAAACGATGCCGATCTTCATGGGCCAAGCACCGAGGCCAGGCCGTTGTTCTCGTATTTCTCCATGTCCTCACCCCAATTTCAAACGTTTTATCCGCGGCTGCCTTGTTGCAAATACACCCTTGCTTCATAAGGCCGGAGCCGCAGCTGGCGGAGATCTTCCCATTCGTCCGGCTTATAGTTGGAAATCAGCAGCTCGATCCCTTCGATCTTTACGGAATCGGGCCATTCAAACACCGGTTCGCCGGCGAAGAAGTTCAGGATCACGAGCAGCAGGGTATCGTCAAGCGTCCGGGTATAGGCGTAGATCTCCGGATGATCCTCCAGCAGCAGCCGGTACTCGCCGTACACAAACACCTCATGCCGCTTTCGCAAACGAATTAATTCCTTATAATAGTGATACACGGAATCGCGGTCCTGCATCGCCTGTGCCGCGTTAATCTCCTTGCAGTTGGGATTCACGGCGATCCACGGCGTCCCCGTCGTGAAGCCCGCCTGGCCGCCAGCTTCCCACTGCATCGGCGTGCGGGCGTTGTCCCGGCTTTTCAGATGAATGGCCCGCATGATCTCATGCTCCGGCACCCCGGCTTCCACCCGTTCCTTATAAAAATTCAGCGTTTCCACGTCCCGGTAATCGTCGATCGCATCGAAAGCGATGTTGGTCATCCCGAGCTCCTCGCCCTGATAAATATAAGGCGTCCCTTCCAGCGTATGGATGAACGTGGCCAGCATTTTTGCCGAAGGAATCCGGTACGGGCCGTCATTTCCGAACCGCGACACGCAGCGGGGCTGGTCGTGATTGCACAGATAGTTGGCGTTCCAGCCCTTCTTGTGCAGGATCGTTTGCCAGCCTGTCATAACCCGCTTGAGGTCGGCCAGCTTCCAGGGCACGACGTCCCATTTGCCGCTGCCGGGAGAAGCCGCATCCAAGAACATATGCTCAAACTGAAACGTCATATTCAGCTCCCGCCGCCCGTCCCCGACGTAATCGAGCGCCTGCTCGGGCCCCAGCCCCGAGGTTTCCCCTACGGTCATGATATCATAGAAATACAGCACCTCATCGTGCAAATTTTGCAGCAGCGTATGGACATGGTCCAAATTTGAAAACATGCCGTACGCCCGCACGGTCGGCGAATGGTCCGGATTGTCGGCGTCCGGTAGCCCTTTCGCTTTTACGATATGCGCGATCGCATCGAAGCGGAAACCGTCCACCCCTTTTTTTAGCCACCACTGGATCATATTGTGCATCTCGCCGATGACGGCCGGGTTTTCCCAGTTCAGGTCCGGTTGATGTTTGGAGTATAAATGCAAATAATATTCGTCCGTCCGCGCGTCGTATTCCCACACCGAACCGCTGAAATACGACTCCCAGTTGTTCGGAGGGCCGCCGTTTTTCCCTTTTCGCCAAATGTAATAATCCCGTTTCGGATTGTTCCGGGACTGCCGCGACTCCAGAAACCAGGGATGTTCGTCCGACGTGTGGTTCAGCACCAAATCCATCATCAGCTTCATCCCGCGCGTATGCAGCCCGTGCAGCAGTTCGTCGAAATCCTCCATCGTGCCGAACTGCGGTTTTATCTCGCAATAGTTGCTGATGTCATACCCGTTGTCGTGCCCGGGCGATTTATAAATCGGACAGATCCACACCACGTCGACACCCAGATCCTGCAAATAATCCAGCTTGGATATGATGCCGCGCAGATCGCCGATACCGTCCCCGTTCGAATCTTTAAAGCTGATCGGGTAAATTTGATAAACTACGCTTTCCTTCCACCAGGTTCGCTTCATGTTTGCCGCCCTTTCCATATCTTTCGGTTTCCGTATCCGGCCTGTAATATCACTATTAACCTCGGGGCCGAATTGTATAACCGGGAAGCCGGCGCGGCAAGCCCCGTTTTGAACAAACAACCCGGAGATCTCTGCAATCCCCGGGTTGAAGCGACAAACCGTTATCCGTAATTCTCTACGATCCGCACATATTTTCGGGTTAACTCGGCAAGCTCGCTTTCGGCTTTTCGTTGGGCGGCGTCCAGCTTCTGCATTAGACGGCCCACCTCGGACTGCTTCTGTTCAACCTGCGCCAGCGTATCTTGAATCCGCCCTTGCACCAGCCAATCGGCGATCAAGCCGTCAAAAAAATAGTCGGCAAACGTCAGCATCCCGCTGATTTCCATTTCGACAGGGAGCCCGCCCCCCACGTCGCGAAGCTCGCGCTCAAACCGGGCCAGGCTGCGCTGAGCCTGATAGATATGATCCATCGCCTCGTCAATCCGGTTGTGCTTGATATGCGTGGATAACATGCCGCCGCCGAGCATATCGTACGTGCCCCAATTTTTGGCGGAGTGAAGATCATCCTCGGCGGCGCTTAAATCGCTTTGCACCGATTGGCCGGCAAGGATCGCCTCTTCCAGTTCCTTCAATTGTACGCTTAGCTCGGCCCGCCGGTCGGCCAGTTCCGCCAGCTCTTCGTTTTGCGTCAGGACCTGCCGCTCCTTCTCCTGAAACACACGGGTATAGGCCGCTTTCCAATTGCGGACCTCCTGCCACTGCCGCTCAAGCTGGGCTATTTGCTGCTCCAAGCTCCGTACCTTGCGATCGGACTCGTCGTATTTCACCTTCGCTTCCAGCACCTGCCGCTGCTCGCGATCCAGCTTTTCCGCCTTGTTGCCAAGAATTGTCGCCAGCAGATTGGACAAGGACATCCCCGACAGCTTTCGGACATCCTCTTCCTCATGGGCAAGCTTTTGCCGCCACCGATCCCTGGCGACTTCCGCTTCAGCCAGTTCCTGTTTGTATTGCTCCAGCCGTTTTCTCCATTTTTCCTCGTTCCGCCCTTTTTCCTTCAGCTCCGCCAGTTGCCCGGTTAAGTCCTCAAACAAAAGTATCCCTCCAAATAAAGAGTACAAAGCGCCGGCATCTCTTGCTGCACGATGTTCCCTTGGATGCACCTATGCTTTTAAGTACGTGCTGAACGGCGGTTTTGTTTCATCTCGCCAGGTCCCACGGTTCGCCGCCGCTTGCCGCAGCATACGCCCGTCTGCTGGCGATGCCTACCCAAACCGAAATCGCGCTTAACAGCGCGGCAAGCAAATAAACCCAGACAATCCCGAATAATTCGGCCACACCGCTCATAAACAGGACGGAGAAACCAAACGTGAAGTTTTGCAAGGCCGATTTGGCCGACAAAACTTTGGGCAGCAAATCCTTATCGACACTGCGTTGGGTAAAGGTCTGGCGGATGACGCCGTTCAACTCGGTAAACGGACCCGTCAGCAGCACGATCAGCAAAGTTAATAACGCCGACCGGTTTAGCGCAAACCAAAAGGTTAAAACGGCGTAACCGAGCATCCCGACGAGCATCGCGGCGAACATGCGTTTTTCCATGCGCGCCACCAGGGCTACGATCAGCAGTCCTCCCAATACGGCTCCGGCAAAATAGCTGGCGTTGATATAACCCCACCACTCGTCTCCTTTCAGCAATACCTCCCGGACGAAGACGAGCAGAAACGCTCCGGCCCATACCGAGCCGCCGATCATATCCGTGATCTCCATCAGCGTCAGCGAACGAAGCCGAGGCGAGCGCCACAGCGCAACCCAGCCTTGCTTCAGCGTTTCCCGGCGCGATGGCTTCCGCATGTTTCCCGCCGCCGGTTCCATGCCCTGGCATTCTATCGTTTCAGCGCCGGCAGCCGTACGAACATCCAGCAGATGGCGGCGCGGAGGTTCTGTCGGATCGACGATGACCGTTGTGGCCAGCATCGCCACCCCGTACCCGGCCGCCACCAGAAGCAGGATGGGAAAAGAGCCGAACACGGCAACCGCCAGCCCGCTCACCGCCCATCCGGCAAATTGCACGATCTGATCGGTGGCGGCCATGATTCCGTTCGCTTTTAACAGCGCCTCATCGGCGACCAGCCTGGGCACCAGCGCGTTCCGCGCGGGCGTCGTCCATCCGTCGAGGAAGGAAATGCCGAAAATAAATACATACAGCATCCAAAGGCTGGCGCCTCCAAACCACGGAGAGACATATCCCGCCATAAACCCGAACAGCAGAAATTGCCCGCATTGCGACAACGTTAGCAGGAAAGGAAGCCGATATTGGGCGATCATTAAAGGCGCCAGCAAACCGCTGATAAGCTGGGACGTGACGCGGATAAACGGCACCAGCGTCGCAAACACGACCGAACCGGTTTGGTCCAGCACAAAAGTCGTTAATGCCACTAAATATAAAACATCCGCCGCGTTGGACAGGGTCTGCGAACCCCATAAATAGTAAAATGACTTTTTAAACATTCTCTTTCTGCCCTTCCTCTTCCATCCGATCCCCGGGATTTCCCGGGCTTCAAATAAATACAACATTCTGGTTGGCGGTTGAAGTCGGACATTGATCAAATCGGTCTCATATGAATCCCCTTTTGCGGTTAATTGTTAACTCGGGATATTTTAGCATTGGTTTTCAAGCGCATCAAGCTCTCCAGACAATTTGCTCTGCGTTAACAATGATGTGATAAAGTGGTGGGAAACGCCTGAACCATGATGGGGAGGCAGCAAAAAGAAAGGAGCGGTACCTATGGAAAAAGAAGGGCAAGATTCTACTGCGCCCGCACCTCCTTCGCACAGCGCACTTCGCCGCGCCGTGGAGATTTTGGCCGTTTCCGCCAAGCTGGGGGTTACTTCGTTCGGAGGGCCGATCGCCCATCTCGGTTATTTTCATGAAGAGTATGTAAACAAGCGCAAATGGCTTAGCGAGCAAAAATATGCGGAATTGGTCGCGTTGTGTCAGCTCCTCCCGGGCCCGGCAAGCAGCCAGGTGGGGATGGGGATCGGCTTGTACCGCGGCGGCGTGCTTGGTGCATTAGCGGCCTGGGCCGGCTTCACCCTGCCATCCGCCTTTTTGCTTGCACTGTTCGCGCTGCTGCTAAAAGGGACGGAACTGGCGCACAGCGGCTGGCTCCATGGCCTCAAGCTCACCGCCGTGGCGATCGTGGCGCAAGCCGTATGGAGCATGGGCCAAAAGCTCGCCACCGGCCGCAGCCGGGCTACGATCGCCGTGCTTGCGGCCGCCGCCGCCCTGTTATGGCCAAACGGGCTTGCGCAAGTGCTGATTATTTTGATTTCGGGACTTATCGGCATATGGCTTTACCGCGACTTGCCCGGTGCGCCGTCCCCGCGCGTGGACGAGGAGCCATCCACAGCCATTGTTCTCGGCAAGAAGCGGGCCATTGCCGCTCTGGCGGCTTTCTTTGGGCTGCTGGTGATCCTCCCGCTCAGCGGTTGGTTATGGCCTTCCCCCGGCCTGCAGCTGTTCGCCGGTTTCTACCGGGCCGGTTCGCTCGTATTCGGCGGCGGCCACGTCGTGCTCCCGCTGCTGGAAAGCGAAGTCGTGCCGCGGGGATGGATCGGCGAAGCGGATTTCCTCGCCGGATACGGCGCGGCTCAGGCGGTTCCCGGGCCGCTGTTCACGTTCGCCTCGTATTTGGGGGCGGTGATCGGCGGAGTATTCGGGGCTGTGCTGGCTACGGTGGCGATTTTTTTACCGGCTTTTCTGCTCGTCATCGGGGTGCTCCCGTTCTGGAGCCGCCTGCGCGTCATGCCGAACATCCACCGCGCGCTGCAAGGCGTCAACGCCGCGGTGGTCGGGATTTTGCTCGCCGCCCTGTACAATCCGATCTGGACCTCCTCCGTCCGGCATACCGGTGACGTTGTCCTGGTGCTCGCCTTATTCGCGCTGCTCGTGCATTGGAAACTGCCCCCCTGGATCGCCGTCCTCGCCGGCGCCGGCGGCGGCGTTCTGCTTGGCTGGGCTTACGGCTCGTAAATCATTTTGCGCGTCATGCCGCCGTCCACGACGAGATGCGCCCCGGTCACGAAAGTATTGTCGGGATGGGTTAAATACAGGCACGCCCGGGCGATGTCCGCCGGTGTTCCGACCCGGCCCGCCGGATGCTGGTCGTGGTCGATTCCGCGCAGCGCTCCGTAATCGCCGGTTTCGATCCACCCGGGACTTACGCAGTTGACGCGGATTCCATCCTGTCCCAGCGATACGGCAAGCGCATGGGTGATCGACACGATCGCGCCTTTGGAGGCCGCATACGCCTCGGAACCCGGCTCGGACATGATCGCCCGGGTCGAGGCGATGTTGACGATCGCCCCGCCGCGGCCGCTCCACCGCATCCGTTTCCCCGCTTCGCGGGAAGCGATGAAGCAGCTCCGCACATTGGTGTTCAGCACATCGTCCCATTCCTCCACCGTCAGCTCAAACAGCGGTTTAAAGCGGGAAACTCCCGCATTGTTGATCAAAATATCAATGCTCCCGAATTCCCGCTCCGTCGTCTCCATAAGCCGTATGATGTCATCTTCCTTCCGGACATCGCAGGGAACGAACAAGGCTTTTCCGCCTATTTGCCGGCTCTCCTCTTCTGCCTTAACCCCTGTTTCGAGATCAAGCTCCGCCAGGACGACCGAAGCTCCTGCCTTGGCGTAGGCTTCCGCGACGCCTCGGCCGATGCCTTGCCCGGCGCCCGTCACGATAACCGTCAATTGTTCAAAAGACATGTTATGTTATTCACTCCCGTTTGTCATTCTGCCGCAATTTGCCGTACTAACTGCGGAAGCCAATCGGTCAATGCTTCAAACCGGAAACCCGCCGCCTTCGCTTTGCCATTGTCCAGAACCCAGGAGGACGGAATCCCAAACGGAGAAGCATTATCGTTGTCGACTGGGGTTTCGCCATGGACAACGGCTTGCTTCCCTGTGATTTCCTCAATCAGGCGGATGATGCCGCCGATCGTTATGCTTCCGTCGGAGCAGGCGTTGATCGGTCCCGTCGCTTCACTTCGTCCAAGCCAGGCCAGAAAGTCCGCGGTTTCCCCCGAGGAAATGAAGGAAATCGCCGCGTCCGGGTTCGGCATGGCGATAGGCAGCCCTTGCCGAATCCGCTCCACATGCCAATGCAGCCTGCGGGTGTAATCATCCGGGCCTAGCACGATCGGAATCCGCAGGGCGCTAACCGGAAAGTCGGCCCGCTGAAAAAACGCCGCTTCCGCCATCCGTTTCCCCTCGCCATAATCGAAATCATCCGGGCCGCCCGGTTTAAGCTCATAAATATAAGGATCGAAACCGGACTCCGAAATCGGATTTTCGCTAAAGCCGTAAACGGACATCGTAGACGTCAGGACATAACGCCGAACCTTTCCGTCAAAGGCCCGTATGGCCGCCAAGGCATCGTTAGGTGTAAAGCAAATATTGTCGTATACGACATCCCAAGGTCCCTCAGCCGCTGTCTGGTGCAACGACGCTTCATCGCCGCGGTCGATTCTTAAGTGACGGACGTTGCCTTCCGCATTGACCGCCGTCAAGCCGCGCGTGGCTACCGTGACCTCATGCTCGCCTGAAAGCGCCAGCAGGCTGACGAGCCTTTTTCCGAAATATCGCGAACCGCCCAGCACCAATATTTTCCCCATGCGTTATGCCCTCCGATATTAAATGAGTTTATTTGCTGGAAAACAGGCTTTTCATCAAAGAGTAGCCGCTAAGCAGACCAATAAAGAACAATTGTACTTGCCCCACCCATTGGTGGTATCCGGCAATACGGATTTGGTTGATATAAATCGTTATCAGCGGGTACAACAGCAGGATGAGGCTGGGCAAAAATACGAAAAAGAACAGCGGGCGGTGCAAGCTTTTCCGGCGCGGCCATCCGCTCAAAAAGCTCAAGTATAGTCCGAAAACAAAAGAATAAACGATATCCCCCAGCAAGCTGTAGTCCATTCTGTACAACGTGCCGGTCTTTTGATCCATCATGTGGGTAAACTGTTGTCCGTAATACACCAGCACGATCGCCCCAACGATCCAAACCAAATAATAAAAATATCCTTTCGAGTTGTTCATCGCTTCATTCCCCCATCAGTAAGTATTCTAAGAAGCGTCGTATGCGGGTCACTCAAATTTTATCACAAATCCGGACGGGGGCGTTGAACTAAATGATCGTACGGGTAGAGGCAGCCGGGTGAAATGTTCCTCCGGTCAAAAAGGCCTGCTGAAGCATATGCTTCCGAAGCTGCTTTTTTTTCAGGAAGCTTATATTGCTTTACCTCCTGGCGAAAAAAGCCTGTTCCTACTTAGACAAATATAGAAACAGGCTTTTCGTAAATCATATAATTTTAAATATGTGTTACCGAAAATTACCCTAAATCATACAGAAGTTCTTCCATAGCCGCGTATATTTCTATCATCATTAACGCCCCAAGCTGAAACCCGTCTGTGAAAGTAGATGTAGCATACATCGACTCGGACTGGCGGCACAAATCGAGCATAGCTTCAAGCTGGTTAAAATCATCGGCAGATAGTTTCTCTTTCCATATTTCCATGGCCTCGGATATACTTCTGTTAATTTTACGGTATTCGGGATCTCTTGGAACGATATTTCCTTCTGGATGAATTTCGCCATAATATAATGCTTCCAGCATACTTTTCATTTTTCATCTTCCCTTCGTATCGACTGCAACACTTTAAAGCTTACTTTCACCCCCCAAATTAAAATTATCGGCTGACAAAAATTCCAGTGGCAATCCCTTTCGTTTTCTTGCATCAATTAGTTTCAAGAATGGAAACTCTCCTTTTCTATTTACTTTTATATTAATCGGTTCGTAAAATTTATGTCACACATTTTAATCGGCTAATTATAGTTGGCGTAGTATAATTCGGCGCATAGGCCGTGGAATAAGGGAACACCTGGCTTCCGTCTTTCTCTTAAAATCTTTCACTCTTCTGGCCTATGCCATGCTTTATTCAATTATTTTCGCTTATAAAGACCGGCTTCGGAGGAGCGTCTATGAAAATCAGGTTAAGATTAAAAGAAATCCTTACCGAGAAGGGCATCTCCCAGAGAGAACTTGCCCGAAGAATGGGGATTCGCCACCCAACCATAAACCATCTGTGTTCCGATTCTGTCGACAGAGTTTACATTCGTACTTTGGAGCAGATCTGCGAGACCTTGGACATCACGGTGGACCAGTTATTGTTTCGGTTGAAGACAAAGTGTTTCCAGATAAATCGCATTAAGAAAAAACAGGTTAATCATGAAGGTATCTGACCATAATTGACCTGTTCAATGTAATGGAAAAGTATAATTTAGGGGAGAAAAATCAAGCATTGATGTACTTACAAATAAAATAACTAAATCTTGTACGGTTAATACTGGTTATATATTATTGGTTGAATGGTGATTCAATCGGCAATGGGTAGCCCCAAAAATTAGATTTATTTAAGATAAGTCAATTAATTTTGGGATCTTTATAACACCAATCGGAATCATAAGGTAAAGATTTTAATTTCTTCATATCTTCCCAGTTGTATATCCAATCATAGTCTACAACCCAGAAGTAATCATCCGGATTTAATCTAAGGTATTCATAAATAAAATTAAAAATGAGTTCTTGGACACCAAAAATATCTTCTAGACTATTAATACTATGAACATAAAAAATAAAAGAGTGCTCACTGTTCTTCGTGAATGAGTAAGACCATATTTCTGTTTTTCACCATCATCGATAATTGACCGGGCTAGTTTGTAAGTGGGGACTATTGAGGGAGAAATAACGAAACAGAAAAAAGAATTGGCCGGTTACCGCAAGTTAGCGGCGGCAACCGGCCAGTTGTCCTCCTATACATAAAGCGCTTGGTACATTATTCTTCGATCAGTTGAAGCCGAGGCCACAAACGCAGCCACTCTTTGGCTGTCACCCGCTGCCTGAGCACCGCGGTATCTTGGAAGTACGGGCTTTGCCGAATCTTCAGCGCGAGCAAGTCGTCCAGCCCCCAAGGCGCGAGGAGCTCAATATCGTCCGCGGCATGCAGACGCACTCCTACCGCCGTGCACGTTTCGGGCCAGTGCCGCATCGCGTCTTCAACCGAGCGGTACGGTGCCTTCTCCCCGTTCCTCAAATGCATACGGGCCTGGTTTTTGACCGACCAATTCCGGTGCGGATTGCGTGCTCTTAATGCGGCTTCATACCCTTTCTCGACCGCCTCGTCCAAGCATCGGGGTCATAATACAGCACGTCAACGTCATGCAGCGGCGTTCGGCTGGTGTAACCGTGCAGCACATCCCACGCAAAATTGCGCACGTAACCGGCGGCGATGCAGCCGTGCGGCAGCCCTTGTTCGGCCACCGCCCGTAAATCCTCCAGCATTTCCGGCTGATGGAGGATCGCTTCCCTTAAACCTGCGGCATCATTCATCGCGGAATTACTCGGTTCATATTCAGGATAATGTATGATCATAGTTTCACGCCCCTTGCAGCGTTTTATCCTTGGGCAGCAGTACCGTCAGCAGGCCGATCAGCGGCAGCAGCGAGCACAACTGCATAATAAACAGGATGCCGGTCTGATCGGCAAAATTGCCGAGCACCGCCGAGCCAAGCCCGCCAAGTCCAAAGGACAAGCCGAAAAACAAGCCGGACACAAGCCCCACCTTCCCCGGCAGCAGTTCCTGGGCGTATACGACGATGATCGAAAAGGCGGAAGACATGATCAGTCCAGCAATCACGACAAGCACGCCGGACCAGAACAAGTTGGCGTACGGCAGCAACAGGGCGAACGGAGTCGCACCAAGGATGGACACCCATATGACATTGCGTCGCCCGTAACGATCCGCCAGCGGCCCGCCGAAAAACGTTCCGACCGCGGACGCCGCCAAAAAGGCGAAAATATACCACTGCGCCGCTTCTTTAGTTACGCCGTAATGGTCCATCAGAAAAAACGAATAAAACGTGGAAATGCTGATGGAATAAACGTTTTTGGAAAATAGCAGCAGCACCAGTATGGCAACGGCCAGCAATACTTTTGCCCGGCTGAGATTGGCATGGCGAACAGGTTCGCCTTTCGCGGCTGCCGTTCGTTTTCGGCGCGGCTGCAGATCCTGGGCTCCGTACCATCTCGCGACGAAAAACTGAATGACGATCGCCGCCACGGCGGCCAGCGCAAACCAGGCGACGCTTGCCTGCCCCAACGGGATAAAAATAAGCGCCGACATAATCGGCCCCAGGGAAGCGCCGATGTTTCCGCCGACCTGAAAAATCGACTGGGCCAGTCCTCTTCGGGGGCCGGCCGCCAAATAGGCGACGCGCGACGATTCCGGGTGAAACACTGACGAGCCGATGCCGATAGACGTGACGGCCAGCAAAATCAGGCCGTAGCTAGGGGCAAACGCCAGCATGACGATCCCCGCCAGAGTGAAGCATACGCCAAGCGGCAAAATATACGGCCGCGGCCGGACATCCGAATACAATCCGACCATCGGCTGAAGCACCGAGGCCGTCATATTCATCGCGAAGGAAATCCAGCCGATCTGGCCGTAAGAGAGCATAAGGGATTCGCGCAGAATCGGAAACAAGGCCGGGATCGCCGATTGCATCGTATCGTTCAGCATATGGACGATACTGATCGCGAACAAAATCGGGTAGACCGTTAAAGCGGGGGAGGCGGGTTTCATAGCAGTTGTCTGATTCATCGTCCGCTAATCCGCTAGAAACCGAAATTGTCCGGGTCCGCCCCGAACCGCTTGTTTTGATTTAACCTGTCGATCTCCCGAATGTCCTCTTCGCTTAACGCAAAATCGAATATATCGGCGTTTTCGGCGATCCGCTCCGCGCGTACGGATTTCGGAATCGTGACGACACCGACCTGGAGATCCCAGCGCAAAATGACCTGCGCCGCCGTTTTGCCGTATTTCGCCGCAATCTCCTTTAACGTTTCATGATCAAGCAACTGGCCCTGCCCCAGCGGCGACCACGCTTCCGTCTCAATGCCCTTTGAGCGGCAGTACTGCAGCAGTTCTTTTTGCGTTAAGTGCGGATGCAATTCCACCTGATTCACCGCCGGAACGACCTTCGCATCCGCCAGCAAATCCTCCAGATGGTGGATTTGAAAATTGCTGACTCCGATCGCACGCACCTTGCCTTCCGCGTATATCTTTTCAAGCGCCCGCCACGTGTCCTTGTATTTTCCCTTGACTGGCCAATGCACCAGAAACAGGTCGATATATCCAAGGTTCAGTTTGCTCAGGCTTGTTTCGAACGCTTGCAGCGTCGATTCGTAACCTTGGTCGCTATTCCATACCTTTGAGGTAATGAACAGTTGATCCCGCGTCAGCCCGTTTTCCTCCATCGCTTCCTTTACCGCCTGGCCGACTCCTTCTTCGTTGCGGTACAAGGCTGCGGTATCAATGCTGCGGTAACCGGTGCGAATCGCCGCTTTGACCGCCTGAATCACTTCTTGGCCCTCTTTGGCTTGATAAACGCCCAGACCGAACCAGGGCATTTCGACTCCATTGTTTAATGTGACGGTATCCTGCAAATGATTGGGCATCGGTCAATCCTCCTCTAATTCTTAAGATGGGCTTATTTTCCGTATCTCCTATTATGGCGGACCCTCCCGCGAATTCCAATCGTTTTCTTCATAAAACAAAAATCAGCGCTTGAGCGCGGGATAAGTGAGAATAGCGTAAAGGCCATGCGAAAAAAATCTAAACGGTTGTGAGCGACGCTATTTGGGCAAAAACGAACGGATACAAAATGTAACGGTTGCCAGAGGGCCTATTTCCCATTTTATCGGCAGTAATAGGCATAAAGTTCCGCTATTTTGAAGGCTGACGGCCGGTTAGCAGGTGGGCTTATGGGCTTGTTGGCCAGCGGCCGGCCATGCCGGCAGCTGGCTGTCAAGCGCCGATTTCTAAGTTGATCCAATCCACAGCAACGCGATAAAGCCGCCGGGTTTTCTACCCGGCGGCCCATAGTTCCTGCGTGCGTTAACGCGCTTATACAATTATGCCGTTTTACCCGCGCCGCGCAGCTTTTGTCTGGCCCGGTACAGCAAAATTTTGAAGTGGGACAGTGAAATCCCCATCAGATCGGCGGCTTCCTGATAAGAGAAGCCGTGTATGTCGTACAGCAGCACCGCGTGCTGCTGGTTGGGCGCCAACACGGAAAGCAGGGCGTACAATTCCTTTCGGCTCTCCTGTCCGAGCACGCGTTGTTCCGGCGTGTCATCGCTGGCGTAGCCGAAGAAAAATTCATTTTCATAAGACGAAGACCGGCTTTCTTTGCGCAGCTTGTCAATGTAGGCGTTATGGGCCACCCGCAGCAGCCACGCTTTAGCCTTGCGCCCTTCCGCCCCGTCCAAATGCTTGAGCGCCCGGCAAAATGTCTCCTGCATCAAATCCTCCGCGGTGTGATGATTGCGGCACATACTGTATAAATAGCGGTAAACGTCGTTTTTATATTCGCGATAAAGAAGATCCATAGAACGGGTTTTCATCTTTTTCCCCTCATTTCTATCCATTGAAATTTCGGCAGCGCCCCGTTTCGTACCGGCGCTTGCCTGGTTCCATGGTTCATTATGAAGGTTATAGTTTGCGTCCCGTCTAAGAAATTGTTAAGTTTTTCTTAAGAAATTTCTTCATTTTTCTTAAACGATTCGGAATTTTGCGGCAGCCGTACGGTAAACACCGTGCGGTATTCGTTGCTGTCCGCCGCTATCGTCCCCTGGTGGAGATCAACGATGTGCTTGGCGATGGCCAGGCCGATCCCCGACCCGCCGGTGTGCGACGCCCGGGATTTTTCCACCCGATAGAAGCGGTCGAACAGATGCGGCAAATCGGATTCGGGAATCGGGTCCCCGTAGTTGGCCACTTCGGTAACGGCCTCCTCCCCTTCCATCCAGCCGCGAATATCGATGTATTTTCCCTCATGTCCGTAACGGATCGCATTTGTGATCAGGTTCTCGTACACCCTTCTCAGCTTGTCCCCGTCCGCGTGAACGTAAAGGTGGCGCCCCTGCAAATACAGCCGGCATTCCATGCCGCTCTCCTGCAGCTGCCAGCCGAAATGGGCGATAATTTGATCCAGCATTTCCGCCAGATTAATCCTTGTTTTCTGCAGCTTCATCTCCTTGTTCTGCAGCCGCGTAAACTCAAACAAATCCTGAAGCAGCTGCTTTAGCCGCAGCGATTCCTCGTACGCCATGTTGACGTAGTAGCGCAGCTCGACCTCATCGCGGTAACGGTCCTGATCGATCAGGCCGAGATAGCCGGTAATGGAGGTGAGCGGCGTCCGCAAATCATGCGATACGTTGGTGATCAGCTCGTTTTTCGTTTGCTCCGCCCGGCGTTCCTCCTCCATCGACGTTCTTAAGCGCTCAACCATGCGGTTGATGTCGGTGGCCAGCTGTCCAAGCTGTCCCACGTTTTCCACCGGTATTTTCCGCACGGAGCCCTCCTCGATCTTATGCACCTCTTCAATCAGCAGCTCCAGGTACTTTTTCTCGTGGCGCCGGACGCTACGGCGGTAGAAATACAGCGCGAACAAGAGCAAAATCGGCACTCCCGCCAAATAATAGGCCAAGGGAAAGCCGATGTTCCGGTTGATCCAAACGATAAAGGTATAAACCGACATCTCCGGATACAGCACGTAAAACAATCTGGCCAGCAGGATGAGCAGCAGCAGCGAAATCAGCGAAGCGACCGTCGTCCAAAACAGCCAGGTCAAAAAGCGCAAACTAGCCTTCAATTTTGTAGCCGACCCCCCACACGGTACGGATCAGCTTTTCTCCGTCCATCTCTTTCTCCAGCTTGTCGCGCAGGCGGCTGATATGCACCGTCACGGAATTGCTGCTCTCCAAAAATTTATCTTTCCAAATAAGTTCGAAAATTTCGTCCGAGCCGAACACCCGGCCGGGATGGCTGGCAAGCAAATATAAGATTCCGAATTCGATCGGCGTCAGCTTCAGCGGATTCCCGTCAACCGCAGCCGTATGCGTCTCCTTGTCGATCTGCAGCGAGCCGATTCGGATCATATGATCCTGGGACGCCTGCGCCTGTACGGACGATTGCGCCTGGGCGGCGTAAGAGGATCTGCGCAGCAGCGATTTCACCCGGGCGACCAGCTCGAGCGGATTAAACGGCTTGACCATATAGTCGTCCGCTCCGGTCATCAGGCCCGTAATCTTGTCCATATCGCCGTCTTTAGCGCTCAGCATCAGAATCGGCGTCGTCCGCGTCTCGCGGATCTTCAGGCAGACGGAAATCCCGTCAAGCCCCGGCATCATGACATCGAGAATGACCAGATCGACCGCCTCGCGCTCCATGATGTCCAGCGCTTTAAGCCCGTCCCCCGCTTTCACGACATCATAACCTTCGTTTACGAGATAAATTTCAATCAGTTTGGCAATTTTATCATCGTCGTCGACGATTAAAATTTGTTTGTTCATAGATTATTTCATCCTTTATTTGAAAAACTGGAATGGCACATCGGTACTATCATACCATGTTCACGCCACCCGTTTACAAATAAAAGATTGTCATCAATCTGGAACTTAGGTCCAATCATACGGGACGGCGATAACGAACCTCGTCCCTTGACCCGGTTCGGACGCTACGGAAATGTTCCCTTGGTGGATTTCGACGATTTTCTTCACGATCGATAGGCCTAGTCCGCTGCCGCCTGCGCTGCGCGTCCGCGATTTATCGGCTTTATAAAACCGCTCGAAAATATGGACCAGATCCTCTTTGGCGATGCCCATCCCGCTGTCGGCGATCCCGACTTCGGCATGCCTTCCTCCGCGCGAAAGCGTCAAGGTAATTTCCCCGCCATGCGGCGTAAATTTAATGCTGTTGTGCAGCAGGTTCAACCATACTTGAGCGAGTAAATCCTCGACCGCCTCCACCTCGACAGGCACCAGGTCCAGATTAATCTGGATGTTCTTGTCCAGCCATTGCGGTTCGCAAGCCAAAACGACGGTCTTAAGCTGACGGTCGAGCCGAAACCGGTTGGCCTGAAAAGTGGCGCGCTCCGCCTCAAGCGAGGACAATTTCAGCAAATTGTCGCTCATCTGCGACAACCTGCGGCTCTCCGACTCGATAATTTCCAAGTAATGGTCCCGTTTTTCCTGCGGCAGCCCCGGTTTCCGTAAAGCTCTGGCAAATCCGCGAATGGAAGTGAGCGGCGATTGGATTTCGTGCGAGACATTGGAAATGAAATCCTGGCGCATCGTTTCCATCCGCCCCAGCTCGCTGGCCATTTCGTTAATGCTGTGTACGATCGATTCGAATTCCCTCAATTTCTCAAAACCCTCCAGCCTGACGGAGAAATCCCCTTTGGCGATCCGTCGGATCGCCGCGATGACCGAATTGAGCATCTTTAACTGGTTGTTATGGAGCAACTGGCCGATCAGAAAGGCAATGAAGACAAACAAAATAAATCCAAGAATCACATTCAGCAGTTCGAGCGCATAGTCGGAAAAAGGCGGTTCCCAATGCCGATAGACAACAGAGGTGGTAAAAGTAGCAGCCGTCCATGTCAAGCCGAAAACCGCCAACACCGCCAGAGACCCAAAAATATGGAACAGTACTTTCCAAATTTTTTTCAACCAGTTCACCGTTCCCCCGCCTCCAGGCGGTAGCCCAGGCCGCGGATCGTGCGGATTTTAAACCCGTACCGCTCCTCGGGAAAACGTTCGCGCAGACGGTTGATGTGCACGTCGATCGTCCGTTCGTTCCCCTCGAAATCGTAACCCCATATATCTTCGATCAGCTGCTCCCGCGTCAACGTTCGACCCGCGTGGCTGCCGAGTTTAAACAGCAGCTCGAATTCCTTCAGCGGCAGCGTAAAACTCTCGTTCTGGGCGGAAACTTCAAATGTCTTGCGGTTGATTTTCAGTTCGCCGATCGCAACGACCTGGGACAGCGTCACATGATAACGCTTGAGCAGCGCCTTGACCCGGGCGACCAGCTCCGCCGGCTCAAACGGTTTGACCAAATAATCGTCCGTGCCCAGTTCGAAGCCTTTCACCACCTGCTTCGTTTCGCCTTTGGCCGTCAGCATCAAGAGCGGCATGTCATAATCCCGCCGCAGCTGGCGGCACAGCTCCCAGCCATCCATATTCGGCATCATAATATCCATAATGACCATATCGACTTTTTCCGTTTCCACCAGGGTGAGCGCCTCGCGTCCGTCCTCCGCTTCAAGCACCTGCACCATTCCCGCTTCCTCCAGAAAAACCTTGACCAGTTCGCGAATGTGCTGATCGTCGTCCACCACAAGTATTTTTGCCATAGCCAATTACCCCTTTACAATATCGCCTCTGCGCGTACACCGGTCTTATCTGCGCGTTCACCGGCTTCCGGAAGCTGCAGCTGTTGGGCGGCGAACTCCCGGTACATCGCGTGATGACGCAGCAGCTCCTCGTGCGTTCCCCGGCCCGTTACTTTGCCCTTCTCGATAAAAATCAGCTGATCGGCGCCGACGACGGTGGACAGCCGGTGCGCGATCACGATGGTGGTGCGGCCCTGCATCAAATTGTTCAGCGCCTTTTGCACCACGATTTCCGAGCGGCTGTCCAGACTGGAAGTCGCTTCGTCCAGCATAAGAATTTTCGGGTCTCTGAGGAGTGCCCGGGCGATCGCAATCCGCTGCCGCTGCCCGCCGGACAGCTTCACGCCGCGTTCGCCGACATCGGTGTCGAACCCGTCCGGCAATTCGGCGATAAAGCCGTCGGCATAGGCCATTTCCGCCGCCCGCTTCAGTTCGTCTTCGCTCACTTCGCGCTCGATGCCGTAACATAAATTTTCCCGGATCGTGCCGGCGATAATCGGACTTTCCTGGGATACGTACCCGATCAGCCCCCGCCAGGAACGGAGCGAAAACGCATCGATCGGGTCATCTCCCAGCCTGATCGTTCCTTCCTGCGGGATATAAAACCGTTCCAGCAGGGCAAACAGCGTCGTTTTGCCGCCGCCGCTCGGCCCGACAACCGCCGTCACCGTGCCGGGCTTCATCGTAAAGCTAACGCCCTCCAGCACCGGCTCTTCCGGCTTGTACCCGAACGTCAAGCCTTCGACCGCCAGCGGCTGGTTCGCGTCCGCCACTTCCTTGCCCGAAGCAAACGGCTCTTCCTCCGCGTCCAGCGTTTCCAGCATTCTTTCGGTTGCTCCCATCGCCTTCTGCAATTGCGTGAAAAACGTCGTCAATTGCGTCATCGGCATCACCGTCTGAATCAGATAAAGGATAAACGCAACCAGCTCACCGGCCGTCATTGCGCCGCTTGACACCTGCATGCCCCCATAACCGATCACCACGACCAGCAGCATCATCATTACAAAAGAAGTGAACGGGCTGATCCAGGCCATCACCTTGCCTTCCCGGATGCCGAAAGTCATCAGTTTGCCGATGGCGGCGAACCCGTTCTCATATTCCTTGCGTTCGGCATTGGACGCCTTGACCAGCCGGATTTCCGACAGCACCTGGCTCAGAACCGCCGTGAAAGAAGCGGTCTCGTCCTGCATGCCCAGCGAAATTTTGTACATCATTCGCCCGAGCGGCACCATAATAAGCGCCGCGATCGGGATGACGACAAACATGAGCAGCGTCATTTTCCAGTTCAGGTAAAACAACACCGCGACCGCCCCGATGATCGAAATGATACCGCTGAAAAAACCGGTCACATGCTCGGAAATCAGCGATTTGATGATCCCCGTGTCGTTCGTCAGGCGGCTCACCGATTCTCCGGTGCGGTTGTTATCGTAATAGGACACCGGCAGCCGGAGCAGTTTTTTCCAAAGCCGGTCGCGCAGGCTGGCCACCATTTTTTGCCCGGCGTAATTAAGCAAATAGATCGACAGCCCCGAAGCGATCGACATGCCGATAAATGCCGCCCCGATCATCACGATCTGCTGCGTACTGATTGATGACAGCGAAAAGCCGTCGACCAGATTTTTCGTGAACATCGGAATGACCAAGCTCACAACCGTTGAAGCGACGCTCAGCAAAAGCGCTCCGATCAGCAGCGCCATGTTCGGTTTCGTCTCGCGGATCAGCCGCAAGAACGCCCGCAGGCCGCCCCGTTTTTTAGCTATCTGCTTATTGGGTTCATTGTATAAAGTTTCTCTCTCACGCATGTTCTTCTCTTCCCTTCCTTATGTCCCGTCCCGGATAAGCTTCTATTTAAGCTCAGGAAAAGAATATAACTGTTTTTTAAACTGAATTTAAACGGGCCCACCGGACTATAAATTTTCCACTTCCACGCTGTGCACATGCTCGATCGTCCGCAGAAAATGGTAAATTTCCGTCGTGTATTCTTTCTCCGACGCGGTGATGACCATGTCGATCCGCTGTCTCCCATCCTCCAGGTCTTTGATTTTCAGCCGGCGAATGCGATGGCGGTTTACCCTGTCCCTCCGGTTCTTTTCATCCTTCCGCTCGATAATGCGGATCAGTTCCGTGACGTTGCCCGGATTCTCCATCACGACTTTGATCGACACGTCGCGCTGGCTTAGCTTGTATGGGCCGACCCATTTGATCACGTAGGGAATAAAGTTCACCGAAATGATCAGGAGCACGGTCGTAAGCGCCGCTTCAAGATAAAAACCGATCCCGATCGCAATCCCGATCCCGGAAGCGGCCCAGATCATCGCCGCCGAGGTTAATCCGGATATCCCCTCGTTGCTCCGGCGCAAAATCGCGCCCGCCCCCAAAAAGCCGATACCGCTAACGATTTGTGCGGCGAGTCGCATCGGGTCCATGTTCGGATGCTCAGGCGTGGCGAATTTCGCAAATGATTCGATCGATACGATCGTTACCAGGCAGCTGGCGATGCATATCACCATGCTGGTCTTGATGCCGAGCGGTTTTTGCTTCAATTGCCGGTCGATGCCGATAAACAGCCCGAACAATAAAGCCATGCATAGTTTAAAGGCCATTTCCCATTCCATCATCATGTTGAACTGCATCTCCTTCAGTCATATAAAGTGAGTATAATTGGATTCGGCTGCTCCGTGCAATTGTTCTTAAAAACAAAAAAGCCGCCCCACGGATCAAAGATCCGAAGAAGGCAGCTTTTTTTAGATTATTTATGACAAGCGGATTAAAACTTGGCGGCAAGATCGGCCGCGCGTTTTACGCCGTCCTGAATGATTGCTTCGGCACGGTCCGGGAATTGGTTGTGGCCTTCCACAACGACGACTTCCGGGTTGTTGATGCCCCAGAAAGCCAGCGTGTTTTTCACGTAATTCAACGACATTTCAAGCGCCGCCATCGGACCTTCCGAGTAAACGCCGCCGCGGGCTTGCAGCAATGCGATCTTCTTGTCGCCTACGAGGCCGACAGGTCCTTGTTCGGTATATTTGAACGTTTTGCCGGCTTGGTTCAAGTAGAACAGATAAGTCAGCAGTTGGGCCGGGATCGTGAAGTTCCAGAGCGGGAAAGCGAAGACGACTTTGTCGGCGCCCAAAAATTGATCGAGATAAGTGTTGGCCAGGTCGGCCGCTTTTTGCTCTTCCGGCGTCGCCTCGATGCCTTTACCCACCTTGAACAATCCGTTCAGCATGTTCAAATCATAGTAAGGAAGCTCGGCGTCAAACAGGTTGAGTTCGGTAACCGCATCTTCCGGATGCGTTTCCTTGTACGTTTTCAAGAAGCTTTCATACAGCTTAACCGTAGCGGATTGGTCCGCCGGACGGTTATTCGCTTTGACAAATAAAACTTTAGCCATCTGTATTCCCTCCACTTTTTCATTCATTAACTTACTATTTAATAGCTACTTAATATTAAGCCGTAACTATTGTTTATAATAACGGCTAACTAAAACTTTGTCAACAACAGTTACTTAAGTATAAACCCGAGCCTGCAGCCGGCCCTGCGTTATTTTTTTCGCGTATCGATCCATCCCCGTTCCAACGCGTAGCGCGTTAATTGGACGCGATTTTCCAAATGCAGCTTGTGTAAAATATTTTTCAAATGATTTTTCACCGTCTGATCGGAAATTTGCAGTTCGCCGGCAATTTCGCGATTGGTCATGCCTTTCGCCACCCAGCCGAGAATTTCGCGCTCCCGGGCGGTAAGCGGCGGTTCGCCGGCCGCATCTTTTTTTGTGAGCGGAAACTCCTGCAAAATGCGGAGCGCGAGCTCGCTGGACAGCGGGGCTTCGTCGCTGGCGATAGCCCGTAAATATTCCAGCCATGTCCCTGGCTCCAAATTTTTGAGCAAATAACCTTGCGCGCCCTGCTTAAGCGCCTCAAACAGATGCGCGGCATCATCCGAAACGGTAATCAGGACGATCTTGACATACGGGTACCGAAGCTTGATTTCCCGCGTCGTTTCGAGCCCGTCCTTGCCCGGCATCTGAATATCCATCAGGATCAGGTCCGGCATCCACAGCTCGGTCAGTTCAACCGCCCGCTCCCCGTTTTCGGCATAACCGATCACTTCAAACCCGTCGTCCTCCGCCAAAATTTCGCCGATCGCCTCCCGCGCGTGCGGATGATCATCGACGACCAGTACGCGTACCTTCATCCAAACCGTCTCCTCCCGCTATTTCAACCGACGTTTTTCCCGGCCGGGATGTCACCTGCAGCGTCCACCCCATAGCTTCCGCCCGTTCCCTAATAATTTGCAGTCCGTACCTTCCTTTGGCTTGCGGTTTATCCGCTTGAAAACCGGTTCCTTCATCCATGACGGACACTCGAAACCGCCGGGCATCGCCCGTCCCGGTCACGGAAACTTCCTGAACCCCGCCATGCTTGCCCGCGTTGACGATCGCCTCCCGGATACATGCCAACAGCTCCATTCGCGTCTTGGGGGACCAGTCTTTTTCATTCAACCGCCAATCCATACGCAGCCCCAGCTGCCGCTCCTCCGCCATCTGCCGGATCAGCCCCGGAAAATCGGCGGTTCCGCGTTCGGAGAGCCGGGAGTCCGGAGGAACGCGCAAATCGGAAATCGCCTCCCTGACATAGCGGTTCACCTCGTGGATCGTCTTGCGCAGCTCGTGCCAATCATAAGCCTGTCCGGCCTCCGCCTGCTGCCGTTCGGCCCGGTCGACCTTCACCGACAGCAGAAACAATGACTGGGCAATCCCGTCATGCAGCTCCCGGGCCAGCTGTTCCCGCTGCTCCAGGCGCGCTTTAAGCGCCCGCTCCCGCTGCAGTTCCTCCTGCATCTGTTCCAGATAGGAAAACCAGCGGTGCAATAGGGGCACGCAGACCCCGAACAAGATGAAAGGCGTAAGGATGTTCCCCAGCTCCATGGAAAGATAAGGCATCAAAAATTGATGGCGCACATATTCCCATATACCGACGACAAGCGTCGGAACTATTAGGATCATCCATTTCGTGATTTTATATGACATACAAGGCCTCCGCGATCGATCTCTTTCTCCACCGAATATACTTTACCTGCCGTTTGCTGGCAAGCTTTGGCGAAAAAATGAACGGGGGGCCGATCCGTAAGAAAAAACGTTTATCGACGTATCTTTGAAGAAGCCAGACCGCGTTTAGCGGTAGTTTGTACTACGATTTAAGGAAGCAGAGGCTCCGAAACTTATACTTTCTTATGGCTCAACCTAATAATCAGTGTTTGAGAGTCAAGTACAATCAATCTTGGCAAGAAATGCGGAAGGGCGTTGAAAGCTTGAGAACAGGGAAGGCCAGTGAAAATTTTATTTACAGGAAGCACTTTTTGAATACTTTTTTTCATTTACTATAGTAGTTATTTCACTCCACATATTTATAAAACTTTTTTTAAAATTCTCTTCAGAAATAATGCTACCAACATAATTGTTCACTTCATTTGTTTTATAGTCCTTACTGAAATATAACTCATTAAGTTTATCTACAAGCATTTCAAGCGAGGGAGAAAATTTATATTTTTGCGGAAAAAATCTGGATGTTTCCACCAGATCTGAATCCGGCATAATAGTGCATACACCACTTAAGACAGCTTCTAATGGTGTTATTCCAAGTGTTTCATATCTAGAAGTAAATACGAAAATCCCCTTTCTTTTCATTATTTTAAAGAGCGCATAAAGTTCAAGTTTTGACAATTTTTCAGTAAACATAAATCTATATCTAAGATTCTCTGGTATCAGTTTATAAAGAGCTTCTCTTTTATGCTCATCAACCTTTGATCCTCCTGTTATGATTACTTTTACCGGAATATTCTTTTTTGTTAATTCTAAAGCCGAGTGTATTAATAAATCCATATTTTTAAAGTAATCAATCCTTGCAGCATTCGATGTTAATATTAATTCATTTTCAGAAATGTTCTTCAAAAAATATTGTAACTTTTCACCTAAATTAACTTCACTTACAGTTATCGGAATGATTGGAGGAATAATCGCCTTAATTAAATCTTGCCTAATTCCTTTATTTCTTAAGAACCTGCTTTGCATATTTGAATGCTGTAAAACAAAGATATTTTCATTGCTTAGCAACGTAGTCAAACCTCGTTTTTGCTGTTCTAACATATGATGCACCTTTTCGTTACTTTCAAATGCCTTATAAGCCTCGATTAACGAATAATTTTCAATAAAATCTTCAACAAAAGGTCCATGATGAGTTAAGCAAGCGGGAATATGTTTAGGATGGTACTGTATAATTGTATCTGTATGGTAATAGACAATCAGATTATCCGTTTCACTTCTGTATAACATGACAATAGCCCTGTCTATGGCTTCCATAACACTCTCGTCATTCATTCTAAAATTAAAGAATAATGTTATTGTATTGTAACCGTTTAGAGTTTCGTTTTTAATTGCTGGTTCTGATAATGTTTCATCTCGCTTATATAATATAATTCCTAGTAAAGAACCATTCTCATTTAGACACTTTATTATTTCAAGCGCAAAATGAGTAGCACCTACTTTATAAGCACTCATTTCGGAATCAGGAAAATAATTTCTATTCAAAACAACAATTCCAGGCAACAATTGATTTTCCATTTAATCCGCCTCCTATTTACTCTAAGTTTCTGTAATTTCCGTAAAATTACATCAGTAGTGTTGCATAAACGGTGACACGGTTAGTTGTCGAGTCTTTTTACTCTGCCGCAACGACCGACTTCTGCTTTTTCTATCGCCCATTTGAGGTTCGACTGGGTGTCCTGTTCAGTGCGGCAATGAGTTTATCCCACGGCTTCCATAGAAGCGTCTTGAGCGAATCCATCAATTCCGTTAGCGTGCTGGAGGAGGAGTCACGCCGCCTTTGTGTGAATCCGCCGCCTTTGCGGCCGTCGGCTGTCGGAGACCTCCCTGAAGCAACAGAGACAATGTCAAGCAGGTCATGGCAAATAGCTTCCACTTTTGGGAGAATCGGTGGGTTCTCATCGAATGCATAATTTGAAACCCTCTTTCACTAGAAAATTAAATGAAATAAACCAAGCAAAAAGAGCGCAATCTGGTGCTTCCCAAATCATTATTTGTATAGAGACGAAAGCAAACGATGTGTCCCTTTCCCTCTGACATCCGAAGGAAATATCTGCCATAGGTTACAATTCTATTAAATCATACTCTTCTTGGCGATTAAAGGATAAATTTCTACTATTTGTTCGAATCTTGCCTGTGAGAAATGAGATAATCGCCGAAATAAAACTGGTGGAACGACAAACAAGCACGGCGATCCCGGAAGATCACCGCGCTTGTGGTCAATGCGATTAGATTGCAGTCTGTATCACGTTCATCCAACGTCCGGCTATCGTTGCCCGTCCGGACGCACCTTGCGGGTAGCCGTCGCCTCCATGGGATCATCCGGCCAATAATGCTTGGGGTAACGGCCTTTGAGGTCTTTTTTGACCTCGAAATAGGTCGTCTCCCAAAAGCTGCGCAAATCCGCGGTCACCTGAACCGGCCGACTTGCTGGCGACAGCAGATGCAGGGTGATCGCCACCCGGCCGAAGCCGATTCGCGGGGTCTCCATCATCCCGAATACCTCCTGCAGGCGTACTGCAGCATACGGGGCCTGTGGCCCATCGTAGTGAACTTGGATTTTGGAGCCGCTCGGGACTAGCAAGTGCGTTGGCGCCTCGGCGTTCAGCACTTGCCGCAACGGCCAGTCCAACAGGTTCTCCAGGATGCCGTACAACGATAAAGCTTGCAAATCGGAACGCTTGCGCACGCCGGACAAATACGGAGCCAGCCACGATTCTGCCGTCGCCGCCAGCGTCTCGTCAGAAACGTCCGGCCATCGCTCATCCAAGCGGTGCAAGAACAGCAGCCGCTCTTGCAGCATTCGCGCCCTGTCCGTCCACGGCAGGATGCCCACGCCCTTGACGATAACTGCATCCAACAGGGCGCGGGTAATCTGCTCGGGACCCGGTTGCGGATCCGGCTGCTCCTTCAGGACGATCGCGCCGAACGTTTGGCGGATTCGGGCTCGCACCGCACCGGAAGCGTCGTCCCAAGCCGCGCTGCGCTCCTCGGCAATCTCTTTGCCGTAATAACGATACAGGTCCGTTTCGTCGAGCGGAGCAGCCAAAAGAATCCGCCCTTCCGCCCCCTCGTCGTCGACATCGGCGATGGCCAGAAAAGCCGCGGCCCCGAGGGACTCTTTCATCGGTAAAACCGCGCCGCGCCCGCTTCGCAGCAAATACCGCCCGTCCGGGCGGCGCATGGCGATGCGGTCCGGGTAAGCGAAAGAGACCAGCAGGCCGCAATACCGGTCCGGCTGCTGCGCGTCAAGATCGGCGCGCGGCTGAGGAGCCGTGGGCGCTTGGGTAGACAGCGCCTGGGCCGGCGGCGTTTGGGCTGGCGGCGCTTGAGTCGGCGGCGTTTGGGGCGGAAGCGTCCCGGGCGCCGGCGCCTGGGCGGACGGCGGCGCGGCCAAGCCTTCAGCGGCAGCTTCGTTGGCCGGCTGATCCAGCTCCAGCAGCCGCGCCTCCCATTGGCGGCGGAGCTGCTGGACGCGCTGCAGGGCGGCCGGGTCCGCCTCGAGCGCCGAGCCGGCCCCGCGCGCACCCTTGGCCGCGTCCAGCACCAGCGCGAGCCGGCGGCGCAGGTCGCCGTCCGGGCCGGCGGCGCCTTTGAGCAGGTCGCGCTCTTCGAGCAGCGCGGCCAGGGCGCAGGCCGGCTCGGCCAGGCCAAGCTCGCGCGCCCGCAGCAGCATATGCGCCAGCCGCGGGTGCAGCCCGAGCGCGGCCATCTGCCGGCCGTGCCCGGTGATGCGGCCGGCCGCATCCAGCGCGCCGAGCTGCTGCAGGAGCAGGACGGCGCTGGCGTAAGGCGCTGGCGGCGGCGCGTCGAGCCAAGCCAGCTCGTCCGGCGAGCCGGCGCCCCACGCCGCCAGTTCCAGCGCGAGCGGCGCCAGGTCCGCCTCGAGGATCTCCGGCGGCGTGCGCGCGGGCAGCGCGCGGTCTTCCGCCTCGCTCCAGAGGCGGTAGCATACGCCGGGCGCGGTTCGCCCGGCGCGGCCCCGCCGCTGGTCGGCGGAATCGCGGGCGGCGCGGACCGTCACCAGACGGTTCATCCCGGTCCGCGGGGAAAACAAGGTGGTCCGCCGGAGGCCGCTGTCGATGACGACCGTCACGCCGTCCACGGTCAAGCTCGATTCGGCGATCGACGTGGCCAGCACCACCTTGCGCCGGCCCGCCGGCGCCGGCTCGATCGCCCGCCGCTGCGCCTCCTGCGGCAGCGCCCCATAAAGCGGCGTGAGCAGCACGCCCTCGGGCAGCGGCGATCCCGCAAGCAGCGACTCGACGCGGCGGATCTCCCGGGCCCCGGGCAAAAACACGAGCAGGCTGCCGTCATGCGCCGCCAAAGCGCGGCGCACCGCCCGCTCCGCCACGGTTTCGAGCGGTTCTTTCGCGGCCGGTGCCTGCGGAAGGTATAATGTCTCCACCGGATACATGCGGCCGCGGCTTTGAACGACCGGCGCATCGCCGAGCAGCCGGGCGACCGGCTCCGCGTCCAGCGTCGCCGACATGATCAGAAGCCGCAAATCATCGCGCAGCAGCTCGCGGCTCTGCAGCGCCAGCGCCAGCCCCAAATCGGCGTGCAGGCTGCGCTCGTGGAATTCGTCAAAAATGATGAGTCCCGTCCCCAGCAGCGCCGGGTCCTGCTGCAGCAGCCGGGTCAAAATCCCTTCCGTCACAACGGTAATCCGCGTTTTGCGCGACACGCGGCTCTCCCCGCGCATCCGGTAGCCCACCGTTTCGCCGACCCGTTCGCCCAGCTGCGCGGCCATATACAGGGCGGCGGAACGGGCCGCGAGACGGCGCGGTTCCAGCAAAATAACGCTCTGGCCTTCCAGCCACGGCTCGCTTAACAGCGCCAACGGCGCGCGCGTCGTTTTCCCCGCTCCGGGCTCGGCCAGCAGAACGGCAGCGCCTGCCTTACGCAGGCTGTCTTTTAACGCGGGAATCGCTTCATCTATAGGCATCGGTTTAGGTTCAGACAGCTTCGTCATCGTTCTCTCCTCAAGTCTCTATTCGTATCGATTTTACCACATTCCCCTTAGGTGTGATCAAAACCGCCTTTTTTGAACAACCTTAATAAAGCAACATAAACTCCAGCCCTATGTTCCGGTCCATTGATCCAGAATAATAAGGACAAAAAATGCCGTTAATGGGGATGAACATGCCGGAGCGCCGGATAATAAATACATAAAATGCCGCTATTTTGCAGGCCTGCGATTCGTTAAGTTCCGCAATTTTACAGCCCCGCGATTCGTTGCTCCGCTTGACCGGATGTCAAGCGCCGATTTCTAGGTTTGAGCTGAAATAATTACTTTTCAAGGTCCAAAGGAGTTTTCGAAAAGATGAGTGTGTACGGAACCGATCTGATCAAACTGGCGGTTATCTTTGCATTAATCCCGCTCACCGCCTTGTTCGTGGTTGCCGAATCTTCGCTTCGCGCGCTCCGCCCGGGTCGGGTGAACGCGCTGAGGCGAGAAGGCCGCAAAAACGCAGCCGCGTTAAAAAGACTGGCCGACCGCATGGATCAAGCCCTGTCGACCTGCCAGCTCGCCATCACGGCGATCTCCTTAACGCTTGGCTGGCTGGGACAACCCGCCGTTCGCCGGCTGCTGCGGCCGCTGTTTTTTTATATCGGCTTGTCCGAGCCGGTGGAATCGTTTTTTTCCTTTCTAATCGCTTTTATTATCATCACGTATTTGCATGTCGTGCTGGGCGGACTGGTGCCGCAGGTGCTTGCCTCCCAAAAGGGGGAATTGTTCGCCCTGGCCGCATCCCGGCCGCTCCTCTGGTTCGCGACGCTGCTCTCTCCAATGATTTGGCTGCTTAACCGCTCTTCCCGCTGGATCGTTTCACTGCTTGGCCTTAAGCCGCCCGCGGAATGGAACGAAGCGCACAGTGTGGAAGAACTGCGGGCCCTGCTCAGCCAAAGCCTGGAAAGCGGACAAATCGGCACCAACGAATTCAGTTTTGTTAGCCGCATATTCGCGTTTGACGATAAGCTCGCCAAAGACATCATGGTGCCGCGGACCGACATGGTTTGTCTGCACGCCGGCAAATCGCGGGAGGAAAACCTGCAGATCATTAAGGAAGAGCAGTATACCCGCTACCCCGTGATCCGGGAAAACAAGGACGATATCATCGGAATGATCAACACGAAGACGCTGTTTTTGTCCGATGAGGAGACGTTTCGGGGTTCCCTGGACTCGCTTGTCCGGCCCGTGATGACGGTATCGGAAAATATTCCGCTGCCCAAGCTGCTGAAAAAAATGCAGAAGGAGCGCTCCCACATCGCGGTCTTGATCGACGAATACGGCGGAACATCCGGAATGGTGACGATTGAGGACATTTTGGAGGAAATCGTCGGCGACATCCGCGACGAATTCGATGCTGAGGAAGAGCAGGAAATTACCGAAGTTGCGGCGAATCATCTCATTGTGGACGGCAAAGTGTCCGTCTCGCTGATTAACGAACTGCTGCTGACCGACCTGGAGGAAGAGGAAACCGATACGATCGGCGGATGGGTTTACGGGCAAAACATGGACATCGAGGAAGGAACGGAACTTACGCACGGCGATCTCCGTTTTAAGGTGCTGGAACGGGAAGAAAGCCGGATCCGGAAGATCGAAATCGAAAGGATCGAGATTCCCGTGCTTCCGGAAGAAGCTCCCCAGGAACGATTGTAAAGGCTAATCTGATGCAACACCTGATGCAACACCTGATGCAACACCTGATGCAACAAATGTTTCTAACACGATAACTTTCTAACGGTTGCCACAGCCGCTATTTGGTCCCACAACGTTGATTGCAAATTTTAACGGATGCCATAGCGCTTATTTTACTGAAACTCGGCTATCTTTACCTGGATTGAGACTAATAGCGATGCTCACAACCGTTAGAAATTGGAAACCGCCTTTTTTCGTAAAATAGCGGCTGTTTCAACCGTTAAACTTCCGGCGGATGGGGTAATTCCCTTAAAAAAGCACCAGTGCTTCTACGGTTTCCACGGCTTTCACGGCTTTCACGGCTTTCACGGCTTTCACGGCTTTCACGAATTTCACGAATTTCACGAATTTTACAGATTACACAACTTTCACAACTTTTACAGCTTACACACAACATCATGCACAACATCATGCACAACATCATAAGGAAGTGATCACCATGAGACGCGGACGCTTTGCGCCGACGCCTTCCGGCGACATGCATCTGGGCAACGCCAAAATCGCGCTTTTGTCGTGGCTGCAAATGCGGGCGGCCGGAGGAGCGTTTGTGCTGCGGATTGAAGATATCGACATCCAGCGCTCAAAACCGGAAATTACCGAACGGATTATCGCCGATCTTCGCTGGCTTGGCCTGGATTGGGACGAGGGCCCCGGTGCGGACGGTCCGTACGGCCCGTATTGGCAAAGCCGCCGGACGGCGATGTACGAGGAGGCTTTGGCCAAGCTGGACCAAGACGGCCGCCTGTATCCATGCTATTGCAGCCGCGCGGAGCTGCTAGCCGTGGCCGGCGCGCCGCACGGGTTAAGCTCGGAAGGCGCGCCGTACCCCGGGACGTGCCGCCATTTAACCCCGGCGGAACGCCGGATCAAAGCGCAGGCGAAATCGCCTTCGCTTCGTTTCGCGCTGGGCGGCGAAGGCCTCGCCTTCGTGGACGGCATCGCCGGGCCGCAGTCGTTCCCGCCGGGCAGCGGCGGCGACTTTGTGGTGCGGCGGGCGGACGGGCTGTTCTCGTACCAGCTGGCCGTCACCGTCGATGATTGCCTGATGGGCATCACCGACGTGCTGCGCGGCGACGACTTGCTGGACTCCACGCCCCGCCAGCTCCACTTGTACGCCGCGCTCGGATGGACGCCGCCCGCCTTCGCCCACGCCCCGCTCATCCTTGGCGAAGACGGGCGGCGGCTGGCCAAGCGGCACGGCGACCTCGGCATCGGCGCGCTGCGCCAGGCGGGTACGCGGCCGGAGACCGTCATCGGCTGGCTGGCGTACATCAGCGGCCTGACCGATCGGCCGGAACCCGCCGCCGCGGGCGATTTGGTCCGCGAGTTCCGGCTGGACAACATCACCCGCGAGCCGTTTATTCTAACGGAGGCGATGGTGCGTAAGCTGCTGCCCTAACCGCTGCCGTGTCGCAGCCTTGAGCTGCCTTGAGCAGCATACCGGCCTCCGGCCGCTCCGGCCGAGCCCATGTCTCCAGCCGCGGCGCGAGTTTACTCCAGCTTCCGACGGATCGCATCTTCATACTGGCGGAACGCCGGACTGTGTGTCAGCCCCCGCTGTTCCGCCAGCATGTTCAGCCGCAGCTGCTGCTCTGACAGCTTTTTCTTCAGCTCCCGCTTCTCTTCCTCATCCTGACAGGCCGCGATCAAATCGGCCAACCGCAGGCATTCGCCGTGCAGATTTAATTCTTCCGGAACGCATCCGGCGTTTTTTAGTAATTTGTAGGCCATCCGCAAATCTTCCGGAACGGACGACAAATCCTCAATTTGCAGCGGCCGCCCGTTCCCGGGCAGATGATCGAATTCCCCGCGCGCCATCGCTTCGGCTATTTTTTGCTCAGCGAGCCAAGACAACATTTTCTTCTCCTCCTTCGCACCTATTTGCCAATACCCTTCTATACCAACAAGTTTCGCACATCTGCGTTCGTGTTTAGGTATCCCTGCATGCGCTTTGCACGATTCTCCCTTTTGTTCAGGGGGAAAGGGTGGGGGCTAATCACGGTCCTTTCATTTTTCCCGGCGTCTTGCCCCATTCCTCCGTCAGGTCTGTTTCACTTCTCCAACCTCCTTCTCACAAGCCTGTCTAACGATCTCGAAATTAACGATCTCGAACTAACGATCTCGAACATGCCTGCTGCTCCCAAACCTTTTTTCTTCTCCTAAATTCTCTTCCTCTCTGCTTCCGGATCAAATGGGATAATCGTGCAAAGCGTCCGGACAGCGGATATTGATCTGCCGATATTTCTTGCCACGATCGGTTACCGCCCTCCCTGTCAAGCGCTGGTTATTAGGTTGAGTCTTAATTAGCAAAGTTGATTTCACGCTAAACACCGGTTTTACTTGCGATTATACATTGGTTCGGCCCCGCTGAAAACCAGCTCCGGTCCGGCCAGCCGCCGTGTATACGGAAAGGCGCGCCAGGAAAAGCGTCATCCCCTATCACCGCCGCCTTAATTCGGAGTATTAACCCCTTTCCCTTTCTTGCCTTCTGCCCCAATTACGGGCGATCAGCATCAATCTATTGGATTTTTTCCAAAGTGGGGATAGCAAAAAAAAGCTTCCGCCCCAAGGACGGAAGCAAACGCCTGAAATGCCATTTTAAATTTTTGGCTACAGCAGCGATTCCGCGCCGTCGATGACGATTTGGGCGCCGGTGATGTGAATCGCTTCGTCGGAGGCCAAAAAAGCGACCAAATCGGCGACGTTCTCCGGCTGCCCCGGCCCATCGGATAGCGGCTGCGAGCCTTCAGGATATTTGACCGGAATGATGATTTCCTGCAGCTCCTTGCTTTTTTCCGTGGAAGCGTCGATATTCGTGGCGATCGCTCCAGGGCAAATCGCGTTGACACGGATTTTGAACTTGGCAAGCTCCAGGGCGAGCATTTTGGCAAAAGCGACCTGCCCGGCCTTGGTGGTGCTGTATGCCGACATGCCGAAACCGGAAAATTTATAGTTGCCGTTAATGGAACTTGTGATGATAATGCTGCCGCCGCCGCGCTGCTTCAAATACGGGACCGCGTTTTTTACCGTCAAAAAAGTGCCGTTCAAGTTGACGCTGAGCGTTTTTTCCCATTCTTCAAAGCTAAAATCCTCCACCGGGGCCAGTCTCCCGTTAATGCCGGCGTTTGCGAAGACGATATCGATGCCCCCAAAATGCCCGGCCGCCTCGCGGACCGCCTTCTCCATACGCGCCGGATCGGCCACATCCACATCGAAGGCCCGGGCCGCCCCGGCGTGGAGGCCGTTGATTTCCCGCTCCGCCTGCCCGGTCCGTTCATCCAGCAGATCGAACAGCGCCACCTTCGCGCCTTCGGCAGCCAATTTAACGGCCGCCGCTTTGCCGATGCCGGAGCCGGCTCCGGTCACGATCGCCGTTTTTCCCTCAAAACGCCCGCGCTTGTTTGTTTGATGTCCTTCCATCATCTGCTCACACTCCTATCAGAGGTAGTTCAAAAAGTCATTTTTCTGCCTCTTTCCAGATTGCCCATCTAGGGGTGTGATTTAGTCACGATGTTTTTCTTACAGGTCCCGTTTTGCGAAAATCAGACACGATACTTTATAGGAAACGAATACGGCAAGCGCCGCAACGCCGATCCCCATCAGGCCGGCGACATAGGGGTGCGCTCCGATCCGGGCGATCATCCCCATCGCTCTTTCGCTGCCCAGTACGTTGTACACGGTAAAGCTGACTCCAAAAAAGAAGATCATCATGGCGATGTTCAAAAATTGGGCCCCTTTCGGACCAAGCCAAAAATAAAGCGGAATATAAACAGACATGACCAGAATCTGGAGTGCAAACACGCCGAGCAAATATGAAGGCTCCCAGCTAACCGAACCTCCCTGCAGCACAGCGGCTCCTTTATCCAGCACAACGCTCAAGAGGAACGCCGCCAGCATGAAAATAAACGCGGAGGCATATTTGGACAAAACGAGCAGGCTGCGGCGCACCGGCAGGTTGACCAGAAACTGCTGAACCGGCAGCTGCATGTCGGCGCTAAGCGTCAAAATCAGCACCATCCCCGGCAGCATTCCGTACAAAAACGAATTGTTCGCCTGAATAAAACCGGAGAACACGATGGCATAAACCGCCAACACTCCGATATAACGCTTCATCAGCAATAGATCCTTGTGCAGCAATCGAACGATGCTAGACATTTGCTTTTCCACCCTTCACCGTAAAATACATGATTTCTTCCAGCGTAGGCCGGTCGTACAGCACCTCGCCGCCGAACAGCTCGCGGGCTTGTTCACGATCCGGCGCCAAGCCTTCGAATCCAACCTCCGTCTCCCGCACCCCGATCAGGGCCCGGCGCACATCGGCATCGAGCAAGCCGCGGCTGCCTTTGACGAGCACATACCGCTCAAGCACATCGTCCTTTGTATCGGAAAATACGAGGCTCCCGCGGTTCAAAAAGGTAACGTAGTCCGCCACCCGATCGAGATCGGCCGTTAAATGCGTGGAGAACAAAACCGTATTCTCCCCGCTCAAGATATACTCCGCAAGCAAATCCAGCAGCTCGCGCCGGAAAACGGGATCGAGCCCCGCCGTCGGTTCGTCCATAATAAGCAGCGCCGGATGATGCGACAAAGCGAGCGCGATCGCATACTTCATTTTCATCCCCTTGGAGCAATCCTTGATCTTCTTGCGTTTCGGCAGTTCGAACCGGTCCATGTACCGCTCGAAAACGTCCTCGTCCCAGCCGGGATAAAACGGGGCAACGATCCGCTTCATTTGCTCCATCGTCAAATAATCATAAAAAATATTTTCGTCTGATATATAGCCGACATGCTGCTTGTACCCGGCATGCTCCGAACCCGCCGTTTCACCGAGCACCGAAATTTTGCCCTGATCCGGCAGCACCATGCCCATGACCGCTTTGATCAGCGTGCTTTTTCCGGCTCCGTTGGGACCGATCAGCCCGGTAATGTAGCCTTTCGGCACTCCGAAGCTCACGTCCGATAATGCAAAGCTTCCGTACCGTTTCGAAAATCCATCAACCTGTATCGCGTTCATTTCTTTGCTCCTCCTTCGCTGTCCAAAAGCTTCATCCATTCGATCAGTTCCTCCATGCTCACCGGTATGCTGCGGCATTCCTCCAGGACCTCCCTCAGCTTGTTCTCAAGCGCTCTCAGCCGCTGTTCGCGGATAAATTCCTGATTTCCGCCGGCAACGAAGGAGCCTTTTCCCACCACGGAATCGATGAGGCCCTCCTGCTCCAGCTCGTTATAGGCCCTTTTCGTCGTGATGACGCTGATTTGCAAATCTTTGGCCAACTGGCGTATGGAAGGAAGCGCCGTACCGGGGGGAAGCTTCCCCTGCAGGATGCTCTCCCGGATTTGCCGGACGATCTGCAAGTAAATCGGTTCGCCCGAAGAATGGGATAGCAAAATATCCATTGTACATCTTTCCTTTGTTGTATACTTTGTCAACAATGTATATATACAATATATACACTCACACATAAAAAATCAACCCCTGAGTTTAAAAACGACAAAAAGAGGCCAACCGGGATTATCCCGTTTGACCTCGTCTTATAAAGCCGTCCCCGCGGGGACGTTCTGATCTTATTTCCGGCCGGACGAATCACCTGGACTTGGCGCGGACTTCCTCTCGGGATTCCTTTTGGGCTTCCGGCGGTTGCCGAAACCACATGTGCAGCATGTCCTGAAATTGATGGCGCGGGGTCGGCGTGGCGATCAGCCAGTCTTCTTCCTCATTGGCGCTGAATCGGATCAGCCAGTTAATATGTTCATTGTTCAGAAAATGTACCGTCTGCAGCTCCCAAGCATCCCCCGCCTTAGCGTAAAAACGCATTTCTCCCTGCGCCAAGGGAGCTTTCAGACAGCGGGCAAGCGCGATGCTGCCTTCCTCGTCATTCGTCAGCGCGGTAAGCGCGCCGGTCAACTTCTCCAGATCCAGCTTGTCCATTTGGCCGGCGATCTCTTCAAACCGGCGTCTGGACATCATTAAAGCGGGGAGCTCGACGCGGAGCGTTCGCGAATTCCATCTCATTTTCAAAGTCAGGTCCTCGCACCACTGCTGCATCCCGCCAGCGCTTTCCAGCAGCAAACGCGGCGATTCCTCGTGAAGCCGCTCTACTTTAACCATTTGTTTTCCGGCCAAATATAAATATTGTTCATATTTCTTCGTCCCGGCCCGAAAATTTAGCCAGCAGGCTTTGCCCGCCAGAAACGCAGCAGTCAGACAGGTCGATACGTGCAGGGGCAAGCTTGGCAGATTCTCGATCAGCGGTGTGGGGGTTTCGTTTTTGCGCAGCCCTCTATGCAAATATTTTAAAAAAGGATGGTCCGCTTCAAGCAGATCTCCTGGTCCTAAAGTCTTCGTCAAATAAAACCAAGAGTATGCATCCAGCTTCACTGTGCCTTTCCGCACAGCACTTGAGACCAACATCTGTCCACCTCCTCATTAGGATCAAAGCTTCATTTTCGTTCCTTTGGTGTAATCATAACACTTATTAATTTTGCAATGCGCGGAAATTTTTCCCATTCTATTACAATATACCCACAAAAATAGGGCATGAAGCATATTTTTGAGCGAGATGAAACTTTTTTAATCCTGAATTCGTAATTAAGGTAAGCGCAAAAAAGAGAGACTTCCGTCCCTCCCCGGTGATATTATGTCATCAAACATTAATCGAATTATAATGTTTTCTTAATGTTTTTTTAAGTTTCTTACTATAGTATTGTACTATGAAACCACTGTATAGAGGTGATTACTATGAGAATTCTCATTAACTTCCAAAACAATCTCGTACCCGTTTACTTTAACGTCGACAGCAAGCAACCTGTACAGCGTACTTTAAAACTGCTGACCAGCGCGCTCGAGTACAAATATTATAACGGCAAACAAGCTTTGAAAAAATGTTTGAGCTCGCTGATCAGCATTGAAATCGAAGGTTCCGAAGCGATCCTTCACAGCAAAAGCGAATTCGACACGCTGGCGCTTTCACTCTATTAATCTGGCGGAAGCCGCGGCAAAAGAAACTCCCCCTCGTTAGCTCATTACGCTAAGAGGGGGAGTTTCTTTTATCTTATCCCGATCTGCCGGCGGCTGAGCCGGGGCTTTTGCCGGCATGTCTGGCTTGGAGCAGCGGCTTCAGGCGCAGCGTCACCGCGGTGATGGCCAGCAATGCGCCGTTTAGCACAAAAACCAGCGGAATGGAAATCCAGCCGCCAAGGGCGCCCCCTGCGATCGGCCCGACCATATTGCCAAGCTGGCTGGCCGATTGGTTCAGGCTGAAGGCCCGGCCGCGGAACTCCGGCTTGGTCACCTCAACGATCAGCGCGTTCAAAGCCGGGAACACCGCGGCAAAAAACAGGCCGTACACAAAACGAAGCGCCCCGAAGCCAACCTGATTGTGGAAAAGAACCTGCAGAATATTGCCCAGACCGCCGCCAATCAGGCCGATCATCAGCGTATTCTTGTAGCCGATACGGCCGCCGATTTTACCCCAAATCGGCGCGGCGATCACGGTCGCGATGCCCACCGCCGAGAAGATAATGCCCGAACTGAAGGAGGCGTCGGACGCCGAGGCGCCAAGATCAAGCACATAAAGCGAAAGCAGCGGCTCCAGTACCATGACTGAAGCCGTGACGAGCATCACCACGAGCAGATGGCCCATAAACGGACGGTTCGCCGAAGCTTCCTTTAAGTCGTCCAGCACATGGGAGCGTTCGCGGTTGCGGTCGAAGTTCTCTTCCTTCACAAAAATCAAAGCGATCAAGGCGGAAAACAACACCACCGCTCCCGCAACCAGAAAGCATTCGCGGTACCCGATAAATTTGCTGAGCGAGCCCCCGACCAGCGGTCCGATAATGCCGCCCGCCGCCCCCGCCGTCGACATGATTCCTAGCGAGTAGCCCACCTGCTTCTCCGGCGTATTCGTCGCCACCAGCGCGATCGCCGACGGCACGTACCCGGCCAATAACCCGGAGAGGATGCGTACGGCGATGAGCTGGTACGGATCCTGAACCAATGAGTTAAGTATATATACGGCGCACAAGGAAAAACCCGAGCGCAGCAGCATCGGCTTGCGTCCGTATTTGTCCGACAGCGATCCCCAATAAGGAGATATCAAAGCCCCGGCCAAAAACGTAATGCCGAACGCAAAGCCCGACCAAAGGGTCAAATTCTTCGTCACTCCGAGATCATGCGCGATAAACAAAGACATGAACGGAATGACCATGGAATAAGCAGTGCTGCAAAAAAACACCCCGATCCACAGCACGTACAGATTTCTTTTCCAGGGGAATTTCATCTTCCCACCCCCAGCGTTGTCACCTCGATACCCTGGAACTAACCCGTCCTTCTTATTGTAGCACGATTTCAGCGGAACGTTTGGAAAGATGAAGAAATTAATCCTGTCCGGCGTTATAATTGAGCTATAGCCATGAAAGGCAGACGAGAGTTGGCCAGGTATGGCTTCATTCCAATCATGCGTTCAGGAAAACGCTTACGCGAAGCGGCACGGCGTTTTTCCGAATCGCATAAGCAAAGGAGCATGTTAAATGGCACTGTTTCAATGCCGCTTTTATTCCGAAGTGCTGGGGCTCAGCACGTCGATGACCGTGATTTTGCCTGAGCCCGCCAAGTCGCAAATCGGAATGTCCGCCAAAGGAGCTCAAGGTCCTTATCCGGCCCTCTACCTGCTGCACGGCATGTCCGACGACGACACCGTCTGGCTGCGCCGGACGTCGATCGAACGTTATGTATCGGGCATGGGGCTCGCCGTCGTCATGCCTCAGGTCGATTTGAGCTTCTACACCGATATGGCCGAAGGCAACCGGTATTGGACATTCGTCAGCGAGGAGCTGCCGCGGCTCTGCCGTTCGTTTTTCCCGTTGTCCGGACGCCGGGAGGACACGTTTGTCGCCGGCCTGTCGATGGGCGGATACGGAGCCTTTAAGCTGGCCCTGCGAAAACCCGAGATGTTCGCCGCGGCGGCCAGCTTATCCGGGGCTTTGGACATGAATGCAAGATTTCGTTTGGACGACGCGAACTTTGCGCTGCTGCGCCGCATCTTTGGAGATGCCGGTCCGCAGAACAGCGAAAACGACCTGCTGGCGCTGCTCGAGCAGACCGGCAAAGACGGCAAGCCGGTGCCCCGGCTGTACCAGTGCTGCGGCACGGAAGACTTTCTGTACGCGGATAACCGGACGTTCCGCGAAGCCTGCGTCCGGCTGGGAATCCCCCTGACCTATGAGGAAGGCCCCGGCGAACATGAGTGGGGATACTGGGACGCCAAAATCCAAGACGTGCTGCAATGGCTGCCGCTGCGGGCCCCGTCATTTTAATGTTGGGTTGCCACAAGCGTTGCATTAAATCTGATCTGACTAGATACATGTTCTAGCCACACAACTATTCTAACGGTTGCCACAAGCGCTATTTGTTCTATGAAACGTTGATTTCAAATTGTAACGGTTGCCATGGCGCTTATTTCACTTAAATCCGGCTATTTTGCTCAGATTCAGGCAAATAACGGCGCTCACAACCGTTACAATTTAGAAAAGGTCTTTTTTCGTAAAATAGCCGCTGCTGCAACCGTTAGATTTCCGAGAAGCTTTTACGTGAAATCTTTGGCAAAAGTTAATGCAACGCTAGGGGCGGATTATAACCGTTAGAAATTGAATCCGCGTCTTTTCGACGAAATAAGCCCGATCACAACCGTCTAGCGAAAGACTGGAGATCCGGGACGCAGAGACGCAGGGTCGTTAACTCCATACGAATGGATGGCTAACTGACTTTGTCGGGAGATTTCCCGGAAATCAATCCCACCCATAAGCCAACTCCCGACTACTCCCACTCCTGCGCAAACCGCCGGCGCTGCTCCCCTTTGCCGCGGGGAGCGCCGCCTTTGCCGGAACCGGCCTTGGCGGCGCTTTTGCCGGCCCCGGCCTTGGCCGCGCGCTGCCGGCTTTGCTCTTTGGCGGCCTGAAATTTAAGCTCCCGCTGCGTCTTAAGGTAATTGTCCAGCCGTTTACGCTCAAGCTGTCCGGTGCGCAGCGCTTCCCGGACCGCGCACCCGGCCTCCTGCTGGTGCCGGCAATCGCTGAAGCGGCACGCCTTGGCCAGCTCCTCGATGTCGCTGAACGCTTCCGCCCAGCCGCCGTCATCGTCCCACAGCTGCAGCTCGCGCATCCCCGGCGTGTCGATCATGACCGCGCCCTGGGGCAGCACGAACAGCTCCCGGTGCGTCGTCGTATGCCGGCCGCGGCTGTCGTCCTCGCGCACGCTCTGGGTCCGCTGCATCTCCTCTCCGGCCATCCAGTTAAGGATGGTCGATTTTCCGGCGCCGGACGAGCCGGTCAAGGCGACCGTCACGCCCGGTTTAAGCAGCGCATCCACCTGCTCCCGCCCCCGGTTTTCCATGGCGCTGACCACGATAACCGGCACCCCGGGCGCGATTCCCTCCGTCTCGCTGACGTAACGCTCCGGATCGGGGCATAGATCCGCTTTGCTCAGAACGATCACCGGCGACGCCCCGCTGTTCCACGCCATAATCAAATAGCGCTCCAAACGCCGCAAATTGAAATCCAGATTCAGCGCGGCCACCACAAACAACAGATCGACATTGGCCGCGACGATTTGCTCGGTCGGTACCGAACCGGCGGCGCGCCGGGAGATCCGGCTGGTACGCGGAAGCAGGCCGTGTATCACCGCATCCTGGCTGTCGTCCGCCAGAAAACGGAGCGCCACAAAGTCGCCTACCGCCGGAAATTCGCTGCGCTCGCCAAGCTCATGCTGCAGGCGGCCGGACATTTCCGCCCAGCCTTCGCCCCGCTCCGTAGCCACGCGGTATTTGCGTCCGTGGTCGGCCACGACTCTGCCCGGCCATACCTGCCCAAGGCTCAGCCCTTTTAATGCGGTTTCCCGCTCATGATTCCATCCTAAATTGGTCAAATTCAATCGGGTATTCCTCCTAAAATGATATCGTTCGGTTTGATTTTTCGCGGTCTCTTGGCGGATCTGCAGCAAGCTAAAACAGCGCAAAAAGACGCGAGGTTCATCGCCCCGCGCCCGCTTTGGAAGCCGCAGGAAAACCGGCTCCCATTTCCGCGCGCACACGCTCATTCAATCGGAATTAGGGCACTGTTCCCTGCGCAGTTTCTCCCGGCCGCCTAGCGAAATTCGCCGGCGGCCACAGCAAAAAGCCGCGGGACGACAATACGGTCCCGCGGCTGGGTAATCCTGCACCTTATGGCTAGCCTTCATTCATTAACAAAAGGTTAGCGTTAGATGCTTTTCCGCCAAGCAGGCCGTACTTACGTCAAAAGTTTCATGAACATCAAGCTTAGACACATGGACTTTTTTCATAATTACCAGCCTCCTTCAAGATTTTGTATTCATCATATTGGATCGGGCAGGCTTTGTCAATCCTTCCACTTGTAAAATGCCCCTACCCGGTTATTGCTCCGTTCCCGCAAGTTCCTCCAGCAGAGGGGGAATTTCGTCCAACCCATAAACGGAACGCCAAGGTTCTCCTCCGGCCAGCTCCGCGTCCCAGGCATGTTTGCGCCGCAGCCAAATCCCGCGAATCCCGACCTGCGCCGCCCCCCAAATATCGTTGCGGGGATGGTCGCCGACGATCACCGCCTTCTCCGGGGTTACGCCAAGCCGCTCCAACGCCAGCCGGTAAATTTGCGGATCCGGCTTGCGGATGTCCACGTCCCCGGATACGACGATCGTGTCAAAATACGGCCGCAAGTGGAGCAAATCGATTTTTCCGTGCTGCAAACGGCTTATTCCGTTGGTGATGATGCCTAACCGGAGGCCCCGCGAGCGGCAGGCTTCCAATGTCTTGGCCGCGTGATCCATCGCCTTGGCGTGGGTCATATAGTTGCGGTCATAATAAGCCTTTAGTTCCTCCAGGTCGGGCCGCTTCTTCCACGGCAAATGTTCGATCAGCTCCCGGAAGAAGCCCTCTTTCGGCCGGTATCCGTCGGCGTCCCTCTCGATCATATAATCAATCAGCCTGTTCCGCTCCTCTTCTTCCAAGACAGGCACCAGGCATTCCCGCGCCAACTGTTCCGCAAACCGGCGAAACGTATGGTCCCGGTCCATCAGCGTATTATCCAAGTCAAACAACACCGCTTCTAGCTGCAATTTTAAGTTCCCTCTCTCCCCACTTATTCTCTTTCTCTATTGTAAAACAGGCTGTCAAATGAAAAAAGCGCAAGGCCCTGACCGGGCCCTGCGCTCCAGGCTCACATAACACGTCTGGGGCGGTGGGTTAACAGCATCTCCTGCTCCGTAACATACAGCGGAAACGGCGGCATTTCCTTGAGGTAGTGCTCCCGCATTAACAGCCGGTAATCCACCTGGAGCTCGCGGGACTGTTCCAGCACCGGAAGTTTCCCCTGTTCATCCATGTAAGTATCCACCGCAGGCTGAACCATGTCCAAGTAATAGGGAATCAGGCGGTCGGTTTCATCAAAAATCTCATAGGTTTCCCTGGACAGAAAAAATCGTTGCTTCGTAATGCCGCCCAAATAACGCGACAATCGCTTCATTTCCAGACTTCCGTCAGGAAGCAGCAGCGATAACCGGTTTACGCCTTCGGGCATGTCGGCCTCAAAACGCAATACGGCCTGCCTCACCTCGTCGAGCGAAACCGAAACGGTATCCGGGGCTCCGGCGCGAGTTGGTTTTGGTTTTCTTTTGAACCACGACAGCATGTACGGCACCTCCCTAAATCTATCAAATTTATGGCAAGCGCTTACAATATTAGTTTACTCCAAATTTTACGTTTTGAGACAGCCGCGCTTCAATTGTCACTCAATGGACACAACAAGGCCTGATTTCGCCAAAAAACCGTTAATGTCTGGCTATTCTTTGGCATTTGCTGTAGGATGGTATTGTTTTGAAAATTCTTTTTGAAAACCAAAAAAAACAACAAACACAGGAGGAACCCATGCAGGATGTCATCATCATCGGAGCAGGGCCTTGCGGACTGTCGGCAGCGATCGAATGCCAGCGGCGCGGACTGCATGTGCTCGTTCTCGAAAAACATTGCTTAGTTCATTCCATCTACTCTTATCCAACCCATATGCAATTTTTCAGTACGGCCGAGCTGCTGGAAATCGGGGATGTGCCGTTTGCTACGCCCAATGACAAGCCTTTCCGCCATGAAGCGCTGGCATATTACAGAAAAGTGAGCGACTTCTACAACGTCCCGGTATCGGCTTATGAGGAAGCCACGGAAGTCCAGCGGCAGCCGGACGGTACGTTTATCGTGCGCTCCGTCAAGCGCGGCGGGGAACACACGGAGTACGCGGCACGAAATGTGATCATTTCGACGGGGTATTTCGATCACCCCAATATTTTGGGCATTCCGGGAGAAAATACCGATAAAGTGTCCCACTATTTCCAGGAGGCGCATCCGTATACCGGCACCAAAGTGACGATTATCGGCGGCAGCAACTCGGCCGTGGACGCGGCGCTGGAGCTCGTTCGCGTGAACGCCGAGGTCACCGTCGTCTACCGGGGTGACGATCTTTCCGGCAACATCAAGCCTTGGGTGCGGCCGATCTTCGAAAGCCTGGTCAACAAAGGCAAAGTCGATCTGCGGCTAAACTCCCGGGTGATAGAAATCCATCCGGATCATGTGGTCGTCGAGGCCAACGATAGCGGCGAAACAACGGCGCTGATCAACGATTTCGTGCTGGCCTTGACCGGATTCCGTCCGGACCGCAAACTGCTGTTTGGCGCCGGGGTGGAAATGGCCGGCGATATGGAGAAGCCGGTGTTCGATCCGGAAACGATGGAGACGAACGTGCCGGGGTTGTACGTCGCGGGCGTCATCGCCTCGGGCCGCAACGCCAACGAGGTGTTTATCGAAACCGGGCGCGGCCACGGCAAGCTGATCGCGGAGCATATTTTGGCTTCCCGTTCCGCCGAAAAATAACGCCCCAAAAGGGGCAAGGCCCGGTTTGGATTTCTCCATAGGAGGAGGTGCAAAGCACCATGAATCAAATCGATGTCACGGCGCTGCTGCTGTTGCTTCTGGCCGCGCTCGGGATCTTCAGCAGCAATATGCCGATCACGGTGGCGATGATCGTCCTGCTGCTGCTGCGCGTGCTGCATTTGAACAGCACGTTTCCCTGGCTGGACAAGTACGGTCTGACGATCGGCATCATCATTTTAACCATCGGCGTCATGAGCCCCGTCGCCAGCGGGAAAATCTCGATCCAGACGCTGTGGGCATCTTTTCTCAACTGGAAATCGCTGCTCGCCATCGGCGTCGGCATGCTTGTCGCCTGGCTCGGCGGCCGCGGCGCGGCGCTGATGGGCAGCCAGCCGACCGTCGTGGCGGGGTTACTCATCGGCACGGTGCTCGGCGTCGCCTTTTTCCGCGGCGTCCCCGTCGGCCCGCTGATCGCCGCCGGGATTTTGTCGCTGGTGATCGGGAAGCTGTAGGCTGCCGCACCCTCCGCCCTGCCGATAGGACCTAAACGAGGGGCAGTCACCTTAAGTTCACGTAAGTCCAAGCTGATAATCGGCCGGCAACGGCTTCCGATGCTAACGGACCCAGATGCCGCTATTCGCACCATTTCCCGGTATTTCCCAAGCTTACGGACTCAGCGGGCCAGCGGGCGTTATTTGCTCTCAATGAGCATACTCTTGTGCCATTCGGCCAAATAACGCCCACCCAGTCCGTTAGGGGCAAAATCAGCTTGTTTGGGCCCGGATAATTTCGTTCAGGTCCGTTACGAAAGAGAATAGCGGAACTTTTTGTATCTATTTCCTCGTTGTGAAGGTTGCTTGGTAGAATAGGGGAAAATTATGGTCTTATTTTCTATCCAGCCGCCAAGAACTGTCCTGATTGCTCTCTTCTTCGAAAAATAACGCCATTTTTTCCCTCTATTGCCCGCATTTTCGGTAAATGAACTGAAATAACGTACTTTTTTTCCGTTATTTAATAACTCCCTCACCGGCCGACAATCGGAGCAGGCGGCCTGAGATCGTTGCCGAGCCCGTCATTACCCTACCTCCACCGGGCTTAAATTCTGGATATTGTAGAGCTGCGCATACACGCCTTCCGGTTTAGCCATCAGTTCCTCGTGCGTACCGCGTTCGGCGATTTCGCCGTCCTTCATGACGATGATTTGGTCGGCATGGGTGATCGTGGACAGGCGGTGCGCGACGATCAGCGTCGTACGGCTGTGCGCAAGCTGCAGCAGCGACTGCTGGATCAGATGCTCCGACTCCAGGTCGAGCGCGGACGTCGCCTCGTCGAGGATGAGGATCGGCGGATCCTTCAGGAACACGCGGGCGATGGCGATCCGCTGCTTTTGGCCGCCGGACAGCTTCACGCCGCGTTCCCCGACCTCGGTGTCGTAGCCGCTTGGCAGCTGCATGATGAAATCATGCGCATTGGCCGCTTTCGCCGCAGCGATGACCGCCTCCTCGTTCGCGTCCGGGCGGCCGAACAAAATGTTGTCGCGCACGCTGCCGCTGAACAGGAAATTGTCCTGCAGCACCATGCCGATCCGGCTGCGCAGGCTTTCCATCGTCCACTGCCGGACGTCCCGGCCCCCGACGACGACCTCCCCTTTCTCTATATCGTAGAAACGGGGAATCAAACCGACCAGCGACGATTTCCCGCCGCCGCTCATGCCGACGAACGCCACCGTTTGCCCGGGCGCCGCCGCAAACGAAATATCCTTCAGCACCCACTGCCCTTGCTCCTGGTACCTGAACCAAACGTTCCGGAACGCCACGCCGTGGCTGCCCCGGGGCAGCGCCGCCGCGTCCGGCGCATCGGTCATGTCGTACGGCTGCTCGAGCAGCTCCAGCACCCGTTCCCACGAGGCGGAGGCCTGCGTCAGCGTCGTCGACGCATTGATCAGCCGCTTGAGCGGCGCGTACAAACGGTCCAGGTAGCCGAAAAAGGCCACGAACGTCCCCAAGGTCAGATGCCCCTGAATCACCTGGTAGCCGCCGTATCCGATCACGAGCAGCGGCGCGATGTCGGTCATCGTGTTGATGATGGCGAACGTCCAGGCGTTCCAGCGGCTGTGGGCCATCGCTTTTTGCAAATATTTGCCGTTGATTCCTTCGAATTTCTTGCGGTCGTGCCGCTCCAGCGCAAAGCTGCGGATGACCGAGATCCCCTGAATGCGCTCATGCAAATAAGCCTGAATGCCTGCCAGGGCCGCGGACCGGTCTTTGGTCAGCTTTTTCAGCCGCTTATACAGCACCTTGACCGCGATGGCGTACAGCGGAAAAATCGCGATCGACACCAGCGCCAGCAGCGGGTTCAAATAAAACATAAATCCCAACACGAACACGAGCGTAAACGTGTCCAGCCAGACATTCATCATCCCGACTTCGACGATGTTTTTCGTCTGCTCCGCGTCGTTGATGAAGCGGGAAATGATCTCCCCCACCTTCGTGTTCTGATAATACCTTAGCGATAGCCGCTGCAGATGCCCGTACAGCCGGTTCCGCAAGTCAAACAATATCCGCGCCGTGATAAACTGGGCGAAATACTGCCGCGCATATTCCACCGGTCCGCGGACGATGACGAACAGGAACAGCGTAATTCCCAGTACCATCATCAGCTGCGGCACCTTTTGCCCGGCCGCCATGCTCCCGTTCAGCAATATATCGTCCACCACGTATTTTTGCACGAGCGGGAGCAGCGACGGAATGCCGAACTTCAGCATGCCGATGAACAAGGTTAATATAATCCACTTCGTATAAGGCCGGACAAACGTAAAATAGGCTTTCCAATATTTCAATTTGCGTACACATCCCTCTCCTGAAATGGCAACATATCCCGATTTTGGGGATAAACGCCGATTTTCGTCAAGCAAAGCTGAATTTATAAACCGATTGTGGTATACTCCATTATAATTGATAACTCACTATGAAAATAATATAGCAACGAGGCACAGGCCGGTTTAGGAGGATGACCATGTCACGCCGATTTGTCATTGAAGCCGTGATGGTGGCGATTTATGGAGAATTGCTGGTGCCCCAGGCACCTGTTGAATATATTGTACCCTACACCACCGTCATGGAGCTCTATGAATTTCAAAACAGCCCGGAACCGTTGATGAACGATCCGGCCGACGATTTCCACGTCAAACAAAAAATAGCCGAGCTGATCGCTTATTTGGAGGAGCCGCTAAACCGCAAGAAGCTTGAACGCGCGTTAGGCGTGCCCTGGTCCAAAAGCCCGTCCATATTGTTCGGCGATAAAATATCCTGGACCGTCATCAACGCGGTCGACAATGAGCAATACGGCGAATTTCTCGACCCGATCGAAACGGAAATCGTGCTTACCGCCCAGCGGGAGAACGCCCCGATTCTAACCGATCAATTGGAGCTGATCCGGCGGATCATCGAAGCGGAAATGCCGGTTCAAGTGTTTGATATCGGCGATTTTGAATTTGCCATGGAAGACAGCATTATCTGATGAGGAAAAAGACAGAAAAGGCCCGTAAAGAACGGGCCTTGTTTCGTTATGGCATGCGGCTTCTTGCGCTTCCGGCGATAAGGCGGTCAGTTTGGGAGTGCCGCCTCGTATTTATATTCAATGTCGCCAAGCCCCTCGTCATACGTCACATTCAAATGATAGCCGTCCAAATACCACTTATCCTGGTCCTCCATGTAGAACGTGATGCCCTCCACCTCCGAAGTCAAGGCCGGCGATACCGGGCGATCGACTCCGATGCCAAGCGAGAACCCCGGATACAGTTTCCCCCCCGAGCTGTAGCGGGCGAAAAAGCGCACGGCTTGCCCGTTTTTCAGGTCCAACTCCCGTTTAAACCATTCGGCTGCTTCTTGTGTAACGTGGATCATCAGAATCTCCCCTCTCCTTTTTCTCTTATTGTAGACCAAACCGGGCCGATTGCCAAACCCTTGTTCGGAAGCGGAAAAATAAAGTTTGACATCTTCTTGAATCCGGTGATACAATCGGGAACATACGAATCGCATTTTCAAGTAATTACCAATGAAGAAAGGGTGAGCACGGTGTTCAAGTTCAAAGATTCCGATGTACGTCCGCGTACGGATCGCCTACAACCGAATACCGGGGCAGACCCTGCCCGCTTGAAACGAATCGAACGCTAACCGCCAATTGTTATGAAGGGACGGATTCGGCGGCGAAATTATACGCGGGGCTGCTTTTGATAATAAAGCGGCGTACGCGGCATATGTTAAGGTTCTTTAAGGCATATCGTTTACGGACGGTATGCCTTTTTTGCCGTTTTTCAAGCTGTAGAACAACCTGGTATGGAAAAAGGAGGAAATCGCAACATGTTTTCGGTTCTGAAAAATTTGGGCTGGTTTTTTAAGCGTGAAAAGAGGCGCTACACCATCGGCCTGTTCCTGCTCATCGTGGCCGGAATCGCTGAACTCGCCCCGCCGCGGCTGCTCGGCAGCGCCATCGACGAAATCGTGGGCGGCACCGTAACTTGGGGCTCGCTCACGAAATATATTCTGCTCATCATCGGCTTTCTGCTGTTCATCTATCTGACCACCTACATATGGATGCATTCGCTGTTCGGCGGCTCGAACTTGGTCGAGCGGCTGCTGCGCTCGCGTTTTATGAGCCATCTGCTGCGGATGACGCCGCCGTTTTTCGAGCGGAGCCGTACCGGGGATCTGATGGCCCGGGCCACGAACGACCTGCGCTCGGTCGCCCAAACCGCCGGCTTCGGGATGCTGACGCTCACCGACTCGACGGCGTATCTGGCGGTCATTTTTATCGCCATGAGCACGTTGATCAGCTGGAAGCTGACGCTCGCGGCGATCATCCCCCTCCCCTTTATCGCCCTGGCGATGAAGATTTACGGGAAGATCATCCATGAGCGTTACACGCTGGCCCAGGATGCGTTCGGGGACATGAACGATCAGGTGCTGGAATCGATCGCCGGCATCCGTGTCATTCGCGCCTATGTGCAGGAACGGAATGATGAACAGCGTTTTGCCGACATCACCAACGACGTTTACCAGAAAAACCTGGCGGTCGCCAAAGTGGACGCCTACTTCGAGCCGACCATCCGGCTTTGCGTCGGGCTAAGCTATGCGATCGGACTGACGTACGGCATTTATCTCGTCTTTCATAACGAATTAACCCTGGGCGATCTCGTGTCCTTCAACATGTACCTGGGGATGATGATCTGGCCGATGTTTGCGATCGGCGAACTGATTAACATTATGCAGCGCGGCGGCGCTTCGCTCGACCGCGTCAACGAAACGCTGAACGTCAAGCCGGACGTTCAGGACGTGCCGAATCCGGTGCGGGTGGAAACGCCGGAAACGATCGAATTCAAAGACGTCACGTTCCGTTATCCGACGTCGACCGTCAACAATCTGGAGCAGATCGACCTGACGATCCGGCGCGGAGAAACGCTCGGCATCGTCGGCCGGACCGGCAGCGGCAAGTCGACGCTGCTGAAGCAGCTGCTGCACGAGTATCCGCTCGGCAGCGGCGAGCTGACCGTCTCCGGCGTGCCGATCCAGGATATCGCGCTGAAGCAGCTGCACGGGTGGGTCGGGTATGTGCCGCAGGAGCAGATCCTGTTCTCCAAAACGGTCCGCGAGAACATTCAGTTCGGCTTCAAAGACGCGCCGGATGAAACCATCATGGAAGCGATCCGCACCGCCGCATTTGACCAGGACCTGGGTACGTTGTCCGACGGGCTGGACACTCTGGTCGGCGAGAGAGGCGTGGCCCTTTCCGGCGGTCAGAAGCAGCGCGTGTCGCTGGCCCGGGCGTTTATCGCCGACCCGGACATCCTGATTCTCGACGACGCGCTGTCGGCCGTCGATGCGCGGACCGAAGCCCGGATCATCGAAAATATCCGCACCCGCCGGGCCGGCAAAACGACGCTCATCTCCACGCACCGGCTGTCCGCCGTAGAGCATGCCGACTGGATCGTCGTGCTGGAGAAAGGCCGCATCATTGAAGAAGGTACCCACGAATCGCTGCTTGCGCGCGGCGGCTGGTACCGCGAACAATACGAACGCCAGCAGGTGGAATCGACCCTGACTGACTAAGGAGGTGTCCTAAGTTATGCACGCCCATACGGGGAAATCGTTATTCAAATACGCTTTAACGGCCAAAAATACCTTTATACTCGCGCTCGTCATGCTGGCGATCGGCGTCGCCGCCGAACTCGCCGGCCCGTTTATCGCCCGCGCGATGATCGACGATCATATGCTGGCGATCGAACAGCCGTTTTACGAAACGGCAAGCCAGGACGAGAGCACCGTCCTTTACGACGGCCGGTACTTTAAGCGGGGCGACCGCTTTGCGGAAAGCGAAGCCAAAGGCGGTGAGGTGCGCGTGCTGCAGGCCGGAACCAGCTTCCTGTTCATCGATGAGCCGGTCGCGGACGTCACCGGCGACCGCAGCTTTAAGGACGGCGTCCTGACCATCGCCCGCAAGGACGGCACCGTTAGCGAATATCCGGCGCAAAAGCTCAGCGCCTCCGGGCTGTTCGCTTTTTACAAACCCGAGGTTCCCGGCATTATTTCGCTGATTATATGGTACTTCGTTTTTCTGGCCGTCTCCATCGTGATGGAATTCGGCAAAACGTATTGGCTGCAATCGTCCGCCAACAAGGTCATCCGCAAGCTGCGCATGGACGTCTACGCCCACATTCAGCGGCTGCCGGTGTATTTCTTCGACAATCTGCCGGCCGGGAAAGTCGTATCCCGGGTGACGAACGACACGGAAGCGGTCAAAGATTTGTTTATCGCGGTGCTGGCGAACTTTTTTTCCGGGATTATCAATATGCTGGGCGTCTATGTGGCGTTGTTTATTCTCGACGTGCGGCTCGGCCTGATCTGCTTGTTCATCGTGCCGGTCATCTACCTGTGGGTGGTGCTGTACCGGAAATTCGCCACCAAATACAACACGATCATCCGCTCGCGGCTTAGCGAGATCAACGCGATCATCAACGAGTCGATCCAGGGCATGTCGATCATCCGCATTTTCCGCCGCGAGGCGAAAACAAAGGCAGAGTTCGAAAACCTGAACGACGATTATATGAAACATCAGAACAAAATGCTGAACCTGAACGCTTTTACGTCGCATAACCTGGTGAACGTAATCCGCAACCTCGCTTTTGCCGCGGTGCTCTGGTATTTCGGTTCGGCGCAGCTTGGCGGGGACAGCGTTATTTCGCTCGGCGTGCTGTACGCCTTCGTCGACGTGCTGGGGCGTCTGTTCCAGCCGATCACCGGGATGGTCAACCAATTGGCCGCGCTCGACACCTCGATGGTGTCCGCCGGGCGGGTGTTTGCCCTGATGGACGAACCGGGCGAAGACGTCACGGACGGCTCGATGCCGCGTTACAAAGGGAACGTGGAGTTCAAGGACGTATCGTTTGCTTATAAGCAGGATTACGTGCTGAAAAATATTTCGTTCGAAGCGAAGCAGGGCCAAACGGTGGCGCTGGTCGGGCATACCGGGTCCGGCAAAAGCTCGATCATCAACCTGCTGTTCCGGTTTTACGATCCGCAAAAAGGCCTGATCACGATCGACGGCCAGCCGGTGAAGGACCTGCCCAAGCAGTGGATCCGCCGGCATATGGGCATCGTGCTGCAGGACCCTTACCTGTTCACCGGGACGATTCTGTCCAACGTCACTTTGGGCGACGAGCGGATCTCCCGGGAAGCGGCGGAGCAGGCTTTACGCGACGTCGGTGCAACGCGGATTCTCGCGCATCTGCCCAAAGGGCTGGACGAACCGGTCGTGGAAAAAGGCAGCACCCTTTCCGCCGGCGAACGCCAGCTGATCTCGTTTGCGCGGGCGCTTGCCTTCGACCCGGCCATCCTGATTCTCGATGAGGCGACCGCCAACATCGATACGGAAACCGAAGCGCTGATCCAAAACGCGCTGGAGGTGTTGAAGCGGGGCCGGACCACTTTCATCATCGCGCACCGCTTGTCCACGATCCGCAGCGCCGACCAGATCCTCGTGCTGCATCGCGGCGAAATCGCCGAGCGCGGCACCCACGATGAGCTGCTCGCCATGGGCGGACGGTACTATCAAATGTACCGCCTGCAGCACGGAGGCGCGGAAGCGCCCGGCGCGCCGGCGGCAGGCCAGCCCTGGGCGCCGGTGGCTAATCCGCGCTGACAAAAAAAACTTCAGACCCGCTTATTAGGCGGTTCTGAAGTTTTTTTTAGTTTAAAGAAATCTGTAAATTTTCACATGTGCGTTTTGGTCAAGGCAGTTTCTTAACCTCCACCGTATATTGGCTGGAGATGTACGTCTCTGCCCTCGTATCGGAAATGACCTGAATATAATTCATGCCCGGTTCGGGGGACAGCAGTTCGTAATAGACGGTGGCCTTGTCGCCGGAGAACTCCACTTTAGCTACACGGATGCCGTATCCCGGGTTCGGCTGCTCGGCGCGGGTGAGCACCACCTTGTTGATTTGGTCGTTTACTTTTTCGACTTGAAAGCTTACGTTATCCTGCATCCCCTGTTCGGCTTCCTTGTATTTATCGATGTATTCGGCCGCATTATATACGAGCCGGGCCGCTTCAATGCGGGTTATGGTATCCTGCGGATGGAATTTGCCCTGCTCGTCCAGGCTGGCGATCTTCATTAGCAGCAGCTGCTGGATGTGGCCCGAATATTCCACGGTGATCTGATCGGCATCGGCGATTTCGATGAACATTTTGACCATTGGATAGTCGCCAGTCGTACCTACGGCCTGCACCAAAATATCGGCAAAAGCTTCCCGCGTCAGCTCGGCATTGGGGTCAAAGTCTTTGGGCAGCTTGATACCTTTGTCTGCGGCGATCCGCAGCGCGGAGGAATACCATTCATCCTTGGCGGGAACCTGTGATTTGGCGGCGTCCTTCACTTTGAGACCAAGCCCGTTGACGATCATCGTCACCGCCTGTGCTCCAGTCAGTTTGCCCATGGGAACGAACTTGTCCGGCGTAATTCCTTGGATGATTCCTTTTTGTTGCAGTGACTCGGTAATACCGGCGTCATCTCCCTGCACATCGCTGAAAGCAGAAACGGAAGTCGTCAAAAGCAGCGAACCGGCCAGCAGCAGAGCGGCTGAAAGTTTCAATTTTGGCGTTTTTTTCATATCTCATCACCTCTGTCCCCCTAGACGGGAGGCCCGCCCAAAAGGTTGCAGTAATTTCCGTTTCACAAATTTATGTGTGCTCGTAATTGTTCGGCAGCAGACGGTAGACAGTAGACAGTAGACGGTGCGGCTTAATGGTTATTTGACTAACCTATTCGTTTGAAGTTAACAGCCCCTGCTTTCTGGATCTCCAGTCTTTTTCTAACGGTTGTACTCGAGCTTATTTCGCCAAAAAGACGAGAATTCAATTTCTAACGGTTGTGGTTGATCTTATTCAGTGAAAGAGGCTCGAATTCGTAGAAGAAAAGCGAAATAAGCTCTGTCACAACCGTTAAATTTAATTTCACCTCTATTTTATCAAAATAACGGCGATCACAACCGCTAGAATGACAAACTAGGCTTAAAGGCACGCATCTTCATCCTAACTATTCAGTTTTCCAGCACGATGGTATTGGGATCAGGGCCTCAAGGGGGAGAGGGACGCTGAACAAATAAGCCAAGTTGCTTGAGAAACTCCGGCGAAAAAAATAAGTACAAAAAATGTCGTTATTCCGGCGATATCCGCCCATTTGAGAGGAATAGAGGCGATTTATGCCGCTATTTTCCTCCGTCGTAAGGAAATTCCGGTAATCTTCCCCATTTATAGGAATATAAGTATATAAATGCCCTAATGAGGATGTACACGCCCAGCTCCGGATAATAAGCACATAAAGTGCCGTTATTTTGAACGCCGGCGGCAGGCCGTTCCATTTAACTGGCTGTCAAGCGCCGATACTTAGGTTGAGCCCACTTTTCACCTCTGTTTCACAGTTCCCAGAACGCTTTGCTGCGGCGCGTGCCGGCAGTGGGCGGGGGGGTTGGACGACTTGGTCTATCCGTCCCGCCGCTTTCGGAAATCGAGGTCCATCCGGCCCGATTTTCTGCACCGCTTCTACGCTTGTTTGCGTTCAAGCTCTTTTAAGCGCCGCGCGATCAGCTCCCGGTCGAAATGCTCGCCGATGAACACGGCCACATCCGGCACCTCGCCTTGCGGCGTAATTTTCAAGTAATCCGCTTCCCGGTAGGCGTATTGGAACAGAAAGCGGCTGGCCGTGTCGGTAAAGGTCAAAACGCCTTTGCCCCGGTACACTTCGCGCGGCAGCTCGGCAATAAACCGTTCGAACTCTTCACTGTCCACCGGCCCGTTAAAATAGTGCGTATACACGGTAACATGCTCATGCGAAGTATGGGGGTAATGGTGATCGTGATCGTGGTCATGGTTATGGTTATGCTCATGGTCATGTGACGCAAATTCGTGCTCACGTTCATGCTTGCGCTCGTGTTGATGCTCATGTTCGTGTCTGTGTTCGTTCTTATGTTTGTGTTCGTGCTTGTGTTTGTTCTCCAGTTCGTGCTCGTGCTTGTGCTCATGTTGATGCTCGTGTAAAGGTTCAAGTACTTGCCCATGTTCGTGCCCGTGCCCATAGTCGTTCTCTTCATGACCAAGCCGGAGATCGCGCCCCCCGGAACCGGACCGTCCTCCGCTCAACAAACCGGGAATGTCGACCTCACATTTCACGGTGGACACGATTTGCGCGTATGGGTTTAGCTTGCTCAGTAAATCGATCATTTCCCGCTGCCGCCCCCCGCCGATCATATCGATCTTGTTCAGGATAAGGACGGACCCGCAGCGGATTTGTTCCAGCATTAAACGGTAGGTTTTCCCCTTTTGCAAATCGTGCAGTTCGGCCAAATGCGCCGCGTCCACGACGGTGATCATCGGTTTTATCTCCAGCTTCAAATACAGCGACACTTCGGTGACCGCGTCGAATATCTCCAGCGGATTGCCCGCCCCGGTCGCCTCGATGACGACCAGATCCGGCTTTTCCGCCGAGATCAGCTCGGCCATCTGTACGCTTAAATCCCCGCGGATCGTGCAGCAAATGCAGCCTCCCAGCATTTCCGCCATCGGCACTTCGCCCGGGACGAGCAGGCCGTCCAGGTTGACGTCCCCGATTTCGTTCATGATGACAGCCGGGCGCAAACCTTTATCCTGCCAAAACCGCAGCAATCGCTGCAGCAGCGTTGTTTTACCGCTCCCCAAAAATCCGGACAATATATATACTTGCGTAATTTTCTCCATGACTTCCCCTCTTCTCCTTCTAGGCTGACCACCATGCTATGGTTGGGCGGCATTCGTTCCATCTGTACGAATGCGAGTTTACACCAAGCGGCAAGGACATGCAACCCTATTTCAAGCCCTATTTCACGCCGCTGTTTCCCCCCCCTGTTTCAAGCCGCTGTTTCACACTCTTTTTTAAAGTCGCTGTTTCACACTTTATTTCAACCCCTATTTCACGCCGCATTTCATGCCGAGATGTTTTGCCCAGGAAGTGATAAAATGGGATTAACTCTATCTCAACCTGAAAGGAATCGATTTAAAGATGAGATCTGTAGATGAACATCGGAATGAAGCGCCGGATCAAGTATCATGCCTGGTGGTCACGGTATCTGACACGCGGACGGAAGAAACGGACAGCAGCGGCCGGCTGATCAAAGAGCTGCTGCAGCAGAACGGTTACCGGGTTGCCAGGTACGTCATCGTCAAAGACGATTACGACGGGATTCGCCAGCTGCTGCGCGAAGCGGCCTCCGACCGCAGTATCGAAGCGGTGCTGCTTACCGGCGGAACCGGGATCGCGCCCCGGGACACAACGTATGAAGCGGTCCGCAGCTTGCTGAATAAAGAGATGCCCGGATTCGGCGAAATTTTCCGCTATCTCAGCTTTACCGAGGATATCGGTGCCGCCGCGATTCTTAGCCGGGCGATTGCCGGAACGATCAGCAACAAAGCCGTGTTTTCCATGCCCGGTTCGCAAGGGGCCGTCAAACTCGCCATGGAGCGGATCATTATCCCCGAACTGCGCCATGTGATGCGGGAAATTTACAAAAAATAATATCCAAAAAAATAACCAACCTCTTACCGGGTGCGGCCCTGAAAAAGAGGTTGGTTATCGCTTCATAATTATTGGGCGGCGCGGTCCTGCATCCGCATCAAAAGACGGTCAAAGATCGTTTTCATTTGCTCGCGATATTGACTGTTTTTTTGCGCCGTGGAGGCGTAAACCAACGCCGCGTTGTCCCGGGTCCGTATGACGGAAGCCTGGCTGGCTGCAGCAGCCGCGTGAAGCCCCTTCTTTCCATCGCCGGATCCATCGCCGGAGCCGTAAATTTCCGTCATTTCGCGAATCCGGTCCTGCTCGCTGGGGAAAACGTGAACGATGATGAAATGCCGCGCGTCTCCGTTAATGAAATAACTGTAGCTGATATTCCCATCAAGCCCTTCGGCATACGTTTCATGCGTTAAACGGATTCCCCGCTCGGCGCACTCCGCCTTTAACGAACGCAGCAAGGAGGTGTTGAGCGTCGTTCCGCTCGTCAGCTGCCTGTGGTTGCCCTTCCGGTAGCTGTTCATATTGTATTTTTCCATTTCCTGCTTCGCCACTTTTTGCATCCCATTACCGCAGCCCGTGGACAGCGATACCGCCAATACCAGGCCAAGACCGAGTTTACACCAATTCATGTCAATACCCCACCTTTGCACAAAGCTTTCGCTTGCCGCTCCGATGGGGTTAGGGTGTCTCATATGCGCCCAGTTTATACCATCCTCTGGGTCTAATCTTTAAAAACGATCACCTGCCGGCCAACGGCCTGGCCGGAAAGGATCGTTTCCAGCGTTTGCGGAAGCTGCTCAGGGGGATATACGTTAATCCCTTCGTTCAGCGCGCGCTCCGGCTTCCATTCCCCGGCCAGCCGCAGCCATAACTGAAGGCGCAGCGGCGTCGGGCAAAAGACGGAATCGATGCCAAGCAGATTCACGCCCCGCAAAATAAACGGATAAACGGTGGTTTCCACGTTACCGCCCGCAGTCAGTCCGGACAAGGCGACAGAACCGCCGTATTTGACCGCTTTAAGCAAATCGGCCGTCATCGCGCCGCCAACCGGGTCGACGATGGCTGCCCAGCGTTCCTTGCCGAGCGCCCCTTTGGCTCCGGACGATGCCTCTTCCCGCGAGATCACGTCGGACGCGCCAAACGCCAGAAGTTTTTCCCTTACACCGGTTTTGCCGGTGACGGCAACGACTTCAAACCCCAGTTTGGCGAGAATGGCCACGGCCATGCTGCCGACGCCGCCGGTCGCCCCCGCGACAAGGACGGGGCCGTCCTCCCGCGCCAGCCCGTTATCGAGCAGGCGTTGTACGGACAATGCCGCCGTAAAGCCGGCGGTGCCGATCGCCATCGCCTCCTGGGCCGTCAGCCCCTGCGGCAGCGGCACGAGCCAGTCCCCGGGCACCCGGGCGATTTCGGCAAAGCCGCCTTCATGCGTTACGCCCAGCCCGTAGCCGGTGCACAGCACCAGATCCCCGGGCCGAAACCGCGCATCGCGCGATTCGGCGACTTCTCCGGCCAAATCGATCCCGGGGATAAACGGATACTTTCTCACGATTTTGCCGTCCGGAATGCTCGCCAGTCCGTCTTTATAGTTGACGCCCGAATAGTGGACGCGAATCGTGACCTCGGCATCGGGCAGGTCGGACAAGCCGATCGTCTCCAGCCCGGCGCGAAATCCCTGCTCGTCCTGATGCACGCGGAAGGCGCGAAATTGTTGTTCCATTGTTTTTCCTCCTTTAAGAGGTAGTTCAAAAAGTGCTGTGAACACTCATTTTACATCAAAGATAAGGATGCTCATGCTTGGCCAGCAGCATCTGCCAGCGGCGCTCGACCTCCCGTTCAAATTCGGCCAGCGCTTCGGCATTTTCCGGCTTCGTTAAATGGCGGGTTTTGCCCATCGTTTTCAGCCAGTCCGTCAACGGCACACGTTTACCCTTCTCCTCCGGGTTGTACGTAATCGTCGTCTGTCCATGCTCGACTTCGTACAGCGGGAAAAAGCAGGAGTTCACCGCCGCATCGACGATATTTGTGCCCTGGTCGTCGGGGCTGATCCAGTTGAGCGGACAGGCTATCAATATTTTACCATAAACCAGCCCTTCGTTTTGCGCATACCACTGCGCTTTGGCCGCCTTTTTCACCAAATCCTGAGGATAAGCCTCGCTGCCCGTAAAGACGTAAGGGATGTTGGTCGCCGCCATAATTTGCGCCGTGTCTTTATGCTGGAACGCCTTCCCTTTTTGCACCTTGCCGATATTGGACGTGGAAGTCCGGTGGCCCAGCGGTGTCGAATAGGACAATTGCGCCCCGGTGTTCATGTATCCTTCGTTATCGTACTCGATGATTATCATTTTGTGATTGCGCAGCGCGGCCCCGATCGCCGGTCCCATGCCGATATCCATCCCGCCGTCGCCGGTGACCATCACGAACGTAAAGTCGTCCTTCAGGCCAAGATCGTCCAGTTCGCCCCGGCGTTTTCTTTCCCAAAACATCTCGACGACCCCGGACAGGGTGGCCGCGCCGTTCTGGAACAGGTTGTGAATATAGGTCGCCTTGTGGGAGGAATACGGATACCCTGTCGTTACGACCATCGCGCAGCCCGTATGGAACAGCGCCACGATATCGCCTTCGATCCCTTTGAAAAACAGCTCCAAACCGGAGAAAATCCCGCAGCCCGGACAAGCGCCGTGGCCCGGAGCGATCCGCTTCGGCTTCTTCGTAAGCGAGCGCAGCGGCGGAATCCGCACGCCCAGTTTGCCGGTTTCTTCGTTCCGGGTAACGGTGATCAGCCCGGTCTTCAAATCTTCGAATTTGAGCGGATTCAGCACCCGCTTCGGCGTTTTGTCCGGATCGCCCGGCGTATGGCCGTAATAATCGAACGGAACCTCAACATGTCCCTTCTCCGCGGCATCGATCGCCAGCTTGAAAAAGTGATGTCCGTCTTCGGCGTAAAACTCTTTGCCCCCGAGGCCGTAGATCCGGCTGATCACCTTCGTTGTATGGTTGCCGTGCGTAAACAGCGCCGCCTTGATCTCGTTGACCATGTTTCCGCCGTACGCCCCGTAGGAATCGCCGCGGTCGCCAACGGTGATCGCCTTGACGTTTTTGAGCGCCTCGGCGATTTGCTTCTGCGGGAACGGGCGGATCATGTTCGGCGCGATCGAGCCCGCTTTGATGCCTTGGCGGCGCAAGTCGTCAACCACGTCCTTGATGATTTCGGACGCCGAATTCATCAGGAAGACCGCGACTTCCGCATCCTCCATCCGGTACAGATCAAGCACCTTGTATTCCCGGCCGGTCAGCGCCTCGTATTCGCCGGCAATGCGCTCGAAAACGCGTTCCGCGTTGTACATCGCCACAGACTGCTGGTAGCAGTTGTTGATATAATCGGGCTCGTTCATATACGGGCCGACCGTAATCGGGTTGTTGCGGTCAAGCGTGTGCGCAAACCCCGCCGGCGGGCGTTCCCCGATGAATTTCAGCACGTCTTCTTGTTTCGCGAAGGTATGCACCCGGCGTTTTTGATGCGACGTAAAATAGCCGTCCGAAGCGACGAGCACCGGCAGCCTTACCTCCGGATCCTCGGCTAGCTTGATCGCCATGATGTTCATGTCGTAAACGGCCTGCGGGTCGCGGCACATCAGAATCGGCCAGCCGGTGTTCAGCGCAAAGTACAGGTCCGAATGGTCGCCGTGGATGTCCAGCGGCCCGGAGATCGCCCGGCAAACCAGGTTCATGACCATCGGGAAGCGGGTTCCCGACTGCACCGGCATCTGCTCCAGCATATACAAATAGCCTTGCGCGCTGGTCGCGTTAAATACCCGCCCGCCGGCGGTGGAAGCACCATAGCAAATCCCGGCGGAGCTGTGCTCGCCGTCCGAAGGAATAAGCTTGATGTCATGTTGGCCGTTCGCTTTCATCAAATCGAGAAACTGCGCGACCTCCGTGGACGGGGAAATCGGAAAATACCCCATGATATGATAATTGATCTGGCTCGCGGCATAAGCGGCCATTTCGTTGCCCGACTCATACACGACGCGCTGTTCGACCGTGCCGGCGCGGCGTTCTGTTTCAATATCGATCGCCATATGTTTGTACCACCTTTCCCCTTAATATTAATGAACCGCCAAATCGAACAGATGCGGAACCCGATGCTCCTCCGCATAACCGTCTTCTTCCCGCTCCCCGGACAAAGCGTCCGTCGGACAAGCGTGAACGCATTTCAGGCAGCCTTTACAGTACTGGTAATCGATGCCTTTCAGGAACATCTGCGGCCGCCCTTTTTTATCCGGCTGTTCTTCCCATACAAAGCAATTGTCCGGACAAACATTGTCGCAAGCCGCACAATTGATGCAAGTTTCCGCTTTAAAATGCGGCATCATCCCGGAGCGGGAAATGCTGAGATCTTTCAGAATGCTGTTGCCCGGATTGACGACAATTCCGCCGATCGGCTGGGTTTCATACCCGAGCATCGGCGTATCGGCGCGTACGAAAGCGGGCATGCTGACGCCTTCCGGCAGCGCAAACGTTTCAAACACAACCTCTTTGTATCCGCGGTCAAACGTCGCCAAAGCGGGCGCCACCGTCTGCGGATATTTCTTCTCCAGCGATTTGCGGATAACGTCTTTCATCGTTTCCGGATCAAGGAACGGACATAACCGGAACAAAGCCCCGAGCATCGCCATATTGACCCGGTTCTTCTCCTCAAGCGCGATCCCGGTCGCATCGATGACGGCGATCGTCCCGCCGACAAGCTTCATTTTTTCCTTGAGCTCTTGCGGAGTTTTGCGCGAATTGACAAGTACGGTGCTGTCCTCGTAAATTCCGCTGATGACGTTCACCGTTTTGGACAACGCCTCCTGAAAAATGCCGACGATATGCGGCCGTTCCACCGGCGACGTATCGCGGATCGGCGTATTTAAGTCGCAAAACCGGATATGCGCCTTTACCGGGGAGCCTTTTTTCTCCGAGCCGTAAGACGAGAAGCTGACCCCGTTGAAGCCAGCTCCCTCCACCCCGGCTTCCGCCAGCATTTTGCCGGCCAGGTTGGCTCCCAAGCCTCCAATGGATTCCAAACGAATTTCAAAAAAACCAAGCTCATTTACTTTCGGCAACTGTACCACGCGTTTGGCCCCCTCCTTCTCGCATAGCGAGTTTATTAACAGCGTTAAAACAAACTATCGATGAATGACAATACAGCATGACTTTGTTAATTTTTAAAATATCACAGAAGACGTGTGACTTATGTAACAAATGTCATATATACATTCTTGATTTGCGCCGCCAAATAAACAAAAAGCGAGAGCCCTCCGATCTGCCGGAGATGCTCTCGCTTCAACCTATATCCCGTTTTCATTGCATCCTTACTTCATCTAATGTCCGATCATCACTCCAGGGTCCGCCTGAGCCCCTTCGCCGGCCTGCGCTTCGGCAGGTTCGGCCTGCTTTTTCGGTCTGGACAGCATCAGGGTAAGCACAAAACCGGCGGCGGCCAGGCAAGACGCCACAAAGTAAGTATCGCCGAACCCGGCCGCAGCGGCCTGCAGCGAATCGCTTCCTCCCATCAGCGCCGCCTCCGCCATATGGCTGTTGATCCGCGAGGTTAAATACCCGGTTAACCCGGCGACCGCAAAGGAGACGATCACCTGCTGCGCGGCGGTCATCAGCGGCGTGACCCGGGCGACCAAATGGCGCGGCGCGGAGTTCAGGATATGGGTGTTCAGCGGCATCATCGTTAGCCCCATACCGCTGCCGAGCAGCCCGAGCGGAAGCAAAACCATGCCGAGGCTGGTGTCCGCCGTGATCCGCGACAGCAGGAACAAGGCGGCGGATACGATGCCGAGGCCGATAAATGCGAGCGGGCGGGCCCCGACCCGGTCAAACAGCCGTCCGCTGATCGGCATGAAGAAGGCCGAGGCCAGCGCTTGAGGAAGCAGGAAAATCCCGGTTTCGAAGGCGCTGTAGCCTCTTACCTGCTGCAAGTATAGCGGCGTTAAAATCATCGAGCCGAACAACGCCGCCTGGGCAATCCAGACCAGCACGATCCCCCGCGTAAAATGGGAGGAACGGAATACCTTCAGCTCCAGCAATGGCTGTTTATGTCTGAATTCAACGATGATGAAGAGAAGCAAAGCCATAGCGCCAACGCTGAGCCCCGTAATCGTAGCCGCGGAAGTCCAGCCTGCGCCTCCTTCGCCGACCCCAAAGGTCAGCATCGCAAAGGCGATAGGGGCTAAAATCATCCCGAACATATCCAACCGCGGCGCTTCCCGCCGTTCGGATTTCGGCAAAAAACGCAGGCCCACCAATAAAGCGATGATGCCGATCGGCAAATTGATCAGAAAAATCCAGTGCCAGCTTAAATTTTCGACCATCCAGCCGGACAAAACCGGACCGAGGGCCGGCGCCAGCAGCATCGGCACGCCGAGCGCGCCCATGACCGCGCCGCGCTTATCCGGAGGGGCAAGCTTGAACACCATCGCAAAACCGATCGGCGAGACCATCCCGCCTCCCAAGCCTTGAATGATGCGGAACACGATTAATTGGGCCGGCGTCTCGGCCAAAGCGCATAAGACCGAACCAATGGTAAACAAGGCGATCGTAATCAGGAAGATCCGCTTCTCGCCAAATTTATCGGTCATCCAGCCGGCCAAGGGGATCACGGCGGATAACGCGAGTGTGTATCCGGTGATCGTCCACTGCACCGTCTTCAAATCCGTGGCAAAATAATCCACCAGCCGGGGAACGGCGACATTGACCACCGTACTATCCAATATGACCATAATCATGCCGACAATGACGGCTAACATCGGCGCAATGATGGAGCGGATGGAAAACTCTTGGGCGTTGGCCGGGTTTCCCGCAGTATTCGGCATACTCTCTCACTCAACTTTCTATCTATGGTTTAAACAACGTTTTAAACATTGTTTAATTTAATATTAAATATCCCTCCCCCGGTTTTGTCAAGCGAACAGATTTTAATTTAACTCGGATTCGCGGATTTAATCCCGCGTTGACATTTGGTATACTTAGGCTGAGATGATTTACGCCATAAAGGAGCGGAACTATGGGCTACTGTGCCGATCATGGGCTGACCACCAAAAAAAATATTTTAAACGCAACGCTGGAGCTCATTAAAACGGAGGGTGCCGATCAAGTCACGCTGCGCAAAATCACCGCGGCCGCCAATGTCAACCTGGCGCTGGTCAACTATTATTTTGGTTCAAAGGACAAGTTGATTAACGAGGCGCTGAAAATGCTGCTAACCTCGTTTCAAGCCAACTTTACCGTACTTGACGACACCGCCCTGAATCCGAAAGACCGCTTGAAAGCGTTTATGCTTCAATATGTCGACTACATTTCCCAGTATCCCGGGCTGCTTCAGGAGGTTCTCGGCAAAGGAAACATCACGTTTGAATCCAATCAGGAGTTCAGCAGCTTCTTAAAGACGACCGGTTTCAACAAAATCAGATCTACGGTGGGGGAAATTACCGGGGAGGCGGATCCGGAGATCCTCAACATCATGATGCTGCAAATCAACGCCGCCGTGTTGTTTCCGATCATCATGATGCAGCATATCAAGCATATCGCCGGCGATCCCGACCGCGATGCGGTCGAGCGGCAGATCGATATATTGTTTAAGCATTATTTCGCCAGATACTGCGAACAGGACGTGTCGAATCAAAACCGGGAGAACGCCGATTTATAGCGGTTTTTGCGCTTTCCCGAGAAATATTCCCCGCGGGTGCCCATGCAAAAAAAGATTGCTTTAACGGCAACACCGCCGCAAAGCAATCTTTTTTTCGCCCTAGTCTTCCTGATGCCCCAAATAATCCTCAATCATTTTCTGCTTCAATTCCCAAGCTTCCTGGCTTAAGCTGATGCGGTAGATTTCCGGGTTCAGCTTGCGCAAATACTCCGGCCAAAACAGGCTTAGCTGCGTTTGATGATATTTCCGGATCTCCTCCAGCGACGGCAGCTCGTAAACCAGCTCGCCATCTTCGAAAATCGGCTGCAGCATGGACACGGCCTCGTAGTTTTTCACCGATTTCTTGATATAAGGATGGACAGGGTCGAACAGCCGCAGGTTGCCGCCGCTCCTAGCCTGCTGCTCATGCGGAAAACAAACGTAATCGGCCATCGCCTTGCCGCTTTCCTTACTGACGATGCGCAGCACGTCTTTTTTGCCGGGGGTCGTCACTTTTTCCGGGTTGCCGGAAATTTTGATCGTCGGCTCCATCCGGCCGCCGATTTCCCGCTCCACCAGCTTGTATACGCCGCCGAGCGCCGGCTGGTCCGCCGCGGTAATCAGCTGCGTGCCGACGCCCCAAATATCGATTTTCGCCCCTTGGGCTTTCAGGTTGAAAATCGTATTCTCGTCCAAATCGTTGGAGGCCACGATTTTCACGTAAGGCAAACCGGCTTCGTCAAGCATTTTGCGCGCCTGGATCGACAAATACGCCAAATCGCCGCTGTCCAGCCGGATGCTGCTCAGCCGCTTCCCCTGCGCCTCAAGCATTTTGGCCGTTTGGATAGCGTGCGGCACCCCGCTCTTTAACGTATCGAACGTATCGACCAGCAGCGATACCTGGTCGGGCAGCGCTTTGGCGTACCGTTCAAACGCCTCCTGCTCGGAATCGAAAATTTGCACCCATGAATGGGCGTGCGTTCCTTTGGTCGGAATGCCGAAAATTTCGCCGGCCAGCAAATTCGAGGTGGCGTCGAAGCCGGAAATATACGCGGCCCTCGCGCCCCAAATGGCGGCATCCGCTTCCTGCGCCCGGCGGGTCCCGAACTCCAGCAGCACGTCGTTCTCCGCCACCCGCTTCACCCGCGAAGCTTTAGTGGCGATCAGCGTCTGAAAGTTCATGAAGTTAAGCATCGCCGTTTCCACGAGCTGTGTCTCCATAATCGTCCCTTCCACGCGGATCAGGGGTTCATTCGGAAAGCAAAGCGCCCCTTCCTTCATCGACAGCAGCGTGCCGCCAAACCGGAAATTGCGCAAAAGCTCGAGAAATTCCGGCTTGTAGTTTTCCTCCTGCTTGGCTAGATAGTTCAGGTCCTTCTCCGTAAAACGCAGATTGCGAATATACTCCACGATCCGTTCCAGGCCCGCAAACACCGCATACCCGTTGCCGAAAGGCAGCTTGCGGAAATAAGCTTCGAACACCGTCTGTCTCTCATGCGTTCCGTTCGCCCAATGGGCGTAAATCATATTGATCTGATATTTATCGGTATGCAGCGCTAACCCTTCGGTCGGCATCTTTCTCATCCTCTCTGGCTGTTGATTACATGTGCTCCCAAACTGGTGCGGAAGTGGCCAAGCGCCCAGGCATGGCCTTCCGAATTAAAGCTGGCCACCGCATCTTCATATACGGTTATGGCAAATCCTTTGTTATAAGCGTCCACCGCTGTGTGCAGCACGCAGATATCGGTGCAAACCCCGATCAAATGGACTTCCCGAACGCCGCGTTCCCGCAGCTTCAGCTCCAGATCGGTTCCGCAAAAAGCGCTGTATCTCGTTTTGTCCATCCAATAAATCCGCTCGGCGTTCCGCTTATACACATCCGCCAATTGACCGTACAGGTTGCGCCCTTCCGTACCGCGGAGATTATGGGGCGGGAACAGCTTTGTTTCCGGATGCCACGGGTCCCCTTGTTCATGCAGATCGACGGCCATCACGACAAAATCCCCTCTGCCCGCGAACTCCTCCGTAAGCCGGCAAACCGCCGGCTCGATCGCCACCGCCGGCTCTCCTACCGGCAGGCTCCCATCCACAAAATCGTTGGTATAATCGATCACGATCAAAGCTTTCATCGTCTCTTCCCCTCTCCTGTTTGATTACGCCCGGGTTGCAAGATATGTAAAAGTAAAGCTTGGGTTACGTGTAAATCGACAGCTGCGGCGTATAATCGGTAAACCGGTACAATTGCGCGGGCCGCTGCGAGTACTGGTTGGACAGCATCGGCTTGCCGTTTTCATCGCGCACTTCCTCCAGAATCCCCTGCCGGCTGCGCGTCGAAGTGATTTTACGGATAAAATTAAGCTCGGCAAAATCCGGAACGACCGTTTGAATGACCTGATACAATTCGCCCAGCGTAAAATGAGGAGGGAGGAACTGCTTGGCGATCGTCGTCTGCAGCATTTGCTGCTGGATTCTTTTGTAGGCGTCCTGCAAAATTTCACGGTGGTCAAACGCCAACTGCAGTTCCTCCAGCGCTTCGCGTACGGTGAACAGGCCCACCTCCTGTGCATCGTCGGCGGATTGGCGTTTTTCCAGAACCCACTCCTCCACCAGCGCAAAAAAAGCGTGGGAGATGATCCAGCCCCGCGGATCCCGCCCCGGCGCGCTGTATACGCCCAAATACTCCAGATGCGACCCGTCGACCCCGGTCTCTTCCTTCAGCTCTCTTCGCGCCGTTTCATACAAGGATTCGTCCTCCTGCGAAAAGCCTCCGGGCAGCGCCCAGGCTCCGGCGAAAGGCCAGCTGCGGCGCTTGATCAGCATCACCTTCAGATCGAATCGCGGCAGCGATTTCGTCGCCGCTTTGCGTTCCTGCCTGGTCAGCGTAAACATTACGATATCGGCGGGAATGCCGTCCGGGGTGCGATATTTCTTAACCTCATTAATTGGTTTTTTCTGCTCTTCTTTTTCATTCATCCCATATTCACCATCCCTTATTTGGGCAGCCGGAACGTCGCTGTCGAAATGCAGCCAAGCGTTCCTGCTCCATCCCGGACCTCGGAACGGAGCGTCATGGTCCGATGGGTCTCATGCAGCGGAAACGCCGCAGCGACAAGTTCGCCGATCCGCATCGGGCTCAGGAAGTTGACGTTCAGATGGGTCGTGACCCCCAAACGTCCTTTAACGGCGCCCACCAGCATGCCCATCGCCTGGTCCATCATCGAAGACAATACGCCCCCGTGCACAATCCCCATCGCATTCAAATGCGAGGTTCCCGCCGTTAAACCCAGCTCTACGCGGCTTGCGTCCGCCGAAATAAGCCGAAGCCCCAATAACCCCCAGAACGACTGCTCATCCCGGCGCATGATTTCCTCACTCCAACTCATGGATTAGCCTCCTATGCTCTCTATATAATATTCCGAAGATGCCCTGCGTTCAGTCGGGCAAAGCGGCGTTTTCTATTCAAAAAGTGCGGAGGAACATGCCTCCGCACCGCCATAATCAGCCTATTCCCCGTATCCCGAAGTCACGGCCGGTTCGCTGCCGGACTCCACGTTTACCTTGTTCGCCACCGTGTCGCGGATCACCGAAACGACCAGCTGGAGCAGGTAGTTTATATCGCTTTGGCTTTGCTGAAACTCCGTCACCAGCGGAATTTCGTCGAGTTCGTCCTGAAGCGCCGCGATCTCTTGTTCGATCTTCTCTACCATCGCCTTGTTTTGGAATGTCTCGAAAGCGACGATTTCCTTTTGCTTCTTCTTGATCGCGCTGATCAAAGTTTGCACCCGCTCATGCTCCTGAATGAGCTTTTCGGCCTTTTTGAACTGCTCTACCTCTTCGCTTGTTCCGATCAACTCGGCCAGTTCTTTCGCTTTGGCCATAATGTCCGCGCGGATCACCAGATCCCGGGAGTCAAATTTCGGAATTCCGCAATCGGTATGTTCGGTATGCTGCTCCACCTTTGATTACCTCCTAACAGTTCTTTGGGACTTACGCCATCTTGGCGGTTTGCGATACGAGGACCCCTTTGGTAAACCATGTCATCGGGTCCGTAATTTCCACATCGACGAAATTGCCGATCAGTTCCGGGCCGCCTTCGAAATGGACGAGCTTGTTGCTGCGGGTGCGGCCGGACAGCATGTTCGGGTTGTTTTTGCTTTCGCCTTCCACCAGCACTTCCACGATTTGGCCGCGTAGTGCGTCGTTGCTGCGCCGGCTGAATTCGTTTACGGTGTCGTTCAGCCGCGCCAGCCGCTGCTTCTTCACTTCGAGCGGCACGTTGTCTTCCATCACCGCCGCCGGCGTTCCTTCACGAGGTGAATAAACGAACGTATATGCAGAGTCGTAGCCGACCTCGCGCACGAGCGACAGCGTCTCTTCGAATTGCTCCTCCGTTTCGCCCGGGAAACCGACGATAATGTCCGTCGTCAGCACGACGCTTGGAATCTTCGCCTTGATTTTGCGGACGAGCTCCAGATAATGCTCGCGGGAATATTTCCGGCTCATTTTCTTCAGGATTTCGCTGCTTCCCGACTGCACCGGCAAATGGATATGCTCGACCAGGTTGCCGCCCTTGGCCAGCACGTCGATCAGCGCATCGTCGAAATCGCGCGGATGCGACGTCGTGAAGCGAACGCGCGGAATATCGATTTTGCGGATATCGTCCATCAAATCGGCAAATGTATACTTGATGTCGGTAAAGTCCTTGCCGTAAGCGTTGACGTTCTGCCCGAGCAAGGTCACCTCTCTATACCCTTGACGCGCCAGCTCGCGCACCTCGGCGATCACGTCCTCCGGACGGCGGCTGCGCTCCTTGCCGCGCGTAAACGGCACAATGCAATAGGTGCAGAACTTGTCGCACCCGTACATGATGTTTACCCAAGCGCGCATGCCCTCGCGTTTTTTCGGCAGGTTTTCGATGATGTCGCCTTCCTTGGACCAAACCTCGACGACCATCTCCTTGCTGAACAGCGCTTCCTGAATGAGATGCGGCAAACGGTGTATATTATGGGTACCGAAAATCATATCGACAAACCCGTGCTTATGCAGGATGCGGTTGACGACGCCTTCCTCCTGCGACATGCAGCCGCAGACGCCGAGCAGCAGATCGGGCTTCTCCGTCTTTAAGCCCTTCAGATGGCCCAGTTCGCCAAACACTTTATCCTCGGCGTTTTCGCGGATTGCGCAGGTATTCAGCAGGATAATGTCGGCTTCCTTGCGGTCTTCCGTAGGCGCGTATCCCATTTGCTCCAGCAGGCCTTTGATCGTTTCGGTGTCGTGTTCGTTCATTTGGCAGCCAAACGTATATACAATGTACCGTTTGCCCGTGCCGAGGCCCTTCAGCTCCTCCGGAACGGCATTTTCGTACAGCACTTGAACGTTTTCCTTGCCCCGCTGCTTCTCCATCCGGTGATTCGGTTCGGATAAAATCTGAATGTCTCTTCCGCGGATTCTAATCTTCTTGCCCCGTTCATCCTCGGATATCACCCGGGCGTCCGAAAAATCAAAATACTTGGAATAATCTTTCGTTTCCTTAGCCATGATGCCCGCTCACTCCTTCAATCTATCTATTTGCGGTCCCAATGGACGATTCTTCATATCTAGAAAAAGGCATTACACTAAATTATAGCATGGTTCCTTGCCGATATCCAGAAAAAGACCCGCTCTATGAAAGAACGGGCCTTCCTTCGCAAAATTCAATTTAGAACCCTTTATATTGAGGCTCTTCGCTTTCCAGCTGCTGTACGCGGCTTTCCACTTGAGTCACGATTTGCTGCGTCTGTTTAGCGGCATCCGTGAACAGGTTTTTGGCTTGTTGGTTTTGCGTGTTCAGCGCAAATTGCTCAAGGTTGGCCTGAGCGCTTTTCAAAGAAGCCAGCGTCGTTTTGACTTGTGCTGCCACCGTCATGTTTTTCACCACCTTTGAAATGCAAAATCGTTAAGACACAGCATAATTTTGCCTGCTAACTGAATCTTCATGCGGCTTTTATTTTTCCATATTTTGTATTTAGTAAAAGTGGTTTGGCTCGCGCATAATGGGTTTAGTTCAACCCGATTTTTGACAAAAGCACTAAGCCGAAAGGAGTATCCGCATGCCGGTATGGCTGGAAGTCATAGTTAGAACGCTGGTGGCTGTCGTCGTTTTATATGTGCTTACTCGGTTGCTTGGGAAAAGGCAGGTTTCCCAGCTTTCCTTTTTCGAATATATCACCGGAATCACCATCGGCAGCATCACGGCTTACATCTCCCTCGATATCGGGACCCACTGGTATTTGGGGATCATTGCCGTCGCCGTTTGGTTTGCCGTGTCCTTTGGCATCGAATTTCTGCAGCTCAAGAGCAAAAAGGCCAGGGATTTGATCGACAGCAAAGGCACCGTTTTGATCAAAGACGGCAAGGTGATGGAGGATAATTTGAAAAAAGAAAGGCTCACCAACGAGGAATTGATGGCCCAACTGCGCAAAAAGAACATTTTCAAAGTCGCCGAGGTCGAATTCGCCGTAATCGAGCCCGACGGGGAAATCAACGCGCTGCCTAAAAAGGAATACCTGCCGCTGACCCCTTCCGATCTGGGCATCAAAGTTTCCCCCGAACCCGAACCGCAAACGGTCATCATCGACGGAAAAATCATGGACGAGCCGCTCGCCACGATGGGGCTGAACCGGCATTGGCTGAACACCCAGCTGGAGAAGCTCGGCGTCTCGCTCGACAATGTCAACCTGGGGCAAGTGGATGCGTACGGTCAATTTTACGCCGATTTGTACGATGATCAGCTGATGGTGCCGCAGCCGCAAGAAAAGGCGGTATTGCTGGCGGAACTGAAAAAATGCGAAGCCGATCTGGAAATGTTTGCCCTTTCGTCGGAGGAGGGCGAAGCCAAAAAGCTGTACGGCGATTGCTCGAACCGCCTGCAAAAGGTCATCGAAGGCGTCAAGCCGCTCTTATCATCGTAAACGAAGGAGGAATGGGATCATGGCCAAGAAACAAAACAAAAAACTGACGCCAACGCAGCAGCAATACCAACGGCTGGCCAATTCGCATGAGCCGAAGCGCCCGGTGGCCCTCAACTGCGTCCGGGCGTTTCTGGTCGGCGGGCTGATCTGCCTGCTTGGCGAATGCATTCGCCAGGCTTTTATTCATTTCGCCGGAATGAGCGAAAAAGAGGCGGCGAGCCCTACGGTGGCGGTGCTCGTTATTTTGTCCGTTCTGCTGACAAGCCTCGGCGTCTACGACAAGATCGCCCAATGGGCGGGGGCCGGGACGGCCGTGCCGGTGACCGGTTTTGCTAACTCGATGGCTTCCTGCGCCATCGAGCACCGCGCCGAAGGATTGGTGCTTGGCGTCGGCGCCGGGATGTTCAAGCTGGCCGGTTCGGTCGTCGTGTTCGGCACGGTAGCGGCGTTTATTGTCGGGATCATCTACGCCATCTTCGTTCCGGGCTACGCCGGAGGAGGTCATTGACATGCTGAAGGGACATCAAAGCTGGGTGTTTGAGAACAAACCGAAAATCATCAGCACCGCCACCGTCGTTGGCCCGTTCGAAGGCCAGGGACCGCTCGCCGAAGATTTCGACATCATCCACGCCGATTTGTATTTGGGGCAGGACTCTTGGGAAAAAGCCGAGAAAACGCTGATGGAGGAGTCGGCCAAGCTGGCGATCGAAAATGCCGGCCTGACGAAAGAGCAGATTTCTTTCCATTTCGGCGGCGATTTAATGAACCAGATCATCAGCACCAGCTTTGCCGCCCGGACGTTAAGCATTCCTTATGTCGGCATGTTTGGGGCATGCTCCACCTCGATGGAAAGCCTGGCGCTCGCTTCCTTTGTCGTGAACGCGGGGGGCGCCAAATACGCGCTGGCCGGCACGTGCAGCCATAACGCCAGCGTTGAGAAGCAATTTCGCTACCCGACGGAATACGGTTCGCAAAAACCGCCGACAGCGCAATTTACCGTCACCGGGTCCGGTTCGGCCGTCGTATCGCTGAAGGGGACAGGGCCTTCGGTGACGGCGGCCACCATCGGCAGAGTGGTCGACATGGGCATTACCGATCCGCTTAATATGGGAGCGGCGATGGCGCCGGCGGCCGTCGACACGATTCAAGCGCACTTGCGGGATTTGGAAATCGCCCCCTCCTACTATGATCTCATTGTGACGGGCGACCTGTCCAAAGTCGGTTACGCGATCGCCAACGATCTGTTTAAACGCCATAATGTGCCCATTCAGGAGACAACATATAAAGACTGCGGGATGATGATTTACGATTACGAAAAGCAGCAGGTGCAGGCGGGGGCCAGCGGATGCGCCTGCTCGGCCGTCGTGACCTACGGGCACCTGCTGAACAAGATGAAGCGCGGCGAACTAAACCGGATTCTCGTTGTCGCCACCGGCGCGCTGCTCTCTCCGCTCTCCTACCAGCAAGGGGAAAGCGTTCCGTGCATCGCTCACGCCGTAGCGATCGAACGCTCCGAAGGCTAAATCTATGGGAAAACGTCAAGGGCTTGCTCCCGGCACATCTTCTGCCGGGAGCAAGCCCTTCTCCATTGGTGTATCTATGATCATAGCAAAGCGATTAGTCGATGAACTCCGCCGTGTCCCCCGTTTTGGCTCCGGCGGCGTTCGCTTCGTCCGTATCGATATGCATGTCGAGCGCAAAGTTGTCCGAAACGCGCGCGATCACATTCTCGAACACCAAACCGCGTTCCCCGCCCAAACGGACTTTCAGCAGCTGCTTATCTTTAATGCCCCATTTCTCCGCATCCGAGGTATGGAAGTGAATATGGCGGGCGGCGACGATGACGCCTTTGTCCAATTCGATTTCGCCGGCCGGCCCTTTGACTTTGATGCCCGGCGTGCCTTCGATGTTGCCCGATTCGCGAACCGGCGCCTTCACTCCGATCGCGAAGGAATCCGTACGGGAAATTTCCAGCTGGGAAGCCGGACGGGCCGGTCCCAAAATACGAACTTTATCGAATTGTCCTTTCGGTCCGATCACGGCCACCTGTTCATTGGCGGCAAATTGCCCCGGTTGGGACAACGGCTTGAACTCGGTCAGCTGATAGCCTTGGCCAAACAAAATTTCGATGTGCTCCTGGGTTAAGTGGATATGACGTGCAGAAACGCCGACAGGTACTGTCATACTCATCTTTGCAAACACTCCTCGTATATTCTCTATGTCGATGACGATTCACATCGTTACCCATTATACACCTATTGTGTACAAAAAGGAAAAGACGTCCACCAAAAAAGGACGTCTTTCGAAATATTATCTAAATTCTGCTACAAGATTGTCAAACTCGGCTTCGGATATTGCCAGCTGTTGGTAAGCAAGCGGCTCTTGCTTAAAGCCGTGAACCAGATTTTCGTAGCTCTTCTTCTCCTTGTTCTGATAGATCAGGCCGGTAATCATGCTGCCCGTTTCCATCAGCTTCGCCATCGCCATCGCCCGGTTGGCCGGATCGTAATCCGGAATCGTATCGAGGTTGATAATGTTTTCCTTGAACCAGTCGTACGTGTTCACCTTGTTGAAGGTGACGCACGGGCTAAACACGTTGATCAGCGAAAAGCCTTCATGCTGGATGCCCTGCTCGATCAGCGACGTCAACTGCTTCAGATCGCTGGAGAAGGACTGGGCGACAAACGTTGCGCCCGACGCCAAAGCGATTTCCAGCGGGGACAACGTCGATTCCACCGACCCTTCCGGCGTGCTTTTGGTCTTGAATCCTTCGCCGCTGCGCGGGGAGGTTTGCCCTTTCGTCAATCCGTAAATCTGGTTATCCATTACGATGTACGTAATGTTGATGTTGCGGCGGATCGCATGCACCGTGTGCCCCATCCCGATGGCGAAGCCATCGCCGTCGCCGCCGGAAGCGATCACGGTGAGATCGCGGTTGGCCAGTTTGACGCCTTGCGCAATCGGAAGGGCGCGGCCGTGAATCCCGTGCAGGCCGTAGGCGTTGATATAACCGGAGATCCGGCCGGAGCAGCCGATCCCGGAGATGACGGCCAGGTTCTCCGGTTCCAGGCCTACATTCGCCGCGGCGCGCTGGATAGCGGCTTGAATGGAGAAATCCCCGCATCCCGGACACCAGTTTGGTTTAATGTTGTTTCGGAATTCCTTAAAGGTTGCCATTTTTCACCAACTCCTCCTGCGCTTTGTTTCCGGCCGCCTTCTTGCATTCTTCGTAAACATCCGAAGGAAGGAACGGATTTCCGTCATATTTCAGCACATTCGCGATCTTGTCGTGATGGCCGACATGCAGTTTGATCAGATTGGCCAGCTGCCCTGTCGCATTGTTTTCCAGCACGACGACTTTTTTCGCTTTGGCGACTTGCGGCAGCACCAGCTCCGTCGGGAATGGATGCAGCAGGCGAACCGTCATGTGATTCGTTTTGATGCCCTCCGCTTCAAGCTGTTTACGCGCTTGATCGATCGTGCCGCCGGTCGAACCCATGCCGACGATCAGCAGATCCGGTTCGGCGTGCGGGGCCTGCAGGTGAATCGGATCGCTCACTTCCACCTTCGCCAGCTTGCGCAGCCGCTTCTCCATCATCTTTTTCCGGTTGACCGGACTTTCCGACGGGCGTCCCGCCTCGTCGTGCTCCACCCCGGTCACATGGTGGATGCCGTTTTTCTCCCCGGGCAGAACCCGCGGCGAAATGCCGTTTTCGGTAAAGGCGTACCGGTTAAACATGCTCGAATCCTCGCGGTCCGGAATGTCCTTGACCAGGTAGCCGCGATCGATCGTAATTTTGTTGTAATCGAGCAGCTCGCAGGACTGTTTGCCGAGCGACAGCTGCAGATCCGTGGCCAAAATGACCGGCACTTGATATTTATCCGCCAGATTGAAGGCCTGAACGGTATCGTAGAAGCACTCTTCAATGGAGCTAGGCGCCAGCACGATTTTGGGAATTTCGCCGTGCGTGCCGTAGATCAGCGCGTTGATATCGCTTTGCTCCTGCTTCGTCGGCAGGCCCGTGCTTGGACCGCCGCGCTGCGTGTCGACGATCACGACCGGCGTTTCCGTCATGCCGGCGAGGCCGATCGCCTCCATCATCAGAGACAAGCCCGGTCCGGCCGAGGCCGTCATCGCCCGCACGCCGCCATAACTGGCGCCGATCGCCATCGTAATGGCCGCGATTTCGTCTTCCGTCTGAATGACGGTGCCGCCGAATTTCGGCAATTTCTTGATTAAATATTCCATGATTTCGGAAGCAGGCGTAATCGGGTACGCGCTCATGATCCGGCACCCCGCGGCTACGGCGCCGAGGCCGATCGCATCGTTGCCGATCATGAACAGTTTCTGCTTGCCGTCGGCCGGCTCCAGCTTAAATTCTTCCAACGGACCGCCGGCCAGTTCCAGCACATAGTCCGCGCCCCGTTTAACCGCTTCGATATTTTTTTCGACAATGGCCGGCCCCTTGCGCCCGAATTCTTCCTCCACGGCTTTGTTGAACACCTCGAGCGGAAGTCCGAGCAGCGCCCAGGATGCGCCCGACGCCACCATGTTTTTCATTAGCGAAGTCCCGAGTTCTTCGGCAATGCTCGTAATCGGAACCGGGAACAATCCGGCATCCACGCCTTCGGGAACGGTGGGGTTAAATTTGGCATCGGCAACGATAACCCCTCCGCTGCGCAGTTCTTTGGCATTCAAGTCGATACTTTCCTGGTCAAAAGCGACTAAGATGTCCAAGTCGTCGGAAATCGCACGAATCGGCTTGGTACTGATCCGGATTTTGTTGTTTGTATGTCCGCCTTTGATACGGGACGAGAAGTGACGGTACCCGTACAAATAATAACCCAACCTGTTTAAGGCCGTCGAAAAAATCCGGTCCGTACTTTCAACCCCTTCGCCTTGCTGTCCACCGATCTTCCAAGACAATTGACTAATCAAGATCGCCCACCCCTTTAATCGTATCGCAATGGAAACTAAAATTATAAATCACACTCATAGAATGTAGACGTGTGAGACCTCACTGTTGGCCTCGCATTTTGTGAACATTCTGTTTCAGAGTCATGTCAATTTTATGTCTCCACCGGACAAAAAGCAAGCGTTTTCTCGACTTTTTCGTATAGTAGTTTTCGATTAATTCGATCTCGCAATTGGATGGATTAAAGCGCTTTCTCGCCTTTGGGCAGCCAGGCCCGCAGGAACGCGGCCGCATGGCCGTACAACCATCCGCGGACAAGCTCCTCCGGGTAATATTTCAGCAATGTTTCCTGCCATTGGGCGTAATGTCCGGCATGCCGCAGATCGCTCAAATGCGATTCGATGCCGTCGAAGTCGGAGCCGAACATGATCGTCCCCGCTCCCCCAAGCGAGCAAATCCGGTCCAGATGCGGCAAAATATCCCGGCTCGAAACGTTTCGGCCCTCTTTGACGAACCAGGGAACAAAGGTGATTCCGATCCGTCCGCGGAGTCGGACGATCTCCTTGATCTGATCGTCGCGCAAATTCCGCGCATGCCCGCAGACGCTATAAGCATTCGAATGCGAAGCGATAAAAGGTTTTCCCGCCCGATCGGCCAGCTCCGCCAGTTCCCAAAACCCCTTGACCGACAAATGCGATACGTCGAGGATAATTCCAAGTTCATGGCAGGCCTTGACCAACTCCAGGCCTTGCGGCGTAAACCCGCGGCCTTTGGGCTCCATTATGCCGTCGGCCGCCCAATTGGCATGATTCCACGTAATGCCGAGAAACCGAACCCCGCGCTCATAGCATATTCGCAGATAATGCAGGTTGCCTTCCAGCCCGTCGGCTCCTTCCAGCGACAGAAAGCCGCCGATTCCGCCTTTCCGCTCCAATGCCTCAAACTCTTCCGCCGTACGGATCTCGGACACGCCTAGGGTTTTTATTTTTTGCCGAAACAGGTCAAGCTGCCCCAGGACATGCTCCATTTTCGGTGTCCCCAAACGTTCGGAAAGAAAAATCGCAAAGCACTGCAGGGCAACGCCCCCGTCCTTCATTCGCCGCAAATTGACGTCCAGCCGTTCATCGCTGGCAAAATCAAGCGCCGGGTCAAGCATCATTTTGCTTAAAGCATCGCAATGAAAGTCAATCACCGGATATTTCAAAGCGGATTCCTCCTGTCCCATTTTCTGAAAATAACAAAAAAACCTGTCTACGTCGGGTTACGTCGTAAACAGGCATCATGTCATCATAACTCTCATTTATCTGGGTTCTACGATAAGTTTAATAGCGGTACGGTCCTCACCATCGATCACGATGTCGGTAAATGCCGGAATGCAAATGAGGTCTACACCGCTTGGCGCGACAAATCCCCGGGCGATCGCTACAGCTTTAATGGCTTGGTTTAGTGCACCAGCCCCAATGGCTTGAAGTTCAGCAGCGCCGCGTTCTCTAAGAACTCCAGCTAACGCCCCGGCAACGGAGTTGGGGTTGGATTTTGCTGAAACTTTTAATACTTCCATGGTCAAGTACCTCCCTGGGAATAATCGGTTGATTCCACTACTTAGAACATATTCGTGAGAGCTCAAATAATTCCTTCTTTTTCCCTTGCTGTACTTTGGGAGGCCTTGATCGGCCGGTTTCAATCCATCCGCCACTCGTCTTCGAGCAAACGGATTTTTTCGATTTTCAGCGCCCGGCCGGTCGCTTCGTCCAGTTCCACGAACACGGCGTGAAAATGCCATTTGCCTTCGCATACTTGAAACCGGACCGGCAGTTGGGTGGTAAATTTCCGCAGCACGGCCGTCCGCTCCATGCCGAGAATCCCTTCCCGGGAGCCGACCATGCCGGCATCCGTCAAATAAGCGGTGCCTTGGGGCAAAATCGTGTCGTCGTTGCTTTGCACATGCGTGTGCGTGCCGACCACCAAAGAAGCGCGGCCGTCCAAATACCAGCCCATGGCGATCTTCTCCGAAGTGGCTTCGGCATGGAAATCGACCAGAATGCATTTGTGCTTCTTGGACAACTGCCCGATGATTTCGTCCGCCTTGCGGAACGGATCGTCCAGCGGCGGCAAAAACGTGCGGCCCATCAGGTTTACGACCGCCAGCTCCTTGCCGCCCGCCTTGATGACCATCGAGCCCCGGCCCGGCGTGCCCGGGGGATAATTGGCCGGACGAATCATCCGCGGCTCCTCGTCTATAAAATCGAAAATCTCTTTATTGTCCCACGTATGGTTGCCCATCGTTAATCCGTGAATGCCCTGCTCAAAAAATTCCTTGGCGATATTGGCGTTGATTCCCCGGCCGGCCGCCGCGTTTTCGCCGTTGGCGATAATGATGTGCGGATTGTACTTGGACTTCAGATGAGGCAGCGTCGCCTTCAACGCCTTTCGCCCCGTATTCCCTACGATATCTCCGATAAACAGAACTTTAATAATGCTCCCTCCTTAGGCATGACTACCCCTATGCAGCATCCGGCGTTCGCCATCTTGCGATAAAATCTCCGAATGCCTTGCGCAACGCAAGCCGCGTTGTCAAGCAATGAAAAAGCGGCCCCCCCAGGGGGCCACTTTTCAGCATATCCTTTACTTGGCGTATTCAACCGCCCGCGTTTCGCGGATGACGGTAACTTTGATATGACCCGGATAATCCAGCTCACTTTCAATCTTCTTGGTAATGTCTCTCGCCAAGCGGAACGCTTCCGCATCGTCGATCTTATCAGGCTGCACCATCACGCGAACCTCGCGGCCCGCCTGAATGGCAAACGATTTCTCGACGCCTTCGAACGACTCGGAAATCTCTTCGAGTTTCTCCAAACGGCGAATGTACGTTTCCAGCGTCTCGCGCCGCGCCCCCGGTCTTGCCGCCGACAAAGCGTCTGCGGCGCCAACCAGCATGGCGATGACGGAAGTCGCTTCGCAATCGCCGTGGTGAGAGGCAATACTGTTGATGACCACCGGATGTTCCTTGTATTTCTTAGCCAGTTCCACGCCGATTTCGACATGAGATCCTTCCACTTCATGATCAAGCGCTTTACCTATATCATGCAACAAGCCCGCCCGTTTGGCCAGCGCGATATCTTCGCCGAGTTCTCCGGCCATCAATCCGGCCAGGTACGCAACCTCCATCGAGTGCTTCAGCACGTTTTGACCGTAGCTTGTCCGGAACTTGAGGCGTCCCAGGATTTTGATCAAATCGGGATGAAGAGCATGCACGCCGACCTCGAAGGTAGCCTGTTCGCCATATTCGCGAATGCGTTCGTCCACTTCCCGGCGCGACTTCTCGACCATCTCTTCGATGCGCGCCGGGTGAATCCGTCCGTCCGCCACCAGTTTCTCCAGCGCGGTGCGGGCAATTTCGCGGCGTATCGGATCAAAGCCCGACAGAATCACCGCTTCCGGCGTATCGTCGATAATGAGATCAATTCCCGTCAACGTTTCGAGCGCACGAATATTACGTCCTTCGCGTCCGATAATCCGTCCCTTCATCTCTTCGTTCGGCAGGGTCACGACGGACACCGTCGTTTCCGCCACATGGTCGGCAGCGCAGCGTTGGATCGCCAGCGTGATGATTTCGCGGGATTTCTTGTCCGCTTCCTCCTTCGCCTGCTGTTCGATGTCCTTGATCATCTGTGCCGTCTCGTGGCGGACTTCCTGCTCAACGTTGTTCAAAATAATCGTGCGAGCATCTTCCATCGTCAGATTGGAGATGCGTTCCAATTCTTGAACCTGATTTTTGTAAATCAACTCGATTTGCTGCTGGGTTTCTTCGATCCGTTTCTCCTTGCTGACCACTTGCTCTTCTTTACGTTCAAGCGATTCTAATTTTTTATCCAGCGACTCTTCTTTTTGCAACAATCGTCTTTCTTGTCGTTGAATTTCATTCCGACGTTCACGAATGTCTTTATCAGCTTCGGTTCTTAGCTTATGGACTTCATCTTTCGCTTCCAGAACCGTTTCCTTTTTCAGTGCCTCTGCTTCCTTTCTCGCGTTTTCCAAGATTTGGCTTGCAGCGTGTTCCGCACTGGAAATTTTAGCTTCTGCAAGAGATTTGCGAATAAAATACCCGATCACGAACCCAAAGAATAAAGCGGCTGCAACGAGAACGAACCAGATTACAGGATTCATCTGTTCACCTCCCCGTTGTTTCCTCCAAGGCATTCCTTGGGATGTTTGCAGTTGTTAGTTACTTTTCTCATTCATCATTCGTACTAAGAATACATGACATGCCCATTCAGTTCAGCTGGTTCATGCTTATGCATGACGGTTCCGCAGAAAATACGGAAGTATCGGCCTCATGATTGGAGAACAAGAATCACATTCGGAGCCCATAATTTTGGAAGGAAAAAAAGGGACTTCAGCGATATGGATTCAAGTATCATTTTATTATTTGATGAAAGAAATTGTCAAGCAAATGACAAGAGTTCCCTCCCGTTCCGGTCTTGTCCGGCTATTCCGCGTCCCACTCGTCTTCAGCGCTCATTCCGTCTTCGCGGCCGAGCTCCCGAAGCACTTTTGAGACGATTTTTCCGGAAAAACCTCTGCGCTGCAAAAAAGCTCCTGTCTTGCGTTTTTTATCTAACGGTTCGCCGGAAGTACCGCGCCATTTCTTGGCCCCCAGCAGCATCGCGCTCGCGAATTCGTCGTCTTCGCTGACTTCGCCCAGCGCGTCCTCGATCAGAGGCTTGGAGACCCCTTTCTGGCGCAGTTCGTGGCGCACCCATAGTTTTCCCTTCCCCCGCAGTTTCACCCGCTGTGCAGCCCATTCCTGCGCATATGCGGCGTCATCGAGATAACCTTCGGCTTGCAGCCGGCCGATAACATCGTTTATCGTTTCCTCTCCCCAGCCTTTTTCCTTTAGGCGCATGGAGATTTCATACGCGGTCCGCGGCTTCCGGCTCAAATACGTCTGAGCGTCCGCATACCCCTGCTGCCGCTCATCCGCCGAAACGATCTCCTCCAGCTCCGCTTTGGTGAAAACCGCCCCTTTGATCATGCGGTATTTGATCATGACATCCTCATGAACCTCAAACGCGTACGCTCCGAAAAAAATCCGGTACCGATGTTTCGGCCGCTTCAGCACCTGCACCGAAGTAATGACCAGCTCCGCGTCTTCCGGAAAAGCGGATAATCCGGATTCCTTCACTTGGACGGAGTCCTCTACCTGGACGGAATCCTGCACTTGCCTGGATCCCTCCACTTGTCTGGATCCTTCCAGTTGTCTGAATCCCTTTCGGTCAGGCGTCCGCAATCTTTCCTGCCAAAACATCTCATCGGATATGTCAACGATATCGTGCCCGCCGCTTTGATCTTTTCCACGGCTTTTCTCCCATTGATTCAACTGCGTTCCTCCTGTGTCACACCCGGACCGGACTGGTACCAGGTGTAGATTCGGCTTTGTGTGTCCAAAAAAATACGCCGCTCGATAAAACTATAAGAAAACCTGCAAACCCAGGCTGCCTGGTATACTCCAGCGAAAAACACAAGAGTAAAAAATGGCGTTATTCCGGCGATTTCCGTCCATTTGAGGGAAATAGAGACAATTTATGTCGTTATTTTCTCGAGTCGCCAGGAAATCCTCACGTTCTGGGCCATTCATAGAAAAATAAGTACAAAAAATGCCGCTAATGAGGATGAACATGCCTGACTCAGGATAATAAGCACATAAAGTGCCGCTATTTTGAATGCCGACGCTCTGTCGTTCCAGTAGCCAGCTGTCAACACGGATTTTTAGGTCAAGCTGTATTTTTACCGTTTTCGGCCAACCGCCCCCAAACTGCAAAAGCGCCCTGCCCCGGCTATTTACCGACGGGGTCAGAGCGCTTCATGGCTGCTGCCTTATTCATCTCCGAAAAGCGCTTGCTCCTCTTGGAGTTCCATTTCCAGTTCGCTTGGCGACGCAGGAGCAACCGCAGTGGTCAAATTGCTCGATTCCCGGATTTTTTGTTCAATCGAATTGGCGATTTCCGTATGCTCTTTCAAGAACTGTTTCGCGTTCTCCCGGCCTTGACCGAGGCGTTCGCCCGCGAACGAATACCATGCACCGCTCTTATCCACGATATCCAATTCCACGCCGATGTCGATGATGCTGCCCTCTTTGGAAATACCTTCGCCGTACATAATGTCGATTTCGGCTTGTTTGAACGGCGGAGCGACTTTATTCTTCACGACTTTAATCCGCGTCCGGTTTCCGACCATATCGTTGCCCATCTTGATCGTTTCCACGCGGCGAACGTCCAGACGGATCGTCGAATAGAATTTCAAGGCCCGTCCACCCGGCGTTGTCTCCGGATTCCCGAACATTACGCCGACTTTCTCGCGAAGCTGGTTAATGAAGATCGCGATCGTTTTCGATTTGCTGATCGCCCCCGACAGCTTCCGCAGCGCTTGAGACATCAAGCGGGCTTGCAAACCGACGTGGGAATCCCCCATCTCGCCTTCGATTTCCGCCTTAGGTACGAGCGCGGCAACAGAGTCGATAACGATGATGTCAACCGCACCGCTGCGCACGAGCGCTTCGGCGATTTCCAACGCTTGTTCGCCCGTATCCGGCTGGGACAAAAGCAACTCGTCGATGTTTACGCCAAGCTTGCTTGCATAGGAAGGATCCAGAGCATGTTCCGCGTCGATAAATGCGGCTTGTCCGCCGATTTTCTGAACTTCCGCAATCGCGTGCAGCGCTACCGTCGTCTTACCCGAAGACTCCGGTCCGTACACTTCAATAATACGGCCGCGGGGCAATCCCCCGGTACCCAAAGCAATATCCAAAGCGATCGATCCGCTTGGGACGATCTCCACTTGCATGTGCGTCGACTCGCCCAGTTTCATGATCGAACCTTTACCGAATTGTTTTTCTATTTGCCGAAGCGCCATTTCCAGCGCAGCTTTACGATCTGACAATCAGCTCACATCCTTAAATGAGATAATAACACGATTACTTCCAACGTCTATAATTGTACCTTGTTTTGGAATGTTTGCCAAGCACTTTTTCGAACATATATTCGCGTAAATTTTCAACCCTCTCAAACCGGGATCTCAACCCTCCCAAACCCTCCCTTACCGTAAGGGAGGGCCCCAAGAGCCTGCTGCCCTTTGGATTCCCTCAAATTGAACTAACGCGGGAGGTTCTGAGGCGCTCCCTTGGCGCTCTCCCTGCGGGATTCGCTTACTTCGTGCTTGGAACGCTTTTCTCCCCTTCGGGGTACGTCTTACTATTGGTGCTCCAGGGCTACCTGAAAACACGCTGCAGGCACTGCTGCTTTCACGTGCACCCGGGTAGCTATGGGGAAGACTGCCGCTTGTCGCCCTTCGGGCACGCTCTGCTTATGGCGCTCCTGCGGGGGTGAACTGCTACGTAAGCTGTTTATTCTGCAATGTTTGTGCTTGCAGCCGCTCTCCCTCCGGGATTCGCTTTACTTTGGCGCAAGGCTTTAGCTTGTTTATCCCTTGCTTGGTGCTCCTATAGTGACTTTTGTGCTTGCAGCCGCTCTCCCTCCGGGATTCGGCTATACTTCGGTGCAGGGCTTTAACTAGTCAATTGATTAGACACAACTAGACATCGACCCAACGTTCGCCAAAACGTACAACTTCGCTCCTCCTCCCAAACAAATTTCCAAACAAAAAAAGAACCGCAGCACAACTGTTCGTTTGCTACGGTTCTTCCGTGTCTTGATTATATGCCAAGCGGCCGAAAAGTGCAAGAAGCATGCTGAGACGGTGAGCATCGTGCGCCATACGACCAGAGCCTCTGCAATCCGGTTGTCCCTTCACCACTCATTGGAAAAATCCAATAGATTGTCGGAACTCGCTCGATTTTTGGAGTTCTCATTGGAAATATCCAATAGATCGCGCTCAAAATCGCCCGTTATGCTCCTGCTGAATCTAATCAATTGGAAATATCCAATCAAACTGCCGGGTTTGCCGCTAAATTTCAATTCTATTGGATAACTCCAATCAGAACGCGGTGTCAATTAAGCTGCGGGAACTCATCGCTCTCACACATGCACATGCACATGCACTAAGCTTACGACTCCATCAACGCTCTCCACAACCGGTACAAAATCGTTTTGGCCGAGCGCATGCGGACGGCATCGCGGTTGCCTTTCAGGTTCAGCTCGTATACGGCCGTATCCCCGCCGCGGCGGGAGATCGCGATATAGACAAGCCCGGCCGGCTTGCGTTCGGAAGCGCCTGGGCCGGCAACGCCGGTGATCGAAAGGCCAAAGTCGGTATCGGCGGTCAGCCGCACCTGCTCAGCCAGCACCCGCGCCGTTTCCGCGCTGACGGCGCCAGGAGCGCCATCGCCTTCGAGCAGTTCATGCGGAACGTTCAGCAGCTTCTCCTTCATCGCGTTGGAATAGCAGACGATGCCGCCCATAAACACGGCCGAGCTCCCCGGAATCGCGGTGATCATCTCCATCAGCAGCCCGCCGGTGCAGCTCTCGGCCGCACTGAGCGTCAGCCCGCGCTGGGCCATCAGCTCCAAAATCTTCTGCTCGATCGGCACATCGACGTTCGCGTACAGATGCTCCGGCAAGCGGGAAGCGATTTCCCGCTCCATAGCACCCAGCTTCTCCATCGCTTCCCGTTCGCTCGCCGCCTTGGTGGAAACGCGGATCGTGACCTCGCCTTCCTTGGCGTAAGGGGCCACGGTCGGGTCCGACTGCTCCTTGATCAAATCGAGCAGCTTCGTCTCCAGCGCCGATTCGCCGATCCCGGCAAACTTGAGCATTTTCGAATAGATCGGCATTTCCTCGGATAGCGCATGCTTCAAAATCCACGGCTTCGCCTGGCGCTCGAACATCGGTTTCATTTCCTTCGGCGGACCGGGCAAAACGATATAAAACTTGCCGCCGGCCGCAACCGCATCCCCAACCGCCAGACCGGTTTCGTTCGGAAGCGGGGTCCCGCCGTCAATCGCCAGCGCCTGGCGGCGGTTGTTTTCCGTCATCAGCACGCCCCTGTCCTTGAAAAAGCGTTCGACATTCGCCATCGCTTCCGGGTCGACATAGAGCGGCCGCCCAAGCACCTCGGCCAGCGCCTCCTTGGTCAAATCGTCTTGCGTCGGCCCGAGCCCCCCGGTAAAAATCAGCAAATCGGCGCGGGCAGCCGCCGTCTCCACCGCTTGGGCAAACCGCTTCCGGTTGTCGCCGACCACCGTCTGAAAATATACGTCAATCCCAAGCGCGGCCAGCTCCTGGGATAAATATTGCGCATTGGTGTTTACGATTTGCCCGAGCAGCAGCTCCGTCCCCACCGCGATAATTTCCGCTTTCATTTGCTTTCACGTCTCCTTCCGGCAATCCAAAACAAGCCTCTGCCTGAGCATTAAATACTTCGCTTCAAAACATATAGCACGCAAAGCATCGCATTCAAAGCATCTCACTCAGAGCATCGCATTCAAAGCATTACACCCCAAGGATCACACTCAATGGATCACACCCCAAGCATCGCACTCAAGGCACTACATTTTCGAAAAAGAAAGCACGCTTTTATTTTTGACGAAATAGTCGATGCCCGAATAAATCGTAATGATCGCCGCCAGCCAGATCGCGATATCGTCAAACGGGATGTTCAGCCAGGCAAACGGGAAATTGTTCAGAAGCAGCACGGTAATCGCGATGATCTGGATGATTGTTTTCGCTTTACCCCATTTGCTGGCGGCGATCACGGAACCTTCGAGCAGCGCTACCTCCCGCAGGCCGGTTACCGCAAATTCGCGCGCGATAATGATGACGGCGATCCAGGCGTTGCATTTGCCAAGCGACACGAGCCCGATCAACACGGTGCCCACCAGCAGCTTGTCGGCAAGCGGGTCGAGCAGTTTGCCCAGATTCGTCACCAGATTGTATTTCCGGGCGATGTATCCGTCGATTCCGTCCGTGCTGGCGGCGACGATGAACAGCACCGCGGCAATCAACTGATGGACCGGCAGCGCGTATGTGCCCGCAACGAGCTCATAAGACAGCCAGCCCGCATCCAGCAGCAAAAAAAGCAGCATCACCGGAATCATAAAAATACGCGTCAGTGTAATGCGGTTGGGCAAATTCACAGGACAGCCTCCCCGGTTAAATCATATTCAAATGCGTGCGTAATCCGCACTTTGGCAATATCGCCGATATTCCCGGAGCAGTTCGTCACGAACACTTCCCCGTCGATTTCGGGCGCGTCGAATTGCGAGCGCCCCACATAAACGTCGCTCCGCCCATCGTAGCGCTCCACAAGGACATCCAGCACTTTGCCGATGTATTTGCCGCTGTTTTCGTTCGCCACGGTGCGCTGAATCTCCATCAACGTATTGGCCCGCCATTCCTTGACGTCCTCGGCGACCTGATCCGGCAGCCGCGAAGCCGGCGTATCCTCTTCCTGCGAGTATGTAAACACGCCCAGCCGGTCGAATTTGATCTCCCGGACGAAATCGCATAGCCGCTCGAAATCTTCCTCGGTTTCGCCCGGGAATCCCACGATCAGCGACGTGCGCAAAGAAACGTCCGGGATGCGGGAGCGGATTTTGGCGATCAGTTCGCGGATATCCCGGTTGCGTCCGGGGCGCCGCATTCTTTTCAGGATCGCGTCCTCGCTATGCTGCAGCGGCATATCCACGTATTTGCAAATCTTCGGATTGGACGCGATCATATCGATCAATTCATCCGTAAAAAAGCCCGGATACGCATAATGCAGCCGCACCCATTCCACACCGTCCACCCGGCTGACGCGGTCCAGCAGCTCAGGCAGTTTATAGTCCCCGTACAGATCGGTGCCGTAATTGGTGGAATCCTGGGCGATCAGGCTGAATTCCTTGACCCCTTGCGCAGCCATGCCTTTGACTTCCTCCACGATCGATTCGATGGAACGGCTGCGGAATTTGCCCCGCATCAGCGGGATGCTGCAGAAGGTGCAGTTGTTGTCGCAGCCCTCGGCGATTTTCACATACGCCGTATAACGGGCCGTCGACAGCTTGCGCGGCAGCACCTGCTCGTAGTTGAACACCGGATTGCCTACATATACCGGCTTCTTGCCCTTCACCGCCTCATCGACGATCTGCGTGATGTTATGGAAATCGCCCGTTCCGACGATTCCGTCGATCTCCGGCATTTCCTCCATGAGCGCTTGTTTGTAGCGCTGCGTCAGACACCCCGACACGATCAGCGCCTTTAATTTTCCGCTTTCTTTAAGCTCGGCCAGCTCCAGAATCGTGTTTACCGACTCTTCTTTGGCGGCGTCGATAAAACCGCACGTATTGACGATGATGACCGTGGCGTCATCGCGGTCGTCCACCAAGGAATAGCCGCGCCGGTCGATCAGCCCCGACATGATTTCGGAGTCAACCAAGTTTTTCTCGCAGCCAAGTGTAACGATTTTCACCTTTTCAGTCATGACGATTTCCCCCATAATTCAAGCCGTGATTGTTCATCGATTGAACAGCCTCTACAAGTATAATATTCGGAAAAGGCGGCTGTCAAAAATATGAAAAGGGTCTCAAGCAGGCGCGGGAAGCGCCGCAGGAGACCTTTCCGGAGTCATTTAAAGTTCGTAAACTGCAAATCGAGCGACAAATCGGCTTTGCGCAACAGCTGAATGATTTGCTGCAAATCGTCCTTGCTTTTGCCGGTGACGCGGATTTGATCGCCCTGGATTTGGCTTTTAACCTTCAGCTTGGAGTCGCGGATCAGCACGTTGATTTTCTTCGCGTTCTCCTGGTCGATGCCCTGTTTCAAGCTGATGCGCTGCCGCACCGTACCCATCGAAGCGGGCTCCACTTTGCCGTAATCCAAATTTTTGATCGGCAGCCCGCGCTTGATCATTTTGGATTGCAGGATATCGATCACGGCGCCGAGCTTATACTCATCGTCCGCCACGATCACCAGCACGTCCTTTTCCAGTTTAAGTTCGCTTTTGCTTCCTTTAAAATCAAAGCGGCTGGCGATCTCCCGTTCCGTCTGATCGATCGCATTGTTTAATTCCTGCATGTCCATTTTCGAGACGATATCAAATGAACTTTCCGAAGCCATACTTCACGTTCCTTTCTGGTTCCCAATCTTTTCTTCTATCACTCATTATATGTAATAGTTTTCCCGAAGTCGAGCCAACCCGCCATTTCCGAGCTGTTTCCAAGCCATAACCGCGGCGGGTAAAAGATGCGAAAAAGGCGAGATCCAAACCCTTGTCAGGTCCAAATCCCGCCTTTAACAGAGGCCCAAGCGGACAAAGCCGATCCTTACTGCCCGCTTGTTCCGTTTCCGCTCTCGACGCTCTCGACATTGTCTCCGGATGTATCTCCGCCTGCGCCGGCGTCGCCCGCGGAACCGGTATCCGCACCGGTGCCGTCATCCAGGGTAAGCAAAATCCGCGAGGTTGCTTTGCCGTCTTCCACCGTTTGCCCGGCTACCGTAATCGCCGTTTTGTTGGAAGCCCCCGACAAAATAAACAGTCCCTCCGGCGCGATATCATACGTCAGCACATCGCCGTCGGACGTTTTGCCGAAGTAAAGCTTGTCGCCCTTTCTGCCGCCTTTGCGAACCTCGACCCAGCTTTCGCCGGAAGCCGTAATGACAGCCTGCACCGGCTGGCCGCCGGCATTTTGCACCTTGAACTTCGTGGTGCTGCCCTCTTTGCCGTCGGGAACGACTACGATGTCTTGCGGACTGGCCGTTCCGCCGGTGTTATCGGTACCCGTCCCACCGTTAGCGCCCGTGCCAGCACCGGTATTTGCCCCCGTTCCGGCATTGCTCCCTGTTCCGGCATTTCCCGTGTTGCTGCCGCCGTTCACGGCGTCGCCCGTGCCGGTTTGATTGTTTCCGGGGCCGCTTTGTCCGCCGTTTTTGGCGTTCCCCGATCCGTTCGTCCCTTGTCCTTCCGCTTGCGTGGCCGGCGTTACCGGCGTCGGGTCCGGCTTCTCTCCGGCCGACTGGTTCGTTTTCCCCCAAATCGTAAAATACATGTAAATGACGATCAGGATCAGCACGGCAAAAGACCACATCAGCGTGGTGGAGAGCCACTTCGAATTGCGCTCGGCGTGCTGGCGGCTGCGGCGTTTTTGTATCACGGGCTCCATCGTTTGCTCCGGTACGGCATCAGGCACGTTCTGTCGGTGCTCGGCGAGGAGTTCATCCGCATCCACGCCCACCGTTTCGGCATACGTCTTAATAAAAGCCCGGACGTAGAAACTCCCGGGAAGCACTTTATAATCTCCCGACTCGATGGCTTCCAGATATCGTTTGCGAATTTTCGTCATTTCCTGTATGTCATCTAACGACAAACCTTTGGCAAGGCGGGCTTCCTTCAACTTCTGGCCCAATTCCGACATGACCATCACCTCCTGTGTTTATTGGTTATGCTTTATCGAATTACACATCGTCCGTGTAAATCGTCGTAAACGTATCATAAACGATTTGCTCCTCAGGATTGTTACGCAATTCGATAATAATATCAAAATTGTCATAACTGTATTCGGATTCCTTGACGAAAACATCCGGATGCTCGATCACCTTCGTGGAAGGCATCGACATCAATTCCTGGAGCAGCTGATGATGTTTCTCGTTCGAACGCAACGTACTGATAATACCGTCGATGATAAAAACATTGTGCGGATTCATTTCATCCTCCGACAGCTGGCTCCTTACCGTTTGGCGCAGCAGCGTGGAGGACACAAACGTCCAGCGCTTCATCGAACAGACGCTGCCGGCGATAATCGATTCCGTCTTGCCGACGCGCGGCATCCCCCGAAGACCAATGACCTGATGGCCCTCCCGCTTGAAAATTTCGCCGAGAAAGTCCACCAAAATCCCAAGTTCGTCGCGCGTAAAGCGAAACGTCTTCTTATCGTCGGAATCGCGGTCGATGTACCTTCCGTGCCTTACGGCCAGCAGATCGACAAGCCGCGGACAGCGCAGCGCCGTAACGGTGATGCTGTCCACCTTGCTGAGCATTTTGCTGACCTGGTCGATCTTTCCGTCGTCATCGCTTTCCAGCAGCAGCCCCCTGGTTTTGCCTTCGACACCGTTGATCGTCAAAATGTTGATTTCCAGCATCCCCAGCATCGAGGCGATATCGCCCAATAGTCCCGGGCGGTTTTTATGTATTTTGTACTCCAAATACCATTGTTTTAATTCCATCCGAAGACACCTTCTCTATCCTACTCACCCATTTTCGACAAAATAACCTTGAATCCTTCTTACGGCTTCAAAAAGTTTAGTACCCTTTCCTTAGCCCGACAATAATCATATGTGTTTTATGATATATAAAATGAAAATGAAAGGCAAGCAGCTGGCGGAAAATGGCTGAAAAGCTCCCATAACGCGGGAGCTTTTCAAGCAAAAACTATGAGTTTTTCTTCGCCAGCTTTACCATCAGGCGAGCGATCGTTTTGCGCTCGTCTTCGCTGCCTACTTCCCAAATCTCTTTGAGTACCCGGTTGGAATCGTTTTGCGGATCGACCTTATCTTCGAGAAATCCGCCGATTTCATAAGCCAGGTTGGTGATCGCTTCTTCGCTGAATCCCGCTTTTTCCGCATGCTCCACACGGTCGCCCAAAAACTTCTTCCATGTATCAAAATTTTTGAGTACGGTTGACATCCTTAAATCCTCCTTTGCTTGGCGATTTAAAATCAACAGTCGTAATATGTGAAGTTTGCGCGGGTTTTATGCGCTCCTGACGGGCAAAGCGAAAGACTCCCCCGGGCCCGACCGGAAATTTTCAGGTAATCCAGCCCCCGTTGGGGCTGATGATTTGACCGGTGATGTAGCCCGATTCCGGCAGGGCGAGAAAATAAATAAGGGAAGAAATTTCCTGCGGGGAGGCGAGCCTTCCAGCGGGAATTTCTTCCTCCAGCTGCTTTAGTTCCCCCTCGTCGAAACGTTCCATCATTTCGGTCCGGACGGCTCCCGGGGCTACCGCGTTTACCGTCACCCCGGACGGAGCAAGCTCCTTGGCCAGCGCTTTCGTAAAAGCGTTGACCCCGCCTTTGGCGGCGGAATAAACCGTTTCACAGGAGCCGCCGGAAATGCCCCATACGGAGGATACGTTGATGATCCGCCCGAAGCGCTGCCGGATCATGTAGGGCATAAACAGCTGGCTGCACATAAAAACGCTTTTCAAATTGACGTTCATCACGTCGTCCCATTCCTCTTCGGTAACGTCCGAAAGCAGCCCGTAATGGGAAATCCCCGCATTGTTGACGAGAATGTCGGGATGCAGCCCGTAATGGTCCAGCCGTTCCTTCATGCGCAAAATCTGCTCCTTGCTGCGCAGATCGGCCGCCACCGTATAGGCTTTGCCCCCAACCTCCAGACATCTGCGGGCCACCTCATTCGCCGCTTCAAGCGAGTTCCTATAGTGAATAACCACGTTCATGCCCACCGCCGCAAACCGCAGCGCCGTATCCGCGCCGATCCCCCGGCTTGCTCCGGTAATGAGTACGGTCATGTCCGCAATGTTTTTTCCAATCCCATGCTCTTCGTTCATGTTACGGGCTCACCACGACCGACACGGCCATCTGCTCCCAGTTCAAGTGCTCGCTCAGCCGGGCGTTCACTTCGTCCAGCGTCATCGATTCGTACATCGGCAGCACCGCAAACAGATCGCTGCCCCGGAAGCGGAAGCGCGTGAATTCGTGGGCGATATTTTCCGGGGAGTTAAGCATCCGCAGGTAGCCGCCGATTTTTTTCTTCCGCGCCCGTTCAAAATCTTCCCCGCGGAAACCTGCGGCCAGCACAGCCTTCGCTTCCTCTTTGATCACCGCCAGCATCCGGTCCGGGTCGGGCGTGTCCCCGCCGATCGCCGAAAACGCGTAATTCGGATTGCTGTTGTACTCATGCCCGAAGCTGTCGGAAATCAAATCCATGTCATACAGCTTCTGATACAACTTCGTGCTGGGCCCAAGCAGCAGATCGAGCGCGAGTTTCGTCGTCAAATCCCGGCGCAGCAAAGCTTCACCGGTCAACCCAAGATCCGTTTCCTTGAATCCGAACAGGCATTTCGGCAGCGATACCGGCAGCCGCGACTCCCGCCGCTGCTCATGAACTTCGCGGGGCTCGGGGTCAAACAACCGCTCGATCGCGCCTTGCTTGCCGTACTGCTTCTTCGCCTGATTATTCCGAACCAGCGTAATCACCTCTTCCGGATCCACCCCGCCAACGACGAACAGAAGCATATTGCTGGGGTGGTAAAACGCGTTGTAGCACGTGTACAGCGTCTCCTTCGTAATCGTGCCGATCGATTCGACCGTACCGGCGATGTCGATGTGAACGGGATGCACCTTGTACATCGCTTCGATCAGGCCGAAATAAACCCGCCAATCGGGATTGTCGCGGTACATGCCGATTTCCTGGCCGATGATGCCTTTTTCCTTCTCGACGTTCTGGTCGGTGAAATACGGATGCTGCACGAAATTGATCAGCGTTTCCAGATTAAGCGCGATGTTTTCGGTCGCGGAGAACAGGTACACGGTCTGATCAAAGCTGGTAAAAGCGTTGGCCGAAGCCCCATGGGAAGCAAACGTGGCGAAAATGTCGCCCTCCGGCTCCTCGAACATTTTATGCTCCAAAAAATGGGCGATCCCGTCCGGAACGGAAATCTCCTCCTGACCCTCGACCCGGAAATGGTTGTCGATCGAACCGTATTTTGTGGCAAACGTGGCGTATGTCTTTTGAAAACCCGGTTTCGGCAGCACATACACCTGAAGCCCGTTATCCATCGTTTCGCGGTATAACGTTTCCTGCAAAGCATCATAGCGAAGCGTTTCCAAGCGGCTAAACCTCCTTTTTACCTGTCAAAAAGTAAATCGTATCAAGCTGCACCGTTTCCGCCGCCTGCACAACGTCCCCGGGGGTTACCCGCTCTACCTGGCGCAGCAACTCTTCGGCCGGACGGTCCTTGCCGGACAGCACCCGGTTGAAATCGTAGGCGATCATTTCGAAGGCCGAGTCCTGCATTTCCAGCAGGCTGTTGCGGATCATCGCTTTGGTCTGCGACATCTCCAGCTCGCTGATCTCCCCCGACCGCAAGCTGGCCAGCTGGGCCTGAATAATCTCCAGCGCTTTGTCGTAGTTTTCGATTTCGATTCCCGATTGAATCGCCACGATCCCCTTGTGCCCATCGAACCGGGAAGCGGCGTAATAAGCCAGGCTGGCTTTTTCCCGCACGTTCATGAACAGCTTCGAATGCGGGTAACTGCCCAAAATGCCGTTATACACCAAAGCGGCCGCGTAGCGGTCGTCCCCGTACGTAATCGGCGTGCGCAAACCGAGATTCAATTTGCCCTGATTGACGTCGAGCGCCTCTTTGACGGTGCGCACTTCCGCGGTCTTCATTTCGACGTGCTCCGGCTTATATTCCGGGGAAGCCGTCCGGTTTAAGCTGAACTGCCTTGCGACCAGCTCCTCCACTTCGGCAAGCGATGTGTCTCCCACCACGTACAGGTCCAAATTCGCCTGCTGCAGCCAGTTCTGATAAGCGGCAAAAAGCGACTGCGGCGTGATGCCGTCAAGATCGGCGCGTTCCCCAAGCGGGTGCAGCCGGTACGGATCGTTCTTAAACATCTCCTCCATGCAGCGCTCGGCCGCATAGCGGATTTTATCGTTGATGATCCCTTCCAGCTTTTTGCGTACGGATTCGCGTTCCGAAGCCACATAAGACGAACGGAAAACTCCGTTCTCCGTGGCCGGTTTCGTGACGACTTCGCCGAGAAAAGCGAACGTTTGACCGAGCAGCGAATCGTCGCTTTGCACGAAAGAATCGTTGATCGTATCCATGCGGAACTGGACAATCTGGTAATTGCCCCGTTTATAGACGTCAAAGCCGAAGCCGGCGCCATACAGATGCTCGAGCTGTTCCCGGAACAACGTCGTTTCGGGATAAGACGCGGTGCCCCGCCGCAGCACAAAAGGGGTCAGCGCCGTAGTCGTAACCGTTTGCTCGCCCAGCGGCAAACCTGCGTAGAGAGAAACGGCAAATGTTTTGAATCGGGTTGTAGGCAGCACGTGAATGCGGATTTGGCCCACGCTGCCGCGCTCAAATACCGTTTTGTTCAAAACCAAAACTCCTTTGCGAGTAGACTTTTTGAATAGCGCGTTCATTTCCTGCGTTCCATTCTATACCAATCCAAAGGAAAGAAGCAACCTGACACCAGCGGCTGCTCCTTCATCCAAATCATATTTACATGCAAAAAATATGTTCCCCGATCGTTTTCACCTGCGGGCGGGACCAGATCCATTTGGAGGTTGCCGTTCTCGGGTTGAAATAATAGATGCAGCCGCCGGTCGGATCCCAGCCGTTCAACGCTTGCTGCACAGCTTTGCGGGCCGTCTCGTTAGGCTCCAGCCAGATTTGCCCGTCAGCCACTGCGGTAAAAGCGCCCGGTTGAAAAATGACGCCGGAAACGGTATTAGGGAAGCTCGGCGATTTGACCCGGTTCAAAATCACCGCGGCGACCGCCACCTGCCCTTCGAACGGCTCGCCCCGGGACTCCCCGTAAACGGCGTTGGCCATAATGCGCAGATCGTTTTCGCTTAAGCCCATGCTGTTGGAAGGGGCCAGATTATCCGAATTGTTTTTCGCGGCTTCGGTATTTTGCTTGTTTCCGGTATTCGTCTGCTGGTTTCCGGCGTTCGTCTGCTGGTTTCCCTGGTCCGCGTTGACGTATTCCATGCCAGGCTTCCAATCTTTGGTGGCATTATATAACTTAAGCTTGGTTTTTGGCCCGGCCAACCCGTCCGCCTTCATCCCGAACTCCGATTGGAACCATTTCAGCGCATCGCGGGTTTTCGGACCGAAATAGCTGTCCAGCTTTCCGTGGTAAAAACCGAGAAAAGCAAGCCGGCCCTGCAATTCGTATACGTCTTTGCCGAAAGCCCCGTAATCGATGACTTGCTCGCTGAATACGGCCTTGGCTTTGTCCGGAGCCTCCTTGTTCTCGACGTCAAGCGAATGCCGGAGTACGTTGGCCCCGTAACCGATTCCCAACAAAAGCAGCACTAAACCGGCGGCAAACCATATCTTAGTTTTATTCATACGTTTAGCTCTACCTTTCTTTAGTGGATTAACAAGGATGGGTAACTTTAGTATGACAAGCGGACTCCCTTCCTATGCACCCTAAAGTTTCAAGGCCTGGCTCGCCGGATACGGCCGAAAAAAAGGGAAGAACATCCCTTGACCGCAAAGGTCATGAAGATATTCTTCCCATTTTGTATTGCTCTATGGACATAAGCACCTCGCGCGGTTTGCTTCCCTCGTACGGACCGACGATCCCCCGCGCCTCCATGGAATCGATCAGCCGCGCCGCCCGGGTATATCCGACGCGCATGCGGCGCTGGAGCAGCGATACCGAGGCCTGCTTGGCTTCCAGCACGATTTGCACGGCTTGATCGTACAGCTCGTCCAATTCTTCCTCCGGTTCCTGGACCTCATCGTCGACTTCCGGAACAAGGCTTTCGTCATATTCCGCTTGCCCCTGGGCGCGAACGTAATTCACGATCGTCTCCACTTCCTGGTCGCTCATGAACGCCCCCTGCACCCGGGTCGGCTTCGAAGCCCCCATCGGCATATACAGCATGTCACCGCGGCCAAGCAGTTTCTCCGCGCCGGCCATGTCGAGAATCGTCCGCGAGTCGACCTGGGACGAAACGCCAAAGGCGATCCGCGACGGAATGTTCGCTTTGATCACCCCGGTGATGACGTCGACCGACGGCCGCTGCGTGGCGATGATCAGATGGATGCCGGCGGCCCGGGCCATTTGCGCCAGGCGGGCAATCGCATCCTCCACATCGCTTGCGGCGACCATCATGAGGTCGGCAAGCTCGTCCACAATGACGACGATATACGGGAGGATCGCCTCCGGATTGTCCTTCATCATCTGATTGTACCCTTCCACATTGCGGGCCCCCGATTTGGAGAACAGCTCGTACCGCTTCTCCATTTCGACGACGATCTTCTTCAGCGCCAGCGAGGCTCTTCGCGGATCGGTGACGACGGGCGTGAGCAAATGCGGAATCCCGTTGTATACGTTCAGTTCGACCATTTTCGGGTCGACCATCATAAACTTAACTTCATCCGGCTTGGCTTTGAACAAAATGCTCGTGATGATGCCGTTGATGCAGACGGATTTCCCCGAACCCGTCGCCCCCGCGACGAGCAAATGGGGCATCTTCGCCAGATTGCCGACGATCGTCTGCCCGGAAATGTCGCGGCCGAAAGCGATCGACAGCTTGGATTCGGCCTCCATAAACGTCGGCGTCTCCATCACTTCGCGCATCGTCACCAGCGAAACCTCGTTGTTCGGCACCTCGATGCCGATCGCGGATTTGCCCGGAATCGGGGCTTCCATGCGGATGTCTTTGGCGGCCAAAGCCAGAGCGATATCATCCGTCAAATTGACGATCCGGCTAACCTTGACCCCGATGTCCGGCTGAATTTCGTAGCGGGTCACCGCCGGACCGCGGACGACTTCAAGCACCCTTGCCCTTACGCCAAAGCTCTCCAGCGTAGCCTCCAGCTTGCGGGCCGTCTGCATATAATCGGCCTGGTCGCCGGATTTGCCGGCCCCCGCCGGCTTGGCCAACAGCCGGAAAGGCGGAAGCTTGTACGGTTTCGGGGCCGGTTTCGGCGGGGCCGCCGGCACTTCCGCCGCCGCTTCGGAGCCGTCATTCGGAACTCCAGCCGCGGCGCCGTCGGCGCCCTCCTCACCTGACGCTCCGCTTCCCGGCGGCATATCCGGCTCTCCGTCCGCAGCGCCGCGCAGGTCATCCGCAACCCCGGATTCGCCCCGCCCCCCGTAGGCAGCGTCCGCATCATCCGCGGCCGTATATAATGGACTCTCGTTCTCGTCTTCGTCCTCCCGGTCACCCAGCCCTTCCCGCTGAATATGGTCGAAGAAATCGCGGATGATCGGCCCGGTATCCGCCGCGGTCTCGCCGCTGCCGTGCGGTACGCCCACGGAGCCGCCGTCCGCTCCGCGGCCGGTGTAATCCAGTTCGTTCCAGTTAATGCTTGCTACCGGGGATTCATTGTAATCGTCGGCTTCGTCATCCGGGCCGAAAGGTTCCGGCACTTCCGCGGCCGGTTCTTTGGAACGTCCCTTATACCCGAGCAGTTGAAAGAACACCGGCTTTTTTCGCGGCTTTGCGGAAGGTTCGGGCAGCTCCTCCTCTTCCGACTCGCCGGCATCATACGCCGCATCATATTCCGTAACGGCGGGAATCTTCGGCTCGGGCCGTCTCCCTTTGCCCCGCACCGGCACCGGGCGGAGCAGCCGCATTTTTCTGCCGAAGCTTTCGCTGAGCCCGCCCAATTTGGAGCGGAGCAAGCGAAACAGGTCGACGTACGACAGCCCTGTTACCAGCATGAAGCTGATCGCCAGCATCACGATCATAATCAGCTTGGCCCCGGCCATGCCGAACAAGGAATACAGCAGGACGAATTCCAGCGCGCCGATATAACCGCCGCTGATGTCCATGCCGAGCAGGCTGAATCCGGCGTCGCCCGCAGCCGTCTGAAACAATGCTCCCTGCAGATCGCGTTGGATTTGTCCGAAAATATTGCCCGCGGATAAAGAAACGGCCGGAACAAGCTTGTGCTGCACCGCCGAAATCGTGCTCATCAGCGAAAAGGCCAGCACCGCAAGCAGCAGCCCGCTGCGCCGCGAATTCCACCGGGACGGCCATTTCCGGTTGATCATAACGGCCAGGCCTATGTAGATGCCGATCAAAGGGATCACAAAATAAAACTTGCCGAGGATCAGCGCGGACATTTTCGATAACGTTCTTCCCACCGCCGCTTCCCCGGACAAGGCAATAACCGATAAAGTGATCAGGATGATTCCGTAGATTTCATATTTGAGCATGCTGCCGAGGGCAGCCTTCTTTTTCTTCCGTTTGCGTGCCAAACGAAAACACCCCCTAGATGAATATTATACCATATTCACCAAAGGGGGGCCTAGCTTTACGAACCTGCTAACTTTTGCAATGGTTATTTCAGCAGTGCGGGATAAAAGGTGATTTGCTTGCCCGGAGCGAAATCCGGATTTAAGTAATCTTCCAGGTTGCAGCGGAGCAGCCTCACGATCGTCGCCCGGTTTCCCGGCTCAAGCCGGACCTGCATCAGGACGCCGCCCAGCTCGATCTCACCGTAAGACTCCTCATGTTCCTCTTGTTCCCAGTAGATTCCATCAGGCAATATGGTATAATGGGTCACTGCGTGATCCCTCCCGCCGTTTTCTCACTGCGGCGCGATTCGATCAGCGAATTCAGCTTGCTCAAGCCTTCGCCGATCCCGCCGATCGCATCGATGAGACCGTATTTCACCGCATCGGTGCCGCCCACCGCGGTGCCGATGTCCCGGTTAAGCTCTCCGGTTTTGAACATGAGCTCCTTAAACTGCTGCTCCGAGATACGCGAGTGGGTGGTGACAAACCGCACCACTCTTTCCTGCATTTTTTCGATATATTCGAAGGTCTGCGGAACGCCGATGACAAGGCCGGTCATGCGGATCGGATGGATCGTCATCGTGGCGCTTTCGGCGATCAGCGAATAATCCGAAGCCACGGCGATGGGGACGCCGATGCTGTGTCCTCCCCCGATAACGACGGTGACGGTCGGCTTCGACAACGATGCGATCATTTCGGCGATCGCCAGCCCCGCCTCTACGTCGCCGCCCACCGTATTTAAAATGATGAGCAGGCCTTCAATCCGCGGGTTTTGCTCGGCAGCTACCAGCTGCGGGATCAAATGCTCGTATTTCGTCGTTTTATTTTGCGGCGGCAGCACCAAATGGCCTTCGATTTGCCCGATGATCGTCAGGCAATACACATTCGACTCGCCCGGAGTAGGCACGGCCGTTTGTCCCAGTTGCTGAATGACGTCGGGCACGGTAGGTTCTTTTTTTTCGGAATCCGGTTGTTGGTTCGGAGGCAGTTCCGCATTTTCGCGGAGATCGGGCGTTTTGCTGGAATCCTTGTTCATCGCTATAGCCATCCTTTCGGTTTTAAGCATACAACTAGTATGCCGACAACCTTCGCTGGTCTATGCAAAAACCCATAAAGTACGTGTCCGGTCTCAAAAAATAAAAAAAGCCCCTTTCCCCGTCAGGAACCGTCCAATTATTGCCTGCGGGAAAAGGGGCGACTGTGTGCTATTCGTCTTTTATACTTCCATAATGATCGGCAGGATCATCGGTCTGCGGCGCGTTTGCTCGTACAGGAAACGGCCGAGCGCGTCTTTGACGTTCGTCTTGAGCGACGCCCACTCGTTGACGTTTTCGTTCATCAATTTCTCCAAGGTGCTGGAGACGATCCGGTTCGCTTCGTCCAGCAAACCTTCCGACTCGCGGACATACACGAACCCGCGGGAAATAATGTCCGGACCGGAGATGATCGTGCCGTCCTGCTTGCTAAGCGTGACGACGACAACCAGGATCCCGTCTTGAGACAGCAGCTTACGGTCGCGCAGTACGATGTTGCCGACGTCGCCGACGCCTAGGCCGTCAATCAGCACGTTGCCTGCCGGCACTTTGCCGGCTTTGCGGGCAACGCCGTTCTGAATCTCGATCGTTTCCCCGATGTCGATCAGGAAAATATTGTCGGGTTCCACGCCCACCGATTCGCCAAGCAGCGCATGCTTGCGCAGCATCCGGTATTCGCCGTGGATCGGAATGAAATATTTCGGCCGCATCAGGTTCAGCATCAGCTTCAGCTCTTCCTGGCTGCCGTGCCCGGACACGTGAACGCCCGAATTGGAGCCGCTGTAAATGACTTCCGCTCCGAGGCGGAACAGCTCGTCAATCGTCCGTCCCACGTACTTCTCGTTGCCCGGAACCGGCGTCGCCGCGATAATGACGGTGTCTCCCGGCAAAATATCGACCTTGCGGTGCGTCGAACGGGCCATCCGCGTCAGCGCCGACATCGGCTCGCCTTGGCTGCCGGTGCACAAAATCACCACGCGATCCGCAGCCATTTTGTTGACTTCTTCCGGCTCGATCAAAATACCGTCCGGCACGTTCAAGTAACCCAATTCATCGGCGATCGTCACCACGTTCACCATGCTGCGGCCGATGATCGTGACTTTGCGTCCGGTCTCGTAGGCCGCATCGATCACTTGCTGAATCCGGTGCACGTTGGAAGCAAACGTTGCCACCACGACGCGCTGCTGCGCTTTATGGAAAATATCGCTAAGCACGAGTCCTACATTTCTTTCCGATGGCGTAAAGCCGGGTTTTTCCGCGTTGGTGCTGTCGGACAAAAGAGCTAGAACGCCTTTTTTACCGATTTCGCCCATCCGATGCAAATCCGCATATTGATCATTGACTGGGGTATGATCAAATTTGAAGTCCCCGGTATGAACGACATTTCCTTCCGGCGTTTCAATGCACACGCCCACCGAATCCGGAATACTGTGATTGGTCCTGAAGAACGTCGCCTTCAGCGTCGAGCCCAGCTCGATTTCCGAATCGGCGTTGATCAGCACCCGTTTCGTTTCGCCGAGCAACCCCGCTTCCTTCAGCTTGTTCTCGACAAGGCCAAGCGTCAATTTCGTCCCGTAAACCGGAACGTTCAAGTTCTTGAGCACATAAGGCAATCCGCCGATATGATCCTCATGGCCGTGCGTAAGCAGGATACCTCTTACTTTGTCGCGGTTCTCCGTCAAGTAAGTGATATCGGGAATGACGATGTCGATGCCGAGCATAGCCTCTTCCGGAAACTTAAGCCCGGAATCGATGACAACGATATCATTGGCATATTGAACGACATACATGTTTTTTCCGATTTCTGCGACGCCGCCCAATGCAAAGATCGTCAATTTTTCATTATTCATTTTTTTGGACAAGTGAATCTAACCCTCCTATAAGTTTGGACGTCGTATTTTTCATATGGAAATGGCTCCGATCACTGCAGACCACATATGTTTCGCAGGAATAAACGACCGCCTCGCCGGACGGTCCAGCCGTTTCTCAATATTGCTATTTTTTAAAAAAATCACCGCACCCAGTCACTTGAGATCATTATACATGATTAAATTGGCAAAAAACAAGTCAGGCGTTTTACGCGCTTTTAACGTTACCTTGCGCCGCAGCAAAAAAACCGATGCCTCATAACGAGGCATCGGTTTTTGGAAATTGAGCGCATATTTGGCTGAACGCTTACTTCAACAGTTCGCGTATCCGCGCCGCTTCCTCCGCATTCGGCGGAATAAGCGGCAGCCGTACCGTTCCGACCCGGCAGCCGATTTCATTCAGCGCGTATTTCACCGCAACCGGATTCGGGCATTCGAACAAGCCTTTAAACAGCGGCAGCAGCTGGCGATGCAGCTTGCCCGCTTCGCCGACCCGGCCGCTCAGGAACAGCTCGATCATTTCCTTCATCGTGCTGCCGGCCAGATGGCTGGCCACGCTGACGACCCCGTGGGCGCCAACGGCCATCGCCGGAAGCGCTGCCGCGTCTTCTCCCGAATACACGCGGAATCCGTCCGGAGCGCCGCTCACAATTCCGGCCACCTGGTCCAGGGACGCGCATTCCTTGGTCGCCACAACATTCGGAATTTGCGCCAGCCGGAGAGTCGTTTCCACGCTGATGCCGACGATGGTCCGGGACGGCACATTATACAGCATAACCGGCAAGGAGGTCGAAGCCGCGATCGCTTCGAAATGCCGGTAAAGCCCTTCCTGATTCGGTTTGTTGTAGTAGGGAACGACCAGCAAAACACCGTCCGCGCCGCACCGCTCGGCCTCCTGCGTCAAACGGATGGAATGGGCCGTGTCGTTGCTCCCCGTGCCGGCGATGATTTTGCAGCGGCCCGCGGCGTGCTTCACCGCAAATTCGAATAAATCCCGCTTCTCTTCATCGCTTAAAGTAGGGGACTCCCCCGTCGTTCCGCAAACGACCAAAGCATCGGATTTTTGCTCCTCAATCAAATAATCCATTAAGCGAGCGGTTCCGTTTAAATCAACATTCCCTTGTTCGTCAAAAGGCGTTACCATAGCTGTGATCAATCTTCCAAACTCTGCCACACTTTATCCTCCTCCCATTTTCCGCGCGTTCGATTTACCTGCCGAGTTCGAATTTGTCGTGCAAAGCGCGAAGCGCTTGAACCATGTCGTCCTTATGGACCAGCACCCAGATCGTTGTATTCGAATCTGCGGATTGCAGAATTTGAATATTTTGCTCCGTCAAAGCCTCGACGATTTTCGCCATAATGCCCGGAACCCCGTTGATGCCCCCGCCGATGACCGATACTTTGGCGCAGCCGGACAAAATCTCCGGCGACAGCTCCAAGTCGTTCAGAATCGCTTCGGCTTTCGCCGCATCTTTGTCGAATACCGTATAAACGACGCCCGTCGGGGTCACATTAATAAAATCAACGCTGATCGCGTTTCCCGCCATCGCTTTAAAGACCTGAAGCTGCAGGTTGTCGGCCCCTTTGCCGGCGGCTTCGACGCGAATCTGCGTCACGTTCGCCACATAAGCAATCCCAGTCACGTAGCGGTCCACAATGCCCAACTGAACGTCTTTAAAGCCTTCGGGATTGGCCACCAGCGTCCCTTCTCCTTCCGAAAAGGTGGAACGTACGCGCACCGGTATCCCCGATTGCATGGCGATCTCCACCGCCCGGGGATGAATCACCTTGGCTCCCTGATGGGCCATGTTGCAAATCTCCGCATAACTTACATATTCCAGAGGCTTTGCGTCCTCCACGATTCGGGGATCGGCGGTTAAAATCCCGTTCACGTCGGTATAAATGTCTACCATTTCGGCATGCAGGGCCGCACCCAGCGCCGTTGCCGAAGTATCGCTGCCGCCGCGCCCCAATGTAGTGAAATCACCGATTTGATTTTGGCCCTGGAACCCGGTCACAATGACCACTTTGTCCTGCTCGAGCCCTTCAAGCACCCTCGTGGGCACGATGTCCAAAATTCTGGCATTTCCAAAGTGGCTGTCCGTTCGAAACCCGGCTTGGGCGCCGGTTAAAACGACCGAAGAAATGCCGCTTTCCGCGAGCAGGCTGCACAGCTTCGCCGCGGAAATAATTTCGCCGCAAGCCATCAGCAAGTCCTGTTCGCGCGATGGTAAAAGGCCGCTTCCTGCAGAAGCCAATTCCAATAAAGTATCCGTGGCGTATGGATCGCCCTTCCGGCCCATGGCCGAAACCACCACGACGAGCCGGAAACCATTTTCCAGTTCCCGGCGAATGTGTGAGACGACATGATCTCTCGCTTCCGCGGTCGATAGAGATGTGCCGCCAAATTTTTGCACCAAAATGCGCATGGGTATTCCTCCAGTTAAGTAAATGCGGAGTGTAGCTTAACTCCTATCCATCGCCCGGGCACCCCGAGCGGACGAAAAGCCGGAAGCTAAACCTTCACTGCAGTCCTCTCCGCGAATTGCAAAGCGTTCCATGACGCGCCTTGAGCAAATGATCCAAAACGATTTCCGACGGATCAGCGACGTTCCGTTCTCTCTTGCTCATCCAGCAAGTCTCCCATTCTCTTAAAGTGCGTGTTCAAAAAGTCGGCTTTTCAGCACCGAAGCTTATGCTTCCGATGAGCGTTTTTCAAAACGCTTCAGGCTGAATGAAGCTAGGGCCTGAGGAGCGGAGCGCACGTTTTGGGTACGCGAGCACCTGAGATGTTTCCGTAGGAAACATGCTTCGGAAGAATAAGCCCCACCCGGCTGAATTCAAGATTCGACGTCGAGAACCACTTCCTGACCTGCTTCGTGATCAAAAGATGACTTTTTGAACAACCTCTTAAATCGAACGATTATATTCTAAAATACGAGTATGTTTCCGCCAGCAGGCGGGCTCATCCATGAAAACGCTCGATAATCAGCGGCTGCAGCTGCTTGCCTTCCAGCGCCGCATAGCAGGTTTCCGGCACCAGTTCCATCCTGGCCACCAGCGAATTCGGTTTCCCCGTCGGATTGTCCTGACCAAACGGAACGAAATATACGTTTTTGGCTACGATCAGCTTGGCGATATTCGCCAGATTGAAGCCTAAGCCGTCATTGGTCGACACGGCAATCACGAGCGGGCGCCCGTTCCGCAGCTGGGCTTTGGCGGCCATAAGCACCGGACTGTCCGTGACGGCATTCGCCAGCTTGCTTGTCGTGTTGCCTGTGCAAGGAGCAATGACAAGCACATCGAGCAATTTGCTGGGTCCCAGCGGCTCCGCTTCGACAATTGAAGAAATAATATCATTCCCCGTAATATCTTTCAACTGTTTCCGCCAATCCTCCGATTTTCCGAAACGGGTATCCGTCGTCAGCACCGACTGGGAAATGATCGGGATGACCTTAGCACCTCCATCGACAAAACGCTCAATCTGAGGCATCACCTCAGCGAACGTACAATGCGAGCCCGTAATGGCGTATCCTACCGTTTTGCCCTGCCAATTCACTCTTCATCCCCCCGTATTTGAAACTCATCCAAAATCGACTGACAGATCGTATTGGCCATGATGATTCCAGCCGTTTTGGGAGCGACGATACCGGGGAGGCCGGGGGCAAGGATCGCCTTGATGCCGCGCTTCTCGGCAAAACGGAAATCCGTCCCGCCGGGAGCGGACGCAAGGTCGATAATAACCGCCCTGCGCGGCAGTTTTGAGATGATTTGCGCTGTGATTATCATAGTCGGTATCGTATTAAAAATCAAGTCAACATCGCCGACATTAGCGGCCAAATCCCTTGTGGCAAAAGGCTTCCAGCCCATTTGCACCGCCCTGGCCATATCGTCTTCCCGGCGCACTCCCACCTTCACGGTCGCTCCCAAACCCTGCAGTGTTTTTGCCAGCGTAAATCCCGTACGGCCAATCCCAAGCACGATGCAGGTCGATCCGTGAATCGTAATGTCCGTATTCTGGATCGCCATCATCACGGCCCCTTCCGCCGTCGGTATCGAGTTGTAGATCGCTACGTCGTCGCGCTCCAGCAGTTCAATAATCCGGAACCCGCCCCTGTCTCCCATTTGCCTCAAAAAGCTTTTGGCGATTCCCGTATATACCAACGTATCTTTTCGTACAGCTTCAAACCCTTCCGGCTTGATGACAAGCTCTTCCGCAGAGAACGGGGCCGGTACGACACCGTGATCATCGCAACCGATTACCGGAAGGATGATGATATCAGCCCCGGCCAGCAAGCCGGGGGTCAGCGCTTCATTCGAGACTCCGGGAAGCGGCATATCCAACCGGTCGAAGCCGACGATGCGCACCGTGGCATCCAGCTCCAAACATTTGTCGATGACCTCCACCTGGCGGGCGTCTCCACCAAGGAATACAATCGTGATTCCCGTCAGCATTCTTAGACGGCACTCCTTCCAAGCAACACAGTATAGACCATCTTATGCCGCAGCCTAAAAAGTGGTGAAAAGAGACGAAACGTCATTCATGAAGGATGTAAAAGGCCACCTGAAGGGAATTAAATTCCCCCTATCAAGCAGGAAAGACCACCCGATCAAATATGTCGGGTGGTCTTTGACTCCAGCGAAAATTATAAGGGCAAAAAACGTCGTTATTCCGGCGGTATCCGTCCATTTGAGACAAATAGAGGAAATTCATGGCGCTATTTTCCCCCGTTGCAAGGAAATGCCCGTATTCAGGAGCGTTCGCAGGTAAATAAGGACAAAATATTCCACTATTGGGGATAAACATACTAGTCTTCGGATTATAAGAACATAAAGTTCCGCTATTTTGCAGGAAGACGGCATTTCTTGTTCCAAAAGCCAGTTGTCAAATCTTTTTTCGTAAAATAACAGCTGCTGCAACCGTTAGATTCCAGACGGACGATAGTTTCGATTAGAACACCTGGGCGAAATCTCAAAAGTATCCGGGCTTTGCCGTTTTATTTCGTGCCGGTATGGCCAAAACCGCCGGCTCCACGTTCGGTTTCGGAAAGCTCGTCCACTTCGGTTAGAGCCACTTCCGGCACGGTTTGAAAGACCATTTGCGCGATGCGCTCATTGCGTTTAATCGCAAAGGGCTCCTGGCCAAGGTTGATGAGCAGCACCTTGATCTCGCCGCGATAATCGGCATCGATCGTGCCCGGCGTGTTGAGACAAGTGATGCCATGCTTCAGAGCCAGGCCGCTGCGCGGGCGGATCTGGGCCTCCAGACCGCCCGGCATCGCAATCGCGATCCCGGTCGGGACAAGCGCCCTCGCCCCAGGCTGCAAGACCAGGTCCTCCGTTACCGCGGCGTACAGATCAAAGCCGGAAGCCAGTTCCGACATCTTACGCGGCAGTTCAATATCTTCATTTCCGGCAAAACGTTTGATTTGTACTTCAAATGACAAGTTCATCTCTCCTTAATCCCGTAATGGCGCGATCGGCCCCGCCGACCATCGCCAGTGCGAACGGCCGGCTGAACATGCGCCCCAGCACGTCGTTCACATCGTCCATCGTCACCGCCTCGATGCGGGCGATCATTTCATCCAGCGTATAATGCCGGCCAAGCATCAGCTCGTTTTTACCCAGCCGGTTCATGCGGCTGCCCGTGCTTTCCAAGCTTAAAATCAGGCTGCCCTTGAGTTGCTCCTTGCCTTTGCCGAGTTCGCTTTCGTTAATCCCGTTGACGGACACATCGTGCAGAATCTCCTTCGTCAGCTCCAGAACCTCTTTCGTTTGCCGCGGCGCCGTACCGGCATACACGGTAAACAACCCGCTATCGGCATGTGAGCTGTGATAGGAGTAGACGGAATAGGCCAAGCCGCGTTTTTCGCGGATCTCCTGAAACAGCCGCGAGCTCATGCCGCCGCCAAGCGCGTTGTTCAGCAGGGTCATGGCATACTGCTTCTCGTCGCCGATCGGCAGCCCCGGGAAGGACAAGCAGATGTGATTTTGTTCCGTTTTTTTGCGGTAAAATTTGAGGTCTCCGAGAAAATCGGGCGCGGCCAGCGAACCCCGGTCTCCCCGAATCGCGAAATCGCCGAAATATTTTTCCAGCAGCTCGACCACTTGGTCATCGATATTGCCGGCTACGCTGATCACCGTATTTTCGATCGTATAATGCTCGCGCATATACGCGCGCAAATGGTCCGATTCCATAGCCCGGAGCTTTTCCTCCGTTCCCAGTATCGGGAGAGCCAGCGGATGGTCTCCGTAAGCGGCCTGCGACACCAGATCGTGCACCATGTCGTCCGGCGTATCTTCGTACATGGAAATTTCTTCGACGATGACGTTTTTCTCTTTTCGCAGCTCCTCGGCGTCAAACAGCGAACGGAAAAACATATCCGCCAAAACATCCACCGCGATCGGCAAGTGCTCGTCGAGCACCTTCGCATAATAACATGTGTATTCCTTGGACGTAAACGCGTTTACGTTGCCTCCGATGGCGTCGAATTGCTCGGCGATATCCCTGGCGCTGAAGCGATCCGTCCCCTTAAACAGCATATGTTCGATAAAATGCGAAATCCCGCCGACTTCGGGTTGTTCATTGCGCGAGCCTGTCTTGACCCAAATGCCAAACGAGACCGAGCGGCAGGTCGGAATCTGTTCCATAACCACCCGGAGGCCGTTTTTTAATTGCGTTCTCTTCACGAAAGGCCCTCCTAAAATTTCAATAAACGCAGTTCCTATCCTACCAAAAAAAGGCGCTCCGCTCAACTCTCCGGAACTTCCACCCGATTCGGCGACAGCGTCTCCTCCACCGTGCCGAGAACCAGGCCTTTGCCGCGGATAACCCGGATCACGTCCTTCAGCGCGTCCCGGGTTGGCGCCGTCGGATGCATGAGAATCAATGAGCCCGGACCTACCTGGTTGGCGATCTTGCTTACAATACTTGAGGCCGGAGGCTTCCTCCAATCCACCGTGTCCACTGTCCACAGCACCGTTTTAAGGCCCTGCTCCGCGGCCAGCTTGACGGTTTGACTGTTATAATCTCCCGAAGGCGGGGCGAACCAGCGGTTGTTTACGCCCAGCTTCTCTTTCAGCAACCCTTTCGTTTTGGAGATTTCCAAGCGGGCCCGGGACGCCTCGAGCTGGCTCATGTTGGGATGGGAATAGGCGTGATTTTCCAACAGATGCCCCCGTTTTTGAATTTCCGCGGCGAGCTCCGTATTTTTCTTGAGCCAGCTTCCGTCCAGAAAAAAAGTCGCTTTCACCTTCGCTTCGTCAAGCGTGTCCAGCATCGGGAGGAGGTACTCTTCTCCCCAAGCCACATTGATCATCAGCGCCGCCATCGGTTTGTTCGGATTCCCCCGATAAATGGGCTGCGCCCCCAAATCATCAAGGCTCACCTGCGGCTTAATTTCCCGGTATATGTATTCGATCTCCGCTCCGGCCGGCAGCAGCTTCGCCTTCTGATAAGTGCGCTCGATGTCCACTTCCCGTCCATTATATCCCGGAATCGCCTTCCAGACGCGATCGACGGTGGCGTTGACCGGCTCGATCCGCCTTTTGGCGGCTTCCTCGCGTATTTTTAGCAGCAGATCGTCTTGTTTGTTCCCGTCTTGACCCAACTCATTGCTTTCATAAAAGTCGCTAAACAGACGGAAGGCAAAACTTCCGTCTTGCCCGCCGCCGTTCTCGACAAATGTGCGAATTCCCGCCAATTGCCCGAGAATCACGACAAATGCGATACAGACCGCAATGATCACAAATTTGTTCCGCCCCATGCCAGGTTCATCCCTTCAACCGGTTTTTGTCCCCATCATATGTAGACAAGACCCGGATTATGCACCTTTTAACGGCCCATCGGGGCATGCGCATTAAAAAAGAGCCAGAATTGATTCATTCTGTCTCTTTTCCCGCACATCTTAAGTTCACATGCAGCCGTTCATCGTTTATGAAGGAGCTTTTTCCGTTTGGGCAGTCAAAACCGCTTTGCGGGAAAGATTGATCCGTCCTTGGCTGTCGATTTCGGTCACCTTGACGGTTACCGTATCGCCGATGGCGACGACGTCTTCCACTTTGCCTACACGCTCCGTCGAAAGCTGGGAGATATGCACCAGCCCGTCTTTGCCCGGCAAAATTTCCACAAAAGCGCCGAATTTTTCGATCCGTTTTACAGTGCCGACATATATTTCGCCGACAACCACTTCCTTCACGATGCCTTCGATAATCGAACGGGCTTTGTTGTTCATCTCTTCGTTGGCCGAAGCGATAAAGACGCGGCCGTCCTGTTCGATATCGATTTTCACGCCGGTTTCCTCGATGATCTTGTTGATGATCTTGCCGCCGGCCCCGATAACATCGCGGATTTTGTCCGGATTGATGTTCATGATGAGGATCTTAGGCGCATACGGAGACAAGTGCTCCTTCGGCTTTTGGATGCGCTCCATCATCTTGGCCAAAATAAACATCCGGCCTTCTCTCGCCTGCTTCAAAGCGTCCGTCAAAATCTGCCGGTCGATGCCGTCGATCTTGATGTCCATTTGAATGGCGGTTACGCCCTCCGCGGTTCCGGCCACTTTAAAGTCCATATCTCCGAGATGATCCTCCATCCCTTGAATGTCCGTCAAAATGGAGACATGCTCTCCGTCTTTGATCAGGCCCATCGCCACCCCGGCTACCGGCGCTTTGATCGGCACGCCCGCGTCCATCATCGCCAAAGTGCTGGCGCAAATGCTGGCTTGCGACGTCGAACCGTTCGATTCCAATACTTCCGACACGAGGCGGATCGTGTAAGGGAATTCCGATTCCGGCGGAATGACCTTGGAAAGCGCCCGTTCGCCAAGCGCGCCGTGACCGATTTCGCGGCGGCCCGGTGCCCGCAGCGGACGGGCTTCGCCTACGCTGAACGGAGGGAAGTTGTAATGATGCATGAACCGTTTCGACTCTTCCAGGTCGATGCCGTCGAGAATTTGCACATCGCCCAGCGCGCCGAGCGTACAAACGCTTAGAGCTTGCGTCTGGCCGCGCGTAAACAAACCGGAACCGTGGGTACGCGGCAACAGGCTGATATCGCATTCGATCGGCCGGATTTCGCTGAGCTTACGGCCGTCCGGACGAATTTTCTCATGCGTGATCAAGCGGCGGACTTCTTCTTTAACGATATCGTGCAGCACTTCCTTGACGTCGGCAATGAGCTCCGGAGACTCTATGTATTTCTCTTCGAAATAAGCAACCGTCTCCTCGTTGATGGCGTCAATCGCATCCTGCCGCGCATGCTTCTCGGCGATCTTTACGGCTTCCACGAGCCGATCCTTGGCATAGGCGCGAACTTCCTGGTTCACGTTTTCGTCGACCGCGTGCAGCTTCACCTGCATTTTCTCTTTGCCGGCAACTTGGACAAGCTCTTCGATTACGGCAACGATTTTTTTGATTTCCTCATGGCCGAACATGATGGCTTCCAGCATAACTTCTTCCGGAACTTCGTTCGCTTCCGCCTCAACCATCATAATCGCGTCTTTCGTCCCTGCCACCACGACGTAAATATCGCTGGCTTCCTGCTGGGCTATATTCGGGTTGATCACAAATTCGCCGTTCACCCGTCCCACCGCCACGCCGCCGATCGGCCCGTTAAACGGAACATCCGAAATGCTCAGCGCGGCCGACGTTCCGATCATCGCGGCGATTTCAGGCTCGCAGTCCTGATCCACGCTCATGACCAGATTGACGATTTGCACATCATTGCGGAACCCTTCCGGGAACAGCGGACGAATCGGACGGTCCGTCAACCGGCTGGCCAAAATGGCCTTTTCGCTGGGACGGCCCTCGCGTTTAATGAAGCCGCCGGGAATTTTTCCGACCGCATACAGCTTTTCTTCATAATTGACCGTAAGCGGAAAAAAGTCCAGGTCCTTCGGTTCCGAGGAGGCCGTTACCGTGCACAGCACAGCCGTATCCCCATAACGCACCATGACCGCTGCGTTGGCTTGCTTGGCCAATCGGCCCGTTTCGAGGATAAGAGGTCTTCCCCCCAGATCCATTTTCACATGATTCTCCATGTAATCCCTCCTTATCACATTAAAAGTTCGGTACAAAGTTCATTATTTCCTGCTTTATCTTAAATCATTAAGGAGCAATGAACTTGTCCCTTCACAACAAAAGCTCCTGACGGAGCCTTTCGTTTACGCTATTCAAAACACCGCCGAAATACCCGTTCATTTGTAAAAAGCAACCCGGCGGCACATCGTTCGCTTGAAAGCGTCCGACGGCAACCAGGCTGCTTTTTCGTAAAGATGTCAAATTAACGACGCAATCCGAGTTTTTCGATCAATGCGGAGTAACGCTTCACGTCTTTGTTCTTCAAGTAAGCCAGCAGCTTACGGCGTTGACCGACCATTTTCAAAAGACCGCGACGGGAATGATGGTCTTTCTTGTGCGTGCGCAAATGTTCCGTCAAGTTCGTAATGTTCTCCGTAAGGATAGCAATTTGCACCTCTGGGGATCCGGTATCGGACTCATGAGTTTTGTGCTCTTCGATCAATTGTTGCTTACGTTCTTGAGTCAATGCCATCCTGTTCACCTCCTTTTCCTCAATCGCCGTTAGCCTCGTCGCCGGCGGTGAAACCGCACAACCAAGCCAAGGTTATAGTTGACGCCCGGAAAGAAAACCCATGGGCATAACAACGTAGATCAGTATACCATACAACCCGGATAAAAGTAAATGCCGCTTTCCCGTTTACGCTTTTTCCGCTTTCAGCAAGCTTTTGGCGGTTTCGGCATCCTTGGTTATTTGCGCGATCAGCTCATCGATCGAGCCGAATTTGCGTTCCTCGCGGAGGAAATGAACCACTTCGACGGACAGGCTTTCATCATATATTTCTCCGGAAAAGTCAAACAGATGAACCTCGAACGAGGGGACGGTCGCATCGTTGTGAAAGGTCGGCTTGACCCCAACGTTCATCACGCCTTCGTAGGAGTGGCCGCCGTGATGCGCACGCACGGCGTAAACGCCGCTCGCAGGGATCACATAATGCTCGGTGAGCTTCAGGTTGGCTGTGGGAAAGCCGAGCAATCTCCCCCGCTTTTCCCCGTGCATGACCGCGCCCTTCAGCGAATAGCTTCGTCCGAGCCAGCGGTTGGCCAAGCGGATGTCGCCTTCCTGGAGCGCTTTGCGGATGCCCGAACTGCTCACCTTCTCGCCGTCGATCAGGAACGGCGGAACCGTGCTTACGTCCAGGACGTTATCGCTCAGCTCGCGCAGCATTCCGGCGTGCCCTTCTCCCCGGTAGCCGTAGCGGAAGTCAAACCCGACCACAGCGGTGTGCACCTGCAGGGGAACCAAAATGCCGGTGACGAAATTTTGCGGGCTCACCCGCGAGAACGAGTCGTTAAACTCGACAATATATACAAAATCCACGCCCATGCTGCGAAGGAGGCGTTCCTTCTCCCGGGGCGGAGTCAAATATCCGTCGTAATCGCCTTTTTTCATGACTTCCTTCGGGTGAGGGTGAAAAGTCATGACGGATGCGGGCAGACCAAGCTCGGCCGCCAGCTTGACGGCCGTCTCAATCACGCTGGCGTGCCCTAGATGGAGGCCGTCAAACTGGCCGATGGCCAGCACCTGCGGCCTCGCGCACGTTGCAATAAATTGTTCGGTTAAAGGGTATGATAAGCTTATCGTTTCCATCTAAAGTCTCACCTGCAATTCCCTCGGATTGGCACAATCGTTCATATGATTCAGTCGGGAAGGAACACCTTGACCGCCTTCACGGCAGGCATTTCTTCATCCGCCTGGAATATCCCCAAAAACCGCTGCTGCGGATCATAAAGCCGGATCAGTTCCCCCCGGTTTGCCCGCGGATGTACCGCGGCGGCGGGCAGGCGCTGACCTTGCAGGGCCGCCTTAACTTTGTCCCCGGCGATCGTATGTGCCGGCAGATGCCGGACTCCCTGGTCGACCGGCAGCAAATAGGAAGCCAGGTCCCCTTGCGCAGCATGCCTGGCGATTTCTTCCAGCGTTAAACAGCTCTCTTCCGCGATCCCGGCCGACACCGTCCGCTTCAGCTGCCCCATCGCCGCCGGCACGCCAAGCGCCCGGCCGATATCGACGCAAAGCGTGCGGATGTAAGTTCCTTTCGAGCAGAGCGCCCGGAACTTGATCTTCGGATGCGGTCCCTCCGGTTGAAAGGACAGCAGCTCCAGCCCATAAATCGTCACCTCGCGGGCTTTGCGTTCGACCGTTTTTCCTTCTCTCGCCAGCTCGTAGAGGCGCTTTCCATCGTGCTTCAAGGCGGAATACATCGGCGGAACCTGGGAAATCGTGCCGACGAATCGCTGAAGCACCTGCCTTACGGCCTCTTCCGTCACCGAAACTTGATCCAGCCGCTCCACGACCGTACCCGACATGTCTTCGGTGTCCGTGGCCACCCCCAAAATCAGCGTGGCCTCATATTCCTTGGGCAGCTCCTGCAAATATTCGACCATCCGGGTAGCCCGTCCCAAGCAAAGCGGAAGCACTCCGGTGACAGCCGGATCGAGCGTGCCCGTATGGCCGATCCGCTTCATTTTGAGGATGCCGCGGCATTTGGCCACAACGTCGTGGGAGGTAAAACCGGCGGGTTTCAAAACCGGCAGGATGCCTTCATACGTGGTCATAGCTGCAGCCTCACCTGCTCCACCACGCGGGGCACGATCGCCTCCAGCGTTCCTTCAACGCGCGCTCCCGCGGCCCGGACGTGCCCGCCCCCGCCAAAGCTTTGCGCCACCTTGGCCACGTCCACTTTGCCGGCGGAACGCATGCTCACTTTTACGGCTTGCTCATCGATCACCTTAAACAGGAGGCCGACCTCCACCCCTTGAATATTGCGGGGATAGTTGACGATGCCTTCCATATCCTCATGAACCGCCCCGGCGGATTTCAAGTCTTCGTCCGTCACGACCACCCAGCTGATTTTACCGTCTTCGGTCAGCTGCAGCCCGTTTAAGGCTCTCGTCAGCAGGCGCAGCTGCGGCAAAGTCATTTGCTCCAGCAACAGTTCGGACAAGCCCGGTCCTTCAACACCGTACTCCAGCAGCTTGGAGGCGGTTGCCATCACTTTGGGCGACGTGTTCGAATAGCGGAACCCGCCCGTGTCGGTCAGCAGTCCGGTGTATAGCGCCGTAGCGATCGCCTCGTTCAACTCCAGACCCATAAATTGGATAAGGTCGAATAAAATCTCCGCCGTGGCTGCGGCAGAGGGGACAATCAAATTGACCGTGCCGTATCCGTCATTGGTCGGATGGTGATCGATGTTCAGCAGTTTGGCTCCTTCCGCAAACAGCTCTTTGGTCATCCCGACCCGTTTGAAATCGGCGCAATCGACGCAGATCACGTTGTCGAATTTCCGATTCAAGGGCTCTGCCGACAGGTCACGAATTTGATCCGCCTGCCATAAATAACCCATCCGCTTCGGAATCGGCCCTTCGTTGACCATTACGTATTTTTTACCCAGACATGACAGAAGCCAGCCCACCGCAAGGGTGGAACTGACTGCGTCTCCGTCCGGCTGAACATGCGCCACCACGAGGAAATCATCATGCTCCGTCAAAAAAGCCTGGCTCTGACGCAGCTCCCGTTCATATTGCATTGCCGGTCTCCTTTTAGAGGTAATCAAAAATTCAGAATTTGATCACGAAGCAAATCATGACATAAATTCGGCATCGAATCTTGAATTCAGCCGGGCTCTAGCATATGCTTTCGAAGCATGTTTCCTCCGGAAACATTTCAGGTGCTCACGTACCCCAAACGTACGCTCCGCTCCTGGCGTCCCTAGCTTCATCCAACTAAAGCGTTTTGAAAAAACGCACATCGGAAGCATAAGCTTCGGTGCTGAAAACCTGACTTTTTGATCCCTATTTTAATTCATTTGTCGTGCTCGTGCGTAATTTCGCCCAGAAGCTGCTCGATCCGGCTACCGTAAGCGATCGATTCGTCGATTTTAAAGATCAGCTCCGGCGTATGGCGCAGCCGGATCCGCTTGCCGAGCTCGGTGCGCAAAAATCCGTTTGCCTTCTCCAGCCCCTTCAGCGATTCGCTTTTCTTCTCATCATCCCCGAAAACGCTCAAGTAGACTTTGGCCTGCGACAAATCGCTCGTCACATCCACCCCGGTCACGGTGACAAAACCGATGCGCGGATCTTTCAGTTCCTTCTGGATAAGAACGCTGAGTTCTTTTTTAATCTGTTCGCCTACGCGGCCGGTCCGATTTTTGGCCATTTATGACACCACCTTACTTCCGTTCAACGGTTTCCATGATGAAGGCCTCAATCACGTCGCCTTCTTTAATATCATTGTAGTTATCGAGGGTGATCCCGCATTCGTACCCTTGCGCAACTTCTTTGGCATCATCCTTGAACCGCTTCAAAGAATCGATTTTGCCTTCGTAGATAACGATGCCGTCGCGGATCAAGCGCGTTTCCGCCGAACGGGTAATTTTGCCGGAGGTGACCATGCAGCCCGCAATCGTGCCGACCTTGCTGATCTTGAACGTATTGCGGACTTCGGCATGCCCGATGACGGACTCCTTGTATACCGGATCCAGCATCCCTTTCATCGCTTGTTCGATTTCCTCGATCGCATTGTAAATGACGCGGTGCAGACGAATGTCGACCTTTTCCTGCTCGGCGGTCGCTTTCGTCTGGTTGTCCGGACGTACGTTAAAGCCGATGATGATCGCGTTGGAAGCCGCGGCCAAAATAACGTCGGATTCGGTAATCGCCCCGGCGCCGCTGTGGATGATTTTCACGCGCACGCCTTCGATGTCGATTTTCTCGAGCGCGCCCTTCAGCGCCTCCACCGAACCTTGAACGTCCGCTTTGATGATCACGTTCAGCTCTTTGATTTCACCTTCTTTAATATGGCGGAACAAATCGTCGAGCGTCACGCGCGTATTCGCGCCCAGATCGGACTGGCGCTGCGTAATCGCACGTTTGTCGGCGATGGAGCGGGCTTTGCGTTCGTCCTCAAACACCATAAACGGATCGCCCGCCTGCGGCACTTCGGTAAGGCCGGTAATTTCCACCGGCGTCGAAGGCCCCGCTTCCTTGAGGCGGCGTCCCCGGTCGTTCACCATTGCGCGGACGCGGCCGAAGCAGTTGCCGGCCACAAAAGCGTCGCCGACTTTCAGCGTGCCGTGCTGCACCAGTACGCGGGCCACCGGTCCGCGGTTTCTGTCTAGCTCGGCTTCGATAACCGCACCGCGGGCGCGTTTGTCCGGGTTGGCTTTGTACTCGTTGACTTCCGCCACGAGCAGGATCATTTCGAGCAGGTCTTCCAGACCCATTTTTTGTTTGGCCGACACGTTGACGAAAATCGTATCGCCGCCCCATTCTTCCGGTACAAGCTCATATTCTGTTAATTCCTGCTTGACTTTATCCGGGTTGGCTTCCGGTTTGTCGATTTTGTTGACTGCCACAATGATCGGCAGCCCCGCCGCTTTGGCGTGGTTGATCGCTTCAACCGTCTGCGGCATCACGCCGTCGTCAGCCGCAACGACGATGATCGTAATGTCGGTCAGCTGCGCTCCGCGCGCCCGCATCGCCGTAAACGCCTCGTGACCCGGCGTGTCGAGGAACGTGATCTTCTTGCCGTTGATCTCGACCTGATAAGCGCCGATATGCTGCGTAATGCCGCCGGCTTCGCCGCCGGTCACGTTCGTCGAACGGATCGCGTCCAGCAGCGTCGTTTTCCCGTGGTCGACGTGCCCCATAATCGTCACCACCGGCGGACGCTCTTTCAAATCCGCCTCATCGTCAACCTCTTCGATCGTTTCAAAACGGTCTTCCTCGACCGGAATTTTCACTTCGACTTCAACGCCGAAATCGCCGGCCAAAAGCTGGATCGTCTCGATGTCGAGCTCCTGGTTGATCGTGGCCATGACCCCGAGCAGCATCAGCTTTTTGATCACCTCGGAAGCGTCTTTATGCAGCAGTTTCGCGGTTTCGCCAACGGTCATCGTGCCGCGGACAATGATTTTCTTCGGCGTATTGTCGATTTTTTCGCGCGGCGGCTGCTGATATCCGCCACGGCCCCCCCGGCCGCCTTTGCCGCCGCGGTTGTTGTTTTTAAAGTTGCCGCTACGGTTGTCGTCAAAACCTTTTTGATTTTTCCCGCCATGATTGCCTTTTCTGCCTTGACCTTGGCCTTTGCCTCCGCCATTGTTATTATTGCTTCCGGCCGAAACAAAATTGCGGTTTGGCGCTTGCCCGCCGCGGTTTGCTCCGCCGTTTCCTTGACCGTTTCCTTGGCGGTTGCCGCCGCCGTCACGGCGCTGCGAATCGCCCCCGGTTTGGCCTTGCCCCCGGTTTCCTTGAGGGTTGCGGCCTCCGGCATTGCCGGCGTTTTGCGCAGAAGCGCGCGGGCCTTGCTGATGGCCTCCGTTTGGACGTTGGTTTCTTTCCTGTACAGCGGTAGTTCCGCCTTTTGCGTTTTGGTTTTGATTAGGTTTATTATTCATACTTACCTGCTTTTCATGTTGATTTTTTTTGGATTGACCGCCGGGATTTCCGTGAATCTTCGCCTCACGGCCTTGTTCTCCGCGATTTCCCGCCCCTTCCGGGGCCGGATTTTTCGCAGCCTGGCTTCCTCCTGCGGAAGCCGGCGCCGGCGATTTGGACGGGGTTTCGGCGCGGCCCGAATTTTCCCGCTTGGCGGCAGCGTTCGTCTTAATATCCTTGAAAAATTGCTCCACGCGCGTTACGGCATCATTCTCCATCACGCTCATATGGTTATTCACCGGGATATTAAGTCGCTTAAGAATCGTAATGATTTCTTTGCTGCTCATGTTGAGCGATTTTGCATATTCATATACCCTGAGCTTATCTTGTTTTTCTTGTTTACTCAATATACTCCACCTCCGACGTTTTCGCGATCGCTTTACGAACCATATCGGCAAACCCCTGATCGGTAAGGGCCAGAACGACCCGTTCCGGCTTTCCTACGCTCGATCCGAGCATATCCCTGTCAAATCCGACCATCAAAGGAACTTTGTACGTACCGCATTTATCGCGATACTTCTTTTGCGTATTGGCCGACGCATCGCCGGCTACAATCACCAGTTTGGCTTCCGCGGAGCGGATCGCCTTCAGCACGACTTCATCCCCCGTCACCAGCTTGCCCGCCCGCATGGCAAGGCCAAGCCCGGACAACGCTTTATTCATCGCCATCCCCTTCACGCCCCTGGCCGGCGCGGAACTCCTCTTCCACTTTCAAAAAATCGCGGGCAAGCTGCTCGTAAACCTCCGGACTGACCGGCGCTTTCAGCGCGCGGTCGAGCGCTTTGGTTTTGTGGGCAAGCTTGAAGCAAGCTTCCTTACCGCACAAGTATGCTCCGCGCCCCGATTTTTTGCCGGTGAGGTCGATCGACACCTCGCCTTCCGGCGAACGGACGATGCGGATCAGCGATTTCTTGGGCATCATTTGCTGGCAGGCCACGCATTTGCGCAGCGGTACCTTTCTCTGTTTCATCCTTCAACCGCCCCCGATCAATCTACGGAGATGGAATCCTGAGGCATTTCGTCCTGATCGGTTTTTTCTCTTCCGAATTCCTCTTCCGCTTGGGTTTCGCTCTTGATATCGATTTTCCAACCGGTCAATTTGGCCGCCAGGCGAGCGTTCTGGCCTTTGATGCCGATCGCCAGCGAAAGCTGGTAATCCGGCACGATGACGCGCGCCATCTTCTCGGCCTCAAACACCTGCACTTCCAGCACCTTGGACGGGCTGAGCGCATTCGCCACATATTCCTCGACATTCTCCGAATAACGGACGATATCGATCTTCTCTCCGCGCAGCTCGTTCACGATCGTTTGCACCCGGGTGCCTTTCGGCCCTACGCAGGAGCCGACCGGATCGACCTCGCTGTTGCGGGAGTATACCGCGATTTTGGAACGGAATCCCGCTTCGCGGGCGACGGAACGGATCTCCACCACCCCGTCGAAAATTTCCGGCACCTCCAGCTCAAACAAGCGTTTCAACAGGCCCGGATGCGTGCGGGACAGCAGAATTTGCGGCCCCTTCGTCGTATTTTCCACCTTCGTAATGTAGGCCTTGATGCGATCCCCATGCTTGAATTTCTCGTTTGGCATCAGCTCGTTCAAGGGCAGATGCGCTTCGATTTTGCCGAGGTCGACATAGATGTTGCGCAGATCCTGACGCTGCACGATGCCGGTTACGATATCCTCTTCCTTCTCGACAAAGGCGTTGTAGATCAGTCCGCGCTCGGCTTCGCGAATCCGCTGGGTCACGACTTGTTTGGCGGTTTGCGCGGCAATGCGGCCGAAATCGCGAGGCGTAACTTCAATCTCGGTAATATCGTCAAGATGATAGTTCTGGTTGATCTCGCGCGCGGCCGCCAGCGAAATCTCCGTGCGCGGATCCAGCACTTCTTCCACGACGAGCTTGCGGGCGTATACTTTAATCGCGCCGGTATGGCGGTTCATATCCACGCGAACGTTCTGCGCCGTATTGAAGTTCCGCTTGTAGCTGGAGATGAGCGCGGCTTCAATCGCTTCGAACAAAATATCTTTGCTGATTCCTTTTTCCCTTTCCAATTCATTCAAGGCTTCGATAAAATCCATACTCATTTGCCTCGAGTTCCCCCTTTCATAGTTCCCTGCAGGTCACGCTTAACCAAACATCCGCTGTTCTAGAAAATAATGGCCAACCTTGCGCTGGCTACTTTGCTGTATGGAATCGTGTGACTCTTCTTTCCGACTTCAACGACCAATTCGCCGTTCTCGAAGGAAAGAAGCCGGCCTTCAAACTCCTTCAGGCCGCCTACCGGTTCGTATGTAGTGACAAATACGTCTTTGCCGACGGCTTTCGATACATCCTCGGCTTTTTTGAGCGGACGCTCCGCGCCCGGCGAGGACACTTCCAGAAAATAAGCCGATGGAATCGGATCATTCTCATCGAGCTTTTCGCTAAGGTATTCGCTGATCCGGCCGCAGTCATCGATGTCGATGCCGCCGTCCTTGTCGACGAATACGCGAAGGAACCAGTTGCTTCCCTCCTTGACGTATTCCACGTCAACCAATTCAAAGCCGTGTTCCTCCAAATAAGGCGTGACCATTTGCTCTACGGTCGCTTTGATCTTCGGTGTGCTCAAGCGTACATTCCCTCCATCGCGTTCATTCCTGTATACCAAAGAGTAAAGAGTGGGTTTCCCCACTCTTTAAACAACGGTTCTATCTTCATGATTGCCAAAAAAATTATAACATAGTCCGCCAACAGTGACAAGTAAAACACCTTTACTACTATAGGTAGTTCAAAAAATCAGCTTTTGAAGATTTAAGAATGAATAGTCGCCGGAGTCTCTCTTCCTTAAAATCGCAAGAAAAACTTCATCTTAGGGCATGTCTGTCTTCTTTGATTGTTCATCGATAGAGTTTTTCTTATCACGAAGCAGGTTAAGAAGCTTAATCGACGTCGAATCTTGAATTCAACCGGGCCAAGCATATGCTTTCGAAGCATGTTTCCTACGGAAACATTTCCGGTGCTCACGTACCCAAAACGTACGCTCCGCTCCTTATGTCCCTAGCTTCATCCAACCTTCTCGGTGCTGAAAACCTGATTTTTGAACTTATATTTAAACTCACACTTAAAATAGCGACAACTGGTTGCTTTCGGGAAGTCCACGGAAGCAGCCCATGTTGCCGAGGAGCTCGACGATCGTTTTGCTCGCCTTCGATTTCTGCTGGAAGTCCTCGATCGACAGAAATTCGCCCTGCTCCTTGGCCGCGGCGATATTTTTGGCGGCGTTCTCCCCGATCCCGGCCAGCGCCGAGAACGGCGGAATCAGCGAATCGCCGTCCACGATGAACTTCGTCGCGTCGGAACGGTACAAATCGATCGGTTTGAAATGGAAGCCGCGCGCGGTCATCTCCAGCGCCATTTCCAGAATCGGCAGCATCGCTTTCTCTTTAGGCAGCGCCTGAAAGCCTTTCTGCTCGATCTCTTCGATCTTGCGGTGAATCGCCTCATATCCCTGACAGCAAAGCTCGATGTCGAAATCCTCGCCGCGAACCGAGAAATATGTCGCGTAAAATTCGATCGGATGGTAGAGCTTGAAATAGGCGGTGCGCACCGCGGAAATAACGTATGCGGCGGCGTGGGCCTTCGGGAACATGTACTGGATCTTCAGACAGGAGTCGATGTACCATTGCGGCACCTTGCATTTCTTCATCTCCTCGATCCATTCCGGCGTCAGCCCTTTCCCTTTCCGTACGCTTTCCGTGATTTTGAAGGCGAGGCCGGCGTCCATACCCGCTTTGTAAATCAAAAACAGCATGATGTCGTCACGGCAGCCGATCACCGTTTTGATGTTGCAGGTTCCGTTTTTGATCAAATCCTGGGCATTGCCAAGCCAGACGCCCGTTCCGTGCGACAAGCCGGAAATCTGCAGCAGGTCGGCAAACGACGACGGCTGCGATTCCACCAGCATCTGCCGGACGAACTTCGTGCCCATCTCGGGAATGCCGTACGTGGCGACCGGCGTGCGGATCTGTTCCGGCGTCACCCCAAGCGCTTCCGTCGAGTTGAAAATGCTCATCACCTTCGGATCGTTCATCGGGATGGTCGTCGGATCGACGCCCGTGAGATCCTGGAGCATCCGCATCATCGTCGGATCATCGTGCCCGAGGATATCGAGCTTCAGCAGGTTCGCGTCAAAGGCGTGATAATCGAAGTGCGTCGTTTTCCATTCCGCCTCGGTGTCGTCGGCCGGATACTGCACCGGGGTGATATCCTCCACCTCGATGTAGTCCGGCACGACCACGATCCCGCCGGGATGCTGGCCCGTGCTGCGCTTGACGCCGGTACACCCCGCCGCAAGCCGGCTCAGCTCGGCTCCGCGCCAATGCTTGTGATGCTCTTCCTCGTATTTTTTGGCGAAACCGTACGCCGTCTTTTCCGCCACGGTGCCGATCGTGCCGGCGCGGAACACGTTTTTCTCGCCGAACAGCACTTTCGTGTAGTTATGGGCGTGCGGCTGATATTCCCCGGAGAAGTTAAGGTCGATATCGGGAACTTTGTCGCCCTTAAACCCAAGGAACGTTTCGAACGGGATGTCGTGCCCCTCGCCCTTCAGCGTTTGCCCGCATTTCGGGCACGTCTTGTCCGGAAGGTCGAAACCGCTTGGCACGCTGCCGTCAAGGAACCATTCGCTGTACTTGCATTCCGGGTTTTGGCATATATAATGCGCCGGCAGCGGGTTGACCTCGGAGATGCCGAGGAACATGGCGACGACCGAGGAGCCGACGGACCCCCGGGAACCGACCAGATACCCGTCCTGGTTCGATTTTTTGACCAAACGTTCGGAGATCAGATAGTTCGCCGAGAACCCGTATTTGATAATCGGCTCGAGTTCTTTCTCCAGCCGCTTGACGACGACTTCCGGCAGATCCTCGCCGTAAATCTTTTTGGCCGTATCGTAACAAGTCCGGCGGATTTCCTCTTCCGCGCCTTCGATGATCGGCGTAAACAGCTTATCCGGAAACAGCTCGTATTCCTCAAATTCGTCGGCCAGCTTGGAGGTGTTGGCAACGACTACCTCGTAAGCCTTCTCCCCGCCGAGAAAAGCGAATTCCTCCAGCATTTCCTCCGTCGTCCGAAAATGCGCATCCGGCTTGCGTATATCCTTCAGCGGGCTAAACCCGGTGATGCCGTGAATCGTGATGTCGCGGAACAGCTTGTCCTTTGGATCGAGATAGTGCACGTTGCCGGTAGCCACCACCGGCTTATTCAGCTTCATCCCGATCTCGACGATTTTGCGGATCGCCGTCTCCAGCTCGGCCACGCTGCCGACCAATCCTTTGTCCACCAGATGCATATACATCGTCAGCGGCTGGATCTCCAGCACATCGTAAAACTCGGCCACAGCTTCCGCTTCCTCCACCGATTTGTTGAGCACCGTTTCGAAAAACTCGCCTTTTTCGCAGCCGGACATGATGAGCAGGCCTTCGCGCATTTCCACCAGCTTCGATTTGGGAATGCAGGGCACTCGTTTGAAATAGTCGGTGTGCGACAGGGACACGAGCTTAAACAGATTTTTCTTGCCCGTAGCGTTGAGCGCGTAGACGCCGCAATGAAACGGCCGGGTATTGGACAGATCTTTGCCGACCTTATCGTTCAGCCGGTCCAGCGTCGTATACCCTTCGATTTTGATCGCATCTTCGAGCAGGCCGTTCAAAATTTCCCCGAGCGCCAGCGTATCGTCGATCGCCCGGTGGTGGTTCTCCAGCGACACCTTGTATTTGGCGGCAAGCGTATTTAACCGGTGATTCTTCAGGGTCGGAAACAGCATCCGGGCTAGTTCGAGCGTATCGAGCACCGGGTTGTTCATCTGCGGCAGGCCCAGCTCTTTCAGCTTCGCGTTGACGAAATCGACGTCAAACCGGGCGTTATGGGCGACCAGCACCGCGTCTCCGGCAAACTCCACGAACCGCCGCAGCACGGGTTCCACATCCGGAGCGTCCCTGACCATTTCGTCGTTGATGTTGGTGAGCTGCTGGATATTGTAAGGAATCCGTTCATGCGGATTGACGAAGGTAGCGTAACGGTCCACTTCTTTGCCGTCCTGCATTTTAACGGCGGCAAGCTCGATGATTTTGTTTTGGGTGACGGAGAGACCGGTGGTTTCGATATCGAATACGATATATGTAGCGTCTTTCAAATCGTCCCCGCGCGGGTTCAGCACCACGGCGACATCGTCGTTCACCACGTTGGCTTCAACGCCGTAGATCATTTTTATGCCGTTTTTCTTCGCCGCCTTAGCCGCGTCGGGGTAACTTTGCACCCCGCCGTGATCGGTGATGGCGATCGCTTTATGCCCCCATTTGGCGGCCATCTTCACGTAATCGCCGATCGGGGTGACGGCGTCCATCGTGCTCATCGTCGTGTGCAGATGGAATTCGACCCGCTTCTCGGGAGCATTGTCCTTGCGTCCCGGAGGCGCCGTAATTTCCGTCAGATCGGAAGGGATCATCACCAGCTCGGGCACCTGCATAAAGCGGTCGAATTCGACTTTGCCGCGGGCTTTTACCCACTTGCCGTTGGCCAGCTGGCCCATCACTTTCAAATCTTCCTTGTTTTTCGCAAACAGCTTCATCGCCAGCGAGTCGGTAAAATCCGTCAAATTGAACGTAAACAACGTATTTCCGTTGCGCAGCTCCTTGCGGTCCAGACCGAAAATCGTTCCCTGGATCGTGATTTTCTTCTCTTCATCCTGAATGTCCTGAATCGGCACCGGCGGCTCCTTGATGTCGTATCCGATTTGCAGTTTGACGACTTCGCCGTCCACCTCTTCAGGCGGCGCTTCCACCGTCATGCTTTCCATCATTTTCTGGATGACCTCGCGTTCTTCCTCCACGATCCGCTGTTGGAACTCCTCGAACGCTTCGGCGCTCGTTTCGCCGGTTTGCAGCTTGACCCGCAGCTGCAGAGCAAAATAAGTTTCGTAAAACGTCACGATCGCCCGGTCGATATTTTTCTTGCGGGCCAGCTCCAGTGCGGTAGAATCGCCCAACGTTACGGTAACGAGATCGTTTTCGACTTCAAATCCGGCCCGGACCATCCAGCCGTTGACGGAAGGAACCTGACGCTGCACCCATTCCAAAAACAACTTCCAATACTCTCCAACGATATCTTTGGCCGACACTTCGCCGCCGTACCTGAATTCAAAGGAAATTGCCGCGATGTGCTCCATTTTTTCCTTGATGCGAAGGCAAAAAGTGCGGTAAGCCTGAGCCGGCACCAACGTATCCTTCCTGATCGTGATTTTCCATTCCTTGTTGCTGCGGCTAACCTCAACCCGCTCGATATAACCTTCGAGAAAATAGGGATCGATTAACGAGGCGGGAAGCTCCGCCTGCTTCATCAACAGTTCAAGCCGGTTTCTCTTGTCCTGAGTCTCCGTCATGTCTTCCTCCCCCATCTAAGTGCTGAAAACCCGACTTTTGGAACGCTCCGTTATAAAAGCCAGGTCGATGACTCCACGTCCGCTTGCATGAAAAAGGCTTCCGGCGAGAAAACCGGCAGGCAATGAACCTGCCCGACAATTTACTGCCGAAAGCCCTCTTTTGGCTGTGTTGGTTTGCCCGCACAGGGGTTTCCCCGTATCATGCGTGTTCAAAAAGTCGGCTTTATCGCTTTTTGATCAACCTCTTATGGCTTGGACAAATAATTCAAGTTTTAATAGGCTCTGGCAAAAACGACGGTATGTTTGGCTTGTTCCCCGCAAACAAGGCAAGTGTGCTTCTTCTCTTTCGGTTCAAATGGAATGTTGCGGCTGGTCGCGCCGGTTTCCTCTTTCACCTGGCGTTCGCAAGCCTCCGAACCGCACCAGCCGGCCAGCGTAAAGCCGCGTTTTTCTTCAATGCTCGCCTTCATTTCATCCAGCGTGTCCACGGAGTAGAAATGCTCCTCGCGGAACGCCTTGGCGCGATCGTACATTTCCTGATGCACCTGCTCGAGCATCGCCCGGACTTCTACGACCAGATTGGCCTGCTGCACGACTTTTTTCTCGCCGCTGATGCGGGAAACCAGTACGCACACGCCGTTCTCCATATCCCGCGGTCCGATCTCCAGGCGCACCGGCACGCCGCGCATTTCGTATTCGTTGAATTTCCACCCCGGACGAAGATCGGAGCGGTCGTCGATGCCGACGCGAATCCCCGCCTGCTTCAGTTCAGCGAACAATTCGTCGGCTCTTCCCACCACCGCGTCCCACGTTTTCGGCGGGCCGATCGGAATGATCATCACCTGCTTCGGCGCAACCTTCGGCGGCAGAACAAGGCCGCGGTCGTCGCCGTGAACCATGATCAGCGAGCCGATCAGCCGGGTGCTTACCCCCCAGGAAGTCGTATGCACATATTCCCGGACATTCTCCCGGTTCAAATATTGAATATTAAAGGCCGAAGCAAAATTCGTCCCCAAATAATGAGAGGTTCCGGCTTGCACGGCGCGGCCGTCCTTCATCATCGCTTCGATAGAATAGGTGTCCACCGCGCCGGCGAATTTTTCGGACGGCGTTTTTTGCCCGACAATGACCGGAATCGCCAAGTAGTTCTCGACAAAATCGCGGTAAATCTCCAGCATGCGCATCGTCTCTTCCCGCGCGTCCTGCTCGTTTTCATGGGCGGTATGGCCTTCCTGCCAAAGGAATTCGCTAGTGCGCAGGAACGGCAGCGTCCGTTTCTCCCAACGGACCACATTCGCCCACTGGTTGATCAGCACCGGCAAATCCCGGTAGGATTGAATCCATTTCTCATACATATGCCCGATCATCGTTTCCGAGGTCGGACGGATGGCCAGCCGCTCCTCCAATTTCTCGCCGGCGGCTTCGGTTACCCAAGGCAGCTCCGGGTTAAAGCCTTCGACATGTTCCTTCTCCTTCTGGAAGAAGCTTTCCGGAATGAAGAGCGGAAAATAAGCGTTGCGATGCCCCGTTTCCTTAAAACGGCGATCCAGCTCCTCCTGAATGTGTTCCCAGATTTCGTAACCGTCCGGCTTAAAAACGATACAGCCGCGCACCGGCGAGTAATCCATTAAATCCGCTTTTTTAATCACGTCGATGTACCATCTGGAGAAGTCTTCTCCCTGCGGGGTAATCTCCGTAACGAATTGTTTCTCCTCTTTTGCCATAAGAACCCTTGTCCTCCCGTTAAAAAACAACAATTTTTATTTCACCGCGTGATTCGCACGGTTCGGGCAACCGGTCAGCCGTGGAACAAACGCAATATATCATTATAGGTGACCGCGATCATCAGCAGGAACAGCATCGCAAAGCCGATGAAATGCACCATGCCTTCGCGGTTCGGATCGATCGGCTTGCCGCGCAGTGCCTCGACTCCAAGGAACACGAGGCGGCTGCCATCCAGCGCCGGAATCGGCAGCAGGTTGAATATGCCAAGGTAAAGGCTCAGGATTGCCGCCCAATACGTAAGCTGGGCTAACCCTTGTTTGGCGATTTGCCCCGTCATTTCAAACGTGCGCACCGGCCCGCCCAGATCGTCCATGGAAAACTTGTTGATCAACTGCTTAAAGCCGAGAAAAATCCCCTCGGTCGTGGACACCATTTTCTGTCCGGCCACCTGGAACGTCTCGCCGAAGGAGGCGCTGCGGGTCGGGAAAACCGTCACGATCGTGCTGCCCACTTTTCCGTCTTCATTTTCGGCTCCGCGCGGGGTAATCGTAAAGCTCAGCGTTTCTTCGCCGCGTTTGACCGTCCATTGCATCGGTTTGCCCTTGGAAGCTTGAATCTTCCCGATCATTGCGTTCGCATCGGTGCCGACCGGCTGACCGTTGATCGTCTCGATAATATCTCCAGGCTGAAGCCCGACTTCCGCCGCCGGCATCCCTTTCACAACTTCGCCGATCTGCAGATGGCTTGGCGTTTCCAGCGGAATCCCCGCCATTTGCGTATGCAGGGCAAACAACACAAAGGCCAAAACAAAGTTCATAAAAGGCCCGGCGAAGATCGACAACGCCCGCTGCCCGACCGTCTTGCTTCCGTATTGCCGATCCCTCGGCGCGATTTGTGTTTCTTTGCCTTTGGTCACCAGCATCGCCTGCGGATGAACGGGGTAAGAGACCACCTCTCCATCCACATCCAGACGAACTGCAAGATCGTCCTGCAAATCAGCGTGCCGCACCTCGCCGCGGATAACATTTTTGCGGCTGTCCAGCCGGTCCAAATAAATTTTACGTACGGTATCGCCATCCAGGCGCAGCGCGACGGTTTGTCCTTCGGCGATCTGGACCAGTTCGGGCTCTTCCCCCGCCATGCGGGCATACCCGCCGAACGGAAGCAGGCGCAATGTAAACTGCGTCTCTCCTCTTCTGAAAGAAAGCAGTTTCGGTCCAAAGCCAATCGCGAATTCACGCACCAAAATACCTGCGCGTTTCGCGAAGTAATAGTGCCCCCATTCGTGCACCGTGACGATGATGAAGAACATGAGCACCGTCAAAAATATGATTTTAAGCAATTCCAAGCGTAAGCATCCTCCTTTTGGCCACGGATCGTCCTAGGGCGTCTTCTTAGATTAACATTATTCTCCGATCAGGCACAAGAGAATACCGCCGCCGGACTTTTCCGGTGCAAAAGAGGAATTTTATAGAGGTTCCGCCCAAGCGGGCGGGCTCTATAAAGATTCGGCCATGTTCCGGGCCCAGCGGTCGGCGGAGCGAATCCCTTCCAGATCCGGCTCCTCCTGAACGTCGTGTTTGGACAACACCGTTTCAATAATCGTCTCAATCTGCAGAAACGAAATGTTTCCGCTTAGAAAGCGGGCGACGGCCACTTCATTGGCAGCATTGTAAACACAAGTGGCTGTCCCCCCTATTTTACCACACTCGAAGGCTAGTCTTAAACAAGGGAACCGGTTGTAGTCCATCTCCCGGAAATGCAGCTTGCCCACTTCCGCCAGAGACAGCCTTTTGGCTTCGGACGGCCAGCGGCGCGGATAGGAAAGCGCGTATTGGATCGGAACCCGCATATCCGGTGTTCCTAATTGGGCGATTACGCTGCCGTCACGATATTCAACGAAAGAGTGGATAATGCTCTCGGGATGCAGCAGCACTCCGATCTGTTCGTAAGGAAGGCCAAACAGCCAATGCGCTTCAATGACCTCCAGTCCTTTGTTGACCATCGTGGCCGAATCGATCGTAATTTTGGCGCCCATGGACCAATTGGGATGCTTTAACGCATCCTTGACCGTAACGTTTCGCAGCTCTTCACGGGTTAAATCGCGGAACGAGCCGCCGGAAGCCGTCAGCGTAATTTGGCGCACCTCTTCGATTCGCTCCCCGTTCAAACATTGAAAAATAGCGGAATGCTCGCTGTCGACCGGCAGCAAAGCGACGCCCTTGCGCCCCGCCGCTTCGGTAACCAGATGGCCCGCCGTTACCAGCGTTTCCTTGTTCGCCAGCGCAATATGCTTTCCGGCCTCAATCGCCGCGATCGTCGCCGGGAGGCCGGCGCTGCCCACGATGGCGGTGACTACCGTTTCCGCCTCCGTCCCCGCAGCCACCTCGATCAGTCCTTCCTCCCCGTAATACAGCTGCACATCTTCCGGAAGCTGAGGGCGTACCCGCTCGGCCAGCTCTTTCGTGGCCACCGAAGCTTTTTTCGGCCGAAACCGGCTTACCTGTTCGGCAAACAGCCCGATATTTCCGCCGGCCGCAAGCCCCGTAATTTCAAATTGCCCGGGATGCTGCCGTACGACATCCAGCGTTTGGGTACCGATCGACCCCGTCGATCCGATCAACGCTATTTTTTTCATCTCGCACCTCTAAACAATGGAGTTTTGTGATTTTCAAACTCATTTCAATCAATGTTTAAAAATCGGCTTTTCAGCACCGAAGCATATGCTTCCGATGTGCGTTTTTTCAAACCGCTTTAGGTCGGGCGAAACTAGGGACTGAGTAGCGCAGCATAGGTAAAGCCTATGTGAGCAACGGAAGCCCGGCTGAGTTCAAGATTCGATATCGAATCATCATCTAGCAGAATGATCCGGAAATAATATAGCTTATCTGCGGACAGGGGCCATGGATCACTTTATTCTACATTAGTCTTGTGCTCAGCATCGTCCCCATAAAATAGAGGAACTTTAGGGGCCTATTTCCCGAATTTGAGCCAATTCATCACCATAAGGGAACTTTTGGGTCTTATTTCCGATGAACAGGTCGAAAATGCTGCCTTTTGCCACTAGATCGTGAAAATAGCGCCATAAAACTCCTCTATTTCACGCAACATGGGGGACATCGGCTGAAATAGCGCCCTTTTTTTCCTTTATGTTGTCCCCGGGATTTTCAAAAGACTATTTTGCCGTTTTCTCAATTCTTCACTTACCATCATACTGACGTTATTTCTCAGAACCGTCTACTAGTTCTTGCCTCGTAAACAAAAGCCGATTTTTAAACTACCTCTACGGGAGGAGAGAAAGGATATGTATGAATGGGAACACCACAATCCAACTGTCGCAGCGGTCCAAAATCCCGCCATGACCGGGCAGCAGCTTCCCCGTATCCTTAACACCGTATACACGTTTGTAGGCAGACTGAATCAAATCGCCGAATTGTCCGACGACGGCGGCGGATACCCCAACCGCCGCAGCTCGTCCAATACTTAACAAGCCGCCGGAAATCACGGCAAAAACGACCGCAACGATCACCGCCAACGCTACTCCGCCAAGCGCTCCCTCAACCGTCTTGTTCGGACTGATAGCCGGCCACAGCTTGCTCTTTCCAAACCGGCGGCCGGTGAAATAAGCCCCGGCGTCACTGCTCCAAATCGCAGCCAGCAGCAGCAATGTCCAAAACAGCCCGTGGCCGTCCGGCGTGCTGCGCGTCTCAGCGATCGATGCAAACCCGATTCCGATGTAAACGGCGCCCAGAAACAGCAGCGCGGCTTGAGCGATCGGAACCTCGTTTTTGGAAGTCACCGTCACCGCCAAAAACAGAAGCATCAGCAGCCATAGGATCGCCAAGGTCGGGAGCGGCATGGGGATTTGTAAAAGAGTCCAAGGAAAACCCAAATACAAAACGCTCAAATATCCCAAAACGGCGGTTCCGCCAAACGCCGGCAGCCCGGTCATACGGACGAATTCATAGTAGCCGATCAGAGCCATTATTAAGATGAGTACATGATAGGTTAGTCCGCCCAGCCAGCACATGCCCAGAAAAAAAACGCCGGCGACGATCCCTGTTATCAACCGCTGTTTCAAGAGTTTACACCTTCCATCGCTAGCTTAATCCGCCGTAGCGCCGCGTGCGCCGCTGATATTCGGCCACCGCTTCGATCAAATGCTCCTGCTTGAATTCCGGCCAGTAAACATCCGTGAACCACAGTTCGCTGTAAGCCGTTTGCCAAAGCATAAAGTTGCTGAGCCGCAGTTCGCCTCCGGTCCGGATGAGCAGATCCGGCTCAGGCAGCCCCGCCGATAGCAAATGGCTATCAATCGAATCGGGGGTAATGTCTTCCACAGACAGCTCACCGTTCTGCACAAGCCTGGCAACGGCTTTGACGCTCTCGGCAATTTCGCGGCGGCCGCCGTAATTCAGGGCAAAATTCAAAATAAGTCCGGTATTGTGTTTTGTACGCTCGGTCGCTTCTTCCATGGCGGCTATCGTATGGGGAGGCAGCATGTCCGTGTATCCCATCATTCGCACCCGGACATTTTTTTCAATCAACTCGTCAAGCTCAATCGCCAAAAATTCCTGCGGAAGCGACATTAGAAAATCGACTTCATCCTTCGGCCGTTTCCAATTTTCCGTCGAGAAAGCATACAGCGTTAAAACGGAAATGCCAAGTTCGTCAGCCGCAATCGTCGCACGCTTGACGGCTTTCATACCTGTACGATGTCCGACGATTCGCGGCAAACCAAGCCTGCGCGCCCAACGCCCGTTCCCGTCCATAATGATGGCCACATGCTTTGGAATGTTGTCGGGAGCTAAAACAACAGACGCCGGACGCTGCTTTTTTTTCCACCAGGGTTGAAATAACTTGATCATTCCTTTTCCTCCAGCCGATGATGAAAAAGAGACAAAACCCCACCGTAAAAGGAGGGGCCGCTTATCGTCTCTTAAACTTCCATAATCTCTTTCTCTTTCGCAGCAAGAACCTTATCTACTTCCGCGATGTATTTATCCGTCGTTTTCTGAATATCCTCTTGATGCCGGCGCGACTCGTCTTCCGAAATATCCGTTTTCTCCAGCTTCTTGATCTCGTCGTTGGCATCGCGGCGAATGTTGCGGATGGCGACTTTCGCCTCTTCTCCATGCTTCTTCGTCATCTTCACGAGTTCAATGCGGCGTTCCTCCGTCAACGGCGGAATCGTCAACCGGATGGACGATCCGTCATTCGCCGGGGTCAGCCCGAGATCGGATTTTTGGATCGCGCGTTCGATATCGGACAGCGATGATTTGTCCCAAGGCTGGATCAACAATGTCCGGGAATCCGGCGTATTGATGTTGGCCAATTGATTGACCGGAGTCGGCGCCCCGTAATACTCCACCTGAATGCGATCCAAAAGCGATGGAGTTGCTCTTCCCGCACGCAGCGTCGCAAGATCTCTTTTCAGCGCCTGGATTGCTTTGTCCATGCGTTCTTCGGCATGCTTTTTAACTGACTGTGGCATTATTCAACACTCCCTTTAACGATCGTCCCGATTTTTTCACCGAGCACGACCCGCTTAATGTTTCCTTGTTCCGTAATGGCAAACACGATCAGCGGAATGTCATTGTCCATACACAGCGATGAAGCCGTGGAGTCCATAACACCTAAGTTTTTGTTCAGCACATCCAAATAAGTGAGGGATTCGTACTTCACCGCATTCGGATCTACAAACGGATCGGCGGAATAAACACCGTCCACTTTATTTTTCGCCATGAGGATCACTTCCGCTTCGATCTCGGCGGCGCGCAGCGCAGCAGTCGTGTCCGTAGAGAAAAACGGATTGCCCGTGCCGGCGGCAAAGATGACGACCCGGCCTTTCTCCAAGTGACGAATCGCCCGGCGCCGGATATAAGGTTCGGCGATTTGCTGCATCGCGATGGACGTTTGCACCCGGGTCGGAACCCCGATCTGCTCCAGCGCGTCCTGCAGGGCCAGGGAATTCATCACCGTCGCGAGCATGCCCATGTAATCGGCCGTAGCCCGGTCAATGCCCTTGGCGCTCCCGGCAATTCCGCGCCAAATATTGCCCCCGCCGCAAACGATCGCTACCTGAACGCCCAGTTCCACCACTTCCTTGACCTGTTCGGCGATGGATGAAATGGTGTCGGCGTCGATACCGTACCCGTTTTGACCGGCAAGCGACTCCCCACTGACCTTTAATACAACACGTTTAAACACTGGCTGTTCCAAATGTATACCTCCACATCGAACTCATTCGCGACAAACAATAAAGAAAAACGTCTACCAACGCCTTTGATCTTAAAAAAGAAGGAACACGGCGTGTTCCAACTTTCCTTGCGTTTATGATTGGTCTTTAGATTATTTATTTACTTGGGACATTACTTCTTCTACGAAGTTGTCCACTTTCTTCTCCATACCTTCGCCAAGTTCATAACGAACGAAGCGGCGGATGGAAATGTTTTCGCCGATCGTGCTGATTTTTTCATTAACCAGCTGGGAGATCGTTTTGTCCGGGTCTTTAACGAAAGCTTGCTCCAGCAAACAGAACTCTTCGAAATATTTGCCGATGCGGCCTTCCACCATTTTTTCCACGATTTTTTCCGGTTTGCCTTCGTTAAGGGCTTGTGCCTTTAAAATTTCCTTTTCCTTTTCGATTTCTTCCTGCGGCACTTCTTCACGGCGAACGTAACGCGGGCTCATCGCAGCGATATGCATGGCGATATCGCGGGCGAAATCTTTAAATTGATCCGTTTTGGCAACGAAGTCGGTTTCACAGTTGATTTCCACCAAAACCCCGATCCGTCCGCCGGCGTGTATGTAAGACTCAACCACGCCTTCCGTAGCGATGCGGCCAGCTTTATTGGCGGCAGCGGCAAGACCTTTTTCGCGAAGCAACTCGATCGCCTTCGTCAGATCGCCGCCGGCTTCCTCCAGCGCTTTTTTGCAATCGAGCATCCCTGCGCCCGTTTTTTCACGTAGTTCTTTAACCGTTTTAGCGTCAACAGCCATTGTTTAATTCCCTCCGTTATTGTTATAAAAATCAAAAGCCGATTTTAAACTTCTCTTTAAAATCAAGGTTTAAAAATCGGGTTTTCAGCACCGAGAAGGTTGGACGAAACCAGGGATTGAGGAGCGGAGCGTAGGTAAGGCCTACGTGAGCACCGGAGATCCCGGCCCAAGTTCAAGATTCGACGCCGAAATCTCTCCCACGAAATATCTTCGTGATCAAAATCCGATTTTTAAACTTCCTCTTTAAAAAAAGGGTAGTGAGAGGTTTGACACCTACCAACCACCCTTTTCATTTAATTTATCGCTTATTGTCGGCAATTAGCCGCTTACGCCGTCGTTTGTTCGCCTTGGTTAGCTTCGATCACGGCGTCCGCCATTTTGCTGGTCAACAGTTTAACCGCGCGGATCGCGTCGTCGTTGCCCGGAATGACGTAGTCGATTTCGTCCGGATCGCAGTTGGTATCAACGATACCTACGATCGGGATGCCAAGTTTGCGGGCTTCCGCAACCGCAATGCGCTCTTTGCGCGGGTCGATGACGAACAAAGCGCTTGGCAGGCCTTTCATGTTCTTGATCCCGCCGAGGAATTTCTCAAGACGTTCTTTCTCCTTGCGGAGAATGATAACTTCTTTTTTCGGCAATACGGTAAACGTACCGTCTTCTTCCCAAGTTTCCAATTGTTTCAGACGGTCGATCCGTTTCTGAATCGTTTGGAAGTTAGTCAAAGTACCGCCCAGCCAGCGTTGATTAATGTAGAATTGGCCAGCGCGTTCCGCTTCTTCTTTCACGGAATCTTGAGCTTGTTTCTTCGTGCCCACGAACAGAATGGTTCCGTTCTCTTCCGCAATGCTTTTTACGAAGTTGTAAGCTTCTTCGACTTTCTTGACCGTTTTTTGCAGGTCGATAATGTAAATGCCGTTTCTTTCGGTGAAGATATAACGATCCATTTTCGGGTTCCAGCGACGAGTCTGGTGACCGAAGTGAACGCCTGCTTCAAGCAGTTGTTTCATGGAGATTACTGCCATCTTCACGCACCTCCTAAGTTTGGTTTTTTTATGATGCTTCCTCCGCAGGTTTCATTTCCCGACAAGACTCCCTTGCTTAAAGAGGTAGTTCAAAAAGTCCGCTTTTGATCACGAAGAAGGTCAAGAAGCGGATTCGACGTCGAATCTTGAATTCAGCCGGGCCTTCCGTTGCTCACGTACCCAAAACGTACGCTCCGCTCCTTTCGTCCCTGGCTTCATCCAACCTTCTCGGTGCTGAAAACCAACCTTTTTGAACACACATTTTATTGAGAGAGCACCCTTGTCGAAATCAGCCGGCGTGCGTTATAACACCGTCAATTAATATACCATAAGTGAAAAACGGATGCAACCGATGTTTCCCTTATTTCGCCTTTCGGACGAGTACACGCGAAAAAGGCACCTTTCGGTGCCTTGCGGATGGGCTCCGGTTTATTTTCCCGAAGCCTTTGGCGAAATTTTGGCAATAATCGAGTCGTAATCTTCACCCTCGGTAAACGTGTACGTTCCGGTTCGGATTTTGTTATTGATTTTTTTCGCTTTGGCCGCCTTCAAAAAAGCTTCCTTCTCCGTAATCACGCCGGCCTTATACAAGCCTTCCGCCACGCCGGCAAGCGTGCTGCCGTAAGCGATTTTGTACTCGACGGAAACCGCCGCGGGCTTGGCCGGCTTAGCGGGCGTTTGCGGCTTCTCCGCATCCGCGCTTGCCGGCGGCTTGTTTTCTGCCGAGCTCGGCTTGGCCGGCGCGGCCGGAGCTTGCGGAGCATCGGGATTCTTGGGTGACGCCGGAACATCCGGCTCAACTCCTTCTCCCCCATCCTCCTGGCCGGTGCCGGCTTTCTCCTGCCACTGCTCTTCGGTCAGCAACTCTTCATCCGCAGCGACAACTTTCAGGCCGAGTTGTTCGGCGGCTTGCTTCACCTGCTCCGCCGTATAAATCTTGCCGCCCCCTTGTCCAAGGATCATCAACTGCAAAAGGAGCGCTCCGGCAATCAGACCGCAGCCAAGCCCCAGCATAAAATGGCGGTTTTTAATCATCGGGACTCCTCCTTTTTGGCCAACTGCAGGATGAGCTGCACCTCGCCCCGTTGAAGTCCCGTCGACTTTGCGATCATGTCGATCGACTTTCCTTTTTCATATAAGTCAAACAGTTCCGGATACCTGCCGCGGACATGATCTCCGTCATCCTCCGGTGCAGACGCCGGTTCCGGGGCGGGCCCGGCCGCAAGCGCGGCCGGTTCGGAAGCTTGTCCGGAAACGGCGGCGCTTGCGATCGTCAAGCTTGCTTCCGCCGCGGCTGCTGCCGGAACGGAAACGGCGGAGACGTTCTCCCCTGCGGAAGTCGCCAAGCTTTCCAAGCGCGCTTCGCTCTGCCGGGCCGAAAACTCCACATCGCTAAGCCGCTTGCGCAGCTCGGCGATCTGCTCCTGCTGGGCCAGCTGTTTGGAGGCAAACTCCTGTTTCATCTGGGACACCAAATCGATAAGCTCCTGATTTTCTCTTTCGATTTCCGACATGTATTGTTCCAGCGTGGCTTCCATCTCTTTCGCCGCGTCGTTCTTCGGGCTTGAGGCTTGGCGTCCCGGCAATAGCAGGGCGTATACAAGCGCCGCCGCCCCCAGAAGTACAACATAGAACCAGGGGTCTCCAAATGACAATGTAATCCTCACCTTTTTGCTGTTGAATTGAAGTGCCTAACTTAAGGCCGGCTTGCATCCTCGCCCGATCCCTGAAGTAAGTTCCCCGAATTACAGAGAGAAATCGATATGCCGCCCTTTATACGGATGCTCGGCCAAGTGCTCCGGCTTCGTCTCCGGCTCATCCGGTTTGCCGCCGGACCCGCGTTCCGGTTCCTGCTCCTGGCCGGAGGAGCCATTTCCTTCCCGCCTTACATTCTTATTGCGGTTGCTCTCGTCCATTTCAGCGGTCCGCTGGCGGTCCGCTTCCCCGGTTTTGACGGCTTGCTGCGAAAGCAGATTCTGATCGAGAAGAGGGCGATGCTGCTGATCATGCTGAACGCGGCCGGCTTCGCTGGTACGCGGGACCGCGATTTGCAATTCCACGGGTTTCATATTCATGGGATCACCTCATCCGAAATGAAGGAAAATACTTCGATAAGAACCAGGATTCCTTCCTAATAGGAGCCGTTGTTAGATGTAAGCCGACATGGAAATATCCCCTTCGCTGTAGTAAAAAGACATGCGCGAAATGGGCTCTTTGATATATTTCGTATAGCGGCCAATCACGATTTTGGAACCGCCGTAAATCATTTTCAGTACGTCAACGCGCGCCTTGCCGGTATCCTCCAGCGCTTTTTCGATCGCAAGCATGCGTTCTTTCATCAAATCCAATTCCTGCATATTCGATTTTTTAGTCAAATTCAGTTTGGAACGCATCGCCACCTTGTCCGGCGTCAGCTTTCCGAGCGAGGCGAGTTGATCCAAAAGTGTCAGCGCTTTCTCGGTTTTGTCGAGATTCGCCAGCTGATCCTTCACCTGCTGGCGTAATTCCTGAAGCTCGTTGCGCAGCTCCGGCAGCGCCCCCACCTCGATCGAGGTCGTCGTCGACATCGGGTTGCCGATGATCCGGGCGATCACTTTTTCCCCGGCCTGGACGCTGCCGCCGACGATGAGCCCTTTCGCCCCGCTGCACAAAACGTCGCGCCCGGCGCGGATATTGGAGTGCATAATGCTTTGGGAAACGATGACGTCCTCCCCCGCCTGAACGTTTCCGTCCTGAATAAACGAGCTTTTCACGTTTTGCCCGGCTTTGACCAAACCTTTGTTGTAACCGATGATCCCGCCGGTGATTTCGATAGACCCGTCGGCGTACAGTTCCGCCCCTTCAACCCCGCCAACAACGCGAATGTCCCCGGCCGCACTGATCCTAAAGCCGGTCAGTACATTACCGCGGACAACGACTGTTCCTACGAAATCGATATTGCCGATGCTGTAATCGACGTCCCCGTTGATCTCGTATACCGGGAATACGTTTAGCTTCCCCTTGTCGGTAAGCGTCACCAGACCGTCAATCGCCGCATACAGGGCGGTTTGCTCCGGGTTCAGGACGACGTTCTTCCCGATTTTGAAACGGGCGGCTTTCCCGTCTTTGCAGGGAATCACTTCCCCGGTCACGGCCGTTCCCGGGCGTCCGGGCACAGGAGGGACAAGTTCGGCGATGATTTGGCCTTTACGGATATTGTTCAGCCTCGTAATATCTTTCAAGTCCACTTTGCCGTCTTCGGTTTCCGCCGGTTGATGGCGGTTGTCGTCATCGAGGGAAAGCGCGTAGCGGATTGAACCGTCTTGCCCGTGCACCGGCTCTTGCCCGATGGCAATCGGCGTTCTACTGAAAAAGTACTCCTTCGGATTCGACGCAAAACGTCTGACGATGTCTTCCTGTAGCCCGAATTTAAGCCCTTCGCTATGTAAAAATTGACGCAGCGCGTCCTCCGTACAGGAAAAATCGTCTTCCTTCTTTAAAAACTGCAGGTAGGCTACCGTCTTGTCATCATTTAACGTGACGCTTAAGATCTGCCTTAAATCGTCCATAAGCTCCAAGAAGTCGTTCCTCCTCTCTTCCGATTCACTCGTTCATGATTTACCCGTCAGTCTTCGCACATCAGCAATTCCCGCTGCTTCTCCAAACTGCCGCGAAGCCGTAAAATCGCTTTGGAGTGAAGCTGGGAAATTCGCGAAGGCGAAAGCGACATCACTTCCGCGATTTCGCTTAACGATAAATCTTCATAATAAAGCAGGGAGACGACCGTTCTTTCCTTTTCGGTCAGTTTTTCGATTCCTTTTGCCAATGAATCCCTTAAATAAAACTCCCTGACTTTATAATCCGGGTTTTTTGCTTTTTCGTCAACGAGTAATGTGAGACGAGTTTCCGACTCTTCTTCGCGAATCGGGTCCTCAAGGGAACAAAGTGTCATGACGGCGACTTCTTGGAGCATGCTCTGAAACTCTTTCTCGCTGATATTCAAGTAGGCGCTCATCTCGGCGTCCGTTACGGAGCGGAGATATTTCTGTTCCAAGTGCTGATAGCCTTCTTCGATTTTTTTGGCTTTCTCTCTCACGGAACGGGGAACCCAGTCCCCCTGCCGAAGGCCGTCCAGAATCGCTCCCCGTACCCGCCAGGATGCATAGGTTTCAAATTGAAGGCCGCGTTTGTAGTCGAATTTTTCGACCGCATCGATCAGCCCCATCACCCCATTGCTGGCTAAATCATCTTTGGAAACGTTCTTGGGAAGGCCAACGGCGAGACGTCCCGAAACGTAGTCGACAATATGCAGATATTTTTCGATAAGTTGTTTCTTGGCCTCCAAATCGCCGTGCTCTTTCCATCTTTCCCAAACCTCGGCATAATTCAGAGTTGATGTCTTCCGCTCGTTCAATTGCCTTCACCCTCCTTATTTTTCTGTCAGGTGACGAACGACCTTGGCCAGCTCTTCAGGATCTTTGTCGTCAGGTGTTTTCACGAGTTTCGGCGGACTCAGCGGCGTAAAATCCGCGGCTTCGCCCGGCGAATTCGAGGGCGGCTTCAGCAGTTCATTAAGCTGCTCGCTTTCGTCCGGCGTCGTCAAGTCGAGATTGCCCCCTTTCCCCTGTTCAGAAAGCAAGGCTTCCTGCGGCTCGACCGTTCCGTTTCCCGGAAGCTCCTTCAGAAAACCGAACATCCAGCTTGACGCAAAGGCAAGCACAAACCAGACGACAAAGGCGATTAGTCCCCGGATAAAGCTGGTCATAAACAAATTGTTCCCCGCCGATACCGCAAATGTAATAAGAAAACCGATAAAGCCCAACAACAAGTAATATCGCGTTTTTCCTGCCATGGCTACAATTCCTTTATCCCCATTTGTACACTTCGCACATATAATATCCCCGTTTCGTTATCCAGCTCGATCGTCCTGCCGTAATTTCCTCCGGTATCCTCCGCCAACAAGGGGATCTTCAATGCTTCCAATTGCAACTTGCAAGATTCCACGTTTCTCGGACCGATTCGCATCGAATCACTGTTCCCCCCAAAGGAAAACATCTGGGAGCCTCCGGCCATTTTGGCCACCAGCCGGGATGGAGAGGCTCCGAGACCGATTAGTTTCTGGTACAGCGCAGGAATGGCCGTATCCGCGTATTTCGCAACGTTCAAAGCCCCTTCCCGGGCGATCTCCGATGAGGGCAGCATGACGTGCGCCAAGCCGGCCACTTTCAATTGCGGATCATATAGCGTAAGCCCAACGCAGGAGCCTAGCCCAGTCGTACGTATCAATCCCTGCTGCGTTATGACGTTCAACTCGGCCATGCCCACTTTTACGACACGTTGTTCATCAATCATGCTGGGCCGGTACTCCCAACGCAGTGAAAATTTTGGCGAATGAATCCGGATCGGGAATCAGGAAAAACTGTCCCTCTACCTCATGGTGTCCTTCGATAAACGTAGTATCGATCAGCAGGGCGGAGTCTCCCATCTCACCAAACTGCAGGAGCCCGTAACTCAGGATCGCCCCCGCCATATCCAGCGCCAGCGCAGGTACCGTGGGCGCCATCGACAGAGACGTAAAATCGGCCAGCGAGGACAAATAAGAGCCCGCCAAAATGTTGCCGATTTCCGAAAGCGCCGACCATTCCATTTCCGAAAAGCTGTCCTCGCTTTCCACTTCGATCCCCGCCAGGCGATGCAGCAATTTTTTGGCCGCTTCCGGGCTAAGAATGAAAAACAGGTTTCCCGGAGCTTCGCCCTCCACGCGGAAAAATACCGCAAGCACGATATTTTCGGCGCCGCCGACGCGTTCGGCTACCGCTTCGAAAGGCAGCATCTGCACCTTCGGCACCGCCATATCGATCGGCTTGTCCAGCAGCTTCGACAGCGCGGTCGCCGCGTTGCCCGCCCCGATGTTGCCGACTTCTTTTAAAATGTCAAGCTTCAAATCCTCAAAGTCTTTAAAGAGCTCCACGATCTAGTCCTCTAAGCTTTCCAGCTGGATGATTTCTTTCCGGCTTAGCACTTCGGAAAGGTTCAACATCACGAGCAAACGTTCCTCGGAAATTTTGGCCACTCCGTCCAGGTATTTGGCTTTGACTCCGCCGACGACATCCGGCGGCGAATCGATCAAATCGGAATCCAAATCGATGACATCGTTGGCGGAATCGACGATAAAGCCGACTTCCAAATCGTTGGCCGCAACGATGACGATCCTGGTCTGATCGGTGTACTCGGTTTCCGGCAGACCGAAGCGGCCGCGAAGATCGATAACGGGAATAACGACGCCGCGCAGGTTGATAACCCCTTTAACGAAGGAAAACGTCTTAGGCACGCGCGTGATCGGCATCATCCGCTCGATCGTTTGCACTTTGTCCACTTCGATGCCGTATTCCTCATGCCCCAACTTAAAAACGATGACTTTCAATTCCTGTCCCATGTGGAAATCCCTCCTTAATGATTCAAACCTTATTTAATGAATGCATTTGGATCGATGATTAGCGCCACTTGCCCGTCTCCCAAAATGGTGGCCCCGGCCACGCCCTGAATCGCAGGGAGGTATTTGCCCAGGTTCTTGATGACGATTTCGCTTTGTCCGATGAAACTCTCCACCGCAAGCGCGGCCATCCGGTCGCCTTTGCGGATGACCACGATTTCCGTCTCTTCCTCATCGCTTTCCGAAAAGCCCGGAATGTCGAACAATTGCGCCAGCGACATCAGCGGAATATGCGTGTCCCGGTACGGAATCATCATGTAGCCGTGCAGCTCGCGGACCTGCTCCCGCTTGATCAGTCCGGTTTCGACGATAGAGGAGAGCGGAATCGCGTATTTCTCCGCCCCGACCTTGATCAGCATCGCGGATATGATCGATAAGGTCAGCGGCATCTGAACCGAAAATTTGGTGCCAGCGCCCAGCTTGGATTGTACCGAAACCACCCCGCTGAGCGATTCGATTTTGGATTTGACGACATCGAGGCCGACGCCGCGTCCGGAAATGTCGGAAATCACTTCCGCCGTGCTGAAGCCTGGAGCGAACAACAGCATGTACACCTGTTCATCGGTCATGGAAGCCGCCTCGCTCTCCTTGACGACCCCGTTTTTGAGCGCCTTTTTCAGCACTTTGTCACGGTCGATGCCGTGCCCGTCATCTTCGATTTCGATAAACACGTGGTTGCCGCTGTGGAAAGCGCGGAGGTTGACCGTTCCCGTCTCCGGTTTGCCGGCGGCCACCCGTTCGGCCACCGGCTCGACTCCGTGATCGACGGCGTTCCGCAGCAGATGGACGAGCGGATCGCCGATTTCGTCAATCACGGTCCGGTCAAGCTCCGTTTCGGCTCCCACGATGACGAGATCGATTTTTTTGTCGAGCGATTTGGCCAGATCGCGGACCATCCGCGGAAACCGGTTGAATACGGTATCGATCGGGACCATCCGCAGCTTCAGCACGATATTTTGCAAATCGCTGCCGACCCGGCTCATGTGCTCCACCGTTTCCGTTAAATCGGCGCGTTTTACTTCATTCGCCAACTGCTCCAGGCGGGAGCGGTCGATGAGCAGCTCGCTGAGCAGGTTCATCAGCACGTCCAGCCGGTCGATATCGACGCGGATCGTCCGCGACGGAGCGGGGGTACCGCCGCCGGCGCGAGCGCCGCTTTTATGTTCCCCTTGCTGCGCCGGCGTTTTTGCTGCCGGCGCGGGATTGGCTGCTTTCGTCTCCGGAGCCGGCGCAGGCGCGGCGGATGCCGCCGTTTCCTTGGCGCCGGCCGCAAGCTGGGCGAGCGTCTCGTGATCCAATGCCGCAACCTGAGTCGAACCGATCTCCGAGAGATTCAGAATCATGCTTTGGATTTCAGCAGCCTCTTTCTGCGTTATGTAATAAAGCGAGAAACTGCGGTCGAATTTCTCTTGTTCAATATCCTGCACCGAAGGGTAAGCCTTCACGATTTCCCCGAAGCGTTCCAGCAGGTCGAACACCATGTAAGCTCGCGCCGCCTTCAACTGGCTATCCTCGGAAATCGCGACTTCGACATACAGCACTTGGTGCCCTTCGGCGATGGACTGCTCCAAAACGGAGTATTGGTACTGGTCCAATTGGATCGCACCGGCAGCGGACGCTCCTTGAGCTTCCGCCGCCGGTTTGGCGTCGGAGCCGCCGCCCTGCCCAAAATCGCCGCGCACGATCGACTGCAGATCGGCCACGATGGAACTGACGTCGGCCTTCCCTTCGCCCCCCTGGGTTATGTCCTCAACCATCGACTGCAAAGCATCGAGGCCGCGGAACAGCGTATCGAAAATGAATTCCTGCATTTTCAGCTTCTCGTTGCGAACCAAATCGAGCACGTTCTCCATTTGGTGGGTGAGGGATGACAGATCCTCAAACCCCATCGTTGCCGCCATCCCTTTTAAGGTATGCGCCGACCGGAAAATAACCTGGACGATGCTGATATCGTCCGGGTTGCTTTCCAGCTCCAGCATCTTTTCGTTCAGTGATTGCAAATGATCGTTCGACTCATCGATAAACATGGATAAATATTGATTCATGTCCATGGTGAGGCACCTCCTCCAAGAGATTCCGTTTATTTCACAACTTGTACAAGCTTGGGGCCGATTTCATGCAGCGGCAAAACGTGGCTGACGCAATTCAGTTCGATTGCCGAGCGCGGCATGCCGAACACCACGCAGGTCTCTTCGCTCTCGGCAATGGTGGAGGTCACGCCGGCGTCATACAGCCGCTTCATGGCTTTCGCCCCGTCGCTGCCCATTCCCGTGAGAAGCACGATATGCCGTTTTAGCGATTCCAGCGGGAACAGCGATTTATACAAGACATCCACCGACGGCCTGTGTCCGTTACAGGGCTCTTCCTGCGACAGATGCAATCTGTAGCTTTCGGCCGGACCAGGCACCACGTTTAAATGGAAACCTCCCGGAGCAATATAGGCCGTACCGCCGAGCAGCTCCATGCCCTCTTCCGCTTCGACCACGTTCAATTCGCTCAAACTATTGAGGCGTTGGGCCAGCGATTTGGTGAAATTCGGCGGCATATGCTGCACGATAACGATCGGGGCCGGAAAATCCGCCGGAATTTTCTCCAGCACGGCTTTCAGCGCTTTGGGGCCGCCCGTCGACGTACCGATCGCAACCAGATCGGTAAAGCTCTTGGCGGCGGCGTTCCGCGGGCGGGACCGTGCGGCGCTGCCGCCGGCCGCTTCCCGGGCCGCCGCGGTCTCCGCCTGAGCCGGCTCCAGCGGCGGCTTCGGCGGCGCCGCAGGCGCGTCCTGCCGCGCGGAGGCCGCGCGCGCTGCCGGCCGCGCTGCCGCGGCAGGCGAAGCCTGCGGCTCCCGGCGCGGCGGCCCGCCCGCAGGGCGCGCGCTGTCCCCGTCCTGCGGCGGGCGCCGGTCCGGTTCGCCCCGGCCGGCGTGCGGCGCGGCCGGGGGCTGCGTCGCGGCACGCCCGGGCTGCGGCCGGGGCAGGCGCGCCTCCGGGCGGCGCGCGCCTTCGCTGCCGCTGCCCGGCGCCCCGGGCGCGGGCGCCTGCGCGGACGCGGCGCTGCCGGCAGGGGCCGCCGACGGCCGGGCCGGCTTCGTCCGGCCTGGCGCAGCCGCCTTACTGCCCGCGTCCGCGCCCGCCTTGCCGCCCGCAGGCGGCGCCATGGCCGAGCGCAGCGCTTCCTCGCGGGCCGCTTTCCGCTCCGCAGCCAGCATCGCGCCGCGCATCTGCTCCCGCAGCTCGCGCCCAACCTGCGCGATGTCGTGCGAGCTGGTCGAGGCCGACGGCTTGCGGATAAAGTCGAAAGCCCCCAGCTCCAGGGCCATGATGGTTTCCCTCATTCCCTGTTCATTGATTCCCGACAGCATAATGACCGGGAGCGGATGCTCCTTCATAATCACTTTGAGCGCGTCCAGCCCGTTCATCTCCGGCATCTCCACATCCATGGTGACGAGGTCGGGCTTCAGCCCCGCGATTTGTTCGATCGCTTCCCGGCCGTTTTTGGCCGTAGCCTCCACTTTGAAATCCGGATCCTGCTCGACGAGGTCGGACACGATTTTCCGCATAAACGCTGAATCGTCTACCACCAATACTCGATAAGGCATCGATTGTTCCACTCCTGTTCCAGAATCATTTTGCTAGTTTCAACCACTTTTGCATGAATCCCTTGATTCCTGACATAGAATCCCTTGGCTTGATTTGTGGAACATTCATATAAGCGATAGCCAAACGCTCAATATCGCGCGCCGCCGCAGAGCCCGGAAAAGCGATGGTAAAGGGCACCTGCTTCTTGACCGCTTGCACGACGCGCGCATCGTCGCTCAGAAACCCAAGAGTAGGGATGTCCATCCCCAAAAAACGGCGGGTTACCAGCGATATTTTATCGGCAACCTGACGGGCCTCCCGTTCCCCGGTAACCCGATTGATCACCAACCGGAACGGCACATGTTCGTCCAAGCCGTGCACGACTTTGATCAAAGCGTACGCATCGGTGATCGACGTCGGTTCGGGCGTCGTCACCACCAGGCATTCGTCGGCGGCGGCGATAAATTTCAACGTTTCTTTGGACAAGCCCGCACCGGTATCGAAAATGATGTAGTCCATCCCCTCCGAGACGGATTCGATTTGCGAGGTGAAGTAGTTCAAATCCGCATCGGATAACGCGAACAGATCCGCCAATCCCGATCCCCCGGCAATAAACGGCAATGAATGAGTTCCCAGTTCAATAATTTCCGAGATGCTTTTTTCGCCCTTGAGCAGATGGTACAAGTTGTACCTCGGTCTCACGCCCATCAATACGTCGATATTGGCCATGCCGATATCGGCGTCAAACAGCAGCACGTTGCTTCCAAACGACTTTAGGGCCAAGGCAAAATTGAGCGTAAAATTCGATTTGCCGACCCCGCCTTTGCCGCTGCTGACGGTAATGATCCGGGCCGAACCTTTTCTGGGGACCGATTCCGCAGAATCATCCCGCGACGAAACCAGTTGTCTGAGTGACTGGGCCTGATCATTCATATCTTCCGTTCCCCCATAAGGATGTCGACCAGCAGCTCCCGGTCCGCTTGAAGCAGATCATCCGGGACGTTCTGGCCGTTGGTAATGTAAGAAACCTTGAGCGGATAAGCATTCAGCAAATTATAAATCGGCCCGACGCTTTCCGTTTCGTCCAACTTGGTGAAAATCACTTTATCCAGGCCGTATTTGCTGAAATGCTCGGTTATTTTTTTCATGTCCTGCGTTTTGGACGTCAAGCTGAGCACCAGATACATTTCGCTGACATCCGAAGGCGCAAGCAAACTGTGCAGCTCCGCCACAAAAATTTCGTTCAAATAGTTCCGGCCGGCCGTATCCATCAGAATCAAATCGCAATGTTCAAGCCGCTGCATCGCCCGCTGCACATCCCCAGGAGATTGTACGATTTCAAGCGGCACGTTCAGGATCGTGGCGTAGGTGCGAAGCTGCTCGACCGCCGATATCCGGTAAGTATCCGCCGTGATGAAACCGACCTTTTTGCGGGCCCGGAAAATCTGATCGGCCGCCAGTTTGGCGATCGTCGTCGTTTTGCCGACGCCCGTCGGCCCCGCAATATAGACGATGCGCGTCCCCTCTTCGATCCCTGAGCCGATCCGCCCCTCCAAAAACGCGCCGGCTTTGCCGCGGAACTGTGCGGTAAGCTCCTCGTCGCTGAGCGACTTTCCGGATTCGCTCCACTCCTGATACACTTCCTCGATCCAGGAATCGCAAAGATCGGCCGACACCTCCTGGCCGAACAGCTGATTCTGAATCGACAGGAGGGCCTGCGGCAGCTCGCGGCCGCCTTCCTGGTTTTTGGCAAGCTGGCTGAGCCACATCTTCATCTGCCGGATGTCTTCAAGCAGCCGTTCCTCCTTGGAGTCCGCGGCCGAAGCGGCGGCCGGACTTGTGTGCTCCAAAGCCGGGCTCAGCCGGGCAGGCTGTGCGCCGTGATTCGGCACGTCCGCGGCAGGCCAGGCATCGGCGGCAGGCGCCGCCGGCGGGGAGAACGGCGTCCGCTCGGGAGCGGCTGGAAGAGAGGTTCCGATGACCGGCGGTTCCTCCCGCTCTTGCAATGCGATGGCCGCGAGGCCCGCGGTTGCCGCGGATGACAAAGACGGACTTGCCGCCGGCGATCCGAGCTGCGAAGTTTTACGATACGCCTCGGGAACGGCCCCCCTTGCCACCGGAGCAGGCGCCACTGGGGTTGGCCTAGCCGTTTTGGCCTTGGGGGAGGGGGCTTCATTCCCCTCCGTCGCGGCGATGACCTCGATCTTCTTCTTTCCGAACAATCCGAGGAACCCCCCGACCTTCATTTCTTTGGTGCTCAGAATAACGGCGTCCGCCCCAAGCTCGCTCCTGATCTTCAGCATCGCGTCAGGCATTGCGTCGACGATATAGCGCTTCACTCTCATAAATTCACCACCCCGACACTTTGGATTTCAACATTGGGTTCAAGCTCGCTGTAGGACAATACCGGGATATCTTGCATGCTGCGCTCAATGATTTGCCGCAAATACATGCGAATGGTCGGGGAGGTCAGCAAGATCGGCTGCTGCCCCATCTGCACAAGCCGGTTGATCTGTTCCGTAAGCTTCTGGAACACGGTTTGCGTCGATTGGGGATCCATCGTCAAGTAGCTGCCCTGTTCCGTTTGCTGGACGCTTTCGGCGATTTTTTTCTCCAGCGACGGACCTACCGTAATGACCCGCATCGTTTCGCCCGGCCGGGTGAACTGCTGCGTAATCTGACGCGACAGCGCCTGTCTGACATATTCGGTCAAGACATCGGGGTCCTTGGTGTAAGTCCCGTAATCCGCCAGCGTCTCGAAAATCGTGACCATGTCGCGGATGGAAATTTTTTCGCGGAGCAGCTTGGCCAGCACTTTCTGCACATCCCCGATCGACAGGATCGACGGAATCAGCTCGTCGACAAGAACCGCGTAATGTTCCTTGAGGTTGTCGACCAGCGCCTTTGTTTCCTGCCGTCCGAGCAGTTCGTGCGCATGCTTTTTAATCAGCTCCGTCAAATGCGTGGCTACGACGGAAGGCGGATCCACGACCGTGTACCCGGACAATTCGGCCCGGTCTTTGATCGTTTCGTCGATCCAAAGGGCCGGAAGTCCGAAGGCGGGTTCCCGGGTCTCAATACCCGTGATCGACTCGTCATCCATCCCCGGACTCATCGCCAAATAGTGATTAAGTAATAATTCACCGCCGCCTACGACATTTCCTTTTATTTTGATGACATATTCGTTAGGTTTTAGTTGAATATTGTCGCGAATGCGGATAACCGGAACGACGAGCCCCATTTCAAGCGCGCACTGGCGCCGGATCATGATGATCCGGTCCAGCAAATCCCCGCCTTGGCTCGTATCGGCCAATGGAATAAGCCCGTAGCCGAACTCGAATTCGATCGGATCGACCTGCAGCAGGTTGATGACGCTCTCGGGACTGCGGACTTCTTCGATCTGCTGTTCTTCCTCTTGCTGCTCTTGCTCGATTTGCTTGCGGTTCATATTTTTTTGCATCCGTATGGCCGCAAAAATCATCAGTCCCGCAAACGGGAACGTGGTCCAAATGCCGATCGGCGTAAACAGGCCGAGCATGGCGATCGTTCCGGCAACGATATAAAGCAGCTTCGGATAATGGAACAACTGCCCGGTGATATCTTCGGCCAGGTTGCCTTCGGAAGAAGCCCGCGTCACGATCAGACCGGCCGCCGTGGAAATCAGCAGCGCAGGAATCTGGCTGACCAGACCGTCCCCGATCGTCAGTATGGAATAAGTTGACAACGCTTCGCCAAACGGCATGCCATGGATCGACATCCCGATGATAAAACCGCCGATCAAATTGATCAGGAGAATGACGATGCTGGCGATGGCGTCGCCTTTCACGAATTTGCTCGCACCGTCCATCGCGCCGTAAAAGTCGGCTTCCCGTTCGATTTTGGAGCGCCGCTCCCTGGCCTGCTGCTCATTGATCAGCCCGGCGTTCAAATCGGCGTCGATGCTCATCTGTTTCCCCGGCATCGCGTCCAAGGTGAAACGGGCCGCTACTTCGGCCACGCGCTCCGAACCTTTGGTAATGACGATAAACTGCACAACCACCAGAATCAGGAAGACGACAAAGCCGACCACGGGTTGTCCCTGCGATATCCATGAGCCAAACGTGGCGACAACGTCGCCGGCTTTGGCCTGTCCCAGAATCAGCTTGGTGGTAGATATGTTCAGCGCCAGCCGGAATAATGTCGTAATCAGCAGCATTGCCGGGAAGATGGAAAATTGCAATGCTTCCTTCGTGTTCATCGCGACCAGCAAAATGATTAGAGCCAAAGAAATATTTACGATCAGAAGAATATCCAGCAGCAACGTCGGGATCGGGACGATCATGAGCAGAACGATGCCGATAATGCCAACAAGAATGAATAAATCTCTATACTTTTTCACGGGGAGTTCCCTCCGTCCCTTCCTTATTTCACTTTGCCTTTTATTCTATATACATAGGCCAGCACTTCGGCGACGGCCTGAAACAGATCGGCGGGAATCGTGTCGCCGATTTCCGTTCTTTGAAACAGCGCCCGCGCGAGGGGCTTGTTTTCCATCGTGATGACGCCGTGCTCCTTGGCGATCTCTTTAATCCGCAAGGCCACGTAATCCTGGCCTTTGGCGACGACCTGGGGAGCATCCATCTTCGAGTTGTCGTATTTTAAAGCCACCGCGAAGTGCGTCGGGTTCGTAATAATGACATCGGCTTTCGGCACTTCCTGCATCATCCGCTGCAGCGCCATCCGACGCTGCCGCTCGCGGATTTTTCCTTTGATCAGCGGATCGCCTTCCTGGTTTTTGTACTCGTCCTTAATGTCCTGTTTGGACATTTTTAGGCTTTTTTCGTGCTCGTATTTCTGGTACATGTAATCGAGCACCGCAAGTACAAGCAGGGCGGCGGCGATCTTGATTCCGAGGTTCGTCGTCATCTCCGCGGCAAAATGAAAAATCCCCTCCGCCGGAAGATGCGCCAGTGCGGAAATGCTTCCCCTTAAGCCCCAAATCGTCGAATATACGATATAACCGATCACCGTGAGCTTAAATAATGTTTTTGCGAATTCAACCAGCGACCGCATCGAGAAAATTTGTTTGAACCCTTTGATGGGGTCGAGCTTGCTAAGCTTCATCTTAAGCGGCTCGCCCGTCACCATAAAACCGACTTCCGCCAGGTTGGTGGCGACCGCGACGACCATAACGACAAGCAAGATCGGAGCAATCAGCAGTAAGATCTGCACCGCGTAATCGCCCAGCATCGTCATGACGTTCTCTTTCGTCACCTCGGCTGTAAGCCGATTATAGAACACGTCCACAAACAATCCGACCAGCCGTTCCTTAATGAATCCGCCGAAAAAAAGCAGACATAAAAACCCCGATAATAGGACGAGCGCTCCCGACAGATCCTGGCTTTTGGCCACTTGACCTTTTTTGCGGGCATCTTGCCGCTTCTTGGGCGTGGCTTTTTCCGTCTTCTCGCCGGCGAAAAGCTGCAAGTCAAGCGAATAGCGATACGCCACCTTCAATCCCCCATCCTACGTCGGTCTTTGCCCGATCGTGCTGAGCAGGTCGTGCAGCGCGTCAAACAGCACCTCGAACAAAGCTTGAAAAGCATAAATGAAACTAGGCACAAGCAACAGCATCACAAGCAGCCCGACGATAATCTTCACCGGAATCCCGACGGCAAAAATGTTGAATTGCGGAGCCGTACGAGCCAATAAGCCGAGGGCTACGTCGGTGATAAATATGGCGACGACTAACGGGGCCGACATCTGGAACGCCAGCAGCAGCGCTTGTCCGAACGTTTGAGCCAAAAAATCCGCCAAATTTCCGTTGTAGATCCGCTGAAACACATCGTTGGACAACGGAACCCAGTCATAGCTGCGAATGATCGCATCCAGCAAGTAGTGATGCCCGTTCATGCTGAGGAACACCAGCATCGCCACAACGTACTTGAGGTTCCCCAATACCGGTGCCGTCGCCCCCGTCATCGGATCAAGCACGTTCGCAATCCCGAAGCCGACTTGCAGATCGATAAAGGACCCGGCCATTTGAATGACGGAAAAAATAAGGAACGCGACATACCCCATCAAAAGTCCTACCAGCACCTCGCGGAGGATGTACAATATGTATCCCAGATCGCCGGGAACGGGTTGACCCGGACCGATGATAAATAAAACCATAAAAGCGAGAATGCCCGCTAAACCGACTTTGAACGTTGTCGGCACCGCTCGCGATGAAAACACCGGTGAAACTACAAAAAAAGCTGTCATTCGACAAAAAATAAGCAAAAAGACAGAAAATCCGTGCAATAAAGTATCCATAATCTATACGGCCTAACCGATAAAACTAGATAGGTTGTTTAAGATCCCGTAAGTAAAATCGACCAGAGTCGTTAATATCCAGGGGCCAAACAACAATAGCGCGACCAAAACGGCGACGATTTTCGGAACAAAGGCCAGCGTCTGCTCCTGAATTTGCGTCGTAGCCTGAAAGATACTGACCAAAAGACCTACGGCCAGCCCTAATATCAGCATCGGCGCGCTGACTTTCAAAACGGTATAAACGGCTTGTCCGGCCAAACCGATGATAAATTCCGAACTCATAAACCGTCTTCCTCTCCTATAAATAAGTCGAATCGAGTTCAAAAAGTCAGGTTTTCAGCACCGAGAAGGGTCAAAAGATGACTTTTTGAACTGCCTCTAAGGATTGAAACTTGCCAGCAGCGACTTGACGACCAAATACCAACCGTCTACAAGTACAAACAACAGTATTTTAAACGGCAGCGAAATCATGGAAGGCGGCAGCATCATCATCCCCATCGCCATCAACACGCTGGAAACGACGATATCGATAATAAGAAATGGGATAAAAATCATAAATCCCATTTGGAAAGCCGTTTTGAGTTCGCTGATGGCAAACGCCGGAACCATGACCGAAAGCGGGATATCCTGATAGCTTTTCGGTTTTTCCATTTTCGTGTAACCCATAAACAACTGAAGGTCTTTGGTTCGAGTATGGGTATACATGAACTTCTTCATCGGCACCGCCGCTTTTTCCAGCGCCTCCGATTGGGTAATCTCGCCTTTGATATAGGGCTGAAGCGCTACCTCATTCACCGTGGAGAGCGTCGGGCTCATGACAAACAGCGTCAGGAACAGCGCAAGCCCGATCAGCACCTGGTTGGGAGGCATCGTCTGCGTCCCCAGGGAACTGCGGACAAAACCCAACACAACGACGATCCGCGTAAAACTCGTCATCAGCACCAGGATGGCCGGCGCAAGGCTGAGCACGGTGATGAGCAGAATAATGGACAACGAACTGGTGCCCGATTCCCCTCCCGTGCCACCGATCTGAATGCCGATGTTCGGAATCGGATCCGCCGGTGCTGCGGAAGCTACGGAGACGGCAAGCACGCTACATAAAGCCAACAGCAAGCTGACGAGTATGACTTTTTTCTTCATGAATCCCTCGACCGATCTGTAGATTGTTCTTCCGGATCCTGCAACAATTCCTCCATTTGCCGTTTCCGGTTTGGCATTTTCCGCAGCTGAGATTGGAACACCTCATGAAAAGCCGTACCTTCCAGCTCCTCTTCCTGAGGGGGTTCCTTTTTGAAGCGGGAGATTACGCCGGACAGAATGGAAGAAAGTCCGGCAAACTCCGTCTCTTCCTCCGCCAAGGCCTGCCGCAGCGCCTCGACTTCAGCCGGGCCGGAGATTTTATCGACCAGGGATATGTCCTCTCCTACTCCGACGACGTAAATGGAGCCCCCGATTTCAATCACCTGCAGCGATTTGTTCGGTCCCAGACCCACGGCTCCCAAAGTGCGGACCGACCGGCTCTGGGACATGATGCGATTTCTTTTGCCGATAAAACGGAGCAATACAACGATTAAAACCAGGATGAGGCCAAGGACAACGATGACCGTTATCAGGTTCCCCCATAGACTCGCATCCCCAGAACCGAACTGGGGAGCCGGCTGATTCGGATTCATCGTATAGGCCTACAGTCCCAGCGTTTTGTTGATCGCTTCGATAACCCGGTCGGATTGGAATGGCTTCACAATGAAGTCCTTGGCTCCGGCCTGAATCGCATCGATAACCATCGCTTGTTGCCCCATGGCGGAGCACATGATCACTTTGGCGTTGGGATCCAGCTTTTTAATTTCTTTGAGCGCGGCGATACCGTCCATTTCCGGCATCGTAATATCCATCGTGATCAGATCGGGATGCAGTTCCTTGTACTTTTCGATCGCTTGCGCGCCGTCTTGTGCTTCCCCTACCACTTCAAAGCCGTTTTTGGTCAAAATGTCGCGGATCATCATTCTCATAAATGCTGCATCGTCTACGATTAGAATTCGGTTTGCCATTGATTTAAAATCCTCCCTAAACTTCTACTATTGTAATTTTTGGATGCGGTCCCACTGGCTGACGATATCCGTTACGCGAACGCCAAAATTCTCATCGATGACGACAACTTCGCCTTTGGCGATCAATTTGTTGTTCACCAGAATATCGACGGGCTCGCCGGCAAGCTTGTCCAACTCGATGATGGAGCCTTGCGATAATTCCAGGATATCCCTGATCTGCTTTTGGGTCCTTCCTAATTCTACGGTCACTTTAAGGGGAATGTCCATCAGTAAGTTTAAATTATTTTCATCAACTTGCCCGAAGGACGGACTTCCCAGGTTCGCAAACTGCACGGGCTGCACATTCACATTCCGGCCCGGAACGCCGCCGTAATGATGCGGTTCCCCGTAAGGCTGGCCTTGCGGCGGATAAGGATGCGCACCTGGCTGTCCGTACGCGAAGGGCTGCTGATATGGATCCGGCTGATGCATCGGCGGCGCTTGATACGATTGCTGAGGCGCTGCCGGTGATTCGTGATAAGCCGGTGCCGAAGGCTGCGGAGCTGCTGCCGGTGTCGGGGCTGCCGCCGCGGCGCTCTCCTTGGACCCCGAGTCGGTTGCCGAACCGCTGATCAGGCTGTTTACCATCTCCTTGGCGAATTTTACGGTCAAAAGCTGCATGATCGTGGAATCGATCAAATCGCCGATCGTCAGCCGGAACGATATTTTAATCAGCGGATCCGCAGGCGGCAGGCTTCCCACCCCATGCCCGTCGGTCATGTTCAAAATATCGATCCCAGGCGGCGAGATGTTGACAAACCGGTTGAATATGGTCGACATCGACGTCGCGGAGGAACCCATCATCTGGTTCATCGCTTCCTGTACGGCGCTGATATGAATTTCATTCAATTCCTCTTCGGCCGGATTTCCTTCCCCCCCGAGCATCAGATCGGCGATAACCTGAGCGTCTCTCGTCTTGATCACCAGGGAGTTCATCCCTTCAAACCCGTCAACGTATTCAACGTGAACGGCAACATGCGGCTTAGGAAACTCGGCTTCGAATTGAGCCCGTGTAATGACGGAAACTTTCGGCGTCGTAATGTCCACCTTTTTATTGAGTAGCGTCGAGAGCGCGGTAGCCGCACTGCCGAACGTAATGTTGCCGATTTCGCCAAGCGCGTCCTGCTCAAGCGGGGTCAATACGTCGTCCACCGTAGGCTCGGACGCCGTTTCCTGGTTGGCCTGTTTGAGCAGGGCGTCGATCTCCTCTTGGGACAAATAATCTTTACTCGTCAAGTTCCTCAACTCCTTCGCTGACAATATCGTTAATTTGCACCGCAACTCGGTCCTTGATGGTTCCCGGGCTGCCGATATACTTCAATCTGTCTCCGATCCGGATCTGCAATCCTTCCTGGACCGGTTTGTTCAAGGAAATCACATCGCCGACCGATAAGCCCAAAAATTCGCGAACGGTGATTTGCGATTCCCCCAATTCCGCTACAATCGGCAGCATCGCCTTATTGACCCGGTGGCGGAGCGCATCGACCTCTTCGGGGACACGCGACTTTTTCTGGGAGACGAACCAGTGGTGAACCGAAAGCTTCGGCATGATCGGTTCAATGACCACATGCGGGATACAAAGGTTGATCATCCCGGAGGTGTCTCCGATTTTGGTACTCAGCGAAATGAGCGCGATCGTTTCGTTAGGCGAAACGATTTGCATGAACTGCGGGTTCGTTTCCAGCCCCTCCATCCGCGGATTGATATCCACGACGGTTTTCCAGGCTTCCTGCAAGCTTTCGAAGGCCCGGCTGAAAATCCGCTCCATGATGATCGTTTCGATTTCGGTCAAGGAGCTGATTTTCGAAGGCGCCGTCCCGATCCCCCCAAGGAGTCTGTCCAGCATGGCAAAAGCAACGTTGGGGTGGACCTCAAGCACCATTCTTCCTTCCAGCGGCTCCGCTTCGAAAATGTTCAGAATCGTCATTTTCGGAATGGAGCGAATGAACTCGTCGTAAGGAAGCTGTTCTACCTGAACCACGTTGATCTGCACGAAGGTGCGCAGCTGCGCCGAAAAGTAGGTGGTGAGATAACGGGCAAAATTTTCATGAATCCGGGTTAAGCTGCGAATATGGTCTTTGGAAAATCTCACTGCTCTTTTAAAGTCGTAAGAGCGGATTTTCTTCTGCGTTTCTTCCTTTTTCAGTTCTTCGGCATCCATTTCACCGGATGACAATGCAGCGAGCAGCGCATCGATCTCGTTCTGCGACAATACATCTACCAAACATCTCACCCCCTTAGAAAAATCAGTTTCGCTCGGGTATGCCTAGATCGCCTGCATAATGAAATTGGTAATATCGATTTGAATCAATTTCCCTTCCGGCAGCGATTTATTGATCAGGTTCAGCAGCTTGGAGCTCAAATTGTCCTTGCCCTGCGCCCCTGTCAGATCCTCCGGCTTCGTATCCGCAAGCGTTTTGATGATAATCGGCTTGATTTTGTAATCCTTGATCTTGTCGAACGCCGCCTTGGACGTTTCCTTATCCAACTGGAAGGCAAAATTCATGACGACGACGTAGTTCGGGTCGGATAAATTCGTCTTGACGTCATCGATCGTCGAAGTCACTTTTACGATTTCGTCGGCCGACATCATTTGGGGCTCTGCCACTGTTTCGACATTTGCCTTCGCTGCGTTGCCTGAATCCGGTTTGTTCATTAAGTTCATCAAAAAGCCGGCGGCAATCACAATCAACGTAATCGCAAGCAAAATCGTAATTAGCCAGGGCAACATTTTTTTCATGACCATTCCTCCGTTTGTTGCACTTTAATAGTCGCTGCGTGGATGCCGATATCCCGGTAATACTCCTCGATCTTTGCGATCACATCGGCCGCCTTCTCCAGCACGATAATCCGCTTGCCCGTTACGAGAGTGACATATGTATCCGGCGTTTCTTCGACGGTTTCGATCATGATGGCGTTAAGCCACATCTGCGAACCGTTTAGGCGTGTTACTGAAATCATGGTACCCCTCCTACGCGGTAACGGGAAAGTTAGGGATGCGGGGGAGGCACATAGCTTACGCTCCCCCGCTGACGTTTACTAACGTTTCAGGTTAACGACTTCCTGCAGCACTTCGTCGGAAGTCGTGATGATGCGCGAGTTCGCTTGGAAACCGCGCTGTGCGACGATCATTTCGGTAAATTCACCGGTTAGATCTACGTTGGACATTTCGAGTTGGCCCGGGACTAGAGCTCCAGCGCCGTTATTGTTCGGGGTCGCATAGGCCTCTTCAAGATCTCCGTCTTCAATCGCATTTCCTGTCACACGGTAAAGATTGCCGCCGACTTTTTCCAGCCCTTCGGGATTCGATATCATTGCGAGGCCAATTGGGCCGGCAGTACCGGTCGATCCGTCAGCATTTTTCTGTAAGATCGTACCATCCGCAGAAATGGAAATGGACACCACACCTTCCCCAGCAACAGCACCGAGCGCTTCTCCGCCAGTACCGCAAACCAGAAAACCATCGGAAGTAACCAACTGGCCCAGTGCGTCAACATGGAAATCCCCAGCCCTTGTTAGAAAAACGGGGCCATCGTCGCCCATTGTGACCATGAAAAAACCATCTCCGTTTATACGCACATCAAGCGGATAGTTGGTCGTCATCGCACTGCCGCTGGTATGCATCGTATCGATAGAGCCGATCTGCGAGCCAAGGCCGATTTGCTTGGCATTGATACCGCCGTTTGCATCTTCAACCGGTGCGGTAACTCCGGATACCGTCTGGCTCATGATGTCTTTGAACATCACGCGGCCGGACTTAAACCCTACGGTGTTGACATTCGCGATATTGTTGCCGATAACGTCAAGCTTAGTTTGAAATCCGCGCATCCCCGATACGCCCGAATACATTGATCTTAACATCTGTTCCCATTCCTCCCAGTCATAAAATCGTTCGCTTGGCAGCCGCATCAGTCGATCCGCGGCTATTTGGCTTTCCGTATCCGGTCCAGCCAATCAAGAAATAATGACGGCGCTGTCGATCTGCGTAAAAACGTTGTCCTTCATGCTGCTGCCGTCCATGGCCGTCACAACCGTACGATTGCTGATGTTTACGATCAGCGCCATATCCTTCATTAAGATCAGCGAATCCTTGGCGCCTTTTGCGGCCGCGCTGTCGATCGCCGATTTAATCTGATGAAGCTGCTCCGGCTTGATCTCGATTCCCCGCTGCTCCAAACGTTTTACGGCGTGATTGCTGAAATGAATCAGCTGGTCCGCGAGCATGTCCTTGAAGGACGTCTCTCCCGGAGCGCCCGTTTGTGCGCCTTTCCCTGGTGCTAATGAGCTTGGCGGGATTCTTGCCGGATAAAGATGCCCGATTTTTACCGGATCACTCATGATCCATCAGTTCCTTGCTCAGGCTCATTTGTTTCATCCGGCTCTGTAGCAGGATTCCCGACCTGTTGTACATCGGAGATTTTGATTTCCTTGTCCCCGACTTTCACATAATGCACTCCATCCCGGACGATAATGGAGTCGACGACCCCGCTTTCGTTCTCGACGATAACTTCGCCTTTTCCCGTTTTCACATCATAATTACCGGTTTTCGTCTCTACGACCCAGGTGACTTTCTTGCCGATCAAGCCGGATTCATTTCCCAAAGATTCTTTCATGGCGGCGAGTTGGTCCGATATGTTCACAAGCTGCTCCAACGAAGTGAACTGCGCCGTTTGTGCGACAAATTGGGCGTTGTCCATTGGAGATAAAGGATCCTGATATTGCAGCTGAGTGATCATCAATTTCAGAAAATCGTCCTTGCCTAGCTCGCTAGTCTTCGTACTGGACTTTTTCGTATTGGTTTGCGAGTATCCCGGCCACGAAATATTGCCCGTATATGCATCAGCCACAAAGCCGCCTCCTTTCTTCTATGCTCTGGCACTAAAGGAGCTTCCAAAACCTTGCTCTTTCTCCCTTACCTCGGCAATCCACGCGTTCCACTCTTCACTCAAATCACGGGTTGCCAAAGCATCTTCCTCGACTTGCGTACGGCGTCTTTCGCTTTGCTGCTGCTGTCCCGCCCCGCTGCCGGATTGTTGTCCGTCATGGTACATATGCGAAGACAACGCCGTATTTTGCGTCACTTCCAGCTTGTTCACCTGCAGGCCCTGGGATTGCAGCGCCGAACGAAGCTGCGACATCTGCTGTTCCAACGATTCCTTGGCAAATGCGTGCTCGGTCATAAAATGCGCCGTTAATTGGCCGCCCTGCATCGTAATCCTCACATCAACCTGGCCTAAATGTTCAGGGTAAAGCGAAATTTTAGCTTCGGACACGCCTTGCAGCTTAACGATCTCCAGTTTGTTTACGAGAAAGCCGCTCATTTCCTTAGCGAAATTCTCCACAGGCACCGGGCGCGGCGTATGCTTAACGGCAGCAACACCGGCATCCCGCAGCGCAAGCTGTCCGGCCGTAACGACACTGCCCGGTTGCAGCGGACTATCCGCATCCGCATTGTCCGTTGGTTCAGTCTCAACCACGCTGATCTCTCCGGCAGCTTCAGCGACTCCGGCGGCAACGGAAAATTGGGATTTCCCCGACTCCGCTTTAGGCTGGCTTACCGCAGCGGCCTGCGGGTTTTCGCCCTTCAGGGAGCCGTCATTTCCATGTTGACCCATATTCCCTTGGCTGTTTGTTTCCGCAGGTTTGTTCCCCGAAACCAAGTTATGTACACTTGGAAGCTCGGCGGTTTTGCCACTGGTTTGCGCCGGTTCGGAGGAATCCGGAACACTGTCCAGCACGTTTTGCAGCGAATCCAGCAATGCTTGGATTTGGGGAGGTGCCGTCACGTTCGACGCGCCTGCAACTTGCTGCGCATCAGCTTGGGCGGTCAGCAGTTGAACCAGCGCATCCTGCACGGCAAAGCGCACCGTTTCCGGTTGCTGCGCCAAGACCAGGATTTCCGCGTTGCCATCCCCCCCGGATTTCTCCGCCTGAGGCATGATCAAGCTCTGAAAGCTTTGCAGCCAACCCTGGAGCGCCTCAAGCAGCGACGGGTTGTCCTCAAGCGCATCGTCCAGCTTCGGAAGCTGCTGCAGCAACCCTTCGATCATCGACAGAAGGCTGTCGTTCGCATTTTCTTCTTGCGTGCTGCCGCCGCTTTGCAGACCTGCCAAATTGAGCAGTTGGGCATTGGCTTGTCCTGTTCCCAGCCCCGCATTTCCAAGCAGCATTGAAACCAGCTTTTGATCAAAAGACTGCCCGTTTCCTTGGCCAGCCACCGCACTGACGCCATTTCCGCCGACGGTGTAAACCAGCGCGCCGGCCGCCGTTCCCGAATTTATCGATACCGATTGACCCATTTATATTCACCTCCTTTCATGGGCGGTTGCCCGTTGTTTTGACATCATTTGGCTAAAAGCTGATTCAAAATTTTCACCGAAGTTTTTTCGTCGGTTTTCGTCATGATTTCCAAAATTTTTGACCGGGTGTTGTCATCGACGGCCTTTAAAATTTTCAAGCCTTTGTCCGGGCTGACTTTGTAAGTTTGCAAAATCAACTGGGAAGCGGCGTCGGCCGACATGGAAGCGAACGTCTGGCTAAGCTGGGCATCGTCCAGTCCTTTGGCCGAACCCGTGGCTCCCGTAGCCGCGTCCTTCTTCAGCCGCGACTGCAGCGCGGCGATCGCCAAATCATCCGAGGTCTTTACGTCCTTGAGCTTGATCGAAATGGCCGCCGCTTTTTGCGGATCCATTTTTTCGAGAATCGCCACTTTGCTCTCATTGCTCATCGCGTTAAGCATCTGCAGCGTTTCATCCGTCGTTAAATTGCCGAAAATGGCCGCCGCTTTACTGGGGCTCATTTCCGCATACAACTGAGCCAGCTTTTTTACTTCCTTTTGATAAGCCTCGGTTTCGGCGGCCTGCTGTTCCTCGGCGGATTTCTGCTCTGCCGCGGCCAGCTCTTGCTCAAGCTGCTTCACCTTGTCCTGCTGCTCCGCAGCTTGCTGGTTCGCCGCCTGCAACTGTGCCTGTTGACGGGCGACCTGTTCCTTCAATTCCTTAACCGTAGCGTCCGTGCTTTCTTGCTGCTTCTTCTCATCCGCCGGCACAGCGGCCTTCTCTTCATCGGTCAGCTCGGGATCGGGCACGAAGTTGTTAATAAACGGCACTTTGTTCCCGATATCCAGCAGCGTATTCCGAAAGTTCGTGTTAAACAGATACAATAGCACCGCAAAAAGAACGACCGTAAACAAGATCGGCGTCATGAAAAACAGAAAACGCGAGAACCCGCCGCCCGATTCCTCCAGTTCTTCCTCCAGCTTCAGCTCCGTCTTAGCCATTTTCTTTCCTCCTTCGAAAAACCCATAATTTTCGCCCGCACAAAATTTAACGGGCCCTCATGGCAAACCGGACGGTGGCCATCTCATCCAGCTCGTTTTGTTCCCGAAGAAGCATTTCGTGCTGAAATTTTTCTTTCGCTTTTTCTTTCGCTTTCAACCAAACTTTTTCGTCGAGCATCTTTCCGTTTAAAATCGACTTCTTTTGCTCCACGTTCAATTCGGCGCGTTTGACATCCCCCAGCTTCCGGGCGATGGATTGCTCGATATATTCCATGTACCGTTGAAGTTCCTGGAGCTTCAGCATTGAAGCGCTGTTTTCCATCTCGTCTTGAATGGCCGAAGCGGTTCTGGCCTGTTCCTCGAACAATTGCTCCAAGGAACGCTGTTCCGACTGCAGTTCCCCGACGGCGGCGGACAACATCCATTCAGCTTGCGTCTTCTCGTTTGATTTCAAATCCAAAACTTTCTGATAGACGTAACGGAATTTCATCCTTTAAGGGTCATCTCCTTGCAAATTCGGAAATTAAGCGTTCTTGCGCTTCGGCGAGCGTTACCTTTTCGCTTACTTTCTGTTTCGAGAAAGCCCAAATGCCCTGTATGTATTCGATCGCTTCGTCGATATCGGCATTGGACCCCCGCTGGTAAGCGCCGATGTTGATCAGATCCTCGGAATCTTTGTATACCGCCAGCAGCCTTTTGTAATTTTCGGCCGCCTCGTTTTGCTCCTCGGGCACAATATCTTTCATAACCCGGCTTATGCTCGCCAAAATGTCGATGGCCGGGAAATGTCCCTTGTTCGCTATGCCCCGGTTCAGCACAATATGTCCGTCCAAAATCCCCCTCACCGCGTCGGCGATCGGCTCATTCATGTCGTCACCGTCAACCAGCACGGTATAGAAAGCGGTTATCGATCCGGCCGGCCCGGTACCCGCCCTTTCCATCAGCTTGGGCAGCGCGGCGAATACCGAAGGCGTGTACCCTCTCATCGCCGGCGGCTCTCCGACGGCAAGCCCCACTTCGCGGAGCGCCATCGCGTAGCGCGTCACCGAATCCATCATCAGCATGACGTTCAAACCGCGATCGCGAAAATATTCGGCAATCGTCGTAGCGATGAGCGCGCCTTTCATCCGAATCAAAGCGGGCTGGTCCGAGGTGGCCACAATAACGACGGATCGTTCCAGGCCTTCAGGGCCAAGATCCCGTTCAATGAAATCCAGCACCTCCCGGCCGCGTTCCCCGACCAAAGCGATAACGTTGACATCGGCCGCCGTATTGCGGGCAATCATTCCCATCAAGGTGCTCTTACCTACCCCGGAGCCGGCGAAAATACCTACCCGCTGCCCTTTGCCAATCGTCAGCAATCCGTCGATCGCTCGGACCCCGATGCTGATCGGTTCGGCTACACGCGGACGATTCAGCGGGTTCATCGGCTTGTTGAAGGTCGAGTAGTGGCCCATCCGCGAAGGCAGAAGCGAACCGTCGAGCGGCTGGCCCAAACCATCCAGCACTTTGCCCAAAAGCTCGGACCCCACTTGCACGGTGAGCGGTTTTCCGGTTCCGACCACATCGCATCCGGGACCGATGGACTGGAGTTCTCCCAGCGGCATCAGCAGCACTTTGTTGTCCCGAAAGCCGACGACTTCGGCCTGCAGCGGCTGCGACGCTTTCGTCGGATAGATGTAGCACACGTCGCCGATGCTGGCATCGGGACCTTCGGATTCCACCATAAGACCTATGACCTGAGTCACCTTTCCGTTAATCCGGACCGGATCAAGCTGCCTAAGATGATCGATATAACGCTCAGCGTTCATGCTCATCGTTCGTCTGCCCCCGCTCTTCCGCCTGCATCGCGATGCGCACCAGCTCTTTTTTGATTTCGGCCAGCTGCGTATCGATACGGGCATCCACGCTGCCGAAAGCGGAACGAATCACGCAGCCCCGGTCTTTTACGGTAGGGTCCGGCAAAATTTGCAGCTCCGCTTGCGAATCGATCGCCAGGCCAAGCTCCTCCCTTGCCGCCTGCACGAAAGCAAAGTGAGCGGGCGAAACGCACAATGTAATAACGCCTTGCTCCCGTTTGCGCGCCAGGCTCTTCTTGATCAGCTCCAGCGTATAATCCGGATCGACGTTCAGCTGCTTATCGATAACTTTTTCGGCAATCGCACAGCTAAGCTCCACGAGAAACGGTTCAGCCTCCTGAATAATCCGTTCTTTCTCAACGTAAGCCTGCTGCAGCACGGCTCCCGCTTCCCGCATCATTTCGTCGACCTTGGCCTTCGTCGCCAACTCCGCCTGAATTTTCCCTTCCTCAAACCCTTGGCTGAAGCCTTCCGATTTAACCGCCTCAATCAAATGCTCATCCTGCTCCCGGCGCTCTTGCCACCAAGCTTCAATCTGCTTGCGGGCTTCGGCAAGCAGCTGCTCGGCTTGTTCCGACGCTTCCCTTACCTGGCGTTCGGCAAACTCCTTGGCATCTTCAAGCATTTGCTTGCGTGTCTGTTCCGCGGCGATATCCTCCGGCGACGGAACGTCTTCTTCAACCACAGGGGACGCCGCTATATCATGGTGCTCCTCCGGAGCCCCAAGCGGCTTCGCCAAATTGAGCTGTTTCAACACATCCACCGGAACGTACTGCGACACCTTAATCACATTAGACAATGATGTCATCTCCTCCGCCGCGGGCGATGATGATCTCACCAGCTTCTTCCAATCTGCGGATCGTAGCTACGATGCGGGTCTGCGCTTCTTCGACATCACGCAGCCGCACAGGTCCCATGTATTCCATTTCTTCCTTGAACGTCTCGGACATCCGTTTCGACATGTTGCGGAAAACGGCTTCCCGGACTTCTTCGCTGGCCACTTTGAGGGCAAGCTGCAGATCGGCGTTTTCGATATCGCGAATAATCCGTTGGATCGAGCGGTTGTCGATGTTGACGATATCTTCGAAAACAAACATCCGCTTTTTGATTTCCTCGGCCAGCTCCGGATCTTGAATTTCCAGCGAATCGAGAATCGTCCTTTCCGTCCCCCGGTCGACCCCGTTCAAAATCTGCACGATCGACTCGATGCCGCCCGCGCTGGTGTAGTCCTGGGTTACGGTAGCGGAAAGCTTTTGTTCCAACACCCGTTCCACTTGAGAAATCACTTCCGGAGACGTGCTGTCCATCACGGCGATTCTTCTGGCAACCTCCGCCTGCTTCTCCTGCGGCAAAGAGGAGAGGATCGCCGCCGCCTGTTCAAATTGCAGATAAGACAAAACAAGGGCAATCGTCTGGGCATTCTCGTTCTGAATAAAGTTCAAAATTTGGTTCGGATCGGCCTTGCGAGCAAAATCAAAAGGTCTCACCTGCAAGGTCGCCGTCAGCCGGTTAATGATATCCAGCGCCTTGGACTGTCCAAGCGCCTTCTCCAAAATCTCTTTGGCGTAAGTGATCCCGCCCTGCGTAATATACTCTTGGGCCAGACAAATCTGGTGAAACTCGGCCATGATCATCTCTTTTTCCGCGCTGTCCACTTTGCGGACATTGGCGATTTCCAGCGTCAATTGCTCGATTTCATCATCGCGCAAATGCTTGAAAATTTCCGCCGATACCTCAGGCCCGAGCGTGATCAACAATATAGCCGCTTTCTGTCTCCCGGTTAACACTGTGCTCGTTGTTTTTGACAATGCGTTCACCTCTAATCGTCAGCTAGCCATGTGCGAAGCAAGTTAACGAATTCCTCCGGCTTCTTCTTGGCCAGCGTCTCCAGTTGTTTGCGCACTTGGTTCTCATTCGTGACCGAATCCAAATTAATGGACGGAAATTCCGGAGTAAGAGGCATCGAAATATCTTCTTCCTCTTCTGCCAGTTGTTGGTTGCGGCGGCGGCGGAACAAGACGAATCCTATGCCTGCCAGTGCCAGCAGTGCAGCCGCGCCTACGCCCCATACTACCGGGTTTGAGAGGCTCAGACCTGTATTTTGCTGCGCTTCATTATGAAATGGTTGCGAGACGACTGAAACTTTTCGCTGCAGTTCTGCGTCTGTATATGTAGTACCGGAATCGGCAAGATAGGAACCGACGATGTTAGTCAAAATATTTTCGATGGCCAAACGGGTCGTATCGTCCAAGGTTTGCTGTCCATCCGGTGGTTCAACGGCAACGTTGATGGTTAAATCTTTAATGACATAAGGGCTGGCTACGATATCCTTCGTAATCCGGTTCACTTCGTAATTGATCGTCGAGGACGATTCCTCCGAAGATGAGCCGCCGTTAGCCTGAGCCGAAGGATAGTTGACGACATCCTGCTGGCCGGTTCCCGGGACTCCGCTGTCCGGACTTGCATTGCCCGTGTAGCTCTTTTGCACCTTTTGCGCGCTGATTTCGATCCCTTTCATGTTGTCGGTATCGACCGGCGTCACCAGATTGTCTTTTTGCGTCACTTGGTCAAAATTGAGTTTGGATGCGACCAACACCTCAATTTTGTCCGGCCCCGTCAATCTGGAAAGGAACTGTTTCACACTCTGGCGAACATCGCTTTCGAATTTTTTCTGCAAGGCCATGTTTTCCTGAACCGCCGCCGATAGAGTACCGCTGGTCCCGCCTTGGCCGCTGGGCAATAGTACGGTATCGTCGCTGGATGACATGGAGATGTTTTCAACCGGCAAATTCGGCACCGACGTCTTCACCAGATTGAAGTATCCGTCGATAGCTTCCTGGTTTGCGCGATATCCGGGATTGAAGGTAAGGACGACGGAAGCCGTCGCTTTTTGCTGTTCGTCCGGACTGGCAAACACGTTTTCCGCGGGAAGATTGATCAATACCTTGGCGTCCTTGACACCCTGCATCTGTTTCAGCAGTTGTTCAACTTCGCCGTTCAAAGCGTTTTTGTACTTAACGTTGAATTCATTATCCGTCATGCCGATCAGTGAAGTGCTCTCGTTAAAAGCTTCCAGCCCGATAGAGCCGCTTTTAACGATTCCTTGCGACCCAACGTCCACCTTGACGCGGGACGCGTTTTTGCTCGGAACCGAAATCGCCGTTCCGTCCGGATTCAACTTGTAAGGGATGCCCCCGGATTCCAAATATTTGATAATTCCGGCAGCATCGGTCGAATCCAGGTCCGTAAAAGCTACTTCATACTCCGTTTTGGAGAATTGGATCGTCATCAGGATCACGGCGAGCAGTACGAATGCGATGGTAGCTATCAATAATGTCTTCTGTTTTTTGCTGAATTGGTTCCAGTACCCGGTTAATCGGTCCCGGTACTGAGCGATTCTCTCATTCACAATGTCACCTCATCCGAAGCATCTAAAATCGTTAAATTTGCGTACGCATAATTTCTTGATAAGCTTCTATCACTTTGTTGCGTACTTGTGTCGTCAATTGCAAACTTAACAAAGCTTGCTCTGAGGCGATCATCATCTGGTCGGCGCTTGCATTTCCTAGCATAAATTGATCGTTGACTGTCTGCGCGTTCGCTTCTTGCGCAGCCACTCCGTCCAACGCGTCGCTCAAATAAGAACTGAAACTTTTAATGGATTCGGCGGGAGTCGGCACCTGCGGCTTGCTTGGCAGCTGCGGCCCCACTAGCGATTTGACGGCGTCAAAGCTCATTCTTTCAATCAAAGGTCAACACTCCTAACTGCTTGATTTCTAGCTTGCCTTATGTTTATTTGCCGATTTGCAGCGCTTTGGTGATCATTGCCTTACTGGCGTTCAGCACCGTTACGTTGGCCTCATAGGACCGGGTTGCCGAAATCATGTCCACCATTTCTTTCAAAATGTCCACGTTCGGCATGTACACGTACCCTTCGCTGTCCGCATCGGGATGCGTCGGATTGTACACCGGTTTAAAAGGAGCGGGGTCTTCCTGAATCTTCGTAATTTTAACCCCTTGGCCGTTGAAGCCGCCCTCCAGAGCGGAACTCAACGCGCTGCCAAAGTCCGCTTCCTTGGGAGCCATGACGACGGTTTTTCTGCGGTAAGGAACCGCTTGGCCGTTCTCGATTCTGGCTCTTGTCGTCTCGGCGTTGGCGATGTTTGAGGAAATGACGTCCATCCGCAGACGCTGCGCAGTTAGTGCGGAAGAACTAATACTGAAACTATTGCTGATCGTCATTTGGCTTATCTCCCTTCTATAGCCGTGCGTTTCATTTTGATCATGTAACTCAGCTGTTCGATGTAAGAATTGTACCGAAGCTGATTTTCCGCGAGTTGGGCCATCTCGCTGTCGATGTCCACGTTGTTCTGGTTGTTGTTCATGATCGTACTCTCATCCGTTAGGACTTTCGGCTCCGGAGTGCCCGTCGACGGACCTATAACGAAATGCCTGGAATCGGTCCTTTTGCCCTGCAAGGCAGGCATGTCGCCGTTCATTTCGGCCTGCAGCATACTTTCAAAAGAGACGCTTGAACGCTTATAGTAGGGGGTGTCTTCATTTGCGATATTATTGGCAATAACCCCCTGCCGAAGATTGGCGGCCTGCAATGCGGTCTCCAGTCTGTTAAATCCCAACCCATTCAACAATTGCACCTTATTTCCCCCCTTAAGTCTTATTGAGTATTTAATTTTCATAATTCAACAAACAACTAATAAATCCTCTTTTTTTCGACAAATTTTTGCTAATTATTGTCTTTCTCGCTGTCTTTCTTATGTCCTAGTTACAGAAAATTTTCCATGATGTCATATATCCTAAGTTTCATGGAGATTCGACATTATTACAATAAGAAAAAAGCCCTATCTTTAGGACCTAATTAGTTATCATTTTCATTATTTGAAGCATTTTCTATAAAACAGCCAAGATTCGACAATTTTCAATCAAACCAAAATTTATCAATTTTGTCGGAATAACAAAAAAACCGCCCCTATTTTCATAGGCAGGCGGCCTTTCTTGAAGAATTTGTGAAAAGAGTGTCAGGTCCTGGGTAAAAAAGCCGATTTCGACAAAAAAACGTCGAAATGCTTACAAAATGAACTGGCTCAAATCACGATCCTGGGCAATTTCTCCTAATTTTTCCCTTACGTATTCCGGAGTGATCAGCATTTTTTCCAACGTCAGCTCCGGCGCTTCAAAGGATAAGTCCTCCAGCAATTTTTCCAGAATAGTGTGCAGTCTTCTTGCCCCGATATTTTCGGTGTTGGCATTTACGGACGCGGCGATTCTGGCAATTTCCCGAATGGCTTCGTCGGAAAACTCGATCTCCAGGTTCTCGGTGCGCAGCAGTTCAATGTACTGTTTGGTGAGTGCGTTTTGCGGCTCCGTCAAAATCGAAACAAAATCGTCCAGCGACAAACTGCTAAGCTCTACGCGGATCGGAAACCGGCCCTGCAATTCGGGAATCAAATCCGACGGTTTGGCGATATGGAAAGCCCCCGCAGCGATAAACAAAATATAGTCGGTTTTGATTGGGCCGTATTTCGTCATAACCGTCGAACCTTCAACGATCGGCAAAATATCGCGCTGCACGCCTTCGCGGGAAACGTCCGGTCCGGAGCCTTGCCCCCGGCTGGCCACTTTATCGATTTCATCGATAAAAATGATCCCGCTTTGCTCCGCTCTCGTGATCGCCTCTTGAATAAGATCATCATGGTCGATCAGCTTGGAGGCTTCTTCCTGCGTCAGCACTTTGCGCGCTTCTTTTACGGTCAATTTTCTTTTTTTTGTGCGTTTCGGCAAAAGGTTTCCGAACATTTCCTGCATGTTGATCCCGAGCTGGTCATTGCCTTGTCCGGCAAACATGTCCATCATCGTAGGCGTATTGTCCTCCACCTCGACTTCGACAATATCGTTTTCCAGTTGGCCGGCAAGCAGCTTGAAGCGGACCTGGCGGCGGCGTTCGGTCAGGCTGGTGTCCTCCTCGTTCTGCTCCTGGCTCGGAACGCTGCCCTGGTTTCCGCCACCAAACAGCATTTCGAACGGATTTCGCCCGCTCTTGGCCTTGTTTTCGGAAGGAACCAGTATATGGACGAGCCGTTCGTTGGCAAGCTCTTCCGCCTTGTCTTTGACCTTTTCGGTACGCTCCAGCTTTACGGTGCGGATGGCCGTTTCAACGAGATCCCGGACCATGGATTCAACATCCCTGCCGACATAACCAACCTCGGTAAATTTGGTAGCCTCCACTTTCACAAAAGGCGCTCCTACCAGCTTGGCGAGACGGCGGGCGATTTCCGTTTTACCAACCCCTGTCGGACCGATCATCAAAATGTTCTTCGGCACGATTTCATCCTGTACCTCTTCGTGGAGCAGGCTTCGCCGGTAGCGGTTCCGCAAGGCTACGGCCACGGATTTTTTCGCTTGTTTTTGGCCTACGATATATTTGTCCAGCTCTGCGACGATTTGTCTTGGCGTTAAATTTTTCTCGCTCACGATACGTCCCTCCTGAGAAAATAGTGTGGCCTAGGCCGCTTTAAAGCTCTTCCACGATAATGTTGCTGTTCGTATACACGCAAATTTCCGAGGCGATCTGCAGGGACTCCCGTACGATGTCTTTGGCCTCCATTGCGCCGGCATGCCGTTTGAGCGCCCGGGCCGCCGAAAGCGCAAAGTTGCCGCCAGAGCCAATGGCCAACACGTCGTCATCAGGCTCGATGATTTCTCCTCCCCCGGAAATGAGCAGCATTCCCGAATGGTCCATCACGATCATCAGCGCCTCCAGCTTGCGCAGCACCCGATCCTGACGCCAATCTTTGGCCAGCTCGACGGCAGCCCTTTGCAAATTGCCGTGGTGTTCTTCCAGCTTGCCTTCAAATTTCTCAAACAACGTTATCGCGTCAGCAACCGAGCCCGCAAACCCGGCGAGCACTTGCCCGCGGTATAAGCGGCGGACTTTTTTGGCGGTCTGCTTCATTACAACGTTCTCTCCAAAAGTAACCTGTCCGTCGCCCGCAATCGCCCCCTTGCCGTTATGACGAACGGCGCAGATCGTTGTAGCGTGAAAAGTCGGAATCATGTGTATCGCCTTCCTTTCTTCTTATCTCAACCCTCCCAAACCCTCCCTTACCGTAAGGGAGGGCTCCAAGGGCCTGCTGCCCTTTGGATACCCGCAAAGGGGACTAACGTAGGAGGGAGTGAGGCGCTCCTTAGGCGCTCTCCCTTCGGGATTCGCTTGACTTCGTACTTGGAACGCTTTTCTCCCCTTCGGGGTACGTCTTACTTTTGATGTTCCTGGGTTACCTGCTTTTGAAATAACGTGGGAGTTACTGAGGCGCTCCTAGCGCTCTCCCTTCGGGATTCGCTTGACTACGAGCTGCAACTGGCGCTTTTTTTAACGCTAGTTCTATGTTATGACTTAATGAGCTTGCTGGATTCCCTTTTGTCACGTAGAGTGCAAAAAAACGGTGGTTAGCCCAACCGTTCTTCTGTCATAAAGTTTCTCAAGCTTTGCAGCGCACGCTGGGCGAGCGCTTCGTTTTTTTCGGCTTTTTTGCGGTAGCGGGTATCCAGCTTCGGGAACAGGCCGAAATTGGCGTTCATCGGCTGGAAATGCTCGAAGTCCGCGGTCGTGATGTAACGGGCCATGCTGCCGAGCGTCGTGTCCGCGGGAAAGACGATGCCTTCGGCGCCGGAGGCGGCGCGCGCGGCGTTGATGCCGGCGATCAGGCCGGAGGCGGCGGACTCGACGTAGCCTTCGACGCCGGTCATCTGGCCGGCAAAAAAGAGCGTAGGCCTCGCCTTCAGCTGATACGTCGGGTCAAGCAGCTTCGGTGAATTGATGAAGGTGTTGCGGTGCATGACGCCGTAACGGACGAATTCGGCGTTTTCCAGGCCGGGGATCATCGAAAAGACGCGCTTCTGCTCGCCCCACTTCAAATGGGTCTGGAAGCCCACCAGGTTGTACAGCGTCCCCGCCGCGTTATCCTGGCGAAGCTGCACAACGGCATAAGGGAGCGTGCCGGTATGCGGGTTGACGAGGCCCACGGGCTTCATCGGCCCGAACAGCGCGGTCTGCTTGCCGCGCCGCATCATGACTTCGATCGGCATGCAGCCTTCGAAATACACTTCTTTCTCGAATTCTTTGAGTTGGGCCACTTCGGCGGAAATCAGCGCTTCGTAGAAAGCGTCGAACTCCTCCTCCGTCATCGGACAGTTGAGATAAGCGGCTTCGCCTTTATCGTAACGGGAGGCGAGATACACTTTGCCCATATCGATCGAGTCTTTCTCCACGATCGGGGCGGCGGCGTCATAGAAATAAAAGTAGTCCTCGCCGGTCAGCCGCTTGATCTGTTCCGACAGTGCGGGAGACGTAAGCGGACCCGTGGCAATCACGACGATCCCCTCCTGCGGAAGCTCCCGGATCTCCTCGTTCACCACTTCGATCAGGGGATGCTCGCGCAGCGTGCGCGTAATTTCTCCGGAGAAGCCGTCGCGGTCCACCGCCAGCGCCCCGCCCGCCGGAACCGCATTGCGGTCGGCGGCGCCGAGCACGAGCGAATTCAGCAGCCGCATCTCTTCCTTGAGCACGCCGACGGCGTTGGTTAAACCGTTGGCCCGCAGCGAGTTGCTGCATACGAGCTCGGCGAATTTATCCGTGTGGTGAGCCGGGGTTTTTACGACCGGGCGCATTTCGTAGAGCACGACGGGGACGCCGCGGCTCGCGATTTGCCAAGCCGCTTCGCTGCCCGCCAGCCCCGCACCGATAACCGTTACTTTATTGTTGTTCATAAGAGTAAAATCCCCCCAAGTCTCCTGCTGGGTATCTTAGATGATTTCCCGCTTCAAATATGGATTTGTACGGTAGTGGTTCTAACGGGAGGCCGCGGTTTATTCGTCGGCCCCGTCGTCGTTTTCCTCGATGGCCTCCACGTAATCGCAGGAAGTGCACTGCAGCTTGCCGCCCTGCTTGTTCCGCTTTTCCACGAGCAGCGAGCCGCATTTCGGGCAGGGCTTGGGCGACGGCTTATCCCAGGATACGAAATCGCACTCCGGATAACGATCGCAGCCGTAAAAAATCCGCCCTTTCTTGCTGCGCCGTTCTACCACATGGCCTTCCTTGCATTTCGGGCAAGTAACGCCGATATCCTTGACGATCGGCTTCGTGTTCCGGCAATCCGGGAACCCCGAGCAAGCGAGAAACTTGCCGAACCGCCCCAGCTTATACACCATCGGTTTGCCGCATTTTTCGCAAAGCTCATCGGAAACCTCGTCTTCGATCTCGATTTCCTTCATTTCTTCCTCGGCCACGCTAAGCCGCTTCTCAAACGATTCGTAGAACTCGCTGAGCACCCGGACCCAATCCTCGGCGCCCTCTTCCACATGGTCAAGATCTTCCTCCATATGGGCCGTAAACTCCACATCGAGGATTTCCGGGAAAAATTGCTCCATTTGCTCGATGACCAGCTCGCCCAGCTCGGTCGGCACAAACTTCTTCTCCTCAATCGCGACGTATCCGCGTTTTTGAATCGTCTCCAGGGTCGGCGCATAGGTGCTTGGGCGTCCAATGCCCAGTTCCTCCAGCGTTTTGACGAGGCGGGCCTCCGTATACCGTGGTGGCGGCTGGGTGAAGTGCTGCTTCGGCTCGATCTCTTCCGTGATCAGCTTATCCCCTTGTGCCAGCGGCGGCAAAAACTTGTCATCGTCGTTGGCGCTTCCGTCGTCGTTGCCCTCCACATATACCTTCATAAATCCCGGAAAGCGGATTTTCGACCCGACGGCGCGGAACGTTGCTTCGCCGGCAGCGATATCGACGGACAGCGTATCCAGTACGGCCGAAGACATTTGGCTGGCCATAAAGCGGTCCCAAATCAGCTTATACAGCCGATACTGGTCCCGGCTGGTGAATTCCTTGACCGATTCGGGGTCGCGCATTGCCGACGTCGGGCGGATCGCTTCGTGGGCATCCTGAGCGCCGGCCGCCTTCTTCGAATACTGGCGCGGCGATTCGGGAACGTAGTCTTTGCCGTACTTGCCCAGGATATATTCCTTCGCTTCCTCCTGCGCCGACGCGGCAATCCGGGTCGAGTCGGTACGCATGTAGGTAATGAGGCCGACGGTGCCTTCTTTCCCGAGGTCAACGCCCTCATACAGCTGTTGGGCGACGGACATCGTTTTGGCGGCGCGGAAATTCAGCTTGCGGGCCGCTTCCTGCTGCAGGGAGCTTGTCGTAAACGGAGCGGCGGGATGGCGCAGACGTTCCTTCTCCTTGACTTCGGCAACGCTGAATTTAGCTTTTTCGATGGATTGTAAAATCTCCTTAACCTGCTGCTCGCTCTTCAGCTCAAGCTTTTCGCCGCGGAGTTGATGAAACTTCGCTTCAAACGAAGACTCTCCGGTTTTTAGCCTCGCCGTAATGCTCCAGTATTCTTCGGGCACAAACGCGGAAATTTCGTTTTCCCGGTCCAAAATGATCTTGACGGCAACCGACTGAACACGGCCGGCCGACAAACCCTTTTTGACCTTTTTCCACAGCAGCGGGCTGATCTTGTAACCGACGAGCCGGTCCAGAATGCGTCTGGCCTGCTGCGCGTTTACCAAATCCATATTGATTTTGCGCGGGCTTTTAAACGCATCCTTCACGGCCTGCTTCGTAATCTCATTAAATACGACGCGGCACGTTTCTTTTTCATCCACGTCCAAAACATGGGCCAAATGCCAGGCTATCGCTTCTCCTTCGCGATCAGGGTCGGCTGCCAGATAGATTTTTTTGACCTTTTTACTGGCATCCTTCAATTCTTTTAATACGGAACCCTTCCCACGGATCGTAATATACTTCGGACTGAAGTCGTTCTCAACTTCAACCCCAATTTGGCTTTTGGGTAAATCGCGAACATGGCCCATTGAGGCTTTCACGATGTATTTGCTGCCTAGGTATTTGCCAATCGTTTTCGCCTTGGCAGGCGATTCCACGATGACGAGTGAATCCGCCACAGGTTCGTCCTCCTCTCAAACATACAAACTTCCATCTGATATAGTCATATATTCAGCCACTCTCGGTTAGGAATGGACTATATTAGTTGATATACGGAGCCAGGGAGCTGGACCACCGTTTTTTTCATGATTAAAGATAACAGAACTGAATGTAAAAGTCCAAAATCCCATTCGGTTTTTACAAGCAATTCGTCAAAACTGGCGTTTCCCTGCTCCAACATATGGTATATGCGCCGCTCCTCATCTGTCAACTTGTTTGCGTTTTTCCCGGTTTGGACAGGCATTTTGGGCACGGGAAGGATAGCCCCATATTCCTCCCAAATATCCTGGGCATCGGTCACGATTTTCGCCCCCTGCTTTAGCAGCGCCAGCGTACCGCGGCTTTTGGGCGAGGTGATCGGACCGGGCACGGCAAATACGTCCCGGTTCGCTTCCAGCGCCCAATCCGCCGTAATAAGCGAACCGCTGCGGGCGTCCGCTTCCACGACCACCGTGCCGCGGCTGATCCCGGCGATGATCCGGTTGCGCCGTGGAAACATGCCGGGATGGCCCGGCGTGCCGATCGGGTATTCGGAGACGATCAGCCCCTGTTCCGCAATGCTGCGGTACAGAGAGGCGTTTTCCGGCGGATAGGCGACATCAATGGCCGTACCCAGCACGGCGATTGTCGAGCCGCCCGCCCGGAGCGCCGCCTCGTGGCTGATCCCGTCAATCCCGCGGGCCAAACCGCTGACGACCGTAATGCCGTGGGCACACAGCTCCTCCGCCAGCTGAACGGCAACCTTGCGTCCATACGCGGTAGGCAGACGCGTTCCTACGACGGCTACCGACAGCGTGGAGAGCAAGCGGGGCTCGCCCAGCGTGTACAACACCCAAGGCGGGCGGGCGGTCTCCTTCATTAATAAGGGATACTCCTCATCAAACCGGGTGATCGCTTGAATCCTTTTGCGCCTCATCAGCTCCAACCGGGACTCGATCCAGTTCAAGGTGAAAAGCTCGGACATTTGCATGGCCAGTTCGGAACCGAGCCCCCGCTCCATCCAGTCCGCGGAGGTGAAGTCCGGCGCCTCCCCCCAATCGGGCCGGGACAGAATGCCCCGAATTCTTTTCCAGCCAAGTCCGGGGCTTTCGTGCAGCCCCACCAGAATCCATTTTTTCTCCATCGCCATTCCTCCATTCAGATGTATGCCAGTACAACAAAAAAAGCAACCTTCCCGCCGCAATGGGCCATAAGAAGGTTGCTTACCTTTCAAAGGTAGTTCAAAAAGTCAACTTTTGATCACGAAGCAAGACAAGAAGCGGATTCGACGTCGAATCTTGAATTCAGCCGGGCCTTCCGGTGCTCACGTACCCAAAACGTACGCTCCGCTCCTCAGTCCCTAGCTTCATCCAACCTTCTCGGTGCTGAAAAGCCGACTTTTTGAACTCGCACTTTAGCATATTATACCAAATAAAAATCAATGTGTCGTGCAGAGGTCGAGCAGACCGCGTTCTTCGAGCACGCTGACGAGCGTAGCGCCCATTTCCGAAGGCGTCGGCGCAACTTTGATGCCGCAGGCCTCAAGCTTGGCGATTTTTTCCTTCGCCGTGCCTTTCCCGCCGGAAATGATCGCGCCGGCATGACCCATCCGTTTTCCCGGAGGCGCCGTAACCCCGCCGATGAAACCGACGACAGGTTTCGTCATGTTTTCCTTGATCCATTCGGCCGCTTCCTCTTCCGCCGTGCCGCCGATTTCCCCGATCATGATAACGGCATGCGTATTCTCGTCTTCATTAAACCGGCGTAAAATATCGATAAACTCCGATCCCTTTACCGGGTCGCCGCCGATGCCGACGGCCGAGGATTGCCCGATGCCGCGGGTCGTAAGCTGATGCACGGCTTCGTACGTCAGCGTACCGCTGCGGGAGACGACGCCGACATGACCGGGAAGATGAATGTATCCCGGCATAATGCCGATTTTACATTCCCCCGGTGTGATTACGCCAGGGCAGTTCGGACCGATCAGCACGGTCTTTTTTCCTTCCATATAACGTTTGACTTTAACCATATCGAGCACCGGAATCCCTTCCGTAATGCAGATGACGAGCTCCATTTCCGCTTCTACGGCTTCGAGAATGGAATCGGCCGCCGCCGCCGGCGGCACGTAAATCACGCTGGCGGTCGCACCGGTAGCGGCTTTCGCTTCCTTCACCGTGTTGAAAACGGGCAGGCTGACCGTGCTCCCGTTTTCCAGGGCAATGTCAACCTGGCTTCCCCCTTTGCCCGGCGAAGTCCCCCCCACCATTTGGGTGCCGTAATCCAGGGCGCCTTTGGCGTGAAACAGGGCGGTTTTGCCTGTAATCCCCTGGGTGATGACCTTTGTATTTTTATCGACCAAAATACTCATATTTCGAGCCTCCCCTTCATGGATAGGTAAAACTTAGGATACAAGCGAAACGATCTTTTGCGCGCCGTCAGCCATGGAGTCTGCGGATACGATCGCCAGCCCCGAATCGGCCAAAATCTGTTTTCCAAGAGCTACGTTCGTGCCTTCCAGCCGTACGACGAGCGGACGGTCCAGACCGACCTGCTTTGCCGCTTCAACAATGCCGGAAGCAATGACGTCGCATTTCATGATGCCGCCAAAAATATTGACGAAAATACCCTTCACCTTGGCGTCGGACAAAATGATTTTAAACGCCTCCGTGACTTTCTCGGCCGTCGCACCGCCCCCTACATCCAGGAAGTTGGCCGGGTCGCCGCCATAATATTTAATGATGTCCATCGTTGCCATCGCCAGGCCGGCCCCGTTAACCATGCAGCCGATGTTCCCATCGAGGGCGATATAACTAAGGTCGAATTTGGAGGCTTCGATCTCCTTTTCGTTCTCTTCTTCCAAATCGCGCAGCTCCAAAATGTCCTTGTGACGGAACAAAGCGTTCGAATCAAAATTCAGCTTGGCGTCGAGTGCCAGCACATTGCCGTCACCGGTCACAACCAACGGGTTGATTTCCGCAATGGAGCAATCTTTGTCAATAAACGCATTGTACAAAGCCAGCATAAACTGCGCGGCTTTTCCGACAAGCTCGCTTGGAATGTTAATCGCAAAAGCCAAACGGCGCGCCTGAAACGGCGTAAGTCCGACTGCCGGATCGATCACTTCTTTAAAAATTTTCTCCGGCGTAGCCGCGGCCACTTCTTCGATTTCCGTGCCGCCTTCCTCGGAAGCCATCATCGTAACGCGTCCCGTGCCGCGGTCGACGACAACGCCGACATAGTATTCCTTCTTGATATCGCAGCCCTGCTCGATCAGGAGTCGCTTAACCTCCTTGCCTTCAGGTCCCGTCTGATGCGTGACCAGCACTTTGCCGAGAAGCTCCTGCGCATAGCTTTTGACTTCGTCCAAATTTTTCGCGACTTTGACGCCGCCGGCTTTTCCCCGGCCCCCGGCGTGGATCTGCGCTTTGACAACGACTACAGGAGTCCCCAGCGCTTTCGCCGCTTCAACGGCTTCATCGACCGTAAATGCCACCCGTCCTTCAGGAACGGCAACGCCGTACTGCTTCAGGACTTCTTTTCCTTGATATTCATGGATATTCATGCGTAAAAATCCTCCTATCAACAGGCGGTATTAGAGGTTAAAAAGCCCTCATCATGGAAACATCAGCTGAAACCCAGATTATTGTACCACTTTTTTAAAACGCTTTCCTTAAAAAGTTCATCATTTATACACAACTTTTTTATATCGTTTTCATCTCAAGTTGAGATGAATCATTACTAGACACATTTCATCATTTTTAACTGTCTATCCGATAAAAAAGCTGATTTTTGTCGGAACACACATCTCGCATCGAGATGAATCTCGACTTTTTTTTAACAACAACCCGAACGTTGTCACTATTGTTTCAATGTGAGAAATATGCTTGCAATTCCGGGGCTGTATTCATGCTTTTGGCATGGGTCTGAGGACAGGGGAGTGGAGGGGGGTGAGGCAGATCGACACTCGATGTCCGGAGACTTTGCATGATTATCCCGTTTGATCAGGTAGCAGAGAAACAGACAAGCTCGGGAGAAAAAAATATTAGTGAAGAAGCAGATAGGTTCGAGATAATTTAGACGGGCTTAGGAGAAGGAATCAGGTTTAGGGTAGGTAAAACAGACCGGACAGGAGATCAAGGACCCATTAAGTTGATCTGCATCAAGCTCCCCCCACCGTTCCAGCGTCTCGATCAGGCCGCAGCCGCAAGGGACTGGTTCGGTTGGCGCGCGATCAGCTTACGGTAAGGGATCGCCGGAATCGCCACACACATGCCCAGCAACTTCTGCCGCATCGTTTCTTCCGCTCTGGACAGGCGCAGCCGGCGGCGTCCGGTGTATTCGTTCAGGTACGCCTGCAGATGCTTCAGTCCCAAGGCTCCATACGTACTCTTCAGCGATTCCCACGCCTCTCTCACCACTTTCCGCAAGGGCGCATACAGCCGAAAGGCCTGAGGGAACAACTGTACCGCCGATGTACAGACATCCACATGCCCATTGATAAACGCGGTTAGATCGTGACGGTTTGCCCTTTTTTCGCCTCCCCGCTTATTTGGCACCAGGCGGATTTTGACCTGTTCCAGCTCGCCCGACTCCGTGACCGTGCATCCCGCTACGACCGCCGAGGCGTACGGATGCGAAAGCTGACACCGGGACGGATTACGCCCATACTGATCGCTGTTCACCTTCACGTCTCCGGAGAGCAGCTCCCGGGCATCGAACTCCCCCACGGCATGGCGTATTTTGTGCAGCATCGACCAGGCGGTCTTGTAGGTGACCCGGATCACCTTGCGCAGCCGCAGCGCCGAGATGCCGCCCTCCAGCAGGAACAACTCCAGCGCCTGAAACCACTTCACCAGGGGGAGATGCGTTCCTTCAAAAATCGTACCGACCAAAGGCGATGTTTGATGCTTGCACTTTCCGCACTCGAACAAGGGGATATGCCGGGAAGTCAGACGGCTGCACCGGGTGTGAGCGCAGCGCGGGCAGACGAAGCCGTTTGGCCACTTCATCGCGATTAGCGCCTCCATGCAATCCTGCTCGCTGTTATAACGGCTGTAGAATGGTTGAAGTTCCGTTTCCGTATTGAATTCCATGCCCGCTCGCCCCCGAATCAAGAATGTACGAACATCAGTTCCATTTATTTCATTATAGCAAACGTACGTTCTCTTATCAAGCCAAAAATCTCACTTGAACCGCCTCATTTTTTCCCATCTTTTTTGTTTATTTCTCCTCTCTTTTTCGGAACCCTTGCTCTCTCCCCCCAACCCCTGCTCCATGAACGAAAGGGATAATCGTGCAAAGGCAGCAGGCAGGCAGGAACACCAAGACACGAACACCAAGACAGAACCCTTTAGACAGCCCCCTCACCTGGCGTCGATTTCTGACACGGCTCGAAACGGCTACGGAGCAAAAGGTAGGTACGCTGACCCCGCCGGATCGTGACGCCTCTGCATCGTTGACGCTTCCTCCGGCCAATGGATTGCTGCTTTACCCAGCTACATCAAGGCGTGTCTGCCGATTTTTTGCTGCGAAAGTTGAGTTATAAGTCTTTAATCTAAAAAAACCGCCGGTACAAAAAACCGGCGGTTCAAACATTTAAGCAACATCCTACAGGCGTACGCCTATTCCGCTTCTCTACTATTGTATATGTTCATCTCCGAATCAGTTACACAAGATGGCAAGCGGCCTGCCGGCCGGAAGACACATCCCTTAACGCGGGGGGCTCCTTGCGGCAGAGATCGGTCGCTAGCGGGCAGCGCGTATGGAATGCGCAGCCGCTCGGCGGATGCTCCGGATTCGGAACATCGCCGGTAAGAACGATTCTTTCCGGCCGCTGCTCCGGGTTCGGCACGGGCACGGCGGACATCAGCGCCTTGGTATACGGGTGCAGCGGGGCCGCGAACAGCTCCGCCGTCGGCGCCAGCTCCACCACTTTGCCCAAATACATCACCGCGACGCGGTCGCTGATAAACTTCACCACGGACAGGTCATGTGATACAAACAGATAGGTCAAGCCAAACCGGTCCTGCAAGTCCTGCATCAGATTCAGCACCTGCGCCTGAATCGATACATCCAGCGCGGAGACCGGCTCGTCGCAGACGATAAACTTCGGGTTCAGCGCCAGCGCCCGGGCAATCCCGATCCGCTGCCGCTGACCGCCTGAAAACTCGTGCGGATAGCGGTCGGCGTGATATGGCGATAACCCGACGACCTCCATCAATTCGGCTACCCGGTCCTTCAGCGCGGCGGCGCTGCCGGGATTGTGCGTGCGCAGCGGCTCCTCCAGCGTCTGCCGTACGGTCCAGCGCGGATCAAGCGAAGCGTAAGGGTCCTGGAACACCATCTGCATCTGTGTGCGCAGCTGCCGCAACCCTTCCGGGTTCAGCGCCCGCACATCGGTGCCGTCAAACCAGATTTCGCCGTCCGTCGGCTCAATCAGGCGAAGAATCGCCCGCCCTGTCGTCGATTTGCCGCAGCCGGACTCGCCGACCACGGCCAGCGTTTCCCCCCGCTGCACCGACATCGTGACTCCGTCGACCGCCTTCACCGAGCCGACTTGCTTGGACAGCAGCCCTTTGCGGATCGGGTAATGCTTTTTCAGGTTGCGCACTTCAAGCAGCGTACTCATAGGCTGGCCTCCTGTTCAAGCAGACACCGGCACAGATGTCCGGGAGCGACTTCCTTAAGTTCCGGGTCCGACTGTTCGCAGCGTTCGACCCGCATCGGACAGCGGGGAGCGAAGCGGCAGCCCGAAGGCATTTCGAGCGGATTCGGAACCTGTCCCGGAATCGACTTAAGCCGGTCGGTGTCCCCCGCCAGCTGCGGCAGCGAAGCCAACAGCCCGCGGGTATAAGGATGCCTCGGCTCCCGGAACAGCGTCTTGACGTCCGTCTCTTCCACGACCTGCCCGGCATACATAATTACGACGCGATCGCACATTTCCGCCACGACCCCTAGGTCGTGTGTGATCATCATGATCGATGTCCCTTCTTTGCTCTGCAAATCGCGCATCAGGTCGAGGATCTGCGCCTGAATCGTCACATCGAGGGCCGTGGTCGGCTCGTCCGCGATCAGCAGGCTCGGGTTGCACACCATCGCCATGGCGATCATCACCCGCTGACGCATACCGCCGGACAGTTGATGCGGATATTGGTCGAATATTTTTTCGGGACGGGGAATCCCGACTTTGGCCAGCATATCCACCACGCGCTTACGCGCTTCCTGTTTGCCGATTTTCAAATGATAACGCGCGGCTTCGGATACTTGCTTGCCGACTTTGAATACCGGATTCAGGGACGTCATCGGCTCCTGGAAAATCATCGCAATGCGATTGCCGCGAATTTGGCGCATTTCCCTGCGCGAAGCGGTCAGCAGGTTTTTGCCCTCGAAGCGGATTTCCCCCGCCGCGACGCGGCCTACCCGCTTCGGTAGGAGCTGCATGATCGACAGCGAGGTGATGCTCTTCCCGCATCCCGATTCGCCGACGATCCCGAGCGTTTCCCCTTTGCGCACCGTAAAGCTGACGCCATCCACCGCCTTGATGACGCCTCCCGGCGTCGTAAACTCCGTGCGGAGGCCGGAGATCTCCAGCAAATTGGCCATCCTGGTCCCCTCCTTTGCCAAAAAACTTCAATGATAACTCTTCAAGTTCGCCGTCCTGCTATTTCACGTTATTTCCTGCTATTCCTCATCGACTCCCAAATATTTCAGGGCCGTGAGCGCGTACACTTTCGCGCATTGGATGATTTGCCAAACCGGGGCCTTCTCATTGAAATTGTGGATCGTGGACAGCTCTGCCGGACCGTACTGCAGCACCGGGATTTGATGGGTGCGGAAATGGCGGGCGTCGCTGGAAGCCCATTGCAATACGCCGTAAGCCTCCTCGCCGCTGACCTCGGAGATGCTGTCCACCAGATGGCGGACGACCGGCTCCTCCGGCGGCGTCCAGTTGGCGTTGCCCTGAAAACCAAACGGTTTAATTTCCGTTTCGATCCCTGCGCCGAGGAGCAGCGAATGTGCCCGTTCCATCACCTCGCGGTAATCCACGCCGAACGGCACGCGGGAGTCGACCTGCACGGTGCAGCGGTCGGCTACGACATTGACCTTGGTGCCGCCTTGAATCGTTCCGATATTGACCGTAACATGATCAAAAACTTGATGAGCCAGGCCCTGACCTTCCCGCTCTTTCGCGTACTCCTTGGAAATCTCGATGATTTCCTTCACTTCGTCCGGTATTTTAGGCTCGATATCCCACAGCCGCTGCAGCGCCTCGATGCCTTTGGCCGCTTTGACGATCGCGCTCTCGCCGACGATCGGCGACAGGCTGCCGTGGCCCGGCGTCCCTTCCACGGTGAACTCGAACCAGCAGCTTCCTTTCTGTCCGATCGTCGGATTCAGCGGCCCCGAAGGCTCGGCGATCACCGCCGCGGTGCCTGTGATCAAGCCGCGTTCCAAAACCCACGGCACGCCGAGATGGCCGCCCGTTTCTTCGTCTGGAACAATGAGCAGCGACAGATCGCCTTGCAGCGGCACGCCCAGCTTGGCCAGCAGCGCGGTGGCAAAAATAAGGCCGGCCAGTCCGCCTTTCATGTCCGAAGCGCCGCGCCCCAGCATGTAGCCGTCGCGAATTTCCCCGCTGAACGGATCGAAGTCCCAGCGATCCAGATCTCCTGCGGGCACCACATCGGTATGCCCGCAAAAGATCAATTTTTTCCGGCCGTTGCTCGAAGCCGGTTTGTATTTCGACACCAGGTTCAGCATCTGTTCCGTCGCCGCGTGAATGTCCGTCGATATTCCCGCCCGGTGCAAGTAGTCAATGATAAAAGCGCTGATTTCACGCGAGTCGCCGGGCGGATTTTCCGTCGGAAACTGGATCAGTTTCGAGCAAAGCTCAAGCAGCTCGTCCTGCCGCGCGTCGATTTCTTCCAAAACTTTCGTTTTCCAGTCTGTCACAGCCGCCACTCCTTTTCTCCGTTTAAATCAGTTCTTGGACAACGGATAGAAGCGAATGACTTCATCCGGGTAGTACACATAGCCGCTAACTTTGCTGTTCATGCCCACGATGCGGTTGTATTCGTACAAGTAGAGCCACGGCGATTCGGTCGTAATGATTTCCTGCGCTTTAGCGTACAGTTCGTTGCGTTTTTCCAGATCCGACTCCAGGTTGGCCTGCTCCCACAATTTGTCCACTTCAGCATTGCTGTAGTTATGGTAGTTGGACGATCCTTTGCCGTACATCAAAAAGCCGAGGTGATAGGAAGGATCGTTGACGAAAGACGTCCATTTCGAGATATAGGCGGCCAGGTTTTTCTGTTTTTGCATTTCCAGGAATTGAGCGCGCGCTACTTTGTTAATGTTCATCGTTACGCCGATTTTGGCCAGTTCCGCTTGAATGAGCACCGCGTCGTCTTCCCAGTCCTGGAAGCCCGAGCCCAGCGTCAGGTCAAATGTGAACCCGTCCGGATAACCGGCCTCCGCCAACAGCTGCTTCGCTTTCTCCAGATTGTGCTCGTAAACATAACCTTTGTCGGTGTATCCCGGCGTATTGCTGGCCACGGAGCTCTTCATGATTTTCGCCTGGCCGTGCATAACATCGTTGATCAGCTGATCGTAAGGCACCGCATAGGCCATCGCCTGGCGCACCTTCGCATTATCGAAAGGTTTGACCTTGTTGTTCAGAGCCAGGTACAAAATCCGGTTGCTGGCATTCGACTTAACCGTCAATGCGCTGTTGGCTTCCAGGCTGGCCACATCTTTGGCCGGAATTTCGATGGCCATGTCGATGTCCCCTTTGTTCAGCAGCATCACGCGGTTCGAAGCTTCTTTGGTGAATTTGAGCGTGACCTTGTCCAGTTTCGGAGCGCCTTGCCAGTAGTCTTTGTTGGCCGTCAGCACCGCTTCGCTGGCCGGATCCCATTTCTCCAGCAGGAACGGACCGGAACCGGCCGTGTTCGTGTTCAAATAGTCGGCAGGTTTGCCTTCCATGGCCACGTCGTCAACGATGGAGAAGTTGTACAAAGCGATGATTTGCAAAAACATATGATTCGGTTTGTTCAGCACCATTTGCACGGTGGAATCGTCAAGCGCGGTTACCGATTTGATATCCGCCATTCCGTACAGGAAGCTGCCGGAGTTGGAATTTTTCACGCGATCAAACGTATAAACGACCGATTTTGCGGTGAGCGGATTGCCGCTGTGGAATTTCACGCCTTCCTGCAGTTTAAACGTATAGGTCAATTGATCGTCGGACACTTCCCATTCCTTGGCCAGCATCGGCTTAATATTGTCGGTGTCGGCTACATCCGCGCCATCGACGTTTTTCACCCCGTAGGTGACAAGCTGGTCGTAAGCGGCGATGACGAACGTGTCGGATGTAAGGTCGCTCGCTTCCGCCGGATCGAGGGTCGTTCCCCCTTCGGAAAAAGCGACGGTCAGCGTGCTGGAGCCGCCTGCCGCTTGTCCGGACGTTTCATTTTGACCCTTGGAGTTTCCTTCGGCTGCCGGCGGATTGGCTTTGGGAGCACAGCCGGCCAATACTACACATAACGATACCAGCGCCAGAAAATACTTCATTCCTGTCTTCATCACTCGATCTCCCCTTTTGTTTTTGTTTTATATGGTATAGAAAATAACCCCTATTTACCGGACCGCAAGCGCGGGTCCAAAATATCGCGGAATCCGTCCCCCAGCAGGTTAAAGCCGAGAATCGCCGTGGCGATGGCCAAGCCGGGGAAAGTGACAAGCCACCATTCGCCCGAAATGATATATTCCCGGCCCTCCGAAATCATGGCGCCCCATTCGGCGATCGGCGGTTTCACCCCAAGGCCGAGAAAGCTTAAGCTGGCCGCGGTCAATATCGCAAACCCCATGCCCAAAGTTGCCTGTACCAAAAGCGGAGCAAGGGCGTTCGGGAGAATATGCTTAAACAAAATGACGCGATCCTTGACCCCGATCGACCGGCTGGCTTCCACGAACTCCTTTTCGCGCAGCGAAACGGTTTGTCCATACATCAGCCTGGCGAATTCGGGAATCCCCACGATACCGACCGCGATCATGGCCCCGGATAAACCGGCCCCCATGGAAGCGGCGATCGCCATCGACAGAACGAGCGATGGAAAAGAAAGCAGCACATCCATCACGCGCATAATCACCGTTTCGGTTTTTCCTCTGTAATAAGCGGCAAACCCGCCCAGCGGAACTCCGATCACAAAAGAGATTCCCACCGCGATCAGGCCCGTCCAAATGCTGATTCGCGCCCCGTAAAGAACGCGGCTGAAAATATCTCTCCCGAAGTTGTCCGTACCCAGCCAGTGGGCGGCGTTCGGCGGCTGCAATTTGGCGGCGGTATCCGGTACGTAAGGATCGTACGGAGCGACCCACGGCGCAATGATCGCGGCGATCGTCCACAAGAGGATAAACGTCAAACCGATGGTCGCCAGCCGGTTGCGCAGCAGCAGCCGCAGGAACGTAGCTTTGCGTGCTTTGGCCGGCTGAACCGGAGATTCCGCCGTCATCGTCGACCCGGCAGACATGGCATTTCCCCCTTTCTCTAATCTAGTGAGCTTCGTTGGCCTATTCGTAGCGAATACGCGGATCCAGGAGGCCATACAGCAAGTCCACCAGCAAATTAATCAAGCAGTACAACACGGCGCTGACCAGCGTAAAAGCTTGAATCGGCGCGTAATCCGCCGCTAGAATGGAATCGGTGATATAACCGCCCACCCCCGGCCAGGAAAAGATCGTTTCCGTAATGACCGCGCCGCCCAGCAGATAACCGAACTGCAGTCCAAGCACCGTAAGCGTCGGAATCAGCGCGTTGATTAGCGCGTGCTTTCCGATCACGACCGCTTCGCCGAGGCCCTTGGCCCGCGCCGTACGGACGAAATCCTGGCCGATGGTCTCAAGCATGCTGGAGCGCGTCATCCGGGCCACGATCGCCATCGTGCCGGTGCTAAGGCAGATGGCCGGCAAAATCAGATGGACAATGCTGCTCTTTAAAGCAACAAAGTCCGCGGACAGCAAACTGTCCAAAACGTACAAACCGGTAATGTCCGTCGGCGGATTCAGATCGCCGCTGATTCTCCCCATCGGCGCCGGCGCCCAGCCGAGCTTGGAGTAGAACACGTAAATCAAAATCAGTCCGAGCCAAAAAATCGGCATGCACGCGCCCACCAGCGAAAATACGCGCGATATGTGGTCGATGATCGATTCTTTGCGGGTTGCGGCAACGATGCCTACCGGGATGGCCACGATCACGGCGATCAAGATACTCGCCAGCGTAAGCTCCACCGTGGCCGGGAATCGCGAAGCAAAATCGCTTGCCACCGTATGCCCGGTGTGGTACGCAAAGCCCAAATCCCCGCGCAGCAATTGCCCCAGGTAGTCGAAAAATTGGGCAAACAGAGGCTTGTTCAACCCCATGTCGTGCCTGATTTTCTCGATGACCTCCGGAGGCGCCTGTTCGCCGGCCACCATCACCGCCGGATCGCCCGGCAGCACGCGGGACAGGATAAACGTAATCAGCACGATGCCGATCAGCGCCGGGATCATCTGTCCGAGTCTCCGGATCGTATAAGTGAACAACCTCTCACCCCCTCTCTCTCACCTTCAGTTCAGTCCATGTCAGGTTAGGTGTCCTGCGAAAAAGGTTTTACTGAATTGTGCTCATTCTACATAGTTTCCGAGCGGCTCACTACGTCCCCTCCAACTAAAAAATGCCCGCCCCGTTTGTATCCTTAGGACGAATATGTCTTTAAAAGTTAGAATATATAACACTGCAAATGGAAGTTATAGGTCGGCGGGTGCGTTATCATGCAAATAAAAATAGATTAAACACAAATGGCAGACGAGCTGTTCCCGCGCATCGCTTAGATCAAATCCCGTGATGTCCTTGATCCTCTCCATCCGGTATTTCACGGAATTGCGGTGAATGTACAGCCGGCTTGCGGTTTCGATCAAGCTTCCGCGCGTCTCCAAATAGCAAAGGAAGGTGCGCATTAAATCTCCGTTATGCTCTTCGTCATAGCGGCGCAAAGCGCCCAGTTTCCGCTCAAACAGCTGGCTGAAATCGGTCTTTTGCATCGCCTCTCCCAGCAAATGATAGATCTCCACCTCTTCGTAGCGGATGACCGGCGTTTCCCGGGGCATGCGGCGGGCGACGGCCATCGCTTTGCGCGCTTCGATATAGCTGTCGTAAATCTCCCACAAATATTTTTTGCTTCCAACCCCAACCAGGCTGCCCGTTGCCCCCAACGCTTTATCGCCAACCCATTCGAGCAAAGTATCCGCCCATGGCTTCGGCAGGTTGCGCAAATCCTCGGCTCTTTTTACGTCCATGCTGGGTAGGAACAGGACGGCGCGGTTCGAGCGAAACTCGACATGCGGGCTGACCCGCCGCAGTCTGGCTTCCTCCCCAAGCCGTTTCAGCAGCGCTTCCTCAGCGGGAGCCTGATCCCCTTCGATCACGGCGACTTCCCACAGATGTTCCACATGCATGCCGAGCTTGCGGCCCCGCTGCTCCACTTCATGCCGGGAAGGAACGGGCGGGGTAAGCAATTCATCGATGAAATTTCCGCGCAGCCGGTGCTCCGTATCCGCGACGATTTTCCCGCGCATGATTTCCAGCGCCAGCACAATCCGGGCTTGTTCAATACAGACCTTTTCCATTTCATCCAGCCTGTCCTTCGCTACAAGCAGCTTGGCCACCTGGCGGCGGTCCACCGTGATCCCCCATTGCAAAGGCGAATCCGCCTCTCCCCAGTACAGATCCGCCGGCGAAGACACAATCGTTTTTCCTTCCGTGTCCACCACCTTGACGGGAGCGCGCAGCAAGCCGGACACGCTGTCGCTGACGGCCTGAATCCCGCTGTTCTCCAGCACCATGGCGGTGAGCGTGCGGTATACTTCTTCGGAACGGCGAAGCAAAGCGGCCTGACGGTCCAAAATCAGCTCCATGATCGGCCGGGTGATGTCCGTATACGGAATTTCCGCCGGTATTTCAATGATCGGCAGCTCGATTTCGTTGCTGACATCCAAGGTCTGCTGCGGAATCCCCTGCAAAAAACGGGTCGGCTTGATCGCCAGCGCCGCTCCGCCGGAAGCGTGCAAAATCCGGACAAGCTCGGTCAACTGCAGCGGTTCGTTGCGGATCGCGTACGCCGTAGTCAAAATAAGCACGCCTTCCTTAACCCATCCCTTAAGTTCGGGCACCTCCATAATATCGATGAACTGGATGACGCGATCCAAGCCTTTGTACCCGCTAAGCACTTTGGCCTGCCGCAAGATCGGAAGATTAAGCACTTCCTTGACGGTGGTTCCTGTATTTTTTTCCACATCTTCGCCCCCCTTGTGCCGGCACAGAAAATAATATTTCATGCTAGTTTACCAGAAGACGGCTTTTAAAAAAATCAAAATGGCAAAAAATGTCGAAAAAATAAGCGTCCAACTTGTACCATCAGCACAATCGAACGCTTGTTATGAATTATAAGACGCGTTATTTACTTTCAGAAGGCCCGCAGGGTTATAGGATCGATCATATGGAGGATGTTCATGTTACTGTGCGTAACGTGCATGTCCGGCGACAGCAGTGGCAATTTACAACCAGGATGCCAGACTGAGGTGGTTGAGGTAAGCGGCTAAAGCGGCTCTATAGCATTCGTGTCTCGGTGTCTCCTGCATACTGCTTTGCACGATTATTCCTTTCGTTCAGGGGAAAGGGTTGCAGGTTCTTTCTCATAAATCTGTCTAATGATCTCGAACTTGTCTGCTTCTCCCAACCATATCTTCTTCCCCTGAATTGATCTTCTTCTCCTGAGTTGATCTTCTTCCCCTGAATTGATCTTCTTCACCTGAATTGATCTTCTTCCCTGCTTCCTGATCAAATGGGATAATCGTGCAAAAGCGCCCGGATAGGGGATGTTGATCTTCCGGCCAACCCATCAGCCTTCGCTGTTCACTAGTGTTGAAAACTACTAGAACCGTTGTTGTGCCGCTCGGCCATAACGGCCGCGGCCCCCAGCGAATCAATCGGATCAAACGCAGTCAGCCCAAGCTGCGCCTTCAGTTCCGCGGCAAAGCCGATCGTCGCAAATCCGGTGCAAGCCAGCACAATGCCGGCCGCTCCCCGCCGCGCCAATCTTTGCGCCGCTTCGAAAGCCGCTTCCCGCCCCCGGTCTGTCCGCAAATCCAGGGTGGTCGTGACCCCCTCGGGGCGGTCCATTCCAACGTAAGCCTCTCCGAGAATGGAACGGATGAGCGGCGGAGTCTCCTGCAAAATGGTCAACACGCCGACGCGGGTGCTTTGGGTAAGGCTTAGGTGGGCCGCACAAGAGCCCGCCCCCAGCACCGGAACCGAAAGCGCTTGCCGGCATTCTTCCAGGGCCGGATCGGCCGCGCAGCTGATGCCGATGGCCGTGCATCCTTCATCCGCCAGCCGCTTGGCCAAGGCGACAATCTTAGGCACGGCCAGCCGCTCGGTCCGCTCGTCATAAACCCCGCTTGGCTGGTCCGGAATGCAGGCGCTCCTGACGTCAAGTCCGAATTTTTGACGGATCAGTTCCCCATGCAATTCCGCGTCCCGGCGGTCTTGCAAAGTGATGACTCGAATTATTCCCAGCATTTGAACCTGGCCTCCCCTTCGCACAACTTGACTTCATTTAGACAAGTTTTCCTTGCGACATGATCAACTGGCCGTCCAAATACACGTCCGGCTCCTTCACAACGATATCGATATGCACCCCGGCCGCGATTTGGCCGCCAAACGTGTTGTTGCTGCCAAAAGCGACGTGAATCGTGCCGAATACTTTTTCGTCCTCCAGCACAACGCCGGTAATGCGCGCTTTGTCGTTGGTGCCGATGCCAAACTCGCCAAGCCAGCGTCCGTCGCCATCGCCCAGCATTTCCAGCAGTTCCTTGGCTCCGTCGCCTTCCGCTTGGACAAGTCTTCCCTGCTCCACCGTCAACAAAAGCGGGGCGGCAAGAACGCCGTAACCGGCCACGGAACCGTCCGCCAGCAGCTGCCCCGACGCGCTCCCCTCTACCGGAGCGATATAAGCCTCGCCGGAAGGGAGATTGCCCGACTGCCCCGGTTCCACAAACATGCCCGTGCTCGGCACCCCGTCCCGGTTCTCAATCGAAAATTCCAACGCCCGGCCCGCTTTCTCAACCCGCACATGACGCGCCTGGGTCAGTCTGGCGGTTAATTGCTCGGTCAGTTCCTTGACCTGCAAATAATCGGCCGTCACCGCTCCGTTTAGAAACATATCTTCCGTAATCCCCGGCATCGTGGCTACCCTGGCCCCCGCAGCCGCCGCTCGTTTCCGCGCGTTCGTATGCGTCAGCGAGTGCTCCGTGACGCATACGACGGCCTGGGCGGCCTCCATGGCCGCGGCCACCGCCGCCGGGGGCTCTTCCCCTGACCGGGAGCGCTCTTCCATGACCATCAGCACGGATTCCGCGCCGAGTTCACGGCCGGCTTTTTGCAGCAGCTCGCCCAACGTTTGTTTGGGTCCGTCCGCCACCACCAAAAAGTTTTCCCCGGCCTTAAGCGCCAGGCATTCAGCCAGCAGCTTTTTGCTGGACTTCACAATTCTCTCGTTCATGGTCGTCACCTTTCATTGGCGCGCTTTGCGTAGGCAAAGCCGCCTTACTTCGTTCAGGCGATCACTTCGGATACCAGTTTGCTCATCAGCGAGCTGGACAAAATCGTCGGCAGCCCGGACAGCGCGGTGACCCAGTTTCTGTGCCCTTCGGTATAACCCATGCAATCCAGCAGCAAAACATCCGCCCGCCCCTTCAGTTCTTTGGCCGCAGCGGCAAAATCCTGCCAGTTTCCGGTATAAGGCGATGCCGCGGCGAAAACGGGTTTGATGCCGTATTCCGCGAATTTCGCCTGAAGGGCAGCGGCTTGCCCGGGAAGCGGACAGATCACACCAAGCCGGCGGTTCCCCGCCAGCGCCGCCACGGCAGGAGTCAGAACGCGGTCCGGCTCGATCAAATGGGCCGATGCTGCCTGCAGCCCCGGAAACACGCCCGTGCACAAAAGCAGGATATGGCGGATCCCCTGCGCTTCCAATTCGGCGATTTTGCGCTGCAGCAGGGGCAAGATTTTGTCGCGGGCCACGACTACCGCCTGGCCGTCGGCCAGCCGCGAGGTCAACATGTAACTGCTGCCTGTTGGAGACAACTCGGCTTCGATTGCCTCAAGCCCCCAGCCGTCAAGCACCCCCGCCTGCACCAGTTCGGCCCGTCCTTCAAGCTGCTTCAGCAAGAACGGGGCCACATCAGTGCGCGGGGCCTGGCCGATCGTAATCATGCCTAATTTAGGAACGAGTTCCAGGCCCGTCCGGATCATTGCCGGACCGCCGTCTCTTTCCCCATCGTTTGCAGCACTTTCATCGAACCGTAGAGTTTGGTGATGTGGGCAAACTCTTCGGCACTATAGAAACGGCAGGTCCCGCCGCCCACTTCCTTGGCCGTTTCCACCGCAAAGCGTACCGCTTGGGCGATATCTACTTCATGGCTGGCCCCCGTCCCGCAGCCGGGAACAGCCGATTGCGCCGTAATCGCAACGCCGACCACCGGGGCATCCGTCGCCACGGCAGGCTGCAGAATCGAGTTGATATGATACAAATCGTTCCCGTAAGGCGTAATGTCCTGCATCGTCACCGGAAAAGTGACCGGCAGCTGCCCGGTCGTCATTTCCATGATGCGCAGCAAATCCTCGCTGATGCGGAGAATATACCCTTCCTTCACCGTCGGGGAGATGGCGATTCCTTTGTGATTGATCACGCGGTTCCCTTTCGTGGTGTCGATCGATAAAATCGCGTCCATCTCCGGCACGATTTCATGGCGGTTCATGGTGAGAATGTCGATCGGCGAATCCATGAAATCAACCGGTTCATGCGGCAAGGTTGGGGCATCGGGACAAATGTGCGTCGTCACGATCACATCTCCGGGCAGGGTATCGCCCTTCAATTGCATGTCCGCCAGCTTCAAAGCCGAAGCGATAGCCGCCACCGCGCCGTCCGCGTCGGAAACAATCCCGATCCGGCTTGGTCTTGCGCCAATTCCCCCAAGCCGCCCTACAATGCCCAACGTCGGCGCGCTGCCGCCGCTGCTTTTGCCGTTAGCGCCCGGGATCATCACTTTAATGAAATCCGTGCTCCCTTTTTCCCCTGTTACCGTTTGAACCGTAACGGAAACGCCGGGAAATGAGGCGAACAACCGTTTTACCGCTCCACCGTTTACATGAGCGCTGTCCAGCGCGTCGATGACCGTCAATGTCTGTTTCAATGCCATTATTAGTTACCTCCCAATGCTCCTGATGTCAATCAGTTTCATTAATGGTAACCCAGGCAAAAGAACGGCCACAATGTTCTCCTCTACCAAAAGGCCCGCCGGTTTATTGTCCCGGGAGAATAAAAAACAGGCAAAATCAAGCGTTTTCTCTCCCGTTATGTTAGAAAAGCTTACTTTATGATATTTGCCGAAATGATCGCATGAATTTGTCCCAAAACTAAACTATATTTATCGGGATGTCAAGCGGAGCTTTCCTTGGGTGAATAGATTATGGTATAATCTGTTAAGCAAAGTTTGGCAATGGCTAAGCGAATAATATTTAAGCGATAATAAGGAAGCACCTTTTATCCTGAAGGCGGTTTTTGTTGTAAGCCGGAAAATACAGGATTAGGGGTGTTTTTGTTATGTATGGAAAATTGTACAGCGCTTGTTTGTACGGGATCGACGGTATGATGATTGAAGTGGAGGTGGATTTGTCCAGCGGAATCCCCCAAACCAACATCGTTGGTCTGCCGGATTCCGCAGTCCGCGAGGCGGTGGAACGGGTTCGGGCGGCGGTCAAAAATTGCGGCTATAGTTTTCCGCTGCAGCGGGTGACGATCAATTTGGCGCCTGCCGACCTGCGCAAGGAGGGGGCCGCCTTCGATCTGGCGATCGCGCTTGCGCTACTTACGGCCAGCGGGCAAATCGCCCTGCCGTCGCAGGAAAAGCTGCTGATTATCGGCGAGCTTTCACTCGACGGTACGCTGCGCCCCGTTCCCGGCGTGCTGTCGATGGTTGACCGCGCGCGCCGGAAAGGGTTTGGCTCCGTTCTGCTGCCCAGGGAAAATGCCGCCGAGGCGCTCCTTCTGGAAGGAATCCGGGTATATGGACTCCGCCATTTAAACGAGCTTTTTCCCGAAGAGAGAACAGCAGAAGCAGGGGCCAAGGACGCTAAAAGGGCACCCCTGCGATTGACATCGCTGGATCACCTGGAAATAGAACCGCAGCCGGCAACCGCCCGCACACCTTATGAAGCGCCGGAAAACTACAGCGACGTACTCGGCCAACGCCACATTAAACGGGCGCTTACGATCGCCGCCGCCGGTTTTCACAATATCGTTCTGATCGGCCCGCCCGGGACCGGCAAAACGATGCTCATCCGCAGGCTGCCTTCCATTCTGCCGCCGCTTTCCCCGGAGGAAGCGCTCGAAGTCACCAAAATCTACAGCGCCGCCGGCAAATTAAGCGATACGGAGCAGGGGTTAATCACCCGGCGCCCGTTTCGCTCGCCGCATCATACGATCTCGGCGGGCGGCCTCATCGGCGGCGGCGCCATCCCCAAGCCGGGCGAAGTGAGCCTGGCTCACCACGGGGTTTTATTTCTCGACGAATTGCCGGAGTTCTCCCGCAACGTGCTGGAGGTGCTGCGCCAACCGCTGGAGGAACGGCAAGTAACCATCAGCCGCTCGCGCGCGTCGTTTACGTTTCCGGCCCGGTTTTTGCTGGCAGGTTCGTTAAATCCGTGCCCCTGCGGCTTTTTCGGGGCCGAACCGCCTTTGCCCCGCTGCACGTGCAGCCCACGGCGCGTCGCCCAATACCGCGAGCGAATCTCCGGCCCGCTGCTGGACCGGATCGACATGCATATCGAAGTACCGCCGCCTAGCGGCTGGCAGGAAGACAAGCAGCCGCTCAGCTCGGAGGAAATGCGCGGGCAGGTGCTCAAGGCGGAGCAGATTCAGGCGAAACGTTATAAAAATTGCGGAATCTCCCGCAATAGCGAATTGTCCGGCAGCCTGCTGCGGCGGTTCGCACCGCTTGCTCCGGAAGCCGGAAAGCTGCTGCAGTCTTCCTTTGAGTCGCTGGGCCTTAGCATGCGGGCTTACGACCGTATTATCAAGCTGGCGCGCACGATCGCCGACCTCGAAGGCCAGCAAGCCATTCAGGCGGAGCATATCGCGGAAGCGATCCAATACCGCCAGCTGGATCGGAGGCTGTTGGATGTGAGAGGGTAATGGCACAGCTTCCACCGCCTCTCATTCATCACCCGCTTTTCATTGGAAAAATTCAATAGAGGAAAAATCCAATGGATCGCCGGGAATCGCACGCAATTGGGAGCCCTGATTACAAATATCCAATCGATTTCACTCAAATCGCACAAACGTTGCAATGAATCTGACAAGATACATTTTCTATCCGCACAAATATTCTAACGGTTGCCACAAGCGCTATTTGTTCCAAAAACGTTGATTTCAATTTCTAACGGTTGCCCTGGCGCTTATTTCACTTAAAACCAGCTATTTTTGCTTAGATTCAGGCAAATAACGGCGCTCACAACCGTTAGAATTTGGAAAGGGGATTTTTTGGCAAAATAGCGGCTGCTGCAACCGTTAGAGTTCCGGCGGACGATAGTTTCGATTCGATGACTTGAACTTTTGTGGGAAATTCGGAGTTTCAGAGCTACAAGTTGTCTTGTTCAAAAGCTAAAGTAACGCTAGTGCTCAAATCGCCCATATTCAGCCCTGCTGGTCCGAATTATTGGAAATATAGGAACTCCGGTGCCACCAGCATTCTTACATCTTCGAAAAATGACTTTCGAGCAGCCTCTTAAAAAGCGTTTTTGATATGTTCTACTGTCGGCTTGTCTTCAGGGCCATACGTGACGGCGACGACGTCGAAGCGGACGTCGGCCAAAGTTTGGCCGGTTTGGTGAAGGTATACGGCGGCCGTGTCGCGGACCTGCTTGATTTTGCGAGGGGTGATCGATTCGGCCGGCGTGCCGAAAGCCGCAGCCCGATGGCTGCGGCTGCGCACCTCCACGATTACGATCGTGTGCCCGTCTTTGGCGATCAGGTCAAGTTCGCCGGACCGGCAGCGCCAGTTTCGTTTCAGGATGGTGTAGCCAAGAGTATTCAAATAATCGCCTGCGGCTTGTTCCGCCTTGCGGCCCCGCGCTTTCCGCTCATCCCCGCGCATAGGTTTTAACTCCCGGTTATTCAAGGAACATCCTTCTTTCCGCCATTTTGTCGGACCGGTATATAAAGGTAAGAATTTCCGCCACCAGATCGTATAATTCCGCAGGGATCTGCTGGTCCAGATCGAGCTTGGAAAGCACCTCGACCAGCGCCGCATCCTCCTGCACGGGAATGCCATGCTCCTTCGCCGTCTCCAAAATGCGCTCGGCCAGCAGGCCGCTTCCTTTGGCGGCGACGACCGGAGCCTCCCCCTGCCCGGGATCGTACTTGAGGGCAACCGCTTTTTTAAACGCAAGGTTTGGCTGCTTCGGCTGTTCGCTCATACGCGGTAATCCACCCCTTTATACGGGCTCGGGGCATAAGTCAGCGGCAGGCTGAAGTCCGCTGCGCCGCCTTCCTCGCTCTCCTTTGGGATCAACGGCTCCGACTTCAAGGACAGCAGACGGTAACCGGCGCTGGACAACGCTTCGCTGATCTCCTCCTGCCGGGATTCAAGGAACGCGCCGGTCGCTTCCTGCTCGCTGAATATTTTCAGCAGCACCTTTTTGTCGGCGACCTGCACGTCGACCATAATCTGGCCGAGCGTCTTCATCTGCAGGTCAAACCACAGGCGGCAGTTGGCGGGATCCAGCTCGCCTTTGCGCCCGCGGCGCGATTCGATATGCACCGAGGCAGTTTGCTTGCCGTCCGGTCCGAAAAAAGGCAGGAACATGGTCACCTGCGCAAACGGCGCGGTGCGGTCGGTATTGAGCAGCAGCTGCTGGCCGGTCAGCTGCTGCACCAGCTGCCGCGCCGCCTCTTGGAGCGGCGCGGGCAGATCGTCGGCCGCCACTATCTGCAGCAGCAGGCCTTTGAGCGTGTCCTGCACGGCCCCGCCGGCGGCATTAGGGGCGGCTGATGCGCTGGAGACGCCGAAGGCGGAGCTGCGCATGGCAGCCGCCTCCCCGGCGCTCGCTGGGGCCGGGGTCGAGGCCGGCGCAGCGCCGCCTGCCGCGCGGGCGTCCGCCTGCGCGGCGCGGCTTTCCACAGGCGGCGCGGCGCTGCCTGTGTCCCCGCCCGGCGCGGCCGCAGGCGCGCTGCCGGGCGCCTGCCCGCCGGGGAGCTCCGCGCCCCCGGCGTGCCTCGCCGAGCGCCCGCCGCGGGCGCGCTTCTTGCGCTGCGCCGACGCCGCCGCTGCGCTAGGCGCGGCCGCGCGCACCTGCTGCTCGTGCTCCGCACCGAGCAGCTTCAGCACGCGCCCCACCCACGGCTCCGCCGCGGGGGTGGGGCGCGTGCCCGCCGGCGAAGGGCCAGCGGCCCCTTCGCCCTGCGCCTGCGGCGCTGCCGCCGCGCCTCCGGCGGCGGCGCCGCTCCCTCCCAGCGTTCCCGCGCTGGGAGCAGCCCCGCCGGCGCCCGTCCCACGCCCGGGCGCCGCCTCGGCCATGCCCTCCTGCAGCATGGCCGCATCCAGCACCGCCAGCACCGCCTGCAGCTTCGCCACCAAAGCGCCGCCGGACAGGCTGGCCGCAGCGCTGCCGCCCGGAGTTCCCGGCTGCGGCGTTTGCCCCTCTGCAGCTTCGGCAAGCGCTCCCCGCAGCGCCATCTGCACGAGTCCGGCCGCTTGATTCGGCTGGGCGGAAGCTCCCGCCGCCCCGGCACCACCTGCCGCAGCGCTCATCGCGGCCGCTCCCGAACCCGAGGATGCCGTATCCGTCAATGTGGCAGCATTTGACCCAGCTTGAGCCTGCTGCCCCAGCGCCGCCGCTCCTCCGGCGCTTCTGCCGCTTGTCCCTGATCCGGGCGTGGCCGTCCCGTCCAAGTTCCCAGCCGTCTGGCTAAGATAGTTTGCAATCTGCTCGTCCAGCGCAGACAATAACGCGTGCAGCGGCGGCCCAAACACCGCCTGATGCAGTCCCGCCACCGTCTCCCCGGTCAGCGGCAGCCCCCGGCTAAAAGCGATGCCGGCCGCCTGAATCCACTCCGACAGCGGTACGCCGCCCGGCTTTTGCCCGGACACCTGCAAGATCTGCGATACGTTCTCCTTCGTCAACGGCATACCGCTTTTTTGCATCAACTGCAGCAGCTCGCGGTTCGTCGCCGTATCTTCCAGTCCTAAAGATTGCAACGCTTTGGCCAGGGAAGCCGCCGACAGCTCGGCTCCCGGAAGGGAACTCATCGGCCTCAGCACCGCCAGCCCGTCTTTGGATTCCGGCTGAACCTGCAGCAAAGTCGTTTCCCCCGGGCGCATCGGTGTTTCCAACGCGGCGTGCAGCTTCACGCCCTGCACCTGAATGACGGCTTCCTGACCGTTTTCGGATACGGACAAAACCGTTCCGCGGACCACCTGCCCTGTTTTCAGTCCCAGAGTTTTGGGTTCCCCCGCCTGGGCATTTCCCATCATACTGCGCAGCAACGGCCCGATATTCATGAAACTCCCCCCTTGCCTCAAAACATATTGGAAAACCCGCCATCGCTTCGGCGGGTTGGTTAAAGTGCAAGTACAAAAAGTCAAGTTTCCAGCTTTTTAAACTACCTCTTAAAACAACGTTTGCTCCTCGGCAAACAAATTGCCCAGAAAACTTTTCCGATGCATCGGCGTCGGCCCAAGGGCCAGGAGTTGCTCTCGATGCAGCTTGGTAGCGTACCCTTTATGTACCGCGATGCCGTATTCGGGATAACGCGCATCCCACTCGCCCTGGCAAAGCCGATCGCGCGTTACCTTGGCGATAATGGAGGCCGCCGCGATCGACTGGCTTGTCGCATCTCCTTTAATGACCGCCAGCTGCGGAATGTCGACATCGACCTTTTCGGCATCCACCAGTAAAAATTCCGGGGCCACGGCAAGTTGCTCCACCGCCCGCTTCATAGCCAGCCGGCTGGCCTGCTTAATATTGATCCGGTCGATCGTCGCCGCATCGGCATACCCGATCCCGACCGCTACCGCTTTTTCCATAATGAGATCATATAACTTTTCCCGCTTTTTCGGGCTTAACTTTTTTGAATCATTTACGTCCTCAAGCTGCAAATCCTGCGGCAAAATCACCGCCGCGGCTACTACGTCGCCGAACAGGCATCCCCGGCCAACCTCGTCGATTCCGGCTATGCAGCGGTACGAGGACCAATACTCTCTTTCATAGGATAGCAGATCGTCCATAGTGCCTCCTTCACGATTTAACCCTGTTCTAAGCTTAAGGGGTACCGGACATTTTATCAAGCGTTTGGTCCTTGCCCTACGGACGCTAAATCTTTTATCGGTTAACACGCTTGAAAAATATAGAGTTCTTTTAATTTTTTAGAGTTTGTTTAATCGCTTTTAAGGTTTCTAATTTTCACCGGCAGACGAGGCCAAGAGATGTTGTCTGCTTTCATTGGCAAGTTTGCGAATATGGTTCAAGTCGACATTGAGAAGCTGCCCGTGCCGTTTCACCGGACGACCGGCCACTAATACGGCGTCTACGTTGCCCGGGTTGGCAAATTGCACGACAGCGCCTATAGGATCAGATACGGGAAATAGGTTCAAATCTGTCGTCCGAATCAAAATAAGGTCGGCTTCTTTCCCCGGAGCCAAGGTGCCGATTTTATGGTCCAATCTCAAAGCTTTGGCTCCTGCAGCGGTAGCAAAATGCAACACTTGTCCGGCCTGCAAATTCAATTCGCCGGGCATGTTTTTCGAGGCCAAAATATCCTGGTTCACTCTTGCCCGTTCCGCCTGCAGCGCGAATTTCATTTGCGTGAACATGTCCCCTCCGGTTGAGGTCACGACGTCCACGCCAAGCGCGGGCGTACCGCCATTCTCAAGGAAGTGCCCGGTGGCGGGATAGCCGTGCCCCATCATCATTTCCACTTCCGGCGTAACGGATAGCGACGCCCCTGCATCCGCCAGCAGCTTGTATTCGTCAAAGCCCATCGTGTTGGCGTGCACCATATTCAAATCCGGACCGAGCAAGCCGGCTTTATAAAGCTTCTCAACAGAGCGGTCGTCCGCTCCCCAACTGCCGAAACCAACATGCATGGAGCATAACGCCCCCAGCTCCCGGGCAAGCCCGATTTCTCGGACCGTTGCCTCCCAACTGCTAAACTCAGGCCCTCTAATCGCCAGCCCCATCGTCAACAATTGATCATCGGAAGCAAAATATTCCTTTTTGACACGGTACACGTCTTCCGGGAAAATCTTTTGACTGTCACGGCTCCAATAATCGGTTTCACCGGAGACACCATAGGCGAATACGGCGCGCATGCCGGAATCCCGCAAGCCGCGAATCAGTTCGTCAGCATGATCGGGCGAATAAATCATCGTCCAGTCCAAAACGGTTGTCACCCCGGCGTTAAGCGCTTCCAATGCTCCCAGCAAATTGGCGGCATAACTGTCCGCGGGCCGCATTCTGCTGCCGAGTCCGCCATAATAAATGCTTTGCAGATAAGCCGGCAGTGACCAATCCGCGCCGATAGTCCGCAATAAAGACTCCCAGACATGACGATGGGTGTCCACGAATCCCGGCATGACAATCATGTCCGTGGCGTCAATGACCTCACTATCCGATACGTCAAGGTCAGCTTGAATCGTTACGATCAAAGAATCCTCGATCAGGATGTCGGCTTTCCGAAGGGTTCCTAAAGAGCTGTCCATAGTCAACACGCAACCGTTCTTGATTAAGCGACGCGTACTCATACTTTCCATCTCCTTTGGCTTTGATTGGATGTAAAAGAAGAGCTGATGAGAGGCTACAGTTGGAAAAATATGCCATATGTATCAATTATAGATCTTTTAGAACAATAAGTAAACTTAAAAAGCGCAAGCCCCGAACCAAGTGTCCGGGACTTGCGCTTATTACGTTTCTTCCGCCGCAATATGTCCTTACCGCTCGGACTTATACGTTCGGCTCCTCCAGCGAATATCGGCCCATTTTTCCGGCGCGCAGCTCGCGAAGCAGAATTTTTGAAGCTTTTTCAAGGTCAACCCGGCCGCCGCTTTGCAAGGAGCCGCGTTTACGGCCAACCGCTTCCATGATGGCGACGATTTCATCCGGGTCTTCAAAGTCGCGGGGAGGCTGGTCAAGCTCGAATCTCTCTTTAAACGGCTCCCAGTAATATCTGGCCAAATATTTTACGGCAAAAAAAGCGATATCCTCGGCATTCAAAATCTCTTCCCGGATCGCCCCCGTTACGGCAAGGCGGTAACCGACGTTTTGATCCTCGAATTTCGGCCACAAAATCCCCGGCGTGTCCAGCAGCTCCATTTCGGTGCCGACTTTGATCCACTGCTGCCCTTTGGTGACGCCAGGGCGGTCTCCGGTCGCCGCAATGCTCTTCCCGGCCAGCCGGTTAATGAGCGTCGACTTGCCGACATTGGGAATGCCGACGATCAGGGCCCGCACTGCGCGCGGATTAATGCCTTTGGCGAGCTGTTTTTCGATTTTATCCTTGAGCAGCTCTTTGGCCAGCTGCGGGATCTCCTTGATCCCTCGGCCGCTGGAAGCGTCCGCCTCGACGGCGGTGTGCCCTTCCTGCTTAAAAAACGCGATCCACTGCCTGGTCACCGCGGGATCGGCCAAATCCGCTTTATTTAAAACGATCAGCCGCGGTTTTCCCTGCAGGATCTCGTCGATCATCGGGTTCCGGCTCGATAAGGGAAGCCGGGCGTCGAGCAATTCGATCACCACGTCAATCAGCTTCAGCTTCTCCTGAATTTGCCGGCGGGCCCTGGTCATATGCCCGGGAAACCATTGTATTGTCATGTTCTTTCACCTCTAGCTTCCGAGAATGGCCCTCTAGCCGCAGATTTTAATGCTTAATGAAATGGAGCTCCTGTAGCGGCCAGAACACCAGATCGGCCCTTCCTACGATGTCGCCAAACGGCACATAGCCGATGCTCCGGCTGTCCGTGCTGTTGGAGCGGTTATCCCCAAGCACGAAAACATATCCTTCAGGCACGGTTCCATCGGAAACCCGCTCATTCGGGAAATCCGCTTCCGTATTATAAAGCTCATTGTTGTTATGCTTCGCATTTACCGCTTCTTTAATGTAAGTTTCATCCACGACCTGCCCGTTGACCGTGACGGTATCGCCTTCGACCTTTACGGTATCGCCCGGAACGCCGATCACCCGCTTGATGAAGTCGCGCCCTTCGGACGGGACGTGGAACACGATGACTTCCCCATGCTTCGGCTGACGGATATCGTAAATGATTTTGTTTACGATAATTCTTTCGCCCGTATGAAAATTCGGCTGCATCGAGGGACCATCTACAATAAACGGCGCAAAGAAAAGCCAACGAATCACAAGAACGAGCACGACCGCGATGACGATCGCTTTAAGCCACTCCATGGCCTCGCTCGATTGTTTTTTGCCCGAAGCAGGGGCGGGTGCCGTTTCCGCTGGGCTTGATTCGTGATCATTCAACTGCCCCGGCACTTCCCGATCGTCCGGATGGTTTGGTTGCTCATGCTTTTCCATGGACCGCGACCTCACTTTGTTTTGGAATATGTAAACGGAAATTCCTCCGTTAAAAACAGCAAAAGGGCTTGAATGGATACAAGCCCCCTGTTCGTTAAAAAATTAACGACGCACTTCTTTAATTCTCGCTGCTTTACCGCGCAATGCACGAAGATAGTACAACTTCGCACGACGCACTTTACCACGGCGAGCCACTTCGATTTTATCGATTTTCGGGGAATGAAGCGGGAAAGTTCTTTCCACGCCTACACCGTTGGAAATTTTACGAACCGTAAAAGTTTCGCTGATTCCGCCGCCGCGACGCTTGATAACAACACCTTCGAACAATTGGACACGTTCACGAGATCCCTCGATAACCTTAACGAACACTTTCAAAGTGTCACCAGGACGAAAGCTCGGAATATCTTTGCGAAGTTGTTCTTGCGTAATCGCTTGTACGATATTCATCTATGACTCCCTCCTTCCACTCAGGTGTTCATGCCTCTTCCGGAGAACCCCATGTTCTCCTTCATCATCCGCAGCGGACCACCGAATTCACAACAAGGAGAATTTTATCATAATTCCATAGGCATAGCAAGGAAAATCTAATTTTTTAAAGGGGTTAACTTGTACCTCGTCATTCTAATCATATCCCTTTTTCATAAAAAAAATGCCCGTCTCACCGGATGGGCCGGCTTTTCTTCAATTCTAATAAAGGAGTTGAATTAAACTGTGCGGTTTTTGATATTTCATCAATAGACTCAAGTAATTGTTCAAACTCTAAATTTGCATCCAATCTGTCCTTACTGTCATTTGTACCATTACCAGCTTGAATCGCTAATAACATTGCAGGAAAATATCCCCATTCATATTAATATTCTAGTCGTAAAATGCGATTGAGTGAAAAAACCGTCAAAGTTGGCGGTTGGAAAATTATTTACTTTTAGTATTGTCCCTAATACTGATTAACAATTTGATAACTTCAGAAAACCCCATAAATAAAAGCCCGCTTATTGATGTAGAAATAATTATTCCACTGCCATATAACCATCTTAATGGATGAGGGTCAGGAAAATAAGCACCTGAATCCGGGTCTTTCAATAAGGCGATTACAATTACTCCCGCTAGTAAACCTAATCCTATAAAAGCAATCCCAACATAATGTAATGCTGAGCCTATTGAACTGGAGTTTGAGTTATCATTAGATTTATTTTTTTCATCTTGTTCTTCAATGATTTCATCAAGCAATGAATTCATGATTATTTTCCTCTCTTATTTTGGGCTTTTAGGAAAGAGACGGAGAATATAAGAACTGTGACAGCAAAAATACCATTGGCCAGACTCAGCAGAAAATTATGTACTTGATAATTGCCAACATTAAGTTCAATGATTCCTAAACTAAAAAAGGAATTATAGAAGATGCCAAATAAAAAAATGAGAGATCCAACCATCAGAATTTTTGTTGCAGTATTCAATTTCACCCAAACATTCCCCCAAACCTATATTTTTCCACCTTATTATCATTATCGGCAAAATAGGTCTACAGAATTAGTCTATATTTCCATAAGAAAAAATAGACTGCCCCCGACAAAGGTATGCAGCCTATTTTTACAAAATGGTATCCCTGCATGCTATGCTGCTTTGCACGATTATCCCTCTTGTTCAGGGGGGAGAGGATGGGGCTAATCACGGCCCTTTCATTTTTTCCGGTGTCTTGCCCCATTCCTCCCTTCGGGTCTGCTTCACTTCTCTAAATCTCCTTCTCACAAACCTGTCTAACCATCTCGAACTAATGATCTCGAACATGTCTGCTGCTCCAAACCTATTTTCTTCTCCTGAATTTATCTTCCTCTCTGCTTCCGGATCAAACGGCATAATCGTGCAAAGCGTCCGGACAGCCGATATTGATCTGCCGATATTTCTTGCCATAATCGGTTACCGGACCTCCCTGTGAAGCGCTTATTATGAGGTTTAGCCTTTGTTATATTTAATTTTATTACACATACACTTACCGCTTTTCCTGGCCTGAATGGACATCCCCAAACTGAGACCATCATCACGGTTGTTTCTTTCTCCATTATTCCCCATCTTCCCCTACTATCCTCAATCCCATATCATTTTGGCAATAAAGAAGGTATTTTGAGCGTTGGAGTTGTCACTTCTTTCACGAAATGTTGTTCATCTGCCGATCTTGGACAAATGTTTTAACTACAAAAAAGACCACCCCCTATAACAGATGTTAATCTGGTATAAGGTGTGGCCTTTTTTTGCAAAACCGTTTCTGCTATCGACCGCATTCTTTTTTGTTCATCAGAAAGCAGTGAAAACCCCTGATATTATCGGTTTAAATCGGAGTAGCGGGATTCGAACCCACGGCCTCACCCACCCCAAGGGTGCGCGCTACCTGACTGCGCCATACCCCGATGATACTAAGCATTGTATCAACGTTTCCGTACCGTTGGCCCAACGCTTATGAATAGCGACATATGTTATTATACGCTATAGACACGCACCCTTGCAAGAGTTAGACGCGCATAACTGCGAAAATTTTCCCAATAAAATAACGTTTAAACGTGCGTTGATCGCCGATTCTCCATTTCACCCCAAATTGCAAACAAATCGTAACCCATTTTTTTTAAGACCATATAGAATAGATATGTTGGACAATTAGACAGGATAGGAGTTTATCAAGGAATGAGAAAAAGAATCTCACAGTATGCATTATTCTCGCTGGCCATTCTGGTGCTGATCTATGCGGTGGCGGTGACCCATCCGAGCAACGTATTATCGCGAAAGGCTTGCACCTCATGGGGCATGGTCAAAAATACAATGTTTACCTTGACCCACAAAAAGCATGAAGTATACCCTAAGCTGCCCGAAGGTTTTTCCGTCAAACCCGGCACCGCCGAGCAAGTTGCCGTACTCATGTATCACTACATCACGCCAAAGAAATACAATAAGTATCCGGGCAACGAATCCGTCATCAATTTGGAGGCTTTCGAACAAGATATGGCTTATCTACATGACCACGGGTACTATACGGCTTCGCTAAGCGAACTGGAACAATACGTCAGGGGGCAGATCTCCCTCCCGGCCAAAACCGTTGTCATTACGTTTGATGACGGATATCAAAACAACTATATATATGCCTACCCGATCCTCAAAAAATACGGATATAAAGCAGCCATTTTTGTCATCGGCAGTAAGTTGAAAGAGCAGACTCAAACCTTTGACCCCGCCAAAAAAACGTTTTTATCGAAGGAAGAAATGGAGTCTGCTCGAGATGTGTTCGAGTTTCACAGCCATACTTACGATCTGCATCGCAAAGGCTTTGAGAAATGCGGGGTAATGAAAGCTGCGGGACAAGACCCTTCGTTAGTGGAAAAAGATATTGCCTTGATGAAAGAAAAGGTGGTCGACTCTCCTTACTTCGCCTACCCATTCGGAGAAAAGACCCGGCAGATGATTTACTATCTCCAGGAAAACGGTTATCGAATGGCCTTCACCGTCTACCAGGGCTTCGTAAAACCCGGGGATCGGCTAATGACCTTGAAGAGATTGACGGTCACATCGGACACAGACATAGATAAATTGCTCAATCCTTAATTTCCGGAGGATGAGCTTTCATTTGCTCCAGCCATTTCAAATCCTGAGGCGATAATTCCAGCTTCTCAAGCAGGTCCGGGCGGCGCAAAAGGGTGCGCCGAAGCGCTTCTTTTCGCCGCCATTCCTCCACATTGGCATGATGTCCGCTGAGCAGAATATCGGGCACCTTCCAGCCGCGAAACTCCGCAGGTCTCGTGTAATGGGGATACTCCAGCATTCCGGTGCTGAAGGAGTCGGTGACCGCACTCATTTCATTCCCCAGCACGCCCGGGAGAAGCCGGGTCACGCTGTCGATCACGACCATCGCCGGCAGCTCGCCGCCGGTCAGTACATAATCGCCGATCGATATTTCGTCGGTTACGAGATGTTCGCGAATCCGTTCATCGTATCCTTCGTAGTGGCCGCAAATAAAGATCAGATGTTCCTCGGCGGCAAGCTCCTCGGCCTTCTTCTGCGTAAAAGCCTCGCCCTGCGGACACATCAAAATAACCCGCGGTGAGCGGGTCTTCGCCCCGGCATCACCATGCTTCCCTTCCAATACAGCTTCCACCGCCGCGAAGATCGGTTCCGGCTTCAGTACCATCCCGCCTCCGCCGCCATACGGCGTATCGTCTACGGTCCCATGCTTATTGCCCGAATATTCCCGGAAATTGATCGCATTTAGCGCAACGATTCCTTTTTCCTGCGCTTTGCCGAGAATGCTGCTGCCGAACACGCCTGCAAACATTTCCGGAAAAAGCGTCAGCACATCCACGCGCATCCTACAACAGCCCTTCCATCAGATGAACTTTGACCAGCTTGTCCTGAACGTTTACGTCCAGCACGACGTCGTCGATAACGGGCAGCAGCAGCTGTTTGCCGGAAGGCAGCTTGGCGACCCACACATCGTTCGCTCCCGGACGCAAAATCTCCTCGATCACGCCGAGGTCCTCGCCTTCGTCGCTGACGACGCGGCAGCCGATGATTTCATGGAAATAATACTCGTTTTCCGGCAATTCCACCGACTCCGCTTTCGTTACCTTTAAATCCCGGCCTTTAAATTTTTCAACTTCATTAATATCGGAAAATTCATTGAATTTTACAATATACATCTGTTTGTACGGTCTTGACGATTGCACCGTGACCGCCAACTGTTCCCCGCTCTCCGGGTGAATGATCAGAAGACGGTTTTTCGGTGCAAACCGGACATCCGGAAAATCCGTTTGCAGCAGCACCTTCAACTCACCGCGGATCCCGTGCGTATTTACGATTTTACCAACCGTCAACAATGAATTCGACATAACAACCTCCCAGTATTATAAACGGCTGAGGCTGAAACCCAGGGAAACCATCCAGCCGCTTTAAAAGCCTTATTTCAAGTATAATAGCCATAGTATCCTTAACACCGTGTCCTTTACGCTTCAGCATGTACGAAAAAGGGCTAGGACAAACATCCTAACCCGCTTTCGTACATCTATAAGAGGTTGTTTAAGACATGATGTCCACGGAAACCCGCTTATCCATCTTGACCGCTGCCGATGTTACGACCGTGCGGAGCGCTTTGGCGATTCTCCCCTGCTTGCCGATCACTTTCCCCACATCGTCGGGATGCACGGACAGCTCATAGACAATCAGGTGATCCTTCTCCACAACCTCCACACGAACATCGTCCGGATGGTCAACAAGAGCCTTCGCGATAACGCTGACTAATTGTTCCACTTACGACCCTCCGAATCAGCAATTATTTCTGCTGTCTGAGCTCATGAAACTTCTTCATTACGCCTGCTTTGCTCAGCAGATTGCGAACGGTATCGGATGCTTGCGCGCCGTTTTGGAGCCATTTGAGCGCCTTCTCTTCGTCGATGTTAACTACAGCCGGCTGTGCAACCGGGTTGTAGTAACCGATCTCCTCGATAAAACGGCCGTCACGCGGGGAACGGGAATTCGATACCACGACGCGGTAAAAAGGAGCTTTATGAGCACCAATACGTTTCAAACGAATACGAACTGCCACGAAATTCACCTCCTTCAAAAAATCAATGATAGAGGTAGTTCAAAAAGTCTGACTTTTTGAACTCCACTTAAGCGCGATCCGCCGCATTAACGGAACGGGAAGCGCATGCCTTTGCCGGCTTTGCTCAGCTGCTTCATCATTTTATTGCCTTTGCCTTTCGGTCCCATCATGTCTGAGAACTGCTTCATCATCCGGCGCATCTCGTCAAACTGCTTGATCAGGCGGTTGACGTCGGCCAGCGTCGTCCCGCTTCCGGCGGCGATCCGCTTGCGGCGGCTATGATTGATCATTTCCGGATTTTGCTTCTCCGCTTTGGTCATCGAATGAACGATGGCTTCCACCCGGCCCATTTGCTTCTCGTCGACCTTGATGTCCTTCATCTGCTTCATCTTGCCCATGCCCGGAATCATGTCCATAAGCTGATCCAGCGGACCCAGCTTCTTCACCTGATCCATCTGCTCGAGGAAATCGTCGAACGTAAATTCCGCGTTGCGCATTTTCCGTTCCATTTCCTTCGCTTTTTCGGCGTCGATGTTGGCCTGGGCTTTCTCGATCAGCGACAGCATGTCGCCCATGCCCAAAATCCGCGAAGCCATCCGCTCAGGATGAAACGGTTCAAGAGCATCGATCTTCTCGCCAAGCGCGGCGAACTTGATCGGGCAGCCGGTGACCGCTTTAACCGACAGCGCGGCCCCGCCCCGGGTATCGCCGTCCAGCTTCGTCAACACGACCCCCGTCAAAGTAAGCTGCTGGTTAAAGCTTTCGGCGACGTTGACGGCGTCCTGACCGGTCATCGCATCGACGACCAGGAGCACTTCGTCCGGCTTCGTCACCTCATGGATTTGCCGCAGCTCTTCCATCAGCTCCTCATCGATATGCAGCCGGCCCGCGGTGTCGATCAGCAAATAATCGTTGCCGTTGTCCTTTGCATGCTGCAGCGCCTGACGGGCGATCTCCACCGGGCTGTTGCCTTCCGGCAGCGTAAACACCGGCACCTTGATCTGTTCGCCCAGCACCTGCAGCTGCTTGATCGCCGCCGGACGATATATGTCTCCGGCCACCAGGAGCGGCCGGTGGTTTTCTTTCAGCAGCAGCTTCGCCAGCTTGGCCGATGTCGTCGTCTTCCCGGCCCCCTGCAAGCCCGCCATCATGATAACGGTCGGAGGACGGTTGCTCTTGGCTAGCCTTGCCTGACTGCCGCCCATCAGCTCGGTCAGTTCCTTGTTGACGATGTCGATGATGACCATGCCCGGCGTGAAGCTCTCCATCACTTCCTTGCCGACGGCCTTCTCCTTGACTTTGGCGATGAATTCCTTGACGACTTTAAAGTTGACGTCGGCCTCCAGCAGGGCCAGCCGGACCTCGCGCATCGCTTCGTTGACGTCGTCTTCCGAAACCTTGCCCTTGCCCCGCAGCTTGCTGAACACGCTCTGCAGCCGGCTCGTCAATCCTTCGAATGCCATGTTGCCGTCACCTCCATTCGCTAAAATTTGTTTCCTAACGCCATATTACAATTGCTCCGCCCGGCGAAGCAAATTTTTCGCTTCTTCTTTATCGGGCGCCGACATCGCGCTGCCTTCCACCAGCTTCTCCAGGCGGGACAATACGCCGCTGCGCGCCTCGTGCTTCTTAAGCAGCCCAAGCTTCTCTTCATACGTTTCCAGCATGCCTTCGGCCCGTTTAATGTGCTCGAACACCGCTTGGCGGCTAATTTCAAACTCCGCGGCGATTTCGCCGAGCGAAAAGTCGTCCAGAAAATAATATCGTAAAAAAGTCTGCTGCTTTTCCGTCAGCAGCGCTTCGTAAAAATCAAACAAAAGGTTGATCCGGTTCGTCTTCTCAAGTCTATTCTCTTGACTCATTTGGGCACTCCCCCTCCGTCAAGGAAAAACACTTTACAGCGCATCAACTTTTCCTATGATACCTCAGTGCCGGATAAGATGTCAAGCATTTTCCCTTAACATGTTGAAAAGCCCGGTACACCGCCGCTTACGCAGTAATAAACATCCCGAAAACAACAATAAAGCCGCCTTGCGAACGGGGCGCAAAGCGGCTGTCAAAGATGTAAACTCAGTGATGGGGAAGCAAATACAGCAGGATCGCAAAAAAATGAGTAACGCTCCCGCCCAGCACGAACAGATGCCAGATCGCATGGTGGTACGGAAATCCCCGCCAGACGTAAAACACGGTGCCCAGCGTGTACAAAACGCCGCCCGTAACGAGCAAAACGATGCCCTGGGACGCGACAGCCGCCGTTAACGGCCCCCACGCAATCACGATCAGCCAACCCATAATGAGGTAAAATACCGTCGACAAAAACAGGAATCTTTTTACGAAAAAAGCTTTAAACACGACGCCGAGCAGGGCAATCCCCCACACCGTCCCGAACAGGCTCCACCCGAGCGGGCCGCGCAGCACCACCAGCAAAAAAGGTGTATACGTCCCGGCAATGAAGATGTAAATGGAGGAGTGGTCCAAAAACTCGAACAAATCCTTCGCTTTGCCTTCTTTAAAGCTGTGCACCAGCGTCGAGCACAGGTAGAGCAGCAGCATGCTGGCCCCGTAGATCGTAAAGCTCACAACATGCCAAGCCGTGCCCTTGATGCTGGAAAACACGATCAGCAGCACCAGGGCGGCCACGCTCAACAGCGCTCCGATCCCGTGCGTCACGGCGTTGGCGATTTCCTCCCTGCGGTCAAAAGTATGCGTACTCGCCATCCCTGCCACCTCCTTATTTTTGCCTTGCTAAAAAATCTGGGCTATTACCATTCTACGTTATCGGCCTTCATACGGTGCATGAGCTTCGCCCATCTCCGAATCAGGCTTCCGCCGAAGCCTCTTCGTCATTGATCAGCCCGGCGAACAGTCCGTGTACGAACTGCTCGGAATCGAACTTCTGCAGGTCGCCGATCTTCTCGCCGAGGCCGACGAATTTCACCGGCAGGCTCAGCTCCTGGCGAATCGCGACAACGATCCCGCCCTTGGCCGTGCCGTCCAGCTTAGTGAGCACAAGCCCGGTGACGCCGCTTTTTTCCCCGAACAGCTTGGCCTGATTCAGAGCGTTTTGGCCGGTCGTCGCATCCAACACCATCAGCACCTCATGCGGCGCGCCGGGAATTTCCCGCTGGATGACGCGGTAAATCTTGTTCAACTCCTCCATCAGGTTGGACTTGTTCTGCAGCCGGCCCGCCGTATCGCAGAGCAGAATGTCCGCTCCCCGCTGCTTGGCCGCCTGCACCGCGTCAAACATGACCGCCGCCGGATCGGACCCGGCCTGCTGCTTGATCACATCGACGCCAACCCGCTGGCCCCACACCTCAAGCTGTTCGATCGCCCCGGCCCGGAACGTATCGCCCGCCGCCAGAATTACTTTTTTGCCCTGCTGCTTGTAGTAATGCGCCAGCTTGCCGATCGTCGTCGTTTTGCCGACGCCGTTGACGCCGACGAACAAAATAACGCTGATCCCGTCTTGGCTCAGATGTATTTCGTTGTCCTCATCGCCGCGCAATAGCCCGGTCAGCTTCTCGGACAGCAGCGGCTGCAGCTCGGCCGGGTTTTCGATCCGGCGCTGCTTGACTTCTTTGCGCAGATCGTCGATCAGCTTCAGCACCGTATTCACGCCCACGTCGGCGCCGATAAGGATTTCCTCCAGCTCCTCGAAAAATTCTTCATCTATTTTTTTGCGGCGGGTAACCAGCTCCGCAACCTTCTCAACAAAGCCCTTGCGGCTTTTTTCCAGACCGTCCCTGAACTGTTTCGTTACCGATTCCGTTTTTGCCGCGATGCTTTCCCGCAGTTTCTTAAAGAAACTCATACAAGCTATATCCTCCTTTGGTCTGTCCGGGTATGTATATGTAGCGATCCTATCACAACTTAAAGGAAAAAAGGGCGTTATTTAAATCCATTCGGACGTCCCCCGCAACATAGCGCAATAATATGGCGCTATCCCTGGAAAACCTACGCAAAATCCGCTTTATTCACGCTTGTCTCCAAAATAGCGCCATGGATTACCGTTAATTTTGAAAAGACGCTCGGTTGCCCTGAAATAAGGCCATAAAATGCCGTTAATTCGCTTCGGGCGGCCCTCTTCATTATCGCACAATGCTTGCCGCCAGGCAATTTTGCGCCAGTTGCTTCAGGGGCCTTGCATCCCCGGATCAAGCGATTTCCATCGTATCCTCGTCGTCCAGCTTGACCGAAACGAGCTTGGAAACGCCGCCTTCCTCCATGGTCACGCCGTACAGCACGTCGGCCTCCTCCATCGTGCCTTTGCGGTGCGTCACGACGATAAACTGCGTCTGCTCGGAAAACTCCCGCAAATATTGGGCAAACCGCGACACGTTCGCTTCGTCCAGCGCCGCCTCGACTTCGTCGAGCACGCAAAACGGCACCGGCTTCACCTGCAGAATGGCAAACAGCAGCGCCATCGCCGTCAATGCGCGCTCTCCCCCGGAGAGCAGCTGCAGGTTCTGCAGCTTTTTGCCCGGCGGCTGGGCGACCACATCGATCCCCGTCTCCAGCAGGTTGTCCGGATCGAGCAGCACCAAATCGGCGCGGCCGCCGCCAAACAGCTTGGAGAAGACGATGACGAACTCGCGCCGGATGGCGTCAAACGTGACCTTGAACCGTTTGGACATTTCTTCGTCCATCTCGCGGATGACCTGGTACAACGTCGTTTTCGCTTCCACCAGGTCGTCCTTCTGCTCGGTCAGGAATTGATACCGCTCGTTGACGCGGTTGTATTCCTCGATCGCGCCGAGGTTCACCTCTCCGAGCAGCGTGATCTGCCGCTTCAGTTCCTTCACCTCGGCCTGGGTCTGCGGCACGTCCTCCGGCACCGCGTAGCGCTGCTTGGCCAATTCGTAGCTCAGCTCATAGTCTTCCGACAGCTTGCGCAAAATATTGTCCAGCTCCACGTCGAGCCGGTTGGCCTGGATTTCCGTTTGCCGCAGCTGCTCTTCCACGGCCTTCAGACCGATCCGCTGCTCTTTCGTCTCGCTTTCGCCTTCCTCCAGCTTCTTCACGAGCACGGTCCGCGAAGCCCGCTCCATTTCCAACTGCTCGCCGGCGCGCTCCTTCTTCAGCTTGAAATCGTTGAGCTCTTCACGCTGCCGCACGCTCTGCTCTTCGTTCTGCTGCAAATCCGCTTCGATCGACTGCAGGATCGTGCGGTTTTGCTCCAGTTCGCGCTGCTGGATTTTGTATTCTTCCTCGGCGCGCCGCAGCTGTTCGCGAAGCGAGGAGCACTCCTGGTCCAGCTTGCCTTCGCGGACCTTGAGTCCGGTCAGCAAGTCCTGCAGCTCTTCCTTGGCCGATTCGCTCGCTTTGCGGGCAAATTCGGCCGCGCGGATAGACTGCTGCACGGACTGCTCCTCTTTTTCCAGCTCCGCGAGGCGTTCCTCGGCCGCTTTTTTCGTCGCCTCCAGCTCCTCCAGCTCTTTCTGGTAATGGCCTTTTTCCTGGCCGTAGAGCTCGAACTGCTCCGATACATGCCGCCATTCGTGCTGAGCCTGCTTCAAATCGCCGGCGACGGCTTGTTCCTCCGCCCGCTTGGCGTCGCCCGCCTCGCGCAGCCGGTTCAGGTCGCTCTCCGACTTGGCGACCTGGCTGCGGACATCGGCCAGGCCTTTGCGCAGCTTATCCAGCATTTCCTCGCTTTCGCGGATGTCGGCGGCCAATTGGTCCAACTGGCGCTTGCGGCCCAGCAGGTTGCTGTTCTTGCGGTGCTGGCTGCCCCCGGTCATCGAACCGCCGGCGTTAACGACATCGCCTTCGAGCGTAACGATCCGGAAGCGGTATTGGCAGCGGGCCGCCATTTTGTTCGCTTTTTCCAAATCGGTGGCAAACACGACGTTGCCCAGCAAGCTGCCGACGATATCGGCGTAACGCGGTTCATAGCCGACCAGTTCGGCGCCGATGCCGACGAAGCCTTCGGCGTCCTCCATGAGCCGCTTGTCCGCCGGAGAAATTTGCCGCGGGCGGATGACGTCGAGCGGCAGGAACGTAGCCCGCCCAAGCTGCCGCTGCTTCAGAAAGGCGATCGCCTGCCGGGATACGGCTTCGTTCTCCATGACGATGTGCTGCATCGCCCCGCCGAGCGCCGTTTCCACCGCGATTTCCAGCTTTTCGGGAACGCGGATCAGCTCGGCCACGGCCCCGTGCACCCCGGGCAGCATCGATTTCTTGGCGGCTTTCAGCACTTCCTTGACGCCAAGCATAAAGCCGTCGTAATCCTCTTCCATTTCCTTCATCGTATCGCGGCGCGACACCAAGCCTTCGCGCTTCTGCTCCCATTTGCGGATGCCGCCCTGGCTTTCCTCCACGAGCTTCTGCAGCGATTGGTGGCGTTCGCTTTCCTGGATATATTTGCTGCGCAAATCGGAAATCTCTTTGCCCAGCTTCTCCAGCGCCGCTTCCAGCTCGCTTTTGCGCGCTTTCAGGCGCTGCTGCTCCTCGGTCCACTTGACGCCTTCCTCTTCGGCCCGATCCATCCGCCGCTTTACGCTTTCCTTCTGCTGCTCGGCATAATGGATTTCGTTGCGCGCCTGCGCCATCTGATTCATGATCTCCAGCAGCTGGCCCTTCAGGCCTTCCTCCTGGGCCTGGCTGATGCCGCCGGTTACCCCGATCAGCTTCGCCTCTTCATCCGCCAGCTCGCGGCGCAGCTCCTGAAGCTGCTGCTCGGCGGCGGCGAATTTGGCCGTAAGCTGCTCCAGCTCCTGCGAACGCTGAGCGTAGCGCTCCTCGCTGACCGCTAAAGACTGCCGCAGCTGCTCCCGGTTCTGGGCCAGGTTTTTGGCCCGTTCCTTGAGCACCTCGCCGTAGCCTTCGCTTTTTTCGTAGCTTTCGCTGTACTCTAGCAGTTGCGCCTGCAGCTGTTCGATCCGGTCTTCGACCTGACGCAGCGCCAAGCGGTCGCTTTCCAGCTTGGCGTCATGGGCGGATACGACCGTGGACAAAGCGAGCTGTTCTTCCTGCAGCTTGGTGAGTTTAGCGTTGGCCTCGCTCCAGGACTCATGAATTTGCTCGATCTGATGGACGTACAGCGAAATCTCTTTATTTTTCAGCTGCTCGCGCAGTTCCTTGTATTTCAGCGCTTTTTCCGATTGCTCCTTCAACGGTCCGACTTGATCCTCCAACTCGCTGATCAGATCGTGAATCCGCAGCAGGTTCTGTTCCGTGTCATCCAGCTTGCGGCGGGCGTCTCGCTTGCGGCTCTTGTACTTCACGATTCCCGAAGCCTCTTCAAAGATACCGCGGCGATCCTCCGAACGCGTGCTCAAAATCTCCTCGATCCGGCCTTGTCCGATGATCGAATACGCCTCTTTGCCGATCCCGGTATCCATAAACAGCTCGGTAATATCCTTCAGGCGGCAGGCCTGCTTGTTGATGTAATATTCGCTTTCCCCGCTGCGGTGGACCCGCCGGGTTACCGTCACTTCGCTGAAATCGAGCGGCAGCGCCTGGTCGCCGTTGTCCAGCGTCAGCGAAACCTCCCCGTAGTTCACCGCCTTGCGCGCATCGCTGCCGGCAAAAATGATATCCTCCATCTTGCCGCCGCGAAGCGATTTGGCGCTTTGTTCCCCGAGCACCCAGCGGATACCGTCGGAAATATTGCTTTTACCGCTGCCGTTTGGTCCTACTACAGCGGTAATGCCGCGGACGAATTCCATTTCCGTCTTGTCCGCGAATGATTTGAAACCCGCTAGCTCGATCCGTTTCAAAAACATACGTTCACGATCACCTCTAACGACTATTGTAACATACAGTAAGGCGCGGAGCACAGGGCAAACGAGCGGGCGCCGAGATAAGCGGGAGTCCGCCTTGATCGCCCGCCTAGCCTCTTGAATTCTCCGGCACGTTTTGCTAGTCTGGTAGACATACTAATATTCGGTAAAAGGAGCTCTGATGATGAGGCACTACATGCAATCGATCCGCAACTACTCCAAAAACCAAAGCCGAGCTGGGCGCACCGCCGCGATTCTGTCCCTAGCCGTAACCATTACGTTTTCGGCCGGCGCCGTTCTCTATCCGGCGGCCACGGCAAACGCCGCAGCCGTATCGCAAATCGCCTTTGAAGGACAGGCCGCAACCAGTGTCGAGCCGTTGATGTACAAAGGCACAACCTTTGTCTCGTTAAGGGAAACCGCCGAACAGCTTGGCGCTACCGTGCGCTGGAACCCTGCCGAACGCGTTACCGAACTGAAGCTCAATGGCGATACGATTCAGCATCGGCCGGGAACGGCCGTTTTTCAGGTGAACTCTTATTCCGTTCAAGCCGCTTTGCCGTCTTTTCAAAAGAACGGAAAGACGATGGTGCCGCTAAGAACGCTGGCCGAAGTTCTGAAAGCCGACCTTTCAACTCTTTCGCTTTCCGGGGGGACCTCCGTCAATCTGACGCGTGATACGGCAACGCTCGTTTCCGGAAAAACCAAACAAGCGGACCAATATTTGATCGACCAACAATATTCGGGCATCGCCCTGATCGCCAAAAACGGGCAAATCCTGCTCCGTAAAGGCTACGGCTACAGCGATGAAAACCGGCTGGTCCACGCCGACCAAAAATCGCGCATCGCCTCCTTGACTAAGTCGTTTACCGCCGCGGCGGTTATGAAGCTGGCCGAAAAGGGCAAACTCAAGCTGGACGATACGCTGGAATCCTACATACCCGGATTTCCGTCCGGCGACCGGATCACCATTCATATGCTGCTCTCCCATACCTCCGGGATAACTTCCAACATTCCCCGAGAACAAGGCATGTCGCTGCAGCAGACGGTCGACGCGATCAAAAGCAAACCCTTGCTGGCGGAACCCGGGGCCGAATTCAAATACAGCAACGGAGGTTATGTGCTGCTTGCTTCCATCATTGAGCAGGTATCCGGGATGAAGTATGGGGATTATCTGAATCAGCAGTTTTTTCAGCCGCTCAATATGGACGATACCGGAGAAGCGGATGCATCGACTCAGGTCATTAAAGGCTATATCCGTCAAGGGAAGGATTGGACGCTCGCGGGCGATTACGTCTCCCCCTCGGGGACGGGCAGTTTGTATTCCACCGTGGACGACCTGTTGAAATGGGATTTGGCCTTAAATACGAATAAAGTGCTGCAAAAAGCTTCGCTGGAAAAGATGTTCACCCCCTATTCCGAAAAAAACTACGGATACGGCTGGATGATTAAGCAGCAGGGAGACCGTACGATCGTCTTTCATAATGGCAGCGGCACGGGCTACGCCACAGGGTTGTCCCGGGAAGCCGGCGGAGGCGTTACGATCATCCTGCTCGGCAACCACGCCGGGATCGATATGCTGGAGCTGATGGATAACTTGCGCGGGCTGGTTAAATAGGAACCGAAAAAAAGATCGAAGACCAAAGCTCTGTTAAAGAGCCTGTCTTCGATCTTTTCGCATATCGATTTATTGCGAACTTCCGCCGAGACGAACTTCCCCGGTCTCCCGGTGCCAATCCAGCGGGATTCCCAGCTTCTCGCAGATTAGCTCAAGCGGGTACAGTGTGGAGTTGGCCAGGAACGGCAGCTTAACCTCCTCCTTCGCCGCCTTCCCGTTTATCAGCAGCACCGGCCGGCTGCTCTGTTGAAATGCCACGGTCTGCCCGTTATAAGAGAAGGATACCACTGAATAGGACCGATTGTAGTTTTTCGGATCGGGTTTGGACGGCACGGTTTTGGTTTTGACGCCCAGCGCTTCAAATACACTACTATAAGGTACGTACAGTTTGCCGTCAACGATAGCCGCCGTCGCGTAAAATTGCACATCCTGCCCGTTGACCTTAAATGAAATAGGAGGCAGCACTTGAGCAATTCCGCCGTCTTTGATCTGCTGCGAGCCGCTGTCCGTTCCCATGCCGGAGTAGTAGCCGTCGCCCCATGCCAGCAGTTTTCCGTTTTTGCCGATCGCATACCCGGTTTGATCGTAAGTGCCCCCGATCGCCTTGATCCCGGTGAGTCCCTTTACCTGAAACGGTTTGGCCGACTGACCCGTGTTGTAATTCCACTGCCAAACGGTCCCGTCATCCTTCAACATATACAGGCGATTATATCCCGTCTTAATCTCCTTGATCTCCTTGACCGGCCAGTAAAATTTCCCTTCAAGCCAGCCGGTATTGGCCTGCCGGAAATCTAACGGTTGCAGCCGCCGCTATTTTACGAAAAATGAACTTGCTAAATTCTTACGGCTATCGAGCGGCGTTATTTGCTTTAATCCAGGTTAAAATAGCCGGTTTGTCCGGCTTGATCTTTGCAAATTGATTTTTCGTCACAAAAAATTAACTTATTGGTTCAATTTAACCCATTGACCAACCTTCAAAATATGGCTATATTTACTATATAACGGAAGCGAATCCGTTGATTAGCTTCGCGTCTTCTATTGAATCAGCGCGGGGTTTAAGGGGTGGTTTATTTGAATCATACAGCCTCGATTCTTACGCAAATCAAAAATTTTATGGGGCAAAACGGTTTAACCTTACACCGGTTAAGCCAAAAAGCCGAAATCAACACCGGCTCGTTAAGCTCGATTTTAAACGGGAAACGCTTGTTGAGCGCGCCGCATCTAGATTCGATCACCGCCGCGTTGGCTTTACCCAAAGGTTATTTTTACGAACAGTATATTGAGGAATTTCTCGCCCAAACCGCACCCGATTGGCGGAGGGTCCGCCCTTTTTTGGACCGGTGCGCGGAATTGGACAAGCTGGAATGCATTCGGCAGGTCACGGGTATTTTACTTGACAACCTCATGTATTTGCCCCTGTTGTTCGAAGCCGCGGAGGATTTTTTCCATCGCGGGCGGAAGGAGGCCGCCGCCATCCTGTACGAAAACGTGGCGATGAGCGAAAAAATGCAGCACTCGGAGCGGCTTGCGATGTGCCATTATCGGCTTTTCCTAATTGCTTTAAGCGATGATCAAGATAGTAATTTAAGGGCAGCAGCACAGTTTGAAGATCATGTAAGCCGGCTGGATGTTGCCGATCAATTGGACGCTCTCAAACAACTTGCTCATATTTATTATTCATTGCACCAATGGAAAAAGGTAGATGAAATCGCTCAGGAAATGCATAGAATCGCTTCCATTCAGTACAAGCATCATTGTCAGTCGGCACGTAAAGAACCCGAGCAGAAGCGGTCGAAGAGACCCTTGTATTTTTACATTATGTATTCACATTTGTTGCGCTCGGCGGTTTGCGAAGAATGTAATGACTATGAACAGGCCCTAAAATTTGTTGCTTACTATGCGGATGGCAGCTGGATACAGGAAAAAGATGAGACAGCTAAGCAAACAGCAGAGCAATTTCAGGAGTGGGCAACGGCCAATTCCTATTTGTACCGTGTAATGAGCGGAGATATCGAAGTATTACCTGATTATGTAGAGTGTATTTTAACTAGGAGAGGCGAAATAACCCAGGCTTTATACAAAATTTTGCAGGCAGCAAACCGATACTGCTGGAATGTGGACAACGTTCTTGAGCGTCTCTCTGCTCATATTCCTTATCAAGCTCATCGAAGCCGATTTGGTGATTATAATAAACAAATAACAACAGACCAGTACGCCAGATTTCTATTTGAATTAGCAAATTACTACTTACAACGTCAACGGCGCGAAGGCATTGAACTATTACTGCAAAGCTTGGACTTTTCAGCCAGTATTAACTGTGAAAGCAACGTAGTTCGCTGTGTGGATTTATTTGAACAAAATCGCCATAATGCTGGAGAAGAGGAAAGACAAAAATACAAATTTCTGATTAGAAAGGTGGTGGAGAAGCTCAATGAAAAAGATTATGACAATGTGCTCAGCAGCGTTTAGTTTCATTTTCCTCATTGCTTTATCTGCTGATTACACTCAAGCATTGATCAAAACAATGATACATGGAGTAGGCGGCGGTTGAGATCATAATTTAACTTTCGCAGAGCCAATATCGGCTTAACCTCCATGCTTGACCGGCCTGGTTCTGACCTTTAATCGCAAATCGTACAACTCACTTTGCTTCCATTTGCTCAATCATTCGTTTAATCGCATTTCATACAATTATTTCCTCTTCTCTTTGTCTCTTTTTCAAAAAGTAGCGGAGCAACTGCAGGTTTTACACTTTATCAAATGCTGTGGCAGTATTTCCGGATCAGTAAGTTGTACATCTTGCAACTATTCCTTCTACAATGGACCCCTACATTTCTAAAATAGAGGAATAAAGCTCCTCTACACAAAAAAGGCTGCTCCCAGGTTCCAAAACCTGCGGAGCAGCCTTTTTATTTCGCGACTTAATCTCGGGAATCGGACGCCTTCAACACATTCAGCGCTACAGCCGCGGCCTGCTGCTCGGCTTCCTTTTTGGACCGGCCGGTTCCCCGGCCGAGCGCGCGGCCTTCCATCCAAACTTCGGAGACGAATTCGCGCTCATGGGCGGGCCCCCGCTCTTCGATGATCCGGTATTCCAGCGTGCCCATATTATGATGCTGCGTCAGCTCCTGCAGCTCTGTTTTGTAATCGCTCGTCTGCAGTTTCCCGTCAAAGGTCAGCTGGGAAAATACATGGCGATGAAGGAACGCAGTAACGGCTTCCAGGCCCTGATCCAGGTATAACGCGCCGATAAAAGACTCAAACACGTCGGCCAGCAGCGCCGGGCGCGTCCGTCCCCCCGTCAGTTCCTCCCCTTTCCCTAACAATACGTAATGGCCGAATTCCAGACTTTCGGCGAATCTCACCAGCGACGGCTCGCATACGATCGCGGCGCGCAGCTTTGTCAGTTCGCCTTCGGGACGGTCCGGAAATAACCGGTATAAATGCTCCGAAACGGTCAATTCAAGCACGGCATCGCCAAGAAACTCCAGGCGCTCGTTATCCTCATACTGACTGAAGCGGTGCTCGTTAACGTAAGATGCATGGGTGAAGGCCTGTTTCAAAAGCTGCCTGTTTTGGAACGACAGTTGAAGTTTTTGCTGTAACTGCTTCAGATCTCCATTCACCGGACTTAACCCCTTATGCTTCGAGTTTCTTCATAATGATCGTGGCGTTGTGTCCGCCGAAACCGAAGGAATTGGACATGGCCACCCGCACATCGGCCTTTCTCGCTACGTTGGGAACGTAATCCAGATCGCATTCCGGGTCCGGATGCTCCAGATTGATCGTCGGCGGGATTACGCCGTGCTTCAGCGTCAGTCCGCAAATCACGCCTTCGACGCCGCCCGCTGCGCCCAGCAAATGCCCGGTCATCGACTTCGTCGAGCTGACGGCCACCTTGTAGGCGTGATCGCCCAGCGCGTTTTTGATCGCGATCGTTTCCGAGCGGTCGCCGACCGGCGTCGAAGTGCCATGGGCGTTGATATAATCGATCTGCTCAGGCGCGATGCCGGCATCGCGGATCGCCATCTTCATGCAGCGCTCCGGCCCGTTCGGGTCCGGTTCGGTCATATGGTGAGCGTCCGCGCTAAGCCCGTAGCCGATGATCTCGCCGTAAATTTTCGCGCCGCGCTTCTTCGCGTGCTCCAGTTCTTCCAAAATAAAAATCCCCGCGCCTTCGCCCATAACGAACCCGTCGCGCTCAAGGTCAAACGGCCGGCTCGCTTTCTCCGGCTCGTCATTGCGCGTCGACATCGCCCGCATGGAGCAGAATCCCGCCAGACCGGTCGGGCGGATCGTCGCCTCCGCGCCGCCGCAAATCATCACATCGGCGTCACCCCGCTGGATGAGCTTGTACGAATCGCCGATGGAATGAGTTCCGGTAGCGCACGCCGTCACCGTCGTCGTGTTGGGCCCTTTGGCGCCGAACAAAATCGAGACGTGACCGGAAGCCATATTCGCAATCATCATGGGAATAAAAAAGGGACTCACGCGCTTCGGGCCTTTTTCCAGCAAAATGTTATGCTGATCCTCCCAGGTACCGAGACCGCCGATCCCTGAACCGATCATCACGCCCACACGCTCGGGGTCGGCCTGCTCGCCAATGTTCAAGCCGCTGTCCTGCAAAGCGCTTTTGGCTGCCGCCGTGGCAAACTGAACAAAGCGGTCCATTTTCCGCGCTTCCTTGCGGTCCATGTAATCTTCGGGATTAAAGTCTTTCACCGATGCGGCAATGCGCGTCGGATATTCACTAACATCAAACGAGTCGATAGCGGAAACGCCGGACTTCCCCTGCACCAGGTTGTTCCAAAACGTATCCAGATCTTGTCCGAGCGCGGTTATGGCGCCCATCCCCGTTATCACTACTCTATGCCTCAAACACACTCACCTCGTATGGACTACATGTGTACCATGCAAATGTTTTTTAAAAAAAGAAAACGACCTCATGTCAAAATGAGGAGAAGTCCCGCCTACTTATAAGGAGGTACGGGACTTTGGAATGACATTAGGTATGAGATTGTATGTAGTTTACAACTTCACCTACGGTCGTAATCTTCTCAGCATCTTCGTCTGAAATTTCCAGATCGAATTCATCTTCCAACTCCATGACCAATTCAACTACGTCGAGCGAATCAGCACCAAGGTCATCTTTGAAAGACGCTTCCAGCGTCACTTCGGCTTCGTCAGCGCCGAGGCGATCCACTACAATGCGTTTTACGCGTTCCAATACATCGGACATCCGGTTCACCTCCTCTTTGGTATTATACGAGAATTGCCGCTAAAATGCCATAGAAGCGAGGGATGCAATTACATATACATCCCGCCGTCGACATGGAGCGTTTGTCCGGTCATGTAGGACGCGCCGTCCGAAGCGAGAAATACGGCGACATTCGCGATTTCCTCCGGCTGGCCCAAACGCGCCAGCGGAATGCCGGCCAGCGTGCTTTGACGCAGTTCATCAGACAACTTGTCGGTCATGTCGGTTTCGATAAACCCGGGCGCGATGCAGTTCACCGTAATACCGCGCGAGGCCAGCTCGCGGGCCGACGATTTCGTCAGACCGATGACCCCGGCTTTGGCCGCTACGTAATTGGCCTGCCCCGCATTGCCGAGCACGCCGACGACCGAGGAAATGTTGATGATGCGCCCGGAGCGCTGTTTCATCATCGGCCGGGTCACGGCTTTAATGCCGTTGAATACGCCTTTGAGATTCGTCTCGATGACCTGATCGAACTCTTCTTCCTTCATGCGCATAATTAAATTATCTCTAGTAATGCCCGCGTTATTCACCAGAATGTCGATCCGGCCCCAGGCGTCCAGCATGCCTTTGACCATATCCTCAAACTGCTGGCTGCTTCCGACATGGGCTTTGACGGCGTACGCTTTGACGCCAAACGCCTCGATTTCGGCGACAACGCCCGCCGCGGCCTGTTCGTTCCCGGCATAATTGACGGCCACATCGGCCCCGGCTGCGGCGAACGCCAGCGCGATGCTGCGCCCGATGCCGCGCGACGCTCCGGTAACGAGGGCGGTTTTGCCCTGAAGCGGTCTACTCATCATGTTCATCTCCTTTCACCAAATTTTAGAGGTTGTTCAAACAATCATCTTTTGAAAACCTGACTTTTTGAACTCGTACTTTATGAAATTTCCATTTTGTCTATGTCGCCATTCTTGAAGCACGGCCCGCTGCTCTCCATCCGGCCGGCTTGCCGCCGAAACGCCGGATCCTTCAGCCAGCCGTATCGCTCCTTTGCGGCGATCCGCACCTTAGCATCAGATGCGGGTCTGAACGCTATCCCAGCGCGGCCGCGGTTTGCTCCAGGCTCTGAAGGCCGCTCACGTTGAACAGACGCACCGATTTGTCGATTTTTTTGATAAGTCCGGTAAGCACGCTTCCCGGCCCGATCTCCACGAAGGTGTCTACGCCCTGCGCAATCAGCCAGGCAACGCTGTCCTCCCAAAGCACGGGAGAATACACTTGCTCAACAAGCAGCTTGGAAATATCGCCCGCGCTTTGAACCGGGCTTGCGGTCACATTCGCAACGACCGGAACGGAAGCATCCTTAAACGTTACGCCCGCAAGCTTGTCCGAGAGACGCTCCGCCGCCGCTCTCATCAGCGAGGAATGAAACGGTCCGCTGACTTCAAGCGGGATCGCCCGTTTGGCCCCGATCTCCTTGACGCGTTCGGCGACCTGCGCAACGCCTTCCTTGCTGCCGGAGACGACGATCTGCCCCGGGCAGTTGACGTTGGCGAGCTCGACCAGCGCTCCGCCGGCGGTAATATCCGCGCAGAGCTGGGCCAGCGCTTCGCGTTCGCCGCCAAGCACCGCGGCCATCGCCCCCTGCCCGCCGGGCACGGCCTGCTCCATATACTCGCCGCGAGCGCGCACGATCGAGACGGCGTCTTCAAAAGCAAGCGCCCCGGCCGCCGTTAAGGCGCTGTACTCGCCCAGGCTGTGTCCGGCGACATAATCCGGCGCAAAGCCTTTGGCCGCAAACGCCTGGTGCAGCGCCACACTGGTCGCAAGCAGCGCCGGCTGCGTGTTGGCCGTCTGCTTCAATTCGCTTTCCGGCCCTTCAAAAACAAGCCGGGTCAGCGGAAAACCCAATTTTTCATCCGCGATATCAAATAAGTTCCGGGACGAAGGCAGCGCGTCATATATATCCTTACCCATTCCGACGCTTTGGGAACCCTGTCCGGGAAAAACAAATGCCAATTTGCCCATCTTGTAGCACTCCCCATTTAAAAAATACCCTTTGTCAAACCCGGCGGCTTACCACACCAGCACGGAAGCCCCCCAGGTCAAGCCGCCGCCGAAACCGACGAGCAGCAGCGTGTCGCCTTCCTTCATCCGGCCTTCCTCCGCCGCTTCAACGAGCGCGAGCGGAATCGAAGCCGCCGACGTGTTGGCGTATTTGTCTACATTAATGACGCATTTCTCCTCCGACAAATTCAGCCGCTGCATCGCCGATTGAATAATGCGGATATTAGCCTGGTGCGGCACGAACAAATCGATGTCCTCTTTGCTCTTGCCCGCTTTGCGCAAGACTTCCTCGGTCGCGTTCTCCATTACCCGTACCGCGAATTTGAACACTTCGCGGCCGTTCATATAAAGGTAATGCTTACGCTCCGCAACCGTCGTCTCCGAAGCCGGAAGCCGGGAGCCGCCCGCAGGCAGGTTAAGCTGCACGCCGCCGGCGCCTTCCGCGCCCAGGTCGAAAGAGAGGAAGCCGCGTCCTTCCGGCACCTCGCCGAGCACGACCGCGCCCGCGCCGTCGCCGAACAGCACGCATGTATTGCGGTCCGTATAGTCGGTGATGCGGGATAAGGTGTCGGCGCCGATCACCAAAGCGTTTTTGTACATTCCCGTCTGAATAAAACCGTTGGCCGCGGCCATGCTGTAAACGAACCCCGAACAGGCGGCGGACAGGTCGAACGCGGCCGCTTTTTTGGCCCCGAGCTTATCCTGTAAAATGCAGGCCGTGGACGGAAACGCCATATCCGGCGTAATCGTGGCCACGATAATCAGATCCAGATCCTCCGCCGCCAAGCCCGCGGACTTTAACGCCTGCACTGCGGCCTCATACGCCAGGTCGGACGTCGCTTGCTCCGGAGCGGCGATATGGCGCTCCCGGATGCCCGTCCGCGACACGATCCACTCGTCATTGGTATCCACCATTTTTTCCAAATCGGCATTCGTCAACACTTTTTCGGGAACGTATTTCCCGGTCCCGATAATCCCTACCGAACTTAACTTCATTAGCTTCAATCACTCACTTCCCGCTGATTTCCCGTGCTATGCTCTCCGTCAGTTTGTTTTGCAGCGCTAAACGCGCCTGGCGCACGGCGTTTTTGATCGCTCCTCCGTCCGAAGAGCCATGCCCTTTGACGACAAGTCCGCCAAGCCCCAACAGCGGGGCTCCCCCGTGCTCCTTGTAGTCGAGCGTTTGCTTCAGCCCGCGCAGCGACGGCATCAGCACCGCCGCGGCCAGCTTGTTTTTCCATGATTTCGTAAATTCCCGCTTCAGGATCGAAAACAGCGTGCCCGCCGTGCCTTCCAGCGATTTAAGCAAAATGTTGCCGGCAAACCCGTCGCACACCAGCACATCGCAAGCGCCGGTCAAAATATCGCGGGCTTCCACATTGCCGACAAAGTTGACCGGCAGCTCCTCCAGCAGCGGATAAGCCGCTTTAGTCAACTCGTTGCCCTTCATCGCTTCCGTGCCGACGTTCAAAAGCCCGACGCGCGGCTTCGCGATCCCGTGCACCTTCTCGCGGTAAACGCTCCCCATCAGCGCGTACTGAGCCAAATGCTCCGGCTTCGCGTCCATGTTAGCGCCAAGATCGAGCGCCAGCACGCCGCGCTCGTCGACGGTCGGGATCATCGGCGCCAGCGCCGGCCGCTCGATCCCTTCCATACGGCCGACGACGAGCAGCCCGGTGGTCATGAGCGCACCGGTGTTGCCGGCCGAAATCATCGCATCGGCTTCGCCCTCGCGGACGAGACGGCCGGCGACGACCATCGAAGCGTCCTTTTTGCGCCGGACGGCTTTGACCGGCTCATCCTCCGCTTCGATAATTTCCTCCGCGGGATGAATGCGCAGATTGGCCGGAGCGCCCTCCAGCATCGGCTTTAGCACCTGTTCTTTGCCGACCAGCACGATCTCCGTGTCGCTCCATTCCCTGGCCGCGGCCAGCGCCCCCTCGACGGTGCTTTGCGGCGCATGATCCCCGCCCATGGCATCAATGGCGATTCTCATGATGATTTTCCTCCTTCATGTCTGTCCTCTCCCGTAGAACGGTAAATGACGAAGTTTCCTTGAAACACCATCTCTTCGCCGACATATGTAAAAACCTCTACCCTGGCTTTCCCCTTTTGCCCCGAAGAGCGCACATACGCTTTGGCGATGCACTTCTCCCCCAAATGCACCGAACGGATAAAGCGGATATCCGCGGAAAACGTCAGCGCGATTTCGTCATTGATGACGGCGACGGCCAAGGAATTGGCCTGGGCGAATACATGATGGCCGCGGGCGATGCCGGTCCGGGAAAACACATGCTCCTCGCGAATTTCAAAGATCGAGATCCCGCTTTTGTCCAGCTGCAGGTCCACGATTTCCCCGATGACTTCATGGAGCGGCAGCGACCTGACCTGGTCGTAAGAACGCTCCGCCATCAGCTTCATCCGCTCCCGCAGTTCCGGGATCCCGAGCTCCATCCGGTCGAGCCGGATCGTCTGAATGCTGACTTTCAGCCGCCGGGTGAGCTCCTGGTCCGTGATGAACGGATTTTCTTCGATAATTTGGACGAGCTGCTGCTGTCTCGCCTTTTTGGGCAAACGTTCGATGGGTGTTCCCCTCCCTGATGATCATAGAGACAGTTCGTCACTGAACTGAACCGGCTAAGCCCTCTATACTTCCAAATTTCCTAAACATGTCGTCCAAAGTCTGCAAAACTGCAGTTCTTTGCGGCTGTCCAAGCGAATTAACGCAAATTCCCGCAAAACTGCAGGAGCTGCAGGCCTTCCCTCGCCGTTCATCATTCACGCCGAAAAAAACTGCACTTTTGCAGGAATCTATTTTTAGCATTAGAACCTGGTACTAAATTTTAGTATAAAACATCCCGGGGCAAAAAGAAAGTGGCATTGCCGGAAACGTTGCGGGCCGGGGATTTTCGGGCAACCTCCGCGGAGCGGCCGGGAAGCGGCTGCCCGAATATTCTTCCGCCACTAAGGCGGAACCTCCCGGCAAAAAAAATAGCACCTCACCGAAATGAAGTACTACTTGGAATTCATGATACAGCTTATTGACCGATAATTTCTCTCGATTTGTATGTTCCGCAAACTTTGCATACGTGGTGAGCAAGCTTCAATTCTCCGCATTGTTCACATTTCACCATGCCCGGCACAGCCAATTTAAAGTGCGTGCGGCGTTTGTCGCGGCGCGTTTTGGACGTTCTCCGTTGAGGTACTGCCATGGTTCCCACCTCCTTATTCAAGTCAACCCATTTCACGGTGTGCTTTATTCGTGTTTTACTGCTTGTTTTTGAAAAAATCACCGAGCGCTGCGAGGCGCGGATCGATCACTTCGGTGTTGCAGCCGCATTCCCGTTCGTTCAGATCGGCTCCGCAGTTGGGGCAAAGCCCTTTGCAGGATTCCTTGCAGACAGCGGCAAACGGCAGATTCAGCAATAACGTTTCCTCCACATATGGCGTCAAGTCCAATTTGTCCTCGGCGACATATTGCAGATCGTCGTCTTCGTCCTGCGCTTGCATGTCCATCTCGGGATCGTCACTTTGTTTGAAGCTCTCTGCAAATTCCGCTGCGACCGTGCGTTTCAAAGGCTTCAGGCATCTGGAGCAAGTCATGTCGAGTTCGGCCGTCAGCTTGCCCTTGACATCGACCACTCCGCCGCCGGAGGCTTCCGCCCGCAGATCAACCTGAAGCGGACTGATCCCGGTAATGTCCCTGCGGCCTTGAATAATCCGGCTGACATCCAAGGTCTGATGGATCTCCACCGGAGCTTCCGACGATGACACCTGGCGAAAATGAATAAACATCAGCATCACTCCAAACAAACAAAATTTATTATACCGATTTCAAGCAAGTTTTGTCAACAATATAGCTTAATTCGTGGTATATTTTGTAGGAAAAGCGGCACAACACATAAATCGGCGCTTAAGCGCAGAACAAGTGCAAAAGCGTAAAAAGCACGAAAAAAACCAACGGTTGTGAGCGACGCTATTTGGGTAAAAAATGAGCGAGTACAAAATGTAACGGTTACCGCCGAGCTTAATTCCCGTTTTCCAGCAGAATTGGGGCGGTTTCGCCTAAATAAGCGCGAGTACAACCGTTAAAAAAAGAAACCACCGCTTTTCGCTCGAATAAGCGCGGGTGACAACCGTTAACGTAGAGAATGCCAATGCCCCGGATAGCCAGATCAGCCAGATCATTCGTGATTAACCCGTTAGTCATGGCTGATTTCCAGGTTGAGCCAAATAAGCCTCTAAAAAAAGGAGTCGATCCGCACGTGAATGTCGTCGGAATCATTGTTGAATATAACCCGCTCCACAACGGGCATGTTTACCACTTCGCCGAGGCGCAGCGCTTGACGGCGGCGGACGCGGTCATCGCCGTCATGAGCGGTGATTTTTTGCAGCGCGGCGAGCCGGCGATCGTGGACAAATGGGCGCGGGCGGAGATGGCGCTGCGCCTCGGCGCCGATCTCGTGCTCGAGCTGCCGATCGCATACGCGGCGCAGCCGGCGGAGTGGTTCGCCTACGGCGCGGTGGCGCTGCTCGAAGCGACGGGCGTCGCGACGCATCTGTGCTTCGGCAGCGAGGCCGGCGCGCTTGAGGCGCTGCAGCCGCTGGCCGAGCGGCTCGCCGCCGGCGGCGGCGCACTGAAGGCGGCGGTCGCGGAGGAGCTCGCCACCGGGGCGAGCTTCCCCGCCGCCTACGCCGCCGCGGCCGCGCGCCTGCTCGCCGGAGGCGCTGCCGCCGGCGCCGACGCCGCCGCAGCGCGCGCGCTGCTGGAGCAGCCCAATAACAGCTTGGGGCTGCACTACCTGATCGCGCTGCGGCGGCTCCACAGCGGCATCGCGCCGGTCACCGTCCGGCGCCGGGCCGCGGGGTACAACGATGCCGCGCCGACGGACGCGCGCATCGCCAGCGCCACCGCCGTGCGCCGGCTGATCGCCGGCGGCGGCCTGGACGCGGCTGCGCCGTATCTCCCGCCCTTCACGGCGGACATCCTCGCCCGCGAATTCGCGGCGGGACGCGGCCCCGTGACGTGGGAGAACCTGGCCGCGCCGCTGTTTCACCAGCTGCTGCTCGCTTCGACCGAGCAGCTCCGCGCCTGCCACGAAATGACCGAAGGCTTGGAGTACCGCATCAAAAAAGCGCTGCCGCTGCTGGAAAAGCCGACCGTATCCGAGCTGCTGGCCAAGCTCAAGACGAAACGATACACCTACACGAAGCTGCAGCGCACCTTGCTGCATGCGCTGCTGCAGCATCCGCGGGATCTGCTGACACCCGAGGCGCTGGCGGAAGGTCCGGGCTACCTGCGCGTGCTGGCGTTTAGCAACCGGGGGCAGGAACTGCTGAAGCGGATGAAAAAGCGCGCCAAACTGCCGGTCGTTACCCGGGCCGCCGAGCTTGATCATCCCCAGTTGTCGCTCGATATCCGGGCCGCCGCCGCTTATGCCAACGGCATGCCCGTCCGCCAGGCCGAGCAGCTGTTCCGGGAATACCGTCAGCCGCCGATTCGGGTTTAGCCTTTCGGCTTAAGCGCCTGCAAATAATTCAGCGCGTCGTCGAGCTTTTTGACCGGCACGAGCTCCATTTTCGAAGCGATTTTCTCCGCTTTTGCTTTGGCGTCTTTATAATTCGCTTCCGGAACGAAAAATATTTCGGCCTTCTCCCGCTCCGCAGCGACGATCTTGAACTGGACGCCGCCGATCGGCCCGACGGTGCCGTCCTCCGAGATCGTGCCGGTTCCGGCGATGCGGTGTCCTTTCGTTAAATCCCCGGGCGTCAGCTGGTTGTAAATTTCCAGCGTAAACATCAGTCCCGCCGAAGGACCGCCGATCTCCGTATCGGCAAAGGTGACTTCTTTCGCCTTGTCCGCCGCCTCCACTTTCAGCACTTCCCCGACGCTCACGCCCAGCCCCGCTTTACGTATGCCTTCCGCATCGACGATCTGAACCAGCTCCACCTGCTCCTCGACCGTTTTTCCATCCCGCGAAAGCTGCACGGGAACGATGTCCCCCGGCTTTTTCCCATGAAGCGAAGGGGCCAGATCCTCAAACCGTTTCACCTGCTGGCCGTTCACCGTGCGGATAATGTCCCCGGACCGGAAGTTGCCTTTCGGTTCGCTTTCTTTGGACAGTCCGATAATAAAAACATACTGGGACACCACGTCGTATTTCACCCCGGCTTTGCGGTAGGCCGCCATCACCGCGCTGGACTGCGAACTGCTCATATAATAGCGCTGCTCCGTCTCATATTCCGCATCGTTGCGATCCGGCTCCTTGCGGACCACTTCGGCATCCTTGTTGAACGGGGATATGGCGAGCATCCACAAATTGGCGTAGCTGACGGATACCGTCGTTAGCATAAAAGCGCCTTTCTCCTCCTTATCCCCCGACTCGATGCTGACTATCGGTTTAACCTCCTCGGCGGTCCCCGGCTGATTGATCATGTACGGCGTGTTCATAAAAACGACCACATATACGATCACGGCCATCGTCAGGACGTATAGCCCCGCTTTTATCGCTATGGATCTTGATTGACGCATTATTCGCTCTCCCTTCATGACGCGGCGGCAGACGGTTGATGGCCGGACGGGCGAAGCGCCCGGCCGCAAACGGCTAGTCTGCATTTCACGGCTGCTGCATAGCATGTACTATATGATCTACTTATGAAGAAGGTGAATCCGAATGAACTTAAAAAGCTTCGCCGGCAGCCGAGCTTCCACCGCTTTCACGGGGCTGCTGGCCGTTCTGCTTGTCGTGTGCGTCGTATATGCTCCGGGCGAAGCGTTTAAAGCCTCCGGACAGGGACTTTCTATCTGGTGGCACATCGTTTTTCCCGCTTTGCTCCCGTTCGTGATGTTATCGCAAATGCTCCTCGCCGGCGGATTCGCCCATGGCATCGGCACGCTGCTTGAACCTTTTACGCGCAGGCTGCTCGGTCTTCCCGGCTCCTTCGGCTGGGTGCTGCCGCTTGGCATGACCGCCGGCTTTCCGGCCGCCGCCGATACGGCGGCAACTTTATTCAAGCAGGGCAAAATCTCCGCAAACGAAGCGGAACGAATCGCCGGTGCGGCCCATTTTTGCAGCCCGATGCTGCTGGTGATCGTCATCGGCGCCGGTTTTTTCGGCCGCCCCGAATTCGGCTTGCTTCTGCTCGCCGTGCACTGGGCCGCCGGACTGGCCGCCGGGGTCACGCTGCATGTTCTTTGGCGGGATCGTCCCCCGGCCCGGAACGCCGCGGAACCGTCCGCTTCGCACAGCGGCAGCCGGCGCCGCTCGTCCCGGCTTCGCCAGGCGCTCCGCAATATGGAGCGTGCCCGCCAGGAGGACGGCCGCAGCCTCGGCAAGCTGCTGGGCGATACCGTGACTTCCGGCGTGCAAACGCTGATGATCACCGGCGGCTACATGCTTATTTTTTCGATCCTGATTCATGTCATACTCCTGGCTTTGCCGGGAACTTTTTTTTCCGTCACCGTCAAAAGTCTGCTGGAGGTTCACCTCGGCTCGTACGCCATGTCCCGGCTGTCTTCCCCGGCGCTGCCGCCGGTGGTATTCACCGCCCTGCTGGGCGCCGCCCTCGGTTGGAGCGGTTTATGCGCCTACCTTCAGGTCCGGGCGATTCTCGGGCCGGCCGGAATTCGCGAACGTTTTTTCCTGCTGAACCGCCTGCTGCATGGAGCTTATGCGTACGCCATTACGCTGCTGCTGTGGAAGCCGCTTAACGGTTGGCTGCCCGGCGCCTTTCCCGCCTTTGCCTTTGCCCAGGAAGGACAAACCGGCACAGGACACGACACCCCGGCGGCCTGGCTGCCGACCTGGCAGCAAGCGTTCGGGGTGATGGGATGGCAGCTATGGATGCTGGCGCTGTTAACGCTCGGATTCGCTACCATTGCGCTCGTATGGAGCCGCCGGAGCGAACGTTAATTTTTGCCCGTCCGGCCGGAATTTATGTTGCAGCGCCAGTTCTACTTGCGGCGGCACAAGGTCGCTGACGTCCCCGTGAAAGCTGGCGATCTCCTTGACAATGCTGGAGCTTAAATAAGAGTATTTCGGGTTCGTCATCATAAAAATCGTCTCCACGTCGCTGTTCAGCTTGTGATTGGTTGACGCGAGCTGGAGTTCGTATTCGAAATCGGTGACGGAGCGGATGCCGCGCACGATGACGTGAGCCTGCTTGAGGCTCATATAGTTGACGAGCAGGTCGCGGAAACTGTCGATCTCCACGTTCGGCAAATGTCCGGTGGCCTCGGTCAACAGTTGTTTTCGTTCTTCTACCGTAAACAACGGGTTTTTGCTTAAATTGTTCAGCACCGCCACAATCAGCTTGTCGAATTGGCGCGAAGCCCGTTGAATGATGTCCATATGCCCTTTGGTTACCGGATCGAAGCTGCCCGGATAAACGGCGATTCGCGGATGATTATTTCCTGGTTCTTTCATGCCTTTTGTTCCTCTCCAATCTTAGCGGTTAGACCGCGCTGGTTTCTCGTTCGTAATCATAAACGGATACGGCCGTTTCCCCGTATTCCGCCTTGCGGCGCTGCGTAAAGTTTCCGAACCGTTCCGGATACGCGTAGGAGGATTCGTACTCCAGAACGATCGTAGCCCCTTCCTTCAGCAGCTTAAGCTCGTCCATTTGCTCCATCAGCTTATCTCCGTGCTTTAGCCGGTAAGGCGGGTCCAGAAATACCAGATCAAAGGCGGCTTCGCGTTTGGCCAAAGCTTTCAGCGCTCTTTCCGCATCGTTTTTGTACACCTCGGCCCGCTCCGTCAGCCCGGTTGCCTGCAAATTGGCGCGGACGGTTTCAATGCTTTTGTACTCTTTGTCGATAAATACGGCCTTGTCCATGCCGCGGCTCAGCGCTTCGATGCCGAGGCCACCTGTGCCGGCAAACAGATCCAACGCCGCTCCTCCTTCAAAGTAAGGACCGATGATGCTGAACACCGCTTCCTTCACTTTATCCGTCGTGGGCCGCGTCCCCATCCCGGGAACCGCCTTAAGCGCCCGGCCCCGGGCGCTGCCCGAAATGACTCTCATGAATATTCACACCCTTATGTATGCCTGAAAATTCCTGTCGATATCGTACCACAATCCGCCGCGGATTGAAAAATCAATAGATCATAATTTTTTTCTTCGTGAGAGGTATATAATCGTACTTCCCGGACACAATTGTAGTATCGACATCACCAAATGTCGTAGACAACCGCGGAGAAGACTTACGTTTCCCCATAAGCTCTTCGTCCGGTTTCTCCTCTCCCATGATGGGGCCCTCGCAAGGGGGCCCCGATTTTTTTATGATCACGGCAGAAAAACTCCCCATTTTATAACTCGACTTTCGCAGAATGAAACACATTCATTTTTCGAGATTTTATGTTAGTCTAAAGAAAGAAATAGATGGAAGAAGGTAATTGGTTATGAGAAAGTACTTTTTAAAAACTTCCCGCATAGCTTTTTCCCACTGGGACAATAGTGACATTGACTTGGCATATACACTATGGGGAGATCCAGCTGTCACAAGATACATTTCTGCAAATGGCTTGTTTTCACTCGAACAAGTTAAAGATAGATTGAATAAGGAAATAAATACGCAGAAGGAATTCCAAGTTCAATATTGGCCTCTTTTCAGTCTAACAAACAAAGAATTCATTGGTTGTTGTGGTCTGCGCCCGTACGACATAGAAAAAAATATTTACGAGATTGGAATACATCTTAAAAGTAGTCATTGGGGGAGCGGCTATGCAACAGAATCCGTAAATGCTGTTATTCAATATGCCTTCGATATAAAGAAAGTTGATAACTTATTTGCAGGCCATAACCCCAATAACGAAGCTTCTAAAAAAATGTTATTGAAGTTAGGTTTCAAGTATTCGCATGACGAATTTTATGAACCGACAGGTTTATACCACTCTTCTTACTTTTACAAGTAACTTTTCCTTAAATGAAAGCCCCTTGATGCACCTGTATTCAGATCGGGGCCTTTCTCAAAAGAAAAAGCACCCGAAGGTGCTTTTAAATGTATACTAATAACCCATCATGCCAATTTCGCTTATATTAACCAAGTTCCCTCCATTATTGGCGGTTATTCTAAGTCTATATTTATTATACGGGGTTGCGTTCTGGAACGAAAACTCTTTGGTGATATCCGGGTTCCAGTCCGTAACATTGCTCTGAGTATCTAACACTACCCATTCTTGACCATCATATGCTTCAAAAAACCAAGAGTTCGGTGATTGTACAAAGCCGTGATTTGGATCATTTTGTTTCATACGAATCGAGTATTTATTAACTACTTTTGCATCAAAAAACTCGTATTGAATCCAACCTGACTTTTCACCATTTGCGGATTCCCAAGGAAAACAACTGTTGTCGAAAGCATGGAACGGCTGCGTATCATAATATGTGTCATAGCTGCTTGCCGCAGCAACCCCATACTGATCGCTATTCGAAGTCATTGCATGGATTAATGAATCGTTATTTTCTACACTGCAAACATCAATAGGAGTATTTATCGGATTGTTTATAGGAGTATCGCCATTTTCACCATCGCCCCCATCGTACTGCCACGGAGATCCATTATTGATTATGATCGGAACACTCCCAAGCGAACCAAATACAAACCCTGATGCAACGAACGTTGCATCGTCACCCCCAGCAACAAATGCACCGGAAAAAGGTCTGTCCTCGCAATTCGATAATTTACCCCCAAAAGAGACGTGATAGGTCGCTGTTTCAAGTGGGGATAAAGTTACATCCACACCTGGAACAAGGCTGGAAGAAACTCCATTATATGAGGAGCCTGCCTCCGCAAATGAACTTCCATCGTAACGGTTTAGCTCTAATTTTACGCTAGAGCTTGAACGGTTTAGATTTGTTATGTTCAGTGATAGCTCTAAGGTATGTGACTGATCACAAAAAGTATTTGCTGGAATCGAAAACGCTAAGGATGAACTTTTAGAACCCTCTGCTGAGACGGGTGTCACAATGGAAAACAACAGATAAAAGACAACCATCAATCCAGAAATACACTTTCTCCTAATCATCAAAAAACATCACTCCCCCAATACGGATATATGTTAATTATCGGCAATTAAATTCCAAATTTTAGGACTAGTTCTAGTTTGTGTTGAGTTGGTTTTCACGTACGGGCTACTAGGAAGAGGGGATATCCCACGAAATGCAAAAGCTTTTGCAGTTGATCCCAGCGGGCCGTCCCTCTTCCCATAAAAAACGATAAACCCGGTTTTCAGCGTCAACTCCACCAGTCATTAATATGCAGAGAGAATTCCAAGTTCAATATTGGCCTCTTTTCAATCTTACAAACGAAGAGTTCATCCTTCTTCGGATCGCGCTTTCACTAATTCCAGCCGGAAGAAATCACCAGTAAAAAAGAAAATCCGCTGCCGCCGCATCGGATTGATTTACTTGATTCTTTTCAGTTCTGCTTCCTGCTGGATAGAGCGAGTAGAGAGCAGTTCAATGATTTTATGCTGGTTCTCCAGGACGGATTCCATTTTCATCACTCGTTCGTTGGTGTCCAACACTGCACGTTTAATTAAATGTTGATCCTCTTTGATTTCTCGAATGTCCTGATTGATTTTTTGAATGTCTTGTGTGATTCCTTGAACGTCCTGTTTGACTCCTTGAACTTCCAGTTTCATTCCTTGAACTTCCTGTTTCATTCCTTGAACTTCCTGTTTGACTCCTTGAACGTCCTGTTTCATTCCTTGAACTTCCTGTTTGATTCCTTGTACGTCCTGTTTGATTCCTTGTACGTCCTGTTTGACTCCTTGTACGTCCTGTTTCATTTCTTTCTGTTCAGCTTCAATCTTATCAAGGCGCTCATTCATTGGAGCCAATTCTTCTTTGATAACGGACCGCAACAGTTCAGTTAAATCATTTTCCATAAGTTCCGCTCCTTCAACTTTATGAGGATATTGTACCAGAAGCGTTCTTCAATCTCTACTTGTTTTCAATTGAATTGATGACTAAATCCGCAAATATCGTCGTTGCCTACATTCGATCATAGATATTATCAATGCCAATAATATAAATATCGACATTGATCAATCGTTCGCTTTTTTCTACAGTGGTAATAACTATACAAGAGGAGGAAACTATCATGTTTGAACCAGTGCTTACAATCACTTCACTGAAGACTCCCGATGAAGCTCGTGCATTCAAAACACTTAACGAAGAATGGATCACCCGCGTCTTCGCCATCGAAGATGCGGACCAAGTTATCCTAGATAATCCGGTAGAGAACATCGTAAACATAGGTGGGGATGTACTTATTGCGCGTGCAGGAGATTCGATCGTAGGTTGCGTTGCACTTGTGCCGAGCGGAGCTGGGGTGTTCGAGCTCTCGAAGATGAGCGTGAAACCCGAGTCGAGAGGACACGGATACGGACGGAAGATAGTCCAGGCCGCTATTAACCGTGCACGAGATCTTGGCGCAGAATCTCTCTTTTTGGGCAGTAGCACCAAGCTGCCAAACGCCGTTCATCTTTATGAATCGGTGGGGTTCAAACATGTTCCAATCGAGCAAATCGGGCCAATGCCATATGTAAGAGCAGATGTGTTTATGGAGTTGAAACTAACAAGCAGTTAATGAACTAAAGAAAATATTAGTTTAATCATGTAGCGGAAAACCAAGACATATTTCACATCTTAGTTTTCCGCTTTTTGTTGCCGCAAAATTTCAAAATTGACCGGAACGGGCAATTATTTATTTCAGTTCCTGCGCCGACTTTTGAACTTCGGAAAGCGGGGCGCCGGAATTATTGCCGCCGACAATAACGATGGCGTCATCGTATCGTCCGAACAGCTTTCCCAGATCCTCGTCGTCTTTACTATTGAGAAATACAACGTAAGCCTCCTGCTTGTCGCTGCCCGGGTAAACTTGAGATATGGATATGGAGCCTTGGCCCTCTCCAATCGGATACGTATAGGTTTTTCCAGGGATCAAATTTGTCTTAGCTCCTTTGGGCGTTGAATAGACGGCGGCCGCTTCCTTCGGCAAAGTAAAAGTCAGCTTGCCGTTGGTTACTTTCATATTATCTGTAAACAGCGTTTTAGCTAATTTTGTAGAACCTTCATCCCATGCAAAATCATCATTATATTTGTTGTTCCCTTCCGGTACAGGGTCCGGATCGGTCACTTCTTTCCCGGTACTGACGCTAACAAGCTTCTTGCTTTGATCCCAATCGACTTTTGCCCCGAGCGCTTCGCTAACAAACCGAAGCGGCACGTAAGTGCGCTCATGCTGCAGCCGGGCGGGAACATCCAATGTTACGACGGTTTCTCCGACTACAACTTGCGTGCTGTTAATATTCATGCTCATCTTTTTGTCCCCTAAAGAGGTAATGACCGTCTGATTCATGATAGATCCGGACACGGTTTTCTTAAACCCTACCTCCGCTCCAAGCGCCTCGCTGACAAACCGTAAAGGGATCATCACCCGGTTATCTTCATAGTATGGCTGGGCATCCGGAAAAGAGACCGTCTTCCCGTCAACCTGAACGGTTACATTGACCTTAGCGGCGGAAGCTAAAGATACGGCGAAACCAAACCCCATCGTAATAGACATCAAGAGTAAAATCATTCTTTTTCTTAAAATCATATAGTCATCTCCAATTCATATTCCCTCAATTATAATCCAATCGCTATTTTCCTACAATTCATATAAACTCCCATTTCAGTTAGCCGCGCTTTATCCGGCAAAACAAACAAACAAACCGCTCAAGGTACGAGCGGCTTTCAATTATGTATTGACTTCAACCAAACAGCCCTTTGGAAGTGGTGAACCTTATCTAACAACTATAAGGCCCACCACAGTAAGGTACTCCTAGTAGTGATGCTTTTTGTGCTTTTCGCATTTAACTACTGCCGTTTGCCCGGGTTTGAGAATCACAACAATAACCTTTTTATGATGACGTCTCATAGGGTGCTCCTCCCTTCGAACAAGAGCTAATTTATTTTATGTAAATCGCCGAATATTGAATTTGGACTAATAAATCAATGAAAATGTCCTATTCAAAGCCGATCGTGCGCAAAATGGCAGCCTAGTCTATTTTTACACCCTTCTCGTGATCGGTCCATAAAAAAAATCGTACTTAAAGGCGGGACCCTTTAAGTACGATAAGGCAAGGCTGTTATTCAAGAATCCGGTCGGGATTGGCCGCTTTTTCTATTTTGGTCGAAGTACGGCCTTCGCTTCCGAGATAATGTTTTTCGACGGGTTTTAAATGCTCGTCAAGGGAATAAACAAGCGGTGTTCCGGTTGGAATATTGACATCGACGATCGCTTCGTTGCTGATATTCTCCAAATATTTGATGAGCGCTCGCAAGCTGTTGCCGTGGGCCGCAATGATGACTTTTTTACCGGATTTAATTTGGGGTACGATTTCCTTTTCCCAGTAGTCCTCGACCCGAATGCCCGTCTCCTTCAAACTTTCGGTTAACGGGAGGAATCGCTCTGGAACGTCGCGGTATTTGGGGTCATTGCGCGGATTTCGCTCATCTTCGGCGGTGAGAGCCGGAGGGAGAACATCATAGCTGCGCCGCCATTTCATCACCTGTTCCTCGCCATATTGGCGGGCGGTCGTCTCTTTGCTTAAGCCCTGAAGGGCGCCGTAATGCCGCTCGTTGAGGTGCCAAGTTTTGTGGATCGGAATCCAGAGCAGGTTCATTTCATCGAGGATATAGTCCAACGTTTTTATGGCACGTTTCAAATAAGAGGTAAACCCAATGTCAAATTCGAATTTCTCCCGTTTCAGCAGCTGCCCTGCTTCCTTCGCTTCCATAACGCCTTTTTCAGATAGATCGACATCGGTCCAGCCGGTAAACAAATTGGATTTATTCCATTCGCTTTCACCGTGTCTAACAAGCACTAGTTGATGCATGTACTTTCCCCTCCTTTTTCCTTTCTCTGCTTCAAACATACTCTCCTTTCCGCACAGTTGCAAATTTTTGCGGACTGCGTCCATTCGGCCTCGGTATGCATATCGCTGCACGACCAGGGCAACCTAACTTTGGTTCAATCACCAACCTATATCTTTTAGAGGAGGATTCTCATTTTATGTACAGCAATGTAAGTCAACAGCTTCGCGAAATCGAGCAAACGATGCGCCAATTGGAGCAGCAAACGCGCCAAGCTACGATGATGTATCAGCAAATGCTGCAGCAGGAGCAGCATAATGCGATGCAGCTTGAAGAGCTGGCGCAGCGCGAGCGCAGAGCGTCGCAATCGATCCAAAACGCGCTTCAGGGCCATCAAACGGCGGTGCAGTCCTATCAGCGCGTAGCCCAAATCTGCAGCCAGTTGGAAAACAGCATTCACTCGATGAACGCTGGCGCAAACTTCGGCCAAGCCGGAATCGGGCAAAGCTCGTACGGCGTTCAGCATATCGGAGCATCCGGCTACAATCCGGGAAGCGTAGGAAGCTTCGGCGCTTCCGGCATCAGCCATTCGATTTCCGGTTCTTCCGGCTTCAGCAGCGGCATTTCCTCTGCTTCCGGGATCGGCAGCGGAGCATGGGGCAGCGCTGCATCCGGAGCGTCCGGCAGCGGAATCGGCAGCAGCATGTCTGGGGCGTCCGGCAGCGGCAGCGGAATCTCCTCTGCTTCCGGCAGCGGCATTGGCAGCGCTGCGTCCGGAGCATCCGGCTCCGGCTCCGCCTCGACGGCTTCCGGCGGCCATATGCGCGGATTTCAGTAATTTCAAAAAGAACAAGCCGTCCGGTGCGGACGGCTTGTTCTTTTTCGCGCTCTCCCGCCCTATGTTATAATGGGAATTAATTCATTTGTTGGAGGACGCTTATGAGCAAGTTTATTCTGTTTTTTGCCTTAACCTGGTTGACCGGAAGTCCGATTGTCGCCATCGTGATTTTGCTCCTCATTTTCTATTTCCTGGACCGGCGGTTTATCGGCATTTTCCCCAGCGTAACAAAGCCATTCAAACGTTTACGCAGCATCTCCCGTTTGCGGCAGCAGCTTGCGCTAAGCCCTTTTGACGTTTCTTCCAAACGCGAGCTTGCCCGTCTGCTGCTGGAACGAAAACGATATCGCGAAGCCTTCGGGCTGCTTGAGGATGTCAAGTCGTCCTCGGAAACCTCAGCCGAGTTTTGGAGCGATCTGGGTACGGCTTCATTGGGGCTGGGGCAACTTGAGGAAGGCGAAGAACAAATGCTTCGCGCGCTTTCTCTAAATGATCGCGTCAAATACGGACAGCCCTATCTTCAGCTCGCCTCCGCCTTTCGCGACAAGGACCCGCAAAAAGCGCTGGAGTACGCGGCCAAATTCGGGGAAATCCAGTCCTCCTCCAGCGAAGCCTACTATTTGCTCGCCGGCCTTTATCAGTCGCTCGGACGCAAGGAGGAAGCAAGACAGGCGCTCAATGAATCCATCGCCGTTTACCGCAGCTTGCCGAAATACAAAAAACGGCAGGAACGCAAGTGGGCGCTGCGCAGCCTGATTAAACGAAGCACTTTGAACTAAACGGCCGAATTAGAAAAACCGCCGGAGGAATCTGCTCCGGCGGTTTTTTGATATTCGAAATAGCGGTCATTTGTGGCGTTATTTTTGAGCTTTTCCCCCTCCTACGCAAAATAGCGGCACTTTGGGTCCTTATTTGGTAATAGTTCTTGGATAAAACCTTGTCCGTCTATACTCCTATACAAGAACTTAACTGAATCCAGGGCTTGATCCATTTCCACGAGATGCAAAAGTGCCGTTCAATTTCACTCAAATTTCCCGGAAATAGTTTATCAAATGCAAAACTGCAGTTCATTTTCGTTTAAAACAGTCTTTTTTATCAAACTGCGCCAAAACAGATGCATTTTTGCATTTCAATCGTCCCAAAGCAGGTGAATTCCTTCAAATGGAATGCACTTTTGCAGTTGATCCACACAGACCGTAAATAACTGCTCTCCGAGAATTAATCCTCATTCTCCTCGTCCACATTGTACACGCAGCGGAAACGCTCTTCGCCGTAAGGGCCGCCGCCAAGTCCGGTAATTTGAAAGCCGATGCTGCGGAAAAACTGGGCCCCCTCTTCGTCCGTGACCGAGGCGATGCTTTCCGGATTGGCATGAGACAAAGCCAGCAGCACCAATCCCCGGCCATACCCCTGCATCCGGTTCTCGGGCCGCACGACGAGATGAATGATTTCCAGCACGCGCGAGTCATTGACCCGAAAACCGATCAGCCCAACGACTTCGCCTTCGTCCTCATAACCGTACAATTGGCCGGCGCCGGAGCGGTACAGCGCTAGCGCCTCCTCCAGCGCATCGGGCTCCAAAACGACGGCGTATTCCAGCAGCTCGCGGATTTGCGGCTCGTCCACCCGCGAATTTATTGGTTTGAACATGCGGCCTCCTTGATTTCCGTATGCCCGTCATCGTAGCCGACGACAACCGTATCGGCAATTCCGACGAATAAACCGTGATCCACGACGCCGGTTATCGCTTTTAATTCCTCGGCCAGCACGGCCGGGTTTGCGATTTTGCCGAACGCGGCGTCTACGATATAGTTTCCGTTGTCGGTGACATACCGCTCCGCTCCCCGCATCCGCGTCTCAAACGGAACGCTGTAGCGTCTTTCGAGTTGCTTCAGCGTCCATTCATAGCAAAACGGCACAATTTCAATCGGCAGCTTGAATTGCCCCAGATGCGGCACGATTTTCCCGCTGTCGGCAATCACGATAAACCGTTCGCTATTCATGGCGACCAGCTTTTCGCGCAGCAGCGCGCCGCCGCCGCCTTTGATCAGCGAGAGCCCCGGGTCAACCTCGTCCGCCCCGTCGATGGCGATGTCCAGACGATCGACTTCGCCGGCCTGAAGCAGCGGAATATTATATTTTACGGCGAGCTCCTCCGAAGCGTTGGAAGTGGCGATAGCGCGGATGCGCAGTCCCTCGGCGACCATTTGGCCGATTTTCTCAATCGCGTAGTAGGCCGTGGAGCCGGTTCCAAGCCCTACCTTCATCCCGTCCTTAACCCACTCCGCCGCGCGGTACCCCGCCGCCTGTTTTGCATTCATATGATTCCCCTCCAAAAAATAATGGCCCTAACGCCTATGTAATACCTGTCCATTCATTCATGACACTCGCTTTTAATCATACCAAAAAAGCCCGCACAATAGAACAGCGGAGGCGATTTCCGCTCCGCTGTCCAGGCGCGAACCATATGGAGTTTAACCTTGATGCAGCGGCCGCGGCGCTTTCGTGGACCGGGAGACTCCGCCGCGCCCCGAATGGGGTTTAACCATCAGCAGAAGCAGCAGCATCCCCGCCAAAGCCACCCCCGCGATGGCAAAAAACATCGTCATATGCCCCCGCTTCATCAGCAGCGACATCACCGGCGGTCCGGCCGACACCCCGATAAAACGCATGCTGCTGTAGAGGGAAGTGATTGTGCCGCGCATTTCTTTGTCTATGCCTTCGGTAATCAGCGCGTCCTGGCTGGGGAGCACCATGCCGATCCCCGTGCCGCAAACGATCAGACAAGCGATGACGAAATAAATGTTATTGAAAAATCCGATGCCGAAGAGGGCCCCTGTAGCGAGCACCAGCCCCGCCACTCCCAGCCACTTCATGAGGATTTTGTTTTTCCCGATCTTTTTCCCGGTCAAATACGAGGCGAGGCATAAAGCGGCCAGCGGAACGGCCAGCACCAGACCTTTGATTACGCCGTGCAACCCGTGCTTGACTTCCAACTGCTCCGACAAGTAAAAAAGGACGCCGAACAGCAAAAACATGCAGATACCGCCGATGGCGAAAATGGCAAACAGCCACCGCCCCTTCAGCTTGAGCACTTCCTTGACCGCGCGCAAAAACTCGGGCAGCGGCTTCGCGTTGTCTCTTTCCTTCGGTTCCTTGACCAAAAACAGGACAAGCAGCAGCGAAATCAGGCAAAGCACCGGTATCGCCAGCAGCGGCACGTACCACATCCAAGCGCCCAAAAGCGCGCCAAGAATCGGGCTGAGCACCTTGCCGAACGTATTTGACGTTTCGATGACGCCGAGGTTATGGCTAACCTCCTCCTCGTCTTCAAACAGGTCGCCGACGAGCGGCAGCACGATCGGAAAGGCCCCCGCGGCTCCGATTCCCTGCAAAAAACGCCCGGCCAAAATCAGCCAATACACGGCGATGCCATCGGCAAACCAATCGGCAACGCCCGACACGGCGCCGCCGATCCCGGCAAGGATCAGGCTGGGAATGATGATCGCTTTGCGGCCGAATTTATCCGACAGATAACCGGCCACGGGGATCAACAAAATCGCGACAACCGCATACACCGTAATCAGCATGCTGACCTGAAACGAAGTGACGCGGAGCGCACGGGCAATTTCCGGTAAAATCGGGATCAGCATGGAATTTCCCAGCGTCATGATGAGCGGTATCGAAGCCAACGCAATCAAATCGCCTTTTTTGCTAACCATAAGGTCATCCGCCGTCCTTCCGTATAACGTATATAACCGACCCGGTTAGTGTATTAATTTACGGCGAAATTATACCTGCTAAAGGGTTACTCCGTTTTTGAAAATGGCAATCTCCCGAAATCCGTTTTTCTCGTTATTAACCAACCTGCCGCTGGCGATATCGATAATGAAGCCGAGAAATTCGTCCAGCACCCGATCCGGATCCCCTTCCTCAACCAGAACGCCGGCATTGTAATCGATCCAATGCGGTTTTTCGCGATACAATGCCGAATTGGTCGATACTTTTACCGTCGGCACAAATGTGCCGAACGGGGTGCCGCGGCCGGTCGTGAACAGAACCAGCTGGCATCCCGCAGCCGCCAGCGCCGAAGCCGCAACCAAGTCGTTGCCGGGCGCGCTTAGTAAATTGAGGCCTTTCGTTTTCAGGCGTTCGCCGTACCGAAGAACGTCATTGACCGGAGAAATTCCCGACTTCTGCGTACAGCCCAGCGATTTATCCTCCAGCGTCGTAATGCCTCCCGCTTTGTTGCCCGGCGAAGGATTTTCGTAAACCGGCTGCTTGTAATCGAGAAAATATTGCTTGAAGTCATTAATCAGTTCCACGATTTTGCCGAATACCTCTTCATCCTTGGCGCGTTCCATCAAAATCGTTTCGGCCCCGAACATTTCCGGCACCTCCGTCAGCACCGTCGTCCCGCCCTGGGCCGCCATATAATCCGAAAGGCGCCCCAGCAGCGGATTGGCCGTAATCCCCGACAGCCCGTCGGAACCCCCGCATTTCAGCCCGATGTTAAGCGCGGACAGCGGAACGGTCTCCCGGCGGTCTTCGCGCGCGGCCTCATAAATCTCTTTAAGCAGCCGTACTCCTTCGCCAACCTCGTCGGACACTTCTTGCGAGACAAGAAATTTTACCCGGGAAGCGTCGTAATCGCCCAAAGCCTCTTTAAATTCGCTCATCGTGTTGTTTTCGCAGCCTAATCCCAGGACCAGCACGCCCCCGGCATTCGGATGTTTTACGGCGTCGGCCAGCATCGTCCGGGTATGGACATGGTCGTCGCCAAGTTGAGAGCAGCCGTAATTGTGCTTCAGAACAAGCGCGTTCTCAAACGGCAGGGTCGAGCCGACTTCCTGGATAAAAGCGGACAATATCAGGTCGGCCACCCCGTTCACGCACCCCACGGTCGGCACGATCCACAGCTCATTGCGGATGCCTACGCTGCCGTCCTTCCGTTTGTACCCCTCAAAGCTTCGATTCTCGAAGGAATACGGATTGGGCGCGATTTTTGGAGTGTATCTGTAATCCTCCACGCCCGTCAAGTTCGTTTTCGTATTATGCGTATGCACGTGGCTGCCGGGGGCGATGTCCCGTGTGGCATGGCCGATCGGATAGCCGTATTTGATCACATTTTCGCCGTTAAAAATCGGGGTGAGCGCAACCTTATGCCCCCGTCCGATCGCTTCCGTCAATTCGATGTCGCGCCCGTCGACGCTGAGCGTTTCGCCGGGGGTGTAATCCCGAAGCGCAACGGCCACATTGTCTCGTTCGTGAATCCGGATATACTCTTTCATTCGCAGCCCCTCCCGGTCATTGCTCGGCACCGGCGGATGCCCCAAGCAAATCTTCCAGCGCCCGTACCATACCTGCCGATTCGATATGATATAAATCTTCCGCCAATTGGCCGGCCAGCCCGTTCACCTCGTTCAAATCCATGCCCCAGCGTTCCTTCGAGGCAAGAACCTCGGCCACAAGACGCCGGACGGCTTCACGGGAACCGTCGCAAACCCGCCACAATGCGGCAAATTGATCCAGCACATCCCGGTCGTCCGCAAGCTCGATCGGCTCCCCGCCGCGTTTTCCTTTGTAGAACGCCAGCAGCGCGGCGAACGCAAACGTAAGCTTCCTTGGCAATTTCCCCTGCTCTTTGGAATAGGTTAGCAATGTCGGCAGGTCCCGGGTTTTGAATTTGGACACGGAATTCAGCGCAATGCTCATTAAGTAATGGCGGACAAAAGGATTGCGGAACCGTTCAAGCACCGCCGCCGCGAACGACTGCAGTTCCTCCTTCGGCAGCTCCAGGGTGGGAATGATTTCGTCATAAATCAGCGACTCTACGAATTTTCCGACGACCGGGTGATCGACGCTTTCGCCCACCGTGTCTAGCCCGTAAAGGTAAGCCACCGGGGTTAAGGCGGTATGCGCCCCGTTCAGTATTCTCACTTTGCGGGTCCGGTACGGAGTCATATCGTCCACCACCAGCACTTGCAGTCCCGCAAGCTCCGCCGGAAATTCCTCCTTGATCCATTGCGGCCCCTCGATCACCCACAGATGGAACTGCTCCCCCACAACGACAAACCGGTCCTCATACCCCAGCTCTTCCGTAATTTCCCCGATCCGTTCCTTCGGATACCCCGGCACAATCCGGTCGACCAGGCTGCAGCAAAACGTGTTGGCTTCATGCAGCCAGTTTACAAAATCGGCGCCCAGGTTCCAAAGTTCGGCATACTTCAGCACGATCGCTTTCAGCTCATCGCCGTTGCGGTCGATAAGTTCGCAAGGAATGATAATGAAGCCTTTGGACCGGTCGCCGCCAAAGTATTGGTAACGGCGGTGCAACAACGCGGTCAATTTGCCGGGATAGCTGGATTGCGGCTGATCCTCCAGCCGGTCCGCCGGGGCAAAAGCGATCCCCGCCTCCGTCGTATTGGAGATAATAAAGCGCAGATCGGGATTTTCCGCCAGTTTGGCATAAGCCTCGTATTCGCTGTAGGGATTGATGCCCCGGGCCACCGACTCGATCAATGAATGCTCCCGGACAGGGCGTCCCTCCTTCATCCCTTCCAGATAAACGGTATAAAGTCCGTCCTGCTCGTTCAGCGCCTCGGCCAGCCCGGCCGGCAGAGGTTGGACGATTACTACGTTTCCGTTAAAACCGGTTTTCTTGTTCATGATATCGATCTGCCAATCGACAAAAGCCCGCAAAAAGTTGCCTTCCCCAAACTGCAGCACTTTCGCCGGACGAACAGCGCGCCCCGGCGCCATAGCTTGCGTTAATCGATTCATCTTAAAACTCCTCCATCGCATCAGACTATAAGATCATTCGAATATATATTGATTCATAATTGAACACGTTAACATATTAACAAACTATTAAAGTAAATCAATCGAATCATCAATATGTTCACAAATTATGCACACGTTAAAATAAGCCGGCGATTGGACGACCGGTTACAGCTAAGCAACCGGTCCAACCTAAAGTTAAATCGCCTCCAGCCCAGCCGGCTTAGCGGTGGAATTCCGCCGCATCAGCTCCGTCTTCAGGAACAGCGTCTCTCCCGCGGCCGACGGATCGTCGATCAGCCGAAGCAGCTTACGCGCGCCCTCGGCGCTGATCTCTTCGATCGGCCGTTTAATGGTGGTCAGCGACGGCGTGGTGAACTGCGCAAACTCAATATCGTCAAAGCCGATCACCGAGATGTCCTCCGGCACTCTTTTTCCCCGCTCAAACGCGGCTTTCATCGCCCCGATCGCCATATCGTCATTGGCGCAGAACACGGCGGTGGGAGGCTGCTCGAGCTTAAGCAAATCCAGCATGGCCTGGAACCCGCTTTCCATATCATAACGCCCATGCACAAAATAATCGCCGACGATCGGAATGCCGCTGTCGATCAGCGCATTCAGCAGTCCTTCCCTTCTTTGCTGCGTCGACTTGAATCCCTCGACTCCTTCGATCATGGCGATGCGCGTATGGCCTGCGGCGATCAGATGTTTTCCCGCCGCGTACGCCCCTTCCTTGTCATCCGACAAAATATTGATAATCCGCGAATCCGCCACTTGGCGGTTCAGGACCACGAGCGGAATCTCCTGCTGCAGCACATGGTAAATAAACGCGTTGTCCGACTCGCTTTGACTCATCACGATAATGCCGTCAAACCGTTTGCGGTGGATCGAGGCATAATCCGCGTAATCTTCGATGCCGCGCGTAAACAAATTGTATTCGACATCGATCACCTGATTGACGCCGCTCATCGCGTCGGCAAAAAAGCTCGAGGAGGTCCCTCTTTTTAAACTGGTAAAAAACAGGCCGATCGTGTACGACCTCTGCATCACCAGGCTTTTGGCGTTGACGTTTGGCGTATAGTTCATTTGCGCCGCGAGTTCCATTATTTTACGTTTCGTTTCTTCCTTGATGAACGGGCTGTTGTTCAAAGCCCGGGATACCGTTGTATGGGATACGTTCGCCAGCTTGGCGAGATCTTTAATCGTTACTGTCATACGAATGAGCCCTCTCTTATCAAGCATCCTGTACTTGCCGTATTTTCTTTTAACAATAGCATAATCCGGGCAAGCAGATAAACGCCTCATAAGACTTGGGGAACACATTCACACATTTTTCTTATTTGCCGGCCGCTTGCAGCTCCTGTACGATCTGCTCGTGTTTTTTGTCCGTCAGTTTATACATGTAACCGATGACCAGCGCCGCCAGCGTTAAAGCCACCGCCGGATAGAGCAGCAGCAGTCCCTTGATGCCGACTAAAGTGCCCGCCTTCTGGGCCACATTGGGGACATACCCCACCAGCCAGAGACCGATCCCGGAAAGGAATCCGGACAGCGACTGCGCCAGCTTCCGCGAGAAGTTAAACAGCGAGTAGGTCGTTCCCTCTTTGCGTTCGCCGGACACCCATTCCCCGTAATCGATAATGTCGGAGACGAAGGCCCAGGTTACGCCGTTCGGAATGCTGATGCCGATAAAAGCTATGCTTGCGAGCACCGTAAAAACCACCACATTGGACGGCATAAAGAAGTTCAGCAGATCGGCGGCAACGCTGACGGCCATCCCGATCAAAGCCGTTTTCTTCTTGCCGAATTTAGCGACCAGCTTAGGCAGGAAAAGCACGCCGATAAAAGAAGAACCGATGATGATGAAGTTCATATAAGCCATGAGTTCCACATTGCCCAGGTTATATTCCGCGAAATACACCAGCATCGCCGATTTCAAGTTGTAGGCGGAAATCGTAAAAATCGTCATGAGCACCAAAACCAGCAGCGGTTTATTGGAGATGAAGGTGCGGACGATCGTCATGAAGGTCAGTTTTTCCTGCGGAGCCGTCTGTTTTACGATCCGCTCCTTGGTTCCGCGGTAGCAAAAGAAGAAGGCAATGACTCCGATGACGGACATCAGTCCCATCACGACCGGATACCCGATTTTTTCGTTCGGGAAGCGGACGATCAGCGGCATGACGACAACGCTCGTCACAAACAAAGCGCCCAGCGAGCCGGCTTGCCGGAAGGAAGACAGCGACGCCCGTTCTTTGGTGTCCTGCGTAATGGCCGCCCCCAAAGAACCGTAAGGAATATTTACGAAAGAATAGCCGATGCCCCAGATCATATAAGAAGCGTAAGCGTAAATCAAATTGCCGCCGGAAGATAATCCCGGGCTAATAAACGTCAGAACCGTCAGCACGGCAAGCACGAAGCTTCCATACAGCAAAAACGGTCTGAATTTGCCCCGGGGACCGATTTTTTTGCGGTAATCGATGGAAGAACCGACGATCGGATCAACAAAAGCGGCGAACAATTTGCTCACCAGAAAGATGCCCGCCGCCGCTTGCGAAGAAATTCCCGCGACGTCGGTAAAGTATTTCAACAAATACAATTGTCCAAGGTCAAACATGAATCCGTTTCCAAAGTCGCCCAAACCGTAGGAGATTTTCTCTTTTAATCCAATACCCTGATTTGGGCTTCCTGTGTTGTTCCGGGTTTTTGTTTGTTCAGCAACAGCCACTCCCATATGCTATCCTTCTTTCTATTTGTGTGAAATATATTTGTGAAAATATTCACTTGTAAATTTGCAATCAGCGGTATTTTCCGGTTTAAGCGACTTATTCGCAGCCTTTTGCCCTCTTTTGCGGTATTCACATTAGGGCAAAAGATAGCGGCAAAAGGCTTCGAACCGCCGCCCTTAACCCGGGAACGTCGCCATGGCCGGAAAAGCAAAATAGCGTTTGGCGTTTTCATAGCAAATATTTTGTACCATTTTGCCGAGCAGCTTCATATCATCCGGCGCTTCTCCCTGCTCCACCCAGTTTCCGAGCACCGCGCACAGCAATCTGCGGAAGTACTCATGCCGAGTATACGACAGAAAACTGCGGGAGTCTGTAAGCATTCCGACAAAGGCGGACAATACGCCCAAATTCGCCAGCGTCTTCATCTGCTCGGTCATCCCGTCGATATGATCGTTGAACCACCAGGCTGTTCCAAGCTGCATTTTTCCGGGAATGCCGGATTCCTGGAAGCTCCCCATCACACTGGCGAGAACCGGGTAATCGTTCGGATTCAGCGAATAAAGAATCGTCTTGGGAAGCGCGCCTTCGCGCTCGAGTCCGTCGAGCAAATCCGCAAGCGGCTTGGCAATCGCCCCGTCATTGATGGAATCGTATCCCGTATCCGGTCCCAGGCGGTTAAACATGCTCGTATTATTGTTGCGCAGCGCGTGAATGTGCAGCTGCATCGCCCAGCCGAGCTCCGCATAAAGCTTGCTCATATAGCGCAAGGTGTGCGATTTGTACATCGCTTCCTCTTCGGCCGTAACCTCTTCCCCGCGGAGCGCCTTGGCAAATATAGCGGCGGCTTCTCCGCGCGTCGCTTCCTTATACGCAAGCACATCGATCGCGTGGTCGGATACCCGGCCCCCGGCCGAATGAAAGAAGCGGATACGCGCTTCCAGCGCTTTAAGCAACTGGTCGTAATCGGCGATCGTTTCTCCGCTTACGCCGGACAGCTTTTCGATCCAGGGCAGGAACGTCGCGCGTTTGATCTCCAGCGCTTTATCCGGACGGAAACTTGGCAGTACAGCGGTTTCAAAACCGGCAAGCTCGCGGATCTTGAAATGGTATTCCAGCGAATCCGCCGGATCGTCCGTGGTGCAGACGACAGCCACCTTCGATTTCGTAATAAAATCCCGAGCGCCGAACCCTTCGCCTTGCAGTTGACGGTTTACTTTCTCCCAGATCAGCGGAGCCGTCTCTTCACTCAGCAGCTCGTATACCCCGAAAAAGCGCTGCAGCTCCAGATGCGTCCAATGATACAAAGGGTTGCCGATCAAGGTCGGCACGGTGCGGGCCCAGGCCAAAAACTTATCGTAATCGCTGGCCGCGCCGGTGATACACGCTTCGTCCACGCCGTTTGCGCGCATCACTCTCCATTTGTAATGGTCGCCGTAAAGCCAGGCCTCGGTAATGTTGGCAAACTGTTTGTTCTCATAAATTTCCTGGGGACTCAAGTGGCAATGGTAATCGATAATCGGCATGTCCTTGGCCCAATCGTGGTATAACCGTACGGCTGTTTCGGTGGAGAGAAGAAAGTTCTCGTCCATAAATTTCTTTACCACATCCGTATCCTCCCATTAGATATTGTTAACGTGAACAATTTAATTCAAAAAAAACAACTGCGCGCAGGTGTGGTGAGAAAAAAATCACATAATTGCCGGCAATATGATCATCTCAACTCTTAAATGTTCACGTTACCATTATATTGTATCCGTTTTGTTTCCGCGCGCAAGATTTTATTTGCAATCTATTGTTACAGAACTATGAATTCGCGTACAAAAAACGGACAACCAAGAGCTAAAAAAGCTGAACTACTGATCGAACGGAAAGAGGCAGCCTTCCCCGTCGATTCCATATTTTCAACTTAAATAGATGGGTTGTCCGTTTGATTCTCATTATCGCTATCCCGCTTTCGAAAAACCGCTTTATCCCGCTTCAGACAGGCTGCCGCTCGCTCACGTAAAGGGCGGCGTCCTGGCCGGTAACAAACGGGCTGGGCTCGCCAAGCGAGTAGATATATAGAAGGTGCATCGCCCGCGTACAGGCCGTATAGAACAGCTTCCGCTCGCTCTCCCGGGAATACTGGCCCGCCGACGCGTCATAGATCAGTACGGCGTCGAATTCGACCCCTTTGGCCAAATAGGCGGGGATTACCTGCACCCCTTTTTCAAAACCGAGCGTCGTCTTCTTCACCAGCTTCGGCGGCGCGGGCAACAGCGGCTCCAGCGCCCGCTGGACCTCCGCGCTCTGCTCGGCCGTTTTGCAAATGACCGCCACCGACTCGTATCCTTCTTCCGCCAGGCGTTTCAATTCCTCCGCTATAGCCCGGAGCAGCCCTTCCCGGGTGTCCAGAACCGTTACGCGCGGACGCTCCCCGCTCCGGTTAAATGGAACGATGTGCTCTCCGCCCGGAACCATGCCCCGCGTAAATTCGACGATCTCCTTGGTGGAACGGTAGCTGCGCGTCAGCGAAATGACCTCGGTTTCCTCTGGACCGTACAGGTCCACCAAAAGGCCGGATTCCTGCAGCACGGAGCCGTGCGCGTAGATCGCCTGGTTGAAATCGCCCAAAGCCGTGATCTTGGCCCGCGGGAACAGCCGCTTCAGGAAAAACAGCTGAAATGCCGAATAATCCTGGGCCTCGTCGATGATGACATGGCGGATGGACGTATTGGATCTGAAGCCCAGGAGCAGCTCCTTCAGATACAATAGCGGCGTGATGTCCTCGTAAAACAGCTCCCCTTCGGCGATTTTCCGCAGCGTCTGGGAACAAATCTCATCCCAGCGCTCCGGCAAAGCTCCCGGATGCACTTCGCGGAACAAGGAAACGTCGCTGAACAGCTGCGTGTACAGCCGGGTCACATCGACGAAGCGCAGCGATTTCACCCATTTCCGCAGCGGCTTGAGCCGGTCGCTCACGACCATTTTGGCCAAGATCGTTTTTTCGTCCTCGTAGTCGCTGAAGGAATCTCCCTTCCCCTGATTTTTGCGGCGCATCCGCTGGTAAGCGCGCTGGTAATCCTCGGTGTCGAGAAGTTGAATCTGCTCCTCGACCCACGGCTGGTTCAGCTCGTTTTTGCCGAAAGCGGCCAGTTCTTTAAGCAGCCACTCCTTCAGCAGTTCGCAGCGGTTGGCGAGCCGGATCGCCGGATCGTAACCGTAAAATTGCGCGGCGATCGCCTCCGCGCCGATCACCTCGCGCCCTTGAAACCGCAGCGGCTTGAACTTCATCGCCTTCTTCTCCAGCAGCTCTTTGTAGCGGGCAATCGCCTCCAGGTATTGAACGGACGATTTGAAGCGGATGGCGTCGATCCGCGCTTGATAAGCCTCGTCTTCCCTCGCGGACAAGACATATTCGATCTGGACGAACGGATCCTCAAGCTGGAAATCCCGGCCCAGCCGGTGCTCGAGGTATTCCTGGAACGTCGTTTGCTGCATGTTCTCTTCCCCAAGCTCGGGCAGTACCGTCGATACATAGCTGTTAAACATCGGATTTGGAGAAAACAAAATCATCTGATCCGCCTGCAGCACGTCGCGGTGCTTATACAGCAAATAAGCGACGCGCTGCAAGGCCGCCGACGTTTTGCCGCTGCCCGCGGCTCCCTGCACGATCAGCATCCGGCTGCGATCGTTGCGGATGATGCGGTTCTGCTCCCGCTGGATCGTGGCCACGATGCTTTTCATCTGCGCGTCGGAGCTGCGCCCAAGCACCTGCTGCAGCAGCTCGTCCCCGATCGTCACGCCCGTGTCGAACATAAGCCTCAGTTCGCGTCCGCGGATGACGAACTGCCGTTTAAGCTTCATCTCGCCCGATATGGTCCCCGACGGGGTTTCATAAGAAGCCGGCCCGGGCACGCTGTCATAATACAGGTTGGAGATCGGCGCCCGCCAATCGTAAACGAGAAATGTCTCGTCTCCGTCTTCCAGCAGGGAGGCAATGCCCAAATAGATCGCCTCGGCCGCGGCTTCTCCTGCTTCGGCGAAATCGATGCGGCCGAAATAAGGCGACTCTTTCAGCCGCTTCATTTTTCCGAGCATGGTGGAAGCGTGCAGGTGGCTTTTTTCCCGCTCCGCGAGCACCTGGGATTGCTGCCGCAAGCTCGTGGACGTTTCCCCCACATCATCGGCCTCGCTGAAATTGACGGTCACTTCATCCCAAAAATCTTTGCGCATGGCAACGACATCCCCGCGAACCGAACCGACCTCCCGCTCCAGTTTGCGGATTCTGGCGTCGATTTGATCGGCGACATATTCTATGCGGCGCTGCTCTTCAAGCCAAGCCTGGTCTTTATTGTCCAATTCAATCGCTCCCTTGGTTTCGTTCAGACTATTGACAATCAAATAAATACATGATATAATCTAAAAGGATGAACATTTTTATTTCATTCTATTTGCAGTCCGTTTTTTATTGTATCAACTTTGCCCTTAATTTTCAATCTATGTATTATTTTTTCCGTCATGAAAGTCCTGCCGCTTTGGCAGGACTTTTCTGCGTTATGCGCCGAAATCTTACTCCCCCGCGGCCGCGCCGGCATGGTCCGCCAGCCTGTTCAGCCTCTCCAGCTGATGGCCGTATTCGTACATTTCCGCCGATACGATCGACAACCGCAATACCCCGGTCCGCTCCGCCGCGTACCTGTCCAGCATCCGCCGCAAAAACGCGTCGTTTTCCTGTTCGAACTGCATGGCCTCCCCGTAATTGGGCTTCAGTTTGTCATCGAATTTCAGCATGATATGCTCGTGGAACTTGGTTAGCTTCTCCAAGTGCTCATCGAATTCCCGGTTCAGCTCCGGGGAACGGACCGCCTGAAAATAATGCTGGTCCACCGCATTCAGCACCTCGAAGCCCTTGCGCAGGGCGCTGAGCATCTGTTTGTAGACGACGAGTTGGCGATTGTCGCTGAACTTCGGCTTGCGCAGCTTCTTTTTCTCCTCTTCCATCAGCTTGTACTTGTCCGACAGCGAACCTATCGTATCCTCCAGCGTTCTTTTTTCGCTGCGGAACACCGTCTCCTTCATCTCGTCGGAAATCGCCGTCCGCAGCAGCAGCGACAGCTGGTCGAACGTCTCCCGGACCTGCCGCTCGAACTGTACCTTCGGTTTGGGCGGGAGAACAAGAATGTTAATGATAAACGCGGACAGGATGCCGATCATACTCAGCGCAAAACGGTTTAGCGCAAACTCCCACTGCCCTGAAGCTTCCATCACCGATACGACCGTAACCAGCGTCAAGCCTATCGTATCCCCCATTTTGAGCTTCAAGCAGATCATGATGACCAGAACACAGATTAATCCGACGGCGATCGGTTCATTGGAAAACAGCATTCCGCCCAGCATCGCCAAAACGGCGCCCAGCGTATTCGTTTGCAGTTGGTCGATCAAATAGCGCCAGGAACGGTAAATCGTCGGCTGCATCGCAAAAATCGCCGCAACCGCCGCGATGACGGGGGAAGACAGATTCAGCAGCACGCCGGCATATAAAGCCAGCGTTACGGCAATGCCCGTTTTGAGCATTCTTGGACCAAATGTCACGGATAATTCCTCCCATGATCAACAACATTTCGTATATTTTATCCCTTCTCAGCCTGAAAACCTGACTTATTCAACTCGCGCTTTAAGCGGAATTTTATGAAATATTAAGCTTCCATTAAGATACTTGGCGCGATTTTTGGTCAAGACTGATGGAGGCGAGGACCAAATTATTCTAAACGAAGAGGTGAAGAAAGTCTATGGTTAAGCAGAAACGAAAACCTTTTGCGATGAAAAGCGCCCTGGCCATCCTGTTGGGCTGCAGCCTCGCGGCGGCGGCCATCCCCGCGTACGCGGAAGAGGCGACAGCCCTTGCAGGCCAAACGCAGGAGCCCCCGCAACCCCCAAGCCCCAAGCCAAACGAATCGCGGTTTCACCATCACCGCGGCCACTTCCGCGGCGGCCATATCGTCAAGGAAACGGCCGAAATGCTGGGCATGGAACCCATGGCATTGGTGGAGCAGCTGAAACAAGGCAAAACGCTCCTGCAGGTCGTTCAAGCGCAAAAGGGCTGGAGCGAAGAAGAGTATCTGAAAAAGCTGACCGAGACCGCCAACCGGAACATTGACCAAGCGGTCGCCGAGGGCAAGCTTGACCGGGATAAAGCAGACCGCATCAAAGCGCAACTTCCGGAAAAGCTGAAAAAAGCGATCAACCGTTCCTGGAAGGACCGGATGCCCGGGCATCCCGCGGCAGACTATCAGAACAACCAGGTGAAGTGGAAAAATTAAGTCTGAACGAAAAGGCGATAGAAAACCGCTGGACACATCATCCAGCGGTTTTCAAAATGCCTCGCGCGGATTACTTTTCCTTGACCGGTTTCGGCAGGCTTCGCTTAGGCAGCGTTTTTCCGACCGGCACTTCCATAATATCGAGCAGGAACATGAAAATCGGCACCCCGACAATCAACCCCCATACGCCCAGAAAGTGCTCGGAAACGAGCAAAATCATAAACGTGTAAAAAATCGGCAGATGCGTTTTGTTGGACATGAATTTTGGATTGAGGAAATACGTTTCCACCGCATGCACCACGGCCACCATCACGAGCACGTAGATGATTTTGACCACACCGCCGATTTTAAAGGCGATCGCGCACAGCGGAACCAGCGATACGATCACGCCCATAACCGGGACCAGACCGAGCAAGAAGATCATAATCGCCAAGGCGAACAAATTCGGGAATCCGAAAATCCACAAAAATATGGTCGATAGGATGCAGTTGACGAGGGCGATCAAAAATTGCACTTCGATCACTTTCCCGAAGGACTGCACGAATTTTTTGCCGAAATACTCCAGTTCCTTAAATAGGCCGCCCACACGGCTCTCCCGGAATTTCACCGTAAAGTTCGTTACTTTTTCCTTTTCCAGCAGGAAGAATAAGCTGAGAATGATCGCGACAAACAAATTCAGGCTCCATTTGCCGATGTCCGACAACGTGCTGAGCAGGAAATCGACCCCGTTATGGATGTAAGCGGACAAATCGAAATCCTTCAAGTACTCCACTACGTAATTCAGGATGGTGTTATCCGGAAATTCGGGCGGGTTCGCATAAAAGGACATGACCTGGTTGACCAGATCTGTCAGTTCCACGGTAAACACCGGCAAATAGTAGTAAAGCGCGACGCCCAAAAGCGAGATCATGACAAGATAAATGAACACCAGGGTCACGGCCCGATTGATGCGGATGACCTTCGCCACGTTGCGGCTGATAAAATTGTGCAGCCGATTGATCAAATAAGTGAGGATAAAAGTGATCAAAAGCATATTAAGCATGCTGCGGGCAAAATACAGCACGAGGACGACAAACAGCAGAGCCAGCGCTCTGCGGAATCCCGCCATTTGAAAAAGCTCTCTAAAAAACGTCATTATCGGCTACCTGCTCCTTCGTCGGTCGGATAAAAAACTAAAAAAACCTCTGACGTTAATCTTAAGCGAGGCTTTGCCACTTTGCAAATGCAAATGCCTAAAAATTAGGTAAATTCATTGTAAAATTTTCATTGACCGCATTGGCCGCCTGATTTCATGCTTTATCGTACCGCAGATTCAAAGTTTTGATGCGTTGCCTCGGCCTATTGCATCTCATAAGGGTTCGGCATATAATTTCGTAAAACGTAAAAGCGACGATGAAGGAGAAGAGTAAGGGGAAACGCCCTGTCAGGGACGGCGGTGCCATAGACTGAAAGCACCCCGCAGGAGACGCCCCGCCGAAGTTCGCTCCCGAGTCGACCTCTGAACTTCCGGGCGCTCCGGCCAGTAGGAGGATCCGGCCGCACGCCGTTATCCGTGCCCGAAGCCGAGCAACCAAAGTTGTCTAACGAGGGTGGTACCGCGGAATCGCTTGTATTCCGTCCCTTGATGGACGGCTTTTTTTGTTTATTTGGCACTTATTTTTGAACAATCTAAAAAAGGAGAGAGCAAAGTGAGCGAAGCCTTAAACAAACTGCGCCAACAGCTGGACGCCATCAACGATGAGCTGCTGCGCCTGCTGAACGAACGCGCCGCCGTCGTCCGCGAAATCGGCGAAATCAAGGAAAAACAGGGGGTCCCCAAATTTGACCCCGTCCGCGAAAGAGCGATGCTGGAGGAGCTGACGCGCCGCAATCCCGGCCCCTTCAAAGATGCGGCGGTCAAGCATATTTTCAAGGAAATTTTCAAAGCCTCGCTGAACCTTCAGGAGGAAGACCATACCAGACAACTGATCGTCAGCCGGAAAAAACAGCCGGAGGATACGGTCCTCGACGTCAAGGGCAATATCATCGGCGGAAGCGCGCAGGTGATGGTCGCCGGGCCGTGCTCGGTCGAATCTTACGAGCAGCTGCGCACCGTCGCGGCCGCCTTGAAAGCGGCCGGCGTCAAAATCATGCGCGGCGGAGCTTATAAGCCGCGTACCTCCCCGTACGACTTCCAGGGGCTCGGCGTCGACGGGCTCAAAATGCTGAAGGAAGTCGCCGATGAATTCGGGCTGGCCACGATCAGCGAAATCGTTCACCCCGCCCATATCGAGCTGGCCGAACAATATATCGACGTGATCCAGATCGGCGCGAGAAACATGCAAAATTTCGAGCTGCTCAAAGCCGCCGGCGAAGCGCGCATCCCGGTGCTGCTCAAGCGCGGGATATCGGCGACGCTGGAGGAGTTCGTACATGCCGCGGAATATATCGCGGTCAGCGGCAACACCCGCGTGATGCTGATCGAACGCGGCATCAGAACGTACGAGAAGTGGACGCGCAACACGCTCGATATTTCCGCGGTTCCGCTGCTCAAGCAGGAAACGCACCTGCCGGTTCTGGTCGACGTCAGCCATTCCACCGGGCGGAAGGACATCCTGCTCCCCTGCGCCAAAGCGGCGCTGGCCGCCGGAGCGGACGGCATTATGGTCGAGGTGCACCCCGATCCGCAAACCGCCTTGTCCGATGCCGCGCAGCAGCTCGATATTCCGCAGTTCGAGCAGCTTTGGGCCGGAATCCGCGAATCCGGACTGTTTAAGGAATGATCAGGCAGATAAGAAAAACGCCTGCCGGCGTCCTTTTATGACTCTGACTTCTAAGTTGGAGCGATTGGAGGGATAGGGATGGGGATGGGTTTTCACCCTATACCCATTCCCTCTTTCTGTCCTACTACGTACGAGTACCGTTACCCTTCTATTAAGAGCCGAAGCGCCGTGGACTGAGGCTATTTCTAGTCTGTGGACAAAATTATGATTTTGACTCTATTGATTCAGTATGCTGGACTGAGGCGGCTGAGGTAAGTGCAAAGATGGGGGGCTATAGCGTTCGTGACTTGGAGTCCCCGCGTGCTGCTTTGCACGATTATTCCTTTTGTTCAGGGAGGGCAGTATCCCCCCATTCGAGTGCGGAAGGTGCAAGCATCAAACATGGGCTTTTAGTCGGCACGATATTTGAAGGAATCCGACTCCTCTGTTGAAGTGGTTCGAGCCCCTGGATGTGTTCCTGCTGCATGGCGGCATCTCAGCGATGCGGCTGCGCCAGCTGATCGGGGCACCTACAAGGCACCTCCAACCGAATCAGCCCCTTGCGGCTGCAGCCTGATAGAAATGCTTTTTAACGGTACGGACGTTACTGCAAACGGATTCAGGATGCAGCAAAATCACGTTTTTTTCTTGTTCCGGTGTCTCGCCCCATCCCTTCTGTCAAATTTGCTTTACTTCTCCTAACTCCTTCTCACCAACCTGTCTAATGATCTCGAACATGTCCGCTTCTCCTAAACATATTTAATTCTCCCAAATGTATCTGCTTCTCCTGAACCTATCTTCTTCTCTGCTTTCTGATCAAACGGGATAATCGTGCAAAGCATTCGGACAGCGGTTGTTGATCTGCCGGCCAACCCACTGGCCTTCCCTGTTCTCAAGCTTTCAACGCCCTTCATGCATTGCACAATCGGTTGCCGGCTTAACTGTCAAGCGCTGATTATTAGGTCAAGTCCCAGTATAACAAAACCGGCCCTGCTCGCTAGTGACGAGCAGGGCCGGACCTGCGTTCGGGGGGTTCTATACGCTGGCCGCCTACAGGTTAAAAAAACACCGGCTTGACGCATACCGGCTTGGATACTTCGGCGGTGTGGCCGGTGAACTTCAGCCGGCCGGTTTCCCCATCCACCGTGAACAAAGCCAGGTTGTTGGAATCGCGGTTGGCCGCGACCAAATATTTCCCGTCCGGCGTCAGCGCAAAATGGCGCGGGTGTCCGCCTTCGCTGGATACGTGCTCCACGTAAGTCAATTTGCCGCTCGTCGGGTCGATGGCGAACTGGACGATGCTGTCATGGCCGCGATTCGAGCCGTACAGGTAGCGGCCGTCCTTGGAAATGGCGACCTCCGCCGTCGTGTTCTCCGCGGTAAACCCGGCAGGCAGGGTCGGCACCGTATCCAGCAGTTCCAGCCGGCCCGATTCCGGATCATACGAAAAAGCGGAGAGCGAAGAATTCACCTCATTGATGGAATACAGGAAACGGCCGTTCGGATGGAAAGCCATGTGGCGCGGCCCCGCTCCCGGCGGCGTCTGCGCTTCACTCTTGCGGACCAGCCGCCCGCCCTGGGCGTCCAGTTCGTACACTACGATGAGATCCAGTCCCAAATCCGCAACCAGCGCAAACCGGTTGTCCGGGCTGAAGATAACCGAATGCGGATGCGGCCGGTCCTGTCTCGACGGATCGGCTCCTTTCCCTTCGTGCTGCCGTTCATCGGCCAGCTTGCCGACAAGCCCGTCCGCCCCGACATTGACGAGGCCGACGTTCCCTCCATGATACCCCGATACCGCCACAAAACGGTTGCTCAGGTCCAGTTGAATATGCGAAGAAGACGGACGAATCGTCAAGGTGCGGTTCAGTTCGCTTAGCTCCCCTTTCGCGGAATCAATGGCAAAAGCGGCCGCTTCGCCGATGCGTTCGCCTTCCGAAACGGTTTCCGAAATGGCGTACAACCGGCCATTCGCTTCATCGACGCTGACAAACGTCGGGTTCTTAAGTCCGGATACCGCGCTTAACCGGTTCATTTTACCGCTGGACATGTCCAGTTCGTATACATAAACTCCCGGATCCGCCGCCTCGGCGTAGGACCCTACAAATAACAGCAAACGTTGTGTCTGTGACAATTCGCATACCTCCTGGTAAATTGAAATCTAAAGTTGTCGTTCCCTATATTGTTCCCCACTTTGCCATAAAAGTCCAGTCCTCCCCATGAGATTCCCGGCAGCAAAAGCCCAAAATTTTTAATATTTCGCCCTTTTCCCTACCCAAATTTTGAAAAACATGATATACTGTAAGCGCTTCCGTAGCATCATCTAAAGGGGGATTTGGAATGATGAATGTCGGACTGGAAGAAAGAAACGTCTATGAGGATCTCGATCCCCATGACACGTATTTCTTCAAGATTGGAGTTCACGGACTGGTTTGCTTTCATGGCAGGAATTACAGCATCAAACAGAGACTATCCGCCGAACAGACCTCGAAGCTGATCTCGGACCCTAACTTTTACCGCATTAGCACCAACTGTTACGTCAATTTGTCCAAAGTCTCGGACATCCAGGACAATGTCGTCTATTTTCGCGATGAACGGCACGGCATCAAAACGATCCATGTGCCCAAACGCAATCTGGGGCAAATGAAGCGGCTGATTCCGTCCACCCGACGTAACGTAACCGCTGGGGTCAACTAAACCGGCATATCTTCGGAGCCGAATGGCCAGAGAAAAAGCAGCCTCGCTTAAGCGTCTCTACAGACGCCGGCGGGCTGCTTTTTCTTGGTTCATGCTTGCCTTCTACTTCACGTAAAAACGGGCGGTTTCTTCCCAAATTTCCCCGGCGTTCAGGCTGAACAAGCCGATTTCTTCGCTCGGCAGCTTGACATTGGGGGCGTTGACCAGATTAATTTGCGGCTCGGGACAGAAAAAACCTTCCTTCGCCCCGTTGTTCCAGATCATCCACTGCTTGTAGGACGTCCCGACATCGTACACCAGAGTGACGCCAAGCTTCGTATCGGTTAGTTCCATGCGGTTTCGGCCGTTTTGCGGCGCGGCGGTGTAATGATTGTCCAGCGACGCGAAAAACGGATACACGCCCTCCCCTTGCATTTGCTTTTCCTCGCCGGTAAGCGGCTGGAACGAACCGGTCGGAAGCATCCGTTCGCTAAGCTGCCAACGCTCGCCGATCGTGAGCTTGACGCGGTAATCCTTAGCGTTGCTTCCCGGCGCAAACGGAGCGTTCACCGCCGTATGGAAAGCGAGCAGGCAAGGCATCTCCTTGTCCCCGTCATTGCGCACGAACAACTGCTGCGACAAGCCGTATTCGCTGAGCGTATACTTCAGCCTTACCGTAAATTTAAACGGCAAATACCGGTACACATCATGCTGCTCGTCGACGGTCACTTTGACCGTAACATAGCTTTCCAAAGGCGTCTGCCCAAAGTCCTCCACCTGCCAAGGCGTCGTATGTAAAAAACCGTGCAGATGGTTGCCGGTCGAAGCTTCGTTTACCGGAAAACGGTACACTTCGCCTTTCCAGGGGAACAGGCCGTCCTCGTACCGGTTCGGCGGAAACAGCACGGGGATCCCATGCACGCCGGGATTGCTTTTGAAGCTTTCCATTTCGTCCTCCGCCGGTTCGCGCAGAAAACGGTAACCGCTTTCGACATCGCGGAACGCAATCAGATTGCCGCCGATTTCCGGCAGCATGACCGCTTCATACCGTCCGGATCTGAGCCATACCGCTTTTTCTCCCTGATAAGTTCCTTCATAAGCCGTTCTTTCTGCCATCGTTGCAACTCTCCCTTCCATGATTGGCCTTAACACATTCAACTAGTAATATACCTAAAGCGCGTGCAAAAGTCACCTTAAACCCGCACATCAAAACGAATCGCCTATGAAGCGTCGCGCAAAATACGGCGGCCCAGCGATACGCCCAGCAGCGTTTGAAAAATGGTGGGGGGCACGCCTTCCCAGGTAGCGGTAGTCAGATTGCGGCGCTGCTTGGAAACTTTGCGGCGCGTATACGGTTTGCTTTTCGCGTAACAGCATGATGTCGAATTCTCCTTGCTCCACTCGAATAGTTATCTACTGATTTATGCATACTTCAACTGAACATGGTTCGAAAAAAAGATGAATGGAGTGAGAGCACTAATGCGCATCTCGGTTTGGAAAACAATCTTGTGTTCTTTGCTCGCTTCCGTGCTGCTGACTACCGCCGTCTCCTGCGGCAACAAGGCCGGTCCCGAAGCCAATTCCGTTCCCCCGGCCGCCTCCACCCCGGTCAGAACGGAAGCGTTTACGGATGTCCGCGGCACCCAATGGATTCCGCTTTCCCAAGTAGCCGACACGTTGGGTCTTCGCGCTTTGGAAACGGACAGCTCCGCCCGGATCGGCTATACCGATGTCATGTTTGAGGTTCAGCCAAGCCAACGGCACGCCGTTTCTTTCGGCAAGCCGGTATCGCTGCCGCAAGCGCCCATCCGCCAGAACGGCGAGCTGTATATGACGACCGCATCGGTCTCCGCCCTGCTGCAAAGCAAAGCCGTGGTTGACCCGCTGTCGGGACGGCTTAATATCGGACCGATTAACGCCGACGGCGGCGTTGCCGAAAAGAACCCGCAGATCGGCGAATCAAACCGCTACGGCATCCTCGGGGTCGCCGAACACCGGGACGAGATGGTTGCCTATGCGAAAAGTTTTTTAGGCGTTCCCTATGAATTCGGAGCAGCGCCTTACGAGCAATCGAAAGCGTTCGACTGCTCGTCCTTCACCCGCCATGTGTTCAAAAAATTCGGGCAAGACTTGCCGCGGCTGGCCAGAGATCAGGCGAAAGAAGGCATCCCCGTCACCCGGGACAACCTTCAAACCGGAGATCTGATCTTTTTCACCGTGCCTGGCCGGTTTGAAACCGACAACATTCCCGGCCACGTCGGCATCTACATCGGCAACGGCCAATTCATCCATACCTGGGGAGATCCCGGTGTGGAGATCAGCCCGCTGGATACCGGGCATTGGAGCAGCGTCATCCTCTCGATGCGCCGCATGCGCTGAAAGATTCATCAGCGCCCGAATTCGCAAGCCGAGCGCCGCTCTAGGCCGCCCGGCTTTTTCGCTTGTTCAGCTTATTTCCCTTCATTACAAATACAAAGTATAATAAATGTAAGCGTTACTTTCCATATAATAATATGACAGGATTTCAGAGCTAAATCAGAGGAGATAGGGCGATGGAGAAAGACATTTTAAAACAGGCATATGAGCAATTGGGCCTGCCCGAAAACGCGCCCCGCGAGGATGTCGATAAAGCGTTCGACATTCTGCTGCGGAAATCCCGCTCCCGTCAGCAGGATGACCGGTTCGAGCAGGAGTACGAAGCCAAGGTCAAAGCCTACAAAATGATTATCGAAGCGGAAGAGCGAAGCAAAGTTGAGGAAATGAGCCGCCAAAGATACGCGAAATGGGGAAAATTCGCCGGCACCGCGGAGAAGATCGACGATTTTTTCCGGCTTTACAAAACGCACTGCATCATCGCTCTTGTGGCCGTGATCGCAATCGTTTTTGGCCTTAACGCCTACCTGGATCACCGCGAGGAGCAAAAAAGACTGGCCGCTCTTCCACCTGTCGACTTGTCCATCATCATGGTCGGCAATTTCCTGACCGATGAGGTAAGCGGCGGGACGGACGCGCTGGAGCAGGCGATGACCGCCCAGATTCCGGACTTCAAACGCTTGGAGCTGGAGATGCTGTACTTGCCGGGGCAAAGCGAATCGGGCATGAGCGGCGCGGACATGGCCTACCAGCAGAAAGCGCTGGCCGTGATCGCCACCTCGTCGCCGGATATTTATATTACGGACAAAGCTTCGTTCGATTGGCTGTCCGGAGGCGGCGCCTTCCTCAGCCTTGACAAGGAGACGGCCGAACTGAAGCCGCTGCTGACCGATGACCGGATCCTCAAAGCCAAATCCGAGGAGGACGGACAGGAGCATGTCTACGGCATCGACGTCACAGGCAGTGCCCTCGCCGACCAGCTGCCGTTGGCGAAACAACAAATGATCATCTCGCTGCGGGCGGACACGCCAAACGCCGATAAAGCGCTCAAGATGATCCGCGAATACCTCGAACACCTTCCTTAGGCGGCGGACTATATCCCCGCTGCCTTTACCCGTACAATCATTCGTTCAACTTATTATGGCCAACGCCGCTTTTTCACCATTGATTATCTTCCGGATATCCTTTACAATAACCTCATAAACGCGCGTTTACGAAAGTGGGGACCTATATGCGCAGCGAAGACATAGCCAAATTGGCCGGGGTGTCCCGCAGCACGGTATCACGGGTGATCAACAATTACCCGAATGTTCCCGAAGCGACGCGGGCCAAGGTGCTCCGGGTCATCGAGCAGCACCAGTATGAGCCGAACAGCTTTGCCAGAGCGCTGGCCGGCAAACGTACGGATACGATCGGCCTGTTTGCGATCAGCATGTCGGAACAGGAAACCGCCAGCCGGATTTATCAAAACAGCTACTTCGCCCCCATCGTCGACATGGTCGTCGATACGGCGAACGCCCGCGGGTTTTACGTTCTGATACATACCGTATACTCGCGCGGCGAGTTTCAAAAGGTCAAGCAGGCATTTCAGCAAAAGCGGATCGACGGCGGCATTTTGGTCGGCACGCAAAAAGACATCGAGCTGGTGCGGGAAATGGTCGATCAGAAAGCGCCGCTCGTGCTGCTCGATTACGACATTTCGGAAATCATGGCAGAACGGCTGAACAAAAACCATCTCGCCGTCATCAACTCGATGGACTACGAAGGCACGGCCGAAGCGATCGAATACTTGATCGGCCTGGGGCATCGCGAAATCGGCATCATCAAAGGGAGCATGAACACCTACTCCGGGCGCGAGCGCTATCTGGCTTACGAAAGCACCTTGCAAAAACACGGCCTGCCGCTTCGGGATGACTTTGTTCTGGAGGGAGAATTTCTGAAGGAAAGCGCCTATCGCGAAGCGAAAAGACTTGCGCTGCAAGAGAAACTGCCGACCGCCCTGTTCTGCTCCAACGACGACATGGCTATCGCCGCGATGGAAGCGTTTGCCGAGCACGGGATCGCCGTGCCCGACCAACTGTCGATCATCGGCTTCGACGATGCTCTGTTGGCTTCGCGGATTACGCCCAAGCTGACTTCCGTCCGGCTGCCGGTCGATGAAATGGCCAAAGCCGCGGTGCTGAAGGTGATCGAGCTGTGCGAAGCCGACGAGGCGACGTTCAGCACGGTCAGCTTCCCGACCAAGCTTGTGGTCCGGGACACTTGCAAGCCGCCCGTCCGCTGATCCGGCTGCGGCGGACTGCTTCCCCTGCATCTTTCGAAGCAGCCTATCCGCAGGCGGCTTGCCGAATAAAATAAACGCGCGTTCACAAATGATAGGAGAGTGTTGTTTCCATGAAATTCGGAGCTTTTGACGACAAGCGTAAAGAATATGTGATTAACACGCCGCAAACCCCTTATCCCTGGATTAATTACCTCGGCAACGAGCAATTTTTCGGACTCATATCCAATACGGCCGGCGGCTATTCGTTTTACCGTGACGCCCGCCTGCGCCGCTTGACGCGTTACCGCTACAACAACATCCCGCTGGATACCGGCGGCCGCTACTATTATGTCCGCGACCATGACAACGGCGACTTTTGGACGCCGGGCTGGATGCCCGTGAAACGCGAGCTGGACTTTTACGAATGCCGCCACGGCCTTGGCTACACTTCGATCACCGGCGAACGCGGCGGCGTTTCCGTCACCCAGCTGGCGTTCGTGCCGCTCGGCTACAACGGCGAAGTGCATCGTCTGACGGTGAAAAACACCGGCTCCCAGGCGAAAAAGGTATCCCTGTTCTCTTTTGCCGAGTTCTGCTTGTGGAACGCCCAGGACGACATGACGAACTTCCAGCGCAACCTGAGCACCGGCGAAGTGGAAATTTTGGATTCGGTCATTTACCACAAGACGGAATACCGTGAACGCCGCAACCACTATGCTTTCTACTCCGTCAACCGGGACATCGACGGTTTCGATACCGATCGCGAAGCGTTCGTTGGCCTGTACAACGGTCTGCATGAACCGCAGGTTGTCGTAGCCGGCAAAGCTTCCAACTCCGTGGCCAGCGGCTGGTCGCCGATCGGCTCCCATGAAGTGGTGCTGCAGCTCGCCCCCGGCGAGGAGCAGAGCCTTGTGTTCATCCTCGGCTACGTGGAAGTTCCCGAGGAAGAGAAATGGGAGGCGCCCGGAATCATCAACAAAAAACCGGCGCTTGAAATGATTGAACGGTTTGCCACCGATGCCGATGTGGACCGGGCGATGGCGGAGCTGGCGGCTTATTGGGAAGGACTGCTTTCCAAATACCAAATCCAAAGCGGCGACGACAAGCTGAACCGGATGGTCAACATCTGGAACCCGTATCAGTGCATGGTTACGTTCAACATGTCGCGTTCGGCATCCTATTTTGAGTCGGGCATCGGCCGCGGGATGGGCTTCCGCGATTCGAACCAGGATTTGCTCGGGTTCGTGCATCAAATTCCGGAGCGGGCCCGCGAGCGGATTCTCGACATCGCCGCCACCCAATTCGAGGACGGCAGCGCCTATCACCAATATCAGCCGCTCACCAAAAAAGGCAACAACGAGATCGGCAGCGGTTTTAACGACGACCCGCTTTGGCTCATTCTCGGCACGGCCGCTTATATTAAAGAAACCGGCGATCTGAGCATCCTTGACGAGCAGGTTCCGTTCGACAGCAACCCCGACAACACCGCTACGCTGTTCGAGCATTTGAAACGTTCCTTCTACCATGTCGTCGAAAATCTCGGGCCCCATGGCCTGCCGCTGATCGGACGCGCGGACTGGAACGACTGCCTGAACCTGAACTGCTTCTCCAAGGAGCCGGGCGAATCGTTCCAAACGACAGCCAATATCGAAGGCCGGGTGGCCGAATCCGTCTTCATCGCCGGATTGTTCGTGTTCGTCGGTCCGGATTTCGCCGAGCTGTGCCGGATACGCGGGCTTGAATCCGAAGCGGCCGAGGCGGATGCGCATGTGAAAAAAATGCGGAAGACCACGCTCGAACACGGCTTCGACGGCGATTGGTTCCTGCGCGCCTACGACCACTACGGTGAAAAGGTCGGCAGCAAAGAAAACGCGGAGGGACAAATCTTCATCGAACCGCAAGGCATGTGCGTCATGGCCGGCATCGGCGTCGAAGAAGGTTTGGCCGGCAAGGCGCTGGCCTCGGTGGCCGAACGCCTGGACACGAAATACGGGATCGTGCTGCAGCAGCCGCCGTATTCCAAGTATTATTTGAACCTGGGCGAAATCTCCAGCTATCCGCCGGGTTACAAAGAAAACGCCGGAATTTTCTGCCACAACAACCCGTGGATCATGATCGCCGAAACGGTGCTCGGACACGGCAACCGCGCGTTTGAGGTATATGCGAAGATCGCTCCGGCTTACCTGGAGGACATCAGCGAAATCCACCGCATGGAGCCTTATGTATATTCGCAAATGATCGCCGGCAAAGACGCCGTCCGCCACGGCGAGGCGAAAAACTCCTGGCTGACCGGCACGGCCGCCTGGAATTACGTTGCGATCACGCAGGCGATCCTCGGCATTCAGGCCGATTTTAACGGCCTCAAGGTAGATCCTTGCATTCCGTCCGCTTGGGACGGTTATGAAATCACCCGCGTCTTCCGCGGCGACACGTACGTGATCCGGATCAGCAATCCGAATCACGTGGAAAAAGGCGTGGCCAGCATCACCGTGAACGGCCAGCCGATCCAGGGCAACGTTATCGCCCCGGCCGGCGACGGCGGCGTGCACCAAGTTGAAGTGGTACTGGGCTAATGAAAAAGCAGGGAAAGGGTGATTATTACCCCTTCCCTGCTTTTTTTATCAGCTAGTATGCTGGCCCGCACGAGACGAACCCAAATATTCCTTTATGCCATCCACAATGGCTTGAGCCGCTTTATATTGCATTTCATCGGAAAACATCGCTTCCTCATCCGCCGGGTTGCTAAGAAATCCGACCTCCAAAAGAACCGCCGCCATCTTGGTCTCTCTGATGACTTGAAAATTACCGTTTTTCACTCCGCGGTCCTTAAAACCCACGGCTTCCACTAACCGCTTATGAATGGTATTGGCTAATTCTTTGCTGCTGCTTCGCTCATAATAATAGGTTTCCGTCCCGGTCGTTTGCGGTGAGGAAAGAACACTATTGCCGTGAATCGAAACAAAAATATCGGCATTCAATTCATTGGCCAACTTCACGCGCTCTGAACGGGTGGGATAAACATCGCTTTCACGAGTCATCACGAGATTAATGCCCGGCTCATTTAAAAGAAGCTCCTGAACTTTCAAAGCTAAAGCCAAAGTAAATTCCTTTTCGTGCCGATTGCTGAAGCTGGTTGTCCCCGGATCGCTGCCGCCATGCCCCGCGTCAATCACTACCGTTTTAAGTCCTGGTTTAACAACAGGATCAACTAGATCAATGGGATCAACAGGATTAGCTGGATTAACGGGATTAACGGGATTAACGGGGCCGGAATCGGAAAGATCAGAGTTATTCTCCGAAAGGCCTAAATTAACAACAAGGTTACCTTCATTAAATTCATAATTAAACGGAATTTCTTGATTTTCCATTAACTCAACAACGATCCGGACTTGCTTCGGCTCCTGACTAAATAGCGAAAATCTGATGTCGGCAATCTGTGAAGATCCGCTTACATCCAATTTTCCGTTTAAGCCGGCATTTAATGACTGGAACGTATCCGAAAATACCGTGTTCGGCAAATCGATTACAATTCTTTCCGGGTCCTGCAGCGTAAATATGGTTGGAGTAACTTGACCGTCCATTGATGCAACAAGCTGATGATCGCTAAAATGGATTTCGTTGATATGTATCAAGGAGTCATCGGTATTTGCTTCGGACAGCACCGCCTTTTCTCCATTGCTCGTCAAGTAAACCGTCTTATCGGTATTATTCCAACTTACCTTAAGCCCCATTTGTTCACTAACGAAACGAATAGGAACCAGAACCGTATTGTTCCGCATCAAAGGTGCAGTGTTTAATAATACGGGCTCATTGGAGACTTCCGCTTCTTGTTGCCCCACATTTAAAGATATCGCATTCGAATTATTATGGATTTTAACATTCTGAGTCTTTTGGTCCCACTTGACCTTAAATTTAAGATTTTCAGCAACAACTCTTATGGGAATCAGCACATTATTATCTATATTGGCAACTTCGACATTCTCCGGAAGAGCGATTTCCTGACCATCCAGCACAATCTTGGATTGCGCGGCTTTCGCATCGATTTCATGCGGCGATAGAACGATCAGAAAAATCAAACTCAAAAAAAATAATAAAATGGATTTTTTCATTTTACACCTCTAGTAATGGCTTAAAACGTCGTTATTCCGACGATCCCCCGGCGATACCCGTTTGCTTTCGCTGCTGATATATTTCTACACTTATATACATATTTCCTTCTAAGGCTTCATTTTTTCTCATATTCCGCTTTATCGGCCACACGAAAAAAGCCGGCGCCACGATCGGCGTCGACTTTTTTTCGTCCCGTATCTCAAGCCTTGGCGTGCTTCATGCCAGGCTCTTTTTTGTTTTGGCCGTCTTTGCCAACCTGGACTTTCCGGATGAAGAAAGACAGGACAAAGGCCACCAGCGTGATTCCCGTAGCGACCACAAAGGCGAAGTCGATGCCGTTGATCGTCGCTTCTTTGGTAATGAGCGCGACCTGCTGGGCGTTCGCCGGGTCCTGCGGATTGATGCCCGCGGACATGATCATTTCCGCCGCCCGATCCTTTGTCCGGCTGGACATAATCGTGACGAGCAAGGCGGTGCCGAGCGCGCCGGATATCGTCCGCAGCGTATTGGCCATGGCCGTGCCATGCGCGTTCAAGCTTGCGGGCAGCTGGTTTAAGCCGGCGGTCTGAATCGGCATCATCAGCATGGACATCCCGAACATGCGAAGCGTATACATGAGGATCAGATGAGCATAAGTCGTACTGTCGGTCAAATTGCTGAATTCCCATGTCGTGACGGCGGTAATCGCCAGACCGACGACCGCTAGCCAACGGGCCCCGATTTTATCGAAGATCATCCCCGTAATCGGCGACATAATCCCCATCAGAATCGCGCCCGGCATCAGCAGCAGGCCGGATTCCAGCGGCGAAAAGCCGCGGATGTTTTGCAGGTAGATCGGCAGCAGGATCATGGCCGCGTACATCGCCATCGTAACAACCACGTTGATCACCGTAGTCAGGGAAAACATATCGTATTTAAACACCCGGAACTCCAGCATCGGTTTTTCCGATTTCAGCTGGCGCCACAAGAACAACGCCAACGCAATCACGCCGACGAACAGACCGATGATGACCTCGGGTTCGCCCCAGCTTGTGCTGCCCGCTTCGCTGAAGCCGTACAGCACGCCGCCAAAGCCCAACGTCGACAAAATGACCGATAACATATCCAGCTTCGGCCGGGCCACCTCGGTCACGTTCCGCAGAAAAATAATCCCAAGAAGTATGGAAAGGATGGCAAACGGCAAAATGATCCAGAACAGCACATGCCAGGACTGATGCTGGATAACCCACCCCGAAAGCGTAGGTCCGACCGCCGGAGCGAAAACCATCGCGATCCCCATCATCCCCATCGCCTGGCCGCGTTTTTCAATCGGAAATATCGTCAGGAACACCACGGTCATCAGCGGCATCAGCACCCCGGCGCCGGCCGCTTGGAACAAACGTCCGATCAGCACCATCGGAAAGCTTGTGCCAATCCCGCAAATCACCGTTCCGACAGCGAAGATCGCCATGGCGGAAATAAACAGCATCCGCGTCGTAAAACGTTCCATAAAATAAGCGCTAAGCGGAATAAGTACCCCGTTCACCAGCATGAAGCCGGTGGTCAGCCATTGAATCGTCGTAGTCCCTACATTCAGATCTCTCATCATTTGCGGAAGCGCCACATTCATCAAGGTTTGGTTCAAAATCGCCACAAACGCCCCGATAATCAGCGCCATGACGATCGGCCATCTTTTAAAAGCGGCGCCCTCTACAGCAGCGGTATTATTCATTGGTTTCTTCTCTCACTTTCTCTAATGAAGCTATAATTTTTCGATGAGTCTGCAATAAATGCTCAAAATCCTCTTCCGAGTTCTCCAGTACGGCCGCAATCGCTTTGGAATATTGAAGATCGGTAAGCCGGTAGACCTCCTTCCCCTGCTCCGTCACCTCCAGCGATACGGAACGGCGGTCGCTCTCCAGACGCTTTCTTTCCACCAGCCCGGCTTTGACAAGCCGATCGATGACGCCGCTCGCCGTACTGTTCCCCAAACGCATTAAATCCGCGAGCTCGGTGATCCCGATTTGCGGATTGTCTTGGATCGTTTTAAGGGCCTTGAACTGAATGCCGGTAATCCCGTATTTGTCCGCTTGTTTGGACAACAGCTGATAGAAAGCTTTTTTGACTTCCCGAAAAGATTCCACGATTTCGTGCATGCGTTGTTTTTGATCCAAACCGGTTCCATCCTTAAAAATTTAATTATACTTTTTAATATTTCGTATACGAAATATTTTCTGAATATATGTAACAACGTTTCGGGATATTTGTCAATACGATCAACCTGATTTTATTCGCCGGAATTTTTTCAACCTGAAGGTAGCATTTCTCGGAATATTTCGTCCTATACCCTTTTTAGTTCGGATGTTATAATCATGGTAAAAATAACCTACTTTCGAAGGAGGCAATGAATCCAATGTCATGGTTCAACAGACTTCCCCTTAGCGGAAAAATTAACGCCGCCTGCTATCTCGTGGCCGCGCTGTTCGCCGTTCCCGCCCTGATCGTATTCGTGATTCTCGGCCACATCTGGGTCGGATTAATTCTCATCATTTTTTTGGCAGCGCTTACTTACCCGCTCTCCCGCTATCTCGAGCGAGAGCTCACGGATTCATTTTCCGACATCTCCAGCGCGTCCGCGCAGATCGCCAAGGGAGATTTCACCGCCCGGGTGAACCAAAGCGGCGGGATGAACGAGCTCAGCCGCTCGTTTAACGGTATGGTGGACAAGCTGCGCAAAATTTTGCAGGAAACCTCGGACATTACCCGCAAAGTGATGGACTCCAGCCGCAGCATTTCGGAACGTAATCAGGGGCTTATTGAGGTGATGACCCAGGTGACGCAATCGTCCAATGAATTGGCGCTTGGCGCAAGCGCCATCAGCGAGGACGTTGGCGGCATGACGGAGGCGATCGGCGAAATTGAAGAGAAAGTCGGCAATTACACCGATTCGACCCGGCAGATGAATCAGCGTTCTGCGGAAACGCTGCAGCTTGTGGAACGGGGCCGGGAATCCGTGTCGCGACAAGCGGAGGGTATGCGCAAAAATATCGAGGCGACGGAAAAAGTCGCCGAATCGATCGAAGCGCTGGCGCAAAATGCGCAAGGCATCACGAAAATTACCCGGGCGATTTCGGAGATCGCCGAGCAAACCAACCTGCTTTCGCTGAATGCCTCCATCGAAGCGGCGCGGGCCGGCGAGCACGGGGCCGGATTTGCGGTCGTCGCCCTTGAAGTGCGCAAGCTGGCCGAGGAATCGAGCGCCTCCACCAAAGAGGTGTTTAACCTTGTCCGCAGCATTGAGCAGGATGTGAAGCAAGCCGGTCAAAACATCAAAATCAACGAGGAAGTCGTGCGCCAGCAAAGCGCCATCCTTCTCGAAGCGGAGCAAATTTTTCAGGAAATCGTCCAAAGCGTCCAGTACATTTCCGAAGAAATTTCCGCTTTTGCCCGGGAAAGCGAAGCGATGCTGGATAGCGCGCACAACATTTCTTCGGCCATTCAGAACATCTCCGCCATCACGCAGCAGTCGGCTGCCGGAACCGAGCAGGTGTCCGCATCGATGAACGAGCAGATCACCTCCATCCGCGCGATGGCCGATGAGATTGAAGCGATGAAAAACGCCGTATTCCAACTGCAGAAAACGATACATATTTTCAAATTTTAAAGTCCCAAGTCTCGTATGACCTTGTTTCTGTCACAAAAACACCCCCTCCCTTGTCTTACTTGTGATAACTAGTTCCAGTTATCCATTATCATTTGGAGGTTGATGTATATGAAAGTAAGAATTGACCATTACGCAGCCAACCCGGACATTTACCGGGCGATGAGCCAATTGGAGAAACAGGTGACCGCAAGCGGGCTGGACCGCGTCATTTACGAGCTGGTGAAAATCCGGGCATCGCAAATCAACGGCTGCGCTTTTTGCCTCGATATGCATACGAAGGAGCTGCGCAAGCTTGGAGAAAGCGAACAGCGCATCAATTTAATCAGCGTGTGGCGGGAATCGCCCTGCTATACGGATCAGGAAAAAGCCGTGCTGGAACTGACGGAAGCGGTCACGCTTATCGCAGAGCGCGGCGTCCCCCAGGACGTGTTCGACCGGGTCCGCTCCTTCTACAGCGAAAAAGAAACGATGGATCTGATCTTTGCGATCAACGTCATCAATTGCTGGAACCGCATCGCTATTTCTACGGGGATGTTCCCGGGCTGCCGCGATTAATTAAAAAAGCCCTGTTATCTGCGCATATGCGGAAAACAGGGCTTTTCGTTTCCGCTTCAATCGCCTCATCAGATTAAAAAAATCAAAAGCAGTTGCCGTAGGTGATGGGCATTTCCCCGTCTGATTCCCGGTGATATTTTGCGGAACCGTGAGGTACGGTAGAGGCCAGCTTTAAAACCAATGTTTATAGGGTTCGTGTCTTGGTGTCCCTGTATGCTGCTTGCCTTTGCACGATTATCCCCTTCGTTCAGGAGCAGGGAGCAGGGGTGGGGCTAGAGCAAGTCAAGGATTCCAAAAAAAAGAGAAGAAAAAACAATAAAGATGAGGAAAAAATGAGGCGTTTCAGGTGAGATTTTTAGCTTGATTAGAGAACGTACGTTTGTTATAATGAAATAAATGGAATTTATGTTCGTGTATTCTTGATTCGGGAGGTAAGCGGATATGGAAGCCAATGCGGGAACGGAACTTCAACCATTCAGCAGCCGTTTTAACAGCGAGCAGGACTGCATGGAGGCGCTGATCGCGATGAAATGGCCAAACGGCTTCGTCTGCCCGCGCTGCGCTCACACCCGGTGCAGCCGTCTGACTTCCCGGCATATCCCTTTGTTCGAGTGCGGAAAGTGCAAGCATCAAACATCGCCTTTGGTCGGTACGATTTTTGAAGGAACGCATCTGCCCTTGCTCAAGTGGTTCGAGGCCCTGGATTTATTCCTGCTCCCGGGCGGCATCTCGGCGCTGCGGCTGAGCAAGGTGATCCGGGTTACCTACAAGACCGCCTGGTCGATGCTGCACAAAATACGCCATGCCGTGGGGGAGTTCGATGCCCGGGAGCTGCTCTCCGGAGACGTGAAGGTGAACAGCGATCAGTATGGGCGTAATCCGTCCCGGTGTCAGCTTTCGCATCCGTACGCCTCGGCGGTCGTAGCGGGATGCACGGTCACGGAGTCGGGCGAGCCGGAACAGGTCAAAATCCGCCTGGTTCCAAATAAGCGGGGAGGCGAAAAAAGGGCAAACCGTCACGATCTAACCGCGTTTATCAATGGGCATGTGGATGTCCATAAATCGGCAGTACAGTTGTTCCCTCAGGCCTTTCGGCTGTATGCGCCCTTGCGGAAAGTGGTGAGAGAGGCGTGGGAATCGCTGAAGAGTACGTATGGAGCCTTGGGACTGAAGCATCTGCAGGCGTACCTGAACGAATACACCGGACGCCGCCGATTGCGCCTGTCCGGAGGACTGCCCGGAGCGGAAGAAACGATGCGACAGAAGTTACTGTGCATGTGTGTGGCGATTCCGGCGATCCCTTACCGCAAGCTGATCGCGCGCCAACCGAACCAGCCCCTTGCGGCTGCGGCCTGATCGTGGCACTTGAACGGTAGAGGTTATTTGATGCGGATCAACTTGATTGGTGTGGGTTAGCATGATCGGCAGGGGCATTGCTGCTGACGGAAGAGTTCAAGCTACAGCAATGTCACGGTCTTTTCGTTCCCCCGCATCTGGTCCTTCATCTCCCGTTCGATCTGCCTTACTTCTCCGAAAAACCTGCTTTCTTCTCCTATGCCCATCTAATTTATCTTGATCCTATCTGCTTCTTCACAAAATATGTTCTTCTCCCAAGCTTGTCTATTTCTCTGCTACCTGATCAAACGAGATAATCATGCAAAGCGTCCGGACAGCGAGTATTGATCTTCGAAAGCAAATTTCGCATCCCGGTATACCTTGGAATAAGCCGATCTACATACTCCTCTCATCATCCGAACGTTTTCCATTCTCGCTAAAAAAACCTGAAGGAAGCCATTTCGCCTCCTTCAGGTTTTTATTTAGTGCACGGCTTTCAACCGCACCAATATGCTGCTGAAATCGCGGCTCACCGACGCGACGGACAACCCCGCCGACATCAAGCGGTCGCCGCCGTACACTTTGCCGTTGTCGACTACGGCGTAGTCCTTGGCAGGGTCAAGCCCTTCCAGCTTGACGCTGCGCAGCGGGCCGTTCGGTTCGGCGAGCACGCGGAAATAGAACAGCAGCGCTTCGTTTTTGTCCGGGCTGACGAACATCCACGCCGTTTCGCCGCCTTCAAACGGACTTTTCAGGCGGTACAGCTCCCCTTGCTGCACGAGACCGCGTATTTCCTTATATATGGCGATTTGTGCCTTGGCAATTTCCTTCTCTTCGTCCGTAAACTTGGTCAGGTCGAGCTCATAACCGAAATTGCCGGACATCGCTACGTCTCCCCGGAACTTAAGCGAAGTCGTGCGTTCCACCTGGTGGTTCGGCACCGCGGAAACATGGGCCCCCATCGTCGATACGGGGTAAACGATGCTCGTGCCGTATTGGATTTTCAGGCGCTCCACGGCGTCCGTATCGTCGCTCGTCCAGGTTTGCGGCATGTAATAGAGCATGCCCGGATCAAAACGGCCGCCTCCGCCAGAGCAGCTTTCGAACAAAATGTGCGGGAACTCGCTCGTTAGCCGCTCCAGCAGCTCATACAGCCCCAGGATGTAACGGTGGGCGATTTCCCCTTGCCGCTCCGCCGGGCTGGCCGCCGAACCGACCTCCGTCATGTTCCGGTTCATGTCCCATTTGACGTAGGAAACCAGCACACTGGAGAAAATATCGCTCAGCCGCTCGTACAAATACTGCCGCACATCTTCCCGCGACATATCGAGCACGAGCTGATCGCGGGCTTCGGTCCGCCGCCGTCCCGGCACGTGCAGGCACCAATCCGGATGGGCCCGATACAACTCGCTGTCCGGCGACACCATCTCCGGTTCGACCCACAGACCGAACTGCAGCCCGGTTTCCTTCACACGGCGGGCCAAATCGCCAAGCCCTTGCGGCAGCTTGCGGCGGTCTTCATACCAGTCGCCAAGCGAGCTGTTGTCGCTGTCCCGGTGCCCGAACCAGCCGTCGTCCAGTACGAACAGCTCGATCCCAAGCTCGCTGCCCGCCTTGGCGATCGCTTCGATTTTATCCGCGTTGAAATCGAAATAGGTCGCTTCCCAGTTGTTGACGAGAATCGGACGCTCCTGGTCGCGGAACTGCCCGCGGCAAAGTCTTGTCCGGTACAAGCGGTGGAACGTGCGCGACATGCCGCCCAGCCCTTCGGACGAATAGACCAGCACGGCTTCCGGCGTCTGGAACGTTTCGCCCGGCGCCAGCTTCCAGTTGAATTCAAACGGATTGATCCCCAGCGACACACGGGTCGTCCCGAACTGCTCCACCTCGGCCTCGGCGGTAAAATTGCCGCTGTAGATCAGGCTAAAGCCGTATACTTCGCCCTGCCGTTCGTCGGCTTCCGGCCGCAGCAGCGCGAGAAACGGATTTTGCTGGTGCGAGCTGGCCCCTCTCCGGCTGCTGATGCCGGTGAGGCCCGGCGCAAGCCGTCTGCGCTGCACGTGGCGTTCTCTCGCCCACGCGCCGGACAAATACAAGGCGTCGTAAGACGCGTCCGCAAAATCCACCGAGGCGCTCAGCGCGCGTTCGATTTGTATCGCTTCGCCGCTGTCATTGCGGAACCGGGCCGATCTGGCGATCGCGTCAAAATCTTCAAAGACAGTATAGCATAAATACACGGTCAACCCGGACACCGCGTCGAACAGCTCAAGCTCCAGCGTTTCGGCTTCGCTCTCGCGCTCGACATAGACGGACGGCAGCCCCTCCAGCGCCGGTTTGCCCGGAATGATCCGGTGCGACTTATAAGAGAGCTCGGTCGCCCGGGCGCCGTTCGCCAGCCGGACTTGGTACGCCGGGCTGCGGAAATCGCCGGTGCCGTATTGCGGATATTCCTGCGGCAGCGTATCGAGCGAGATCGTTTTGTCGTCCGGAAGCGGATTCGGGCTGAAGGAAGCCCGTTCCTTAAACGTCAACAGTTCATCGAGATTGCTGTCCTGGCGCAGCTTGGCGCCGAAATACGCATGGGCGGCATACCCCCGGACCAGTTGAATCATGTAGCTTGTATTGCGGGATTGCAGATGGAAAAGGCCTTTAGTTTCATCGAAAAAAATAGGCATTTCGCGGTCCTCCTGGAAATGTGCTAATCTGACTTTTCTTGTATGCTTTTTTTCCATTCTACTATCTTATCCGGGAGGAGTAACGATAATAAAGTGATCTTCTATATGGATTTTTGTGAGTTTTATCGGAGATTGAATTGTGTTTGGCGCCACGGTTTATTAACGCCGGGGTTGGATTGAACGAGGTCTTCCGGGAGCACCCGCTCGCCGAAAACGCAATAGCGGTTTTTGCCAAGCCGTTTGGCATGATACATCGCGGCGTCGGCTTCCTGCATCATGCGCGTCTTTTCGGCCCGGTGCCCCTGGCAAATGCTGATGCCGATGCTTCCCGTAATGGACATATCCCTTCCTGCAATATAATAAGGCCTGGAGATTTGACCCAGGAGCAATCCGGCCATAATCTTCACCTGGTTCGGATCGCAATTTTTCATGATAAACAGAAACTCGTCCCCTCCGATCCGAAACGCGAGTTGGTTCTTATTCGTCAACTGTTCCAGATATCGGCTTACTTCCCATAACAGCTGGTCGCCCGCTTGATGTCCGTATGTATCATTGATTTCCTTGAAACAATCCAGATCGAGATTCAGAACGGCGAGGTTTTCCTTACCTTTGTATTTGGTCCAAAAATGATCCAGCCCGTTCCGGTTCAGCAAACCCGTCACCGGATCGCGGTAGGCCAGCACCCGGAGCGCGGCAATCTCCGAATACAAAGACCGCAAATAGAGTACGGCGCCGGCCAGCAATACACAGCCTACCCCGTATATAATATAAGACCCCGTAATACTCATCCCTTTTCACCAACCATATCACGATTTAATGGCACATTAACCTGCTTCATCTTGGCTTGAACGATAAGACGATGGGTTGGATTTTTCAGAGGATCGCATGTGATCAAAGTCAGGATTTTATCCTTCCCGTTCGGCTTGAGGACGGAGACTTCCGTCGGTTCGACTATCGAGATTTTATAAACCTCATAGGTGTAGCGATCAGATTCGGTAGTTATGACGATTTTATCTCCTATCTCGACTTCGTTCAAGCGGTTGAACAAACGGCCCTTTGTACGCGCCCGGTGGGCGGCAATCGCCGCGTTCCCCTCCGCGCCGAGCGGCGCCGTTTCGGTCATATGCGCGGCCGCGTGCTTCATGTTAGCCTTTGTGGCCCCTTCCAAGACGGGCAGCTTTACATCGATCGCCGCGATTTCGATCATAGCGATCGACGTTTTCCCGTCCACCGTCATAAGCTGCGGGACGGCGGCCGGTTCGGAATCGGCGGCGGAGGACCCTTCCTCCAGCAAATGTGAGAGCCGCTCGAAACCGGCAGCCAGCTCGCGGCTCATCGCCGCTGCTTCCCGCTGTTTCCGCGCCTGTTCCGCCTCCGCCAGCAGCCTTTGCTGCTCGCGGTCCGCCTGCCATTCCATCAGCATCGGCGCCACGATCACGGCAATGCCGAGCAAAATCAATAAATAAGACAGCTTTCGCATAGGATCGGCTCCTTATCGTTAACCCGGTATTCCACTTCGTTTTAATACAATTACTTCCAATTTGCACAACGTATTATATTATATCAGCAGCATCTCAACAATTTCTGAACATAAAAAGCAAAGGGGACAATCCCCAAAAATCGTCCTCAGATTCTTGGAGATGCCCCCTCGGCGTTTATGCTATTTGCGCTGCAAGTATTTCTTTCTCAGCAGCAATCCCAACAAGATCAGGGCTGCCCCCGCCGCTTGGAACGGCAACGGGCTGCCTTCCCCGGTTTTCGGCAGGACGCTGACTCCCGGGAATTCCTCGCCCGCTGGACGATCGCCGCGGGTTCCACCCAGCGGATTCCCTTCGTCGTCAAGCTCCAGGTCCGTCGGTTTCTCCGAATCCTTCGGCTTGTCCACGGTTGGCTTGCCGCCCTTCGGCTTGCCGCCATCCGTTCCGCCAGCCGGAATCGTACCGTCCGGAACCCCGGCATTATCGTCGGCGTCCGGGTTTGAGTTGTCCACCGGCGGATTAATCACCGTACCCGGAATGGTTGGTACACCCGGGTCGGCCGGATCGTTTGGAGTGCTCGGGGTGCCCGGAGTGCTTGGATCGCTTGGATCACTCGGATCGCTCGGACTTCCCGGGTTGCTCGGATTCGTCGTCCGCTTACGGTTCTCTACCGTAATGGCAAGCGTGTTATCCGTTTGTTCAAGGCTAGCGTCGATCGTGATCAGCCGCTCAGCCTGGCCTTCAATCAGATAACCTGCCGGTGCTGCGGTTTCTTTCAGGATGTAATTGCCGTACGGAAGATCGGTGAATACCGCTGTTCCGTATACATCCGTCGTCATCGCAATCGGAGCTTTGGACCGGGCTTCGTCCTGAAGCTCGAAGGTGGCGCCGGCCAACACTTTTGCGTGGTCGGCTTTATCGACCTTGGTGATGACCAGCTTGCCTTTCGGCTCTGCCGGGTCCACCGGCGGACCGGTCCGCTTCTCGTTTTCTACCGTGAGTTTTGTGACACCGCCGGTCGATTTGGCTTTTTCGTCAAGCTTAACGGTCAGCGGCGTACCGTTGAGAAGATATCCGGCAGGCGCTCCCGTTTCCACCAGGCTGTAAACTTGGTCGTACCGCAGCTTGGTAAAGGTCAGTTTGCCTTCCTCATCGGTGGTCTTCTCTCCGAGCAGCTTACCGTCGCTGTCCAGCAGTTCAAAGGTAGCGCCAGCCAGTTTTTGGGTTGGATCAGCCTTATCGACCTTCGTTAGTTCCAAAGAACCGCGGAGGCCCGAACCGGTGCCCGAACCGTCGGTAAAGCGCACCTGAATCTTGTTCGAAGACTCCTGGGAAACGTTTTTGATACCTTCGCCCGCAAAGCTTGCCGTATTCGTTACTTCTTCCCGGTCGGCAGAGACCGCGATTTCCGACGAATACTGCAGAACGTAGGCGTTTTCTATGAACTCTGCGGCAAACTTAAGCTCAAACGCTTGGCTGTCGTTTTCCGGGTCCGTCTTGATCGTCAGGAAGTAATCCTGGTCCTTCGTCAGCTTCCCCCCGACCGGAGTCACGCTCTTGTCCGAGTTCACGACCGCTTCGTATAGTTCGAAGGAGTCGGGAAGCAAAACCTGGTTTGGGCTCGGCGTATCGATGATGGTTGCGTTCTCGACGTAGGATTGGCTTCCGTTGATCACGATTTTCCAATCGATTTTGCCGCCGTTTTGCGTACCGCTTTTGTTGACGTATTCGCCGCCGCGCGGGATCGGCAAGTCGGCGTGCCAGCTCCAGAGTTTACCGTCGCCTCCGGTCATAACCGCCGTATTCGGCACTTTATCGACGACCAGCACGTTCTCCAGCTTGGTTTTGAACGTGATTACGTAAGGCGAGTTGATATCTCCCAGTTCGATGCGGAACGTATTATCCGCCGCCTCGGTAATTTGGGCGGGATCCGTTACCTCGGTTCCCCGAACTACCGAACCATCAGCCCCTATGGTCGCTTTATAAACTTTCACTTCATCTTTCAGCAGTTTTTGATCCGCTTCTAATTTGTCGGTCAACACCGCGTTGTTGACCGGGTTGCCGTTATAGTTGGCTACGATCTCCCAGGTGAGTACCTTGGTCTTCGGATCATAACTTTTTCCAACTTTACGGCCGTTTTGCTGTGTTTCGGTATTCGGTTTAAACGGAGCCTGGAGTGGGTACGCAACTCCAGGCGTGTTTTCCGTCCAATCCAATGTTGCCTCGTTCAGATACGGATATTTGTCCGGAGTAAACTTCGTACTGTAGGTAATGGTGTACTTATCCGTTATTTCTTCGTTAAACGTTAAAGTAAACCCTTTGGTTGGGTCTTCAACCTCTAAATCGTATGTGGAACTGGTTACTGTTTTCCCCGGTGAGGTTACTTTAACGCTGCTCGGAATAAATTCCAGACCGCCGCTCGTAAACGTATCCTTGATCACCAGATTCGTCATCGGCTGCTTATCTTCGTTGACGACGATGTTCCAGGTGATTATCTTAGCGCTGTAATCGACACCGCCAAATGATTTTACCCCAATTCCGCTCTTAAAGGTGAACGAATCGGAACCCTTTCTCTCCTTGCCGTCGACCGTTGCATAGATGTCGTTAGTAACCGGAGTATCCTTATAAATGCGGTCTATCGCTTTGGTTTGATATTCAATGTCATAGGCGGTAGTAACCTCTGATTCAAATTGCAAATCGAACCCGTTTTTGCCGTTGTCATCGGTCACCGGAATTACTTTGTACGTGATGCCGTCAGCCGGTTCGTTCGTTCCTGGCTTAAGCACTTTGACCGAATCCTCCACCAGCACCATGCTGTTGTTGAAACGGTCATGAATCAGCCTTTCGCCGGCTGGGGTTATCGTCTTTTCACCATAATTGTATTGCACTCTCCAGGTCACCGTCTGAGTCTCTTTATCGTAGGAGGTGTCCTTTTTGGTGAAAAGCGGCGTGCGGGTAATCGTAATCGTCTCATCATCCGCCTTCGAAACGCCATTGTCTCCGGTCAACTTCGCGCTGTTCGTAAATTCGGTCTCTTCCTCACCCGTTACCAAAGTCGTGTATTGAATGCGGTAAGCCGAATTGATGCTTGGCTGATTAAAATTGACCTGGAATCCCGAACCGTCCGGTTCAACGGCCGTTCCGTAGGTTGTGGAGCCAGGTTCGACCAAATTCCCCAAGTCAGGCCCTCTGTCGACATTCGGCAGCAGCTCGTAAACCTTGATCGAGCTTTCATCCAGCTTCAGTCCCGGCGGAATCTGGTCGGATACTTTCGCATTGTCGATCTTGTCGAGCGAGGTATTGACGTCGATCGTCCAGGTGATGGATTTGTCCTTGTCGGCAATCCCGGTCTTTTTCAGGAGCGATCCGTCCTTCGGCGCGAGCTTGATCACAGCATTCTGCTCTCCGCCCTGAATCGGGAAAGAAATCGGCACATCCGCTCTGCCCTTGATCTCTTCGCTAAGCACCGTATTAACCTTAAAGGTGCCCCAGACTCTCGAATTGTCGACGTTTTCGTTGAACACGATCTTCACATCGCCGTTCGTGCCAACCGTGAAATCGGCGATTGAACTGCCGTCGTCGATCGTCAACTTGCCGTTTACCTCGTTGAAAATTTTAAACTCCTTAGGGATTTTGAATTCAAATGTGCTGCCGTTTGTGTAGCCATGTCCATCCGGCAGCTCCCATTCGTATTCGATGCTGACGGCGTCTCCCAACTTGGAACGCTGCTGATTGGCGGGATTGTAAACCGCGTCGATTACCGTCCCCTTCGCATCCTTAACTAGGACTCCCTTAATGATGCTGTCTGCATTTTCGGCCGCAGCCGCAGCCGCACCTGCAGGGGCAGCCAGTCCATACGTAGCATCGGTCGCACTGTACGCAGCCTCTCCGCCGGAAGCTTCATCCGGATTTGCGCTGACCTGCGCCGCTCCCATACCAAAGACGCCTTGGAAGAACAACGCGCCGGCCATGAGTAAAGCCATCCATTTTTTCTTCATGCTTTTAGAGCACTCCCTCCTTATCTCAAATGTGTTCATTTATAATATCTTAATTTTTTTCCAATTCCCTCCTCGTCCGGTTTATGTAATTGGGCGACGCTTTCATCTTAATTCGTCGTTCTGAACAAATTCTCAACAAATTATAAAAAAATTCAACAAAAATTATGATTATTTTAATAGCTCCCGCAGTTCTATTGTGAAAGTTGTCTGATCCCCTGCTTCAAAACCCAACGTATAAAACGCAAAGAAATTTTTTTTCTTTACGGCCTCCACCAGCCAGTGGCAAAAATCGCTAACTTCGTCGGTTTCCCGGCTTCGGCCGTCCCGATAGACTACCTGGGGGTAAACGAACCTCAGCTTGACCTCGCCGCGCCACTCAAAACGAAAAAAATTTCTGCCCTTCCGGCGTTGCAGCGAAAAATGATAGTCCCGCTCCCGCTCTTGCAATAGATAAAACTGACCGTTGCAAAAAAATACAGGGCCATGCCGCGTGGCTACGATCCCTACCCGGTTCCCCCGGTAATCCATATAGAAACCCCTGCTCCGTTTCCTTTTATCTTGTTTCGTCAATTCGATCTCCGTAAGCGAGGGCAGTTCCACCCCCCGTGAATCGTCCCTGAAATGGCCGACTACATTCATCTCCAAAAAACTCCCTTAATTGCGAACGTTGCGAAAAGGCCGCAGAAAATTCGACTGAAATGGTTCATTCGGAGTATACGCGCAAGATCTATACAAATTCTGAACAAAAAAACCGGCCAACGGCCGGTCAAGATGGCTTGTTCTATGATAAAAAAACGCCGGAAGCGGGCGGCTTAACGTGCCTGCCCCGCTTTCTCCGTAAATTGTCCATACCATTCCGTTATGTAGTGGCTGGGCTCCACGTTCAGTTCCTCCTTCAGTACGGCTGCGAGTTTGCGGTACTGACGGTGCACCATGGCAAAGTTCTGCTGCAGTGCGTATATTTTCATGAGGGCAAAATAAGGCGCCTCTTCCTGGGGATGAAGGGTGCGGATGTTGTGATAGTAAGCTCCCGCCTTCTCCCAAAGCTCTTGCCCGAGGTACCAATCGGCGATCGCCAGCGAAGTGTGAAGCCAAATGGCCTTGAGCCGCTGGCGCTCGCTTTCCGTCCACCAGTAATCGTATTCCTGCAGATAATCTCCGGTGTAGATTTTCATCGTCTCCAAATATGCGTCCAGCGAATCGCCGGACACGGGCGGCAGCGCAGCCAGCTTGGCCTCCCATTCGTCGATATCCAAGCGGACCTGATGGGTATTCAGGATGTAACCCTCCATCGTATTCACAATTTGAAAATGGTCTCCGTAAGGCTTAAGTGTTTTCCGAATATGGTACACGGACGTATATAATTGCGAGTTGACCTTGTCCGTCTCGTATTCCGGCCATAAGACATCGATCAAAGTAGACTTTCGGACCAACCTTCCCCGGTGCTGCAAGAGATAGAGAAACAACTCCTGCGCCTTCGTCGTGCGCCACTGCAGGAGGGTCGGCTGTCCATGCCGCGCCTCCACCTTTACCTGTTTGAACAAGCATATTTTGATATCCTGTTCGGAACCGGCGACTTGCTCCTGTCCCGCTTTCAGCCGCTCCTGAATCCGATCCACGGTTTTGGCCAGGCGCTCGGCTCTGATCGGCTTGAGCACATAATCCAGAGCGTTTAACTCAAAGGCTTTTATGGCATATTCATCATACGCCGTGACAAAAACGATATGTATCTCCGGTCTTGCTTCCAAAATCCGTTCCGCCAGTTCAATACCGTTGATTTCCGGCAGGCTGATGTCCAAAAACAGCACATCCACACGTTCTTGGAGAATTTCGCCCATCCCCTTGACGGGGTCGGTAAATTTCCCGACAACCTCCACGTCGGCAAGCTTCAGCAATAACCGTTCCATATAATTCAAGGCCAGTTGTTCATCATCCACAAGTATTACTCTCATAAGAGCCAGACTCCCCCGCTTGGATACTCTTCCCCTTTATAAGAAGATTAGCATATCCCGCCCAAACAAAGAAGCCTTGAACAGTCGTTCAAGGCTCTTTTTTTTCCTATTCGTCTTATTATTGAACTGGCTTAGTATAACTTGTCCGCCTTATATTTCGAAGCATCTTTGATCATTGTAAAAGCGGTCGTCGTTCCATTCCAGCCGGCATCGGCCGTCGTGTCGATAACCACCCAGCGTCCGTTTATATAAACTTCATTCCAGGCGTGATATGTTTTTACATAGTCGGAAGATCCCATCGCCAGCTTGGCCGGAACCCCAACGCTGCGCAGCATCCCCGCAAACAGGGAGGAAAAGCCGTAGCAGGTGTCCTTCTTGGCAGTCAAGGTACGCTCGATATTCGGCAGGTAATTCGATGTAGCGGTAAACGCCAGGCTGTCGTCGTATTTGATGGTGCGGATGATGTAATTATAAATGGCCTTCACTTTATCTTCATCGGCAGCCGCATCTTTCGTCAGCTCCGCCGCCTTCTTTGCCGCCAGACCGTCTATATTCCAATTCACATTTTGCGTCGAACTCAGATAGACCGGCGTCTCATCCTGCAAATCAAGCTTCACCGTATCCTTCTGCACAAGGCGGTACGTAGTCCCTTTAATCTGTTCCAACAGGCTGATCGTGTAATCCCCGTTGCCCATTTGCAGCGGGAACGTCTCTCCTTGGGCACCGTAGGTCAGATTATAGGTATACTTATTGTTCCTTTTCTCGATCACCAGCTTGGTCTTGACATTCAGCTTCACGTCGTAATAAATGGTCACCGCTCCCTGAGACAGGTTGTCCTTATTGAGCCAGCCCTCAAGTTCGGCCGCCCGCGCCCCTGTCCCGCCGAAACCGGCAAACAAAAGTACAAGGGTCAACGTTGCAAACATCAATTTACGCATAAAAAATAAAACCTCCTTCGGTAACTGGCTGCCAGTAAAAAATTTACAGGCCCTGTAGCTTTGCGTCCCTGCCTTTCGACAGGTTTGCCATTATCGTGTAAAGTTTTATGTCCTTCTCTATCTCTATCGGAAGCGTTGGCGTCATTTATTAGCCCAATAAGACGAAAAAATCTAAAATTTTTAATATTTTTTTGCGACTTTAGTCTCAGTTGATAGACGAACTTTGCAGACGGGGCCGTTCATTTCGCAAAAAGTAAAAATAATAAAAAAGTACCATAATCATCTCCAAAGCTGCGAGAATGAGATAGATATTACTGTACACACCGGAATTCGCAAACAGGTTTAACGGGTTCCAATGCACGCTGCCGCCTTGATCCACAGCCTTGCTGTAGACGCCGGCCGCCACCGCGCCGGAAAGAAAGTTCGACATCGACAACAGCCCCATGCCAACCCCGGTCTGTTCCTTGGCCAGCGTCCGCGATATCGTGCCTGTCAAGGCAATTTGCATAAACATCTGTCCGACGTTGCCAAGGATCAATAATATTGCAATGATGGGGACCGCCGCTCCCGCGAAGATCGAGATCAGGGTAAAGCAAACCAGCAGCAGCATGGACGCGCTGCAAAACACAAACGGGTTGCCCTTGGCATCCGCCAGCTTGCCTCCAGCTCTGCCCAGAACAGCCGACACCGCCGCCCCCGGAACCATAGCGAAGCCAATCCAGCCCGAGGCAAGCCCGTTGACATCCGCCAGCAGCTGCGGCGTCAAGAACGGGAGCGCGTAACCGATCCCCATCGCCAGTATGGCTATGAGCAGCCCCAGGGAATAACTTCTGTTGCGGAAAAGCTGCGGATCCACGAACGGGTGAGCCGCAGTCCGGTTGCGGATAAAAAACAACAAGAACAGGAGCAGGCTGCCCAGATAGAAGGTAATTCGGCCGTAAGTAACGCCCAGCAGCAGCAACGCAACCGCACCGCCCAGCAGACCGGCCCCCAGCCAATCGACTTTGGCGTATTTGGGCGCCTGCTCGCTTAAATAACGGCGGTAAAACGGCAAGGTGACAAGCATCAGCATCGGAATGCAAAACAGCCAACGCCAATCGACCAGACTGACGATTAGCGCCGAGACGACCGGTCCGATCGCCCCCCCGACAGCCAGTCCGGTTGCCGTGATGCCGAGCGCGTATCCGCGGCGTTCGGGCGGAAAGTGGCGGACGGGAATGATCATCGCCGCCGCCGGAATGACCGCCGCTCCCGCCGCCTGCAAAACCCGCCCGGCCAGCACCATCCAAAACGCCTGGGCGGCAAGCCCGGCGAGCGAGCCCAGACAAAACACGGCCAAGCCAAACGTGATTAAATTTTTGAACCTGAATACGTCGGCCAATTTCCCGTAGATGACCGATCCGATCGCATAGATCAGCATATAAATGGTGGATACCCAGCTGACCTGCGCCACGGATAATTGGAACTCGTTTTTAATTTCCGGCAGCACGATATTAAACATCGTAGCGCTCATCGACGAGAGCACCATCGTAAACGCCAAAATACGGATCAGCTTTTCGGCTGAATCGCCCTCTGCCTGCTTTCTCATAACAAATCATGCCCCCTCAAAAACCTTTGTTATGAGATATTTTATATTTGCATATTGATAATTAAAAATATATATTTAATTATAAAATCATATACTACAGTATATTAATAGAAAGGAACGAACGGTATGGAATTGCTGCAGCTGCAATATTTTCAGACGGTCGCCCGCTTGGAGCATATGACAAAAGCCGCGCAGGAGCTTCATATCGCCCAGCCCGCGCTGAGCAAAACGATCGCCCGCCTGGAACAGGATTTGGGCGTGCCGCTGTTTGACCGGCAGAGCCGGCAAATCCGGCTCAACCACTTCGGCAGAGCGTTTTTGAAAAAGGTGGATCTCGCGTTGAACGTGCTTGAGGAAGGTCGGAAGGAAGTCGCCGATCTGGCGGGAACCGAACGGGGAAGCATTCATCTGGCGACGAACAACCTGGGCCGGATTACTTCCGCTATAAGCGCCTACCGGACTGAGCATCCGGAAGTGAATTTCCGCATTTTGCAAACGCCGCCCGCTTCCATGGAGGAGTTGGTAAATTTGCTGGAAAACGGCGAGGTGGATCTGTGTTTTACCGCCGCTTCCATCGATCATCCGGATATCCGCGAGCAGCCGGTGCTGGACGCCGAGGTGTTTTTGGCGGTGCCGCCCGGCCATCCCTTGGAACGGCGCAGCAGCATCCGACTGGAGGAGGTGGCGGCCGAGCCTTTCATCGAATATAAAACTGGCCATCCGTTCCGGAAAATAAACGCGTCATTTTGCCGCGAAGCGGGCATTTCGCCGAACATCGTCTGCGAGGTGGACGAACCGTCCGCTTTGGGCAGCCTGGTGCAGGCCGGACTTGGCGTAGCTTTTATGCCCGCATGCCGCAAAGACGAGACGCCGCCTTATAAAATGCTGCGCCTCGAAACCCCCGTATGCCGGCGCGTCTTCCGGATCGCCTGGCTGGAGCGGCGGTATCTTCCCAAAGCCGCCCGCAGCTTCGGCCGGTTTTTGGCCGAATATTACGCGGAGCTTCAGGCGCCGTAAGCTGCAGCGCCATCCTCCGGCGTCCGGCGGGCCGCCGGTCAAGTAAAATACTCCAGCTTCGCCTTTGGAAAAAAATCTTTCATATAACCGAACAGATGCGTTTTCAAATCCTCCTCTTCCTCTTTCGGATAGATATATTTGCCGATGCCGTATTTGCCCCATTTGTATCTGCGTTTTTCTTCATCCAGTTCCAGCTTGGTCATCGGGTAATTTTTCTCGATCACCCGTTTGGCCGGTTTCGTGAAGCGGTGCTGAATGAATTCAAACGTAAGGTCCTCTTTCGCCTCGGCCGGCAGTTCGGCATCCAGCCGTTCGAACATATGGCGGTACCCGTCCTCCCATCCTTCGTGAATGTAAATGGGCGCGACGATAAAGCCAAGCGGATATCCGGCCCGGGCCACCTTCCCCGCGGCTTCGATTCTTTGCTCCAAAGGCGAGGTGCCCGGTTCGAAGTTTTTAATGATGTAATCGGCGTTGACGCTGAACCGGAACCGTGTTTTTCCGTTATGCCTCGCATCCAGCAAATGATCGACATGATGAAACTTCGTGACGAACCGCAGCTTGCCGTACTCGGACTGTCCAAAGTGCTCGATCGCCCGCCTTAGCGTATGGGTCAGATGGTCGATGCCGACGATATCCGAAGTGCAGGAAGCTTCAAAACGGGTGTATTCCGGGGCGCGTTCGGCCATATACCGGTCGGCGGCGTCCAAAATCTCCTCCACGTTGACATAAGTGCGGATATACGGCTTGCTCCCCATCGTCGTTTGCAAGTAACAGTAATGGCAATGCCCCATGCATCCGGTGGCAAAAGGGATGGCGTACTCCGCCGAAGGTTTGGATGTGTCGAATTTCAGCGTTTTGCGAATGCCGACGACCAGCGTGGACTTGGCCACCCGGTATTTTTGCAGATCGCTTTCGCCCGGCAGGTTTCTGACCTGGTTGTGGGAAGTCGTGTACCGGATGTCGAGATCCATGTCCTTGAATTTGTCATACAGCGTTTGACCGAGCGGATAATCCAGCGCGTCCGGCTCAAAGTAAACGAGCTTGGGAACAAACGGCTTCATTCCAGGCCCCCCTCGGCGGCGTCCCCGAAGTAGTAGCTGTAGGCCTGCTCCGCCTCATCCGCCGACGCGTATACGGCCATTTCACTGGTCAACGGGTAATAGGTTTCGTACAAAAAAACGGCGAGCTCCCCCGGCCGCTCCGGGTTGTTGACCACCGCGGCCTCCTGGATGTTGGCGACGTCCTGGGTATGCGGGTTGCGGTAAAACACATAAACGATATCTCCCGGCGCAAAGGTTCGGGCTTCGTCTAACATCTTCATCGAATCCCCTTCTTTTTATGGAATGGTGAAGCTTTCCCTTTGCTTTAAAATATTTCCTTGGCCGGGAGCAATTATTTTTCCACGTTGTGGAAAAACAGGCAACCCAGGAAAACCTTATTTCCCCTCCGATTTCGAAGCGGCGCTTTTCCACAATATCCGGTGCTGTGTCCGGCTTAGTTTCTCGTAGAACAGCGTGGAGTTTTTGCGAAATACTTGAATGACGACGTGAATGAAAAACGCCAGATCCATCAGCAGAACCAGCATGGCCAATAACGCCCTTGCTCCCTCCGGCAACGATCCGGAAGGAAAGGCAACCAAACGGTTCATGCCGAAAATCCCCCAATAAAGCAGGCCGTAGCGGACGATGATCGACATGGTTCCCGGCCGCGCTTCATCACCTTGCTTATTTCTGCCTCGGGTCAATTGGGCTGCGTAACCCGCATCGGCATCCCGCTTTTCCGTCGGTTCCGCTTCCTCGATCCTGATGCGAACCAGCCATTTGCCGAAGGTGCAGCCGCCGGTTAGGTATGGAAGCAGCATAAAGTAAAGACCTGTCGCGACGAAATAAGCCGCCGGAATCCGCAGCACGTGGCAGACGGCCAACAGCACCGCGCAAATGACAACATCAAACATCCAGGCCAAACCGCGGCGGGTGTAGCTCACCCTTTTGGCGGACAAATCCACACCCCGGTCCAGATGCTCGATCCTGGGCAAAAAGCGCGACAGCCATTCGGCGGCGAGAAAGCCGATCATTCCGCCAAGCGTGTTCGTCATCAGGTCGTCGATATCGAACACCCGGTAGGCGTTGTCAAAAATGCCGAATATACCCGTCAGCTGCGTCACTTCAAACAACAGGGACAGCAAAAAGGACAGCAGCAGGCAGCGAATCGGCCCAAACCGGAAGTAGTAACGTATGATCATCCCGAACGGCACCGTCAACAGGACGTTGAAGGCCACCTGCAAAAAAGCCCGCTCCTTCAGCAGCCGCCAATACGTTGAAGGCTCTCCTTTAACGACGCTGGTCTCCTTCAGGATATCCTGGATGAAATGAAACGGAACGAGCTGAACAGGCGATTGGGCGAGCGGCGGATTGTGCCGCGTGGCAGGAAAGGGCAGCATGATCAGAAACGCGGCGTTCATCAGGTACAGCAGTAACAGGTACAGGACGAACGCCCGCACTTTGTTGATATACCCGTGCCGGCGGTACTGGACGACGAGAAAAGGCATCGTGAACAGCAGCGCGGCGAAAGGAAAAGCCATAAAGGCATAGGAAATAGGGAACAAATACGTTTCAAATTTCAAAGTTTAAACCCCTTCTGCTCATAAAATCTTAACTATCTTACCATAGGACGTTCGAAGCCGCATTTTAGTTAGCCAAAAAGTCCGGCAATTTATGCAAAAAGCTTTCCCGCGCTCCAACTAGTGGAACGGGGAAAGCTTTTGCCGTTTTGGTGGATTGCAGCGAATAATGACTTACTCCGGTTTGTCCGGCGTTTTCGGCGGAACGTCCATGCCGGCCGCTTCCCTGGAGACCGGTTCCTGCGGCGCCCGCACTTGTGAGGCTGACGCCTGCTGGGCGGGGTCCTGCGGCGGCGGCACCTGCAAGGACGGCGCTTGCGGGGCAGGCTCCTGCGACAGCGGCACCTGTGAGCCGGCTGACTGCTCGGCCGGCGTCTGCGCGGGCGCTGTCTGCGTTGCCGGTTCCTGCGGAACCTGCGCCTCGTTGGGACGAGCCTGCACGGCCATCCCGTTCGCTTGCTTCCAGGCTTCCCCCTGCGCGGCTCTGTTCTGCGCCTGACGGCGGCGCAGAAGCCAAAGCGGCACCACGATAACCGCAGCGATGGCGATCACCGGCAGCGCCCCCGCCAACAAGACGATCAGCCACTGCAGGATCAGCGACAGCACTTCGATGCTTCCCGTCAGCGCCTGCTTGGCTCGCTCCAAGAGCGGGGTCTCATCGCCCTCTGCCATGGCGGATCCCGCCTGCTCCGGTTGATACAAACGGATTTCGACCGTGGAATAGGCGACGTTGCTGTCGATGTACCGCATCCGGCCTTTGATCTGCTCGATTTCCGTCTGAATCCGCTCCAGCTCATTCACGAACTTAACCAGTTGGCTCGTTTGAGTTGCTTCCTCCACAAATTTAAGGTACCTGGCCTCCATCGCTTCCTTGACTTTAAGCCGTGATTCCAGGTCCACGTACTCCTCGGAAACGTCCTGTCCCTGAATGGTGCGCTGCATTGATTTGGGCTTGAGCTGTTCCAGTTTGTCCAGGAACGGAGAAAACCCGGCGGCCGGCACCTTTAGGATAAAATTCCCGCCAAGCTCGTGCTGGGACTGATTTTCGGAGAACTCGACGATATAGCCGCCCGTTAATGCCACGAGATTGCGGATTTCGGATTGCGCTTTAGCGTAATCCTCCACTTCCATCACGACGTTGGCCCGGTATATCAGCTTCTTGTTGAAGCCGGTGTCCGCTGTTGCCCCTTGAAATCCCGGGGAGGTTTGCCCCGCTCCCGCAGCGGCATTGGCGGTGCGTCCGCCTTCCCCCGCTCCCGCCGAAGATCCGGCCCCTCCGCCGGAGGACTCGGCTTCTTCAGTCCCATCGGCCGCATCGGACTTCTCCGCGACCGATTTGTCCGTGCTCCTGGCTCCACCCAGCCCCATTCCGCCATCGGCGGCCTCATTGGAAGCTTGATCGCCTACGGCCATGTCAGCCGCCGGTAAAGCGTTTTCCATGGATTGGGATGCGCTGCCCGAATTATCGCTTGCGTTCCCGCATCCGCCCAGCAGCCATAACCCTAAAATGACCGCTCCTAATACCGCAATCTTTTTACACCATTTCCCCAATGAAATGCCCCCCTTGTCATAAACAGGCTTGAGCGCTCCGCATTTTCTTATCTGCTCTGTACTGTTTTATCGCGGAACGTCTCTTACCTGTCTTGACGCCTCCAAAGTCTGGAAGGTTGCCGTCTTCGAAAAATAAAAATAGTCGAACCTTCCAGCATGGTGGCACTTGGACCAAAGGCCCCCTAACTTGGCTGCGACTCCGCTGAACATTTAAAGCAAGCATCCGCCGTTAAGTCCCCGGTGCCCTTTTGTATAGCGCCGAGAAAACCTTCGTAACCAGGTTGTCTGAGAAGCTCAACTGCCCCATAGCGCAAAACATAAGAACAAAAAATGCACTAGCGTTGCAAGAACACTAACATCAATTTTCAGCAAAACCCACATTTGGATTATTGAAACTATAAATGGATTTTTTTACAGTCATTTTTTAAGCTTAAGACCAAAAAGTCAAGGTTACCTAATGCGTAGGTCGCGATGTCCCATTAAATGTATATAATGGATATTATTCCTTGAACTTGCTTGGCTTAATTATCCCAACCATTGTGCGCACCGATAACGCTTTGGGACCTGACCCCGGACGTCTCCCCGGACTACTTCGACTGGGTTTCCGATCCAGTTCGGTTCGAAAGGATCGCCATGAACGGTACAAATACTCGCGGAGAATCCGGAGCACTTGCCAGTTTGTTTTTGCCGTTTGGGTGCTGTGCCGGATGTGCTCCACGAGCAAGGCAGTAATTAAAGCCAAGAATAATTGGTTCCAAATAGCCTGTGGTTTATGACTGTGCAGCTTCTTCAATCGCAAATGTTGCTTCAGCCATTTAAAATACAACTCGATGAGCCAGCGATTTTTGTAGATCTGCGCGATTTCTTCAGCGGTCTTATCCCATACCGATGTAAAAATACGATAAGTCCGTTCCTGCTCGTCATAAAACTCCACCAAACGAACGGAATGTTCCATGGATCGGAAGGAACTGCCCACGCAAACCTTGGCGTCCCGCGTGATGTTCGAGCCTTCCGGAACAGGATACTCCTCAATGACGGTGGCAAGCGCGCGATCTCGCATACGGATCACAAACTGGATGTTGTCCTGGACCCATTGATCCATCCGGGCATAATCATCATAACCGCGATCCATCACATAAATCGCATCCGAGGGGACGACCAGTTCAACGGCCCCCGCACGATCCCCTACATTGAGCGAACTGGGGATCATGGCATCAGGAAATAGCTTGTCGGGAGCTGTAACAACGAGGCGCAGATGCATCTTGACGCCGCTACTCTTATTTGACATCTTGGCCCAACTTCCAAGTTGAAGCGGCAGTCGAATGCTGGAAGAATCAATGATGTGCAATTTCCCGCTCTGGCCCTGGTGGCAAGCACGTTGCTGTGTTTGTGATGCCAGATGCTGAAACATCCACTCCAACAGCTCCGTTGGGATCTGATCGAGTTTTCGGGATAATTGCGAGCCGCTGATACTCTCCAACTGTAGAAGCTGCTGAAGTTTCGGCTCAGCACGAAGTGCAATTTCCATTTCACCGTAAGATGACCATTGTTTCAACTGAGCATTGATGAAGAGCATGATCGCTTTCATCGTGGTAAGTTTCTTGGTGTAATGGTCGAAGAGTAAACGTTGATGCACATCGATGGGCAGTAAGGAAATCAGTTGACGAATGACCGTTTTAGCTTTAACGTTATCCATGGATGGTCTCCTTTTGTAGAGAGTTATGGACAACGTACCTACCTCTTTACAATAGGAGATTTTTTATGCTTTTTCCATGAAAAATGATCATAATTACCCATATTTAACTAATATTTGATTATTCGCGTTAGGTTTTATGCAACGCTAGTGCAAAAAATGTCCTTATTCCGGCGATAACCCCCATTCAAGGAGAAATAAAGGCAATTTATGCCGCTATTTTTCCCGATCACCAGGAGATGCCCACATTCCGGACCACTTATAGGAAAATAAGGACATAAAATGTCGCTAGTGGGGATGAACATCCCTAGGTCCGGATAATAAGTACATAAAGTGCACTAGCGTTGCAAGAACACTAACATCAATTTTCAGCAAAACCCACATTTGGATTATTGAAACTATAAATGGATTTTTTTACAGTCATTTTTTAAGCTTAAGACCAAAAAGCCAAGGTTACCTAATGCGTAGGTCGCGATGTCCCATTAAATGTATATAATGGATATTATTCCTTGAACTTGCTTGGCTTAATTATCCCAACCATTGTGCGCACCGATAACGCTTTGGGACCTGACCCCGGACGTCTCCCCGGACTACTTCGACTGGGTTTCCGATCCAGTTCGGTTCGAAAGGATCGCCATGAACGGTACAAATACTCGCGGAGAATCCGGAGCACTTGCCAGTTTGTTTTTGCCGTTTGGGTGCTGTGCCGGATGTGCTCCACGAGCAAGGCAGTAATTAAAGCCAAGAATAACTGGTTCCAAATAGCCTGTGGTTTATGACTGTGCAGCTTCTTCAATCGCAAATGTTGCTTCAGCCATTTAAAATACAACTCGATGAGCCAGCGATTTTTGTAGATCTGCGCGATTTCTTCAGCGGTCTTATCCCATACCGATGTAAAAATACGATAAGTCCGTTCCTGCTCGTCATAAAACTCCACCAAACGAACGGAATGTTCCATGGATCGGAAGGAACTGCCCACGCAAACCTTGGCGTCCCGCGTGATGTTCGAGCCTTCCGGAACAGGATACTCCTCAATGACGGTGGCAAGCGCGCGATCTCGCATACGGATCACAAACTGGATGTTGTCCTGGACCCATTGATCCATCCGGGCATAATCATCATAACCGCGATCCATCACATAAATCGCATCCGAGGGGACGACCAGTTCAACGGCCCCCGCACGATCCCCTACATTGAGCGAACTGGGGATCATGGCATCAGGAAATAGCTTGTCGGGAGCTGTAACAACGAGGCGCAGATGCATCTTGACGCCGCTACTCTTATTTGACATCTTGGCCCAACTTCCAAGTTGAAGCGGCAGTCGAATGCTGGAAGAATCAATGATGTGCAATTTCCCGCTCTGGCCCTGGTGGCAAGCACGTTGCTGTGTTTGTGATGCCAGATGCTGAAACATCCACTCCAACAGCTCCGTTGGGATCTGATCGAGTTTTCGGGATAATTGCGAGCCGCTGATACTCTCCAACTGTAGAAGCTGCTGAAGTTTCGGCTCAGCACGAAGTGCAATTTCCATTTCACCGTAAGATGACCATTGTTTCAACTGAGCATTGATGAAGAGCATGATCGCTTTCATCGTGGTAAGTTTCTTGGTGTAATGGTCGAAGAGTAAACGTTGATGCACATCGATGGGCAGTAAGGAAATCAGTTGACGAATGACCGTTTTAGCTTTAACGTTATCCATGGATGGTCTCCTTTTGTAGAGAGTTATGGACAACGTACCTACCTCTTTACAATAGGAGATTTTTTATGCTTTTTCCATGAAAAATGATCATAATTACCCATATTTAACTAATATTTGATTATTCGCGTTAGGTTTTATGCAACGCTAGTGCATAAAGTGCCGCTATTCTCATGGCCGGCGGTTGGTCGTCCAAGTAGCCTACGGTCATCGAACTTGTAGCCACTTGTTCGCTTCCTGCGCCGGACGGTTCATCGCTGCTGTAGCCTGCGGTTCGTTGTTCCTGCAGCTGTTCGTCGTCCAGCATCCGACGGTTCGTCGTCCGGCAGCCGGCTGCCGAGCACAGATGTCCAGGTTGTGTCCGGAGAACCTACGATCAATCACATATGTATGAAAAAAACAACGGAGACCCTGCTGTACAGTCAGGGTCTCCGCATCTATGGTTAAGGGGGATGGCTTTATACTACAAGGCTATACTTAAAACAAGATGAAAATCAGTTTAAAGTTTAATGAAATGTCTCATAATTCATAATTCATAATTCACGATTCATGATATTTCTTCAGCACTATGACCGCGTTATGTCCGCCGAACCCGAACGAGTTGGACAAGCCGATGTCAAGCGCGGCCTTTCGCGCAGCGTTCGGCACGTAATCCAGATCGCATTCGGGATCGGGATTCGTCAGGTTGATCGTCGGCGGGATCACCCCTTCGTTCAGCGTCTGCATCAGAGCGATTGCTTCCGCGCCGCCCGCCGCGCCAAACATATGGCCGATCATCGATTTGTTCGCCGTGATCGGAATTTGCCAGGCACGCTCGCCGAACGCTTTTTTGATCCCCAGGGTCTCCCCGCGGTCGCCCACCTCCGTGCTTGTGGCATGAGCGCTGATCACGTCAACCTGCTCCGGGGACACCCCGGCGGACCGCAGCGCCCGCTTCATCGCCTGAGCGGCGCCTTCCCCTTCCGGATGGGAAGCGACCACGTGATAGGCGTCCGAACTGGCCCCGTATCCGATCACCTCGCCATGAATCCGCGCGCCTCTGCGCAGCGCATGCCCCAGCGATTCCAGGATGACGATGCCGGCGCCTTCGCCCATCACGAAGCCGTCGCGGGCCGCGTCAAACGGGCGGCTGGCCTGCTCCGGCTCGCCGCTCCGCTTCGACAGCGCCGTAGCGTTCCCGAAGCTGGCCAAGGCCAAAGGATGAATCGCCGCCTCCGTCCCGCCGGCGATCATAACATCCGCCTCGCCGCTCTTAATCAGCCGGAACGCTTCCCCGATCGCCGTATTGCCGATCGAACAGGCCGTCACCGGCGACAGCGTGGGCCCAAGCGCGCCGTAGCGGATGCTGATTTGCGCCGCCGCCATATTCGAAATCATCATCGGGACAAGGCTCGGGCTTACCCGGCCCGGTCCGCGGCTATCCAAGACCCTCATGTTTTCGGCCAGCGTCTCGATCCCGCCGATGCCAGATCCGACGTAAACGCCAAACCGTTCCCGGTCAACCCGTTCCGGCTGCAGCCTCGCATCCTGCAACGCCTGTTCGGCGGCATACATCGCGTATTGGCAAAAGCGGTCCATTTTCCGCGCTTCCTTCCGGCCGAACAGCCCCTCCGCATCGAAATCCCGCACCTGGCCGGCGATTTGGGTGCCGAATCCCGTAACATCAAAGCGATCGATCCGGGAAATTCCCGATCTCCCTTCCTTAAGTCCGTTCCAAAACGTATCCACATCGTTGCCCAGCGGAGACAAAATGCCCATACCGGTAATGACAACCCGTTCCATACCAAAATCCTCCTTCAAAAAAACATCTGTTGTCCCCTATTTTATCCGCTTCTTATCCTATTACAAGTTTTTAATTATCCTAGTATAATAGGTAATACAATAAGCGACGTTAAAGGAGAATCTCAAAGTGAGTACGGAACCGAGGCTTAAAGCGCTCTCCGAATTTTTAAAAACCCGGCGGGCCAAGCTGAATCCGCAGGCGGTCGGACTGCCGCCGGGCGGGCGCCGCCGGACGCCTGGACTGCGGCGCGAAGAAGTCGCCCAGTTGGCCGGGGTCAGCACAACCTGGTACACCTGGCTGGAACAGGGCCGTGACATCAAGGTGTCCGCTTCGGTCCTGGACGCCATCGCCGGGGCGCTCAAACTGAATGCCGATGAACGCAAATATTTGTTTGATCTGGCGATGGACAGCGGCTTGCACCCTTCCTTCACTCAGGAGCCAAACACCGCCATCAGCCCTTCGCTGCATAAAATCCTGCAGGAGCTGAAGTTTTGTCCCACGATCATTTCCGATCGCCATTGCCATATCGTCGGCTGGAACGCCGCCGCGTCCCACGTATTCGTCGACTTCGAGCATCTTAAAGGCGAAGAGCGGAATCTGATCTACCTCGTATTCGCCAAAAAAGAGCTGCGCAGCCTGGCGGTCAACTGGCCGCATTTCGTGAAAGGTTTTTTGGCGATTTTTCGCGCGTATTACGGCCAATACGTGGCCGATCCGTGGTATGCCGGGTTTATCGAGAAAATGACGCAGAGCTACCCCGATTTTCACGATTTGTGGGAGCAAAGCGAAGTCAAGGCCGCTCCCGAAGTCCTGATCGAATTCCGCCACGCCAAAGCCGGAAAAATGCTGTTTAACCTGACCTCATTACAGGTGCAGGGAGAGGCCGATTTGCGCTGCAGCATCTATACACCGATCGAAGGCACGGCCACGGAGGCGAAATTGAAGAAGCTGCTCGAGGGAGCGGGCCAGAAACATTGAAATGTTCGGAAACAATCGGGCCGAGCCGCATCCCCAAAAGGAAACGGCTCGGCCCAACGTTTATCTCTGGCCGGCAAACATTTTGTCGCGGTATTCGAAAGGCGAAATTCCTTCCAGCTCTTTGAAGACGCGGGAAAACTGCTTCGTATTTTCGAAGCCGACCGCCGCGCCGATTTCCGACAATTTCAGGCTCCCGGCGCCGATCAACTGCTTCGCTTTGCGGATGCGCACCTTTTTTAAGTACAGCACGAAGCTTTCTCCGGCATAAGCTTTAAAAGCCTCGCTGAAATACGAGTAATTCAGCGAAACATGGTTGCTGACCATCGCCATGTTCAGCGGCCGGTGATAATTTTCTTCGATGTAGGCGATGGCCTCCTTCATATCCCCGTGCTCGCTGTGGGCGGAACGGATTTCCCGGATGTAATCGTCCAAACTTAGCAGCAGCTGCTCCAGCGCGCGAAAATAGTCGTGGAAATGGCGGAAATTGTTCATCGTCCCCACCTGGCGGTACAGCTTCAATACCTCCACCGAAGCTTCGCCGTACAACCGGAACACTTCGTCCAACACCTGTTCGTTCATGCGCCGGCCAACCGTTTCCAGATAGGAAACATCGACATCCGGCAGTTCGCCGACGCGGAAGATCGTGCGGAGCAGCGCCCCGATCTCCTTTTCCCGCTTCGTGCCGAGGATGTTGCCCAGCTTGCGGAGTTCCTCCTCCGGTACGGGGAAAACGCGTTTTTCGCCCGGCAGCTCACTGTAGCAAATCAGGCTCGTGCCCGGATAGATAAACGTGTGTTCCAATGATCTTTTGGCCTCCGCATAACAGCGGGGGATATCCTCCAAAAGGCGGCCTTCCCGGCTGACGCCCATCAGCAGGCCTTCCAGCTCCTTCTCCGCGGCAAGCCGCGACAGTTCGGCAAAATTGGCTTGCGGCCCCCCGATCAGCACAACCCGCCCTTCGCGGTCGAACACCGCGGCGTTCAGGCAGCCGTTCACGGTTAGCAGCATGTGTTCCGCCAGCGCTTTCAGCTCTTCCTTGTTCATGCACCGCCCATCATCGTACTTATACATCAGCACTGCCGCCGAAAACGGTACGGCGTAACGGTCAAACCCGATCTCCTGCCCCAGCTTCCCGGTTTCCTCCCCGGCTATTTCCCCGATCTGCAGCAGCTCCTGCAAACTTCTCGACTGCAGTTCGGCGCGGTACATCTCCGACATCGCCATTTGCTCCTCCATGCGGGAAAGGTGGTTCAAATGCTCTTCGCATTTGCGCAAAGCCGCAAACAGCTCGTCCCGGCGGATCGGCTTAAGCAAGTAGTCCTTCACCTGGTATTGGATCGCCGCTTTGGCGTATTCGAAATCCTCATAACCGCTCAGAATGATGACCAGCGGCTGAGGGTGTCCCGAAGCGCGGGGTTCCTCGGCCAATTTGCCGATCAAGGCGATCCCGTCCATCCCCGGCATCCGGATGTCCGTGATGACAATATCGGCTCCTTCGGAGCGGTAATGTTCCAGCGCTTCCCCGCCCTGGCCGGCGGTGATCAGCCGGTACCGGCCCGGATACTCGCGCTCAATCATCGTCTTTAACCCCAAGCGGATATTTTTCTCATCATCCACGATCAAGAGTGTTCGCATGTTCGCCCATCCCTCCTGTCAATAACATCCGCGGAATCGTCATCACAACCCGGGTATAGCGCCCCGGTTCGCTGATTACTTTCAGACCATAAGCCGCGCCAAAAAACAGCCTCACCCGTTCCTGGACGTTCAGCAGACCGATGCCGCGGGAGCGGACGCCCGTTTCAAAGGTGCCCGTTAACCTTTCTCTTAGCCCGGCCGCGGCCAATTCCGCATTCAATCTGGCCAGCATGGCGGCCTCGATGCCGCAGCCGTTGTCCGTAACCGTAATTTGCATCCGGTCTTCCTCGCAGACAGCGCCGATATGAAGTTCCCGCTTTCCCGGGGGCTCCCCCGTCCAGGCGTGCTTCACCGCGTTTTCCACGATCGGCTGCAGCGACATTTTCAGCACCTCCAGCTCCAGATCGCCGTCGCTAATCTCCGTGATCAGCGCGACCGGCTCGTCAAAGCGGATGTTCATGACCTCCAAATAATTTTCGATATGGCGGATTTCATCGCGCAGCTTGACGTATTCGCCCGACCATTTGAAGTTATAGCGCATCATGCCGCCCAAGGAGGTCAGCGCGTCGGAAATCGTGCGCTGGCCCTCGATCTCGGCCATCATCTTGATATTTTCCAGCGTATTGTACAAAAAGTGCGAATCGATCTGACTATGCAATGTCCTTAGTTCGGCTTCCTTGGTCATCGCCTGCTTGCGGACCCCTTGGGCGATCAGTTCGTTTATCGTCTGGATCAACTTGCTGAAATGATGCGCCAGCTCCCCGACTTCCCCTCCCCCTTTAATGCGCGGGACGTCGATATGGAAATCGCCTTTGCGCATTTTTTTCATCGCTTCGGTCAAACGCCGCAAATTTTTCAGGATAATCGAATTCAGCAAAAAGGTAATGGTCGACAAAAGCACGATCAACAGGATATTGGCGGCCATGATTTGCTGCTTGGAGCGCAGGATGTTATCGAGCACGCCTTCCAGGGACACAACGTACAGCAGGTGCGCGTCAATCCGCTCGATCGGGGCGGAGATGAGCAAAAACTCAGCCCCCTCCAGTTCGAATTGGGTTTGCAAGGCGGCGTCCGCGGGCTGTTCCCGGAGCAGTTCCCGCACTTTTTGCCGCATAATGCCGCTGCCGCCGAGCAGAGATTGCCCGCGATCCATATATATCGCGCCATGAGCATCAAGCAAAGCCATCTGGGATTCATCGTCCGCAATGCCCGTATACACCCTGGGCGCAAAATCCTTCAGCAGCATTTCGATGCCGATGATCCCGATATGCGCTCCGCCCGAATTGATCTCTTGAAACAGCGAGATTTTCGGCTGGTTTTCCGCGGGTTCGGCCGTATACCTTTTCATGATGTCGCGGTCGGTCTGCTGCAGCACCCACAGCTGTCCGCCATCCCGTTCATTGACCTCAGGGTACCACGGCTCGGCGGAGATCCGGTTCTCCCGGAACACGGTCGGCCAGATTTCATGGGTCAGCGGGTTGTTCGTAAATATCCGCCAGTGAACGATTTGCGGCGTGCCTAATTGAATCAGACCGAAATCGGCGAACTTCCCCATATTCCAATCGATCAGCTCGCTGGTCTCCGGCTCCCGGTCCAGAGTCAAATAATCCATCAAATCCTGATGGGATATGGAGATTTGGGCCGCCAGCTCCATCGCCTCGATCTGCTTTTGGATTTGAATGCTTTCCAGCTCGATCGTGAATTGGCTTTTCTTGAGCGCATCGGCGATATAGTTTTGATGAATCTGGTTAAACAGATAGTTCGATACAATAATGCTCGGAATAAAAAAAATAACGATATAAGCCGTCACAAGCCGGCTTTGCATCGATCTGCGTCCAAGCCAGTATAGAAAATGATCCGCGGTTGACTGAATCCATCGTTTCATCGCTGCGATTTCTCCCGGGGAATGCGGACAAAGGGGAACCTCGCGGGCGGGTTAGCCGCCAGCCAAGGAACCCCAGGATTGTCCTGCTTCATTTATATAGTCATTTGATGAACTCGGCGAGCTTCGCCATGTTCTCCTCGTATTTCTTCTGTTTGTACTCCCACACTTTGGCATATCCGAGCTCATCGCGTTTCTTCAAGTAATCGTTCCAGATCTGATCGAACTCGGCATCCGATTTCGCCAACAGCAGCTTAGGCGCCACTTTGCCCCATTCCTGCAAAATTTTCGTATTCATTACGCCTTCCTCGGAGTTGCCTTGCGGATCGATTTGGTCGAATTGCGAGAAGCTATGCGACTTGCCGCGGGTCCAATCTTCCGTCTGCTTGAACGGCTCGACGGCCGGAGGCGCCCAAGCCAGGGTCGTGTTCGTATCCATCAGCATCCAGAAGGTGTGGGACGCGCCGTACTTTTTGTCGAACGCGCCGCGGTCGCTGTTGAGCAGCTCCGCAACTTCAGGAAGGAACTGGTCTTTGCCGTCAATCGTGTCCCAAGTGACGCCTTGCTTGCCCAGGTACGTGTCGCGTTGTCCTTCCTCGGAGATCATATAGCTCAGAAAGCGGATCGCCCGCGCTTTGTCCTTGACGTTTTTGGAGATCAGCGTCACCGTCCAGCCGGAGATGGACGGTCCGGCCAGCGTCGGCTGGTCCAGCCCGGCGTTCGCCGGTCCGTCAACCGCGATATAGACGGAGTTCGGATCGTTCGCGTAGAGCACGTTTTGCTGGTTGGCCATGTCGCTGCGCTGATACAGCATCGCGAAGTAGCGGCCTTGCGCAATCTTCTCTTCCATCTGCGGACGTTTATCCACGAAGATATCTTTGGCCAGCAGCCCCTTCTCATTGGCCTGGCGCAGCGTTTTCAGCCACTTGACGTATTCCGGATCGGTGGTGCGGTCGTACAGCTTGCCGTCCTTCTCCTGCGGAATCGCCAGGAAGTTCTGGATGTAGGCTTCGAGCGAGTAATTGCCTTTCTCGTGGAAATCGTGCAGGCCGAACGGAATCAGCGGCTGCCCGTTCACGTCAGGGAACATTTTCTTCGCGTCTTCAAGCGCTTTCAAAAACCCTTCAGGCGTGCGCATATCCGGCTTGCCAAGCGCTTCGTACATATCCTTGCGCACGAGAAACGTCTGGGTGGACGTGAAATTGTCGCCGAATTTCTCGTAATCCTTCGGTGAAGAAGACGCGTTCGGATAGCCGTAGATATTGCCGTCCTCCTGAGTATACCACGACACCTTGGCCGGATCGGTCACTTTATGGAAATACGGATCGTATTGGTCCGCCAGTTCGTTCAGCGGCAGCACCAAACCGCCTTCGATCATTTTTTTGACCGCGTCCTCGCTCCAGGCGATCGTGATGAAATCCGGAAGCGAACCCGAGGCGATCATCGCGTTCATCTTCTCGGTCTCGTTGCCGGCAGGTACGATTAAGTTGAGGTTCACGCCGGTTTTCTCCGTCACGTATTGGGAAGTAATGTCCTCGCCCCATTTGTTCGGAAACCAGGCAAAGTTGATGTACCAGTCGAACGTAATCGGGGAGGTATCCACCTTCCAGCCCGGATCGTCCCGGGTCAGCTTCACTTCCTCCGCCGCCGGCTGCTCTTCCCCTCCTTTCACGGATGCCTTGCTGCCGCCGCCGGACGAACATGCCGCCGTAAAGACCATGACCAGCGCGAATATTAACAGCAGCAGGCTTTTTGGCTTATGCATCTTGCTCATGTGTTTTCCCCTTTTCTCGTTTAGAAATATGATTATATAGAACCCCTGCCTGGATAGGCAAGAAGCAGCTACCTTGCTTATTAGGCAAAACGTTTTATCCCTTGATCGAGCCGATCATCATGCCTTTGACGAAATAACGCTGCAAAAACGGGTAGACGAACACGATCGGCAGCGTCGTGACGACCATCGTCGCCAGTTTGATCGACTGCGAGGTCACCGTCTTGGAAATGCCTCCCGGCACCTGGGCCGCCATCTGGTTGGAGCTGGACTGGGCCACGACCCGGTACAAGTAAGTTTGGATCGGCTGCAGGTCCATATTGTTAAGGTAAATGACCCCGGTAAAATAGTCGTTCCATTGATACACGCCGTGGAATAACGCGATCGTCGCCACCACCGGCATTGATACCGGGAGTACCACGCGGAGGAAGATCGCCCAGTCGTTGGCGCCGTCGATTTTCGCGGCTTCTTCAAGCCCGTCCGGGATTTCGCGGAAAAAGGTCATAAAGATGATCAGATCGAAAAAGCTGAACAACGCGGGAATGATGTAGATCAAGAAATTATCCAACAGGTGGAGGTCCCTCATCAGCAGGTACGTCGGGATCAACCCGCCGCCGAAAAACATCGTGACCGTGCCGAGCAGGATATATAATTTCCCGCCGATCAAATCTTTGCGGGAGAAAGCGTACGCCACCATCGCCGTGAACAGCACGTGCAGCAGCGTCCCGACGAGCGTCTTGGCCACGGTGATGCCCATCGCCAGCATGATGCCGGGGCTTTGGAACACGGCGCCGTAGTTCTCGAAGCTGAACGCGCGGGGCCACCAATAGATCCCGCCGCGCATCCCGTCCATCCCCTCGTTGAGGGAATTGACGAGCACGTACCAGACCGGATAAAGCGTCACGAAGCAGATCAGCAGCATTCCGATATTGTTGCACAGGTCGAAGAAGGCTTCTCCCTTGGTTCTTCTTTTTAGATTCAGCATGTTCTCAGGGCTCCTTCATGAATTGGACTTGGCCTCACCGGCTAAAACAGGGACGTGTCGTTCAGCTTCTTCGTCACCCGGTTGGCCAGCAGCAGCAGGATGAGCGCGATCACCGATTTGAACAGCCCCACCGCCGTCGAATAGGAATAACGCCCGGACAACATCCCGGTTTGGTAAACGTAGATGTCGATGACGTTGCTGGCGCTTTCGTTCAGCGCGTTGCGCAGCACCAGGATTTGATCGAAGTTGGAGTTCAGCACGCCGCCCACCGCAAGAATGAACAAAATCGAAATCGTCGCCTTGATGGAAGGCAGGGTAATATACCACATTTTCTGAAATCTCCCGGCCCCGTCGATCGTGGCCGCCTCGTACATTTCCGGCGATATGCTCGTGATCGCGGCCAAATAAATGATGGCGGACCAGCCCAGCTCCTTCCAGACATCCGAAGCGACGACGATGCCCCAGAAATAACTCGGCTCGGCCAGATACGAAATCGGCTCTTGAATCAAGTGCAAAGCCAGCAAAAGATCGTTGATAATCCCGACGTCCGACAGCCAGGTGGTCAATATCCCGCCGAGGACGACCCAGGACAGAAAGTGCGGCAGATACGAGATCGTTTGCACCGCCTTTTTGAACCGGACCGAACGCATCTCGTTCAGAAACAACGCGAAGACGATCGGCAGCGGAAAACCGACGATCAGCTTGATCAGGCTGATGCCCAGCGTATTTTTCATCACATTAACGAAATTGTCGTCCTGAAAAAACTCCTTAAAATGGTCAAAGCCCACCCACGGCGCCTCGGCGACCGACCTCACGATGTTGTACTCCTTAAAAGCGATGATAATGCCGTACATCGGCACGTAGTTGAAGACGATCATCCAGGCGACGCCCAGCAGCGCCATGATTTGAATATGCCTTTGCGCGTACAGGCGCCCCCACCGTTTGCCCCATACCGATGGCGGCTTGTTTCTTTCCGGAGCGGCCGCCGGTTCCGCCATCTGTTCCGTCATCTGTTCTATATCCATTCCTCTGACCTCCATGCTGTTCAAAAGCTAGTTATGTAAGCACTTCCAATTCCCTGTATTTATTGTAAACGGGGATGAGGGCGAGGGTAAGGCTTCAGATTTCGTATTGGGGGTCTCATTTTTCGGCTCCAAATCAGCCCCAAAAAAATAAGAACCAAAAATGTCGTTATTCCGGCGAAATCCATTCATTTGAGTGAAATAGCGGCAATTTATGTATCTATTTTCCCTCGTCGCAAGGAAATGTCCGTGTTCTGGACCATGTATAGGAAAATAAGCACATAAAATGCCGCTAATGAAATGTACATGCCAGGGCTCCGGATAATAAGTACATAAAATGTCGCTAATTTGAAGGCCGTGCTAACCGGTCTTTCCGGCGGCCGACCGTCATGAAGCTGATTTCTAGGTTAAGCCCATTTTTCGGCTAAAAAAAAGAATGACGATCCGGGGTTACCGTTTCGTCATTCTTCCATGGAGCGGCTATTACCGGAATTCCTCCACCAGCACGCTCATGATGATCAAATCGCTGTATTTTCCGTTTTTGAACTCTTTTTGCCTCAGCCGTCCTTCTTCTTTAAAGCCGCAGCCGAGATAACAACGGTAAGCCCGTTCGTTAAAATCAAGAACCTCCAGCTCCAGCCGGTTTAAGTTCAGCCGTTCGAACACGAACCGTTTCATCAGCTCGATCGCTTCCCGGCCATACCCTTGTCCCAGCAGCTCCTTGCGTCCGATAACGATGCCAAGCACGGCCGAACGGTTTTGCCAGTCGATTTTATGCAGATCGATTTGACCGATGTACTCCAGCGTATCTTTTTCCGCAATGACAAAACCTTTGCTCCCGGTTTTCCCTTCCATCGTCATTTTCAGAAAAGACTCGGTTTCGTGAAGCGTATGCGGAAACGTAAAAATACCGCTCAGCGTGCCGGTAATTTCCTCATCGTTCACCCATTGCCGGATATAAGGCAGATCCTCCATCCGGTACTCCCTTAACGTGATCCGGTTTCCGTGAATATGCGGCATACTCCAAACCTTCTTTCCTCCCGAACATTAAGCAAACTGGGCATAGATCATAATTCCAATATAAGGGACCACCCACAGCAGGGGGAGCATATTCCACCATACCGAGCGCTTCCATTTGCCTTTGGCGAAAAAATACCAGCTTAATATAAGGGCAAGCAGCAGCCCGCCGGGATAAGCCTCAAGGTAATATAAAAAGCTCCTCATTCCCCTGTCGCCAGCCGAGCCGGGCGAATCGGACAGAAACGCGGAAATGCCCAGCACGACGAGCCAAACGGCCATAAACAACACATATACGATCTGCGACAAGATGAGAAAAAGCATCGTTTTCCGTTTGGCCATCCCTCGCCACCCTTTCCAAGGTTCTTATCCGCAAATCTAATCGAACCAAACCTCGTTCGGCTGATGGCGCAAAGCAAACAGGCGCCCAATCTGCTCCAAGGTGTTTCTTTCCGTTGATAACGGCGGCAGTTCGTCCTCCCCGAAAAAGCCGACCTGCAGCGTCTCCATCCCGGCTTCCGCCCGGCCTCCGACCTGCTCGCATAAAATAAACATCTTATATACATGCCAAGGCTCCGGGGGATGCTGATGGAATTTTTTGTCCAACACGGCCATCAAGCGGACCGGCACGACATCCAGCCCCGACTCTTCCTTCACCTCTTTGACGGCGACCTCTTTCGGCGACAGTCCGATGTCGGCCCAGCCGCCGGGCAGAGCCCACGCCCCGTCGATCCGCTCCTTAACGAGCAGAATCCGATCGTCCTGAAACACGACGCCGCGGACGTCCACCTTTGGGGTCGCATACCCGGTTTCAGCGGCAAACAGCGACCGGATCTTCTCCGTCTCCACCTCGGTGTAGCGGTTCATGATGTCCACGCTGAGGTCTCGCAGCATTTCAAAGCGCTCAAGGTCGTACTTATCTTTGGAATAAGCCAAGCCCGCCTGGCTAATCGCCTGGATCTGCTTCGCCCACTCCAGCCACAACGGCTGCGGTACATGATCCGCCATCGCCCATCGCTTCCTTTCTGGTCGGCCCGCCTCGCGCCGGCGGGTTAAATTTTCTTCACGTATTTGGCCAGCGTCATGCGGTAGCCGAATTCCACTTTTTCGCTCTCTTCGGTAAATGCAAACCCGTTTGATTTATAAAATAAAGTGCCGATTCCGTTTTCCCGTTCGCACCAAGCAAATATCTCCTTCAGGGACGCATTGAGACGGATCAATTCGCCTAGCAGCGCCTTGCCGATTCCTTTCCTTTGATGTTCTTTCAAAATATACAATCGGGTCAGCTCGCTTTCCCCGTTCACGGGATCGCTCAATTGTCCGAATCCGACAATTTCCCCAGCCAGCTCAGCGACCAAAAACTTTCGGGCCGGGTCCGCTTCATCCCGGGTGATGCTGTGCTCCAGGCTGCTTTTCGAATAGGCGTGATTCAGGAATGTGGCGATAAAATGCTCCGGATAAATCGTTTCATAAGTGCTGTTCCAGGTTTCGACCGCAACCTCGCGAATTCCGTCGATATCATTTAGCCGTGCCGGACGGATCTGCAATGCCTCCATCTGCTTCAATCCTTTCTCTGTAAATAACTTGACCCAGCCGACAGATAAGCCTATCTCCAGCCGGGTCGTTGCTCCTTACGCCTTAACCTATGTTTACAAAACTATGATACACTGCCGCCTACGGTAAACGCTACCCCAATCCGATGAAATCAATTAGGCATTTTAACAATGTAATCCACGAAGCCCTGCCTGATTTTTTCCCCTTCATAAATGCGCTCAAGCACCCTGTCCTCTTTGTATAAGATTTCCATACCGGCGAACAAACTGTCGGGTTCCTGCGGATCGTAATAGGAATGAATCACCGGCAAGTCATCGTCAAATTGCTCATATTCATGATTTCCCAGATGAGGACCTTGACCGCAGCGGAAATCATTCGTGGTGAGAAAGTTAACGAACATAAGGCCCCCGGGCATCAGCACACGCTTCATTTCCTTCAAAGCTTGTTCGACATCCTTTTTACGCATATGAAATATCGTGTTATAGGAGTAAACGAACCCCATCGAATCATCGGCAAATTCCAACCGTCTCATATCCCCCTGGCGGATGTTCAACTCCAGCCCTCTTTGTTTGGCGTAATCGCCGGCAATTTCGCATTGCTTCGGGTCAGCGTCTATACCGTAAGTCGTGTAACCATAGGACCGGAACAAACTTAAAGGCGGCATATCGCCGCCGGCCCCGCAATCCAATATCCGCCTGGGCATCTCCGTCTCCTGACAGTACATTAAAAACCGGTATAAGGGAATCTGTTTGAAGATATCCTGCATTTTTCAAAAGGCCTCCTTATGGACTTCTTATGGACTTCTTCTATTTCACGATCCTTCTCCCTAACTCATGCCCAAGCAGGACGCAGGGGGCCAGGATGAACCCGACGGGGACGCTGAACAAAATCTCTCCCCAAGTGACCCATTTTTCGCCGAGCAGCCGGGAAAACAGATATACGGTATAGGGAAGAACGACCAATACCGCGGTCACGACGCCCGGTGTGTACTTCCTCAAGTAAAGCGACTGTCCGAGATGCGTAAACACATGCAAAAAGAACAGGGTGTTAAACGCCAAAAACATGAAAAAGCGGCCTTTCTCCGCTGCTATGTACGTAAAGGGAATAAAGATGATGAACTCCATGAGGACCGCCACGGCAAATTGGCTGCTGGTCAACCGCGACATCTTTTCGAACGCCGGCCTCATGCGGAGCGGCAGGGCAGGCGCCACCCGGCGCGCGTTTTTTTTCATCCATGGTTCCACCCAAATGATTTCTTCCAAATCATGAATGACAAAAGCGACGATAAACAACCATACCAACGTTTGCAGACTTATCGAATCCATTGGAAATCCTCCTCACTTTCCGTATGTACGCGGGCTTTGCCGTCAATATCCGCCGCAAAAAAAGCTGCAAACGATAGTACGACTTTTACTATATCATCTGCAGCTGTGTTGTTCTATGAAATTGTTACTAACGAAGAACCTCCGGCTTGGAAAGGTGTTACTTTGGTTCATCCGGACCCTTTCGGGAGGGCCGATCCGAGTTGGCGACTTCTTCGGCGGCTTCCATTTGCGCCAGCGGCATGCCAACTCGGCCTTTTCGTCCCGGGGCGTTGCCGGAATATTGCCCCATGCCCGGGGCTCGCCGGCCGGCAATCCATGTTTTCAAGTAGTACGTTCCCGCCAGCAAAGCAACCAGAATGAGGCCGATGATCAAGCCGGTCCCCTGTCCCGGAATAAAAGGCATGCTGGCGATGATCGCAACCAAGGCGGTCAGCCCCAGCCAGGAGGTATAAGGAAAACCCGGGAGCTGACAGGCGGCTTCCGGGGAGCAGGGGGTGCGCCTGCGCCACTTATAATGGGCAGCAAGGATCATGAAATAGGAAAACAGGAGCGAAAATCCCCCGAGGCTGAGCAGGAACAGATAGACCTGCTGCGGCAGCAGGTAGCCGAGACCCAAGCCGGCCAACATGGCCGCGCCCGAAAAAAGAATTCCCCGGTAAGGAACATCCGTTTCATCTTTTAGCCAATTTGGAGCATGCCCTTCCCCCGCCAGAGAACGGATCATCCGGCCCAGTCCGAACATCGCTGCCAGCATCGTGGACAAAATGGCGGTGATCATGACGATGTTCATCAGCGTGCCGGCCCACCCCATCCCCCAACGGGTTAGGGAGAGCACGAGCGGGCTTTCGTCCGCGATGATTCCCCGGCTCGGAAACAGCGGCAAAATGACCGCAATCGCTCCGACGTAAAGGCCGATCAGGCTGATTAAGGTCAAATTAATCGCGCGGGGAATTGTTTTCCGGGGATTGCGCACCTCCGAAGCGGCCAGCCCGATCACCTCAAAGCCGGCATAGGTGAGAACGACCGTGAGCATGCTGCCGGCAATGCCCGCGATTCCTCCGGGCAGCCACGGTTCGGAGCGCAGCTCGCCGGCCCCGACGGCGGGAGCGCCGGGCATCAGGCCCGCTATAATCGCCAGGCCGATCGCGATAAACCCGGCGATGGCGATCAGCTTGACCGCCGCAAGGCTGCTTTCCAGCTTGCTTAAATGTTGGGCGCCCAATAAATTGAGCAGCGTAACGCCAACAATGATCACCGTCCCGGCAACCCCCGGCGAAAGGTTGGGGAACCACACCCGCAGAAACGTCGAAGCCGCGATCGATTCGCTGGACATCGCAAAGATCAAGCCGATCCAGTACACCCAACCGGTGACGAACCCGGCCCCCGCTCCATAACTCCTTTCGGCATACGTCCGGAAAGAGCCGGAAACCGGATCGGCCACCGTCATTTCCGATAAAGCGTACAAGATGATGTATACCAACACGCCGCCAATGAGATAAGCAAGCAGGATCGCAGGCCCCGCCGCTTTAATGCCTACCCCCGAACCGAGGAAAAAGGAACCTCCGACCACCGTTCCCAGCGCCATCATCGTTAAATGAAAGGTCGTTAAGCCTGCCTTGGCTTCGCCCGTCTTTGCCATAATAACTCCCTCCAGCATCCGACTTAAGATCACTGGAAGTATTTGCGAATTACAGCAAAAGTATGTTATCGCCTCAAGTTAGACGTTTCCTTTTTGAGGTACGGCGTCTGGCCTTAAAGGTTATGCGCCTCTTTTTTCCGTCTTCGCGTCCGTCTCTTCCTCGCTCCGCCACCGCTTCGCGTAATTCTGGATTAACTCCAAAAACTCCGCGAGCGCCGGGGATCTCCACTTTTTCTGATGATAGGCAAGCTGTGTGGCCACGCGCTGCGATACGTCGTCCCAGTTTAACTTGACCAGCTTGCCCTCGCGCAGCTCGGTGCGGACGGCAATCAGCGGCAGGAACGATAAACCAAGGCCCGAAATGACGCACTGCTTGATCGCTTCGATACTCCAAAATTCGAGGTTCGGGTCGGGAAAAACGCCGTGGCTGTTCAAATAATGTTCAAACAACGTCCGGTAGGAGCAGCCGCTTTCGGTATGCAAAATCGTTTGATCTTTCAGGTCCGCAGGCTGGACCTCCTTCTTCGTTTGCAGAGGATGATCGGCCGGAGCCACCAGCGCCATCGGCTCCTGAACGAGCGTCTCGATATGCAGGTCCCGGTCCTCCACCTCCGGCTGCAGCAGAAAAGCCACGTCCAATTCCCCCGAGCGCACCCGCTCCCTTAATTCCAAGCATTGTCCCGGCTGCAAAATGATCTGCACCTCCGGATACCGGAGGCGGAAATCGCGAATAATCTCCGGCAAGCGAAAAGCGGCCAGCGATTCGGGGGCGCCGATTTTCAGGGAACCGGACACCTCCGCTTCCGCATGCAGGGCATCCTTGGCCATGGAATGAATTTTGGCGATCTCCTGCGCATACGGCAGCAGCCGGCGTCCGGCATCGGTCAGCATGATTTTTTTGCCGATCCGGTCGAACAAAGGCAGTCCCAGTTCGGACTCCAGCGCCTGAATTTGCGCCGTGATGCTGGACTGCGCGTAATCCAGCTTCTGCGCGGCGCGGGTAAAGCTGCCGGTTTCCACCACGACCAAAAACGTGAATAAATGGCGGGATTCCATAGATAACGGCCTCCTTCTATCGAACCATCGAAAAATCGAATGGATAATATTCAATAATTCTGTTTTTCCTATGAATAGATTATCTGATACGCTAGAAAAAAACACAAGGAAAGCAGGATAACTCGAATGAAAGAAGACTCAACCAAACTACAACGGGGGATCGGCCTGCCGCAGGCCATCGCCCTTTATATCGGAGCCGTGCTGGGCTCGGGCGTGCTGATCGTTCCCGGCCTGGCGGCCGAACTGGCCGGCCCGGCCTCCTTGCTCGCTTGGGGCTTTATGATCTTGCTGATTCTGCCGATGGCTTTGTCCATGGGCTTGCTGTCCGCCAAATATCCGAACGCCGGCGGCGTCTCCCACTTCGTTAAGCTCGCTTACGGCGAGCGGGCCGGGACGCTGGTCGGGTGGTTTTTTCTGATGTCGGTGCCGATCGGGGCGCCCGTGGCCGCTCTGACGGGGGCCGGCTATCTGACGGCCGCGCTGGGCTGGGGCGAAGGGGCCAAAATCGCCGTAGCCGCGGCTATGCTGGCAATCGGGCTGTTCACGAACTGGATCGGCATGCAGCTTGCCGGCAAAATCCAAATCGCCGTCGTGATCGCGATCGCCGCCGTGCTGGTTTTTTCCTTTGCGGCGGCATTGCCGCGGATGGAGAGCGCCCACTTTACGCCGTTTTTGCCGCATGGCTGGCTTAGTGTCGGTCAAGCGGCGTCCATGCTGTTCTGGTGCTTTATCGGCTGGGAAGCGGTATCGCATATGTCCGAAGAATTTAAAGATCCGCAAAAAGCGGCGATTAAAGGCGTGACCGCCGCCGCGATCATCGTGGGCATCCTGTACTTCCTGTCCGCGCTGGCCACCGTCGGGACGCAAAGCTATTTAAAAAGCGGTTCGGATTCTTCGATGGTGTGGATCATCAGCCAGCCGCTTGGCGCTTGGGGCGGAATCGTCGCCGGGGTGACCGGGCTGTTCATCTGCATGGCCGGCATTATCGCGTACACCGGCGCCGCCGCCCGAGTCGCTTACGCCATGGCGCGGGAAGGAAAAGCGCCCAAATGGTGGAGCGGCCTTTCCCCCCGGTTTCACACGCCGGTTGGCGCGCTGCTGTTCCTCGCCTTCTGCTTTGCGGTGGTGATCCTGCTGTACGGCGGCGGGGCGCTCTCTTTGGCTACGCTGATCCAGTTCCCGAACGCCACGTTCATTTTGACGTATATGGGCGGGTGCGCGGCCGGCATCAAGCTGCTAAAAGGCAACCGCGCCGGCGTTATCATCAGCTGGATTTCCTTTATCGCCACGGCCGCCGTTTTTCCGTTCACCGGCTGGGCGATGCTGTATCCGCTGCTGATCGCGCTGCTGTTCCTAGTCATCGGGCTGCGCGCCGGCCGGCGCAAAACAACTTCATTGGAGCACTAGATCGAAAAAGGCCTCCCGGTGACGGCTTATCATCCCGGCAGGCCTTTTTTCTTATATCGGGGCTGCTTAAATTTCTCCTTCATCAAAATAAGCAACCTCCACGCCTTTGGCGACAATGGAGCTGATTCCTTCCGGATAATAAGGCATCAGCTTATCGGCTCGCTTCACGTCCACCCAGGCGATGTCCAGGATCTCCTCGGGCCGGGTAATCTCCGGTCTGCCGCCTTTGATTTCGGCGCGGAAGGTCAGCAGTACGACGTGCTCCATTTTTTCCGTATGCACGAATTCATTGACGGCGACAACGCCAAACACGTCGACATCCAGCCCGGTTTCTTCCTTCGCTTCGCGGATCGCCGCCGTCTGGAGCGTTTCGCCCGCTTCCACCGCGCCTCCCGGCAACGTCCAGGCTTCATTTTCGTTTTTCACCATTAAAACCTGCGTCTTCGCCTCGTTTGTGATCAGCAGGTACACGACATCCGTTCGTTTCATAACAGGCCAACTTTCCTCGAATTTATGACCCCGCTTAGAAATCGGTTGCTCGACAGCCGGATACGGGATGGACGAACCGTTGGCCGCTGGGCCTTCAAAATAGCGGCATTTTTTGTGCTTATTCGCCGTAGCCAGGCATGTTCATCCTATTAGCGGCATTTTTTGTCCTTATTTTTCCAAAAATGGTGCAGAGCGCGGGCATTTTCTTGTGACGTGGGAAATAGCGGCATAAATTTCCTCTATTTCTCTACAATTCACAGATATCGCCGGAATAACGCCCTTTTTTGCCCTTATCTTTTCTCGCCAGCGTTTCTCGGGCAGCCTGGTTCCCGCAAGCAAGCTTTTTCAATTGTTTTGTTAACCAAGCTTTAGCGGCCAAACAAAAGATCCAGGATCGTTGAGAACTTGCCCGATGTATGCCCGCTAAGCACATCCGGATTATAGATTTCCACGTAGCCGCAATTCAAACAAGAGACAAACAGATAGTGGTTATAATTGATGTCCATGATTTTGCTAATCCCGGTGCCGCTCATGGTCACTTCCTTAACCGAACCTTCCCGGCTGCCGCATTTTACGCATTTAAAGCGATTTTCCAGCACTGTCTCCAGATCGAAATACTCCATATCGCCGCCGGCGTCAACCGGCGTTTTGTCAGCAGCGTTTTCCCGACCTTCCAAATGCTCAGGCAGCACCTCATGCTTGCACTCAGGGCAAACATCGCCAATCAGTACCACCCGCTCTCCGCACCACGGACATTGAATCATGAGAGCCTCCTTCCGGGGAATGAACTAAAACGTCTTGCCCATATAATACTCGTCGACGTAGTTTCCGTCCATCCGAATGGAATTTTTTTTCGTCCCTTCGATTTCAAAACCCACCTTTTTGTACAGCGCGATGGCCGATTCATTCGGCACCATGACCGTAAGTTCAAACTTCGTGATGCCGGAACCGGAACGAGTCCGCCAAGCCTCGGCGGCTTGAAAAAGGGCCGTTCCGACGCCTTTCCCGGTGTAGTCCTTCAAAATGCCGATTACGATGTGGCCGAGATGCTTTATCTTGTTGGCGCCCCCGCCATTTACCGCCAGATAGCCGACCAACTCCCCATTAGCTTCAGCCACGATGATCGTGGAATTGGGCGATTCGGTAATCGAACGAATCCGTTCTTGATGCGTCTCCGCGGTCGTTTTGCGTTCTCCCGGTTCCAACAGCATAAATTTCGTTTCCTGATCCAGCTTCAAACATAAATTCAAATGCCGCTCGGCATCCTCTTCCCTAATTTCCCGATAAGTAATCAATTTGTATGGGCCTCCATTTGTATTTGACTCAAGATTTTAGACATGATCAAATTTTGGCTTTCAAACGCAGCAACCGTTTTCCCCGCTTCGATTCCGAAAGGGTATATTTTCAAGTGTCCGCTCACCTCACCCGGAAATGATAAATATGCTGCAGGCCTTTGGGGCCCATCTTGGTTAAGCCGCGATCTTCAAAGCCCGCCCCGGCATACAGCTTCTGTGCGGCGTAATTTTGATGGTTGACGGCCAGCACGATCTCATCCGCTTCCGGAAAATGCTTCCGCACAAACGAAGGCAGCCGCAGCATTGCCGCTTTGGCGTAGCCTTTTCCCTGGTGCTTGAAATCGACCGATAGCGCGCGCAGCAGCAGGGCCCGCGGATTCCCGACCAGGGGGACGAACTCCGAGTTTCGATGCAGCACGAAAAATCCGGCCGGCACCCTCCCATCGGCCAATATAACTATCGGGTAACGGTCCGGATCGTTCACGGACATTTCCAACGCCCCGGAAGGCAAAGCGGTGAAACCGGCCTGATTTTCGGGAAGCTCAAAGCGTTCTAGCGCCTCGAGGTATTTTTGATCGTATAAACTAAGACTGATTGCTTGATTTGGCAGGTTCATATTCAACTCCGTCTGGCTTCACTTTGATTTGAACGGACGCAACACGTTCCCCATAATTATACTCTATTTGAGGAAGTTTGGACTCAACGCAAACGTCTGCGCCAGCATTTCGTGAACCCCGGGCAAACCCTCGATTTCCACGCTTTCGGAGGTTTCCGTATAAACGATCGAATGCTGCTTGTAGAAACTCCGCCAGAACGCTGCGGCTGCTGCATTGTTCTTAAGCTGCTCTACCCTCACCCGTCCCGTCAACCGCCCCATGACTTCCGCCACCGCCGTTTGCGCGATCTGCCGGCCCCGGTATTTTTTCAGCAAAAACAACTCCTGCACCGCATAATCGACCTCATCCGGAACAAACGGAGGCGAACAGACAAGGACAAAACCCGCTACTTTGCCGGAACAGTATATAAAGTAAGGGAACAATTCGTTTCGCTCCAAATACAGGGCATTGTTCGACGTATCGAATCTTCCGTCTTCCGCCGGGTCCTCGCCCGTAAATGCGGATAAATCGTACAAATAGAGGTTATAAAGGTTTAGAAAAAGTTCTTTTTGTTCGGGGAGAATTTCCGTTATGCGGATATCCATTGGGCGGCCCCTCCTCCGTTCTCGATTTCAACGGCGATTACCTTCCCCGCTTTTCGTACAGGTAAATATCCAAGGCCTCGATTCCCCGGCGGGCGAGCTTGATAAACAAGACAAGGGCATAAATCCCTAAACAAACAACTACAATGTATACCAGCAGCATCAATACAGGTAGAATCTCGAACATACCAAAGCTTGGTCCAACGGCATTCATCCTTGGATCACCCTCCATCAATGGTTTTCTGAATAACTATATTCTCGGTACTTTCTGAATATCCTGTCATGCGTGCTCCCCCCGAAATCGCGCGAAATGCGTGGGGAAAGTGAAGTTGGATTCGACCAAAATCCCCTGCCTAGACTGATGAAGTGCAAAAATGCAGCTCATTCACAACAAATCTACTAATTTTTTACCGATATCAAGCCAAACAACTGCACTTTTGCACTATATTTTGGCTAAAACGCCTCTTGAGGAATTAGGCTCTAAAACATCCACTTGCTTAACTCTCATATATTGCTTCAAAAAATAAACGCTTAATAGCCCCATGGTCCCCATACCGGTAACTAATACTTTATCTTTTTCCCCCGGAAGAAGCTTTAAAACACCTTTGGCCGCATCGCAAGACAATATGGTTAACAGGGCAGCTCATTTGTGATCCATTTCAGCTGCCGTTTCCCGAGCAAAATAAGCGATTTCTGTTCCATGTAAACTCCTTGGCAAGCCTAAGTTATCCTCCGGACCACCTGGTAATTCGGATCCAGTTAACCTATCCGTATTATACCATCTTCAGCGAAGCTCACATGAAAAAGAGCGCGCAAAAAAACAAAAAACGCCCAAAAACCAGGGCGCTTTACTGTTGCTTTTATAAGCCGCGGCAGTTGCCTTAACACAAGGCTTGAATCCGGATCCGGCCGGCTTAGAAGAAAAACGCGAAATAGATTACGATCGCCAGCAAAATCCGGTACACCGCAAACGGCACCAGCTTGACGCGGTTGATCAGCTTCAGGAAAAAGCGAATCGACAGCAAAGCGAACACAAATGCGCTTATAAACCCGGCGATGAAAAAGGGCAGTACATCCGGCGTAAAATATTGCAGGTTCTTGACCAGCGAAAGAGCGCTGGCTCCGGCCATAATCGGCACTGCCATGATGAAGGTGAAATCGGCGGCCGCCTTGTGGCTTAAGCCCAGCAGCACCCCGCCGGAAATCGTCGATCCCGAACGGGAGAAGCCCGGCCAAATCGACAAGCATTGGAAGAGGCCGATCGCAAACGCCTGCTTGTAAGTGATTTGGTCGACGGTTTCCACCTTGGCCCCCTTCGGCGCAAACCGGTCGGCCGCAATCATGAGCAAGGCTCCAACCACCAAACCGATCAATACCGTAGCTGTCGAGAACAGATGCTCATCGATAAAATCCTCAAGCAGGACGCCCAATACGCCGGCCGGAATCAGCCCGACAATGACCTGGGTTAGCTTGAGCCGCGATCCGCCGCCATGTTTAAGCTGCCGAGGCCGATACGACCCGTCCTCCGCCACGATCATCTCGTCAGACCACGCCGAAGCGCTCCCTTTCTTTCCCATAAAACGGGACAGTCCGAGCAGTTCCATAAACCGGTTCCAGAACACGACTACCACGGCCAAAATCGAGCCGAGCTGGACCACAACTTTAAACGTGTTGGCTACGTATTTGGAACCCAGCAGTTGTTCGGTTCGCAGCCACATATCGTCCACAATGATCATATGCCCTGTCGACGAGACGGGGGCAAATTCCGTAAGTCCTTCCACCATCCCCAGAATAATTGCTTTGATCAGATGCAAAAAATCAATCATTTCAACTTCTCCTTTGCTAGTCAATCATCCCATCCGTCATTCTACCATTCGTCCATTCTACCATTCCGCCTATGATTTCGTCCATCAGTCCGCCGACTTCTCCGGCGTCCGGCGAGCGCCGCCGCCCCTTCTTTTGCGCAGCCAAAATACCAGCACGGCCGCCGCGGCGGCGGCAATCACTCCGTAGGCGATATGGGAATAAACGTCCATAAACGCGACGATTTTTCCCCAGTTGCCTCCCACCGCCGCACCGACCAATACGAGGGTTACGTTCCAAATCAACGTGCCGACCGTTGTAAACAGCAGGAACAGTCCGAACTTCATTTTGGCCATCCCCGCCGGCACGGAAATCAGGCTGCGGATCAGCGGGATCATGCGGCAGAACAGCACCGTCCAGTAGCCGTAGCGGTCAAACCAGGCGTCCGCTCTGCGGATGTCCTCCTTTTTGAGGCGGAGAAAACGCCCGTAGCGTTCAACCCAGCCTTCCAGCCGGTCCACGTTAACCAGCAAGCCGATCCCGTACAGGATCACCGCCCCCAAGATCGAACCCAAGGTGGAGGCGAGGATGACACCGGCCGGAGTCAGGCTGGTGTAAGTGGTCATAAATCCGCCGAACGTCAAAATCACTTCCGATGGAATCGGCGGAAATACATTTTCCAGGGCGATGAGCAGAAAAATACCGAAATACCCATACTGCTCCATAAAATCCGTAATCCAATTATTTTCCACGTCGTACCTCCAAACCGTTTTATCGAATCGCTTTTTTCACATTGCGCAAATAACGGGCCCGAATCAGCAGAAAATAGGCGGCTTGCGCAAGCAAAAAGCTGGCCAAAACCGCAACCGTCTGCCAGGCCACGGAAAAGCTGAACAAGCTCTGCATCGCCTTGAACGCGAATAAGCTGTGCACGATCGCCAGCGCGATCGGCACGAAAAACAACAGGCCCACCTGTCTGGTGACGATGCCGGCCAATTCTTTTTCCGTCAGCCCCAGCTTCGCCAGCGCCCCATACTGCCGCCGGTCATACTCCAGATCGCTGTACAGCCGGAAATAAAGGAAGCTTCCCGCCGCGATGAAAAACACCGTACCGACCAGCAGGGCAAACAGCAGCAGCGCCCGGTACGTTGTCCGCTGCACCTCGTATAACGTGCCGCTTACCGTCAAGGCATAGGGCTTATCCATGTCGTAGCGCATTCTTCCGTGATCCGTCAACTCCGCCGCTACGCCGAGCGTCGATTCCACTTTATCAACATAGAAGCCGGTAAATCGGTCGACCCGCCGCTCCCCATCCTTCGCCGCCGCCTCCAGACGCTTCAGCAGTCCGTCGCTTACGACCAGGCCGGAAAAGGAGCCCTCCAGATCGTTCCCCGCCCGCTCGATCAAAGATTCCGGAATCGCCACATGCCGCGTCAGTCCGCTTTCCCGGACCCGGGTGCCCACCGCCCCTCCGGCAAACACATAGCCGGCCGTTTTTCGCTGCTCCAGCAGGCGAAATTCCCGCTCCGAGCCGAGCAGCACCAGCGCTTCCCCGTCCGCGGGCTCCTTCTCGTCAAAAGCGATCCCCGCCGCCGTCACGGCCCGTTTATAACCGGAAAACGAAATCAGCGGCATCCACGCTACGGGAAAATCGGATGTCGAAGATACGACTTTGGCATAAAAAATCGGCAAACTTTCCGTACGATACGCCACCCCCTTGGCGTCCAATTCGCCGCGAATCCGCCGCAGATGGTTCTCCTCCACGCTGCTTCCCGCCTTGGCGACATACCCGATATCGGCCGGATAATCCGCCGCAAACCCGTCCGCCAGCCGGTTGATCGAGGCAAAAGTTCCTACCGCGCAAAACGCCATCGTCGCGATGATGGTGACGAGAAAAAACATCCGCGCGTTTTCCTTCATCCGGTAGGCCAGGCTCGACACCGTGACCATATTCGTTTTTTTCCAATAAAAACGCAGCCGTTTTTGCGCCGCCCTGATCAAAAAGACGCTGAGCTGCGTATAGAAAAAATACGTTCCCACGATCGTCATCGCCGTTACCGGAAGCATGCGGACCAGCACGCTCGAGGCCGTCGCCGTCGCCGCCAGCGCATATGCGCCGCCAAGCAGCCCGGCCGCGAGCAGCGATAAGGCGGCCGACGTCTGCGGCGGCCCCGCCGGCTTCATCCCGGCCTGAAACAGCTCGATCAGCCGATGGGAGCCAAGCAGCAGCGTCGTGCAGAGCGAGATCAGCAGAAACAAGAGCAAAAACGCGGCGACCGTCAGCAGCAGGCTGGGCCAGGGAACGTGAAACGGCAGCGGAGATACGCCCAGCAGCTCGGAGCCGGCCAGCAAAAACAGCTTGGCCGTCAGCAGCCCTACGCCGATCCCGCACAGTATCGAGCTTGCGCCGATCAGCATATTTTCCAGAAATACGAGCTTGCGAAGCTGCCTTTCCGTCATTCCATGCAGCAGCATGATCCCGAAATCCCGTTTACGGGAACGCAGGAACGAGCCCACGGAATAGATCACAAAGAAAAAAGCGAACACATACATGACCACTTCCGCCGCAGCGAGCACGAGCAGCGCCGAGCTGTACACGACCTGCCCGCGCAGGCCGGGATGAAACAGAAACAGCGCGCAGACGAAAAAGATCATCACGGAAAACGAGCTGCTCAGGAAATAAGCGGCATACGTCCGTTTGTTGCGGAGCACGTTGTTAAAGGCGAATTGACGAAAGGTCATGGCTGTCCCCTCCCAGCAGCGACAGCATGTCGATGATTTTCTGGAAAAAAGCCTGACGGTTGTCCCCGCGGTAGATCTCGTTATACAGCTTGCCGTCTTTGATAAAAATAACCCGGTGACAGTAGCTTGCCGCCAGCGCGTCATGCGTGACCATCATGATCGTCGCTTCGTACGACCCGTTCATGGCGGCGAACGCCTCCATCACGTCCCGCGACGCTTTGGAGTCGAGATTGCCCGTCGGCTCGTCGGCCAAAATCAGCGACGGCTCATGGATCAGCGCGCGGGCAATCGCCGTCCGCTGCATTTGCCCGCCCGACATTTCATAGGTACGCTTGCTTAGAACGCCTTCGATGCCGAGCCGGCGCGCCATTTCCCGCGCCTTCGCCTTCATTTCCGGGACGGGCGCCCCGTCCAGCGTTAAGGGCAGGACGATGTTTTCCTCCGCCGTCAGCGTGTCGAGCAGGTTGAAATGTTGAAAAATGAACCCGAGCTCGCGCCGCCGGAACAAAGCCGTCTGCTCCTTGTTCAGCCGGTGCGGATCCTGCCCGTTCAAGATCACTTCTCCCGAGGTCGGCTCGTCGATGGTGGAGATGACGTTCAGCAGCGTCGTTTTGCCGCTGCCCGACGGCCCCATAATGCCGACAAATTCCCCCTTATCGATCCGGAAGGTGACGCCGTCCAGCGCTTTGGTGGCGATTTTGCCTTCATATATTTTGGATAGTCCATGCACTTCCAGCACCGCCATACGGCCTTAAACTCCTTTACTTCGGTGGGATGTCTCCATTATATAAAGACGGCCGCGCCCGGCACCATGGCTCAATCTTACAGTTACCTTACAGGGTTGTAAGATTGAACGATTCCGAAAAACACGATCCGCACCGTCGTTCCACGGCCGGCCCGGGACTCCAGCTCCACCCGGTGCCCCAATTTGCCGCAAACCTGTTTGACGAGGTACAGGCCCATCCCGGTGGATTCCTGGAAACTCCGTCCGTTTTCCCCGGTAAAATAGGCGTCAAACACCCGCGGCAAATCGCTCTCCGGTATGCCCACGCCTTCGTCGGCAATTTCCAGCACCGCCTCGCGCCCCCGGGCAAACCCGCGGAAGCGGATTTTGCCGTTTTCCTCGGTCGTATAACGCACGGCGTTCGTTACGATTTGCGTCAGCACGAACGACAGCCATTTTTCGTCGGAAGCGATCGTTAGCGTTTTTTCCATCTCGATCACCGGAAACACTTTGCGCCGGATGAACAGACGTTTTTGCGCTGAAACCACCGACCTCACAAGCTGCTCCAAATCAAGCGTTTCGACCAGAAAATCATGCTCAAACGTGTCCAAACGGGCGGTATAAAGCACCATCTCCAAGCCTTTGCGCAGCCGGTCCACCTCGTCGCCGATCGCCACCGCTTTGGGGTCGTCGTCGTTTTGCACCATCAAATGAATCACGGACAAAGGCGTCTTCATCTGATGCACCCATTGATTGATAAAATGCCGATGTCCCTCGATTTTGCTCTGCTGTTCACTGATTTCCGCCAAATAATAACGGTGCTGCGTTTTCAGCAGCTGCTGCAAACTGTCGGACAACGGCGAGCCCGGCTCTGCTTCGCCAAACCCGCGAATCGCCGCGCGCGGATCCTCCAACCGGCGGTAAAACGACCGGTTCGTTACGTAGCGGAAAACGAGGTAGGCGGCCAACAAGCAAGTGCTCAGCAGCGCCGCATACAAGCTGATCGTCCAATGGCGGTAGCCGTCCAGCCAGTATACGAGCGTGATTACGATGAGCTGCAGCGCATATACCGCGATCAGCGGACGCTGCTCCCGCATAAACAGGCGCATTCCCTATTCCCCCCAGTTCGGCGCCAGCCGGTAGCCTTGGCCGCGCACGGTTCGCAGCGCATCGTCGATGCCTAACGCGGACAGCTTTTTGCGCACCCGGGTGACGTAAACGTTCAGCGTATTGTCGTCGACGAAAGCCTGGTCGTCCCATATCTTCTCTAGCAGCCGGTCGCGGCTGACCACCTGTTCGCTTTTGCTCATCAATTCATTCAATATTTTCATTTCGGTCAAACTGAGCTCCACCCGGTTCTCGCCCAGGCTGAGCTGCAGCCGGTCGCGATCCAGGCGCAACCCTGCCGCCGTGACGTGGCGTTCATTCCCGTTTCCGGCGTACGTTCCGTACGCGCGGCGCAGCTGGCTTTTGATTTTGGCGATAACGATGTCGTAATCAAACGGTTTGGTGATGTAGTCGTCCCCGCCGTTTTCCAGCGCCATCACTTGATCCATTTTTCCTTCTCTCGCCGATAAAAACACGATCGGGCAGGTGGATAAGTTACGGAACTGGCGGCACCAGTAATACCCGTCATATTTCGGCAGGTTCACGTCCAGCAGCACGAGATGGGGAGCGTAGCGCTCGAACTCCTCTTTCACTGCGCCGAAATCCGTTACCGCAAAAGTGCCGTAGCCGAACTTGTGCAAATATTGCTCCAACAAGACTACAAGCTGTTTGTCATCCTCGACGATAAATATTTTAAACATCGCTCGATTCTCCTTTTTAGCAGGACCTACTTTTGCATTGTAACAAATTCGGACTATGAAAAGAAAATAGAGAGATTCCCGCCACTAGGGCAAAAATCTCTCTAATCTATCACAAATCCTCGCCGCTCCAGAGATGGTCTCGCCGCTTCGGTTTGAGCAGCAGTTTCAATCCGCCGCCGATCAGAACCACGGCCACAACGAGCGGGCGCAAATATTCGCGAATCCGGCTGTGAAGCCTAAGCTCGGGGAACTGGGCGTCGATCGCCGGTACGATCAGCTCCATGCCGATAAAATAGATCCCCAGCACGATTAGAACGATGCCCAGCAAATGCTGATGATTTCCCCCGGTTTCAATAAGCGGCCTGTCCTCCATCGGCAAAATGCCGTAGCGGCTCGTTTGCTGCAGGCCGTCAAAAAAGCAATAAAACCAAATGATCGGAATAAGGAACAGAAATACCGACAACCGCAGTATGTCGATGATGTAGAAGCTCCCTATGAACAGCACCATCATTTGCAGGCCGCGTTTTTGCAGGCCCAGGTACATTTGGCCGGCGCCGGGGAAAGCGGACAGCAGCGTGGCCAGCACTTTGCTGCGGCGCCCTTCGATCCGCCCGGATTCCCAATCATCCAGCAAAGTGCGGTCGACGATTATTTCCCCGGCCAGCTTCCGGTGCACCAACTGCACCGCATCAAACATGGCGTAAAGCCAGATGATCGGCAATAGGCCCAAAAACAGCAGAAATCCCGATTCATGGGTAACGCTCGTAACGAAAATCAAGACCGTAATCAATCCGAAAAAAGCGACCAGAAACGACAAACCCCGCTGCATCAGCCCAAGCTGAAAATGCCCCAAGCCCGGTACGAACGACAGCAGAATCGTGAAAAATTTTTCCGACTCCCGCCCTTCTCCGGACATCTGCCGCATATGATCGCGATAAGCCTTCACTTCCGCCGGCTCGCGAAGCATGGAAATGAGCAGATCGGCCATCGAAATCAGCCAAAGAACTACCGTCAAAACAAAGGTTAACAGTGCCAAATCCTCAGCACCGGTCATGAGCGCCACTGTAAAACCAAACAGCGATCCTCCAAAAAAGCAAACTGAATAAAAAACTCCTCTCCCCCGGTTCCCCCAATATAAATGGCCCAAACCCGGGATAAAATTCAACAGCAAACCGAGCAGCCGATTGCGCTCATACGGCATGTGTATTCATCCTTTCTACCTGTCTGAATGTTTATCGTTTCCATTTGTCAAGCCAGCCCGAAGCGGCATCCATCATTTGCCGGCTGATCGAAGCGTCCTGCGAACAGTTCAAGTCCATCATATGGTTTGCGCCGGCGGCAAGCCGGTCAAAAAAGCCGCCGCTAAGCAGCAGCACGGTCACGGACGCGGCGATCATATAATGAAACAGAGGATGCCTGCTCCAGCGTTTGGCTTGCTTATCCATGTACCGCGGCTCCGTTTCCGGCAGCGCCGCGAGCACGCTTCGCATAAACGCACGCTCGTCCACAGGTTGCGGCAGCTCCTGTTCGAGGGATGACAAAGCTTCCCCATAAGCGGCAAAAGCCGCCTCATCGCCGAGCAGCAGCGCCTCCATCCGCTCCGCCGTCCCGGCTTCCACGTTCCCGCGAACATAATCGATCCACAGCCGGCGGTCCATTTTCTTCTCCACGCTCATCCCCATCCCTCCCTTGTCCAATGCCGGCGTATGTATGCCCTGGCCCGGTACAGCCTCGATTCCACCGTTTTTACCGCAAGGCTCAGGTCCGCGGCAATTTGTTCATGGCTTTTTCCCTTCAAATAAAACTCCGTCACGATTTCGCGGTGTCCCTCCGGAAGCTCGGCGATTTTGCGGCGAAGCTCCAGGTTTCGTTCCGCATCCATTAATTTAAGCAAAATCTCGTCATCCTGAACGGGAAGCTTTACAGCCAAATCGGCCGGATCCCAGTGCTCTTCCTTGCGGCGGTCGCGGCGCCGCTTCAGATCGATCGCCTTGTTGACGGCGATGCGCGTCATCCAGGTTTTAAGCCCCTGGGACCGGTATTCCGGGAGGGATTTATAGATTTGCAGGAAGGTCTCCTGAGCGGCATCCTCCGCTTCTTTGGCATCGTGCAGCACCGAGTAAGTTACGCGGTAGATGTAGGTTCCATACTCCTGAACCAGCCAGCGGAACACGCTGCGATCCCCCTGCCGGAATCTTAAAATAAACGACGCTTCGTCAATCGCTCTCCCCTCCTCCCTAACAATAGACGTCGGCCGTTCTTTCTGCCCCTGCACTCTTTTTTAATTAACGTTTAAGAACGCCGATTTTCTACAATCTTATAGGTATATCCTGTGCACCCCAAAAGAATTTTCCTAAATAAACCTTATTCGCATTAGTTATTATGTGAGTTTATCTAACATAAAAAAACGACCCTAAAACTGAACCATTCATTCCTCCATGCATAAATTAAAGTAAATTAGCCGATTTAACTTAAAAATACGGATTTTAACCGCTTACTTCAAACCATAAGCAGTTTGTCAAAAAACCTGACATAAATCTATAATCGTTTCAAGTTAACACATATTATGTCATTATACATTACATGCCATTAACTTGATCACACATCTTGGAGGCTGATCGAATGAAGAAATGGAGTTCCCGAAATTTAAAAAATTTATTGGTTGCCGGACTTGCCGTAACCGCTCTGCTGCCTAATCTGTACCTTTCTCCCGCTTCCGCCGCCGAAGCGGCCGTAAACGCCACAGCGGCAACCGAAGCGGCCAAAGAACTGCCCAAAGTTCAGGTGATCGCCACCGGCGGAACGCTCGCCGGATTATCCACGGATAAAACGAGCTTTCAGACCTATAAGGCCGGCTCGCTGCCGATCGCCGATCTGGTCGCTTCCCTCCCGAATAAAGAGCAAATCGCCGAAGTCACCACTTATCAATTCGGCAATTCCGGGTCCAGCGCCTATACGATTGAGCAATTATACGATCTATCCTTAAAAGTTGACGAAGCGCTTAAAACCCAGGACGGCGTCGTCGTAACGAGCGGAACGGACACCATGGAGGAAATCGCCTATTTCCTTGATCTGACCGTACGCAGTCCGAAACCGGTTGTCGTCACCGGATCGATGAGACCGTGGACCGTTATCGGCACGGATGCTCCGGCCAACCTGTACAACGCGATCAAGCTCGCGGCCAGCGGGAAAACGAAATATTTCGGCACCGTGCTGATGCTGAACGACGAATTCCATGCCGCCCGCGACGTGACCAAAACGAATTCCTACCGGACCGACACCTTCGTAACACCGGAGATCGGGGCGCTTGGATATATCGATGAAAACAACATCCGCGTGTACCGCGCCCCCTTTCGGGCGTTGAAGCCGGCAAGCGAATGGGCCACGCCGTTTGACCCGGGCAAAATCTCCAAAGCCGATCTGGCCAAGGTCGAAATCGCCTACTCCTATCAGGATGCCGGCCCCGGGGCGATCAGCGGTTTTGTGGCGGGCGGAGCCAAAGGGATCGTCACCGCCGGAACGGGCGCCGGCGGCATTTCCAAAGCGATGAGCGAAGAGCGTAAAGCCGCGATCGAAAAAGGCGTCGTATTCGTCACGACGACCCGCACCGGCTCGGGCAGCAATTACTCGAGCGGCGACGGCATCATCGCCGGCGACAACCTGAACGCGGCGCACGCCCGCATCCTGCTCTTGCTCTGCCTGTCCTTTACAAGCGACTTCGACACGGTCAAAGACTGGTTTACAACGATCGGCTACGGACAAATCGAACTTCCGGAAAAATAACCGGATCATACCGCTGCAAGAGGGCGAACGCGCAGCCTGTAAAGGAGGGAATCGCTATATGCGCCGGGAAAAATCGAGCCGTCTCAAAATCATGCTGGCCGTTAGCCTCGCCGCGGCGCTGCTGCTCCCCGCGGCCGTCCATGACTCGCTCCGGACGGAACGGCACAACCGGAAGTAAACGAAACCGCCCTGAACGCGATAAGTCGTTCGGGGCGGTCTTTTGGCTTAAACGTTCGATATCGAAATCCGGGAGCTATTTGTTAAACAGCTGCTCCGCGTTATCCAAAGCCATTGTCTGGCCGAGGGACGAGTAATCCAACCATTTTTGGCCGTCCAGCACGTAAACGTGTTTTTGCTTCACCGCTTTTAAATTTTGCCAAACCGCGTTTTTTTCCAGTTCCGCAAAATTGGCGGCCGCTTCGTTGCCGCTGCTGACGATAACAAATATCGCGTCGGCGTCAAAATCGGGCAACACCTCTTTGGAAATCACTTCATAAGGCTCATCTGCGGAAATTTTGTCCACGCCGTCCGCCATGCTTAGCCCCAGATCCTTGAACAAGATCGGACCGAGCGGTCTGGCGGTGCTCATCACGCGCAATTCCTTGGCGGTCATTCGAACGGCCATCACCTTGGCGTTTTCGCCCAGCTTGGCTTTGATCTTTTCGCTTACCCGCTGCGCTTTGGCGTCATAATCGGCGATAAAGCTCTCCGCTTCCGCCTCGCGGCCGAAGTATCCGGCAATTTGCTTTAAATGGTCGCGCCAGGTGCCCTCATCCAGATTGATGGAGATCGTAGGCGCGATTTTTTCGAACTTGGCGAGGTCCGCTCCCGAATACGTGGAATCGATGAAAATATAATCCGGTTTGCTGGCCAGCAGCGCTTCCATATCCGGGTCGGCAACGACGCCGTATTTAACCGTCCCTTCCAGCCGCTCCTTCACATGAGGCAGAAAATCCTTCACATCTCCGCCGATGACCGAACCGGCCGGTTTAATCCCCAGAGCCAGCAAATTATTGGTAATATGGATGGACATTGAGGCGATCTTGGCGGTCGAAGGATCGATGACGAGATCGGCGCCCGACGAAGACGGTCCGTCCCCTTTCGGATTTCCGCCTGTCCGATTGCCCGAACCGTTTGCGGCCGGCTGGCCCTCCAAATGCGCCGCCGATTTGGCGGCACCGCCGCAGGCCGTAAGTACCCCCATGATGAACATTAAAGCAAGCAGCATACTGAACATTTTTTTCATTTTCCAAGAAGACCTCCCGATAAATCTATTCATGTTTGGAACGAAACAGCAAATAAAGAAAATAAGGCCCCCCGATCAGCGAAACGACCACGCCCGCCGGAATGGAAACCGGCTGAAACAACGCCCTTCCGGCCGTATCGGCGCCGGTCAGGATAATGACGCCGATCAGCGCGGCCAAAGGCAGGAAATGTCGGTGCGCCGGACCGGCCAGCCGCTTGGCGATATGCGGGGCGATCAGGCCGATGAAGCCGATACCGCCTACCGTGGCGACGCTGATGCTGGATAAAGCGACCGCCAGCAGCAAGAGCATCATGCGCTTGAACGTCAGCTTCGTGCCGACGCCGACCGCCAATTCGTCTCCCAACCCAAACGCATCCATCGTACGGGAGTTTAAATATACGATCGGCGTCAAAACGGCGATCCAGGGCAGCAGGGTCCAGACATGAACCCACTCCCTCCCCCAGACGCTTCCCGCGAGCCAGCGGGCCGCAAACGCATAAGTCGTTTCGTCCAGATGAAGCGACAACATCAGCGTTAAAGCGCTGAGCCCCGCGCCGATGCAAATCCCTACCAAAATCAAGCGGATCGGGACGATGCCGCGGTGCCGGTCGTAAGCAACGGCAAAAATGACCAGCGCGGCGACCAGGCCGCCGGCGAAGGCAAACAGCGGAATAAACAGCGATAACGGACCTTCCATCGTCCGAAAAAAAGAAACGAACACCATCAGGCCAAACGCCGCGCCGGAATGAATGCCGAGGATCCCGGGATCGGCCAGCGCATTGCGCGATATCCCCTGCAGAACGGCCCCCGCAATGCTCAACCCCGCTCCCGCCAGGATCGTGATGATAATTCGCGGCAGCCTGTAATCGAAGAGAATCAAATTTTCCTCCGCCGTACCGTCTCCAAACAGCGTTCGCGCCACCGCCGCGGGAGACAAGCGGATTGTTCCGGTATTGATGCTGATCAGCACCACCGCGGCCGCGATTCCAAATAAAACGATGCCCGCCGCCACAGCGCGCCGCAAACGGTTTGCCGCCATTTACAGCTCCCTCCTTTCCTGCCGGGCGAGGTACAAAAAGAAGGGCACGCCGACGATGGCCACGAGAATACCGATCGCCAGCTCGCGCGGCGGATTGATCATGCGGGCTCCGAAATCGGCCCACAGCAGCAGCACCGGCCCCAGCAAAGCCGATAACCCGATAATGTTGCGGTAGTCTACGCCGGCCAGTTTTCTGACGATATGCGGAACCGCCAGGCCGACAAAGCTGATCGATCCCGCCACGGACACGGCGGAACCGGCCAGGATGACGACCGCCGCCATGCCGAGCAGCCGGATTCTTCCGATCTCTACGCCCAAACTGGCGGCGGACTCTTCGCCCAAAGCCAAAAAAGATAAAGGTCTGCCTAACGCAACAGTCCCGAGCAGCGTTAAAACGATGACCGGCGAAAGCACGCGAAGATGTTCCCAGGTCACGCCGGCCACGCCTCCGGCGTACCAGAAGGCGAGATCCTGGTTAAGGTCAAAATAAATGGCGATGCCACTGCTGACCGAACTAAGGATCGAAGCCATTACCGTCCCCGCAACCGTCAGGCGCAGCGAGGTCATTCCGCCGGCGGACAAGGCAGCCAGCGCCGTAATGATCAGACAGGCCGCGGCAGCCCCCGCAAAGGACAACAGCATGAGCCAGGAATAAGAAAGCCCCGGCAAAAAGGCGAAACTTACAGCTACCATGCAGGCCGATCCTGCGTTGATCCCAAAAATCCCCGTGTCCGCCAGCGGATTGCGCGTAATCCCCTGCATCAACGCGCCGGCCACCGCCAAAGCCGCGCCTACCAGCGCCGCTCCAAATACCCGGGGCAGCCGCAAATCATGGATGATTTGATGCGCGGTAACGGATGGATCATAACGAAAAATGGCCGAATACACCGTACCCAGCGTCATCTCTTTAGCCCCATATGATATGGCGAGGAACATCGTAACGAGCAATATCGATACAGCAGCCAGGTAGCAAAAACTTATGCGCATTACGTTTCCTGGTATTTTCATGGTCTTTTCATGGTGAAACCGAATCCTACCCTTTCCCAATTTTAGAGCTGGAACCCCAGATGCTTAAGCGTAAATCCATGTACATGATGTTGATAATGATTATCATGATCAATTATAGCTTGGCTGCCCATGAACGACAAGCCATTTATTTTTACCGATTGCTCCCATATCTGCAGTAGAGTAATATAGTAACGAGGTGATCAGTCGTGCAAACATTGCTTGCGCTTGGCGGAATCATGATGTTTATCGCCGTGGCTCTAGGCGCGTTCGGCGCCCATGCCTTGAAAAAAATCCTCACCGGGGAGCAGCAGAAGACATACCAAACCGGCGTCCAATATCATATCGCCCACGGTTTGGGGCTGGTGCTGCTGGGGCTTGCCGCCGCTCAGTCTGCGCACGCCTCGCAGATCGTCCTGGCCGGCTGGTTTCTGCTTGCCGGGATCGTGTTGTTCTCCGGCAGCCTGTATGCCCTAAGCCTGACGGGCATCCGTAAGCTTGGCGCGATCACGCCGCTCGGCGGCGTGTGCTTCCTGATCGGGTGGGCCATTTTCGCGGTGGCGGCAATTCAGGGATAAACCCCGGTCAACTTGAACAAAAGCAAGAAGGCACAAAAAACCGCCGGAGAAATTCACTCCGGCGGCAATAGAAGCTCCAGCAAAAGCATAAAGGCAAAAAATGTCTCTATTCCGGTCATATCTATCCATTTGAGAGGAAATAGAGGCGTTTTATGGCGCTATTTTTCTGGAAACGCAAGGAAATGCCCCAGTTCCGCACCTTTCATAGGGAATAAGTGCAAAAAAATCCGCTAATAGGGATAAACGTGCTCATATCCGAATAATAAGCACATAAAAATACGCTATTTCAAAGCGGTCTCCGCAAAAGCGCGCAGGCAGCGAGGCAGCGTCCCTCGTCCCTCTCTCGAGTCCCCCTCTCGATCCGAATTTAATCCTATTCAAACACGTTCAACCGCACCCGCAAAAAATTGTAGATCTCCTCGGCGATATTGGCCCGGCAGCAGGATTCAAGCCCCTCAAATCCCGGGGAGGAATTAGCTTCGCAAATTTTGTAATGGTCTCCGTCGAACAGCAGGTCGATGCCGGCAATGTCAAGGTTTAGCAGCCTTGCGGTCTCCAGCGCCAGCCACTCGATTTCCGGGTTGATTTCAAACGGCTCGACCGACCCGCCGCGGGAATAGTTTGCCTTAAAGCTGTCGTTGCCGGACATCCGCTTCATCGCCGCAACGACGCGCCCGCCGATCGTCAGTACGCGCAGGTCCATTCCCCGGCTGGACTCGACGAATTCCTGAAGGATCATCGTGGCATTTTCTTTATAAGCGTTGATCATCTCCAGCAAATCGATGAATTTCGATTTCGTTTCCGCCAAAAACACGCCGCTCCCCTGCGAGCCGGAAATCGTCTTGACGACAACCGGGAAACCCAAATGCTTCTCAACCAGGTCCACATCCACTTTCGAGCGGATCAGCATCGTTTTCGGGACGGGCAAATTGTATTCGGCTAAGATTTGCAGGGTGAAAAGCTTGTCTTTGACCGTGTCGATGCTTTGTGACGAATTAAACGTGCGCACCCCCAGCCGCTCCAAGTGGCGGATCAGCGCCAACGCGAAATAATTCGTTCCCGCACCCATCCTCGGCAGCACGAAATCGGGCAGCTGCAGCACTTCCCCGCCCACCATCACGCTTTTGCGATCGTCCCGGGTCACGATCAATTCAAACTGTTCCGGAGTAAACACCCGCACATTGACCCCTTGCTTTTCAGCCTCTTCCATCAGCCGTTTTATTTCATAGGTTTCCGGCTTTACATCATTGGCGGAGCTTTTGTAAATGATCCAGCCTTGCATACGAACGACCTCCAGTTAAATTTACAATCTCCCGATCCCATCATACGATGATAGATAGTTACTAGTATGTTTTTAAATCAAGATTCATGTAAAATGCAAAAAAAAGACCCCCGCTTTCTTCCGAAAGCGAGGGTCTCTTCTTCCTTTGTTATCGCATGCCGCCGCGAAACCGCTGCGTGTAGGCTCTTGCGTCCTCCGCCGTCCGAACGCGGTTGCGGCTCCATTCAAGCAGAATACGGTCAATGTAACGGAAATGCACTTTCCCGGCAAACACGGCTTCCTTCAAAGCCAGCAAAATGAGCTCTTCCGGATATTGATCCTGGTCCACCCAGCCGGAGATCGTTTCGCATTCCATCGGAGACAACGGGCGGGCAAATTCTTTCTCGAAAATGACGAACAGATTGCGCTCCTGGCCTTCCGGCGGCTCGGCCCCGAGCTCTTCCCGAAGCAGGTCCCTTTCCAAGGAGCTTTGCCTTTCCGCGAGAAATTGGCCCAGCCGCTCGTACATCCCCGATAAATTGTAGCGCTCCGCCTGAACTCCCGTAATCTCATCGACCGTTTCATCGATGCTGATCCAGCCTTCCTTCAGCAGGCGGCGCAAAACGGCGGCAAGCCCTCCGGGGGCGATATCCAGCCGCCGCTCCAATTGCTCCATCGAAGGAAAATCGTTTTGTTCGGCCTGCTGGAACGCCAGCAATTGGATCAGCAGCATCGCTTCCGTATCGCTTAAATGAAGATCGCGGTAATGGACCAGCAGCGGATAAGGCACAGTCACGGATCCGCTGCGCATCCCCAAAGCGATGCCCTTCATCAGCGATTTTTTACTATCGGCCATCGCCCTTGTCCCACCTTCCTCTTCCGCCGTCCGTTACGGATACAAACGATACAGCATACGCGGGAACGGAATCGTCTCCCGCACATGGTCAAGTCCGCAAATCCAGGCGACGGTGCGTTCGAGGCCAAGCCCGAATCCGGAGTGCGGCACCGAGCCATACTTCCGCAAATCCAGGTACCACTGATAGGTTTCCGGAGACAGGTTATGCTCCCGGAACCGGTCCTCCATCAATTCCGGATCGTCGATCCGCTGGGAGCCCCCGATAATTTCGCCGTATCCTTCCGGCGCAATCATATCGGCGCACAGCACCACTTCCGGCCGGTTCGGGTCCGGTTTCATGTAAAACGCCTTGATCGCCGCCGGATAATGCGTAATAAACACCGGCTTGTCGTAACGTTCCGCGATCGCCGTTTCGTGCGGCGCTCCGAAATCCTCGCCCCAAGGAATGTCGAAGCCCTGCGTATGCAAATATTCAATCGCTTCATCGTAGGTAATCCGCGGGAACGGAGCTTGGATGTTCTCCAGTTTGGAGATATCGCGTTCCAATGTCTCCAGCTCGGCGCGGCAGTTTGTCAGCACTGACCGGACGACATGGGTAACGAAATTCTCCTGGATCACCAAGCTTTCTTCATGATCCGTAAACGCCATTTCCGGTTCAATCATCCAAAATTCGATCAAATGGCGCCGCGTTTTCGATTTCTCGGCCCGGAACGTCGGACCGAAAGAGTACACTTTGCCCAGAGCCATGGCGGCCGCCTCCATGTAAAGCTGTCCGCTTTGCGTCAGATAGGCGTCTTCATCGAAATATTTCGTATGGAACAGGTTGGTTGTGCCTTCCGCGGAGGTTGGCGTCAAAATCGGAGGATCAACCAATGTAAATCCGTTTTGGTCAAAAAACTGCTGCACGGCGCGGATGATCTCCGCGCGGATGACCATGATCGCCCGCTGTTTGCTGGAACGGAGCCATAAATGACGATGGTCCATCAAGAAATCGACGCCATGTTCCTTTGGCGTTATCGGATAGTCTTCGGTCAAATGAATGATTTCCAGGCCCGTTACCGTCATTTCGTAACCGGACTTGCTGCGCGGCTCCTCGCGAATCACGCCCGTCACGTACAGCGAGGATTCCTGGGTTAAGCTTTTGGCGGCGTTCCAGGTTTCCTCGGACACTTCGTTTTTCACGACGACCGCCTGGATGTATCCCGTACCGTCCCGCAGCTGCAGAAACTGGATTTTTCCGCTGGAGCGTTTATTGTTCAGCCAACTGCCGATGACGACGGTCTCTCCGACATGCTCATTCACTTGACGAATCACGGTTTTGATCGCCATGTCTTTATCTCTCCTCTAACGTCGCAATATGGATATTTAACTTATACTCCTTTGTATGTTCGGCAATCAGCCCTTCGATTCCTGCACGATCCGGAGCGTGTCGCGGGCGATCATCAGCTCTTCGTTCGTCGGCACGACCAGAACCTCGACTTTGGAATTCGGCGTGGAGATGCGGCGCGGATCGCCGGAACGAACCTTGTTCAGCTCTTTGTCGATTTCGACCCCAAGATAAGTGAGGTTTTGGCACACCGCCTCGCGGACGATCGCCGAATTTTCGCCGACCCCAGCGGTAAAGACGATCACGTCGACGCCGTTCATCGCCGCCGCATAAGCGCCGATATATTTGCGCAGGCGGTATTCATACATTTCAAACGCGAGCGTTTCATTGGGCTTGCCGGCTTCCCAACCGTCCGTAATGTCCCGCATGTCACTGCTGCTGCCGGAAATGGCCAGAAGTCCGCTGTGCTTGTTCAACATCGAGTTCACTTCGTTCATCGTAAGTTCCTCTTTGTTCATCACGTACGGAACGATCGCCGGATCAAGGTCGCCGCTTCTCGTGCCCATGATCAAGCCTTCGAGCGGGGTCATCCCCATCGAGGTATCGACGGAGATCCCGTCTTTAACCGCGGTCAGGCTGGCGCCGTTGCCGATATGGCAAGTAATGATCTTCAGGTCTTCGATCGGGCGCTGCAAAAATTCGGCGGCCGTCTTGCTTACGTAAGCGTGAGAAGTACCGTGGAAGCCGTAACGGCGAACCTTATGCTTCTTGTAGAGCACCTTCGGAATCGCGTAGAGATAAGCTTTCTCCGGCATCGTTTGGTGAAACGCCGTGTCGAATACAACCGTGTGCGGTACGTTCGGCAGGTTCGCTTCAGCCGCGCTAATCCCCATCATGCTTGGCGGATTGTGCAGCGGCGCCAGGTCGAACAGGCGGCGGATTTCCGATTTCACTTCCCCCGTGATCAGCGCCGAGCTCTTGAAAGCTTCCCCGCCGTGAACGACGCGGTGGCCCACCGCATCGATCTCATCGATGGAGTTCAGAACGCCGTGCGTTTTGTCCACAAGTTTCTCCAGCACTTTGCGCATTGCCGTGGTGTGCTCCAAAATATCGCTGACCTCGGTAACCTCTTCCTTCCCTGTAGGTTTATGGGTCAAAATGGAGGAGTCCATGCCGATCCGTTCAACAAGGCCTTTCGCCAACACGGATTCGTCCGTCATATCATACAACTGGTATTTCAGCGAGGAACTGCCCGCGTTAATAACTAAAATTTTCACAAACGGTCACCGTCCTTATCGTATTTGAAAAATCCTTCGCCCGTTTTCACGCCCAGGTTGCCGGCGCGAACCATTTTCTTCAGCACAAAGGATGGACGGTATTTCAGTTCGCCGAATTCGCGGAACATCCGTTCCAGCGCGGCCAGCACCGAATCCAGGCCGAAGCGGTCGGCCATTTCCAGCGGCCCGTATTGGAATTGGTAGCCCATGCGCATCGCTTCGTCGATATCTTCCGCGGAAGCGACGCCTTCGCCGAGCACATGCAGCGCTTCATTGATCATAACGCAAATAATCCGGGACGTAACAAAGCCCGGGGATTCATATACCATGATGCCGCGCTTCTCCACAACTTCCTCCACGAAACGTTTCGTTTCTTCGAACGTGGAGTCCGAAGTTTTCAGGCCGCGGATAATTTCAACCAGATCGATTTTGGCAACGGGATAAATAAAGTGCATGCCAATCACCCGTTCCGGATATTTCGTGGAACCGGCGATTTCCGTCAAGCTGAGGGTCGACGTATTGCTCGCCAAAATGATATGGCTTGGGCAAACCTGATCCAACTGCTTGAAAACTTCTTTTTTGGCGTTCACATCTTCCGAAATGGTCTCGATGACCATATCGCAGGTGCCGAGTTCGGCGAAATGAGTCACTTTGTGGATCCGGGATAAAATCAGCTTTTTCTCGGCCTGCGTAATCGCCCATTTTTCGAGTTTTTTATCGAGACTCGTCTCAATCATGCTGTAAGCATGGTTCAATTTTTCGGTCGTTTCCTCCACCAGCAGCACATCGAGCCCTTTGCCCGCAAGCATTTCGCTGATGCCTTGCCCCATCGTACCGCCGCCGATGACGCCTATTTTTTTGTAATTCATGGTCCTCTCGCTCCATCCTTTCATGATCTCTGCATAATATTGTTCCCCAGATGTCGAATAATACATCTTTTACACCCAACATATAATAATATCTTAGCATGACGAAAAAGTAAAAAAAATAACCGGCATCATGTTTTATGCCGGTAAATGCACGCTGTCACGAAATTGACAACGGAATTGCTCGCCCGAAAGGCGCTCTTCTATTAATAAAATTTCGAGAGATTTGTCGAATACTGCCGAATGCTGGATCAGCATTTCTTTCGTTCTAGCGGCCAGCTCATCCAGTATCCGCGCATTTTCATGCATCAAAACCTCCGTCGTTACCATTTCCATATTCACGATGCCAAGTGAAGTCAGCCCGGAGGTCATCATCGTATGAACGATTTTCAACGCCTGCTCAAAGTCGTTGCTCGAGCCCGTGCTGCGTCCGCCGTAATAAATTTCTTCCGCGGCCGCGCCGGCCAGGGCAACCATGATTTGCCCTTCGAGATAGTCTTTGGTGTACAAATACTTTTCGTCCTGCGGATTATGCCGCACATAGCCGAGCGCCCTTCCGCGCGGGCTAAGCGCCACTTGATTCACGCTGCCCGGAGCCACGACCTCGGCGGCGATCGCGTGGCCAAGCTCATGAATCGCCACCCGGCGCTTCTCTTCCTCGTTCGCCTGGCGGTCCGTCTTCTCACCCATCATCACCTTATCGATCGCCATCGACAGATGGGGCTGCATGATCTCGGCCGCCTCTTCGCGCATCGCGTAGATGGCCGCCTCGTTCATGACGCTTTCGAGCTGCGCCCCCGAGAACCCGAACGATTCCTCGGCCACCTTCTCCAGGCTGACGCTTTCGTGCAGCGGCTTGTTCTTCCCATGCAGCTCCAAAATGTGGAGCCGGCCCTTTTTGTCGGGAAGATCGACCTGAATATGACGGTCGAACCGCCCCGGCCGGAGCAACGCGCCGTCCAGCATTTCCTTGCGGTTGGTCGCGGCGATCAGGAGAATGCGCGGCGTGTCCGACGAATAAATTCCGTCCATTTCGGTCAGCAGCTGGTTCAGCGTCTGATCGTATTCGCGCTGCTGCCCGCCTTCCCGTTTGCCGCCGATCACCTCGATCTCATCGATGAAAATGACCGCGTTCTCCTTGTTTTCTTTGGCCGCGCGCATCTTCGCTTCCTTAAACAGCTCGCGGATGCGGCTCGCGCCTACGCCGACATACATCTCCACAAATTCCGAGCCCGAAGCCGCCACGAACACCGCGTTGGTGTACTGGGCGGCGGCTTTCGCCAGCAGCGTTTTACCGGTTCCGGGAGGTCCGGTCAGCAAAATCCCCTTGATCGGCCGGATCCCGAATTTGCTGATTTCCTCATGGCGCACCATAAAATCGAGCGCTTCGCGCAATTCCTGCTTGGCGCTCTCCTGGCCGCCGATTTCCTCAAACGTCAGCTTGTCCGGGCCTCTCTGCCGGCGCTTCCGCTCCTGGGCCGCCCCAATCGCTATTCCGCCTCCGCGCATCTTGATCGCCGCAAACAACACGCCGAACAAAACAAACAAAATCACGAGCGGTACGACGTTGTAGCCAACGATCGCCAGGAACAATAGCAGCACCGGAATAAATCCTATGGCCGCCTCCACCATCCATTTACGCATTCGGCCATGCCCCCAATCGCTGTGGAGTCCGCGGCAAAATGATAAACTTGCTGGCTTGTCCGTCCGTCAGCGTAATGTAAACATTGTCCTCATCCATCTCCGCCTTGGCCGTCACTTTGGAATTCGCCTGCTCCATTTGCTCCAGCGCGGACGTAATTTCCGTATATTTCTTCGTCTCCATCGCCTGCGCCACGCTGAACAGCGCTTTCTGCCACAGCTCGTCCAGAATCGGCGAAGAATGGTCTTTCACGTCCAGCTTCAACGTCCGTCCGCCGATTTGCCGTTTTCCGTCCTGTTCGATTTTCCGCACCAGATCGCCGAGATCCGTCCCGGGTGCGAGGTCCAGCTTCACGGCAAGTTCGTTCGGCTTAATGTCCAACTGTACATCGTTTACGCCATCATAAGTTTTTACGATATTTTCCAGCGGACGCTCAATCGCCCACTGCCGATATATGAACCATCCGCCAAACAGCAATACGGCGGAAATGACAACACTCGACACAACTGGTCCAATACGCAGTTTCACGTGATGTCCCCCTTATCTATATTTCTGAAGTGGTTGCTTTTTCAAGAACCGTCGCTTAGTCGGATATATAATTTGATATATCATTTCTTATATCAAATCCACAAATAAGAGTATATCACATGATCTATCAAATATCGAAAAAAAGTATGGCTATATTTCAAATTTTAAATGGGTAGACTGCTACATATTCTCAAGCAGAAGCGGCAACTCGCCCAGATGGCCGGCGAGCCAAATCATTTCTTTGGCAAACCGGGCAGGCGGAGCGCTGTGCCGATCCATGTTTTCATGAATCCACCAAGCGCTTTCCATATACCAAAGCAGTTCCAACGAGCGGACCAATAATCCTTCCTGCAACGGGCATTCTTTGCCGTATCCTTCAAGAAACGCCGCGGCTAACGAAACGTCCAAAGTCTCCTGAAAGGCGCATGACATGACCGCCCGGGCGACGTCCAGCCAGGGATAGTCAAAATTGAGCCGGTCAAAATCCAAAATAGCCGATAAGCGATCATCGTCGAACAACAGGTTGTCCGCCCACAAATCGCGGTGCGCCCAGCCTTGCCGGATCCCCTCAAACCTTTGCGGATCCACCGATTCCGTGGCCAGCAGTTGTTTTTCGACAGGTTCGAGAATATCGGTTTTGCCTGACGATTCCGCTTCAGCCCGGACCGCTTTCCAATGAGCCAAACGTTCCTCACGGCTAGGCGGGATAAATTGCGGGGCCTGTCCCCTTCCAAGCGTCCCGTCGTTTAGCAGCAGGTGCATTTTCCCCGTCATTCTCCCCAAATCATGAATTTGGGAGGCGTTGGCTTCCCCGGGAGAGATCAATTTGCCTTTGCAATATTGCATGGCCACGAACTTCTCCCCACACTCGGACTCCAGCATGATTTGGTCTTGGTATGTAAAAAGCTGAGGACAGGCGATACCTTGGCGGAATAATCTGATTTGTTCGGAAAGCGCCGTCGAAAGCTGGCTTGGATTGTACAGCCGGTACCTCTCCTTATTGTATTGTTTTAGCACGTATTCTCCGGAATCCGTTTCAACTTTCCACTTTAAATTAAGCCAGCCGCGTTTGATTGGGGTTGCTTGCAGGATACGCAATCCAAAATAATCCTGGAACGATTTCATTACATCGTTATAAATCCTTTGCTCGCACGGCGGTTGATCGGAATTCACCAAGCGCATGCCCTCCTAATATGAAAATATTAAAATTCAATCGAACGTATGTTTTCATATTACAAAAAACGGCCTCCACGTCCAAGTTGCTGAACATAGAAACCGTATGCTTCAAATCTCCTATTCGGTTCACTTCATGGCGGATCAGCGGTTCGGAAGCGTAAATACATCGTTCAACGCCTCACCGGTGCCGAAATCGTAAAAACGGTAGTAGTGGTGATCCTTTTGTTTATAAAACAGCTGCCATACCAGCCGTTCATTGTAGATGCCGGGCACCAGCCTGACGATAGTAATCCCGGGCAGGCTTTCGTTAATGATCGTCCGCACCCGGGTCTCCGACACACCTTCCGAGAGCAGCCGCACCACGGGTTCATGACCTTCCCGGAGCCATACCATCATCTCCCGGCCTGACCCGTCTTTGCCCTGGACCACCCAGCACACATCGTCCCACACCGATTTCCACACTTTATCGCCCTGGACCAGGTCCGTCTCCTGTTTCGCCTGCTCAATCACTGCATTTTCGCTTGCCCAGGTATCCTGAAGAACGTAGATATAAAAACGGTGAAGGGCAAAAAGCACGATCACTAAAATCAGCAGCGAAAGCAGGAGCCACTTGGTTCTCTTTCTCAACCTTCTCTTCCTTTCCCCTGTAGCCAGTCGTCTAAACCCACATTCGCGCACATTCGCACAGTCGCAGAAAAATAACGTTAATTCCGGTCGTTATTCCGCCGTTTTTCCTCCGCATCGTTAAAATAACGGCTATGTTAGTTCTTATTTTCCCCGAGGACGGCGATATCGTCAATATCACGGCCTATGCCGGGAAATAGCGACAAAAAAGTCCCTTATTGCAGCGGAAACCTCTTCAAATCCGAAAATAACGCCCTTTTTTACCGCTAAATCGCCGTAATTACAGGCACAGCCACAGGTGCAGCCACGAACATGACACGTCCACGTCCACGGCCGCAGCTGCACGCGCCATTCAAAAAGCAGCAAGCAACCAGTGCCAAGCCTCCAAGCGCCTACCGGGCCAGCAGCCCTTCGAAGGCCTCTTGCGCCTCGCGCCGGATACGCTCCTCGTCGAGGGTGAGGCAAGCCCCGTGTTTGACCAACTGCTCGCCGTTAACCCACACATGCTCTACATCTTTGGAGCCGGCCGAATAGACGACATGGGAAACGTAATCCGTCTTCGGCAGGAAATGGGCCTGTTCCGTATTCAGCGCGATAAAATCCGCCTTCATGCCGGCCGCGAGTTTCCCCGTATTCGCCAAGAACACCGACTTCGCCCCGTATTCCGTGCCCATTTTGAGGGCTTCCAGCGCCGGAACGGCGGTAGGATCGCCGGAAACGCCTTTGTGGATCAACGCGGCGAGGCGGACCTCCTCGAGCATATCGAGGTTGTTGTTGCTGGCGGCGCCGTCCGTTCCAAGCGAAACGACCACGCCTTTGCCAAGCAGTGCCGGCACCCGCGCCACGCCGCTGGCCAGCTTCAGGTTGCTGCCGGGATTGTGCGACACCGCCACGTTATGGGCCGCCAAAATATCGATCTCCTCATCGGTCAAATGCACGGCGTGAGCAAGCAGCGACGGACGGGAGAACATCCCGAGGTTCAGCAAATGCTGAACGGGTCTGACCCCGTAATCGTTCACGTTTTGCTCCACTTCCGCCCGCGTCTCCGACATATGCGTATGCATCGGCAGATCCAGATCATTAGCCGCTTGCACGAATTTCTCGAAAAATTCCGGCGGACAGGTGTACGGCCCGTGCGGCGAAATCATCGCCGTGATTCGGCCGTCCGCCTGACCGTGCCAATTTTTCGCAAACGCGATCGCTTCGTTCAGCTTCTGCTGCTGCACGTCCGGCGGGCACAACCCGATGACGCCGCGCATCAGCACGGCGCGGATGCCCGACTGCTGAACCACTTTGGCCACTTCATCCATATGGTCGTACATGTCCAGGAACGTGGTCGTTCCGCCTTTCAGCATCTCCAGCACGGACAACGCCGTCCCAGCGTACACATCGCCGGCGGTGAACTTGGCTTCCATCGGCCACATTTTTTCCTGAAGCCAGGTCTGCAGCACCATGTCGTCGCCGTATCCGCGCAGCAGCGACATCGCCGCGTGGCCGTGCGTGTTGATCAGCCCCGGCATGAACAGCAGCCCTTTTCCGTCGAAGGTTTCCGCGTCTTCCGCCCCTTCAGGAAGCTGCTCGCCGATATAGGAAATCGTATCGCCCTCAACGAGCATATAGCCCTGTACAATGGAACGATCTTGTTCGAACACGACAAAGGTTCCGTTCTTGATTAACCATTTACGACTCATGGGCAGGTTGTTCCTTTCCGTTTCCATCATTCAAATAATAAGCCAGACTGAGCAAATCGGTCGTGAAATCGGCGGCATGGATGCGGACTTCCGGCGGCACCTTCAAAATCGTCGGAGCGAAGTTCAGAATGGCCCCGATTCCCGCCGCCACCAATTGATCCGCCACGCGCTGCGCTTCGTAATCCGGGACGGTAATGATCCCGATCCGGACATTTTTCTCCCGCACCGTTTCCGTCAGCTCTTCGATCGGCTGGATCGTGATGTTGTTGATTTGCGTGCCGATCTTGGCCGGAGAGGCGTCAAACACCGCCACGATTTTCATGTTGTCTTTCAAATAAGCGTTGTAATTCGAAAGCGCCTGCCCCAAATTACCGGCGCCGACCAGCGCAACGTTGATCTGCTGGTCCAGGTTGAGGATTTGCTGGATTTTCTCGATCAAATACGCGACATCGTAGCCGATGCCCTTTCGCCCGAAATCGCCGAAGTAGGCCAGATCCTTGCGGATCTGGGCCGGGTTGAGGTCCAGCTTCTGGCCGAGCTCCTGCGAGGACACCGTAGGCACTTCGCGCCGGCTCAGCTCGTTGAGGAACCGCAAATACACCGGCAGCCGGCGGACGACGGCATCGGAAATTTTTTCGGATTTCATACGTTTATCCCCCTATTCTGACGCGGACTTAGAGACGTTTTCGTCTCCCGGATTTAACCATTCCGATATGCGCGGAACCATCTGAGTGAGCGGCATATGCTCCATCTTCGGCCCGGGCAGTGAATATAAAAAGTATTTCCCGTAGTAAGACTCCAAGATGCGGGTATCGTAAACAACCACGATCCCCCGGTCCAGCGAGGAGCGGACGAGCCTGCCGAATCCCTGCTTGAAGCGGATGACCGCCTGGGGCACGGACAGTTTCATGAAAGGATTTTTCTTCTCCTTCTGCAGCCGTTCGCTTTTCGCTTCCACCAGCGGATGGTTGGGGGGCTGGAAGGGCAGGCGGACGATCGCCAGGCTCGTCAACGCTTCGCCCGGAATGTCCACGCCTTCCCAGAAGCTGCTCGTCCCCAGCAGCACGGACGCCGCCTGGCCCTGAAAGCGCCGGGTCAGCTTGCTGCGGCTGCCGCTGTCCATCCCCTGGCCGATGACCGTGATTCCTTGCGCCGACAATAGCTCCTTCAACGGCTCGTAAACCTGCCGCAGCATCCGGTAGGATGTGAACAGCACCAGCATGCGGCCTTGCGTCGCAACCGCGGTATCGGCGAGCGAACGCACCAGCGTGCTGACGAAATGGTCGTCGCCCACGCTCCCCTTTACGCTCGGAAAATCGCGCGGGATGACGAGCAGCGCCTGGCTGCGGTAATCAAACGGCGACGGCAGCATCGCCGTGTTCAGCCGTCCTTCCCCGGCCGCTTCCGTCAGTCCCAGCTGTTCGATCATATACTGGAACGACTTGTCGACCGACAGCGTCGCCGAGGTCATCACCACGCTTTTTTTTCTGTCGAAAAAGTATTCCTTCAATTGCGCGCTAACGTCGATCGGAACGGCATACATCTGCAGGGAGCGGCTGCGGAAATTCCCGTTCGCTTCCATCCAGTACACCGTCTCCTCGTTCTCCAGCTTCATGAAGAAACGCAGGGCCTCCCGCTCGTTGGCCAAATCCTTGAATAACCCGTTGATGTCGGTCAGGAGGCTTTCGGAACCGTAATCCTCCTGCTCTTCCCGGATTTGCGCCAGCATCCGGTCGCCTTTGCGGAGCACGTCCCCTAGCGAGACATAGATCTGGTTCTCCAGCGCCAGCAGCTTATCCCATTCTTTCGGTTTCTTTAGCGGAAGCAGGCGGTAAACGAATTGGCCCGGATCGCCGGGCGCGGCGTCGCTCCGTTCCGGCATCAGGGCAAACAGCAGCTCGCTGAGCTTGTCCCAGCTTTCCTTCACATCGATCAGCGTCGGGTACATTTCGTCGATGACCTGGCACCATTCGCCCGTTTTTTCGCCCCCTGCCGCCTGCAAAGCGATGCGGAGATTTGGCAGCTGGCCGGTCTTGCTGTCTTTAAACAGCCGGGTGAGCGTATGAATGACAGTAAAATACTTCATATGAATGCCCAGGTGTTTCCCCGCCACATCCTCCAAATGATGGGCCTCGTCGATGACCAGACGCTCGTATCCCGGCAGCAGCTGATGCCCGGCCTGGATATCGGTAAACAGCTTGGAGTGGTTCGTAATGACCACATCGGCGACCCCGGCTTCATGTTTGGCCCGATGGTAGAAGCATTTGCGGAACCATGGACAGGACCGCCCGAGACAGGAGTCCGACTCGCTGGCCACCGTTTCCCAGAAATCGCCGCCGCGATTGCCCAAATTGAGCTCTTCATCGTCGCCGTTGACCGTTTGCGTCAGCCACACTACCATTTGCGCCGCCGTCATCACCTCTTCTTTCGGCGTGGCAAAGTCTCTTCTATTTATTTTATGTTCAAATTTGCGCAAGCACAAATAATGCTGCCTGCCTTTAAATACGGCAGCCAGGAAAGGAAACGGCACCACCTCGGCGAGCAGCGGAACGTCTCTTTCCCGAAGCTGCTCCTGCAGGTTGATGGTATGCGTGCTGACCATTACTTTTTCTTCCCGTTTGACGCTATGGTAGATCGCGGGCAGCAAGTAACCAAGCGATTTCCCCGTTCCGGTCCCCGCTTCGATCAGCAGATGCTTGTCATCGTTAAAAGCCCGGCTCACTTCCTCCAGCATCTTGTTCTGAGCATCGCGCTCCTCGTATTGGGGCAGCCTTTCGCGCAGCCGCTCCCTCACCTGCTCCATGAACTGCTCAAAGGACACACCCTCCAGCGGATTGTCCGCCATAGCGCCCCGCGGAGATTCGATATCCATCCAATCCTCGGCCTGCAGCGCGAACTGGCGATAAAAGATGTAACCGTCATCGCTTTGCTCCGTTTCGCGTTCCTTCTCCTGGACCATGGCATCGAAAAACCAGCCGAGGTCGCTGTCCTCGCCCGCAAACAAATCCGCCAGGCGCTGCAGGGTCAACAGCGGCAGCCGCTCGCATTCCTCCAGGCATTTCAGAAAAATCAGCGCCGTCGCCAAGGCGTCGCTGTCCGCCTGGTGCGGACGCTCGTGCTGCACCTCGAATTCGGCGGCCACAAGCCCCAGCTGATAGGAGGTCAGCGAAGGAAAGAGGATTTTCAGGAAGTCCATCGTATCCAGAATCCGCCCCGTAAACGGCAGATAACCCGTTTTGTCCAAAGCGCTTTGCAGATAGTTGAAGTCGAAAGCGACATTGTGCCCGACCAGCACTACATCGTTCAGCAGCGGAACCATCTCCATCATCACTTCGTCGAGGTCCGGCGCATCCTTGACATCGTCTTCGGTGATGCCGGTCAACCCCGTGATGAACGGCGGAATCGGTATTCCCGGTTTGACGAAGGAGTTGTATACCTGCGAAATCGACTTATCCGGTTCTATAATGGCAAGTCCCACTTGAATAATTTCATCGGAGGACTGGTTGCCCGTCGTTTCAAAATCGAGCACGGCATATTTCATTGCTTTTTAAGTCCCTTTCGTTCCAGTCTCTAATACAGCATAACAGAAGAAGAGCGATTTGAAAATTCATGCCGGGCGTTATGTGTAATTAAAATCACAAAATAAAAGAGCGATGCGCCCGCGCTCATGGGCGGACTTACGCATCGCTCAACCGGTTCTGCCATAAAAAGTTCGATCATGCCAACGATTAAGACGGTTTACAGCAAAGAGGCCAATTCATTGCCATAATACAATTTGCCCGTGCTGCTCAAACATGCCTCAAGATTCGCCAAAGGCTCGGCGAGGGACGGATCGCTGTGATGAGCCAGGGTAAAGTATTCCTTGGCTTTGGCCAAAATGCCTTTTTGCGCCTCGATGCAGCCGAGCGCATTATAAATGATGGAGCGAAGCCTTTTGTTTCCGGCTTTCTCCAGAACGAGCCAAAACTGCCGCGCGGCTTCCTCGCTTCGCTCCAGATGCAGATGGCACATGGCCAGGTAGGTACGGCCAAGCGCGCTGCCGGGATACTGCTTCAGCACCTGCTCAAACTGCTCCAGCGCTTGGGGAAACATCATCAATTTATAATAACCTTGTCCTTTGATAAACGGACCCGTTTCGATCTCGGGGAGCGACAGGACCTCCTCGGCTTCAAGGCTGCCCCATTTTTGGCGCAGCGCGGCCATCTTCTCTTCGAAACAAAGCCACTCTTCAATGATCCCGTCGCTCATGTGCTTGAGCAGTCGCCATGCTTGCGCGAGCTCCTGCTTTTGGGCGCCCGCGGCCAGCGGATATTTACGCGAAATATCATCCAACATCTCATTCATTTCCGCAAAAACATGCTGAAACATCATTCGCACCCCACCCTTAACGAAAATGAAATCAGTCCGAGCCTTAAGATCATTTTTTGTTTCGGGCGGGCTTTTCATTCCCGCAAGCGTCAATTGCATATATTTGCTTCCGATTGGCGGCGAAATTCAGGCGCGCGGTACGGGTTTATTTAACGAATGGCCGCGTGCAGCTCCTGATGGGCTTTTTCCACGGGCCGGTTGCTTTCGTCCACGAAAACGACGGTCGGCTGGTGGCTGCGCACTTCCTCGGGAGACATCGCCGCGTAGGAAATGATAATGACGTTGTCGCCGGGCTGCACGAGCCGCGCGGCCGCGCCGTTCAGGCAGATGACGCCGCTGCCGCGCGGTCCCGGAATCACGTACGTTTCCAGGCGCGCGCCGTTGTTGTTGTTGACGATCTGCACTTTTTCGTTCTCCAGAATATCGGCGGCCTCCATCAGCTCTTCATCGATCGTAATGCTGCCGACATAGTTCAAATTCGCTTCGGTCACGGTCGCGCGGTGGATTTTTGATTTCATCATCGTTCTGAACAATTAGGCCATCCCCTTTTTGGTCAAAATCACGTTATCGATCAGTCGCGTCGTGCCGAACTTCACGGCCACCGCGATAAGCGCGTCGGCGCCGCGGCCGGCATCGTCAAGGCGTTCAGTGTCGGCGAGCGGAGACAGTCCCGGAAAATCGGCGATCTCCACGTAATCGATATCGGCCAGCGGTTCACCGCCAATGCTCCGGGTCAGATCCGCGCGGATTTCGCCGGCTGTGACCGCCCCGCCCGCTTGCGCTTTCTCCCGCGCCTGAAGAAGGCTTCTGGACAGCACGAGCGCCGCCTTGCGCTCCTCGGGGCTCAAATATACGTTGCGCGAACTGAGCGCGAGGCCGTCCGCCTCCCGTACGATCGGGCACGGAACGATCTCCACGTCAAAATTCAAATCCTCCGTCATCTGGGCGATCACGGCCACCTGCTGGGCGTCCTTTTGCCCGAAATAGGCGCGGGCCGGCTGCACGATGTGAAACAGCTTGCTCACGACGGTCGTCACGCCGTCGAAATGCCCCGGCCGCGAAGCGCCGCAGAGGCGTTCCGTCAGCTCCGCGACTTTGACCTTGGTCCAGGTCGGGCGGGGATACATTTCCTCTACGCTCGGCATAAATACAGCATCGACGCCTTCCCGTTCGGCGAGCGCCAAATCCTTTTCCGCATCGCGCGGATACCGTTCAAAATCTTCGTTTGGTCCGAACTGGATCGGATTGACGAACACGCTCAGCACGACGAGGTCATTCTCGCCGCGCGCTTTGCGCAGCAAGCTGGCATGGCCTTCATGCAAGTAGCCCATCGTCGGGACGAGTCCAACCCGCAGGTCCTCCCCTTTCCCCGCCGCGGCAAAACGCTCCGCCTGCAAATGCTCCCGAAGCGCCCGGATTTCCGTAAAGGTCTTCATGCTTTTGTTTCCACCTTTCCTTTGCCGTACAACGTCTCAAGCACGCCGTCTTCCGCGGCGAACACATGCTCCTGAGCCGGGAAAGCGCGGGTTTTGACCTCGCGTACGTATTCCGAAATGCCGCTGCGGATTTGCGTTCCAATGTCGGCATACGTTTTGACGAAACGTTTGTCCCGGTAATCCGGGGTATATTTAAGAACATCATGAAACACGAGCACCTGGCCGTCGCAGCCGCGGCCGGCGCCGATGCCGATCGTGGGAATGGAAAGCTCCTTGGAAATCGCCTCCGCCACCTCCTCGGTGACCAGCTCCAGCACGATCCCAAACGCCCCCGCGCGCTCCAGCGCCTTGGCGTCCTCCAGCAGGCGCCGGGCGTCCTGCGCATCTTTGCCCTGGATGCGGTAGCCGCCGATTTGGTTGACCGACTGCGGCGTGAGCCCGATATGGCCCAGCACCGGCACCCCGGCCTGCACGATCGCCTGGACGGCCAGGGCGATTTCCGCCCCTCCTTCCATCTTGACCGCGTGCGCATGCCCTTCCTGCATCAGGCGGCGGACGTTCTTCAGCGTCTCTTCAACGCTGCCGTGATACGTCATAAACGGCATATCCGTCACGATAAACGTATGCTGCGCCCCCCGAGCCACCGCGCGGCTGTGATGGACCATATCGTCCAGCGTCACCGGAATCGTCGTATCGTAACCCAGCACCACATTGCCGAGCGAATCGCCGACGAGCAGCATATCCGCGCCGGCCTCTTCCGCCAATTGCGCCGACGGATAATCGTAGGCGGTAATCATCGCAATCGGCGTACCGTCCTGCTTCATTTTTTTCAATTTCACGATGTTTAATGCTTGTTTTCCAGCCAATTTTCCCATCTCCTTCGGTTTGGCCTGCCGCGCCGCGTCCATTCGCGTACCCGCGTACCTTTGTACAACGAAAAAACGCGCACGACAAAAAAACCTTTTAGTTTGGCACTAAAAAGGTCCGAATGCATAGAAGGAGTCACTTGCTTCGTTCCTTCTGTCTCGGTCCTCTTCGGCTCAGAGCAGAATCCAACGCAGGCTTCATCACATTAACCTACAGCTGCTGGGGAGTGCAGTTCGAACGTGTGCCGATACCGCCTCCTGAGCACAGTATAACAAATTGCGTCACGTTTTTCATCCGCCAATTTGCACTTCGCCGGAAAAAATAGTGCGCATGTTTCCGTCATCTTCGGCCAGCACCAGCGCCCCGGAAGGATCGAGAGCCGTAGCCAGCCCGCTGACGTCTCCGGCGGGCGTTTTGACCGTGACCCGCTGGCCCAGGGTAACCGATAAAGCTTCCCACAGATGGCCGATCGGCGCAAAGCCCTCTTGAATGTATAGCTCATACAGCTGTTCCAGCTCCGCCAGCACCATCCCGATCAGCTCGGCCCGGTCGATGCGGCGGCCGCTTTCAATGTACAGTGACGTCGCGACGTCCTGAAGCTCTTCAGGGATATCTTCGGCCTCCAGATTGACGTCGATCCCAATACCGGCGATGGCGTAGCGGATCAGCTCGTCCTCGCCGACCGATTCGACGAGGATGCCGCAAAGCTTGCGGCCGTGCACAAGCAGATCGTTGGGCCATTTGATCCCCGCATCGACGCCGGCGGCCCGGCGCACGGCGCGGCATACGGCCACCGCAATCAGCAGCGTGAGCTGCGGCGCAAAGGACAGCGGCTGCCGGTCCGGGCGAAGCAGCAGGCTCATCCACACGCCTTTGCCCGGCGGCGAATACCACGCCCGGCCCTGACGGCCGCGGCCGCCCGTCTGCTCCTCTGCGACGACCAGGGTGCCGGACGGAGCCCCGGCCTCGGCCAGCTCCCGAACCTCCGCCTGCGTGGAGACCGTCCGTTCGAGCAGCCGGATTTGCCGCCCGAACAGAGCGCGGCCCTCAAGCGCCCGCGCCAAGGCGGAATGGGCAATTTTGTCGGGCTTGCGAATAAGCCGGTAACCGCGCCGCGGGGCGGATTCAAACTCATACCCCTCATCGCGCAGCTTGGCGATCTGCTTCCATACCGCCGTCCGGCTGATCGCAAGGCGGCGGCTGATCTCCTCTCCGGATATATATTGCCCCGGATGCTCCAGGAGCATGTCGATCAATCGGTTTGCTTCCATGTTTCGCTTAACCCCGCTTTCACGTACTCCAGCAACGCTTGTTTGTCGTTATGTACCTCCCCGGCGGCGACCGATAAAAGAAGCTGCTTCATCAGTTCGCCGAGCCAAGGGCCGCCTTTTTGACCGGTCAGCTCAAGCACGTCTTTGCCGCTGACGGCCAGCTCGGACAAGGCGTGCGCCCGCACTTCCCCATGCCAGCGCCGGGCGAGGTCAAGCCGCTTCCGTTCAGCTATCCGCTGCGCTTCGGAGAGAAACGCAGCCGCCAATACGGCAGCCTGCCGGCCCAGCCAACACGCAGCCGCCGTTTGACCGAGCGTCACCTGCAGGACGACCCAGCGGCGGCGAAGCGAGGCCGCTTCGCGCTCCTCGGCTTGCGCCTGCCGCCAAGCCTCGTCAAAGCGGACGATCGCCGCCGTCTCCTCGGCGGCCTTGTTCGGAAACGTCCACCGTTTCATCAGCGGGATGACGTCTTCGCCGCCAGTGCCAAGCGCCTGCAGCAGCAGCGACCAGCGCAGCGCTTGCGGCTCCGGCGGCAGCTCCGGCAGCGCGGTCAGCAGCTCCCGCCGCGGCGCGGCCGCAAGCAGCTGCCGCGTCAGCCGCGCCTGGCTCTGCCGCTCCGGCTCCGCGTCGCCCGCCACGGCCTCCGGCAGCGCCGCCTTCACATGCCGCAGCAGCCCGCTGCGCTCCAGCAAGGCCAGGCCGCGCAGCGGGCGCGGACCGAGCACGACCTTCTCCAGCTCGGTCCGCACGCGCTCCATCGCGATGTAGGACAGCTTGTCCTTGCCGCGCAGCAGCGCTTTCCACAGGCTTTTGGCCGGGCGGAAGCCAAACACCGAAGCGAAGCGGACCGCCCGCAGCATGCGCAGGGCGTCCTCCTCGAACCGCTCCTCGGCCGCGCCGACGCAGCGGATCAAGCCGCGTTTGATGTCGCTTTGGCCTCCGTACGGATCGATAAGCGCCCCATCGATATCCCGGGCGATGGCGTTCATCGTAAAATCGCGGCGCAGCAAATCCTCGTTAACGGCGTCCACGAACTCCACCGATGCCGGCCGGCGATGGTCCTCGTATTGCGACTCCTTGCGGAACGTCGTCACCTCGAACGCATAGTCATCCATCAGCACCGTAACCGTGCCGTGCTCGATCCCCGTCGGAACCGTGCGCTCAAAAACCGCGACCACGTCCTCCGGTTTGGCCGAGGTGGCGATATCCATATCGTGAACCGGCCGGCCCATCAGCTCATCGCGTACGCAGCCGCCGACAAAAAAAGCCTGGAACCCGCGTTCCAGCAAAGTATGCAGCACCATTTCCCCCTGATTCACCATCAGGGGGTCTACCTGTGTCCAGCGATTCATTGGCTTGCCTCCAAACGTTCCTTCGCTCCCGGCCGGCATAGGCGGGTACGGCGCGCCGTGCCCCTTTAGCTGCACGCCGGCTTCAACTGCGGAGCCTCAAGGTTTAACACACGGTAATAAATCTCTTCATAATTGGCCATCGTTTGCTGGCTGCTGAATTCTTTTCTCGCCCGGGTCAGGCAGGCTTCCCGCATCTTTGCCCCGAGCTCCGGACTTTTCAGCAGCGTCAGGCAGTATTCGGCCATCCGTTTCGTATCGCCGATCGGGGCGAGGAAGCCGGTTTCGCCGTGCTTCACGAGCTCCGGGATGCCCCCGGCAATCGTTCCGACCGTCGGCACGCCGCAGGCCATCGCCTCCAAAGCGACCAGGCCGAAGCTTTCCTTCTCCGATGGCAGCAGCAAAATATCGGCCATCGAAATGACGTGTGCGATATCGTCCTGCTTGCCGAGAAAATGCACCCGGTCGCTTAGCCCCAACTCTTTGATTTTCAGCTGGATTTTCGGAAGATCCGGTCCTTCGCCGACAAGCAGCAGCTTCGACGGCACTTCTTCGTTGACGCGATGGAAGATGTCCACGACGTCCGCCACCCGCTTGACCGGGCGGAAATTGGAAATATGCATCAGCACTTGTTCGCCGGGTTCGGCGAAGTCCGCGCGGCAGCCGGCCGCGTCCCGGGGGTAATACACCCGCTCGTCGACGAAATTATACGTCAAATCGATATCCCGGGTGATGTCCAGCACCTCCCGCGTCTCCCGCGTCAGATCCAGCGAAACCGACGTGACCGCGTCGCTCTCGTTAATCGCCAACCGGATCAGGTCCTTCAGCGATTCGTCCTGGGCCAATACGGTAATGTCCGTCCCGTGCAGCGTGGTGACGACCTTCAGCGAGTCGCCGATCATCTGTTTGGCCAAAAAAGCGCAAACGGCATGGGGAACAGCGTAATGGACATGCAGCACATCCAGCCCCTGCGTTTTGGCGACCTGCGCCATTTTCGTCGCAAGCGACAAATCGTAAGGAGGGTAGCGGAACACGTAATAATCGCTGACTTCCACTTCATGATAAAAAATGTTTTTATGGTAACCACCCAGACGGAAAGGAACGCTATGCGAAATAAAGTGCACCTCATGCCCTTTTTCCGCCAGCAGTTTCCCAAGCTCGGTGGCGACAACCCCCGAACCGCCCAAAGAAGGGTAACAGGTGATGCCTATTTTCAAAAATGGATCCATATGGCGGGGGCCTCCTTCATGTTCTAGTTCCCTGATTATGATTATGTGCGTCGGGACCCGAATAGATTAACTTGATAAGCCGATTTTACCGCAAAACCTTCGGCGTACGGAATGAGCTTCCGCTGCCCGAGCAGCGCGTCCCGGGCCTTGACGCGTTCGACATACCCCTGGTTCAAAGGCGTCTCGGCGACATCCTCGCCGGGAGCGCCTTGCCCGAATTGGGAACGATAGCAGCCGAGCGCCCGCTCTTTCGCCTCATAAAAATCGCTGACGTCCACTACCAGGTCCGGCGTCTTCCAATCGTTGATGAAATAAAAGTACAGCTCCGGCTCCGGAACCGCCGGCTTGTCCGGCCTATAACGGCGCAGCTTGGCGTTAAACACCGCCTCCTCCACCAGCTTGCTGCAGGCGATATGATCGGGGTGCCGGTCTTCCCAATAAGGGGCGAACACAATGCGCGGCGCATGCTCGCGAATCGTTTCGGCCACGGCGGCGATTTGTTCGGGCGTACCGAACAGCCCGCGGTCCGGCAATCCCAAATTCAGGCGCACGGCCAGACCAAGCTCCTGCGCGGCCCGCTCCGCTTCCTGCTTGCGCAGCTCGGGATTGCCGTTGGAGGACAGCTCGGCTTCCGTCAAATCGCAAATGCCGACCCGGTATCCGGCGTGAACGTGTTTGGCGATCGTGCCGGCCATTCCGATCTCGGCATCGTCGGCATGCGCGCCGAAAATCAAAATATCCAGCGGCCCGTTCATTGTCCCAGCCCCGGTTTATACTGTTCCACCAGCTCGCGCCAGGCGAAATCGCCGCGGTCCAGCGCCCGCACCAAAATTTCCGCCGTGGCCATGTTCGTGGCGACCGGAATGCCGTGCACGTCGCACAGGCGCAGCAGCGCCGTGATATCCGGCTCGTGCGGCTGAGCCATCAGCGGATCGCGGAGGAAAATGACCAGATCCATTTCATTTTGGGCGATCAATGATCCGATTTGCTGATCGCCGCCCAGCGGGCCGGACAGGAAACGGTGGATTTTCAAGCTCGTATTCTCCATAATTTGTTTGCCCGTCGTTCCGGTGGAGTACAGCTTTTTATCCTTAAACACATGTTCATAAGCGATGGCGAAATTGACGATATCTTCTTTTTTACGATCATGAGCAATAAATGCAATGTTTATCATACGGTCATAATCTCCTTATCATTCAACAAAATGGTCGAATCCGTAAACCATGCCTTCGTATTCCAGCACCTTCTTGATCGCCAGGTTAACCCCCGGCATATAACCGGCCCGTTCATAAGAGTCGTGGCGGATTTTCAGCGTTTGGCCAAAGCCGCCGAAAATAACCTCCTGCTGGGCGAACACGCCCGGCAGCCGCACGCTGTGAATCCGGAAGCCGTTGTAATACCCGCCGCGCGCCCCTTCGATCGTTTCTTCCTCGTGCGGATTGCCCTGCCGCAGCTCCTGCCGGTTTTGCGCGATCAGTTCGGCCGTTTTCACCGCGGTTCCCGAAGGGGCGTCCAGCTTCTGATCCCCATGGTATTCGATAATCTCCAGATGCGGGAAATACTTCGCCGCCTGCGCCGCGAATTTCATCATCAGAATGGCCCCGATCGAAAAATTCGGAGCGATCAATCCGCCGATCCCCCGGGCTTGGCACAGCTTGTCCAACTCTTCGATTTGCTCCGGGGTGAACCCTGTCGTACCGACAACCGGAGAAACGCCGAGCCGGATCGCCAGTTCGGTGTTGGAGAAAGCGGACGCCGGCGTCGTGAAATCAACCAGCACCCGCGGGCGATGCTCCGCCAAAGCCTGTTCCAGGTTGTCTGACAGCGCCACTCCGCATTCCGGCAGGCCGGCCACAACTCCGGCGTCCAGCCCGGCTTTCGATACACTAACGGCCGCCACCAGCTGGAGATCGGGGGCCTCAAGCACCATTTTAACGACTTCCTTCCCCATTCTGCCAGCCGCGCCGGCCACGGCAACTTTAATCGGATCCGACATGTACATCTCCTCGCATTCTTTACTATGATGATTGTTTGATTTTGGATTTGAAACGCTGCTCCAACTCTTGCAGCTCTTTCGCTATACCGGGGTCCACAGGCAGCGCGGCCGCTTCTCTCACGGCGTGCAAAGCTTGCTCATACCGCCCCAGCTCCCCGTAGGCAATCGCCAGCCATACCTGAGCATCCGCGGATAACGGATCAAGCTCCACGGCCCGCTTGAGCATGCGCGTGGCCGGTTCGGCCGCGTTCCTGCCGCTCTCTTCGCGGCCCTCCAGCCGTTTCTTGGCCATATGCGTCAATTCCATCGACTGCAGCCGGTCATAATGCAGCCTGTATTCCTCCTGGTCCGGGGCCAAAGCCGCAGCCAGCCTGGCATGCATCAGCGCTTTGTCCAAGCGGTTGCTGCGGGCGCACGTAATCGAGTAACGGTAATGGATATCCGCATGATCCGGCTCGGCGGCCAGCGCCTGCTCAAACCAATGCTGCGCTTGCTCAAAGTCGTTTTCGTAGATGCTCCGGTAAGCTTTATACAAAAATTCCTCCGCCTTCATACGCCGCCCCCCTATTCTATAGTGCGTGTTCAAAAAGTCATGACTTTTTGAACATCCTCTTGTAGGGATGATCATACTGACAGCATATGAAAGTTATGGTTGTTCGGTGTCCTTTTTCGTCCACCTATCGGCGTCGCGGGTCGCGAATTTGTGCATCACTCTGTCATGCGCCTCCGTCAGGTCGATGCCCAGGGAATTGGCGAAACAGATCGTAATAAATAAAATATCGCCGAGTTCCAGCTCGATGGAGTTTTCGGCTTCATCCGGCTTTTTCGGCTTCTCCCCATACGTATGGTTTACCTCTCGGGCCAGCTCGCCTACTTCTTCGCTCATGCGGGCCAGCATGGACAACGGGCTGAAGTAGCCTTCCTTAAACTGCGATATGTACCGGTCTACTTCGCGCTGCATCTCCGCCAGAGTTTTTTCTTTCAACGTCATAAAGCGCCTATCCCTCCGACAATATTCCCGTTTTTCCCTATGTTATCGTAAAGGCGGGGCGAAAACAAATCCTTTTTTAATCGGGGCGGAAAAAGGTATACTAATATAGGTTAAAAAATGCAAAGGTTCATCCTTTGGAACAGGTGAGGGATCGGATGTTTTCCAACAAGCTGGCCGTTTTTTTCAAAACGCTTTTGCCGATACTGCTCGGAACCGCGGTATACGCGTTTGGACTTCTTTATTTTATATTGCCGAATCAATTGATGGAAGGCGGCGTTACCGGGATTACGCTGCTGCTCAATTATGCGTTTGGCATTTCGCCGTCGCTCTCCAACCTGCTGCTGAACATTCCGCTTTTTCTTCTTGGGTGGAAAATTTTGGGCGGCCGCTCCATCGTCTGGACCGGCATCGGCATCGGCTCGCTTTCTTTTTTCCTGTGGCTGTTCGAACGGCTGATCGATCACGGCTGGATTTTGCCGTTTGAAACAAAAACCGACTATATTCTCGTTTCCTTGTACGCGGGAGTGACGCTGGGCGCCGGCCTTGGCATCGTCTTCCGCTTCGGCGGCACAACCGGAGGCTCGGACATCGTTGCCCGGATTTTGGGGCGGAAATTCGGGTTCAGCATGGGCCAGGTCATCCTGACGCTGGACGTGATCATCATCGGGCTGTCGCTGTTCTATATTAGGAAGGAGAATATTTTGTATACACTGGTCGCCGTGTTCATCGCCTCCAAAGTGATCGATTTCATTCAGGAAGGCGCGTATTCCGCCAAGGCGTTTACGATCATCAGCGATCACGCCCCGGAAATCGCCGACATCATCACGAAGGAGATGGAGCGCGGCGTCACGCTGATACCGGCGATCGGCGCCTACTCCAAGCAGGCGAAGCATATGGCCTACTGCGTCGTGTCGCGGCAGGAAATCCGGCGGCTCCAGCGCATCGCCAAGTCGGTCGATCCGCGGGCGTTCGTCATTATCAGCGATGTGCATGATGTGCACGGGGAAGGGTTTAAGGAAGATTAAGACGAAAAATACCACGGCTACCGTCTACAAGACCAAAAAATAGCCGGCGGCAAGGGAGTGGAATGATCCCTTGCCGCCGGCTATTTCGCGGTGTTAAAAGCGGTGCCGGTACGAATCCTCGTCGGTTCTGCCTACCGCTGTGACCGTCTGAGCAGCCTGGAATTTACGTAAGCCCGTGTATCCTAAAGCGAGCACGATCCATAATCCGATCAAACCGCTCCAATACCACGGATTTTCGTAGCCGGCGATCGGCAGGAACACAGGCTCTTCGCCTTTGCGGCCGAACAGCGCCTTTAACGCGCTTTCCCCCTGGCGAATCGCCTCCATAAGCGCCGCTTCGTCCATCGGTTGGTCATTGCTAAGCCGTTCGGCGTAAGACAGCCACGAATCAAACCGGTTGACCGTGGATGGATCGCGGCGAATGACGGCGGCCGGGCGGATCGTCTCGTAATGCTGCTGCAAATTCCCAAACGCCGCGCGCAGCTTCTCCGATTGCCCCCCTACGCGGGCGTTGTTCATCCGCTGCATGTCATCGGCCATTACTTTGTAATATTGCAGCCATAACCCCTTGTCCTTATGAAGCAGGCTGTTTACGGCCAGCCGCAGCACGGCCGAAGAGCGCGACCACTCATCGGGGACGATCTCGGACCGGGCAAGCGTTTCTCTCGCGTCCATAATGCTTTCCGCAAGCGCATGAATGCCTTCCACCGAGGTCAAGCCTTTAAAAGAAACGCCTTCAAGCGCGGCGATCAACCGTTCCATCTCGGCATGGGCCTCCTCGACGCGCCCTTGCTGCATATGGCCGTACAGCGCTTCCGCCGCCGTTTCCAGCTGCTTCAGTTTATCCCCGCGCTCTTCGTCGGACAATTGCGAGACCGGAGCCGGGGCCCGGCCGCCGTCTAACCCCTTCCCTGCCGGGGAGGCCGCGGCCGCCGGACTGCCTGCCAGCAGCAGCAGCGGCAACAGCACAAAAAGCCACCCGAGCTTTCCTTTCGTTTTCACGGACATCCCTCCCTACCATCATCGTATGGCAGGCTGTCCATGGGTAGAACCTTCAACGTTTAAGTACCTGTTCAAAGATTCGATGACAAGTCCGCTTCGTGACCTGTTTCGTGATTAAAAGTTGATCACTTTGTTCTATATTAGTCTTGTGTTCAGTATCGTCCCCATAAAATAGCGGAACTTTTGGGTCTTAATTTTCGATGAACAGGTCGAAAGACGGTCCTTCGCCACTAAATCGTGAGAATAGCTCCATAAAATTCCTCTATTTCACGCAACAAGGGGGATATCGCTGAAATAGCGCCCTTTTTTTCCTTGATGTTGTCACCCGAAATCTTCAACAGACTAATTTTGCCGACATTATTTCCAAAATCGTCTACTAGGCTCTCTTTGCGCCTTTCAGCGCCAACCACCCCGCGACAACGCTGGCGGCGGTCAAAGCGACGGTAAACACCGTAACCGCAGGCACATCGTCCCACAACGTTTCCGGCAGCCACGGATACACTTCATATGTATAATCGACCGTATCGTTCAGCAGCGTCCAAGCCCCGGCGCCAAGCAGCATGATCGGCCCAAACCGGTACAGACGCACGTACAGCAGCGCTTCAACGGCCATCGCCAAATGCGATGCGACCAGCATCCAATCCTGCCAGACCAGCGGGCCGCCCTGGTAAGCGCCGGCAAAGATCATCGACACCGCCCATACGCCGTACTTCACGCTTGTCACGACAGCCAGTCCTTCAAGCAGCGATCGAACCCCCGTAAACCTCCCCAGCGCCTGCGGAAACAGGAGAAACAACAGCGTTAACGTGAAAAAGAGACTGGCCGTTGGGCTGTCGGGCACAAATATAATCTGCCAATGCGGATGGTTCTCCCAGGTATACCGCAGCTGCCCATCGTACCAAATATACCCGTAAACCGTGCCCAGCAAGTTGCATACGAATAAGGCCCATAAAATCGGACGGGACGCCAAAAAGGCCCGGCTCCAGAAATACGATAATTTCAACGGACTGCTCCTTCCTCAAAAAAACCTGATCGAATCAACGATCAGGTTTTTCGCATACTTCCTATTTTACTGTTCCGTTTTTTGTTTCGCAAGCCATTCGGCCAGGTGGTCGAGTTCCTCGTCCGTTACGCCGGCGCCGATCGCCGTGTCGTACACGGCCGGCATTCTGCCGTTGTAGCCTTCTTTGATGATCGACATGATTTCTTCCTTGCCGTGCTTGTCGCCTACACCGCGCAAGGAAGGACCGGCAGCCCCTTTCAGGTCGGCGGCGTGGCAGGAAACGCAAGTCGCTTTCTTATAGGTTTCCATCGCCGGATCATCCTTGTCCACGATCGCCACTTCCTGCTGTTTGGTCGCATTGGAAGTCGGCAAGCCTTTTTCCCGTTTCTCCCGGGCTTCCTCTTCCCGCTGAATATGCTCCGGAACTTGCCCCGTAGCTTTCAGTTCCTCCTGGTAATGCGTCCAGGCGAAGTTCGTCAAATAAACGATCGACGCCAGCGAAAGGAACATCAGCGAGGAAGCGATCGGACGTTTGTAGAAGCGGCGTTCTTTACCGCGGTCCAAAAACGGCGCCAGCAGCAGGCTCCCGAAAGCAACCCCGGGAATCCCGAGCGTGCCGAGCACGACGTAATCGCCCGATGCGTACGGATATTTCAGAAATTGGTACAGGAACAAGAAATACCAGTCCGGCATCGGAATGACCGAAGCGGTCGGATTGGCCGGATAACCCAGCGGAGCCGGTTCGGCGATCGTCAGCACCAAAAAGCCGACCAGCACCACGACGCCTACCATCCATTCCTTCAGCAAGAAGTTAGGGATAAACGCTTCGGATTTACCCGGGTATGCCGTGTAATCCGGAGGCGTGATAAATCCGTTGCCTTTACGCACACGCGAATCTCCGACGTATACGATCTTTTCCTTCGAATTGTTGTGGGCCATAACCTCTATGCCCTCCCTTCTCCATTTTTAGTTAGAGGTAGCTTATAGCGGGCCGGAAATCCCTTGACGGCGGATCATAATGAAATGCCCCACCAGAAGGATCAACAGCACGGCCGGAAGGAAGAACACGTGAATCGCGAAGAAACGGGTCAGCGTTTCCGCGCCGACAATCGTACCGCCCTGCAGCAGTTCTTTAATGACCGGGCCGAGCACCGGAACGGAGTTGGCGATTTCCAAAGTAACCTTTGTCGCAAAGTATGCTTTGTTATCCCACGGCAGCAAATATCCCGTCAAGCCGAGCCCGATCATGACGAAGAAAATCAGCATGCCCACAACCCAGTTCATTTCGCGCGGCGCCTTGTAGGAACCGGTAAAGAACACGCGAAGGGTATGTAAGAACATCATAACGATAACCAAGCTCGCTCCCCAGTGGTGCATGCCGCGGACGATCTGGCCAAAGGCCACCTGCGTCTGCAAATATTCGACACTGGCGTAAGCGTTGATGATATCGGGAACGTAATACATCGTCAGAAACATCCCCGATAAAATCTGGATGACCGTAATAAAAAACGTCAAGCCGCCGAAGCAATAAACAAAAGCGGAAAAATGATGCGCCGGGTTAACGTGCTCCGGAACCTCGTGATCGGCGACATCCCGCCAAATCGGCGTGATATCCAGACGTTCGTCAATCCAGTTGTATACGTTTTTAAACATCCGTATCTACGCCTCCTTATTTCACGATCGTATTCGGGACCGTCTGACCCAAATACACCCAATTGTCTTTCACCATGACCTTGTACTCGTCAAGCGGCTTCGGCGCAACCGCCAGCTGCTTGCCTTCGATCGTGTAATGCGCTCCATGGCATGGGCAATGATATTCGTTCGGAAAATTTTTGTCATTGTTCCAGCCAACCGTACAACCCAAATGTTTACAGATCGGTGAAAGCGCATAAATTTTTCCACTCTCGTCTTTACGGATCCACGCCGTAAGCGATGCCGTACTTTGATACCATCCATCCTGCTGCTGCAATTCAAAGGAAAATTCCTGCGGCTCATTTGTAATTTTGCTGACTTCAACCACTTTTACAAAAGTGCCTTCGCCTTTTTTGTGCAGAATTGGATCTACGGCAAACCGAACCATGGGCAGCGTCACACCACCCACCATAAATGCAGTGGCGCCCCCAAGGGTGTATGTAAGAAATTGCCGACGGGACATTTCTTTGCGAATGGGCGGTTTGTGCGATGATTCATGCTGGTCGTGCTGATTGCTCATATGTCTTCAACCCCCTTTGCAACCAATTCTTCCTGACTTTCAATGACAATAATCACAACATCATCTAAGACATATTAATAATATATTAGCGTTTTAGGAGCGTCAAGAATTTGACACATCTTTTTCCGGCGGCAAAACCTTGCCCTACTTAAAAATGTCAACAATTTGTCACATTCAGTCCCTTGACCCGCCTGTCCACAAATGCTGGACTTTTTCCTTAACCCGTCCGGCCGCAGATCCGCCATCCGGATCGGGATTGGAAAACCGTCCCGGCGTGATAATAAGATCGGCATTCGGCAGCTCCTCGTCAGCCCAATTCAGTTCGGCGGATACAACGATCGCATAAGCAAATCCGCTCCGCTTGACATTTTCGCAAACCTTGTTGATCGCTTGGGATAAACGATCTCCCGCATATTGAATCGAGGGATATGTGACGACTCTGCCCTTAAAAGGGATTTCCACCCAATCCATGACACTTTGAAGTCTTTCCAATTTTTCCGTCACTTCATACGGCCGTTCCAAACCGGTTAATCCCGTGACCGGGACGAGGCAGGTGTCCAAATACGGGCGCAGCTCCTCCCACCCGGAAGCCTCCACTTCACTGAATTTCATACATCCATATCCCCTTTACTGATGATTTTCCTTCCCAATTATAAACACGAACGATTGACAATGCCATCTTCGATAAAAAAAGATCGAGCAGCGTTTTTTCGTCGCCGATCGACCTTTTTCTACATTATATATTGCTGCGGATGATCCGATTTTCAACGTTCTTCCAATGTCTTCAGTTCATCCGTCAGGAGCCGGAAGGCAACCTCATCGCCATTCGCCAAGGCGGTATCGATTTCGCTGTAGATTTGTTCCGAGCGATGCTTCCGGAGCGCTTCGTCCCATATCATTTCTGCCGCCAAACCAAGCATTGCTTCATAAGTAACCTTCATCTGATCCATAGGATGCACCTCCAAACCATGGTTTTAAAACAAGTTTAAAAAGCTTAAGTGACCCTATATTCCTTTCCTTTGGCCACATAACTTTCCGCCGTCCGCTTCATGCGCTGCAGGTCTTCTTCCGTCAGTTCGCGTACGACTCTGGCCGGCGAGCCCAGAGAAAGAGTATAGGGGGGAACTTTTTTGTTTTCCGTAACTACCGAACCTGCTCCTATTAAAGCATATTCACCGATGTCGGCGCCGTTTAGGACGATCGCCCCCATCCCGATTAATGTGCCATGGCCTATACGGCAACCGTGAATGATCGCGGAATGTCCGACGGATACGTCGTTTCCTACGATCAACGGCTGGGATGTATTGACATGTCCGACCACGCCGTCCTGGATGTTCGTCCGATCTCCGATCACAATTTCCGCCAAATCACCGCGCAGCACGGCATTGTACCAAATACTGGCCATACTGCCCACCGTTACATCGCCGATCAGTTTGGCACCATCGGCGACAAACACGCTTGCATCCACGACCGGCAGCTTTCCTTGATAACGAATCAACACACTGCTCACGCTCCCCTTTAGCCTAGAATTTGGGAGTGATTGTAGCAGTACCTTCAGGCGTTGTCAAACCTATTTCTCGTGCAGCTGCGCCACCGCTTCGCGGCCAAAAGGCGTCGCCTGAACGTAGCGTTCGCGCTGTTCGTCCTCCCCGATGCGCACCATGCCGAGATGCAGCATCATGATCAGGATACGTTCCTCGAATATCGACGCGGGAGCGTCATAATAAAACGGCTTGATCAGCGATTCTATTCTGCCGTACAGCGAGGACACCGTCACCCACTGTTTCGAACAGCGCTCGATCCAATAGACAAGCGACAGCAAATTGGGAATGGGACCTTTGTACAGCCTTAACCAAAAACGGACGAGCTGGATCGCCGGCTCTTTTTTGCCTTCCGCCAGATACGAGTTTCCGGTCTCCGTCAACTCTAGCTGGCTGCCATTCTCTTGAATGAAACGGCAATGGTAGGCATAATCGTACAGCAAAGCAAACCGGTTGGGATAATCCTTGAACCGCCTTCCATACCCGAACCTCCAGCCTTTGCCGGCCAGCGCCTCGGACACGTGCAGCGACTCCAAAATTTGCAGCTGGTTTCGCCGGTACATCACGCCTTCATTGTTCAACGGGACGTCATGATGGGATACATACCGTAAAAACACCAGCAGATCGGCAGCCAGCATGTCCGGCTCTTCCCGGTAGACCGGCGGTTCGGCCGGCGCCGATGCCACTTCGGACTTAAACCTGGCCTCCAGCGCTTCCCTGAACCGCCGCTTCAAGTCCTCGGGCACTTCAAACAGGTAGCGGGTCTGATGGGTGGTTCCGTTAAACAACCAGCCGCGCTGCCGGAACCTGGCGATCATTTCCCGCGGACTCTCGCGGTCTTTGGCATCCTGCGTAAACCGCGACGCCTGCGCGCAAGCGACCAGCTCCTCCAGGCTGAACTGACGGCGCCCGTCGAATAACAGCGAATTCAAGAAACGCAAGTCCTCCATGCTCATTGCGCTGACGTGCCGATCGATAAAATCGCGGCGTCCCACCGTTTGCAGGATGGACTGGATCAGTTCATGCTTGGAATGACCGCTGCACTCGCACCTGTAATGATCCGCTATTCTGCTTAGCTGTCCGATATCGGCAAAAGAAAGCATATCCGCCAGATTCATAGTTTACCGCCTCGCCGTTTTAATTCCATTATGGGATTATTTACCGGCGTTTATTCTGCGGCATGCGAATTTATGCAAAAAAAGGGCTCAGAACCGAGATCAGTGCTTGACAAAATAAATTATAATAGCGATCGTGTCTTGGTATCCCTGCATGCTGCTTTACACGATTATCCCTCTTGTTCAGGGGGAAGGTGGGGGGGCTAATCATATCACGGTCCTTTCATTTTTCCCGGTGTCTTGCCCCATTCCTCCCGTCAGGTCTGCTTCACTTCTCCTAAACCTCCTTCTCACAAACCTGTCTAACGATCTCGAACATGTCTGCTTCTCCCAAACCTATTTTCTTCCCCTGAATTTATCTTCCTCTCTGCTTCCGGATCAAACGGGATAATCGTGCAAAGCGCCCAGATCAAATGGGATAATCGTGCAAAGCGTCCGGACAGCAGATATTGATCTGCCCACCAACCCACCGGCCTTCCCTGTCCTCAAGCCTGAAATCTTGCACGAATGTTATATGATTGAAGTTGGAATGAAAAATCAGGGAGGCAAAACTTAATGGAAAAGGGGCATTTTGCTTTAACGTACCGGAACCTAAAGCCCGGCGACTTCATTACGTTTGGTACGTATCCGCAAACATGTAGACGGTAAAGAACTGGCGATTAAATGGCGTGTTCTTCACAATTCAGAAAGCGAGCTGTTTGTTTTGAGTGAGTATGTTTGGGACTGCAAGAGGTATCACGGCAAAAGCGCTGATCTGAAGTGGCGCGATTGCATGGAAATTACATGGCATGACAGCGATTTGCGCAAGTGGCTGAATGATGAATTCTATAACACCGCATTCCATGCCGCCGAAAAGCAATTCATAAAGACGACTTATTGCGCGGACAACGGAGCGGGCTGCCCGGATACGGAGGACAAGGTCTTTCTGCTTAGCGCTGCCGAGATAAAGGATTTATCTGCGATCCACGGCGAGGATTTGCGGCGCGCTGTTGGAACCGATGTTGCCAAGACGAAAAAGCCCGATGGATGCAGCTTATATGTATATGATAAAACAAACAAAGATAACTATATCATCAGAGACGGCGAAGAAGTTGGCTGTTCCTGGTGGTGGCTGTGGTGATAAAAGCGGGAAGATCGAGAAATTGGAGAAGGGCGAATTATATGCCCTTTTCCCCTATGAAAATCCGAATCCTCTTACCTTTCTTCGATCGCTTCTTCCAAATGGCGGGTGCAATTGTACAACCTCATTTGCCAATCCTCATCGTTTTTCTCCAAAATCGTCAACGACAAATTGCCGATCCGCTCGCTGTATTTATTTTGGTACAAGGCGATATACAGTTGGGCAAGCAATCCGCCGTGCGAAACGACGAGCACGTTATTGTCCGGGTACCGCTCCGCCAAATCCTTCATAAAAGCAAGCGCGCGTTTGCGAATATCCGCGTCTTTTTCCTGTCCCAGCTCCAGGTCATCCCAATTTTTGCCCCATAACGTTTCACGCTCTTCCGCCGTCATCCCTTCGGCCTGGCCGAACGCGCGCTCCATCAGCCGCGAATCGGGATCGTACAGCGGGATGTCCAGCGCTTCGGCAATGATGGAGCCGGTCTCCTGAGCCCGCGACAGACCGCTTGTAATGACAAAATCCCAGCGGTACTCCTTTTCCTCCTGCAATCTGCGCGCCAGCCGTTTCGCTTGCTTTCTACCCTCTTCATTCAGCGGAATATCGCTTTGACCCTGGATTTTTCCCGCCGCGTTCCAGTCGGTAAGTCCATGGCGTATTAACCCGACAAGCATAATCATCCTCCTTATGTGTGCATCGCATTCAACGTTTATGGCTTTAGCGAGTATTTCTTTATTATAAGAAAAATTCATATCGGCGTACACCCATAGAAGACAGACCGCGTTCTAAGGAAATTTTTCTTGCGATTATAGAATTGTTCAGCTCCGCCATTTCCATTATTAGGTTGGCCTTCCGTGAAAAACTAACGTATACTAAATCTATAAGACTATTTTTTTCTTATACATAGGTTGTGAATAGGTCTTTTTACTCGCGCAAGGCGGAAAAAGGGCTCGGCTTTAAAAAAGCGCTTGACGATGACCTTTGAGAGAGCCGTGGTCGCCGAACTTCGGCTAACGGACTGAGACGCTCTTTTTTTCGCTAAAAAACAGGAGTTTTATTTTCTAACGGACCGCAGCGACCTTATTGGCCCGAAAATGACTAGAAACCGGCAGTTCCAGGTAAAATAGCGGCTCTGGTGCCCGGTAACTTCTGAAATCTCCCGATTTTACTGAAATGGCGGCTTTACAGTCCGTTAGAAATTGAAGTGTGTTTCGTGCTCCATCGATAGCTCAAGCGCCATTTTTTCGGCAGAGCCCTTATTTTCATTCGGGAAAAGGGGTAGTAACAGAAGATGAAACCATGGAAAAAAAGTTTAGCTGTAATGATGACATCAATCCTAATGCTTTCCGCATTAGCGGCCTGCGGCGGGGGAAAAAGCGATAGCAGCGAGCCTGCTAACACCGCTCCCGCAAACTCCACTCCAACAAACGCGTCCGTCAAAGAGAATTCCGGAAACCATGTGGAAACGGCAGATGAAGAAACCGAAAGCCAAGGCAAGGATTTGCTGGATTCCAAAGGTTTGGAAGGCATGGATGCCAGTGATTGGGAAAAAGTACATCTATCGCACAAAGATTTCAAGGCATTTCTCGATGAACTCGCTAAACCCACAGAAGACGGAGAAGAGACACCTTTTAAAAGCGCAGAGATGGTTGATGATCAAACCATTGAGTTTGTTCTTGACCCGGCCGAATCCGGCGGAGAACTGGGTGTAGGGATTATGACCGCCTTGTTTGATCCGATTATCCGTCAATTGTACGAACACTCCGATTACTATAAAAACGATAAACAACCGCTTATCCGTTTTCTCGATACGGACGGAAATGTTCTTAGTGAAAATAGCGAACCGATGCAAACCGGGCAAGCGGAATAATGATCAGCTGTCGAGCTCGCTCGGCAGCTCTTTTTATCCCCTCTAAAGCGATGCCTGTCCAGGAGTATACGAAAAAAACGCCCCGCCCGCTTTTGTAGCGAAAGAAGCGTTTCAAACCCGTTTATTATCTTTTGGAACGGCGGATTCCTTTCCAGGAAATCAAAGCAAGCAGCATGCCCGCCATCGAAAGCAGCATCCAGTATTGCGGATAGGCCGGTCCCATTTGAGCGGCGAACGGCTCAACAATCCCCGGAGAAATGCTCGGCAGAGTAAACGACATGGGCTCGGATGTCTTCGCATCGGGAGCGGCAACGGCTGTGGGAAGGATGCCTGTCGCCGGTTGCGAAGCCTCGGGCTGGCCGGAATGGTCCACGAGCAGAAAAATAAAGCTGCACAGGAACACGACCAAAAAGCTGGCGGCCCAGCCGATAATCCGCCGGCGGTAGCCTCGGGTCACGCCGGCCTTGACATCCGGCGCCAGCCACGGAGATTCCGCATAAATACGGTCCATGACCTTACGGTTTACGGCCTCGGCCTGCTCCTCGGTCACTTCTATGGGTATGTACTGCAGCATGTCCATGCTTTCCCGCCAGTAATGGTACTCAGTATTGCAAAACTCGCAGCCCAAAAGATGCCGCTCCAGCTCTATACGCTGGGGATGTTGTTCGGGCAAATCCCGCATCAAACCGAACAGTTCTTGGGCCTCTCTACAATTCATCTGCTTTTCATCCCTTCGTAATGCTCGTAGACCGGTTCGTAAAAGTAGGGTTCAAGCTGGCTTTTGACGCTGCTTCGTGCGCGGAACAAAAGCGATTTTACGGCGCTGACGCTCTGGCCCAAAATACTGGCGATCTCCTGGTAGTCCAATTGATCGTATTCGCGCAATATCAAAGCGGACCTTTGTTTCTCCGGTAATTTGTTGATCGCTTCACGCACCATACCAACCTTCTCGCTGCGCAGAACGGCTTGTTCCGGGGCGACCTCGATTGGCGCCAAAGGAATGTACCCGCTCTCTTCGAGCGGAACACTTCCGCTGCGCTGTTTGCGCAGTTCGCTAAGCACTGTATTCCGTGCTATCGTGTAAAGCCAGGTGGAGAAAGAAGCGTCCACCTCCCGGAACGAATGCAAGCTGCGAAACGCTTTGTAGAACGTCTCCGAGCATAAATCTTCGGCAAGCTGCTCCAATTGAGCGCTTTTCAACATGTGATAAACGAAAGCCAATATTTTTCGCTGATACCTTCGCATCAACTCCGAATACAGTTCCGTGTTGCCTTCTTTAATCTCGCGTATCATCTGGGAATCGGTCATTTCGGGGCGAAACCTCCTCGCACTTCCATGTGCTTCTTCCCGTTCGATTCTTACATTAATTATTACCGAACAGGATCAAAAAAGTTGCGGTCGTTTATATAAACTTCTGTTTGTTCCGTTGGAGATCGTTTGGCGAAGCCATACATTATAGCCAAAAACAATTCATATTATACCACAGGAGCCGGAATTTAAAAAATAAACCCATGGTCATTTGTTGAAAAATATTACAGGGCCGTCCGGTCATGGATGGCCCTGCTTTGCTTTCTGGTCATTTCATCCGCGGCCTAAAGCGGCGGCGGCGTGAAGCTCCTCCACCGCTTTGCGGACATCGGCGGCCTGCGTTACGGCGGAAATGACGGCGATTCCGTCCGCCCCGGCGCGGATCGCTTCCCCGGCGCTTGCGGCCGTGATCCCGCCGATCGCGACGAGCGGCGCCTCGATGCCGCATTCGCGCAGCCGCCGGATGAAGCCGGGGCCCTGCGGCTCGCGGGCATCGGCTTTGGACGCGGTCGGATAGATCGGCCCGATGCCGAGATAGTCCGCGCCGCTGTGAATGGCCAGCCGGGCTTCTTCCACGGTATGCGCGGATACGCCGAGAATCCGCTCCCCGATCCGCGCGCGGACCCGGCCGGCCGCTTCGTCGTCCTGGCCGACGTGAATTCCGTCCGCATCTATCGCCAGGGCCAAGTCGACATCGTCGTTAACGATAAAAGGAACCCCCGCCCTGCGGCAGGCGGCCTGCAGCTGTTCGGCGAGCCTTAGCTTCGGCCCCCCGGTCAGCGCGCCGGGCCCCTTTTCCCGGAATTGAATCATCGTTGCGCCTCCGGCCAGTGCCTGCTCGGTCACCTGCAGCGGATCTTGCCGGCAGTTGGCGCTGCCGATCACCAGGTACACGCCGAGGGATTTGCGCATAGCCGCTGCTGAAATACGCCCGTTCACGGCCGCACCCCCTGTTCCTTCCTGCGCCGGTATGCCCAATGATTCGTCGGGCCGTGCCCCAGCCCCAGGCCAAGCTCGTCTTCGATCGCCGCCTGAATGAACGCCCGCGCGGTCGATATCGCCTCGGCGGCGGCCGCTCCCTTCGCCAGCTCGGCCGCGACCGCCGCGGAGAAGGTGCACCCCGTACCGTGCGTATGCCGCGTCATGATCCGCCGTCCGCCGAACTCGGTAAAACCGGCGCCGTCATACAGCAGGTCGACGATCCGCCCCCTTCCGCTCTCGTCATGCCCGCCTTTGATGACGACGTGCTTCGCCCCGAGGCTGTGGATGCGCTTAGCCGCCTCGCGCCGGCCGGCCATGCCGGTGATCGGGATGCCGGATAACGCCTCGGCCTCGGGGATATTCGGCGTCACCACCTGCGCCAGCGGCAGCAAATACTCCTTCAGCGCCGCAACCGCTTCGGGCTGCAGCAGCGCGGCGCCGCCTTTGGCGATCATAACCGGGTCGACGACGACCCGGACCCAGCCGAAAGCGCGGATTTGCCCCGCCACGGCGCGGATAATTTCGGCGCTGAACAGCATCCCGGTTTTCAGTGCGTCCGGGGCCAGGTCCGAGCCGACCGCCCCGATTTGCTCCGCCGCGGCCTCCGGCGGCAGCGGGTACACGTTCCGCACGCCCAGCGTGTTTTGGACGGTGACGGCGGTAATCGCCGACATGCCAAACACGCCCAGCTCCTGGAACGTTTTGAGGTCGGCTTGAATGCCGGCCCCGCCGCCGCTGTCCGACCCGGCGATCGTCAGCGCCTTCCGGACCGCGCCGCTCATCCGAGCCACCACCCGCCGGCCGCGGAGGCTTCCCGCTCGCTGACCGCCGCATGGCCTTTCAGCGAGTGCGGGTGCAGCTTGGCCAGCTCGTCGAGGAAGGCGATCTGGAAGCTGCCGGGCCCGGCGGACGCAGTACGCTCCGCGGCGCGGGACGCGGCGGCGCCGTAGAACGCCAGCCCGGCGGTGCCGGCCAGCAGCACGTCGCGTTCCACCGCGGCGAAGGCGCCAAGCACCGACGTGAGCAGGCAGCCCGTGCCGGTCACCTGCGTCAGCAGCGCGTCCCCGCCGCTGACGGCCCGGCACAGCTTCCCGTCGGTGATCACGTCCTCGCGTCCGGTGACGGCGACGACGGTGTTCAGCTTCCGTGCCGCCCGCACGGCCAGCTCCGCCTGATCCCCGCCGCTGCTCTCCCCGGCGTCCACGCCCTTGATGTCGCGGCTTTCCCCGAGCAGGTGGGCGATTTCCGCCGCGTTCCCCCTTAGTAGCGACACTTTGACCTCGCGCAGGATGCGCAGCGCCGATTCCGTGCGGAAGCGCGTCGCTCCCGCCCCGACCGGGTCCAACAGCACCGGAACTCCATGGGCGTTCGCCGACGACCCGGCGATGATCATCGCCTCGACCTGGGCGGCGGACAGCGTTCCCAGGTTCAGCACGAGGGCGCCGGCGATCTTGGCCATATCGGCCGCTTCCTCCGGTGCGTAAGCCATCACCGGGGATGCGCCAAGCGCGTACAGGCCGTTGGCCGTAAAATTGGTTACGACGACGTTGGTCATATTGTGCACGAGCGGTTTCGCGTTCTGCACTTTTGTAAGCAAAGCGGATAATTCTTTTTCCAATATGCTCATTTGTAGTTCGCCCCCTTCGTTAATTCGCCCGCGACAACGGGTCATCGCTCCGCCGGCCCGTTTGCACCGGCCATTCCTCCAGCTTGTAGGCCATGTCCCAGAACAGGTACTCCAGTTGGCAGCTTTGCATGAAATGCTCCTCCATCCTCCGCCGTTCCGCTTCCGCCGCGGTTTCCGCCCATTGATCGAGAACGTCCCGGAACCGCTGCGTCACGTCCGTCACCCGGCCGCCGTAAAACTGGATCCAATCGTGAAAAGGATGTTCCGGCGCCGGCCTCACTTCCGCCAGCAGCTTGCGGCCGATTTCCAGATACGTCCAGGGGCAGGGCAGCAGCACGGCCAAGATTTCGCCCAAACTGCCTTCATGCGCTACCGTCAGCATGTGGCGGATGTAATGATGCGCAGACGGCGCCAAGGGGAAACCCTGCAGATCTTCAAAACGGACCCCTGCGACAGCGCAAAAATTTTGGTGCGGATGGATTTCACTGTTCAAAATAAAAGAGATCTGCTCGTTGAACAGGGCGATATCGCCGCGGCTTTCGCACTTCGATATGGCGATCCCGTAGATCCGCATGTACGCGTTCAAATACTCGTAATCCTGTTTGACGTAATGAATCAATTGCTCTTTCTGCAGATTGCCGTCGGCGATTCCCCGCACAAAAGGATGCTCAAAAATCGCTTCAAAAACCTCGTCCGCCCGCTGGCGCAGCGTTTGCGTAAAACTCATCGTCTCCACCTCCGATAAAATGTGAACTGCGATACAGGAGCATCCATCGTAAGGGCGTAGGGGCTTAGGGTCGGGTGAGAGGCGGGCCGCTTACGAGACAGCAAAAAAGCCGCCCCGTAGAGGGAGCGGCTTGAACGCGCAAAACCTGTCGCATGATACTTGCGATAACGTGCGGACGGCGCGATACCGGCTCCACTTTCCTACGCTAGTACGAACTAGATCAGGTTCAAAGGGTCCAAGATACGCTCTTGTCTCAGCCGAATACGGCGCCCCTAGTGGAATTTCCTATTCGATTCACTATCACTACTTTACCTGGATCTTCCTGGAGTGTCAATCCGCGTTGAATGCTTGCCGGGCACCCCCGCCGCCTTAGCGGAACTCGAGCCGGACCGTTTTGATCTCATACGGCGAAATCTGCAGTTCGGCAGGACCCCGATTGAGTTCGCCGGCAGGGCGTTCCATCAGGTCGGTTTCCTGCCAGGAGACAAAAGTGAGATCGCTCTCCAGGCGAATCGTCCCCCGGCCCCCTTTATACTCGTGGAAGCGGACGATCAGAGCGTCGCCGTCCTCCGCTTTTTTGACCGCGTCGATCGCTGCTTCGCCGCTGCCGCTGACGCGCACGGCCCGCAGCAAGGAGAAATTGGATGCCGCCGCTTGGCCGCGCGTAGCGTACACCGGCTGATTCAGGAGCGCGGCGGCCTGTACGGTTTCGCCTTCGGACCAATGCCCCTCGTGCGGATACAGCGCATACGTGAACGTATGCTCCCCGCGATCGGCCTCCGGATCGGGGTAAGTCGCCGATTTCAGCAGCGACAGCCTGATCACATTGTCTTTAATGTCATGGCCGTATTTGCAGTCGTTCAGCAGGCTGACGCCGTAACCGTGATCCGACAGATCCGCCCACTGATGCCCGACCGTTTCGAACCGGGCCAAATCCCAGGAGGTGTTCCAATGCGTCGGGCGTTTGACGTTGCCGTACTGGATGTCGTAGGTGGCCTCCGTCGCCCGCACATCCACCGGAAATGCGACCTTTAAAAGCTGCTGGCGCTCCTGCCAATCCACCTCCGTCCGGAACTCGATCCGCCGGTCACCCGAGTACAAGATCATCCGCTGGCTGATCGTGGAGTTCATATACCGCCAGGTAAAAGCGACTTCCGCCCGCAGCTTGCCGGCCTCAACCCGGCATTCCTTCAGATCTTCAACCTCGCGCATCTTCTCCTGATAAAAAATATCGATATCCCAAGCTTCAAACATTTTCGGCTTGTCTTCGAACACCTGGAAGACGTTGCCGCGTTCCCCCGGGGCGAGCACCTCGCGGCCGGCAGCCCGGTCGAACACCGAGGTCAACTGGCCATGTTCGTTCCAAGCGATCCGATACAGCGGAGTCTCGATGCCGTTCGGCAGCACTTTAAACGGCGTTTCTATGGCCGCTTCGCTTCCCGCAGACGCTCCTTGCGAAGCGGTTGCCTCCTCCTTCCAGCCTTCAGAGCCGCGGCTTATCGCCATAAATCCCAACGGAGGAACGTTTTCCACCTTTACCCATACCGTGCTTCCGTCAAACTCGGCGGCGAGCTCCCGGCCGCCGGCATCGGTCCAGCGGCCGCCGGGTTCGGCGCCATGGACCGGGACCAGGCCGCTATACGTCCAAGAGGACGGATTCCAAACGGTATAGGTCGGCTCACCTTCCGTGGCGCCGATGACAGCATCGCCGGACACGGCAGCGCCCGCCGCAGCGGCATCGTTTGCTGCATCGCCGGCCACCCGGCCCCCGGTCAACGCGCGGATCGCCTGGCTGCGGCATTCCTGCAGCAGCGCCGCGGCATGCTCGTATTCCAGCTTGGAGTCGCGGTACACTTCGGGAATCGACGAGCCTGGAATAATGTCGTGGAACTGATTGCGCAAAATCGTTTTCCAGCTTTCGTCCAGCTTCGCTTTCGGGTACGCGGCCCAGTCACCCCCGCCCAGCAGCGCCTCCAAGCTGAGCAGCCATTCGGCGTCGCGGGAGAGCAGTTCGAGCTTGCGGTTCATTTTTTTGTTGTAAGCCTGGCTCGTATAAGTGCCCCGGTGGTACTCAAGATACAGCTCGCCGTCCCATGTGTGGACATAACGGTCCGCCTTTTCCACCGTCTCGTGCAGTTTGGCGAAATATTCGTCGGCCCGCCCGGTGACGACGTTCGGCAGCCCCGGCATCGCTTCGAGGCGGCGCCGCAGCTCCAGATGCTCCCGGTTGACGCCGCCGCCCCCGTCTCCGTAACCGTAGGACAGGAGCAGCTCTTTGTTGATTTCCTTGTCCCGGTACGTATCCCAGATGCCCTGCACGCTGGACGCTTCGATATTGCCGTTGTAGGTGTACCACCAGAAACTGCCGTCCTGCGGGGTGGTGATGAAATGGGTCAGCACTTCGCTGCCGTCGATCCCGCGCCATTTAAACGTGTCGTGCGGCATCCGGTTGTATTGGTTCCAGCTGATTTTGGTCGTCATGAACGTATCGAAACCCGACTTGCGCAGGATTTGCGGCAAAGCCCAGCTGTACCCGAAAACGTCGGGCAGCCACAAATATGTGCATTCCGCACCAAACTCTTCGCGCAGAAAACGGGTGCCGTACAGCAGCTGCCGCACCAGCGATTCGCCGCTCGTCAAATTGCAGTCGGCTTCCAGCCACATCCCCCCGGCCGCCTCCCAGCGGCCTTCCTTGACCCGTTCCTTGATTTGCTCGTAAAGCTCCGGGTAATCCTGCTTCAAATACTCATACAGTTGAGGCTGCGTTTGCAAAAAAACGTATTCCGGGAACATTTCCATCAGCCGCAAAACGGTGCTGAAGGAGCGGGCCGCTTTTTCCCGGGTATGCTTGAGCCGCCACAGCCAGGCCACGTCGATGTGCGTATGCCCGATGCAGCGAACCGTGACCGGCGACGACTTGGGCAGCGCCGAAATCGCCCGCGTCAGCTGCTCTTCGGCCGCCGCCAGCGAGTCATAAAACGCCTCGGAGCCCGGCTGCGACCAATCGATCCGCAAAAACGCCCGGTCCAGCGCCGTCAGCAGGTCGGTCCGTTCGGGAGCGTGTTTATGTAGTACTTCCACGGTCTGCATCACGGCCCGGGCCGTATAATACAGACGGTCGACCGTCCCGTCGAGCCAAGCGATTTCCGCCCGCTTCAGCCTGTGCTCCTGGACCTGCGGCTTACCTCCGCCCTCCAGACCGGACCAAAGCCGAAATTGCAGCAGCACGGAAGTTCCGGCGGCTTCTGCGGGGAAAAACACCTCCTGATGGTTGGAGTCCACCCCTTGATAAGGCTCTCCGTTGACATACAGCAATGACTCGAAGCCGGAGTTGTTCCCTCCGCCCGTCTTCCCGAAATCAAATACCCCGACGACCCGGCGGCCTTTCCACGTTTGGGGAATTACCGTCTCGGCCTCCAGCCACAAGTAAAGGTCGCGGCCTTCCCAGCGTTCACCGGCCGGCATCGCGCTCCACTCCCCGCCCTTCGGCGGTCTGGCTGCGATCCGCCCTTCCTCGTCGACCAACGCGCGGAATTCGGCGATCGGCACCGCATCGCGGTAGCGATAAGCTTCAAGCTCGCGAATCCGTGCGTTTAATTTTTCTTCCGTCCAAAACATGAACTGCGTTCCTCCCTTGGAGCAAGTTTCAACTTTTGACTTCACCCCCATTTTGCGTTCCGGGACGGCCTGAAGTAAATTACTAATCCTCATCAATTTTTGTCCTATTATGATATGATTGGGGCAAAGGAACAAAAAGGAGCATCTCTATGGACTTGAAAAAATGGAGGCAAGAGCTGGCCTCCGTGCTGAACGGGCTGTGCCGCGAAATCCGGGTCGATGACGCCGTGATCGACTGGGCCGATATCGTGATCGAACAAACCGGCGGCGCCGGAAGATGCCCGGCCCACGCCCACACCTGGTACGAATTTAACTACGTATTGTCCGGCCGGATGCAAACCCGGTTTATGGACAAAGACGTCATGGTCCGCGAAGACGAGTTTTTCCTGATCCCTCCGGGCATGACCCATTCCCATATATACTATCGTGACGATCCGCACGAGGGCGTTTGTTTTCGTTGGCGGTTCAGGCCCGTATCCGGCACCCGCCCGGATGCGGGCGGGCAGGGCTTGTTCGAACGGCTGAGCCTGCTCAAAGACTGGCCTCCCGGCGCTTACCGCGACGATTACGGAATTCGGCCGCTGCTGGTCCAGCTGTTTCACGAGGCGGAAGCGGGCCGCTCCCCGCTTTATTTGCAGCTGCTGCTCGTGCAGTTCCTGGAAATTTTAACTTCGATTCCGGGCTCCGGTCGCCTGGCTATAGCGGAGCCGGGCGAAACCAAGGACGCCCTCGTTCGCAAGGTGGAAATCTATTTGGAGGATTTTCATGGAGAACGCCTGAACGTGGAGGAACTGGCCGCTTCCCTGCACATGAGCTACGGCCATCTTTCCCGGCTTTACAAGCGGAAGACGGGGCGGACCCTCATCGAGGAAATGAACCGGATCCGCCTGGCCAAAGCTTGCGAGCTGCTGCTTAAGCCCGAGCTATTGGTCAAAGAGGTGGCGGAGCAGTCCGGCTTCCCGGATATTTACTATTTCAGCAAGGCATTCAAGAAAAAACACGGCGTTAGCCCGCAGGCCTACCGCAAACAGCATTTGGGCCGGGAGGAACCTCGGCAGGGGCAACGTCCGTTGGGGTAACGTCCGTTAGGGCAACGTCCGTTAGGGCAACGCTAGTTGGGGCAACGCTAGTTGGGGCTACGCTAGTTGGGGCTACGCTAGTTGGGGCAACGTCACTAGGGCAACGTCCGTTGGGGTAACGTCATTAGGGCAACTTCTCTGGGGCAACGTTTGCCTTGCAACGTCTGCCGGGGCATGAGCCACCCCTTGGCTAAGGGACCACCGAGCCGTTATTTGCTCATTTCCCCGGTTATTTTAGTCTACATCCATTTTCCAGCCTAGCTAAGACACCATCGACCTTCTTCCGAGCATTTCCCCGACACATCCGGTGAATTCAGCTAAATAAGTGCACCTGAGTCACGAGTCACTAGCGTTGCATTCTCGCCACCACTCTAACGGTTGCCATAGCGCTTATTTAGCTAAAACCCGGCGATTTGGGCTCAGATTGGAGCAGATAACCGCGCTCACAACCGTTAAAATTTAGAAAGGGGCTTTTTGGGCAAAATAGCGAATAATACAACCGTTAGATTTCTGGCGTGATTTCAAATGGAATTGCGGGCAAGGTGTACCAGAGATTTTGTGTAGGCGTTAATGCAACGCCGGTGCACTTGAGTCCGTTACAATTTTATAGCGGCTGTATTTTCGGAATAAGATTTCCCTGTCCGTTAGCCTCATCCAATACCTCCATTCGGCCGCCAACAGGCCGCCAAAAGCAAAAAAAAGACCGCTTCTTTCGAAGCGGCCCTTGCTCACGCTGGAGCAACAGATATTGGATAGGAGTGGAGAGAAACCATACTGTAGTCTTAGTATATTGTATCCGTTTTCATTTTGTCAACAACTTTTTTTAGCGCTTTCATAATTTGGGCGTACTCAAAGCCTAAACGGCCTTGCGCACAGCGAAATACGGTATAATACGGCTTACCCAAATTGCGGCCTCTAAAACGCACACGCCCGGCTTTTCCCGGGCGCTGCGTTCTTTTAGTCATCTCTCGGACCACCTTACGGGCTGCCTGTCCCCCGGCTTAGACATAGACCGAGTAACCAAGCCCCTGCAGCAGCTCTTTCGCACGCTCCATCTCCGCTTCCTGGCGAAAAGAAAGGCGCATCACCCCCGGCACGTCCTCCCGGCTTTCAATAATTTGCATATTGCTTAAATTGATGTGGCGCGTTCCCAGCTCCGTGGCGATCTGTCCGATAATGCCCGGGTGGTCGGGCACGTCGATGTAGATATCGAACAAGGAAGTGATCGCGCCTTTGCGCCGTTCCGGCAGCTCGCTGCGGAAGCGGTTCGCTTTTTGGAAAGCCTCCTCAATCCCCGTTCCGTTTTCGTCCTCCAGCAGCTTGACGAAGCCTTCGATCTCCCGGTTCCAATCGTTCAGCAAATCCAGCACCACCTTGCGGTTGCTGAGCAAAATATCCCGCCAGATAACAGGATCGCTGGAGGCGATGCGGGTAATATCCCGGAACCCCCCTGCCGCAAGCATCCGGTACAGCCCGTTGGAGCTGTTGTAATCGCACACCTGGTTGACCAGCGCAACCGCGATAATATGCGGCAGATGGCTGATCGCACCGACGATTTCATCGTGCAGCACCGGATCGACGCGGACGATTTGCGCCTTCGTATACGACAACAGCTGCTCAAGGCGTATGTACACCTCCTCAGGAATGTCCGAAGACGGAGACAGCACATAATAGGCGTTCTCGAACAGCAAGGAAGAGGCCGCTTCCACGCCGGAGCGCTCGGACCCGGCCATCGGATGACCGCCGATAAAATGCACGCCGGGACGCGAAATGGCCGCGGCACTGGCGGCCACCGCCGCTTTGGTGCTGCCTACGTCCGTTACGATGCAGCCCGGCTTGAGCGGAAGCCGGTTCAGCTTCACCATATACTCTTCCAAGTTTCCGACCGGTACGCACAAAAAAATAAAGTCGGCATCCTCGGCCGCCTCTTCCATGGAAAGCGTCGCGGCATCCACGACGCCGCGCTCCACGATGCGTTTTAAAGACTCGGGACGATGCGCGTGCCCCACGACGGTGATGCCGGGCTTGCCCTTAAGGCAAAGCGCCAGCGATCCTCCGATTAAACCTACCCCAAATATGGCGATTTTTGTTGTCATGTAATCTCACTCGTTTTCTGCGAATATGCAAACCAAAAATTGAATTATACCTCTGTGGCCGACTTGCTCAGCACCTGTTCCAAAGCGTCTATAAATTTCGCGTTTTGCTCCGCCGAACCGACGGTCACCCGAATCGAATCCGGATATTTGGGAAAACCGGCGCGGATGATAACGCCAAGCTTCAGCAGCGCTTGAAACATGTCCGCGGCCGGGCGTTTAACGTCGACCATGATGAAATTCCCGTGAGCCGGAAAATAGGACAAGCCCAAGCGATCAAACTGCTCATATAAATACTGGATTCCACTGCGGTTTTTCTCGCGGCAGCCCTGCACGTACTCCTGGTCGGCCAAAGCCGCTTTGGCCGCCGCCTGCCCGATGCGGGACGTATTGAACGGCTCGCGCACCTGGTTGATCAGCTTGATCACCGCCGGCTGGCCCACGCCGTAACCGATCCGCAGCGAGGCGAGCCCGTAAATTTTCGAGAACGTCCGCAATACGACCAAGTTCGGATATTTCTCAAGCAAACCGATTCCGTCGGAATAAGCGGCATCGGTCACATACTCGGCATAAGCTTCATCCAGCACGACGAGGACATGGCCCGGTACCCGATCCAGGAAAGAAACGAGCTGCTCGTGCGGAACAATCGTTCCGGTTGGATTGTTCGGGTTGCAAATCCATACGATCTTCGTTTTTGTGCCGAGGCGGGCGAGCATCGCCTCCAGATCATGCGTGCCGTCTTTCAGCGGCACCTCGATGCTGACCGCGCCTTCGATATCGGCGTTGCTCTTGTAAACGCTGAACGTCTGATCGGCCATCACCGTTTCGTCGCCGGGCAGAAAAAACGCACGGGCAATCAACGCGATAATTTCGTCCGAGCCGCAGCCGAAAATAATTTGCTCCCGGTTGACGCCAAGATGCCCCGCCACCGCCTCCGTCAATTCCGCCGCGCTGCCGTCCGGATACAGGCTGATGTTCATAAACTCCTGCTCAATGGCGGCGCGGACGCGCGGGGAACAGCCGTACGGATTTTCGTTAGAGGCCAGCTTGATCACATCATCAAGGCCGAGCTCTTTTTTTACTTCTTCGATCGGTTTACCGGGCTGATATACCGGCAGACCCACGATCTGGGGTTTGGGCAACATGCATTTTTCCTCCCTTTGTAACTTTCTCCCTGCTATAATCAGTTGAACTAATGAAAAACGGTGAGTTAGCCAATCGAAAGAAATCTGCGAACAACAGCGATCGTAAGAACATTTCACGGCTGCCCTATCATCTGCATTCAAAAGTTCAACTTAAATAGCCGCTATACCCTCAATTGTGCCACAAAGTCGCGAATTTGCAACAATCCCTGTTCCTTGGAAGACTCGCTTCCCAGCAGCGGCAGCGTTTCTTCGATTTTTCGCACGATCGCGCTGCCAACGACGGCTCCGTCGCAAATGTCCGCAAACCGCTCGACCTGCTCCCGGTTGGAGATGCCAAAGCCCACAGCCACGGGCAGATCGGTCTCGGCTTTGACCGAAGCGATGAATTCGTCGACGCTGGCGTGAAAAGAAGCTCTCTCCCCGGTAACCCCGAGCGAAGACACGCAGTACACGAAACCGCGGGCGCGGGCCAGAATCTGCGTGATCCGGCCGCTGGAGGTCGGAGCCACGAGCGGAATCAGCCTGACGTTTGCGTCATCCGCCAGCTCCAGCACCTCCGCCGCTTCTTCGTACGGCAAGTCGGGAATGATCAGCCCGCTGATCCCCGCTTCCCGCAGCAGGTCAAAAAAGCGCGGGAGCTCCATCTGCAGCACGGGATTGTAATACGTAAACAGCACGAACGGCAGCTTGATCCCGCGCGCCTTGGCCTTTACCGCCGTTTGAATGCACGTCTCAACCGTAATTTGGTGCGCCAGCGCCCGCTCGGAGGCGCGTTGGATGACCGGACCGTCGGCAAGCGGGTCGGAATAAGGCACGCCCAGCTCGACGATATCGGCTCCGGCCTGCTCCAGCACGGCCAGAATGTCCAACGTCGTTTCCGGATCGGGATCCCCGACGGTAATGAACGGAATGAGCGCCGTTTTCCCGGACGATTTCAGCTTCGCAAACGTCGCATCCAGCAAATTGACCAGCGCCGTACTCATAACGATCCCCTGCCTTCCGTATATGCCATAATCGATTCAACATCCTTGTCGCCGCGGCCGGACAGGCAAATGACGACGATCTCACCCGGGCTCATCCCGGGCGCCAGCTTCACAACCTGGGCCACGGCGTGCGCCGATTCCAGCGCGGGGATAATGCCCTCCGTCCGGCTGAGCAACTGCAGCGCCTCCAGCGCCTCCCGATCGGTGATCGGATAATACTTGGCGCGCTCTATATCCTTCAAATAAGAATGCTCCGGCCCGATGCCCGGGTAATCCAGCCCGGCCGAAATCGAATGCGCCGGCTGCACCTGGCCGTATTCGTCCTGCAGCAAATAGCTCATCGAGCCCTGGAACACGCCTCTTTTGCCCTTGGTCATCGTGGCCGCGTGGAATTCGGTATCCACGCCTTTCCCGGCCGCTTCGACGCCGACGAGCCGGACGTCCTTGTCCTCGATAAACGGGTAAAACATCCCGATCGCGTTGCTTCCGCCGCCGACCGCGGCCACCAGCATGTCCGGCAGCCGTCCTTCAGTCTCCAGCATTTGCCGTCTCGTCTCGTCGCCGATAATGCGCTGGAAGTTGCGCACCATCATCGGATACGGATGCGGCCCGGTCGCCGAACCGAGGATGTAAAACGTGTCGTGCACGTTGCTGACCCAATAGCGCAGCGCCTCATTGCAGGCGTCCTTCAGCGTCCGCGTCCCCGACATGACGGGGATAACCTCGGCGCCCAGCAGCTTCATCCGAAACACGTTGAGCTGCTGGCGTTTCGTATCCTCTTCGCCCATAAACACCTTGCACTCCAGACCAAGCAAAGCGGCGACGGTGGCGGTAGCTACGCCATGCTGCCCGGCCCCGGTTTCGGCGATCACTTTTTTCTTGCCCATCCGCTTGGCCAAAATCCCCTGACCGATCGCGTTGTTGATTTTGTGGGCTCCGGTGTGGTTTAAATCCTCGCGCTTCAAATAAATTTTCGCTCCGCCCAAATGCTCGGTCAGACGCTCCGCGAAATACAGCGGCGTCTCCCGGCCGGAATATTGCTTCAGCAAATAAGCGATCTCCTGCTGAAAATCAGCATCGTCTTTATATTTTAAATAGGACTCTTCCAGTTCAATCAGCGCGTTCATCAGCGTTTCCGGCACATAACGGCCGCCAAACGGACCAAAGCGTCCGTGTTCATCAGGCACTTGCGCTTGCTTCATGTTATGCTTCACCCTCTCTACGAAGGCGGCAACCTTCGCGATATCTTTAACCCCATCCGTCTCCACGCCGCTTGATACGTCGACCCCGTCGGGGCCAAGTGCATCAAGCAGATCACGCACATTTCCGGGATGCAGCCCGCCGGCAGCGAGAAAAGGAATGCCCTGTGCCTTAGCCCAACGCCGGTACGGCGCTGCGGCGCTCCAATTGAACGTCACACCCGATCCCCCGCCGTATTTCGGATCGTAAGTGTCGAGCAAGATCCCATCCAATATGCCGCTATATGCTTCCAAGGACCGTTCGCCATGAACCGATCCGTCTTGTTTTACGGAAAATGCTTTGAAAATTTTCACATGAAACGCCGCTTTGACCGCCCGGCAAAACTCCGGGCTTTCCGTGCCGTGCAGCTGCAAAATATCCAGCGGCGCCTGCCGTATAATACCCGCCAGTTCCTCGATCGAGGGGTTGACGAAAACGCCGACGCTTTGCGGACGTTCTCCCCCGCTCCACTCGCGAAGCACCGGAAGAAGCTCCGCCGCCCGGGCGCCGTCGATTTGCCGCTTGCTTGGCGCAAACACGAATCCAACGTAATCCACGGGCAAGTTCACCATTGATTTTAGCACTTCAACGCTTTGAAGTCCACAAATTTTTACCGCCGTTTCCCGCTGTTTAACCGCTGCCGCATCACTCATGAGCAGCCCTTCTTTCCGCGGTCCCCCCGGGCGCGGCCGCTTGCGGCAAAAGCCCCATCAACTCATGAACGGCCTGCCCGACATCCGCCTGGCGCATAAACGTTTCGCCGATCAGCACGCCTTTGGCTCCGTTCGCCGCCAAATACGCGATGTCTTCCCGCGTCCGGATGCCGCTTTCGCTGATCAGCGTCACTTCGGGCGGCACCAGCTCGGCAAGCGCGGCCGTCGTCTCTAGAGACACCTCAAACGTCCGCAAATTCCGGTTGTTGATGCCGATGAGCCCCGCCGTCCCTAACGCCAGCACCCGCTCCATCTCCTCGCGGTCGTGCACTTCCACGAGCGCATCGAGCCCAAGCGCCGCCACCGTCTTCAGATAATCGCGCATCTGCGCATCGCTGAGGATGGCCGCGATCAGCAGCACGGCATCCGCGCCAAGCAGCCGCGCTTCGTAGATTTGCCGCTCGTCGATGACGAAATCCTTGCGCAGCAGCGGTACCTTAACCGCCTCGCGAATGGCGGACAAATAGGCGCCGCTCCCCTGAAAATACGTCTCGTCCGTCAGCACGGAAATGCAGTCCGTCCCCGCCGCTTCATAGCTCTTCGCCAGCTCCACCGGATGGAAATCGGGGCGGATCAGGCCTTTGGACGGCGATGCCTTCTTCACCTCGGCGATCAAGCCCATTTCCCGTTTACGCCCGGAAGCGAGCGCGCGGTGAAAGCCCCGCGCCGGCGCCAGCTCCGCGATGCGCCGCTCGGCGTCGGCCAGCGAAAACACGGCGGCCAGATGCTCGACTTCGCTTTTTTTGGTCTCCACAATCCGCTCAAGATACATAACTTAATTCCCCCGTTGTCCGAATTAACTGCTCCAATTTGCTGTAGGCCTTGCCCGAATCGATTGCCGCCGCGGCGATGGCGACGCCTTCGCGGATGCTGTCCGCCAGCCCGGCGACGTAAATGCAAGCGCCGGCGTTCGCCAGCACAATGTCCCGGTAAGCGCCTTTTTCTCCGCTCAGCACCCGCTGCACAATCGCCGCGTTCGTCTGCGGATCGCCGCCGATCATTGCGCCGAGCGGATACTTGCCAAGTCCCAAATCCTCCGGCTGCAGCTCGTACGTCGTCACCACGCCGTCCTTCAGCTCCGATACCCGCGTTGCCGACGAGAGGCTGATTTCGTCCAGCCCTTCCTCGCTGCTGACGACCAGCGCCCGCTTGGAACCGAGCTCGCGCAGCACCTCGGCGATCGTTTCCGTTCTCGTGCGGTCGTAAATGCCGAGCACCTGGCGATCCGCGCCCGCCGGATTGGTGAGCGGCCCGAGCATATTGAACACGGTCCGGATGCCGAGCTCTTTGCGCGGGCCGGCCGCATGCTTCATCGAAGGATGATAAAGCTGCGAGAACATAAAGCAGAGGCCGATTTCGTCCAGGCACCGCTTGGCCTGCTCGGCGTCGAGCTGAATGTTCACGCCCAGCGCTTCCAGCACGTCGGCGCTGCCCGAACGGCCCGAGGCCGAGCGGTTGCCGTGCTTCGCTACCCGCACCGACTCCGACGCGGCCACGATCGCCGCCGTCGTCGAGATGTTGATTTTGTGGATGCCCGATCCGCCCGTACCGCAAGTATCCAGCAGCCGGCTCGTTTCCGTCGCAATCCGGCTCGACGCCCCGCGCATCGCCTCCGCAAAACCGGTGATCTCCTCGACCGTCTCGCCTTTGATGCGCAGCGCCGTCAGCAGCCCGCCGATTTGCGCCGGCGTCGACTCGCCGTTCATGATCGCCTGCATGACGCCCCGCGCTTCCTCCCGTCCCAAATTTTGTCCTTGAATCAGGCGGTTGATCCCGTCCTGCACCGCTTGCTGTCCTGCCATGGCCATTCGCTCCTTTCTTTATTTTCCCGGGATATATTCGTATAAATAGTCTTGGTTCAGCACATCGCCGTCCTTGGCTGCGGGCGGAAACATCTGCTCCGCCGTGCGGATCGCCGTCAGCAGCGCTTTGGCCTTGTTCACCGACTCTTGATATTCGTTTTCCGGCACGGAATCCCAGACGATCCCGCCGCCGGCCTGCACGTAAGCTTTTCCGTGCTTAAACACGATCGTCCGGATCGTGATGCACGAGTCCATATTGCCGGAAAATCCGAGATACCCGATCGCCCCCGCATAGGTGCCCCGGGCTTCGTTCTCCAGCTCGGCGATGATCTCCATCGCCCGCAGCTTCGGCGCCCCGGATACGGTGCCCGCCGGCAGGCAGGACAGAAAAGCGTCGAAAAAGTCCTTGTCGCCGCGCAGCCGGCCGGAAACCTTCGAAACCATGTGCATCACGTGCGAATATCGCTCGATTTCCATGTACGACTCGCATTGAACGCTGCCGAATTCCGAAACCCGGCCCAAATCGTTGCGGCCCAGGTCGACCAGCATCAGATGCTCGGCGCGCTCTTTTTCGTCCGCAAGCAGCTCCGCTTCCAAGGCGAGGTCGGCCGCCTCCGTTGCCCCGCGCGGCCGGGTGCCGGCGATCGGCCGCGTCTCGACCCGCCCGCTGTCCACCTTCACCAGCGCCTCCGGCGACGTTCCGACGATGATCTCGCCGTCCAGCTTGAGATAGTACATGTAAGGAGAAGGATTGAGCGTGCGCAGCACCCGGTACACATGGAGCGGATCGACCTCGGTTTCGATATGGAACCGCTGCGACAGCACCACTTGAAAAATATCTCCGGCGCGGATGTATTCCTTCCCTTTCTCCACATTAGCGATAAACTGCTCCTTGGTCAGGTTGGAACGGACATCGCCCAAATCGGTCACGACCGGCATCGGGCGGCGGTTGAAGCTTTCGCCCGGTCCTTCCTGGTGCAGCAGGTCGGCCGCCTCGTCCAGCTTCCGTTCCGCCAGCTCGTAAGAACGCCGGATGTCCTCGTCGCGGTCGCCTTCCTTAACGTGCACGTTGGCGACCAGCAGAATCCGCTGCTTGACGTGGTCGAACACGATCACCTGATCGCAAAACATAAACTGCATATCGTCCATATTCAGATCGTCCACCCGGTGGGCGGGAAGCTTTTCGTAATACTGCAGCAAATCGTAGCCGAAAAACCCGATCGCTCCGCCGGTAAACGGCGGCATTTCCGGAAGCTTCGGACTGCGGTAACTCCGCAGGATCGCTTTCAGCTCATCGAGCGGCTTCGCCGAACGCAGCGTTTCTTTGCCGCCTGCACGTTCCAGCACCACTTCTCCTTTTTTCGCCGCAATCGTCAAAAACGGGTCGGTGCCGATAAAGGAATAGCGCGCCCACTGGCTCCCGCCCTCCACGCTCTCCAGCAAAAATGCCCGCTCCCGCTGGGAGACGCGGCGGAAAATGCGGATCGGCGTCTCCAAATCGGCGAGCAGCGTCCGGGTAATCGGGATCAGATTGTAATCTTTAGCCAAAGCAATGACCTGTTCTACTTGCGGGGTTGCCATGTCTCTCACTTCCTTATCGGGATATAAAAATAAAAAAACCTCTACCGAAGTAGAGGTCCAAAGATTTGCGGTTTATAAGGAAAGCCATCCCGCCCACGTGTCCCGCACTGCAAATGTCAAAGGTTGCCCTGCGCTCGACATACGGCAAACCAATAACCTGCGTGAACTGCTATAGTGCGTATTGGCTATCGCTCAACTAAACTCGACTCATCTCAACTATACTCTACTCGGCTCTAAATCATCTCAAAAACTTAGCTGGCTCTAGGCAAACACTAACTCACAATAACTGAACTATACGATGCAAAAACTCGCTCATCTAAAATCTTAAACTTACTATACCTTATGTCGAGCCCGTTTGGCAACACCGGTTTTTAGGCAGCCCGGCCGCTCCTTAAGAATTGGACGCGCTCAAGTCCGGGCGCAGGCTTTTCGCTTCGTTCAAATAAACGTGTTTCATTTCCCGCTGCCCTTTGGTCGTGTTCACGTGAATCAACAGGCGGATGCATTTCGGCAGACCGCCTTTCACCGGGATTTCCGTCGAACACATCAGCGGCACCATATCCCAGCCGCTCAGGCCGCGGATGGCCCGGGCCGGAAAGGTGGCGTCCAGATCGGGGGTTACCGTAATCCAGACGCTGGCGATATCCTCGGGTACGATTTCATTCCGGTTCACGATTTCTTTCAGCAATCCGGCCGTCGCCTGCAAAATTTCCTGCTCTTCGTTGCGGGTCACGGTCGTCGCCCCGCGAATTCCTCGGTTATACATGGGGTTCCTCCTCTTTCAATTCCGCGATCACCCGCCGCACCTCGCCCAGCGCCACATCGCTGACGATTTCCACCTGGCCGATAGCGACGGGCAAAATAAACACCAGTTGCTGTTCCTTGAACTTCTTGTCGTGCATCATCGCTCCGATCAGCTTCTCCTCGTCCAAATGGCGCGGCATTGCCGTCGGCAGCTCAAAGCGCTGCAGCAAAGCGACGGTTTCTTGATACAGGGCGGCATCCCGGCCCCGGTTCACCGCAAGCTTCGCCGCCGCCGCCATCCCGATCGAAATCGCTTCTCCGTGCAAAAATTCGCCGTACCCGCCGATCGCCTCGATCGCATGTCCCAGCGTATGCCCCAAATTCAGGATCGCCCTGAGGCCTTGCTCCCGTTCGTCCACGGACACGACCTTCGCCTTGATAGCGCAGCCCTGCGTCAGCCCGAAGCCGAGCGCCTCCGGGTCAAGAGCGAGCAAATCGGACGCGTGTTCGCGGCACCAGGCGGCGAACTCGGCGTCCCAGATCAGCCCGTGCTTTACCATCTCCGACAAGCCGGCGCGCACGTCCCGGGGCGGCAAGCTTTGCAAGCTATCCACGTCGTACAGCACCATTTCCGGCTGATGAAAGGCGCCGATCATGTTTTTGGCCAGGCGGTGGTTGACGGCCACTTTGCCGCCCACGCTGCTGTCATGCGCCAGAATCGTCGTCGGCATCTGCACGAACGGCACGCCGCGCATGTAGCTGGCCGCCACAAAGCCGGCCAAATCGCCGACGACGCCGCCGCCGAGAGCCACCACAGCCGAGCGGCGGTCCAGACCGCCTTCGATCGCCGTCGTCATGACGTCTTCGTAAACGTCCAGCGACTTCGATTTTTCCCCGGCTTTCACCACTTTGCTCACCGTCGTGTACCCGCTTGCCTGCAGCGAAGATTCCACCGTTTCCAAATATAGGGGAGCCACATGCTCATCGGTTACGAGCAGCACCGGGCTTTTTTTGGACAACTGATGGTTCTCGAAAAACTCTCCCGCTTTCCCAAGCAAACCGCCGCCGATATAGATCGGATACGAACGCTCTCCCAAATCGACCTGCAGCGTTCTCATCAGTAACTCTCCAATTGGTTCAGGTAACCCTGATAATTCCGTTCGACTTCTTCGATGGAGTCGCCGCCGAATTTCTCCAGGAACGCCTTGGCGATTTCCCAAGCCACGACATGCTCCAGCACAACGCTGGCCGCCGGAACGGCGCAGGCGTCGGAGCGTTCCACCTGAGCCGCAAACGGCTCGCGTGTGTCGATGTCCACGCTTTGCAGCGGCTTGTAAAGCGTCGGAATCGGCTTCATCACGCCGCGCACCACGACCGGCATGCCGTTGGTCATGCCGCCTTCAAATCCTCCCAGGCGGTTGGTCGCCCGGTAATACCCGCGCTCCTCGCTGTAGAGGATTTCATCGTGCACCTGCGAGCCCGGAATCGTCCCGGCTTCGAAGCCGATCCCGATCTCCACGCCCTTGAAGGCGTTGATCGACACGACCGCCTGGGCGATCCGGCCGTCCAGCTTGCGGTCGTATTGCACGTGGCTGCCGAGCCCGACCGGCACGCCCTCCACGATGCATTCGACGATCCCGCCGATGGAGTCGCCTTCCTCCTTGATTTTGTCGATATAGGCTTCCATCTTCTTCTCCGTTTCCGGATCGGCCACCCGAACCGACGACGCTTCCGTGACCCGCGCCAGCTCATCCAGCGGCAAGTTATGCGGCGGCGCTTCGATCTCGCCGATGCGGATGACATGCCCGGCGATCCGCATGCCGAAGCGCTCCAGCAGCTGCTTGGCTACGGCGCCGACGGCTACCCGCACGGCGGTTTCCCGCGCGCTGGAGCGTTCCAGCACGTTGCGCAGGTCTTTCAGGTTGTATTTCAAGCCCCCGTTCAAATCCGCATGTCCGGGACGGGGCCGGTGCACTCTGCGCTTCTCTTCGTCCGTCCCTTCGATCGGCCAGGTGTTCATAATTTTTTGCCAATGCTTCCAGTCATTGTTTTCCACCACCAGCGCCACCGGCGCCCCGGTCGTAAAGCCGTGCCGTACGCCCCCGACGATTTGCGCCGTATCCTTCTCGATCTGCATCCGCCGGCCGCGGCCGTACCCTTTCTGACGGCGGGCCAACTCAAAATTGAGCGCGTCGGGATCCAGCTGAAGATTGCTCGGCAATCCCTCGATAATCGCAGTCAACTGGGGTCCATGCGTCTCCCCGGCGGTCAAATAACGTAAACTCATGATGATGCGTTCCCCCTTTAAACTGTTAAACTGTAAAGAACTAAAATCCGATAATTTCTTTGCTCATTATAATATTTATCACCGGGTCTGTCACGCGCGCGATTCAACATTGCGGCAATTTCTTCTTTGTTTCCGCCTCTTCCTTTGCGGACGAGACAGGAAAAAAACAATGCCGTCCGAGAGCCCCGGCGAAAACTTAAGGGCAAAAAAGGGCGTTATTCCGGCGCTATCGCCCATTGAAAGAGGAATAGGGACAATTTATGCCGCTATTTTCCCGAACCGCAAGGAAATGCCCGCGAACTGCACCATACATAGAAAAATAAGTACAAAAAATGCCGCTAATGGGGATGAATATACGTGACTCCGTACAATAAGTACATAAAGTGCCGCTATTTTTGAAGTCCGTTATAAACATGCTCAATCCGGATAACCCCGATAACCCGGATAACCCGGGATAATCCGGCTAACAAGAACAAAAAGTTCCGCTAGCCCCAAATAGTTATCCGAACTTCTACTCCGCAGCGCAAAAAGGCATAACCTGCCATCTCCTGGGGTTCCTTTCAAGAGAGCAGGCTATGCCTTAAACATTCAAGCACCGCGAATTTAACGTTATTCCTGTGTTTCACGGACATTTACCCCGAAGCCGGGCGGTTGTCCAAAGCGGCGGGCCGCCGCGAATCCGCCGGGAAATCCTCAAGCATCCGCTTCAGATGGGAGCCTTCGATGCCCAGCACCTGAGCGCATTCCTGCGGCGTCAAAAACCCGCGTCTGTAAGCTTCGATCACTTTTCTTTTGTCCATGGCCTGTCCTCCAATGCCAAATGACCTTATGGCTACAAGTATTGGAAAATACAGCCTGGAATATACAGTCGGCTTTTGAAGATATAAGAATGAAACCGCTTGGAATTTTCGCATCCTTATATCGCAAGAACAAACTTCCTCTTAAAACGGTCTGGCTGGCCTTTTAGAAAGTATATCGAGATGAGTTTTACTTATGGCGAAGTATCTCGCAGCAGCAGATTCGGCATCGAATCTTGAATTCAGCCGGGTGGGGCGGGGCGGATGCTTCCGAAGCATGTTTCCTGCGGAAACATCTCCGTTGCTCACGTAGGATTTACCAGCCAATGCTTGCGAGGCCCATTGGCGTTGCATTAACTATTGCTCAACATTTCTTTAAAAGCGTTGGCTTTCGAATCGATACAGTCGCCCGCCGGCAATCTAACGGTTGTAACAGCAGCTATTTATCGAAAAAAGACCTTTTCTAAATGCTAACGGTTGCCAACGCCGTTATTTGCCTGACTCCAAGCAAAAATTGCCGATTTTCAGTGTAATAAGCTCCATTGCAACCGTTACAATTTGAAATCAACGTTTTTGGAACAAATAGCGCTTGTGGCAACCGTTAGAATATTAGTGTGCTCAGAAAATGTATCTTGCCAAATTTAAATGCAACGCTTGTGTACGAGGCCGTTTTCTACGATACCGTTTAGCTCCGCTGCTCACTCCCTGGCTTCATCTAACCTAAAGCGTTTTGAAAAAAACGCACTTCGAAAGCATCTGCATCTGCCTCGCCCCTCAAAACCCCGACTCAACCTTGATGGCTTCAGGATTCTAAGCTTGTTTCCGGTAAAAAAACGTTTCGGTCGCTTCCAAACCGTATTGGCCCGGCGAAAAAATCTGCTCCGTGCTGCCGACGAACAAAACGCCGCCCGGGCGGAGCGCTTCGGAAAACTTATGATAAAGGCCCTGTTTGGCTTCCTCCGTGAAATAAATCATCACGTTCCGGCAGACGATAAGGTCAAAGCCTTCTTCAAACCGGTCCAGCAGCAGGTTTTGCTTCTTGAACGTCACGGCCTTCTTCAATTTGGCGTCAAACCGGTACATCGCGCCATCCGGCGCGAAATAGCGCTGCGCTACGTCCTTGGGCACATCCTTGAGCGAACGCTCCAAATACAGCCCTTCCTGCGCTTTGGCCAGCGCCCCGTCATCGATGTCCGAAGCCAGCAGATAGGTGCGGGGGAGCAGGCCCATATCCGCCAATATCATCGTCAGCGTATACGGTTCTTCCCCCGTGGAGCAGGCGGCGCTCCAAACCCGCAACTTGCCCCCGTCCTTTGCGAGCTCGGGCAAAACCTTGTCCCGCAGCACTTCCCAACGATTCGGGTTGCGCCAGAACTCCGAGACGTTGATCGTCATCTTGTCGAGAAATTCGTAAAAGAGCGCCTTGTTCCCCATCATCGCCGCATAGAAATCCGCGAACGAGGAAAAGCCGTTTTTGTTGCGAAGCGTCGTCAAACGCCGCTTCATTTGCGCTTCCTTGTACTGGGCCAGATCGATGCCCGTGCTCTTCTTGATGTTTTGAATAAAGCCGAGGTAATCCGGATCCGGTGCCGTTTCTGCGTTGTCTGTCCGAGCAAGGTCGGGAATGATCCGGTTCATATCCATCGGCTTACACTTCTTGAATAATTGATGAGTTCATGCGGAGCGAAAAAATTGGCGATCTCGCGTTCCGCGCTTGCCGGTCCGTCGGAACCATGGATCAGGTTAAACGGCGTATGGGCGGCAAAGTCGCCGCGAATCGTGCCGGGGAGCGCCTCCGTCACTTTCGTCTTGCCGATGACCATCCGGGATAAAGCAATGATATCGTCGCCCTCCCACACCATGGCGAATACCGGCCCGGACGTAATGAAGCCGACCAATTCGTCAAAAAAAGGCTTTCCCTCGTGCTCCGCATAATGCTTTTTGGCTTGGGCTTCGGATACTTGAACCAGCTTGCCGGCGATCATTTGAAACCCCTTATCCTCAAACCGGCTAATGATCCGGCCGACCAGACCGCGTTGTACCCCGTCCGGCTTAACCATCAAAAACGTTCGTTCCATGGATTCCCTCCCGAAAAATCGCGTCGTCGTTATAAACTTTATAAACATCGCCTTGAAGAAGGCGGTTTCACCTGCATTTTACCAAAAAAAAGCGAAACCCGTAAAGCTAAATAATTCGTGTTTTGAACTACCGCTAATAGGAGCGTTTGTTGACAAAGTGCGCAATTTCCTGCAAATGAGCCCGGGATTTGTTGTCGGGAAGTTCGCTTAAAGCGTCCAGCGCCTTGCGGATGAAACGGTCCGCCAGCTCCTCGGCCCGGCGGATTCCCGGGCTGGTCCGGATCATCTCGATCGCCCGGGACACGTCGCCGCTGCCGTCTCCCGCTTGAATCCCGCGGATTTCCCGCAGCAGCGGCTCCCGAAGCTCCGGCTCCTGCAGGGCGTAAAGGACCGGCAGCGTAATGTTCCCTTGCCGCATATCGCTGCCGGGCGGTTTGCCGATCACCTTCTCCGTGCCGAACAGATCCAGCAGATCATCGCGGATTTGAAACGCCATTCCGACATTGTAACCATAACGATAAAGCAATAAGTTCACTTTGTCCGGGGCCTCCGCCGCCATCGCGCCAAGCTGGCAGCTGATGGCGATCAGCAGCGCGGTTTTGCGGCGGATGCGCAGCAAATAATCGCGGACGCTTTGCTCGGTGTTGAAGAAATCGCGGATTTGCTCCATTTCCCCGATCGACATCTGCACCATCGCTTTGGCCAATGTCCGGTGTATGTACGGGTTGCCCAGCTGCGTAACCTGCATCAGCGCCTTGGCGTAAATATAATCTCCGGTATACATCGCGATCCGGTTGTCCCATTTCGATTTGACGGTCGGTTTGCCGCGCCGGGTTTCGGCATCGTCGATCACATCGTCATGCACGAGCGATGCCGAATGGATCAGCTCCAGCGGAACGGCGATATATTGCAGCTGCTGCAGATCGTAATTGCCGAACTTGCCGCCGAGCAGCACGAACACCGGCCGCAGCCGCTTCCCCCCCGCCTTCAGCAGATGCAGGGACGTTTCGCTTAGGATGCCGTCATCGCCGTCGATGCTCCGGTACAGCTGCTGCTCGATAAAATCCATATCCTTTTTGAGTGCGCCGAAAATGTCCATAATCTTCATTTCTTCACCCGCGTCAACGAATTGTCACTCCACATCTCTATTTCCACCCGATGGTCAAGCAGGCCCATCTCGTAGGCGTACCTAAAATATAAAGCCAGACCGGCCCGGCGCTGTTCGCCGAAATCATAGCGGATATGGCTGCCGAAATACCGGGTCCAATATTCCGGCGTTCCGCCGATTTCGTGGCAAGCCCGTGCGACGAGCGGCGTCAAATCGCCCAGGCTTTGCCGTTTGCTCGCCTCAAACGCCTCGCATACCGCGGCCAGATATTCGCCGTGTGCTTCCGCAAACGTCTTTTGCACGGCCCACACCGCAAAGGTCATGCCGTAACCGGTCCATTTTTTCCAGACTTCCCCTAAATCGGTCACGATATAACCGTGATCCCGCCAGGAAGCCTCGATGGCATGGTCCCCGATCAGCAAGGCGGCGTCGCTCCTATCCATCATGGCATCGAGCTCGGGTTCGCTGTCCCAATAGGTCGGACGCCCGCCGTAAGCTTTCTCCATAATGATTTTCAGCAGGTTGACCGAGGTCGCCGACGTATTCGTCAGCGCGATCGTTCCGCCCGCAATCTGTTCCGGGGGTTTACGCGAAAACAGCAAAATCGATTTAACCGGGCCGTCCGAGCTGACGGAAAGATCGGGAAGCAGCAAAAACCGCTCCGCACCGTAGCCGTAAGCAAAAGAAGACACCGGGGATATATTCAGCGCGCCGCTCAGCATTTTGCGGTTCAGCGCCGAAGGCACCTCGGTGACCAGACGGCTGCTTTGCGGCAGGCGCGAAACGTCGAAATGATGAAATACGGGCCATACGTTGCTGTATTTGATTTTTCCGATGAGGATGTCGTTATTCTCCCGGTTGCACATGGTCATCCCCCCATCTTTTGAACAAGGCATGCTCAATGCCCAAATTATCCAGCACCTTGCCGACCAAAAATTTAACCAGATCGTCGATCGTTTGCGGTCCGAAATAAAACGCCGGCATCGCCGGGATGATGCGTACGCCCAACCTGGCCAGCTTCAGCATATTTTCCAAATGGATCGCATGAAGCGGCGTTTCGCGCGGAACGAGCACGAGCGGCCGGCCTTCCTTCAGCATAACGTCCGCGGCCCGGGCCATTAAATTATCGGATGCGCCGCTGGCGATCGACGAGAGCGTCCCCATCGAGCACGGCATCACGATCATGCCGCATGTGAGGAAGGAGCCGCTGGCGATCGACGCGCCGATGTCGGCCACGTTGTGGTACACGAGCTTTCCGGGCAAACGCCCGAACTGCTCCTGCAGCGTTTCCTCCCGGCTGGCAGTATTCCAGCCAAGCTCCTCCTTCAGCACGCGCCAGCCCGCGCCCGACACGACCAGATGCACCGTAAACTCCATCTCCAGCAGCGTTTCGATCAGCTTGACGCCATATACCGAGCCGCTGGCCCCCGTGATCCCGACGACGATAGCCTTTTGTCTGTCCATCAGTAATGCCGCACCACCAAATCAATCAAAGTAAAGGAAAAGACCACGATGCTCAGCACGCCGTTCATTGTAAAAAAAGCGGTTTGCAGCCGGCTGAGATCGCCCGGGGACACGATATGATGCTCGTAGAATAAAATTAAATAAGCGATGATCATGCCCGCGATATACCACCAGCCGAGATCGGTCATCAGCAGCAGCGCGATAAAGCCGAGCGCCGTGATGATATGGAAGGCTTGGGCGATTTTCAGCGATTTGGCGACGCCGAAGCGAACGGGGATCGAATGCAGCCCTTCCTTGATGTCGAATTCCACGTCCTGGCAGGCGTAAATGACGTCAAAGCCGGCGATCCAAAACGTAATCGTCACGAAAAATACCATGGCCGTCCAGTCCACCGTGCCGGTCACGGCCGCCCAGCCGCCGAGCGGCGCCAGCGCGATCGTCAGGCCAAGCACGACATGGCAGAGCCAGGTGAACCGTTTGGTGTAAGAATAAAACACGAGCATAAAGACCGCGATCGGCAGCAGCTTCAAAGCCAGCGGATGCAGCTCCGCGGCGGCCCAGAACAGCAGCGCGAACGAAACGATGACGAAGGCGACCACTTCCCCGATTTTCAAAAGTCCCGCCGGGATGGCCCGGTTTTTCGTGCGCGGGTTTTTGGCGTCGCTGACCCGGTCGATCAGCCGGTTCAGCCCCATCGCCGCGCTCCGGGCCCCGAACATCGCCAGCAGCACCCAGCCGATCTGCGGCCAGGACGGAAGGTGGTTGTTTATAGTCTGGGATCCGAGCAGCGCGCCCATGAAGGCGAAAGGCAGTGCGAATACCGTATGTTCGAATTTGATCATTTGCAGGAAAATTACGAGTTTTCTAAACATGAGGCGTCTCCTTTGTTCCAAGATGCAAGGCGGCGACCCCGCCGGTTAAAGGATACGCTTCGACCTTCGTTAATCCGGTCTCCCGGAAAATTTGCGCGAGTTCCTCGCGGCCGGGAAATTGCATCAGGGACTCCGGCAGCCATTTGTACTGTTCGTAGCGATTGGCCACCAGCTTGCCCAGCATCGGAAGTACTTTTTGGAAGTAAACATAATAAATGCTCTTAAACGGCTGCCAGGTGGGCTTGGACGCCTCAAGGCAAACGACCATCCCGCCCGGCTTGACGACCCGTTTCATCTCCCGCAGCACCTGGTGCAGGTCGGGCACGTTGCGCAGGCCGAAGCCGATCGTGGCGTAGTCGAACGAATCATCGGCAAACGGCAGCTCCATCGCGTTGCCTTGAACCAGGGTAATCGCCTGCTCCAAACGGCGTTCCTTGATTTTGCGGCGGCCGTATTCCAGCATGTGTTCGCTGAAATCGAGCCCGGTAATCTGCCCTCCGCTCGTCTCGGCCATGCTGATCGTCCAGTCGCAGGTGCCGCAGCACAAATCGATGGCCGTAGCCCCCGGCGGCATGTTCATCTTGGCCATCGTAAATTTGCGCCAGGCCTTATGGCGTCCGAAGCTGATCAAATCGTTCATCATGTCGTATTTGGGCGCGATGTTCTCAAACACTTCGTGTACGTACTGTCCCTTCGAGTCGGGCGACATCTGTCTCATGAATAACACCTACCCTTCTTGCGCGGAACGGCGCGCCGGGGACAAAGCGGCGATAAAAGGCTCAAGAATCGCTTTCAGCTCGCTTTGCGCCGTTTCCATCTTGCATTCATGCAGCAGCGCCTGCACCCGGTCCACCGATTGGCGGAGCATGGACATCAGCTGTTCCTTCACGTTGTACTTGACCAGCAGGAGCGACCAATCCCGCTCCCCGACCTTCCGCTCGGCAATCGATTCAAGATCCTCGGCGGTACCGGTCTCCAGGATGCGCAAAAAAGCGTACCCCTGGCGGTTCTGAGGAAGCTCGCCGCTCGATTTCATCTCTTCCAGCATCACTTCGCAGCGGCTTAATTCGGCCAGCAGCAGGCGCCACAAATTTTGCGCCGGCTTGTCCAGCAGATGGGAAAAAGAAAGAAAAAGCCCCATTTTGACATGGACGCATTCTTTCAGGTACTCTTCCGCGGACAGCAGCCTCCTCTTAAGCTTGCTGTACAGTTCGACCTTCAGGCGGTTCACCTCGCAAATCGCCGCGCTCATGGACGACACCATGCCGATTTCCCCGGCCTGGGCCAGCAGGTCGTAAAATACTCCGCTGAAATAATCGCCCGCCAGCACCTTGAGCTGGCGCGAACGCATGGCGGTGGTTTCCTTCCCCGAGCGTTCCTCCACATCGATCAGATCGTGCGTATCCATGCCGAGCTGAACGAGAAAAGCAGCCAGCGCGCAGGTTTCGGCCGCATCCGCCGCCCGGCTCTGCCGGTCGTTTAAAAAGGCATAAAGCAAACGAACACGGGGCACCGGAAAATCCGGAAGCGCCGTGTGGGCTGAGATCATGTCATAGGAGACATATTTTTTTGCCAATTCTGTTATGCGATAAGGTTTCATCCTTTGCCTCCGTCCGAGCCGCTTGTTCTTACCACGTTTCAAATTAAAAATAGGTCGTAATCTTGTATATTATATCACATGTTAATTCCCTGCGCACAGAGGTTGGACGCGCAGGATCCCGCCAACCGGCCGGGCGGCAATCGCGCCGGGGAACAAGCCGCCGGCGACAGCGGCGGCCGGTTAACGGCCCGCCGGTGCGCGAAGAAAACGCGACATCCACAGCTGCGTTTCCGTCACCCTTAGCCGCTGCCTCAGCGCCTCGGACAGCTGGCGGTCGCCCGTTTGCTGCAGCTCCGCCAAATCGGCCGTCCGCCAATCGCTGCGGCGGACATCGGCGGCGAGCAGCAAATATTTCGTGCCGAGCCAACGGTCCTCGGCAAACAGCCGCAGCAGCAGCTGATCGACGTTGCTCGTCCGTTCGAACGAAAACGCGAGCATTTCCGCCATCCCTTGATAAATGCGGTCGGCGCTGAAATCCTCCTCGGTGACTTTAAGGTCCACGGACAAAATGCCTCCGGTCAAATCCACCTTGCCGATCGGCACCGGAAGGTCCAGCGAGGAGAGACCGTCCACCAAGTTGTCGTTTGTTAATTCGGCCGGCTTCTGCCCCGCGAACACGGCGGCCGTATGCGGCGGCGTTCCGCTTCGTTCGCCGAGCCACGAGATGGAAGCCAGCGCCGCCGCGCAGCCGAGCGTCAGCAGAGCCGTTTTTATGAGCGGTGTATACTTCATGGGGCATCCCCCTTTGATATGCTCGGCCATTCGGCGCGAGGTTATCCGAGTACTCCTATACCCCATTGTACATAGAAAAAAAGCAGGCTATGCCTGCCGAAAGAAAATTCACTCTTCCGTATCGATCGTACCGTATTTCGTGTAGACGACGGCCTTGCCGCGAATCTTCACCGCGGAGGTGTGGTCCGTGAACTGGGCGATCAGCACTTCGCCCTTATCCAGTTTCTCGGTATGATGAAAACGGGTATCTTTGCCCCGGGTCAGCCCGATGACGGTAACCCCCTGCTCCTTGGCCTTCACCACCCAATAATCCCCGCTGGCCGCGCCGTATTCGTTTCCGCCTGCTTGCTGATGGTTATCCATATTTGCCGCGCCTCTCCCTTCAACTTATCTTTGTGCCATGCTTTGATTCACGCGAAAAGAAAAAGCCGTGAACGAGAAGCCCACGGTCTTTTTGTGCACGGAAGATATGTAGAAATCTTTATTTAATTCCGTCTTTGAGCGCTTTGCCCGGCTTGAACGCAGGGATTTTGCTCGCAGGGATTTCGATTTCCTCTCCGGTTTGCGGGTTGCGGCCTTTGCGCGCGGAACGCTCGCGGACTTCAAAGTTGCCGAAGCCTACCAGTTGAACTTTGTCACCGTTCTGAAGCGCCGTAGAAATCGCTTCGAAAACAGCATCCACCGCTTTCGTCGCATCTTTTTTGGACAACTCCGTGCTTTCTGCTACTTGAGAAATCAAATCGGATTTGTTCATGTTGATTCACCTCCCACTGCAGGAAAATAATACCTCTTGCTATTTGTGTTTCCGTTTTACCGCAGAATATACGTAATTTTCGTATCCTATGCGTACAAATCCCCTAAAAAATACCGAAATGGCACGTTCCCAGGGGCTTCGGAACAAATTTATAGTAATACAGCCCATGCATAATTTCAAGTGATTTCAAGGCGTGAAGCCGAATTTTCCGTAATCGGCCGGCATTTTCTCCAGTTCTGCACGACAAAAAGCCTCTGAAGCATCCCGATTTGCGGTCTGACTTCAGAGGTTTTTTTCGAAAGCAAGGTTATTTCCCAAGCCACATCTGTTCCATCTGTTCAAGCGATCTGCCTTTGGTTTCGGGAACCTTGCGCCATATAAAGACTACAACGAAAAGCGAGATGACTCCGAATGTCCAGAAGGTATTGGACGGACCGGCCGAACTCAGCAGCGGAGGGAATAACTGGGATACCAGATAGTCGCCGGCCCACAATGCCATCGAAGCGATGGCGACCGCTTTGCCGCGAACGCGGTTGGGAAAAATCTCCGAAATCATCACCCATACGATCGGTCCGAGCGATATGGCATAGGCGGCCACGTAGATCAAAATCATGATCAGCACCAGCGGTCCGGCGGTCAAATCCATTTTAAAAACGGCTCCGATAATGGCCAAACAAATAGTCATTAAGGAGGTGCCGATCATCAGCAAAACTTTTCGCCCCGCTTTGTCGATCAGCCATACGGAGACGATGGTAAACAACACATTGATCAACCCGATCCAGATGGTCTGGGTCAAAGAGGCGTCCGTACCGAGACCCATTCCTTTAAAAATAACCGGCGCGTAATACAAAATGGCGTTGATGCCGGTAATATGCTGTATAATGGCGAGCATAACACCGATGAAAAGAGCAACCCGAATGCCGGGAGCGAACAATTGTTGGAATGAATCGCTCTCGTTTTGGAACGACTCCTTGATTTCAAGCACTTCCTGTTTAGCGGCTTCTTCACCGTGAATTTTCAGCAGTATCGGCAGCGCTTCATACGGCCGATTCTGTTTAATAAGCCATCTTGGACTTTCCGGTATAAAAAACATCAAGATCATAAAGACCAGCCCGGGAACGGCTCCCGCGCCGAACATCCAGCGCCAGGCCGTCGAGACGCCCCAGGCTTCATCCCCCATGCTGACGATCCACGAATTTTGAAAATAAACCAGGAAAATGCCCGTAACGATCGCAAGTTGATTTAAAGCAACCAGACGGCCCCGGTATTTGGCGGGAGCGATCTCCGCGTTGTACACCGGGCAAATGGTCGAAGTGATCCCGATCCCAACGCCGCCGATCATGCGAAAGATAACATACCCGGTGAATGTGTCTTGAAGCGCCGAGCAAATCGAGCCGACGACGAACAAAAATCCGGCGGCCAGCAATACCTTTTTTCTGCCGATCCTTTCACTCATGTAGCCGGATAAAGCCGCCCCCGTGACACTCCCGACAATCAGACTTGACACCGCCCAGCCAACCTGAAATTCGTTCAGCGAAAAACGCTGCTGCAGGAAGTCGATTGCCCCCGAAACAACCGCGATGTCGAAACCGAACAGGATACCTCCGAGCGCGGCTACGATGGATACCAGCGTAACAAAGAGCATACTCTGTTTTTCCCCTTGAAGCGCTTTCTGTTTAGCGCTTTCCGACTTAATGGCTACTGCCATCTTATCATCTCCCCTCCGGATTTTCCGTTCTTCAAGGAAAAGTTTAGCATGCGCTTAGCTAAGGAAGGGGGGTTATCGTCTGCACTAAACGGACCTTTTCATGCACGATTTTGGCTTCGTCTCCCGAATTGGAGGCGTGGGGGCTGAACCTAGCATTACTTTCACACTCGAGCTTAAAAAAATCCATGCCGATGGCCGGCATGGACGAATCAGTCTATTATTTTTGGCCTTTGAACTCGGTAGGCGGGACGCCCATGATCTTCTTAAACACGCGGCTAAAATAGTTCGGGTCCTTATACCCCACTTCAAAGCTGACTTCCTTAAGGGTAAGATTGCCGGCTTTAATCAGAGAAATGGCCTTGTCAATGCGCAGCCGGGTTACGAAGTCGATGAACGTTTCCCCGTATTCCTGCTTAAAAATTTTGCTGAAGTAGTGAGCATTCAAATGGACGTAATCAGCCACTTCTTCCAGCGAAAGATCATCGGTGAACCGTTCCTCGATATACAATTTCGCCCTGGCCAGTACGGACAGCGTTTGGACCTCCCGCTGTTCACGCAACCGTTGCAACGCCGACATGACGTAGGTCTGCTGCTGGATTCCTTTCGCCGCTTCGACGGCAAGCAAAGAAGCGTTTCCGGCCTCTGACGGCTGCAGTTCGTCAAAGCGGCAGTAACCCTCGCCTTGCTTGTGCAGGGTGGAGGCAAAAACGGCTTCGAAATAGGACTTGCGGAACCCTTCCTCGCCGCTATGCAGCGATCCGATGCCAATGGCCGTCTGTATGCCAAGCTGCTGCCGGGCCAGATCGTGGAGCTGGCGGACAAGGCATTCGACCAATTGCCGCCAGCCGTTGTCTCCGGTGGCGGGCGGCTTTCGCAAAAAAACGGCGATATGATGGTCGATCAAGGAGCTGACAAGGGAATCCGGGCCGTGCGTTTTTACATAACTGCGGAAATGATCGTAAATTTTCTTTTTGTCCTGCTCGTCCGTATAGCTTTCAAAGGCGGCAACGATGGCGCTCCCCCGGTCAAGCCGAAAGTCCAGCCATTCCGACAGCTGGGAAGCGCTGGAATCCACCGTCTGGTCGACCATAAGCATTAAAGCCAGCTCGTTTTCCGCGAGCGGCATCAGCTGAGAAATTTTGTGCCTAAGCTCCAATTCTTCTTTGCGTCCCCGCTTCTCGCGCTCAATTTCATCAATCAGCCTTTTTAGCGTACCGACAACCATTTCCCGCTTGGCCGGCTTCAGGATATATTCCTTTACGCCCAAAGAGAGCGCCTCCCGGGCATAGGCAAAATAGTCATAAGCGGTGACGAGCACGAATCGGGTATCGGGAAGACGCTCCTTTAATTCGCGAAGCGCTTCAAGCCCGCCGATGCCCGGCATGTTGATATCCAACATGGCAATATGGGGCCGGTGCTCTTCCGCGCATTCGATCGCCATGCGGCCGTTGCCGGCATGCATAAACCGGAATACCCCCGGCATGGCCCGTTCCACGGTCAGTTCCAGCCCCTCCCTTTCCAAAGCCTCGTCATCCGCGATCAACAACCGATACATCCGTCCGCTCACTCTCCTTCCTGGCCGGAATTCGTATTGTTATGGCTGTGCCTTGTCCGGCATGACTGCTGATTTCTACCATTCCTTCCTTTCCGTAAAACAACTGCAGCCGCTTAAACACGTTTTGCATTCCCAGTCCTGTTGAACCGCCGTTTTCGGCTCCGCTTTCGAGACGGAGCGCGGACAGACGGGTTTCTTCCGGCATGCCCTTTCCGTTGTCCGAAATTTCAATCTGCACATCCGTACCCGTTCTCGACAACGTCAACGCGATTACGGCTCCGTCTTCCAAATCCTTCACACCGTGAAGAAAAGCGTTCTCAATGAGCGGCTGGATCGTCAGGGCCGGAATTTGCTGCTGCAGCACGGAAGCGTCATAGTGAAAATCAAAGCGAATTCTGTCCCGGAAACGCGCCTGCTGGATGGTTACGTATTCGCGGATATGATCCAGCTCTTCCTGGAGAGTGACGGGCTTGTCCAGCTTTTGCAGGCTGTACCGAAGCAGATTGGACAGCGAAACGATCAGGTCGCTGGTCTCCTCCGCCCCTTCCAGAATCGCCATTTGCGAGAGCACATTTAAGGTATTGAACAAAAAATGCGGATTAATTTGATTTTGCAGGGCCCTAAGCTCCAATTCCTTCACGAGCCGCCGCATTTCCAGGCTCTGTTTGTCCTTCTCGATGAGGATGTTCAAATCGGCGGACATTTGCGAAATGGCCTCCGACAATACGCCAAGTTCATCGTCCCGCCGCGGCTGGGGCCCGATATTCAGGTCGCCCGTGGCGATCCGTTTCGCCAGCCCGACAAGCCGGCCGACAGGGCCGGTAATGCTGCGCGAGACCCAGATCGCAAGCAATACCCCCATCAGCGCGTTCATGCCGAACAACGCCGCTCCAAGTCCGTTCATTCGCGCATTCTGCTTGCGGATATTCTCGATGATCGGCCGGTAATAAGCCAGTTCGGCGTCGATCAGCCGCTGTCCCTCCTCATGGATGTAGCCGACGGTTTTCTCCGCTTCAATATAATGTTCAAAAGCCGACCCGGGATCCTGCGTATTCGCATCCAAAACGGCGGCTTGTTTCTGCTCCAGAAATGTGACCAGCAAGTTCATGTAGTCCTCCTCGAAGAAAGAAGAATCCGCCGTGCCGGAGACTTCCCGGATTCTGCCTTGCAGCTGCATCAATTGGCGTTCTGCCGGGCCTTGCACGGCCTTATCGTCGCTTGGATTAAGCAGATATGCGTACAGGAGCTTTAAGTTGCTCTCCGCGCTTTCTGAGGTTTGCTCGATGAGCAGAATGCGGCCAAGCATTTCATCGTAGCTCTGTTGTACGACCTTTCCGCTTTGAAAAACAAAATAAGCGATGAAATTGGCGAACACAACCAGGAGGGGGATGAACAGCAGCAGCTTTGTTCTAATCGTCATCGGCCGCCATCTCCGGACGTTTTGTCGGAAGAGTCCGCATGTATTTCATAAACCCTGGTGTATGTTATTTCCTGGGGATCGTTCCCCTTTAAATAATCATTCAGCCGTTTTATGGCCATGGCCCCCATTTCCACGGGCTGTTGAACAATCGTCAGCTCGATTTTGTTATCTCCGACGGCTTCCAGCGTTTCGGCCATATCGTCAAAAGCGAATATATGCAGACTCCTCGAGCCAATCCGCTCCGCGGCTTCCAGAATGCCAGGGCCGTCCAGCGCACTGAATCCAACCACGTAGCGGATCTCCGGATACCGGGCGAGCATGTTCTGAGCTTGCTGGGCTGCCTGAAGCCGCGAAATGTCCGAGGAGCGGATCTCCACAATGCGCAGCCCGGGATAACGGCCGATCACGGAACGAAAGCCAGCCAGCCTGAGCCGCTGGTTCTCGACGCGCTCGTTGCTGATCACAACTCCAATGTCGCCGCGCTCCCCGGAAGCCTTCGCCACCAGCTCGCCCATCCGCTTTCCGGCCCCCTCGTTATCCGTTCCGACGTAAGCCAGTCTTTGGGAATCCGGCTCATCCGTATCGATCGTGATGACGGGGATGCCAAGTCCGGCCGCTTTGTCGATTAATCGGCGGTATTCCGGATCATTGATGCCTTGAACCAGAATGGCATCCGCCCTGGCGGCGATCGCTTTATCCAGCAGCTTGATCTGCTCGGACGGATTGATGCGGCCCGGCCCGATATAATCGAGCCGCATCCCGTACTGTGCCGCTTCCTTTCGGGCTCCTTGTTCGATGGACCGCCAGAAAAAATTGTCCAATTCCTGCGATATCAAGACCACTTTTGTTTCCGAACCTCCGTCTTTGGGTGAAACCGTCTTCAATTGCTCGGCAAATTGGTGAATTTGAAGTGAAGACAGAGTAAATTGCAACAGCAGCCAGACGAATGGCAGGAAGACAGGGACCAGGATAAAAGTCCATTTACGGTTTGACATGTCTTGCTCCTTTGGAAACTATTAACTTGGATCATTATGTAAGTTTAATATATAAACGCCTGCCGCGATATAAGAAAAACGTCTAACCAATTGCAAATCATACATCTAACTTTATATCCATTTACCTAACCATTCGCTTAACTGCATTTCGTACAACTACTTCTTCGTGTCATTGTCTCTTCTTCGAAAGGTAGCGGAATACTGCAGGTTTTACACTTCATCAAGCGCTGTGGCAGCATTTCCGGATAAGCTGCTGTATGTTTTGCAACTAATCCATTCAACAATGGACCAAGAAAGCTGGAGTAAAGAGCAGGTCCGCCCGGGTAGGCGCTCGGGTAGGGCAATCGCTTTCCTGCAACGGCTCGTTCTGATCCGCGAAGTCGATAGCCGCTTTGCCCAGATCGAACCTGGACGCAGCAAAACAACCGCACGCGGCCAAAGATCAGCACGCGCACGGTCATTGAGGAGGCAATTATATCTACAAAATGATGGCGATGAGGCCGCCGGAACCTTCGTTGATGATCCGCCCCAGCGTTTCCTGCAGCTTGTAGCGGGCATTGTCCGGCATCATGGCGATTTTGCCCTGAATGCCTTCGCGTACGATCGAGTGCAGCGAGCGGCCGAAAATGTCCGATTCCCAAATTTTGATCGGGTCGTTTTCGAAGTCCTGCATCAGGTAGCGGACCAATTCCTCGCTTTGCTTTTCGGTGCCGATAATCGGGGCAAATTCCGATTCGACATCGACGCGGATCATATGAATCGACGGAGCCGTCGCTTTCAGTCTGACCCCGAATCTGGAGCCCTGGCGGATCAATTCCGGCTCGTCGAGCATCATTTCGGCCAGCGACGGGGCGGCGATGCCGTAGCCGGTCGTTTTGACCATCTCCAGCGCTTCGGCAAACCGGTCATATTCCCGTTTGGCATGCGTAAATTCCTGCATCAGCTGCAGCAGATGGTCTTTGCCGCGGATTTCCACGCCGACCACTTCCACCAGGATGCGGTCGTACAGATCGTCCGGGGCGTACAGATCGATTTCCGCGACACCCTGCCCCATGTTGAGGCCGCTGAGGCCGGCCCGTTCGATGAAATCGTATTCCATGAAGTTTCCGACGACGCGGTCGACATCCCGCAGCCGGCGGATGTCCTTCACCGTATCGCGGACGGAGTTTTCATAATTGCTGCGCAGCCAGTGGTTTTCGTTCAGCACCATAACCCAGCTGGGCAGATTGACGTTGACTTCGTGAACCGGGAACTCGTACAGCACTTCGCGAAGCACGCCGGTCACGTCTTCTTCCGTCATCGTCGCCGCGCTGAGCGCGATGACGGGAATATCGTATTTGGCCGCCAGCTCTCCCCGCAGCTGCTGCGCTTCTTCGCTGTTCGGGCGCGTCGAGTTGATGACGAGCACAAAAGGTTTGCCCACCTCTTTCAATTCGGCAACGACCCGTTCCTCCGATTCGACGTAGGAATAGCGCGGAATATCGGCGATCGTCCCGTCCGTCGTAACGACAACCCCCAGCGTGGAGTGCTCCTGAATTACTTTGCGAGTTCCGATTTCCGCCGCTTCCTGGAACGGGATCGGATCTTCGAACCATGGCGTGGAGATCATTCTCGGCCCGTTCTCATCCTCGTAGCCTTTTGCGCCTTCCACGGCGTATCCGACGCAATCGACGAGCCTTACGTTGACCTCCAAACCTTCCGCCACTTTGATCTGAACCGCATTGTTCGGCACGAACTTCGGTTCGGTCGTCATGATCGTTTTTCCGGCGGCGCTTTGCGGAAGTTCATCCACGGCGCGAACCCGGTCCGCTTCATTCGCGATGTTCGGAAGCACGACGGTTTCCATAAAACGTTTGATGAACGTCGATTTTCCGGTGCGGACGGCTCCAACGACGCCCAGATAAATATCGCCCCCGGTTCGTTCGGCAATGTCCTTAAAAATGTCCACTTTCTCCAATACCAATGATATCCCCTCCTCAAATTTCGCCGAAGGAAAAATGCTCCCCGAGCATCCGCTTCGTTGATTTACCAATATTTCGGGCTTCACTGTTACGGCAGGAGCGGCAGCTCCTCTTGCCCATGTCCGCCGCCGTAAACCAAGGCTTGGATCGAAGCTGAACGAAGCGGCGTAAACTCGTACCTGCATTTGGACTAGTAACAGCATATGTACCAGATGCGGAAATATGACGGCATTAACCGTCCAAGCCCATTTTTTTTGCTTTAAGAGGTAGTTCAAAAAGTCATCTTTTGGTCACGAAGCCTTTTGAACTCGCAATTTATCGTCCGATTCGCGCCGAACAAGACGGGCATTTATCCGCCATGCTCCATTTGTATGATTCTATTGAAAAAAGTATGACTGTATAAGCTGCCTAGCAAAAAAGGCCGTCCGGAAAATATTCCGAAGCGGCCTTGCCATCCATCGCCTTACCTGGCCCGCAGTCCGTCAATCCGCCTCGACTACCGGGACCGGCGCCCCGTCGATAAACCGGTAGGGCAGCGACTTGACCGGCACAAAATACGAATTGCCGGTTAATATCGTTCTTAAGTCCTCGCCTTGCTTTGGAGCCGCCTGGGTCTTGTCGATGATTTGCATCATGTCAAAGGCATAGTCCACATATACCGTGCCCTGGGAGTCCATAATGTAGGACAACGTTTCGCCGGAGTATACGCTGACCGGTTCATCGTTCTCGGCCCCGATGAGCGAAAGATCGACCGTATACAGCCCCGGATACGTCTCCCCCGCCTCCTCTCCCGGCAGCCGGCCGCCGTGGGAGGAACGGTAAGCGGTTACGCTCCGCTGGACATCGTTGACCTTTTGCACGGTAGGGAGATCCAGCACTTTTACCGCAGGGTCTACCTCTTCATTGATAACGAGAAAATAGACGCTGCCCCCTTTTTCAAAGGCGGCCGACGGAATTTCATCTAGATATCCCAACCGCTTCAGGCGGTCCAGGTCGATCCGGTACTTCTCGTACCGCGGCGTCTCCTCCCCGGCGGTGATGATCGGGAGAATCCCCTCCCGCTCCTGAAAACGGTCCAGCGCCCGCTGGACGCGGTCGACGCTATCCATATAGGAAACCGGTCCGGCCTGCTGCTCTCCGCGATACATACATCCTGACAGGAGCGTTATGAGGGCGAGCAGCAGCATGCCCAAACCGATTTGCCGTGCCATGGTTTCTTCGAATCTACGGATATTTCGATTTCCCGGCATTGTTCGCTTCCATCCTTTTCATTTCTTTCTTCCGGTTCCCCGATCGGGGCTGTGGCATTATTACCACAATCTGTCGTCTTCCTGCTGTTCCAGCAGTTTCTTGCGTACGGCCGCCTTTAACGGGTCCTCCGGGAGATGGATTTCGGCATTTCCGATCACTTTGGCCTGACAGGCCAGCCGGATGCCTTCCTCCGCCAGCGCGCCCAGCTTGCGCGCTTCCGCCGCAGATAGCGGGGATAACGCGCTCTCGCCCCCCTTCTCCACCCGGACCTTGCACAGCAGACAGGCGGCTTGGCCGCCGCAGCGGGTCGCGATATGGAGCCTAGCCTCCCGGGCCGCCCTCAACACGTTTGTTCCCTGCCGTACCTTCACCTTTTTGCCCTGCGGCCAAAACATGACCTGAACCTCCACCGGCGCGCCTCCTTAAGCTTGTCCGCCGCCGTATTCGCCCCACGGCCCGGACAGCAGCGGGCGATCCAGCACCTCGGCCATTTTTCCGACGATACCGGCCGTCCATTGATTTCTCCGCAGCAGTTCGCGAAGCAGCGGCAAGTGGCGGTCAGCCTCGCCGCGGATAACTTCGGCAATCGCCAAATACCGGTCCGGCCGCGCGCGCAGCACGTTAAAAACAAACTCATGGGCCAGCGGCATCAAGCGAAGCTCCGCCCCGCCCAAGCGGACAAGGGGAGCGTTCTCGTCCAGAATCCCCGCGATTTCGGTCCGGTAAAACGCGCTGTCCGTTTTCACCTCAAATCCGCCGACCAGTTCAACCGTCACGCCGTCAAGCCGGTAATGGCTAAGCAGCGACGCGTACGAGCCGGTCCGGTCTTGCCTGGGGATATCGGTAGCATACTCGCTCATTCGCTCATGCACAAGCCGCGCGTCCCCTTCATCGGCATACACGTCGATATCCCTGGGCCGCGTATCGAGCCGGACGCCCTGCAGCCACAAGCCGCAGCTGCCTCCGAGCAGCCACTTGGCCTCGGCCCCCGCGCACAGCCCGGCCATTTGCCCGATGGCCGCGGTTAGTCCCGGAAATGCATAGCTCCGATTTCCATTCATGTTAACTCCCTCTTCTCTTTCCTGCCAAGAATTTCACGCTGCTTCCTAACGAAATTTATGTGATGGAAACGAGGCCGGTCAGAAAGCCCGCCAGCATGATGACAAAAGCCAGCAACGAAAGGATTCCCTTAACGATGCCTTTCGTTTTCGCCCGTGCAAACGTAATCAAAAACACGGATAATCCCATAATCAAAACGGCTGCTATCGATAGCCACATTTTCGTCATTGCATCCATCGGTTTGATTCTCCCATTTCGTTTGGATTGATATGATCCATATTATAGCATCTCGCCGCTTTATAGGCTACGCGCCGAAGGGACTTAAGAAAAACGTCTACCGACGTACTTGCAAAGAAGACGGATGAAAACTTGAATTTCTATATTCTTAAAAAAACGCCCTGCAGCTTTCACGCCGCAGAGCCGATGTTTGGGGGATGGCCCCATATCATTATTTTTTCATCATCATTTTCATCATGGCTTCCATATTGGCCGGGTTCATGCCGCTCTTTTTCACGGCGTTGACGATTTCCGACACGGTGCTTTCCGAAACGGGGATTTTGGCCATCGCGGACACCTGCTTGATCAGCTTCCGCAGCTCCGCTTCGTTTTGCATCGTTGACGGCTTAACGGTGCTGGCCAGTTTTCTCACCGAACCCTCGGTAATCTTTTTGCCGGTTTTTTTGTTGATGGTATCCAGCGCTTCTTTGGATATTTTGCTCATGCATTCGCCTCCTCCGCTGTCCTCTCCACCAATGTATGAGGACACCTTCGGAAAGGTGAAGCTGTCTATGCAAAACGGGCTCTAGGAATGCCACTGCTCCCAGGTCTCCAGCGACATGACCTCCATTTCGGTCTTCCGGTCGCGCCCCATCAGCGCTTCCACCGCCGTCCGCGGGTCCAGCCCTTCGAACAAGACGTGATGCAGCTGCGCGGCGATCGGCATCTGCACCTGGTATTTCTGCGAAATGGCATGGGCCGCTTTCGTCGTGCGGATCCCTTCAACCACCATGCCCATCGAGCTCAGCACTTCCGGGAGCGGCTTGCCCTGCCCAAGCAGATATCCGGCCCGCCAATTGCGGCTGTGCCGGCTCGTCGCCGTCACGACCAGGTCGCCGATGCCGGCCAGCCCGGAGAACGTTAGCGGATTGGCGCCCATTTCCACGCCGATTCGGGTGATTTCCGCAAGCCCGCGGGTCAACAGCGCCGCTTTGGCGTTGTCTCCATAGCCAAGCCCGTCGGACATCCCGGCCCCAAGCGCAATGATGTTCTTCAGCGCTCCGGCCAGTTCGACCCCGACCAGATCGCGGTTCGTATAGACGCGGAAGTCTGAATTCATGAACAAGTCCTGAGCCAAATCGGCTTGTTCCTCCACCAGCGAAGCGACCACCACCGTGGTCGGGCTGCGCTTGACGACCTCCTCCGCATGGCTCGGTCCGGACAACACGACGATCCGGCCCTCCTCGCAGCCAAGCTCTTCCGAGATGACCGTCGACATGCGCTTGAGGCTTTCGATTTCAAAGCCTTTGGTAGCATGGACTATCAGCATATCCTCGCGCCAATACGGTTTCAGCGAGCGGGCCACCTCGCGCACGGCGGAGGAAGGGGCGACCATGACCACCGCTTTGGCCCCGCTGACGGCGGTTTCCAAATCCGTGGTGGCCTTCAGGTTGCCCGGCAACGCGACCCCCGGCAAAAAACGCTCATTGCGGTGCAAGACGTTGATCTCTTCCTTTTGCGCTTCATTTCGCGTCCATAGGGACACTTCCATATTTTTGTCGGCGAGCACGCTGGCTAGTGCCGTCCCCCAACTGCCCGCCACCAGCACGGCGGCTTTCTCAGACAACTCGTTTTCCTCCTTTGGAACCCAGCTTGTTTTCCTTTCCTTGAACGATTTTGACGATATTCGTGCGATGTCTCCAGAAGGCGAACACGCCAATGATCAGACTCGTCCAAAAGTAGGGGCCGAATTCGCCGGAAACCGCAAGAAAAATCGGCGTCAAAAACACAAAGATCAAGGAACCTAAAGATACGTAACGGGTAAACACAATCGAGAGAATAGCGATGATGCCGGCGTACAAGGCCGGGAAGAAAAAGAGAGTGGCCATCACGCCGATCGTGGTGGCGATCCCTTTTCCCCCGCGAAAGCGAAAATACAGCGGCCAATTGTGGCCGATGATCGCCGCAATACCGCAAAGCGCCGCCGTCCACGCGTCGCCGCCTCCCAGCCAGCGTCCGAGCCATACGGCGGCGATCCCTTTTAATACGTCAAGCGCAAGCACCAAAATCGCCGGACCTTTGCCGAGCACGCGCAGCGTATTGGTCGCTCCGGCGTTGCCGCTGCCGTGCTGGCGGATGTCGATCCCTTTCAAGAGCTTCGACAGGACCACGCTGAAGCTGACCGAGCCCAGCAAATAACAAACAACTACTGCTACGATGGGTAAAATCACCTTACTCTCCCCTAACCTTCATCAGACTTGCGCCGCGTAAACAGCCGGATCGGCGTTCCTTCAAAATCGAAGGCCGCCCGGATTTTGTTCTCCAAATACCGTTCATAGGAGAAATGCATCAGCTCCGGATCGTTCACGAACACCACGACTGTCGGCGGCTTCACGGCTACCTGGGTCACGTAGTTGATACGCAAACGGCGTCCTTTGTCCGTCGGCGGCGGATTGATCGCGATGGCATCGGAAACGACGTCGTTGAGCAAATGCGTCTGCACCCGTTTAGCGTGCTGGTCGGCGACATGCTGCACGACCGGCAGCAGCTTGTGCAGGCGCTGCTTCGTTTTGGCCGACAGGAATACGACCGGCGCGTAGGTCATGAACAGGAAATGGTCGCGGATTTTTTGCTCGAACTGGTGCATCGTTTTATCGTCCTTCTCGACCGCATCCCATTTGTTGACGACGAAGACGGAAGCTTTGCCCGCTTCATAGGCGTAACCGGCGATATGCTTATCCTGCTCGATGATGCCTTCCTCGCCGTTGATGACGACCAACACCACGTCCGCGCGTTCAATCGCTTTCATCGCGCGCATGACGCTGTATTTTTCGGTCGTTTCATAAACCTTGCCGCGTTTGCGCATCCCGGCCGTATCGATCAGGACATAACGCTGACCATCCTTCTCGAAGGGGGTATCGATCGCATCGCGCGTCGTACCGGCAATGTCGCTGACAATCACCCGTTCTTCTCCCAAAATGGCGTTCACCAGTGAAGATTTTCCGACGTTGGGCCGGCCGATGAGAGCTACGCGAATGACATCTTCGTCGTATTCGTCCTCCGTCTCTTCCGGAAGATTGTCCGTAATCGCGTCGAGCAAATCGCCGATGCCTGTTCCATGGCTGCCGGAGACGCCGATCGGTTCGCCGAAGCCCAAATTGTAAAATTCATAGATGTTCTCCATCCGCCCGATATTGTCCACCTTGTTGACGGCCACGATGATCGGTTTGCCGGAGCGGTACAGCAAGGCCGCCACCTCTTCGTCCGAAGAAGTAACCCCCGTTTTGCCATCGCACATAAAGACGATGACGTCCGCTTCTTCGATGGCAAGCTCCGCCTGCATCCGGATCGACTTCAAAATCGGTTCTTCGTCATCCAGCTCAATACCGCCCGTATCGATGATGCTGAAGGGCTTGCCGTTCCATTCCGAAACCCCGTATATCCGGTCGCGCGTAATTCCCGGCTTATCTTCTACAATGGCGAGGCGGTCGCCGATAATGCGGTTGAAAATAGTAGACTTCCCCACGTTCGGCCTCCCGACAATAGCCACTACGGGTCTTGCCATAGACATTCCTCCTAGGTTTGTAAGCGTTCCATCTTATATGATTAAAATCACCTTGTTTCGTCTTAATACACGTATTTCATCATAGCAAAAAAAACATAAAATGGCTAACACGCCCTTAAGTCCCCGGCCCCAAGGCCGGCAAACAAAATCGGCGAACCCGCTTCTTCAGGGTCCGCCGATGATCGAGCCTGCTACACCATTTTATTTCAATTTGCTCAGTTTGTCGCCAAAGCGCTCTCCGAGCGTAATGCTAAGGCCTTGGTTGCTCAGCGAAACATTCGGGTTATCGCCCAAATCTTCTTTTCTCACGCCGCTGCCTTTGGACGGTTTTTCGCTTCTCGGAGCTGGAGCCGGAGCTTCTTCGGTTTCCTTAATGCTGAGGCTAACCCGTTTTTCGGCCGGATTGACGTCAAGCACTTTGACTTGCACCGTTTGGCCTTCCTTCAGCACTTCATGCGGGGTACCGATATGTTTATGCGAGATTTGAGAGATATGAACGAGTCCTTCCACGCCCGGCGCGATTTCCACAAACGCGCCGAAATTGACGAGGCGTTTCACTTCGCCGCTTACGATATCGCCGGTATGGAACTTCTCGGCTGCCGTATCCCAAGGACCCGGAAGAGCGGCTTTGATGCTGAGGCTGATTTTGCCCTTTTCCGGGTCGACTTTCAGCACCTTCACTTTGACCTTTTCGCCTTCGCTCAGAACGTCCGCCGGTTTGTCGACATGGCTCCAGGCGATTTCGGACACGTGGACCAGGCCGTCTACGCCGCCTACGTCAACAAACGCGCCGAATTGCGTCAAACGCTGAACCGTGCCTTCCAGCACTTGCCCTTCCTGCAGCTCGCTCATGACCTTTTGTTTGTTGGCTTCGAATTCCTCGTCGAGCACGTCTTTTTGGGAAAGGATGACCTTATTGTTCTCGCGGTCCAGTTCCTTCACCTTAACGCGCAGCGTACGGCCTTTGTAGTCGCTGAAGTCTTCCACGAAGTGACGCTCCACCATCGATGCCGGAATGAAGCCGCGGACTCCTACGTCAGCCACAATACCGCCTTTGACAACATCGGCCACCGTAACTTCGAACGTCTCTTGGCTGGCGAATTTCTTCTCCAGGTCTTCCCAGGCGTTTTCGCTGTCGATCGCGCGCTTGGAAAGCACGAGGCGTTCTTTCTCGTCGTCGATGCTCACGACTTTGGTTTCGACTTCCTGGCCGACTTGAACGGCGTCCGCCGCATTGTCCAAGTGTACGGAGGACAATTCGCGGATAGGAATAACACCGTCATATTTATATCCAATGCTTACGTAAGCTTGGTTATCCTCGATTTTGACGATCGTCCCTTTGACGGTGTCCCCCTTTTTCAAGGAAACGATTTGTTCCATTTCGTCCTGGCTTGCCACTTCCGCAGCTTCCTGAACATTTTTTGTTTCTTCCGACATGTCAATAACCTCCTCAATTCAAAAACCCATTTATTTAAACCCGCATGAAGCGAAGTTCAAAACATATCTAAAATATAGCTTCCCAAAAGTTCCCCGCCTTCATGCATTGCTCCGGCAGGGCCGGTCATTCTCACAATTTTTTGAGCGCTGCGATGGCCGCCATAATTCTCTCCGTGGCTTGCTCGGCCGCATCCGGAACATCCTTCTCCTTAAATTCGGACAAGTCGACGGGCGGACCATACGCCACCTTTAATTTGCGAAACAATTTATAATCGCCTACGATAGCTACCGGAATCACGACCGCATCGCTGCGAAGGGCGAACGTGGCCGCGCCTTTCTTGCCGATCCCGCCGCCTTCCCCGTTTCTGACGCGGCGGCCTTCGGGGAAGATCCCCATCACATGCCCCGAACGGAGCAGCGTTAACGCCGTTTTGATCGATTCCTTGCTCACGCCTCCCCTTTTGACGGGAAAAGCGCCAAGTTTTGTGATCAGCCAACCGAAGCCAAATATCCGGAACAGTTCCTGTTTGGCCATAAAATGCACCTTGCGTTTCAGCATGACGCCGATGGTCGGCGGATCCAGTAACGTAAGATGATTGGAGCAAAGAAGCACGCCGCCCTCTCGCGGAATATGCTCCAAACCGGTGACTTCAAAGCGAAACAGCAGCTTGTAAAGCGCGCGAAGCACAGCGCGGCAGAAGCGGTAAATCATCTTGTTCCTCTCTCACTTCCATAATTTCTGCACAAGGAAACGATCCGGTCGGCGACTTCATCCAGGGTCATCTCGGTCGTATCCAGATAGGTCGCGTCAGGCGCTTGCCGCAGGGGGGAAACTTCCCGTTCCTGATCCAGACGGTCGCGTTCCGCGATAGAGTTCACCAGTTCTTCGAACGAAACCCGATCCTGCTCTTTCATTTCCTTGTATCTCCGGCGCGCCCGTTCCTCAACGCTGGCCGTCATGTAAATCTTGACTTCCGCATCGGGCAGTACGGTGGTGCCGATATCGCGCCCGTCCATCACGACGCCTTTGCGCAAAGCCATTTGCCGCTGCAGCGAGACAAGCCTGGTTCGCAGCCCCTCGATTTGCGCATATCGGGACACCTTCGCATTTACCGCCATGGAACGGATTTCTTCCGTCACGTCCTGGCCGTTCACAATCACCTGCTGCCCCTGCTCGCCGGGCAATAATTCAATAACCAGGTCGGGGACGATTTGCAGCACTTTGTCCACCTCGTCCGGTTCAATGCCCTGCCGCAGAAAATACCATGTCGCCGCCCGGTACATTGCGCCGGTATCGACGTATACGTAGGACAATCTGCCGGCAACCATGCGGGCTATCGTGCTTTTCCCTGCCCCAGCAGGACCGTCGATCGCGATGTTGATCTTAGCCTGTGATGTTGACGCCTCGCTTGCCAAAGGGGCATTCCTCCTCAAAACTGATCCTCAAGAAAAAAGCAGGCATTGCCTGCGACGTGAAAATTATACCACAGATAGCAAAGGGATGCAAAAGAAACAAAAGGCTTAGCCGCCCGATTTATCCTGCCGGCTTTTCATCACGAAGTAGGTCACGAAGCGGATCGGGCGTCGAATCTTGAATTCAGCCGGGCCTAAGCATAAGCTTCGGCGCTAAAAACCCGGCTTTTTAAACTCGTCCTTATAAAGCGGGGTTCCTTCGAATTGATCCGCCGAAGCGAGGAAGGGCCTGAGTTCGGGAATCCGCAGCAGTCCCTGGAACAGGCACAGCGCCGCAAGCAATGCGATCACCGCCTTCTTCAGCGCCTTTTCAACCTTCCCGGAAAACTCTATAAACAGTGCCGTATATGCTTCGTCATCGTTCATTTTCCGCATCTTCATTTCCTCCTCGCGCCATTTTCACGATCAGCCGTTAATATATAGCTTTTCCAAATGCGAAAAGGAGAAGACCCGCCGGATTAGCGGTTTTTGAAATCAAACTGGCGCTCGAAGCAGTAACGAATCAATTTCTGCCGCTCCATATCGGAGATGCTGACGAATTTGATCATGATCATCGTTTTTCCGGTTTCCAGCTTCTTCGTGCGCACCACTTCGGCTTCGAAAGGAACGTGATCGATCGATCCGTTCTTGAACGAAAGCAGCAGCCAGCAGAACAGCTGGTCGCCTTGAACGAGCTTGTACGTGCCGTCGCAAATAAAAGAAACGCCGCCGCCGCTGACGTCTTCGGTATAGGTAACAAAGCGAAGATTGTTTTTCGTTTTAACGGCGATTTCCAGCGAAGCGACAACCCGCAAAAAATGGCGGCGCTGAATTTTGGTGATCGTCTCCGCTTCCGGTTTGCGGATGCGCACCAGCTGTACGACCTCGTCGGCAAAACCGAGCACATATGTATTAAAGTAATTTTTAACTCCGTCATCGGTCAAAAAATAAATGGAAAGCTCGTCCCCGATGTAAAGCTTCTTGATGCGCCCGCTTCCGCTCTCGATCGGAACCTCGATCAGAAACGATTCTTCTTCCACGTCCGCGATCCGCGATTTACATTCCTTATCCGTATCCTGCTTGTCTGTCGAGGCGCCCTGAATGTATACGAGATCGTTCACTTTAGGAAACAAGTTTTCCCACCGTCCTATTTCAGTTGTTGGCTTCCCCCTGATTATATCACGCCTGGACGGGATTGTAGCGGAAATCTTCGCAAAAGCGCATAAATATAAAACGCGAGCGCTTAAAGGCGATAAGCCCTCGCATACTCGCGTGTTCCTTTTATAGGCTGAACTTTGACCTTAGGACTGAACGGCCCCTTTTTTCTTTCTGACTTCCTCGACGATTTCCTCGTTGCCGTTATCCGCATTGATGTAAATCCGGTAGTTCGAACCGTTAATGGCTCCGCCGAATTCGTAAGTAAGCACTTTTTCCGCTTGGTCGTTTTCGATCTGCGCCAACCGGTGATACGTTTCCTTATATTCCGGATTCAAAAATTTGCGGGCTTGCTGCAGCGTTAATTTCGGCGACTTGACCGCGCTTCTGTTCTCGCGCTCGTATACATAGTCGCTGGCCTGCAGCCCGGTTACCTGGCCGTTGTCGAGGGCGACGCGGAGCGTGACTTTTTCGGGGTAAATCAGCACGTCCCCATCTTTGCTTACATACGTGAAGTTCCCCTCGTTGCCGTACTCGTCGTAGGAAACCGGGGTTAAACCGGAATAGCCTTTGCTGGCCAAAAATTCGTCGGCGCGGGTTTTGGCCGTGTTCATATCGACCGTTTTCTGGCCGATGGGCCGGTTATAGTTGTAGGAAATCAAGTGTCCGCCGTTTTTCGTAAAATCGAGCGACCAAGCTTCCCCGTCACGTCCTCCGGGAACGTTCGCCGTGTATGAAGCCCATTCCGTACCGCGTCCGTTTTCCGCCACCTGAATCGCCGACGGATCTTTCATCCCCGTAAAATCAGCGGCTTTACGCTGGATCTCCTGAATCGTGACCGGTTTGCCCCCCAGCTTTTTGACCGACCGTTTGTTGTACATGCTGGAAACGGACGGCCCCCAATCGAGCTCAGGGTATTCGCCGACTCTTTTGTCCACCGTTTTGAAGCCGTCGATAATCGTGTTGTCCCGGGGTTCTCTCTCGCTGGCCAACGCCGTCTCGACGTCCATCCAACGCAGGCGGTTGGCGATGACCTTGTGCTGAACGCCTTGCAAATCCTGGGAGATTAGCGCCGAGCTTTTATACAGCTCCTTCAGGTTTTTGATCTCGTTATCGGTCAAAGGCTGCTTGGTTAAATCACGGACAGCCGTCTGATAGGAAAATTTCGAGATCCGGGACAAAAACTCCTCCGTTTTGTTAAAGGGTAATAAAGTTAGCGGGAGCTGGTTGATTTCGTTTTGCGCCTCGCTCGTAATCCGCCACACGTTGACCAGGCTTTTCCGATGCGATCCGGTGGAAGCCGAGTGAACCGCAAGGGTATTGCCCAATTCGGCATGCAGTTTGTCCATATGGTAGGACAGATCGTGAAACGCCCGCTGATACTGGTTTTCCGCTTTGATCAAGATCGAATTCTTTTCCTGGTTTTCCTGGTAGCCCCATACTAAGGCGCCGATCAATAAAATCGCCGTAACCGGAAATAATATCGCACTCAGACGTGTATACATTAGGCTAGTGCTCTCTCCCTTCTTTAACTGGTTGGAATTAGTTTGACAAGAAGGAAGGAACTTTATGCATGCTAAAGAGGTCGTTCAAAAAGTCTGTTATAATGGGGTTTCTTCTTCGATTTCGAAATCGTGCCGATTGTTGCACAAGCATTGCTTAAATCCGGTTTCGATATGGCCACGCTCTTTTTTACCGCGCAGCACAAACCGTTCTCCGCATGATTTGCACGTGATTTTCACCTTGACGCGCACGAAAAAGGCACCCCTTTCCAGTTCATAAAGCCGCAAGTTTCGCAGCCATTCCTGAAAATAGGATGCCCTATTCGTCCTAAAATTAATCTTGCCCCTTGGCCCCCGTCGTCAAGCGAAACGGCGAGCGGCTGTTCGCCCGGGTCATTTTGCCCAATCCGCCGTACCACAACAAGACCATTAGAGGAACGATGTACCAGAGCCAATATTGGGTCGTATTATTAAGAATCCAGTCGTACACCCCATGGTAAATAATCGGCAGCAACAAGGAAAAAATCAAAAACTTCCGGCTTACCGCACCTTCCGAAAACTTGGCCCGCCCCAAATAATATCCCATCATGACGCCGAACATGGCATGCCCGGAAACCGGGAGCAGCGCCCGCACCAGCAAAGATCCAAGCGTGGCATGGCTGGCAAAGGCGTAAATGACGTTTTCGACCGTGGCAAAGCCAAGCGAAATCGCCGCCGCATACAAAATACCGTCATAGGGTTCGTCAAATTCCGTATGATTGTAGATCATGTGATACAGGACAAACCACTTGAAGGCTTCCTCGACGCCGGCCGAAATCCCGAACGAGGAAACCCATGGATTGTCGCCAAGCCACAGCGTCAAGCCGCGCTGAATGATCATAACCGGCAATACGATCAAAAAGCCAAGCATAAATACTTTGACGACCATATGCAGCGGCTCCGTGTCATACTTGTCCTTAAGATAAAAATAAGTAAGCAGGGCAAGGCCGGGAGCTACCGCTGCAGTGGCAATAGAGAAAAAGAGCAACGGTAATCCCCCCTTGTCTGCCGCTTGCTGTTCCTTGTCTCTCTCTCATCATGAATCCATACTCGCGTTCCTGGCACGCCGATTAATCCTGACGTTTGAAATGGCTGCAAATAACCTCGATCGCGTTGTCGGCCATGACCAGATTTCCGTATTCTTCAAGCATCGCCGTAGTGACCGACGTCGCTTCGCCAAACTCGGCCAATACCGCGATTAAAGCCGGATGTTTGCCTTCATCCAACTCGTCAGGCTCCAGTTGAAGAACCCATTTCCCATTATATTTATACAGTCTGCCAGCATTTTGGAGCATAGGCTGCAAAACGTGAGCTGCTTCGATCAAGTTTTCGAAATCGTCAAACGAATACAGAATCGTGTCGCTTTGTTCCAGCGTTACTTCCATTTCATAAACTTCTTCCGGCAGTTCATCCTCATATGGCGATCCGATCCCGTGATGATGATGATCGTATTTACCGCGCGTTACGATGACAACCATCCCTTGAGCGGGGAGGGCGAACACTTCCACGGCGAGAGGGCCCGTGGCGTCAAAGCCCACTTCGTTATAAGCCTGATCCATCATTTCGGTGAACAGGTCGTGGACTTTTGGAATTTCCTGCCACATGTCCTCTTTCTGAATGCCGCGTTCGCTCAAGTCGTCGAACGTGAGGAAAATCCGTATTTTATCCTGGCCAAGTCTTTCTATCTTCATACAGGATCCTCCTCTCTTTATACCGTGTAATAACAGATTATGAAACCTGCTGTAATGTGTGATGGAAATGGTTCTTTGATATGTATGTTATCATTTATTCACCTTAAATGCACGTAATAAAATAGACAAAAAAGAATCATTTTCCGCCGAACTTTACCGCAGCGGAAAATGATTCCGTCATTTTGGAGGTTATAGTCCCGGAATAACCGTATTCGTCTCCTTTAGGATCGATTCCACTTCCCGGCGCACATCCGCGTCGCCTTTAATAAAATCGGTGATTTGCTTTAAATTGTATTCCTTCGAATGTTTCTCATCGGACGCAGAAACCGAACTGGGATACACCTGGGCGTTTCCTGCCCCGGCCCGATGTTCTTCGGTTGCCTTGGAAGTATACCCCTTATGATGCGATTCGGAACCTTCCGAACCATGCCGCCCTTGCCCGCCTCCCAGGAAATCGGATTTCAGACCCGCAAGCTTCAGGGCGCTCCCCGCCCCATTCATGATGGACATCATCCCGCCTCTCCGCCGCGAGGCCCACATCGCCGCGATGGCTCCGACCAACACTCCGCCTAAAAATGTGGAAGATCTCACCAAAATACCTCCTTAGATATGTTAAAATCATCTGTAGTGTTCGCGGTTTGCGACAAACTCATGCGGCATAAATACAGGAAAGCGAGATGACCCGTTTGCTTTACAAAAAAATCCTGCTCGCCTTGGCGGCTTGCGTTTTGCTCGGCTCTTGCGGCCAGCCCGATTCCCGCGTTAGGCAGCCCGATTCAAGCGCGCCAGGCGAAGAAAATGCGGCGAGTGCCGCCACTTCCGCGCCGGAGTCTCAAGAAACCGCCGGCTCCCCTGACGGAAACGGAATCCGGACTGTCCCGGAGACGCCGCAGGATGAAAATTCCGCGTCCGGACCGGGAGAGTCCGCCGAAGCGGCGAAGCCGGAGCAGCCGAAGCTGCTGTACCACATCAACAAAGCATACAACGTCGTGCCCAACGAGGAAGAAACCGACAAAAAAGTGGTTCTATTGACGTTTGACGACGGGCCGAAAGAACGGGAAATGATCGAGGGATTGATCGATACGCTGGATAAGCACGCCGCCAAGGCGATCTTTTTCGTCAACGGCTACCGGGTCAAAGCGCATCCCGAGCTCCTGCAGCTTATTCACGACCGCGGGCAGATCATCGGCAATCACAGCTGGGACCACATCGATCTCAAAAAAGAGAGCAAAGCAAAAATGCGCCAACAAATCGAGGATGTGCAAACCATCGTCAAAGAGACGATCGGCGAAGCCCCGAGATTTTTCCGTCCTCCGTTCGGTTCCGGGAACGAGGTTACGCATGGGATCGCCGACGACAACGGCTTGATCTACATGACATGGTCCAACGGGTCTCTGGATTGGGACAGCAAAAACAAAAACAAGCCCGACGCCGTCATTCAAAATGTGCTGGATCAGCTGCACGCCGGAAGCAACATTTTGATGCATGAACTGCCCTGGACCGTGGAGGCGTTGGACGAGCTGCTGACGGAACTGGAAAATAAAGGCTACGGCTTCGTTGACCCCGACAGCATCGGGCCCGCTCCGGCGGCGGATCAGACAGCGGGGCAGGCAGCGGGGCAGACGGACGCCGGCCGGCAGAAAGCGAAGTAACTCGGAACTCGGACGAAAAAGATGACAAAAGCCGCCCAAGCGGGCGGCCTTCAGCAGCGCTAACGGACATCAGAGACCCTAATCGGCCCCCGAACGAAAGATTTCCAAATTGCAAGTTCTGGAATGTATCAGGGCGACAAGTTGTCTAGATTGAAAGTTAATGCAACGATAGTGGAAGGTGATTTTCCCCGGTTTGCTGCAAATTAGGACCACAAATTTCCGTTAATTTGAAAAAAAGGTTTAATTTACAAAATAAGGACATGGTTCACCACTAACGTAGCATTTAAATCTGTGGAAAGATACATTTTCTGGGCACACCAATATTCTAACGGTTGCCACAAGCGCTATTTGTTCCAATACCGTTGATTTCAAATTGTAACGGTTGCCATGGAGCTTATTTGCTGAAAATCGGTAATTTTTGCTTGGATTCAGGCAAATAACGCCGCTGGCAACCGTTAGAATTTCGAAATGGTCTTTTTTCGGCAAATAGCCGCTACTGCAACCGTTAGATTTCGGATGGTTCTACGGGAAAGCTTGAGCAAAGGTTAATTGCAACGCCAGTGCGGGAAATGGGCAAATAACGTCAACTGTGTCCGTTAGGGATTCACTTGACGTGACCAACTGCAAAAGTGCATTTGATTTCCCCGCGAATCTCCCGTTTTATGCCGTTGAAATGCAAAAGTACATTCCGTTGAAGTTCATTCGACAAAAAACGATGCTTTTTTGTCCGAAAATGAAATGCACTTTTGCATTTGGTGAGCCACCTTCAGTGCTTTTGTTGACCGAAAATCGCCTGCACTTTTGCATTTGGCAGCATTTTGGCGCGGGCTCCCTGCGTTTCCTGCCTCGAATTAGGAGACAAGCCGCCGGACCTCACAAGCCATGGCTTTGGCCCCAAGGCGAATCGCTGACCCCCCACCACAGCAAAAAAACTAAAATGATGACGAATATATATAATAGCGAATTAAAAAACCATCTTGTCCATTTCAGCCTTTGCGAAGGAAACAATTCCCTGCGGGCGGGCAATTCCATAACGTCCTGCTCTGTTCCGGCCCAAGCGGATGCCGCCCTAGCGGGCGAAGCCGAGGTCCTCGGCCGCGGCATCTCGAACGAAACCTCCGCTTCCGCGGCTGTTGTGTTATGATCTGGCGGGCTTGGATTTCCCCGGGATTTTTCGATTTTCTCCACTAGGTGAACGCGGCCGCGGCGGCTTCTTGGCGTTGTTTTCGCCCTGCCGCGGCCGTAACGTTCCAATCGACTCAAACGTTCGCTCATGACTCCCTCCGAAATTTGATCACTAATCCCGATACGAAATCGATCAGAAAATGGCATACAATCGGCGCCCATAGCGTCCCGGTTTGCATGTATATAAATCCTAACCCGTAGCTGCTGGCAAATACCCATCCGGTCGGAATCCAGTGCCGCAGGTAGCGGACGTGGATGGCGGCGAACAAAATGCTCGTCCAATAGACGCCGATGCCATGCTGGATCGCTCCGCGAAACAGCAGTTCTTCACAGACGGCGACCATCGCCGAGATAACGGCAATATGCCAGACCGGGCGGCCCCGGAACAACTTGGCGTTGATCCCCCCGTCGTCCATGCTTTCCTCCGAAATAAACCGGGAGAGCAGAAAATCGGCGCCGAACATCACCGCGGCAAGCCCCAGGCTCCAATAGAGGAATTCGGCATGCTCCGGCCAGGCCAGCAAAGACAGCGGATTTCTTTTTTGAAAAAAAATGATGATTAAGCCGATAAATAAAGTAAGCCCTTGCGTCAAATATAGATTGATCAAAAGCAAACGATCGTCCAGCTGCCCGGGATCGACTTTCTGGATCTTCACCTTGCCGAATTTGAATTTTTTCATAGTTTTTGTCAATCCCTGTCCTTTATTATTATTCTAGCCTATTCAAAACCATTTGTAAGGAGGAATTCATAATGAACAGCAAAAAAAATACCCGTCAGGAAGCGTTTTTTATCATGGGCTTTCTGTTCACGCTGATCGTCGGATTCGGCACGTTTCTATGGGGCTTTCAGACGGGCATGAACAAAATCGAAGCAAAATACGCTTACCTCAAAGTCGTGCCGCCGGGGCAGGAAACGGCCGTCTCCTATCAGCAGCAGGATTTGGTCTCTTTTTATTACGTTGTCTTTCAGCCGTATCAGCAGTTTAAGGAAGCCTATCTTTCCCGCCTGGAGCTATTGGAACAGGACGCAACTTCATCCGAATCAAGCGCTTATCTGAAGGAGATCCGCGAAATTGCCGACCGTGGGTATGAGCAGATCGCAGCCCAATACATAACCGATTCTTCTCCTCTGCTGAAGGAGGCGCAAACCGATTATATGAAAAGCTTGAAGCTGTTCAATCAAGGCGCCGGAGCGGTAAAACACAAAAAAGGAGCAGCGCTCGCGGCTGCGCTGAAACAAAACGAGTTCACCGTTGAAGCGGTAAACTTCGGGCTTGAGGCGCAAAATAAATTTTATTCGTCGATTCTTAAATGGACGGCGAAGACGAACAGTCAAATCCCGGCCACGTTCGATTATAAAGCAAACATCCCGGTTCAGGAATGGTCCAAATATCCCTTGGCCGTCAAAAACAAAGCGGTCGCCGATATGATGCAAAGCGAAAAGCGGTATGAAGCCTACCTTCCCCAAGACATGACCGCGAAAATTGACCAAATGATCAAAAGCGGCCGAGCCAAGGCTTTAAATCTTAAAACTGTGTCTTCTATTGTGAAAATTGTCACAGAAACTGAAGCCGTCAAAGGGGATGAATTTTCCCGCTTCAAATCGTCGTATTATGCGTCCGAGCTGCTGCCCGAGCTCCCTATTTTCACGGAATACTAACCGGAAGATCGGCCGTTCCCCGGGGATAACAGACGTTTTTCGACATTATCAAAATCATAACCAAAAAATCAGCCGGGTTCAAGTTTGGCAAAAGCCCCGGGATACGGGCCCGGGTTATTGCCGCTATTTATTCGGGAAGTAGTTGACACCTTGAGGCGGGGCGTGTTACATTATGAAAAATTACATTTGACGAAAGGCTTTGAAGGAAGGAAGTTGTCGGAAAGCTCCCAGAGAGCCGGTGGTGCTGCAAACCGGTAGCGGAACGATGAACTTTAGCGATCCTGAGTCACTGCGTTGAACGTTCAGTAGGCGCAGTCGGTGAACTCCGTTATCAGTCTGTCAGCGATGACAAATGAGGCTGCTTCTGCGAAGGCGCAGCGAATTAGGGTGGTACCACGAACAACTCTCGTCCCTTACTACGGAAGTAGTGTGCGGATCGGGAGTTTTTTTAATGCCCGCACGCCCTTTTATGGGCTGGCATCTTGTGGGGCGCACCCCATTATCCCCATTCTTTTCTGCAGTAACGAAAAAAAGCGCTAATGCACTACCGTAAGCTTATGCTTCCGAAGAAAGTTTTGTACGAAGAACTTTCGAGGAAGCCTTGCTATACAAAACTTTTAGGAGGTTCAAACATGTTTAAAGTTTTAGTATCGGATCCGATCAGCGATATGGGGATTCAGCAGCTGATGGATGCAGACGACATCGCGGTCGAGAAGAAAACGGGACTCAGCGAGGACGAGCTTGTACAAATCATCGCCGAGTATGACGGTTTGCTGGTGCGCAGCCAAACGAAGGTCACCGAAAAAATCATGGCCGCCGCTTCCCGCTTGAAGGTGATCGGCCGCGCAGGAGTCGGGGTCGACAACATCGACCTGGAAGCCGCTACGAAACGCGGTATCATCGTGATTAACGCGCCGGACGGCAACACGATCACGACCTGCGAACACGCCTTCGCCATGATGATGGCGCTCGCCCGCCATATCCCGCAGGCCTACGCCAAAACGATCTCGGGCCAGTGGGACCGCAAGTTCCTCGGCGTCGAGCTGCGCAACAAAACGCTGGGCGTGCTCGGCATGGGCCGGATCGGCAGCGAGGTGGCCAAACGCGCCAAGGCGTTCGGGATGGAGATTTTAGGCTACGATCCGTTCCTGACGGAAGATCGCGCCGAGAAGCTTGGGGTCAAGCTGGCCACGGTCGACGACATCGTTAGAAACGCCGACTTTATTACGGTCCACACGCCGCTGACGCCGGAAACCAAGCATATGATCGCCCGTCCGCAATTTGAAGTGATGAAAAAAGGCATGCGGATCATCAACTGCGCCCGCGGCGGCATCGTCGACGAGCAAGCGCTGGTTGAAGCGATCGATCAAGGGATCGTGGCCGGCGCCGCCTTTGACGTCTTCGAAAAAGAACCACCGGAAGCGGATCATCCTTTCCTGCACCATCCGAAAATTATCGTCACGCCTCATCTTGGCGCTTCCACGGTGGAGGCTCAAGAAAACGTTGCGATCGACGTGTCGGAGCAGGTGCTGCATATTCTGCGCAGCGAGCCGTTTAAAAACGCCGTCAACATGCCGCCTGTCGCACCTAGCGTTATGAACAAGCTGCAGCCTTATTTCGAGCTTGGCGAAAAAATCGGCGTGTTCCTGTCCCAGCTTAACAACCAGGCGGTCAAAGAAATTCACGTCGATTACGCCGGCGACCTGGCCGAGGTGGATACGCAGCCGCTTACGCGCTACATCATCAAGGGCGTATTGTCCCGCCATTTCGGCAGCGACGTAAATATCGTCAACTCCATGCATCTGGCGAAAGTCCGCGACATTAACGTTGTCGTGTCCCAGGCTTCGGCGACGAAAGGCTTCACCAACCTGATCAGCGCCACCCTGAAAACGCAGGACGGCGCGGAACGCCGGATCGCCGGCACGCTGCTTAACGGTTACGGAGCCCGCATCGTGCAAATCGACAAGTTCCCGGTCGACGTTGCTCCGGAAGGGCATCTGATCTTCATTTCGCACAATGACAAACCGGGGATTATCGGCAACGTCGGCACCCTGCTCGGCAAAAACGACGTCAATATCGCCTCCATGCAGGTCGGCCGCAAGCTGGTCGGCGGGGAAGCGATCATGGTATTGACGGTGGACAAGGCCGTGACGAAAGAAGTGCTTGACGATCTGACAAAGCTGCCCGAACTGAATAAGGCGCTGCAAATTATTTTTGAATAATGTTCCACGGTGAACAAGATTTATCTGCGGTATTCAACAAAAAAACATCCTTCTCTGGCGAAGGATGTTTTTCTTTTTACGATTATTGTCCCGTTTCGACAGGGAGCGCGATGTGAAAAACGGTGCCTTTGCCGACGCCGCTTTCGGCGCGGATCGAGCCGTGATGGGCGTCGATGATGTTCTTTACGATGGAGAGGCCGAGTCCCGTTCCCCCGTTCTCTCCGCGCACCCGGGCTTTGTCCGCCTTGTAAAAGCGCTCGAAAATAAACGGCAGATCGTCGCTTGGAATCCCCACCCCGCTGTCCTTAATCGAAATGTGCAGCTCTTTCCCTGGCTCGCCGTCCCGGGTGGCCGCCGAAATGCCGATCGCCCCCCCTTCCGGCGTATGCCGGAAGGCGTTGTCCAGCAGGTTGGTGAGCACCTGCTCCATCCGGTCTTCGTCCGCTTCCAGGCAAAGCGGGCCTTCGCCCAGCTCAAGCTTCAGGTCGATGCCATGCTCTTTGGCCCGGACCATGAACTTGCGGTACACCCGCTCGGCAAGCCCGCGAAAATCAACCGGCCGCTTGTCCATATCGGTATGCCCCGCTTCCATCCGGGCAAGGTCGAGCAGATCATGGACAAGCCGGCCCATTCTCAGCGATTCCTCATGGATCACCCGCGCCAGTTCCGCGCTTTCTTCGGGAGAAGCCGCCATCCCGTCCAGCAAAGCTTCGCTGTACCCCTGCATCATCGACAGCGGCGTGCGGATTTCGTGCGAGACGTTGGCCACAAAATCCCGGCGCATCTTCTCCAGGCGCACCTCTTCGGTAACGTCGCGCAGGACGGCGACCGCGCCGCGGATTTCCCCGTCCGACGACAAGGGGGCCATGTGGACCGACCACACGCCTTTCATGACATGCACGTTCATCCGCTGGTCGCCTTCCCGGTCCAGCACCCGGCGAAACATCTGCAGCAGCGGCTGCGGCGCCAACCTTCCCCCGGCGTCTTGTCCGCCTATTTCGAAGCCGGCGTCTTCTTCATCCAAATCTCCCCACATGCTGAGGATTTGATCCCCCGGCGGGTTCGTCAAGATGACGGCGCCTTCCCGGTCCAGCGTAATGACCGCGTCATTCATGCTGCGCAGCACGCTGGACAAATGCTCCTTCTCGTGCCTGAGGCTGCGGATCGTATTTTCCAACTCTTCCGCCATATGGTTAAACGCGATCGCCAATTCGCCGATTTCGTCGCTCGTTCTCAGCGAAAGACGGGTATCGTATTTACCTTTGCGCACCGAATCGGTAGCCTGAATCAGCTTCTGCATCGGCTGCGTGATTTTTGTGAACAGAAACAACGCAAAAAACGTCGTAAGCGAGAACCCGATCATCGCGACGATGACAAACAGTCTCTTCACGGCTCCGGAATTGGTGAAATTCGTATCGATGTAAGGCAGCAGAAACAACCCCATCAACATCAACACGCAAGCAACGAGGCAGGTTATCGTGATCCAAAGCTTGCCGACCAGCGTTCTCCAGAAATTCACTTACTTCGCGACCTCCAGCTTGTAGCCCACGCCCCATACGGTCGTGATCATCGCGGCGGCTTCCGGCGAAACCTTGTTGAGCTTCTCCCGCAGCCGCTTCACGTGGGTGTCGACCGTCCGCAGGTCGCCGAAAAATTCATAATTCCAAACGTCCTTCAGCAGTTCCTCCCGGGAAAACACTTTATCCGGGGAAACCGCCAAATAATGCAGAAGCTCATATTCTTTAGGCGTCAGGCTGACCTCCTGGCCGCTTGCCGTAACCCGGTGAGCGTCATGCTCGATGACGAGATGAGGAAACACGATATTGTTGCTAGTCCCGCTTTCTTTGGACAAATAGGCTGTCGCCGAGGCCCGGCGCATGATCGCTTTCACCCGGTAAATCACCTCTCTGGGGCTAAACGGCTTGACGACGTAATCGTCGGCGCCCACTTCAAATCCCTGAACCCGGTTGATTTCCTCGCCCTTGGCCGTCAGCATCAGCACCGGCGTCGATTTGATCTGTCTCAGGCGGCTGCAGACTTCGACCCCGTCGATTCCCGGCAGCATAACATCAAGCACGATCAACCCGTAGTCGTTGACCGTCGCTTTTTTCAAAGCCGTTTCGCCATCCTCGGCCTCATCGATTTCGTAGCCTTCTTTTTCCAAATACATTTTAAGCAGCCGGCGGATTCTTTCCTCATCGTCGACTACCAAAATGCGGTTCGTTTCATCTGACATTAACAACAACCCCTTCATCTTCTTACCTATTGCGCGTGAGCTTCCATTTGATGTGCTGCTATTTAATCGGTGCCCGCATAAGAATGCAGGCCGGCGATAACCAGGTTAACCCCTACCAATGTGAACATGACCACGAGGAAGCCCAAAACCGCTAGCCAGGAAGCCCGGCGGCCTTGAAAGCCCCTCGATAAACGAAGGTGCAGATACGCGCTGTAGAACAGCCATGTAATCAGGGCCCATACTTCCTTCGGATCCCAACCCCAAAATCTTCCCCAGGCCTGCTGCGCCCAGATCATCGCAAACACAAGCGCGCCCAGGGTAAAGATCGGAAACCCGATCGCAATCGCCCGATAGCTGATTTCATCCAGATCGTCAGGATCGATGGCCCGCACCGCCGGAGCCAGCGCCTGAGCCAGCGGTTTGCGAAGGAGCGCACGAATCAGTACATAAAGCACCGCTCCCGTTAGTATTGCCCAGATGATCGTGTTCAGCTTGCGTCCGGCATTGGCGCCGTTCATCCAGGAAGGGGCCTCGAACAAAGGCTGCGCCATTCCCAAAAACGGTTTGATTTGCGCAGGTTCGCTATGATACGGTGCTACGATCGGCGGAAGTTGATAAACTTCTTTTCCTATTGTACTATCCCCTTGTACTTGGCTGTCAATCTTTGTCTCATTTTGTATGAACACCGCTTCATATCCGGCGGCCCGGAAAGCGAATACGGAAACAAGAAAGCCCACTACTATCATAATCGAAAAAAACGTAAATTCAATCCACCGTTTTTGCCGGCGCGCGGATTTACCGGATCCTCTAAAGTCGATGACCCGCAGCAAATACATTAATCCGGCGATAAAGCCGACGGCAAAAAAAGATTCTCCCGTAGCCGCCAGCGTGACATGGATATACAACCAAATGGAACGCAGCGAAGGAATCAGCGGCTGAACCTCCTGCGGAAACACGGCGGCATAGGCCATAATGATAATCGCCAGCGGAAGCGCGAATACGCCGAGCAAAATTTTGCGGTAGATCAAAAAGACGACCGTAAAGGCGATCATAATCATCATCGACAAAAACGTCATGAACTCGTACATATTGCTGACCGGCACATGCCCGCTGTAGGCCCAGCGCGTTCCGCAATAGACTAAATGCGAGACGAGGCCCAACGAGGAGGCCGCAAACGAGATGCGGCCCCACTTGTGCTCATGCCGCTTCGGGTCGCGGTTTCTCCACGTTTTCCCGGTCACGGCAACGATGTAAAAAATAAAGGCAGCGCAATACAGGAAAAATGCGATCATAAAAGCTGCCCGGCTGATTTCCAAAAATATCATGGACGTTCCCCCCCGTTTTCCAATGACTTCTCATCCGCATCAATGCCCATCGCTTTCAGGAACGCGGACACTTCGCGGCGCATGCCAAACCAGTTTTTCGTCGTATGGCCGCCCAGCGTCAGCTTGCCGCCGTCCACGCGCAGCCAAATCCGGCGATGCTGCCAGTAGAATCCCAGAACGAGCCCGAGCATGACGATCGCCAGCCCCAGCCAGACAAAGGGCATCGCCCGGTCGACGCGGATGTTCAGGTAACTGGAGGCGCTGATGAAATCGACATCCTCCATCCCGAGGACATCAAGCGTAAGCTTGTTCTGCAAACCGCCCAGCTTCTCGTTGATCGCATCCTGCTGGAAGCGTTCCTTGTCGACCTGTTTCGGGAAGTAAATGTATTGCGCGCCTTCTTTGGGCAAATCCGGACCTTTGACCAAAAATAAAAAGGCCGGCGCGTTCGGCTCCCCGGACAAGGAGACCGGCTGCCCTTGTTCATTCAAGGAAAATTCCATGTATTTGTTCTGAAGCTCCAGCGTGTAAGGCCCCAGCTTAAATTCGCGCTGCGGATTCTTCATCTCCAGCTTGAATTTCCCGTACTGCTCCCCCGTCACCTTGTCCACCAGCACCGGCTGCACGGAGCGCAGCTTCGGCGTCAGATCGAAGTCGAACTGATACGCCTTCAGGCCTTTATAGCTCAGCGGGTCGTTGACCCGGATCGCATGCCGCTCCACTTCCTTGAGCTGCGGCTGCTTCGAGGGATCGTCGCAATCGGCGGTGCATTCGTACAGCACGGCCTGCGTTTCGTACAGCTTCGGGACGATCTTGCCGGTTTTTTTAAAGTCCTCCGACATTTCATCCTCGCTGTAATATTCCACCCTGAATTTTTCGTTCTTCAAATAAAGGTTCGTATCGGGAATCCGGGTGATTTCCCCCTCCGGGAACCAGTAATGTTTGTCCATGTGCAGTCCCGGAAGCCCGCGGAACAATACGGCCAGCAAAAAAACAATCAGCCCGATGTGGATGACATACGGCCCCCAGCGGCTGAACCGCTGTTTTTCGGCCAGCAGCGCATCCCCGTCCGTATGGACGCGGTAATGTTTTTTGCGGAGCGGCTGGACCGCCCGCTGGACCCAGGCCTTGCCGTCCTCGCCGATTTGGCCCTGGTAGACGATTTTTTGCCGGGTCAAAAACTCCGGATGTTTGCGGATCTTCTGTTTTGAAAGCGCTTTGTAAAGCGGCAGCACCCGATCCAGGCTGCAGATGACGAGGGAGGCCCCGATCATCACCAGCAGCAGAATGAACCACCACGATTCGTACGTGTGCGATAAGCCCAATTTGTAGTAAATCTCGCCGATCGTTCCGTATTTATTTTTGTAAAAGGCGGAAGGATCGAAATTGATAAAATTGCTTTCCTGCTCGAAGATCGTGCCGAGGCTGGCGCCGATCAGGGTGATGATGATCAGATAAACCGCGACTTTCACCGAGGAGAAAAAATTCCATATCCGGTCGATGAAATTCGGGTTGGCCCGCTGCGATCTTCTGGCCACGCCGTCGTAGCGCATTTCCAGCAGCTCTCCGGGAGCTCCGTCATCCTGCAGCGGTTTCCCGCAAGATTCGCATAACACGGTGCCGACCCGGTTCTGGTGGCCGCATTCGCATTTTGTATTTTCGATGAACGCCATTTTCCGCCTCCTCTCCTATCAAGGGTTAACCAACTGAGCAATTTGATCGTCGAGGGTGTCAAGATTCAACTCTCCCTGATGGATGGAGGCGATTTTGCCTTTTTTGTCCACAAAAAACGTCGTCGGCATCGGCACGATCCCATAATCGCGCACCGCCTTGTTGTCGCTGTCAAATAAAATAGGAAATCCGGCGCCGGTCTGCTTGACGAAGTTTTCCACGGTCATCTTGTCCTCCCCCGTATTGATCCCGAGGATGACGACGTCCCGATCCTTCCACTTTTCCCACTGGGTCTGCAAGGCGGGCATTTCCTTGACGCAATACGTGCACCAGGTCGCCCAGAAATTGATGACCACCGCTTTGCCTTTGTAATCGCCAAGTGTATGTACGTTGCCATCAAGACCCAGCAGCTTGAACGCCGGAGGCTTCTCTCCTACGACGGGCTTGCCGGAGTCGTCGCCAAACACCGCGTTGCTGATCGCATAACCGCCAAGGATAACGATCAGCATTAAGATCACGATCTGAATCGGCCGTCTTGCCTTTCCCATCGAAAACTTCCTTTCTATGAACATAATCATAAAGCGTTGAACAAATCGTGAACACTCTATGAACATTATAACGAAAATTGCCACAATTTCAGCCTTGGGAAATATGAATATTATGTGACGCGCAAAAGTGCGGTTCGAAATGATCGTGCGGATAGGGGCAGCCGGGTGAAATGTTCTTACGATCGCTGTTGTTCGCGGATTTCTTTGATCATGTAAATTCACAAGCTGTAGAAATCCGCTCACAAAGGCGAACGCTGCCGCTTCTTCAGAATCATTTCACCCTCTTGCCTTTACCGCCGTTTCATTCACGCACTATTTGCGCTTGGGGGAGGTGGGGGAGGCGCTGCGGGCTTGCTTGTAGAGGCCGTCGACCTCTTCTTTGGTCAAGTGGCGGTACAGCCCCCGCTTCAAATTGCCGAGGTACAGATCGCCGAAGGAAATCCGCTTCAGCTTGGACACGGGGTGAGAAATCGCATCGAACATGCGCCGCACCTGACGGTTTCGCCCTTCATGAATCGTGATGGAAATGGTGGCGAACTTCCCTTCCGGATCGACGTCATGGTACTCTACTTCGGCCGGAGCCGTGATGCCGTCCTCAAGCATGATTCCTTTCTTCAACTTTTCCAAATCATCGCCGTGCGGCACCCCTTTGACCGTGGCATGATACGTTTTGGGCACATGGTGTTTCGGATGCGTCAGCAAATGGGCGAATTCCCCGTCATTGGTCAGGAGCAGCAGCCCTTCGGTATCGTAGTCAAGCCGTCCTACCGGATAAACCCGCTCCTTGACGCCTTTTAAATAATCGGTGACGATTTTTCTGCCTTGCGGATCCGCTGCGCTCGTAATAACTCCTTTCGGCTTGTTGAATACGAGATACAGCTTCTTTTCCGCGCCGATCGGTTTGCCGTCCACCGTAATGACGTCGGCGGCCGGGTCCGCCTTGGTGCCCAGCTCCGTGACGGTTTCGCCGTTCACCTGCACCTTGCCGCTCAAAATCAGTTCCTCGCATTTACGGCGGGAAGCCACGCCCGCACCGGCTAATATTTTCTGTAATCTTTCCATGATCAATAGTCACCTCATACACATGATACCCATAGACGCACAAAATCACAATAGCCGCCGCACGTACAGAAAAAAGCCGCCCACAGCGGCTTGGAAAACGCCATGAACGGCCCTGGCTTCATATAATCGTCTAATCATCCGAACAGCACCAAACAAACGGCGATCGCGGCCACAAATCCGACCGCATCGGAAAACAGCCCGACTTTCAAGGCATACCTGCCGTTTTTGATGCCGACCGCGCCGAAATAAACCGTCAGCACATACAGCGTCGTGTCCGTGCTTCCTTGAATCGTCGAGGCGATGCGGCCGATCATCGAATCCGGGCCGTACGTTTTGATCAGATCGGTCGTAAAAGCGAGCGATCCCGTTCCGGTCAACGGCCGCAGGAAACCGAGCGGAAGCACCTCGGGCGGCACGTTCAGCCGCGCAAGCAGCGGCGCCATCCAGCCGACCAGCGCGTCCAGCGCCCCCGAAGCGCGAAACACGCTGATCGCCACCATCATGCCTACGAGGTGAGGGATGATGCCGATCGCGGTGGAGAAACCGTCCTTGGCCCCGTCAACAAATGATTCATAGACAGGCACTTTTTTTAAATAAGCATATAACGGTATAAAAGCGATCATTACCGGCACCGCCCAAGCGGAAACCACGTTAAGCCAATCCAGCAAGCGGCATCACCTCTCCAGCAAAGTCGCAGACGGCGTGGTCGGGGGAGCCTGGGGCGGCGTCCTGCGCAGGCTCCGCCTCCGGTACCAGCGGTCCGCCACAATGGCGGCCGCGGTGGCAATCGCGGTGGCGAGCAAGGTGGAGCCAACGATTTCGGCCGGATTCGCCGAATGGAAATTGATGCGGATCGCGATCAGCGTCGTCGGAATCAGCGTGATGCTCGCGGTGTTCAGCGCCAACAGCGTGCACATCGCCGGCGACGCCGTTTCCTTGTCGGGATTGAGCTGCTGCAGCTCCTGCATCGCCCGGATTCCCATCGGCGTGGCGGCGTTGCCTAGGCCCAGCAAATTAGCGCTCATGTTGGACAAAATGTAGCCCATGGCCGGATGGTTTTTCGGCACGTCCGGGAACAGATAGGCGACCACCGGACCGAGCAGGCGCGAAATCGCCTTGACGAGGCCGGAATCCTCCGCCAGCCGCATGATCCCAAGCCAAAACACCAGTACGCTGATTAGTCCGAAGCAGACAGTAACCCCCGTTGCCGCCCCGTCGAAGGCGGCCTGCGTCACCGTCCCGATTTCCCCTTTGGCCGCCGCAAACGAAAATCCGATCAGAATAAGTGCAAGCCATATTTTATTGACCAAATGGTTTCCCCTCCTCTGCCCAATAAATAATCTTCCCATAGCCTTCCCTGCATGAGGCAGCCGCATTAATCGGCCAGCAACAGGGTTTGGATTACTTTTTTGAACGTTCCGCCCCAGGCTTCCGGGAATTTTACCCGGTTGGGATATGCCCCGGACTCCGCCCATAACGACGTATTTCCCGAATCCTTGGCCCCCCAGGTATCGGCCGTCCGGCCCGGTGTCTGCCCGTCCGTCCCTTGTTCATAAACGGGAACGGCGCCGATTTCTTTGCCGTCCAGCATCACGCTGATTTTTCCCCGATAGCCAAACGAGGCGGCGGCCGGCGAGCTGAGCTTCAGCCTTCTTTCGACTTTCTCCTGTTCCCCTTTGGCCAGCGGGTAACTGAAGCCTGTTCCCGTAATCAAACCGCTTTGTACCGTTTGGCCCTCCTCGATAATTTTCGTCAGCGGAAAATTCGCGAACCCGTAATCGAGCAGCTTCCGGTGATCGTTCCAATCATCCCCGTCGTTTAGCGTGACGACCGCCAGTTGCTGGCCGGCCCGGGTCGCCGAGCTGACAAGGCAGCGTCTGGCGATTTTCGTATACCCGGTTTTCACGCCATCCGCCCCTTCGTAGAAACGGAGCATTTTGTTTTTGTTCAGCCATTTATAGTCCCAAGGGTCGTTCGGATTCGGCGCCTTTTTGCTCGGCGTGCGGACGATTTCCTTAAACTGCGGATTTTTGAGCGCGTAGGCGGTCAGCTTGGCCAAATCGTTCGCCGAAGAGTAGTGGCCTTTCGCATCCAAACCGTGCGGATTTTGAAAATGCGAATGCGCCAGGCCCAGCAATTTGGCTTTTTCGTTCATCAGGTATACGAAGCCTTCCTCGGAGCCGCCGACATGCTCGGCAATCGCCGTGGCGGCGTCGTTGCCCGAACGGAGCATCAGCCCGTACAGCATATTTTCCAGGCTCATCTCTTCGCCCAACCGCAGATACAAAGACGACCCTTCTTTGGCGAAAGCGTTTCTTCCCACGGTGACGGTATCTTCCAGCTTCCCGTGCTCAATGGCGACGATGGCGGTCATGATTTTGGTCAAACTTGCGATCGGCAGCTCCTTGTCCCCTTCAAGGCTGTACAAAATCCGCCCCGATGTCACATCGATCAACGCCGCCGCCTGGGCGTGAATTTGCGGCTCGGCCGCGGAAGGAGCGGCCTGAACCGTCCCGGTCTGCAACAGAAGCGGCAAAATCAGTATCCCCGCCACCTTTCCGCAGAAGCTTCTCAACGCGCGGGATCGTGATAAATTCCTCATCATAGATTCCTCCGGTAATATGTAGCGAGTTCTTGGTTAACTATATGCGGCGGAAAGAGGGAGTATGTCCAAGCTTCCCGCCAAAAAAAGACCCCTCCCGGAGGTCCCGGAAAGGATCGGTCGGTCAGGCGAAAGGATTAACGGCAGGGGCAGGGTTCACATTCGGCTCGTTCATGCCGGCTTGAGCGGTCTGGGGGGCTTGCGCGGCCTGAAAGGTTTGGCCCATCATCATGCCTGCATTTGCGGTGCCGTTGCCCGGAAACATCGATTGGATTTTATCGATGAGCCCCGGAACAGAATCGATGATTCTTTCCACCAGATGGGTTTGGTTGTCCAATGGAACGATATGAACGCCCGCTTTTCCGACGACGAGAAAGGCGATCGGATTAATCGAAACGCCGCCGCCGCTGCCGCCGCCAAACGGATGAAGTCTGCCCCCTTCATGGGAAGCACCGTTTTTTTCGTCCACGTTGAAATCGCTGCCCCCGGCGGCAAATCCGAAACCGACGCGGCTGATCGGCAAAATGACGCCGCCGTCCGCCGTTTGCACCGGCTCGCCTACGATCGTATTGACATCCACCATTTCCTTGATGTTTTCCATCGCCGTTTGCATTAACCCTTGGATAGGATGTTCAGCCATTTTTTCACTCCTCCCTTCACTTTTAACACGCGAACTATAAGTACCAGTCCTGCATATATAGCATAACCGCAGCGAATTTCCGCTATGCAGCTGAGTTCCGTGGTAAATAACGGCTTGCCGCCGAATACAGGAACGACAAACAGCTTGGGTCTTTGTTGTAAAGAGATATGGCGGGTCAACCATCCGACCAGCGTCGATTTAAGTCCCCAAAGCGCTCCCGTTAAGGTCGCCGTATGGGCGGCATCGTCCAGCGCGACGTTTGTGGACCATTCCAATCCTTGAAAAGTAACCCGGCGCAGCGTCTTTTTCAGCCATTTTTTAAACCCCTTCGTCGCCTTTATCATTCGATCCAAATCATCGATCCACGAATTCACCTTATCCTTGTTGACGTCCCGCTTGCTGTCGGACGAATCAAAAATCATGTTTTCGCTTCGCTCCTGCTCAATCTCCAGTCCTTCCCGCCAGTTTTTCAGCAGGATGGAAGGCACCTGATAGTGCATGGATAACAGCCCGTAAAGCATCGTAATATCGAGCTTTATCGTATCGTCATCGTTTACTTTCCGGATGAACAAACGCAGGCGGACTTTGGACATCAAAATCAAAAAAATGATGAGCAGCAGCAGGATCAGGATGCCTCCGAGCCAAATCCACACGGGAAAGCCCTCCATACCTATCAAATAAAATTCTCCATGGTAGTATGCCTTCCCGGACAGGAAAAAATTCGCGAATTAAGAAAAACGCCTGACGGCGTTCTTTAATGGCTCTGACTTCTACATTTGAGCGATTGGAGGGATGGGTACTCCTGGCAAAACAGGCCGTTCAAAAGGTGTAGCCACCTTCCAAACGGCCTGCATTCAAAAATTTTCCTTGGATCCGGCGCCTTCTTCGCCGTCCACGTCGTCGAAGGTCAGCTGCTGCTCCTCCAGCTTTTGAAACAACAGCTGCGTCTCTTCCTCCAGCTGTTCCGGACTTTCGAAATCGGCCAGATCCGGCAAGTCGTCCAGGCTGGCCAGTCCGAAATAATCCAGAAACGCTTTGGTTGTCCCGTACAATATCGGACGGCCGATCGCATCCGCACGTCCTACTTCTTCAATCAGATCCTTATTCACCAAAGTATGGATGGCCCTTTCCGATTTCACGCCGCGGATCTCTTCGATTTCAACCCGTGTAATCGGCTGCCGGTAGGCGATGATCGACAGCGCCTCCAGCGCGGCCTGGGACAAGGAAGAACGGGACGGGGAGTAGGCCAGCCGCTCGAAATAAGGAGCGTGCTCCGGCAGCGTCGCAAGCTGATAATTGCCCGCGATCTGCACGATCTGCAGCCCTCTTTCGGCCCGCTCGAACGACGACTTCATGTCCTCCAGCGCGTCGGCGACGAGTTCCTGCCGCTGCTCGGTTACCTCGGCCAGCTGTTTCAAGCTGAGGCCTTCTTCCCCGGCCAGAAACAGCAACCCCTCAATAATCGATTTCAATTCCTGAAAATCCATCGATGTTTCCTTCCCCTCTCCACTCCATGACAATATCATCAAACAATTTGTTTTGGTAACAAACGATCTGCTTCATCTTCATCAGCTCCAGCACCGCCAAAAAGGTTACGACGATCTCATGCCGGTACATCCCGTCATGCAGCAGCTTCGAAAACAGCAGTCTTCCGCCCCTCCCCAACTCCTGGAGGGCCGACACCACTTCCTTGATCCGGTCCTTGACCGATATTTCATCCCGATGGATTCGCGCTACCGTATTTCGCTTGGCCGCCCGTCTCAGCGCTTTCTGGAACACGGCGATCAAATCGGCGGCGTGCAGTCCTTTGACCGGATTCTCCACCACCTCGGGCATAAACGGAGTTAAATCCTCGGGCTCCTTCGAGAAGATCAGGCTCCGCTCCCATTCGCGCTCGTGCAAATGCCCGGCGACTTCCTTATACTTGCGGTATTCGATGAGCTTGCGGATCAGCTCTTCCCGCGGGTCCTCGTCATCCTCCATCAAATAATCGAAATCATCGTCAAATTCGATTACGGGCGGCTTGGGCAGCAGCATCTTGCTTTTCATCGACAGCAGCGTCGCCGCCATCACCAGGAACTCGCTCGTCACTTCAAGCTCAAGCTCCTGCATGTCTTGTAAATACTCGAGGTACTGATCCGTAATTTCGCTGACGGAAATATCCTGAATGTCGATCTCCGCCTTGTCGATCAAATGCAAAAGCAGATCCAGCGGCCCCTCGAAGGTTTCCAGCTTGTACAATACTGTCGTCAATGAACATCCTCCACCCGTAACCATACATATGTAAATAAGTTTACCTTAAAAATGAAAAAAGTAGTACCCTAACGTCGATTAGAGTACTACATTAAATAAGCACTATTTTAGCTGTTTCGTCAAGTTTGCCATCTCGATCGCCGTTATCGCCGCGTCCCAACCCTTATTCCCGGCTTTGGTGCCGGCGCGTTCGATCGCCTGCTCGATATTTTCCGTCGTCAAAACGCCGAAGATCGTCGGAACGCCGGTTTTCAGGCCAACCGCCGCGACGCCCTTGGCGACTTCGTTGCAGACGTAATCGTAGTGCGAGGTGGAGCCGCGGATAACGGTGCCCAGCGTGATGACCGCGTCGTATTTGCCGCTTTCCGCCAGTTTTTGAGCCGCAAACGGAATTTCAAATGCGCCCGGCACCCAGGCGACGCTGACTTCCTCGTCCTTGGCGCCGTGCCGCTTCAGCGCGTCCAGCGCGCCGGACAGCAGCTTGCTCGTGATAAACTCGTTGAAGCGCCCCACGACGATCGCATATTTTAACCCTTCCGATATTAAATGCCCTTCAAATACGTTTACGTTAGCCATATCGAATCATACCTTTCATTATTGGAATGAAAATCGCTAGCGGTTCGCCCTTCGGCCTGTCAGACCCGGGGCGACTCGTCTTGCTCCAGATCGTCGAACTTCAGCAGGTGGCCAAGCTTCGTCTGCTTCGTATGCAAGTACTTGGCGTTATCGGCGTTTTCCTTCATTTGAATCGGCACCCGCTCGACCACTTCCAGGCCGTATCCCTCCAGGCCTTTGATTTTGCGCGGGTTGTTCGTCAGCAGGCGGATTTTCCGCACGCCCAAATCCTTCAGGATTTGCGCGCCGATCCCATAATCGCGGAGATCGGGCGGAAAACCGAGCTTCAGATTGGCATCGACCGTATCGTAACCTTCTTCCTGCAGCTTATAGGCTTTCAGTTTATTGATCAGCCCGATGCCGCGTCCTTCCTGGCGCATGTACAGCAGCACGCCGTTCCCCGCTTCCTCGATCTGCCGGAGCGCCGCTTCAAACTGCGGGCCGCAATCGCAGCGATGCGAATGGAACACATCGCCGGTCAGACATTCCGAGTGAACGCGGACGAGCACCGGCTCAGTGCTGTTGATTTCGCCTTTAACCAGCGCCACATGTTCTTTCGAATCAACCTCGTTCGTATAAGCGACCGCGCGGAATTCGCCGTAATCGGTGGGCATCCGCACTTCGACTTCGCGGTTGACCAGCTTTTCCTTTTCGTTGCGGTAATGAATCAAGTCTTTGATGCTGATCAGCTTCAGATCAAACGTTTTGGCGATCTCGGCCAAATCCGGAAGTCTGGCCATCGTCCCGTCTTCCTTAATCACCTCGCAGATGACCCCCGCCGGATACGAGCCGCACATGCGGGCCAAATCGACCGCGGCCTCCGTGTGGCCCGCGCGCCGGAGCACGCCGCCTTTTTTGGCGATCAGAGGGAACATATGGCCGGGCCGCCGGAAGTCCGCCGGCTTCGCGTTCGGGTCCATAATCCCTTTGACCGTAAGCGAACGTTCATAGGCGGAAATCCCGGTCGACGTATTTGCATGGTCGATGGACACGGTAAAAGCCGTCCCGTGATAATCGGTATTTTGCGCAACCATCGGCTGCAAATCAAGCTCTTCGGCCCGCTCCTGCGTGATCGGCAGGCAGACGAGTCCGCGCCCTTGCGTGATCATAAAATTGATCACTTCCGGCGTCGCTTTTTCCGCCAGGGCGACGAAGTCCCCTTCGTTCTCCCGGTCTTCATCGTCTACGACGATGATAACTTTGCCTCGCATTAACTCGTAGATCGCATCTTCCACACGGTCCAATCGTATCTCGCTCATGCTTTTTCCCCTCCTGTTTCAACAAACTTTAGGCAAAACCGTTGGCGGTCAAAAACGGCAGATCGATTCCGGATTGGCCGGTTGGGCTGCCGGGACCTTCATCCTCAGGTTCGCCGTGATTTTTTCCGTATTTCAGCAAATGCTCCACGTATTTTCCCAGCACATCGCATTCCACATTTACCGTATCTCCCGGGCGTTTAAACGCAAGCACCGTCTCGGAAAGGGTATGGGGGATGATCGAAACGGCAAATTTCCCGCTCCCGGCCTCCACGACCGTCAGACTGATGCCGTCCACCGTAACCGAACCTTTGGGAATGATGTATTTGAACAAAGAAGATCGAAGCGGTGCGATTTCGTATACGACCGCGTTCTGGTCCCGGCCTGTGCCGACGATTTTCCCGACGCCGTCGACATGCCCCTGAACGATATGGCCGCCGAAGCGCCCATTTGCCGCCATCGCCCGTTCCAGATTGACCCGGCTGCCCGGCTTCAAATCTTTCAAATTCGTATTCCGGTACGTTTGCGGCATCACATCGACCGTAAAGGAGGCGGCGCCTACGGCGGTGGCCGTGAGACAGACTCCGTTGACGGCGACGCTGTCCCCGATTTTGATATCTTCGCTGACCACCTGCGCGGAGATTTCCAGCAGCATCGCCTCTCCCTTGCGGCCGATCGACTTCATCGTTCCGATTTCCTCGATAAGTCCCGTGAACATCTCTTTTCCCTCCTCTGGTTCATTTACGTTTCGCTCCAAACCGGATAACCCCGGATGCACACATTATCTCCGATTTGCGTTATTTCCATATCCCGCAAGGTGACGGCGTCCCGCATCAAATCGAAGCCGGCAAACCTGAAATTCACCGCCGCCTCTTGGCCGCCGCCGATTAGCTTGGGGGCAAAAAACAACACGATTTCATCCACAAGCCGGTTTTGCAAAAGCGAGCCGTTTAAGCGGCCGCCGCCTTCCGCCAGCACGGACGAGATGCCTTTGGCTCCGAGCTGTTCCAGGGCAAGTTTGAGGTCCACCTGCGGCCCGTTTCCGCAGCGCATCACTTCGGCGCCCAGGCTTGTTAGCAGCTCCGCCTTGGCCGGATCGGCCCGCTCCGTCGTCAGCAGGATCGTCGGGGCCGCATGATCCTGCAGCACCTTGGCCGTTTCGGGAATCCGCAGCGTGGAATCGACGATCAACCGGACCGGCGACAGCCCCGGAACGGAAAGCCGGGTTGTGAGCTGCGGATCGTCGGCAACGACGGTGGAGACGCCGACCATAATCGCCTGATGCCGGTGCCGCATCGTATGCACGATTTCCCGCGCGCTTTCATTGGAAATCCATTTGCTGTCCCCGGTGCGGGAGGCGATTTTGCCGTCGAGCGTGCTGGCCGTTTTGACCGTGACGTAGGGGAGCCCCGTCGTAATAAATTTGATAAACTTCCGGTTGATCTTCACGGCCCTTTCCCGGAGCACGCCCACCTTTACCTCAATCCCCTGATCGCGGAGCATGGCGATGCCCCTGCCGGCAACCTGGGGATTCGGATCCTCGCAGGCGATCACGACCCGCTTGACCCCCTCGGTAATCAGCCGCTCGGCGCAAGGCGGCGTCAAACCGTAATGGCTGCAGGGCTCCAGCGAGACGTAAACGGTGCTGCCCTTGGCGTTCGCTCCGGCCATGTTCAGCGCGTGAACCTCCGCGTGCGGCGTGCCGCGCTCAAGATGCGTCCCCAGGCCGACGAGCGCGCCGTCTTTTACGACCACCGCGCCGACCACCGGGTTGACGCCGGTTTGGCCTTGGGCCCGCTCGGCCATATCCAGGGCCAGCCCCATGTAGTATTCATCGTCGATCACTTGCATTGCCTCTCGCCTCCCGCCGAAATCCAAAATCACATAAATCTCAAACCAAAACCCCAAACAAAACCAAATAACCCTGCCGAAACCAATCCGGCAGGGTTGTATGAGAGTTATCCTACGCAAGACGCAAGCCAAAAGAGCGGACGGCAAAGACAATACCGCCAAAAAGACGGGTAGCCTAAAGACGCCGTATTTTCAAGCCGTCATTTCATCGCGCAACTAAACTTTGTGAAATGCGGAACTTGAAATACAAAAAGCTCTTTGGTTGCAAACACACCGAAATAGTAAATAATAAAGAATAACTAAAACGTGCGTGTTTTTTCGCGTTTTCCTTCTCCCATCCAGACTATACTGTCGGTCCCGGAATCGCACCGGCTCAGCCGCTTGCGCTTGTTCAGCGCTTCGCGGGTCACGGACTCGTGCTTGAAACGGAGGGGATTAATACCGACCGGCGAAAATCGCCGCTATCCGTTTCAGCCATCACCGTCGGTAGGGAATTTCACCCTGCCCCGAAGGATTGTAGCTTATTTGGTTGTGGTCCTATGACATGTCATAGGCTCTGCGGTAATGTTACCACCACAAAATAAAAAATGCAACAACTCCCATCCCCAAATTAAATTACATGTCTGAATTATCCGTGCCTTACAGCCACCGAAAGAACGGGTCTCTTGGAACTTTAATCAGTTTCTTGCCGCCTCATTTTTTCTTTATTTATCGGTTCATCTCGCCGTCTCCACTTTGCATACGGATCAATAATTTCACTTTAATCTCTACACCCCAAAATAATGCCCTTCTTCGAGATCGGCGATCAGTCCGGGCTGCACCGGTTTCCAGCCCAGAAGCTCCCGTGTTGCCAGACTCCCCTGCGCAGTGTTGAACACGCCTGCGATGTCGAATGCCGCAATGGGGCCAAGAAAGCCGAAATGGGCGGTTGCTTCTTCAGGTGTGATGCTAACCGTCGGCACGTTCAATTGCCGCCCGATGACCTCGGCGATCTCGCGGAACGGAATGCCTACATCGCCGACGCCAAGCAGCCGTGAGCCCGCCGGGGCGGATTCCAGCGCCAGTCGGTACAGAACCGCCGCATCCAGACGGTGAACCGCCGGCCAGCGGTTCATTCCGTCGCCGATGTAGGCGGCGAAGCCCTTCTCCCGGGCGATGTTGATCAACATCGGCACAAAGGCCCTATCGCCTTCGCCGTGCACGGTCGGTGCAAGCGTGACGATGGATGCCCGAATACCCCGCTCTGCCATGGCGAGCACGGCATCGTCCACGGTATGTCCATTTTCGTGAGGGTGACCCGTGGTAATAAACGGCTTCCCGGAGCCTTCGAGCGCCGCCCCCATGGCTTGGGCGGCCCGCAAATCCAGAGCCAGCGCAGCTTCAAAGTCGGAAAAGTCGCCGGTGAACGCCAGATGAATCACGCCGTCCGCAGCTGCAGCGGCGCTGCGCAGAGTATCGAGATCGTCCAGCGTGCCGTATAGCGCTTCAGCTCCCGCTGCCTTTAATCCTGCGGCTTTCTCTTCAGAACGGCAAAGACCCGTTACTGTATGTCCCGCGCCGATCAGTTCCCGGACAACTGCGGAACCGACATACCCTGTTGCTCCTGTAACAAAAACATGCATAATGATATCCTCCTTCATGAGTTGACTGCTTGAACGTGTTAAGCATAAACTATGAAGTGAACTCTAGGGCAAGCGGCCCAAAGGAGAAATGATCATGAGAATTCAGGAACTGGCGGACAAGATGGGATTAACGATCCATACGATCCGCTTTTATGAAAAGGAAGGCTTGCTGGATGCTCGGCATGTCCGGCGAGAAAGCAACAATTACCGTAACTATTCGGAAGAGGCTGTCGAGCGGAAAGCAAGAAGAAAGAATACGACCAAATGCTGGACACCCTTAACAAGATGCTGGAGTACAAGACTCTACTCATGGACGATCCGCAAAAAGCTCAAGAGATGCAAAGGACTTGGTATGCCAGTTCTTCCGATTGAGTTGCTTATGGCTTTGTTTGAAATGGATAATTAATGGCATAAGCCATCGTTTCCCGATGGCTTAATGAAGTGACTTACATTCTTTCTTCTCCTAAATTTTTGTCTCATCTTTCGTAAGAGCTCGTACTTTCTCCAAGGTTTGGATTAAACAAAGGTTCAATATACGTTAGACAATAGCTTTCATACTGCTGGGGATAACACGGATCCACTTTACGGCAAACTCCTGTGACTACCCCCTCCTCCATTAACTGCTTGGGCTGGGGATTGTCGGTGCCCTTCTGGCTTTGCTTCTACGCAAGCTAAACCAAGTTTCCGAGTGAGAATCTCATCACAGGTTCACCAATATGGGAAAGACAGCTCAATAAAGAAACATTCTTTGTTTTACTCTCTAAACTTAATTGCCGATAAAAATTGCTATGGAATTGCCCCCGTTACCCCGTAGTTGATAATTCATATCAATTACGGGGTAACCATATATGTTCTTATTCTTAAGGTATATTTCCAAAACAGAATTCGAATGATATCGGGTAGTCTCTGTATGAAGCAGTGATACCAACGATATCAGCCAAAGGAGATTTATGATCATGAAAGCAGCAGTTGTCACGAAGGATCAAAACGTCCATATCGAGGACAAGCAGCTTCGTCCCCTAAAGCACGGCGAGGCTTTGGTCCAAATGGAATACTGCGGGGTATGCCACACCGATCTGCACGTTAAAAACGCGGACTTCGGCGACGTAACGGGCCGGGTGCTGGGCCACGAAGGCATCGGCAGAGTCGTTGAACTGGGCGAAGGGGTCACGAACCTGCGCGTTGGAGACCGGGTCAGCATCGCATGGCTGTTCGAGAGCTGTGGACGCTGCGAATATTGCCTGACAGGCCGGGAAACGCTGTGCAGAGAGGTCAAAAATGCGGGATATACCGTAGACGGCGCGATGGCGGAGCAATGCATCGTCAGGGCGGATTACGCGGTCAAAGTACCGGAGCAGCTCGACCCGGCCGCTGCGACCAGCGTCACATGCGCCGGGGTGACGACCTACAAGGCGGTTAAGGTCAGCGGCATCCAGCCCGGACAGTGGATTGGCATCTTCGGTATCGGCGGCTTGGGCAACCTCGCCGTGCAATACGCGAAGCACGTATTCAATGCCAAAGTAGTGGCTTTCGATATTAGCGACGAGAAGCTGGAGCTGGCGCTTAGTGTCGGTGCGGATTATGCCGTGAACAGCCTGAAGGAGAATCCGGCCGACAAAGCCAAGGAGCTGACCAACGGAGCCGGCCTTGACGCCACTGTCGTTACCGCCGTGGCCAAGAAGCCGTTCAACCAGGCGATTGACGTGGTCAAGGCAGGCGCTCGTGTTGTAGCCGTAGGCCTTCCGACGGACAAGATGGACCTGGACATTCCCCGTCTCGTTCTGGACGGTATTCAGGTCATCGGTTCCCTGGTTGGAACCCGCGAAGACCTGAAGGAGGCTTTCCGCTTCGCCGCGGAAGGCAAAGTCGTGCCGATCGTCAGCAAACGTCCGATTGAGGACATCAACCATATCTTTGAGGAGATGGAGGAAGGCAAAATCCAGGGCCGTATGGTCATTGACTTCACCTCTTCTTCCCAATAGAATCCAAAGAAACAGGCTCTAGAGCACCATAGCCTGTTTCTTTTGCAGCTCGATTCGGACGATCACCGCTAACTGCAAATCTTCATGGTCCAGCCAACGTTTAAGTTTAGATATTATTCACAAGCTGCGCATCAATGAGATAAGTTAGTTACTCCAGATTATTTGTGATAACAATAAGGTGGGTAAAGGTGCCGCCGATTGCATTTTCTACTTCCATTCTTCCGACGACCAATCCGTTAATCGACACTGCGTCATCTTCTTTTAAGTTACCACTTGGAACTGTTGAAAGTATATCTATAATAGTGTTATCTTCAGTTGACAGTAATACTTCTGAACGTAAAAAAGTTTCAGATTCAGGTGGGTAGTCTTGGACTAAACTAACGATTCCTTCAAAGGCAATGGGCTTTCCATAATAATCCCACGGAGCCTTAAAAACTTTGGCAATATCTTCATGACTGCCTTCCGTTAATGGTCCAGACTCAATTAAGTAATCTAAAGCAATGATAACATTTCCATTCGTTTCTGGGTTTTCATCAGCAAGGTTCCATTCATAAGAACCGTTAGTTGCTTGATTTTGAGACGCTGCTTGACTCTCCTCGGCATTCTTTTCTATATCGCTGACCACGAACGACCCAAATACATTTTTGACTAAATCTTCTCCGATCGATTTATAAGAATCATTTGATAAAGAGATAGAAACTGTGTAGATATTTGACTCTAGCGGTACAATAAACTGAGTCAAAATAACTTGGGCGCCAGTAGCGCTGTGCTTGTATTCACATATTAAAATACCTGCATCCCTACTAAAGAACATTTTATCCTCGAATTTCAGCTTCTTAAAATTATCCATCCCCGCAGCACTTTGATTTTGCTTTAAATTTTCTACGGCATACTCTGCAATATCTTTGGCCGACATGCTCGAGAAATTGTTGGGTTCGACTACCACATTGATATTGTCAGCAAACGAATTTTCAGAATTATTGTTTTTCACAGCCATTTTGATCATGGGGTTATTAAATATAGTGATATCGAACTCATCCCAATCCTCCGGATATTGGATGGTGAATTCTTCATTTGCAAAAGTTTTATAGACTATCGGCGAAACTGATTTTGTTTCGCTTTCGGGATCAGTTGCATTTGGTTCAATAATACTGGATTCATGATTACACCCTATTAAAGTTAATGCACAAATTAGTACAGTTAATAATTTTTTCAAAACGGTATCTTCCTTATTATTTCCTCATCGGCTGAGGGATTTGCTTTATTCAGTTTGTTAATCTTCAACTTACAATCTTTTTTATTCTCATGCATCATACTGAAAAATCTTTCATTTTCCCCATCCCATTGTTGAAAAAGGGCAAATTTTCATCTCCAAAATTAAAATCTTATACATCGTTCATATCTTAGTGTCCCTGCATGCTGCTTGCACGATTATCCCTTTCGTTCAGGGGGGCAGGGGGTGAGGGCTGTGACGGGATAAAGAAAAAGAGTTTAGGGAATAAATGAGGCGGTTCAAGCGAGATTTCCGGCTTGAGTAGAGTACTAGGCATGAGAATCGCTGAAGGGTACGTATGTAGCTTTGGGACTGAAGCACTTGCAGAAGTACCTAAACGAGTACACCGGACGGCGTCGGCTGAGCCTACCCGGAGCGGAAGAAAACATGCCCACCTATCTCAGACATATCCCCTACTCCAAATATATCTACCTTGCCCAATTATATCCCCTTCTTCTGAATTTGTCTTCTTCTTTGCCTCCTGAGCAAATGGGATAATCGTGCAAAGTGTCCGGCCACCGGATGTTGATCTGCAACCAACTCATGCAAAAAAAGACCAGTTTATCACAAAACTGGCCTTTTGATCTTCAAAACTTAAAATAAGCATGAAACCGCTGATCCTGGATTTGATACAACGGAACAAACCGCGTGCCGTCCAGAGTGAAATGCAAATCTCCTTCCGATTTTTTCATTCGCTCTACGAATTGTTCTTCACTGTAAGGCCAGGCGATAAAATCCTGTTCCTCATGGATCGCCGCCAGAACATAAGGCCCGAACAAAACGCTTTTTATGCGAGCATCGTCCGGAGTGCTTACCAATCTTAAAGAGTAAGGAAAAATAAGTTCTACTTTATCGTGTTCCCAGACATTTTGGATTTGAATATATCCGTCCTCTTGGCGCGGGGCCGCTACAATTTCATCGTTCATCTTTACCCTGATGGAGCGCTCCGCCGCCCACTCGGGAATTCTAAAGCGGATGTTTAACTCCTTCCCGCCGTCAACAAAAAACTGCACGGTCTCGGCAAACTCTCCTCTATTTCTTTTTTGGGATACGGTAATCCCCTTCTCTTTCCACGACAAAGTGGACGGTATATACAGGTTGACGAACAAGTTATCCTGATCATGGAAATAAATGCTTTCCTGATATTTAAAATGGTTTTCCAAACCGGTGCCATGGCAGCAGGTATTTTCATGGGTATCGAATTTCTTGCAAGAACCCGGGGCTAAAGGCAGGAAATAGGTGCTTCCCCCATCTGCCCGCTTGCTGTTTCCCGTTGCCAAAATATGATTGTAAAGCGTTCTCTCATAATAGTCCATGTATTCCTTTTTAGGTTCGAAACAGAACAGTTCTTTGGTCAGCTTTAACATATTGTAGCTGGCGCAGGTCTCTGCGGTTTTATCGGTCAAATAAGCGGCGATCTTGCCGGGCTCTTTGAACATTTCCGTCTCGCCGACGCCGCCGATTTGATAAGCGTGGTCTTCCGTAACCATACGCCAAAAGTTTTTGGCCGCCTCATAATAGGCTTTCTCGCCTTCCGCCTCAAATAGTTTCAAAGCGCCGATGATTTGCGGAATATGCTGATTGGCGTGCATATCGCCGAGGGTATCGATATTTTCCTTCATCGGGAATAATAATTGCTCATTATCAAAATATTTTGCGGCTGCCAAGTAGTTCCGGTTCTGCGTGATCAGGTACAGGTTCGTCAAAACCTCGTTCATGCCGCCGAATTCTCCGGCAATATAGAGTGACCACATTTTCTGGCGTTGTTCCTTGGAGAGCTGGCTCAGCCGCCGGTATACCCAATCGCCTAAGCGAACACACATCACCAGGGCGTGTTTATTCCCGGCCAGAGTATAGCAGTCCAGCAGTCCGGCCATAATTTTATGCAAGGTATAATAAGGCGCCCAAATCGTCGGATAAGTGGAATACTCTTCCAACAGATTAAACTGATCCTCCGAGTAAGCGCTAAGAAATCCCTGATGATAACCGGGCAGCTCCGACATGACGTTTTGGCAGCGGCTCAACTCGGCAATCATATAGTCCATTTTGTCTTTGATGGCCGAATTTCCCCCTGTAGCACTATAGGCAAGCGCTAAAGCGGATAGATAATGCCCTGTCGTATGCCCCTTTAGGTTGCACTCCGGAGCGTCCCAGCCCGTCATCGGTTTGGCGCCTTTAACATCCAAATGGGCGGCCGCCCTAAAATTATACAGCATCTGATCGTCATCCACGGATAACAGATACTCCAGTGAACGGTTCATCGCCGCTGCAAACTCCGTATCCGCCTCAAGCCGTACGCTTTGACCGCCAAAAGCATATACTTTTGGGGTGTGCGGAATCACTTCATCCGTATCCGTCATCACTGTCACTTTTGCTTCAGCCTGCCATCCGGTTTCCTCCAGCTTGCCTTGGATCGTAAAGCCACCCGTTTGTTGATACCTTTCCCTTTCGATCGGCTCCCAGGAGACATGGCTTACTGTCCGGCTTCCGGTATCGTTTCGGACGACAACGACGGTCGGCAATTCCGGCTTGATTCCTGCTGCCGTTTGGACCTCAACTGGATAGACCTCAACGATTTCGGCTTTATACTCTTCTTCCAGCACGGTGACATCAAAGGTTCTCTGTAGGGATTCCCCTTCAAAGGTAACCGTGGCTACCAGAGGAACGATTCGATTTCCAACGCCAAAAGTTGGTCTGGTGACCTTGCCAGTATGACTTAAAAAAAGAATTTCTTTCGATTCCCAGGTAATGGATGAGCCATGCTTGCCTGTGGAAGGCAGCTCCAGATCGGTATCCACCGTATACAAATTACCTATATAAATGCTATCGCAGTCCAGTTTCACGATCTCCTGGCGGTGTTTTTTGACCTCTTCCCTATCCATATGCGTACATCCTCTCTAATCTCAAGCTTGTGTCAAGTTGCCGATTTTGTTTTTCACCCAGTTCTTCCCTTCGATAATCCGCGCAATGACCATGCTTATAGCCGTGTCACCCGTCACGTTCACCATCGTGCAGAACGGATCCGTAATCGTGCCCATAATCACCAGAATCGGAACCGCTTCCATGGGAAAGCCAAAAGCAGTACAGATAAACATCTCGCCAATGAATCCTCCGCTCGGGATCGTGCCAACGATAATTCCGCTGATCAAAGCCACGAGAATCGCCGTAACCATATCCGCCGGCCCCATCGTTATGTTTAAAATTCCGAACAAAAACACGATTTTAATCATTTGAACGCTGACAACCCCGTTTTTATGCACGCTGGCCCCTAGCGGAATAATGATATCGCTGATTTCATCAGGGATGCCCATATCTTTGGCAGCCAGCCGGTTGACCGGGATGCAAGCCGTACTGCTGCAGGTTCCCATGGCGGTCGTCAGCGGCAGCCATATATTTTTCCAGAACCTCTTAAGCCCGGTGGTCCCCCCGCCGTAATATGATGCTAGAACTCAAAATAAGATGAAAAACAAGATGCAGAAGACGGAGTAAATAATGGAAGCCCGGGCCACGGACCATACCACCTGGTTGCCGACTTTTCCGATTAATGTGGCGAAATAACAGGCGATGCCGACGGGCGCGTAATACATGATGATCGATACGATTTTGTTCAGCACGGCGGACAAGCTGTTTAGCAGCTTGACCACAGGCTCTCCAATCTCCCCGATCGAGCTTACGGATATCCCGAACAAGATGGCAAACACGATTAAGGCCATCATATTTTTTAAAGACAAAAGCTCGACAAAATCGGAAACCGTAAACAATCTCACAAGATCCAAAGAGCTGTTGTCGGTTTGCACCGCTTCCCCGAAAGTTACGTGCGAGTTCAGCGCCGGATTAAAAATGAGCCCGCTGATCAGCGCCAGTACGGCAGTAATCAAGCCCGTAACCACAATCACCATAAAAAAGATGCCAAGAATTTTTCCTAGCTTTTTCAAGTTCGTCATACTGGCGATCGAACTGGCAATCGACACAAAAACCAGCGGAACGATAATGCAGAACACCAGATTCAGAAAAACATCCGCAAAGGGCTGCAATACGGATGAGCGTTCGCCAAGAATCGTACCGGCAATCCCGCCGACCAACACGCCGGCCAGCAAAATAATCGAAAATTTATAATTTTTTAAAACACCCAGCATTGCTCTCACCTCATTCATGATGTTGTTTACCTTGGATAATAACGCTTACAAAACTGCTTCACCGTCGACGGAATGAAAAAGTTTTATAACCTAAGTATGGAAGCCGGGACGGGTTTTTAAAATTATTAAAATTAGCAAAGAATAGTTCATTATTAACTTTTAAAATATAACATTATTAGCATTTTATAAACTTCAGCACCTTCGCCGAATCCGGTCTCCAACTCTTGTCATTGATTTCTCCCCATTTAAAGTGATATCTTAAATAAAACAAAATGAACATGGGAGGAATTCGGAATGTTATATATCAATTTCAGTTGTCCTCCACTGCCCCATCTGATTGTTGGGGGCATTTCACTTTTTCGGAAAGGCGATATTCATGAACGGCGCATTCTTAACAATACCTTTGATTTGATCTTCGTATTTAGCGGAGCGCTTTATCTGGAGGAAAACGGACGGAAATATATCGTGGAGCCTGGGCAATTTTTAATGTTGCCGCCGGACAATCTGCATAAGGGATACAAACCGTGCACGACCGACACTGCCTTTTCCTGGATTCATTTCTCCACAACGGGCAGTTACTCTTATTCGGAAAGTCCCATTTCCTATGCATCCGCCAAAATGAACAAACACAAGTATTATAAAAAAGATACTTTTTACATTTCACTGCCGCAGTACGGAATGATCGATAAGAGCCTACACGACGTCCTAAAAAGCCACATGGACGATATCTCGCAAGTCAAAATCGATAAATATCACAATGAAAAGCTGTTTTACCCTTCCACCATTTCGCAAATACAATATCAACAGCTGTTTCTTAAAATATTGACCATTTTTTGCGACTCTAATGAACGTACCGTTGAAAAAGACGTTGCGGCGGAGATTTACGATCTGTTTACTTTAAACTATGGGCAAAGTTTTACTTTGAACGAGCTCGCCGAGCAATACGCCTTCCATCCCGCGCATATTATTCGCTGCGTAAAACATAAATACGGTATGAGCCCTCTGCAATTGTTGTTGTCGATCCGTCTGAACAAAGCCAAGCAACTGCTCGCGGACCAGGATAAAACGGTAAACTGGATTGCGGCTTCCGTTGGTTTCTCCGATACGTCCTATTTTTGCAAGCAATTCAAAAAATCAATCGGCATGACCCCATTGGAATATCGAAAAATCATCACCACGCCCGCCAAAAGTGAATAAATCGCGCCGAAAAAGGCAACCATAACCACGGAAATCCCCAACGAATAATCATTACACTTCAGGAGGAATTTAACGTGGCCAAACCAGATGACCGTTCCGATAACGTGGAGAAACTGCAGGATAGCATTCAAGATACGATCGAAAACTTCCGTGAAGGACAGGATTACCTAAGCGAGCATGCCGACGAAATCTCCGGCGGAGAGAAACAGCATATCGAGGAGAAAAACGAAAGACGGCTGAACGCCATTGAAGGTATGCGCGAAGAAGTGAAGGATGAGGCTGCGCATCAGAGAAAATCCTAAAGAGGTTGTTCAAAAATATTAAACCAAGAAAAGGGGTGCTCCACGGCCAAGTTGTTTAGCCATGCGGGCACCCCTTCGCTATGCTTTTCGTTTAGGCTTCGTCCCAAACGCTAACTTCCTTCATCTTGTCGCCAGGGCGGATTTCATCCACGAGTTCCATCCCCGAAGTAACCTTGCCAAATACCGTGTGAACCCCGTTCAAATGCGGCTGCGGCTCATACACGATGAAGAACTGGCTGCCGCCCGTGTCTTTGCCGGCATGCGCCATCGACAGTACGCCGCGTTCGTGCTTCGTCGTATTGGTTGCCGTCTCGCATTTGATCGTGTAGCCAGGCCCGCCGGTGCCGTTGCCGATTGGACAGCCGCCTTGGGCCACAAAGCCCGGAATCACGCGATGGAACGTCAGTCCATTATAAAAACCGGAGTTGGCCAGCTTCTCGAAGTTGGCTACCGTGCCCGGAGCTTCTTCCGGCAAAAATTGAATTTCTACCTCCCCGCCTTTTTCCAAGACGATTTTGCCTTTTTTCATATCGTTACACACCCTTCTTCTTTAAGGTCTTAGACAAACCTCTTTCAGTTTACTAGAAAAAAGCCCGGCACGCAAAACAGCGGAACAGGTCCGCTTTCGCTGGTGGAAAGACGCAACCGGTTCCGCCTCTTATAAAAGATCTGATTATTTCAGCGAAGGTTGCTTCGAAATCCGCTCCGGAATCACGTCGCACGCGACCAGATCCTGCAGCGATTCCCGCTTCACGACCAAATCGCTGTGCCCGTCCTGGACGAACACGACCGCCGGACGGCGAATCCGGTTGTAGTTGCTGGCCATGGCGTAGTTGTAAGCCCCCGTGCAAGCGACGGCAAGCAGGTCGCCGCTATTTACTTTCGGCAGTTCCACGTCCCAGATCAGCATATCGCCGCTTTCGCAGCATTTGCCGGCGATCGATACGGTCTCCTCGTTCTCGTCATAAGCGCGGTTAGCCAGCATGGCTTCGTATTTGGAGTCGTACAGCGCCGGACGCGGGTTGTCCGTCATCCCGCCGTCGACCGCCACATATTTGCGCACGCCGGGGATGTCCTTGCTCGTTCCCACCGTGTACAGCGTGGTGCCGGCGTCGCCGACGATGCTCCGGCCCGGTTCGACCCAAATTTCCGGAAGCTCGGGATAGCTCGAAAAATGCTGCTTCACCGCATCGGTGATCGCGCGGACGTAGTTCGCCACCTTCAGCGGAGTATCTTCTTCCGTATAACGGATGCCGAACCCGCCGCCCAAGTTGACCACCTTAAATACGACGTTCAGCTTCTCTTTCACCTGCATCGCAAACGCGGCAACGCGCTCTACGGCAAGCTGGAAACCTTCCGTTTCGAAAATTTGCGATCCGATATGGGAATGAACCCCGAGCAGATTCAGATTAAGGCTCCGGGAAGCCAGTTCCACCGCTTCAAACGCGGAACCGTTGCCAATGTCGAATCCGAATTTGGAATCCGTCTGCCCGGTGGAAATATATTCATGCGTATGAGCTTCAACGCCCGGCGTCACGCGCAGCAGCACGTTAACCTTGATGCCTTTCTCCGCGGCGAGCGCCTGCAGCATGTGGAGCTCGGTAAAATTGTCCGCCACAAAACAGCCGATGCCTGCCGACATGGCCATTTCCAGTTCATCCAGCGTCTTGTTGTTGCCATGAAAATGGATGCGCTGCGCGGGAAAGCCTGCTTGCAAAGCCGTATACAATTCGCCTTCGGAGACGACGTCAAGCGACAATCCCTCCTCTTCGGCCAGCCGGCACATCGCCATGACACAGAATGCTTTGCTGGCGTAAGCTACCTGAAAGGACAGCCCCGATGCCCGGAAAGCATCCATATATTCACGGCATCTTTGCCGAACGAGTGCTTCATCTACGATATATAGCGGCGTGCCGAATTGTTGTTTCAGCTCAACCGTGTCGCAACCGCCGATCTCGAGATGGCCTTTTGCGTTGATTTTGCTGGTACCGTGTAAATACATTCTATGCAGTCCTCCACTTTCAATTTTACACCAGTATAGCAAACAACCGGTGCGCTGAAAAATGGATTTTTTCGAATAACATTTGTGTTTTGTGCAAGACAAGCCAATAACCCTTATTTTTTCGGCATTCTCGTGTTGTCCCGTGTTCTGTTGGACGACGGTCTTTGTTTGGAAGTCATGACCGGAACGCGGACCAACACGGCCGCCATAGCCTTTGCATTAAATGGTATAAATGGCCACAAATATGAAGCGTTGTACGAGCGCCGCATCGTCAGCAGCACGATAAACGCAGTTACCCCGACAATGAATCCAGGGGCCCCGAATGCCGCCACCGCAAGCAAAAGAGCAAGCCGGATGATCCGGTTGGCCAAGCCCAACTCATAACTCGGCGTCGCAAACATCCCGATCGCCGCCACGGCCATGTACAATACGACCTCATTGACGAAAAAGCCGGTCTGTACGGCGATGTCCCCGATCAGGATGGCCGCGATCAGACCCATAGCGGAGGCCAGCGGGGTTGGCGTGTGGACCGCGGCCATCCGCATTAAATCGACGCCGAATTCCACGATCAGAAACTGGGCGATCAAAGGGATTTTCGCGGTTTTCTCCGGTCCGAGAAAAGCGAGCAGCGCCGGTTTGTATTCGGGATGAACGACGATCAGAAGCCAGAGCGGCAGCAGAAACAAGGATGCCAGGATGCCGAAAAAGCGCACCCACCGCAAATAAGTGCCCATAAACGGCGTTTGCCGGTTTTCCTCCGCGTGCTGGCACAAATCGAAAAAGGTCGTGGGCAAAATCATGACGCTGGGCGAAGTGTCCACAAACACGACGACCCGGCCCTCCAGCAAATGGGAAGCGACCACATCGGGGCGTTCCGAATAGCGCACCAGCGGGTACGGATTCCAGCCCCGGTGCACGATGGCCTCCTCCAACTGCTTATCGGCCAACGGGATACCGTCGATATTAACCGCCTTGATTTTTTCGCGAACCGAATCCACCTGCGTTTTATCGACGATATCGTCCACATAGGCGATGCAAACATCGGTACGCGTGCGGCGTCCGACGCTCACTACTTCGAACTTGAGCCCGGGGTCGCGAAGTCTGCGGCGTACGAGCGTGACGTTGGTGACGAGCGTTTCGGTGAATCCGTCGCGGGCGCCGCGAACGACCCGTTCCAGCGACGGCTCCTCCGGGCTGCGGATCGGATAACTGCGCGTATCCATCAGCACGGCGGTTTGTTCCCCGTCGATGAACAATACGCTCATGCCGGTCAGCGCTTTGTTTACCGCATCGCTTAATTTGTCCGTCTTCTCCACCTGAATATGGGGGATATACAGCTCGAAAAATGAACGCAGCGCTCCCTCCGTGAGATCTTCCGCAGTCAGGTAAGTCAAGCGCTTAAGGATTTCCTGCATTACTTCAGTCCGGGCAAAACCGTTGATAAAAAACAAAAACGTGCTTTTGCCGCCGAAAGCCATGTCCCGGATTACCATGTCAAAGCTTTCGCCCAGGCCGACGACTTCCTTCAGCGTATGTTTCGTTGTGGACAAGCTTCTGCTGATGTTGTCGCTTTTTTGCCAGTATATGATCGATTCCTTGATGTTATCGGACCGTTCCATCTCCTTTTTCCGATATTCCGTTCCGCTCTCCGGGTAGTGATCGCTGACGAGCACATTCTCCTCTTCACCCGGAACGAAATCCGGAATCACCTGCGGATGGTCCGCATCATCTTGCCTCGGTCCGTTTTGTTCATTTTCCATCATTGTACCGGTCAACCTCCCTACTATACAAATTTAAGGTCCGTAAACAAACCATTCAAATAAAGAGCCCGCCATCTTGCCGAACACCATGGCCAGCATAAGTCCAAATAAATACCGTTGCATATGCAAGCGTTTGGCCAAAATCGGCAGCACATTAAGCACCTCGGTCAAGGCCGCCGCCAGCATGCCGACGAAGATCCCGTTCAGCAGGCCGACGAGCCCTTCGGCCGTCCAGGAACCGGCCATCTTCCAATTCCAGAAATCGGCGACCGTTCCCAAAAAAGCGCCGCTCACCATCGCGCCTTCATACCAATGAACTTTACCGTAAGAGTTCGTGAGCTGAGCCAGTCTGGGAATGATGTCCAGCACAATAAAAAACGCGATCATGCCCGCCCCGACGGCAATGCCTCCTGAGAGGCCGATAAAAACAGCCACTCCCGCGGTTAAAGGGGGCATCAGGACTTCTCCTTCGGCGCGCCGGTTTGATGCATTTTTTTGTATTCCTCGGCGATGACGTATTGATTCAAATTTTCTTGATACAAAAACATTTCCACTTCCAGCGGGGTAGGCTCTTCGTTCCATTTTTTCTTGAACAAGTGATTGAAAAAGACGATCATCCCTAGGCCGATGCCGACGGAATAAGCAGCCTGAAACAGGTAAGGATGCTCGTCCCGCTCGCCGGTGAGCATTTCCACGATCCGCACCTGCACCTCCGGCATGCTCACATCCGCATGAAAGTTCATAATCGTCAGCGCGGCTCCGAAAAACAGCAGCAGCCATACGAAACAAAACAAGATCAGCGAAGGTTTTTTCTCCTCTTTGACCATCTCGACAAGCACCTGGGGTTCGCCGATAAATTCGACGCGCAGACCGGGGAAACGCTCCCGGATCACGGAGATCACCAGCATCATGTCAATCACGATCAAATTTCCGTCACGTTGCTCCGGACGGATCAGCACCAGCTCCAGCAGCCTCCGTTCAAGCCCGGAATCCGCCAGTACGCTGGCCACATCCCCCAGCCGGATCGGAACTCCGGCAGGCAGGCCCGCCTGCTTGCGAAGACGCAAATAGACGGCCGAAGCGGCATCCTTCTCCAAACCGTTTCACCCCTTCACTAACGTATGCCCATAGTATGCCAAGGGAGGGGGCGGTTTACTCTTAGGCGGGAGTGCTGAGCCGTGGACCGTACCGGACCGTCGCTTTAAATTAACAGGACCATCCGGGAGGGATGGTCCTGTATTAATCCGGAACCGGATACGGGAAAACCCGCCGTACCCCGATTCGGTCCATGTTCTTTTTACGGTTTAAACTTACCGATCAGATCCTTCAACTGCTGTGCCATTTTGCTCAGCGCTTCCGCCGCTGCAGAAATAAAATTCACACATAAACTTAACCCAAACTTCGACCTGCTTGATGAACTGCTCGAAATATGATACTTTGAAAAAAACGGTGTGAAGCACATGCCGCTCTGACCATACAACTCTGTTTGGGTTGTCTGTCAGAGCGGCTTTTTGTTTGATTCCATAAGTTAGGTGGTGCAGTTGGTTTGTTTGAAGAGGTCTATTATGATTGGCTAGGGAAGCAAATTGCCGATGAGAAAAGTCCAAGAAGACGGGAATTGCTGCAGAGTGGATTAGGCCATGGAACGGTTGATTTTTTGCGCAGTATCTGGTTCCCGGCCATTGGAAGCCTTGATCATTTATATCCCGAATATGAGGTGCGGGAGTTTAACAACGGCTACCGCTATCTCGATCTAGCCTATATGCCCGGCGGCGCTAAAGGATGTATTGAAATCCTCGGTTATCGCTCCCATGCCCGGGACGTAGAGGTCTCCCGATTTAAAGATTTATGTATGAAACAAGCTTTGCTCGTTCTTGACGATTGGTATTTCCTGCCTATCGCTTACTTGTCCATACGTGGTGATCCCGGAATGTGCAAGCAACTGGTCCTTTCTTTTGCCGGAAAATTCTTGTCTATGGACACCCCCTCCGAACTAAGCTGGGCAGAAGCGGAAACATTGCGGTTCGGACGCAGATTGCTGCGCGCATTTGAAACTCGCGAACTGGCCGCACATTTGCACCTGTCGGAAAACCGCACGAGGATTGTCCTCCGTTCACTAGTAAATAAGAAACTGCTGATGGTCGCCAGCGGAAAGCAGCGATACCGCACTTATCGGCTCAGGAACGTACTTTAAAAGTTCTTGCTGTAACGCTCTTGCTGTGATGCTCCTCTGCGATGTTCTTGCTGTAATCTGCTCGTGCTTCAATGCTCTAACGGTTGCCACAAGCGCTATTCCCGCAAAAATGAGGCATCCGAATTTCTAACGGATGTAATCGACGCTATTTGCCCCATAATCACCCTTAACGGACGAAAATAGCTCAAATAACGCCGGTGGCATCCGTTAGATTTTTTAAACGAGCAAAATCAACGATTTAACGGCGATGGCAACCGTTGCTATGAACGTTTTTGTCAAGCCCTCCGTGTGAGAGGTGCCTGAGCACGTGGCGCGAGAGCAAAAATGCGAGCGACGGTCGGCACGCTGCTATCCGTGGGTTGGTACCACATGTTATGCCTTCGTCAAGGAGAGCTCTTGCAAGCTAGAAGCGCACGTTCAGTTACTCACCTAGTGCAAACGGTTGACGCAAATTCTCTCCCGGAACCTTCGTTTGCTCCCGGGCCTCGTGCTCAGGCGTGAGCTTGTCAAGCGCTTTTCTTGACAAGCGGTTAGGTTCAAATCAACACTTTTCCTATTCCTCATTGGAAATGAGGAACGCCTCACGGCGAGTGTGGGGGTGCAGGGGGCAACGCTCCCTGCGTCTCCCCAAAGGGGACGGAAGGGGCGTTAGTTAGCCACCGGTTGTTCCACCGTTCGAGCAACAGCCCATATGAACCCGGTTAGCTCCCTGGCCACCGCGCCTACGGCCACATTTTTGTGTTTGTTCTTTCCAAAAATGAGATGACGGTATTTGTAATGCAATCTTTCTTGCGCTTTCCACGACAACAGTTGTATATCGGCCGGCATGCCATCCAAACGCTTGGCGAGATCTCCTTTCACCGCAGGCCGATGACGGTAGCTCCAGGCGGATTCCACCAAGGATCGGCGCAAGCGCCCGTTACCGGCTTTGGTCATACTTCCGCGCCGAGTACTCAGGCCGGTTGAACTCTCACGAGGAACCAACCCTAAATACGCCATGAGTTGGGCCGGGGAGCGGAAGCGAGTAAATGAACCGATCTCAGCAGCTAGAGTGACGGCCGTCAGTAGTCCAATCCCACGCAGGGACTGAAGCACCCGAATCAGAGTTGCCTTGGAGCCGACCGTGGCTTGCTGAACCAAGGCTTTTTCCAAACGCCCCATCCGCTGCTCGATCTCATTTAAGGTATGGAGCATCTCGTCGAAGGCTACTTGCATGGGCTCATAAGGGAATGTCAGTTGCTCCAGCCAGGAACGGTACTTCCGGGTCCAACGACGCTTTATCGTAGCCGGCGGTTCGATTTGATGGCGGAGCAGGAACTTCAATATCCGCTGGCGTGCCCGATGCGCGTCCTCTTTGGCGGCCTCCCGGGCGCGAACCAACTCCCGCAAAGCCTCGTCTTCCCGCTCCGGGACGTAGACAGGAGTCAATTCTCCTGCACGAAACAGACGGGCAAGCTGCTCGGCGTCCCGTCGATCCGTCTTCACGTGATCACCAGGGCGTTTGGGAATAAGCGACGGAGCAATGACAACGCAATGGGCTCCCATGGAGGTGATCCAGCGATAGGTTTCGTAACCTGTCGGACCTGCCTCATAACAAAACGATAGCGTTTCGGCCGGTCCCAGTTCTTTGATCAGCTTGCGCAGCGCCGCCGGAGTGTGAGGAATGCTCCCGTAATAGCGAGGAGTTTCACCGCTTGCATCTGCAATAGCAACCGAAATTTTTTCTTTGGATACATCTAAACCGACGAATTTTGTGGTAGACTGCATAGTATCAGCTCTCCTTTGCTATGTAGCTCTGAAATGGTTTGGTTTTCACTATCCATTTTAACCTACGAGATGTAGCAATATGGAGGGCTGTCTTTTGTTTACGTTCATCATAGCTAGAAATTCATTAAACACGAATCGACCTGGTGTGATCGAATTAGGCGCCCTAATACCGATGCAATCAGAAATCGACACTTTTGGGCCTCCTTCTCGCCGCTGCTTCAAATTACCCGGATATCGAAGCCTTTGAAATCGGCGCAAGGCGTTGAACTTGAGCTTAAGCCTGAGCAAGCGGTTCTCGACGGCGCCGCCGGCCGGCCCTCCCGGGAGGCCTGGCTCGGCCAGCCAGCCTGAGACGCTTGGCTCGAACGTCTGGCCCGGTTCGCCTCAAACGCGCAGATGCCCACCTTCGCTCCGACCCATGCGCCTTTTTCCGCGATAAACGATTCGCCGATGTCCATAAACCGGCAGCCGCCGTCCAGACTATACCTGAACCGGCAGTTCCCCGGCTCTTGCACGACAGCTTGCAGCACAATCCCGGCGGTATCCACCGCCACGCCCGCGACGATCGCATCGTCCGGCCGCCCGCTTTCCGAAGCGACCTGCTCGAGCAGGAATCGCCCGTCCTCAAGCGGTCTAACCAGCAGCGCCATCGCCCGCCGGCCGAACACGACAAGCCCCGCCCGGCCCGTCGGGGCAAGATGCTCCAGCGTCAGCTGCGTTGTCGCGCTGAAAGAGGGCGCCGGGAACTTTTGCAGCAGCAGCGGCGGCGCATCGTATAGGCGTTCGCACCCGTCCGGCAGCGGCAGCGCGTAAAGGCGCAGGCGTCCCGCCTCCGGCCGCAGCTCGTACCACTCCGCTCGCGGATTGGCCTGCCACTGCCACTGCAAACCCAGCGTTGCCGCACGAAAATCATCCGAGGTCTGCGGAATATCCGGATTTACGCTGCCGGACAACACCGCCCGCGTCTGCGGTTTGCTCCAACGCTCCACCGGCTCCCCGGGACCACTCTCGTGCAACTTATTTTCACCTAGTTCGCTCGCACCTGACCTGCACTCACCGGGCGCACACTCGTCTAATCCACACTCACCTAGCTCTCCCTCACCTACTTCACCTACACCGAGTTCTCCAGCACTAAGTTCTCCATTAACTGACGCCCCTTCATCTAACTCACACCCACCTGACCCACCATCAGCTAGCTCTTCCTCACCTGCTCCGCCATTCTTGTCCGGTTCGCCGCCCAAGGGTGAAACCCGGCCCATCACAGGCCAATCGTCGACCCACCGCATCGGCTGCAGATGAACGATCCGCCCGTAAGCGCCCTTGTCCTGAAAATGAACGAACCATGACTCGCCCGATTCAAGCTCGACGTAACCGCCCTGATGCGGGCCGTTTACATCCGTCTCTCCTTGATGCAGCACGATTTTGTCCTCGTAAGGCCCGTCAATCGCCCTCGCTCTGAACACGCTCTGCCAGCCGTTCTCCACACCGCCCGCCGGGGCAAAAATATAGTAATACCCGCCCCGTTTATACATTTTCGGGCCTTCCAGCGTCGGATGACGAGCCGTGCCGTCGATAATGATCCGCCCTTCATCCAGCAGCCGGGTGCCGTCCGGCGCCATGCGGAAAAGCTGCAGCAAATGCTTGCGGCCGGAGCGGCTGAAGGCGAAGGCATGCACCAGGTAGGCCTGGCCGTCCTCATCCCAGAACGGACAAGGGTCGATCCAGCCTTTGGCCGCGCGCACGAGATGGGGCGCGGTCCACATCCCAAACGGATCGGCGGCTTGGCACATAAATATCCCCTCGTCCGGCGTGCTGAAGAACACCCAAAACTTCCCGTCATGATAACGCAGGCTTGGCGCCCAAATGCCTTTCCCGTGCTGCACGCGGTCGTATCCGGGCCAATCGAAACTCGGGACCACATGATTAATGATCGTCCAATTGACCAGATCGCGGGAATGCAGCAGCGGCAAGCCGGGCATATGATTGAAGCTCGACGAGACCATATAAAATTCATCATGAACCGCGATGATATCAGGGTCGGAATAATCCGCGAAAATAATCGGATTCCGGTACGTCCCGTCCCCCAGGTCGGGAGCCCACCCCCGCCGCCCGATCTCATTGATCCGCATTACATGTTCCTCCAATCGCATGATGACCTCCGCCCTGTTAATTGGCGGATTGGTCGTAGCTCGCTTTTTCTCTAGCCAGCAGGTCCGCCCACTCGTCAAGCAGTTCCCGGGCGCTCATCCGTTTGGCCATCGTCTTTTGAATCAACGGCTCCACCGCTTTTTGCACATTGCTGTATCCCGGCAAATAATAAGGCGTGTCGGCGAACTTCGTGTCCGGAGAGTTTAGCAGCTCGGAAGCCGATTTCATGTACGGAATCTCCTGCACCCAGGCATCCTGCGCCGCCTCCTTGTTGGCGGGAATTTCCCCATATAGCTTGGAGTAGCGGCTGTTGATGTCATGCGACAAGTAGAAGGTCATAAATTTCCACACCGCGTCTTTGTGCTGCGCCGATTTCGACATTGTCAGCCCCAGCGGCGCAAGGCCCGGATGCTCCCTATACCCTTTCACGCTGGCCGGAAAAGGAACCGCCGCGAATCTATTGCGGTCGCCGCCAAACGCCTTTTCATGCGAACTGGCCGAGCCAAGATTGTGCACGACGATCGCCGCTTTGTCCGACTGAAACGTGGCCGCCAGTTCGCTCCACCCCTTGTTCAAGTCGTCTTCCGGGGTGAACACGTTATAGGCGCCCAAATATTTTTCGACGAATTCCACATGCAGCGGGTCATTGATCGTAGGCTTGCCATCCGCGGTAAAATAATCGGTAATGCCCGAATAGGAATACATCAGCATCTCCAGCGTGTTGGCGCTGCCTGCTCCGCCGCGGATGCTAAGCCCGTAACGGCCTTTCCCCTTATCCGTGAGCTTCTCCACCGCCGTAAAGAAGTCCGGCCATGTCTCGGGCAGCTTAAGCCCGGCTTCCTTAAACCAGTCCGGCCGCACCCACAAATTCCACGTTTGCGAGCTGTAGGGCAGCGCGTACAGCTTTCCTTCTTTCGCATCCAGCTTCCGGTTGCTCGCGATGATCTCCGGCGAAATCAAGTCCTTGTCTTCCCAAGCCGCAAAATAATCGTCCAGCGGTTCAAGCACGTCGCGGGTGATCAGATCGGCCTTGAAATCGTTCATAATATCGGGCGCCTGTCCGGCGGAAATCGCCACATTGACCTTCTGCTCATAGGCGGACAGGTCTCCTGGAACGCCGAGATAGTCCACCTGGATATCCGGATTCTGCTGCTCAAACTCCTGGATGATTTGTTCAAAAAAAGCGTTGCGCTCCGGCGTAACGGCAGCGGCCCAAAAGCTGATTTTCGTTGGCGCGGCGGCCTCCCCCTGCACCCCGCCGCCGGAACCGCCCTCCCCGCTTTTGGCCGCGCTTCCGCAGCCGGCAAGCACCAGCACCAGAGAAAGCGTTAACAACAATAATGAGCGAAAACTTGTTTTTTTCATACTTCATCCCCCTGTAAAATAGATTTGGCGCCGGGCCCGGACTAACCTTTAACCGCGCCCCCGCCAAGGCCCTGGATCAAATAGCGCTGGATGTACATAAACAGCAGTACCGGCGGGATCAGTCCGATGATGCTGCCCGCCGCAAGCGAGGCGTACTCGACGCTGAATTCGCCGATCATAAATTTCAGCCCGATCGGTATCGTAAAGCGCTCCGGCGTCGTAATAAAGGAAAAACCGACCAAAAATTCGTTCCACACGCCGATAAACGCAAACGCGCTCGTCGCCACGATCCCCGGCAGCACAATCGGCGTGATGATGGAGAAGATAATCCGCATCCGCCCGGCCCCGTCGACCATCGCCGCCTCGTCGATTTCCTGCGGCGTGCCGGAGATGAACCCGCGCATCAGGATCGTGTTGAACGGCACCTGCGACACGATGTAAAACAGGATGAGCGCCAGCGGCGAGTTGATCAGTCCTAAATTTTTGAAAATGAGAAACAGCGGAATGACGAACAGGATCACCGGCATCATTTGCGTGGCCAGCAATATCAGCATGAACGCCCCCCGTCCCCGGAACTTGAAACGGCTCAGCGCATAACCGTTCAGCAGGGCCAGCACGGTGATCACCGCGACCGACACCACCGACACCAGCAAACTGTTGAGAAAATAACCGGAGAAATTGTTCTGCGTCCACACTTTTACGTAATTTTCCAGCGTTACCGGTTGCGGGATGTAAGAAACCGCACTGCTTATGACATCGGACTCGCGCTTCAGCGAAGTCGACAGCGCCCATAAAAACGGAACGAGCACAAACAACAGCGTTAACGCCAGCGGGACATAAAACAGCAGCAGCCTGGCCCCGATACGGCCCCATCGCCGGCTCATTTACACCGCCTCCGATCGGTTCAGTCTCAAGTAAACGACGACAAACACCAGCAGCAGCAGGAAGGTGACGGCTCCGAGCGCCGATCCGTATCCGTAATTCCCTTCCAGAATCGCCGTCTTCATCATGTAAATCGGCAGCGTTGTCGTCATATTCATCGGTCCGCCGCCGGTCATGGTGAAAATCATGTCGATCGAGTTGAATTCCCAAATCGCCCGCAGCAAAGTGGCGAACACGATCGACTCCTTCAAATACGGCAGCGTAATATGCAGCAGTTTGCGGAACCTGCCCGCGCCGTCCACCTCGCAGGATTCGTACACTTCGCGGGGAATCGTCTGCAGTGCGGCCAGCAGCGTAATCGCGAAAAACGGAATGCCGCGCCACAGCTCGGCCACGATGACCGAGCCGAACACCGTGTCCGTGTTGGCCAGCCAGGCGATATTTTCCTTGATCAAACCAAGCCGCATCAGCAGATCGTTGGTGACCCCGATATGCTGGTTATACATCAGCGACCACAACATCGTCGTCAGCACCCCGGACACCGCCCACGGAATCAGCACGAGCGAGCGCACCAGCCCGCGCAGCTTGAAGCTCTCATGAAGCAGCAAAGCAACGATCAGCCCAAATATCAGCTGCAGCGCCACCTCCAGCAGCACCCATTTGACGGTGATGCCAAGCGATTCGTAAAACAGCGCGTCCTCCGTAAAAATACGGCGAAAATTAGCCAGGCCGATATACCCGGCCTCATGCAGACGAGTGAAATCGTAGCTCTGCAGGCTGAGGTCAAACACGCGCAGGATGGGAAAAACCATCACTCCCGCAATCAACAGCAGCGTAGGCGCGATAAACAGATACGGCAGAAATCTCTCTTTTTCCCTGCCGCCCCGCGTTAAGCCGGCAGCCGGGGCCGGGCCCGCGCTTTGCGCCTGTCTTGTTGTCTCCATAACAGCACCTCCGCGTCTATCGTAATCCAGACCCGTTAGACGGCGGAATTCAATATTTTTTAAATAATGTTTGTTTTCTTTAAATACGTGTTCAAAAAGTCGGGTTTTCAGCACCGAGAAGGTTGGATGAAGCTAGGGACGTCAGGAGCGCGTACGTTTTGGGTACGTGAGCACCGGAAGGCCCGGCTGAATTTCAAGATTCGATGTCGAGCCCGTTTCCTGACCAGCTTCGTGATCAAAAAACGACTTTTTGAACTACCACTTTAAATGATCAAAATGGTTGAGGCGGCTGATGCTTCTTCCGGTAATCCGTCGGGGACAGCCCGTGATGCTTTTTAAAAAGAACGCTGAAGTAGTGCGGGTTCGAATAACCTGTCTTTTCGGCAATTTCATACGCTTTGAAATCGGTTTTCACCAGCATTTCCGCCGCCCGCTCCATCCGTGCCGAGATGATGTAGTCGACCAGGTTGACTTGTTTGTATTTTTTAAACAATGTGCTGACGTAGGGGGGCGAAATGTGCACCGCGGCGGCGATGGCCGTGAGACTCAGGCTCTCGTCGCAGAGATGGGCGTGAATGTAGGCTTCCATTTTTTTCAGCAAGAGCTGATGCGAGCTCTGCTGCGATAAAATCTCGCCGCTGACAAAAACCCCCGGTTCGCCGGCCACCTCCCGGACCTGAACCGCCGCCAGCGCTTCACGGTATGATGCGGCGATCCCGTCATACCCCGAAAAACATCCGCCCAATCCGATGCTGAACGGAATTTTCAGTACCTGCGCAAGCGCCCGCCGCGTCCGTTCCAGCAAAGGCAACAGCTCGACCGCAGCGCCGGGCTGGGGCAAGCAGAAGACCAAATTCGCCTGCCGGTTGTAAACCGCGAAGAAACACTGCGGCCAGGCGCCGCCATCGCCGCCGTCCACCAGCAACTCCGTACATACATTGCGGATGGAGAATAACAGCAGGTCGATTTCTTCGTAATCGGCGGATCTGGAGTAACGCATCAAATTTTCCGGCCGGATGACGGCCACCTGAAAATCATTCCCGCACAGCTTCAAGCCCAACAGCTCCAGCTCGCGCGACACCCACTCCCCGTTAAAGCAGCCTTCAAACAGATGGGCAAACAGCTGATTTTCCATCAGCGTCCGGCTTTTGCTTAACTTTTCCTCCTCCTGCCGTTCCCGGAGCAGACGCTCTCCGGCGGCAACGACCGTTTGCAAAATTTTGCCGTTGTCCTCATATTTCAAAATATAGTCAAACGCCTGCAAGTTCAGCGCTTGTTTGGCGTAGTTGAAATCGTCGTAACCCGTGAGGAAAATCGTTTTGACCCGCGGGCTCAGCTCCCGCAATTTCGCGGCCAGCTCCAGCCCGTCCATAAAAGGCATGCGGATATCCGTCAGCACGATGTCCGGCGTAAGCTCAAGCGCCAGCTCCCAGGCGGCTTCACCGTCAGAGGCCGTGCCGACCAACTCTACCCCGGCCCCGCTCCAATCGATATTTCGCTTCAGCCCTTCGCAAATCCACTCGTCGTCGTCAGCGATCAGCAGCTTCACTGTCATATTCCTCCCCCTTCTCCGTAAAAGGCAATTCAACGATCACCCGGGTGTATTCCCCGTGCACGCTTTCCAATTTTAGACCATACGGAGCGCCAAAATGCAGCGCCAGCCTCCGGTGGCAATTGCGCAGACCGTAAGTGATCGGCTCTTCGGCTTCATCGATTCTGTCGGCCCGGATAGAACCCGCTAGCCGCTCCAGCTTGTCCGGGGCGATACCCGAGCCGTTGTCGTACACTTCCAGGATCGCTTTACCGCCCGTCCGGCGCCCGCTAATGGAAACGGTCCCCCGGCCCCGCTTCGTTTTGATGCCGTGGTAAATCGCGTTCTCCACCAACGGCTGCAGCGTCAGCTTAGGGATGGATAGCGTAAGCAGCTCGTCCGCCACATCAATCCTAAACTCGAAATCTTTGCTGTAGCGCAGGTGCAAGATTTGCAAATAACTGCGGACATGTTCGATCTCTTCACCGATCGGAATAACCTCTTTCCCTTTGCTGATGCCGATGCGGAAAAAACGGGTCAGCGCCGCGACCATTTGCGACGCTTTCTCCTTCTCCCGCAAATCGATCAGGTGCTTGATCGAACACAGCGTATTGTACAAAAAATGCGGTTGTATTTGCGCCTGCAAGGCATGGAGCTCAATGCGGCGTTTTTGCCGCTCTTTGTCGCGGACCTCCTGCAGCAGCTGCCGGACCGCCTCCGACAGACTGGCCAAACCGTTCGCCAGCACCCCGATTTCGTTGCGCTCATCGAGCTGAAAGTTCACCTGCATATTGCCTTGCTCGAAGCGTTTCACCTGTTTGGACAAGTAACGGATCGGGTCCGTCAGCTTGCGGGCCACCCAGGCGGCCACGATCATAAACACGAGCAGGACGATGAGCGTAATCCCAAGAGATATGTATTTAATCGAATGGACACCCGCCAAAATATCGCGTTCCGGCACGATCGCCGCCAGCACCCACTGATTCAGCGGCAGCGTGTCGTAGGCGATGGTCAGCTTCTCCCCCCTGGAGCTCCGCGCGGTCAGGCTCCCCCGTTCTCCGGCCAGCGACCGCAGCTCTGCGATCGTCTCCTCGGCAACTTCGTAACGCTCGTCCAGCGGCTTGGAGAACAGCGTCCCGTCCGGGCTGATCAGCGCCAGCGTCCCGCTTGGGCTGATTTTGACGTTTTCCATAATGTCGCGAAAATAACTCTCCCGCAGGTTGATCAGAATCAGTCCGCTCACTTCCGAGCTTGGCGTGCCGATGATCTTGAAATTGCTCAGCACCTTTCGCGACTCTACCGTATCGAACACCCTGTCCCGATGGCTGTTCAGCCAGTAATAACCGCGTTCGGCCTGCTGATATTCGCCCACCCAATCGGCAAGGTCCGCGCTCACCCGGCGGGGGACGAATTCTTTTTGCAAATTAAATGAACGCCCATTGTTGAAGCCGACATAAATGGAATCGATCATCTGAAAATAAGTATGGTAAATCTCCTCGAAGCGGTCGTGCAGCCCGATGATGTCGTCATAACGGCGCTGGTCGTAGCCCTGCCCTTCCCCCGCCAAAATGCTGCGGAACGAAGGATGGTCCTCAATGCTCACCAACTGCTCGAACACCGTGGCGAATTTGTCGTCCAGAAACAGCGAGGTTTGCTGGACCAGATCGGACAGCGAATAATAAGTCGTCTGCTGCAGCTTCCCGGCAACCGAAAGATAAGAAAACCATCCGGTCATCGCCACCGACAGCACCAATATCGGCAAAAAAGAAATCAGCAGTTTGGACTGGATCGGCCGATCGGTAAAAATTCTTTTCATAGCTTGTCTCCTCCCCAGGACAATTTGGATAACATTAGCGGCAGCCGGCTCGCACCATACGTCAGGAAAGCGTTCTCATTTTATTTTAGTTTGAAACGGCAGCCGTTGCTAAAGCCATCGGTCAATCCATGAGTTTAACATAAGGCCAACAAAATTCAATGAGAATGCCCATAACGCCAAAAAACCGCCGGAGAATTTTCTCAGGCGGTTTTTTGAAGTGTGGATGGTGACGGCATTTTTTAGCTGCACCAATATTCTAACGGTTGCCACAAGCGCTATTTGTTCCAATACCGTTGATTTCAAATTGTAACGGTTGCCATGGAGCTTATTTCGCCGAAAACCGGTAATTTTTGCTTGGATTCAGGCAAATAACGGCGCTGGCAACCGTTAGCATTTCGAAAAGGTCTTTTTTCGGCAAATAGCCGCTGCTGCAACCGTTAGATTTCCGGCGGGCGGACAGTATCGATTCGGAAAGCCAACGCTTGTAAAAAAACCTTGAGCAAAAGTTAATGCAATGGCAATGGTAAAAAAGGCCTTTATTGGGGTCATGTCGCCTTTTTTGACGAAAATAAGGATCATTTTTACCGCTATTTCCGCGGCCTCCATAAAACGCAGGCAGTGCGGTCCCTCTACTTCTGAAATCCGGCTTGATCTTACAACGTCACCGCGGTGTCCAGCGCCACTTCCATCATCTGCTTGAAGGTCGTCTGCCGTTCTTCGGCGGTCGTCTCCTCGCCGGTCAACAGGTGGTCGCTCACCGTCAGAATCGTCAGCGCGTTTACGCCGTATTTGGCGGCCAGCGTATAGAGCGCGGTCGTCTCCATCTCCACTCCAAGCACGCCGTATTTCATCAGCAGCTTCGTGACGGTCGTATCGTCGCGGTAGAACATGTCCGAACTGAAAATGCTGCCGACATGCAGCTTCAGCCCCTTTTTGACGCCGAACTCGTAAGCGGTTTTGAGCAGCGGGAAGCTAGCGATCGGGGCAAAATCAAAGCCGCCGAACACATGGCGGTTCATGCTGGAATCCGTGCAGGAAGCCTGGGCCAAAATAACGTCGCGGACATGCACATGCTCCTGCATCCCGCCGCAGGTGCCGACGCGGAGCAAATTTTTGACCCCGTATTCCTTGATCAATTCATTAACGTAAATCGAGATGGAGGGAATGCCCATGCCGGTTCCTTGGACGGATATTTTTTTGCCTTGGTAGGTTCCGGTAAATCCGAGCATCCCGCGCACTTCGTTGTAGCATATTGCATTTTCCAAATACGTTTCAGCAATAAATTTCGCCCGCAGCGGATCGCCCGGCAAAAGAATCGTTTCCGCAATGTCGCCCGGTTTGGCAGCGATATGTACACTCATCGTTAAAATCTCCTTGCTTTCAATTTATAGTCGAACATGCTTCTATTATATAGGATGTCGCATCGCCCGTATAGAATACGCGAGCTGTTCCAGTCGCCAACACAAAAACATCCCCTCCAAGTCAAAACGCCGCATTGGCAACGCCTGCTTGGAGGGGATTTCATCACTGGAAGGGTTCGGCTCTATTCATTTGCCTGTTAACTACCTGGTAACTTAACCGTTATTGCGCGATCTGATCGCGGATGTTCTGCAGTATTTTTTTCTCCAGCCGGGAAACCTGCACCTGGGAGATGCCCAGCCGCGTAGCGACCTCGGACTGGGTCTGGTCCCGGTAATACCGCAAATACACGATCAGCCGTTCCCGGTCGGTCAAACCGTCGATCGCCTCGTGCAAGGCGAGCTTGTCGAACCAGCGTTCCTGGGATTCGTCGGCGATTTGATCCATCAGCGTGATCGGATCCCCGTCGTTTTCAAATACCGTCTCATGGATGGAAGCCGGCGGCTTATTGGCCTCCTGGGCAAATACGACGTCTTCCGGCGTCACCCCAAGCTCCTCGGCCACCTCTTTGACGGTGGGGAGACGGCCCATCAGCTTCGACAATTCATCCTTCTTTTTGCGCACTTTGTTGGCCATTTCCTTCAGCGACCGGCTGACCTTCAGCGTCCCGTCATCGCGCAAAAACCGCTGAATTTCCCCGATGATCATCGGAACCGCATAGGTCGAAAACTTCACATCGTAGCTGAGGTCAAACTTGTCCACCGACTTCAGCAGTCCAATGCAGCCGATTTGAAACAAATCTTCGGGTTCGTACCCCCGATTCATAAACCGCTGCACGACCGACCAGACGAGCCGGATATTGCAGCCTACCAGCCGGTCCCTGGCGGCGTTGTCCCCTGCCTGGCTCAGAGCGATTAACCGCTTTACTTCCGCGTCGTCCAAAAACTCTCTCGAGGTTTGCTTCACTTCGGCATCCATAGATCCAACCCCTAATTGTATAAAGCTTTCTTGGATACAATCCTTTTCTTCATCCGGATGCGTGTGCCGCCGCCCACTTCGCTCACGACGTCGAATTCGTCCATGAAGTTTTCCATAATCGTAAATCCCATGCCGGAACGCTCCAGCTCGGGTTTGGACGTGTACAGCGGCTGCTTGGCCAGCTCCACGTCCTCGATTCCGCGGCCCTGATCCTCGATGATCAGCGTGACGGTATCGCCTTCAATCTCGGCGGAAATCGTCACAATCCCGTCCGGATTTCCGTCATAGCCATGAATGATCGAATTCGTCACCGCTTCGGACACGACCGTCTTCAAATCGGTAATCTCGTCCATTGTCGGGTCGAGTTGCGATACGAATGCGGCCACCGTTACCCGGGCAAACGATTCGTTTTCGGATCTGGCGGCAAACTTGAGCGACATAAAATTGCTGCCTTGATTCATGCTCACAGGGCCACCTCCAAATCCGAAAGCGCCAATCCCTCGTTTTCAAAGATCGGCATGATTTTAAACAATCCCGACATTTCCAATAACCGGTAAACCGGCGGATTCACGTCGCACACGACCATTTTGCCGCCCTTTTGCTTGATCAGCTTGTATCTTCCGAGAATGACGCCGATCCCCGAGCTGTCCATAAACTGCAGTTCTTTGAGACTTAAAACGAGATTGCGGCAGTTCCCCCGGGCGATCTCTTCGTCCATCCGCATCCGGACGCCGTCCGACGTATGATGGTCCAATTCTCCGCTTAAGCGTACGATCAGCGTGTCGCGGCGCGTTTCCATTTCCACATGCAAATTCACGTTTTGTTCACTCTCCTCCCTGACATGAACACAACAATTCTACGGCCCGCCGGCCGATTCCTGCCGGGTGACAAAACTAGAAGAAAAGCCCTATTAATCTACAAAAAACAAGTGTGCGGCCGTCCGTTTGAACAGCGTCCACCAGCCCGCCTTACCGATATCGGCCGGAGCGGTCAGCTCAAATTCGGTAAGAACCTTTCCGTCCTGATAAACGACGAGCTTGCCGATCGATTGCCCCGCTTTAACCGGCGCCGCCAATTTTTCCGGAGCGATCAGCTTGTGCGTAATGCTTTCCGCCGGAGCGCCTTTTTTTACCAGCACATTGAGCGCCTTGGCGGCGGTCAGGTCGATCTGCGCGCTCATCCCCTTCTGCACCTTCACCTTGCCGATCGTTTCCCCGGCTTGATATATCGGATGCAATGTATATTGGGAAAAAGCATAATCGAACATCGCCGAAACTTCGCTGTTCCGCGTCTTCGTATTCGGTTCGCCGAGCACGACGGCGATCAGGCGCAGTCCGTCGCGTTTGGCGGTAGCCGCCAAGCAAAACTTCGCTTCCGAGGTGTAGCCGGTCTTCAGACCGTCGGCGCCGCTGTAGAAGCGGACGAGCTTATTCGTGTTGACAAGCCAAAACGGCTTTTCCGTGCCCTGACGCAAGTAATCTTGATAAGCCCCGGTATACTTTGTAATCCCCTCATGCTTCAACAGCTCCCGGCTCATGATGGCGATGTCGTGAGCCGAACTGTAGTGATTTTCCACCGGCAAACCGTTGCAGTTGGCAAAATGCGTGTCCTTCATGCCAAGCTGCTTGGCCCGTTCATTCATCAGCCTCACGAACGCTTTCTCCGAGCCGGCGATTTTTTCCGCAAGCGCCACGGAGGCGTCGTTCCCGGAAGCCATCGCCACGCCTTTCAGCAGCTCATCCACCGTCATCACTTCGCCCGGCTCCAGGAAGATTTGCGAGCCGCCCATCGACGAAGCGTATTCGCTGGCCGTCACCTTGTCGCTCAGCTTCAGCGTCCCTTTGTCGACCGCCTCCATCGTCAGCAGCATCGTCATGATTTTCGTAATGCTGGCCGGAGGCAATTGCTCATGGCTCTGCTTTTCGTAAATTACCGTGCCGGTATCCGCATCGATCAGCACGGCGGATCGGGCATTGTCCGCCAGAGCGATAGCGTCATCTTCTTCATGCGGGCCGCCGTGGTTGGCGAATGCGTAATTCGGCCAAACCGAAACGGCCAGAACGAACGCGGCTAACCAGATTAACAGCCGTCTGTTCAAGATTAGTCCCCCTTTAAAAACTCTGGATTCTGCTAACCTAGTATCGGCTGCAAAGCGGGATTTTATTCCTGAACGCAAAAAAACGGCACCTCCCGGAAATCGCGAACCCCGCGATTTCCGGAAAATGCCGTATAAAGCTCTATTGATTGTTCAAAAAGTCGGCTTTTCAGCACCGAGAAGGTTGGATGATCGACGAACAATCAAAGAAACAGACCGCCCTGAGTTGAAGTTTTTCTTGCGATTTAAGGAAGAAACGCTTCGGTGACTATTCATTCTTAAATCTTCAAAAGACGACTTTTTGAACTACCTCTCAGAACCTTTTGACGCCGTCCGGCGTGACCAGCGCAAACACCAGCGGCCTTCTCGGAACCTTCGTCCCCGAAATGCCGTAAGCTCCCAGCACCCGGCGTTCCGCCTCGGCCCGGCCGCTCTCGCGGGCGGGGTTTAAGTGCAGCACGGCCAGCGTGTCGCCGATTTCGACCGGATCGCCGATTTTTTTACGCAGTTCGACGCCGGCGCCCAGATCGATGACGGAATCCTTCGTTTCCCGTCCGGCACCGAGCATCATCGCCGCCAGTCCGATCTCCTCGGCCTGGATCGAATCGACGTAACCTTTGCTTTCGGAACGCACCTCGATTTGCAGCTCGGCGCTCGGCAGCAGGTCAAGGCGATCGATCTGGGACGTATCGCCGCCTTGGGCGGAAACCATGCCCTTCAGCTTGTCCAGCGCCTCGCCGCTTTGAAGTTTAGCCTTCAGCAGCGCATGGGCTTCTTCTTCGTCAGCCGCTTTTCCGCCCAGAATCAGCATGTGGGAAGCCAAAATCAGGCAGACCTCCTCCAAATCCGCCGGCCCTTCGCCGCGCAGCGTGGCGACGGCTTCCTTGATCTCCAGCGCATTGCCGATCGCGTAGCCGAGCGGCTGGTCCATATCGCTGATCACCGCCACCGTGCGCCGTCCGACCTGGGTGCCGATATCGACCATCGCTTTGGCCAGGCGAATCGAATCCTCCAGCGTCTTCATAAACGCGCCGCTGCCCGTTTTGACGTCCAGGACGATCGCGTCGGCGCCGGCGGCGATTTTTTTGCTCATGACGCTGCTGGCGATCAGCGGTATCGAGTCCACCGTCGCGGTGACGTCGCGCAGCGCGTACAGCTTCTTGTCGGCCGGCGTCATATTCCCGCTTTGGCCGACGACGGCGAGGCCGAGCTCGTTCACTTGCCGAAAGAACCGCTCCTTGCCCAGCTCAACGGAGAATCCGGAGATCGCTTCCAGCTTGTCGATCGTTCCGCCGGTATGGCCCAAGCCCCGGCCGGACATTTTGGCGACAGGCACGCCCGCCGCCGCCGCCAAGGGACCGAGCACGATCGTCGTTTTGTCCCCGACGCCGCCCGTGGAATGCTTGTCCACCTTGACGCCGCGAATCGAACCTAAGTCGATCGTTTCGCCGGACGAAGCCATCGCCATCGTCAAATCGGCCGTCTCCCGCGCGCTCATGCCTTGATAATAAACGGCCATCGCCCAGGCGGACATTTGATAGTCGGGAATCCGTCCTTCGCTGTACCCCCGGACCAAAAAGCCGATCTCCTCGGTCGTCAGCTCCTGGCCGTCTCTTTTTTTGCGGATCAGATCTACAGCTCTCATCGATCCTTACCTCCGTTCTTCTTATGGGATTACATTTTAGGAATAATGGCCAAAACAAGGCTTAAAAATTTCTCGCGCACGCGGTCGGTCGTCTCCATGACTTCCGCATGGGAAAGCGGCTGATCCAAGATCCCCGCAGCCATGTTGCTGATGCAGGAAATGCCCAGCACCTCAAGCCCCGCATGTCTGGCGACGATTACTTCGGAAACGGTCGACATCCCGACCGCGTCAGCTCCCAGCGTATGGAGCATGCGGATTTCCGCCGGGGTCTCGTATGACGGACCCAGCAGCCCGGCATAGACGCCCTCCTGAAGCGGAACGCCTTTTTCGCCAGCGACCTGGCGGGCTGTTTCCCGCAGCCGCCGGCTGTACGCTTGGGACATATCCGGGAAGCGCGGTCCCAGTTCCCCATCGTTTGGCCCGATGAGCGGATTTTTGCCGGTCAGGTTGATGTGGTCCGAAATCAGCATTAAATCGCCCGGCGAATAGGAGGTGTTCACGCCACCGGCCGCATTGGTCACCAGCAGCGTCGATACCCCAAGCTCCTTCATGACGCGCACGGGAAACGCCGTCAGCTCCGGGCCGTATCCCTCATACATGTGGAAACGGCCTTTCATCAGCACGACTGCCGTTCCCTGAACGGTGCCGATCAGCAGCTCGCCCGCATGCCCCTCCACCGTGGATTGCGGAAAATAAGGAATGTCCTTATAGGCGATGGTGACCGGCTGCTCGATGCGATCGGCGAGCACGCCGAGGCCCGAGCCCAAAATAAGGCCCACCTTCGGCGTGTGCGCCGCCCGGGAGCGGATATAGTCCGCCGCGTCCCGGATCATGCCTATCGTTAAAGTTGTCGTCATACACATGGTCCTCCCGTATCTTATTTCAATTGGCTTAAAAAGCTGATGCCGTGCTCAGGGGCCTGAACGCCGAAATTGTCCGCGATCGTGGCCGCCAGATCGGCATACGTTCCCCTCACCCCGAGGCTGCCCGGGTTCTTTAAGGACGGCCCGTAAATGAGCAGCGGCACGTATTCGCGCGTATGATCCGTCCCGGAATGGACCGGATCGTTGCCATGGTCCGCGGTAATCACCAGCAGGTCGTTTTCGCCGACTTTGGCGAGCAGATCCGGCACAGCCGCATCGAATTCCTCCAAGGCGCGGGCATATCCTTGCGGATCGCGGCGATGGCCGTACAGGGAATCGAAATCGACCAGATTCGTAAACAATAGGCCGGAAAAATCCTGATCCAGGCGCTGCAGCGTTTCCTCGATGCCGTGCCGGTTGCTCTTCGTCGGGAACGACGCCGTAATGCCTTCGCCGGAGAAAATGTCGCCGATCTTGCCGACAGCCACCACTTCTTTACCGGCGTTTTTCAGCGCGTTCAGCACGGTCGGCTCCGGCGGCTTCACCGCGTAATCGTGCCGGTTCGGCGTGCGCTGGAAGTTCCCCGGCGAGCCGACGAACGGGCGGGCGATAACCCGGCCGACCGAATGCTCCGGCTCAAGCGTCAGCTTGCGCGCGATTTCGCACGCGCGATAAAGCTCGGGCAGCGGGATGATCTCTTCGTGCGCGGCGATTTGAAACACGCTGTCCGCCGACGTATACACGATCCACGCCCCCGTTTTCATGTGCTCTTCCCCGAGCTCGACCAAAATCTCCGTCCCCGAAGCCGGCTTGTTGCCGATCACCTTGCGGCCGGTCTCCTGCTCGAAACGGGCGATTAAGTCCTGAGGGAATCCGTTCGGGTACGTTTGAAACGGCGTTTCGGTTTTAAGCCCCATCAGCTCCCAATGGCCGGTCATCGTGTCCTTGCCCGCGGAAATCTCCGCCATCTTTCCGTAATAGGCGGCAGGGTCTGCGGCAGGAGCCAAATTCGGCAGCTCCGCGATATTGCCGAGGCCCAACTTTTGCAGATTCGGCAGCTTGGTGCCATGAGCCGTTTGCAAAATATGACCAAGCGTGTGCGCCCCCTCGTCGCCGAACTGCGCCGCGTCGGGCAGCTCGCCGATTCCGACGCTGTCCAGCACGATCACCGATATTTTTCTGAACCGATTTCCGTTTTGCATATGGGATCTCTCCTTTTTGAACTACCTCGTTAATGTTCGCTGCTTAGTTATTCCTTGCCAGGCCAAAACCATACCGCCGGTTAATACGACGGAGCCGCCGTGCCTTTCCCCTGCTCCGGCTTGCGCCCGGCACGCGGGTGGGCGGCGTCATACACCGATTTCAGGTTCGGTCTCGCCTGATTTAAGTACATCTGGATCGTGGCCATATCGGCATGGCCCAGCATCTCCTGCACCGATCTTACGTCCGCTCCGCGTTCCAGCAGATGGACGGCAAAGGAATGCCGCAGCGTATGGGGCGTAATGTCGGCGTTAATTCCGGCCTCTTGCCCGTATTTCTTGATCACCTTCCAGAAGCCCTGGCGGCTGATCCGCCCGCCGCGCCGATTCGGAAACAGCGCCTGATCGTCCTCCGTTTGCGCCAAATGAGGCCGGCCTTCCCGCAAATAGCGTTCCAGCCATTCCGCCGTCACACCGCCGAACGGAATGATGCGCTCCTTCCCGCTATCTCCGCGGCAGCGGCAAAACCGCAGCGCCGTATCCACATGCCGAACGTCCAGCGAGATCAGCTCGGACACGCGGATTCCCGTCGCATACAGCAGCTCCAGCATCGCTTTGTCGCGCAGGCCCAGCGGAGCGGCCGGATCCGGCGTCTCCAGCAGTTTCTCCGTTTCCTCCACCGTTAATGTTTGCGGCGGCTTTTTGTCGAGCTTCGGCAGCTCCACCATGACAAACGGGTCCTGATCGATCACCCGCTCCTGCAGCAAATACTCGAAAAAAGCGCGCAGCGTCACCGACACGCGCATCACCGTGGCGGGAGCCTTGCCTTCCTCTTTCATCGCCGAGAAATAAAGCTGGATTCCGGCCCGCGTCACTTCCCGGAAATGCTCCACCCGCCGCCGCCGCAAATAATTTATGTACTGCTTCACATCCCGTGCGTAGGCTTCCAGCGTCGAACCGCTTAATTCCCGCCGCTCCGCCAAAAATGCAATAAAAGAGGCCGCATATTGTTCCATGCTCCGCGCCCCCCTTTCTATGGTCAGATCAATATTCCACGTTCACGGTCCGATTCCCTGCCGATCGTCCCAAGAAGTTGGACAAAAAAGTCCATCATTCTCCGTACCAATAAAACAGCTTAAGCCGGTCGGCCAATGACGCCCTCTCCCCGCCGCCGGGAAGATCGGCATGAAACACCTTCACGGCAGAACCGTCAGGAATCCGGTACTTATCCTCGTAAAACATATATGCCTCCAAAAGCCCAAACGTTCTATACAAAGTATACGTGAGCGCCGCAAACAGGAGCAAATATTTGACGGACCGCAGCCAGCGGCGAAGCGAAATCACCATCGGTCATCCCTCTTTCCTCGAACTTCTGCCCCCCTTGCCGGCAAGGGGCAGGCGCCTTCTCTTTCAGTATATAAAGAGGAAAGGACGAGTATGCGTTAGCCTCGGAAAAAGCGGGGAGCTTTAGCTCGGCTTCCGCTGACATAGAAGTCCCGACACACAACTAAAAAGCCCCTTACGGCACGCAGCCGTATGGAGCTCACCTTGAACATTATTTCGTATCGCCAGTCCCCGACGGGTCGTTGTTTTTATCTTTACACCGGTGACAGATCCCCTGAAAATCCAGGCGGTGGTCCAACACCGTAAAATTAAACTCTTTCTCCAGCCGCTCCTCTAATGGGCCGAGCCAGTCCTCGCGAATTTCGTCCATCGCCCCGCACTGCACGCAAATCAGGTGATGATGGTGATGTTTTGTCGTGTCCGTGCGCAAATCGTACCGGGCCACCCCGTCGCCGAAATTGATCTTCTCGACAACATGAAGCTCGCTGAGCAGTTCCAATGTGCGATATACGGTCGCCAGTCCGATTTCCGGCGCTTTATCCTTTACGAGCATAAAAACATCTTCCGCGCTTAAATGATCGTCTTCGTTTTCGAGCAACACGCGTACCGTGGCTTCCCGCTGGGGCGTCAATTTGTAACCGTGGGATTGCAGCTGTTGTTTGATTTTTTCGATCTTTGCTTCCATGTTCTCCCTCCCCCAGCCATTCCCGCACATCCAATTAAACTTCAATAACCACTTCTTTCATTATAGGGGGAGTCATTCCACAAAGTCAAACATTTTGCTAGAGTCTGAAACCATTCCCCATCCTGCCCGTAACATTTGTTAAGGAGATGATCCCGTGCTTTTTACTATTTTTCTGCTCCTGCTTGGAGCTCTAATCGTCTGTTTGGGCATATTTGCGATCAAGAAGCCAACGTCTTGGCTTTTTCGGCCAATAGGTTTGCCAAAGGACTCGGACCCAAGCGCCGGCTTTATCGACTACATCAAATTTGCCGGGGTTATCAGCATAGCGTTAGGTGTAATTTTTTGGATATTCGGCATTCTGAGCCTGCTGTGAGGAGCTGGACTCCTCTTAAAATCAGCGGCAGCGGCGCTTTTTTGTTTTGCCTCCGAAACAAAAACCAATGCCAAAAAAAGCAACTCCAGCGAAAAAAATAAAAGCAAAAACGCCCGCTATTCCGGAGATTTCCGTTCGTTCGAGAGAAATAGAGGCGGTTTATGCCGTTATTTTCCCCGCCGCAATGAAATCCCCGTATTTCTGGACCATTCTTAGAAAAATAAGTACATAAAATGCCGCTATTTTAAAGGCCGATGTACTCCCAATTCTACAATCCCTGCCGGCCTTTGGTTGGCAGGCGGCTGCACCAGCATCCGAACGTCCGTCATATTCCGGACGTACTGCCCGGGCCTATACGATCCGAATCTGTATTTCGTTCGCGGCGACGGGAACGTTCCCTTCTAAGAGAAAATGAAACAGGATGCTTCCGAAAAAGTGAAAATTCACTTCGGTAGCATCCCGAATGCAGACGATTTGCAGTAAATGCGACTACAAGGCATTCGGCGATATCATAGGAGTAACCCAAGCCATCATCGCGGGGGTGACCCATGTTTCGAACGAAGATACCGCGAGCAGCACGGCGGCCATCGCCAGCGTCAGGCCGGTGTAGGAGAGAAACGGGCGCGATGCGTTGCCGCTGCCACCCAGCAGGACCCGCGATCGGATGATGTTGAGCGAAAAACTGACGGCGGCCACGCTCGCAATCAACAAAGCGGGGATGACGATCAGATTATGCGGCGCAATCGAAACGAGGGCGAACAGCAGCCCTTTCCAAGTGTATTGCCCGACCAGGCAGCCCACCGTAAAGCCGATCAATACGCCTTTCAAAAAATCGAGAATCAGTATCCCCGGAAGACCGATCACGGAAAGTCCAAGCAGCCATATCAAACCCAGCCATTTCAAATGTAAAACGGCGACCTCCCAGTACGACATCGGCTGAAACTCCGTTCCGCCTTCGTTGATCGATAAGAAAAAGTCGCCGAAATATCGCGATAAATCCTGCTGCTGCTCCAGCGTCAGCGCATTGACCATCAGCGCTCCGAACACGACGCCCATTAAAAACAGCACCGCAACGAATACGTACAACGGGGTTTGATCCTTAAGCGCATGGCGTATCGGTTGAAGCATGTAAGAAAGCCTCCTCGCTTGTTCAAATACTTGTGCCTTAGAAAAAATTTATGAACAAGCTTCCTTCCTTATGCCTAACCAGCGCCTGCCAGCGCTCAGGATTTCTTCACTTTGCCGTAAATCCCCCCGCCCCCGGCGGCCAGCTCCAGCCTGCCGCTTCGCGCCTCGGCGATCCGGGCGGCCAGTTCCGGCCCGGCGACTTCGGCGAGCTTCGCTTCCGGGACATGGTGCAGGATGTTCATCTCGGTGCCGAATGCGGCAAGCAGCAGCTCCAGCTTCGCCGGGCCCAGGCCCGGGATAAACTCCAGCGGCACCTGGTAGTGGTACGGCGGCCGGTGCGCCGGAACAGCGGGCGCCTGACGGTCCGCGATCGAGCGAATCCGGTCGTATACGCCGCGCACCAGCTTCGGGCTGCCGCAATACGGGCAGCGTTCCACCGCCGCCTCCGCTTCGTCGATAATATAGCTGCAGTTGCCGCAGTATGTCCGGTGGTATTTGCCGAGCCGGGGATTCAGCCCGTAATTGCCGGCGACGCGCCGGCCGTCCTCTTGCTTCAGCGCTTTGGCGAACTCCCGGTAATTTGCCGCGACAAGCAGCAGCTCGTTGTATTCCCGGCCGATCTTGCCGAGTGAATGGGCGTCCGAATTGGTCAGGATCGTAAACGGATCCAGTTCGCTGATCAGCCCGGCCATTTCGCTGTCGGCGCTTAGGCCCAGCTCGACGGCGCTGATCAGCGCCGTGTCGAGCACGTCGTCCATGCGCGGCGCACAGCTGCCGTAAATGCTGCGGTGCGGCGTAAAAATATGCGCCGGAATGATCATTCCCCCGCGCGCATACACCTCTTCCTGCAGTGTACGCGCCGGCGTGTATACGCGCTGCGAGCTTAACATGACGTTTTTCATCCTTTTTTCCAGCCAGCCGGTAAACCCGCGAATCGCGGCAAACGTCGGAAAAAACGCCAGCAAATGCGCCGGCCCCATCCCCGGCTCGCGAATCTCCAGCTCGCTGCCGAGCAGCAGCGTCGTCTCTTGATAAGCGACGCCTCCCTCGGCCAACTCGTGCATCTCCCCCCGCTCCAGACATTGGGCAATGTCCTCCTGCACGCCGGGGGAATGGCAGTCGATGATGCCGACCAGGCCGATCCCTTTGCGCAAGGCGGCTTCCCTCGCAATGTTGGCAAAGGTCAGATCGCGGCTGCCGCTGATTTTGACCGGCTCCCCCCGCCCGGTCCGGCCAATATGAATGTGCAGATCGGCAAACACGGTGTGCAGTCCTTCTGTTTCCAGCCGCATGATTTAGCGGACCGCCGTTTCCCAAGTGAGCCGCAGCTGCCAGATGTATACGGCCAAAATCGTCTTCGCATCGGCGATCCGGCCCTCGGCGATATGCTGCAGCGCTTCCTCCAGCGTCGCCTCGTGGACTTCGAGAAATTCGTCGGCATCCGGGGCCATCTCGCCGGCGCTTAGCTCCTCGGCCCAATACAGATGGATGATCTCATCCGCGAACCCCGGGGACGTGTAAAAAGAATGCAGATGCGTCAGCTTGCCGCAGGTATAGCCCGTCTCCTCCTGAAGCTCTCTAGCCGCCGCCTCCAGCGGATCTTCTCCCTTTTCCAGCTTGCCTGCCGGAATCTCCAGCTCGCAGCGCCCCATCGCCTGACGGTATTGATCGACGAGCAGCAGCCGCCCCTCATGGACCGCCAGCACCGCAACGGCCCCGGGATGCTTCACAACCTCCCGCGTCGCCAGCGTACCGTCGGGAAGCTTGACCGTGTCGACTTGCAAAGAGATCATTTTCCCGGAAAATACCGGATCGGTCGAAACCGTCGTTTCTTTTAATTGATCAGCTGCCATGTTTAACGTCCTCCTTTTATATAACGCGTAAAGAAACGCGCGAATTCTTGCACATAACTTGTCCAATAAGGGCATATGCTGTTATTATACCAAACCTGCTCAGGAAAGGAGCCTTTGAAAATGAAAAGCTGCTTTTCTCCGACCGCCGTCCGGGCCCAGGGCAAGGCGTGGCAAATCCGCGTTTTGCTGGCGCAATGGCTGAAAGAAGCGGGGCCGGAGGCAAAACTGACGGATCTGATCGATTCCCGGCTGCCGGTTATTCAGTTGCATCGTTTCAGGTTAATAGAAAGCGGGGGGTGAATTATGCGTAGTCCCGTCGGACAACCTCAGAACATGGCCAAAATGGTCCAGTTGATTCAAAACTCCGTTGAGAAAGGACGAATCCAGTTTGCCGATAAAATCGCAGGACAAAGCGATATCCATCTGCTCAGCGCGCTGGTGCAGTCCTTATATAAAGCAGGTTACGCGGAGCTGGCCAAAAAACGGATCGCCCTGATCGATCCCGAAACGCTAAGCAGGCCATCTCCCCCTTTTTTGGAGCTTAGCTACATTTGGGCGGAAATGCGTTATGACGAGGGATATTATCGGGAAGCCGCAGCGATCTTTGAGGCGATCGCCGAACAGAGCGGGAATTTGGCCGCCGCCCGCTTCGGCGCGGCTTCCTGTTATTTGCAGGAAGCGATGTTAAACCTGCGGCGCAGAATGGAAATCTACCATCCGCCCGAAGCGGAGCGAATCAAAATCCGCAAGTATTTGGAAGATTTCAACCAAACCCTACATATTATTCAAACCTCGGGCTGGCGCACCGTTAGTTCCGCGGAACAAACGGAACCCAGGCCGGCCCGGGCGGCAACGCTGCTGCATTAACATAACGGCAGCCCAGGGAGCCTTTCCGGCCCTGGGCTGCCGCGTTCCCGGACCGTTTACACGATGCAGGACTGCCGGACGATTTCAAGCGCGAATTCCGCCGCTTTGACGATATCGTCCGCCTTGATTTTTTCCTCGGTGGTGTGAATGTTCTCATAACCGATCGCAAGGTTTACGGTCGGAATCCCGTAGCCGTTCAGCACGTTGGCGTCGCTGCCGCCCCCGGAGACGAAAGTATCGCCGGACATATCCAGCGCTGCCGCCGCCTTCCGGGCAATCCGCAGCGCTGTCTCCTCCTCGGAAATGAGGAATCCCCGGTACATGATCTCGCTGTGAAAATTCCCTTTGGCTCCGTACTCCCGGCAGACCGCCTCCACGGCCTCCTTCATTTCCTCCAGCTGCCGCTCCACCTTGACCTGGGAAAGGCTGCGCGCCTCGCCGTACAATTTGACGTGATCCGGTACGACATTGGTCGGGCCGCCGCCTTCAAATTTTCCGATATTGGCCGTCGTTTCGTCATCGATGCGGCCGAGATTCATCCGGGCAATCGCCTTGCCGGCGACCTGAATCGCGCTGATGCCGTCTTCCGGATTGACCCCGGCATGCGCCGATTTGCCGAAAATTTCGATTTCGACCCGCGCCAGGGTCGGAGCCCCGACGCAAATCGTCCCGACTTCGCCGTTCGTATCAAGGGCGAATCCGAATTTGGCGTCCAGATGCTTGACGTCGAGCGCCCTTGCCCCTCTCAGGTTCGACTCCTCGCCGGCCGAGATGACGAACTGGATTTTTCCGTGGGGGATATTCCGTTCGCGCAGCACCTGGATCACTTCCAGCAGTACGGCCAGACCGGCTTTGTCGTCCGCGCCCAAAATCGTCGTTCCGTCGCTGCGGATCCATCCGTCTTCGCCGACGACCGGTTTGATCCCTTTCCCGGGCTCTACCGTATCCATGTGGCAGGAGAACAGGAACGGCTCGGCGTCAACGCTTCCGCTGGCCGCCAGGGTCGCGATCAAATTGCCGGCGCCGTGGCCGGTCTCGGCTTGCGAGCCGTCCTCCACCAGACCTAAGCCAAGTTCGGACAACTTGTTTTTCAAATAATCCGCAATAAGGCGTTCGTGTTTGGTCTCGCTGTCGATTTGCACGAGCTCCAAAAACTGTCCGATGACTCTGGTTTCGTTGATCATTGGACTTTCCTCGCTTTCTTCGTTACGATAGAATAAGTGAAAATATACGTTTATGTTGGAGGAGTTTTCTCTATGCAAAAAAAATGGATGAGAATCGTCGTATATTTGATGCTGTTTGCGATGCTGGCTTCCACGCTGCTCGCCTTCCTGGAGCCGCTTTTTATTCGTTAACCGCCGGCTCGAACGCTCCGGACCGGCCGAACACCGCGGAAAACAGCGGAACGAGATCGCGCGCAGCCTCTTCAACGGTAAAGTTCCGGCCGGTGACGTCTTCCAGCGAAGTTACCCCGTATTCCTGAATGCCGCAGGGAATGATGCCGCGGAAGCCATCCTCCTGGATGCCCGACTTCACATTCAAAGCAAAGCCGTGGCTCGTAATAAACCCTCTTTTATGACGGCATTTATTAAACTTCACGCCGATGGCGCAAATTTTGACATCCCCGACCCAAACGCCGGTGTATTCCGGTTTCCTGCTGCCTTCCACCCCAAAACGGGCCAAATAATTGATAATCACCTGCTCCAGCTGGCGCAGATAACCGTGCAAATTAAGGCCCTGGCCGGCTTCCAGCCAGAGCAGCGGATACCCGACCAGCTGTCCCGGACCATGGTATGTAATATCTCCGCCGCGGTCGATTTCAAACACGGAAATCCCCCGCTGCTTAAGCTCTTCCGGACCAAGCAGCAAATGCTCGGGGTGGCGCTGGGAACCGATCGTATATGTCGGCGGATGCTGAAGCAGCAGCAGGTGCTCCTGCTGCTGTTCTCCGTCTATCGCTTTAACCAAGCGCTTTTGCAGTTCCCACGCTTCCCCGTACTCCATCATCGGATAATACATTACTTTCAAGGGAATGTTGTTCATCTGCTTTTCGCCTCTTTTAGGTTGGAATTAATATACCTGAGTATCCAAAGAGTAGCTTTCCATATTGTCCTTCACCCGCTGCATGAAACGGCCGCAAATGACCCCGTCCAGGATGCGGTGGTCAAGGGACAAACAAAGGTTGGCCATGGAACGTACGGCGATCATGTCGTTGATGACGACCGGTCTTTTGACGATCGACTCGAACGTTAGAATAGCGGCCTGCGGATAATTGATGATCGGCTGCGTCAAAATAGAACCAAAGGACCCCGTGTTGTTCACGGTAAACGTTCCGCCCTGCATATCATCCAGCTTCAGCTTGCCGGAGCGGACTTTCGACGCCAGCTCTTCAATTTCCCGGGCAAGGCCGGCGATGTTTTTCTGGTCGGCTTTTTTGATCACAGGCGTCATGACGGAATCTTCGGTGCCTACGGCAAGCGAGATATTGATGTCCCGTTTGACGATGATTTTGTCCACCGCCCAGACCGAGTTCATGATCGGATAATCCTTGATCGCGCCGACAACGGCTTTAAGAAGGAAAGCCAAATACGTTAAATTGACGCCTTCCTTTTTCTTAAACTCATCCTTCAGCTTATTACGGAGCTGCACGAGGTTCGTCACGTCCACCTCGATCATCATCCAGCCGTGCGGAATTTCCGACACGCTTTGGCGCATCCGCGTCGCAATCGTGTTGCGGATCGGGGTCACGTCGATGAAATATTCGGAGCGGTCGCCATTCTCCACTTCGATCGTCGGAATACGCGGCGTTTCCGTCAAATGCAGGCCGGAATTGCGAACCGGCTCGGAAACGGCGGCGTTCAGTCCGGCCGGGATCGGGCTGGCCGGAGCGGCGTACGGGGCCGGCTCAACCGCTGCCGCAGATGCTGCGCCCGGCTGAGCCGGCTGCTGCTGCGATGGCTGCGCCGGCTGGTTGGCCGCTGCTCCCGCGGATGCAGAAGCCGCCGAAGCGGCCCCGCCGCGCTCGATAAAGGCCAGCACGTCCTTGCGGGTCACGCGCCCGCCCAGCCCGGTGCCGGCGATCTTGCGCAGATCCAGGCCGTGTTCGGCCGCCAGCGTCTGCACCGCCGGCGAGTAACGGCTGCGCTGCGTACCGTCGCTTGCCGCGAGGCTCGGCGCAGGGGCCACCGTCGAACCTGGTCCGGCGGTAGCCAGGGATGTATCGCCGGCTGCGGAACCGGCCGCCTCCGCAGCCGTCTCGATCCGGCAGATGACCGTTCCCACCTGGATTTCCTGACCTTCCTGGGCCAGGAGTTCGCCCATAATCCCGTCCACCGTCGACGGAATTTCAGCGTTGACTTTATCCGTGATCACTTCGCAAATCGGTTCGTATTGCTCAACCGGATCTCCCGGCTTTTTCAGCCACTTTCCGATGGTCGCCGAAACGAGCGATTCCGCTAGCTGGGGCAACGCGACGTCGGTTAACGTTTTTTGGTTTGGCATGAAATCCTCACTCCCGTTAATAAAGCGCCAATTGAAGCATCGCTTCTTTGACTTTATCCTTGCTAAGCATAAAAAACTTCTCCATCGGCGGACTGATCGGCATCGCCGGCACGTCCGGCCCGCACAATCTCCCAATCGGCGCATCCAGCTCGAACAGGCACTCCTCGGAAACGATCGCCGCCACCTCGGCGCCGATGCCGCCGGTTTTATTGTCCTCGTGCACGATCAGCACTTTGCCGGTTTTACGGGCCGCCGCAATAATCGCCTCGCGGTCCAGCGGCTGGAGCGTGCGCAAGTCCAAGATATGCGCGCTGATGCCCTGCTCCGCCTCCAGCTCCGCGGCGGCCTGCATCGCGAAATGCAGCGGCAGACTGTAGCCGATCACGGTAATGTCCGTGCCTTCGCGCAGCACCTTCGCCTGGCCGATCGGCACGATGTAATCGTCCTCGGGGACGTCCTCTTTAATCAGCTTGTAGCATTTCTTGTTCTCAAAGAACAGCACGGGATCGGGGTCGCGAATCGCCGCTTTCAGCAAGCCCTTGGCATCGTAAGCCGAATAAGGGGCGACGATTTTCAGGCCCGGGGTGCCAAAAAAGATCGATTCCGGGCACTGGGAATGGTACAGCCCGCCAAAAATGCCGCCGCCGATCGGCGCGCGCACCACGACAGGACAATTCCAGTCGTTGTTGGAACGGTAGCGGATCTTCGCCGCCTCGCTAATAATTTGGTTCGTGGCCGGCAGCATAAAATCCGAATACTGCATTTCGGCAATCGGCTTCATGCCGTACATGGCCGCGCCGATCGCCACGCCGGCGATCGCCGATTCCGCCAGCGGCGTATCGATCACGCGCATCTCCCCGAACTGCTCCTGCAGCCCTTTCGTCGTCGTAAACACGCCGCCCTTGACGCCGACGTCTTCCCCTAACACAAACACGCTTTCGTCGCGCTCCATTTCCTCTTTCATCGCCAGACGAATCGCGTCGATATATTCCATTACCGGCATAACTTACACCTCTCCTTCGCTGGCGTACACGTGCAGCAGCGTATCCTCCGGTTTCGGGTACGGCGCGTCTTCCGCCGCCTTCAGCGCGTCCTTTAGCTGCTGCTGGATATCCTTAAGCAGCGCTTCTTCGCGTTCCTCACTCCATAAGCCGTGTTCGATCAGATAGGATTTCATTTTCGGGATGCCGTCCTTTTTCCAGTTCTTATCGACTTCTTCTTTCGTCCGGTAAGCCAGATCGTTATCCGAAGTGGAGTGCGGGGACAAACGGTACATCATCGCTTCGATCAACGTCGGCCCCTCTCCGCTAACGGCCCGCTCCCTGGCCTCCTTCACGATGCGGTAAACCTCAAGGGCGTCGTTGCCGTCGACCCGGATGCCCGGAAAGCCGTAGCCCTGGGCCCGGTCGACCACCCGGCCGCCAAGCTGCTTCTTGATCGGCACCGAGATGGCGTATTGGTTGTTTTCGCACAGGAAGATGACCGGCAGCTTCTGAACGCCGGCAAAGTTCAGGCCTTCGTGGAAGTCGCCCTGGTTGCTGGAGCCTTCCCCAAACGTTACGTACGAAACGCTCGTCTTTTTTTGCATTTTGGCGGCCAAAGCAAAGCCGACGGCATGCGGGACCTGCGTCGTTACCGGGCTGGAGCCCGTCACGATGCGCAGCCGCTTGCTGCCGAAGTGACCCGGCATTTGCCGTCCGCCGCTGTTCGGGTCGCCCGCTTTGGCGAACGCCGACAGCATCAGTTCCTCCAACGTCATGCCTACCGCCATTACAAAGCCGTAGTCGCGGTAATAGGGCAAAAAGTAATCATGCTGCCGGTCAAGCGCAAACGCTGCGGCAACCTGAGCCGTTTCCTGCCCGATGCCGGAGACATGAAAATTGATTTTCCCCGCCCGCTGCAGCAGCAGACAGCGCTCATCGAATTTGCGCGCGAGCACCATGTATTTGTACATCTCGACGACTTCCGTGTCCGACAATCCGAGTTGCTCATGTTGCGGTTTGGTTTGCACTGAACTTTTGGCGTTCATGGGAGTTACCTCCTTTGTTTAACTTACATTGGGTTGAAATGCAAGATTAGCACCTTGTTACATCTAATCTTAAAACCTGGTACTAAGACTTGGAATAACCTTATTATAAACGCTTTTCCGCCAAAAAGAAAACTTTATCCGCGAAATGCTTATAAGTGCGTGTTCAAAAAGTCGGGTTTTCAGCACAACCTCTATAAAGAAAGCGAGTTTCCTTCGACAACCAAGGCCGCTTCCCCGATAATTTCCGAGAGCGTCGGATGGGCAAACACCGCTTGTCCGATTTCCCACGGTGTCGCGTCAAGCAGCTGCGCAAGCGCAGCCTGGCTGATCAGCTCGGTGACATGCGGACCGATCATGTGAACGCCCAAAATGTCGTTCGTGCGAGCATCGGCGATCATTTTGACGAACCCTCCGCTTTCCCCCTGCACCAGCGCTTTCCCGATCGCCGAAAATGGAACTTTGCCCTCCTTCACTTCATATCCTTTGGCTTTGGCCTCTTTGGCCGTAAGCCCCACTGAAGCGACCTCCGGGCGGGTATAGACGCAGCGCGGCACTTGGGAGGCGTGATAAGCATGCGAGCTCTCTCCGGCCAAGTGATGCACGGCCGTCAGCCCCTCATGGCTTGCGGCATGGGCCAGCTGCAAACCGCCGATGCAATCGCCGATCGCGTAAATATGCGGTTCCGTCGTCTGCATATTTTCATTTACCCGGATGAAGCCCCGGTCTAAACCAATGTCGGTATTTTCCAACCCGATGTTCTCCACGTTCGCCTGCCGGCCGATCGAAAGCAGCAGCTTGTCCGCCTGCAGCCGCAGCGGCTTTTCTCCCTGCAGTGCCGCTATATGTACCTGCCCCTCCTGAATCTCGCAGGATTCGGGATCCACCTTCACCCCGGTCAGCACTTTTACGCCCCGCTTCTCCAACTGCTTGCGCAGTTCGCGGGCCACATCCTCGTCCTCCGCCGGGAGCAGCTGATCCGCCGCTTCCACGATCGTGACTTCCACCCCGAAATCGCTCAGCAGGGAAGCCCATTCGACACCGATCACCCCGCCGCCGACGATGATCATCGAACCCGGAAGCTCCTCCAACACGAGCGCCTCGTCGCTGCTCAGCACATGCTTTCCGTCGGGAACCAGACCGGGCAGTGTACGCGGCCGCGAACCGGTGGCGATGATCAGATTGGCCGGGACGACCGTCTCCATTTCACCATTCGCCAGCTCCACGGCAACCGCCCCGCTTTTCGGAGAAAAGATCGAAGGACCGGTGACCCTGCCCCTGCCCTGAATCACCTTGATATTATGCTTCCGCATTAAATATTGAACACCTTTGTGCAGTTGCTCGACGATTTGCCCTTTTCTTTCCTGCACTTTGGGAAACACCAATGTCAGTCCGCTCGTCTCAATGCCGAAAGCGGCGCTCTCCTTCATTTGCGCATACAGCTCCGCGCTCCGCAGCAGCGCCTTGCTCGGAATGCAGCCGCGGTGCAGGCAGGTTCCGCCAAGCTTGTCCTGTTCGATAATTACGACCTCCTTGCCGAGTTGGGCAGCGCGAATCGCGGCAATATAACCTCCCGTGCCCCCTCCTAAAATCGCCACATCACATTGGATTGCCATAATCAAATCTCCACCATTCTTTTAAAATCGCTATATATAAGTCCCATGCGTTTGCGCCATAAATCCAACTCCTATTTTACCCTGTTTTGCCCTTAATACAAATCCGGTCCTGAAATGGACAGAACATGCCGAACAAGGTATGATGAAGAGGAATGCCATTTCTGATCGGAAAGGACGATCCTGCTCCATGAAGCTGATGATTTCCCGGTTCATTGCCATTCTTATGCTGGTGATACCAGGCATAGCCGCCATGACCGGGTTCCTTAAAATAAAGGATGCCCTATTTGATTATATGTCCAAACACGGTGACGATTCGCTTGCCAAAGTCACGTTCGACTGGCTGCAATTCGGTTTTGGATTGCTGCTGTTTGCCGCAGGCGTCGGCTTTTTGGGCGGCTGGATTTTTTTCCGCGACCGCAAACGCAATTATGTTGGACCAAGATTTCGTAAAAAAGAACCCGCGCAAACAGAGCAAAATCAATCCGGCACATGAATAAAAGCTGTTCCCGGCGAATTGACTTCACTTACGCGGGACAGCTTTTTTTAGTTTATTCGTATAACGCTTCTTTGAGTTTGCTCGACATCCGCGCCCCGTTCCGGGAAGCCCGCAGCAGCGCTTTGCGCAGCCGGACATTCTCCGCCGACAGCTTTTCCGCTTGGCCGATCAGCTCGCGCACAAGTTGTCTGTCCGCTTCGCTTTGCCCGGAACGCTCCGCCAATTCCCGGCAAGATTCCAAATCAAAATCCAACTCCAAATCGTTCTCCATCATCCCCTCATCCTCTCTTAATCGCATTTAGCGTGCTGGATCGCCTGGGTCAGCAGCGAGATGACATGCCCGTCATCGCAGCTGTAGTACAGCGTGTTTGCTTCCCTGCGGTATTTCACCAGGCGCAAATTCCTCAGCATGCTAAGCTGATGGGATACCGCCGATTGCGACAAGTTCAGCACCTCCGACATATGCGTCACCGAACATTCCTCTTCGGAGAGCAAATACAAAATTTTAATTCGGGTAGGATCCGACAGCGCTTTGAAAATCGTCGAAACTTTTTCGAGCGTATCCGGACTCAAAAACGAATGCACATCTTTTTCCATGAAAACTGCCTCCAGCAATTATTGTACATGAGCATATGTTCTTTGGCAGAATATCTCTGCCGGCGCATCTTGTCAACCCGCACAACCCGCAAAAATGAAAAGCGGCCGCTTGCATTGGTGATCTAGTACATGTATGTTCCGGCAAGATGATTTACAAATTTCGTTTTATCTGTTGTCTTTGACCCCGCCTTAGTGTCGCCGTTACGCTTCATGCATTCCGTTCGAATAAAAAAGCTCAAAAGTTATTAATACTTTCCGAGCTTACTGTCAGTGTTATCAGCGATGCGTGACTCCATATCAATTTCGGATTAACTCACGGCTTAACAAAAAAACAGCTGATTTGCAGAAGAATAAGGAGGCCATTCTATGCACAACCTGTAGGTAAACGAATTTTTGGAACTTCGCGTTCCGCTTCATAAAGAGTTGGTCAGCAGATCAACATCCGCTGTCCGGACGCTTTGCACGATTATCCCATTTGATCCGGAAGCAGAGAGGAAGATAAATTCAGGAGAAGAAAAATGAAAGGACCGTGAGTATCCCCCACCCTCTACCCCCTGAACAAGAGGGATAATCATGCAAAGCAGCATGCAGGATACCAAGGCAGTCATAATTTATTTGTCAAGCACTGATCTCGGTTTTGAGCCTTCTATAATGTTAAAAAACACCGCTCCTTTACCGGTTTCCGAAGGAACCAATAAATAAGCGGTATTTTTGGTTTTTTTGGATATTTGCCTCCAAAATTAAACTGGCTAGATGCCGTTGCCAAAATCCGAAATCCTTTGCCGTACCATTACTCCTTACCCTTTCACGACACTTTGTGCTCAATTCTCAGCTTGTCGGCCACCATTGCGATAAATTCGCTGTTGGTTGGTTTGGATTTGGAAATATTGATCGTGTAGCCGAACAAATGGCTGATGGAATCGATGTTGCCACGCGTCCAGGCGACTTCAATCGCATGCCGGATGGCGCGTTCCACACGGGATGGCGTCGTCTTGAATTTCTCCGCGATCGCCGGATACAGCGTTTTCGTGATGGCACCCAAAATTTCGATGTTGTTGTAAACCATCGTGATGGCTTCGCGCAAATACTGGTAACCCTTAATATGCGCCGGAACTCCGATTTCATGAATGATCGAAGTAATATTCGCATCCAGGTTTTTGCCTTTGCCAAGCGGAACAACGTTCGATTTCGTAAAGACGGCCGCAGGAGCTCCGCCGGTCGTCATATGCTGTACGCCAACGAGCTGACGAATTCGATTGGCGAGCACCTCCATGTCAAACGGCTTCAAAATGTAGTAAGAAGCGCCGAGCTGGACGGCACGCTGCGTAATGTTCTCTTGCCCGAAGGCAGTCAGCATGATGATTTTAGGCTGCGGATTCAGATTCAAATCACGGATACGTTCCAACACGCCCAAACCATCCAGGTGCGGCATGATGATATCCAAGATCAGAACATCCGGTACTTTGGCCGCGTTTTCGATCATCTCCAGCACTTCTTCTCCGTTATAGGCGATTCCGGAGACGATCATGTCGTCCTGCTCCGAAATATATTCCGCAAGCAAATTCGTAAATTCCCGGTTATCATCCGCCAACAACACTTCGATTTTCTGCACTTTCCAACTTCCTCCTTCAAGTAAATGGATAGTTTTTTGTTATTCTCTTCTTCCCAGAATAAGGATTCGACACACAAAAGTAAATTCCTTCTGTCGAAAATTATTTTTCTTTATTTTTTTGCGGAGTTAAGATATAATAAATTATTTATTTACACAAAGCGATGTTGTTCGTATGTTTTCGACAAACCTATACATCATTCTGCTTGCCGCATGTCGACAAAAAGGAAAAAATCTTAAGGCTTTTAGCTCGCCTTAAGATTTTGGAAAGTGTTCTGGGGACGTTCCAATATTCCCGCATCCTGCAGCATCCATTCAATAAAGCAACCGTAACCGGATTTCGGATCGTTTACAAACACATGGGTCACGGCGCCGATCAGCTTTCCGTTTTGCATAATCGGGCTGCCGCTCATCCCTTGCACGATCCCGCCGGTTTTCTCGACCAGCCGTGGATCCGTGATCCGCAGGACCAGTCCTTTCGTTTCCGGCACGCTTTGTTTGGAAACATGCACGATCTCGACTTTAAAACGCTCGACCCGCTGTCCTTCCACAACCGTTAAAATTTCAGCGGGACCTTCTTTGACTTCCTCGGCAAACGCTACGGGCACCGGTTTCTGATAAACGCTGTGCTCCGGATTTTGCGACATCTTTCCGAAAATTCCAAAATGCGTGTTGCGTTCAATAGTACCAAGCATTTTGCCTTCCTTCAAAAAGTGGGCGCGTTTTTCACCGGGCTCCCCGCTTTCGCTTTTGGAAATCGAGGTAACGCTGGATTGCAAAATTTGACCGCTGCCCACGACAATCGGCGTTTGGGTATTCATATCGGTAATAATATGACCTAACGCCCCATATACACCTTGTTCAGGAGCGTAAAACGTCAAAGTGCCTACCCCTGCCGCTGAATCGCGTATATACAGCCCCAGCCGCCATGCGCGATCTTGCTTGTCAAATGCCGGAGTTAAAGAAGTCGTGTATTCCTTGCTGTCCCGTTGGTAGGTTACCTGCATCGGTCGTTTGCTCTTACCGGCCGCTTCGGCGATTTCCGCCACATCTCGAACATCCTTCAACTTAATGCCGTTGATGTGCGTGATCAAATCTCCGGCCTCAATTCCCGCCGCCTCGCCGGGAGACAGCTTGCTCGTGTCCGTGAGCACCTGATGGTGGCCAACCACTAAAATTCCCGCTGATTTCACTTTAACTCCAATCGTTTGACCGCCGGGAATCACTTTTAAATCAGGAATTACGTTGACCTTTACGGTCTTAAGAGGAATTTGACCGAATAATTTCATGCGGAGTTTGGCTTCTCCGCTCCGAAGCGACGAAAGCTTGAGCGGATGTCCCAAAGACACTTTCATGGAAGGGTTAGGCTGCCCGTTTAAGCGGATGACATCGGGCCGATCGACGCTGACTTCGGCCTGTACGGGAAGTGCTAACGAAATTTGCGTGCCTTGGCCTTGGAACAGGCGCAGTTGGTCCGGCAGAACAGGCGCGTGTCCCTTTGCTGCGGACGTACCGATGAAACAAAAGAAGAAAGCAAGTAAAAGACCGAGCATTCTTTTCCTGAGGTTCGGGTTCAATGGCTGTCACGCTCCCTTAGCTTCTTTCGCTTGACGAAAAGGTGGTCGCCAATTGCGTACCCTTAAGATACCCCGGGGCAGGTCTTTTATTACTGTCAATCATTGTGCCGTACTTAATAAGCCATCCTTCTGCGCCTGTGCCAGCTTCAGCATTTCATGAGCATGGTGCCGTGTCTTTTTCGTGATTTCCACGCCGCCCAGCATGCGGGCAAGCTCGTTTACGCGCCCTGCCGCATCCAAGGGGTTTACGCGGGTCATCGTCCGGCCATCGTCCACAATTTTTTCGATTAAATACTGACGATCCGCCATACAAGCCACCTGAGGAAGATGCGTAATGGCAAAAACCTGGCACGCGCCGGACAACCGCGACAGCTTGTTGGCGATCGATTGGGCGGCGCGCCCGCTAACTCCCGTATCCACCTCGTCAAAAATCAATACAGGCACTTGATCATGGCGGGCAAAAATGCTCTTTAAAGCCAGCATCATCCGGGACAATTCGCCGCCGGAAGCGATTTTACTCAGCGGTCTGAGCGGTTCCCCCGGGTTGGGGGAAATGAGGAATTCCGCGCTGTCGATTCCCTGCTTGCCGGGCCTTACCTTTTTGCCTTGCCACTCCAAGCCTTGCGGGTCTTCATTCCAGGTTAGTTTGACCTGCAAACTGGTCCGCTCCATTTGCAAATCCTTCAATTCGCTTTCGATTTGTTCCGCAAGATCCGTGGCGATTTGCTGCCGTACAGCGCTTAATTCGGCAGCCTCCGCCAACAGCTTGGACGTCATTTCCGAACGTTTGGCTTGCAGCTGCTCCAGCAGTTCGTCCTTATTTTCAAGCGTGTCCGCTTCCTTGCGGATTTTTTCGTAATAATCCAAAATCCCCTGAACATCGTCTCCGTATTTGCGCCGCAGGGTGGAAATCAAATCAAGCCGTTCCTCCACTTCCTCGAGCCGTTCGGGGTTAAATTCGATGCGCTCCCGGTATCCCCGCAAACCGTATGCCGAGTCCTCCAATTGGTAATAAGCGGACTGCAGCTGTTCGACCAGCGGAGCAATCCCTTTGCTGTCGTAGCCCGCGACCTCGCTTAAGCGGGCGATCGCCTTGGCGACGGCATCGAGCCCTTGCGGCCCGTACAGCAGTTCATAAGCCCGGGACACCGAGTCCATCATCTTCTCGCTATGGGATAGCTTGACCTTTTCCTCGTTAAGCAATTCATCTTCGCCCGGTTTTAAGGAGGCCGCGGCGATTTCGTTGATCTGGAACCGGTACAGATCCAGCATTTGCAGGGCCTGCTGACTCGTATTGCGAAGCTCGCTGTATTCTTTATCGATCCGGACAAATTCGGCATAAGTCTGCTGATATTTCGTTTTGATCGGCTCGATCGCGCCGGCGCCGTAGGCGTCCAGCAGCTCCAGGTGGCGCTCCGGGCGGAGCAGCGTCTGATGCTCGTGCTGTCCGTGCAGATTGATCAATTGATCGCCGACTTCGCGCAGCATCGACAGATTGACGAGCTGGCCGTTGACTCTGGCCGAGCTTTTGCCCTGCATGCTGATTTCCCGGCGGATGATCAGCAGTTCTCCGGGATCGCCGCCGATGCCTAACCGGCTTAACGCAGTCCAAACCGGATGATGCTCGGGCAGGTCGAAGGATGCCTCCATTTCGGCTTTGTCGCAGCCGTAACGGATTAAGTCGGCCGAGCCGCGGCCTCCCGCAATCAAGCCAAGCGCATCGATAATAATCGATTTGCCGGCGCCCGTTTCGCCCGTCAGTACATGAAAACCGGAAGCAAACGAAATATCCACCGCTTCAACAACAGCCAAATTGCGAATCGATAAATGAACCAACATGTGAAGGCCACTCCCCTCTTTAAATCAGAGATTTTCAGGAATTCACCCGGAAATATAGCTCATAATCTGCTCAATCACATATAAACCGTACTCCTCGCTGCGGCAGATCAGCAAAATCGTATCGTCCCCGCAAATCGTCCCAAGCAGGTCGGGCCATTCCATGTTGTCGATCAGAACAGCCACCGAGTTCGCCGTCCCCGGCAGGCATTTCATCACGACCAAATTGCCCGTGTGATCGATATGTACGAAGCTGTCGATCAAGGCCCGCTGCAATTTCTGCACGGGATTGTAACGCTGCGCGGTCGGCATCGAGTATTTGTACCTGCCGTCATCGGTCGGCACCTTGATCAGCATTAATTCTTTAATATCGCGGGATACGGTCGCCTGCGTCACCTGGTAACCGGCCTCACGCAAAGCCTCCACCAGCTCGTCCTGGGTTTCGATTTCCTTCGCTGCGATGATCTCGCGAATTTTAATATGTCGTTGTCCTTTCATAAATGCCCTCCATAAGCCCTACAAGGCTGCTTCGTCTTCATCTTCGTCTTCATCCGTCGTCAAGGAGATTTCCCGGATGTCGCCCTGCTCCGCGTCCACATAAAGAACGCCGGCGCATTCCGGATATAAGAGCAGGTAAGGCAAAAGCTCTTTCCGCACACCGCTGCCCGTCCACTCGATCGCGATGCGGTCCCTTGCCGTCCTTACCAGATAGAATTCCCCGTCTTTGATCGCGATATAGTCAATGAACAAGCGGCTGTGCAAAATATCCCGATTCACCCGAAAGGCGAGCGGCACCTTCAGCTTGTCGCTGACGACCGTATATCCGGCTTGTTCCAGAAGGTCGACCGCCGGATGATCCAAGATTTCCTCGTTCAAAGCAAAACCGATGCTGGTTCTTAAGGATAACGGCTTGCGGACCCAGGAGCGAAATCCGCGATAAAGCAGATACACCGCAAACGCGGCGATAAGCACCATCAATAGACCGTCAGAGAATGCCCCCACTCCAAATCACCTCAAACAATCTATTTCGACGCTTGCGCCCAAGCTCCTGTCAGGAATAATCAACAATTTATCGTCATATGGGACTAGCTTCATCTTCTTTTATTATAGGGAACAAATGTTCGTTTGGCAATAGTTTGCAACAGAAAAAAGACCCATCATTGCGATGGGCCTCCGCTAAAGGTTTCGGACGCTTCCATGACGACGCGCTCGGCCGTTTCCCGTATCCGTTGTCGCCGTCCGGCTTCTCCGCTGCCGTCCAGATCGGCTGAGCCGCCGTTCGTCTCAAGGCGAAGATGGGCCAAAAATTCGATATTTCCTTCCCCGCCGGTGATTGGTGAAAAGGTCAATCCACGCACGCAATACCCCAGCTCCTCGGCAAAGGAAAGCACCGTTTCCAGCACATCCAGATGCACCTTGGGATCCCGCACGACCCCGGATTTCCCGACTTTTTCGCGCCCCGCTTCAAATTGCGGCTTGATCAGCGCCGCGATATCCGCAGGCCTTTCCAATAAAGCCAGGAGCGGGGGCAAAATGATTTTCAGCGAAATGAACGAGACGTCGATGCTGGCAAAATCCGGCTTCGGCCCGTCCAAATCCTCCGGCGTCATATAGCGGAAGTTCGTCCGCTCCTTTACGTTAACCCGCTCATCGTTGCGGAGCGACCAGTCAAGCTGGTTGTATCCGACATCGATGGCGTACACGTAGCCGGCCCCGTGCTGCAGGGCACAATCGGTAAACCCGCCGGTGGACGACCCGATATCCAGCATCGTCCGGCCCGTCAAATCGATCCCGAACCGCTTCAGCGCCTTCTCCAGCTTAAGCCCGCCGCGGCTGACATAAGGATGGATCGCGCCCTTCACCGTAAGCTCCGTATCGCGCGGTATTTTCGTGCCGGCCTTTTCGATCCGCTCCTGCCCGCCGAACACGAGCCCGGCCATAATGGCCGCCTTCGCTTTTTCCCTGCTGTCGAAAAATCCCTGCTCCACGAGCAGGACGTCTATGCGTTCCTTGGAAACCGACATAAAATCTCCCGTCTATCTCACATTTACTTAAACCGGCTTAACCTTCTTGGCGAGGGAATACGGCTGATCGGAACGGAATTTTTTCAATTCCATAACAACGCCCTCCGCCGTCAAACCGACTTCCTCCAGCTGTTCTTTAATGCTGCCGTGTTCGATGAACCGGTCCGGCACTCCCATCAGGCGGATGTCCAGCCCGGTGATGCCGCGCTCGGCGTAAAACTCCAGAACGGCGCTGCCCAAGCTGCCCGCCTGGGACGCTTCCTCAAGCACGATCAGCTCGCCGCTGCCATGCGCCAGCTTCAGCAGCATGCTTTCGTCGAGCGGCTTTAAAAACCGGGCGTTGACGACGGAGGCCGTCACGCCTTCCCGCTTCATCATGTCGGCGGCTTCTTCGGCCACCTGCACCATCGGGCCGACCGCGATGATCGCCGGTCCTTCCCCTTCGCGGACCATTTCCCAGCTGCCGATCGGAATCAAGGCGAGCTCCTCGTCCAGCGGAACGCCGGGAACGTTAATCCGCGGATAACGGTAGCCGATCGGACCGTCGTTGTATTCCAGCGCGGTTTTCATCATATGGCGCAGTTCGTTTTCATCCTTCGGCATCATCAGCACCATGTTCGGAATATGCCGCAAAAAGGCGATATCGAAAACTCCCTGGTGCGTTTCCCCGTCCGCCCCGACAAATCCCGCCCGGTCGATGGCGAACATTACGTTGGCGTTATGCCGGCAAATATCGTGTACGATCTGGTCGTAAGCGCGCTGCATGAAGGTAGAGTACACGGCGAAAACCGGCTTCATGCCCTCCATCGCCAACGCCGCGCACATCGTCGCCGCGTGCTGCTCGGCGATGCCTACGTCAATCATCCGGTCCGGGAAGCGCTCGGCGAATTTCACCAGCCCCGAGCCGCCGGGCATCGCCGGCGTGACCGCGACAATGCGCTCATCCTGTTCGGCCAGCTCGATCAGCGTTTGTCCGAACACTTCCGTATATGTCGGATTGCCGACCGCCTTGAGCAGCTGGCCCGATTCGATTTTGTACGGCGTGCTGACGCCGTGCCATTTGTGCGAATCCATTTCCGCCGGCGTATACCCTTTACCTTTGGTTGTCAACACGTGAACCAATACAGGGCCGCTTACATTGTTAGCTTGCTTAAACGATTCGATCAATCCCGGCAAATCATGACCGTCCACCGGGCCGAGATATTTAAAACCAAGCTCCTCGAACAAAACGCCGGAAACCATCATGTATTTCAAGCTGTCCTTCATCCGCTCCACGGTTCTGGCCAGCTTGCCGCCAATCGCCGGGATCCTCCTGAGCAACTGCTCCACCTCGTCTTTGGCTCGCAGATAATTGCGGTCGGAGCGGAGTTTGGTCAAATAGTTATGCATCGCTCCCACGTTGGGCGCAATCGACATCTCGTTGTCGTTCAGGATCACCATGAGATCTTTTTTCTCGTGACCGATATGATTGAGCGCTTCAAACGCCATGCCCCCGGTCAGCGCACCGTCGCCGATGACGGCGACGACCCGGTGCGATTCGCCTTTCAAATCGCGCGCCAAAGCCATGCCCATGGCCGCCGAGAGCGAAGTGCTGCTATGGCCCGCTTCCCACACGTCATGCTCGCTTTCGCTCCGCTTGACAAACCCGCATAACCCTTTGTACTTGCGCAGCGTGTCAAACCGGTCCATCCGCCCCGTCAATATTTTATGTACATAGGCCTGATGGCCGACGTCAAAAATAAATTTGTCTTCGGGACTGTTGTAGCAGTAGTGCAGGGCGATCGTCAATTCCACCACGCCCAGATTGGGAGCCAGATGCCCGCCTGTCGCCGACAGCTTTTCGATCAAAAACCGGCGGATTTCCGCCGCAAGCGAAGTCAATTGGTCCACGGACAGGTTTTTCAGATCGGCAGGCTCATGAATTTGTGAAAGCAGCACAGCCATTCCCCGCTTTCCTAAAATGGATTTCCCTCTGGATGTTAATAACGTTCATTATACCATATGTCACGATGTTGTCGAAATCGATCAAGCCCCGTCTAACGGTAAAAAATAAACTTAGTGGTCCCTTCGCACCAGGACATCGGCTATATCCAACAAACGCTCCGGATGAGGCACGATTCCGCTTCCGATCGCGGCTTTGGCCGCGGCCGTGAGCTTTTCCACCTCGGCGCGGGAAGCTTCGAGGCCCAGAAAATAAGGAAAGGTCACTTTCTGCTGCTTGACGTCGCTTTGCGTTTTTTTGCCGAGCTTGCGCTCGTCGCCGACGAGATCCAGAATATCGTCCTGAATCTGAAAAGCAAGTCCGAGGCAGCGGCCGTATTGTTCAAGCGCTTTCAGCTGTTCTTCCGCCGCCGCGGCGATTCTTCCGCCGGCCTTGACGGAAAAAACGATCAGATCCGCGGTTTTATGCTCGTGGATATACTGCAGCTGCTCCAGTTCGGTTAAGCCCTGCTCCCCTTCCATATCGGCCACCTGCCCGCCGACCATGCCGGAAGGGCCGGCATAACGCGCCAGATCCTCCACAATCGCGAGCACCTGCTCCGCGGGCACCCCGTACCCCCGTCCCGCCTGCGCAATGCTGTAAAAAGCGTGGGTGAGCAGACCGTCCCCGGCCAAAATCGCCATCGCTTCCCCGAACACTTTATGATTGGTCAGCTTCCCGCGCCGATAGTCGTCGTTGTCCAGGGCCGGCAAATCGTCATGGATCAGCGAATACGTATGCACCATTTCCACGGCGCAGGCGACGGGCAGCGCAGCGTCCCGGCTTCCTCCCAGCGCCTCCGCCGCAGCCACGACGAGCAGCGGCCGCAGCCGCTTGCCCCCTGCCATAAGTGAATATTTCATCGAACTGCCCAGCGTCTCCGGCACGGTCCATTCCGCGGGGATCGCGGATTGCAGGCGGGAGGCCACCAGTTCCGAGACCTCCGCCATATATTGTTCAATCGCCGAATTTTGCAAAGCTATTCACCGCTCTCCTTAGAAATCTTCGCTGTCGCCTGAAGGCGGCTGAAAAGGCTTTTTCCCTATTTCTCCATCCTCTTCAACGATCATTTCGATCTTGCGTTCCACCTGGGCCAGCTTTTGGCTGCACAGCTGGGAAAGCCGCATGCCCTGCTGGAACAGATCGATCGCTTTTTCCAGCGGCACATCGCCGCGCTCCAGCTCCGAAACGATATTCTCCAGCTCGTTCATCGCTTCTTCAAAGTTCTTTTCCGGTTGCTCCGCCATCCCCAAGTCAAGCGCTTCCCGTTCCTTCATCTTGTCCAGCTCCTTCCCGCATCATGCTCCTTACCTCACAATCGAGTTCCCCGTCCGTTATTTTCACCTTTACTATATCGCCGGGCTCAACATCCGCCAACGTTTTGATCAGCTTTTCCCCCCGCTCATCGTAGACGAGGCTGTAGCCCCGGCCCATGACTTTGAGCGGGCTCAGCGCGTCAAGCTGGCGGATGCCCGCCTGAAGCAGCCGGGATTTCTCCTTAAGCGCGCCAAGCATCGCCTGCCGCAGCAGCCGGTCGGCCTCTTGCCGCCGCCGCTTGACGAACCGCAGCGCCTCCTGCGGGTGGTATCGCAGCAGCCGCTGATGCAGGCGGTCGTGGGACGCGCCGCTTAGCGTAAGGCGCGTCTCCATGCGGCTCGCCAGCCGCATGGACAGCCGGTCCAGCCGCTCCGCGTGCTGGAGCAGGCTGCGCCGCGGCTGCAGAAGCGCCGGCGAGCGCTGCAGCCGGCGCAGCCGTTCGCGCGCCTGCTGCAGGCGGTGCTGCAAGCCTTGCTGCAGCACCTGCTCGCGCTGGCGCAGCAGCGCGCGCAGCTCGGCCGTATGCGGCACGGCGAGCTCGGCGGCGGCGGTGGGCGTGGCGGCGCGCAGGTCGGCGGCGAAATCGGCGATGGTGAAGTCCGTCTCGTGGCCGACGGCCGAGATGACGGGCACCGCCGATTCATAGATCGCCCGCGCGACCTGCTCCTCGTTAAACGCCCACAGCTCCTCGAGCGAGCCGCCGCCGCGGCCGACGATCAGCACGTCGGCTTCGCCCATGGCGTTCAGCGCCCGGATCGCCTTGACGATAGACGGCGCCGCGCCTTTGCCCTGCACCAATACCGGGTACAGGATCACGGCCGCTTGCGGATAACGGCGCTGCAGCGTCGTCAGGATATCCCGCACCGCCGCGCCGGTCGGCGACGTCACGACGCCGATCGTGCGCGGAAAGCGCGGCAGCGGCCGCTTGCGCTCCGGCGCGAACAGTCCTTCCGCCTCCAGCTTCTGTTTCAGCTGTTCGAAGGCGAGATACAGACTGCCGATCCCGTCCGGCTGCATCTGGGTCGCATAAAATTGGTACTGCCCGTCCCGCTCATACACCGTCACATTGCCCCGGGCGATCACTTTCGCCCCTTCCTTCGGCCTGAACGGCAGACGCTGGTTGTACGAGGCGAACATGATGCATTTGACCCGGCTGCTTTCATCCTTCAGCGTAAAATACATATGGCCGCTGGAATGGTGCGTAAAATTGGAAATCTCCCCGCGAATCCACACCTCCGAAAGCAGGCGGTCCGAATCCAGCTTCATTTTGATATAGCGGTTCAATTCCTTGATCGTTAATATCCGCTGCTCCACGACAGACCGGCCCCTTTACGCCAATCCTTGCAAACGTTTGGCGGCGATCAGCGTGTTTTGCATCAGCATCGTAATCGTCATCGGGCCGACGCCGCCGGGCACCGGCGTAATCGGACCGGAAACTTCCTTGACGCTGTCGAAATCGACGTCTCCGGCCAGCTTCCCGTTATCGAGCCGGTTCATGCCGACGTCGATCACGACCGCGCCCGGCTTCACATAGGAAGCGTCCACGAAATTGGCCCGGCCGATCGCCACGACCAAAATGTCCGCCTGCTTGGTCAATTCCTTCATATTCGCCGTCCGCGAATGGCACATCGTGACCGTCGCGTTCTCCCGCTGCAGCAGCAGGGACACCGGTTTGCCGACGATATTGCTGCGCCCGATCACTACCGCATGCTTGCCCGCGATTTCTACGCCCGCGCGCTTGATTAATTCGATGACTCCCGCAGGCGTACAAGGGAGCAGGCTGTCATCTCCGATCACCAGGTTGCCGACATTGACGGGATGGAACCCGTCGACGTCCTTGTCCACGGAAATCGCGTCGATGACGGCCTTCTCGTCGATATGCTTCGGCAGCGGAAGCTGCACCAATATCCCGTGGATGTTGTTTTGGCGGTTCAGCTTGTCCACCAGCGCCAGCAGCTCCTCCTGCGAGGTTGATGCCGGCAAACGGTGAACTTCGGAATAATAGCCCAGGTCATGGCAGGCTTTTTCCTTGTTGCGCACGTAAACCTGGGACGCCGGATCTTCGCCGACGAGAACGACGGCAAGACCGGGAGTAAGCCCTTGCTTCTTAAGCTCTTCCACTTCTTCGCGAAGGCTCGCGCGGATATCCTGCGAAACTTGTTTTCCGTTAATAATCGGTGCTGACATTGTCATCTCTCCTCTGCCGGTATAATGGTTTAGATTTTGCTTTTAAGCTGATCCACGTCCTGAATCATTTTGCCGAGCACGCCGTTTACGAATTTGCCCGATTCCTCGGTGCCGAAATGCTTGGCGAGCTCGATCGCCTCGTTGACGGCCACTTTGCCCGGAACGTCGTCGCGGAATATCATTTCGTACGCCGCCAGCCGCAGCACTTGGCGGTCGACTTTCGACAGCCGGCTGATCTGCCAGCCCTTCAAATAGTCGGACAGCAGTCCGTCAATCGCGTCTTTTCGGCTCCAGGTCCCGTTGACTAGCTCAAGGACAAACGCCTTGTCTCCTTCGGCATCGGACAATTTGACTTCGCCCTCGTTATCGCCCGCGGCTTCGGAAAGCAGCATCGAAACCGCTTCTTCCGCTTCCACTTCGTTCATTTCCATATGATACAAACTTTGAATTGCAATTTCTCTCGCCAATCGCCGTTTCATCTGCTTCCTCCTTATAATCACGATCCTACTTTTCAGCATGGACCAAAAACGTGCCGATCATCACTTTTTCGCCAAAACCTTCTCTGCGCACAAAAAAAACCCGCAACAAGCTTTCTCCACAAAATGGCAACATCGTCTTTTTCCGGAGAAAGCTTATCACAGGAATCATTTGAAAGGACGCCAGCGCGAAGACAACCATTCCCAGATCTCGCCCCAGGGCAACAGCGGGCCTTGATCCAAATCCTTTTGCTTGCCGATCGTATACCCGATAAACAGAAGCAGCGCGCAAAACAGCATATTCCAAAATCCGAAAAACAGATAAATCGGGCATAGAAACACCGCCGCGGCCACGCCCAGCAAGCGTCCCCTGTGACTCTCCCACAATTGCTTCCAGAACACCCCGCTACTCACCCCTATTCAACCCGGCTTTTGACGGCAGGCGAATGAACCAGGTTGGCGATGTAAACCGAAACATAGGATACGGGAATCCCCGTAATTTCCTCCACATGATCGTGAACCTGTTTTTGCACTTCCTCCGTTAGGGCGGGAATCGAGGTTTCTCCATCCACAAGGGCTCTTACCACGATTTCCAAGCCCGCTTCCGTAATCCGGATTCGCGTCTTGACCTCTTTGATGCCGCGCACGCGGGTAGCCGCTTTGTACGACAAGTTTTCGATCGTATCCACGGAAATTTGAATATCTCCGTATTCCGTACGTTGATTGATGGACGGCAGGGAGCCGCGCTCTCTTTTTACCGAAATGTAAAAAAAGCGGATGCTCAGCAAAAACAACACGACGGCCACCACCCAAGCCGCTATGTACAGGTTTCTTTCCTGGGCCGCATAGAAATCGGGCGGCACGGCGTCCGTCAACAGGAGGATCGCGATGACGGATAAAATTCCGATGCTCAAGCTGTAAATAAACAGCAAAAGTCTGTCTAAAATTTTGGCCACGACGGGTACAGCCTCCTTAAAAGAAACCCCTGACCCTGATTGGTCGGGGGCTTTCACCTAAGAGTTCACTATTTTACGCGATGAGTCGGTTCGGCTTCTTCGGCTTTTTCAGCCGCCTTAAAAATGACGTCATGGATATGCACGTTCACTTCCACTACGTTCAGGCCGGTCATCGTTTCGATGGAACGCTTGACGTTGCGTTGAATTTCCGAGGCGACTTCAGGCAAACGGTTGCCGTACTCGATGATGACGGATACGTCTACGGCCGCTTCACGTTGTCCGACTTCGACTTTAACGCCCTTGGAAAGATTTTTTCTCCCCAGCAGTTCGGCGATGCCGCCGGCGAAACCGCCGCTCATGCCGGCCACGCCTTTCACCTCGACGGTGGCCAAACCGGCGATCACTTCGATCACTTCCGGAGCGATCTGGATTTCCCCGATATCCGTGCGTTCGAATTCCGTAGGCAATGTACTCATTTTCTATTCATCCACCTCTCAATAAGTATGACGCTGCTCAAATCCTTGATACTGCGCACTTATTATACATACTATATCATTTTGGATTCATTATGACAAACTTCCGGCAAGCGTCTTAAATCTCGTTTTCTTCCAAAAATTTAATATCGAAATCGCCTTTGACGAAGGTCGGATGATTCAACAGCTTCTGGTGAAAAGGGATCGTGGTATGAATGCCTTCAATGGCGAATTCGGACAAGGCCCGCTTCATCTTCGCAATCGCTTCTTCCCTTGTCGTCCCCCAAACGATCAGCTTGGCGATCATCGAATCGTAATGCGGGGAGATCGTATATCCGGGGTATGCGGCGCTGTCCACGCGAACGCCGGGGCCGCCCGGGGCCAGGTAAAAGCCGATTTTGCCCGGCGAAGGCATGAAATTGCGCGACGGGTCCTCGGCGTTGATCCGGCACTCGATCGACCAGCCGTTCAGCTGCACATCGTCCTGCGTGAAGGAAAGCGGGTTCCCTTCGGCCACCGAAATCATCTCGCGAATGAGATCGATGCCGGTGACCATCTCCGTGACCGGATGCTCGACCTGAATCCGCGTATTCATTTCCATGAAGTAAAACCGGCCGTCCGGGCCCAGCAAAAACTCCAGCGTTCCCGCGCCGGAATAATTGACGGCCAAGGCCGCGCGCACGGCGGCCGCGCCCATTTCGCGGCGTTTGTCCGGAGTCAGCACCGGGCACGGCGCTTCCTCCACCAGCTTTTGCCGGCGGCGCTGCACGGAGCAGTCGCGTTCGCCGAGGTAAACGGCGTTCCCGTGTTTGTCGGCCATGATCTGGATCTCCACGTGCTTCATGCCGGTCAAATATTTTTCAAGGTACACCCCGGCGTTGCCGAAAGCCTTTTGGGCTTCCTGCTGGGCCGTGGTGATTTGCTTGATCAGCGATTCTTCGTCCTCGGCGATGCGGATGCCTTTGCCGCCGCCGCCGGCGGTCGCTTTGATGATCACCGGATAGCCGATATCGCGGGCGATCATGACCGCTTCGTCCAAATCCTCGATCAGGCCGTCGGAACCGGGGATAACCGGAACGTTCGCATCCTTCATCGTTTGTTTGGCCACCGCTTTATCCCCCATGCGGGTGATCGCTTCCGGAGACGGGCCGATAAACGTGATGTTGCAGGACCCGCAAATCTCCGCGAAATCGGCATTTTCGGCCAAAAAGCCATAGCCCGGATGCACGGCGTCGCATTCGGTGAGCGTCGCCACGCTCATCAGATTGGTCAGGTTCAGGTAGCTGTCCTTGGACAGCGTCGGGCCGATGCAGTAAGCTTCGTCGGCAAGCCGCACGTGCAGCGAATCCTTATCGGCTTCAGAATAAACCGCGACCGTGGATATCCCCAGCTCGCGGCATGCCCGAATGATTCTCACCGCGATTTCGCCGCGGTTCGCGATCAATATTTTATGAAATTTCATCTGTCATCCATCCTCCTTGCCCTCTCACTAAAAATCAGGGGCGGCTGGCCCCCGACTTACTCCGGCTTCACCAAAAAGAGAGGTTGTCCGTACTCTACCAATTGGCCGTTTTCCACAAGAATATCGATAATTTCGCCCTTGACCTCGGCCTCCAGCTCGTTCATCAGCTTCATCGCTTCGATAATGCAGACCGTGGTTTTTTCGCCAACCTTGTCCCCGATGTTGACGTAAGGCTGAGCATCCGGGGAGGATGAACGATAAAAGGTTCCCACCATCGGCGAAGCAATGGTATGCAGGTTAGCTGCGTTTTCGGCCGGTTTCGCAGGCTGAGCCGCCGGTTCGTTCACGGCCGGAGCGACCGCCAAGGCCGCCGGAACGTTTTGCGGAGCGGCAGCTGCCAGCTGCGGCTGCACTTGGACGATTTCGCTTTTTCCCGGCTTGCGAATGCAAAGGCGCGCGCCTTCGTTTTCAATTTCCACTTCCTGAATGGACGTTTTGTCTACCAATTCAATCAATTCTTTAATTTCGTTCAAATTAAACATGTCTTCACTCTCTCCTTCACTTTGTCGGGAAAGCCTTAGCCTATTGCTTGGACCATCAGTTCATAGCTTTATGTATTATATCACAATCGATCAAAATGGAAAGAGTCCAAGCTTCCCCGGACTCCTCCTAACCTTTGCATATTCTCCATCCCAACATACGGCCGTGCTTTACTGCGTGACGTATTGCACGCTTACTTTATCCTGGGACACGTCAAGCTCCTTCATCACCAGGTCCATAATGCTTACGGCCTCTTTGGCCTCCATTTTTTCGCTGACGACCACGACTTTGTATTTGTTGCCATCTTCGGCCACGACGGCGTTGGCATATTGCTGGCGCAGTCTTTCCTCGATATCGTAAATTTTCTCTTCTTTTTCCTCCAAAGCGCTTAACTCTTGCTGCGCCATGGCGGACTCTTCCAGCGATTTTTTTTCATCGTTGATCGCCTGCATCAGCTCTTCCTGCTTTTTCAGGTTTTCCTGCGTCCGCTCAAACTGATAGGCCGTCAGCGAATCGGAGGAAGCGATGCCTTGCGCCTCCATTTGTTTCAACACATCTTCGTCGGTTTTGGTTTGCTGCGGTCCCCCTGCGCCTGCGGAAGGTTCTGCCGTTTTGTCCCCTTCGGCCGCGCTATTCCCCTCTTTGGCCGCTTCTTTTCCGCCATTTTGGGAGGACGCGTCCGCCGCGCCGCCGGCCGCGCCGCTTTCTTCGGTTGCGGCTTCTTCTTTTGCAGCCTGGGAATCATCCGTCTTCGCGGCGGCTTCGTCGTCGGTAACGGCAGCGCTGCCGGCTTCGCCGTCGCTGGCGACTTCGGAAAGGATCACTTCATCTTGGGCGGACAAGCCGGACCCCTCCAGGCCGCCGTTTTGAGCCGTTCCGCCGTCCATGCTGACCTGCTGGCCGTCGGTTTTCGCCGCAGGCGCCGGCCCTTCTTCCGTAAACAGATAATAAGCCGATAAAACAACCATCAAACTGAGCATCGATACAAGCCAAATCGTTTGTCTTTTGGATTTCATAAAAAGATTCCTCCTAAAAGTTTTGTGAGCGTTGCTTCCTGAATAGGCTTCGAACAAAACTTGCTTCGAAAGCATAGGCTTAGTTTTGTGAGCGTTGCTTCCTGAATAAGCTTCGAACAAAACTTGCTTCGGCAGCATCCGCTTTGGTTTGTGAGCATAACTCCCTCTTCTTAAGAAAGCGGCTCTGAGAACTACTGGGACTGCTTGCGGGGAACGACGGATATCCGGTACGCCGGAACATTTAATCCCTTCTCGACAGCGTCCACGATCAGGCCTTTCACCGTTTTGTTTTCTGCCCCCCTCGCGACGACGAGAACCCCGCGGATTTTCGGCTTGATTTTTTTTGTGACGATGGGCTGCTCGCTGCCGGAATTTTCGTAAGTCACGATTTGACCGTCGCGGGTATATTGCGTCACATGGCGCCTCCCCCCGTCCGCGTCGCTCTCCTCCGTCAATTCCTGGGTATCCTTTACGTTGCGCTGCACGACGACCTCCTCCGTCGAATCGATCGTAACGAGGACATCCACCGCGCCGACGCCGACGATTTTTTCCAAAATCTCCTTCGTTTTGTTCTCCAGCGACAACTCAATGCTGTTGAATTCGCCGCCGGCGGCGCTCTCTTCCATGGCCTCGGACGCCAGATCCTGCATCACCGGCGGTTCTCGGCCTTCCCCCCCGTTATCCACCTCCTTAACGTTCACAAAAGAGTTGAACAGCATAATCGCGATGCCTGCCAATCCGAGAATCAGCAGCAGGCGGAACGTATTTGCGCGCTTCTTCCCGTCCGCGCCTTTGCCGATCCATTGCTCAAGCTTTTTCAGCCATCCCGGCATGTCCCTTCACCTCCCGACTAGCTTTTTTCCGCCTGCGGCCGGATGATCGTTACGGCATTTTCGGCAACCCCCCAGTTTTTGCTCAGCAGCTCCTCAATTTGTGTCACGAGCATTTCCGGCACCGCTTCATTCACGAGATTCCCATTCTCTCCGGAACGCTTCCTTTCCACCGTGTCGCCACCGGAGCCGGCCATCGCCTCAGTGGTTGGGTCGTTCGCACCGCTGCTTGGCCTTTGTTCGGAACTCTCATTTGTGTTTGCGCCAACGCGGACCGTTATTTTTTCGATAGGTGCAACCGTTATCTCCGGCCCCCGCCCGGAAGCATTGCTGTCCGCGTCGGACGATTCCGTCTTGGCCTCGGCCATGACCACCTCAACTTCGGAGATGACCGGCTCCGCTGCCGGCGGGCTCGCGCCTTCCTTGTCCGCCCCCGTCTTCGCGGGTTTTGTGGTCAGTTTAACCGATACCCGCTCTACTGGCTGCCCGGTCTCGCGTTCGATCTGCTCCTTCATTTGCCGCGCCGTTTCTTCCCCCGCCCACTGCAGCGCCTCGGCTTCCTGCTTCTGGCGCAGTTCTTCGCCCTGCCGCAAAATCGCTTCCGTGCTTTGCCCGGCCGCTTCGTTCTCCAGCCCTTCGATGCTTTCGGAAAAAGCCGTTTCCAGCTCTTTCTTGGCATCGGAGCTTAAGAAGCGCATGACCGGGGAGATCAGTGTCAGCAAGATCAGCAGGCTCACGACAAGCTTGACGTAGCGTTCCATCGCGCGATTGGGGAGAAGCAGATCGACAAAGACGGCGATGAGTACGATAAAAATGATTTCTTTCAGCCATTCCGCTAGCCAGTTCATCGCTTGGATCACCTTCCCGTTTCCGGCGGGGCGCCCCCCGCGCTTACCTCATCATGACCGTAATGTTGCCGGCGGTGAGCATGATCGTAATCGCCAGAAAAAACATCAGCCCGACGGCCGCGAGCGCGGCAAAAACGTACAGCATGCTCTTGCCGATCGTTTCCAGGCAGGTGACGATCGGCGAATCGCCAAGCGGCTGCATCACCGCTGCCGAAAGGTTGAAGATCAGCGCCAGCGTGATGATTTTGATCGCCGGGAAAGCGCAGAGAAACAACAGAATGATGACGCCGACGAGCCCGATCGAGTTTTTCACCAGCAGCGACGCGGAGATCACCGTGTCCGTCGCGTCGGCGAACACCTTGCCGACGACCGGCACGAAATTGCCGGTTAAATATTTAGCCGCCCGCAGCGTCACCCCGTCGGTCACCGAACCGGCGATGCCTTTCACGGAGATGACCCCCAGGAAGACGGTCAGCAGCACCCCGAGCAACGCCATGCTGATGGAGCGCAGCAGATCGGCGAGCTGGGTCAGCTTGTATTTGTCCGACAGGGAGCTGACGATATGCAGCAACGCCGAGAAAAAGAGCAGCGGGAAAACGATCGTATGCACCGCCGTGCCGACCGCGTGCACCATAAACACGACGAGCGGATGAGTGACCGTGACGGTGACCGCGCCGCCCATGGAGGCCAGCAGCGTGAACAGCAGCGGCACCATCGCCATCATGAAGTCGATCATGCCGCCGATGGCATTGCTGGCGTACGTAATCGCCACATGGAAGCTGTTGATCGCCAGCACAAGGATGACCAGATAGCAGATGGAGTACGCGACTTTGCTGACCTGATTGCGTTCGAACGCCGTTTGCAGCGTCTCCAGGATCATGCTGAAGATGGACAGCAGCACGATCGTTACCAGAATGCGGCCGTTATACAGGACCTCGTGCCACATATATTTCATCAGACCGGTTAATCCCGTCTTTAGGCTGAAGCTTTGATCTTGCGCAAGCAGCATATCCATAAAGGACGGGAGCTTCTGATCGGGAAAAAATCCGCCGTAATCTTTCATCAGCTGCTGCCAGTAAGTCTCCACCTGGTCGGTCGGCAGCTCTTCGGCTTGCCGCTTGATCCAGCCTCCGTCCGCGCCTTCGGCAAGCGAGACCTGCGGGATCAACCACACCAGCAGAGCGCCGAGGACGATCAGAAACAGCGTTTTGCCGCGCCAGAGCTCGTTTGTCGTTCCTATCATCCGTCTCCCCACCCTCTTTAAGAGGTTGTTCGGTGCTAAAGCCTGACTTTCTGAACTTCCACTTTAAGCCGGCAGCAGCTTGATTACCGTTTCTATAATGATGCTGATGATCGGGATCGCGAGCACCATGATCAGCACCTTGCCCGCCATTTCAATTTTCGAAGCGATGGCTTCCTGCCCCGCGTCGCGGACGATTTGCGCCCCAAACTCGGCGATGTAGGCGATGCCGATGATTTTCAGGATCGTTTTCAGATAGATCATCTGCACGCCGGATTTTTTGGCCAAATCCTCCAGCACCTCGATGATGCTCCCGATTTTGCCGATCAGATACAGAAAAATGAGGATGCCCGTGCTGGCGGCGATCAAAAAGGCAAACATCGGCTTTTGTTCTTTGATGACCAGAATCAGCACCGTCGCGATCAGTCCCAGCCCTACAACCTGGATAATTTCCACCGGAGCTCACCTACTGGAACAAAAAGATCGATTTGATTTCTTGAAACAGATTGTCCAGCAGCCGGATGACCATAAACAGCACGACGACGAACCCGATCAGCGTTACCCAATGCGCCATGTCCTCTTTTCCCATCTGCTTCAACACCGTATGGATCATGGCGATAATAATGCCGATGCCCGCGATTTGAAATATGGCGTTCACTTCTATGTTCATTGATTTGGCACCTCACGATCGATTTCACAGGCGACAATCAGCCCTGGAGGGAAATGAATTCAGTAGAACAGAATGACGATGAACGCTCCGCATAAAAGCCCCAGGCTGCGGTACATTTTTTCATAGCGGGCTTGCTCTTCCCGGGCCGCGGATTCCTCGCTCTCCAGCTGCCGGACGGCCGTCGCCAGATGTCTTAACTGATCCTTCCGGTCGCTTGTCCCAAGCGTATAGCTGAGCTGGCGGATCACCTCCTGCTCAGGGGCCTTCATGGCGGTAAATTGCCAAACGTTGATGGCGGCCTGCTCCAGGCTTTCCTGGGCGCTCAAACGGTTGGAGGCGCTCATGTTGTCCGCCGCGGTGACGAAGATGGCTCTTACCGGCTCCTGGCTTTGTTCCCCGATCCGCCGCAGCGCGTCGGGAAGCGGCGTAAAACCGTACATGATTTCGGTTTCCAGCCGTTTTAGCGCCAGGATCAGCCTGCGGATCTGGTTCGGCCGGCTGGCGAACTGCCTCGCCTGCACCCATCCGGCCAAAGTTGCCGCCAAAATGACGAGCGCGGCCCCGAACATTTTAAGCATGCTCCTCCCTGCCTTTCCATTCCGCCCCGTGCAGCTGGATTCCCCGCCGTTTTCCGTCCCAGAGCCTGAAAGCCAGTCCCTTTTCCGTCCGCGCAAGCACCGCGTACATTTGGAAAAAGCCGGTTTCCGACAGCTTGGCCAACGCCGGCCGCGAGGACAGGTCGTCCAAGCTTGCCCCATGCGCCGTGCAGATGACGCGCACCCCGGCATGCAGCGCCTCGGCCAAAACCTCGGCATCCTCCGGCCGCCCGATCTCGTCCACGATCAGCACGTCCGGCGACATGGAGCGGATCATCATCATGATCCCTTCCGCTTTCGGACAGCCGTCCATGACGTCCGTGCGGGGACCGACGTCAAATCCGGGAACGCCTTTTTTGCAGCCGGCGATCTCCGAACGTTCATCGACGACGGCCACTTTCAGCCCCGGCCAGGACGCCTCCGGGTGCCCCCAGGTTCCGCTGCTGATTTGCCGGGCCAAATCGCGGATCAATGTCGTTTTGCCTTGCTGCGGGGGAGACAAAATCAGCGTATGGTATACGCTTCTGCGCTTGAAATCGAGCAGCCTTGGCAAAATCGGGTCGGCGATGCCTTTGACCTCCCGGGCGATCCGCACATTAAATCCGCTGATATCGCGCAAATGCTCCACCTTACCTCCGCTTAGCAAAGTCCTGCCGGCCAGTCCGATCCGGTGCCCCCCCGCTATCGTGATGAAGCCTTTGCGAAGCTCTTCCTCCATCGTATAAAGCGAGTGGTTGGTGATCAGATCCAGCAGCCGGTTGCCGTCCTGTTTTCCCGGCTTGTAGGCTGCCTCCGGATTTTGCGTCAGGCTTCCGTCCGGTGTCACAAAATAGTAGCGGCCGCCTGAATTAATCTCAAGCGGGCGTCCCTCGCGAATGCGAATCTCTTCCAGAACGGGAAAAATGGAAGGCGGCAGCTTGAGCAGCAAAGCCCGGATGTTGTCGGGAAATACGGTTAACCAACTTGGGTTCATGGCGTACCCCCAAAACTCTTAATCTTAAGAGGCTGTTCAAAAAGTCATCTTTTGCTCACGAAATACCTGACTTTTGAACTCTAACTTTAATGATTTTTTTTGCTATACCTCATATGTATGCCTGTACTTTGTCATTATTCCGGGCAATCTATCATTTCTTCAAAATCCCAATTAAGAGACAGGCGACGCCGCAGCCGATCCAAATCATTTTTCCCCAGGACAGCTTGTCGGCGATTCCGGCCAGTCCGATGGACGTCGTGACAAGCAGAACCGTCGGTCCGACGAATGCCAGCGCCGAATTGACGGCCAGCGCCTTATCCACCCTTCCCAGCTTCAGCATGAGCAGGGCCGCCAAAATCTCGACGGTCCCGGAGAACATTCGCAGCGTCGCCATGCTGACTACAAATTTATCGAGCATATCCACCTTCGCCTCCTTGTCCAAATGGTGCTCTCTTAACGATATGCCCGTATTTTTCTATTTATTAATAGAAAAGAAAGACCCCGCCGCCGGCGAGGTCCTTCATCGTATATACGTTGTGTGCAAGGGGAGGGATTGATGGGTATGCGGGTATGAGGTTTCCCCTGCCGCTCCTGCACAAGACAACTTGTTGCCTTGATACATTTCAGTTTTCCCGGGAAAGGCTTAGGTGTTCGAATTAAATTGAGCTTGCAGGAAATCTAACGGTTGCAGCAGCGGCTATTTATGAAAAAAGCCCTTTTCAAAATTTTAACGGTGGTGAGAATCGTTATTTGCCTGAATCTAAGCAAAATATGCCGGGTGTCAGTGAAATAAGCGCTATGGCAACCGTTAGAATAGTTGTGGAAAGAGGCACCCCCAAGCCGCCGGCTTGAAGATGCCTCTTATGCAAAAAACGTATATCCGCTTCGTTTTGCGCCGGTCTACCGACGGTCCTTAGGCCCGCCGACAAACGCCTGCGTTTCCGTATCCAGGCCGTAAGCGGTGTGCAGCGCGGTCACGACCTCATTTAACTTGTCGGCGTCGATGACGCACGATACTTTGATTTCCGAGGTGCTGACCATCTTGATGTTGACCCCCTGTTTGGAAATCACGTCGAACATTTGCGCGGCAACCCCGGGATGGCTGACCATGCCTGCGCCTACGATCGAAACCTTGACCAAGCCGTCTTCCGAAGTCACATCTTCATACGGAAGCCCGCTGCGGATGCCTTCCAGCACCTGCAGCGCTTTTTCGCAGTCGGACAAAGCAACGGTAAAGGAGAAATCGGCCTTGCCGTCCTGTACGCCGCTCTGGACGATAATGTCGACGTCGATTTTCGCTTCCGCCAGCGAACCGAACACTTTGGCGAGCACGCCGGGAACGTGGGAAACCCCCATAATGCTGATCCGGGCTACATTTTTATCGTAAGCGATCCCGCTGACAACTACTCCTTGCTCCATCTTGGCTTCCTCCTTCACTACTGTGCCTTCATTATGGTTAAAGCTGGAGCGGACGACGAGGCGCACCTGGTGATGTTTGGCGTATTCCACCGCGCGGGGATGCAGCACGGCCGCTCCCAGATTGGCGAGCTCCAGCATCTCGTCATACGAAATTTCATTCAGTTTGCGTGCGTTTTTTACGATCCGCGGATCGGTCGAATAGACGCCGTCCACGTCGGTATAAATTTCGCAGGTATCCGCCTTGGTCGCGGCCGCCAACGCCACCGCCGTCGTATCGGAACCGCCGCGGCCGAACGTCGTGATTTCGCCGTCCACGGTCATGCCCTGGAATCCGGCAACGATGACGATGTAACCTTCCTCCAGCGATTTCAGCACGCGCTCCGGCTGGATATCGGTGATTCGCGCTTTGCCGTGAACCGATTCTGTGCGGAAGCCGGCTTGCCATCCCGTATACGAAACCGCTTTGGCGCCAAGCGCATCTATCGCGATCGCCAGCAAAGCAATGGAAATTTGTTCGCCGGTCGTCATCAGCATATCCATTTCCCGAAGCGGCGGTTCCTTGCTGAGCAGCTTCGCCTGATCGATCAGATCATCGGTGGTGTCCCCCATCGCCGAGACGACCACCATGACCTGGTGCCCTTCCTTTTGCTTGTCGACAACGCGCTTTGCCACACGCTGCATCCGCTCCGTGTCGCCGACGGAGCTGCCTCCAAATTTCATCACGTATAAAGCCAAGTCAGACCCTCCCTAATGTGCCCGTTATCCTATGAGCATTCAACCATTTGAACCAGTAACGCTTTAAACCAGTATAATACGAAGGACCCGAAGGTCGTCAATGCTTTGGCGGTCATTACAAAAAATTCCCCCACCTTGAAAGGTGGAGGATGCAGCATTCTTAAGGGAACGCCAGGTTCACCGCCCTGCCGCCCCCGTCCGAAACTTCATCGCTAAACCGCTTAGGCCCGCGAAATATATTTACCTTCGCGCGTATCGATCAGCAGCACGTCGCCTTCATTAATGAAGAGCGGCACCTGAACGTTGAGTCCCGTTTCGACCTTGGCGTTTTTGGTTGCGCCGGTGGCGGTGTTGCCTTTGATGCCCGGCTCGGTTTCGATAACTTTCAGCTCCACGCTGTTCGGCAGGTTGATCCCGATAATTTCGCCCTGGTAGCTGACGATTTTAACGTTCATGTTCTCCTTCAGGAAGTTCAGCTCCCATTCCAACTGATCCGACGACAGCGTAAATTGGTCGTAAGTCTCGTTGTCCATGAAGGTGTGCTCCTGGCCGCTGGCGTACAAGTATTGAACGTCGCGGTTTTCGATCATAGCGCGGCTGATCGTCTCGCCGGCGCGGAATGTTTTTTCCACCGTGTTGCCGTTGCGCAGGTTTTTCAGCTTCGAGCGGACGAAAGCCGCGCCTTTGCCCGGTTTAACGTGCTGGAATTCCAGCACCGTATAAATGTCGCCGTCCACCTCTACGGTCAAGCCTGTTTTAAAATCGTTTACTGAAATCACAAAAGTACCTCCTCAAGTGGGTTAACAAATTTATTATATTTATTTTAAAAGAATACCCTAAATTAACAGTGACGTTTGTTAGCTGCTGTTACCCCACATTCGGGGAGTACCCGCGTAACCCCGCCATTCCCCCGGCTTTTGCCTTTGGCCTACCCGCCGAGGCCGCTTGTCAGCCGATCGCGATATAGTCCTTCGCCGATTCGGTCAAACGCCGCACGCCGGAATCGGTGATGACGACATCGTCCTCGATGCGCACGCCGCCGAGACCCGGCAAATAAATGCCCGGCTCCACCGTGACAACCATGCCCGGCTGAAGCACGGTATCGCTCGTTTTGGATACGCGCGGATTTTCGTGAACTTCCATGCCGAGACCGTGTCCGGTGCTGTGCCCGAAATACTCGCCGTAGCCGTAGCGGGCAATCACGTCCCGGGCCAGCGCATCCGCCTCCCGGCCGGTCATGCCCGGACGAAGATGCTCCAGCGTGTGCAGCTGCGCCTCCAGCACGACATCGTAAATTTCGCGCAGCTTGTCGGCCGGTTTGCCTAAAGCGACGGTACGGGTGATATCGGAGCAATACCCGTTCATAAACGCGCCGAAGTCCATCGTCACCAGTTCGCCCGTCTGCATGATGCGCCCGCTGGCCCGGCCGTGCGGCAGAGCTGACCGTTCCCCGGAGGCGATGATCGTATCGAACGAAGTGCCCTCGGCTCCGTGCTTGCGCATGAACGTTTCCAGCTCCAGCGCCGCGTCCCATTCGCTGACGCCGGGCTTCAGAACGTCCAGCATATGTAGATACGTGCGGTCGGCCAGTTCCGCGGCCTCTTTCATCAGCGCCAATTCCTCGCTGTCCTTGTACAGCCGGAGCTCCTCCACCAGCCCGCTCACCGGTACAAGCGCGATCGGTTGCAATTCGCGTTCATAGGTGCGGTAAACCGAGAAAACGACATGCTCTTCCTCAAACCCGAGGCGATCCAGGTTCTCCTTAGCCAGCAAAGACTTGATCGCTCCCGTAACGGATGCGCCGTGGTCGACGATCTCAAACCCGGGCGCCTGTTCGGCAGCTTGGGTCAAGTAACGGAAGTCCGTCAGCAGCCAAGCTTTGTCCAGGGTAACCAGCACGTAGCCGGAACTTCCCGTAAATCCCGTCAAATAGCGGCGGTTCACCTCTCCGGTAATCAGCACCGCTTCGATATTCTGAAGCTTCATCGCTTCGCGAAGCCGAACAACTCGAGTGCTCGCCATAAAAAACTCTCCCTTATTTTCGCTTAGAGCCCGCTATCGCGATCCGCCAGTTCAGGCCTTTTTCGTCTGTAGATGGCGTTTGAGCGCAAGCAGTCCCATTTCATAACCGTACGATCCGAAACCGGCAATTTGTCCCACCGCAATCGGGGCGATGACCGAAGTGTGCCGGAAGGCCTCGCGCGCGTGGATATTCGACAAATGCACCTCCACGACGGGAATGTTCACCGATGTCAAAGCATCCCGCAGAGCATAACTGTAATGCGTAAGCGCGCCGGGATTGAGCAAAATTCCGTCAACGGCCCCGAAGGCTTCATGAATCCGGTCGATCAGCGCGCCTTCATGGTTCGATTGAAAGAACGAGAGCTCAAATTCATGGTCCTCCGCCAGCTTCCGCAAACGCTCTTCGATGTCGCCAAGCGTCTCGGATCCGTAGACGCCGGGTTCGCGAACGCCCAGCAGGTTCAGGTTCGGTCCGTTCATAACCAGGATTCGGTGCATAAGCTCTCCCCTTTCCCGAAAAATAACCAAAAGTAATTTTAACATAGAAGAGAGCCGCTTGAGAAGCTTTTTGTCTTACTGCAGCACGCCCCCCGGAGATTTCTTCGGTTCGCGTTCCCGCTCGTCCGTATATTCCTCCGCAGTCGTATAGCCGATAAACAACCCCCATAATAAATAGAGGCAAAATTCGCTGATAAGCGTATCTTTCGAAAGCTCAAGCAGCGGGCGGGTCATTCCGAACGCCGGGCCAAGGATGCCGAAGATGAGCCCCCACCAAACGATGCCGTACAAAATTCCCGGTCCCGGACCTTTCAGCTTGCGGAACAGGAGCGTATAAATGAGCGTTGCCAAAATGGAAAAAACGATGAAGGAGAGCCATCCGACATAATAGCCGGGTTGACTGTATAAAAATGATCTTTTAAAAAAGGGCTCCACCAGATATCCGGGGATAACCGTCGTGAACCGCAAGAAATAAAAAAAACCTTTGATGCCTCCCCAGATCAGGCCGGCAAAAAAACCGATCTCGAGCGAATAGATCCAAATGTTCGTCCGCTCCCTCCTGTGTTGGCGCCAGCCCTGCCCGTAAAATTGCAGGTTTTCTTCATGCCCGCCTCCCCGCGAAAGCTCCCGCTCGTTCCCTTCGGGTTCCCGTCTTTCCCGCTGCGGTTGATTCATGCGCTTTCATCCTTCCCAATTAGAAATATTTTGTTGGTTAGTATGCTCAATTCCAAAAAGCCTAAACAACTAGAATTTGCCCCTAAAGTTCGATACAATGGATTTATTACGAATGACGCCCGCCGTCCGTTCGCACATAACTTATATCATTGTAGGAAGGTGAAATGCTTGCCTGAGCAATCTGCACCCGCGATTTACGGCGGCCAAGCCGTTATAGAAGGCGTTATGTTCGGTGGTAAACATGTTAATGTGACGGCCGTGCGCCGTAAAACGGGAGAAATTACTTTCTTTGAAGTTCCCAAACAAGATAAAGACTGGGTCAAAATGCTGCGCAAAATTCCGCTCATCCGCGGCATTGTCAGCATCGTCGATTCCAGCGCCAAAGGCTCCAAACATCTCAATTATTCCGCCGAAGCCATGGCCGATGACGAGGTGGAACCGGAGGAACGCGCCAAACAGAAGGAAAAGGAGGAGTCCGGCTTTTCGCTGACGATGCTGGTCGGCGTTGCCGTGGCCGGGGTTTTGTCTTTTATCGTCGGCAAACTCATTTTCACGCTGGTTCCCGCCCTGCTTGAGCAGTATTTGTTCCAGCACGCTTTTGCGGGCCAAACGCTGCATACGCTCGTGGAAGGCGTCATCAAAATCGCGCTGCTGCTGACTTACCTATGGCTTATCTCGCAAACTCCGGTCGTCAAGCGGTTGTTCCAGTATCACGGCGCGGAGCATAAAGTTATCTCCGCCTATGAGGCGGGAGAAGAATTAACGCCCAAAAACGTGCAAAAATACAGCCGTTTGCATTACCGCTGCGGCAGCAGCTTTATTATTTTGACGGTTATCGTCGGCGTCATCATTTATTCGCTGCCGATCTTCAGCTGGGATACGGTATGGGAACGGATGTACATCCGGATTCTGCTGCTCCCGCTGGTTATTGGCATCTCTTTTGAATTGCTGCGGTTCACCAACGCCGTGCGGGATATTCCGGTGCTGCGTTTTCTCGGGTATCCGGGTCTTTGGCTCCAGCTTCTGACCACTAAAGAACCGACCGACGATCAAGTGGAAGTGTCGATCGCTTCTTTCAACCGCATGCGCGAGCTGGATGCCGAACTGGAGAAAGTTCATGTCGTGGAATCGCCGGTAAGTTCAGCTTTGGATCCTTTGAAAGGGTGATGAAAGCATGAAAAAACAAGGCATCATGTTTTGGATCATCATGCTCCTGGTCGTAATCGGCATCGTTAACGGAATATTCGTTAGCCATATCATCAGTTTGGCGAACATCATCGTTCCGGTCGCCATCGTCGGCATAGTATTTCTGCTATACAAGTTCCCGCCGCGGAAATACCGGAAGAAGCAGCAGCCCAAAGTCAAGCCTTCCGCGCGGACGATGGCCAAAGTGGCCGCTGAACAACGGCGCAGTTCTTCCGGCGAAAGACGCAAATCTTATCCTTTTCAAGTCATTGACGGCCAAAAAGGCAAAAATGACGACGACTTGCCCAAATACCACTAAAATAGGTTGTTCAGAACTTTCGCTTAAAGCAATCTATCTGAAAAAAGCAGGACGTATAGCCATACAAGATGGCTTTCGCCCTGCTTTTTTAGATTTCACCCACTAGCCGTTGCGTTAAATCTGCCAAGATACATTTTCTAGCCGCACCAATATTCTAACGGTTGCCATAGCGCTTATTTCACTGAATTCCGGCTTAGTTTGCTTAGATTCAGGCAAATAACGGCGATCACAACCGTTAGAGTTTTGAAAAAGGCTTTTTTCGCAAATTAGCCGCTGCTACAACCGTTAGATTTCCGGCGGGCGCATTATCGGCTTGAAAACATGATCATTTCCCCAGTTCATGCAACGCTAGTGGATTTCGCCCGTCTTTTTCCCGGGACATCCTTACCTGTCATTTAAAAGCGCCCGGATTCGCCTGCTGATATTTATTAAATTGCTCCTCATAATATTGAGCGTTCCATTTGCCGAAAAACCGCTCGCCGGCGCGCAGGCCCGACTCGTAAAGGAGCAGGCTCTCCTCCTCGCTAATTTCAAACTGCGTCGTCGGAAACCCTAACGTCGGAATTTTTATCGTCCGGTAGCGGTTCGATTGTTCGATATAACGTTCATCGTGCGCCGACAGCATCGTTTCCACGATCGCCTGCAGCATGGAAAACGGCCCGCGAATGTCGTGGGGCTGGTTGGTGTTTTTGCCGACCATTTGAAACCCGACCGTCGGAATCCGCTCTCCGCTGCGCGGCGTTTCCTGGTCAAACAGCCAAAGCGGGAAGTTGCTGAGCAGGCCGCCGTCGACGATATGAAGGAACTGTTCGGAAAAAGGCTTGCCTTTGGCCAGCTTCGGCGGCAGGCGCAGCAGCACGGGATCGAAAAAATACGGAATGCTGCAGCTCATGCGCACGGCCCTGGCGACCTCGAACGATTCCGGCCGCAGGCCTATTTTGGCCAAATCGTCCGGCAGTATCAGGATTTTGCCGTTCGTAATATCCGATGCGATGATCGTCAGCTTGCCTTGGGGGAGGTCGGCAAACGTCCTTACGCCTTTGGCCAGCAAAACTTGCCTGACCCAATCCTCAAACCCCTCGCCCGAGTAGAGCCCTTTTTTCAGCAGCACTCGGAGCGCCGGCCCGACGAGGGCCATATTAAAAATCCGCGCCCGTTTAAGAAAACGGGAAAACGACGTGGACAAGATAATGTCCTTCATCTCTTCCGCGGTATACCCGGCCGCGATCAACGAGGCCACGATTGACCCGGATGAGGTGCCGGCTACGCGATAGAACTTCCCCCCGTATTTTTCGGCCGCCCTTACCGCTCCCGTCAGCGAAATGCCTTTGACGCCCCCGCCTTCAAACACGCCGTTCATCAGCATCGCATTCCAAAGCCCCCCATCCCATACACAAGTCTACTGCTTATGTATGATGGCGGAGGTTGTACGTATGCGGAGATTTATTCTAACGGAGCCGTGATGCGGGAAAGCGCCTCCTCTAAGGTCATCTTCTCCACTTCCGCTTCCCCGCGTTTCATAAATTCGATCTCGCCTTGTCCGGCGGCTTTCCCGACAATAATACGGTAGGGGATGCCGATCAGGTCGGCATCATTGAATTTGATGCCCGGGCGTTCGTCGCGATCGTCCAGCAGCGCCTCGATTCCTTTGCGGGCCAGTTGCTCATACAGTTGTTCGGCCAGTTCGATTTGCTGCCTATCCTTCACGGATACGGGAATGATATGCACCCGATAAGGAGCCAGGGCCGCCGGCCAAACGATTCCGCGCTCGTCGTAATGCTGTTCAACCACGGCGGAGAGCAAACGCGAGATACCGATGCCGTAGCATCCCATAATCATATCCTGCCGCTTGCCGTTCCGGTCCAAATAGGACGCCCCGAGCATCTGGCTGTATTTTGTACCCAATTTAAAAATATGGCCCACTTCGATTCCGCGAGACAACGTCAGCTTGCCGGCCTGACATTTCGGGCAAGTCTCGCCTTCCATGACATTGCGGAAATCCCCGATATAACTCGTTACGATATCTTTGGCCGGACTAACATGCCGCAGGTGGTAATCACGTTCATTCGCTCCCGCAATCCCCTCCGGCAGTGTGCTGACGTCCCGGTCGAGAAGAATCGGAATCTTTAATCCGAGAGGCCCCGCAAAACCGGGCGGAGCGCCGGTTGCTCGTTCAACCGCAGCCGGGTCGGCAAGCTCAATGCTTTCGGCGTTCATATAGGCTTGCACCTTCAGTTCGTTGACTTCATGATCCCCGCGTACGACCACAGCCACCGGTTGTTTGCCGTCCAGCACGTAAATCAACGTTTTGATCAGCGCGGCGGACGTAACTTGCAAAAACTGTGTCAATTCCTCGATGCTATGCACTCCGGGCGTATGAATTTTTTCCCAAGCGGCATCACCGGGCAGCGGCGGTATAGTCGCGTTGTGATGCAGTGAGGCGGCTTTTTCGATATTGGCCGCGTATTCGCAGTGATCGCAGACCGCGACAACGTCCTCGCCGATGCCGGCAAAAGCGATGAATTCATGGGACCCGCCTTCGCCCCCAATCGTGCCGGAATCCGCCTCCACGGCGCGATAGTTCAGTTCGCAACGCTGCATAATATTCCGGTACGCCTGGTACATCATTGAATAGGAAACATCGAGACCGGCCCAGTCCGCGTCAAAAGAATAGGCATCCTTCATCAAAAATTCCCGGCCGCGCAGCAAGCCGAAGCGGGGGCGCCGTTCATCCCGGAACTTGGTCTGAATTTGATATACCGTAACCGGCAGCTTCCGGTAAGAATGAACCTCCCCTTTAAGCAAGCTGGTAATCGCTTCCTCATGAGTCGGTCCAAGCACAAATTCCCGGCCGTGACGGTCGATGAGCCGCATAAGTTCGGCTCCGTAACGGGAATAACGGCCCGACTCGCGCCAGAGCTCGGCCGGCTGCAGCGCCGGCAGCAGCAACTCCTGCGCCCCGGCCCGATCCATCTCCGCTCTGACGATTTGTTCGAGTTTGTGAAGAACGCGTCTTCCTAGAGGCAAATAGGTATAAACCCCCGCAGCCAATTGGCGGATATAACCGGCCCGAAGCAGCCAAGCATGGCTGGCCGAGTCGGCTTCCGCCGGAACCTCCCTTAGCGTAGGCAGCAATAACCGGCTTTGACGCATCGCAGATGACCTCCTTATCGTTTCATGAAATAAGCCGTATAAACGCAAAAAGACACATTCGTCAGGGACGAATGTGTCGTGGTACCACCCTATTTTCACCGTTACCGCAAAAAGCAACGCTGCTCTAATCCGGATAACGGCGGAATCCGGTACGGGGTTAATGCGAAGTTCTCCCGTACAGCTCCTAAGGCGGGAAGCAATCCCACGCGGCAGAGGCCTTTCAGCTCTACGGACCTCCTCTCTGGGGGCGCGAAATGGATGCTTATGTCCTTAATCACGGCTATTTCATATGAGATAGTATGAGTACGAATTTATATGATCCAAACTCCGTTGTCAAGCAAATTCAGTAAAAATCTTACATACCGTAATAATCCTTAAGCAGCGGAATCAGTCCAAGCGGATTTTTGCGCAAGTCTTTGGCGCTGAAAAAGATGCTGCCGCTGATTTCCGGAACCTGGCGGTTATACTCCAGCTGGCTGATTATTTCCGATGCGCTGGACCAGCCGATTTCCGGCGTGCCGATCTTGTACGGGGCATGGCCGATGTACAGCTTCACGCCCGTGCCGCGCACTTCGCCGGCCCACCAATTGGCCAGCACGTCGTATTGGACTTCCTTGCGCGTCATGCTCCAGTAGAGCTGCGGAGCGACGTAATCGATCCATCCGCGTTTGATCCAGGTGCGCACATCGGCATAAGTGCTGTCGTAAGCCGTGATCCCCGCTTTAGTGTCGGAGCCGGTAATATCGTTCGTTTTGTTGCGCCATACCCCAAACGGGCTGATGCCGAACGAGACCTTCGGTTTTTCCTGCTTAATGCTGGCCCCAAGTTCTTCTACAAATTGATTGATGTTATCCCGGCGCCAGTCTCCCTTGTTGGAAATTTGCTTGGCATTGTATTGTTTGTACGTGCTGTCATCGTTAAACTTGCTCGATGCCGTTTCCCCCGTCGGATAAAAATAATCGTCCAGGTGAACGCCATCGATATCGTAGTTTTGGACGACTTCCATAATCGCCTCGATCACATGCTCCCGGGCTTCCGGAATGCCGGGGTTAATATAGAGCTTGCCGTCGAATTTCACGATCCAATCCGGATGCGCGTTGGCGACATGGTTCGCCGGCAGCTTGCTGGCGTTCCCGCCCGTGCTGGCCCGGAACGGATTAAACCAGGCATGGAACTCCATCCCCCGGCGATGCGTTTCCTCGATCAAAAACTGTAGCGGATCGTACCCCGGATCTTTACCGGCCGTACCCGTCAAGTAAGAGGACCACGGAACAAGCTTGGAAGGGTAAATGGCGTCCGCCGAAGGACGGACCTGGACGAACGCCGCGTTCATCCCCATCGCCTGCACATCGTCAAGCAGCTTGATGTATTCCGCCTTTTGCGCTTCCGCTTTTCCGTACGAGCTAGTGCTCGGCCAATCCAGATTGGCAACGGTGGACACCCAGACGCCGCGCAGACCGTCCGCGTCCACGGGCGTTCCCGCCTGCGGCGTTTGCGGCTTCTGCGGCGTCTGCGATGTTTGCGGCAGGCTGCTCTGTGAATCGTCCTTGCCGGTATCCTTATCCGTATCGGCGGCAGGCGTTTCCGCTTTCCGTCCCGTGGAAAGCGAGATCGTCTTCGATTGCTGATCCCAATCTACGTCCAGCCCAAGCTGCTCGCCGACAAAGCGCAGCGGGACCATCGTGCGCCCTTGCGTACTTTCCACCGAAACGTCGAGTCCTACAGGAGCACCGTTGACCTGAGCCGTTTGCTCGCCTACGACAAGAGCCAGGGTGCTGCCGTCCTTTTGGATCGTGACCGTTTTTGCGGCCTGCGACCACGCTACCTGCGCGCCCAAACCTTCGCTAATCACCCTTAGCGGAACCATCGTTACGTTTTGCTGCGCTTTGATATAAGGCGGGGCATCGGTGGTCAGCTTCGTCCCGTCCAATAGAATCGTAATGGCGTCGGCCGCGTTCGCCTTCATCTGTCCGCCTATCGGCCACGCAAGCAGTAAAACGAGAAGAGGAATAAACCAAGTGCGAAATTTCATCAGTAACCTCCACAAATATTATGTATGGACAAATCCGTCTATTTCTATTAACGCTTTGGATAGCCGAAGAGTTGCGGTTCCCCCGAAAAAAAGAGCATCTGCCTTGTTCATAAGACAGATGCTTCTTCTAAGATTCGTTTAACAATTCCTGATGCACGTTTTCCAGGTCGCGAATCCGCGAGTTGTCGCGTTTGAAATATTCCACCAGCGTTGCGATGCGGGTAATGGAATCCCAGCTCAGGTGATGTTCGATTCCTTCCACGTCTTTATAAATATTTTCATGATCGACCCCGATCATGCCGAGAAACTCCTCCAGCAGATGGTGCCGGTCCACGAGCCGTTTTCCGATTTTTTTGCCTTTGCTGGTCAATACCAGCCCTCTATACTTCTCGTAAATCAAGTATTCATCCTTGTCCAATTTCTGAATCATTTTCGTGACAGACGAAGGATGAACCTCCAAACCTTCCGCGATATCGGATACTCGCGCGTATCCCTTCTCGTCGATCAGCTTGTAGATACGCTCTAAATAATCCTCCATACTGGGCGTTGGCATCTGATGATTCCCTCTTTTCCATGAGTTGAAGCGGACTTCATTGTACGCAAAAAACACTACTCTGTTTATGATACATGTTATGATTGTCCGTTGGCAAGTGCACTTTTGCACACTTTCCCGCTTCCGCCCACGTCAGAATTTCAGCCACTCCGGAGTAATTTGCTGCAGCCAAATGGTGATTTGAGCCATGCGGTTCGTAAACAGAAGAACGCCCATGAGCAGCATGAGGGCGCCGCCGATTTTCATCATCACCGCGGAATAGCGGACGATCCATTTGGTGGAACCGATAAAAAACGCCAGAATAAAAAAAGGAACGGCAAATCCGAGCGTATAGGCCGTAATCAGGCCAAGCCACGTCCCCGGTTCGCTGACCGCAAGCGCGATAATCGCCGCCAAAATCGGTCCGACGCAGGGAGACCAGCCGGCGGAAAAGCCGACGCCGAAAATGAACGATCCGACATAGCTGGCCCGCTTGAATTTGAGATCGAGCTTGCGCTCCTTCATCAGAAATTGGGGCTGGAAAATACCAAGCAAAAACAAGCCCATCAATATGATCAAAATGGCGGAAAGCTGGCGGATCAGACCCCGGTATTGGTTAAACAGTTCGCCAAACAACCCCGCGCCAAAACCAAGCGTGAAAAAAACGACGGAAAACCCGAGGATAAACGCGAGCGTATGGGTCATCGTCCGGAAGCGGACCTCCCGCTTGGTTTGTTCCGTCTTCAGCTGCTGAACCGACATCCCGGTGATATAGGATAGATAGGAAGGATATAAAGGCAGGCAGCACGGGGAAATAAACGAAGCCACCCCCGCGCCGAAAGCGAGTCCCAAATTGATATCGGCCATCGTAACCTCCAAAGCGTCTTTTTTCGCTGCTTGTCAGCAGCTTATCCGTGCCTTAGCAGCCGCAAGCGGCTTTCCGGGCCATAAATTTCGGTGTTCCAACCGCCAAAACCTCACTTAAGCGGACAAGCCTTTTTTGCCAAGCAAGGTGAGGATCAGCATAAAAATCAGCAGAAGCACGATCGTCGCTCCAGGCGCCAGGTTCCAAATTCCCGCTGTCAGTAAACCGGCAACCACGGCGATTTCGGCCACAATCACCGAGAAAATGACGGAAGTTCTGAAGCTGCGGGCGATCAGCAGGCTGCAGGCCGCCGGAATCGTAAGCAACGCGGACACCAGCAGAGCGCCGACGATTTTGATCGCCGTGCTGATCACAAGTGCCGTCATCACGGTGATGAGCAGATTGAGCAGCTTTACGGGCAGCCCGCTGACCGACGCCGCGTCCTCTTCAAAAGTGAGCAAAAAGAATTCCTTGAAAAACAAAGACACCACCGCGACGACAACGACGGTTACGCCCCCTACGACATACAGATCAGTGGTGTCAAGCGTATAAATGCTTCCAAACAAATAACTGGTGACATCCGTATTGTACCCCATCCCCAGCGTAAAGAACAGGGAGGCCAGGGCAACGCCGCCCGACATAATGATCGCGATCGAAAGCTCGGCGTAACCTTTGTACGCTTTACGCAGCTTTTCGATGGCAAAGGATGCGGCAACGGCAAAGGCCAGTCCGATCCCTACGGGATATGCGCCCACGAGAAAGCCCAAAGCGACCCCGGCAATCGTGACGTGCGCCAGCGTATCCCCGATCATGGACAAGCGGCGCAGCACCAGAAATATCCCGATGAGCGGCGCCGTCAATCCGATGAGCAGCCCCCCGGCCAGCGCTCTTTGAAAAAAATCAGCGGTTAAGATTTCCAAGATTCACAACTCCTAAAGGTTACTAGATCAGCGAATGCTGCAGGTCCGGGATGGCGCAATCCTGCTCATGCGAATGGCGCACATAAAATTTGATCGCACCGCACCGCTCGCGCGGTTCGCTCCCCAGGCGCCCTTCGATCATTTCAATATCGTGGGAAACCATCAGGAACGTCATATGATGGTGAGCATGCATATGAAAGATCAATTCAAAAAAATCGGCCTGCGTCTGGGCGTCGATCCCGACGGTCGGCTCGTCCAGCACAAGCAAATCCGGTTTGTTGACCAGCGCCCGGGCCAAAAAAACGCGCTGCTGCTGCCCGCCCGACAGTTGGCCGATCCGCTTGCCCGCGAGATCGCCGATCCGCATCACCTCCAGCGCATCGTCGCATTTGCGCTGCTCCTCGCGCCCGATGCGGCGGAGAAGCTTCTTGTTGTTGTACAATCCCGACAGCACCACTTCGCGAACGGTCGCCGGAAACAGCGGGTTAAAGGCATTTTTCTGCGGCACGTATCCGATCCGTTCCCAATCGCGAAAACGCCGGATCGGCTTGCCAAACAAGCGAATTTCCCCCTCCGTCGGCGACAGCAAACCGACCATCATGCGCAGCAGGGTTGTTTTTCCCGCCCCGTTGGAGCCGATTACCCCGACGAAATCCCGCTCCCGGACAACGAAGCTGAAGTCGGAAATCACTTTTTGTTCTTTATAGGCAAAAGAGACATGATCCAGCTCGATAATGCTGTTATGGCAATCGGCCTCAAGGGCCGCGGTAGTATCGGATTTCATAACGTCTTCCTTCCGGTACGAGTCTTCTTTATTTATCTTTGGATTACGTGATTTATCTTTGAATTACGTCGATGGCTGTTTCTTCTTACTTTATTGTAGAGCGAGAATCAAATTTTGCAAATTTTTCTTCATCAAGGTGAAATAATTGTCCCCGGCCTGTTCCTGCGCTTTGGTCAAGCCTTCGACCGGGTTCAGCACCAGCGTCTTTACGCCGGCTTCGGACGCCAGCGTTTTGGCCAATTTGTCCGAGACCAATTCCTCAAAGAAAACATACTTGATACCGCGGTCCTTTACCAGTTTCGATAAAGCGACCAAATCCTGCGCCCGCGGCTCGGCTTCCGGCGAAAGCCCCATAATCGCATGCTGCGTCAGACCGTAATCGCGGCACAGATAACCGAACGCCTGATGCGAAACGACGATTTCATGTCGGGACACGCCGGACAATTGTTGCGTAAATTCGGCGTCCAGCGTCTTCAGCTTGGCGGCCAACGATTCGTAACGCGCTTCGTAATCCGCCCGGTGCTCCGGGTCAGCGGAGACGTAGCTGTCTTTGATGTTTTCCGCCATGACCATCGCGGATTTGGGGCTTACCCAGGTATGCGGATCGACGGATGCGTCGACGTCATGCCCTTCATGCGAATGCTGGGTTCCTTCCGTATGCGAATGGCCGGCTTCCTCAGCTTCCTCGGATTCCTCAGCCACCGCCCCATGTCCATGACCATCATCGCCTTCCGCCCGAATCAGCTCAATGCCTTTGCTGACCTCCACCGTTTTAACCTTGGCGTCATTCCCCAGCCCTTTCAGGAAATTGGGCACCCATCCCTCAAGTCCGGCACCGTTGTAGAGAAACAGCTGCGCCTTCGAAGTATTCAAAATATCCTGGCTGCGCGGCGTCCAATCATGCGGCTCCACGCCCGTTGGCAGCAGATTGATGACGTTCGCGTGCTCCCCGCCGATTTCCTTGGCGAACTCATAAATCGGATAGAAACTCGTGACTACGTTAACTTTGCCCTCCACAATGTTCCCGCCGGAGTTCTTCCCGCACGCGGAAAGCAGCAACGCTCCCGCAAGCAGCAAAACCGCCGGCATAATCCAGCTCTTTTTATGTAAACGCATGGATTAACTCCCCTTTTCTTAATCGTAATGATTACCAAAAGGATTATAGGACCTTTCCCAAACGATTGTCAACTATTAAATTCAGCCTGCTTTGTATATTTTCGACACACATCGCCGACATTTCGCGGAAATCAAGGAGCCTATCTTCTAGTCTTCCTCGAAAAAGCCGGCAAATAACAAAAACCGCCAAGGAGTACGTTGACTCCCGGCGGTTTTGCGGGCGAATAGCCGCTGCTCCGTTTAGCTTACTTGACGACCGCGCCGTTTGGCATCGAGTCCGGCACCGTCGCCAGCGTCAGCTGATCGCCTTGCGAAGCCGCGAGGATCATCCCCTGCGACAGCTCGCCGCGCAGCTTCACCGGCTTCAGGTTGGTGACGCAAATGACCTTGCGCCCGACCAGTTCCTCCGGCTTGTAGAACTTGGCGATGCCCGATACGACCTGGCGCTGCTCGAAGCCGAGATCCAGCTGCAGCTTCAGCAGCTTGTCGGCCTTCTCTACCTGCTCGCAGGCGAGCACCTGGGCTACGCGCAGCTCCACCTTGGCGAAATCGTCGATTCCGATTTCGTCCTTCAGCTCCGGCTTCTCCGCCGCCGATGCCGCCGGCGCCGCCGAAGCAGCGCTCGCCGCAGCCGCTCCCGCCGCTTCCTCCGCGGCCGGCGCTCCCCCGCTCATCGAGTTTACGATAAACTCGATTTCCTGCTCCGCATCGAGCCGCGGGAAAATCGGCTCGCCTTTAACCAGCTTCGTGCGTGCCGGAATCAGGCCGAACGTGCGCAGGCTCTCCCAGGCCGTCAGCTCCCCGGGAGCGATCCCCAGCTGCGCCCAAATTTTCGCCGGCGCCTGCGTCAGGAACGGCTGCAGCAAGATTGAGGCGATACGCAGCGATTCGGCCAAATGAACCATGACGGAGGCGAGCTCCGCCCGCTTGGCCTCATCCTTCGCCAGCACCCACGGCTGCGTCTCGTCGATATATTTGTTCGTGCGGCTGATAAACGCTCCAATGTGGGTCAGAGCGACGGAAAACTCCATATTCTCCATCACTTCCTCCACCTTGCGGACCGTTTCTTCCGCCGCTTTCACCAGCCCCGCGTCAAACGGCGTTACGTCAGGCCGGTAAGCCGGCACCTCGCCGCCGAAATATTTGTCGACCATGGCGACCGTCCGGTTCAGCAAGTTGCCCAAGTCGTTGGCCAGATCGGAATTCACCCGCTGCACAAAGCTTTCCGGCGTAAACGAACCGTCCGAACCAAACGGTACCTCGCGCAGCAAATAATAGCGGGTCGCGTCCAGACCGTAGCGGTCGATCAGCACGTTCGGGTCCATAACATTGCCTTTCGATTTGGACATTTTGCCGCCCTTCATCAGCAGCCAGCCGTGGCCAAACACTTTTTTCGGCAGCGGCAGCCCCAGCGCCATCAGCATGATCGGCCAGTAAATCGTGTGGAAACGCACGATCTCCTTGCCTACCAGATGCACGTCAGCCGGCCAATACCGTTCGAACAGCTCCTGGTGGTCCGTGCCGTATCCCAGCGCGGTAATATAGTTGGACAAAGCGTCGATCCACACGTACACGACATGCTTCGGATCGCCTTTCACCTTGACGCCCCAGCCGAACGTCGTCCGCGATACGGCCAAATCCTCGAGCCCCGGTTTGATGAAATTGTTAATCATCTCGTTTTTGCGCGATTCCGGCTGAATGAAGTCCGGATTTTCTTCATAATACTTCAGCAGACGGTCCACGTAATGGCTCATCCGGAAAAAGTAACACTCTTCCTTCACCAATTCGACCGGATGTCCGCTTTCGGGGCTTTTACCGCCGACGATTTCGCCTTTTTCGTTCCGGACGACATCGACAAGCTGCGATTCCGTATAGTAGGTTTCGTCGGGAATACTGTACCAGCCTTCGTATTCGCCTTTATAAATATCGCCCTGCTTCACTAGACGGTCGAAGATCTCTTCAACAACCTGCTTATGCCGCGGTTCCGTCGTGCGGATGAAGTCGTCGTAGGAAATATCCAGCTTCTCCCACAGCTGCTTGATCCCAGCTACGATACCGTCCACGAACTGCTGCGGCGTTTGCCCTTTCTCCTGCGCTTTGCGCTCGATCTTCTGCCCATGTTCGTCGGTCCCCGTCAAGTAGCGCACATCGTACCCGCGCAGCCGCTTGTAGCGCGCCATGGCGTCGCCGGCCACCGTCGTGTAGGCGTGCCCAATGTGCAGTTTGTCGCTCGGGTAATAAATCGGCGTCGTGATGTAGAAGGTTGGTTTGTTGTTAGACATACTCTTTTCATCTCCTTGTTCTTAATGAGGTTGTCCGGAAGGCATCGGCTTCGGTGGTAGAAAACCCGCCTTTTTGAACACGCATTTAAATGCAACAAAAAAACTCCCGCCCCCTATGGGACGAGAGATTGCTCACGTGTTACCACCCAAATTCCCCGCGCCTTTACAGGCGGCGGGCTCCGCAGGTCGATTAACGACCCCTCCGTTAACGCCGGACTTACGCCGTCCCCTTACCCGCCCGTTCGTAAAACGCGGACGCCGGCTCGAAAACGGTTCCTCCCGGACCATCTTCCAAAGCGGATTCAGACCGGTTTGCAGCTTCCCCGGCTCTCTGTAGCTGAATTCCTTCTTCGTACTCATCCGTTCACTGGAAGTATATAACTTTCTATATCTTATGAAAAGTTTCAGGCCGTGTCAAGCGAAGTGCCGCCGCTTCCGCGCCTAACTTCGGGCCCGACCGTCCCTTACCGGCGGCGTTCCGCCGCTCCCGCGGCGCTTCTCCGCTTTCGGCGGAACCGGATCGATGCCCCCCGGATGAAAGGGATGGCATTTCGCGATGCGCTTAGCCGCCAGCCATGATCCCTTCAACGGCCCGTGAACCTCGATCGCCTCAAGAGCGTAAGCCGAACAGGTCGGATAAAACCGGCAGGTCGGCGGCTTCAGCGGAGAAATGAATTTACGATAGACGTAAATCGGAGCCTGAAACGTCTTGCGAACCACGCCCATTTTCAGGACACCCCGTGCTGCTCCGGAACCTGCTTATCTTTTGCGTCCGGACGGCAATTTTCACAATACCCGAACACTTCGAATTTATGTTTCACTACCTGAAACTGTTCGGGCGCATCGGTCAGCGGCATTGGACAAAAATGAATCGGGTACGTCTTTTCGCACTGCAGGCAGATCATATGATGGTGATGTTCTCCTTCACTGCAGGAAACCCTGAACTTCAACCCGTCCTCGAATACAACCTGCTCCAAAACACCGAGTTCCTCCATCACGCGCAAATTGCGGTATACCGTATCAAAGCTGAGCCCGCTGTATTTCTTGCACATATAGTCATAAACGTCCTTTGGGGTCAGATAACCGTCCGTCCCGGCAAACAGCTTCGCCAAACTTCTGCGTTGATCCGTAATCCGCAACCCCCGGCTGGACATCACCTTAATAATATCCTCTGTCGACAGCATGTGACATTCCTCCTGTCTTGAACCGTTTCTACATGCGTCTTCTTTAATAATGCCGCAAATCGCAAGCCCCGTCAATGAGACAGGGCTGCGGGCGCAAAATCCGTCATAGATCAGCGAGGAACGACATTTTATGATTCATATAGAAGTCCTTAAGGGGGTTGTCTCTCCAAACCACTTTGCACGATCATCTCTTTGGTTCAGGAAGCCAAGTCACCTGGTCAAACGGGATAATCGTGCAAAGCCTCCGGACAGCGAGTCTCGCTCCAGGCCACGGTCTGTTGTCGGCTTGACTGTCAAGCACTGATGATTAGGTTGAACCATAAATCTTTCATTTCAAAATAAACAGGCACGGCGATCGTCGCCGTGCCTGTTTATTGTTTAATTTTTCGTTGCGGGCATTTGCTGGAACAGAATATTGAAAGGCAGGTTGCTGCCCGGGGCCGCCGTAAACAGCAGCTCTACCGTCTGTTCTTGGTCCCCGGTGCGGAACAATACGCCGTTTTCACTCGGCGCGCTTAGGCTGGAACCGTTGGCCAACTGTACGACGCTTCCGTTCACCATTATGACGCCCATGTATTTTCCGCCCCGCGGGTTAAACGTCACAAGCGTATTTGGGGCAACACGGTGCAGTTTAATTTTATACAACATTCCAAAATTGCCGGCATTCGTTTTATAGGCTTGCGTAATTCCGTCCGCACCGACCTGGAACGGGTCGCTTACGTTGTCGCCGATCGCCAGGCGGGATGGCGTCGTCCCGATCAAATCCGTAACCTCGATGATCCGGGTTGATTCCATGTACGTTCCCCGGTTGTGAACATCCTCCGGCGGAGCGATTAAATTAGGCAGCGCGCTAATCGGATCCTCTCCTTGATCGACCATCACTACGTTATATTGCAACATATGATCGCTGTATAAATCCGCAAACAAAGAGATGACATCTCCCTGCTTCAGGGGCTTTTCGCTCAGCTCGTTCAAAATGATTTTACTTTCGCCCGGAGCGAGCCACATATCTTTATATTTGGTGCCGTTTTGCATCGATTCGAAATACCGCTGCACGGATACTTTCCCCGCTGCCGTGGCAAAAGGGCTTGGTCCGCCGAAGCCAAGGAACGATTGGGACAGATGGGTCGCTTCCGCATTATTGTTTGTGGCAATCACGTACATGTTCTTCGGCGTACCTGTGGAGTTCACGTGATGGACCATAAAGCGGGTAGCCCCGATCGCGTTCTCCCGATACAACAAGCCTTTACTGTAAACCGTTTCCGGGCTGTTGCTGCGAATCAGGGTTACCGGTTCGGAAGTATAGGAATATTGAATTTTGTTCCAGCTTGGCACTTGCCCGCCGTCGAAGGTGAATTTGTCGCCGACCGGAACGAATATCTTGTTGAATTCGTCTTCAGGATACAGCAGTTCATTCGTAATGTTGATCGTCTTCTCGGTCGTTGAAGACAGACCGAACTGGTTGACGACCGTCAGCCGAATCGTCACCGGGCCCGGCGTAAAGAAGGCCAGCTTTTTGTTTTCCCATTTGCGATCGGTAATGCCCACTTCATCGGTACTAAGGTCCGTATACAAAATCAATTCGCCCATTTTGTAAGTATCTTTGTCGGTCGTGAAACTGGCGACCGGCGGCGTATGCGGTTTCGATACGTTTACGGTCAAGGAGAACGGATTACTCCACTGGCCCCTGGAATCCTGAACCCGATAGGTAACGGTGTAGCTTCCAGGCTCCGCGAACACGTCCTGGCGGCCGGTCCATTCCTCATTGACGATGTCCAGGCCGCTCGGAGAAGAGGATTCGGTAATATACTGCACCTGCGTCTCGCCGGCAATAATCTCCTGGTTTCCGATTTTAAAGGAAGCGACCGGCGGCATCGCCAAATTTACGATGACCCGCTTGCCTACCGAATCATATTCATAAGCAATGTTCAAAGCTTTGGTGATCGCCGTCAACGGCACCATGAAATTGTTTTTGACGGAATACGATTTGCCCCGCATCGTCTGCGTCACGCCGTTGACTTTGTAGTAGGTCGTGTCCAGTTTAAAACGCAGCTCGTCGCCGCCGCGCTTGATAATCGTTTCTTTGGTACTATTATCGAAAGAGAGTTCAAATCCGGCCCGCTCTACGATGGCACGGATCGAAATATAGGATACGCCGTCTTTAACCTCCATTGGATAGCCGGCAAGGTATTCTTTTCCGTCTTGGTACATTTTATTGCTGTTTACCATCAAAATCAGTTGGCCCGGACCCGCCGTCGTTGTCGTTTGCGAGCCAGGAGTTGTCGTCGTGGCCGGATCCGTTACCGGCACTTCGCCGTTCCCATCGTTCGTTCCATCCTGCCCTTCCGCAGGAACTGCAGTTCCGTCCGTTTCGCCGTTTCCTGTCTGTTCTAAGTCCCCGGTCTGGCCTTCGGTTTGAACCTGACCCGCATTGTTTTCGTTCATTCCGTTTTGATCAATCGATGCGACCTGATCTATCGATTGCTCCGATACGCTGCCCGCGTTCGGATTATTCCCCTGGACGAGCTCCTCGGCGCTTGCCGGAAGAACCATGGCCATTTGCGATGCTGCCAGAATCGTGGTGATTAACATTCGTTTCAAATTCATGCCTTAACTCCCTTTACTCTCCCATTTTATGTAGATCCCTCGCGATCTCACAATCTATTAAACGCATGTAAAGGGGAAAAGTTTCTAAAGTTTATATACAAAATTAGACAAACTATTTGTCCCCCGCGCTCCCCGCGGAATAACGGGCATTCAGGCTTACCGGCAAGACTCCGTTCGCCCGAAGTTTTCCGGTCAATACCCCGGCCAACGCCTGAAGGGCAAAAGGACGATTTTCGTAAAGACACAAGTACGTACCGACGTCCGGAAATGCGCGGATATCGTAAGGATTCCGCGAAGAAGCGACGATCAGCCGTGAACCCCGGGCTTGAATGAGGGCATTCACCAAGCTTTTCTGCCCCTCGTCGATTTCTCCCTCCGCCGTGTAGGTGACCGCGACGATTTGTTCAAAACCTTCGTTTTGCCGGAGCACCGCGGCGATTTCCGCGGCCGCCGGACGCGAGCCGATGAGGGCAAGGACGACCTGCTCATGCAGGGGCTTTAACGCATCGGCGAGCGTGTAAGAGTGCACCGCCGGCTCATCCACCTCGGTGCGGTGGCGCAGCTCCGGCCACACTACAAGCACGGGCTTGGCCGGATCGAGCGGCAGGTTGCCGGCCTCGCAGACGAGCGTGACGCTGCGTTCGGCGCAGCGGCGGAGCAACGCGGCGCTTTCCGCCTCCGGCGTCAGCGGATGCGGCAGCTCCGGCGCCTTCTCCGGCTTAGGCCCGCCGCCGAGCCCAAGCCGCTCCGCCTTCAGCGCCAAAATCCGCGCCGCCGCCGCATCGATCCGCTCCTCGCTCAAGCGCCCGCTGCGCACCGCCGCGCACACCTGCCGGATCGCGGCGATCTGCTCCGTCATCGTGTGGCTGACGAGGATCAGGTCCGCCCCGGCTGCGATCGCGCGCACGGCGCCTTCCGCCACTCCGAAATGGCGGGAAATCGCCTGCATCTCCAGGCAATCGGTGACGATCAGCCCCCGGTACCCCAGCTCTTCGCGCAGCAATTCGGTCAACACGCGGCGCGACAACGTCGCCGGAATTTCGTCAGGCTCAAAAGCCGGAAAAATGACGTGCGCCGTCATGATCGCGTCTACTTCCGCCGCGATGGCCCGCCGGAACGGAACCAGCTCGACCTCGCGCAGCCGCTCCTTGCCGTGAGGCACCACGGCCAACCCGAGGTGGGAATCGGCGTCCGTGTCGCCGTGCCCGGGAAAATGCTTGGCCGTGGCGATCACGCCCTGGCTCCGGTAGCCGCGGATCGCCGCCGTCGCATGCCGCGCCACAAGCTGCGGATCTTCCCCGAAGGAGCGAACGCCGATGACGGGATTCGCCGGATTGTTGTTGACGTCGACGCAGGGCGCAAAATTGAAGTTGATGCCAAGCAGGGCCATCTCCCTTGCGGCCAGCGCGGCCACCTGTTCCGCCAGCTTCGGATCGTTTGCCGCTCCAAGCGCCATATTCCCCGGAATCCGGCTCATCCCTTCATGATCCAGCCGGGCGACCATGCCGCCTTCCTGATCGATTGAAATGAACAGCGGGACTTGGGACGCCTCCCGGTTGATCGCTTGCAGGCAGCGCGACAAGCCGGCAAGCTGCGCGGCCGATTCGATGTTGCGGCGGAAATAGACCACCCCGCCGATATGGTATTGCCGGATCAGCGTCCGAATATGCTCATCCGGCGTTGTGCCGTGAAAACCGCAAATAAACAGCTGGCCGACCTTTTGCTCCAAGGTGAGTGCTCCTAAGTTCAAATCCCGTCATCTCCCCGTTCAGGATGCGTTTGTCTCCTTCAGACGGTAATCGGAAGGCGTCATCCCGGTATATTTTTGAAACACTTTGGTAAAATAGCGCCGCTCCTGGTACCCGATTTCGCTGCCGATTTGCGCGATCGAGCGTTCGCTTTCACGCAGCAGGCATTTGGCCAATTCGATCCGCTGTTTGGTCAAATATTCCACGAACGTTTCCCCGAAGTGGTTTTTGAACAGCAGGCAGAAATAACTCGTGCTGATCCCGAGGTGATCGGCCAGTTCCTCGATGCCGAAATCATCGCCCAAATGCCGCTGAATGTAGTTTTGCGCGGTCATCATCAGCAGTTCGGAGGTCTTTTTGGAGGAGAGGCAGGCTCGCGACTGCCCGATCAACGACACGATCAGGGACAGCAGATCCTTAAGATCAAGCGAGCGCTGCAGCCTTTGCCACAACGCTTCCTCCTGCTCGCCAGGCAGCATCTGCAGTTCGCGCATTTCGCGCAGCAGATGGATCAGCAAGTAATGCAGCAGTTTAACGGCTGCGTACGCATGGTGCTCATCCGCGTGCCCGACATACCGTTTGAGCTCCGCCACCACCTGCTCCAGCACCTCCTGATTTCCGCTTCGCAGGCCGCTGCCAAGCAGCTCGATCCAGCGCCAGTGCATCCGCGAATCCTCCGCGGGCCAGATTTCCCTTAAGTCCTCCGCACGTCCTCCCCCGGCCTCCAAAAACCATTCCTCCGGCGGGTTCAAGATGAGCATTTGCTGCAACCGGTTGTACGCGGCGCGCAGCTCCTGAGCCGCTTGCGGCCGCGGTTCCAGGCAGAAACGGACCGCAAGGCCATCCTCGCCCCCTTCCCGGAGCCGCTGACGTAGGCGTTCAAACCCGGGGAGCAGCGACCGTTTCGTGATCGGCGGGCTGTCCGGCTTGGCCGGGACCACCAGACACCATTCCCCCTCGCGAATTTGCAGCACCGTGGCCCCCGCGGGGAAAACGCCGCCAAAAATTTCTTTGATCGCGTGTTTGGTCCGCAAATTCCAAGCTTTCCGTTCATGTGCGCTCCAGGGCAGGGAATGATGCGAGTAGCCCTCGAAATCCAGCAGCATAACGGCATAACGCCGCTCTTCCGCTGGTTCTTCCTCCTCCTCCCACAAGGCGCCGTTTTCCGTTTCCTGTCCCAGCAGCGCATGAAGCAGGAAATTTTCGGCGGCCAAATCCCTGGCCTGATGGAGGCGTTTCTCCATGCCCAGCGTTTTGCGTTTTTCCCGAATTTCGCCGGCGATGCGGCCTACCGTTTCCTCCAGCTCGGCATAATGGATCGGCTTGCAGATGTAATCTTTGACCCCGTAGCGGATCGCCGTTCTTGCATATTCAAACTCCTGATACCCCGTCAAAAGCAAAAATTCGCAGGGAAAATTCAGCTCGCGAATTTTTTGCAGCAGCGTGATGCCGTCCATGACCGGCATGCGAATGTCGCTCAAGATCAAGTCGGGACGATGCAAGTTCGCCGCTTCCAGCGCATCCTTGCCGTTCCGGGCCAAACCGACGATTTCAAACCCCATATCCTGCCAAGGCAATATTTTCGACAAATTGCTCAAAATATGAATTTCATCGTCAACCAGCAGCGCTTTTAGACGCATCCTCATCACCCGCCCCGTATTTAGGTATCACACATTGAATGATCGTTCCGTGTCCGGGCTGCGAGCAAATAAACAAGCCGTATTTGCGGCCGTACTTAAATCTTAGCCGATCATACACGCTGCGCAGCCCCAGCCCCCGCCGCTCATGGCTCGGATAAGGCGCCACCGTCTCGCAAGCCGGTTCCCCCAGATCCGCGTATTGAATCGTCGCCAGCTGTTCGCTCGTCATCCCAATTCCGTTGTCCGCTACCTTCAGCAAAATCCGGTCTTGTTCCATGCTCCCCGTTACCGTGATCCTGCCTTTATACTCAATTCCTTCAAAGCCGTGCTGAATGCTGTTTTCCACCAGCGGCTGCAGCGTCAATTTAAGCACCCGGCAATTCAGCATCTCATCCGGAATGTTGATTTCATAATCAAACAAGTCGTCGAACCTGAACTTCTGGATCTCCAAATAATTGCGCAAATGCTCGATTTCCTGGCTCAGCCCGATCTCTTCCCGCCCCTGGATACTGATGCGCAAAATGCTGGCAAGGCGGACGACCATTTCGCTGACCTTGCGCCCTTCGTTTTGCACGGCAAGCACGTTGATCGATTCCAGCGTATTAAACAGAAAATGCGGTTTGATTTGCGCCTGCAGCACCCTGAGCTCGGCATTGGCCTTCTGCAGCTGCTCCCGCTTAACCTGCTCGAACAATTCATTGATTTTGGCCATTTGATTGTTGAAGCCTTTTTGCAGCAGCAGCAGCTCGTCGTCGCCCTTTTCGTCGACCCGGGCTTGCAAATCGCCGCTTTCGACCTTGCGCATGAAACGCACGATCACGCCGATCGTTCCGGTAATCCGGTTCATGAACAGGACGTTAAACAGCATCGCCGTCAGCACGCACACGCAAATGATCGCCACAAACCATTTGGCGAACGTCGTCACCTCCCGGGACAAATAACTCCAGGAAGTCACCGACACCAGGCTCCAGGGGTAATCCTGCAGCTTATAGATCGAAATGACGCTTTCCTGCCCGTCAAATTTCCCTTTGAAACTGTGATAGCTTGCGGGGAACCGCCATTTGCGCGAAACATACTCCCCGATTTGCCGGCCATCCAGCTCCGCCTGATAATCGTACAAAATAAGCCCCTGATCGTTGACCAGCATAAACCGGGTATCCTGCAAACTGCTGCCCAGATTCAAGTTTTGAAAAATCTTTTCGAACTCCCAGTTTTTGATCTGCACCACCAGCACGCCCACACGCTCCAGATTGCTCAGCTTCTTGATCAGCCGAATCTGCGTGAACACGCTGTCCGACCCGGTCAGTTCCGGATATTCGTGCGGACCGATCCACTTCGGCATCCCGTTTAACGCCATCACTTCATTATATAAAGGATGCTCTTTGAATTTTTCGTAGGGCAGTGTCTGAAAATTTTCCTTGTTAAAAATCGCGATGACATTCGAGCGTTCCCCGCCGTGGAGATTGTACAAGAACGCGTAATCGATGGCGGGATGGCTGTACAGCAGGGAACGGAAGTTCCGCTGGTTGGCGTTGAGCTCCAGTTGGGTTGTCGCCGTCAAATCCTGCGAATCCGGATCCTTCGCCACCAGCGCATCCTGGAACACGCCCTTGGCAATGCCGTTGTCGGTTACGTTGTCCATTTCATGCAGCGCGCTTTTGATGCTGTAGCCGATCGCCTTCAGCGAATATTCGGCCTGCTGGCTGTATTTCGTTTCGATCGAACGGAACGTGACCCAAAACGTAATAATCCCCAAAATAAACAAAGGAATAATGACAAGCCCCAAAAAGGCGGTAAACAATTTAATGCGCAGATTCATCGGCGGCAGCTCCCATGCTTTGAGCGAATATGCTTGACGTCTACTTAGGCGTTTTACCTCATTTTACCACGCCGCCGCTTATCCTTTAACGCTTCCCGCCGTCACCCCTTCAATAATTTTTTCCTGCAGCACGGCGTAAATGATCATGACGGGAAGCACGCTGAACACAATCCCGGCCGACATTTGGGCATAGTTCGTATTGTAGGCGTCGCGGAAACCGACCATGCCTACCGGCAGCGTGCGCAGCTCGTCGCTGGACAAAAAGTAGTTCGCCAGCAAAAACTCGTTCCAGTTCCCGAGAAAATTGACGATAAACACCGTGACGATAGCCGGAACGGTCAGCGGAACGATGATCCGCGCGAACAGCCTGGCGGAGCCGAGCCCGTCCATGACGGCGGCTTCTTCGATCTCCCCGGGGATCGAGCGCATGAAGGCGGCCAGGATAATGACCGAAAGCGGAATCGCATTCGCCACATAGGGCAAAATGAGCGCCAGATGCGTGTCGAGCACGTTCAGCCTGCGCATCATTCCGTAAATCGGCAGCAACAGCGAGTTGTTCGGAATCAGCATCCCCAGCAAAATCAGCTGAAAGATGACCATGCTGATCCGGCCATAGCGCATCCGCGTTACCGCGAACGCCAGCATCGCCGCCAGCAGGATGGACAGACAGGCCGACAATACGCCAATATACAAACTGTTGAAAAAATACGTGCTGATCTTGGCGTTCACCCAGGCGTTGACGTAATTGTCAAATATGATCGAGCCCGGCGGCCCAAACGGGTTTGCAGCGATCGCCTGGTTGTCGCTTTTGACCGAAGAAAACAACACGAACAGAAACGGATATAAAATGACGAGCAAATAAGCCATCAGAAAAATATGCGGGATCGTTTTTTTGAGCGCTCTCATCAATATTCAATCCTTTCCGTTCGTCTGGAGACGAAGAGCTGGTACGCCGCCGTAATGAGGATCGTAAACACGAAAATGAGCACCGCGATCGCGTTGCCGAAGCCGTGGCGGAAGCTGGTGATCGCGTAGCGGATCATATACGTCGCCATCACGTCCGTCGATCCCGCCGGACCGCCTTTGGTCATGACGAGCACGATGTCCGCCGCTTTCATCGCCCCGGCGACCGACAGCATGATGACGACGGAAATGATCGGCATGATGAGCGGAATCGTGATTTTTAACGCCCGCTGAATCCCGCTCGCCCCGTCGATCGCCGCCGCTTCTTCCAGCTCTCGCGGAATGGCGAGGATCGCCGCCAGCACCATCACGATGTAGAAACCTGTCCACTGCCAGGCATTGGTAATCAGAATGGAAAGCATCGCCCAATTTTTGTCGGACAGCCAATAGACCGGCGGAATCCCGAACATGCCCAGCACCTTGTTCATCAGCCCGAAATCCGGGTTATAGATGAACCCCCATAAAATGCCGATGACGGCGGTCGACATGATGGACGGCATAAACACGGCCGTCTTGTACAAGCCTTTTAGCTTTTTCACACTCGCGATCAGCAGCGAAAAAAAGACGATCAGCGGCACCTGGATCAGGCAGGAAAACAGGATGAAATACGCGTTGTTGCGCACCGATTTCCAAAAAGCTTTATCATGCATGGCCGTGGCGTAATTGTCCAGACCGATATAGCTTAGATTTTTCGAGATTCCGTTCCAGCTGGTAAAGCTGTGATTAATGGCGGTAAAAATCGGATATATAAAGAAAGCCAGAAAAAGCACAAAAGCCGGTAAAACAAACAGCACGTACAGCAGGGGATTTCTAAGCGCTTTGTTCATGCCAATAACCTCCGTAGTCGGGAGCAAAGGCGCCCCCTCGCCATCGAGGCGAGCGGCGCCCTTGCCAAAGTTCATTCGTGATCGGTTACTCTACGGCGTTGGCTGCATCCTGTGCGGCCTGGACGTTTTCCAGCATTTGCTCCGGCTTGATTTCTTCGCCGATAATTTGCTGAATCCCCATGCTCAGCGCCGTATTGACATCAGCCTGCACCAGAGCGTCAAACGCCGGGAACGAGGTCCCGATTTCGCTGACGCCCTTGAAAATGTCCTGCATAAGCGGATCATCGGACGCCGTTTTCATTTGCTCAAGATCCATTTTCATCGCCGGCAGCACGCCGTCTTCTTTAAGGCCGCGCAGCTGCATTTCTTCCGTCCACATGTTTTTGATGAACTCTTTGACGGCCGCCAGCTTCCGCGGATCTTCAGCGGCGGCGCTGGAGAAGCCGTAACCGTTGTTGGCGTCCTGCATGACGATGACCGGGTCGCCTTCGTTTAGCGGCGGCATGTTGAAGTAGCCGATTTTACCGACCATGTCGCCGGCCTGCTCGGGATCGCGGAAGACGGAGTTGGCCCAAGAGCCGTCCATCATCATCATCGCTTCGCCCGTGATGATCTGATTTCGCATGTCCGCGTATTCAAAGCCCAGCTCGCCTTTTTTGAAATATCCCTTTTGCACCCATTCCTGGTGTTTGGCGATCGCTTTAACCATATTTTCGTCCGTCCATTTCGTCGCGCCGCTTTTGAACCCGTACGTAATTTCAGGCCCCGCGTAATACGTCCATAAATTGTTGGTGGTCATCAACGGAATCCAGGCGTCCTTGGAGGCTTGCGCAAACGGAATTTTGCCGTCGGCCTTGATCTTCTCGGCGATTTGCTCCAGTTCGCCCAGCGTTTTGGGCACCTGCAGCCCTTTTTGCTGAAAATATTCTTTATTGTAGAAGAAACCTTCGATCGATCCGCCGATCGGCAGTCCGTACACTTTGCCGTCATGGGTAAACGGATCGAGGGTCGTAAATTTATCCTTGATGCCAAGCTCTTCGATAATCGGCGTCAAATCGAGCATCAAGCCCTCTTTGGCATACAGTGCCGCATCCGGGCTGCCGAACACGTCGAAGATTTCCGGCGGTTTCCCGGCGGCCATTTCGCCGCGCAGCTTCTCCTTGCGGTTGACTTCGGAGTCCACCGCATCCAGCTTGATCGTGAGGCCAGGGACGGCCGCTTCCGTCTGCTTGACGATATCCTCGAGCATCGCCAACCGGAACTTCTTCGATTCCCCGACTTGCGTGTGGCGAATCGTAATCTCGAACGGTTCATTGCTTGTCTCTGTCCCGGATCCGGCATTCCCCTTATTCTCGGTCCCTTGCCCTTCGTTCGCCGGAGCTTTATTCCCCCCGTTGCCTGATGATCCGCAGCCGGCAAGCAGCGCGGAGGCGATAAAAATCAAAGACAGCAACAGCAGCAAACTTTTCCTCATATTTCTAGACCCCTCCTCAAACGCGGTAGATTCACTTACACCCCCATTATAGAAAGCGTCTTCTTCTTTGGTAAGGAGGACATTTTTCTTTTAGAGGGATAATATCATCCAAAAGACAAAATGAAAACGGCTAAACCTGACATATAATTGTCCGATTTAACCGTTTTGGTCAAGATTATTAAGTTTTACGTCATGTTAATTGACATGAACTTCTCTTTGCTCTGCCGCTTCCCGTTCTCCCTCATGAATGATCCGGTACGCCCATTCGATTTGTTCCTCCGTCGGCGATGGAACGCCGTCAAGCGGATAATCCCAGCCAAGCTCCTGCCATTTGTAGATCCCCATTTGGTGGTACGGGAGAATCTCGAACTTCTCAACGCCCTTCAAGCTGCCGATAAACCGCCCAAGCTCCCGCAGATCTTGTTCGTCGTCATGGATGCCGGGCACGAATACGTGGCGGATCCACATGCTCCGTCCATGATCGGACAGCCAGCGGGCCATGTTCAGCATCCGGTCGTTCGGTTTGCCGGTCAGCTTGATGTGCTTTTCGTTGTCGATATGCTTTAAATCGAGCAGTACGAGGTCGGTCACATCCAGCAGGTCGCGGATTTTATCCCCTTCATTATACCCGTTTGTATCCAGCGTAGTATGAAGGTTCCAGCGTTTCTTCGCTTCCCGGAACAGCTCGGTCACGAACGGGGCTTGCAGTGTCGCTTCCCCGCCCGAGACCGTGAGCCCTCCGCCGGACGGGCGGTAGTAGTTCAGGTAGGGTTCGATTTCGCTGAGCACTTCCTCTACCGTCATTTCTTTTCCGCCCGACAGGTTCCAGGTGTCTGGATTATGGCAGTACTGGCACTGCAGCAGGCAGCCTTGCATGAAGAGCACGAAGCGAATACCCGGGCCATCGACCGTTCCGAAAGTTTCTAATGAATGTATGCGACCTTTTAGCATTTTCGTCACCCTTTCTGTGGCAGGTTGAACCGGAGGTTCAACCTGAAATCGGCTGCCTGTATGCAGGAAATGGGATTACATTTTGCCGTGGAATGTCCGGTTGATGACATCCAGCTGTTGTTCGCGGGTCAGCTTGATGAAGTTCACCGCATAACCCGATACGCGGATCGTCAACTGCGGATAATTTTCCGGATGATCCATCGCATCCAGCAGCGTTTCGCGATCGAATACGTTGACGTTCAGGTGATGGGCTTTGCTGCCGAAGTAGCCGTCCATCATCGACACCAGATTCGATTTGCGGGCGTCGAGTTCTTTGCCCAGCGCCTTAGGCACGATCGAGAACGTGTTGGAAATGCCGTCCAAGCTGTGTTCGTACGGCAGTTTGGCCACGGAGCTCAAGGAAGCCAGCGCGCCTTTCTTGTCGCGGCCGTGCATCGGGTTGGCCCCCGGCGCAAACGGTTCGCCCGCTTTGCGTCCGTCCGGCGTAGTCCCCGTTTTCTTACCGTATACGACGTTCGAGGTAATCGTCAGGATCGATTGCGTCGGCAGCGAGTTACGGTAAGTTTTGTGTTTGCGGATCATGCCCATGAACGTTTCCACGAGTTCAACCGCAATTTGGTCGACACGGTCGTCGTTGTTGCCGTAGCAAGGGAATTCGCCTTCGATTTCAAAGTCGACGGCGATGCCGTTTTCGTTGCGGATCGGTTTGACTTTGGCGTATTTGATCGCGCTCAGCGAGTCGGTCGCTACGGACAAGCCGGCGATACCGCAGGCCATCGTCCGCAGAATGTCGCGGTCGTGCAGCGCCATTTCGATCCGTTCGTAGCAATATTTATCGTGCATGTAGTGGATGACGTTCAGCGCGTTGACATACAGCTTAGCCAGCCACTCCATCATCGGAATCAGACGTTTCTTGACTTCATTGTAGTCGAGATACTCGGACGTGATCGCCGGATATTCCGGACCGACTTGGACGCCGGATTTTTCGTCTTTACCGCCGTTGATGGCGTACAGCAGCACCTTGGCCAGGTTGGCGCGGGCGCCGAAGAACTGCATTTGTTTACCGATTTCCATCGCCGACACGCAGCAGGCAATGCCGTAATCGTCGCCGTAGATCGGACGCATCAGGTCGTCGTTTTCGTATTGGATCGAACTGGTCTCGATCGATACTTTGGCGCAATATTTCTTGAACGCGTCAGGCAGTTGTTCCGACCAAAGCACCGTCAGGTTCGGTTCCGGAGCCGGGCCGAGATTGTACAGCGTGTGCAGAAAGCGGAAACTGTTTTTCGTAACGAGCGTTTTGCCGTTCACCGACATGCCGCCCAGCGATTCCGTTACCCAAGTCGGGTCGCCGCTGAACAGTTCGTTGTATTCCGGAGTTCTCAGGAATTTCACGATCCGCAGCTTCATGACGAAATGATCGACCAGTTCTTGCGCCGTTTCTTCCGTCAGCGTTCCTTCGGCCAGGTCGCGTTCGATGTAAGCGTCCAGGAAGGAGGATACGCGTCCGAGGGACATTGCGGCCCCGTCCTGTTCCTTAACGGCTGCCAGGTAACCGAAATACAGCCATTGGAAAGCTTCTTTGGCATTGTTTGCCGGTCTGGAAATATCGAATCCGTACATTTCGCCCAGCTGTTTCAGTTCGCCGAGCGCACGGATTTGTTCGGACAGTTCTTCGCGGAGGCGGATCACATCCTCGTCGATGACATCCACTTCGAGAGCTTTCAGTTCCTGTTGTTTTTGCTTGATCAGGAAATCCACGCCGTACAGCGCCACCCGGCGGTAGTCGCCGATGATCCGGCCGCGGCCGTAAGCGTCGGGAAGCCCGGTAATAATGCCGGCTTTACGAGCCGCTCTCATCTCCGATGTATAAGCATCAAAAACGCCTTGGTTATGCGTTTTGCGAATATGCGTAAACAAGTCTATAATTTCCTGCGGCAGTTCATAGCCATAAGCCTTACAGGAGTTGATGACCATATTGATCCCGCCGAACGGGCGAATCGTGCGTTGGAATGGGGCCGAGCCCTGTACGCCTACGATTTGCTCCTTGTCCTTATCCAAATACCCCGCAGCGTGGGAAATGATCGTGGATGGCGTGTTGACGTCCACATCCAGCACTCCGCCGGCTTCCCGTTCTTTCTTGGACAGCTGCGACACGATTTCCCACAAAGCTTTTGTGTTGGCCGTCGCGCCCGCCAAGAAGGATTCGTTGCCTTCATAAGGTTTGATGTTGGTTTGGATGAAATCGCGGGTGTTCACTTCTTTCATCCATTTGCCCGGTTTGAATCCTCTCCAAGCATTGTCCACGGTTTGTACTTCCTTTTCGATCACCGACATCTTTATTCCCTCCATTTATATTTTGGTCGCGGTTCGAAGGAGATGTACCGCGCCTCATGATCCCTTAAAATTTGTGATATTTTTCACATAATTTACGTGATAATTTTCACATTTATAGCGTTAAATGTACCCGATTAAGGCTTCGATTGAGCCCCCGTTGTTATTCCCGGGGCTAATCCGTCATCAAACTTTGAGGGATCATTTATACTGTAATCATAGCTCAATTTGTCGAATAAGATTGTGAGAAATATCACATATAGTGATATTTCTCACGTTTTCAAAGCCCTTTGTTCACTTAATCTTCAAATCTTCCGTAGAAAGCGTCGCGATAAACTTCCGCCAGCTCCGTCACCAGCGGCAGCTTCGGATTGGCGGTCGTACATTGGTCTTCGAACGCGCGGTCGGCCAAATAATCGACGCGGGATTCGAACACTTTCGGATCGAAGCCGAGATCCTGGAACGTTTCCGGAATGCCGAGCTTTCTGTTCAGGTCGCGGATCGCATTGATCAGGCTCTTCACGCCTTCTTCCGTCGTCCGCGCCGGCAGCCCCAAGATGCGGGCGATTTCCGCATAACGTTCGTCGGCGACGAAATGCGTGTATTTCGGCCAAGCGGCAAATTTCGTCGGCTTCTTGGCGTTGTAGCGGATGACGTGCGGCATCAGAATCGCGTTGGTCCGTCCATGCGCGGTATGGAATTCGCCGCCCCATTTATGGGCCAAGCTGTGGTTGATGCCGAGGAATGCGTTCGAGAACGCCATCCCCGCGATCGTGGAAGCGTTGTGCATCTTCTCGCGGGCCAGTTCGTCGCCGGTCAGCGCCGATTTTTCAAGGTACTGGAAGACGAGCTGGATCGCTTTAATGCACAGTCCGTCCGTATAGTCGTTGGCCATGACGGATACATAAGCTTCGATCGCATGCGTCAGAACGTCCATGCCCGTGTCGGCCACGGCGGTTTTCGGCAAGCTGTACACGAAGACCGGGTCGATGATCGCCACGTCCGGCGTCAGTTCGTAATCCGCCAAAGGATATTTCGTATTACCGTTGATTTTGTCCGTGATGACGGAAAACGACGTCACTTCCGAACCGGTACCCGAGGTCGTGGGGATCGCCACGAATTTCGCTTTTTGTCCGAGCCGCGGATATTTGTAAAGGCGTTTGCGGATATCCATGAATTTTTGTTTAAGGTTAAAGAAATCTTCATCCGGGTATTCGTAGAACAGCCACATCCCTTTCGCTGCGTCCATCGCCGACCCGCCGCCGAGAGCGATAATGCAGTCCGGCTGGAACTTCGCCATCATCTCCGTACCGCGTTCCACCGTCGTGGTCGAAGGATCCGGTTCAACGTCCGCGAACACTTCGATCGCCACCGGCGTTTGGCGTTGGCGGAGATAATGCTCGACTCTTTCCACGTAACCCAGCTTCACCATCATCGGGTCGGTGACGATCATGACGCGGGAGATGTCCGGCATTTTCGCCAAATATTGCGTCGAATTCTTCTCGAAATAAATTTTGCTCGGCACTTTAAACCACTGCATATTCACGGTACGACGGTTCACCCTTTTCACGTTGATCAGATTGACGGCCGTGACGTTCGACGAAGTCGAGTTGCGTCCGTAAGACCCGCAGCCCAGCGTCAGCGAAGGCAGGTTCGAGTTGTAAATGTCGCCGATGCCGCCTTGCGAGGAAGGCTGGTTCACCAAAATCCGGCAGGTCGGCATCCGGTCCGAGAACTTCTGGATAACTTCCTGGTTGTTCGAATGAATGACCGAAGAGTGGCCCATGCCGCCGAACTGCACGACTTCCAACGCGCGTTCGATGCCCTGCTCGGCGTTTTTCACTTTATAGCAAGCGAGCACCGGGCTAAGCTTCTCCGCAGAAAGCGGGAATTTCGGTCCGACGCCTTCGATTTCGGCGACGAGAATTTTCGTTCCGGCCGGCACGTCGATGCCGCACATTTCCGCGATCTTAGTGGCCGGTTGTCCAACAATCGCCGGGTTCACCGCGCATTTGTCGGCGATGATCGCGCCCGCCGTCAGTTTTGCCGCTTCATCTTTGTTCACGAAATAGCAGCCGTTCGCGATCATTTTCTTTTTCACCTGATCGAATATCGGTTCTTCAATGATGACCGCTTGCTCGGATGCGCAGATCATGCCGTTGTCGAAAGTTTTGGAAAGAATCAGATCGTTGACGGCCTGATCGAGATTCGCGCTCTTCTCAATGAAGCAAGGCACGTTGCCGGGGCCGACGCCAAGGGCCGGTTTGCCGCAGCTGTAAGCCGCTTTTACCATCGCGGAACCGCCGGTAGCGAGAATGCAGGCCACATCCGGATGGTTCATCAAAGCGTTCGTGCGGTCCATGGACGGATTTTCGATCCACTGGATGCAGTCGGCGGGCGCCCCGTGCTTCACTGCGGCCTCCAGCAATATTTTAGCGGCTTCCGCGCTGCAGTTCTGAGCGGACGGATGGAAGCCGAAGATGATCGGGTTGCGTGTTTTTATCGCAATCAGCGATTTGAAAATCGTGGTCGACGTCGGGTTCGTCACCGGAGTAATCCCCATGATGATGCCGACAGGCTCGGCGATTTTTTGGAAGCTGTCAAAATCGTTGTCCTCGATAACGCCTACCGTTTTGTCGTACTTGATGCTGTGGTAAATGTACTCCGTGGCGAACATGTTTTTAATGATTTTGTCCTCGTAGACCCCGCGCCCTGTTTCTTCCACCGCCATTTTCGCCAAATGCATGTGCTTGTCGAGCCCCGCCAGGGCCATCGCCTGCACGATTGCGTCGATCTGCTCCTGCGTCATGCTCATGAACGCTTCGGAAGCCTTTTTCGCTTTGTCGATCAAGGTTTGGATGTAAGCTTCCGGGGTGGGCTGGGCTTTTGTTGTCGCTTCATTCTTTACGGCCATTTCTCTCATCCTCCTAAGTTCTGTAAGGACCAACCTGCAGTGTAGATAGGCAAATCATAAGTTCGTGAAATTTTTCACTTGCAAGTTCATCCTTAAAAGATGTATTGCTTCTCTTTATGTTTTGATCATAGCATAGAAATTTGATTTTGTATAGTGAATTTTTTCACAAAGTTGAAAAAGTTCTGAAATTATTTCATTTAGCAAACAAATTTCGTGAATTTAGTCACAATGTTAGAATTTCGACACTTTTTCGGCCTTCCGAGCCCCCAAATTTTGCAATAATCGTTATATAATTAATTAAAAATTTCATAAAAATCAGGAATATAAAGGGGAAATCCATGATGAGTGAAATCGTAAACGCCACCCTGCCCCGCGGTAACACGAGCTGCTTCACAGAACAAAACTTCAACCGCCTTCTCGTTACAATGAAAGATAAAGCATATCCCGAGGGGACGCATTTGTTCTGGGAAGGTGATTTTTCCGATAAACTGTTTTACATCAAACGCGGACGCGTCAAACTGACCAAATCGACCGACGAGGGTAAAGAACTCATTCTGTATATGTACGGACGCGGCGATATGGTCGGCCAGGCCGATCCGTTCTTCAGCACCAAGCACAGCTTCACGGCCGAGGTGATTGAGGATTGCGAAATCGGCGTAATCGATCAGAAAGACCTTGAAATTATGATTTGCCAGCACTGCGATTTTGCGATCGACTTCATGAAATGGATGGGCATCCACCATCGCCTGACGCAGACGAAGTTCCGCGATTTGATGATGTACGGCAAGCCGGGGGCCCTTTGCTCGACGCTGATCCGCCTGAGCAACACGTATGGCGAGCAGCATGGGGACACGATTCTGATCAACAAAAAAATCACCCATACCGACTTGTCCAATATGATCGGGGCTACGCGCGAAAGCGTCAACCGGATGCTCAGCGACCTGCGCAAAAAGGATGCGCTCGAATACGAAAACGGCATGATCGTCATTAAGGATATGGTCATGCTGCAGGATATTTGCCACTGCGAGCTGTGCCCGAACGAAATTTGCCGGATCTGACATGCCGCTTGCGTCCGTCTATATGTGCCTGCCTTTCTTTGCGGAACTGCCCCGAAATGACCGGGACGGTTTTAAACCTATACGTTGGACGCGCGGGAGGGAATGGGTATGCCCCCATACCCATTCCCTCTTCAGTTCTATTTCGAGCCCCTACCCCTTTCCGGGGTATTTCCCAGCCCCAGCAACGGACCCATACGACTCTAGTTCGCTCTAAAGCAGCTCACCCGAGCCGCTTCGAGGGAAATTTCGTCATATGGGTCCGTTAGTCTTAGCGGCCTCTGTCCCGCCGGAAATTTGCTAAATATTTTGATAAATATAATGAAAAAAACGGCTCATCCCGAGCCGTTTTTATGCTGCCTTTCCATCTTCCGCTTGTTTCGCCTTTTTGCGCACCGGGGATATGAACCAATACGCCATGCCCACAAATACCCCGCCGCCGATAATATTGCCCAGCGTCACCGGAATCATATTGTGAAACCAGCCCGCGAGCGTAATCGTGTCGGGGTGGTTCGGCAAAAGCAGCGACAAACTGAGCAGCGTCATATTGGCCACGCTGTGCTCGTAGCCGCTGGCGATAAAGGCGTACAAACACCACCAAATCAGCACCAGCTTGGCGATATCTTCCTTGGAGCGGTTCGCCATCCATAAAGCGAGGCAAACGAGCCAGTTACACAAAATGCCGCGAAAAAACAGTTCAGTGACCGGAGCGCCCATCTTCTTCGCGGCAGAGGCAAAAATAAGATGCTCCGGCGCCGCCGTTTTGAACAGCCCGCTGCCGACGATCAGCAAACAAAGCACAACCGCCCCCGCCAGGTTGCCGAGAAACACGATCGTCCAGTTTTTCGCCGTATCGCCTACCGTTGTTCGCCTCGCCAGCGTGCTCGCCGTAAAAAACATATTGTTCCCGGTAAACAGCTCCGAACCGGCAAAAACGACCAGCGTCAGGGCGAGCCCAAAGGACATCCCCATCAGCATCGTCTGGTACGGCGATTTCGCCGCCGCCAGCGGCGCGCCGATGCTGAAAATGAGAATGATGCCGAGCCCTACATAAGCGCCGGCAAGCATGGCCGAAACGATATACCTCGGAAGGCTTTCGTTCATTTTTTCTTTTTTCTTGACTGCTGTTTCTACGATGGTTTCCACATTTGGCGTATACATCGCCGCTTCCTCCCTCTGTCGATCCCCCGATTTAAAAAATAAGCGCGGCGTCCCTCCCTTTGCACACCGCGCTTATTTCGCTCTAACCTATACCTCCTGCAAGGCGCTGGCGGCGATCCACACCTGTCCGTCCTCCACCTTGACCGGGAACATCGGCACCTGCCCGCTGTCCGGGGCCTGGACAAGGCCTGTCGTCAGATCGATTTTCCAATCGTACAGCGGATCGTAAAGGTAATGCCCGGACACGATGCCTTCGGCCAGCGGCCCTCCTTTCGGATGCGGGTTTTGATTCAGGGCGGCGAAAATGCGCCCGTCGGATAGGCGGAACACCGCCAGTTCGCGGCCTCCCGCTTCCACCACGCGCCCGATCTGGGGCAGAAACTGCTCCACATGCCCAACCGGGAAAAATGCCTCTTTACTCATGTCCTTGTTCATGCTCCTCTTCCCCTTTCCTGTCATCCGTCTAACGGCTTTAGTTCGCCTGTTTACTCATTTCCAGGCTGTGGAACAGCTTGCCGCGGGTTTCTTCGTCGTTCAGCATCTTCTTCCACGGATCCGTGACCTGCTTCAAGGCGAACTCAATACGCTCCACCAGCGCTTTGCGGTTTTCCGCGTCTTCCACTACCGCCGCGCGGATATTGTCCAGCCCTATCCGTTCAACCCACTCCGACGTTCTTTCCAGATAATTGCCGGTCTCGCGGTAATACTGCATGATGGCTGCGCACAGCTCGATCAGTTCCTCGTCGGTCTTCACCTTGCACAGCGAATCCGCAAGCCGGGCCTTGATCCCCCCGTTGCCGCCGATAAAGATCTCCCATCCGCCGTCGTTGCCGACGATCCCGATATCTTTCGTGCACGATTCGGCGCAGTTGCGCGGGCAGCCGTTTACCGCCATCTTGAATTTGGCCGGAAAGTCGAGCCGTTCGAATTTCCGTTCAAGCAGCGCGCCCATGCCCATCGAATCCTGGGTGCCGAACCGGCAGAACTGCGAACCGACGCAGGTTTTCACCGTGCGGAGCGATTTGGCGTAGGCGTACCCCGACGGCATGTCGAGCTCGGCCCACACTTTCGGCAGATCTTCTTTTTTCACGCCGATCAAGTCCAGCCGCTGGCCGCCGGTGACCTTAACGACTTTCACATCGTATTTCAGCGATACGTCGGCGATTTTCTTCAGATCCTCCGGCGTCGTCACACCGCCGTACATCCGCGGAACAACCGTATAGGTTCCGTCCTTTTGGATGTTGGCGCTCATCCGCTCGTTGACGAAGCGCGATTCTTTTTCGTCCTCGTGCGTTTCCGGGTACAGCATGCCGAGATAATAGTTGATGGCCGGGCGGCATTTCGAGCAGCCTTCAGGCTGGCTCCAGCCAAGCACGTTCATCACTTCTTTGGTCGTCTGCAGCCCTTTCGCCTTGATCTCCGCCACAATTTCATCGCGGCTCAGCGTCGTGCAACCGCAGATGCCCTGTTTCGCCGCCGACTGAAACCCGTCTCCCAGCACGTATTGCAAAATTTGCTCAACCACCGGCTTGCAGCCTCCGCAGGAGCGGGTTGCCCCGGTGCAGGCTTTGATCTCGTCGACGGTCGTCAAACCCTGATTGGCAATCGCGTCGACGATCGTGCCTTTGGTTACCCCATTGCAGCCGCAGACGATTTCGTCGTCCGCCATCGTTTCCACCGAAGCTTTCTTGGCTCCGCCGCCGCCGCAGCAGCCCGTGCCCATCAGCGCGGCGTACAGTTCGTCCGTCATCTCCGCCTTCTGCTTGATCAGCTTCTGCAGCTCGGCCGAATCGTTAATATCGCCAAACAGCACCGCGCCGACAAAAACGTTGTCCTTCAGCAGAATTTTTTTGTAGGTCCGCTTCCAGTCGTCTTTGCTGCAAATCACCGTATGTTCCGGACCATCGATAAATTCGCCGGTCGAAAAAACGTCAACCCCGGAAATCTTCAGCTTGGTCGAAACGACCGAACCGGCGTAAGGCGCGGTTTCCACGCCGCTGATATGCTTCGCCAGTACCATGCCCTGCTCAAACAGCGGAGCGACCAGTCCGTAGCAGACGCCACGGTGCTCCGTACATTCGCCGACGGAATAAACGCCCTCCAGCGATGTCTGCAAATAGTCGTTGACGACGATCCCGCGGTTCACTTCGATGCCGCTCGCTTTGGCCACCGCAACGTTCGGCTTGATGCCGACCGCCATGACGACGAACTCCGCTTCCAGTTCCGTGCCGTCGGCGAACCGCAGCCCGCTTACCCGCGAACCGCCAAGCAGTTCGGTCGTCTGCGCGCCCATTTTAAATTTGATGCCCTGGCGCTCCAGTTCCGCTTTTAGCATCCCCGCCGCCTGATGATCCAGCTGACGCTCCATTAAATCTTCCATTAAATGCACGACCGTCACGTCCATGCCGAGCTGAACGAGCCCTTTGGCCGCCTCCAGTCCGAGCAGGCCTCCGCCGATGACCGCCGCTTTGCGGCAAGTCTTGGCCGCCTGGATCATTTGCTCGCAGTCCGAAATGTCGCGGAAGCCGACCACGCCTTCCTTATCGCTGCCGGGAATCGGCAGGATAAACGAAGTCGACCCGGTAGCGATCAGCACCTTATCGTAAGGCACGCGCTGGCCGTCCTCCGTGACAACCTCCTTCGTATCCTTGTCGATCCGGGCCACCGCCGTTCCGGTATGCAGCGTAATCCCGTTATCGCGATACCAGTTCAAATCGTTCAGAATAATATCGTCTATCGTTTTGCTGCCTTCAAGCACATAGGAAAGCATGATCCGGTTATAGTTGGGATGCGGCTCGCTGCCAAACACCGTTATTTCGAATTTGGAAGTTAGTTTCAATATTTGTTCAACGGTACTGATGCCCGCCATTCCGTTACCGATCACGACCAGTTTCTCTTTTGCTGTAGCCATCTTCATCCAAGCCCCTTTCAGAATAAGACTGTTCCGAATTGTTAGTTGATTACCTGCAATCCCTTATGCCGAAAGTATACATTTAAAATTATGAATAGTTTGTGATTTCATTCACATTAATTGTGAAAGTTATCACATTTAATTGTCACATTTTTTTTTGCATACCTATTGAAAAATCCGCAGCCTCTTATCTAAGAGAACTGCGGATTTGCTTTTTCTCCGAAACTTATTTTCGCACCAAAGCGATTTCCACATTGTCCTGGGGTTTTAACCTCATGTCAAGGCCGGTGTCCAGCAATTTCTTATGATTGACCTTCAGCACCCATGCTTCCGTCTCCTCCGGACGATAACCATTGACGGAAACGATATGTTGCCCGGTTTTGTTCAGCTCCACGATCCCGCTGCGCTTGAGCAAATCCCTCACGGTCGTGTTTTCATTGTATTGATGGACAAAATAGCTTTTAAGCTGCGGATTTTGACTGCCCCCGTTCACGGTCAGCAGCAGCGATGCTCCATTTTGCCCCGCCGTTGCGCTGCCCGCGGTTTTAACGTAAACGAGTATGTTGTCCCCCGCCTTGAGCTGTTTGTCCCAATCGCGGGACGGCAGCTCCTTGTCATTTAGGCGGATCCCCCACTCCAGCGTCGAATCAAGCGAAACTTCACCCACGGATTGAATTTTGCCCCTATCCTCCGTCAGTTTTACGATACCGCTGCTTTCAAGCGCCTGAAGAACGGTAATCCCTTCCGTATAATCAAAATGCAAACTGCGCGTCACATCGGGGATAAACGTCCCCCCGTCAATCGTTAAAGTAATGTCATCGGCATGCCCATCCTCGCTTTGCAGCTCCTCCGAAGGGTCCGGTTTGTCGATCGTCCCGCCATCGGCGCAGGCTGCCGTGAAGAACGCGGCCAAAACCAACAGTCCTGCCAGCCATTTCAATCTCCAGCGCATCGCCGCCCCGCCTTTCCTTTAATCATTTTCCCTGATTCAATCCAGGAATATTCCATATCTTAAGCATACCGGACCGGCAGAAAGTTCTCAAATTTCGGGGCAGGCGCAAAGAACCCTTCCCTAAGCAGGGAAGGGCGAGGCCTGAATACTTCAAGTTATATTGTATATCGCGGAAATAATATATTGTTCTCCAGGTGCACATGCGTAAAAGTCATGGCTTCCAGCTCTTCTAGACGCGAATAGGTCAAACGGTACGTCGTGCACGCATGGCCAGGCGGCTGAAAATCGTCGGTCAACTCCCGCAGTTGTTTGAGAATGTCGCCCGCCGCGTCGTGTTCGGATTCCAACTCCGCGATGGCGGACTGCAATTTTTCCAGCACTTCCGGGTCCCGGCTCTTCTCCCAAAGGATTATCTTAGGAAACTCCTCTGCCTCTTCCTTGTCGGTATGCTCCAGCAGCTCGCGCCGAAGCTCACCGAACAACCGCTCGACCTCGCGCAAATGCGTATCCGCATCCCCATGGACCCGGGACACCTTGGTCACGTTTTTTTGAATTTCCGGCAGTTCCTCGCGCAAATAGCGATGGTGCGTGTTTACGATATGCCCGATCAAATCGGCCGATTCCGCCTTTGTCCAATCCTGTTCTTCCTCTGCCCGGGGATGTTCGGCCGCCAAGCGGTTTAAGTCCGTGAGCAGCGTTTCAACCGGAATCCCCCGCTCTGCCGCCGCTTCCCCCAACGGACGCGCGCCGCCGCAGCAAAAATCGATTTTCCGCCCGCGGAAATAATCCGCCGATTTTGGAAAACGAAGCACGATATCACGAACCATGTCTTGTTCCTTAAATAATGCTTGTATGTGATTCATCCGGAAAGACCTCCTGAGCTAATGTCGTAAGCTTACGTTTTTAACTTAACGCATAGAAGCGCCTCTCCTTGTGATTTTAATCACTTTTGTTTTTCTTGCTTCCGCTCAAAATATTTAAAGGCCGCCCGTAACCGGGAGGCCTTGTTATCGTCTGGACTTGCAAATAAGTTCGTTTTATTTCAGCACATCGTGATCCACGTACCGTTCGCCGTTTATTTCGCTGATCAACTCGATGGCGACCTTTGCCCCGTCGCCTGCCGTAATGATCGTATGAACGCTGACGCCCGCCGCCGTGCCGGCCGCCCAGATTCGCGGAACGCGGGTCCGGCCTTGCCCGTCCGTAGCGATGACGGTTTTGATTCTCGGCTCGCGGCCTTCTTTCAGCTCCAGGCCGGCAGCGCTTGCAAGATCGGTCAACGCGCCGGTGGCCAATATGATATGGGACGCCTCGTAGCTGCGGCCGGATTCCGTTTTTACGGTTACTGTCGAACCGCCGTTGGCATCGATATGCGTCACTTTTTCTTCAATGAACTTGGCGCCGAATTTTTCGGCCTGCTCCCGTCCGATTTTGAGCAAATCCGGTCCGGAAATGTCCTTTGCCCCGTAATGGTTCTCAATCCAGGCCCGCTTCGTCATGCTTGCGTTGCTGTCCAAAACAAGCGTTTCTTTGCCCGCCTTGGCCAAAAATAACGCCGCGCTGGCTCCAGCCGGCCCTGCCCCGATTACAATTACCTCAGCCACAAGTACACCTACTTTCTAAAATTTTCATGCCGCCTTCGCGACCCGAAAACGGCATGAGCTTATTTAATCCACTGCTCCGCCCAGGACTGCACCTGTTCCATCACCGGACGAAGCGCCCGCCCTTTCTCAGTCAATTCATATTCGATGCGAACCGGCGTTTCCGGATAAACATGACGGACCAAAATCCCCTCACATTCCAAATCCTTCATCCGTTCCGATAACATCTTATCGCTCATGGAAGGAATCTGATTGGAAATATCCTTGAAGCGTTTCGGCCCGCTCATCAGGGTTTGAATAATCAAGCCGTTCCAGCGTTTTCCCAAAAACGAAAAAGCCGATTCAAATCGCGGACACATTCCATACGAATGCTCATCCATAACATTCACCTCATTATTATAGCAAGCCTGCAAGCGTTAAACTTACGTTAAGTAAGTTAATATATTTCATAATAGCATATTTACACGCGGAAAGTAAGGGGGGGACTCTTCATTCACCGCCCCGTATCCGAAAAAACGGCCGCCTTGGCGGCAGCCGCTAATATAGTATATTACGTTTATGGTCAGTTATACCCACCACATCTCCGCGGCGGAATCTTCCATAAGCACTTGCTGCAGATTGCGCACGGCTTTGGTAAATCCTTCATCGATCGACATTAGCCCGTCTTCGTGCTCGATGCTTACCGCGTAATCGTAGCCGTACAGCCGAAGCGCGCTGATAATGTCGGCCCACGTCTTCAGATCGTGGCCGTAACCGACGGTGCGGAACTGCCAAGCCCGCTCCTGCATGTTCGTGTAAGGCTGCATATCCGTGATGCCGTAACGGTTTACGTTCACCGGATCAATCGTCGTATCTTTGGCGTGGAAATGGTGGATGGCGCCGGCCTTGCCAAGGATCGCAATCGCTTGAACCGGATCGATTCCCTGCCACCACATATGGCTCGGGTCGAGGTTGGCCCCGATGACTTCGCCGGCCGCTTCGCGCAGGCGCAGCAGCGTCGCCGGCGTGTGCACGGAAAATCCGCCGTGCAGCTCAAGCCCGATCTTCACATGGTGATCGGCGGCAAATTTGCCCCATTCCGTCCAATACGGAATGACTTTATTTTTCCACTGCCAGTCCAGAACTTCCTGAAAGTCGTTGGGCCAAGGCGCTACCGGCCAGTTGGGATACTTGGCATCCTCATGATCGCCCGGACAGCCGGAAAACGTGTTGACGACCGGCACTTCCAGCAACTCGGCCAATTGCACGGTTTTGACGAAAACGTCGTGGAACTCCTTGGCGATCGCCTTTTGCGGATGCAGCGGATTGCCGTGGCAGCTTAGCGCGCTGATAATGAGTCCGCGGGACTCCACCGCTTTTTTGAACTCTTCCCGGGCCGCCTTGTTTTCCAGCAGCACATCGGGATTGCAGTGGGCGTTCCCGGGATGTCCGCCGGTGCCGATTTCCACGGCTTTCAGCCCTTGTGCGGCCGCCTTATCGAGCGCTTGTTCGAGCGGAAGGCCTCCAAACAGAACCAGAAATACTCCTAATTTCACCTCTATGCTCCTCCTTGCTTCGTGGTTTGGCCCAAGGCCGGGTTAGTCAAAATATACGGTTTGGCCGGTTTTGGCCGATTTATAGATGGCTTCCAAAATTTCCGTGACCACAAGCGCCTGTTCCGGCTTCACGAGCGGCTCTTTATCTTCCAAGATCGCTTGCACCCAAGCTCTCGCTTCACGGGTGGATTCGTTTTCCTGTTTGCCTTCGTAAAAAGCGACCCCGCCGGATCCGAGATCGACGTTGGTTTCGTACAGGCGGCTCAATTTTTCGCCGTTCAGGCGCAGGCCGTTCGTCATATCGGCACCGCCCTCGGTGCCGCACAGCAGCGTTTTCGCTTCTCCAACCTCGACGATATTGAGCGCCCAGCTGGATTCCAGAATAATCGTCGCCCCGTTCTTCATCGTAATGAAGCCAAACGCGGAATCCTCGACTTTAAATTGCTCGGGATCCCAAGGGCCAAACGCATTCGCCGCGTTTTCGCGGTTTCCGAGTTTGTGGAATACGGAACCGGTGACGCTTTTCGGCTCGTAATTGTCCATCAGCCACAAGGTCAAGTCAAGCGCATGGGTGCCGATGTCGATCAGCGGACCGCCGCCCTGCTTCTCTTCGTCCAGGAACACGCCCCAGGTCGGAACGGCGCGGCGGCGCAGCGCCAGAGCTTTTCCGAGATAGATGTCGCCAAGCTCGCCGTTTTCGCACAGTTCCTTCAAATAAAGGCTGTCGCTGCGGAAGCGGTTTTGGTATGCGATCGACAGCTTTTTCCCCGTGCGTTTGGCCGCGTCCAGCATTTGACGGGCTTGCTCCGCCGTTTTGGCCATCGGCTTCTCGCACATCACGTGACGGCCCGATTCCAGCGAAGCGACGGTAATTTCCGCATGCGAATCGTTTGGCGTGCAGACGTGAACCACTTCAGCGTCGCTTTCCGCCAGCAATTTCCGGAAATCGGTAAATACTTTGGCTCCCTCTACGCCGTATTCGGCGGCCGCTTTTTGCGCGCGTTCCTCCACGATGTCGCAGAAGGCGACCAGCTCTACCTCTGGTTGCTGCTTCAGGCTCGGCAAATGTTTTCCATTGGCGATACCGCCGCATCCGATGATGGCGACTTTTAATGTTTTAGACATGAAGTTTTCCTCCCTTTCCGGCATAAGCGCGTACCCATTCCATACTTGCGGCGATGCTTTCCAGCGAATCTCCCGCGCAGTGATCCTGCTCTACGATCAGCCATTCCGCGCCCGCGTCGATCGCGGCATCCCCAATCGCGGCAACGGCGACTTCTCCCCGGCCCAGCTCCACCGTTTCCGGCGAACCGTCCGGCTTCTTAAGAACATCCTTCCAGTGCACGAGCGGAAGGCGATCGCGATATGTAGCGATGTATGCCAGCGGATCCGCTCCGGCAAAGGCTACCCAGCAGGAATCCAGCTCCATGTGCAGCAAGGAGGCGGGCACCTGTTCATAAATCGCATCCAGCACCGGTTTGCCGTTCAGCGACTGGGTCAGCTCAAAATCATGATTATGATAGCAGAGAATCATTTCTTCCTGTTTGCAGCGTTCCCCGAATTTTTTCAAGTCCTCGATGACCTCGGGCCAACGGTTGCGGTCTTCCTCCGACAGATACGGCACGACGATATAACGGTTGCCGATCGCCTTGTTGAAAACAATCTCTTCATCAAGCGCGGCCTTTAAACGGTCATAAGCCGTATGGGCCCCCACCGCAACCAGCCCGGTTTCCTGCAGGATTTGCTGTACTTGTTCCACCGTTCTCCCGTAAAATCCGGCAAACTCCACGCCCTTATACCCAAGCTCGGCTACCTTGCGCAGCGTGCCTTCAAAATCGCGTTCCAAATGATCTCTTACCGTATAAAGCTGCAGTCCAACCTTTGCCATAAAATATCACCTCTCCATGAAAATGAAAGCCTCTACTTTAAACTATCCGCGCTTTCCAGCAAAATATGCCGGCCTTCGCGCGATGAACGGGCCACGGCATGCATCGCCTCCAGCACATGGTAGCCGAGTTTGCCGCTGGCCCGGTGTTGCCGGCCTTCAAGAATCGCCCTGGCCATATCCTCGATGCCGCGGCCGCGCTCATTTTCGCCGCATTCAAACGCCGGCGGGACGGTTTCCCAAACGTCGCTGCCGGAACGGCGGACCTTCACGTCCCCGTTAAAGTAGTTCGGGTCGGGGACAAGCAGCGTCCCTTCGGTCCCGTAAATCTCGATACGGGGCAGGACGCTTCCGCCGGGGACATCGAAGCTGGTCACGAGCGTGCCGATGGCGCCTCCGGCAAAATCCAGCGTGGCGCTGTAGTGCGTCGGCGTATGCACCGGAATCGTTTTGCCGGCGTTGGGGCCGGTTTTGACCGTGCGTTCGGGAACCGGGTTGCCCGCCGAGCCGCTGATGCGCGCGATCGGCCCGAGCAGCTCTACGAACGCGGTCAAATAGTACGGCCCCATGTCGAACATCGGTCCCCCGCCTTCCGCGTAGAAAAACTCGGGATTCGGGTGCCAGCTTTCCGGCCCGCCGCCCATCATAAACGCGGTGGCCGCCACCGGGCGGCCGATCAACCCGTCCGCAATGGCCTTGCGGCTCGTCTCGAGGCCTGCGCCAAGAAACGTATCGGGAGCGCAGCCCACGCGGAGATTTTTGGCCGCCGCCTGTTCCAGCATGCTTCGCGCGTCCTCCAGCGAGATCGCCAGCGGCTTCTCAACGTACACATGCTTGCCATGGGCAAGCGCTGCCATATTGACGGCGGCGTGGGACGACGGTACGGTCAAGTTCAACACCAGGTCGATATCCTGCCGCCCCAGCAATTCCTCCACAGTGTAGACGTTTTCAATTGCGAATTGCTCTGCCCGCTCGCGGGCCTTCTCCGGGAGAAGATCGGCTACCGCCGTAATCCTGGCGACTTCGCTTTGCCCGAGGTACGTCAAGTATGCCGGACTGATGTTGCCGCAGCCGATCATGCCAATCTTCATAGTCATTTCTGGTCACTCCCGCCAAGCAGATGTGTGTATCTGGGTTGTTTTCATGTACAATGGTATTTCAAATTGCGCTGATTTAAAATGAATAATATGATTAAAACATGAACAATCTGGTCATTATTTTTGGAGATTCCCACGGAGGTCGGTTATGAAACCTAATTCGAACCTGCAGATTTTATTAGCCGGCTATTCGGTGCACCACAAGCCGTTTCATACGGTGCAGCCGGACGGGCACGAAAACTATTTGATCCGGCTGCAAAGCTCGGGCAAATGCCGGTCCCGCTTAAACGGCCGGCTGGAGCTGATCGAACCCGGCGATCTGCTGCTGTTTGCGCCGGGCGAACCCTACGAGCTGAAAATTGAAGCTGAAATGAGCGGACTGGGCGAAACGGTGGTGTCCAGCGGCGATTATCATATTTTTTTGGCCGGGCCATGGATCGAAGCTTGGTGGAACAAACGGTCAAGACCCCATCGGGTGAAGGTTCCTCTTTCCGAAGGCATCGTCGGCGCTTTCCGGCAAATCATGCTGGAGCAGCGCCGCATCGCCAACCCGGCCCCGGAAATCGCGGAATATTATTTGAAAATACTATGCATGGACATCGACCGGAACCTGCTGGATCAGCCGCGGCCCGCTTATCCGACTTATCTTGCCCATCGGATCAAAAATTATATTGAAGAGAACGCCGCCTCCCCCTTCAAATTGGAGGATGCGGCCGCCTATGCCGGCATCAGCGTTTCCCGGGCGGTGCATCTGTTTAAGGACACGTTCGGGACAAGCATCATTCAATATACGCTGGAGGTCAGGCTGAACATGGCGCGCGAACGGATTATTTTCAGCCCGCTATCGCTGGAGCATGTCGCGGAGAGCTCCGGTTTCCCCAGCTATAATTATTTTCACAAAGTGTTCCGCAAAAAGTTCGGCATGTCGCCCCGGCAGTTCCGGCAACAAGCGCGCGGCCAGCATCCGGTTTAAAAAAAGCGAAATACGCCGCAGGGGTTAATTGCTCCCCGGCGGCGTTTCATCGTTTGCGGACTTTCAGACCTGCGCCTGCGCCGATTCGCGCAAGCGCGCTTTTCTTTTCTTCATTTGCGTGCCGATGCCGATGACGGCGATGATTACAAGCACCTCAAATCCGTATTTGATCCAGTTGCTTGCGAACAGTTCGTCAATAAGCGGTTCCTGCACGATCATTTTGGCCGCGGTCCAGGCCAGGACGGCGGCGCCGATCGTGATCACGATCGGGAAGCGCTCCGTCAGCTTCAGAATCAGCGTGCTGCCCCAGACCATAATCGGAACGGAGACGGCCAGCCCGATAATGACGAGCAGGAAATCGCCATGCGCCGCGCCGGCGACGGCCAGCACGTTGTCCAGCCCCATCATCGCGTCGGCGATGATGATCGTCCGGATCGCCGCCCACATTTGGTTGCCCGCGTTGATCTCGTGACTTTTCTCATCCACGATCAATTTGCAAGCGATCCAAACGAGCGCCAGCCCCCCGACGAGACGCAGCCCAGGAATATTCAGCAGCTGTACGACGAGCAGCGTCATAACGACGCGGATCAGGATCGCCCCGACGGTCCCCCACACGATGACTTTTTTCTGATCTTTTTGCGGCACGTTGCGTGCGGCAAGTCCGATCACGATCGCATTATCCCCGGCCAACACGAGATCGATCAATATAATGGAAAACAGTGCGGCCCAAAATTCCGGAGAAAATAATTCCATGTTTCTCTCCCCTTTCAGAGTTTTCCATGCATCGATCCCGCTTCTTTTGGATTCAGACGGGTCTACGGGAAGAAACACCTTTCTTCCATCCAAAAAAAATGCGCCGTGTCCGTATTGGGCACGACGCAAAAACGCATCAAAAAAAGACCTTTACCCAATACTCGCTACGGGCAAAGGTCTCGCTAACAACTAAGTTACGTTGCCAATAAAGCCGGGGTATGTATAACTCCCGTAATGACGACTTTATTGTATAAGCTACTCCCCTTTGGGAACCATGCATGTTTTCTTGGAGCAATTATACCACGTCCCGCCAAAGAGCACCAGTCTTTTCGGAGAATCGTTTTGGCTTTTTCGGAAAACACGCTATAATGATATCGAAACGGAGGGATCATAATGAGTTCAGCGTCAAATTCAAAGGTAGAACTGGCCACTTTTGCCGGAGGCTGCTTCTGGTGTATGGTTTCGCCGTTTGAGGAACTCCCGGGCATACACGGCATTGTATCGGGATATACAGGGGGACGCACGGTAAACCCGACTTATGAAGAGGTTTGCGCCGGCGGAACCGGCCATTACGAAGCCGTGCAAATCCAATTTGATCCGGCGGTGTTCCCGTACCGCAAGCTGCTTGAGCTCTACTGGCAGCAAATCGACCCGACCGATGAAGGCGGGCAATTCCACGACCGCGGCGAATCGTACCGGACGGCCATATTTTATCATAACGAGGAGCAGCGCCGGGAAGCGGAGGAATCCAAGCTGGCGCTGGAACGAAGCGGCCGCTTCGACAAACCGATCGTTACTCCGGTGCTTCCGGCGGCTCCTTTTTATCCGGCCGAAGAATACCATCAACAGTACCATAAAAAAAATCCGCTGCATTACAAGCTGTACCGTAAAGGCTCGGGCCGCGAGGATTTCCTGGAACGGCATTGGTCCGGTCCCGCCGACCGGGAGGAGCTAAAGCGCCGGCTTACGCCGATGCAATACGAGGTCACGCAAAATAACGCCACCGAGCGGCCCTTTACCGGCGAGTACTGGGATCACGACGAAGAAGGCATCTACGTGGACATCGTCTCGGGCGAACCGCTGTTCAGCTCGCGCGACAAATTCGACGCCGGCTGCGGCTGGCCAAGCTTTACCCGCCCGATCCGCAGCTATCACATCAAGGAGCGGACGGACACCAGCCACTTCATGGTCCGCACCGAGGTGCGCAGCCGGCAGGGCGACTCGCATTTGGGCCACGTGTTCGACGATGGACCGGAACCGACCGGCCTGCGTTACTGCATCAACTCCGCGGCGCTGCGGTTCGTTCCGAAGGCCGACATGGAGAAGGAAGGCTACGGCGAGTATCTTGTGTTATTTGATGAGCCGCGGGAGTAGCTGCCTTTTAAAGATAATAAGGTGTACTTTTGCAGTTGATTCACCTAGTCTAACAAATTCGCACCGCATTAAGATGGTTGCCCCACGACCGTGCTGTTCTCAAAATGGTCAGGGCAACCTTTTTTTGATTTATGGTCATCGACGATTCGCCCTACGCTTCGGCGTCGACGTTCGGGTTTTGTTCCGCTTTTTTCCGGGCGCGGAAACGCCGCACCTTCATCAGATTGCCGCACATTTTGTCGTCGCAGTATTTCTTCGTCCGATTCCGCGTATCGTCATAAAATATCCACCTGCAGTCCGGGTTGTCGCAAACGCGGATGCGTCCGGCCTCCCCCTGCAAAACGGTCTGGCCGAAGCTTGCGGCCACCTCCGCCAGCACCTGCCTCCACTCCGCCATGGCCGGCCGGTATTCCAGCTTGACGGTTCCTTCGCGATCAGCCGCAAACTCCCGGTACACGGTCCCCGGCTTCATATACTGATTCAGCAGCTGCCAGGCCTCTTCGCCTATCTCTCCGCCGCCGGCCAATTCAACCGCCAGAGCATGCAGCTTTTCCCGAAACTCCCGCATCGCCGCGATGTCATCATCCGCCGCCGGAACCGGAGCCCGCAGCCGCCAATCGTTCAGAAACCCCGACTGCCATGACGGCTTCTCCAGACGGTCCTCGCTTCGTCCGCCGCCCTTCCAGTCATGCCATTCGCTGTTGATAAAATCACTCCAAAGCGTCTCCAATTCAACTTGCCTCCCAAAGCTGCATGTAACTATCTAAATTTATAATAAGTGGTTACAATTTACTGGATATTTTGCTACAATTACATTGTAACCTTTTAATAAGTAGTTAGCCAGTTACATTGATGGGGAGGAAGTAAGGATGAGCGTAAACGCAGTTGATTTGTTGCTTCTGCAAAAAGACAACACCTGGGAGCTGGAAGAGTGGATCGTCCCTTTGTCCGCCGCGCTTGCCAACGTCACGGCCGAACAGGCGGCCTGGGCGCCGCCGGGCGGGGGCAATACGATTTGGCAAACCGTAAGCCATATCAATTATTACAACCAACGAATACTAAGCCGCTTGCGGGGGATCGACCCGGGCCCAGGCGTGGACACGAACGAAGAAACGTTTGAAGGGTCTGAAGACGCCCGGGACGAGAGCAACTGGAGCAACACGCTCGCCGAAACAAAACGGATCGAGTTGGAGCTGCGCGAGGCGATCGCTTCCTTGAGCGAAGCCGATCTGGAAGCTCCTTTTGGCTCAAGCACGGAAACGATCGGCCGTGAACTTTCCCGCTGGATGCTGCATGACGCCTACCATGCCGGGCAAATCGTGCTGATCCGCCGGCAGCAGGGCTGCTGGAGATCCTAGGGCGTTCCGCCGGCAATTCGCCGGACGGGAAGCGGCAAAAAAACGGCCCGAGCCTTAAGCTCGAGCCGTTTTTTCCTTAACTTTAACCCGGTGCGGGACGCGCAGCGGCGTCAGCTGACCGTGTCCGTAATGAACGGTCCAGGTGATCACTTTACCTGCTATAAGAACTGCCATAATCGTAAATAAGGTTTCTTTAAAAGGCAGATATAATAATGAAATCGTTAGAACGATGGCATCCATCAGCACAAACATGGCACCGATTTTGATTCCGGACCATTGGCTAAGCAGCATCGACAAAATGTCGTCTCCCCCGCTCGCTCCGCCCGCCCGCAGCACCAGACCCGCTCCGATCCCCGTCAGCAAGCCCGACAGCAGCGCCGCCAGCGGCAAATTCGCGCGCAAATCGATCACGAGTGGAGAGAATTGCTCGCACAATTCGTAAAACGCCGAAAACGCAAGCGATGAAAATAGCGTATTAAGGACAAACTTGCGGCCCTTCAAAAACCAGGCCAGCAGCACGATCGGCACATCAAGCGCGATCATCGTCAGCGCCGGCGGCAGGTTAAGCAAATATTTGCCAAGCAGGGCCAGGCCCACAAAGCCGCCTTCCGACAATCCGTTCTGAAAGTTAATGTGATAATAAGCAAAAGCCAATAAACAGGAGCCAAACAGCATCATCAATAGCGATTTTCCGTCAACTTGCCATCTTGTCTTGTTCCTCATACGGGATCCCTCTTATCGTAGTTTGGTTGACCTTACGCCAACGCCCTACGGAGAAGGTCCTTGAGGACTTTATCCTTCGCATGATGTCACGCCTCTTTCGTAGGGTTGTTGGCCGTAACCGACAGTCCACGAAAGAAGCTAAGTATAAGAGAGATCACAACGTTTCCAAATCGTCCTTGGGGAATTCGTCCTTCGGGAACTCATGGTATCCTGATCCTTTCTTTAGATTTTTCTTATATTTATATTATACCACAAAGCAAAACATGACGACAGCAAACATCCAAATTTCAAATAATTAAGGCGAATAATGTGACGTATATCATTGCAATCTACAAATAGTTCACAGTTCGGAAAATTTCAGTGTGACGAAAATCACCTTTTAGAGAATTACCCCTGTCTATACTGAGGTGGAAGCGAATCGAAATTCCGAGAAAGAAGGTTTTCACTAATGCTGGATGCCAAAACGATCGGGATCATCAAGTCGACCGTGCCCGTACTCGAAGTTCACGGCGAAACGATAACCAAAAAGTTTTACGAAACGATGTTTAAAAATCATCCCGAACTGCTCAACATATTCAACCATGCCAACCAACGCCAAGGCAAACAGCCGACGGCTCTCGCCAACGCCGTTTACGCCGCCGCCGCGCATATCGACCGCCTTGAGGAAATCCTCCCGGTCGTGCGCGGCATCGCGCAAAAACACCGGGCGCTCGGGATTATGCCGGAGCATTATCCGATCGTCGGCGAAAACCTGCTGGCGGCGATCAAAATGGTGCTCGGCGACGCCGCTACCGTTGAAATTCTGGAAGCCTGGGGGATAGCCTACGGTGTAATCGCCGACGTGTTCATCAGCACGGAAGCCGAGATGTACAAGGAGGCCGAGCAACAAAAAGGCGGCTGGCGGGGATTCCGCCGGTTTATCGTCGACCGCAAAGTCAAGGAAAGCGAAGTCATCACCTCGTTTTATTTGAAGCCGGAAGACGGCGGGGAGATCGCCTCCTACAAACCGGGCCAATACATCACCGTACGCGTAAAGCCGGAGGGCCAGGAATTCACCCATCTCCGCCATTACAGCCTGTCCGCGGCTCCCGGCCAGCCCTTTTACCGGATTTCCGTCAAACGGGAAGACGCCGTGGAGGGCCAGCCGGCCGGCATTGTATCCACTTATTTGCATGAGCGGATCGGCGAAGGCGACGTGCTTGAACTAAGCGCGCCGGCCGGGGATTTTACGCTCGACCAATCGCAGCAAATACCGCTCGTTCTGCTGAGCGGCGGCGTCGGACTCACGCCGATGATCAGCATGCTGGAGACGGCGCTGCAAAGCGGCTCGGGGCGGGAGATCGTTTATATCCATGCCGCCCGGAGCGGAAGACACCACGCGATGAAGGAGCATGTAGACGAGCTTACGCGAACCCATGACAATCTCCGCTCCTATTTCATCTACGAAACGGCGGAAGCCGGAGAAAACCCCGACAAAACGGGCTACATCGATCTTCCGTGGCTGAAGAGCGTTACGGACGCGGGCAGCGATTTTTATTTCTGCGGTCCGCTGCCGTTCATGAAAGCAATTAACCGGGTACTGAAAGAATGGGGCGTTCCCGGAGAGCGGATTCACTTCGAGTTTTTCGGACCGGCCGACAGTCTTGAGGATACGATGAGCAAATAACCTATGTGGGCCAGATTGGAAACATCCAAAACTCAAAAGCGCGGGATCAGGGATTTCCCTGTACCCGCGCTTTTTAAACGCAAATCTCTCAGCTTATTTTTTCAGCTGAATGTCAAAGCGGGCGCGCTCCCCGGCGGCAAATACAATCGTGCCGTTCTCGGGCAGCTGTACTTGATTACTCCCGCTGACAACCGTGAAGTTCACACAAAGCCCGTTCGCGTCATATACCGCAAAGGCTCCGTGCTCAGGCATCCCGACCGTCATCGTCTTGCCGGCCGCCGCTTTAGGAACGGTGTACCATCTGGCCGTTTCACCAGCCTGCAGCATGACCGTAGACTTCTTGCCGGCATGCAGCGGTTTAACCCCATCTTCGCTTATATAGATCGAACCCAATGCCTCAAAATATTCTACGCCCTCCCGGGAAAAGAAGCGGTATTCCGCCGTATCCCGGCTTCCCGTACCCGGAATTTGATGCCGGCTCACCGCGGTATTGGAATCTATGATCTTCTTATCCACCAAATACCCCGGCAAGTCATCTGTCCGGCCGATCCGCAAGGTCGGCCTCATCAGTTGATAGATCACCGAGCTGTACTTCTCGTTGACGGGATAGTAAGTCTTCCCTTCCCGCTTCTCCCAAGCTGCTTCTATCTCGGGAGGCAGGGGAGTCCCTTCGGCTTCTTCCAGCTTTTCGGCCGAATACACATTTAGCGCCGCCTGTCCCAATTCAGGAACCGTTGCATAGTGCCTTTCCCGCAAGTAGGTGCGGCCGTTCTTTTCGGTAACAAAGCTGACCTGCACGCTGCCGTCTTCGCTCACAAAAGCGCCTTCAGCGGTGTAGACAAGCTTTTGCTCCGGAGCTTCCGGGTTAAGCGGTGTCGTGATCGACATTTCGCCATCGGTAAAAGCCACTTTCACCTGCTGATTGGTAGCGACGTAATAACCGGCATATTTGAACATACTGCCGGGAATTTCTGTTTTATCCGGCTTGCCAAACGACTTCGCCGGCTTGAATTCTTTAATGGTCCCTTTTTGCTTCAAACTTTGGAGCAGCAGCTCGGCCCCCAGCATCTGGTTTATTGAACTGGAGCCGCCGGAGGATAAGACGGCTGCCGCCATGTTCTGTTCCGGAAGCACAATCAGCGAGGCATGATACAGCAGGACGTCTCCGCCTTTGGACAGCGCTTTAATGCCGTAATCATTAAACGGAAACAACTTTACGCTATCCCAGCCCAGCCCGTAATTCACCACGGAAGTATCCGCTTCTTCGGGCCATAGTCCCTTTTTGTATTCCTCCTGCTCCATAGCATGAACCGACTGCTCGGACAAAACGCGGTTTTGCGAGTCCTTCATAAATACATCCGCAAATTGCACCAGATCCTCGGCGGTGGAATAAATCCCTCCCGCCCCGATGACATTGGCGGTTAGGCTAGGCAGCTGCCCCTGGTAAGTCGGATAATAAAGAGCCGCCATTTTGCTTACATCAAGCTGATCCTTGGGAGTCTTGGTATGGCTCAGTTGCAGCGGTCCGGTCAAATACTGATGAATGAATGCCGTATAATCCATTCCGCTAACTCGCTCTACCAAGATTTCAGCCAGGGTAAAACCGTCGTTGCAATAGACCGAGAAGGCCCCCGGATCGGCCTTTAGAGTTTGAGCGGATAGTTGCTTAAGTAACGTATCATGGGCATGGGAGTCGTTATCCTCAAAAAGAAAGGCGCTTCCCAGGCTTGAGCCCGGCAGCCCCGAGGAATGATTAAGCAGCATCCGCGGCGTGATCCGTTTATAGCGTTCGTCCTGCATTTTGAAGTCCGGTATGTACTCAATCAAGGAAGTATCCAGATTTACCTTCCCCTGGTCTGCCAGCATCATCACCGCGGCGGCGGTAAACATCTTGCTGGTGGAACCTATTCCGTACATAGTGTCGGAGGTTAACGGGATTTTGCCGCCGGCATCATTAAGCCCCGCCTGACCGGATATCGTAATCTTGCCCTGATCGATCAGGGCATATTGGATGCTTGCGGTCTGATACTTTTGGGTAATCAGCTCCGCTTTCTCAGCCGCCAGTTTCTCCAATGACCCGCCCGAAAGGACGGGAACGTTAGGCTCCGCTGCAAATGCGCCTGCCGGCAGCAGCAGCATAATCATGAGGCCGGTTAACAGCATGCTCAGGAATCTTTTTTTCAAAGAAAAACCTCCTTTAAAATAGGGTTCCTAATGTAGTACGTTTCACCGGATCATTCGTTTCCCGATCCGCAAACAAAAAAAGACCACTTGCATAAGCTAAGTGGTCTCTTAATCATCTTGCTTTTGGCGTCCGGTCCAATCGATCCAGGGAACGGCCCTGGTCCGCCGCAGCCTATTCCTTGTGCTGGCCGCGCAGCAGCCGGTTGACGGTTTCCCGTCTTACGCCGATCAGCTGTCCGATCTCTTCCTGGGTCAAATAATCGGTCAAAGGGATGCCGTTGGCATGCCGGTTCAGCCATTTGCTCAGAAGCTCCAGCCGTTCGGCCGGCGTGCCGACCGTTAAATGATCCAGGCGCTCCTGCATAAACCGGACCTTCTCCTGGAGAAGTTCCGCCACTTCCAGCGGCTTCTTCGGATCTTCCTGCAGCTCCCGGTACCAAGTCTGGGCGGGAATCGCCTCGACCTCGCTGCGCATTAAAGCGATCGCCGTGCCGTGGATCTCCTTCGGCGAAATCAAGGAATGATGCGGAACCGTCTCTCCCGGATATAAAATATTAAATAAAACCACGTTGCCGTTCTCATGCAGGCGCGTCACTTTGAACAGGCCGCTTTTGATATGGTATAAAAACGAACCGTCATCCCCCTGCCGGAATAAGATTTCGCCTTTATGTAAAATCATAAGATCTCTCTCCATTCCCCTGATTCACAATTATTCCTATTATAGCAAAAATGCCAGGGGCTGTCTTATAAACCTTTGGGAACGCCGGATTTCTCATTTTTCGCCAGGTTCCTCCGGTTTAATTGTTCAGAAATTATACAATCAAGGCTGCCCTTTGCGGAGCAGCCTTGATTTCGGTTATTTTCCCGGTTGCCGGAGCTTGCTATTCCACGACTCATAGCTATGGACCGCTACGCCGGCAAACGAGGCGTGCCGCCCTCCGAGCTTCTCCAGTTGCTTCATCTCCCGGTTCAGCGAAGCAAGCGGCTGTCCATGAAAGGAAACGCCCGGCCCTTCCGTGCTTTCCCCCAGCTCAACGCCCACCCAGACCTGCTTCTTCTGGCGGTCGGCTTCGGACAATGTCGTTCGCGCCAGCTCGTAGCTCCGCCCGGCCGTATCGCGGTAGGCCATGATCGCCAAATAATCGAACCGGTCGACCATCCAATTACCGAGCGGCAGCGGCACGCTTTTTGAAGGGTGGTCGATTTCATCGAGCCAGAAAGGAACCGCCGCCCCTATCTGCAGGTTGTTGTATTTGGCCGTTTCCGTCCAGGCCCGGATGCCTTCCATCCACTGTTCGACAATCGACTCCCGCTCTTTGGTCCACGTCTTCAGCAAATAGGGCTCGACGTCGAACTGCACGCCTTTGAACCGTTCCTCGGGCGAAACCCCGCGGTTATAAACCGCCACCCAATTCAGGAAGTCGTCCCCCTCCCGGCGCTGCTCCCGCAGCGCCCATTCGGGGTGTCCGTTCAAAGCGTGAACCTCGATCCCATGCGACGCGGCCAAACTTATAAAACGGCGGTAGCTGTCATTGCCCACTCCGCCGCCGATCTGCAGGAAGATGACTTTGACATCCTCCCGTTCGGCAAAATCCACGATCTCTTCGGGCCGCTGCTCAATTTGCGCGGTGTCCCAGATCCAGGTCGCTTTCGGCTGCGGGTCGTTTGCAGGGAGTAACACAAGCGTCAGCACTACCGCCAGCATCAGCAGCACCCCCCCTATGACAATGACGGCCAACCGCTTGCGCTGCGCGATGATTCCGGCCACTCTCATCCGCAGCGCCGCTTTGTTGCGCAAGGTTCCGTTACCCGACAATCAGCGCTGCGGCTTCCACGTTCACCGGATGGACGGAGTGGCCGATTTTGTAGATGTGCGGAAGCGGGTAGTCGCGGAAAGCGTTGCGCGTATCGACGATCGGCACGCCCAGTTCGGCGATGGCGCCGTAATCCAGATTGCTGTGATTCGTCACCAGCACGAAGCAATCGTACGTTTTGAACTTGTCCAGCTCGTAGCTGACGCTATGCACCACGCCGCCCGATTTTTCCCGGAAGCTGGACGCGTAAGGATCGTAATAATCGACTCTGGCGCCGCTGTCCTTAAACAGCTCGTACACCGCAAGTCCCGGCGATTCGCGCAGGTCGGCGATATCCGGCTTGTAGGCCATGCCGAGCACGAGAATTTTCGATTGTTTGACCGACTTGGCGTATTCGTTTAAAATTTTCGACGTTTTGTTGACGACGTAATAAGGCATGTTGTCGTTCGTCGACTGGGCCAGTTCGATAAACTGGCTGTAAAAGCGGAAGCCTTTCGCTTTCCAGGACAGGTACATCGGGTCCAGCGGAATGCAGTGGCCGCCGATGCCCGGGCCCGGGTAAAACGGCATGAAGCCGAACGGCTTCGTTTTGGCCGCGTCGATCACTTCCCAAATGTCGATGCCCATCCGGTCGCACATCATCGCCATTTCGTTGACGAAAGCGATGTTGACGCTGCGGAACGTGTTTTCCAGCAGCTTGGACATTTCCGCAACCTTCGGCGAGGATACCGGCACGACCGTCTGGACATACCGGGAATACAGCGCCGTTCCCAGCTCGAGGCAGGCTTTGGTCGTCCCGCCGATGACCTTCGGCGTATTGTAAGTATTAAACTTGGAGTTGGACGGATCCACCCGCTCCGGCGAGAAGCACAGGAAGAAGTCCTCCCCGGCGGCATATCCCAGCTTCTCCAGCTCCCGCTGGATCAGTTCCTCCGTCGTTCCCGGATACGTCGTGCTTTCCAGCGTAATCAGCATGCCTTTTTTCATATAACGTTTGATTTGCTCCACTACCGTCACGATATAAGAGGTATCCGGATCCTGATTTTCACTTAACGGGGTTGGCACGCAAATGCTGACCGCGTCGATCTCCGACAGCACGGCATAGTCCGTCGTCGGCTTAAACCGGCCGCTCGCCATCGCGGCGGCCAGCGTTTCGGACGGGATATCGTGTATGTACGATTCCCCGCGCTCAATCTTGTCGATTTTTCCGGCATCCAGATCGATTCCGACGACCCGAAAGCCCTGCTTCACCATCTCGACAGCCAGCGGCAATCCGACATATCCAAGGCCCACGACACCAAGCACGGCCGTTTTCGACTCAATCGCATTCAACAGTTTATAGTAGTTATTATTCACAGGTTTCAACCTCCATTTTGTCTGTATAGGATTAGGTTACCTTTAAATAATGCAACGGCGGATCCGCGCGTCCAGTTCGACAGGGGAAAACGGCTTCGTAATGTAGTCGTCCACCCCGCTTTGAAAGCACAGGCTGATCGTTTTTTCGACACGCTGTTCGGTAAGCACGACGATTCTCGGCGTTTCGCCTTCTTTGATCCGCTGGATTTGATGGATGTACGGAAGCCCGTCAATGCCGTAAAGATTGAGCTCGGTCAATACCAGGTCAGGTTTCCAGCTCTCAATCAGCTCCAGCGCGGAAGTACCGTTATCGGCCGTCATCGTTTCGTAATTTTGCATCCCCAGCCGGATCTGCAAAAATTCCCGCACGGTGGGATCTCCTTCCACAATGAGGATGCGGCTTTTGGCCAACGGCGTATCGTGTTTCGTAAAAATATGAATATCGTCGGAATAGTTCTGTTTGGCCGCTTCTTCCAGCTGCTGCAGCACCTGCAGCGTGATCTCCTCCTGGCCGGCAAAACCGGCGACCGCCACCTGCGGACGGTAGTTTGCAATTCTTTCCTGGAGACGCAGCTTCAGCCGCAGGCCCTCAAAATGGACCGTGTCCAAGGCTTGTCCCGGAAACAGGACGGCGATGCTGCCCGGCTCTTTCCCGCTCCAAACTTCAAAATCAAGCCCCGACTCGGAATCCAGAATTCCCCGGACCTGCGTTTCCGCATTGGATGGTCCGCCCGCGGAATAAATGAACACCATCCCGTTGACCTCGCAGGCGTTTTTCTCCACGCTTTGCTTCATGCTTGCATACACTTCGGATTGTTCCACTTCGCTTTGCACTGCCGTTATGTTTGGCATCATTCATTCCCGCCTTTCTCGAAACTTAGATTTTGGATTAGCACTGACCATGAAATGGAAAAGCTTCACGGTACTTGCCAACAGTTTGTTTTCGCCATATCAGCCCCCTTCCGGCCCCGGCAAGGAGAGCGGAGGTTACGCGGTTTTGGCCTGCTCCGCCGGGGTTTCCCGTTTTCCCGCCGGCGCCTTGTCCTGCCAGCTCTGCCGGGTCATCGTCCCCCAGGAGTTGTTGTTGCGCAAAAACTGGATATGCCCCTGGATTCGCCAAAGTCCTCCGAGCTGGGCGTAACCGAAAAATTTGAAAGCCGAATAAAAGAGCAGCCGGCATAAATCCGACAGCTTGCTGAACCGCTTGAAAGCCAGTTCCTCCAGCAGGAGCGCGCCGATGCTGAGCAGGTACCCGCTGAGGAAATTGATCAGCCAGAACACGGCCAAAATCCGCCAGTGGGTCATATCGAGCATCGTATACCCGATCAGAGCGAGCAGCCCCGTAATTTTGAAATAAGGATTCAGCGCCTCGAAAATAATGTTGTAAGGCATCGTCAAAAGCCCCATCACCTTGTATCTCGGGTTGAACGCCATGTCGTAGTTTTCGATCATGTTTTTCAGGTTTCCGCGTCCCCAGCGTTTGCGCTGATTGGACAAAATCCGGTACGTGTCCGGCGCCTGCGTCCAGCAGACCGCCTCCGGACAAAAGGCGATCCGGTACTTCAGCTTGTTCTCCAGCATATAGCGGTGCAGCTTGATAATGATGTTCATGTCCTCCCCGGGGTAACCGCCCCGGTAGCCGCCCACCGCGACGACGTACTCTTTCCGGAACAGGCCGAACGCCCCGGACACGATGATCAGCCCGTTAATCGAGCTCCAGCCGATGCGGCCGCCGAGAAACGCCTTCAAGTATTCCGTGGCCTGGAACATCGGCCACATTTTGCGCGGCAGCGAAACCTGCTTCACCGCCCCGTTTTCGATCACGCAGCCGTTGGCAATGCGGACGTCGCCGCCGATCGCCACCGTCTCCTCCGGATTTTCCATGTACATCCGGGCCATCCGGATCAGCGCGTCCTTCTCCAGCAGCGAATCCGCGTCGATGGATGAAATGAGCGGATAATGCGATAAATTAATGCCGGCGTTCAGCGAATCGGCCTTGCCGCCGTTCGGTTTGTCGATCACGTACAGATGCGGATATTGCGGGTTATGGTACACGGCCGTAATCGGCTGGCAGTCGATCGTCTGGCGAATATCCGGATTCGGCAGCGGCTCAAGCCCGAATTCCTCCCGCAGCACCCCGAGCGTATTGTCCTTGGAACCGTCATTGATCACGATGACCTCATATGTCGGATAATTCAAAGTAAGCAGGCATTTAACGTTTTCGATGACGGTAACTTCTTCGTTATACGCCGGAACGAGCAGCGAAATCGGCGGCACCAGCTCGGAGCCGGACAGCGTATTGTATTTCGAATATGCCGCGCGCCGGAAAATCGTCATAATTTGGCGAAACGAAAAACCCATGATCGAGAAATAGATAAGATTGACCGTTATGACGTAATACGAGGCAAACAGCCCGTAGATCAGCAAAATATCCCTAAGCAGTGGAATCCCCCCTAACCGCCGCCAGTTGACGGACCGGGCGCGTTTCGGAAGCTCCGAAATACCGGTCGTACAGCAGTTTCATTTTGTTGAAATCGACCATTTGGTCAAGTCTTTGTTGTTCACGGTGCTGCCGCATCGTTTTTTCGATTTGCTGCATGGCCGTCTCGCGTTCGTCGCCGGAGCCGTACTTGGCGATTTGGCACAGCACCTCAAAGCCGGTTTCGCCTAAGCTTGCCAGGCTTTCGGCGCTGTTTTGACGCACCTGCCAGTTGGTGTCCTTCAGTGCGCTGCGCAAGAGCGGGAGGCTGCCGGCCGCTTGCAGCGAGCCCAGCGATTTGGCGACGGCGGCGCGGACTCCCGCGCTTTTGTCCGCCATCAGCTCGCGGATCGTTTCATCCTTCAGCTCTGGACTGGCTTTTAAATACAGCTTCACCGCCTCCGTGCGGACGTCTTCCTCGGCCGCCCCGACGAGCCGCCCCAGCGCCGGCGCCGCTTCGGGAACCGCTTGTCCCCACATGGCCACCAAAGCGACTTTGACCAGATCCTTGCTTTGCTCCTCCAGCAGCTCGGGGAGCAGCCGGCTTAGATCGAGCCGTGTCTCCATCACGATATCGGCCGCCAGATGGTGGATCGGCTTGCCGTGGCGGAGCAAATGCCGCAGCATGTCCTTCAGCTGCTCAGGCTGCTCCGCCGATTTCGCGATCGAGCGGGCGATCACGATGCTGAGCGGGCTGTACCGCTGGCTCTTCAGCATCTCAAGCAGCCGCGGCACCGCTTCGGCCGCCCGCATCCCGCCCAGGCGGTAGGCGGCGGCGATCCGCCGGCCGTAGAACAAGCTGTCCAGCAGCTTGATATCGTCGGCGACGAACCCCGCTTCATAACATAGTGCGATCAGCTTAAGCTGCAGATCTCCCCTGAACTGCTCGATCCACTCGATCATCCGCTGCTGGATCACCCGCCGCTCTAGGCGCCCGAGCTTCCCGGGCGGCAGCCGCAGCGAGGCCGCGCCGCTTAAATGCGTCTGAATATAGGTGAAGTAATCTTGATGTTTTCGCAGATACATGTTCGTTTGGCGCGTGATCCGCAAATGCTTGATTTTCAAGTAAAACAATAGCGCAATACCAGTAACGATCAGTCCCAGGCACACGTAAATGAAATAGATAGCCAGGGTAAGATGCTGAGCCATAAATTCGATTTCCTCCTTTGGTTTGCTTCATCTGCCGGCCCATCGCCTAGCGCTCCGGCAAGCTTTTGTAAAATGCCTGCAGCGCATAATATCCGGATTTCAGGTGTTCGGTATATTTCACCGTTTCCCATGCGGGCCACACGTATTTCGGATAGCTCTCCAGTTGAAGCACCCCATGCCGGCTTCCGGGCCCGGCGGTCCCTTTCCCCGTGCCGGAGCCTATAACCTGCCCGCTTGCGCGGTCCACCACCCACGGCACGAAGGTGATCCCGCTCGTCTTCGCCGTGCCGAAGGTCCGGTCCTTTTTCAAAGGCCCGTAATCAACGACCTGCAGCGAGCTGGGATCGGCAAATCCGAGCAGCATCCAGGGGATGCGCAGCTCGATTTCTTTACCGCTGTATTGCCATGAAGTCAGCGAATTGAAATCCTCGCTGCTCCGGTTCGACGTGCCGCGGGTCAGCTTTCCGACCGTCATGTCCTGAAAAGGATGGGCCGTGCGGGTGTCCGGCGGCGTCATCGTCAGGCTGACCGCCAGCTTCCAAGGCTGGAATTTCACTTTTTCCTGCGCGGTTCGATCCTCCAGCATCCAATAGCCGTAGCGGCCGTACAGCCGCTGGTGGAAATCGTAGCTGGGCGCGGTCAGCACCTCGGTTTCATCGTCGTTGCCGATCATGATCAGCCCTTCAAGCCCATCGCTCAGCGTTTGGCCGGGAAGTTCGGCAACCGGCTGATCTCCGCCAGGCTGCGTATCCGTACCGAGCGCGATCTTGCGCTTCTTCGGATCAAACGGTTCGCTCAGCGTGAGCCCTACGTAAACGTAAGCCTCGTCATGCGTCACCCTAAGCCGGTCGATGCCGGGCGCGGGCCGGTCCCAGGACTGTACTTCCCCTTCGGGGAGCAGATCCCAATCGTCCAGCTTGCCGTCGATCGTAATCTCGTCCTCCTTGCCGGGGCCCATCGATACGAGGCCGAACATTTTTTCGTTGGTCAGCACGTTCAGCCAAAAAGCGCGGCGGTCCTCCGGAATCTCAAACCGCATCGTGTTCCACGTTTTCTTGAACCATTCATCCTGCCACATGAACAGGATCGCCCCGGCGTATCCGGTATCGTAAATATCCTTCGTCAGCGAGACGTCGATCTCTCCCTGCCCCTGCTCGTTATGCCCTCCCTGGTTGCGGCCGCCGCGGCCGAGATGGGATACGCCGAGCGAGGAAGGCACGCCGTATTCCGTGACCATGACGGGAATGTCCTTGTAATAAGCCTTAAGCTCCTGTAAATAGGCCTTATACGTGTTGTAATCGCCGTTCCCGTCCGGAATCGTCTCCAGCGTCTTGTCCAGATGGAAAAAGTCCGGATAATAGGGATACACGTGGTAGGCGGCAAAATATCCGGCCTCCCAGTCCAGCGGCTTGATGTGGGTGGCATCGACGCTGGCCAAGTCCTCTTCGAACAGCGGTTCGCCGGGATGCTTCAGCACATCGGTCGTCACCCAGTTGGTAAACGTCATCGGGTGCTCCCATCCGTAAGCGCGCTCCTGCCGGGCCGTGTCGTCGACCAGCTCGGCCAGCCAGCTTTCAAAGGGACTGGCTTCCTTCGTCGCCCCGAAATACTGCCCTTGGTACGGCTGAACATCGGCATGCTTGCGGTTGGTGTTGTCCACCATCTCCGGATCCCATTCGGTGCCGATATGCCAAGCCATCAAATAGGGGCCGGCGTTCGCGGTGTATTTGCCGCCCGACGTGCCGGGCTGAACCGGGATATTCAAATCCCCGTAGACGGCTTTGACCGCTTTTTCGATTTCTTTGTGAAAAGCTTCCTTGATCCCCGGAATATACGCGTCCTGCTGCTCGATCAGCTGCTCCTCCGGGGACCAGATCCCCTGAATGAAGTACAGCGGATCGCCCTCTTTGTCGCGGTTGTATTTCACGAGCGCCTTGTAGAACACCGGGTTGTGAACCGTATAAATGCGGATGACGTTGGCGCCCATGTCGTCGATTTGCTTGAACCAGCGCAAATAATCCTCTTCGGTAAGCGGAAATTCTCCGGGAAAATGGCCGGGGACCGTCGCTCCCAAATTCACGCCTTTGACGAACATCTTCCGCCACTGGCCATCGCCTTCGTAGGCCATAAATTGATCCTTGGAGGTACGGAATGTAAGCTCCGTCCCATCCGCAGCCTTAAAGCTGTTAATAGGCGGCGGCAATTGCTGGAGCACCAGATAGATTCCGCCGGCGATCAGGACCGCCCCCAGCGCCAGCCATACCGCCAGCCTTTTTCTCATTAGTCTTGTCATCGGATTTTGGGTTCTCACCTCGCTGTTTTTATGGTGCCGGCCCTCTCATTCGGATTTGATCCGACAATAACTTTTGGATGCGGCCTTTTCTATGCAGGTGACGAACAGTATGGCCTTCCACACCTCCATCTCTCAAAGTACTTCTATCATTAACCAAGTTGACCTATCATGTAACTAGGCTGATGGAAGTATTTTACTTTATAGGCCCGTCTGGGCCCGTATTCCGGGGTGCGGTTGGCCCCCTCCATTTTCCCTGCCGGACGATTCCGTCAATAATAGACGCGCAAAAAATTGCTAAGTTTCGCTGGAATTTTACACCATTTTCCATAATGGTTACAAAATTGATACCAAAGTCATATTTAAAAATCGCGTAATCACGCGGTTTTTTGCGATTTCAGAAAGTTACAAACCGCGTCAAAAAAAGCTTCCCTGGTCCCAGGCTAGGCCTAGCGCTTTTTCGTGTTTCCCGGAAGCGAAACTCCGTCATGTACGAAGTCCTTGGTTGGCGACTTATTTCCTAAAGGCGGGTTTTTTTCGAGGGGGATTTTCTGGACAAAACCTTAAGAAATAAAACGCTTTCAATTGTTTTTCGCATATTTTGGGGGTAAGTTTTCAGTCTTAAGCGCCATTAGAATTGGAAAAAATTCAATAAAAATATAAATTTATTGGTAAATAAAACGGCTTGATTGGATATTTTCAGCACATTAGAGTTTCTGCGCCTTGATGACAATAATGGCGGTACAGCCTTTGGCCGCACACGCCATTCATTGCCCCGTTCATCAATGCTGCACGAAAATAAGAGGGTTATTTTTCATTTGCTATTCGGCCAACGACTTCTTTAATATATTTTTTCAACCGGACGCTGATTTCCGAACGCATAACATCGCGGGTCATCCCAAAACGATCCTCGTATCCTCGACACAGAAAACGGTGATAAACGACCAAATCCGCATGTTCGTCACTGATGATCTTTATGTTGCGTTTGGTCAATTCACGCCTTAGATCATACATGTCTTTGCTTATTTTGTTTATGACCGCTTGGCCGGCTGCCAGATAAAGCTGTTTTAGAAGGTTAGGGCTGCGCTCAATGTCATCTGCGCTCTTTTGCACCATCGTAAGCATGTAAGGCAGCAAGATATAGTCGCGGATCATACTGAGCTCCTCTGTTGTGGGCCGAGACGTCTTTTTGGGATCATTTCGGCTTTCATATTGCTCTTGATGCTCGGTGAGCAGCATCTTTGATTTCCACCGCTCATTACCGTCCAGTTTGCTCATTTGTAATGACCTCCTATCTGTTCCGCTCGTTCTCGCGCTACTCCTGCCGATAATAAAGAGGATGCCCGCATAATAGCGGCGCTGCCGAATCGATCTTTAATTTCATCAGTCGCTCTTTCCAAACCGTAAGCTTTCTCCCGGTCCTCGAATAACGTAAGCTGATAGACGCTATCGTCCACCAACTGAGTGAGCGAAATATGCAGGTGACTTACGGGCATGCCATTCCAATATTTATGAAAAATTCCCAGCGCTGCCGCCGCTACTTCATGAGAAAGCGACGTAGGTTGCTGCAGTGTTACCTGCCGGCTAAACCCTGCAGACCGCTCTCCGTCAGTCTCCGCCGCACTTACTGTCACCACCTGGCCCATGTATCCATGCCTCCGGCTGCGCCGGCAGACCTCTATGACCAGCTCCAAAAGGACAACCTCAATATCTTCAAGCTTTCGATAAAGGCTGCTTCGCAGTGCCTTGCCATGGCTAATCGATTTCAATTGGTTACGAATACTCGGCACGACCGGGCTAGGATCGATGCCCCTCGCCGTCTGCCAATAGTATTCCGCTTGAATATCGCTTTGCTTTCCCATCTCCCGGCGCATGCGCCGTTTGAATTCGGACAATTCCAACCGTGCTATGTCGCCAATCGTATTTAATCCCATTCTCATAAAGTGGCGGGACATCCTCGAAGCCACCATAAACATTTGGTGTACGGGCAGCGGCCACAAAGCAGATTCGATATTGTCAAAGCCAAGTCTGAAGATCCCTTCAGGTCTTTTTTTCGCGAAATTATCCGTGGCCATCTTGGCTAATACTTTTGTTGGTCCGATTCCGCAGCGCGTCCAAACTCCCGTCGACAACAGCACGCGGGATTGGATTTGTTTGGCAATTTCTGCCGGAGGACCAAAACAGGCAGTTGAGCCGGTAACATCGAGAAATTGTTCGTCAATGCTGTAAGGTTCAACCTGATCGGTAAACGACTCGAAGATCTCGGTAATCAATAAGGATATGGTGATGTAGGTCTGCATTCTCGGCCGAATGACCTTTAAATCCGGGCATTTTGCCAGCGCCTCACCTACCCTTTCGGCCGTCGTCACCCCACGCGACTTGGCAACCGGGCAGGCTGCGAGAATGATGCCTGACCGGCGCGCAGGATCGCCTACGGCTACCGGTTTATCTTTTAGCTCCGGATGAGCAGCCTTTTCGATAGAAGCGTAGAATGATTGGCCGTCGACCAGAAAAATCGTCCGTTCAGGCATAAGGTTTCACGAGAACATCCCCTCTTTCGTCATGTCAATTCCCCAGATAGCTGTAGAGGCGCTGCCTGATTTCAGCTTTCACCATGCCCCAAAGCATGGAAAATTCGCAAGTGTCCCCCGGCACAAATAACGCGCCTCGATGCCCGGATCGATCCGTCCGCCGCTCCTCGAACATCTTCATGCACCTTCCAGCAAGAACGTTTGTTCTTATCATATTCATAATACGAACAAATATTCGCGGCATCAACAGGTTTATGCTGGATAATTTGGCAGACCGGCCGGCGCAAAAAAAAGCCGCTCCCAAAAGCCTTTCGGGCATTTTGGAAGCAGCTTCGTTTCCCATTTTCGGGCCGCTCTAAGTTTGAGTTCAACAAGTCGGGTTTTCAGGACCTATTGGGCGGTTAAAATAAGCGGTCCATCCGCCGTAACCGCGATCGTGTGTTCAAATTGAGCCGACAGCTTGCCGTCGGCCGTGCGCGCCGTCCACCCGTCGTCATCGATCATAATGCGGAACGTGCCTTCATTGATCATCGGCTCCACCGTAAACACCATACCTTCCTTGAGGCGGATGCCCTTGCCGGCAACGCCGATATGCTCGTAGTTCGGCTCTTCATGCAGGCTCCGGCCGACACCGTGCCCCAGCAGATCGCGCACGACCGAAAACCCCTGCGCTTCCGCATGCTTCTGGATCGCCGAAGTCACGTCGCCGAGACGGTTGCCGGGAAGCGCTTGAGCAATCCCGAGATCCATGCATTCCTTGGTAACCTTCATCAGCTTCCCGGCTTCCGGGCTGATCTCGCCTACGGCGTAACACCAGCACGAATCGCCGAACCAGCCGTCGTATTCCACCACAATATCCAGCTTAAGCAGATCCCCGTCCTGCAGCGGGCGGTTCGAAGGAAAGCCGTGCGCCACCACGTCGTTGACCGAGGCACATGTTTCCGCAGGGAAGCCGTTATAACCTTTCGTAAACTGCTTGCCGCCCAATTTGACGATATGTCTGGCGACAAAATCGTTGATTTCCTGCGTCGTGATGCCCGGCTGAATCAGCTTCGCCACCTCGCGGTGGCACTCGGCTACGATTTGGTTCGCGGGCTTCATTTCTTCAATTTCTCTCGGCGATTTCAAAATAATCATTTTTTTCACTCCTTAAATGGACAATCTGCACAATATGTTCCGCATCCTGTCGCAGCGTTCCCCGGCGAAGCGGGAGCGAGGCGCAGCCGGCCAGCGCGGCCAGCAGCATTTCCGCCCGCCGCATTAGCTCCTCCGGGACTTTTCGGCCAAAAGGCCACCGGCCAGGGACAACCCGGCCGCTGCCGGGCGGCTCGCCCGGTTCGCCCGCCCCGCCCGGTTCCATGCCGAGTGCGGCGGCAAACGGGAGCAGCACCTCCCGCCGAAAGCAGTCCGCCAGCGGTAGCGCCCGGGCCTCGGGGAGAAGGCGAAAGCCGTCCCCGGCAAGCTTGTAGAGCAGGTACAAGCCATGATCATCCGCCCACTCCTCAATCAGACGGACAACCTGGGCGCTTAAACGCCCGCCATCCGGTTCCATAAGCCAGGCCCCGGCCCGCTCCATCGCCACCCACAGCACATCGTGCAGTAGATCCCCTTTGTTGCTGTAGTAATGATATACCGTCCCGTAGCCGAGTCCGGCCTGCGCGGCGACATCGCGAATTTCCAGAGCCATCCCTTTATCCAAAAAAACATCGGCCGCCGCTTTGCGGATTTGCACCAGGCGGCGCAGCCGGATCTCTTCATTTTGTTCTTTCGTCCGCGGGGTCATAACTAAACTCGCAGCCTCCTCTCATTGTTTAGATATCGTTCCCATTTTTGTTTTGACCTACTCTCATGTCAATATAAAACAATGGCAAGCAAATTGCAAGGGAGTCCGACCGGAGCACGGCAGAAAAAGAAGGCCCCGGTACCGGTACAAACCATTCCAGGGCCCTGGCATACGAATTCGCTGTCATTTCTGTCTATTTCACCTACCGATGAACGTTTCCGCGCCTACCGGAACATCCCCCACAGCCGAAGCAGGTGAAGCGTATTGCGCGGATCGATTTTTTGGTCGATGACGAACTGCACGATTTGTTCCTCCTGCGTGCCGCTCAGCCGTTCGCCAAGCACGGAGGCGGCCGTTCGGACGAGCCTGCGCACCTTGGGACGATCCTGCAAATCCGCCCGGGTAAGGCCGTCGACCATCTGCTTGATCCGATCCTTGATCGCCGGATTTTTCATTTTCAATTTTACCCGCTCCACAAGCTGCGGACTGATTCCATATTGATGATAACTGGGCACCGTTTGACTAGCACCTCCTGTCCCGTCAATTCCGGACTTCAACCCTAATATATGACGAATAGGCTGTACATAGTTCAGAAAAAGTAAACGGGGCCCAGCCGGCTGTTCAGCTTTGTTTAAGAAACGCCGTCGCTTCGTGGGTTTGTCCCAATCGGACGATCGTCTCCTCATATTGCGTTGAAGCGTACGCAAAAAACAAAATGTCGATCATCACGAGCTGGGCCAGCCGGGAGCCGGAAGCCCCGCTGCGCAGCGTCGCTTCCGGGGCCTGCGGCGTATACAGCATCAAATCGGCCAGCTCGGAAACTTTATGATTGCCGAAACGGGACAAGCCGATGGTGCGCACTCCGTACTTTTGGGCAACCCGGAACAATTGCAGCACTTCCTTGGTGTTGCCGCTGTACGAAACGCCCATAAACAAGGCGCCCGGCGGAGCGCTGGCCAGCGCCGCGGCAATCAGATGCTCGTCCTGAAGAGCAAACGCCTGCTTGCCGAGCCGCAGCCATTTTTGCGCCGCATCCGCCGCTACGATGGCCGAAGCTCCAACGCCGTACATATGGATGACGGGAGCTTTCCGGAAGCTCTCCACCACCTGTTCGATCAGCTGCGGCTGCAAGTGAAGCATCGTGTCTTGAATCGCTTGGACACTGTTGGAGACCGTTTTTTGAATAATGTTTTGAACCGTTTCGCCCTGCTCAATATCGTAATACCCGGGCTTTTGCGTTTTGGCGTTGTCCACGGACAGCCGTATTTTCAAATCGGGAAATCCGGTGAGGCCGAGCGAACGGCATAGCCGGGTAATTGCCGCCGCGCTGGTCCCCGCTTTATCGGCCAACGCATGGATGCTCAAACCGGAAACTTCCGCCGATTCGGCCAAAATATATTGCGCCGCCTTTCTTTCCGAATCGGGCAACTGCCCCAGCACCGCTTCCATTTGCGTAAGAATGCTTCCTGTCGTCACTTGTCCGCCCCTTTCGTTTTCCCGTCCGCGTTCTTTAACGCAAAAGAAACGCGGCGGCCCGGCAAAGATCCGCCAACGTTTCTTTCTGGTTGCTCCTATTATCTATTATGCTCCAGAAGCATCTGCTTTGTAAAACCGAAGAAATAAGTGAGCAGGAAACCGGCAATGTAAGAAAGGATCAGCCCGGCCAGATAACCGAGGATCGTCATGCCGATTCCCATCGGGCCTTGAATCAGCGGGATGAGCACCAGACCGGAAGGACCGATCGCCACCGAACCGACGAAATTTCCCGTCATCGCAAACAACCCGAGCAAGGCGCCGCCGAAACCGCCGCCGAGGCAGGCGGTTACAAACGGCCGGCCCAAGGGGAGGCTGACCCCGTAAATGAGCGGCTCGCCGATGCCGAGGAAACCGACCGGCAGCGCCCCTTTGATCATATTGCGCAGCCGCGCGTTAGCTTTCAGTTTGATGTAGATGGCGATCGCCGATCCGACCTGTCCCGCTCCCGCCATGGCCAGAATCGGCAGCAGCGCCGTATATCCGACCTGAGAAATGAGCTCGGCGTGAATCGGGATCAGCGCCTGATGCAGGCCGAACATAACAAGCGGCAGGAACAGCGACGCCAGAACAAATCCGGAAAGCGGTCCGCCGTGCGCCAACAGCCAGGTCGTTGCCTGCCCGATGCCCTGCGAGATGATGCCGCTGACCGGCATCAGGAAGAACACCGTGATCAGGCCGACGATAAGCAGTGAAATGGTCGGAGTGACGATGATATCGATCGCCGCGGGCATCCGTTTGCGGATCCATTTTTCCAGCAGCGAAATCAGCCCCGCCGCCAAAATCGCCCCGATAATCCCGCCCTGCCCCGCGTTCAGCTTGATTTCGCCGAAGAAGGGGTACGTATATGAAATATTCGCCACCGCCGGCGCGACGATAATCGCGGCCACCGCGCCGCCTAGCGCAGGCGTGCCGCCGAATTCTTTGGCCGCGTTAACCCCGGCAAAGATCGTCAGATACCCGAAGAACGCCGAGCCGATAACGCCTATAATCGGCTGCAGGGTAACGAGCCAGGCCGCGCCGTTGCCGGAGGTGATCAGGTTGTTCATCAAGCCGGCGATCCCGTTGATAATCCCCGCGCCGACCAGGGCCGGAATCAATGGAATAAAAATATTGCCGATTTTCCGCAAAAAGTTTTTGAACGGCGTGTTGTTTTTCTGCTTGAGCTCCGCCTTTATGTCGGCGCCTTCCCGCAGGGGGGCCGCCTTGCCGCCCGAAGGGGAACCCGCTTCGCCCCCTCCCCCGGCTTGCAGAAGTTTGCCGAACTCCTCCGCAACCTTATTGACCACGCCCGGTCCGAGGATAATTTGATAGGTCTCGTCGTCGACCACGCCGAGCACCCCGTCGATTTGTTTCAATCCGGCCTCGTCGATCCGGCCGTGGTCCACGACCGAAACGCGCAGCCGGGTCATGCAGTTCGTAAATTGCTCCACATTGCCGGAACCGCCGATGGATTCCAAAATACGTTCTGCCATGCCTGCAAATTTACTCATCGGTTAGCCCTCCTTACCTGTTGTTGGTATTATTCTGGTTTAGAAGCTTTTTTCACGGCCTTGCCGATAAACCCCCGGCTCTGCTCCAATTTTTCCAGCGCTTCCGCGTACGTGCATCCCGTCAGGATCATCAGGATGGCCGGCTTGGGCTTCCGTCCGGCTTCGCGCAAGGCGTCCTCGGCGGTTTGCGCATCGCAGGAAGTCGCCTCCATCACGATCCGTTTGGCCCGCTCGGCCAGCTTTTCGTTGGTCGGCTGCACGTCGACCATCAAATTGCCGTAAACCTTGCCCAAACCGATCATCGAAGCCGTCGACAGCATATTGCAAACCAGCTTCTGCGACGTTCCCGCCTTTAGCCGCGTCGACCCGGTCAACACTTCGGGACCGTTCTCAATCTCGATGGCGATATCGGCTTTTTCGCTGAGCGCCGCGTTCTTGTTGCAGCTGATGCCGATCGTCGCGGCGCCGGCCGCTTTCGCGTATTCCAGCCCGCCGAGCACATAAGGCGTCCGGCCGCTGGCGGCCAATCCGACGACCGCGTCATTTGCGGTGAGGTTAAGGTTCTCTAAATCGGCGCGCCCTAGCTCGGCCCGGTCTTCAGCCCCCTCCACCGCTTTGATAAAAGCGTTGCTTCCGCCGGCGATAAGCCCGACTACCTGATCCGGGGAAGTGCCGAACGTGGGCGGGCATTCCACCGCGTCAAGCAGCCCGATCCGCCCGCTCGTTCCGGCGCCCATATAGATCAGTCGGCCCCCGCGCCGCAGCGCATCCGTAATGGCCGCGACCGCCTTCGCGATCTGCGGAATCGCTTCCTTAACCGCCCCGGCCACCTTCGCATCCTCTTCGTTCATCACCGTCAGCAGCTCGATCACGCTCATTTCATCCAGGCGCATCGTGCGTTCGTTTCTTGCCTCGGTTGTCAGATTTTCCAGCATGTGAAACTCCCCTTTGATGTATAAGATTCAACCTGTGTAACCGTTTACGATTCAATTATAATTCATCTAATACAATATTTCAATAATATTATTGTTATGTGAAATAAAATTTCAAGACAAATATCATTTGCGCTAATCCCCTGCCAACCAGCCTGATTCCCTTAATTTCTGCAATAATCCCCATATTGTCTTCTCCGAAAGGAATGTGATATCGTAGGTTATAAAAAATTGAGCTGGATGAAAACGATGTTCTACATGCATGGATTTTATCAAAAGGGGCGAACGGTTCTATCATGATTATCCGCCAAATCTTTAACAACAACGTGATTCGGGCTGAGGACCAGGTCGGTCATGAGTTTGTGGTGATCGGCAACGGTCTGGGCTTTAAGAAAAAGCCGGGGCAAACAGTGGATGAGGAAAAGATCGAAAAAACGTTTATTCTCAAACCGGATAAAGTTCCGCAAAAGTTAATCGATCTGATCGGTGAAACATCGGCGGACTATTTCTCTCTGGCCGACGATATCGTAAGCTGCGCCAAGGCGGAGATGGGAAATATATTCAACGATAATATTTACATCACGCTGATCGACCATATTCATTTTGCGGTATCCCGATATAAAAACGCCATGAATCTGAAAAACGCACTGTTTTGGCAGATCAAAAAGTTTTACCCTAAGGAATTTTCGATCGGCTTGAATGCGCTTCAGTTGATCAAAAAGCATTTTGATATCGAGATGGACGAGGACGAGGCCAGCTTTATCGCCATGCATTTCGTGAATGCCAGACAAGACGGTCAGGGCATGCAGCGGACGGCCGAGATTACGAAGGTGATGAGCGAAATCGTCGACATCGTCGCCCGGTTCTATAATTTGGAGCTGGATGAAAAATCGTTTAATTACTCCCGTTTTATTACCCATATTCAATACTTTGCGCAAAGAATGCTGAGCGGCGAGCAGGAGCGTTCCGCGGCGGGAGACAATTTTCTCTACGAGCAAATTAAGATAAAGTATCCCAAGGCATTCGAATGCATGAATTTAATCAACCGCTATCTGGAACAAAATTATGAAAACGCGATGTCGATTGATGAAAAAGTGTATTTGACGATTCATATTCAGCGGGTAACCTCCCGCAGCGAGGTTTAAAAAAATCATAAACGGGTTGCAAACGGTTACGGATTGGTTTATAGTAATCTTACAACTTAAATTTAAGGATTGTTACTGGTAAAACAGGCGATACCTAAACGAATGGCATATGATCACTCCGGTGATCCCGCGGGCCTTTCGTTTAGGTATTTTTTTATGCCCAAAACATGTGCAGGCAAAGGAGAATGACATATGGACAACAAGAAGTTGGCCGACGACATTGTTCGTCTGGTCGGCGGCGAGGAAAACATTAACGATCTCGTCCATTGCGCGACAAGACTTCGCTTTAGTTTAAAGGATTCCAAAAAAGCCGAAAGGGAAACTTTGGAAAAGCATGAAGGTGTGATCACCGTCGTGGAAAGCGGCGGTCAGTTCCAGGTCGTTGTCGGCAGCCATGTCGCTAATGTGTACGCCGAAATCGCCAAAAGCACCAGCTTTCTAAATAAAGCCGCGGAGAATTCGGCAAGCGGCCAGAAGGTATCGGCTGTGTCCAAAGTTTTTGAAGTGATCTCGGGCAGCTTCTCGCCGCTTATTCCGGCAATGGCCGGCTCCGGGATGCTGAAGGCGCTTCTTACGGTGTTAACCATGGCCGGCTGGATGTCCGACACCAGCGATACTTACATGATCCTGTCCGCCGCCGGGAATGCCGTGTTCTACTTTTTGCCTATATTCCTCGGCGTTACGCTCGGAATCAAGCTCAAAACCAATCCGTACGTTGCCGGAACCATCGGAGCAGCGCTGATGGAGCCCAGCTTTACGGGCTTGATGGACAAAGGAACCGACGGTTCTTTCCTGGGAATTCCGGTTGTCCTGATGAATTATTCGTCCAGCGTGTTCCCGATTTTTATCGCCATCAGCATATATGCCGTTTTGGACCGGTTCCTGAAAAAGATCATTCTTAAGGACCTGCAGGTTTTCCTGGTGCCAATGCTGTCGCTCATGATCATGGTGCCGTTGTCGGCCATCGCTTTTGGCCCCTTGGGGACAAGCGTCGGGGATTGGATCGCCGCGGGAGTCACTTGGCTGATTAACGTTAGCGGCATACTCTCGGGCATGGTGCTTGGCGGAGGTATGACCTTTATGGTCGTGCTCGGCTTGCATTGGGGCTTTACGCCGATCACGCTGCAAAACATCAACAACGGCGGCGATCCGATCGAGGCCATGGCCGCCGCGGCCGTGTTCGCCCAGATCGGGGTTGCGCTCGGCATTTTCCTTAAGGCCAAAAAGGATAAAGCGCTAAGATCCATATCCGGCTCTTCCGCCGTCACGGGCCTGCTGGCCGGGGTAACCGAGCCGATCGTATACGGGCTTATCCTCCGCTACAAGAGAGTCATTCCCATCGTCATTATTGCCGGCGCGATCGGCGGAGCGGTTAACGGCCACTTTGGCGTTAAATATACGGCTTATGTATTCCATAACATCTTTTCCATTCCGGTCGAGAAGCCATCAGGCATCTTTGTCATATCGATGATCCTGTCCATGGGCATCGGCTTGCTGCTGACCTTGATCTTTGGGTATGAGAGCAAAGGCAAGGCGAAGACGGCGGAAGCTGAGTCCGTAGTGCAAGCGGAATCCGGACCGCAAACGGTTCAGCCGGAAAAGCATGCCGAATCCGCTGCCATAAGCATTAAGAAAGAGCAGGTTCACAGCCCGCTGACCGGCAAAGTCGTTCCGCTTAGCGCGGTTGACGATGAGGCTTTCTCTTCCGGAGCGATGGGCAAAGGCTTGGCTGTCCTGCCCAGCGAGGGGATCGTAGTCGCGCCGATGGATGGAGTGGTTACCTCCCTGTTCCCGACCGGTCATGCGCTCGGGTTGACCTCGGCCGCAGGGACGGACATCCTGATCCACATCGGCATAAATACGGTGTCTCTCAAAGGGAAGTACTTTAAACCCGCGGTTAAAGAGGGGGACGCGGTGAAGCAAGGGGACGTTCTGATTGAATTTGATCTGGAGCAGATTCAGGCGGCCGGATACCAGACCGTAACGCCGGTGATCGTCACCCTGACGGAACGAGAGGTTGAAATTTTCGAGACCGACCAGGAGAAGATTGAGAAAAACGATGTGTTGTTGACCCTGATTTAAATTTCAAATGGGAGTTCAAAAATTTAAATGCGAGTTCAAAAAGCCAGGTTATCAGCACCGAAGCGTATGCTTCCGAAGTGCGTTTTTTCAAAACGCTGTAGGTCGGATGAAGTTAGGGACGTCAGGAGCGGAGCTAAACGTTTTCGGAGAAAACGCCTTCGGAAGCATAAGCTCGTGAAGGTGCGTGAGCAGCGGAAATGTTTCCGTAGGAAACATGCTTCGGCAAGCATAGGCTAAGGACCGGCTAAATTCAAGATTCGACGCCCGATCCGCTTCCTGACCTGCTTCGTGATAAGAAAAACGCTATCGACGAACAATCAAAGAAGACAGACCGCCCTAAACTGAAGTTTTTCTTGCGATTTAAGGAAGACATGCTTCGGTGACTATTCATTCTTAAATCTTCAAAAGACGACTTTTTGAACTATCTCTATAAATTTATTAAACTGGAGGAATCAAATCATGCTGCACCAACATCTGAAACCATTTCCCGAAAACTTCCTGTGGGGAGGCTCCACCTCGGCTTATCAATTCGAGGGGGCGTGGAACGAAGACGGAAAAGGCCCGTCCGTCGTGGACCTGGCGAATCATGTCGTAGGAGTTACGGATTTTAAAGTAGCGAGCGATCATTATCATAGATACAAAGAAGACGCAGCTTTAATGGCCGAAATGGGCTTTAAAGCGTACCGGTTCTCCATCGCTTGGACGCGGATTTACCCGGAAGGCTCGGGAAAGCTGAATATGAAGGGGATCGAATTCTACAGTTCCCTGATCGATGAACTGATCAAGTATGGGATCGAGCCGATTGTGACCATGTATCATTTCGATTTGCCTTATGCGCTGGAAGCTAAGGGCGGCTGGTCCAACCGCGAAACGATCGCCGCGTTCGAACAATACGCCAAAACTTTGTTCGAGCATTTCGGAAACCGGGTAAAATATTGGCTGACCATCAATGAACAAAACATGCTGATCCTTCATCCCGGTTCGATCGGAACGCTGAATGAACAACTGGAAAATCCGCAGAAGGAGCTGTACCAGCAAAATCATCATATGCTGGTGGCCCAAGCCAAAGCGATGGCATTGTGCCATCACATGCTGCCTGACGCCAAGATTGGTCCAGCGCCCAATATCGGGGCCATTTACCCGGCCAGCTCAAGTCCGGAAGATGTACTGGCGGCCGACAATTATGCGGCAATCCGCAATTGGCTTTATCTGGACATGGCGGTGTTCGGAACCTATAATCATATCGCCTGGAGTTACTTGCTCGAAAAAGGATATGAACCGGTGATTGCAGACGGCGATATGGAGATTTTAAAACAGGGCCGCCCGGATTTTATCGCCTTTAATTACTATACCTCGCAAACGGTCGGCGAAAGCAAAAATGACGGAAACGACTTTTCGCATACGGGCGACCAGCATGAAATCGTCGGCGAGCCGGGAGCTTACAGAGGTTCGGTCAATCCTCATTTGCAGAAGACGGAATTCGGCTGGGAGATCGATCCCGTAGGTTTTAGAACCACGCTCCGGCAAATCTATTCCCGTTACCGTCTGCCGTTGATTGTCACGGAAAATGGCTTGGGCGCCTTCGACAAACTGGAGGACAACGATGTGGTTCAAGACCCCTATCGCATCGATTTTTTCAGAAAGCATATCGAGCAAATTCAATTGGCCATTACCGACGGCGTAGACGTTTTCGGTTTCTGTCCTTGGTCGGCGATCGATCTCGTAAGCACTCATCAGGGATCGAGCAAACGTTACGGATTTATTTATGTGGATCGCGACGAGTTCGATCTCAAAGAACTGCGCAGAATCCGAAAGCAAAGCTTTTACTGGTATCAGCAACTGATTCAAAGTAATGGGGAAATTCGTTGAATTTTAAAAAACCGCCTGGTGATTTGCCGGGCGGTTTTTTAGGGAGAACTCCAACGGGGCTCATGGGAACGAACGCGGACGCCTACCTTCCCAGAAATAGCGGTAAATAGTGGCGTTATTTCCGGAATTTAGCCCCTCGCTCGCATAATAGAGGAACTTTTTGGTCTTATTTTCTCGCCATGCCTGAAAAAAGCACCATTTTGCCTGCATTCTCCAAAAATAGCAGTAAAAATTTCCTTTATTTAGGATATACCTCTTTCTTCCCATAAATAGAGCCCTTTTTTGCCGTTATTTCCACAGACCTCCACAATAGGGAGCCTGCTCCCTTCCGCATTCTGAAAAAAGATACGGCGGCGGCTAATCGATCAGCTCGCCCTGGAAAACCTGCTCCCGCCGCAAATAATCCCGTAGCGCCCCGTATTCCGGCGACGTCCAGAAGGACGCGTCGGCCACCAGCCGGGCGGCGTCGTCCCGCGCCGCCTCCAGCACCGCATAATCGCTGACCATGTCCGCGATGCGGAAATCCGGCACCCCGCTTTGCTTGGTGCCGAAAAAATCCCCGGGACCGCGCAGCTCCAGGTCCCGCCGGGCCACTTCGAAGCCGTCGTCCGTATCGGTCATGACCTTCATCCGTTCCTGACCGACCTCCGACTTCGGATCGGCGATAAGCACGCAATACGACGCGTGCTCGCCCCGGCCCACCCGCCCGCGCAGCTGGTGCAGCTGCGACAGGCCAAACCGGTCGGCGTCCATCACGATCATCAGCGTCGCATTGGGCACATCGACGCCGACCTCGACCACGGTCGTCGACACCAATAGCTGGACCTCGTTCTCGTAAAACGCCCGCATCACCTCGTCCTTTTCGGCCGCCGTCATCCGCCCGTGCAGCAGGCCGACCCGGAAGTCCGGGAATGCCTGCTGCATCGCTACGTACAAATCGATGGCATTCTGCACGTCGAGCTTGTCCGATTCTTCGATGAGCGGGCAAATGACGTAAGCCTGCCGGCCTTGCAATACTTCCCGGGAAATAAACCCGAGCACGCGGTCCATCATCTCATGTTTGACCCAATACGTGGAGATCGGCTTGCGCCCTTTCGGCCGCTCCGACAAGGTCGAAACGTCCATGTCGCCGAAGGCGGTGATCGCCAGCGTGCGCGGGATCGGCGTCGCCGTCATCGTCAGCACGTCGGGATTAAAGCCCTTGCGCCGCAAAATGCTGCGCTGGTTGACGCCAAAACGGTGCTGCTCGTCGGTGACGACGAGGCTCAGCGAGCGGAAAAACACGTCCTCCTGAATCAGCGCGTGCGTGCCAACGACAATTTCGACCAGCCCCATCTGCAGCGAAGCCAGCAGATCCTTGCGTTTGCGACCCGTCAAGCTGCCGGTCAGGAGCCCGACCGTAATGCCGAACGGTTCAAACAGCTTCGTCAAGGAACGCATATGCTGCTCCGCCAAAATTTCGGTCGGAACCATAAAGGCTCCCTGGTGGCCCGATTTCACCGCCGCGAATAAAGCGATCGCCGCGATGACCGTTTTGCCCGAGCCGACGTCCCCCTGGAGCAGCCGGTTCATGCAGTACGGGGAACGCATGTCGCGCAAAATTTCCAGCTCCACCTTCTTCTGCGCGTCGGTCAGCTCAAACGGCAGGCTGCGCACGAACTCCCGCACCGTGGCGTTGTCCACGGTATGCGCCACGCCGTCCATCCGCTCGTGGTTCATCGCCCGGTACGCCTGCAGCTTCAGCTGAAACAAAAACAGCTCCTCGTACACCATGCGGCGGCGGGCCTGCTGCCCCTCTTCGTTGTCCTGCGGCTGGTGAATGCGCTGAATCGCGAACTTGCGGGACATGTGGCCGTACTTGCGCAGCAGCTCCTGCGGCAAAATTTCCGGAATCATCTCCCCGTACTGCAGCAGCGCCTGCCCGATCGTCTTGCGCATCCATGCCTGCGTAATTTTTCCGCCGACCGAATACACCGGCTGAAGGCTGCCGCTGCGCAGCGTCCCGCGATCCGGAAACTCCGATTCCGATACGGTCAATTGGCTGCGGCGCATATCCCATTTTCCCGTCAAAATGATTTCCCGGCCGCTCGTCAACTGATCCCGCAAAAAATGACGATTGAACCAGGTCGCCGTAAACATCCAGTCCTCCGCCACCATTTTGCACGTTAACCGCGATTTGCGGCCATACCGCTGCAGAACGGGGACGCCCATGATCTTCGCCTGCACTGTCACTCTGTCCCCGTCCTTCACCTCCGTCAAGGAGCGGAGGCGGTAATCCTCGTACCGGAACGGATAATATTCGATCAAATCATTCACCGTAAAGATGCCAAAGGCGTGAAGCTCCTCCTGTTTAAGAGCGCTCACGCCGCTGACTTGCCTCACGGGAATTTCATGCAAATCCATATTGAAATCCCTCGCTTTACATACCCATTGAACCTTAAGCGGAAACTACTCGCCGGCCCCGGAAGCCGGCCACATAAACACGGCCAAAATGCCGGGCCCCACATGCGTCCCCACCACGGCGCCGATGCTCGTGCGAACAACCTCATGCAGCGAAAAATGCTGCGATAGCAGGCTCAGCATCTCCGCCGCGCCTTCCGGGTTCACGCCGTCGCACACCGCCACGTTCAAATCCTTGCTCTCGCCGAAGTCGTTCACGAACAACTCAATAACGCGGGACAGCGCCTTTTTCCGGCCCCGGGCCTTATCGACGGCATAAATTACGCCTTCCCGGTCCACCGACAAAATCGGCTTGATATTGAGCAAATTCCCCAAAATCGCCGCCGCTTTGCCGATCCGGCCGCCTTTTTGCAAATACTCCAGCGTATCGACGAGAAAATAAAGGCGGCGTTCCCGTCCGAGCCGCTCCACCTCTTCGCGAATCCGTTCCACCGTCGCCCCTTGTCCCGCGAGCCTGGCCGCATGGACGACCTGCAGCCCAAACCCGTAGGATGCGCAGAGGGAGTCGATAACGGTAATGCCGGACTCTTGACCCAGCTCCTCCTCAATCATTTCCTTGGCGAGCCGCGCCGATTGGTATGTACCGCTCATGCCGGAGGAGATATGGATCGAGATGATCGGCGCGCCGGGATGGGCATCCAGCAGGCCTCGGTACACTTCCGCATATTGGGAAGGCGAAGTTTGCGAAGTCGTCGGCAGCTCGCGCGACTTCGTCAGTTTAGCGTAAAACTCCTCCGCAGTAATATCGACGCCTTCAACAAAAGATTGATCGCCGAAGGCCAGCCGCATCGGCACGATATGAATGCCTAGCTCCGAAGCGATGGACTGCGGAATATCCGCCGTGCTGTCGGCCACAATAACCGCCTGCCGCATAAGGTTCTCCCCCTTTCCTCTATCGTCCGCTTTCTTTCCTGCGCCCGTCAGGATTCCACCGAAAACAGATAGTAGTAGATCGGTTGTCCGCCGGAGTGAACCTCCACTTCGACATCCGGATACTTGTCTTGCAGCCAGGCCACGAGCCGTTCCGTCATTTCTTCCTCGGCTTCCTCGCCCGCCAGGACGGTGACGATTTCATCGCCGCCGGCCAGCATTTTGTCCAGCAGCCCCTGGCAGGTTTCCAGCAGCCCCTCTTCCGTAGCCACGATTTTCGCGTCCGCAATCCCGATGTAATGCCCGGCCGTAATTTTCAAATCGTCAAACATCGTATCGCGAACGGCATACGTCACCTGCCCCGTTTTTACATGCTGTACCGCGCTCAGCATATTCGATTCGTTGACCTCTACGTTCTCTTCCTCCTGGAAAGCGAACGCCGCCGCAATACCCTGCGGAATGCTCTTGCTCGGAACAACGATGACGTTGCGTTCCCCTTCAAGCAGATCGCGGGCCTGCTGCGCCGCCAAAATAATGTTCGAATTGTTCGGAAGCACGAACACATGCTGGGCCGAAATGGACTCGATCGCTTTCACGAAGTCCTCCGTGCTCGGATTCATCGTCTGTCCGCCGGACAAAACGACGTCAACGCCCAAGCTGGTGAAAATATCGGCAATGCCTTGCCCCGAAGCGACGGCGATAAATCCGTAAGGCGCCAGCTCATCGGCCGGCAATTCGGCCGGGTCCGCCGGCCGCAGCGTTTCCGCCGGAATGTCGGCGAACAGCTCCGGCATCGGAGCGGCGTCCATGCCCGCGGTGAGCAATTCGCGATGCTGCTCCCGCATGTTCAAAATATGGATCTGCGTTATTTCGCCGTACTGCAGCGCCAAATTAAGCACATCGCCCGGCGTTTTGGAATGGACATGCACCTTAATAATCTCGTCGTCGGCGATCACAATAATGGAATCCCCATTCAGCGACAGCGCTTTCCGGAACTTCTCCTCGTCAAAAACGGCCCCCTGCACGCCGCCAAGCTTGCGGTTGATAAAAAACTCCATATCGTATAAAAACTCGATATCCTCGGTTTCCAGCTTGGCTTGGGCCGGCGCGGGCGCGTGCACCGCAGCCGCCGAAGCAGGCTGGCGGATTTCCGGAGCCGCGGGCTTAAGCGGAGCTTGTCCCGGCCAGGCTTCAGCCGCGCCTTCACCGGACAGCCATTCCATAAATCCTTCATAAATATACACAAGTCCTTGACCGCCCGAATCGACGACGCCAACCTGTTTCAGCACAGGCAGCAATTCCGGCGTACCGGCAAGAGCTTCCTTGGCTTTGGCCAGCACCTCGCCCATCAGCTCCGTGATATCATGAGTTCTTCTCGCGTAAAAAACCGCGTGTTTGGCCGCTTCCTTCGCCACCGTCAAAATCGTTCCCTCCACTGGCTTCACTACCGCTTTATAAGCGGTATCCACGCCGCTCTGCAGGGCGGAGGCGAATTGAATCGGATTCAGTTCCTCCAACGAGGCGACATGGCGGCTGAAACCGCGGAACAACTGGGACAAGATAACGCCGGAGTTCCCGCGGGCGCCCATGAGCAAACCTTTGGACAAGGTTCCCGCTCTGCTGCCGACACCTCCGCTTCCGTTATTCTGCAATTCGGTTACGCCAGCCGTCATCGTCAAATTCATATTCGTACCGGTGTCCCCGTCGGGAACCGGGAATACGTTCAGGGAATTGACGTGCTCCGCATGCTCCGACAGCCGCTTTGCACCGGCCAACACCATGGCGGTAAAATCAGTTCCATTTAAAGAACGCTTACTCAATGAGAATTCCCCTTCCTAGCTTGATCCACGTACGCTTGGACTGCGGGCAATCGCATAAAACGGCCTCGATCCGGCCGGCCCCGGGTCCAACTATCTCGCAAAAAGCAATAATATAAAAGATGATGAAATTATTATGGACTAAACCATATTGTACTATAAGAACACGTAGAAATAAACTTTAACGATCTGTTGACGCAGCTTTTTTTGCTGTGATATTATATATAAGTATTGTTTTATGCGGTCCATGAGAAATCAAACCGTTATTTTCAAGACAGGTGTACCTGGAACAGGAGGTGTAATGAATGGCTCGCAAATGTTATGTGACTGGCAAGAAGCCAGGCAGCGGTAACCATGTATCTCACGCAAACAATCGCAATCGGCGCTCTTGGGGCGTAAACGTGCAAAAGGTCCGGATCTTGGTAGACGGTAAACCGAAACGCGTATACGTCAGCACTCGGGCTTTGAAATCCGGTAAAGTGACCCGCGTGTAATCTCGGGACGGGACATATAGACAAAAAGCACCTTTTTATGGAGGTGCTTTTTTCATGCGCTTTTTTGCCTGGAAGTCTCGGGTAACAACCGGTACCGGTCAAAGCCACGTCAGCCAAAGGGCCCTTTCGTGAATGGCAGGCGGGAACCGCTAGGGGCGGGCCCTTCGCTCCTCAGGCGGCCTGCAGCCGCCTAGTTTTTGTGAAACGTATTTAGAACGGCTTTGACGAATCCTCCCAAAAACTTAGGCAGCTTGAATGTGTAAAATTTCATCGTTCACCCTCCCCAATCATGCTCATGCTCACCCATATTCTATGTTCAATTTCATTTACCCGTGTATTCCCGCCACAAAAAAAAGGTTACATGAGAACCCTGCTCATGTAACCCATTGTATGCGCATCTTTTGGCGCCTATTCCAAACCGGCCAGGCTCTCCCGGATTTCTCCGATCGCCCTGCGGCGGTCGGCTTGGCCAAACACCGCGTTGCCGGCAACGAGCACATCCGCCCCCGCTTCCACGACGAGCGGCGCCGTCGCTGCGGAAATGCCGCCATCCACCTCGATCCGCAAATCCGTTAGGCCAAGCTCGTCTTTCCATGCTTTCAGCTGGCGGATTTTGCGCAGCGTTCCCGGAATGAATGCCTGCCCGCCAAATCCCGGGTTTACGGTCATCACCAGCACGAGATCAACGTCCTCCAGCACCTCGCGGACCGCCGCAGCCGGCGTCGCCGGATTGATCGCGACCCCCGCCTTGACGCCTTGCTCTTTGATCAGGTGCAGCACGCGGTGCAGATGAACGCAGGCCTCGGCGTGAACGGTAATGAGGTGAGCGCCCGATTTGGCGAACGCGGGAACGTATTCCTCCGGCTTCTCGATCATTAAATGGACGTCCAGCGGCAGCTTCGTCAGCGGCGCGATCGCCCCCATGACAAGCGGACCAAACGTCAGATTCGGCACGAAATGCCCGTCCATCACATCGACATGCAGCCAGTCGGCTCCCCCCCGCTCCACATCGGCGACCTCTTCGCCCAGCTTGGCGAAATCCGCCGACAAAATCGACGGCGCAATGTAAATTGGATTCATGCGGCTAATACCTCCGTTTTTTCTCTTTCATTTCTTCCTGGAACTGCACGTAATGCTCGTAGCGGCTCGCAGCGATGACTCCCCGGTCCGCCGCTTCCCTAACCTTGCAGCCCGGCTCGTGCAAATGGCTGCAGCCCCGGAATTTGCAGGCTTCGGCGTATTCCGCAAACTCGCGGAAGCAGCCGGACAGCTCTTCGACGCCAAGCTCGAGGAAGTCGAGCTGGCTGAAACCCGGCGTATCGGCCACGTACCCGCCGTTTTCCAGCTCGATCAGCTCCACATGGCGGGTCGTATGGCGGCCGCGGCCCAGCTTCAGGCTGATTTCGCTCGTTTCCAGCGAAAGCCCCAGCATCGCGTTCAGCAGCGACGATTTGCCGACGCCCGACTGCCCGGAGAACACGCTGATCTCCCCGGCGAGCCGCGCTTTGACTTCCCCCGTCCCGGCGCCGGTGGCGGAGCTCGTGACGATCACCTCATAGCCGATCGAGCGGTAAAGCTCTTGCACCCGGAGGAGGCTCTCCGCCGCTTCATCCTCCTCTTCGTTCAGCAAATCGCCTTTGGTCAGGCAAATCAGCGTCTTAAGCCCGGCATGCTCGATATGCACCAGGAACTTGTCCAAAAGCTGCAGATTGAGGTCGGGTTCCCGCAGAGAGAACAGCAGCACCGCCAGCTTGGCGTTGGCGATCGGCGGACGGATCAGCTCGGTCTCACGCGGCAAAATTTCGTCCACCGTGCCTTCTCCGTTTTCCGTCGGGGTATAAATAACGCGGTCCCCGACGAGCGGAGTAACTCCCTTTTTTTTAAAAATGCCCCGGCCCCGGCACTGCACGTTACCTTCCGCAGCCGCTAGGGCGGGCTTTACGTAGTAATATCCGCTTAATGCCTTCACGATTAAGCCTTCCGGCATAAAATGCAGGCCTCGCTTTCATCTCGGTTTGCCTTAATGTCCATGCTTGCTCCCCTTACCGTTGCCTTTGCCTTTACCTTTTACCTTGTCGCTCACGGCCGAGACCAGGTTGCCCGATTGAACCATGCCGGTATCCGGGATCTCTCCCGAATCCTGGTCCATCGTATTCTCATCGCCCCATGTCCCCTCCGAGCTGCTGGCCGGAAACTCCGGAACGGGCACCGTCCCCTGCTTGGCGTCGATATAGTTTATCTGGTAGGTATCCAGCAGCACCCCGTCCCGAGTCACGGAAACGTAGCCGTTCTTGTTGGGCGCAAGCACGAGATCGACGGCGAGATATTGCGCTTTGCCGATCGTTTTGGTACCCCACTGCTGACTGTCGCCGCGCGCGTCCCCGTAGCTGATGCTGATCTTGCTTTTCTGTCCTTCCACCGCAGGCACGACCGGAACCTGATACGTATACGTGATCGCCTCCGGCGGATAACCGGTGCTGACGAACAAAGTAACTTTCGAGCCCGGCGGGACTTCATCATTCGGCGCGTACGGCCACTGCTTGGTAACCTTGCCCGCTTCGACTTCGTAGCTGGGTTCCTCTTTGATGCCGTCCTCGGCCAGCTTTAGCCCCCACTTCTTAATTTCGGCTTCCGCTTCGGCCTGGGTTTTGTTCACCAGATTCGGCATTTTGACGTTTTCCGGCCCCGTGCTGACCGTCAGCACGATTTCCTCCGTTTCGGGATCAAACTCCGTTCCGGGGTCGGGGCTTTGACCGATGACCTGACCCGCTTCCTTGTCGTCGCTGGGTTCCTCCTTTTTCGAAATGCGGTCTTTATCAACCCCCAAGTCAACAAGCTGATTCACGGCATCTTCATAAGTCGTCTTACCGTCCGTCAGCGTCGGCATCTTGGGCAGCGGCTTGGCAATACTGACCTTGAGGTCGACCGTGGAGCCTTCCTTCACTTTCATGCCCTCCGGTTTGCTCTGTTCCCAAACGACCCCTTCGGGAAAGCCATCTTTATACTCGCGGTCGATGTCGCCGACTTCGATCCCGTTGTCTTTAAGCTTGGCGATCGCATCCTGTTCCTGCAGGTTCACGACGCCTGGTACGCTGACCTCCGGTACGGTGACCAGGCTGCTGAGATACCATGCGACGCCCGCCATCGCCAGCAGAATGACCAAGGTCAACCCGACCCATAACGCCGGCTTGCCCCAAGCTTTTTTCTTCGGAACCTGGCGTTCTTCGAGTGCAGCCGCATTGTCCCGCTCCCGCGGATTGTCCCGGGTCAGCTTGGCCGAACCTCCAGGCTTTGCGCCGGCTTGAGGGCGAATGGCCGGAATGATTCGCGTGCTATCTTCATCATCATGTTCAATAAAGGCCAGTTTCGATTCCATCCGCCGTTCCGGCAGCAGGCAGGTTTCCAGGTCGCGCAGCATTTCTTTCGCCGACTGGTAACGTTCCCCGGGGTTTTTGCGCATCGACTTTAAAATAATATTTTCCACGCTTTGCGGAATCATCGGGTTGACCGTCCGCGGCTCGTCGAAATGCTCCTGCAGGTGTTTCAGCGCCACGCTGATCGGGCTTTCGCCCAAAAAAGGAAGCCGCCCCGTCAGCATCTGATAGAGCACGATCCCCAGGGAATACAGGTCCGATTTCTCCCCGGTCGCCACCCCTTTGGCATGCTCCGGCGAAAAATAATGCACCGAACCGACCACCGACCCCGTCTGCGTAATCGTTGTCGACGTGACGGCGCGGGCGATGCCGAAGTCGGTAACCTTCACCCATCCGTTGCGCCCGATTAATATGTTATGAGGTTTAATATCGCGGTGAATGATTTGGTTCTGATGGGCGTGATCCAGCGCGTCGGCGATTTGCGACGCGATGCGGACGGCTTCCTCGACTTGCAGCGGGGCCCGCTCCTTGATGATTTCATTCAAATTTTGGCCTTCCACGAACTCCATCACGATATAATGAACGTCGTCTTCTTGTCCGACATCATACACGCTGACGATGTTCGGATGCGATAAGGATGCGGCCGACTGCGCTTCCCGGCGGAAACGCCGGATAAATTCCTCGTCATTCACAAATTGTTGACGCAGCACTTTTATGGCCACGTAGCGATTCAGCAAAATGTCCTGCGCTTTATAGACGAGCGCCATCCCGCCTCCGCCGACTCGTTCGACAACCTGGTAACGACCGCCCAATTCGTGTCCGATCATGAATTCCACTCCTTTATGCCTGACCCGGCATCCTCATGTTGTTCCAGCAAGGCGATGCTGATGTTGTCGTCGCCTCCGGCATGCAAAGCCATCTGAAGCAGACGATCGGCGCGATCGTGCAGCGCAAGATCATCCAACCCCAGCGTCAGGGTCATTTGTTCCGGCGTAACGTAATTGCTGAGCCCGTCGCTGCAGAGCAGCAGGATTTCCCCAGGCTCCAAAGTTACCCGGTTCATGTCGACATCGACCTGTTCGTCGGTGCCCAGCGCCCGGGTCACCACATTGCGGTGAGGATGGACATTCGCCTCCTCGGCGCTGATCTGGTTGCTTTTCAGCAACTCATTGACCAAGGAATGGTCGTCGGTCAGCTGGACGATCTCCCCGTGCCGGTACTTGTACGCCCGGCTGTCGCCGATATGGCCGACCATGCCATCGCGCCCGGCCAGCAGCACGGCCACGACCGTGGTGCCCATGTTGCGGTACTCCTCATGCTCCGACGCTTTGCGGAACACGACTTCGTTGGCGTGGAGGATCGCTTTTCTGAGCTCCTCGCCGAAATCCCGGACCGACAAGCCTCCCGGCAGCCCGGCCAAATCCCGGGTGATCGTCTCCACGGCCAGGCTGCTGGCGACATCGCCGGCCTGATGGCCGCCCATTCCGTCGGCCACGACGCCAAGCGTGTAGCCTTGCTCGAGCCGGTCCACCCAGGTGCAGTCCTCGTTAACCGAACGGACTCGTCCCACATCACTCAAATAAACCGTCTTAATCACTATCGTTCACCTCGCACCAGACTCCATATGCTTTGCCCGCAGTTGGCCGCAGGCCGCCGCAATATCATGGCCTTGCTCCCGGCGAATCGTCACATTGACTCCCTTGTCCGCCAAGACCCGTTGAAAATTAAAGATATCGTTTCTGGACGTTCTCACGTATTTGCGTTCCGGCACGTAGTTGACCGGAATCAGGTTGACATGGCAGAGCATGTCTTTGATCACGCCGGCCAATTCCTCCGCATGCTCCGGCTGGTCGTTGACCCCGCCGATCAGCGCGTATTCGAAGGTGATCCGGCGGCCGGTTTTGGCGATATAGTAGCGCAGCGCCTCCATCACGTCGTCAAACGGAAAGCGCCGGTTCACCGGCATCAGCTTGGAACGGAGCGCATCGTTGGGCGCGTGAATCGAGATCGCCAGATTGATTTGCGTATTCTCGTCGGCAAACCGGTAAATGTTCGGCACAATACCGCTCGTTGATACAGTAATATGCCGTTGTCCGATGTTCAAGCCCTTTTCGTGGATCATAATCCGCAAAAATTTCATCGTGGCGTCGTAGTTTTCGAACGGCTCGCCCGTTCCCATGATCACGATGCTGCTGACGCGCTCGCCTTTGGCGTCGAGAATTTTCTGCGCCTGCACAACCTGGGCGACGATTTCGCCGGGCGTCAGGTTGCGTTTCAGGCCGCCGAGCGTGGAAGCGCAAAAGGTGCAGCCCACCTTACAGCCGACCTGCGTCGTCACGCAGATGCTGTTGCCGTAATTATGCTTCATGATGACCGTCTCGATCGCGTGGTCGTCATGCAGCCCGAACAGAAATTTAACGGTGCCGTCCTTGGATTCCAGCTTCGTAATTTCCTGCAGCGTAACGAAAGCAAACTGCTCGTCCAGCTTCTGCCGCAGCGATTTGGACAGGTTGGTCATCTCGGCGAAGGAACCGACGCGCTTCACGTACAACCAATCGAAAATCTGGCCGCCGCGAAAGGCCGGCTCTCCTTGGCTCACCGCCCAATCCTGCAGCTCTTCCAAAGTATAATCATATATAAAAGGCTTCATTTTCACACACCTATCCTATGTTTTATCAAAAAATCACCCACTCATTCCTCCTATTTTATCATAAATCGCCATGACACTAAAGTGTGCGCCGGATAGGGCCGCTCCTGACAGCCTTCCGGGACTTTGGGAGGCGGGGGAAACCGTGCGGCGGAAACGCTGGAATAGCCAGGCCAAGAAAGGTTGGGCAGGCAGGGGACGAGCGAGAATAGGTCAAGGGGAAGGTGAGCGAGAGTAGGCCAGGGGGAGGATGAGCAGGAGAAGCCAATAGTGGACGGTACCTGAAATAATGCTAGAATGGCGAGTATGGCAGCAGTGACACTTTTGCGAAGCGAAGACCTGGGGAAAATTGCAAAAGTTAGTTTGTGGAAAAAACCGGGCGAAAACATAAGAACAAAAAATGTCGCTATTTCGGCGGTATCCCCCATGTTGAGCGAAATAGAGGAACATTTTGTCGTTATTTTCCCAAATCGCGGGGAAATGGCCACCTTTCACACCGTTCACTAAAAAATAAGTACATAAAATTCCGCTAAGGGTGATGATCGTGCTCATAGCCGGAAATAAGAACATAAAGTTCCGCTATTTTTTATGAAGGGGTTTAGAGGAGGGAATTCTCAGGCAGTTCCCATGCCTAATTCAAAAAGGCCAAGCCCGGCGGCAATGACCGTGAGCTTGACCTCTAAAAAACTGAAACTAGTCTCATTCTATTTGCCGCCGCCGCGCTTTCGCAAACGGGCGATATAAAATCCGTCCGAATGGAAGTCCTGCGGCAAAATTTGCAGCCCTTCCGCCACCCGGCCGGCGGCTTCGGCCAGCGGCCGCCGCTCCCAGCCGGCCGGCTCCTCCGCCGCCAAAGCGAACTCCGGATGGCGGCTTAGGAACCGCCGGACCATCTCGGCGTTTTCCCGGGGTTCGATCGTGCAGGTGCTGTAAACGAGGATGCCCTCCGGTTTCAGCAGTCCGCTGACCGCGTCCAGCAAACCTTCCTGAACCCCGGCGATCTCTTCAACGTCGCCCGGCGTCTTCGCCCACTTCAAATCGGGCTTGCGGCGGATTACGCCAAGGCCCGAGCAGGGCGCGTCGAGCAGGATGCGGTCGAACGATTCCGGCGGGAAGCGACCGCTTAGCTTCATCGCGTCTCCCGACAGCGACCGCACGTTCCCGAGGCCCAGCCTGTCGGCGTGATCCTCAATCAGCTTGGCTTTGTGCGGGTGGATATCGTTCGCGACCACCTCGCCGCTACCCTCAAGGATCTCCGCCATATGGCATGTTTTCCCGCCGGGCGCCGCGCAGCAGTCCAGCACCGACATGCCCGGCTGCGGATCCACCGCTTCGGCCACCAGCATGGAGCTTTCGTCCTGTACGGAAATCAGCCCGTCCCGGTACCAGGACGTCAGCGCCATGTTGCCGCCGCTATGTACGATGATGCCGTCCGGCGATATCGGGGAAGCCGACGCCGCAAGGCCCCGCTCCTCCATCAGCCGCAGCATCTCCTCCCGGCTCGTCCGGGCCCGGTTGACCCTGACGCTGACCGAAGGCGGCTCGTTGTTGGCCCGGCAGATGGCTTCGGCCGCAGCAATGCCGTACTGCCGGGCCCAGCGGGCGACCAGCCATTCCGGATGCGAATGGGCCAGGGCGATTCGGCTGACCGGCGGCAGATCCTCCGGCAAGGTCAGCTCCTCCTTCCGGCGCAGGACGTTGCGCAGGACACCGTTCACCATCCCGGATATACCCTGATGCCCCCTCTTTTTGGCGATATTGACCGCCTCGTTGACAACGGCATGCGGAGGGATCCGGTCCAGGTAATGAAGCTGGTAAAAGCTAAGCCGCAGCAAATTGCGCACCCACGGAGCAAGCTTGCCAAGCCCTTTCGTCACGAAAGGCGCCAAAAAAAAGTCGATCGTGTTCAACCGTTGAATCGTACCGTATACCAGTTCGGTCGCAAGACCCGCGTCCGGACCGGACAGACCGGATTTTTGCAGCGCCCCGTTGAGCAGCAGGTTGCTGTAGGCGCCCTCCTGCTCGACCGCGGTAAGCACCTCCAGCGCGACGCTGCGGGCGGACGGCTTCGCCTGTCCGCGGGCCGCTCCTCCCGACGGGCCGGCGCCTCCTCCGGCACTCGCCTTTTGAACGGCGCCACGTGCCGCCCCCGCATTTGGAGCAGAACCGCGTCCGCCGCCTCCCTTTGGGGCGTTACCGCCAACGGCGCCTGCCCCTGAAGCAGAGCTGCGCCCGGCGTCCCCCTTTGGTGCGTTTCCGCGCACAGCGCCCGCTCTGGAAGCAGAACTGCCCCCTGCCTTTGAAGCGAAACCGCCGCCCGCGCCTGTCTTCGAAGCTCCGCCCCGTTCCCTGCCGCCTTTTCCTCCGCCAACGCCACCCTCTAGGCTCATCCCAATACCGTCCCTTTCTTCATCACGCCGCCGCGCACGAACTCCGCGGCTTCCATCGCTTTTTTGCCGGCCGGCTGCACGCGGGTGAGCAGTACGGAGCCATCTCCGGTTTTCACCTCAATGCCGCGCGCCGACAAGTCGAGCACCGTCCCCGGAGCCTGTCCGGACGCGGATCCGCCCGCGGAAACGGATGCGGTAGTGGAAGCTTCGCCCTCCGCAGGCTTGGCGACCGACCATATTTTAAACACTTCGCCGTTCCATAACGTAAAACCGCCGGCAAAAGGAACGAGCCCCCGCACCCGGTTGAAGATGTCCCGTGAAGAAGCCGACCAGTCGATGCGTTCATCCTCGCGGCTCAAGTTCGGCGCATAGGTCGATTCCTCGTCGTTTTGCGGAATCCGCTCGGCCTTGCCCGCCACGATCAGCGGCAGTTGCTCAAGCAGCAGCCTGGCTCCCGCCTCGCTCAGCTTCTCGAACAACGTGCCGGACGTGTCCTCGTCCTCGATCGGAACGACGGACTTCGCGATCATATCGCCGGTGTCCAGCCCCTCCGCCATATACATCAGCGTGATCCCGGTCTCCTTCTCGCCGTTTATGATCGCGCGTTGGATCGGCGCGCCGCCCCGATATTTCGGCAGCAGCGAACCGTGAACGTTAAGGCAGCCGTAACGCGGCAAATCGAGCACCGCCTTGGGCAAAATTTGCCCGTACGCCGCCGTGACGATCAGGTCCGGCTGATAGGCCGCGACCTCCGCCACCGCCTCGGGGGCGCGCATCCGCGCCGGATGCAGCACAGGCAACCCGTGCCGCAGCGCCGCTTCTTTGACCGGCGTCGGCGTCAGCACCTTTTTGCGCCCCTGCGGACGATCCGGCTGGGTTACGACGGCGGCCACATCGTACCCTTCGCGCAGCAAAGCCTCCAGGGAAGGAACGGCAAACTCCGGGGTTCCCATAAAGACGATCTTCACCTGCGACGTCACTCCTTCTCTTCACCTTCCGGCGTAATTTCGTACACTCGTTCGGCCACATCGGTGTAGAGCACTCCGTTCAAGTGGTCGATTTCATGCTGAAAAGCTCGGGCCAACAGCTCGGACCCGGTGTAAGACACTTCATTCCCGTTGCGGTCCAGCCCTTTGACCGTCACCGTCATCGCCCGGCGCACATCGCCGCGGTAACCCGGGATGCTCAGGCACCCTTCGGGCCCGAACTGCTCCCCTTCCGTGGACACGATCTCCGGATTGATCAGCTCGATCAGCCCGTGCTCATCGCCTACGTCCACCACGATCATCCGTTTTAGAATGCCGATCTGCGGGGCGGCCAGTCCCACGCCTTCCGCGTCGTACATCGTATCCGCCATATCGGTCAAAATTTTCTGAACGTTCGGGGTAATTTTCGTCACTTCTTTGGCTACCTTATGCAGCACTTCATCCGGTTCTTTTACGATAATACGTATCGCCATACGGCACTTCCTTCCGTCGCTTGATGAGCTTTTTGTGTATTATAATGAGTTGAACTAATGATTGTACAGAAAGAGGCAGACGGGTGAAATGTTCTTACGATCGCTGTTGTTCCCGGATTTCTATGATTGTACGAATTCAAACACTGTAAAAATCCGGTCACAAAGGCGAACGCTGACGCTTCTTCAGAATCATTTCACCCTCTTGCCTGCTCTGCCCTATTCTTTAATTCAACTTATATAAACTTATATATTATATAAAAAGGTCCAGTGCATTCTTCAAAAAATATATATGCCGTAAACCCGAGGTTTGATCATAAATTGCATACAGCCATTACATCAGCATTTGCGGATCGACGTCGATGCTGATTTGCAAACTGGCGTCGCGCAGGCCCGCCAGCGTTGCGGCCGCCGTTTCCCGCACCAGGCTGACCGCGTCCAAATCGCCGCGGTACTTCACCATGCACTGGAACCGGTAGCGGTTCTTGATGCGCGGAATCGGCGAGGCGACCGGGCCGAGAATGTCCAGAGCCGCCGGCGCGAACCGGTCCAGGCTGCCGAACCAGCCGAGGCGCTGCGCCTTGGCCCGCAGATCGCCGGCGAAATTTTCCGCCATGCGGAGCAGCAGCGGCAGCTTCTCATGCGAGAGCGTGACCAGAATCAGCCGGCTGTACGGCGGATAATGCAGCGCCTTGCGGTGCCCCAGCTCTTCGCGCACGAACGATAAATAATCGTGCCCGCTGGCATGGACGATGGAGTAATGCTCCGGCATATAGGACTGGATAAACACTTCCCCCGGCAGCTGATGGCGCCCGGCGCGCCCCGCCACCTGGGTCAGCAATTGGAACGTTTTCTCCGCAGCGCGGAAATCGGGGAAATTCAGCGCCGTGTCCGCCGCGATTACGCCGACCAGTGTCACATCGGGAAAATCCAGCCCCTTGGCCACCATCTGCGTGCCCAGGAGCACGTCGCCTTTTTTCTCCCGAAACGCCTGCAAAAGCCTTTCGTGCGCGCCTTTTTCGCTCGTCGTGTCCACATCCATGCGGATGACGCGGATGCCCGGAAACAGCTTGGCCAACTCGGCTTCGACCCGCTGGGTGCCCGTGCCGAAGTAGCGGATATGCTCGCTGCCGCACTCCGGGCATACGGACGGCGCCGCTTCGGCGTAACCGCAATAGTGGCAGCGCAGATTGTTCGATTTCTGATGGTAGGTGAGCGAAATGTCGCACTCGGGGCAGCCGGCCACGTATCCGCAGGTCCGGCACATCACAAACGTGGAATAGCCGCGCCGGTTGAGGAACAGCACGGTCTGTTCGCCGCGCTCGAGGCGGGCTGAAATCCCCCGGTGCAGCGCGCGGCTGAACATCGAACGGTTGCCTTCCTTCAGTTCTTCCCGCATGTCGACGATTTGAACCCCCGGGAGCCGGCTGCCGGACGGACGCTGCTTCATTTCCAGCAGCACCGGAGCAAAGCCGCCGTGATCCCCGCCCGCGGAGCGCGCCGCATGGTAGCTCTCCAGCGACGGGGTCGCTGAGCCCAGAATCACCGCGGCCCCGTGCTGCCGGGCGCGCCGGACGGCGACGTCGCGGGCGTGATATTTCGGCGTTTCCTCCTGCTTATAGGAGGTTTCGTGCTCCTCGTCCATGACGATCAGCCCGAGTTTGGCAAACGGCGCAAACACCGCCGAACGCGCTCCGATCGCCACCTCCACCCGGCCTTCGCGGATTTTCCGCCACTCGTCGTACCTTTCCCCGGTGGACAACCGGCTGTGCATCACGGCAACCTTGCCGCCGAACCGCCCTTTGAACCGCTCGACCATCTGCGGCGTAAGCGAAATTTCCGGAACGAGCACGATCGCCTGGCGCCCCAGGGAAAGACAGCGCTCAATCGTTTGCAAGTAAACCTCCGTTTTGCCGCTCCCGGTCACCCCGTGCAGCAGGAACACTTCGGACTTCCCGGCGTCAAGCGCCGCGGCCAGCCGATTATATACGATCTCCTGCTCCGGCGTTCGTTCCAGCGGCGCGCTGCTCTTAAAGCGGCGTCCCTGGAAAGGGTCGCGGAACACTTCGACGTCTTCGATCGCGGCGTAGCCTTTTTCCGCCAGCTTCTTCACCGTGCCCGCCGTCACCCGCAGGGTGGACAGCACCTCTTGGAGAGACAACGGCATGCCGACCTCCAGCAAAAACTGCAGCACTTCTTTCTGGCGTTTGGCCTGCGGCCCGAAAGAAGCGAGCGCGTCTTCCGCCGCCTTGCCGCTGACCGCCGCGGCCACGCTTTTCACCGTTTTTTTGCCGACCTTGTCCTTGATCGCCTGGCTTTCCGTCAGTACGCCCCGGCTTAGCAAATCCTTGATGATCGCCGCCCGGTCCGGAAACCGGCCGCCAAGCTGGGTCATCGTCACGGTTCCGGACGCCTTGACGTGGGCGACGATTTCCTCCTCTTCCCGGGTCAGCAAAGCCGACAAAGAGGGCAGGCTGCCGGTTTCCCGGCGCAGTTCCTCTTCCTCCTGCCCGCCCCGAAACGGCTCCGCTGCGCTTCCCGCCGCGACCAGCTCCGCAGCGCCTTCGCTTTCCGGCGCATCCTCCGGCCCGGCCGCGCGGATATACCGTTCCGCCTTGCCTTTCAGCGCCGACGGAATCATCGCCTGCAGCGCCGAAATCATGCTGCAGGCGTATGTCCGGCTTATCCAGTCCGCCAGCTCCACGAGGTCGGGCGGCAGAGGGGGCAGCAGGTCCAGCAGTTCCTGAATCGGCTTCATGCGCGCCGGATCCATTTCCGGCTGTTCATGCAGCGAAACGACAAACCCCTGCACCGTGCGGCGTCCGAACGGAACGCCGACCCGGCTGCCGACCTCGATCCACCCCGCCAGCGGCTGAGGAATCAAATAATCAAAAGGCCGGTCGGTTTCCCGGCTCGGCACATCCACGATCACTTTGGCCATTCGGTAGGTCATCGGCCCGTTCCCTTCAAGCGGCCGGCCGCAAGCTCCATAATCCGCATGCCCACTTCGTCTTTGGCGAGCCGGGGCAGCGAATCCACCAATCCGTTCGCATCATAAACGTTTACGATGTTGGTTTCGGCGCCGAATCCCGCTCCCTCCGCGGTGACGTCGTTGGCGACGAGCAAATCGCAATGTTTGCGCTTCAGCTTGTCCATAGCATGCTGCTCGAGATTTTCCGTCTCCGCCGCAAAGCCGATCAGCAGTTGGGTCGTTTTCTGTTTCCCGAGCGTTTCCAAAATATCGATGTTTTTCACCAGCTCCAGCACCAGGGAATCGCCGGTTTTTTTGATTTTGTTCGGCGCGGTTTCCTTCGGCCGGTAATCCGCCACGGCGGCGGCCTTCACCATGATATCCGTATCGTCCCATTCCCGAAGGGCCGCTTCGTACATCTCCTGCGCCGAGGAAACGCGCGTCAAGGATATCCCCGCAGGCGGTTGCGCTTGCGTCGTTGCGGCGATAATCTTCACGTCCGCCCCCAATTCCCGGGCCGCTTTAGCGATGGCAAAGCCCATTTTGCCCGAAGAGTCGTTGGTGATATAGCGGACCGGATCGATCCGCTCGACCGTGCCGCCGGCGGTCACGACGACTTTTTTGCCGGCGAGCGGCTTATCCGCCCGTTTGGCCTGGCGCGCAAAATAGCCGTTCACCACGGCCGCGATCGACTCCGGCTCTTCCATCCGCCCTTTGCCCGTATAACCGCAGGCCAGCAGCCCTTCGCCGGGCTCGATCATCATGACTCCGCGCTCCACGAGCTCAGCCATATTGCGGACGACCGCCGGGTGCTCGTACATATGCACGTTCATCGCCGGAGCAACCATGATCGGCGCCTGCGTGGCGAGCAGCGTCGTCGACAGCATGTCGTCGGCGATTCCCGCAGCCATTTTGGCGATGATGTTGGCCGTGGCCGGAGCGACCAGCACGAGATCGGCCCAATCGGCCAAATTGATGTGCGAAATCGATTCAGGATGCTTTTCATCAAACGTATCGGTGTACACGAAATTTTTCGATAAGGCCTGCAGCGTCAGTTCCGTAATAAACTTGGTCGCCGACCGGGTCATGATGACGCGGACCTCCGCTCCTTCTTTCACCAGCTTGCTGGTTAACGACGCCGCTTTGAACGCGGCGATTCCGCCGGTGACGCCTAGCAAAATTTTTTTGCCGGATAACATCGGTATCCCCTGCCTTTCTCCCAAACCAAAAAAATAACAACCTCGCGGTTGTCGTAAAGCAGCCCGGAGGCCGGAATCTATTCTTTGTCTGCCGGCTGTTCTCCGTCGTTTTTGATCTTGACGTAGTCGCCGTAAATCTCTTCGAGCGCAATGCCGACCTGCTTATGCGACTTCGGCTGCTTCAGCTCGCTTTTGTCTCCTTCGCGCAGTTGTCTGGCGCGGCGGGACGCGGCCACGACCAAGGAGTATTTGCTCCCTACTTTGCCGAGCATCTTGTCAATGGATGGATACAGCATAACGTAACACCTCTTCTTATTGGCTGATCGCCGGATTTAGCATTTCCCCTGCTTGCGGATTCTGCAATGTTCGGCGATAATGATGGATTGTATTCTTTGGCAGGCATGATCGATTTCGTCATTGACGACGGCATAATCATAATTTTCCATCAGTCCGATCTCATGCGCGGCCACCGACATGCGATGGTCGATCGTTGCCTGGTTTTCCGTTCCCCGGCCTTGAATGCGGCCCTTCAGTTCGTCAAGCGAAGGCGGGAGCAGAAACACGAACACGCCCTCCGGGAATTTCTCCTTCACCTTGAGCGCACCTTGAACTTCGATCTCCAAAATAATGTCCTTGCCGCCGGCGATCGTCTCTTCCACGAAATCGCGCGGGGTGCCGTAAAAGTTGCCGACGTATTCGGCATACTCCAGCAGTTGATCGTTTTCGATCATTTCCAGAAACTGCTCACGGCTTTTGAAAAAATAGTTCACGCCGTTTTCTTCGCCAAGGCGAGGCTGCCGCGTCGTTGCGGAGACCGAATAAATCAAATCCGGCATGCGCTTGCGCAGTTCGCTGCAAACCGTTCCTTTCCCGACGCCCGACGGTCCAGATAACACAATAAGTAACCCTTTAGACATAATTCTCTCCATTTTATTCGTCGTTGTCTTCATCTTTGGTCGACAGCCGGTGGGCGACTGTCTCCGGTTGCACCGCCGACAAAATAACATGGTCGCTATCCGTGATAATAACCGCGCGCGTCCGGCGCCCGTATGTAGCGTCAATCAGCATATGGCGATCTCTCGCTTCCTGAATGATCCGCTTGATCGGCGCCGACTCCGGACTGACGATCGAAATGATTCGGTTGGCCGATACGATATTTCCGAAGCCGATGTTAATAAGTTTAATTCCCATGTTCAGGTAGTTCCCCCTATATAATTGACTCCTGCCCTGCGTCAAAATACGTTATTCGAGATTCGCGGCTTGCTCGCGGATTTTCTCCAACTCCGCCTTCATTTCGACGACAAGGTTGACAAGAGCCAAATGATTGGCTTTAGATCCAATCGTATTGGTTTCCCGGTTCATTTCCTGTATGAGAAAATCCAGCTTGCGCCCTATCGGCTCAACAGCCTGCAGCAAACTGCGGCATTGCTCGAAATGGCTCTTCAAGCGGATCAGCTCTTCGTCGATATTGGAGCGGTCGGCAAATACGGCCACTTCCATCGCAAATCTCTGCTCGTCAAAACTTCCCTCAAGCAGTTCGGAAAGCCGGGCCTTAAGCCGGCTTCTGTAATCATTCACAACCTCCGGCGCAAGCCGCACCAGCTCGGCGTGAATCGCCTCCAGGCGGGCCAGCCGCCCATTCAGGTCGGAAACGAGGTTCCTCCCCTCGCGCTCGCGCATGCCCAGAAGCCCGATCAGCGCTTCCTCGAGGCCGTCCTGCAGCACCCGTTCCCACTCCGGCTCGCTTTCGCCAAGCTCAGGCCGCTCGGGAGCCGTCAACACGTCCGGCAGGGCAAGCAGGTCCTTGGCATTCAGCCTGGCGTCCACGCCGTAACGGCGGCCAAGCTCTTCGGCTGCCCGCAGGTAAGACTCCGCAACCGGAGCGTTCAGCACCAAAGGCAGGACGCTCGTATCGTCAAGCTCTTTGCCGATGAAAACATCGATTCGTCCCCGTTTTACATGGCGTTGAACCAACCGTCGCAGTCCGTCCTCGTAGCACGACCACTCCCGCGGCATACGCAAAACGATTTCCGCGTATCTGTGATTGACGGATTTTATCTCGAATTGAACGATGTAACCGCCGTAAGATCTGACGGCCCCACCGTATCCTGTCATACTGTGCGACAATGGCATCACATCCGTTACCCTATTGTAATTGATTATGTGGAGCGAGACAAGTGGGACGCCCCCTGTTTCGATTTCTCCCTGACATAATTCACTAAAGCGACATTCATTTCATAGAACATAAACGGGGTCATCAAATAAATGCCGTTAAAATGCTCCATCGCCGTGTCGAGCAGCTCTTTGGCGATTTCCACGCCCGCTCTGCGCCCTTCCGGGCCCTGCAGTCCCTCCATCCGCTTCAGAACCTCCTCCGGAAGCTGGATGCCGGGCACCTCGTTATGCAGGTACGCGGCGTTTTTGCCGCTGGCCAACGGCATGATTCCGATAAAAATCGGAACATCCAGATGCGCCGTCGCTGCTTTGACCGCCGCGATCAGCTTCGGGTCATAGACCGGCTGGGTCATAATGTAATCGGCGCCGGAGGCGATTTTTTTCTCCAGCCGCTCAACCGCCTTGTGCAGGTGCTTTACGTTCGGATTAAAGGCGGCGCCGACGACGAATTTGGCTTTCTGCTTCAGCGGCTTCCCGGAAAAGGAGATCCCGGCGTTGAGCTGCTTGATCATGCGGATGATCTCAAACGACGTCAAATCGTAGACGGAGCTTGCGCCCGGCAGATCGCCGAAGCGCGCCGGATCGCCCGTCACGGCCAGCACATGGTCGATGCCCAGGGCGTCGAAGCCCATCATATGCGACTGCGTGCCGATCAAATTGCGGTCCCGGCAGGCGATATGAATGAGCGGGCGAAGGCCCAGCTCGGACTGGACGAGATGCCCCAAGGCCATGTTGCTCATGCGCGTCACGGCCAGCGAATTATCCGCCAGCGTCAAAGCGTCGACGCCCGCCGCCTGAAGCGCGGCCGCGCCTTCCATAAACTTGCCGATATCCAGATCGCGCGGCGGATCGAGCTCGACGATGACGGTGTGCCGTTCCTTCGCCAGATCGACGAGGCTCGGCCGGTTTGGGCGGCCGTAGAGACCGCTTTCGGCAGCCCCGCTTTCCGTCTCCGGGGCCGCGGGCTCATTCAGGACCGCGGACGGACGCGCCGCGGCGAACTTCCGCTCCTCCGCCAGCGGCGGCGCGGCGTATCCAAGCAGCGCCTTCGCGGTTGCCGCGGTGTGCTCCGGCGTCGTGCCGCAGCAGCCGCCGATCAGACGCGCGCCCAAATCGGCGAACGATGCCGCGTTTTCGCCGAAGTATTCGGGAGTTGCTCCATATACATATTCTCCATCCACATAATCCGCCAAACCTGCGTTTGGAAATACGGACATCGGAACGTCCAGCGGGCCGTTCATTTCGGCCATCACGCTCATAATTCCTTTCGGGCCGGAATGGCAGTTGAAGCCTAGCACATCGGCGCCCTCCCGAAGCAGCGTGCCGAACGCTTCTTGCATCGCGTATCCGTCCAGCGTGCGGCCGACCTGGTCGACGGCAAATTGGCAGATGACCGGCAGATCGGTGAGATGGCGCGCTTTCCCCAGCGCGATCCGGATTTCCCGCAAATCGTAAAACGTTTCGAACAGCAGGGCGTCGACCCCTTCGGTTAGGAGCGCGGCGATTTGCTGCTCATAATAATCTCCCAGCTCCTGCGCCGTGACGTTCGCCCGCTTCCCGCCGCGGATCGAACCGACCGCGCCCGCCACGTAAGCAACATCCCCCGCGGCTTCCCTGGCGATGCGCACGGCGGCGCGGTTGATTTCCTCCACCTTCGCCTCCAGGCCGAATTTGGACAATTTATAGTAATTTGCCGAAAACGTGTTGGTCTCGATCAACCGGGCTCCGGCCCCGACGTATCGCCGGTGCACGTCGCCGATGACATCCGGACGCAGCAAATTGAATTCTTCATAGGAAATGCCGACCGGAAAGCCCAAATGGTACAAATACGTGCCCATGGCTCCGTCGCCGACAATCACTTCGTTTTTCAGCGCCTCGCGCAAATCCGGCTTCATGCTCGTCCCTCCCGACAACCTGACGTAAACTATTATCATACTAATCTAACATAATTCTATAAGAATGATAAGATAGAATGTGATGCGTTTGGCAGAAATCTTTCATGTTGCTGTATACGCCCATAGTTTAAGCCTTAGGAGGGAGCGACCGTCCTGAAATAGAGGTGTTTTGTGGCGCTATTTTTGCGAATTTTTCCCTCGCGAATAAAATAGAGGAACTTTTGGTCCTTATTTTCTTATTAGACTTGAAAAACCGCGTTTTGCCCCCACCCGGCGAGAAATAGAGGAAAAAAGTTCCTCTATATCGCATCTGGTCCCTATTTAGCAAGAATAACGCCCTTTTTTACCGCTATTACCGCTGCCTCCGCAAATGCATGTCACATATCTTAAAAAAAGCCGGGCCCCCCAACCTCGGGTGTCCCGGCTTCGTTTGCCGCCTGCCGCAACGCCGGCCAAACGGCTGTTAGATTTCTATGCTGCCCTTGTACACCGCTTCCGCCGGGCCGGTCATATATACGTGGTTGTCCCGTTCATCCCATTCGATAAACAGGTCCCCGCCCTTCAGCCCGATCCAGGCCGCCCGGTCCGTCAGCCCGTTCAGCACGGAGGATACCAAGGTGGCGCAGGCCCCCGTTCCGCAGGCGAGCGTCGGCCCGGCTCCGCGTTCCCAGACGCGCATTTCCACCCGGTCCCGGCTCGTCACGGTCGCAAACTCGACATTGATTTTACGCGGAAAATAAGGATGCACCTCAAGCTTCGGCCCCCACGTCGTCAAATCGAAGTTCGGGGCGTCGTCCACGTAAATGACGCAATGCGGATTGCCCATCGACACGGCCGTGAAGGAAAACTCGCGCCCTCCCGCCTCGATCGGCCGGTTCAGCACCGGGCTGTCCTCCAGCGTGGTCGGAACGGCCAGGCCGTCCAAAATCGGTTCGCCCATATCGACGCGCACCGTTTTGACGGCTCCGTTCTCCACCTGCAGGCTGACCTGCTGCACGCCCGCGCCGAGCGTTTCGATCGTCACGTTCTCTTTATCAACCAAGCCGTTGTCGTATACGTACTTGGACACGCAGCGGATCGCATTGCCGCACTGCTCGGCTTCCGTACCGTCCGAGTTGATGATCCGCATTTTGAAATCGGCCTTCTCCGACGGAAGGATAAACACGAGCCCGTCCCCGCCGGCCCCGAAATACCGGTCGCACCAAGTTACCGCCAGCTCGGATACATTTTCAGGCAGCTCCGCATGCCCGTAAAAAACGAGGAAATCGTTGCCCAGTCCATGCATTTTCGTAAATTCCATCTTAACCCCACTCCTGCATCTTCAATATATATCAAGGGAAACGCATCCCTTGCGACAAAGCTTGCCTATGGGGTTAGTCTAAAGTTTGACAGCCGGAAAAGGTATTGATTTTATGCACGAATATTTGTACTTTTCGCGGTTCCCAGTGGACGCGGACCGCTGAAGCCGCGGCGCTTGCGGTTGCCGGACCAGACGCTGCCCGCGCCCATCAGGAACGTGGGAATGCCGGCGGCCACCAGCGTAATCGCCCATTCTCTCGTGCCGAGCGGAACCGTCTTAAAGATCGGCTGCAGCGGTTCGATATACATAACGCCGAGCATTAAAATGATGGAGGACAAGACCGCAAGCACCAATAATTTGTTTTGCAAAATGTTGCGGTGAAAAATCGAACGCGAACTGCGGCAATCGAACACGTGAATCAGCTGCGCCATAACCAGGGTAGCGAAAGCGACCGATTGCGCTTTGGCCAGCTGGCCCGGATCGTCCGGCGCGTATTGCAGCGTCAGCCAGAAGGCGCCCAGCGTACACACGCCGATCAGCACGCCGCGGCTGATGATTTTCCAGCCCAGACGCCGGGCAAAAATATTTTCGTTCGCCCCGCGCGGCTTATGCTCCATCAAATCTTTCTCCGGCTGGTCGACGCCGAGCGCCATCGCCGGCAGGCCGTCGGTGACGAGGTTCACCCACAAAATCTGGATCGGCAGCAGCGGCAGCGGCAGCCCGGCCAGCATAGCGAAAAACATCGTCAAAATCTCCCCGACATTGGACGCCAGCAAATACCGGATGAACTTGCGGATGTTTTCGTAAATGTTCCGGCCCTCCTCGATCGCGGCCACGATCGACGTAAAGTTGTCGTCGCTAAGAATCAAGGATGAAGCCTCTTTGGATACATCGGTTCCGGTCATGCCCATCGCGATGCCGATATCGGCCGCCTTGATCGCCGGGGCGTCGTTGACGCCGTCGCCGGTCATGGCCACGACATGGCCTCTGCGCTGCAGCGCTTTGACGATCCGCAGCTTATGTTCCGGGGAAACCCGGGAGTACACGTAGATGTTTTCTACCTGGCGGTCGAGTTCTTCGTCGCTCAGCCCTTCCAACTGCTGGCCCGATATCGCGGAGCCGCCGCGCGGCAAAATGCCGAGATCGGAAGCGATCGCTTCGGCGGTGAGCCCATGGTCCCCGGTGATCATCACCGTTTTGATGCCCGCCTTGCGGCATACGTTGATAGCGTCCCGCGCTTCGCGCCGCGGCGGATCGATCATGCCCGTCAGGCCGACGAAAATCAGCTGCGATTCCGCGCCGTCCTCGTCATCGGCCCCTTCATGAGGCCTTAACTCCCGGTACGCCATGCCGAGCACGCGCAGCGCGCCGCGGGCCATCTTTTCGTTGGCGGCCTGCACCTTCTGGCGGAACGTCCCGGTAAAAGGCACCACTTTCCCTTCCCACAAAATATAGGAGCAGCGCTCCAGTAGCATATCCGGCGCGCCTTTCACCAGCGCCATTTTGCCGCCTTGATGGGAGACGATCACGGACATCCGCTTTCTCTTCGAATCGAACGGAAATTCCCGCTCGCGCGCATACATGCCGCTTAAGGAAGCCGGGGACAAACCCATTTTTGAAGCCAGCGTGACCAAGGCCCCCTCGGTCGGATCGCCTTTTAATTTCCAAACGGGACCCGCAGCCGCTTCCTCCTTCGTCTTCCGCCGGCCGCGTTGTTCCGGATCATCCTCATAAATGACGGCGTTGCTGCACAGCGCGCTGATTTGCAGCAGCCGGCGCAGGCTTTGATCCTGGCGCAAATCGACCGGGCTGCCGCCCTCGAGGATGTTGCCGACCGGCTCGTAGCCTTCGCCGGTGACCTCCAGGGAACGGCCCTCCAGCCAAAGGCGGGTGACGGTCATTTTGTTTTGCGTCAGCGTGCCGGTTTTATCCGAGCAAATGACCGATGCGCAGCCGAGCGTCTCCACCGAAGGCAGCTTGCGGACGATCGCCTTGCGTTTGATCATGCGCTGCACGCCGAGCGCCAGGGCGATCGTGACGATGGCGGGCAGGCCTTCGGGAATCGCGGCGACCGCCAGACTGACCCCGGCAAAAAACATCCCGCTGGCCGGCTGCCCCTGCAAAATGCCCACCAGCACTACAAGCACGGTCAGGCCAAGCGCCATGTAGATCAAAATTTTTCCGAGCTGCTCAAGCCGCCGCTGCAGCGGCGTTTCCTGAACCTCGGTATTTTGGATCAGGTCGGCGATTTTCCCCATCTCGGTGCCCATGCCCGTCCGGATGACGATGCCCCGACCGGTGCCGCGCGTAATCATCGTTCCCATAAAGCCGATGTTTTTCTGGTCGCCGAGCGGCACTTCGCTTTCGCTTAAGACCCCTGCATGCTTGCCGACCGGATGCGATTCGCCTGTCAGGGCGGATTCCTCCACGTCCAGGCTGTTCGTGGACAGCCAGCGGATATCCGCGGGAATCCGGTCGCCGCTCTCCAGCACGACGATGTCCCCGGGAACGAGTTCCCGAGCCGGCACATGCTTTACGGTTCCCTCCCTTAACACGTTGGCGTGCGGCGCGGACAGCTGCTTTAGCGCGCGCAGGGAGCGCTCCGCCCGGAATTCCTGGATGAACCCCAGCACCCCGTTCAAAATAATGATGGCTATAATCGTCACGGCGTCCAAATATTCACCGAGAAATCCCGAGATCAGCGTGGCGCCCATCAGCACCAGCATCATAAAATCCTTGAACTGATTCAGAAACAACAGGATCGGGGAGATCCGCTTCCCTTCTTCGAGCTCGTTCCAGCCGCTCTCCTCGCGTCTTCGCCGCGCTTCCTCGTCGGACAACCCCTGATCACGCGTGACGCCAAACCGTTCCAAAAGCGCTTCAGCACTCCACTGGTGCCAGTTTTTTTGTTCCATCCCCTATTCCCCTTCCGTTTTTAATGCAGTTTCCGCGTGAAGGCTTTTCCACCTAGGGTAAATGTATTCCGGCCAGTCCCAAATTATCACAGCGGAGCCCTTAAGTTTTTGCCCGAAGTATGGCATCATAGAAGAGGCGTCTTATTAAAATACGTGTTCAAAAAGTCAGGTTTTCAGCACCGAGAAGGTTGGATGAAGCTAGGGACGAAAGGAGCGGAGCGTACGTTTTAGGTACGTGAGCAACGGAAGGCCCGGCTGAATTCAAGATTCGACGTCGAATCCTCTTCATGAACCGCTTCGTGATAAGAAAAACTCTATCGACGAACAATCAAAGAAGACAGACCGCCCTAAGCTGAAGTTTTTCTTGCGATTTAAGGAAGACACGCTTTGGTGACTGTTCATTCTTAAATCTTCAAAAGATGACTTTTTGAACTACCTTTAGACAGGAGATAACAAACTTATGGCACTCGACGGCATTGTAACCCGTGCGCTCGTTCATGAACTGCAAGTCTGCATAGGAGGGCGCATCAATAAAATACACCAGCCCGCGGCCAGCGACATCGTGTTGGCCCTGCGTACGCAGGGTGGCAACCGGCGCCTGCTGCTGTCGGCGAATCCGACGTATCCGCGCGTTCATTTTACGGAAAGCTCGTTTCCGAATCCGCTGGAAGCCCCGATGTTCTGCATGCTGCTGCGCAAGCATTTTGAAGGCGGAACCATCGAAGCGATCAGCCAGGTCGGCATGGAGCGGATCATTCATATCGATGTCCGCACGCGCGACGAGCTTGGCGATCTGTCGCTGAAGCGGATCATTATCGAACTGATGGGCCGGCACAGCAACATCATTCTCGTCGATCCGGCGACAGGGGTGCAGCTTGACGGAATCCACCATGTGACGCCGGCCATCAGCGGCTACCGCATCGTCATGCCCGGCTTCGCCTACACCACCCCGCCCGAGCAGCATAAGCTCGACCCGCTGGGCGCGGAGCGCGCCGGGTTTTTGGCGGCATACCGGGAGGCGGAGCAGGCCGGAAAAAGCAGCGGCTGGCTGGTCGAGTCCTATAACGGATTAAGCCCGCTGATCGCCGGGGAAATTTACGCCCGCGCAGGTCTGACCGGACCCGATAAGGAACAAAGCGGACTTGATCTTGACCCTGCCGAGCGGCTGTGGCAAGCCTTTTCCGCGCTGATGGAAGCAGTCCGTAGCCATGCCTACACCCCGGTGACGGGCGAAACCGCCAAAGGAAAAAGCGTGTTTTCCGCAATCCGGCTGACGCAAATCCACAGCGGGCTGCGCACCTACAAGTCGATCAGCGAATGCATGGAGGACTATTACGGCGACAAGGCGCTGCGCGACACCGTCAAGCAGAAGACGGGCGACCTGCTGCGCTTTTTGCAAAACGAACGGAACAAAAACATCAAAAAGCTGGCCAATCTGGAAAAAGACTTAAACGAGGCCGAGGACGCCGAACGCTACCGGATCTGGGGCGAGCTGCTGCTGCCTTCCCTGCATGCGATCCGCAAAGGCGACCGCTCCGTGGAGCTGGTCAACTATTACGACGAGGAGCAGAAAACCGAAACGATTCCGCTCGACCCGCTGCTCAGCCCTTCGGAGAACGCCCAGCGGTATTTTAAGAAATACAATAAATTCAAAAACAGCCTTGCCGTCATTCACGAGCAGATGAAGCTGGCCGGGGAGGAAATCGCTTATCTCGAAGGGCTGCTGCAGCAGCTGGACGACGCCACGTTAAGCGATATCGACGAAATCCGCGAGGAGTTGACCGGGCAGGGGTATTTGCGGGACCGGGGGAAAAAGGGCGGCAAAAAGAAGAAAAAGGGCGATCGCCCGACGCTGCACGTCTACACGTCCTCGGAAGGCGTCGAAATTTACGTCGGCAAAAACAATCTGCAAAACGAGTACATCACCAACCGGCTGGGCAAACCGAACGACACCTGGCTGCATACGAAGGATATTCCGGGCTCGCATGTGCTGATCCGCAGCGACAGCTACGGGGAGGCTACTTTAAATGAAGCGGCCCAACTGGCCGCGTATTTCAGCCAGGCCAAACAATCCAGCAGCGTGCCGGTCGACTGCACCCTGATCCGCCACGTGCGCAAGCCGAGCGGGGCGAAGCCGGGTTTCGTCATTTACGACCATCAGCGGACGTTGTTCGTCACGCCCGACGAGCAGCTGATCAAGGCTCTGCCGGGCTCCGTCAAAAACGGTTAGCCTTGCAATACGGCGCATCCGGGTAAACCGCGCAAAAAAAGCTGCCCTAAAAGTCCATGTGGACCTCTGGGGCAGCTTTCGTATTTGCCTTTATTCCGTCCGGGCGGCCGGGGCCGCTCTTTTAAGCCGCTCCACCGTCCCCGGCGGGGCGGTGCGGCCGCCGAGATCGCCGTGGAACACCACGCCCTGGCGGACGCCGTGGTAATCCGAGCCGCCCGTGGCGATCAGCCCGAATTGTTCGGCCATCGCCATATATCGCTTTTCCTCGTCCGGACCGTGATCGGAATGGTAAACTTCAATGCCCGCGGGTTTCCCGCGCTCCAGAATCGCCCGTACCAGATCGTCGTCGCCGTACAAGCCCGGATGAGCCAGCACCGGCGCCCCGCCGGCCTCGCGGATCCACTCCATCGCTTCCTCGGGGCCGATTCTTGGCTGGGACGCATACCCGGGTTTCCCCTCCGCCAAATAGCGGTCGAATGCGTCGCGCATGTCCTTCGCGGCCCCTTTGCGGACAAGCGCGTCGGCGATATGCGGCCGCCCCAGGCTTTCATCCGGCCGAAGCGGCCGCGACAGCCCGCGCTTTACCTCCTCCAGCGTGATCGGAATGCCGAGCTGTTGCAACTTTGCGATAATTTTTTCGTTCCGTTCTTGGCGTACCGCCCGCAACCGCTCAAGCCTTTCCAGCAGCAATTCGTCCCGGTCGTTCAGAAAGTAGCCGAGCACATGGATGTCCTTACCCCCGGCCCGCGTGCTGATCTCGACCCCCGGGACAACGGCTACCCCGAGCCGTCCCCCCGCTTCCCGGGCTTCCGCGATGCCGGCCACGGTGTCGTGGTCGGTGATCGCCAGGCCCGCCAGGCCTTTCTCCTTGGCCAGCCTGACGTTTTCCGCCGGAGCGTTCATGCCGTCCGAAGCCCGCGTGTGCGTATGTAAATCAAACCGTCCTTCCCCTGTTTGCCGTTCCTGTGTCATCCATCCACATCCTTTGCTGTCTTTTTTATCCCCCATACTCCCGTAAGAAAGTCAGAAACGTCACCGCGCTGACCGGCAGCAGCGTCGATTTCAAGTGGATCGAATAAAATTTCCGCTTAAAAGAAACGCCGTCAATGTCGAGCGCCTCCATCAGGCCAAGCGCCTGTTCATGCTTGACGGAAGACGGGGAGATGATCGTAATCCCGATTCCCGCTTCGACCGCCGATTTGACCGCTCCCGTACTGCCAAGCTCCATAACCGTTTGGACCCGGCTCATTTCGACTCCGCGGCGCTTAAATTCGGCTTCCATCACCTGGCGCGTCCCGGAGCCTTTTTCCCGGAGCACAAACGGATAAGAAACAACCTCCTCCAGCGCCGCCGTCTTTTTGCCGGACAGCGGGTGCCCCGCCGGAACGATCAGCTTCAGTTCATCCTCCATGACCGGCTCCGATACCATATCCGGGTGCTGGACGGGCGCCTCGACAAGCCCGAAATTGAGCTGATGGCCTACGATCTCCTCGATAATTTGCGTCGTATTCATCACTTTCATTACAATCGAAATGTGCGGATACCGCTGCCCAAAAGGGCCCAACAGCCGCGGCAGCACGTATTCGCCGATCGTCAGGCTCGCCCCGAGTTGAAGCCTGCCCTCCAGCATCGAAGTATACCGCGACATCGCCTGCTCGGTTTCCCGGATCATCTCGACGCTTTTCCGGGCAAACGGAAGCAGCGTCTGTCCCGCTTCCGTCAGCTCGATTTTTTTCGTCGATCTGACCAGCAGCTTGCAGCCGAAATAATCCTCCAGCGCTTGGATTTGCATCGTTACCGCCGGCTGCGTCATATGGAGCGCTTGGGCCGCCGCCGAAAAGCTTCCCCGCTCCGCGACCGTGTAAAAAATGTGGAGCTGGTGGTAGTTCAACGCCATCGTCCGCTATTCCCCTTTCTTTATCCCTACAATAGCATGTTCAAGCCAACAAAAAAAGCATGCCGCTTGGGCATGCCGAACCTCGCTTTACGTCCAGTCTCCATCCGTATGACGCCGCTTATCTGCGTTTGCGGCTGTTCTTGATCAACGTCATCCGCCGGGAGTGGCGCAGCCAGGAATAGTAGGATTTCAAATCGCGCAATTCAATCGTCTCCGACATCCTTCCGAGGAACGTGACGATAATCATCCGGTGCAGCGGCCGGCCGGCCAAATCGAATTCGCCCGGAATTTCCGTAAATTCGGCGACCATGACCAAATCGTCGTCAATCAAATAGACGTCCTCTTCCTTCCGGTAGTATGGAGTGATCCGCCCCTGCTTCAAGCATTCCCATGCCCATCCGGCAATTTGCTCGTAACCGATGTTTTCCCGGTTGATGCGGTCGTGATATCTGCTTTTGGCGTGGTTCGTCACCACGATGTCCGCTACTCTTTTGTCCCCTAAAATAATATGGAAAGCTTCATAGGTTCCCCAGCGTTCTGTCGCCCTATCTCTCATGCCGCACCTCACATTTCATAGGCTTGTTCAACAAACTAACAGACAATTTCATTGTTCATAAGCCTCTTTGCCAGCAAATTTCTTTAGAATCAACCGGACTTATGAAACGATATAGGTCTTTTGGACTAAGTATTTGTACCTAATTATATTACATGATCGCTAATTTTTCTACAAGACTAGCGCTCGTATATAGCAAAAAAAGTATACGCCTAGATTCTTTAGACCTATTTTCGGCATCGACAACATGACGCATCCATTATTATAGCCGATTTTGCAATAGGCTTCCGCCTACGATAATATGCAGAACCGCGATGCGGGATGCCGGCGCACAGTTAGAAAAGCTTTTGCTCTGAATCCAAGTGACAGTGCCGATACCCGGCATAACTCAAAAAAAGCGTCAGGCCGCTGTTTTTATCAGCAGCCTGGCGCTTTGGCGCTTATTGTCTCTATAGTCCGTAATACCGGGTTTTGTCCGGAACATCTTTGCTGTATTCCGTTTTGATTTCACCGCGGTATGATCGCTCGATTTTGCGGACATAGGAGAGCTTGCGGATGTTGCGCATAATGTCTTCGGCGCGGTCCGCGTCCACATACATGACCACATAATGCATACGCCGGGACAAATAGTGCACGCTCCCGTATTTCTCCAAATTTCTGGCCGCCTTTAAATCGCTGACCCAAATAATATAGCCTGTACGCTCCGGAAACATCATTCCCCTCCTCCCGGGTACGTTTGCAATTTTCGCGGCCCCGGGCTGCCCATTAGCTCAGCTGGGCCGCGCTTCGAATTTAACGGCGCATCGGCCGCTTAACCGCAGCTGCACTTGCCGCCGCTTCCGCATCCGCCGCCTTTCGGGTTCGGATCGTTGCTCGGCACCTTGATGTTGTCCGAGACGGCATGAGCGATCGTTTCCGACATCTCGTGGAGGATGTCGTCGAGCTCGTTTTCGGCCGCTTTGAATTTGCGGACGGCCTCAAATCGCTCCAGTTCCTTCTCCACCGCAGCCACTTTGTCTTTGGCTTCATGATAGTTGGGATGAAAATGGCCGAAGCGTTCCGTTTCCCGGAAGAGCTCTTTCTGCGAATCCAGCTTCTTGACCAATGCCTGAATCTCGGCATCTTCCTCCACGCGGCGCTTCCAATATAAATATTCGGACACGGCGTGCGAGTTATTTATCATATCGCCCAATTCATAGGCGTATGTCAGCACGGCGGCCATATCGACCGTGTTCCTCTCGATTACGCTCATGAATTTTCAACTCGATTCTGCTTCTTATTATCCACCCGAGGTAGACGACATAATCATATCATAATCCGGCAACAAGAAGAAGAGGTTCATCCTTCTAATCCCCGCTTTACCGGACAATTTCGGGCAAGATCAGCCGCATGGCCCGCCAGTCCCCGGGGGACAGCCACAGCTCGCTTTCCTCGCCCCGCCCCTCTCCCGAAGGGGAGGGAAGCGTGCGAACCTTGACGCTCCATTCCTCCTCGCCGCGCAGTTCCAGAGGCAGGCAGAGAACCGTTTCCCCGCCGATTTGCAAGGCGATCTTCGTTTGCCAGCCTTTTGCCTGGGCGATGATTTGGCGTGCCGTGGAATGGTGGTAGGCTCTCAGTTCCTTCCACCACATCGGCGGCAGCTCCCGAAGTCCGGGGAAAAGCTGTCCGTCGTCGGGAAGCTCGTCGTCAGGCTCGTAAAAATGCAAATCCGTTCCTTGGTAAATCCAGCCTTGTCCGCCCGTTCCCTCCTGCCAGCCGAAAGCGGAGGCATCCGCAGGCGGGGAACTCCGGCCCGTCAGCCGCGGATAATCCGGCTCCGCCTCGGCAGACCGGCGGCCCGGCGGCGCGAGCCGTTCGGCCGCCAGCGCCTTTCGCACCTCCGCCTCACGCTCCGCGTTAACGATAAAATCCAGCGGCCCGATCCGCTCAACCGCGCCATGCAGCGCGGAAAGCGAAGCGATTCTGTCGGCCGCGCCGGCGTCGGCGCAGCGCAGCAGCAGCACTTCGGCAAACGACGTCCGGCCGATTTCCCTTCCCCACTGCTCGAGCGCATTCAGCACCGGCTCCGGGACGAAGGCGGCATGCCCGGTCAAAAAGGCGGACACCTCCTCCGGTGTGCGGCCGTAGCGGGACGCCCCTTCGACGCTGGCCCGGGTCAGCCGGTACACGCTCATTACATCCGTCGCAACGTGCTCACAGCAGGCTTCAAGCTCGAACCGCACCGAAAAAGCGACGTCCGGCGGCACGAGAATTTCAAAATCGGGCTGGACGATGATTTTTCCCGGAGCAGCCTTCGGTTCATACGCCGTGCCTTCATATGAAGCAGCGGGCTCGTCCCGCCCGACCCGCCAGCGAAACATGAGACCGTCTTCCGGATCTTCCCCGAGATCCAGCCAGCCAAAGCCCGCGCAAGCCTCCAGCCAGCTGCCGATCCAATCCTGGCGTTCGCGGGGAAGCGGGCCGGCCAGTATTCCCTGGTCCAGCAGCGTGCCCAGCAGCTCCTCAAGCGAATACCACTCCCCCGCCTGCAAATCCGCTGCGGCCAGGCGCAAAACAACATGCGCCGTCCCCGGCTCCGCCGGAACGTAGCGCTGCAGGGCGTGGCGAATCAGCACCCGGTTCATCGCCGTGACGTCCAAAGCGAGCCAGGCCGCCAGCGCCCGGTCGTTCAGGCGCCAAGCCGCCCGCTCTTTGGCGATCAGCCCCAGCGCCTGCAGCAGGTCAAGCACAACGGCCAGCTGCGGCGAATACACGTCGGCATGCGGATACTTTAGCCCCAGGCCGGCCACATCCCGTTCGGCCAGCAGCAGGCGGCCCGTCAGCTTGCCGAGCTCCTTTTGGTGGATCGTTCCTTTAGCCGTCAACTTCAAGCCGTTTCCGGCGATATAGGTTAGCGCCCGGAACAGGTCGAACGCAAGTCCGGCTTTGGCTTCCCGCCGCAGCCTGGCCGGTCCCCCGGCCAGCGGTTTCAAGGCCGGATACCCCCACACGCGCTGCCGCTGCAAAGACATGGCCAGCGGCAAATAATACAGCCTCTCGCCCCAAGCTTTGCGAACGGCCTTGATATCGCCCCGGCGCAATAATGCCGGCATCGCCGCGCGCAGCTCCGCTCCCGATACGCCGCCCGCGGCCGCCGAACCAACCTGCTCCAGCTTAAACGGCTGCCCGGCAAAACGGTAGAACAATAAGCGCAGCGCCCGCTCCGCGGACGAAGGCAGCGGCGGCTGCTTGGCATCGCCATTCCAGGCCGCCGAATGATTCGCTTGTGGACCCGTCATGCTTCAAACACCTCCCGTTCCCGCCGCACGGCGTATTCGTAGCCCTGCTCCAGCAGGAACAACTGGCGCCGCAGGGCGAAATCCTGCTCGCGCGTATTCTCCGACACAAGCGTGTAGAAATAGGCGCGGCCGCCGTCGCTTTTCGGGCGCAAAATCCGCCCGAGCCGCTGGGCCTCTTCCTGGCGCGAGCCGAAGCTTCCGGAAATTTGGATGGCCACGGAAGCATCGGGCAGATCGACGGCGAAATTGGCCACCTTGGAGACGGCCAGGACGGGAAGCTCCCCTTGACGAAACGCCCCAAACAGCTTGCCCCGTTCCGTTTGCGGCATGCTGCCGGTAATGAGGGGAACGCCGAGTTCGGCGGCTATGCGTTTCAATTGTTCCAGGTACTGCCCGATGATCAAAATTTGCCGATCCCCATGCCGCTCAAGCAGTTGCTTTATAACGGCCAATTTCTCCGGGTTTTCCGCGGCCATGCGGAATTTTTCCTTCCCTTCGGCCCGGGCGTATTTTTCCTGATAATCGCCTTGCATCGGCACGCGGATCTCCTGGCAATCGACGCGGGCGATAAACCCGGTTTCCTCCAGATCTCTCCACGGCACGTCGTACCGCTTCGGCCCGATCAGCGAAAACACGTCGCGTTCGCAGCCGTCCTCGCGGACCAGCGTAGCGGTAAGCCCGAGCCTGCGGGTCGCCTGTATCTCGGCGGTCGCCCGGAAAATCGGGGCCGGAAGAAGATGAACTTCATCGTAAATGATCAAGCCCCAATCCCGTTCGTTGAAAAGCGACATATGCTTGAAGCCCTCCTCCTTCCGGTTCCGGTGGGTCAATATTTGATAAGTTGAGACGGTGACGGGCTTCACCTGCTTTTTCTCCCCCGAATATTCCCCGACCGCTTCGGGAGACAGGGTCGTTTTGTTGATAACTTCGGAAATCCACTGGCGCACCGAAGTAACGTTGGAAGTCAAAATCAGCGTTTCGCACTGAAACCGCGCCATCGCCGCCAGCCCGACCACGGTTTTTCCCGCTCCGCAAGGCAGGACGACAACGCCGCTTCCGCCGTCCCCTTTGTGCCCCGCAAAAGCCTCAACCGCCCCAAGCTGGTAAGGTCTCAGCCGAAACGGCCTGCCATCCGGCAGCGATGGACATAGCGTAAAGCTCATCGCCCTTCCGCTGTGGTATCCGGCTTCGTCCAAAACGGGATAACCGAGCCGGGCCAACTCCCGCTTAAGCGGCCCGCGGTACTTTGCCTCCAGCCGCACCCTGCGGGCGCCGGCCGCCGACGGCTTCCCGCCCGGAAGCTCAACCTGGCCGATGAGTTCATCCAGCAAGCCGTCTTCCCGGCTCAGGTTTTCCAGCTCGATCAGTTCGGGATTTTCCATCACGGGATACAGCCTTAAAGCGCCGTATCTGGACATCCATTTGCGGATGTCGAGGGCGGCGCCTGCGGGCAAATCCCAGCGCGCCACCGAGCGCAGCCGCCCGATGACCGCCTCCGCGTCCAGTCCGCCGGCCGCGGCATTCCATAAAGTAAGCGGAGTAATCCGGTATGTATGATAAACAGCAGGGCTTTTCACCAATTCGGCAAACGCGGACAATATCTCCCGAGCGGCTGCAAAACCCGGATGCTCCTTCTCCAGCAGCACGGTTAAATCGCGCTGAACGATACAGGCTCCCGCTTCGTTCACAAATTGTTCCTCCTTTCGTGCCGTACGCTTAGGTACGGGCAAAAAAAGAGAAGTCCGCTTGCTTAAGGCCCGCGAACTTCTCCCGGATGTGTCCGGCCGCCGCTTAGGGTCCGGCCGATTAATGCACCCGCTCCGATATTTCCGACAGCGCTTCTCCGGCATTGTCCGCAAAAATATTGTGCACGGCCAAATCGCCGATCGATACGATGCCGATGAGCCGGTCGCCCTCGGTGACCGGCAGGCGCCGGATCTGCTGTTCGGCCATGAGCTCCGCGGCTTCGTCCACGGACATTTCGCGCGATGCCGTTTTGATCCCGCGGGTCATGATCTCATCGACGGCCGTGGAATTCGGGCGTTTCTCCGCCATGCAGCGAATGACCAAATCGCGGTCGGTGATGACGCCGAGCAGCTTGTCGCCTTCGACGACGGGAATAAAACCGGTATCGTTCTCTTTCATTTTAACGGCAACCTCATAGATGTTATCCCGGACGGTTACGGTAACGACTTCGTCCGTCATGATATCGGCTACTTTTCTCACTATAAAATCCCTCCTTCGGATATAGAATTCCAAAGCGGGAAAACAATTATGCATGCTCCTGCTGATACGATTCCGCCATCGCGATCAGCAGACCGGCCGCATGGAGCATGGCGTCTTCGTCAATATCGAACTTCGGATGATGATGCGGGTAAACGGCCTCCTTCTCAGGGTTCCCCGCACCGACGAACATAAAACAGCCCGGAACCTTCTGCAGGTAATAGGCAAAATCCTCGGCGGGCATAATGGGGGGCGACGTCTCCGCGCGAAGTCCAAACACCCCCGGAGCCTCGGCAAAAAAACGCCTTGTTTCCTTCTCATCGTTAACGAGGCTGGGATAACCCATCATATAGGTGACGTTGGCTTTCGCCCCATAGGCTTGGGCCGTCCCCTCGGCAAGAGCGTGGATCCGCTCGCGGATCAGTTCCCGCGACTCCTCGCTGAAGCAGCGGACCGTTCCCGCCAGTTTGCAGCGGTCGGCAATAACGTTTTGCGCCGTCCCGCCCTGGATCGATCCGATCGTCACGACGGCCGGGTCGAGCGGGTTCACGGAGCGGCTGACGACGCTTTGCAGCTGCAGCACCAGCGCCGAGGCCGCAACGACGCTGTCGACCGTTTTATGCGGCATTCCGCCATGTCCGCCTAGCCCCTGCATCTCGATGAAAAACTCATCGGTCGAAGCCATCAGCGGCCCCGCAGCGCTTGCCGCCGTTCCCACAGGAATCGGCGTCCACAGGTGCACGCCGTAAATGACGTCCACGCCGTCCAGCGCCCCGGCCTCGATCATCGCCTTGGCTCCGCCGGGGCAGGTCTCCTCCGCCGGCTGGAACAGCAGGCGGATTTCCCCGCGCAGCTGCGGGCGAATCCGGCTGAAATATTCCGCGACCGCAAGCAGCGCCGCCGTATGCCCGTCGTGGCCGCAGGCGTGCATGACGCCGGGCACCTCGGAGGCGTATTCGCAGCTTTTTTCGTCCTGAATCGGCAGGGCGTCCATATCGGCCCGCAGGGCAACGGTCTTGCCCGGCAGCCCGCCGCGGATTTTGCCGACCACGCCAAAACCGCCCACGTTCACGATGGTTTCGACCCCAAGCTCCCTCAGCTTCTCCGCCGCGAATCCCGAGGTCTCCTTCTCCTGATAAGACAGCTCGGGATGACGGTGCAAATGCCTGCGCCGTTCCACCATGGCCGGAAACAGCGCGCGTACAACGTCCTCTTCCATGGTCTTTCACTCCTCTTCACCCAGGTACCGTTTCTTTAGCCTGCAAAGCCGGCCCGAATGGAATCTAGCTCTATTGTAGCAGAAAAAGGAAAGCGGAATCACTCCAGGATAACGAAACTGTCCTTAAGGCAGCGTTTTCCCGCGCTTGCACAAGCGGTGGAAACATAATATCATGGGGTAGAGAATCAATCGAATTTGTTGAAAAGTCATAATTAAGGGGGCATTTCTTGCATGATCGTGGAAAATAGCGGTTTGAACGGATTAAAAAGCGATTTGGCTTATTTGGACGAATCCGCTGAAAAGGTCGGATTTGTGCGCTGGCAATGGGAATATTACCGGGCTACATACGACTATAAAATCGAACACAACAACGACGAATATTACCTGCGCATCAACACGCGTGCGGTAGAGGGCAAATTGGAGCGTCCGGACACGGTCCTGGCTATTGAAGCGGTCTACATGGGGCGGGCCACTTTCCCGCACGGGCTGGAATACGAATCGGAAATTCCCGCGACGGTGATGAAAACCGCAACCCATAAATTGACCGAATTGAAGGAACTTCTTGGGGCTTAAGGCGGCAAGCCTATGAGAGGCGAAACGGATAAACCCAGACGCGGGGCCCCGGATTTCCAATTGCTCCTCCTCACCCTGCTGCTGGTGGGGTTCGGGATCGTCATGGTGTTCAGCTCCAGCTCCAGCATTACGCTGATCGACGCAAAATTCGGAAACGATCCTATGTATTTTACGAAACGGCAGATCATTTTTGCCTGTCTCGGCCTGGTTTTCATGTTCGTTACGATGAACATCCGTTATGACAAATACAAAAAACTGTTCGTGCCCGTGTTTATTTTGGCTATTATGATGCTTGTGCTCGTTCCCATAATCGGCGACAAAAGAAACGGTGCGACGAGTTGGTTCGCCATCGGCACGCTGGGGATTCAACCGACGGAGCTGGCCAAAATCACGACGATTTTATACTTGGCCGCCCTGATCTCGAAAAAAGGCGAACGCTTCCGGGATCTAAGGACCGGGTACATCCCGGTTATGGTCATCGTCGGCTTTGTCGCCGGTCTGATCATGCTGCAGCCCGACTTCGGCTCCTGCATGATCCTCGTCGCCACCGCCGGGCTGATTATTTTCGCCGGGGGCGCAAACCTGAAGCACATCCTCGGTTCGATCGGACTGCTCGTGCTTGGAGCCAGCATCGTGCTGGCCGCCGGAGCGCTGTGGGACAAAATTCACCCCAGCGAATCCGCGACAGACCAAGTTAACTACAAGGTGGGCCGGATTCAGGCCTATCTGGATCCGATGAAGGACCCCCTGGGAAACGGCTATAATCTGCTCCAATCGCTTACGGCCATCGGGCACGGGGGACCTACGGGAACCGGCTTCGGACAAGGCATTCAAAAGCTGCACTATTTGCCCAACGCGTACAACGATTTTATTTTTTCCGTGATTGGCGAAGAGTTCGGTTTTATCGGCACGCTGCTTTTCCTGCTGTTTTACGTTTATTTCATCTGGCGAGGCCTGCTTATTTCGCTGCGCTGCCAAAGTACGTTCGGTACGTTGACCGGCGTCGGCATCATGGGGCTTATCGCCATTCAGGCTTTCATCAATATCGGCGGGGTTACGAACACCATCCCCATGACCGGGGTAACGCTGCCGTTCATCAGCTACGGGGGCTCTTCCCTGCTGGCCATGATGATGTCCATGGGCATCTTGCTGAGCATCTCGCGCGAATCGACGCTGCCGGCAAAACAGGAGCGGACCAAATCGGTTGTCGTCAGGGAATCGGCCGTATACGACTTTCGGAGCCGGCGGCAAATTTAAATAGCGAATTTCCCGCATCAAAAAGGGGTTGCCCAAGCAGCGAAACTGCTTTGGGGCAACCCCTTTTTCTATGCCAGCTTATGTTGCGGTTAATTCGAGACCCAAGTCCGAACCCTTATATTACTGCAGAAGGTCGAAAAAATCGATTACATCTCGTCATCTTTAAACGCTACGCCTTCGACTTTCACATTGACTTCCACAATTTTAAGCCCCGTCATACTCTCTACCGCTTCACGAACATTTTGCTGAAGCATCCGGCATACCTCGTGAATCGGCGTCTCGTACAGGACGATAATCCTTAGATCAATCGCCGCCTCCAATTGACCGACTTCCACCGTGACGCCTTTTTGCACATTTTTGCCGCTTAACCGTTTCGCCCAGCCTTCAGACAGCCCGCCGGACATCGCTGCAATTCCCGGTGTCTCCAGGGCCGCCATTCCGGCAATTTTCGCAACGACGTCATCCGCAATCCGAATCATCCCATTTTCCAACTGCAGTTGTTCGGTCATGGTCATACCTCCTTCAACCTCATTAATTTCATTGTAAATGGTAAGTCGCTTTAAAGCAAATGTAGACTCGCTAATTATTTTTGATTTATAATTTTCGCGTTATTGGTTATATTTAGTTAGAATTGTTAATTCGGAACCCGACAATTTATTACAAATTGAGGTGGATTATGAGAAAGTTTGCGACCCCATTTTTGCTCATCCTTTTCTTTGTACTAAGCGCCATCGGGCATTTTGCGCATTGGCCGGCGACGCTGGAGTTCATCATTTCCGCGATCGCCGTTATTTTCGTGGCCGGCTTCCTGGGAAAAGCGACGGAAAGCGTGGCCCATTACGCCGGACAGCGCCTCGGCGGTTTTCTAAACGCCACCTTCGGCAACGCGGCCGAACTCATTATCGCTATTTTGCTCGTCAAAGAAGGCTTGTTCGATATGGTAAAGGCCAGCATTACCGGCTCGATCATCGGCAACCTGCTGCTCGTGTTGGGAGCAAGCCTGCTCGCGGGCGGTCTGAAGTACAAGGTGCAAAAATACAATCTGGCCTTGGCCAATATGAGCGGTTCGCTGATGATCGTGGCGATCATCGCGCTGTTCGTCCCGGCAGTATTTCTGCAAACCCATGTACTGCATGAGGAGGACCGTACCACGTTAAGCCTGGTCGTCGCCGGCATCCTCATCGCCGCTTACTTGCTATGGCTTGTTTTCTCCATGATCACCCACAAAAGCTATTTGGCGGATATTACCGAAGATGGCGATGAGCTGCCGGGCGAGCACGAGCATGATCCGGCCTGGTCCAGGGGAAGATCCATCCTGTATTTGATTCTAGCCACCGTTATGGTCGCTTTCGTCAGCGAATGGCTGGTGCACACGCTGGATACCTTCTCGGCCAAGTTCGGGCTGAGCGAACTTTTCGTCGGGGCCTTCGTGGTGGCGATCGTGGGCAATGCCGCCGAACACAGCGCCGCCATCATGCTCGCTTTGAAAAACAAAATCGGAGCGGCCGTGGAGATTGCCGTCGGCAGCAGCTTGCAGATTGCCCTGTTCGTCGCGCCGGTGCTGGTCTTCGTCAGCCATCTGTTCGGCCGGCCCATGGATATCGTGTTTACGGTCATTGAACTGGCGGCGATCGGCGTATCCGTATTTATCGCCAAATCGATTACGCAGGACGGTCAAACCAACTGGTATGAAGGCTTGCTCCTGCTCGCCGTATACGCGATTCTCGGCGTCTCCTTTTACCTCGTGTAGAACGCTTGGCCCCCCTGCATAACTTATTTGCCGCAGAAAAAACAAGCGTATGGCCGAAAATTTCCGGATCATACGCTTGTATTTTGTCTGATGAGCTATATGCATGCCTGGCCTGCAGGTCACTTTTTCTTGTTCATGGCTTCATAAAGCGAGGCAAGATTCCGTTCCAATCTGCTTATAATTTGCTTGCCGACCATTTCCTCAATCAGTCCGACGCGAATCGCGTAATCCACCTGCCTTGAGAATCCATACATCTGGGTATCCAGCACTTCCTCATAGAGAGGGCAGTAACGTGTGGCCAAGTTCTCCATCTGTACTTCGATCAGCTTCTCTATTTTATCTGCATCTTCCTGCAGAAGATTAAGTGCTTTCAGGTTCAGTTGCTCCTGTAACTCAGATGAAGTCATGCTTCTTCCCCCCTATGTCCAATGTTCCTTTCACAGCTACTCTATTCCTAATATTAGACGAAATCGAGGGCCAATACAAGAACCTGCGGGAAACAAACTCTATCATTGTAAAAAGACACCCCCGCCAAACGGCAGGAGTGTCTTTCCCATTTCGATTAATCTTCTACCAATTTTACATTCAATCCGTGCTTGGCGAAAACTTCGCTCATCGCTTTTTTCGCTTCATCGGCGTCCGGTCCGTGAACGTGGAGCTCATAGCTCATTGTATTCACCAGTGTAGTGAAAAGGCCGAGGATACTTTTTACGTCGATGTACTTGTTGTCAGCTTGGAGCACGATGGAAGAAGTAAACTTGCCCGCCGCTTGGGCAATTTCAACTACCGCTTCATTGTTCGTGGCCATAGGGATCCCTCCGTGATTAACATTGAAAATAACATACTTCAATCATACATTGAATCCGCTTTCCAAGCAAGGATTTTCCTCGTTATTTCAAGTTTTCCGGATTTAACGCCGCAAGCTCCGGAAGCACGAAAATACCGTCTTTGCGGATCAGCACGTCATCGAAATAAATTTCCCCGCCGCCGTAGTCCGGACGCTGAATCAGCACCAGATCCCAATGGATCGAGGAGCGGTTGCCGTTATCCGTTTCATCGTAAGCCTGGCCCGGCGTAAAGTGCAGGCTGCCGGCGATTTTCTCGTCAAACAATATATCCTTCATCGGATGCAGGATGTACGGATTGAAGCCGATCGCAAATTCCCCGATGTATCTTGCCCCTTCGTCGGAATCGAGAATTTCGTTTAAGCGTTTCGTATCGTTGCCGGTCGCTTCGACGATTTTGCCGTTTTCAAAACGGAACTTGATGTTTTCGAACGTAACGCCGTTGTACAGCGTCGCCGCGTTGTAGCTGATCGTTCCGTTCACGGAATCGCGCACAGGGGCGGTGTATACTTCGCCGTCCGGAATGTTTTTCTGGCCGGAGCATTTCTCGGCGCCGATGTTTTTGATCGAAAAGGTCAGGTCCGTTCCCGGGCCGGCAATACGCACCTTGTCCGTGCGCTTCATCAGATCGGCCAGCGCGTCCTGAGCCCGGTCCATCTTGGCGTAATCGAGATTGCAGACGTTGAAATAAAAATCTTCAAACGCCTCTGTGCTCGTGTTGGCCAATTGAGCCATGCTGGCGTTCGGATAGCGGAGCACTACCCACTTCGTCTTCTTGACCCGCTGCTCGCTATGTACGGGATGGGAATACAGCGAATTGTACAGCTTCATTTTGTCTTCAGGCACGTCGGACAAATCGTTGACGTTGGAGCCCGCCCGAATTCCGATATAGCAGTCCATCATTTCCATCCGCTTCAAGTCGTATTCCGCCCACGTCTTCATGCTTTCCGCGGTGGCGTATTTCAACTGCGTCCGCTGAACGGTGCGGTCGGTTATTTCCACGAACGCGTTTCCGCCCCTTTTTCCCACTTCCTCAATAACCGCTTTTAACAAATCGCGCTCTTCGCCGATCATTTCAACCAGCACATTTTCTCCGGGCTGGACATCTACGGAGTAACCAACCAGGTTTTCCGCCAGTTTTTGTATTCTAGGATCTCGCATATGGCTTTCCCTCCTCAAAAATGGAGCGGGACTTCCCTTCGCCAAGAACGCATGCTCAAGGAACCCGCGTGTTAACCAATGGTTAATTCTTCTACTATTGTAGCACGGCCGTCACAGGAAGTCAGCCCGCCTCTAAGTCTACTTATAATTATCAAACCTGTTGTCCGTGCGCAGCACTTCCTGCTGGGGCAGTCCCTGCGGCGTCAAATATTTCAGCTTGGTCTCCGAGGTCAAACGGGAGGGCAGCCCGGTTTTGCGGTTGATCGTCAGATGGTAAACCACGTTCGCCTCCATATCCTCAAGCATCCCGAGCAATTGCTCGCGCCCCGCCGACAAGATCGACGTAAGCCGGGCCCGCACATGACTTCTCCGGCTCGGGGAAACGGCCGCAAGCTTGCCGTTCAGATCCGCCCCAAGCAGACTCATTTCCGCTAATAGCTCATCTTTTAACCGGATTCCGGCTTCACCGGGGTCCATTTCGATCCTCAGCACCTTGGTCCCGCGCGCCGCTCCGCTTTCCAGCGTAATTTTTTTCTTGACGGCATGATGGATGTCCTCCAATTGATCGAGCGGGTTCAAGCGGCTCATTCCATGCAGGAGGGCGCTGCTTTCGTTGGCCTGCAGCAGCCAGGTGCCGTTTTCCAGGCGGAGCTTCGCTTCGTACCCTGAGGCGGCGGTCAATCCGGCCGCGCGAAAGCGATCCTTGCCGCCCCGGGCCAATGAATCCGCGCTCATGCTCAGTTCGCGATGGTTGTTAAGCCGCCCCGTATAGCTGATGCTCTCTTCCGGCGTGCTGTGTTCTCCCCGCTGCAGCGAAGCAAGCCCGCGAAAGGTCAGGGCGTCGCAGCCCGCCAGCCCCGACCAGGTAAAGCCAAACCATTGGTCGCCGGTTTTCGGCTCGCCGCAAGCGGGCAAAACGGCTGCAAGCAAAAATATCCAAATCAGTTTCCGATAACCGGCAACTCTTTTCAGCATATGCTTCCCGCGCCTCTCATTTTTGAAATTCGCCGCTGCCTAACGGCGGATTCAAAATTTGCATTCAGCAATATCCTGCCTCCGGCGCGGGAAATCTATGCGCAAAGGAAAAAGGCGTTCCGTTTGCGGACTTGCCGCCTTTCCCGGAACGCCTCTTCATCTGGAATATTTCACACGGCCGCCCTAATCCGTACTTTCGTTAGTTCACCTTATATAGCATCCTTACCCGATTTGCGTCTGGTTTCTCCCGTTGTTTTTGGCTTTGTAGAGCGCCATGTCCGCCTCATAAAAAAGCGACTCTACGCTGACCTTACCGTCTCCCTGCGTCCATTCGGCAATGCCGCACGACACCGTTACGGCGGGATCGGTATCCATCGCGGCGCGGAGGCGGATCGTCTCCGCGATCCGATAGGCATTTTCGGCGTCGGCCCCCGGCAGATATATGGCCAGTTCCTCGCCTCCCCAACGGGCGGCGATATCCGTTTTGCGGATCGAGCTTTTGACGATCGTGCATACCTGCTGAAGGATTTTATCCCCGGTCTGATGCCCGTAGGTGTCGTTGACCTGTTTAAACTGATCGATGTCGACGATGATCAACGAACCGTTGCTGTCTTTTTTCTGAAATTGCTGGATGGCTTCATCCACATAGTGGCGCGCGTAAAGTCCGGTCAGCATGTCCCTGTTGGCCATTCTCCGCACCTCGGCATGCAGCAGGGCATTGGCGATGGCCAAACCGATATGCGAGGAAAGAACCTGCAGCAGTTTGTAATTGTCGTAGGAAAAATACCGCTCTTCCCGGTGAGCCAGCATAATCGCCCCGTTTACTTCCCCCCGGACGATCAGAGGAGCGGCAATCAGCGAGCACGCCTTCGTCTCTTCCATCATGCGGGAGGATACTTTGCCGTACGCTTGATAATCCGACAAAATGATCGGTTCCTGCGTGGAGCACACCAAACCGCAAAAACCGTAAGTATCCGGAAACGTCTGTTTCGAAAGGCCGGGCACATTCGTGGACATCACTTCAAATGTCCCGTTTTCTTTATGAAGCTGGGAAATACAGCAATACTCCGCCTGGAAAATGGAGAGCAGCTCATCGCCGGCAAATTGGAAAACCTCTTTCAGCCGCAAGCTTTGATTCAGCCGTTTGGTGAGTTCATTGATCAGCCGCAGCTCGTTGATCAGCAAATTGGACTGCTGGTACAGTTTGGCATTTTCAAAGGCGACCCCTGCCGTATCCGCCAGCATGCCGATGAGCTGCAGATCGAACTCATCGACTAAACCGCGCCGAATCAAGAGGCGAAACACACCGTAGATCCCCTGCTTTCCGCCGAGCGGGGCGGCGATTTCAAGCAGCGGTTCTCCCGCGGGGCCATGCAGTTCCCGGGTGAGCATCCGGCCTTCCATAAATGCCTTGACGCAAAACCGCTCCCCGGGTCCCTGCAGCTGCAGCAGCTTTACCCGCGGATCGCGGCTTAAATCGTCCTGGGACATCAAAAGTTCAAGCTTGGCCTCCGGATACATGCCGGAAACTCGTTCAAACACTTCCGACAGGACGGAATCGACATCGATTTTGTCGTAAAGCTTCTGCACGGCCTGAAACAGCTTCGACCGGCGGTGCTCCTCGCGTTTGGCCCTCTGCTGAACGAGCAGCATGTCCGCGATGAACAAAGCTTCAAAAGCTTTGTAAAAACATGTCCGGAAATGCTGGGCAACCGCACGGATAAACAGCATGGCCGCCGCTCCCGCATATTCGGGGGCATTCGGCAGCCGGCAGCCGAACACGGCGAACATCCCCCCTTCCTTCCGCGTAAAGACAGGAGTGGCCGCATAAACGAATTTCCCGTGCGGAAGGACCATTGGAGCGGCAAGCTCAATGCTGCGGGATACGGTCCCGGCAACATAAGAGGCATCCATCCCTTCCTCGGCAGGCTCGTCCTCCCCCGTCCCTGAGATTACCAGGCCTCCGTCGTGGCGCGCGACAAAAAAGCGGGCTCCGCCCAGTTCGGCGATCTCGGTAGTATTTTGGCATAAGTCCTTGTAAGCTTGTAAAATAACCGGTTCAATATAGGGGTAATCGTAGGAGGTAATATCCAGCTGCTGCAGCCAATCTGCACAGCCTTCTTCCTGTTCCGGGCGCGGCAGCATTGAAGAAATGTTCACGTTCAACGTAGGGTGTCCTCGGGATTGGTCTGCCATAGGAAAACTCCTTTATAGAGGTTGTTCAAAAAGCCGTCCAAAACCTGGCTTTCCGAACTCTCATTTATACCGCATGGCCAACGCCTTGTTGCAGTTTACTGACAGCTACCTGTATTTTACTATCTTCCACATCGTTTTGCATCAAATTTTTAGGACAAAAGCCCTATCGACAAAAAAACTCCTTTTAAAACAATTTCCCCATCTTGACTTTAGGCATCCGTTTCATATAATATATATTGTTGATAAAGACTGGATAGAGTCTTGATTAGGGCGTAACGCATGCGAGCACCCTCTCGGTTTTTGTTGCTGACAGGACAGCGGCTGAACTTTCTTGTCAGTGAGCGTAATTATCATCTATCCTACGCTCAACAAACAAAACCCGCATAAGTAGAACCCTACGCGAAATTTCAAACACAAAGGAGTCTACCTATACAATGGCACGTTACACTGGTCCTAAATTTAAACTCAGCCGCCGCCTGGGCATTTCCTTGAGCGGTACAGGCAAAGATTTGAAACGCCCATTCCCTCCGGGACAACATGGTCCCAACCAACGCAGAAAAGTAAGCAACTACGGCGCACAGCTGCTCGAGAAACAAAAATTGCGCCATATGTACGGTTTGGGCGAGAAGCAATTCCGCACCCTGTTCGAGAAAGCGCAGAAACTTCCTGGTATCGCCGGCGAAAACTTCATGTTCCTGCTTGAAAGCCGTTTGGACAACCTCGTTTACCGTCTGGGCTTCGCCAACTCCCGCGCGGGAGCGCGCCAGTTGGTATCCCACGGCCACGTAACCGTCAACGGCAAGAAAGTGGACATCGCGTCTTTCCGCGTAAGCGTTGGCGACGTCATCAGCCTGCGTGAAAGAAGCCGCGGCCTTTCTTCCATCAAGGAAGCTTTGGAAAACCGCACGCATCTTCCGGCTTACCTGGAGTACAACGACACCGCCATGGAAGGCAAACTGATCCGTTTGCCTGAACGTTCGGAGCTGTCGCAAGACATCGACGAGAAGCAAATCGTCGAGTTCTACAACCGTTAAGATTTTGCTTACACGCAAAGGGCCCAAGTCGATGTCGACTCGGGCCCTTTGGCCGTATGTAAGGACGGCCTGCTTGCAGGCTAACGGGCAGGATCCCCATACGCCGTTTCTATTAATGTTCAATGACAAAAGAATGGAACTCGCCTTTGCTGTTAAAATACCCTTTTACCGCGGGCGAACCCTTTTTGCTAAAGACGACATACGGATACGTGTTGACATCCTTTAACTCCGCACCATACTCCGCCAAATCCAGGTTCATGATCTCCTTGGCTTGCTTTACGGCCGACTTCTTTAAATCGTCCAGAGTGTAAGATTTCACTTTATCTTGGATAGCCTTTGTTTCTTCGCCCGGGTTTTCTTTGCTTACATTGCCAAGCTCCTTAATCAAGGACAAATATCCCAGGTCGATGCCGAGCAGCCGGTTGGTCGTCTCTTCAATCTCCAGCTCAATATTGCCTTTATTGGTGGAGTACTCTAATTCATACACCTTCTTTTTGTTCGGCTTGAGACTGTAGTATATTCTCGGACTGCCCTTCGCCTTCGCTCCGACGCGGGAAAGCGCCTGGGCCGCCGCTTTTTGGATTGCCGCCGGCATCGATTTCAATGATCCGCCGCCGCTTTCCACTTTTCCGTCCACAAGGGTAATCCGCTCATTATTGCAAAAAGCCATGATATCGGTAGAACCGTCTTCCAAATAATTAACGTCCACACTCGTAAATCCGGAGGGCGTTTTTTGGTATAACTGCTTCCAGGCGCTGCTCAGCTTAGATTTCAGCGTATCGTTAAGTTGTGCGTATTTTAGATCAAGATAGACTCTAACCACTTTACCGTCAGGCTTCACATACACCGAACCGGACAATTGGCCGTTTTTTTGCCAGGAGAGACTGACTACCTCGCCGTTATATTCGGTCGTCTCCGCCTTGCTGAAGGAAACCGATCCCTTGGCGTACTCTTTGAGCTTGGCCAGCGCGGCGTCGACCAGCTTCTTGTCCACATTTTTTATATTGACCGTTTGCTCCGTTTGTCCGGCTTCCGCCGCCGATGCCGTCTGTACCGTCCCAGCCGCGCCGATGGCTCCCGTGCCGGCAATGATCGCCGCCAGGGCGGCCGTGCATACAACCTTGTAAAAACTGGATTTCATTTTTTCTTCCCTTTCTCTTAACTTTTTTAGCGCCCGTTCCCGATTTGAACGGCACATTGCGTAAACGGATATCCGGAACAGCTTCGTCCTATACGTTCAGCCTTCCGACACGCTGGCACTTGGACTGAGACGAAAAACATAAGGACAAAAACGCGCGTTATTCCGGCGATTTATGTCGCTATTTTCCCCTGTTGCAAGGAAATCCCCCATTCCAGACTGTTCATAGGAAAATAAGTACATAAAATGCCGCTAATGGAGATGAACCTGCCAGGCTCCGGATAATAAGGACATAAAGTACCGCTATTCTCAAAGCTGGCGGGTACTCGTTCAAGTAGCCGGTTGTCAAGTACCATTTCTAGGTTAAGCCGGCCCAAGTCAAAAATCGGCTCGAGCCGGATTGCGCTTAAAAACTTAGCTTATTCGCGGTCAAGTATACTCCGGTTATTGCTCAATATTAAAGCCGTGGAAGAACCCTTTGGCGTTAAAGTAACCCGTTACGCCGGGAGCGCCTTCTTTGGTAAAGACTACTGAATTATGGTAAGAAGACTTGGATGTTTCATCCCGCTTCGCGGTGTAGTCCGACAAATCCAGATTCAGCATCGCTTTAGCCTGCTCTACAGCCGCCTTCTTTAATTCGTCCAACCCGTATCCGTTCACTTTTTCACGGATGGCGTTCGTTTCCTCCTCCGCGTTTTCCTTGCTTACTTGGGAGAGGTCCTTGAGCAGGGACGAGTCCTCCAAGCTCAGGCCGAGCAGCCGGTTGGTCGTTTCTTCAACGTTAACTTTCACTTCCCCTTTATTCGTCTCTCCGTACGTAAAATAGTACACTTTCTTTCCGTTCGGTTTTTTGCCGAAGGTTACGTCAGGGCTTCCCTTCGAGGTCGCTCCGGCGCGGGAAAGGGTCTCGGCCGCCGCCTTATTGATTGCGGGCGGCACTTCTTGCTCCTCCAGTTTTCCGCCGCTATAATCCAGTTTTCCGTTTATCAGATCTACGGACTCTTTTTTACTGTTGGCGGCTGTTATGTTGGTATAATCCAACCCCGTGTAATAAAATTCGGAATTTGTATAATGAACGAACACCCGCTCAATGCCGCTTGAATCTTTGTTGTAGGCCTGCTTCCAGGCGAGGTCCAGCTTTGCCTTGACGTTATCGTTAAGTTCTTTGTACGAGGTGATAAGATAAAGATTTACCACCGTACCGTCGCGTTTTACCGTTACATTTTCGTTAGGGGAAGTCTCGGAACCCATCTTTGTCTCGCTGATAACGAAACAAACGGCCTCCTCATCGCCAAGCTTTGCGGTTTCCGCCTTGAGGAAAGCAACCGGTTCCTTAACAAACTCTTTGAGCTTCGCTTGCGCGGCGTCGATCAGCTTTTGATCCACGTTGTTCAGACCGGCCGTTTGCCCGGCATGTTCGGCCTTTTCGGCTTGTGAAGTTTGTGAAGCTTGTGCGGCCTCTTGCGGCACAGCGGACTTCGCTGCCGGAGCTGGCGGAGAAGCCTGAACAGACCGCATAACACCAACCGTCCCCGCGCCGGCAATGATTGCGGCCAGTGCGGCCGTACTCAAAACCTTGTAAAAATTGTGTTTCATTTTATCTTTCCATCCTTCCGCCTATTTTTTAGTGTCTTATGTTCCGATCGGTCGACACATGGCGTAAACGGATGGGCTAACGAAAAAGTTTTAAAAACCCAAAATTTTTTCCAAAAAAGTAACCGTGGCCGTTCTTTAGACATCACGCCAGAATGTATAAACTCCAAGGATTAAGGTTCAATACTAAAGGAACGGAACTCGCCCATACTGTTAAAAGAACCTAATTACTGCAGGCAAACCATAAAAAATAGGCGATTTTAAGGAAGGCAGGTTTCCGCGAAAGCCGAAATTCTCATTAAGTAAGCATTAAAACTCAGGAAATTCGTCTCATGATTTTAAATATCGCCGCGCCCTCTTAGGTTATAGAAAAAAACGCCGGAGCAATTCGCTCCGGCGTTTCTATAATGTGTAAATCTTCCAAACGAATGAGTTGAATTCTCTTTATTTCACCGTCAGCTTGGCGAATTTCCGTTTTCCCACCTGAATGACTTCCCCGCCGGACAAAGCGACCTCCGCGTTCGGGTCGGTCAGCTTCTCTTCGTTAAGTTTAACCGCCCCCTGCTGGATGCTGCGTCTCGCTTCCCCGTTTGAGGCGGCGAAACCGATCAGCGTCAGCAGCTTGATCAGGCGGATTTTCCCGTCCTCCAGCTCTCCTGCGGGGATCTCCTTCTCTTCGATATCCTCCGGCAAAGCCCGCTGCTGGAACACCGTTACGAAATGCTCCTGCGCGGCATTCGCCGCATCTGCGCCATGGTACATCCGGACCAGCGTGAACGCCAGCTTCATCTTCGCGTCGCGCGGGTGGACGCTGCCCGTTTTAAGACCTTCCGCAAGAGCCTCCAGCTCTTCTCCAGGCAAATCCGTCACCAGCTCGTAATATTTCAGCATCAGCTCGTCCGGCACGGACATCGCTTTGCCGTAGATTTCGTTCGGCTCCTCGTCGATGCCGATGTAGTTGCCAAGGCTTTTGCTCATCTTCTGCACGCCGTCGAGACCTTCGATAATCGGCGTCATAATCGCGATCTGGGTATCTTTACCGTATTCCTTCTGCAGCGTCCGGCCCATCAGCAGGTTGAACTTCTGGTCGGTTCCGCCAAGCTCGATGTCGCTCTCCAGCGCCACGGAGTCCATCCCCTGCATCAGCGGGTAGAAAAATTCGTGAATGCTGATCGGTTGGCCGCTTTGGTAGCGTTTGGTGAAGTCGTCCCGCTCCAGCATCCGGGCTACCGTCACTTTGGCCGCCAGCTTGACGACGTCGGCAAACGTCATCGGAGCCAGCCATTCGGAGTTGAAATGAACCTGCGTTTTTTCCGGATCCAAAATTTTAAAAATCTGCTGCCGGTACGTTTCCGCATTCCGCAGCACATCTTCCTCGGTCAACTGCTTGCGGGTTTCCGATTTGCCGGTCGGGTCGCCGATCCGCCCCGTAAAATCCCCGATGATGAGGCGGACCTGATGGCCAAGCTCCTGAAATTGGCGCAGCTTCTGCATTACGACCGTGTGCCCGACGTGAATATCGGGGGCCGACGGATCAAGCCCCAGCTTGACCTTAAGCGGCGTTCCGGTGACGACCGATTTCATCACCTTTTGCCTCAGTTCATCCTCGGGGACAATCTCGACGACCCCCCGGGAAATTACTTTCAACTGGCGCTCCACCTCCGCCTGCTGCTCAGGCGTCAACTCTTCCCATTTCATAACAAACACTCCTCCAGCTTAAAAATTGGAACAACCGTCAAACCAGCAAAACGCAAAAAAGCTCCTTCCGTCCCAAGGGACGAGAAGGAGCGCTCGCGTTACCACCCTAATTAAAACCGCGTTAACCCGCCGCAGGCCGCAGCAAGCAAACGAAACGGTTTTCACTTCATTCTTATAACGGTCATCCCGGAACCGGACTACTTGCGGCTTAGGGCCGCGTTCCCCCGGACGGCTCCAGACGGTAATTCAAAAGGGATCCGCCCATTCGGTTCGCAGCGGCCACCGATTCTCTGAGCGGCGGGATTCCGCTTTCTACTAAGTCTTTCCACGCCTTTGACGATATGCATTTAAATTATTTTATAACATAATCCCGTTTACGAAGTCAATCCTCAGCCAAATAGGATGAAAAAACAACCAATAGACCATTTTTATGCTATAATGTTGCTGTTTATAAAGGAGGATCATTGATGGTTCATGATAACGAAAACAACTCCGGCCAGCAAAAAAAGCGCAGATCAAGGAGCGGCAAACCGGTTCGGCGGCGCAGGAAAGGCCGCTGGATCTGGGCGACGCTAGGCTGGCTCGTTCTCCTTGGATTTGCGGGAGGTCTGTTTGCGGGGGGCGCCGTGTTCGGTTACGTCTCCTCGATCGTCAAGGACGATCCCGTGCGGTCGCGGGCCGACATTGAAGCAAAAATCAATTATAACGAGATGACGGGGTTCGCGTATTTCCGCGACGGGCAGGCGATCGGCCAGCTTCGCTCGGAGGAAGACCGCCGTCCGGTTTCTTACCAGCAAATCCCCCAATCGGTCATCGATGCGGTGATCGCGATTGAGGACAATCATTTTAACGAGCATATCGGGGTCGACTTTAAAGGAACGCTCCGGGCCGTAAAGCAGAGGCTGCTCCATGAGAGCGTACAGACCGGCGGGAGTACGCTGACCCAGCAGCTCGCGCGGCGCGTCTTTCTGAATTTGGAACGCACGGAAGACCGGAAGGTCAAGGAAATACTGCTGGCGCTCCGGCTGGAACGTTTTTTATCCAAGGAAGAAATCATTACGGCTTATTTGAACAAAGTTCCTTTCGGCAACGGATCGAACGGATACCAGGTCTACGGGATCAAGGCGGCGGCCAAAGGAATCTTCAACATCTCCAATCTGGAGGACCTGAACATCGCGCAGACCGCTTATTTGGCCGGACTTCCGCAGCTTCCTTCCTCCTATTCGGCCTTTAACGGCAAAGGGGAATTTAACGAGGAAGCCTTCGGAAGAGCGATGAAGCGCCAGCAGCTCGTACTGCAGCGCATGCTGGAAGAGAACAAAATTACCCAGGCCCAGTATCAGGAGGCGCTGGCTTTTGATCTGAAAGGTTCGCTGGCGCAGCAAACCAAAAAAGCTTACGACACTTACCCTTATTTGATGCTGGAGACGGAACGGCAAGGCGCTATCGTGCTTGCGATGCTGCGCAATCCGGAGCTGACCAAGGAACAGGCGGCCAGCCGCCCGCAAATTCTCGAGGATGCCCGGCAGGAGCTGTTGACCGGGGGATACAAAGTGTATACCACGATCGATAAGCAGGTATACAACTCGATGCACAAAGTGTCCGAAAATGCGGATAATTTTTCGCCATACAGTGAAAAGAAAGGGCTGGAGCAGGTTGCGGCAATGATGCTCGACAATGATACCGGCGCGATTTTGGGCATGATCGAGGGACGCGATTTCTATACGGAGCAAATGAACTATGCGACGCAAATGAAACGGCAGCCCGGCTCCACGATGAAGCCGATCGCCGCTTATTTGCCGGCGCTTGATGCGGGCTTAGTTCAGCCGGCCAGCATCATCGACGATTCGCCGATCATTCTGCGGGATTACCAAAAGGGGTATCACATCCCCGTAAATTCCAGCGGCGGCTACAAAGGCCTGGTTACGGCGAGAACGGCGCTTAACGAATCCCGCAACATCCCGGCGCTCAAGGTGTTCAACAACATCGTCGGGATCGACAAAGCTTGGGATTTCGCGAAAAAACTCGGGATCACCACCCTCGAAGACGAGGATTACAATGCGCAAACCGGCGTGCTCGGCGGTCTGAAATACGGCGTTACCGTAGAGGAACTGACGAACGCCTACAGCGCGATCCCGAACGGCGGAAAGTTCGTCGATGCCTACATGATCGAAAAAATCGTCGATGCCAAAGGAAAGGTCGTCTACAAGCACAAGAACGAACCGAAGCAGGTGTTTTCCGAGCAAACCGCCTATTTGATGACCGATATGCTGCGCACCGTCATTCGGGACGGGACGGGCAGTTCGATCAAAAGAGACTTTAAAAACTACGGAAAAATTCCCGTCGTCGGCAAAACCGGCACCACGCAAAATTACGCGGACGTCTGGTTTATGGGCTACTCGCCGGACGTTACGCTCGGCGTATGGATCGGCTATCGCGATTCCGTAAACACGCTCTCCGATGCCGGTAAATCGCGGGCCCGGAAAATATGGTCGCTCGTCATGAACGAGGTCACCGCAAACGAACCGGACCTGTTTGCCACGAAGGAATTCAAAAAGCCGGACGGAATCGTCACCAAAACGGTCTCCGGCTATAGCGGCAAACTGCCGACCCAATTGACGCAGCAGGCCGGCAAGCTGGTGACGGATATCTTCAACGCCAAATACGTCCCGACCAAATCCGAGGACGTTCTGGTACGGGCGAAATACGTCACCTACGATGGGGTGAACTACGTTCCCCTGGAAACGACGCCGTCCGATATGCAGCGCGAAAAAGTGGTCGTTCGCCGCGAGAAGCCGATCTCCGAGCTGGTGAAAGAGCTGCAGAACGCGTTTTCCGTCATGAAGGGCAGCCACAGATCGCTGAGTTACTACATGCCGAGGGACGCCGGCGAGGACGCGCCGTATAAGCCTGACCCGCGCACCGACGACGGTAATGCGCCGGCGTCCCCGGGGGGCGTCGCGCTCAAGATAAACGGAAGCACGGCCACGGTAACGTTTGGCGCAAACAGCGAAAAAGACGTTGTCGGCTACCGACTGTACCGCTCGGATGACGGGGTGAAGTTCCAATATACCGGCAAAGCGGCGCTCATCGGCGACGATTTGTCGATCACCGACGCCAACGCCGCCGGTCCGGCCACTTCTTATTACGTTACGGCCGTGGACGTAGCCGGCAAGGAGTCGGAACCTAGCGCGATTGTCGGTTTATTGGGAGGCATGAACCCGGACGGCGTTACGCCTCCGGACAGCAGCGCCGAAACGCCGGAAGATGGGGGAACGGCCGGGGAGAACGGCACGGACGGTTCGCTCCCCGCTTCTCCCGCTCAGGTGAGCATTAAGAAGGACGAACGAGGGTTTACGGCAAGCTGGGAAGCCAACCCGGCTCTGGACCTCGTCACCAGCTATAACGTGTACGTGTCCGATGCGGCGGACGGCACGTATTCCAAAGCCGGCTCGACCGCCGATACGCAGTATTCATTCAAAACCGACTCCGGCACCGTCTGGGTCAAGGTTACGGCGGTGAACGTGCTGGGCGAATCCCCGGCATCGTCTCCGGTGCAGTACAGTAAATAAGCTGGCGCTAAAACCAGATAAGCAAGGGAAAGCCCCTCCGAGCGCTCTTCGGAGGGGCTTATTGCATCTAGCGGGAAAACCCGCTTTAATCCTCAATCGTCGATAAATCCCCGGCCGGGAGGTTAAGTTCCCAAGCTTTTAACACGCGGCGCATGATTTTGCCGGAGCGGGTTTTGGGCAATTTGTCTTTAAATTCGATTTCCCGCGGCGCGGCGTGGGCGGACAGCCCTTCTTTGACGAATTTGGCGATTTCCGCCTTCAGTTCCTCGGAAGGAGCGAACCCTTCGCGCAACGATATAAACGCCTTGATGATCTCTCCGCGCACGGGATCGGGCTTGCCGATCACGCCGGCTTCGGCCACGGCCGGATGCTCGACCAGTTTGCTCTCGACCTCAAACGGCCCAATGCGCTCGCCGGAGGAGTTGATGACGTCGTCGATCCGCCCCTGGAACCAGAAATACCCGTCCTCGTCCATATACGCCGTATCCCCGGAAATGTACCACCCGGGAATCCGGAAGTACTCTTCGTATTTCGGCGCGTTGTTCCAAATCAGCCGCATCATCGACGGCCATGGCGTGCGGATCGCCAAATTGCCCATCCGGTACGGCGGCAGTTCCTTGCCGTTATCGTCGATGATCGCCGCCTGGATGCCGGGAACCGGTTTTCCCATCGAACCGGGTTTGATCGGCAGCGACGGGTAATTGCAGATCAGTTGGCCGCCCGTCTCGGTCATCCACCACGTATCGTGTATCCGGCGGTTGTATACCTTCATCCCCCAGCGGACAACCTCGGGGTTGAGCGGCTCGCCGACGGACAACACGTGGCGCAGCGAAGACAGATCGTATTGCGTGATGATGTCCTGTCCAGCGCCCATCAGCATGCGAAAAGCGGTCGGCGCGCTGTACCAGACGCTCACTTGATATTTCTGAATCGTCCTATACCAGTCGGCCGGGCTGAAGCGTCCGCCGCGGACGACATTGGTCACCCCGTGCAGCCAAGGAGCGAAAATGCCGTAGGATGTGCCGGTCACCCATCCGGGGTCGGCCGTGCACCAATAGATATCCCCTTCTTTCAAATCGAGTACGACATGGCCGGTATGATAGTGCTGAATCATCGCATTGTGCACATGGTAAACGCCTTTCGGCTTGCCGGTAGAGCCGGAAGTATAATGTAAAATGAGGCCGTCCTCGCGGTTCACCCATTCGATTTCGGCCTCGGGGGAAGCCGCCGCCAGCTCGGATTTCCAATCAACGATTCCGGGTTCCGCGGCTACGTTGTCGCCGACGACGAAGATCGTTTTCAGCGCCGGCAGCTCCTCCCGTTTGACGCGGGGCAGCAGCTCCGGCGTCGTAACCAGCGCCACCGCTCCGCTGTCCTCCAGCCGGTCTTTGACCGCCGTCTCCATAAAAGCTTCGAAAAGCGGGCCCACCACGGCTCCCACCTTGATAATCCCAAGCACGCTGATGTAAAGCTCGGGCGACCGCGGCATAAACACGAATACCCGGTCCCCCTTAGCGATCCCGTATTTGCGCAGCACATTGGCGCAGCGGTTCGTCTGCTCCCGCATCTGCTCAAACGTGTAGGATTCTTCGCGGACCGGATCGCTGAACAAGAGCGCCGGCTTATCCCCCTTCCCGGCATCGACATGGCGGTCGATCGCCTCGTAAGCCAAGTTTACCCGGCCTGTAACATGCCAGGAAAACTGCTTTTCCACATCGTTCCAATTAAAATTGGCGCAGGCTTCTTCGTAGCTGTTCATGTTGGACGACGGTACACCCGCCGCAATGATTTCCCCTTGCAGTTGACTCATCGTTTCATCCTCCTTAATCTTTGTAAATAAGAAAACAGTAGATCAAAGTTCATGAAAACGGATACACAGGAGCGTAAGGTAAATCTTTTGCTTCAGCTTTTGTTGACGGGCAGGCATCCGTTCTAATCGAAAGAAACGGGGAATAAAACTTCTGAACCGTTTGTCAAGCTCAACCACCATATTAACAGCCTTGAATTGTGAAAATTTTATGTCGGAGAACATTATATCACAGGTTTTTCGGCACAGGCTACACTTTTCATTTTTTCATTTTTCTGTTATAAGTGAGGTGAACGAGCAAAGGAGGCGGCAAAATGGAACACCGCAAAACCTATATCCGCCATACCCTGCCCTACCATGAACGCGAAATTATCGTGGAAGGTCCCGTTACTCCGTCCCATCTCCAAACGCTGCGGATGCATCCGGATCTGGACGCTTTTCGGAAGCCCGAGGATCAGCACGCCGCTCTGGTCGAAATCGCCTCACTCCCGGAAGGCCGGATCATTTTGGCCCGGAGCGAAGCGACGATTATCGGGTACGTTACTTTCCATTATCCCGACGAGCTGGAGCGCTGGTCCCAGGGGCTCATGCCCGACCTGATCGAACTGGGGGCCGTCGAGGTGGCCGATGAATACCGCAGCGCGGGACTCGGCTCGAAAATGATCCGCACCGCTTTCGAGGATGGGCAAATGGAGCGGTATATCGTGTTTACGACCGAATATTACTGGCATTGGGATTTGAAGAACAGCGGCCTCAGCGTTTGGGATTACCGCAAAATGATGGAACGGCTTATGAAGACGGTCGACATGGTCTGGTACGCGACCGATGATCCGGAAATTTGCTCCCATCCGGCCAATTGCCTGATGGTCCGGATCGGCAAGGAGGTCCCTTTATCCTCCGAGGAACAGTTCGATCGCATCCGTTTTCAGCAGCGTTTCATGTATTAGCAAGCATCAATAAGGAAGGCGTGTGATTCCATGCCTGGAAGCGCTTTATTTATTCACCATGAACAAGAGCGGAAATACCGGTTTCATGACCGGCACCCGTTCCATCCGATCCGCTTGGAATTAACCATGGATTTGTTAAAAGAGGTTGGCGCCTTGAAGCCGGATCATCTGCTTCGGCAGCGTCCGGCAACGGAGGAGGAACTGCTGTGGGTTCATCAGCCCGCTTACGTGGAAGCCGTAAAAAACTTAAGCCTGACTCCGCCCGATCCGGCCTGGGTCAGCCGCGCCGAGCAATACGGCCTGCTGGATGAAGACACCCCGTACTTTGCCGGGATGCACGAGGCGGCGGCCTGCATCTCAGGCGGCACCGTAGCGGCGGTTGAAGCGGTGCTGTCGGGGGCGAGCACGCATGCCCTGCATTTGGGCGGCGGGCTGCATCACGCCCTTTCGGCTAAAGCCGCGGGCTTCTGCGTTTACAACGACGCCGCCGTGGCGATTTCCTACGCCCGCCGCCGTTACGGCGCGCGCGTGCTTTACGTGGACACGGACGTCCACCACGGGGACGGGGTGCAGTGGAGCTTTTATTCGGACCCGGAGGTATGCACGTATTCGATCCACGAAACGGGCAAATACCTGTTTCCGGGGACCGGATTTTTGCCGGAGCGCGGAGAGCACCAGGGCTATGGCGCGTGCATGAACCTGCCCCTGCAGCCGTATACCGAAGACGATTCGTGGATGGAGTGCTTTGAACAGTCCGTTCGGCGCCTGGCCGGTCATTTTCGCCCGGATCTGATCGTCAGCCTGCACGGGTGCGACGCCCATGCGCTGGACCCGTTGTCCCATATGCACTGCAGCATGGCGATTTACCGGCGCATGCCCGAAATCCTGCACGAGCTGGCCCATACGTACTGCGAAGGGCGCTGGGTCGCGGTCGGCGGAGGCGGCTACGATTTCTGGCGGGTCGTTCCGCGCGCCTGGAGCCTGCTCTGGCTTGAGATGAGCGGCCACCCGCTAAAGGAAACCTTAACGCGGCAGCCGGACGCCAGACTCCCGGAAGCCTGGACAAAGCGTTGGCAAAGCCAAACGTCCTTTTCGCTCCCGGACGCCTGGCTGGACGACCTGTCGCATTGGAACGGCATCCCCCGCCGGGCGGAAATCACGGCCAAAAACCGCGAGACGCTCGCGGTTGCCCTGCAGGACTATTTATAGATGCTGCACCATATCGTTTAAGATTTCAAACGAACGCTGCGCGGCCAGCTTTGTAAACTCGGCGAAATTCACGTCCGCCGAACCGTCCGCTTTATCGGAGATGGAGCGCAGCACGACGAACGGCACCCGGTTCATGCCGCACACTTGCGCAAGCGCGGCGCCTTCCATTTCCACGCAGGCGCCTTCCATCTCCCCGTACAGCACCGAGCTGACGAAGCCGCGGTCGGCGATAAATTGATCGCCGGACAGCACCCGGCCGACGATGTATTTATGGTCCCGGCACAGCCGGGTGCAGGCCTCTTCGGCCAAAGCGATAAACACCGGGTCCGCGGGAAAGTCGGATACTTCCTGATAAGGCACGCTTCCGCGCGGGTACCCGAGCGGACTTGCGTCCATATCATGCTGCTGGCAGGAAGATGAGATGACGATGTCGCCAACGTCCAGATCCGGGTGAACCGCTCCGGCCACGCCCGTAAACCATATGGCGCCGGCCTCAAAGCGGTCGATCAGCAATTGCGCCGCTAACGCCGCATTGACTTTCCCGACCCCGGATTTGCAGACGACGACGTCCTTGCCGTGCAGACTTCCTTTCACAAAGCGGATGCCCGCGATAACGGCCGTTTCCTGATTTTCGACCCGCTCCAGCAGCAGGGCGATTTCTTCATCCATGGCGCCCATCAGGCCAATCGTTTTAGCCATGCTTATCACTCCTTTGACCAAGTATCCCCCAATACTCAAAAAAGCTCCTAAAAAGGAGCTTTTCCGTCGTATAACCTTTTTCATATATATTTTTTCTGTGTCTCATCTCTCTCTACAAAGAAAACACATTACACGTGGCTGACCGACAATCGCAAAATCGTCTCATGCGGCAAAATCACGCGAGGATTCTCCACGTTCTCTTTCTTCATCAGTTTGGTCAGCAAACGCATTGCCACCGCACCCAAATCATACATTGGCTGGGCGACGGTTGTGAGCTGCGGACGCACCATCGAAGCCATGCGAATGTTGTCGACGCTGATGATCGAAAAATCGTCGGGAACCTTCAGCCCCTCATCCTGAATGCTGTGAATCGCGCCGATAGCCATTTCGTCCGTTGCCGCAAAGATGGCCGTAGGCCGTTTCTTAAGCCCCAGGAAATACTTCATCGCTTCCACGCCGGATTCGTAACGGTAGTTGCCGATCCGCACCAGGTCTTCCTGGTATTGAATTCCCGCCGTTTCCAACGCGCGCTTGTAGCCCTGGAAGCGGGCATAACCGTTCGCCGGATCCTGCAGGGTTCCGCTGATCATCGCGATATCCCGGTGGCCATGGCGGATCAGCGTGCTGACCGCATCAAACGCAGCCGCTTCATGGTCGATATCCACCGAAGGATATTGCCCTTTCTCATCGCTTGTCGCGCAAAGCACGATCGGAACCGACGACGTTTGAAACGCCTGAATATGCTCGTCCGTCACGGTACCGCCCATAAACAGGAGCCCGTCCACTTGCTTCTCAAGCAGCGTGTTGATGACGCGGATCTCCTTCTCCTTGCGCTTGTCGGCGTTACATAAAATAATGTTATAGTGATACATGTTCGCAATATCTTCAATACCCCGAGCGATTTCCGCAAAAATCGAATTCGAGATATCGGGGATCACCACGCCTACCGTGGTGGTCTTCTTGCTGGCGAGACCCCGCGCGACCGCGTTTGGACGGTAGCCCAACCGTTCGATCGCTTCGTATACCTTTTTCCGGGTCTGCGGTTTCACATTGGGGTTGTTGTTGACAACCCGGGAAACCGTGGCCATCGAGACGCCTGCTTCACGTGCCACATCGTAAATGGTAACCGTCACAATCTTCTCTCCATTGCCATAGATTTTCACTCGTTCTTCCGGTAAAGTTCCAGAGTTCAATTAAATTTATGATACGACAAAATACTACTTTATGCAATGACAACGCTTCATACTTTCAGAATTCCCTGCAGCGCTGCCTGTGTAATGCTTGAATGGGAAGTGTGCCAGACGGCTTGTCCGTCCTTTACCAATATAGCCTGTGGGGATTCGTGTTTGACGCCCAGCCGCTCGGCGGCCTCATTCGACACAGCCCGATCTTCAATGACATATATCAGCCCGTATGTAACGTCTTCGCGCGGATTGCCGTTCAAATAGGCTTCCGCTTCCCGGAGCGCGCCGGCGCTGATGGGACAGCGTGTACTATGTTTGAAGAGCAGAAGCGGCCCGCTTGCCGAAGCCTCAAGCGCCTCATGGAGCTGCTTAGGCGAAGTTATTCTGATCCACTTGGACATGATCGTTCCAACCCCTTTTCAATAACACTCAGCACAGCTTCTTTTGATATATTATCAAAAAGGGAAATAAAAATACAACCTGAAATGAAAAAAACGTGAAAATGTCAAAACTTTGCTTAAGAAAGCTGACGATTTTTTATAAATTTGGACAATTGCGCCAAACGTTGGGAAATATCGTCCATCCACGCCGTGTCGCCCAGATTTTTTGCACAGCCGAATAAATCCAACAGAAGGTTAATCCTCTCCTCGCATTGCCGCTCGAGCAGGGCTTCAAATGAAGATGTCTCCATCCGGTTCCACTGGCGGTAAATTCCGAAAATCAGATCGGCCAGTTCATTCCGCTCGGTAAAATCGATCCGCTCTTCCGCCCGCTCCCGCTTAAGCTTGGCCAGCATGTCGGTTAAATCCGTTTTCACTTCCGGCAGCACTTCGTAATAACTGCAATCTTCGCATTCATAAATCGGAACCCGGCTGATTTCATAGATTCCTTCAAAAATAACCACCCTGAAGCCTAGATTCATCATTTGCCCGCAATGACAGTGCTTTCGCACGGTACCCACCTCATCTTAATCTACTACATTTTAGTTGCTACGATGAATAATATATATATTCGACCTTCCCGAGGTATCTCCTTCCATTAGCAGAACATACTTATATTTACCATCCATGGAAAGCGTTTTGGAGCCTCTGGGCATGAAAATACTTATCATTTTTGATACAATTAAAATATTGAATGGGAATTTCGTCAAGGGCGCCAAATGATAGGAGGAGACGATTTTGAGACTTACTGGTAAAAAGATTATCGCTTTAGTAGACGAAGAATTTGAGGATCTGGAGCTCTGGTACCCGGTCTATCGCGTTCGCGAGGAAGGTGCGGAAGTCCATCTCGCCGGTGCGGAGAAAGGCAAAAAATACATAGGGAAGTACGGCGTCCCCGCCGAAGCCGAACTTTCCTTTGAGGAAATCGATTCCAGCCGGTACGACGGCATTCTCGTTCCCGGGGGTTGGGCTCCGGACAAGCTGCGCCGGTACGGGAAAGTGCTGCAGATCGTCCGCGAGATGAATGACGCGAAAAAGCCGATCGGCCAGATCTGCCACGCCGGCTGGGTGCTTGTCTCCGCCGGAATTTTAAAGGGCGTGACCGTGACCTCCACCCCGGGGATCCGCGACGATATGGAGAACGCCGGAGCCGTCTGGAAAGATGAACCGGTCGTCGTCGACGGACATATTATTTCCGCCCGCCGTCCGCCGGATTTGCCGGAATACGGGAAAGCTTATGTTGATGCGCTGGCCGCGGCAAAATAACGTGCACGTGCCCAGTCTCCAATTCGATTGGATATATCCAATGACCATACCGAGTTTATACTTTAATTAATAAAAGGCCAGTAAAGCGCGGGGCGCTTTACTGGCCTTTTTGCGCTTAAAAGCTTATTTGCCAAGCCGTTCCTGCTCCAGCCGGCAACCGAAACGGACGAGTTCCGCTTCGATCTGGTCGCTGGTCGGCAAGCGGTAGCAGGCGGCGCCAGCCTCCCGGCTTTCCCCTGCATAACTATTCAAAATGCGGTGTTTTACCCGGAGCAGCGACTGCGGCGACATGCTCAAATCGCTGACCCCCAGATGGAGCCACAGCGGGACCGCCTTCTCGTCCCCGGCCATTTCGCCGCAGACGCTTACCGGAATCCCCGCCTCCTTCGCGGCTTGAACGGTTTGCTTCAGCATGCGGAGAACGGCAGGGTGATACGGGTGATACATGTGCGCGATTTTCTCGTTCATCCGGTCCACGGCCAGGACGTATTGGACCAGATCATTGGTGCCGATGCTGAAAAAGTCCGCTTCCTGGGCCAGCAGATCGGCGATGGCCGCCGCCGCCGGAACCTCGATCATGATACCGACCTGAACGCCGGGATCAAATCTAAGGCCGCGGGTGCGCAAATCCTGTTTGGCCTCCTCCAAAATCCGGTTGGCGGCCCGAATTTCTTCCAGGGAGGAGATCATCGGGTACAGGATTTTCACGTTGCCGTAAGCGCTGGCGCGCAAAATCGCGGTCAGTTGGGTTTTGAACAGCTCCTTGCTGTCAAGGCTGATGCGGATCGCCCGATAGCCGAGCACCGGATTGTCTTCTTCCGGCAGTTCGAAATATTCGAGCTGTTTGTCGCCGCCGATATCCAGCGTCCGGATTACCACGGAATGCGCGCCGGCTTTCTCCGCCACCTGCCGGTATACTTCAAATTGCTCGTCTTCCCCCGGGAACGAGGCCCGGTCCATGTACAAAAACTCCGTACGGAACAAACCTACGCCTTCGGCCCCGCATTTCACCGCCAGCTCCAAATCTTTGACCGAGCTGATATTCCCCGCCAGACGCAGGCGGACACCGTCCTTCGTTACCGCTTCCACCGCCGCCAGCAGCTGCAGCTGTTCCTTCCGGCGGCGCTGCTTCTCGGCGATCTCGGTGTAGCGCTTGACGATGTCCGGACCGGGATTAAGATATACCTGCCCCTCGTCGCCGTCAATGACCAGCAGATCGCCCGTCTGCACCGGTTCTGCCAGTTTATGCTCAAGTCCGGATACAAGCGGGATGCCCAGAGCCCGGGCCATAATGGCGGAATGGGACGTTTTGCCGCCGGCCATCGTCACCATCCCCAGCACATTGTCCGGGTTGAGGTGCACCAGCTGGGACGGGGACAGCTCCTTGGCCACCAGAATATACGGCTGCGTATCCGCGGGCAGCGTAATGTCCGGCGTTCCGAGCAGATGCTTAAGCAGCCGGTTGCCGACGTCCTTGATGTCGAGCGCTCTTTCTTTCATATACTCATCGTCCAGCAGATCAAACATCGTGACGAAATGATCGATCGCTTCCTTGACGGCCACCTCCGCCGCCTTGTATTGCCTTTCGATAATCCCCCGGATTTCGCTCATAAAAACAGGGTCTTCCAGAATGGCCAGATGGGCATCGAAAATCCCCGATTCCTCCGCGCCGACCGTTTCCTTAATTTCGTTCTTCAGACCCTCGATTTCGGTTTTGGACGTCCGTATGCCTTCGTACAAACGCTCGAATTCCATGGCGAGATCCACCTTATCCATCCGCCGATCCGGCACATCCCATTCCCAGGCGGGCAGCACAAAAGCTTTGCCGATAGCGACTCCCGCTGCTGCTCCGATCCCCTGTATCATGTAGTGACCCCCTATGTCCTGCTTTGAAGTTCCGGTTTTCGAAACCGCGGTTCCTTTTTAGGATACCCTCTCTCTATTCCATTATGGTAAGCCCAGCCCGATAAATTTGTCAAAGGAAAAAGCCACAGTCCAAAAGGGCCCCTCTTTGCAGACGGGCCTCCGGCAAAAAAACTGTTCAGCTTCGCTTTCCGATCAAAATGCTGTCCTCCACCTTGATGCAGCGGTCCATAATGACCGTAAGTCCGCCTTTTGCGGCGATTTCGTACGCTTCCTCATTGAAAATTCCGAGCTGCAGCCACAGCACGCGCGCCCCGATCTTCACCGCTTCCTCCGCAACCGGAGGCGTCAGTTCGCTGCGGCGGAAGACGTTGACGATACCGACCGGTTCGGGAATGTCCGCCAGGGAAGCGTACACCTTTTCGCCGAGGATTTCTCCGCTTACGGTTGGATTTACCGGGATGATGCGGTAGCCGTTGCTTTGCAGGGCCTGCGCGACCATGTAGGAGGTCCGGTCGGGCTTATCCGACAGGCCGACAACGGCGATGTTGCCGGCGTTCAGCAATATTTGCTTGATCTCTTCACGGCTTGGATTTTCAAATGGCATTTTTAGCTTCCTCCCTTTCAAATTTGTTCGTGATCAAAAAGTCAGGTTTTCAGCACCGAGAAGGTTGGATGAAGCTAGGGACTGAGGAGCGGAGCGTACGTTTTGGGTACGTGAGCACCGGAAGGCCCGGCTGAATTCAAGATTCGACGTCGATTCCGCTTCTTGACCTGCTTCGTGATCAAAAGCTGACTCTATAAGTTTATTCTACCCGTTCCACGGATGCGCCAAGCGAGCCAATATGGTCGAAAAACTGCGGATACGATTTGGCCACATGATGCGCATCCTTAATGACAAGCGGCTGCCGGCAGCGCAGACCTACGACCGTGAGCGCCATAATCACCCGGTGATCGTAATGCGCGTTGATCTCTACGCCGCCTTCAAGCCCGGCAGGACGGCCGTGCACGATGATTTCCGCCCGGCGTTCCTCTACGTTGGCCCCGGCTTTTTTCAGCTCCTGCAAAAAATCCGTAATACGGTCGCATTCTTTGTAACGCAGATTTTCCACATTGTAAAAACGCGAGGTGCCGTCGGCGAATACCGCGGCCGCGACCATGGCCAGCACCGCGTCGGTGGCGGCGTCGCCGTCGAATTCGACCGGGCGCAGCCGGCCGTTGCCGCGCACGTGCACGGTTCCGTCGCTATGGGTGAGCGGCACGTCCATCATCTGCAGCACGTCGACGATGGCTCTTTCCCCCTGCTTGCTGCGCTCGGCCAGCCGGTGCACCTTCACGTCCGATTTCGTGATCGCGGCCGCCGCCAAAATCGCCGCCGACCCGGGGTAATCGCCTTGCACCGTGTAGGTTTTCGCCTGGTAGCTTTGCCGTCCCGGCACGCGGAAATGCATATAATCGCCGCTCGCATGTATGACGATGCCCGCTTGCTCCAGCACCTCCAGCGTTTGCCCGACGACCACCTTCGATTTGAGATCGTCCAGCACTTCGATTTCGCTGTCCTCGTCCAGCAGCGGGGTCAAAAACAGCAGCGCGCTCAAATATTGCGAGCTGACCGCGCCGGACACGCGGATTTTCCCGCCTTTGGGCGCTCCGCCGCGGATGCGGATCGGCAGCCGGCCCTCGTTGTGTTCGACCTCTACCCCAAGCTGGCCAAGCGCTTTGATCAGGTCGTCGTGCGGGCGTTTGCCCAGCGAATCGGGGTACGTATTGACGAACGTCACATCCGGACACAGCGAGGCGATCGCCATCAGGAAGCGGAGCACCGCTCCGGCGTTGCCGACGTTCAGCTCTTTGACGTCCTTCGGGCGGCGGCCAAAGCCGGTGATGACGATTTTTTCCTCGTCCTCGTCAAGCACCGAGCCCAAATCGGCGATGCAGCGGCGCATCGCATCGCTGTCTTCGCTGTGTGCGGGATAATATACGGTGCTTGTGCCCTCCGCCAAAGCGGCGACGAGCAAATACCGGGTCGTATAGTTTTTGGAAGACAGGGCTCCTATTTCTCCAGTCAGCTCAGGCGTAGGCCTTACGATTACGTCCATGTTTCATTCCTCTTTTCGTTGTTGATCGTTAACCGCGGCAACGCGTTAAAATCTCAAGCGCCACCTGCTCTGCGTTTTTCCCCGTCGTATCCACGGTGTGATGCGCGAAATCATAGGCGTTTTTCCGTTCCTCCAGCAGCGCGGTTACCCGTTCTTTGGCGCCGCCGGCCAGCAAGGGGCGGTTTTCGTCCTCGCCGACGCGGGCGATGATGTCGTCCGCCGAGGCTGTCAAAGCGATGACCAGCCCGTTCTCCAGCATCGCGCGGCAATTGCCCTGCCGCAGCACGACGCCGCCGCCGGTCGCCAGGACGATGCCGTCGTTCGCAAGCACTCGACAGAGAAGCCGCGATTCGGTGTCTCTAAAGAATGCTTCGCCTTTCTCGGCAAAAATTTCCGGGATCGACCGCCCGGTTTCCATAACGATCATCTGATCGAGATCGACAAGACGGAGGCCGGCTTCGGCCGCCAGCAATGCCCCGACGGTCGATTTGCCCGTGCCCATCATGCCGATCAGCACGATATTATTTTTGGCAGTGCGCATGTTTTTTCACCTACTTGCAACTTTCCCATATCATAACACAGGCCGGCATATTTTCAATACGAACTTGCTCCGCAGCATTTCCTCCGGGTGCAAAAAAGCCGCCGAAGAGACAGACGTCTCTCCGGCGGCTGGGCGTATCGTTCTATCCACTTTACGTCCTTCTTAGAACCATTGATGGTGGAAGACGCCTTCCTTGTCGACCCGTTTGAACGTATGCGCGCCAAAGTAATCGCGCTGCGCCTGCAGCAGGTTCGCCGGCAGACGCTCCGTGCGGTAGCTGTCGTAGTAGGACAAGGCGCTGGCGAAGCCCGGAACCGGAATTCCGTTCTCCACGGCAGCGGCAACGACTTTGCGCCATGCGTCCTGATAGCTTTCGACCACGTTTTTGAAGTACGGGTCAAGCAGCAGGTTTTTGAGCGCGGGATCGCGGTCGTAAGCTTCTTTGATGTTGTGCAGGAACTGGGAACGGATAATGCAGCCGCCGCGGAAAATCATCGCGATGTTGCCGTATTTCAAATTCCAGCCGTATTCGTCGGAAGCGGCGCGCATTTGGGCAAAACCTTGAGCGTAAGAGACGATTTTGCTGGCGAACAGCGCTTTGCGGACGTTTTCGATGAATTCTTGTTTGTCGCCGGCAAACGGTTTTTTGGCCGGGCCGTTCAAAATTTTGCTGGCCGCCACGCGCTCTTCCTTCATCGCCGACAGGAAGCGGGAGAATACGGATTCCGTAATCATCGACAGCGGCACGCCGAGATCCAGCGCGCTTTGGCTTGTCCATTTGCCGGTTCCTTTTTGCCCGGCGGCGTCGAGAATGACGTCCACCATCGGTTTGCCGGTTTCTTCGTCATATTGGGAGAAGATGTCGGCGGTAATTTCGATCAGGTAGCTGTCGAGCTCCCCTTTGTTCCATTCGCTGAAAATTTCGTGCAATTCCTTGGCGCCAACGCCGAGTACATCCTTCAGCAAATGATAAGCTTCGCCGATCAACTGCATGTCGCCGTACTCAATGCCGTTGTGCACCATTTTGACATAGTGCCCCGCGCCGTCCGGACCGATATATGTACAGCAAGGATCACCATTCACTTTGGCGGAAATGGCCGTTAAAATCGGTTCAACCAGCTTGTAGGCGTCTTCTTGCCCGCCCGGCATGATGGCAGGGCCTTTCAGCGCGCCTTCTTCGCCGCCGGATACCCCGGTGCCGATAAAGCGGAAGCCTTTAGCCTCAAGCTCTTTGCTGCGGCGCTGCGTGTCCGGGAAGTGGGCGTTGCCCCCGTCGATGATGATATCGCCTTGATCCAGGTAAGGAAGCAGTTGTTCAATCGTCGCGTCCGTAGCCGGGCCGGCTTGTACCATAATCAAAATTTTGCGCGGAGTTTCCAGCGAGTTGACGAACTCCTCGACGGAAAACGTGCCGACAAGGTTTTTGCCTTTGCCTTCGTTTGCCAGAAGGTCATGCGTTTTTTCCGGGGAACGGTTGAACACCGAGACGCTGAAGCCCCGGCTCTCAATATTCAGGGCCAAGTTTTTGCCCATAACGGCAAGGCCGATAACGCCGATTTGTTGTTTTGACATGGTCTCCATCCTTTGCTCACTATATTTTTGTTCAATAATATCATTTTAACAGTTTTGTGTACAGAAGTGAACCCTGCTCTGCCATCAAAAAACATCCCCCGACAATCGCTTGGGGGAACCGGAAAAATATATTCTATTTTGCGCCAAGCGGATCGTTACCATTCCAGGCGGATCAGTTCCAGGCGAAGCTTGCGGAGTTTTTCCTTGCAGGCTTCCGAGGCGGCTTCGTCGCCGCTTTGCAGCGCTTCAAACAGCCTGCCGAGCTCGTCGTCCAGCTCCCGCTCCAAGTCTGCAAGCTGCCGTTCCGCTTTGTCGGAAGCGAACATTTCGGCAAGCTGCTCCGTGTTTAGCGTCGGGCCTTTCTGAAAAATGACCTTGTGCTCCATCCCGGATATTTCGACCAGACGGATGACTTCGCCAAACAAAATATTTTCGATCACAATTTGCCTGTCCTTGAACCGTTTGACCACCGCGTGACCGCGCAGCTCCCCGATCAGTTTCTCCAGCCATTCGGCCAGCTTGGCGTCGCGGATTACGTAATCGCCGGCCAGCTTGTATCCTTTGGCGAGACGTTGAAACTTCAGCTTCGTCAGCTTGCGTCCGGTGCGGACGGAAATGATGAATACGGATTCGTTTTCGCTCCAATATAAAGAATACCCGTCTTGGATCAAATCGCGGATCAATTGTTGAATGTGCCGGCGGTCAAATCGGAGTTCCAGATTACAATACTCAACCTCATAGCTTTTATTCACGGCACTCCCTCCTAAAAGTTTTTGTAGGCGTTGCATCTGTGGTTGCGCTTCGTACAAAAACTACTTCGAAAGCATTAGCTAAGTTTTTGTGAGCGGTACATCTTAGCTGCACTTCGAACAAAAACTCGCTACGGAAGCATGACTTAGTGTTTTGCGTTTCGAACAGACTCGCTGCGGCTTACCTTATCTTATACTCCATCTTATGTTATGGAACTTGGTTTATTGATTATTTTTACCCGTTTCGGGCCACGGTTGACGCATCCTTGGGGGCGGTATGTTATACTGATGGGAGGCAAATAACACCTTAATGAATTTCCGATTGATGAGGCTGGAGGTATCAAGCACATGACATTTCCCGGTTTTGTGCAGGAGGATTTTGAAGCGTTGACCGTTCCGGGACTCGAGGGCCGGATGGAAGCGATTATTAGCCGGATCAGACCGAAGCTGGAGACGCTCGGGACCGAGCTGGCGCCATACTTGTCCGCGCTTTGCGGAGAAGAGATGTACCCGCATGTCGCCAAACACGCCCGGCGCACGGTCAATCCGCCAAACGATACATGGGTGGCCTGGGCCGCGAGCAAACGGGGCTATAAAGCGCTGCCTCATTTTCAAGTAGGCCTGTTCCCCACTCACTTGTTCATCATTTTTGCCGTCATCTACGAAAGTCCGAACAAGCTGGTATTCGCCAATTATTTGGACAAGCATGCGGCAAAGGTGAAAAAAACAATCCCGGGCGGCTTCTATTGGTCGCTCGATCATATGGATCCCGGCGGCACGCCGCATCAGGAGGCGGACAGCAAGCTGCTGAAGCAATGGGCCGAACAGCTGAAAAAGGTGAAAAAAGCCGAGATCATGTGCGGACTGCGCCTGGAACAGGACAACCCTCTGCTTGGGGATGGGAGCAAGCTGGTGCAAACGATCGAGGAGACGTTCCAGACCCTGCTCCCCCTCTACAAAAGCGCATTTTAAAGTGTTACGGCGAGAGCCGTGGCGCGGCCAGCCTTCGGGATTATCCCCGAAGGCTTTTGGTCTTTCCCGCAATTCCGAGATGCAGAAAAAACAGCAAGGCCATCACCGCCGAACTGGCCAGAAACGGAGCGGAAGGCCCCAAAACATCCCACATTTTGCCCGATACGATAGGCCCTACCACCATTCCCGTGCCCTGTATCGTCAGAAACAGCCCCCACACCGTGCCCTTCTCCCCTTCCGGCAGCAAATGCGAGAGCATTGTATCCCAGGTTGGAAGAATGAAGGCGTAGCTCACCCCGATCAACATGACGAGCAGCCATACCAGGGATACGGAGCTCGTTACCGCGAAAATGCCGATCGCTACGGCCGCTAGCGCGAACCCGACGTGCAAAAACCAGCGTGTCCCGAAGCGGTCCACCAGCTTCCCGATCGGGATAAGTCCCGCCACCGTGATGCCTCCGCCGATCACCAGCATGAAGCTGAACGTTTCCGGCGGCAAACCGAGCTCGGACCGGACATAAAGCGTAATGACGGGCGTCAGCAGCCCCACGGCAAAAGACCGCAGAAACAGCGCCGGATAAAGCAGCGGACTGACATGCAAATTTTCTCTGATCTCGCGGAGCGTGGCGCGGATATGGCGCCATATTCCCCCCTGCCGCAGCGCCTTGCCCAAGGTTTCGGGATCGGCTCCCCCCCGCTTGGCCCCGGGCCTGCCGCCGGTTTTGCCGGGAAGAAACAGCGATACGATCACCACCAGCCCAACGCAGGCCAATAGGAGCCAAAACACGGGACGGTAAGAGCCGTCTACGAGAAAATTGATCAGCACCGGTCCCAATCCGGTTCCGCCGAGGCTGGAAATTTGCATGACCCCCATCGCCGTGGCGAAATTTTTGTTTTCTTCCGCCACCGCCGTAATTCCCATTAGGACGCACGGCCACAGCGGCGCCGTACCGATTCCCAGCAGGGCGCAGCCAAGCACGAGAAATCCCATCGTCTTCAAAAAGGCGATCATCGCCACCGCTCCGAGCGTAATACAAAGCCCCAGCGTCATCGTCAGGCGAAAGCCGATCCTCTCGATCAGCCAGCCTGCCGGGCTGCGGAACAAATTATCTCCGATATATTGGAGCGAAAAAGACAAACCGATTGCAAAGGCGCTCAGCTTCAGCACGTCCCCCATATAAACGGGCAGTACCGCAACGATGAGCGCTCCCTTTACGAATTCGACCAAAAACATAATGACCCAAAGGCAAGCGAACGTAGGATTAAGCAGCTTTTTGCGCGCGATTCTTGAAGTTAATTCCATGGCCAATCTCCCCTCCGCTATCTCTCCAAGTATGATTTTTCCGTTTTAGTTTGTCCTTTTGGGGAGCGTTCTTACCCGCTGCAATCGCATTTTTCTTTCCCTCGCCAATGTTCGCTTGCATTCCGAACCGTTTTTGTTATACTCAAGCTTGTTTATATTTTAACGATGAAAGGCAGGGATGGCCCATATGGATCATCAAAGCACGCCGCTTTTTACCGCACTCAAAAGACACGCGGCCGGCAATCCCGTTCAATTTCACATTCCCGGGCACAAAAAGGGGCTCGGCACCGATAAAGAATTCCGTGAATTCATCGGCGATAATGCCTTGTCGATCGATTTGATCAACATCGCGCCGCTGGACGATCTCCATCAGCCGACCGGCGTGATCGAGGAAGCGCAAAAGCTCGCCGCCGACGCGTTTGGCGCGGACCATACGTTTTTTTCCGTTCAAGGCACAAGCGGGGCCATCATGACCATGATATTATCCGTTTGTTCGCCGGGCGATAAAATTATCGTTCCAAGAAACATTCACAAATCAGTCATGTCGGCGATTATTTTCGCCGGAGCCAAGCCGGTCTTCGTGTCGCCGGCCCAGGACTTTAGTCTCGGCATCGATCACGGCATTACGACGTCCTCGGTGCGCCGCGCTTTGCAGCGCCATCCCGACGCCAAAGCGGTTGTGGTCATTAATCCGACGTATTTCGGGGTATGCGCCAACCTGAAGGAAATCGTCGACCTTGCCCACAGCTTTCATGTTCCCGTGCTTGTGGACGAAGCGCACGGCGTGCACATCCATTTTCACGAGCAGCTGCCGATGTCGGCCATGCAGGCCGGCGCGGATATGGCGGCGACGAGCGTTCACAAGCTTGGGGGTTCCATGACGCAGAGTTCGATTCTAAACGTCAACACGAAAAACGGTTATGTAAATCCGCAGCGCGTGCAAACGATCATCAGTATGCTGACGACGACGTCGACTTCCTATTTGCTGCTGGCTTCCCTCGATACCGCCCGCAGAAATCTCGCGCTGCACGGCCGCGAGTTGGCCGAACAATCGGTGGAGCTGGCGCAGTACGTCCGCGAAGAAATCAACAAAATTGAGGGGCTGTACTGCTTTGGACGGGAAATTTTGGGCAGCGAAGCGGCCTATGACCATGATCCGACCAAGCTTACGATCCATGTCCGCCATTTGGGCATCACCGGCTACGAAACGGAAAATTGGCTGCGTGAGCATTATAATATCGAGGTTGAGCTCAGCGATATGTACAATATCCTCTGTCTGATTACGCCGGGGGATACGCGGGAAACCGCCGACATATTGCTGAAGGCGCTGCGCGAACTGTCCGGCATTTACTATAAAGAAGGCAATGCCAACGAGTTGATCGTCAAAGTACCGGAAATCCCGCAGCTCTCCCTGATTCCGCGGGACGCCTTTTACGCCGATACCGAAGTGATTCCGTTCAAGGAGTCGGCGGGCCGGATCATTGCCGAGTTTATTTACGTATATCCGCCAGGGATTCCGATTTTGCTCCCCGGCGAAGTCATTTCCCAGGATAATATCGACTATATCGTCGACCATGTGGAGGTCGGTTTGCCGGTGAAAGGGCCGGAAGACCGGAAGATCGAAAATGTAAAGGTCATCGTGGAGGCAGACCCGATCTTCTAAAGCTTAAACTTATGCAAATCAAAAGCTCCCCGAAAAATCGGGGAGCTTTTGATTATTGCGCCGAGGCGTTATTAAACTTCATCAAGCTGGGAGACAAGTTCGTTGTATGCTTCCTCCACTTGCTTCCATTCTGCTTCGTCTTCGATATTGTAAAGCACCATCTCTTCGTTTTCTTCTTCCATGCGGAGAATGATGCCGTCCGCTTCCGGATTGTTTCGCTCCAACAGAAGTGCGTACACTTTTTCGCCTACGTCGAACGTTTCGACGAGCACCATTTCTACGTCGTTGCCTTGTTCGTCCGTCAGCGTCAACACAAACTCTTCGTGCTCATGATCGTGGTCATGGTCATGCCCGCATCCGCACGCTTCGCCGTGTTCGTGATTGTGGTCGCTCATTAAATTACCTCGCTTTAATGGTTTTAATGGTTTTAAATAGTGTTGCCTTATCCCCCGTATCGTAACATTTTCGGATGGACAGGTCAATTTTCCCAGCCCCGCTGTGTAGATTATTTTGCACCTATTCCAGGACATTGATACCTTTCTCCGATACCAGCACAAAATCCGTTCCGCCGGACGGCTTCATATAAAATCCGACCGTATACCGCCCGGTTGCTTTGAAATCGTACGTGTAGTCTTTAGTGCGGAACCAGAAATTATCCTTCTGATCCTTGATTTCATCGGTCTGGATTTCCTTCGAGGTTCCGTCGGGCGCCGTGATCGAGACGCGAACCGCTGAAATGTTAGTCTTCAAATTATCGATTTGCGAAAATACGAAAAATTTAAGCTTGCCCGTCTTTTTGATATCCCCGAACACTCCGTCCTCCCTAGACAAAGACATATGAACGTTCGGTTTATAGTAATTGACCGTTTTCGTTTCTTCATTATACTCCACCAATCCATCGAGACTCCGTAAAGGGACGTAGGTTTTCCCGTCGATAACATATCCGCCGTCTTCCATTTCGCGGCCGTTCAGCAGCAGTTTCACCTTTTGGGTGGCCGCATCGGCAAATAACATGGACCCTCCCATTAAAGAGAAGGCTATGACAAGGAAAGCAATTCTTCTCCATTTCAAATTCATTGGTATGAACCTCCATTTGATTCATGTTGATATAAATTTATACTCCGCCTGTACGGGCAAGTTGCGGTATTACCGGTAAAAGCCGGATATTTTTTCCGTCTTGTCCGCTAGCTTTGCTTCGCTCCGGAGCCGGGGGCTTTCGTTTGGAAGGGAATTGGAGTACATTAAAGGAAAGGATGCAACTTTCACAAGGAGGATATTTATGACACTTCGTCTGCAAATGCTTGGCACAGGCGGGGCATTCGCCAAAAAGTACTTTAACAATAACGGCCTCTTGTATGCGGAGGACTTTACGCTGTTGATCGATTGCGGCATTACCGCGCCGCTTGCACTGCATGCGCTTGGCAAACCGTTGGATCAAATCGACGCTATTCTGATCACGCATATCCACGGCGACCATGTCGGAGGCCTCGAAGAATTCGCCTTTCGTATGAAATACGGCTCCGGGAAGAAGCCGGTACTCTACATTGCCGACAAGTTGGCCCAACCGTTATGGGAAAATACGTTAAAGGGCGGAATGAGTCAGGATGGGGTGATTGGCTCGCTTGACGATATCTTTGACGTCCGGCTTCTCGCGGAAGGAAAGACCGAGCGGTTGTCGCAGGGGATTTCCGTTGAAATTATCCAAACGCCGCATATTCCGGGTAAAGCAAGTTATTCGCTTTATTTTAACGGCGAGGTTTTTTACAGTGCGGATAAAACATTCCAACCGGAGCTGTTGACCCGGCTCGTAACGGAAAGAAACTGCCGAAAAATTTTGCACGAGGTCCAGCTTACCGGCCCTGGCGAAGTACATACCACGCTTCAGGAACTGCTCTCCTTGCCCCCGGAGATTCAAAGCAAAATTTTGCTGATGCATTACGGGGACGAGATGGAGTCTTTTATCGGGAAAACCGGGGAGATGGAGTTTCTGCGCCAGCACGAAATTTATACGCTGTAGAAGGCAAAAAACAACCTTCGGCCGTAAAGCCGGAGGTTGTTTCGTATAAAGGCAAGGACGGATGCGGGTTCCTATTCGAAGCTCGGCAGGTTGTCCAGGTTGTTCGACGGATCTCCGTCGGCGTCGCCGCGGATATACATTTCGCCGTCCCGGCCTTTAAAGACGTTGACTCCGGCGATGGCGCCGGCTTTAACTTCCTCAAGCGCCTGCTCGTAATTGAGCACCCGCCCGCTCGACGTTTTAAACTCCCGCAAGTCGCCGTTGCCGTTTTTGCGGACTGCGATAAACGTTTCTCTGGTATCCAGGGCCATCTTACGATCACATCTCCTTATCAAGAGTATGATTATAGATTGCCCCATAACCCGAAAACTATGACTTTAACGGTTTGACCATACGCACATGGGGGATACCCGCGTCGTCGAACGGCTCGGCCGAAATCGTCTCATAACCCAGCTTCGCGTAGAAGCCCTCGGCCTGACACTGCGCATCGAGCACCGATTTCTCCAGGCCAAGCTCGCGCGCCAGCTCTTCCAGAGCGATCAGCAGTATTTTTCCGACGCCTTGCGAGCGAAAAGGCTTGCGCACGGCAATCCGCTGCATTTTCGCCGAATTGTCTTTATAATAAGTCAGCCGTCCTGTGGCGGCGTATTCGCCGTTCAACTCGATCAGCACATGATGGACATCCGGGCCGATTTTGTCGAATTCGTCTATTTCCAAATCGATCGGCACCTTCTGCTCCTCCACAAAAACTTCCTTGCGGATATCCAGGCATTTCTGCAATTGTTCCTCTGTTTTGGCGTGTATAATCGTAGCGGCTGACACCAGGCTTCCCCTCCCAAGGTTTGCTCGTATATCTATAATTTTAACTGCACTATTATACAAAAAAATAGTTTCCATGTATAGTTGAACCTACGGATACTCCCGGAAACCTAATCCTTGGAGTACACATCTTCCGCGATCGTTGGTGAGTACACATCGTTCGAAACGGATACGCCAAACGGCCACGGCCATCCCTCCGCCTGCTTTTTCATCGTCGCCCGGTCCGGCGCCAGGCTGCAGGCGCTGACCAGCGCAAGCAGAACGGCCGCAGCCAAAACGGCGGCCCAGCCGGCGTATTTGTTCCGCCCCTGTCCCGCCGGGGACGCATTGAAGTTACGCTGCATATGAAACATCCCTTCCTGGTAATAACCTTGCCCTAAACTGGCATATTCCATTGTTGTCTCATCCCGCTCCGGATATACGCAAAAAAAAGTATTTGACAGAGTCGTCTCTGCCTGTTATTATAAATTTTGTCTTCACAATATTCTGATCTGCTAGCTCAGCTGGGAGAGCACCATCTTGACAGGGTGGGGGTCAGTGGTTCGAGCCCACTGCAGATCATTGAGAAAGGACCCTTACAGAGTAAGGGTTCTTTGCTTTCTAGCTACTTTTTTATGCATGACAAATAAACCATTTTGATTCAAATGGTCAAGTTTTGGTCAAGAAGGTGTTGTTTTGGTCATTTCATCGTGATTTTCAAGCCTCTGACTAGTTCAAAATAACCTCCTCCTTTTCTTCCTCAAATAGCATTTTTCCTAACATAATCGCGGTTTCTTTCTGCATACTCGGAAGTAGGTGGGAATAAGTATCGAGGCTTATTCTGACGTCTGCATGGCCCAAACGTTCACTTACAATCTTCGGATTTACGCCTTGAATTAGAAGTAGTGTAGCGTGAGTATGTCTCGTGTCATGGAATCGGATTTTGGGGAGTCCCAGCTTGTTGATCTGAGCATTGAAAAATCTCCTGATATTGCTTTTGTTTGTCGGAGTGCCGAATTCCGTACAAACGACCAAATCCAAATCATGATACAACGGTGACTTACGTTCCTTATCAATTCGCTTCTTATGCATTTCCAAATATGAGATCGTCTCAGGGGGCAAGTCGATTGTTCTCATTCCTGAGGCAGTTTTGGTGTAAGGCATAAGTTCTTTTCCATCACTGCTCAAGGTTTGAGTTACACGAATAAATCCCCGTTCAAGGTCTACATCTTTCCAACGCAAACCTAATATCTCACCTACTCGCATTCCAGTGGTTAATCCCAGAAGCGGGGCTATAAAATACCGAGCATTTAAATCAGCGTTCTTAAGGAACAGCTTAACTTGCTCCAGATTCCAAACTTTTATTTCTTTTTTTACCGCCTTAGGCCGATCAACCAGCGAAGCGGGATTCTTCTGGATCAGTCCCCAACGTTCAGCTTTTTTAAGCGAATCATTTATTAGCGTATGGACTTTTTGAATGTTTTAATCGGACAACGACTTCTCCTTGGTAAGGCGGTTGTAAAGTTGCTGAATCATCATTGGAGTAAGCTGGGTAAGTTCTACATGCCCTAGTGTTGGTAAAATATGTAGCTCAACCAACCAACCAACGATATGTTCCGATGGTTTGCTGCTTTACCCTAGTTTGTTTATCCTCAAGCCACTGTTCAAGCATGTATTGCCGATAGGTCATTTTGTGGGGCTTTATATAGGTTCCGGCAGACAGAGCATGTTCGAGTTCATTCATTGCTTTTAGAGCTTCCTGTTTGGTTTTGAAGCCCCGCTTTTTATATTGCTTCGGTTTACCGTTGTCATTGGTACCAAAGGTATGAAAAGTACAAATGTATTACATTGAATCTAAGTGACGAATCAATAGAAAAAGGAAACTGGCTGACCACAACATTTATTGATCGTGATTTTTTAGTGTATAAGTAGGATCAATATAGATATCTTAGAATTGCAATAAAGTTATCATCGCGCATTATAAGAACAAAAGCTAAGAAGTTTTTTTTCAATGATGAGTGGCTTGAAGATGAAGATGCATTAGAGTATATATCTAGTACTAAAAATAGTCGAGAAATGAACTCCCTCTTGAACAAGGTGACTGAACAAGAACCTAATGTCCAGAAGGACTTCGATGCTCAGGAATTTTTAAAAGCTCAAAAGCTGTACATTTCTGAGATAAAGCTGTTTCCATTAACAGAAAGTCCTTCAGACGAAACTGACAATTTCGGTTGGGAAGATGATAGTTACTACTATCTTCCTTACTCTAATACGTGGAAGTGGATTCGTGCTTATTTTATTCGTAATGGGATTAAGTTGTTAACCGCAGAAAAAGATTTGGATCATTACATGGTTGAAGCAGGGATCTTTGAAAGCAATGAAAAAAGACCAAAATCTCGCTTAATGCGAGCTGATCGAAGGACACCACCATTAAGAAAGCGGGTATTTATGATAAACAAAGCAAGGTTTGATGAGTTTTTAGCCCAAAAGTGAAATAAAGCTTAACCGTTATATATATATATATATATTTATATATATATTATCTCAAAGATTTTATATATGTCTGTTACGTCTATCGTCAGTAATTTTGTAGTGTTGACTCTATTTGTAACAAATTAAAAGTGCGCAAACACATTCAGAAAAGGATGTGTTTGCGTGAAAATAGGGTATCATACTGTAATGTTGTCAATTCCGATTAATTTCTATACTGAAGAAGCTTTATTTAAGGCTCTACAGCAATGTTCAGAAAGATTGAAGGCCAAGTATTACCCACAAAAATGGAACCATATATCATGGACAACTTTCGAGCTTTTCAAAGATAATGGACTTTTAATCTACTTGATAGATAGGCAATACCAAAGCAATAATCAAAAATATATTTACAAAGCACTTGAAATTAGGTTGAATCCTAGAACTGATTGACAATGATCAATATTTGGAGGTCAGCAAACACAGTGATTACAATTTGATTTCAGCCGCATTTCGTAAACTATTTGAGCCAGTTCGACTTGCATATAAACAGCAGTTAATTAGCTACTATAGTTCATTTATATTTAATGATATTTCAAAGTATAAAGTTGATCGTATCGACTACTGCATTAATATTCGGACGCCGTATATATGGAGCTAATTCGCCGTGCCGACAAGCCAAAAAAATTTGAAGTGTGTCTTGAGGCAAACCTGCGTACAAAACGCAAAGAGCCTTATAAGAATGCATTCCGTATACAAAGTAAATCGGTAGTTGTTCATTTTTATAACAAGCAGTTTCAGATGAACAAGGTATTCGGTGATGAATTTCCAAAAGGACAGGATGCTAAAGATATCATTCGATTAGAAGTGCAATGTAAAAAGAGGAAAATGAACAACCTAAAACAATACTATCAGATTTCTGGAAAGACTTTGGAAGATTTTTCGGACCAAGATTTATCCGAGAAGGTATTATTGTCGTATTACAGGAAAACGGTTGGATACGAGGATTACTTTACCTTAAAAGAAGCTAGAGAATTGATAAGTAACTCTGACTATAAGCGAAAATATCGTGAGAATATGATTGAGGTAATAGAACTGATCAATCAGAAGAGATCAATTTGGAAAGCAAGGGAAGAATACGATGGAGAAATCAAGAAATTTAATGAAGCAGTTAAACAAATAAAAAAAATGGGCATAAACCCTGTCACAATTCCGGCATGGTGGAAGATTGATCGACTCCCCAACCTTATACATGAAATAGACATTAGTTTACGACAATCCATCACTAAAGGTTCACATGAAGCCGATGTTATTTAGTTCCTAGCCCCCGCAATAAATGGGGGCTAGGACTAGTCTTAAATTATTGTTGAACTGTCAAATCACTTGCATCAATCCAACTGCTTGATTTGTACTTGATACCTGCTAACATAGCCATGTAATCGGCATCTTCATCTTTGAGCCAAAGGTTATCCTTACTGTCCCAATAGACAAGAACTCTACCACCGTTAATCTTAGTTACTTCGCCATAAAAGAAGCTAAATTGGACGCGATCTCCCACCTTGATGGCTACGCCTTCTTTTGAAATAGGTTTATCGCTGGTGGTATTTTGGTTGCTGTTATCATGAGAAGAGTCACTACTTGTATCCTCTGAGGCGATCGGAAGGAAATAACCGCTATAGTCTGTAAGTATATTGTCAAAATCACCTTGATAAAGTGCAATAATTTGATTTTTTTGATCCCAGACAAGCTGCAAACCTAAGTGGTCGCTAACGAATCTTAATGGGACCATTGTTCTGCCGGATATTGTGGTTGGGGCAACATCTAGATCAATTTGTTTTCCATTGACATACGCCTTCCTGCTGTCGAGAGTAAGAATAACTTTATTCATGTTTAGATTAATGGTTATCTTTTTTTGAGTAGGTTCCCAATCCGATGTTCCACCAAACTCTTTAATGATGTTACTTATAGGTAACAAAACTCTGTTGTTAACAACTATTGGCGCAGCATAAGTTACCGGATCAATAAATGTCGTAAATTGAGCATCATCGATAAACATACCGGTATCGTTAACTTTAAGAATGATTCTTTTATTTGGAGCTTCAGCAGCAGATATAAAATTCTGCCCGATCAAGCTGGATGATATAAGTATAGATGCACTAAGGATAATAAGTTTCTTCAACATGTAATATTTTCGCTCTCCTTTATCAATTTATTAGAAAAATTACTTGTTCTTTGAATCCGATTTCTCATAGGAATCATTTAATTCCTTGGCTGTTTTAAAAACATCAAAACCATTTTCTAAAGTAAGTTTTACTGCTTCTTTAGCTGACGATAATACTTGCTCCCATTTTTCATTCATGAGCATCTCCCCTTTCTAAACCATTTTTGGGTGAGCTTTATACTTCCAAGCCCCCCCCACCCCAACTCCTATCAAATAACCTATACTCGTCCCAATACCCGGGCAAGCTATCGTCCCTAAACCAGCGCCAAGTGCTGCTCCTGTGAGCGCTCCACTTCCAGCTATTGAAGCCCTGCAAGTGGACTCCATCAGCTTTTGAGACATGTTGTCACCTCCCATCTTCAAACTTCAATAAATTGGATTGCTCCGATATTATTTTTGTATCAACTAATACTTCCAAAAAGCATTGCTTAATCTTTTCGAGGGTCAGTTCAGTCATAATGTATTTACAGAATGGTTCCACGCCCTGTTTTGGAGGATAAGAAGGATACAATAAGTCGATTATTTCGATGCTTAATGCCGAAGCAATTTTTTCTAGTGTCTTAATCGTCGGGTTCTTTTCTCCCCTCTCGATTTGTCCTATATATGATGTATTTACCCCAGCATTTAAAGCCAATTGTTCCTGACTTAGACCCCTTTTAATTCGTACGAGTCTGATATTTTCCCCAATAGATTCAATGTTGCTCATTGTCCCCTCACCCCTATTCAAAACGATAGAATTTTTAGGAAAGAGGCTCAACAGGATATAGTATTGATTTACATGGATATAGTAAGGAATTGATACAGAGCGTGGTTAAAGTGTGGATAAAAGTATGGTGGAATTTGAAGGCTGAAGTACGAGAGGCTATTTAGAAATGGCCGTGTTCCTTTAGACTGTAGAACTGATTGTTACCAATGAAGACGTGATCCAGAACATCAATACCGATGATCTCTCCCGCTGCCTTCAGCCTCTTTGTTACAGCAATATCTTCATGGGATGGTTCCGGGTCGCCGCTAGGATGGTTATGAGCACATATAAGCGAAGCACTGCAACGTCTGATTGCTGCATGGAATACTTCTCTTGGATGGACAATAGATGCGTTCAGTGAGCCAATGGAGATGATTTCTTTAAAAATAAGGTGATTTTTGCTGTTAAGGAAGAGACATATGAAGAGTTCTTTTTGCTCGAAACGGAGTTCTGGCTCAAGGAGGGCAAATACATTTTGAGGACTGCGAATAACAATCTGCTTCTGTTCAGGATATGCTAAGACTTTTGAAAGTTTTAGCATAGCCAGTATTTGCCCCGCTTTTCCTTTTCCAATCCCCTTTATCGAAATTAATTCTTCTTCTGAAGCATTCATTAACTCTGTAGTTGTAGGAAACCGATGAAATAGCTCTTGAATCAAGTAGCTATCAGTTGTTTCCCTTAATGATTCTGACACTACTTTTTTCAAATCTTGTACTTTATCAATTTCCATTCGACTTTCCCCTCCAATTTTAATTATTTGACAATTATATAATATAGATTTCATTTCTTTGAATTTACACGTAAATAGAACACACGTTTGGAAGGGAGTGGTAACTTTTTGGCGAATTATGTAATTTGATTTAGTCTCTTAAAGTCCTTTCATGTTTGTGTTACTCATAACGTTAAATATTTTTATTTGAACAGGGGAGATTTGCTATTTCTAGTCACGTTAACAAACATGTAGTTCCTGGTAGCATATCTGGATATCTGTTTCAACCTGAAAGAGCTTTATACTGGCTTGCGAAGAGTAGAATTGGAGCATTGATTGGAATCGAAACAGATGATGATGTAGCCAGAATAGCTAAAGAAGGAGAGGCAAATGTTTATGAACAAGATAAACATTCAATCTCTGATAATATCCCCTTCGGTGATCATAGCAAAGACTTATGGAACACTCTATGTATTTGGCTAAGAGCGGCGGCCAAACCTGAATTTGATTTAGATAATGTAGAATTTCATTTAGTTACAAATAAAGTAATAATGGATGGCATTGTAATATCAATTGCTGAGGCAAAATCAGATAAAGATTGTGAAAGTTGTGTAAATGCATTAAAGGCTCTCGCAAAAAATGTTCCTCAGGGAGTTAGAAAATATGCTGAAGAAGTTTGCCAATATGATAATGAAACTCTTAAAAAATTTGTAAAAAGGGTTGTTTTATCTGACGCAAACAATAATAGTTATGGAAACAAATTAAAGGAAGAAATCAAATCTTTGTTACATGTCTCGGATATTTTACCTTTTGAAGAAATTTATAATTCTTTATTAGGTTGGGTTCATAACACCGCTATGAATTGTTGGCGAAATAGTATGCCTGCATGGTTATCAAGAGACAAATTTACAGATTATTATCAAAAATTACTTAGTAGATATAGTCTTAAGCGTTTTGACGAAACAGACCAATCACTTATACCTCTCTCCTTGGTGGATAAAGAAGCACAGTACAATGAACTATTCGTCAGACAACTCTATTTATTGGCTTTAGAAAAAAATGACGACATCCTTATATCCTCGATAGAAGATTACTTGCGTTGCAGTTATGAAAGAACTCGATTTAGCATCGAGGGAGATATCACCAAAGAAGAATTGGAGAGATTTGACCAGAATTTAATTGACAGATGGAAAATTATTTTTTCTCAATTTGAGCGTAAATACAAAAGATCTTTAAAAACATGTAGTGACATTACAGAATTAGGCGAGGATATAGGATTTGATATCCTTTCAGAAACGCTTAATCACAGGGAGCCTTTAGCTAATCAGCCTACTGAGCAATATTATTTGACACGTGGTAGTTACCATCGACTTGCTAACAGTAAAAAGTTGATTTTAGGCTGGCATCCTGAATATAAAACTCTGTTAATGCAAGGAGAATGAAATTGGATCATTTAGATGAATATGACATAATTCAAAATGTCGCATTAGCTTCTTTAGTAATCTGGTCATTTTCAGCAAAGTACTACACCACTAATGAGGAGAAAAGAGGAATAGACTTACAAGTTCTAATGCTTATACTACCTCTGCTATTTAACGAATCTTTTGTAAATTCTGCCTATAGAAGAAATTTCAAAAAAGGTTTTTTTGCCGTCCTGAATGATAATAAAAGCACCTATATTGGATTACAAGAACGGATGGAAAACATGTCAAAACTTACTCTTAGATCAATTAATGCATGCATTTCAAGTAAGTTACTTATGTACGATACAGAAACTTATTCCTTTGTTCCAATAAGAACTATAATCCCAAAATTTAACGAAAGTGAAGATATAAAAAAAATCTTCGCTGCTTCTGAACGATTAGGTTACTGGTTTGCAACAATCGATTTTCAAGAAATCTGCACACTCCTAAAAGTGAGGTTTTAAATGTGAACTTTAAAATCAATCACATTGTTTTGTGGCCTAAAGATAAAAGTAAAAAGGAAAGAGTCTTGACATTCAATTTGGAAAAAATAAATGTAATTACCGGTGATAGTCAAAAAGGAAAGTCTTCTATCATACCTATTATTGACTACTGTTTGGGCAGTTCGAAATGTGCCATTCCAGTTGGAATTATAAGAGAAAAGACAGAGTGGTTTGGTATTGTTGTAGCTGTTGACTCGAAAAAGATATTAATCGCTCGTAAGGAACCCGGGGTAAATATCCAAAGTGGTGAGATTTTCATTCAAGAAAATGCGGATATAAAGAACATTCCTCTACCAGTACCGGAGAGGAATGTTGAATTTCTGAAAAATATGCTAAATGAAATAGCTTCTCTTCCCTATTTAACACTTTCTGATGATAACGACAGCGATTCTTCTAATAAAAGAGCTAGCTTTAGAGACTTTTCAGCTTTTCAATTTCAGCCTCAACATATCGTTGCAAATCCATATACTCTTTTCTATAAAGCTGATACATATCAAAATAGAGAAAGATTAAAAAACATCTTCCCCCTTGTAGTTGGAGCAATTGATAGAGAAATACTGTATTTAAGGCAGCAATTAAAAGAGCTAGAGAAAGAATATAATAAATATAGTAATGAACTAAATGAATTACGTAGAATTACGCAACATTGGTTTTATAATGTAAAAAGCTATTATACCCAAGCTAAAGAATACGGTTTGATAACGAACTCAAATTCAGAAGAATTAGGTTGGTCAACACAAACCTATATAGATCACTTAGCAAAGATTCCAGATCTAACAAAATTGAAGAATTTTTCTTATGGTGAGATTGATACTTCTGCTGCTATTGCAGAATTGAATAATTTACTCAATCAAGAATTAAATTTATCTCGTGAGATAGGTACAGTAAGACAAAGATTATATAAAATGACAAGGCTTTTTGAATCTGAAAAGCTGTACCAAGAATCTCTTGAATATCAGCATGCAAGATTACAGGCTTCTAATTGGTTGATAAATTTGATAGAACCTAAGACAATTTGCCCATTTTGTGGTTCTGAAAATAGTAAAGCTTATGATGAAATTCATCAACTTTATAATCATCAATCAAAAATTAGTTCAATTTCGAATAACATTGAAAAGTCCTCAGCAATGTTAGACAGAGAAATCACTAAGCTTAGAAGCCGCCTCAAAGAACTAGAAAGTTCACTAAATTATGTAAGAAAACAAAAACTAGAATTAGAGATCGAATCAGAGGAATTGAGAAAATCTAGGCAGACGGAGCAAGAAATATTTCGATTCATAGGGAGATTGGAAAAGTCCCTAGACGACTATAAATTAACACACGAGAATCGTGACTTAGAAAATAAAGTAAAAGAGTTAGAAGGTCAAATTCTGAGCTTAAGACGTAAAATTGATCCAAAAAGTATTGAAGCTAAATTAAAACAAGCTTTAAAGACAATTTCTAAAACGATTAATAGATATGCAAATTTCTTGGGCGTTGAGGATGCCGATCAGCCAATCGAACTTGATATTACAAATTTAACCTTAAAAAAAATATCCGAAAAAAGAGAAGATTACCTGTGGGAAATTGGTAGCGGAGCAAACTGGATGGGCTATCATATTGCAACTCTTCTGGCTTTGCATGAATATTTTGTAGATTTGAAGTGGAACCCTGTGCCGCAATTTCTAATAATCGACCAGCCTAGCCAAGTATACTTCCCAGAAAAAATTATTCAAAACCAAAGCGAACAAGAAGCTGATTTAACACCTAACTATAAGCAAGAAGATATCGTTAGAGTTCAAAAAATTTTCACAGCCCTCTCAAACAATTTGAGAATTACAAAACATTCTGTACAACTAATTATTATCGAACATGCTGATGAAATTACTTGGAGTGGTACTGAACAAGACGTTCATGTAGTTGAAAGATGGAGAGGTAAAAACGACGCATTGATTCCAAAAGATTGGTTATAGAACTTAAGATTTAAATTTTTTTATGAGAGGATTATTCGTATGTTAAAAAATTGGACACTTCAGCATTTTAAATCTGTTTCTGATAAAACTACTTTGGAACTAGCTCCTCTTACAGTATTTTCTGGGGCTAATAATTCTGGTAAAAGCACCATTATTCAAAGTATTTTATTAACCGCTCAAACGCTACAGAATCCTGTTAAAAATAAACCGATAATCCTGAATGGGCATATAGTACGTCTAGGATCGTTTGAAGATATAGTCTCAGCCACTGCTACTAAAGATATAACAATTGGATTCGAGCTACACCTTGATGAGCCGACTGACAGAGCATCACGAATTGTTTTTTGGGGAGGTAGACCCAGAAGACGGCATAAAGATACAGTAATAAATTTCAACTATTCTTTTACTTGTGAAGGTGATATTGAAATAACTAATCTATACCCCCTATTAAAGCAATGTGATATAAGAGTCAAAGAGGGAAATCAAAACGAAGAACTATTAATAAAGCATAGAAATGATTACAGTGTGTTGGAAGAATATGCTCTTTCAAGTGAATATTTAGAATCATTTGACGAAGCCTTAAACTATGAAGTTGTAAAGCAAACACAAAGTACTGGAAGTAGAAGGTTTTATAAAAATCAACCAACTAACGGAAAACCGATTGGTGCTACATTAGAACATTTCATGCCAAATAAAATCACTCTTGTCTACAATATAATTGAAGAAGATATAACAAATTTGTTGAAAATGTGCACTTATCCAGATAGTTATAGTTTTTATCGACCAATTGATTTTACTCAATATGTATCTAGTAAATTTCATAAACTCATTATTCAATGTTTTAAAGAAATTTATGAAAAAAGCAAAACGAATTATGCAGAAAAACGAGCTACTACTCATCAAAAAGCTCTCAAAAAATTTGTAGAATCTCCATTCTCATTCGATAAACTAAAAAGATGCTTTGAAACACTATTAGTTGATGATCAAAGACAATACAGCAATGCAATTTTAGATATGAATACAAAATTAAAAGAATCTTTAAACTTGAATGGAGAAGCTGAATATGCATTAACTAATACTGAACTTAATGAACTTATTGGTTATTCGTCAGAATCCATCATAAATTACTTTACTAATAATGTAAAATATCTAGGTCCGTTAAGAGATGAGCCAAAGGCTATTTATCCTCATTCAGGGGCAACCGACTCACATGATGTGGGGTATAAAGGTGAGTATACTGCAGCAGTATTAGAAATTCATAAACTAACAAAAATAGACTACATCAAGCCAGAAGATATAGAATCAAATAATAAAAAAATTAGTAACGATTATTTACTCACCGCAGTACTTGATTGGTTACAATATATGGGAGTTGTAAATAAAGTAGAGACTCACGATAGAGGGAAATTAGGCCATGAGCTTAAGGTCGGTGTTAGTGAGAAGGACAAATGGCACGATTTAACACATGTTGGAGTTGGAGTTAGTCAAGTTTTACCAATATTAGTTCTCTCCTTACTTGCCAATAAAGGAGCAACTCTAATTTTTGAACAGCCTGAATTACATCTTCATCCTAAGGTACAAACAAGATTGGCTGATTTTTTCGTATCTATGTCATTCTTAAATAAGCAATGTATAGTTGAAACGCATAGTGAATATCTTATTAACCGTTTAAGGTACCGAACTGTTGTATCTAGCGATGAGAATTTTTCTAATTCTATCATTCTCTATTTTGTCGAAAAAGAAGAAGTTAGTTCACAATATAAACCGATTAGAATAAACAAATTTGGAGTTATTGAAGACTGGCCAAAGGGATTTTTTGACGAAAATGAAGAAAGCTCAGCTTCAATATTAAAGGCTGCACTTGCAAAAAGGAAAAAGGAGATGCAAGCTAAAGAATGAACTCAATTTATCTTGACCCATATACACTAGCTTATCCAAATAATCATGAAGAGCTTGAGCCATATGAATTTGAAAATTATTTAGAGAATATACTGCTTTGGAGACAACTGAAAGATATTCCTTTAACAGAAGTTATGGTAAGTAAACAAACTAGTCGCATATTAATGGAGCAAAACAACTACCCGTATTGGGACAGTTTAAGGGAAGCATTATTAAAAAAAGGATTAATAGGATTTTATCAACCAAAAGATATTATTGAGGTAATTGATGGTTTTTTACAACAGCCAACCATAGAAGAATCATTAGGATTAGTAGATATACTTTTCGACGATGTAATAGTTTATCCTGACGAACACCTAGAGAGACGTCCAACTATGTATATTGACGAATACAAAAAGGTGGCATTATTTTATTTGATCCACGATCTTATTCGAGAAGGCGAAGAAAGATATTTTATAACAAGAGATTCAGTAAGTGAGATTGAAATAAAGGGAGAAGTATATGCTTGCGATTTTATAAAGAAGGACTCTGATAATTTTAAATATCCCATCCTTATAAACGGAAAAGTCCATTCTCAAACTAATTGGTTACAATTAATAACCAATTTCAATGTTGTTAGTAGTTGGAAAATTGCTGAAACTGATGAAGACTATTTTAACCTAATAAATCTTTACTTACTTCAAAGACTTTCAATAATTGGAGAAAATCCTCTTGATACTGATATCCCTACTTGGAAATATGGTCATAGCTTTTTTGAAACCTGTAGAAGTTTAGGGTTCACTCATGAAGAGGGAAAAATAAAGGCATTACTAAAAGCCTGTGCAGATACTATACTGGATCAAAATCTATCGTCCACTCATACATTAAGAATTGACGAAAGTGGAAATAGCCCTCAACTTATGAGAAATAGAGATAAAGCCTGGAGAAGAGATATCGATTATGAATACCATTTACATTATTGGAAAACAAGCAATGGCCCCGAACTAGCTGCTGTAGTGGTACATAATAATATGTGGATTCCTATATAGTTACTAAAAAGCGTTAAGGTTTGGTCAATATTTTGGTCAATTTATCTCACTTTTCTATTGCTTGATTTTCACCGCAGAAGCACGATTTTGGGTCAAATATCTTTACCCTGCTTGACTCCCTTATATATTTACTTTATGTTTTAAACTACCTTTTCATCTTGACAGGGTGGGGGTCAGTGGTTCGAGCCCACTGCAGATCATCTCCGGGAAGCCTTGATATACAAGGCTTCTTTTGTTTTTGGTTACGGATGAAAGTTGTATTAAAATTGCTCCTGGGGGTTGAATGGGGGCCAAAAACGTTTTTAGCAATGGTGAAAAAAGCCCTTTCTATAATTTTACAAATGTTCCCGCTACTTTCGAGCAATTATATTGTCTTCCACGCCCTATATTTTCTTTCCCTAAACATTCACAAAATCTCGATGGCATAAATAAATAGCTTTTGATAAAATATCATCATAAAGTTAGTTTGAAGGAGCGGAATCGATTGGATAATCAATTTTCTGAACTGTTGCGGTCCGTTATCAAAGAGGAATTAGAGCCGATTAATAGGCAGCTTGTCGAATTAACATCCGAACAGCAACAAATGAAACAAGAGCAAGAACTCATAAGACAAGAGCAAAAAATTATGAAACAAGATCAAGAACTTATCAAACGCGCTGTACTTGAAACCAATGATCGTCTGAAAAATGTGGAAACCATTCTCGAGAATCAGCACAAAATCATCGAGTTGCTTTCCGCCCGCTCCATCCAGCAAGAAGCCGAACTGAAAAGAATCAAGTAGAATATAAATCCGGTGCCCCCATGCATTCGGATTTTTTTTGCAGATATCCGTAATCGAGCAAGTCCCCAAAATTTCCCCTCCATAAAATGGACAACTGTTGCCCGGAAGGCGGCCTCATGCCGGGTTTAACCAGACGTCTGATCCTCCTTGTTGCGCATAATTCCGCCAAGTGCCGGGGCAAATTGCGAAATGGAGCATTTAAAGGATAAAACGGCTGTTTTTAGCCAAACTAAGCGAATAACGCACCGATGCAACAGTGTAACTCGCCGTGCATAACAAGTGACAACAATGGAGGAACAAAGTGCTGATGCTAAAAAACAAACTGGGCGCTGTCTTGGCTTTAGCCTTAACGACCTCTCTTTTATGCCCCTATACAGAGGCTTCCCCCCATGCTCTAGTCAAAGGAAGAAGCTATTATGAAGAGCGCGGGGATATCGTTTGGGAGGTTCCGACACACGAAAAATTTATCGCCTTTACTTTTGACGACGGACCGGACGATCGGCAAACTCTGGAAATTTTGGATATTTTGGATCAAAATCAGGCAAAGGCAACCTTTTTCGTGGTAGGGGAAAGGGTGAAACGTTTTCCTGAAATCGTGCAATTGGAGCTGGCGAAAGGACATGAAATCGGGAACCATTCTTTTCATCACCCATCCTTTCACAACATAACGACAAGCTCCATTATGTCCGAACTAAGCCAGACCCAGCAGGCGGTTTTTGAAGCAACCGGACAAAGACCTGTGCTGTTTCGTCCTCCGGGAGGGCATTATAATGAAAAAATCGTAGAAGCTACGAAAAATAACGGGCTGCAAATGATTCTCTGGTCATGGCACCAAGATACGTTGGACTGGACCTCGCCAGGCGTTTACAAAATCGTACGCAAAGTCGTTAACAATGCCCGCAATGGAGATATCATTCTGATGCATGATTATGTTCACAACAGCAAGCAAACGGCCCAAGCGCTCAAAATCATTTTGCCCGAGCTTAAAAGCCGGGGCTATTCTTTTGTGACGGTTTCCGAACTGCTTAGCCATAAAGTGACCCCCGATCACCACATTAAGGCCAACCACTGAGGGTTCAAAAGAATCCCTCAAGGAAAGGAGTTCGACCATGGATACTAAAACGGGACAAGGCCCCGGCGTCGATCCGATACCGGTGCCGAACCGCCACCCCGCCGCCGCAACCGAGAAACTCGAGGACCTCGTCGGCGCGATTATGAACGAAGGGACGGAAGCATCAGCCGGGGAAGACGGCCGGCAAAAAGAAAAGCGCAAATAGGTTAACGCAAGGACATACGGCAAAAGATTACCAAAAAAGGAGGTTCTCTTCGGGGAGAACCTCCTTTTTTGCTTGTTTACGCCGCAGCGATGCGATTTCGAGAACAACAGGCAAGGCCAGAATACACGAATTAACGGACAAGGATACAATATCCACTGGACCTGTATTAATATACTTACTATACTTTAATATTGACTAAGCTTATAAAATTCAACTACAATGCAGTAGAATCCAACATAGATAGGTGATTACTTATGGAACAACACGTTTACCGTGTTTTATTGTTTTATAAATTCGTGCGTATCGATAATCCCGAGCAATTTACCGCCGAGCATTTGCAGTATTGCAAGGATCTCGGAGTTAAAGGGCGTATCCTGATCGCCTCGGAAGGCATTAACGGTACCTTGTCCGGGACGATAGAACAAACCGAACGCTACATGCGGGATTTGCGGGCCAATCCGTTATTTTCGGATATCGTGTTCAAAATCGATGAAGCGGACGGCCATACGTTCAAAAAAATGTTCGTCCGCCACAAAAAAGAACTGGTCACGTTCCGTTACGGGAAGGAACTGGATCCGAACCGGATAAGCGGCAAACGGCTCTCGCCCGCCGAATTTTACGAGCAGCTGCAAAACGAGGATGTCATCGTCCTCGACGGACGCAACGACTATGAATACGACATCGGCCATTTCCGCGGAGCGATCCGCCCGGAGGTCGAATCTTTCCGCGAATTTCCGGAATGGATTCGGAACAACCTGAGCGGCTATAAGGACAAAAAGGTACTGACGTACTGCACGGGAGGCATCCGCTGCGAGAAGCTGACCGGCTTCCTGCTGAGCGAGGGCTTCAGCGACGTGGCCCAGCTCGAAGGCGGCATCGTCACCTACGGAAAAGATCCTCAGGTGCAAGGCCGCCTGTTCGACGGCAAATGTTACGTGTTCGACGAGCGGATCTCCGTACCGATCAACCGGACCGAGGAGGAAGTCGTCATCGGCCATTGCTATCATTGCGGAACCTCGCACGACCGTTACATCAATTGCCCGGTCTGCAACCTGCAGCACATTTGCTGCGAGGAATGCGAGGCGGAGCACCACGGCTTCTGTTCCGACGCCTGCAAGGAATCGTCCGTGACCGTGAAACACGGCTGACCATTTACCCGAAAGGGAGTGTCTTTGTGAACCAGATCAAGGAGCTTACCACCCGCGAACGGATTCTCCACATGATGAAAACGTCCGGACCGCTCAGCGCCAAAGAAATCACAAGCGAGCTGAAAATAACCGAAATGGCGGTACGCCGCCATCTCGGGACGATGGAGCGGGACGGATTGATCGAATCCAAAATGATCCGGCAAACGCTGGGCCGCCCGACGGCGGTTTACGGCTTGACCGAAATGGCCGAGGGGCTTTTCCCGAAAAAATATCATACGCTCACGCTCGACTTGCTGGAAGAACTTGAGGAGGAAAGCGGCGGGCGCATGGTAGACCGGCTGTTCGAGCGCCGCCGGGACAAATTAAACCGGAAGTACCTGGCCGAGATGGACGGTAAAACGCTTCCGGAAAAGGTGCAAAAGCTGTCGGAAATTCAAAACGACAACGGCTACATGACGGAGCTCGAACGCAACGAAAGCGGCGAATTCGTGCTGATGGAGCATAATTGCCCGATTACGCAAATCGCTTCCCGGTACAACCATGCCTGCGATTGCGAACTGAATCTGTTTGAATCGCTGCTGGACGCCGAAGTCAAGCGTACGGAATGCCTGGCCCAAAACGGCAAAAAATGCGTTTATGTCATTCGTGAGCGGAAGAAGGGTACATCCGGGGAATAACCTTACGGATTGCTCAGCAGCTCCTTCTGCCCGGCATAAGTCCTCCGTTCACTCTCGGGGAATGAGGCTGTCATGATGGCGTAAACCTGATTAAACTGTTGTTCAATCATATTCAAAATCCCCCAATCTTTTTCAGGGCGGGTAAACCCGCGCGTGAAGAAAAAGGCAGCCGTCCGGCTGCCTTTTCTATATATCATAAGCTTTTAATTCATCTTCGATCGCCTGCTTGACCGATTGGACGCACTCTTCCGTCGTTTTGCCGATCACCCTTTTTCCGTTGACCAGGGCATAAGGTCTGAGCCGGCATAATCCGCACAAGCTGAGACATTCCGCCCGCATAACGGCAATCTCGGGATACTCCTGCTCCAGATTTTCCAGATCGAGCGCGCTCATTAGGTTGCTGTCGCAAACTTCGACGATGACGATGCCAAGTCCCATACAGGATCACCCCAAACTTTGCAAATATTGCCCGATCATTCATTATGATCAAAGCGGCTGGGTTTGTCAATGTCAGCAATAGATTTAACATACTTAACATACATTTATGTTGACTAAGTCGAAATAGAGATTTATAATAAGGTTTGTCGGAATGAAACTACATATTATAAGGAGAAAGGAAGGATTTAGCATGGCACATCAATTACCTGCTTTGCCTTACCCCAACAACGCACTGGAACCTCATATCGATGAAACAACGATGATGATTCACCACGATCGTCACCATAATACGTACGTTACGAACCTGAACGCCGCTCTGGAGTCCGCTCCGGAACTGCAATCCAAATCCGTGGAAGAGCTGATTTCCGCTTTGGACAGCGTTCCCGAAAGCATCCGCACCGCAGTTCGCAACAACGGCGGCGGTCATGCCAACCACTCTTTATTCTGGGAAACGATCGGCCCGAACGGCGGCGGCCAACCGTCCGGCAAACTGGCTGAAGCGATCAACAACGAGCTTGGCGGGTTCGACAAATTCAAAGAGGATTTCACCAAAGCGGCTACGACGCGTTTCGGCAGCGGCTGGGCATTCCTCGCGGTAGACGGCAGCGGCAAATTGTCCGTTTACAGCCTGCCGAACCAAGACTCCCCGCTGATGGAAGGCAAAACGCCGATCCTCGGCCTTGACGTATGGGAGCATGCTTACTACCTGAAATATCAAAACAAACGTCCTGACTACATCGCCGCTTTCTTTAACGTCATCAACTGGTCTGCCGTTGAGAAACGTTACGAAGCTGCTGTCGGCAAATAAGAACCGCGCGGGGTATTGAAATCTCTGCGGCAAATCGGAAGGGGTGTCCTAAGAGCCTTTGGCTTACGGGACACCCCTTCTTGCTTTAACCGAATCGCGGACGACCAGCGCCGGCTTCACCTGCCAGCGAACCGCCTCCCTGCTTGTTCCGAACTCCGAGAGCAGCAGCGAAACCGCCGCATCGCACATTTTTTCCTTCTCCACCCGCATCGTCGTCATCCTTAAACTAACCGGGCCGGCGTAATTCAAGTCGTCAAAGCCGGCGATGGACACCTGATCCGGCAGCTTGATCCGCCGCTTCTGAAGTTCCCCGGCAAGAAGATAGGCAATCCGGTCGTTGCCGCAAAAAAAAGCCGACGGCCATGATGCCATATCGTCCAAAAACGCGGAGATCTCCCGGTCCGTGGAGTCATAACCCGCAGATCCGGTTAACGTATGCTCGGGGCGAACGGTCAAACCGTGATCCTGCATCGCCTTCCAATAACCGTATCCCCGTTCCTCATGGCTGGAAGAGAGGTTCATCGGCGCGATCAGCCCGATCTCCCGATGGCCGGAGGCGATCAAATGGGAAACCGCCGCGTACGCCCCTTCCACATTCGCCGACGTCACGGCGGGACACGGTAAATCGCGGTAATACGAATCCATCAGCACCAGAGGAATGTCCATCTCCCAAATCAACCGGGCGTATTCCCGGCCGATGATCCCGAACAAAATGACGCCGCAGTGCGGAATGTCCGCAAATTGCCCCGGCAGCGCCCGCCGCGATTCCATCTCCCCGTCTATGGGGGTTATGATGGCATTAAGGCCTTTTTTGCGCGCGCTTTTCTCCAGGCCCCAAATCATATCGTGAAAAAATTGAAAATGGTCGTTATCCTGATAACTCATGATCCGCTCCGGAACAACGACCAAAATGTTGGCGTTTCCCGCTTCCTTCGCTGCAAATGGGCCGTATGCCATCTCCCTGGCCGCCTGCAGCACCCGGCTCCGCATATCCTCACTGACGCCCTTTTTGTTCATTAGGGCGAGCGATACCGCATTTTTCGAGATTCCCAGCTTGTCGGCGATATCCTGCATCGACACTTTCTTTTTGCGGCCCATTCTTTTCATTCCTTTCGAAACATGATACACTTGACTCGCATATTACTTTACAAAATATAATTTTGTCAAGTTTGTCAAGCCTAATAAGTGAATTACACAAAAGGAGAAAGATAAGATGAGTGAACCGATCTTTTTGCAGCCGATTTTTCAAGAACGCATTTGGGGCGGAACGAAGCTCCGGGAATTGTTCGGCTATGAGATTCCGAACGATCTCACCGGTGAATGCTGGGCGGTTTCGGCGCATCCGAACGGACAAAGCACGGTCAAAAACGGTCCTTATCAGGGAATGAAGCTGGGGGATTTATGGTCGGCCCATCCCGAGCTGTTCCGCTCGGAATCCGCCGTGTTCCCGCTGCTGACGAAGATTCTCGACGCCTCCGACGACCTGTCGGTGCAGGTTCATCCGGATGACGAATATGCCGGCAAACACGAAAACGGCGAGCTCGGCAAAACGGAGTGCTGGTACATTGTCGACGCCGAGCCGGGCGCGGCGATTATTTACGGCCATGAAGCCAAAACGAAGGAACAGCTTGCGGAGATGATCGACAGCGGCGATTGGGACAGGCTGCTGACGAAGGTGCCGGTCAAAGCGGGCGACTTCTTTTACGTGCCAAGCGGTACGATCCACGCCCTGGGCAAAGGCATCGTCGTGCTGGAGACGCAGCAAAGCTCGGACACGACTTATCGCGTATACGATTACGATCGCAAGGACAAAAACGGCAACACCCGGGAACTTCACCTGGAAAAAGCCGTCGACGTGACGACCGTGCCCCAAGCTTATCAGCCGACCACATACGACACCACTAAACAGGAAGGACTTACGGTAACCTCCTTCGTTTCCAACGCGTTTTTCACGGTGCAAAAATGGGAGGTGGCCGGCGACGCTTCCCTCTCAGGGAACGAGAAATATACGATCTTCAGCGTGCTTGAAGGCAGCGGCTCGCTCACGGCAGGCGATCAAACCTATCGCTTGGCGAAAGGAGAGCATTTTATCCTTCCGGCCGGATTTGGTCCGTACCGTTTAGGCGGAGAACTGCAACTCATCATGTCACACGAATAATCCGCACATACACAAAAGGGACAGTGCTTATTCCAGATAGGAAGGCTCCGTCCCTTTTTGATTTTCGCTGAAACCGTTACTTTTGCAAATAACGTTCCCGGATCATGTTTAGATGATGTTGGGCATGGCCGGCAATCACGTACGCCAGCGCCCTCGCCGATATCGTTACCCCGCTGGCGTTGCCTTGGCGCAGCCAAGCTTCGTCATCCAGTTGGCGGATTAGCGACAGCGTGGATTCGCGTACGACGGAAAAATCATGCAGCAACGCGGAAACGGTCTGCCGGCCAAAAGTCGAATGGCTAACGAACAGTTCCTCGTCAAATCCCGGAAGCGGCGTCGTATCACCGCGCGATATCCTAAGCAGCCGGTAGCTCATCACCCGTTCCGTATCGCTGATATGGCCCAGCACTTCCTTCAGGCTCCATTTGCCTTCCGCGTAACGGTAATTCCCCTGTTCTTCGGTTAAGGAACCCCATTCTTCCTTAGCGAGCGCGGGCTGCGTCTGAAGCAGCTCCAGCAGATCGCCTTCCGGCACCTTACCGATATATACGGCAAAATGCTCCGCGTATTCCCCCGCTTGCGGTCTCGTTAACATCATCATTCCTCCTCGCTTTTTCGTTTCATTTAATCTTCCCACAGCTCATCCATCAGCGACTTGATTTCTTTGCTGCGGGAGGCGGTTTGCTCCCGGTTCGCCACCCATTTCCCGCCGCTCCATTCCACGACATCCCCCGGTTTGACGCCGGGATCGACAAGCTTGCGCGGAACGTCCCGGGTCACTCCGTCACTTTCAATAATACAAAATTCTCCTTCAAAACGGTCCACAACATGCAGCATGCTTGCTCACCTTTCCGTGAGGATTTGTAGCTCCCGCCCGTCGGAATCGATCTCCACGGTCCCCTGAAGATCGTTGCGGTACACTTGAATCCGCTGTTTGGCCAGCCGGTCAAGCACCGTTTTGGTCGGGTGCCCGTATGAATTGTCTCCCACCTGAATCACCGCGTATTCCGGCCGAACCTGATCGAGAAAACGCGGCGAGGTGGACGATTTGGAGCCATGGTGCCCCACCAGCAAAACATCGGCGCGAAGGTCGGCCCCCGACTCGATCATCGCTTCCTCGCTTTCCCGCTCCGCATCTCCCGTCAGCAAAAAAGAAGTATCGCCGTAGGTCACCTTTACAACCGCGCTCATATTGTTTTTGTCATCCGTCGTCGCAACGGGTGCGATCATGTCTACGCTGACTTGTTCATCCCAATCCAGCGAAAGCCCGGCCTTGGCGGTTTTCACTTTAAGCCCTTTCCCGCGGATCGCCCGCAGCAAAGATTCAAAGGTTTTCGTGTTGGAGGAAATTTTCGGCATATAGATCTGGCCGACGTCAACATTCTCGATAACGCGGTCCAAACCGCCGATATGATCCGCGTCCGGATGGGTGCCGATGACGATATCCAGCCGGGTGACGCCGTATTCCCGCAAATAATCGAGCATGTGCTGCTCCTCGCTGTTATTTCCGGCATCGATCAACATCGTTTCGCCGGACGGGCTAATCAGCAGCTGCGAAGCCCCTTGCCCCACATCCAGAAAAATAACCCGCAGCGAATGGCCGGAATCACCGTCAGCGGTAGAATGAAGCGCCTTCTTGTTCGGCTGTCCCGCCGTTCCGGCCAGCTCAAATCCGTTTAACGCACAGCCGGAAAGCAAAGCGCAAATCACGCCGAGGCATATCAAAGCGCTAAATGCCCTGACCATTTCGCCGCCAAAGAAGCTTTTCTTACGTTGCGTTAATAATCTTTTAAGTCTGATCATCGATGTCGTCCTTTTCTCTTCAGCCTAGAAGCAGTATGTAAAGTTCATCAGAACATTTGTTCCAATTATACGTTATTGCGCAACCCGAAATCAATCTAAAAATGAATAATTTTAATAAAAAAGAGACCGCCCTGCATCAGCCATGCAAGGCGGTCTCTCGCTATTGCACTAATCCAAATTATTTCTTGGCTTTCTCGACTTTAACGGATACGGAAACCGTTGCCGTTTTGCCGCCATACTTTGCTTTGATCGAAGAGCTGCCTTTGGCCACGGCTTCGATCTTCCCGGCCGTCACTTTGGCGACGGAAGGCTTGGAGCTGGTCCAGGTTGCGCTTGAGGTGACTACAACCGTTTCACCCGTATCGTATTCCGCGGTGACAACAACCGATTTCACCGCTCCCGGGGACAATGCCAGCCGCTTCTCGTCCACGTAAAGCTTCTTCAGCTTCGGTACGACGTTAACTTTAACGCTGACATCATTACCTTGGTAAGAGGCGGTCAACGTTGCCGTACCGACAGCGGCCGCTTTTACCGAACTGCTGGGGATCGTGGCCACTTTTTCGTCCGAAGATTTCCAGTCCATTTTGCTCGTCAGGTTGATCTTCTTGCCGTCCGTATAATAGCCCGTTACTTTAATCGATTTCGATTTTTTCAAGTTCAATTCGATCGATTGCGGCTCAACCACGATTTTGGAAATCTTCTTCTCGATCGTTACCGGAATACTGATCGTTTTGTTGGAATAAGTTCCTTTTAACGTAGCCGTTCCTTTCGTCAAGCCTTTGATTTTCTTTCCGCTGCCCGCCGTTTTGAGCACCGCGTTTGTCCCCGTCACGCTCCAGTCGATTTCGGACGGATCGACCACTTCTTCCCCGTTCTCAAAAACGGCCGTTATCTTCGGCAGGCTTGATTCCTCGCCCATCACAATGCTCATCTTCTCTTCTTCCGAAATCAGCGTGAGCACTTTTTCCTTCACTGTAACCTTGACGGCGACTACGCTATCCTGCGTTCCCCGGATTGGGAATGCCGCGTTCGGAGTTAAGCCCGATCCGATATCCTCGAGTTTGCCCGTAATCGTAGCCGTTGTGGACAGCTTCAAATCATTGCTGTCTTTGGCGACGATCTTACCGTCTTCAATGGTTACGACTTCTTCATTGTCGGAAGACCAGACGATTTTATTGTTGAAATTCACTTTGTCACCATCGACCTTCGTCGCCTTCACGTCTGGCAAGCTCGCGGATTCTCCCCGCAGCAGCTCCATTTCGGTCTTCTCGGCTTCCAACTTGGTGATGGTCGGATGAACCGTTACCGTCAAGCTTTTGCTGATGCCTTGATATTTTGCTTTAATCGTGGCCGTACCGGCCGACTTGGCCGTAACCCGACCATTGTCGTCCACGGTGGCGATCAATTTATTGGATGATCTCCACTCAGCTGAACTGCCGACGTCCGTCGTTTCGTTGGCCGCTACCCTTACTCCAGCGCTTATCTGCAGCGTTTCGCCGACAAACAGCAGCGGATCGGACGAAGGGGTGAGCAAGATCGCTTCATACGGCGCCCGCACATAAATGTCTACGCTGACCGTTTTTCCCATGTAGCTTGCCGTAATTGTCGTTTTGCCCATAGAAATGATCTCGACGGTGCCATCGTCAACGGTGGCCACGCTCGTGTCCGAGGAGGTCCAGGTCGCTTTCTTCGATACATCAGTAGCAGACTTATCGCTGGCCGGCACCGTTTTCGCCAACAACTCGATTTTGCTGTCGGCAAGAATCAATTCCAGATCTTCGTTTTCCCCGATTTCGGTTCCACCCGCAGCCCGATACAGCTTCAGGCCGGCATAAGGGGAACTTACCGTCGCTTCGAAGGAAGCGGTCATGCCGGAATACTGCGCCTTGATCGTCGCTTTCCCTTCGCCAACGATCTTAATAACGCCTTTCTCGATGGTTAGCACGCTCGAATTGGAGGAACTCCAATCCGCATCTTCGGTCACATCCTTCGGATCGACGGCACTGTTGCCGTTAAGCGCCAGCGCTTTAACCTTGAGATCGTCCCCGTCGCTGTCCAGGCTGTATTTCCCACCCTGTTTATATTCCAGCGATAATTTCGAATATGTATCTACCGCTTTAATCGTAATCATCGAAACGGAGCCCTGATAGCTGGCTTGAATGATCGATGTCCCGCTCTTGAACGGAGTTACCATCCCATTGTTCAAGCTCAGGATATTTTCCGAAGATGTCCAGGTGACCACTCCGGTTACATCTTTTTTGGTCGTCGAGCCCTCGATCGAAGCCCATACCTTCAGCTGCTTGGAACTTCCAACTTTGAGCTCGATCGTCGTATTCTCCCCGTCAATGGAGATTGCGCTGACATCGCCGGTGGCTGCAAAAACTCCGGTCGGAAACACCACGGCAAGGAGCAGCGCCAAAACGAGGAACCACTTCGTCATCTTCCTTTTAACAACCATGCATTTCTCTCCTTTTAGTCTTGTTCTGCGGATAAAGGAACCATTTTCCAGGCCTATGTATTTATATCGACATTTGGTAGATATTTCGTAACGTTTTTCAGCAAAAATAAGCCCTTTGACCTATTAAAAAAATGAGTGTTTTACCCAATACGACAAAATTCGACGATCATACGAATAAGAACGGCCTTCTCATATGAAAAAACAGCCCCTCCTCCACGAAAAATGAACTGCTTTTTACGCGCCAAGCCAACAAAAAAACGCACGGTATCCGCACTGCCTGCGAAAGTCCTGCGTTTCTTTATGCAACCATGCCGAGGACGGGAATCGAACCCGTACGGGTGTCACCACCCCCAGGATTTTAAGTCCTGTGCGTCTGCCTATTCCGCCACCCCGGCGAATATGTCGACGTGTCAGCTCACGTCATCCTGAAAAACCCGCATGTCAAATTATAAACAGATTTCGGAATAAATTCAACATGTTGCGCCTTTCGGCCGATAAAACAATTATAAGAAGATTTATGGCAAGTTAAATTTGATAGATTTCCAGCCATCATCACAAGAGGAAGGTGTATGTATGCATGAACTGAAAATCGCCGTCACGCTGGGTCACCAGGTCGTCGTAAAACTAGAAAGCGGACAAATAATGACCGGTTTGCCGAAATGGGGATCGGCTCCCGACAGGGTTCAACTCCGCACCATCGAAGGGGCCGTCTGGGTCAAGCTGAACGAAATTTCGCACGTTACCCGGATTATTCCGTTTGAAAGATAATCTCGTTTCGTCAACTCCAGCCCACCCTGCAATATATTTTTTAACTAATATTTTATTGGCTTTCGACATTTTTTTGCAAATGTTTCTCTTCTTCAAGGGAGGATTTACAAATTCAGACATAGAATGTATTACTACCACTTTAGCCTGGTGCGGAACAGATATAAAGTGGGATTCCGCATGACGGTCGCCAGTGCACAGCGGACGTATTACATAGATATTTAAATACTAGGAGTTGTTCGCTTTGGAGCTGATTCTAAAAATTGAAGAACTCCGGTTGGAATTAAACAAGCTTGCTGCGTGCAAACGTCTGGCCGACCGGGAGCTCGTTTTGGTAAGTCAACGACTGGACGAGCTGTTGAACGAATATCATCGTTTGATCTTAGAACAGCAAAGCAAATGATTCAGGGGGAGTCGCTTTGGCGGCTCCCTTTATTTTTCTTTTTTTCATAAAAACGCAAAAAAACACCGCCTAGCCTACAGACGGCCGAAGCGATGTTGTTAGTCTCGTATCAATGGTACATTACAGTTCTTTGGTCATAAAAACGCTGTTCGGATCCTCTTTGTAATCCGCAAACGGACTGCAGTATTCAAACCCGAAGCTTTCATACAAGTTTCTGGCCGGCTTAAAAGCGTCCATCGAGCCCGTCTCCAGGCTTAACCGCCGGTACCCTCTCCGTCTGGCCTCTTCCACGATATGGGCCAGCAAGGCCCTGGCCACGCCTTTGCGCCGATGGGATGAGGCCGTCCGCATCGATTTTATTTCGCCATGCTCCCGGTCAAGCTCCTTCAACGCGCCACAGCCCGCTAATATCCCTTGCTCCCATGCGCTCCAGAACGTAATTTCCGGCTTTTTCAGGCCCTCCAGATCAAGAGCGTGAATGCTTTCCGGAGGCGAGGTTTCCGCCATGTTCACCAGGTGCTCCCCGATCAACGCCCTAATTTCCGGACCGTTTAAATCGTCCAATTGAATCTCCAATGATTTCATCTCTCCCACCCATTTACGATAGATTAGTTTTATAGGATATATACTAGCATTAGAGCGCCCATTCAAGTCAATTGCCGAGTTTTAGACCTGTGCTCTTTTCTCGCCTTTTCAAAATTGGATGGCTACCTGTTTCTCCCCTTCGCGAAGATTCATATTTTTAAGGTATCACGAAAGGGGATGGTATCATTTGAAAATTTCCAAAGCATTGTGCGATCGTCTCGCGAAAATCCTGGGCGGAACCGGGATGTCCGACGGTAAAAGCTGCTCCATTATGGTCCAAAGAAACCTTCATGCCAAAATCCTCGGAAGAAACTACGAAACCGAACATGAAATCACCATTCAATCGCTTAAAAATGGAACGACTTTGAACACGGGGGAAATCACCCTTTTGCAGTCCGAAGTCCAACGATTCGTCAATGCGGCCCGTAAACGCAATTTTAAAGTCACCGCCATACACAACCACTGGTTGTTTGAAAAGCCAAGATTGATCTATCTTCACCTTGAAACCATCGAAAATCCTATCGTTTTCGCCAAAAAATTAAGATCCGCCCTGAACGTTCTGAAAAAATAAGGCTAAAAAAAGCAAAAACCCCTTGCCTGGCAAGGGGTTTCACATTTATGGGCCCTACAGGACTCGAACCTGTGACCAATCGGTTATGAGCCGACCGCTCTAACCAACTGAGCTAAGGGCCCGAACCACATCAATTGCGGGGGCAGGATTTGAACCTGCGGCCTTCGGGTTATGAGCCCGACGAGCTACCGGGCTGCTCCACCCCGCGTCATTAAAATAGCGACTTAATTAATATACAATATAAGTCATGCGAATGTCAAGGGGGGATGGGAGGAAAAAACCGCCCATCATCCCCTTATTTCCACATTCAATCTCCGCCCTGGGGCTCTTTCTTAAATTTGGCCAGTATTTCATTTCCCGCCTGTTCCCATTCCGCCAGCGCTTCTTTTGGCGTCGTTTGGCTGTCCGCGACTTTCTCGAAAAAAGTCTCGCCCGACATCTCCACTTCCCAAAACAGCTTCGAAAGCTCGAGGCTAGACAGCAGGGGCTCATCCGAAACGGACGGGGGAACCGGCTTCCGAGCGGAAAAGGCCTCAATATGATAGTCCAGTCCGCCTTGGGGACGGATATATTTCTTCCGGGCGACGAGTTCGGAGCCGCTATGCGATCTGATCTTGGCGTAATCATCGCCGTTTAGAAATTTGACAAATTCCCAGGCGTCCTCTACATTTGGAGCGGCGTTGTTAATCGCCGTAAGATTGTTTAACTTGATGCCGCCGGTTTCCGGCGCCTCCGGATGCATTGGAAAGGCCGCTACGTCCCAGTCTATAGAAGAACCGTTATTCTTCTTGGCATATTCAATCGCGTCGTTCAATTGGCCCACATAACTGTAATCGGCCACCAGCATGGCCGTATCGCCCGAGATAAAGAGGTCTGTATCATATGTAGGCGTCTGTTCAATATACTGACCTTTGTAACCTCCAAATAACACCTTATCGGCCACCAGCCCACTGATGGTGGTCAAGACCTTTTCCCATTGCGGCGAATTAACGGCCATCTTCCCTGTCTGCTCATCAACGAGCTTGAGTTGAAGCGGGGCGACGTAATCCGAAACCATATAATTAAACGGCCCTAGGCCGTCGCGCCATTGCGTAAAGGATAAGCCGTAAATCCGATCCTGCCCCTCACCTCTAGCCGCGCGGCGGGCAAGGTTAAACACCTCATCCCAAGTCATATTGTCGGTCGGCGGTTCCACCCCGGCTTCCTGAAAAATTTTCTTATTATAAAACAGCGCCGAAGCCGTAAACGTCGGACTTAATCCGTAAATGTGCTGGTCTCCAATAGCCTTGGCTCCTTCCAACACAGCGGGAACGATGCCGGAGGTATCGAATTTATCCTTTTGAATGAGCGGATCCAGCGGTTTAACCAGGTTTTCCCGCACCAATCTCGTCAGAACCTCGTCGCTTACGATGACCACATCGACCGGGTTGTCGCCGGTCATGATTTTTTTCAGATTTTTCATAATATCTTGGTCTTCTTCCTGCTTCGCATTTCTTCCATAGGAACCTCCATAAATGGCCGGAACAAGTTCTATGGTAAGGCTGGGATGGGTCACCTCAAAGGCATCCACATATGCTTGCCGGAAATTTGCTTCATTCCCGCTTCCGTACACCATCCCGATTCGCAACACCCTCTCTTCATCGTAGGCGGGCCTGGCCGAAGTGCAGCCCACGGAAAGAGATGCGATCAGACTTAACATGGCTATAACAGCCCATAACCTTTTTCCCCAAAAACTGCTATTCAATTGCAAATTCCTCTCCCTTATCATCAGCTTTGTCTGGCAAAAATCCGCTCCTATTCACTATAACGCGCGCTAGGGCCACTTTTGTGACAGGTGTAATCAGGGGATAAAACGGACGCCGTATTTTCCTTTCCGAGAGCGGAAAATTTCAATTTCGCGCATGTCGTCGAAGCCGTAAATCCAGCCGTCCTGCTCGAGCCTGCGGGCCAGGCAACCGGCTTGAAACTTCGTTCTGTACAACTTATTGAAGTATACCCAACGCATGGCTTGTCAGTTCATCCTTTCGTTATTTCATAAAACTTCTCCCTGCCTTTAGATTGCCCAGGAGCGGCCAAAAAAAGCCGCCGGGATCGTTCCCGGCAGCTGCTTTTGGGTTTAGTAAATTTTGTTTACACGCCTGCTTAATATTTGACTCCGGAAGTTCCGCTTTCGTTCGGGACGAACGGAGTCCCGTCTTCCTGGAATTGGGTTTTCGGGTTGTTTTTGATTTCCAGCAACATCTTGTTGCCCTTTTCTTCCCATTCCTTGAGCGCTTCCTCCGGCGTTTTTTTGTTCTCCAGCACTTCCTGATAGTAATTGCGCCCGATGTTGGTTACGCTGTACAGGCCCGGTTTTTCGGCGGACATTTTGTCGTCTTTCGGGTCCGTCGGCGGCGTAGGCTTGAGCAAATAAAACGCCTGAATATTGTAATCCAATCCTTGTTTCGGCTCAATAAACGACTTGCGCGCCACCATCTCGTAAGAATTGCTGCGGGATTTTAGTTTCGCCCAATCCGGACTGTTGATGAATTTGATAAAATCCCAGGCGGTCTCCGGATTCGGCGCCGCACTGTTGATGGCAAACGTGCTGCCTAGCCAAATATTTCCCCCGACATCCGGTTTTTCGGAATGCACCGGCACCGTGACGATATCCCAATCGACCGCTTTGAAGTTTTTGATTTTGCCGGCATTGTTGTTCGCATCGGCAATCTCGCTGATATAATAGTTATCCCCGATCGTCATCGCGACTTTGCCGGACAGGAACAAATCGCCGCTGATCGGCGTCCATTGGTCCATGGCTCCATCCGACATGCCCGCCGATGAGTCCGGAATGATTTTATCCTTGACCAGTTTCGACATCGTTTCCCAGACTTTGATCCATTGGGGCGAATTAACCGTCATCATTTCCGCTTTATCGTCATACGTTTTGAGCTGCAGGGCGTTTAGGTAGTTGCTCTGCATATCGAAAAACGGATCGCTGCCTTGGTAGCGGCTGAAAGCAAATCCGTAGACCCGGTCTTTTCCTTCCCCTTTGGCAACGCGGCGAGCCAAATTAAAAACGTCATCCCACGTCATCTTGTCCGTCGGAGGTTCGACGCCGGCGTCGGCAAATATCTTTTTGTTATAAAAAAGCGCCGATGAAGTGAAGGATGGAGTTAAAGCGTACAGTTTCCCGTCCCCTAAATCCTTGATGCCTTCAATCACCGCAGGCACGTAATCCGCAGTGTCGAATTTATCTTCCTGAATCATCGGGTCCAGTTGCTTGACCATGTTCTCCTGGATCAATTGGTTCAGCACGCTCGTATCCGTAACAACGATGTCGACCGGATTGCCGCCGGTCATAATCTTTTTTATGCTGTCCAGGTAATCCGGCGGTTGATACTCTTCCGTGCCGTCGGAATAGCGGTATTGGCTTTGATCGACGGCCGGAACGATCTCGATCCGGACTTTCTGATGCGTAAATTCATAGACATCGGTATATTGCTGGCGGAAATACGAATCATCGTACCCCCCGTACAGCACACCGATCCGCAGTACCTTCTCCTGCTCTTTGTCGACGGCTTTGCCTCCGCTGCAGCCCGCAAGCAATCCCAGCGCAAGCGTTGCGGTCAGCAGCGCCGTCGTAATTTTACGAAAACTCCCTCTCCTCATGCTCATTTTACCCCATCCCCCTCTAAGGCTTTTGGCGCCGTAATAATGATTTTTTCTCCGTCAAACTCCATGCTGGCCCGTCCGCCGATACCGACGGCTTCCAGATATTCTTTCGGCACCTGAAGACGACCGACGCGGTCGACCACCACAAACGCTTCGTGCACCTCCTGCAGTCCTCCGCCCAAGCCCTCCGCTGCGGCCAGATCAAGGTTAGGATTCCGCTTCACAAACTCGGTGCTCGTTAAACCGTCGCGGATCGCCACGACGCGGTCCACTTTGCCCGCCAGCGTCAAATCATGCGTAACGATGACGACCGTGATGCCGATATCCCGGTTGACCTGGCGAAAAATCTGCATGATTTGATCGGATGTCGCCGTATCGACCGATCCGGTCGGTTCGTCGGCAAGCAGCAGTTTCGGACGGTTCGAAAGCGAGATGGCGATCGCCACCCGCTGCTGCTCCCCGCCGGATAGCTGGTGGAGCTTGTTGTGCATCCGGTGCTTGAGTCCAACCCGCTCCAGCAGTTCCTTGGCATAATTGCTGTCCAGCTTGCCGGTCAGCAGCATCGGCATCTCGACGTTCTCCAGCGCCGTTAAATAAGGCAATAGGTTGCGCGCGTTGTTTTGCCATACGAAACCTACCGTGCTGCGCTTATATTCCACCAGTTGATCGTCGCGAATCTTCAGCAGATCCCAGCCGCCGACGGACACCTGACCGGCCGAAGGCCGGTCAAGGCCGCCCAGAATGTTCAGCAGGGTTGATTTGCCGCTGCCGCTGTTCCCGATTATGGCCATCATTTCGCCTTGCTCCACGGTTAGATTAAGACCCTGAAGCGCTACGACTTCGATGTCCTCGGACTTGAAAATTTTGACCAATCCTTCGCAGTGTATCATCGGCTACCGCTCCTCTCCCATTTTCACGGCTTGATGCACGCGCAGCCGCCGGATTTGCCACAGCAGCAGGCCGGCTCCGAGCAGCAGCATCACCAACACGACCACGTAGAGCTGCAGCGTATCCTGCGAGTCGAACACGATCCGAAACGGCGGAACCTGCGTGGTCACGTTATCGGCGGTTTGCAGGAACGGCAGGTACAGCCTGCCGGCGATTTTGCCGATGACGATGCCGAGCACGATCGATAAGCCCGCCGTCAATATTTGCTCGGTCAGCAGCATAAAGGTCAGCTGCTTGCGCGACAAGCCCATCGCCCGCAAAATCCCGAACTGAACGACCCGCCCGGATAAATTAAAGAACCAGTAAAGCACGTATCCGATCAGCGACACGATGACCGAAACGAGGAAACCAAGGCTCAAAATGCCGAACACCCCGCCGCGGGTCGGGTGCTTGCTCTGCGCCGCCAATTCGCTGCGCACATCGCTCACCTCATACAATTCGATGTTCTTTTCGGCCAGCTTTGGAATGAGCGGCGCCACCTTGGCGCCCGGCTTCATCTTCAGCCAAACCTCGTAAGGAATAAGCGGAACCTGATCATAGATATAATCGAGGTTGGCGATAACAAATGGTGTCTGGTCCGGATATTGGCTGGGCCAATACGGAATGATGCCGTACACGGCGAATTCCACCGGCTGATCATTAAGCGAAACCGTGAATACATCCCCCAGCTTCAGCTTGTATTTCTCGGCCAGATTGGACGGAACCAAAGCCGCGCTTTCGTTCATGCCCAGAAAATTCAAATAATTGTACGGATGCGTCGGGAACAAATCGTCCCGGAACCAGGCAACCTTGGCAAAATCGACATTGTCGATCCCCATCACGTTGCCCTGCCCGGCCGAGCGGCCGGAAATGATAATATTGCCTTTCGTTTGCAGGACACGCGCCGCATTTTCCACGCCATCCAGCTGGCGGAAAATTTCAAACGGCGGCTCCGACGCATAGATCACCTTGGTCGGTCTCTGGTTTTGTCCGCCGCCCGGGCCGCCTCCGCCCGGCGCTCCCGGATTCCCCGGTTGGCCGGAACCGCCGCCCTGCCCTTGGCCGCCTTGGCCCGATCCCTGCGATGGACGCTTAATTTCCGGCGTTCCATCCCATACCGTCTTCATGATTACATCCGCCCCGTATTTGTAGAGCGTCCGCTCCGTCGAGTTCAAATCGATCGTCCGGGCGGCGGATGCATTGTAAACGCCGAGCCCGAGCGTCAATACCAGCAAAATCATCAGCGGATAATAGGACAATGATGACCGCGACAGTTGGGTCAAACTTAAATAATAAGGCACGGGCAGCCATTTTTTGCCGAGCCAGCCGATCAGCTTGAGCAGCCACGGAAACACGCGCAAGAAGAACAAACCGATCGAAAAGATGGCCAGCGCCGGGACGAAAAACAGGAACGGCTGAACCTGCAGCTCATCCGTGGTCAACCCGGTTTGGAACGTCAGCATTTGGCGTTCCTGGAACATATAGTAGCCGTAGGCGGAAATCCCCATCAGCACGATGTCCAGGAACCAACGCTGCCAGAAGGGCGCCCGGTCGGAGCGCGCCTGCTTTTGCTTCGCTTTGACGATCGAGGCGCGGGCATAGGATACCGCTGGCAGCAGGGTCGCCAGAATCGCGATGACAACCGCCAAAGCCCCCAACACAAGCGCATCAAAATTAAAGCCGACCGGAATCGATTTGCGGTTGACGAACGTCAAAAACCCGTCGGCCGCTCCTATCGATTTGGACATGAACCAGCCGAGCAGCGGTCCCAGGATCAGCGCCACGACACCTAGAATCAAGCTCTCCAGCAAATAAATGAAAACGATTTGGTTAGTCGACGCTCCCCGGCTGCGCAGAACGGCGATGTCGCTTTGCTGCTTGTCGAGAGCTTGGCGGGCATTCATCACGATATAGTAGAACACCATGGCGATCATCGGCGCCGCCAGCGTAAACAGCAGCGTCTGCATCTGCAGGCTCTGCTTGCGGAAATCGTTCAGCAGGCTTCCAAAAGAGACATCGACTTTTGCATCCTTTAGCTTCTGGTACAGTTCGATGTTCAAACGATCCAGCGTACCTGCCAGCGGCGATAGCTGGCTCGTTTTAATCTCCCGAAGATCAAAGGCATAATACCAGCTCGAATTGTGAAGCGGTATCGACATGCGCTGAAGCAGATCTTCATTAAACACTTTGTCAGGGAGGTAGAAGCTGTTCATCATCCCCTCAAAACCCTGGTACCAATACGGATCGCTCTCGTTTTTGGGCTGAAACGCGCCGACGATTTTTACTTTAAGCGTAATGCCCGAACCGCCGCTTACAGGATACTCCATCACGTCGCCGACGTGCAGGTCCTGGCGGTACATCGCCTCCTCCAGCATCAGCGCCTCGATCGTATCTCCGCTGGCCTTTTCTGAAAACATTTTGCCTCCGGACAGCTCGATATGATCCTGGAGTCCGCTCATCGAGGAGAGCGTCATCGTTCGCGTCCGGCTCGCATCGACCTTGGTCGGGTCGACCGGGTATACCTCCGTGCTCCGGATCGAACGTGTATTGACATAGGTTTCATGAGGAAAACCGATTTCCTTCGGCACCTCGTTGACAATATATTCATCCACGGCCTTTAAGCCGCCGATGTCCGTCTTCGTTCCCCCCGGCGCCTGGTAGCCCATGATCAGGGAACCTGCGGGAAGTCCTTCGCTTTCGCTTTTTAACGTACTCGAAACGACCCGCTTCAGCGAACCGTCCGAATACATCGGTATGCTGACGGTAAACGAAACAGCAACGATAAGACCAAGCAGCGTACTGAACGTCAGCCATTTCGTGTTCCACATTTTGCGGAACAGTAAGCGCAATAAAGGTACACCCATTAACGACCCACTACTTTCTGCCCCGGCGTAAGACCTTTAACGATTTCAATATCGGTCGAAGTCTGCAGGCCAACTTCAACGTCGGCTTCGCGTTTGCTGCCGTCCTTTTCGACGACCTGCACATAGGTACGCGAACCAATCGTGCGCAGGGCGGAAATCGGAATAAGCACGGCGTTTTCCTTGCGCTCGGTGACGATGGAAACGCTGAGCGGTCTGCCCCGCTCGATGCCTTTAGGCCATTTGTCCAGCTGTACGATCACGTATTTGTCGATCGAGTCTTTTTCCGGCTGGTTGCCATTGTTGTTATCGCTATCCGAAGAATTGGCGTTGACCGGCATCACCTTGACCTTGCCGTTGTATACACCGGCAGCGTTAATATCGACTTTGGCGTCCATACCGACCGCGATTTTTTCCAGATCCTCCTTGGCAAAAGAAGCGGCCACGACCAGTGATGAAGTATCCGAAATCACCGCCAATGTTTTGTAAGCTTCAATGGTCTTGCCTTTTTCGGCCGAGACGGACACGATCGTGCCGGAAAACGGCGCTCGGAGCGTCCCGTCCGCGATCGTCTTCTCCAAATCCGCAAGGTCCTGCCGCGCTTCTTCAAAAACAATCGAAGCCTCCTCGAATTCAACCGGATCCTTCTCGTCTTTCGTGCGGAGAAGTTCCTTCATTTGTATTTCCTGCTTGCGGAATTCCAGTTTCTTCTTGCGCAGGTCCTTCTGCAGTTCCTCCACGTCCAGCTCGATCAGCGGATCTCCCTGCTTCACCTTATCCCCGGCTTTGACCAGCACATTTTTGATATGCAGATCGCCCTTCGTAAAGAACAGCGGCTCTTCTCGCTGGCTCATGATTTTCCCGACCGCGCTCACGTCAATCACGATCGGTCCCTTCCTCACTTCGTACTCCGGTTTTTTCGAAATGGTCGGCGGCGTAATGACGGGAATATCCTCTTCCTCGTCTTCGTTCGGAAGCAAGGCGCAGCCGGATGCGGCAACGAGCGATGCGCAAATCGCCAGCAAGCCCAGCGTCCGCGAAAGCTTTCTTCCTTTAGTTGATAAATCTTCCATCCACCATTTCGTAAACATGGTCGGCTACCTCCAAGATTGTAGGATCGTGTGTCGTCATGCAAATCGTCACTCGTTCCGTATGTATGATGTTTTTGAAAACGGTCATGACTTGCGCGCCCATTTGCGAATCCAAATTCGCCGTCGGCTCGTCCGCCAGCAGCAACTTGGGCCTATGGGCGATCGCTTTGGCGATGGCCACCCGCTGCTGCTCCCCGCCCGACATTTCGAACGGCCGGTGAAACATCCGTTTGCCGAGTCCGACCAGTTCCAGGCAGTGTGTAACGCGCGGTTTCCATTCCTGCGTCGGCACCCCGGCCATGCGCAAAGACAGCTCCACGTTCTCCCACGCGGAAAGCAGCGGCAGCAGCGCATAAGCCTGAAAGATAAAGCCGATTTGATCTCGCCGCAGCACCGTACGTTTGTCGTCACTTAACCGGTGTAGAGGCTGATCGCGGAAAAAAATCTCCCCCGACGTCGGCTGATCAAGCCCGCCCAACATGTTGAGCAGCGTCGTTTTCCCCGAGCCGGACCTCCCTTTGAGCATGACAAGCTGGCCGGGATGGACCTCCATGTTGATCCCTTTCAATACCTGAATTTCTCCACCGCCGACCGGAAAAGACCTGCGGACGTCTTTAACCATCAGCAGCGGCCCCTTCTCCATTTCTTGCGTAGGTGCATCGTTTATCCCTGAAACGGCCGCAGCCTCAAGCTTCTCCGGTTCGGACGTCCCCTCGGGAAGCTCCGGCAAGTCCCAGTTAACCTCCGGAATAGGCGTCTCCGCTTCCGGCTTAACTCCTATTTTTCCTCTCTTGCGAAGCCAAAGCTTCATCTTGTATCGTTCTCCCGTTTTTTCAATTTGCTGCTCCCCCTCTGACTCGCGAAATATCTTTGTCTAAGAATGCTTTACGTCTAGCATTATAAACGAAATATTATGCCAAAAAGTTACAACTTTTTTTACGATTTGATATTTTTTAGAGGCTTTGATTTCCATATTTTTTACACTGATCATATTCTATTAGTCTGTTAAAATAAAGGGGATTTCTACTAATTTAGGCAAGGAGTCCTACTTCATGAAAAAAGTATTATCCATGCTCCTGTTGGCATCCCTGATGTTGACCGCTCCCGGCGTCGATCAGCTGCCGGTGTCCGCCGAGAAACTGCCCTATGACGATATAAACGGCAGCTACGCCAAAGAGGCGATCGTGCGATTATATGAAAATAATACCATGAAAGGTACATCCCCAACCGAATTTTCTCCTGCACGGGCGATTACCCGCGCCGAATTTATGACCACGCTGACCCGCATCCTGCATCTGGAACCCGTGTCCTCGGCCCTCCCGGCTTATACCGACGTTGCTGCTTCTGCATGGTACTACGGAACGATTCAGGCCGCGACCGAACTCGGGCTTACGGAAGGGCTGGGGGGCGGCATCTTCAAGCCAAACCAACCAATTACCCGGCAGGAAGCCGCGGCCTGGCTCGTCAGAGCGCTGAAGCAAAAGACGGGGGCGGCGCCGGTTTCCGGCTATAAGGATGGCGCTAGCATCGCACTTTGGGCCCGCCCTTACATAAGCTCCGTTTCTCTACTTGGTCTGATGGAAGGCAGCGACGGGAAGTTTTATCCGAACCGGGCGATGACCCGCCAGGAAACCGCCGTCATTCTTGATCGATTGCTGCAGGGCGACATGTTTCCAAAAGCGATAGCCGCAACCGGAGAGCAGGCGATACAAATCGGCTGGCAATTCGGCCAATCAACCGAAGACTACCGGAGGTCCGTACAACAGTCCAGCGTCAACGTGCTTGCGCCGAGATGGTACTTTTTGGAGAACACCGGAAAAATATCCGATTCCACGGACCCTGCCCTTGTGACATGGGCCAAAAAAAGCGGAAAACAGGTTTGGGCCATGGTGGGCAACCGTTTTGATCAGGAAACGACGCATAAGCTGCTCTCCTCATCTTCCTTGTCTTCTGCCGCGATCCAGGACTTGAAATCGTATGTAAGCAAATACGGGCTGCAAGGCATCAATCTTGACTTTGAAAACGTGCAGGCGGCCGATAAGGCGCTTTTTACCGAGTTCGTCGCCAAACTGGCCAAGGAGCTGGACAGCGTCTCCGCCGTTTTGTCCGTGGATTTGCCGCCCGATTTGGGCAACGATTGGTCGGACGCTTACGATTACGCAAAGCTCGCCAAAAGCGCGGATTACATTGTGCTGATGGCTTATGACGAACATTGGAGCGGCTATACGGCCGGTTCGGTCGCTTCTTTGAATTGGGTGCAAAAACGGGTCGGCGAACTGCTGGCCAAAGTGCCGGCAGACCAAATAATTTTGGGGATGCCGCTCTATACCCGGGATTGGACCGTCAATGGCAACGGGGCAACCGTATCGTCGGAGGATTTGAGCATTCCTGAGCAAAACAGCCGGATTAAGCAATACGGGGCAAAAATCCAATGGAATGCAACGGCCGGCCAGTATACGGCCGAATACCGGAAATCCGGTCTGCTGCACCGAATCTGGCTGGAAGATTCCCGCTCGCTGGCGGAAAAATTCCGGATGGGCTTAAGTACGGGGATCGCCGGCTTCGCCTACTGGCATATCGGCGGCGAATCTCCGGAAGTTTGGACGAGCTTGAAAAATACGGAGAAGTACGAAGGGTATAGGTTCGAATAAGCCGTTCGGCCTATTCCCTTCAATAATAGGCTTTAATACGAGTATCTGGTTTGAGCCTTTAAAAAAGCGAAACTTTTGCCAAAATGCAAAAGTTTCGCTTTTTGCATCCTTCTAAGCCCCGAAGGAAGCCGGATCCTTACGCCACGACTGCAGCAGCTCCAAGTCTTCGGCTTTGATGTCGCCGCGCTTCACGGCAACGTCGATCAGCGCCGAATAGTTGGATAACGTCTGAAGCGGGATGCCCGCCTCGGCAAACGCGCTGACCGCTTTGTCCAGCTGGTAGCTGAAAATCGCCAGCACGGCGAGCGGTTCGGCCCCCGCCTCCCGGACGGCCAAGGCTGCCTTAAGCGAACTGCCCCCGGTAGAAATCAAATCTTCGATGACGACGACCTTTTGACCGGGTTTGATCAAACCTTCGATTTGATTTTCTTTGCCGTGGCCCTTGGCTTTGTCGCGGATATAGGCCATCGGCAGGCCCAGCTTCTGCGCCGCAAACGCGGCGTGGGGAATGCCCGCCGTCGCCGTTCCGGCAATGACCTCGGCTTCGGGATAAGCTTCGCGGATCAAAGCCGCAAACGACTCCGCGATCAGGTCGCGGATCGCCGGATAAGACATCGTCAAGCGGTTGTCGCAGTATATCGGCGATTTGATGCCCGAGGTCCACGTAAACGGCTGGTGCGGCCGAAGCGCCACCGCTCCGATTTCCAGCAAATTTTCGGCGATTTGGGCCGCTGTGTCAGTTGAGTTTGCCATGATTACATCATCTCCTCGATAATTTTCTCCGCCGCTTCGCGGGGACTGGCTGCCGCGCTGATCGGACGCCCGACGACGATGTAATCCGTCCCTTGGGACATCGCTTCGCCCGGCGTTAGGGTGCGGGATTGATCGTCCGCCTGGCTGCCGGCCGGCCGGATGCCCGGCGTTACGGTCAGAAACGCTTGTCCGCACCGCTCTTTCACCGCCGGCACTTCCAGCGGCGAAGCGACGACGCCGTCCAGGCCGGCTTCCCGGGCCAGCGCCGCATAATTCACCACGGACGCTTCCACACTTCCGGGAATGCCGATTTCACGGTTGAGCATATTCCGGTTTGTGCTCGTCAGCTGCGTCACCGCAATGATTTGCGGCATGGACAGAGTTATGCCGCTTTCCAAAGCGGCAAGCGCTCCTTCCTTGGCCGCTTTCATCATATTTACGCCGCCAGCGGCATGAACGTTAAACATATCCACACCGAGCTTGGTGACGCTGTTTGCACCGCCTTTAACGGTGTTCGGGATATCGTGCATTTTTACATCCAGAAACACCAAATAGCCCGCTTGCTTCAATTCCCGGATAAAATCCGGACCGGCCGCATAAAAAAGCTGCAGCCCTACCTTCATGTAGCAAGGAATGCCTTCCAACGTCTTCAGCAGCTTTCTCGCCCGCTCCGCATCGGGAAAATCGAGGGCGACAATCAGCCGGCCCGCCGCCTGTTCAAATGAACGCATTACCGCTTACCCTCCTGTCATGCCTGCGGCTCCGAAGCAAGTTGCTTCCGAGCCGCAGCATTTTTTTGTAATCGAATTATCCGTCCAAATGACCCCTCTTAATAGTTAGTGTTCAAAAAGGTCGGTTTTCAGCACCGAGAAGGTTGGATGAAGCCAGGGACTGAGTGGCGGAGCGTACGTTTTGGGTACGTGAGCAACGGAAGGCCCGGCTGAATTCAAGATTCGATGCCTTGGTTACTTCTTGATTCACTTCGTGATCAAAAGCGGACTTTTTGAACTTACCTCTTATAAAGAAGGCATCGCTTGGGAGGAGAAGTTGATCGCCTCCAGCATCTCGAGCAGCGCGCGCACCGTATCGAGCGAGGTCATGCAGACGACGCCGTTCTCCACCGCTTCCCGGCGGATGCGGAACCCGTCGCGTTCCGGTTCCTTGCCTTTTGTCAGCGTGTTGATGACGAAGTGCGCTTCCCCGTTCCGGATCAAATCCAGGATGTTCGGCACGCCTTCCGACAGCTTGTAGACGGTTGTCACATGGATGCCCGCGTCGATCAACGCGGAAGCCGTCCCGTCCGTGGCGATGATTTTGTAGCCCAGGCGATAGAAGCCGCGCAGCAGCTCGACCGCTTCCTGCTTATCTTTATCCGCCACGGTCGCGATGATCGCGCCGGTCGCAGGAATTTTCATTCCGGCCCCGATAAGGCCTTTATACAGCGCCTTGGCATACTGCGGATCGCGGCCCATGACTTCTCCGGTCGATTTCATTTCCGGACCGAGCGTCGGCTCGACCCGGCGCAGCTTGGCAAAGGAGAACACCGGCACTTTGACGGCAACCTGCTCGCTTTCCGGCCACAGGCCGTCCTTATAGCCAAGATCGCTCAGCTTCGTGCCGAGAATGCACTGCGTCGCCACGCCCGCCATCGGGATGTTCGTCACCTTGCTCAGGAACGGCACCGTCCGCGAAGAGCGCGGGTTAACCTCGATGACGTACACTTCATCCTTGTAGATAACGAATTGGATGTTGACGAGACCGATGGTTTTCAGCTCTCTGGCGATTTTGATCGTGATTTCGACGATTTTCTCCTTCAGTTCGGCGGACAAATGCTGCGGCGGGTACACCGCAATCGAGTCTCCGGAGTGCACGCCGGCGCGTTCGATATGCTCCATGATCCCCGGAATCAGCACGGTTTCCCCGTCGCAGATCGCGTCGACCTCCACCTCTTTGCCCAGCATGTAGCGGTCGATCAGCACCGGATGCTGCGGGTTGATGTTGACCGCTTCCTCCATGTATCTCAGCAGCTCGCTATCGGAGTAGACGATTTCCATCGCCCGGCCGCCCAGGACGTACGACGGACGCACCAGCACCGGATAACCGAGCGCTTGCGCGGTTCCCACCGCCTCCTCGACCGAGGTGACCGTGCTGCCTTTAGGTTGGGCGATATGCAGCCTGGAGAGCAGCGCTTCGAACTTTTTGCGATCCTCCGCCCCGTCGATCGATGCCAGGGAGGTGCCGAGGATGCGCACGCCGGCCGCCTCCAGCGGCGCCGCCAGGTTGATCGCCGTTTGGCCGCCGAACTGGACGATGACGCCAACCGGATTTTCCTGCTCGATGACGTTCATCACGTCCTCGAAGAACAGGGGCTCGAAATAAAGCCGGTCCGAGGTGTTGAAATCGGTGGACACCGTCTCCGGATTGTTGTTGATGATGACCGCTTCATAACCGGCCCTTTGAATCGCCCAAACCGCGTGCACCGTGGAGTAGTCGAACTCGATGCCCTGACCGATCCGGATCGGGCCGGAGCCGAGCACGACGATTTTTTCCTTCCCGGATTGGACGACTTCATTTTCCGTTTCATAGGTCGAGTAATAGTATGGCGTGGAAGCTTCAAACTCCGCCGCGCACGTATCGACCATTTTATATACCGGCCGCAGGCCACGCTCCTTGCGGAAGCTTCTGACCTCGGCTTCGGTCAAATGCGTGCCCAGCGGCTGCCCCGCCGCGCGCAGCTCGGCGATCGCCCGGTCGGTAAAGCCGAGCCGCTTGGCTTCGTACAAGGTTTCATAGGACAAAATTTCTTCGCCGGCGATCCGCTTCTCGAACTCGACCAAACGTTCGATTTTGTCCAGGAACCACCAGTCGATGCCCGTCAGGTCGTGGATCTGCTGGAGCTTGTAGCCGCGGCGGAACGCTTCGGCGATCAGGAACAGGCGCTCGTCGTCGGCTTTGATCAAGCGGGCGTCCAATGTCCCGTTGTCGATCTTTTCCGCCCCTTTCAAGTACAGGCGGTGTGTGCCGATCTCCAGCGAGCGGACCGCTTTGTGAATCGACTCTTCAAACGTCCGTCCGATCGCCATCACTTCGCCGGTCGCTTTCATCTGCGTGCCCAGCTTGCGGTTGGCGCTGACGAATTTGTCGAACGGCCAGCGCGGGATTTTGCTGACGATGTAGTCGAGCGTCGGTTCAAAACAAGCGTACGTCTGGCCCGTAACCGGGTTGACGATTTCGTCGAGCGTATAGCCGAGGGCGATTTTCGCCGCCATTTTGGCGATCGGGTAGCCCGTCGCTTTGGAGGCGAGCGCCGAAGAACGGCTCACCCGCGGGTTTACTTCGATAACGTAGTACTGGAAGCTTTGCGGATCGAGCGCGAACTGGACGTTGCAGCCGCCTTCGATGTTCAACGCGCGGATGATTTTCAGCGACGCCGAACGCAGCATTTGATACTCGCGGTCGGAAAGCGTCTGGCTCGGAGCTACGACGATGCTGTCCCCGGTATGTACGCCCACCGGGTCAAAGTTCTCCATGTTGCAGACGACGATGCAGTTGTCATTTGCGTCCCGCATGACTTCGTATTCGATTTCCTTCATGCCGGCGATCGATTTTTCGATCAGGCATTGGCCGATCGGGCTGTAGCGGATCCCCGAAGCGACCGTTTCCTTAAGCTCCTCCTCCGTGGCGCAGATGCCGCCGCCGGTGCCGCCCAGCGTATAGGCCGGACGCACGATGACCGGATAGCCGATCTCCGCGGCAAAGGACAGCGCCTCATCGACCGAGGTGATGATCGTGCTTTCCGGCACCGGCTGCTCCAGCTCGCGCATCAGCTCGCGGAACAGGTCGCGGTCCTCCGCCTTTTCGATCGAGGTCAGCTGCGTGCCGAGCAGCTTGACGTTTTCGCGCTCCAGCACGCCGGCGCGGGCCAATTCGACGGCCATGTTCAGGCCGGTTTGGCCGCCCAGCGTCGGCAGCAGGCCGTCCGGGCGCTCCTGGCGGATGATTTGCGTCACGAACTCAAGCGTGATCGGTTCGATGTATACTTTGTCGGCCATGTTGGTGTCCGTCATGATCGTCGCCGGGTTGCTGTTGATCAGCACCACCTCGACGCCTTCTTCCTTCAGCGCCTGGCAGGCCTGCGTTCCGGCATAGTCAAACTCCGCAGCCTGGCCGATGACGATCGGGCCGGAACCGATGACGAGTATCTTCTTGAGGTCTTTGTTGATCGGCATGAATTACAGTTCTCCTTTCGCAGCGGCCATGAGTTCGGCCTGACGGGGCTTTTGCGGATGCAGGCGCTTATGCTCCCGGATCATTTCGATGAAGCGGTCGAACAGGTAGCTGTTGTCGTAAGGTCCGGGAGCGGCCTCCGGATGGTACTGCACCGAAAAAGCCGGATATTTTTTATGCTTCAAGCCTTCGATCGTTTTGTCGTTATTGTTGATATGCGTTACTTCCAGGTCCGTTCCGTTCAGGGACGATTCCGTTACCGTGTACCCGTGGTTCTGGGACGTAATGTAGCAGCGTCCCGATTCCAGCTCTTTGACCGGATGGTTGCCGCCGCGGTGGCCGAATTTCAGTTTCTCCGTATCGGCTCCGCATGCCAAAGCGAACAGTTGGTGGCCCAAGCAGATGCCGAAAATCGGATATTCGCCGAGCAGTTCGGAGATCATTTCCGCCGCGTAAGGCACGTCTTTCGGGTCCCCGGGGCCGTTGGACAGCTGAATCCCGTCGGGATGCAGGCGGCGGATTTCCTCCGCGGTCGTGTTATGCGGCACGATGACCACATCGCAATCCCGTCTGTTGAGTTCGCGTAAAATACCGCTTTTGGCGCCGAAGTCCACAAGCACGATGCGCTCCTTCGAGCCCGGGCTGCTGTAAACGTGCTTCGTCGAGGTTTGGGCCACCTGATTGCGCAGTTCCTCGATGCTGGTGGCGAGCATCATTTCCTTCAGCTCTTCAACCGATTTCGAGGAGGTGGTCAGGATCCCCCGCATCGTCCCCTGATGGCGGATGATGCGCGTCAGCATGCGGGTATCGATATCGGCAATGCCGGGAATCCCGTATTCCTTAAGCAAATCGCCCAGGTTGTACTGCGCCCGCCAGTTGCTGGGCGTCGGCTCGTACCGGCGCACCACGAACCCGTGGATCGACGGTACGATCGATTCGAAATCATCCCGCGAGATGCCGTAGTTTCCGATCAGCGGATAGGTCATGGTGACGATTTGTCCGCAGTAGGACGGGTCGGACAAAACCTCCTGATATCCCGTTATTCCCGTATTAAAAACGACCTCGCCCGTTTTTTCGCCTTCCGCCCCGAATGAGGTTCCGGTAAACAACGTGCCGTCTTCCAACAACAATCTTGCTTGCATCCTGCAGCACTCCTTTAGAAGTTCTATATTCATCAAAGCCCATGATTGGGCTTATGCCTCAGACCTATACCTCGGACCTGCCTTGGCCCTATGCCTCAAGCCTATGCCTCAGACCAAACCAGGTTTCCGCCCACGATCGTCGCCACCGGCCAGCCCTTCAGCTTCCACCCGGCAAACGGCGTGTTGCGCCCTTTCGAGGCAAAGGCCGCCGGATCGACGGGCCGCTCCTCCTGCAAATCGACGATCGTCAGATCGGCGGGAGCGCCGGGAGCGAGGCGTCCGGCCTTTAGCCCGAACACTTTCGCCGGATCTGCAGTCATGCGCTGCACCAGCATCCCCAAAGTCCAGCGGCCTTCGGCCACAAATTTGGTGTACAGCAGCGGGAACGCCGTTTCGAAACCGACGATGCCAAACGGCGCAAGCTGCATGCCCTTGGCCTTTTCTTCCTCGCTGTGCGGCGCGTGATCGGTGACGATGATGTCGATCGTTCCGTCCTCCAATGCCGCGATACAAGCCTCCACGTCCCGGCGGGAGCGCAGCGGCGGATTCATTTTCCAGTTGGCGTCCAGCCCAGGGATATCTTCGTCCGCCAGGATCAGATGGTGCGGGCATACCTCGGCGGTCACGTTGATGCCGATCTCTTTGGCCTGCCGGATCAAGCGGATCGACTGCTCCGTGCTGACGTGGCAGACGTGGTAGTGAACGCCCGTCGCTTCCGCAAGCAAAATATCGCGCCCGACATGGATCGCCTCCGACTCGTTCGGGATGCCTTTCAAGCCGTGCCGTCTGGCGAATTCCCCCTCGGCGACCGGCGCTCCTTCCACCAGCGAGTTGTCCTCGCAGTGGGCGATGACCGGCATAGCCAGCGACGCCGCCAGTTTCATCGCGTCCTTCATCATCTGCGCGCTCTGCACGCCTACGCCGTCGTCGGTGAAGCCGATTGCGCCGGCTTCCTTCAGCGCGGCAAAGTCGGTCAACTCGCGGCCAAGCTCGCCTTTCGTGATCGCCGCGTACGGCAGCACATTGACGAGCCCCGCTTCGTCCGCTTTTTGTTTTACGTATTTTACCGTGTCGGGATTATCGGTCACCGGTCTCGTGTTCGGCATGCAGGCGATCGTGGTGAAGCCGCCTTTGGCCGCCGAGCGCGAGCCCGTTTCGATCGTTTCTTTATGCTCAAAGCCCGGTTCGCGCAAATGCACGTGCATGTCGATAAAACCCGGGGTTACCAGCTTGCCGCCGGCGTCGATTATCCGCGTATCCGGATCGGCCGCTGCGGCCTCCCCGGCCCCGTTAACCGAAATACTTTCGACGATTCCGTTATGGACGGTGATTCGAGATAATTGCAGTTCCCCGTCGCTATTTAGGATATTGGCATTTATAATAATAAGTCGCATGGAATGTTCATCCTCCGCTCTTTCGTACGATTTTGGAATAGGACGGCGGGTTACGGCGCTTTATTTCCCTGCACGGCCCTAGCGTAGGGCCCGTTCCAGGACGGCCATGCGGATCGGCACGCCGTTTTGCATCTGCTTAAAGATGCGCGACTGCGGGTGCTCCACAAGCGCGTCGTCGATTTCCACGCCCCGGTTTACCGGAGCCGGGTGCATGATCAGCGCGTGCGGCGGCAGTTTGGCCGCTCTCTCTTCCGTTAAACCATAATGGAGACGATACTCGGCCGCCGATTTCAAGATGCCGTCCGTATGGCGCTCCAGCTGAACCCGGAGCATCATCACGACGTCGGCGCCAAGCGCTTCTTCCATCGATACGTAAGAAGCGTAAGCTTCAAGCTCCCGGGCCTGCATGTTTTCCGGCGCGCACAGCTTCACTTCCGCGCCGAATTTTTGCAGGGCCCACAGGTTGGAGCGGGCAACCCGGCTATGTTTGATGTCGCCGATGATCGACACCTTGAGCCCCTTCAATTCCCCGAAATGGGCCTTCATCGTATAAAGATCGAGCAGCGCTTGCGTCGGGTGCTCGTTGTTGCCGTCGCCGGCATTGACGAGCGGAACGCCGATTTTTTCCGCAATTCCTTCAAGCATGCCGATCGGCTTAAGCCGGATGACGCCGGCGTCGATGCCCATCGATTCCAGCGTGCGGACGGTGTCGTAAATCGACTCGCCTTTTTCTACGCTCGAGACCGCCGCCGCGAAGTTAAGCACCTGCGCGCCCAGCCTTTTCTCCGCCATTTCGAAGGAAAAGCGGGTCCGCGTGCTGTTTTCAAAAAACATATTGGCTACGAAACGGTCCTGCAGGACCGGGATCACTTTATCTGCTTTAGCGTCCCAGTGGGCCGCCCGGTCCAAAATGGAGGAAATCTCCGACGCGCTCAGGTTTTTGAGTCCCAGCAAGCTGCGTTCCTTCACTGCCGCCATCGTCAGCGCCATGTCAGTTCCCCTCCCGGTTGTGGAGGATACGGACAAGATCGCTTCCGTCATGTTCTTGAAGCAGCACTTCGATTTCTTCCGTGCGCGAGGTCGGCACGTTTTTCCCGATATAATCGGCCCGAATCGGCAGTTCCCGATGGCCCCGATCGGCGAGAACCGCCAGTTGGATCGATTCCGGCCGTCCGCAGTCCATGATCGCGTCCATCGCGGCCCGGATCGTGCGGCCCGTATACAGAACATCGTCGAACAAAATGACTTTTTTGCCTTGAATCGATACTGGGAACGTGGCTTGCTTGGCTCCTCGCACCGTTTCGGTGTTGTCGTCCCGGTAGGACGTTACGTCAAGCTCTCCCCACGGAATCGCCGATCCTTCGATGCTTTCCAGCCGCTCGGCCAGCCGTTTGGCGAGATACACTCCGCGCGTTTTGATGCCGGCCAGCACCAAACCTTCGATCCCTTTGTTTCGCTCCAAAATCTCATGCGCAATTCTGGTAAGCGCCCTCCGAATCGCCTGCTCATCCATAATGATATGACTTTCGATGCTCACAGCCTTGACCTCCTTGGGACAATTGATGGTCACCCGTGTTCGTTCCGTGATCAGCGCATAAAAAAACTCCTTGCCTGATCCAGGCAAGGAGTCTCCAGCCACAGTTAAACTATGACTGTCACGGGGGATTGGGCATGCCAGAGCTCATGAAAATTAAGCGCAGTTCGGCCTGCTTCCCCATTCACGTTACCTTGCCAGCCTCACGGGACTGAATTAAAGGTGCTATTGGTTTACATGCATTATGACAGAACGATGCCAGCCTGTCAAGACGCTCTGCCTTAAAACCGTTCACACCTTGCTCACGACGGAACCACCCGAATCCTCCGTTTAGCGGAAGCGCGGCTGCATATCATTGTTAATAATTATACATTTATATTTATATTTATTCAACCGAATTTTTGGAGCGGCATTTCGCTGGCAGCTTGGCTGAGACCTTATAACTCAACTTTCGCAGCAAAATATCGGCAGACAAGCTTTGATGAAGCTGGGCAAAACAGCAATCCATTGCCGAAGTTGGCGCTGAATCAGAGGCGGACAATATCTTCCCGGTATTTTGGCTGCTTCGTTGAGGAAGCCTTAACGATATAGAGACGTCACGATCCGGCAGGGTCGGTGTACCTACCTTTTGTACTATAGCCGTTTCGAGCCGTGTCACAAATCGATGCCAGGTGAGGGGCTTTCTAAAGGGACCATCTAAAGCGTCGTGTCTTGGTGTCCCTGCCTGCTGCCTGCCTTTGCACGATTATCCCCATTGTTCAGGAGCAGGGAGCAGGGGGGCTAGAACGAGGGTTCCAAAAAAGAGAGAAAAAACAAAAAAGACGAGGAAAAAATGAGGCTGTTCAGGTGAGATTTTCGGCTTGATTAGAGAACGTGTGTTTGGTATAATGAAATAAATGGAACTAAAGTTCATATATTGTTAATTTGGGGGCGAGTAAACATGGAGATCAATGCGGGAACGGAACTTCAATCATTCAGCAGCCGTTTTAACAGCGAGCAGGACTGCATGGAAGCGCTGATCGCGATGAAGTGGCCAAACGGCTTCGTCTGCCCGCGCTGCGCTCACACCCGGTGCAGCCGTCTGACCTCCCGGCATATCCCCTTGTTCGAGTGCGGAAAGTGCAAGCATCAAACATCGCCTTTGGTCGGCACGATTTTTGAAGGAACGCATCTCCCCCTGCTCAAATGGTTCAAGGCGCTGGATATGTTCCTGCTTGAGGGCGGCATCTCGGCGCTGCGGCTGCGCCAGGTGATCCGGGTCGCCTACAAGACCGCCTGGTCGATGCTGCACAAAATACGCCATGCCGTGGGGGAGTTTGATGCCCGGGAGCTGCTTTCCGGAGACGTGAAGGTGAACAGCGATCAGTACGGGCGTAATCCGTCCCGGTGTCAGCTTTCGCATCCGTACGCCTCGGCGGTCGTAGCGGGATGCGCGGTCACGGAGTCGGGCGAGCCGGAACAGGTCAAAATCCGCCTGGTGCCGGATAAGCGGGGAGGCGAAAAAAGGGCAGACCGTCACGATCTAACCGCGTTCATCAATGGGCATGTGGATGTCCATACATCGGCGGTACAATTGTTCCCTCAGGCCTTTCGGCTATATGCGCCCTTGCGGAGAGTGGTGAGAGAGGCGTGGGAATCGCTGAAGAGTACGTATGGAGCCTTGGGACTGAAACATCTGCAGGCGTACCTGAACGAGTACACCGGACGCCGCCGGCTGCACCTGTCCGGAGGACTGCCCGGAGCGGAAGAAACGATGCGGCAGAAGTTGCTGCAGATGTGTGTGGCGATTCCGGCGATCCCTTACCGCCGGCTAATCGCGCGCCAACCGAATCAGCCCCTTGCGGCTGCGGCCTGATTGTGACGCTGGGAACGGTGGAGGAGGGAGTTTGATGCAGATCAACTTAATGGGTCCTTGATCTCCTGTCTTGATCTCTTGTCCGTCTCCTAAGCGCGTCTAAATTATTTCGAACCTATCTGCTGCACCACCAAATATTTTTTTATCCCGAGCTTGTCTTTCTCTTTGCTACCTGATCAAGCGGGATAATCGTGCAAAGTCTCCGGTAGCAAGTGTTGATCTGCCGCCCCTCTCCCCTACTTCCCTATCCTCAAGCTTTCACCCCCTTCCGTGTCCCTTGCTTACGATCGGTCTTCGACTTGACTGTTCCCGCGAAAGTTGAGTTATAACTCAACTTTCCCAGCATGAAATTGGCAAATAAGCGTTTGAAACTTTACAAATTCTAGATATTAAAAAAGGCCGGCCAAGAACATTTCTTGGCCAGCCCATGCAACACATGCAATTAAAAAATAAACTTCAAATCGCCCAAGCGGCGTTTGATTTCCGAAATCACACGCCGCTCTTCCTCCTCGCCGTCGGCAATAAACGTCACGGAGAAACGGATGTAGTGACCGGCGTCGTCCCAAGGCACGGTCGAAATCAATTTCTCGCGGATCAAAAATTGCGAGAAGTCTTCCGCCGTCGCAAACGTCGGACCGCCTTCCACACCCTTCGGCGCCTGTACGTATAGGAAAAAGGATCCCTGCGGCTTCTTCGCATTGAAGCCCAGCTCATTCAGCGCGTTCACCAACAGCTCGTGGCGGCGCGAATACTTCGCGGCGATTTTCTCGGTGATTTCCGGATGCGCCAAACCGTAGGCTGCCGCTTTTTGAATGGCGATAAACTGCCCGGAATCGTTGTTGTCCTTCACGTCGCTGAACGCTTTGACGACCAGCGGATTGCCGGCGACAAACCCGATTCTCCAACCCGTCATGTTGTACGACTTGGACAAGGAGTGCAGTTCCACACCTACGTCCTTAGCGCCAGGCACGGACAGGAAGCTGAGCGGCTTAAGTCCGTCATAAGTCAAGGCTGCGTACGGAGCGTCATGCACGACGACCACATGATATTTCTTCGCCCATTCCACCACTTTGGCGAAAAATTCCGGCGTTGCGCTCGCTCCGGTCGGGTTGTTCGGGTAGTTCAAATACAACAGCTTCGCCTTGCGGGCGACCCCTTCCGGAATCGCATCCAGGTCCGGCAGGAAGTGGTTTTCTTCGGTCAAAGGCACCGTATACACTTCGCCGCCCAAATATTTGGTATGCGTACCGATGATCGGATAGCCCGGGACCGTCATAATCGTAATATCCCCCGGGTTGATAAAGCAGGAAGGCAGCATCGCGATCGCCGGCTTGGAGCCGATCGAATGCACAACCTCCGTAACTGGATCGATGCTTTCCACGCCGAACACATCGCCTAAATATTTCGCCGCAGCTTCCTTGAATTCCGCAATCCCGTTGTCCGCATAGCCGCGGTTTTCCCGTTTGGCCGCTTCTTCCGCAAGCTTGGCCACGATGCCGGGATCGGCCATATCGTCGGGTTCGCCGACGCCCATGTCGATTAGCTCAATGTCGGGAAAATCTTTTTTGGCCGCCGCTTTGGCGCGTTTAATTTTCTCGAATTTATAAATAGCGGTATCTTTACCGTAATTCGCTCCGCCGATCCGGTCCGCAAATATCTGCTGAATGTAGGTTTCTTGTCCATTCGCCGTACTCATTTACCGTCCATCCCCTTCATATTCGTTAAAAAATCTACCTTTTAAATATGAGGGAAGACGGCGGAATAGAGAATGGATTAATTACCCGATCGTTTGTACTTTTTGATCAAGCTGTCTCCTGGAGACGAACATTTCCCGGGAATTAATCAACGGTTTCGCAGCGACAAAAGCACATCCTCCATGTCGGCCGGAATCGGCGCGCTGAACTCCAAATACCGGCCGTCGGCCGGGTGGTCAAAGCCCAAAACGGCTGCATGCAGCGCTTGTCCGTTCATTTTGACGCCTTTGCTGCGTCCGTACAGCGGGTCTCCCACTAGCGGATGCCCGATGAACTTCATGTGCACGCGGATTTGATGGGTGCGTCCGGTTTCCAGCTTAAGTTCCAGCAGAGTGTAATCGCCAAAACGCTCCACCACCTGAAAATGCGTGACTGCCGATTTGCTGTTCCGGTCGATCACCGTATACATTTTGCGGTCGTGCGGGTCGCGGCCGATCGGCGCGTCCACCGTCCCCTGGTCATGGCTGACATTGCCGTGTACGAGGGCGTAATACTTACGGGTGACCGAGTGGGCTTTGAGCTGCGCCGCCAAAGAGGCGTGGGCTTTATCGTTTTTTGCCGCCATCATGAGCCCCGATGTGTCTTTGTCAATGCGGTGCACGATCCCGGGACGCAGTTCCCCGTTGATGCCGGACAAATCCTTGCAGTGAAAAAGCAGCGCATTGACGAGCGTCCCGGAAGCATGACCCGGCGCCGGATGCACGACCATGCCGCGCGCTTTGTTGACGACGATCACATCGCTGTCTTCGTAGTAAATATCGAGCGGAATGTCCTCGGGAGCGATTTCCACCGCTTCCGGCTCGGGGATCGTCAGCACGACGCGGTCGCCCTCCGCCAGCTTATGGTTCGTTTTGACCGGGGTTCCGTTGACGACCAGATTCCCCGCTTCGATCCACAGCTGAATTTGACTTCGCGAAACCTCCTCGTCGAGCTGTCCTTTAACGTATTTGTCAATCCGTTCCTTGGCGGCCGCGGAATCGATCGTCCACTCGAGCGTGCCGTCCTCGGATTCTTCATAAAGCTTGTCTAAACTCATACCTTCTCCTCTTGCTCATGGTTGGCCCTGGACGTCTGTTTTTCCCGGCGCATCTCCAGCAGCGAATCCAAAATGATCAGCGCAACGCCGATCACGATACAGGAATCCGCAACATTAAAGATCGGAAACGTGTAGGAGCCGAAATTAAACTGCAAAAAGTCGACGACCTCGCCGCTGACAACCCGGTCCAGAAAGTTCCCGACCGCTCCGCCAAGCACCAGAGACAGCGCCGTGGGCAACAGCTTGTTCCGCTGTTTTTTTATTTTCAATAAATACCAAATGATCCCGACCACGACGACGGCCGTCACCGTGACAAAAAACCAGCGCTGATCCTGCAATATGCTAAAAGCCGCGCCGCGGTTGCGGTGTGAGGTAATCAGAAAAAAGTTGCCGATGACGGGGATTTGCTCTCCTATCGTTAGACCGGTTGCAATCAAATATTTGGTGCCCTGGTCAATCAGAAAAACAATCAATGCAATCAGAAAGTATACCACGCGGTAAGTCACCTCGTTTTTTCATTTCCAGCGGTTCTACACCGGCAGGATTATCCACATGTAAGCCTTGTATATTGTAGCACAGCCGGAATTGGCCCGTCCATGCGCGAAAGGATTTTCCTTAGGTAATTCGCCTTACTTCTGCGCAAAATACCGCTATAAGAGGTTGTTCTCGCACTAAATGAGACCGTTCAAAAAACGGTTCCAGGATCAGGAAAGAAAGGAGCAACGCCCATGTCGTATCTAACGAAAACCCAACTGTCCGAACTTTCCGCCAAACTGAAAGAAGCGCAAGCCTCGCTCAGCGAAAGGCTTCAAGAAAACGACCATTACGGAATGAATGAATCAATGCGGTACAATACCAATGAACTTAGCCCGATCGACAACCATCCCGGAGACCTGGGCTCTGAAGTGTTCGAACGGGGCAAGGACCTCGCCCTGGCCGAACACCATGAACTGCAGCTCGCCCGGGTCGAAGATGCGCTTCGGCGCATCGAAGACGAAAGCTACGGCTATTGCGCCACCTGCGGGAAGCCGATCGGCTACGATCGTCTCAGCGCGATTCCGGAAACGGCGTACTGCAAGGAGCATAGCCCGCAAACCTTCGTTTCGGCCAAGCGCCCGATTGAAGAGATTTTCTTGTCTCCGCCTTTCGGACGAACCAGTCTGGATGAACGGGACGATCAAAACGGTTTTGACGGAGAAGACGCCTGGCAGATCGTGGAGAGCTTCGGCACCTCCAACACCCCAGCGTTCGCCGATGAATCGGAAGTCGACGATTACAATGACATGGAAATTGAAGCCTCGAACGAGCTTGACGGGTTCGTGGAGCCTTACGAATCTTTTGTCGCCACCGACATTTACGGAAAAAACGTTTGTTTTTACCGCAACGGCGTATACCGTAAACATATGAGTGCCACCAAACATCTGGAAAGCGAAGATTCGCTGGGAACCGGACCTAATACGTATTAAGCTCAAGCTGCCTTTGCACGATCCGCACAATGTCCGCGATATAATCGCCGATGATCGGCAGATTCAGCTTGCCCAGAACTTGAAGCACGTAAATAATCGTTGCGGCGAAGAAAGTAAAACCGATCGCAATGCCGACGCCCCTCGCCGTACCGGACAACAGATTCAGCCAAATCAGGCGCCAGGGACGGTTTAAAAGCTGGGTATATTCGGTGATCCGCGATTTTTCCAGCTCTCTGGTCCAGTTCTGGGTCAGGCGGTATACAGCATTTATCCGCTCTTCCGGGGTCTTGGGAAACTCTTCGGCCGGCGGCTCGGCTGCCGTTTTGCGACGCATCATCGTTACCCCATCCTTTGAACTCGCATTTAAATTACAAACGAGCCCGTCTCCCTTTCGCTGCAAAAGGAAAGACTATCTGGGCTCGTTTGTTTTAGGTTGCTTCTATTATGACCGTCCTTGGCGCGGTCCATGCAGTTTTCGTTTTCGTAGATTACGCTTGAATGGAGATTAGAATCGTCTTGGTTCCGAGGTCGGCCTTCTCCGCCGATTCGTCCAGCTTGGCGAAGGCGACGTCCGTGATCAGCACGTTTTCGCGCAGCACGTTCTCAAACGCCGTAATCGCCGCTTTCAGTTCGTCATCGACGTCAAGCGAAAGATGCACTCTTTTTTCGATCGGAAGATCCAGCTTCTTGCGCGTATCCTGAACCGCGCGCACCACCTCGCGAACCCAGCCTTCCTGCTCAAGCTCCGGCGTGATGTCCGTATTCAGCGCCACGGTGATCCCGTAACCGGAAGCGGACGCAAAACCCGGCTTGGCCTGCTTTTCGATCAGCAGTTCGTCCGCGGTAACGGTCAATTCCTCGCCCTCCGGCGAAGTCACGGTAAACCGGCCGCTGTCCACGATCGCCCGCGTCTCGTCCGCAGACAATCCTTTCAGGCAGCCCTGGAGGAAGCCAACGTTTTTGCCGTACTTCTTGCCGGCTACCTTCAGGTTCAGCTTCAGCGTGAAATCGACGAACCCGCTGTCGCTCGTTTCGATTTCGATCGCCTTGACGTTGATCTCGTCCTTGATGATTTCTTCGTAGTCCGCCACGGCAAAGTCGCGGTCCATGGACACAATCAGACCGGACAACGGCTGGCGCGTTTTGATGCCCGTCTCGTTGCGCACGTTGCGGGCCAGTTCGACGATTTGCCGCGCGCTTTCCATGTCCTTCTCCAGCGCGAGGTTGATCAGGTTTTCATCCGCCTCTGGGAAGTCGGCCAGATGAACGCTGTCCCCGCCCCCGAGGTTCGTGAAAATGTCTTCGGCCAGCATCGGGGCAAACGGCGCGATCAGCTTAGACAACGTCAGGAGCACACCGGTAAGCGTTTGGTAAGCCGACAGTTTGTCTTCGCTGAGGCCGCTACCCCAGAAACGGTCGCGCGAACGGCGGATATACCAGTTGCTCAGCTCGTCGATAAACCCTTCAATCGCCTGCGCGGCGTTCACGAAATCGTTCACCGGAAGGGCTTTGTCGACGACGAGGATCAGACTGTTCAGCCGCGATAAAATCCAGCGGTCCAGCTTGTTCGTCGATGGCCGCAGCGGATGCTCCTCCGGCTTGTAGCCGTCGATGCCCGCGTATAGCGTCAGGAAGGCATGGGTGTTGACGAGCGTATCGACCACCTTCGATTTCGCTTCGGCGACGATGCCTTTGGAGAAGCGTTTGCTGTTCCAAGGCGCGCTGTCGGACAGCAGCGCCCAGCGGAACGCGTCGGTGCCGAATTCATTAATGATGTCCCACGGGTCGATGACATTGCCTTTCGACTTGGACATCTTTTGCCCGTTTTCGTCCAGCACGTGGCCGGTGGCGATCACCGCTTTATACGGCGCTTTGCCCGTAAACAGCGTAGACACGGCCAGCAGGCTGTAAAACCAGCCGCGCGTCTGGTCGATCCCTTCGCAAATCATGTCCGCCGGGAACTGCTCGGCAAAGGTTTGTTCGTTTTCGAACGGGTAATGGTGCTGGGCAAACGGCATCGAGCCGCTGTCGAACCAGACGTCGATCACTTCGCTCGTCCGCTCCATGACTCCGCCCTCGCAGTGCGGGCAGCGTACCTTGACTTCGTCCACGTACGGCTTGTGCAGCTCCAGGTCTTCGCTGACGTGTCCCACTGCATGTTCGCGCAGCTCGGCCAGGCTGTGCGGCGCAAACTGCCCGCCGCAGTCCGGGCAAACCCAAACGTTAAGCGGAGTGCCCCAATACCGGTTGCGGCTGATGTTCCAATCGACGAGGTCCTCGAGAAATTTCCCGAACCGGCCTTCGCGTACATGGCCCGGAAACCACTCGACCGAATTGTTGTTGGCGATCAGCTGGTCTTTCACGGCCGTCGTTTCGATAAACCAGCTCTCCATCGCGTAATAGAGCAGCGGCGATTTGCAGCGCCAGCAGAACGGATAGCTGTGCTCGTATTTTTCTTTGCTGTACAGGAGCCCTTTTTCCGACAGCGTTTTGACGATATCAAGGTCGCAATCCTTTACGAAACGGCCGGCAAAATCGCTGACGGCGTCCGTGTAGCGGCCTTGACCGTTAACGACGCTGACGAAGCTGATGCCGTTCTCGCGGCATGTGCGGTAGTCGTCTTCGCCGTGCGCCGGAGCCATGTGCACGATCCCCGTACCGCTGGCATCGGTTACGAACGAAGCGCCGACGATCACGTTGATTTTATCGGCTTTGATGTAGCTGAACGGCGGCGTGTACGTTTTGCCGATGAATTCCGCGCCTTTGTGCGTCGACAGTACGGTGAAGTCGCCTTTCATTACTTTTTCCACGAGGTTTTTGGCCACGATATAAACGCCGTCTTCCTGCTGCACCCGGGCGTATTCCATATCCGGGTTCATCGACAGGGCGACGTGGGCCGGCAGCGTCCAAGGCGTAGTCGTCCAGGCCAGCACATATTCGCCGGTGTCGTCCAGCTTGAATTTAGCCGTGGCGCTCAGGTCCTTGACGTCCTCGTAGCCTTGGGCCACTTCGTGCGAACTCAGCGACGTCTGGCAGCAAGGGCAATACGGGCTGACGCGGTGCCCCTTGTACAGCAGCCCTTTGTCGTGGATCGTCGCGAGGATGTTCCAGACGCTTTCGATGTAGCTGTTGTTCAGGGTGACGTACGGATCGTCGAGGTCGACCCAGTAGGCGATCGCTTCGGTAAACTCGCGCCACTGCTTTTCATAGCCGAATACGCTGTCCTTACATTTTTTGATGAATGCTTCGATACCGTATTTTTCGATTTCCTGTTTGCCGGAAATGCCCAGCTCCTTCTCCACGCCGAGTTCGACCGGCAGGCCGTGCGTATCCCAGCCCGCCTTGCGGACGACGCGGTAGCCTTTCATCGTCTGGTAGCGGCCGACGAAATCCTTGATTACGCGCCCGAGTACGTGCCCGATATGGGGCATGCCGTTGGCGGTCGGCGGTCCTTCAAAAAATACATAGTTGGGGCGTCCCGCGCGGTTTTCGATGCTGCGCTTGAACGTATTCTCCCGTTTCCATTTGTCCAGAATGCGCAGATCGCGCGCACGGGCGTTTTCCTTGACATCCACTTTTTTCATACTTCTCTTCCTTTCATTCATTCATGGAAACCAACAGGCTCAAAGCTCAAAGCCAAAGCCGGAGCTTGAATGGTGGCGGCAAGGAGGGGCGGAATTTTAACGGTTGCGAGGGCCGCTATTTCCGCAAAAACGGAGAGTCGTCGGCTGTAACGGTTGCCAGAGAGCTTATTCCCGTTTTTTCTTGGGAAAATAGACGCTTTCGCACAAATAAGCGCGCTGACAACCGTTAAAAACCGGAGCCCCGTCTTTTCAGCCAAATAAGCTCCATGGCACCCATTAAACTGCCGCCGGATCAACTCACCTTGCGGCACCTTTTCGTCAAGCCGATTTTTGCCTAAAGCCAAACAAAAAAAGCCCCGTCCCTAAGGGACGAGACCTGGCTCGCGTTACCACCCTTGTTTCATGCATTTTCCGCCGGACGTTACGCCGCCCGAAAAAAGCATGACACCTTGATCCCATATGCTTCATATGGGGCCGGTATAACGGCCGACAACCGGCAAAACTTACTCTTTCCATTGCTAAGGAAGTCAAAATATCGGCTTTTGATCACGAAGCTGATCGAGACGCCGATTCGACGTCGAATCTTGAACTCAGCCGGGCCTTCCGGTGCTCACGTACCCAAAACGTACGCTCCGCTCCTCGGTCCTCAGCTTCATCCAACCTTCTCGGTCCTGAAAAGCCGCGATTTTGAACACCCATCTTACAAAAAAGTCAAAATATCGGCTTTAGCTCTTTCCTTATTTGGAAATTCAGCTTTGCTTCTCCGGGAGGATATTCCGACTGCGCTTTGAACGTTGGCTTTCAGCAGGCCGCCAACTCTCTGGGGAACAAACTCGCAGCGTACTGGTTCCCTTCATCGAATCCAATCGATTCATTTGCAAATTCAATATGTCATAGTTATAACGCATTCGCCAGCCGCATGTCAATATTCTATAGACGTTGCGACATGCATTAATACAATTCCTGAACTTCCTGCGCTTTATCCGCGGGGCGCTCGCGCGTTTCCAGCGCATCCCAGCTGTCGCTGCTCAGCAGATCAAGCTGCGCCTCCACAAGCGTACGGAATCTGGCCCGGTAGATGGAAGCCTGCTTTTTCAGCTCCTCGACCTCCATGGCGATTTTACGCGATTTGGCCAGCGACTCGTTGACGATCCGGTCGGCGTTTTTCTCCGCTTCCTTCACGATCAGCTGCGCTTCTTTTTTCGCGTTGTTCTTTACTTCATCCGCCGCCTCCTGGGCGACGATGATCGTTTTGCTCAGCGTTTCTTCAATCGTGGCAAAGTGATCCAACTTCTCCTGCATAGCCAACAACTGGTTGTGAAGCTCCTTATTCTCCCGGATCACGATTTCGTAATCCTTGATCACCTGGTCAAGAAATTCGTTGACTTCATCCTCGTCATAACCGCGAATACGTCTGGAGAACTCCTTGTTATGTATATCCAGCGGCGTTAATGGCATGATCCCCACCTCCTCAAATTTCAAAACTTCCCGACGGACGGGAAGGCGTTAGATATTCACGATATTTAGAGGTTGTGCAAAAAAATCCGACCTCTTGAACTCACACTTTACGGAACAGTACGAGACTACTAATTCGACAAGAATCCGCCATCTCCTGCAAAAGCTTCACACAAATTTGCCGATTTTGACACGATGCCGGCCTTTTTTCGTAAGCCCTTCCGTTTCAAGCACTTTAAAACGGCCGAACCCCTGCAGCGCCACAATGTCGCCTGCCTTCAGCGGCTTGGAAGGGTCCTCCTCCGTCCGCCAGTTGACCCGGCAGCGGCCCGCCTTGATCGGAATCAGCACTTTGCTGCGGCTTAAATGGAATACATCGCTCACAATTCCGTCCAGCCTTAACGAAGCCACCGTCAAATCCATCGGTGCGAGCTCTTTTTCCGCCGTTTTCAACTCGCTTGGCTCCAAAATATCCGTGATCACGCCAACCCGATGCACCTGATGAAGATTTAAATTGAGGAATGGGGCGATCTCTTCGGCGACAACGACATGGCAGCCGTCTTCACGCACATGAATGTCGCCGATTTTATCCCGCTTGAGTCCAAGTCCCAAGATAGCGCCTAAATAGTCCCCATGCTGGAGCGAAATGAATTTTTGGTCCCCCGAGGCAATGCTGAGCACTTTCAGTCCCATCGGCTCCTGGCCCAGATCCCGGTAATCCGGTGCAATGAGCGCCCGCCGGCGCTCCGCATCTTCGTACCCGCCGTCAAAGCGGATTTGCACATCAGGGTGGCGGTTCGCCAAGGTTTCCAAAATATAACACTGCCGCGGATCCAGGAAGTCGCTTCGCTTGACCTCGTGGTATTCCCCGGCATTCGTTACCCATTCTGAGGCCCGGTCCGCAAAAGGGCGCTCCTCCGGCCTGAAATGTTCGTATATGTCCGCCTGCATATCTAAATTACCCGAAGACAAAAATCAAAAGACTTTTTAATCCGAAAGAAGCTAGCCAAAGTGCCAATAAGGCAACAATCGGGGAAAAATCAATCATCCCGAGAGGCGGTACGATCCGGCGAAACGGGGCCAAATAAGGCTCGACCATTTTCCCGAGAAACTCGCCAATAAAGCTTTCACGCACATTCGGAACCCACGACATAAATATATAGATTATTATCATCCAATAATAAATTCTATATATTATGTCAACTACGTCCAACAAAGTTCCTACCAAGCTGTCATCACCTCATTCTGTTGTAATCGGAATCCTCGGCCAGCATTTCCGTAATGGATCCTTGAATCTCGACCGTATCCGGCGTGCACAGGAAAATATTGCTGCCGATTTTGGAGATGCTTCCGCTGAGCGCGTAAATCGTCCCGCTTAAAAAGTCGATAATACGCAAGGCTTGGTCATTCCGGACCCGCTGCAAATTAACCACCACCGACCGGTGGGAGCGCAGATGGTCGGCGATTTCCTGCGCCTCGTCATAGGAACGAGGTTCGTAAAGGATCACTTTTACGTTTTTCTGGGAGTGAATGCTGACAACGTTGCTTCCTCTTTGATTTTTACGGGGTTCAAAGCTTGGGGTTTCAATTTCTTCCTCCTGGGCGGGAAATTTTTCACGCTCCACGATTTCTTCTTCCTCCTGAAGTCCCAGAAAATTCATGAACCGGTTCATGACTCCCATTACGTCTTTTCCCCTTTCCCTACTAAAAGAGTACCAAGGCGCACCCATGTCGCCCCTTCTTCGATCGCCACTTCAAAATCTCCCGACATCCCCATCGACAGTTCCGTCAGCGGTTCCTTAAGCGCGCCGCCCGCCCCGGCGTTCAGCTCGTCCCGCAGCTCCCGGAGCTTCCGGAACACCGGTCTGGCCAATTCCGGATCGTCCACGATCGGCGCCATCGTCATAAGGCCGATGATTTTAACATGGGCCAGGCCAGCGGTTTCCCGCAGCAAGGCGGCCGCTTCCTCCGGCGCTACTCCCTGCTTGGAGGCTTCGCCGGAAACGTTGACCTGCAAAAAAGCCGAAACCGTCAGATCCAACGCCGCAGCCCGCTTCTCAAGCTCCTTGGCCAACGACAGCCGGTCCAGCGAATGAACGTATTGAAATTTTCCGACGACGTCTTTCACTTTGTTGCTTTGCAAATGGCCGATAAAATGCCATATCCCTTGTCCGCCAAGCGCTTCCCATTTAGGCACCGCCGCTTGAGGGCGGTTTTCTCCGATATGAAGTATCCCTTCCTCCAACACGGAACGGGTCATGTCGGCCGACACGTATTTGGTGACGGCAACGATATTCACGTCATCGCGGTTTCTTCCGCTCCGCTTGCAGGCCGCTTGAATGCGCTCTTCCACCATTTCTATCCGTTCTTTCAGCGACAAAGAAAGGATCACCTCTCTTTCATGCCAATCCAGCTCGCCATCCTCCCCGTCACCCCGTTATGCTTGCGGTAGGAGAAAAACATTTCCGGACGGCAGCTTGTACACCATGTTGTACATTCGATATGAGTCGGCAATATTCCTGCTTTAATCATAATGATTCGATTCATTTCTTTCAAGTTCAGCATCGTTTTGCCTTCGTTCTTGGATGGCGTCGAAATCGGCTCCCCTTGCATATCCGGCTCCGCGCCGGGCAGCGCCTCCCTGACTTTACCCATCACCGCTTCGTCCACTTCATAGCAGCATCCCCCGATGCTCGGGCCGATCGCCGTCCGAATGTCGGAGCGCCGGCTGCCGAATTCGCGTTCCATCGTTTCGATCATCTTCCCGGCGATGAGCTGAACGGTCCCCTTCCATCCGGCATGAGCCAATCCGACGGTTTTGGTGACCGGATCGGCAAAATATAGCGGTACGCAATCGGCGTAAAAGGAGGCCAACAAAACTTCCGGCACGTTGGTCAGCAGCCCGTCCGTCGCCTGAAAGGCGCTGCTCCGGTCGAGATACCCCTTGCCGCGGTCCTCCTGCCGAACGATGGCGATTTGCGCGCCGTGCACCTGTTCGCCGCATGTCCAGCCCTCCGGGGAAAAGCCAAGCGCCCGGGCCAGGCGCCCCCGGTTTTCCAGCACGTCCGAGGGATCGTCCCCGACATGATAAGCCAAATTCAAACTGCCGTAGGGCGGTTTGCTTACGCCCCCGCCGCGTCCGGTAAAGCCAGCGCTTAGGCCCGGCGCCAGATCGCGCCAAGCCTCCAGTTCAAAACGCTCCGGCTGCTGATCTATAGCATTTCTCATAAATGGTTCCATCATCCATCTCCCTTTTCTCGGTGCTGAAAACCTGTCTTTTTAAACACGCATTTCAAGTGTACCATAATTGCCTTTTCCTTTCCCGGATCAGCCGCGCCGTTCCGCCCGGCCGTCCCGGTCGATGTACACGGTCGTTTCGTATGCGGATTGGACCCTTGGTTCCCGCAGCTCCTCCATCTTCACGAGCACGACGTCGGAGCCGATTTTTACGATATTTTTCCAGGGAATGATCAGATCGCTGCCGCCTCCGAACAATCCCATGAATTTCGTATTGACCGGTACGACGATCGCCTCGATCACGCCCTGCCGCAAATCCAGCTCCAGGTCGCTGATATGCCCCAGCCGTTTTCCGTCCACCACATTAATGACATCCTTGGTCTGAAAATCGGATATTTTCATACTCGCTCTCACCACATTGTCCATGTTTAACGCCCCCGTCCCGCCAAATACTTTCCGTCCCTTTACTATATGATCCGGCTTTTCCGCTGATGCGCTTCCGACAGCGGGAAAAGGGACCTTTCCGAAGATCGCGGCGGTCCGCACGGAAAGGTCCCTTGGATTGCAAGGCTTATTTTTTTATTTTCCGAGAGCGCCGGCCGCGGCGCTTTCGCCGCCGAGACGCCCCGAAGTGAACGAGTAGCCGATGCCTACGCCGTTGCCGACATAAGTATCGTTAAACAGCACGCCTTCCGATTCGAGCCCAACCGCATAAAGCCCTTTGATCGGCACCCGGCCTTCGCCCAGAACCTGAAACTTGGGATTGACGAGCAGGCCGCCGACCGAACCGAGGTTGTTGATTTCGGCGATGATTGCGTAATAAGGCCCTTCGCCCATCGGAACCAGGTACTGCTTCGCTTTGCCGAAATCCGTGTCTACTCCGGTTTTTGTGGCCACGGTATAGTTATCGAAAGCCTCCTTGAACACCTCGACGTCCATTCCCGCGTTTTGGGCCAATTCCTCGATCGTATCGCCTTTATATCCGTCGCCGTTTTTCACCATGGACTCAAAGACTTGCTCCACGTTTGTCCACGGCGTGTCGAGCTTGAACTTATCGGAGAAGTCGGCGTAAAATTCCGGCGGCATCCCCGGAAGACCCGGAGCCTTGACGCCGTTCATCCCTTTCGCTTCCAGGGCGTCAAGCTGCGATTTCGAAACGATGACCAGGTGGTAAGGGCCGTTAAAAGCGCTCGTATTCGCCGCGGCTACCGACGTCAAGGTGGCCGCTTCGTCCCTAAATCTGGCCCCCGAAGGCCCCACGTTCATCAGCGTCGGAAGATAGCTCAGCATCAGCGGGTAGCTGGCTTCAAACGAGGAATATTCCTTTTTCAGGCCGCTCGTCGCTCTCGCCAGCGTCTGATGCAGCATTTGGCCGCCGAAGTTGTCCGGGACTTTGGCGCCGACCGCCCAGGACATCTTCAGCCCCTCCCCGATGTTTTGGCCGAGGCCCCCATTTACGCCTTCAAAGCCAAACGCTTCCTTGACCATTTCTTTGTTGCCCGCGTATCCGCCCGTCGCCATGACCACGCTTTTCGCGGAAATTTCCAGGGTCGTGCCGTCGGCCTTTGCGGCTTTTACGCCGACGACCGCGCCGCTCGCATCGGTCTTCAGCTCTTTGGCCGTCGTTTCGGTAATAACCTGGCCGCCGTTTTTCTCCACGGATGCGGCCAGCATCTTGCGCAGCGTCTGCTCCCGCGTATCGTAAGCCGGAAGCACGTGAAGCTGTTCCCCGGCAAAGTTCAGGAACGTCGTGACATAACCTTTGCTTTTCAGCCAGTCGTAGGTTTCACCGGATTTGGTGACGTACTGGCGGATCGCCGCGGCGTCCACACGCCAGTGGTTGTTGGCGATCCAGTCGGCGATTTCTTGCTCGACATTCACCTTTATCCCGTTTTCAACCGCGGCGGACGAGTTGTAAAATTTCCCCGCCCACGATAAGTTGCTGGCGCCGCCGATAATGCCGGTTTTTTCCACGATAATGACTTTGGCTCCTTTATCCGCCGCCGTAACGGCGGCCGACACGCCGGATGCGCCCGCGCCGACGACGACGACGTCAGCCTGGAGCTTTTCCGTTTTGCCTTCGCCGGCTTTCGCCACGCCTCCCGATTTCAGAGCCGTTAGATCCCCGCCCGCCTGCTGCACGGCCTTTTCCACGGCGGTCAGCATCGCTTCGCTCGACTTGCTGGCGCCGCTGACGGCGTCCACCGCCAACGTTTGATTTTGCAGAATCTGCTCTTTGATTTTTTCGAGCGCGGCATCGCCCAGCCCTTCCGTTTCGGTTTGGCTGACGATTTGAATGTCCTTGATTTGATCCGGCTCTTCCATCGTGACTTCCACTTTGACCGTTCCGTCTTTCCCCTCGGCTTCCCCCGTATACGTTCCGGCTTTAAACGAAGATTGTTCCGGCGCGGACGATGGGCCGGATTCCCGGGAATTCCCCGCTGACTGGCATCCGCTTAGCACGGAAACCGCCAGCGCAAGACAAACGGTAAATACCAACCATGATTTGAAGCGTTTTTTGCTGCTCATGATGTTCCTCCCCTACCCCATAATTCGAAGCCGCAGAAACGTGATTATTTTCACATACCTTGGTGCGGCACCAAGGTCAACTCCCCTTTCGAGAGCCCCTAATCATGACACCGGGATATTGACCTCCAGATACGAACGTTTTTTCCCGTCCCGGTTTTCCGTCAGCATCAGCTTCCCGATCACGTCTCCGCCAATTGAATACCCCTGCTCGTCCACATGATCCAGCATAAATTGCAGCGCGCTTTTCGTAAAAAGATGCAATATTTCATGCGTCCCACCTCCGTCCGTCTCCATCCGCGCTAATGCTTCATGCTATTTAAAGTTGAACGAATGATTGTAAGGTTCAACTTAATATAATTTTACAGAAGCTTAACGTTAGGAAGATATGGAGTTGTTCACAATGATCGTAAGCGAGTCTACCACGCTTGTTTCCATTAAAAAAAGGCCCCCAAGGGACCTGTCATTTACGACTTCACATGCTTTTGCATTTGTAAAATGGCGGATTTCTCAAGCCGGGATACCTGGGCTTGGGAGATGCCGATCTCATCGGCCACCTCCATTTGCGTCTTGCCTTCAAAAAAACGCATGGAAAGGATCATTTTCTCGCGGCGCCCGAGCCGCTGCATCGCCTCGCGCAAAGCGATTTCTTCAATCCATGACACATCCTTGTTCTTATCGTCGCTGATTTGATCCATGACGTAAATCGGGTCTCCCCCGTCATGGTAAATCGGCTCAAACAGCGATACCGGGTCCTGGATCGCATCCAGGGCAAACACGACATCTTCCTTCGGCAAACCAAGCGCTTCCGAAATTTCGAAAATCGTGGGCTCCCGCGAATTTTGGTTGGTCAGGTTGTCCCGCATTTGCAGTGCTTTGTAGGCGATATCTCTGAGGCTGCGGGATACGCGGATCGGATTGTTGTCGCGCAAGTACCGGCGGATTTCCCCGATGATCATCGGCACCGCGTAGGTCGAAAACTTGACGTTTTGCGATAAATCGAAATTATCGATGGCTTTCATGAGTCCAATGCAGCCAACCTGGAACAGGTCGTCCACATACTCCCCCCGATTGTTGAACCGCTGGATGACGCTCAGCACGAGTCTCAGATTGCCATTCACTAACTTTTCTCTGGCTGATCTTACGTGGTCCTGCTGCAACGAGTGGAACAATTCACGCATTTCCGCATTGGTTAGAACGGGCAATTTTGCGGTATCGACACCGCAAATTTCGACTTTGTTTCGGGTCATCGTGTCTTACCTCCCAAGGAGTAAACTAATGATCATTATCTCCTTGGGCTGCATTTTTATTCCTTGCATGAATCGCCGTAAAGCCGGGCCTTTACACCATCTTATTGAATTCCTTGCGCAATCGCTTGATGATCCTTTTTTCGAGACGGGAAATGTACGATTGAGAAATTCCCAGCAGATCGGCCACATCCTTTTGCGTTTTCTCGTCGCCGTCCACCAGGCCGAACCGCAGCTCCATGATCATCCGCTCCCGTTCGCTCAGCTTGTCGAGCGCTTTATGCAGCAGCTTCCGATCCACCTGCTCTTCGATGTTCCGGTAAATCGTATCGTTCTCCGTCCCCAGCACATCGGACAACAGCAGCTCATTGCCGTCCCAATCAATGTTCAGCGGCTCATCGAAAGAAACCTCGGTGCGGATCTTGCTGTTGCGGCGCAAATACATCAGGATTTCGTTTTCGATGCAGCGCGAAGCGTACGTAGCCAGTTTAATCTTTTTCTCCGGATCAAAAGTGTTGACCGCCTTAATCAGGCCGATGGCTCCAATCGAAACCAGGTCCTCGATATTGATGCCGGTGTTTTCAAACTTTCTGGCAATGTACACGACCAGCCGCAAATTGCGTTCGATCAGCATCGCCCGGATCGCGGAGTCGCCGCTCGGCAGCCGCTGGAGCAAATACTCCTCCTCTTCGCGCGTCAATGGGGGCGGCAGCGCTTCGCTTCCGCCTATATAATAGATTTCCTCGCTTTTTAGTCCGAATAGAAACAACAACCGATAGTACTGAAGCTGCAGCAACAACTTCCATTTTGCACGCATGATTTCTTTCCTCCTATACAAGTTCCCGTTTTACCGGTGAAGTCCGGGCCTCCCGCCCGCGTCGGCAAGCGGGGCCAGCCCGGAAGATATGTCCGGCGAAGGCTGGTGCTCCGCTTCCCTGCCTTCCACTAACGCAGGATGCACGATGGCCCGATAGGCCCCTTCCGCTGACAAACGTCCTCCATCCAATCCGATAAGCACCCGGGTAGAATGAAAGTTCCGACCCTCCAAGGTAATGCTGACTTCATCCGGCTTAAGCGCAAGCATAAATTGCGTTCCTTTGTTGATTCCGCGATACGGCACCAGACGCAAACGATCTGGCCAGGGAAAAGCTCCTGCTTCCGTCCACTCCATAATGAGGTTGTCCGCCCGCTCCTTGGCAAGCTTGCCGCGATAAGATGGGGGAAGCAAATCCTCCCACAGCGACGCCTCCATCACCATTACCGGCAACCGGCTGAGCGGATCGGACAACTGATTGCCCGTATCGACCAGGCCCGTGCAGCAAACCTCGGAATCTTCAATCCGAACCCGGACCTCTCCGACAAAAGTGGAGATCCGTTCCTGCCGATGACGCGCCGCAATGACCCGTTTAAACCACCACAACACGGCAAAAAACAGGACAAGCGTAAACAAGGCCCCTATTTTCAGCGAAAACCCCATCCCTCCGGTCGCGGAATACCATATTCCGTTCCATAGGTCGCCATAGTCCTGCAGCAAATAATGCACGCCCAGGATGCCGCCCGCCGCCGCAAAATTAACGATGTAAAAAGCTCCCATGTTCCGCAGATAGTTTTGCAAACTTCCAAAGCCGAAGGCGATCCATAACATAGCGACGGAGAACAGGAACTTGACCAGAAACGTATACAAAAACCCAAGCTCCGGCAAAAACATCATGACGACGTACATGGCTCCAACGCACGCCGAAGCGGCGATCCGCCATACTTTGATCTTCTGCTTCCGCATCCAAGCCGTAGCGAGCAGCAAACTTGCGTCGATCAATAGGTTCATCGCAAATATGAGATCGATATACACTACCAACGGCGTTCACCTGCCTGGGGAGATGCTTATCAGTATAAAGAGATTGGCTTATAAAGTCTGTCTAAAATTGAAAGCAGAATCCCACTAATTTTGTCGACCCAAGGGGCCTTGCGCGTGCACGGGCATAATATATGGAGTTGGAGTCCTTTAGCCTCCAGTTCCCTCCTCTCCTCCCTGCCAGCGCACCGTCTTCTACCCCGCTATGAAATTTTATAATTCAACTTTCGCAGCAAAAAATCGGCAGGCAAGCCTTGATGAAGCAAGGTAAAGCAGCGGGAAGTGGAGGGGCGGATTTCGTGTCTTGGTGTTCATGCCTGTAACCTTTGCACGATTATCCCTTTCATTCAGGGTGCAGGGGATGGGGCTTGAGCAAGGGTTTCAAACCCGTCTAAATTATCTCGAACCTCTCTGCTTCTCCACCAAATATTTTTCTCCCGAGCTTGTCTTTCTCTCTGCTACCTGATTAAACGGGATAATCGTGCAAAGTCTATGGACAGCCAGTATTGATCTGCCGCCCCCTCCCCCCCACTTCCCTATCCTCAAGCTTTCGGGCGCCCTTCTGTGGTTCTTGCCACGATCGCTTTTCGACTAAATTCTGGCAAAAAAAGACCCTGGCCCTAATCGGGACAAGGTCTTCGGGGAGACGTACTACCCTTGCTTAGTCGTTATTGTTCCGCGAACGGTTACGGAGAAATGTCGGGATGTCGAGCTGATCTCCGCTCGGCTGGTTGCCGAACGGTCGCAGATTCGAAGCCGGACGCGTGTCCTGCGGCTCGGATACGCCCGGAGCAGCGGCCGGTTTGCGGGCTGGCTGCACCGCAGGCTTATTCTCGAACCCGGTCGCAATAACCGTCACTTTGATTTCTTCCTTCATATTCTCGTCAATGATCGCGCCGAAAATCATGTTCACTTCCGGATCGGAAGCGGCGATCACGATTTCCGCGGCCTCGTTGACTTCATACAGGGACAGGTTGGCTCCACCCGTAATGTTCATGATAACGCCGCGCGCACCTTCGATGGACGTTTCCAAGAGCGGACTCATGATCGCCTTGCGGGCGGCTTCGGCGGCCCGGTTCTCGCCGGTAGCGAGGCCGATGCCCATCAGTGCGGAGCCGCGTTCGGTCATGATCGTCTTCACGTCGGCGAAGTCGAGGTTGATCAGACCCGGTACGGCGATCAAGTCGGAGATGCCCTGCACCGCCTGACGAAGCACGTTGTCCGCTTCGCGGAACGCTTCCAACATCGGCGTCTTCTTGTCGACGATTTCCAACAGACGATCGTTCGGAATGACGATCAGCGTGTCCACTTTTTCTTTCAAACCTTCGATGCCAAGCTCCGCCTGGGAAGAACGCTTGCGGCCTTCAAACGTAAATGGGCGGGTAACGACGCCGACCGTCAGCGCGCCGCATTCTCTGGCGATTTCGGCGATGACCGGAGCCGCTCCGGTGCCGGTGCCGCCGCCCATGCCGGCCGTGACGAACACCATATCCGCGCCTTTTAACGTATTTGCGATCAGTTCGCGGGATTCTTCGGCCGCTTTCTTGCCGACCTCCGGATTGGCGCCGGCGCCCAGTCCGCGCGTCAATTTATCCCCGATCTGCAATTTATGTTCGGACTTGGCCAAATGAAGCGCTTGGGCGTCCGTATTTACCGTAATGAATTCGACGCCTTGCACGCCGTTTTCGATCATCCGGTTAACCGCGTTGCTTCCGCCGCCGCCTACCCCGATGACCTTGATTTGAGCCAAGCTCTCCATTTCGAAATCAAATTCCAACATACTATTCCATCTCCCCCTCAATGTGCATGGATGGCCCGTTCTTCATCCTTGAATTTGCTATATAAATTCACTGAACAGATTTTTAAGACGCTCCATCAGGCCGCCCGATTTGCGGGCCGGCTCCTGCGCCGGCGAAGCGGGTTTGCTCCGGCCGGCCGTCTTCTTCGCCCCGGAGTTCCGAACGCGAATACTCTTGATTACCTTGTACAAAATGCCTACACCGCCGGTAAACCCGGGGTCGCGAACCCCGATATAATCCGGAACGGCGATTCTAACGGAAGCCGCCAGCTCCTGCTGGGCGATCTTAAGCAGCCCCGGCATCGATACGGTTCCCCCCGTCAAAATATAGCCTCCCGGCTGCTCGCTGTAGCCGAGCCGCTTGACTTCCTGGCGGATCAGCTGGAAGATCTCCTGAACGCGAGGCTCCGCGATGGCCGCCAGGTCTTCCTGCGTAAATTCCTTGTCCACATTACTGCCGATCCGCGTTACCTTAAAGGTTACGTCCGGCGCGGCGTCCTCGATCGAGGCGCAGCCGTATTTCAGCTTCGCCTTCTCCGCATGATCGGTCAACGTGCGGAGACCGTAAGCAATGTCGTTCGTTATAAATTCTCCCCCAATCGGAAGCGTGGATGTGGACACGATCGTGCCGCCTTCAAACACAGCGATCGTAGTGGATCCGGCACCGATATCCACCAGTACCGAACCCATGGTTTTTTCATCCTTGGATAAGGCGAGCTGCCCTGCGCCCAGCGATAACAATACCAAATCCCGGACCTTCAGCCCGGATTTCTCCACGCAGCGGAGCAAATTGTGAATCGCCGTCTTCGCTCCCGTGATAATCGTCGCTTCCACTTCCAGGCGGACTCCGATCATGCCGCGGGGATCCTGAATGCCTTCAAGCCCGTCCACCACATATTGCTTGGCCACAATATCGATAATTTCGCGTTCCGGCGGCAGGGCGATGACTTCGGCCGCCTTCAGCACGCGGTCGATATCGTCCTCGCCGATTTCCCGATCTTCATTTTGTACGGCTACTACTCCGTGGCTCGTTTGGAGTCCGATGTGGTTGCCCGAAATGCCGACATATACTTCCGATATTTGAATACCTACCATCCGTTCCGCGTGATCCACGGCGTTGCGGATCGATTGGACCGTTTGGTCAATATCTACAATCGCGCCTTTTCGAATTCCTTCCGAGTCGGCAGATCCAACTCCAATAATATTAAAGGTTCCATTGCCAATTTCCCCAATAATAGCACGAACTTTGGATGTACCGATGTCCAAACTAACAATGATGTCATTGTTGCTCAAGCCCTGGCACCTCCTATTTCCCATTCTAAATATTCTTGCCGTGTTAGATGCACTCTCTACATATTCAACGCCGTTTAACCTTTCCCTCTTTTTTCTACAAATTTTTTGACTTCCAAGTTTTACATCTATCTGACGATAGGACCGCAAAAATCAGAAGAAAAAAGAGGGAGATAGGAAACTAGCCCATAAAATGTATTTTAACATTGTTTTTCACTCATGAGTAGTGTCATTTTGGCCGTTCTCTTCGCCTTCCGGCGGGGGATACGGCACATAGGAATCGGCATCCAGCATTTTCAGCTGTCCGGGATCCTGATTTTGCAAAATCTCGTTCAAATACTCCGCCTTTTTCGGCAGTAACGAGATCGCGGAAATCACTTCGAATTCCGAGCGCGTATACATTTTGATCCGGTCCGGATAAGACAAGGTTGGCGAAGGAACGATCTCGGAAATATCGGCGGTCAGCTCGCCCGGGATCTCCGACAACGTTTTGCAGAGTTTTACCAGATTGGGGTCATTCTCTTTCCACCCGGTCAAAATAGGCTTGTCCACCGGCATGGAGCCGTTTTGCAGCGGGATCTTGGTGCCGTTCGCCAGCAGTCCGCTCAGCTTGCCGCCGTCGGTAAGCTCATAGGCCGCAAGCGGAAACTCTTCGATCCGGATCTCGATCTTTCCCGGGAATTTTTTGTCCACGACCGCATGCTCTACGGAAGGAATGCTCTCCAATCTGCGCTCAACGTTCCCCGAACTGACGGCAAAAAACGGCGCCCCGACTTCCAGTCCGGCGGCCTTTAAAAGCTCGCTCTCCGTCGAATACGTATTGCCGTGAAACGTAATCGCCGAAACCTTGCTTAAGGACGAGCGAAAAAAAAGCACGCAAAGTAACGAAACGAACAGCAAGATGAGGATCACTTTCACTTTTCGGCCGCTTTTCCTTTTCGGTTTTACCGGCTCTTTCAGGACAGGTACATTCGCTTTGGGCATGTCATTTCTCCGCAACTTTCTGAATAAATAATATAAAAGAACGTCCAAAAGCCTTGATCCCCTCCGGACGGAGGGGATGTAAGGCCAAGCCTCAGGCTAAATCAAGCTGCTTCAGCACGGGGGTTTCGCGATGGATCGCGCCCCCGAGACGCTGGAACATCGTTTCGATCCGGTCGTAGCCGCGATCGATATGATGAACCTGCTCCACGATCGTTTTGCCTTGCGCCGCCAGGCCCGCAATGACCAGCGCGGCGCCGGCCCGCAGGTCCGTGGCCTCCACGGTGGCTCCGTACAATCTCGGCACCCCGCGAATGAAAGCCAGATTCAAATCGACCGAAATGTCGGCGCCCATCCGGACCAATTCGTCCACATGCTTGAATCTGCCCTCGAACACGGTCTCCTTCATTACGCTGAGTCCGTCCGCCAACGCAAGCAATACCATGATTTGCGACTGCAGATCGGTCGGAAAGGAAGGATACGGCGAAGTCACGATCCGCTCCACCGCTCTAGGACGGCCTGCGCTGCTAATCGTTATTATATCATCGGCAGCTCCGATTTGAACACCTGCCCGCCGCAGCACATGAAGCAGCGACACCAGGTGCGCCGGATTGCAGTGGGTCAGCGTCACGCTGCCGCGCGTAGCGGCTACGGCGATCAGCGCGGTTCCGGCAACGATACGGTCGGGGATAACCTCGTAATCGCAAGGATACAGGCGCTCTACGCCGCGAATCGTAATCGTGTCCGTTCCGGCGCCGATGATGCTCGCCCCCATGGCGTTCAAGAAGTTTTGCAGATCCTGAATTTCCGGTTCCCGGGCGGCATTGGTGATTACCGTCGTCCCTTCGGCCAGCGCGGCCGCCATCATAATGTTTTCCGTCGCCCCGACACTGGGAAAATCAAGGTGAATATCGCAACCGACCAGCCTGCTGGCCCGGCACCGGATTTGCTGCTCGCTTTCCTCGATTTGCGCCCCCAGGGCTTCCAGCCCTTTCAAATGCAAATCGATTTTTCGTTCGCCGATGGCGCACCCGCCCGGCTGGTAAATGCAAACCTCCCCGAACCTGGCGAGCAGCGGCCCCATCAAAAAAATGGAAGACCGCATCTGCTTCATCAAATCTTCCGGCACATGGCTTGAATCCGCGCTTCCCGTGTCGACCGTAACCGTATCCCCTAAATGGACGGCTTTGCAGCCAAGGCGGCCGAGTATGCCCAGCATGACATCAATATCGAGCAGACGGGGGACATTTCGAAGTTGCACCTTGCCTTCGGACAGCAAACTAGCGGCCAGAATCGGCAGTGCGGCATTTTTTGCTCCATGGATACGAATGGTTCCTGATAGGGGTCTCCCGCCTTCGATCACCAATTTGTCCAATGTATCACCTCCGAGTTTACCGTTCGCCCACGAAAAAAACCTCCGGCACCAAGTTTACGCCGAATTTGTCTTCGACGGATGCCTTGATTTGCTCCATGAGCGCTAGAACGTCCTCTGCTGTCGCTTGCCCGGTATTGACGATGAAATTGGCGTGCAGCGTGGATACTTCGGCTCCTCCGACCTTTAAGCCTTTAAGTCCGGCCGCCTCGATCAGCCTGGCCGAATGGTCTCCCGGCGGATTGCGGAAGACGCTGCCGGCGCACGGCTGCTGAAGCGGCTGCGTTTTGCGGCGGCGGTCCTTGTAAGCCGCCATGGCGGCGGCGATTTCCAGCCGATCGCCGGCAGCCAGCGTAAATTCGGCTTTGGCCACAATGCCGCGCTGTTCGTGCAGGACGGAATGCCGATAGTCAAATTCCATATCCTCTGCGTTGTAAGTGACCAATTCACCCGTCTCCAGAACAATGTCAGCGGATTTAAATATACGTGACACATCGGACCCGTGAGCCCCGGCGTTCATATATACGGCTCCCCCCACCGTCCCGGGGATGCCTCCGGCAAACTCCAGGCCGGTCAGCCCCTGTTTGCCCGCCATGATGCTGAGTCTGACGAACGAAGCGCCCCCTCCGGCCTGGACCTTGCTTCCGTCAAATTCGATCTGCTCCAATCCGGAGCCAAGCCGGATCACGCACCCCCGAATTCCCCGGTCGGAGACCAGCATGTTCGAGCCCTTGCCGACCACCATCCAAGGGATCCGCTCCTCATGAAGCAGCCGGACGAGCTTGGACAGCTGCCCGGGATTCTCGGGTACGACCATCGCGTCAGCGGGACCGCCGATTTTCCATGTTGTATATTTTGACATCGGCTCGTTCGGCAATACCGTTCCGACTCCCTGCCGGGTCAAATTCGATATCCATTGCTGCATCGTAAAATCCCTCCTTGACTTGTAGGCGGAAAAACACCCGGCTTGTCGCCTGAAGGCACAGGCAGGTTCATGCCATAAACGAAGCCGCGGCCCGGGTCCGTCGGAGCAATTCATGCTAACCGTGTCCTTGTCGCTCCGCTTGGATTGTCACGATTTATAGAGTATCTTATGCCTTCCTCACGGAGAGTGTGACAATCGCCCAGGTCCAGTTCCGCCCTTCGGTTCCCCGCGGTTAGCGGCGATTTGCGCGGCTTTGGACAAGACGCCGCATTTCTTTCACCAGTAAATGGGCGGAGTCCGGTTTGCCGAGGCGGCGGGAAGCCGCCGACATCGAGGCGTGGACGGACAGGTCGCTCATGATCCGCTGAACCGAGCCGAACAGGCTTTGCCCGCTCAATTCCGGCTCCAAAATGACTTCGGCGGCTCCGGCCCGCTCCAAAGTCCGGGCGTTTTTCTCCTGATGATTATTCGTTACGTTGGGCGACGGAATAAGGATCGCCGGAATTCCCAGCGCGGTGATTTCCGCTAAGGAGGAAGCTCCTGCTCGTCCCACGATCAAGGAAGTCGCGGCCAGCACCTCAGGCATGTTGTGCACGTAAGGAAGCACCTGCAAATGGTCCGGAAGCCCGCCCAGTTTGCCGCGAATCGCTTCGAGCGTCGCTGCGTGATAAGCCTCGCCGGTAACGTAAACGAATTGCAAATGCGGCGCTTCCGCAAGCAGCGGCGCCATGCCGATCATCGCTTCGTTGATCGCTTTGGCCCCCCGGCTGCCGCCGACGATGAGCACGACCGAGCTGCTTGCGGCAAGCCCCAGCGAGGCGAAGCCCTTCGCCTTGTCGGCGGCATGAACGGTCGTGGCCCGCGGATTTCCGCTATATATGACGTTTCCGGCTCCCGGGAACGCGGACTCCGAGCCTTCAAAGCTCACCGCCACGGTCGACACGTATTTGCTTAAAAAGCGGTTGGTCAGCCCCGGAATGGCGTTTTGCTCATGGATGATGCTCGGAATGCCCAGCTTGGCGGCCGCGTATACGACCGGGCCGCATACGTAGCCGCCCGTCCCGATGACGACGTCGGGGTTAAATTCCCGCAGCAGTTTTTTGGAGGTGCGCACTCCTTTGAGAAAACGCATAACGGTCTTTATATTTTCGACCGACAGCTTGCGGCGGAAGCCGGTGATGTCGATCGCTTCAAACGGGATGTTGTGCTTCGGAACCAGCGAGCTTTCCAGCCCCCGCCGGCCGCCGATGTATAAAAATTCGGAATCGGGAAATTCCTCGGCGCATTGGCTTGCGACGGCCAGCGCCGGGTAGATGTGGCCCCCGGTTCCGCCGCCGCTCAGTACGACGCGCATATTCTCACCTCGCATAACGGGATAAATTAAGTAAAATGCCTAACGCGGTCAGCATCAGCGTCAGCGAAGATCCGCCGTAGCTGATAAGCGGCAGGGTAATGCCGGTGACGGGCATCAGGCCGATCACGACGCCGATGTTGATCACCACCTGAACGGCGACCATCCCGACGATGCCGACGGCCAGCAGGCTGCCGAACGTGTCGTCGATCGTCATCGCAACCCTCATGCCGCGCCATACCAGGATGAGGAACAGCAGCAGAACAAGCAGTCCGCCGATAAAGCCAAGCTCCTCGGCCAAAATGGAAAAAATAAAGTCGGTTTGCGGCTCGGGCACATAGCTGTATTTCTGCCGGCTCATCCCGAGCCCCAGCCCGGCAAGCCCGCCGGGACCGATCGCGTACAATGATTGAATGATCTGATACCCTGCGCCAAGCGGATCGGACCAGGGATCGAGAAAAGCGGTAATCCGCTTCAGGCGGTAAGGCGCCGCCAGGATCAGGCCTACGAATCCTAGCGCCCCAAGGCCCGCCAGCCCGGCCAGATGCAGGATTCGGGCTCCGGCCGTAAAGACGATCAGCAGCGAAGCGCCAAGCATGACCGTGCCTGTCCCCAAATCGGGCTGCAGCATGATCAGACCGAAAGCCAGCCCGATCACGCCAAGCGGCGGCAACAGTCCCTTGGCGAAATTCGTAATCTTGTAATCTTCCTGGCTAAGGAAGTAGGAGAGAAACAAAATCATGCCCAGCTTCATGAACTCGGACGGCTGAATGCCAAACGAGCTGATGCCCAGCCAGCTGCGCGCTCCCCCGCGCACGACCCCGATCCCGGGAATCAGCACGATCACGAGCAGGGCGAAGCAAATGAGCAGCCCCACCTTCGCGTATTTGCGCAGCAGCCGGTAATCGAAATTCATCATCAAAAACATCGCGACCAGCCCGAGCACGGCGAACAACAGCTGACGCTTCACAAAGTAGAAAGAATCGCCGTAATCATGAAAAGCGAGCACCGAACCCGCGCTGTACACCATCACAATTCCGATCGCCAGCAGTCCGAGAATGCTGGCCATAAGCCAAAAATCCGGGGCCGTACGGCTCTTGCTCATCGTGGATGCCACCTCTTGACAGAAAGTAGGGGCTTTTCCACCCCCCTACTTAAAGCGTATGCACCGCCTCTTTAAAAATGCGTCCACGCTCTTCATAGGAGGAGAACATATCCCAGCTGGCGCATGCCGGAGAGAGCAGCACGGCATCTCCGGATGCGGCCAAAGCCGCCGCCTCCTTCAGCGCGGTCCGCAGCGTTTCCGCGGCGCTGTCACCATTATCGACCACCACGATGGCGGATAGACCCGCAAGTTTTCCGGCTTCGGCGATTTTTTCCTTCGTTTGCCCCAGGGCGACAAGCGCCTTCACTTTCTGTTTAAAGACGGGCACCAGCTCCGTATAATCCGAGCCCCGGTCCAGCCCGCCGGCAATCAGCACGATCGGAGCCGTTAAAGCGCCCAGCGCCATAATCGTCGCCTTCGCGTTCGTCGCTTTGGAGTTGTTGTAATAAACCACGCCGCGCTTCTCCTCGACGTATTCCAAACGGTGCTCCACACCGCGGAACGTACGCAAAGGCTCCACGAGAGCCTCCGGCGCCGCACCCGCGGCCAGGGCGACGGCCACCGCCGCCAATGCGTTCTCCACATTGAACCGTCCGGGCAAGGCGATATCGCGCACATCGACGATTTTCCGCACCTCGCCGTCCGCTCCCCGGTACACAACGCTGCGATCAAGCCCGTCCTCTACGTCCGGGACATAAGCCGGCCGGATGTACACCCCTTCCGATTTCAGCTCCTCCGTCATCGAAAAAGGGATCAGCTTCGCCGTGATATACGGCACCAGCTTGCGGCATGTAGGGTCGTCCCAATTGACGACAGCCGTATCCGCCGCTTCCTGATTGGCGAACAGCTTGGCTTTGGAAGCCACATAGTCATCCATCGTACCGTGGTAATCCAGGTGGGTCTCCGCCACATTAAGCAGGCAAGCAACCTTAGGGCGGAATGCCTGCGTTCCTTTCAGCTGAAAGCTGCTAAGTTCGGCTACAAGCCAGTTACCGGCGCTCGCCGTTTCCGCCGCTTCGCACAGCGGCGTGCCGATGTTGCCGGCTACGATCGGGCGAAGCCCGGCGGCTTCCAGCATTTTGCCGACCCATGTCGTCGTCGTCGTTTTTCCGTTGGAGCCCGTAATCCCGATGATCGGCGCCGGGCTGAGCCGGTAGGCGATTTCCACCTCGGTCACGACGTCGATGCCCAACTCCAGCGCTTTGGCCACAGGCGGGGCCGAATAAGGGATGCCGGGATTTTTCACGACCAATTCGACGCCGGGATGGACAAGTCCGTCCGGATGTCCGCCGCATACAACAGAAATTCCCAAAGCTTCCAATTCGGATGCTTCGGGACACAGTTCCCTCTCCTTTTTATCGTTAACCGTCACGACGGCTCCAAAACGATGCAGGGTTTTCGCGACCTGAACGCCGCTTCTCGCTAAACCGATCACGACCACCTGGCGTCCCCGGTATTCTTCTGGATGCTTCATGATTACAACCCCTTGTTTAAATAAAGTCCAATGCCCGCCAGGATAAGTCCGGCCGCCCAAAACGTCACCACAACCCGCCATTCCGACCAGCCTGACAACTCAAAATGGTGATGAATCGGGCTCATTTTGAAAATCCGCTTTCCTCTCGTTTTAAAAGAGGTCACCTGAATGACGACGGACAGCATTTCGATTACGAAGATGCCGCCGATCACCAGGAAAAGCAGCTCGCTTTTCGTGATAACGGCGATCGCGCCGATCGCCCCGCCGATCCCCAACGATCCGGTATCGCCCATAAACACCTTGGCCGGATGCGCGTTGAACACGAGGAAGCCCAGCACCGCCCCGATCATCGCCGCCGCGCAGACCGCGGAAGGGAGCGAAGTCGCCTGCATCGCGATCACCGCGTAGGCGCCGAAGGCGATCGCGCTGACGCCGGACAAAAGTCCGTCCACACCGTCGGTGAAGTTCACCGCGTTGCTGATCGCCAGCATCATGACAATGATAAAAGGATAATAGAACCAGCCTCCGAGGTCAAAGGACCATCCGGTTCCCGGAATGCCGATCGCCGTGCTGTGCCCTTCCGAAATGAGCAAAGCGCACATGATACCGGCGAACAGCAGCTGTCCGAACAATTTTTGTCTGGGCGTCAATCCCAAAGACCGTTTAAACACGATTTTGATGTAGTCGTCGAGAAAACCGACCAGCCCGAAGCCGAGCGTAGCGATCAGCAGCACGTAGAAATCGGTGTTGATGACCGAAAATTTAAGGAAAGACAACGTGAAGGCAAGCAAAATAATCACGCCGCCCATCGTAGGCGTGCCCGCCTTTTTCTGGTGGCTTTGCGGTCCTTCCCCGCGTATTTGCTGGCCGAATTTAAGCCGTTTTAGCAGCGGAATGATCAGCGGAGCCGAAATGACGGCCAAAATGAAAGATACGCCGATCGTTAACAGAATTAGTCCGAAATCCATGGGATTTCACCCCCCTCTCGCCGGTAATTAATGCTTTAAGTTGTTATGTTTTACCGCGTCCACGACTTCCTCCAGCTTCATGCCCCGGGAGGCCTTGACCAGTACAACGTCCTTCGGATGGATCAGCGAAGTCAAATCGCGGATGAGCTCAGTTTTATCAGTATATGCATGAATGCGCGCAGGTTTCAAATGCCCGGCTGCGCCTTCGGCGATTTTCAGGCCCAGCGTTCCGTAGGTAAAAAGCTGATCCACTTTGTCCGGTGTCAGGGAAGCGCCGATCTCGCGGTGGTATTCTTCTTCGGAAGCTCCAAGCTCAAGCATATCTCCGAGCACGGCGATTCTTTGGCGGAACCCTTTCATTTTTTCCAGCACGCCGATCGCCGCTTTCATGGACGTGGGGCTGGCGTTGTACGCATCGTTCAAGATCGTCACGCCGCTTGCGCCGATGATGCGCTCGATCCGCATGCCGGTCAGTTCGGCATGGCGAAGCCCGTCCCGAATCGCGGCTTCGCCGACCCCATAGCGGCGGGCGACCGCAAGCGCGGCCAAAGCGTTCACCACGTTGTGCTCGCCCAGCAGAGGCAGCTCCAGCGGCTCCCCGCCGGTCCCGCGCGAAGTGAACAGGGTGCGGTCCTCCATGAACATCATTCCGGTCGGGTATTCGTCATTGCCTTGGCCCAATCCAAACGTGACGGTCCGCAGCCGGTCCGGCTTCGCCGTGTCCGCCTCCGCCAGCACCTGGGGAATCAAAGGTTCGTCCCCATTGTAAACGAACAATCCCCCGGGCTTCATCCCCGCGAGGATCTCCAGTTTCGCCCGCGCGATTTCCTCCCGCGAGCCGAGCTGCAGCAGATGCGCTTCGCCGATATTCGTTATGACCGCCGTCTCGGGTTCGGCCAGTTTGGACAGCAGCTCGATTTCGCGGCGGCCGCTCATGCCCATCTCCAGGACGGCGATCTCCGTATCCTCGGGCATCGCCAGCACCGTCAGCGGCAGCCCGATGTGGTTATTAAAATTCCCTTTGGTTTTATGCACTTTGTACGTTGTGGACAAAAGCGAGTAAACGAGGTCTTTGGTCGTCGTTTTCCCGTTGCTGCCCGTAATGCCGACCACCTTGGCACCCGCCTGGATCAAGTAGGACTTGGCCAGCGTTTGCAGCGCCTCCAGGCAATCGTCCACCAGTACGGCCGGCCCGGGAGGCGTTCCCTTGGACCGCTCCCACAGGGTTGCGGCAGCTCCGGCCGCGAGACAGTCCGCTGCAAAATCGTGGCCGTCGAACCTTTCTCCGGATAACGGAATAAACAAACAGTCCTGCGTGATTTGCCGGGAATCGGTGACCGCTCCGCGCACCGCAATGCCGGAATCGGCCGCCTCCCGCACTTGTCCGCCGCACATCGCGGCTATATCCGCCAGATTTCTAATTATCACTTCGCCAAACCCCTTATCGCTTCTTTTGCTACGATCCGATCATCAAAATCGAGCACTGCGGTTCCGATCAACTGATAGGTTTCATGACCTTTCCCCGCAATCAATACTACATCTTCACGGCTTGCCATTTCAATAGCCTTTTGGATGGCCTCGCGGCGGTCGACGATCAGCTCGTAACGGCTGCGGTCCACCCCGTCGCCGATCAATCCCTGCTCGATGTCGCTTAGTATAGCATCGGGATCTTCGGTGCGCGGGTTGTCGGAAGTCACGATGACGTGATCGGCGTATTTCGCGGCGATCCGCCCCATGATCGGGCGTTTCGTACGATCCCGGTCGCCGCCGCAGCCGAAGACGCAGATGACGCGGCCTTTGGCAAATTCGTTTACGGTCCGCAGCACGTTTTCGAGCCCGTCGGGCGTGTGGGCGTAATCGACGATGACGGCGAAGGATTGGCCTTCATCGACCGCTTCAACCCGTCCCTCCACGCCTTTGACCGCTTCCAGGCTGGCCTTGATCCGTTCGAGCGGAATCCCTTCGAGCAAAGCGGCCGCGATCGCGGCAAGCGCGTTGTACACGTTGAACTTGCCGACCATCCGCAGCGAAATGTCGGCGCTGCCTTGAAATGTATCGACATGGAACGAGGTGCCTTTCGCCGTTACGGAAATGTCCGAGGCGCGGACATCGGCCTCGTTCTCCACTCCGTACGTGATCGTCTCCGCGGCGGTTTGCTTGGCAAAATAAGAGCTGGCGGGATCATCCGCGTTAAGGACCGCGTAGCTGCGCTCGTCCGGATTGGCCGGATAGTTGTTGCCCAAACGGGAGAAGAACAGCCCCTTGGCCCCGCGATACTCTTCCATCGTGTTGTGATAATCCAAATGGTCCTGGGTCAAATTCGTAAAGACGGCCGTCCGGAAGTGCGTTCCTTTGACACGGCCCTGGTCCAGCGCGTGGGAGGACACCTCCATGACGCAGTAAGCCGCGCCGCCTTCGGCCATCTCGTGCAAATACCGCTGCAGCTCCAGCGATTCCGGCGTCGTCCCGGACATCGGATACGTCCGGCCGGCGAATTTGCGCTGAATCGTTCCGATAAGTCCCGTAGAGCGCCCTTGATCCTCAAGAATGCGTTCGATCAAATAAGTCGTTGTCGTTTTGCCGTTCGTTCCGGTAACGCCGATGACCTTCAGCCGCCGGCTGGGGAAGCCGAAAAACACGTTGCCCAAAACCGCCATCGCCAATCTGCTGTCTTTCACCTTAAGCTGCGGCAGCGGACAATCGTCAAGCCAACGCTCCACGACGAGCGCCGCCGCTCCTTTGTCCGCGGCTTGCGGAGCGAAGTCGTGCCCGTCGACCGTATGACCGGGAAGGCATATAAACAAATCTCCGGGCTGAACTTTCCGCGAATCGATGGCGATGCCTTCGCAGGCCAGCTCCCCGTCGCCTCGTATTTGCGAAGCTATCAAATAAGTTGCCAATTCCTTAAGCTGCATAGCTAACCCCTCCGTATTTCAACAACGTTCGTAAACACTCACTCTATATTATCACCAAAAACTGCAAAGTTCAGGAGAATTATTGATTATGGTTATGTTGTTGTTCCGCATCCGCCTCGCTGCCCATATAAATTCGGATCGTCGACCCCTTTTCGACCCGGGCTCCGGCTTTCGGCGCCTGATTGATCACGACGTTCCCCGCCCCCGATTTCGCCAAATTAAAATTCATGTTGAGGTCCTCGTAGATTTCCTGCGCCGTATGTCCGATCAGATCGGGAACCGTGACGATCGGCGTCTCGCCGTATTTGTATTTCTTGGTAACCTGCTGCTGGCGGGGCGGAACTTGCATGTATTCCAGCGCATCCTTCATGATATTCCGTACGATCGGAGCGGCTACCACGCCGCCGAATTGGATCCCTTGCGGATTGTCGACCGCCGTATAAACGACGATTTGCGGATCGTCCGCCGGAGCGAAGCCGATAAAAGAAACGATATGCTCGTTTGCGGAATAACGCCCGTTTATGACCTTCTGCGCCGTCCCGGTCTTCCCGCCCACGCGATAGCCGTCGATAAAGGCGTTGCCGCCCGTGCCGTTGGCCACGACGCTTTCCAGCGCGGAACGAATCTGCTTGGACGTCTCTTCCGAAATGACCTGGCGCACCAGTTGCGGCGCCGTTTCCGAGACGACCTCGCCCGTATCGGGATTGGTCCACGCCTTGGCGACGTAAGGTTTATACAGCTTGCCGCCGTTGATCGCGGCCGAAACCGCGGTGATCTGCTGAATCGGCGTCACCGACACCCCTTGGCCGAACGAGGTCGTCGCCAGTTCCACCGGGCCTACTCGGGACAGCTTGAACAGGATGCCGTTTTCCTCGCCGTTCAGGTCGATGCCGGTTTTGCTGCCGAAGCCGAAATTTTTGATGTATTGGAACAGCGTTTCTTTGCCCAGGCGCTGCCCGAGCGCTACGAACCCGGGGTTGCAGGAATTCTCCACCACCTGGAGGAATGTCTGGCTGCCGTGCCCGCCCCTCTTCCAGCAGCGGAGCGTGGCCCCGCCAACTTTGACATACCCCGGATCAAAAAAGCGCTCGCCCAGCAGATCCACCTTCTTCTCTTGGAGCGCGGCGGCCAAGGTGATGATCTTGAACGTGGAACCCGGTTCGTACGTCATCCAGATCGGAAGGTTCCGGTTATACACCGCCGGATCGTATTCCTGATACTGCCCAGGCTCAAATCCCGGTCTCGCCGCCATGCCTAAAATTTGTCCCGTTTTCGGATCCATCGCGATCGTCAGGGCCGAGTCGGCCTGCAGCCGGTCCATCGCCTGATCCAGCTCGCGCTCGATAATGCTTTGGATCGATTTGTCGATCGTCAGCGTCAGGTTCAGCCCGTCTTTCGGCTCCACATATTTCTCCGAGGACCCGGGCATCAATCTGCCCCCGGCGTCGGACAAATAGGACACGCTGCCGTTCATGCCGCTCAGCAGGCTCTCGTATTTGCTTTCCACTCCGGTCAGCCCCTGATTGTAGCTGCCGGTAAAACCCAAGATATGAGCGGCAAGTCCTCCATAAGGATAATATCTTTTGTTGTCTTCGGCAACAACAATACCCGGAAGAGCCAAATCACGAATTTGCTGCGCTTTTTCCATCGTAATTTTGCGTCCGCCGGGTTGCAGCCTGACTATGGATTGTTTCTTGGTGATCGACTTCAAAATCGCGTCTTCGCTCATGCCGAGCAGAGGCGCCAAGCTTTTGGCCGTTTGCTCCGGATGTTTGATTTGCACCGGGATGGCCATGACCGTCGGCGTCGTAATGTTATATGCCAGCACGTTGCCGTTCCGGTCGCTGATTTCGCCGCGTTTCGCCGAATAAGGGATGTTCCGGCGCCAGGAGTCCTCCGCTTTGGCCGACAATTCCGCTCCCTTTCCGATCTGCACATAGGCAAGACGCACGGCAAGGGCCGCAAACAACAAACACAACACCATCAACAGCCAGAACAGTCTTCGTCTGACGGTAAACTTGGAAACTTTCACTGGTTGCCCCCCCTATCCCATCCTGACGCTTGAATGTTTTCATATCAAGGATATTCAGGACAACCAGGGGTTAGAACAAGCTATGGCGAGTTCGCGGACTGGCCGGGGGCTTCGCCGTTCGCCGCCGCACCGCCGTCCCCCGCCGCTTCCTCCTTCGTTTCCTCATTCGTAACCGGGGGCTTCAAGGTCAATTCCACCCTTCGCGTTCCGTTCTCTTCGATCACTTTTTGCGAGTCGACATACCCTTCGCCTTCAGCCGTAACCGGCACCTGCAGCACGGATAACAGCTCCATGGCATCGCGCAGCGATTTCCCCCTCAGGTTGGGGATCTTCACGTCGGTCCCCTTTTCGGTCAGCAAATACACGAACTGGCCCGCTTTCAGCACGCTCCCCGCCTTCGGGTGCTGGGTGATGATGTCCTCGCCGCTGCCCAGCGTCACGTAGGAAATCCCCTGGCCGGCGAGTTTGTTTTTGGCCTCCTGAACCGGCAGCTTGCTTAATTCGGGAACCTTCGGCCCGCTCGCGGCCGGTTTCGTTTTCCCGGTCCCGCCATCGTTCATTTTGGGGACACCCATATACTGCAGGATTTGATTCATGATTTTTTGGAACACCGGACCCGCGGCCGTCCCCCCGCCCAGATCGGGGTCCTTCGGTTCATCGATCAGGACCAGCAGGGCAACCTTCGGATCGTCCACCGGCGCGTAACCGAGAAAGGAAACGACCTGCTTCAATTTGGTGTATTCCCCGTTAACGGGCTTTACCGCCGTTCCCGTTTTCCCGGCGACCCGGTACCCCTCGATATAGGCGTGGCGGCCGGTCCCGTGCTTCCGGTCGGAAACGACCTGCTCCAAGTAGCCTCCGACTTCCTTGGCGGTTTCCGGCGTGATTACCTGGCGCACCACTTTGGGTTCGGTTTTTTCCGTTTTGCCGGTCTGAGGGTCGGTCAGCGATTTGACGATATGCGGCTCCATCAGCTTGCCGCCGTTGGCGATGGCCGATATCGCAACGATTTGCTGCAGCGGCGTAACGAGCAGCTTGCCGTGCCCGTAGGACAGCGCCGCGAAGTCGGCCTGCTGCTCCGGATTCACGAGCCCTTTGTATTCGCCCGGCAGCTCGATGCCGGTTTTTTGCCCGAACCCGAAGTTTTCGGCATAGGTTTTGAGACGTTCGGGGCCCAGCTTTTCGTAACCCAATTTGACGAACGCAACGTTGCTGGAACGTTTGACGCCTTCCAAATAAGTGATCGGCCCCCACCCAGCCGGATTTTTTAATGTCACTGACCGTTCGGCCCGCGATATGGATACTCCCGGACATATATTTATCTTCCGGATTAAACAAACCTTCCTGAACAGCCCCGGCCAAGGTGACGATTTTAAACGTTGAACCCGGTTCGTACACCGATTGGACGGCATGGTTGTAAAAATTTCTCTGATCGACGCCAGCCCAATACTCGTTGGGATTGTAGGTGGGCATGTTCGCCATCCCAAGAATTTCCAACGTGTTCGGATCGGCCGCGATAACGGTCATGCTGATCGGCTGCAGCTCGTTATACGCTTCCTTCATCGCCTGTTCGATGTAATACTGGATCGTATTATCGATCGTCAGCTGCAGGTTCTGCCCGTTTTGGGCCGGCTGGTAAATTTCGCTGGCTTTCGGGATTTCGATCCCTCTGCCGTCACGTTTGTATTCAAGGAAGCCGTCTTGCCCCTTAAGCTGTTCGTCATAAAAAGCCTCCAGGCCGGATACGGCGTTGCCGTCGCGGTCGGTATAGCCCAAAACATGCGCCGCCAGACTCGTTCTGGGATAATAGCGCTTCTGCTCCTTCATCAAGTAAATACCGGCGTCTTCCACTTTTTCATTTTGTTTCAGCAGCTCGTTGATAAAAGCCTCCACTTGATTCTTTAGCTCCTGGTCGATTTTCAAACCTTCGTTGCGCACTTCCCGATGGGTGGAATACTTCCCGTTTTTCTTGGCGTTGACAAGCTCGCGCATCTCCTGCTCATCCTTGCCGAGAATCCGGCTTAACCCTTGAACCACTTCATTTTCCAGCCCGTTGGCATGGATAATTTCCGGACTAACCGCCACCGTATAGGCGGGAGCGTCCACAGCCAATACGTCGCCTTTGCGGTCCGTGATCGTTCCCCGGTTGGCGGGCAACACCTTTTTGGTCGACCAGAGCTTTTCGGCATGTGCCTGCCAAAATTCCCCCTGCACGATCTGCAGCCAAAACACTCTTCCTATCAATACAGCAAAAAAGAGGGTGACGCATCCCCCTATCAGCAGCGTTCGCAGTCTTACTCTTTTCAACATGGCAAAACCTCTCCAATTGCCGTTATTTCCAAACCGGCTATCGGCCGGCAGCCTGCCCGGCGATACCTTAACCGCTCGGGCCGCCGCTGCCGGCTTGTCCGCCATTGCCGCTATTGCCGCTATTGCCCGCGGCGGCCGTGGACTCGCCGCCAGCTTCACCGTCGGCCGCCTTATCGCCGTCCGCCTCGCTGCCGTCCGCCGCTTTCCCGTTCGTCTCTTCCTCCGTGACAGGCGGTTCCAGCGTTAATTCGACCCGTCGCTTTCCGTTCTCTTCGACCACTTTTTGCGAGGCGACGTATCCTTCGCCTTTCGCCGTGACCGGCACTTGAAGAACCGATAGCAGCTCCATCGCATCCCGCAGCGATTCGCCTTGCAGATTCGGGATTTTCATATTTGCTCCTTCTTCGGTAAGCAAATAAACGAATTGGCCCGTTTTCAAGACGCTACCCGCTTTGGGGTATTGGGAAATGATCTCCGTTCCGCTTCCCAAGGTGGCATAGGAAATTCCGCCGGCAACAAGGGTGTCTTTGGCTTTTTGCACGCCCATTCCCTTAAGGTTGGGAACCTTCGGCCCGCTGCTCTCGGCCTGCTTGGTTTTGTCGGCGTTGGGATCGGTGGTTTTAGGCACACCCATATACTGAAGCGTTTGATTGACGATTTTTTTGAACACCGGGGCCGCCGCCGTTCCGCCGCCCAGCTCGGAATCCCTCGGTTCGTCGATCAAAACAAGGACGGCGATTTTCGGATCGTCCACCGGCGCATAGCCGATAAAAGAAACGACCTGTTTGGAATAGTTGTATTCGCCGTTGACGACTTTTACGGCCGTTCCCGTTTTCCCGGCAATCCGGTAACCCTCGATATAAGCGTGACGGCCGGTCCCGATTTTTTGGTCGGAAACGACTTGCTCCAAATAGCTTCCAACTTCTTTGGCGGTCTCCGGCGTAATGACCTGGCGTATGACTTTCGGTTCGGTTTGCTTCGTTTCGCCGGTCTGCGGATCGGTGATGGATTTGACGATATGCGGCTCCATCAATTTGCCCCCGTTCGCCACCGCTGCCACGGCCACAATCTGCTGCAGCGGCGTAACGAGCAGTTTACCGTGTCCGTAGGACATCGCCGCGAAGTCGGCTTGCTGCACCGGGTCCACGATCCCTTTGGCTTCGCCCGGCAGCTCGATGCCCGTTTTTTGCCCAAACCCGAAATTGTCGACATAGCTTTTCAGCCGTTCGGGTCCCAGCATTTCGTAGCCCAGCTTGACGAAACCGACGTTACTGGAGCGTTTTACGCCTTCCAAGTAAGTGATCGGCCCCCAGCCGGATCGCTTTAAATCGTGGATCGTTCGCCCAGGAACACGGATACTCCCCGACATATAAGTGGCATTCGGGTTAAAAAGACCTTCTTGAACAGCCCCGGCCAAGGTCACAATTTTAAACGTGGAACCCGGCTCGTACACCGATTTAATCGCATGGTTGTAAAAGTTTTTCTGATCGACGTCGGCCCAATACTCGTTGGGGTCGTATGTAGGCATGTTCGCCATTCCGAGAATTTCCATCGTTTTCGGATCGACGGCGATGACGCTCATACTGATCGGCTGCAGCTCAGCATACGCTTCCTTCATCGCTTGCTCGATATAACGCTGGATCGTATCATCTATCGTTAACTGCAGGTTTTGCCCGTTTTTCGCCGGCTGGTAAATTTCGCTGGCTTTCGGGATTTCGATCCCTCTGCCGTCGCGTTTATATTCGATATAGCCGTCTTCTCCCTTAAGCATCTCATCGTAATAAGCCTCCAGGCCGGACACCGCGTTTCCGTCACGGTCGGTATAGCCCAAAATATGAGCGGCCAGGCTCTTTTGGGGATAATAGCGTTTTTGTTCCTTCATCAAATAAATGCCGGTGTCTTCCACTTCCTTATGCTCTTGCAGCAGCTTGTTTCGGAATGCCTCGACTTGACCCTTAAGCTCCTGGTCGATCTTTAAGCCTTCGTTGCGCACTTCCCGATGGGTGGAATACTTTCCGTCCGACTTCTTGGCATTGACGAGTTCTCGCATCTCCTGCTCATCTTTGCCGAGAATCCGGCTTAACCCCTCAGTCACTTCATTTTCCAGCCCTTTGGCATGAATGATCTCCGGATTGATCGCTACCGTATAGGCGGGAGCGTCCATGGCCAATACGTCGCCTTTGCGGTCCGTAATCGTTCCCCGTGTGGCCGGCAAATCCTTCCTGGTGGACCAAAGCGCTTCAGCATGCTTCTGCCAAAAATCCTCCTGCACGACCTGCAGCCAAAACACTCTTCCTATCAATACAGTAAAAAAGAGGGTAACGCATCCCCCTATCAGCAATGTTCGCAGCTTTATTCTCTTGATCATGGCAAAACCTCATTAAAATAGAGTTAATTTCGGATCGCCGTCAGGCCGTCCGCATTGTCCGTATGATCCGCACCCTCGTTGGCCCTAATTGCCGGCTTGGTCCGAGGGTGCGTCCGTCTCCGAATTTGCCGCCGTTGAAGCACCCGGCGGAACCTGAACATGGAATCCTTCTACTTCGGGCTCAACGTAACCAAGCTTGGCCGCTTCCTCAGGGATTTGTTCCTCCAGCTTCTCTTTTTTGACCGTTAGCTCCTTGATCTCGGCGCTCATCGCTTGAATATCCGCATTCAAATTAAACATTTGCCGCTTGATGTTGTAAAGTGTAACATTTTGCCATAAAAGACCAGCCATCACCGCCACGCAAAAAATAATCGTTACCATGTACAACAGTTTCTCGCGAACCTGAAGCGTTGAGCGGCGAGTGACGACCTTCGTCGTTTCACGATAGCGCTGCGTTGACGGATTTTTGCGTTCCGCTGATTTCTGCTTAACTGCCAAATTCCCCCGCGTATAAGCCATTTACGATTCCTCCACTAAGGTTTGCAATTTCTCCGCCACGCGCAATTTTGCCGACCGCGCCCGCGAATTCTCCGCCAGTTCCCTCTCCGACGGAACCACCGGTTTCCGGTTTATCAACTTCAGCGATCCCTTTCCCCCGCATACGCACATCGGAAAGTCGGGAGGACAGGTACATTTTTCCACATAACTAGAAAAAATTTGCTTGCAGATGCGGTCTTCCAAAGAATGAAAGGTGATGACCGAAACTCTCCCGCCCGGCGCCAAACAACGAATCGCGGCATGGAGTCCTTCTTCAAACGCGCCAAGCTCGTCGTTTACGGCGATCCGCAGCGCCTGAAAGCTTCGTTTGGCCGGGTGCCCGCCCGTTCGCCGGGCCGCCGCCGGGATTCCTTCCTTGATCAGCTCGACCAATTGACCGGTCGTTTCTATCGGCTCCTGTTCGCGCCTCGCCACGATAACTTTGGCGATGCGTCTGGAAAACTTCTCCTCCCCGTACTGGAACAAAATGCGGGCAATTTCCCGCTCCGGCCACTCGTTGACGATGTCCCGCGCTGTGAGCCGCGCCGATTGATCCATGCGCATATCGAGGGGGGCGTCGGCGTTGTAGCTGAATCCGCGTTCCCCCTCGTCGAACTGCGGAGACGAAACGCCCAGGTCAAACAGCACGCCGTCCACTTGCGGGACGCCATTCTGCTGCGGGATGCCGCTTAGCTCCAGCAGCTTTTGTTCCAAATGGCGAAAATTGCTTTTCACCAAAGTTAACTTGTCCGCATAAGGGGCCAAACGCTCTTTGGCGTTGTCCAGCGCCCAATCGTCCTGATCAAAAGCGATCAGCCTGCCGCCTTCGCCAAGCTGGGACAAGATGACCGAGCTGTGGCCGCCGCCCCCCAGCGTACAATCTACGTAAATGCCGTCCGGCTTGATGCGCAGCCCTTCTGTCGCTTCTGCTTTAAGCACCGTGATGTGATGAAACACGACTAACGCCCCTCCAGACTAGAACTCGATTTTTAAATTCTTTGTGATCAAAAGCCGGCTTTTTAACTACCTTAAGATATTGTTAAAAAGTCGGGTTTTCAGCACCGAGAAGGTTGGATGAAGCTAGGGATCGAGTAGCGCAGCGTAGGTAAGCCTACGTGAGCAACGGAGAGCCCGGCTGAATTCAAGATTCGAAGCCGAATACGCTTCATTAGCTTTTCTCCGTGATCAAAAGCCGACTTTTTAACTACCTCTACAGGTCGAAATTGAAGTCGACCAGCTTCTCGGCAATCTCGTTAAACGTATCCTCCGACTGCTGGAAGTATTGCTCCCAAATGTCCTTGCTCCAAATCTCAACCCGATTCGATACGCCCAGAACGACGCAATCTTTCTCCAGCTTCGCGTACTGCCTCAAATTGCCTGGCAGGTTTACCCTTCCCTGTTTATCCCACTCGCATTCCGTAGCTCCCGAGAAAAAAAAGCGGGTAAACGCACGCGCATCCGACTTCATGAGCGGCAAAGCTTTCAGCTTCTGTTCCAGTACTTCCCATTCCTGCATCGGATACACGAAAAGACACTGGTCCAAGCCGCGGGTAACAACAAAAGAGCTTCCGAGGAGATCGCGAAACTTAGCCGGGATAATTATCCGGCCCTTGTCGTCAATGCTATGTTGGAATTCCCCCATAAACATTGGTGTCTCACTCCCTACCTCTTTCCCCCACTTTACACCACTTTGCCCCACATGTTAAGTATCTATTCTGCATTTAACGAAAAAATCCTGCTAGTGAACGGAATTTTTTTGAGAAGAGGGAAAGGCGGGAGGCTAGCATAACTGCGAAAAAGTTGAGACAAGTTGAGACAAGCACTCCACATTGAACACGCCTCCTCAACTCTTGCGAATGCTGTTGCTATCGGATAAGCCAATTTAGGCAGTTCCAAACTATTCACCGTTACGGCGTATTAGAGAAGCAGCAAAAAGCCCCTTTTCCTTATTTTTAGGAAAAAGGGCTATCCTGAAATTCTTTTTCGCTTGCTCAGTTCCGTACCGATTCTTTGGGGACGCGCTTAATAGTTGAAATAGCCGGCTACTTGAACGACAGGCAACCTTGTTTTTGCAGATTGTCCCGGCGCAATGCCAAAGCGCGAACAGCCGGAACTATCGCTCTTCCAAGCCGCTCGCGCTGTTTTAAAAATTCCTGGTCTTTCTGTCTACAAGGGAACCTAAGCCACGTTCGGCCAACCGATCAATGCTCCTGCCAGCTGTCGAGGTAGGCGCGCTGCTCGGCGGAAAGCGTGTCGATGCCTACGCCGAGGCTTTCCAGCTTGAAGCGGGCCACTTGCTCATCGAGCTCGTACGGCACGTTTACGACCGTACTGCCGATTTCCTTGTACCGGTCGTTAACGTATTTCAGCGACAACGCCTGAAGCGCAAACGTCATGTCCATGATCTCGGCCGGATGTCCGTCGCCGGCGGCGAGGTTGACGAGACGACCTTCGGCAAGGAGGTACATTTTCCGTCCGTCCTTCAATTGATATTCCTCGATATTGCGGCGTACGGTCCGCACCGAGGCGGAACGTTCCTGAAGCTCCGGTTTGTTCACTTCCACGTCGAAGTGGCCGGCGTTCGACAAAATCGCGCCATCTTTCATCACATCATAATGCTCGCCGCGAATGACGTCACGGTTGCCGGTTACCGTCACGAAGAAATCGCCGAGCTTGGCGGCGTCCAGCATCGGCATTACGCGGAACCCGTCCATGTAGGCTTCGACGGCTTTGATCGCATCAACTTCGGTGACGATGACGTTGGCGCCAAGCCCTTTGGCCCGCATCGCCACGCCTTTGCCGCACCAGCCGTAGCCGACGACGACCACGGTTTTGCCGGCGACGACCAGATTCGTCGTGCGGTTGATGCCGTCCCATACCGATTGTCCGGTGCCATAGCGGTTGTCGAACAAATATTTGCAGTAGGCATCGTTTACTGCGACCATTGGGAATTTAAGCTTTCCTTCCTTATCCATCGCTTTCAGGCGCAAAATGCCGGTCGTCGTTTCCTCGGCGCCGCCGCGGACATTTTCCAGCAGGTCCGGCCGTTCGGAATGCAGAATCGTGACAAGGTCGCCGCCGTCGTCGATGATTAGATCGGGTTTCGTTTCCAACGCCTTGATCAAAAGCGCTTTGTACTCCGCCGGTTCCGGGTTGTATTTGGCATATACCGTAACCCCGTCTTCCACGAGCGCCGCGCAGACATCATCCTGGGTCGACAGCGGATTGCTTCCGGTGATCGTCACTTCGGCTCCTCCGGCTTGCACCACCTTCGCCAAATAAGCGGTTTTCGCTTCAAGGTGCAGCGAGATCGTCACCTTCAACCCTTTAAACGGCTGCTCCGCTTCAAACTGCTTGCGGATCCGGTTCAGCACCGGCATATGGGCCTCCACCCAATCGATTTTGAGGTGCCCTTCCGGCGCTAGCTTCAAGTCCGTAATCATACTGTTTTGAATCGCTGCTGAACTCATTTTCGATCTGCCTCCTATAAATATATAATTCGGTGCGTTCCCGTGATGTCATAAGGAATATCCATCAGAGCGTCAATCCATTCCACGCCAAACCGGTTCATATAATAAAATATGTTATAAACCCGCTCTTGCGGCTTCCGAAGTGGAAACAGCGAAAGTTCGATCCGCTCGAAATGGCGCAGCCCCGCTTCATTGCTTTTCTCCAGAGCGTCCTTCGCCTTGCCGCGCAAATATTCGATCTGATCGTAGATTTTATCGCGATTGGCGGTCCCTAATTTCAGCAGCCCGTTTTGGATACCGGCCAGCTGCTCGATCAGCGGATCGTACATTTCGCCAAAAGCCGATTTGATTTCGTCAAACCGGGCGTCAATCCGGATCGCGTCCTGGTTCGCCAGCCACGCTTCACGCTTTTGCCGCAGCACTTCTAGGTCCTTGACGTCGTCCCAACGGAGGCCGTATTTTTCCATATGCTTCTGCAGCGTGCCCTCCACCACGGTAAAAGATTCCCGAGCCAGCAGCAACGGCATTTTCAAGCCCAGCTTGCCAAACGCTTTACGTGTTAACGCCCAGTAGGAGATTTCCCCCGGACCCAACACTGCGCCGAGTACCGGCAGAAGGCTGTCCTGCATCAGCGGCCGGGTCAGCACATTGTTGCTGAAACGCTCCGGATGCTCGCGAAGCTCGGCCAACAGTTCATCCCGGGTGAAGGAAACCTTGCCTTTCCGGTCGGCGAAGCCGCCTTCCCGCTTGAACAGCAGCAGCCGCTCCTGCTCATGTATGTAAAACAGATTGGCTCCGCCTTCGCTCACTTCGGCTTGCGGTTCGTATCCTAGCGCGGCCAAATCGCGGGCGCTTTCGAAATAAGCCGCTTCCAGCTCGTCGTTTTGCCGGATAATCGACTCAAACACCGGGGTTTCCAGCTTGCGGAGTTCGCCATCGGCGGAATCCAGCAGCACAAGGCCGTATTTGCCGAACCAAGCCCCCATCAGCTTGGCGAAGCATTCCGACAGGCTCGCCGATTCCGCGGCGGAACGTCTGAACAGCTCCATCAAGCCGGACTTAAACTCGCTGCCCGGAAGCAGTTGCTCCAGTTCATCCGCCGCCTGCTCCCAATCCTCGCTTTGAACCTGGCTAAAGCTGACCGGCAGGCGGTTGTCCGGGTCGCGTTTAATGCGGATGCGCTTGACCTGCAAATCCGGAGACAAAATGTAGGAATGATTCACTTCGTCCCAATCATGGTCCTCCCCGGCGATCCAAAACACAGGCACGACCGGCCGATTCAGTTTAGCGGCGGCGGTTTTGGCCGCTTTAATGATCGTGATCGCCTTGTAAATCACCAGCAGCGGCCCGGTAAACAAGCCGCTTTGCTGCCCGCCGACGATGACCGCCGTCCCCGGCTGCTCAAGCTTGCCCAGCGCCTGTTCCACCGCGGCATCCGGGTTGTGCAGGCGGTTGTACTCGCGCAGCCGGCTAACCAAGGCGGTCCGGCTTATCCGGCGATCCTCCGTTTCATCCAGCCATTCGAGCCGGCTGGACCAACTTTCATCCAACGCCGGATCATATTCGTAAAGCTGAGCAACCGCTCCAAAACGATGCGCATACGCATCCGCAAGCGGACCGGCCGGCGCCAAAAGATCTTGTACTATATTCATCAGGTTACCTGCCTCCTGTTCTTCCATGCAAACCTTACTTGATTGTACCGGATACTCCGCGTACCCGTCAAAGCTAACCTTACTTTTGTTAAATTTCTCACTTTCCGTAAGCCTAAAACGGCAAAAAACTCCCGCAGCCGGTTTTAACCGTGCAGCAGGAGTCTGCATCTTAGCAGCTTATCCTTTTTTCGGCATCGCCACAAAATGGCCTTTGGACACTTCAACCAGCTCCGAATTGTCCAGATCGAACAATCCGCCGTCGCTTTTGCCGTCCTTGGAAGTAATCGGGCCGTTCCCCGTATCCTCCAAATGAATCCGCTTCTTGTTCGCTTCGATCTCCGGGTCCGGAATCGGAATCGCCGACAGCAGCGTTTTGGTATACGGGTGCTGCGGGTTGGCGTAAAGCTCTTCGCTTTCCGCAAGCTCAACGATCCGGCCCAAATACATGACGGCTACGCGATCGCTGATATGCTTAACCATCGACAAGTCGTGGGCGATAAACAAATACGTTAAACCGAGGCGGTCCTGCAGTTCTTTAAGCAGGTTGACCACCTGCGCCTGAATGGACACGTCGAGCGCCGAAATCGGTTCGTCGCAGATAATGAACTTCGGATTTACCGCCAGCGCGCGGGCAATCCCGATCCGCTGCCGTTGTCCGCCGGAAAATTCGTGTGGATAACGCGTCGCATGATCGGGATTCAAGCCGACCATATCAAGCAGCTCTTCCACGCGTTTTTTGCGTTCCGCCCGCGATCCGGCCATGCCGTGGATGTCCAGCGCTTCGCCGATGATATCCGTCACCGTAAACCGCGGATTCAACGAGGCGTACGGATCTTGGAAAATCATCTGCATATCGCGGCGCATCGCCTTCATTTTCCGCGGAGCCAGTTTCGTAATATCCGTTCCGTTAAAACGAATGCTGCCGCCCGTCGGCTCGTACAAGCGAAGGATCGTGCGTCCCGCGGTCGATTTGCCGCAGCCCGACTCGCCAACGAGGCCTAGCGTTTCGCCTTCGGCAATCGAGAAGCTGATGTCGTTGACGGCTTTCAGCACATTGCCGCCGCCAACGTTAAAATACTTCTTGAGCCCTTCGACTTCGATCAACGTCTTCCCAATACTCATGACGACTGTCCCTCCTTGGCCATCGGATGAAGATCCCAGCAGCGGGCCATATGCGTATCGCTGAATACGGTCGCTCCCGGATCGATGCGTTCGCAGATCTTCATCGCATGCTCACAGCGGGCCGCAAACGGACAGCCAACCGGCGGTTTAATCAAATCGGGCGGAGTGCCGATAATAGGAATAAGGGGTTCCCCTTTCTTCTGATCCAACCGCGGCATTGAGCGCAGCAAACCTTTTGTGTAAGGATGCTGCGGGTTTTTAAAGATTTCCCACTTCGTTCCGGTTTCCACCACCTCTCCTGCATACATGACGATGACGCGGTCACACATGCCGGCAACGACGCCGAGATCGTGGGTAATCAAAATGATGGAAGTACCAAGATGTTCCTGCATCTCTTTCATGACGTCCATGATTTGTGCCTGAATCGTAACGTCAAGCGCTGTCGTCGGTTCGTCCGCGATCAGCAGCGCCGGCCGGCAGGCAAGCGCAATGGCGATCATGGCACGCTGCCGCATGCCCCCGGAAAATTCGTGAGGGTATTGGTTAAAGCGGGCTTCCGCATTTTTAATGCCGACAAGCTTCAGCATTTCAATGGCACGTTCTTTTGCTTCGCCCGCTGACATTTTCTGATGTTTGATTAACACTTCGGTGATTTGTCGGCCTACCTTTATCGTAGGATTCAAAGAGGTCATCGGGTCCTGAAAAATCATGCCGATATCTTTACCGCGAATGGCTTCCATTTGTTTATTGCTTTTGGTCAACAGGTTTTCGCCTTGAAAAATAATTTCACCTTGCTTAATGATTGACGGAGGGGACGGAATCAGACGCATGATCGTTTGGGCCGTTACGCTTTTGCCGCTGCCGGATTCACCGACTATCGCAACCGTTTCCCCTTTTCCCACTTCGAAGTTCATGCCGCGAACGGCTTTGACTTCTCCGCCTCTGACTTGAAAGGACACATGCAAATCTTTGACTTGTAGAATCGGCTCCATCATTCCACCTCCTATTTCTTCAGTTTAGGATCCAGCGCGTCGCGAAGGCCGTCGCCGAAAATGTTAAACGCCAGCATGATCAAGCTGATCAATATGGCCGGGAACAGCATGCGCCACGGGTAGTACAGCCATCCCGTCAAAGCATCGTTAATCATCGAACCAAGCGAGGCAATTGGAGCCTGAACGCCAAGACCGAGGAAACTTAAAAATGCTTCGGCGAAAATCGCTTTCGGTACGGACAACGTCACCGTTACGATGATCGGTCCAACCGCATTAGGCAGCAGATGGCGGAACAGCAAACGTCCCGAGCCTGCGCCCATCGAGCGGGAAGCCAGCACGAACTCGCGGTTCTTGAGCTGCATAATCTCGCCGCGGACAATCCACGACATGTTGATCCAGCCCGTGATCGTTAAAGCCAATATGATCGTTCCCAAGCTAGGCTCGAGTACGACAAGCAGCAAAATAGTAACCAGCAGGTACGGAATAGCGTACAAAATCTCGGAAAACTTATTCATAATTTCATCAACGCGGCCGCCAAAGTAGCCCATGATTCCGCCGTAAATAACACCGATAAACAGGTCGATACATGCGGCTGCCAAACCTACGATCAACGAAATGCGCGCGCCCATCCAAGTACGGACGAACATATCGCGCCCGAGGTCGTCGGTTCCGAACCAATGCTGGGCGGACGGTCCCTTGTTGGTGTTCAGCAGATCGTTGGAGTAATAATTCAAACCGGTAATTTTGCCGGCGATCCATGGAGCGATGATAGCGGCAAGCGAGATGACAACAAGCACGACAAGCGCAGTCATGGCCATCTTGTTGCTGCACAAACGATACCAGGCATCACGCCACGCGGAAATACTCTCGCGCTGGATCACTTCGGCTTCTTTTTCGTCCGTTCCGATTTTCCGGAAATCCTCGGGAGTCAGATCCGCCGGAGCCGGCATCACTTTTACGGAATTCGCATCCATCCTTTAGCCCTCCTTCCTTCCGCTTAGCTTGATTCGCGGATCTACGAATACGTAAGCGACATCCGTGATAAACCGCGCCACCATCAGCAATACCCCGTAAAAGATCGTAATCCCCATAATCAGCGGATAGTCACGGACGCTGATCGCTTGCACAAACTGCTTGCCGATCCCGCCAATCCCGAAAATTTGCTCGATGACCACCGAGCCGGTAACGATATCGGCCGTCATCGGTCCAAGATAAGTGATGACCGGCATAATGCCGTTACGGATGACGTGGCGGAACAAAATCGCCATCCAGCCCAAGCCCTTCGCTTTGGCCGTCTTGATATAATCGGCATGCAGTACCTCCAGCATGCTTGAACGCGTCAACCGGGCGATAAAAGCGATCGGCTGCGCGGTTAACGCCGCTACGGGCAGCACGTAATACAGCGGGCCCTTAAAGCCCATCGTCGGCAGCCAGTGCAGCTTGGAGGCAAACACATACTGCAGCAAAGAAGCGACCACAAAGCTCGGCACCGCGATCCCTAACACCGCCAGCACCATAGCGACATTGTCGATCAATTTGCGATGATACAGTGCTGCCAATATGCCAAGCAGCACTCCGACAATTACGGCAACGATAATCGCGACGATCCCCAGCCTCAGAGACGCCGAAAACGTTTGCCCGATAATTTGGGATACATCCTGGTTAATCATCTTCATGGATATGCCCAAATCTCCGTGCGCAACGTCACCCAAATACTTTAAATACTGCTGATAAACGGGCTTATCGAGTCCAAGCTGTTCATAAAGACGCTCTTTAATCGCGGGAGGCACCTGTTTCTCCGAAGTGAGCGGATCGCCCGGAATAGCCTTCATGAGAAAGAAAGTGGCTGAGATCAGAATGAATAGCGAAACCAACATGTAAAAAAACTTATTCGCTACATAACGTATCATGCCCGTTTACACCTCCTTCTTTTATATTTCGACATATATCGATTTTAGGTGAAAAGAACTAGTTTGTCTATTCCATATATTTGTATAAGTACGAAATGCTTGGAAGAACCCCGCACACAAAAAAATCGGGATATATATGAAATACCTACATATATATCCCGAAGTTGCTATTCGCTTCGTTCTTGCATAAGCCTGCCCTTTTCGGAATTAATGTTCGAGCAGGTACGCGCGGGTGTAGTCGACAGCACCGCTAAAGTCGAGAGTTACACCCTTCAGGTATGGCTTCTCGGCCGCAACGTTTGTGTAGTAGTAAAGCGGCATCACGACCATGTTGTCTTGGATGAAAATCTTTTCGGCTTTTGCGAAGGCTTCATCGCGTTTAGCCATATCACCGGTAGCTTTCGCTTCGGCGATCAGCTTATCGTATTCCTCGTTGGAGAAACCGGTGTCGTTGTTGCCACCGTCCGTTACCCACATATCCAAAAACGTCATCGGATCGTTGTAGTCGGCGGTCCAGCCTGCGCGAGCCACTTGGTAATTCAGATTTTGGCGATTTTCGACAAACACAGCCCATTCTTGGTTTTGCGTTTTCACGTCAACGCCAAGATTTTTCTTCCACATGTCGGCAATAGCAAGCGCTACTTTCTTGTGCGCGTCGCTGGAGTTATAAATCAACGTGATTTCAGGAAGTTTCGTATAACCTTTTTCCTTCATGCCTTGCTCAAGCAGCTTTTTGGCTTCTTCCACGTTTTCCGTGAAGTAGTCGTCTTTATGCTCCTTGCGGAATTCGTCGTTTACGCCTTTGATGCCCGGAGGAACGTAACCAAACGCCGGAAGCTGTCCGCCAAGGGTTACGTTATCAACGATCGCTTGACGGTCGACAGCCATAGCAAAGGCTTTACGGATATTTACGTTATCGAACGGCTCGGCCGTTACGTTAAATTCGTAGTAATACGTACTAGCAATACCTTTGATTTCAAGTTCGTCTTTCAGTTGATCTCTCAGGATTGGAATTTGGTCGGTCGGGATTTCGCCGTTAGGATGACCGGCGCGATCCAACTCGCCGTTTTGGTAACTAGCCAATTCCGTAGCGCTGCTGTTCACCAAAGTCATGGTGATCTTGTTCAGCTTGATGTTGTCCTTATCCCAGTAATTTTCGTTTTTCGTAACTTCGATCGTTGAGCCTTTCACCCAGTTGGTCAGCGTGAACGCGCCGTTTACGATCATTTTGCTTTGGTCAACCGCCCATTTCGGGTCATCCTTGACGGATTGGTGGACCGGATAATAAGTGTAGAAAGAAGTCAAGCCCACAAAATAAGGCGTAGGAGCTACCAGATCAACTTGCAGTGTATAATCATCCACCGCTTTCACGCCAACTTGGCTGAAATCGGTAATTTTCCCCTCATTATATTCTTGAGCGTTTTTCAAATAATACAATTGGTAAGCATAAGGAGCCGCCGGTTGAGTTTCCGGGCTGAGAACGCGCTCCCAAGCAAATACGAAATCATTCGCGGTTACAGGATCGCCATTGCTCCATTTTGCGTCTTTGCGAAGGTGGAACGTGTATTGAGTACCATCATCGTTTGGTTCCCAGCTTTCGGCTACGCCAGGCACGGCTTGACCGGATTCATCTTGGCGCGTAAGACCTTCATACATCGTCTTAAGCACTGTGTTAGCTTGGCTGTCTTTCGCTTGAGCCGGATCGAATGTAGGCGGTTCCGCACTCAGGTTGATTTTCAGCGTTTGATCCGCAGCCAATTTTTCTTCGCCGCTGTTGCCGCTGTCGGAAGCCTTATTGTTGCCGCCGTTTGCAGCGCCGTTGCCGCCGTTCGAACCGCACGCGGAAAGCAACGTGCCCACGGCGAGAACGAGCGTCAGAAGCAGGAGTAGACTCTTACTCTTCTTCATCTAGCGTTATCCCCCTTAAAATATTGTGGTATATGTTTTTAGATTATACAACCAGCGGTCAAAAAAATCCAACATAAATTTTCGGTAATTCCGCGTTTTTCGCCAAAAAGGGCCCGCTCATGTAACAAAATCGTCCGTTATCCCATATTGACAATTGCTGTTTCTTAACAATTAACCTTGGGTGTCATGGTTTCATTCGTTATTTGGCGGTCCCTGGTTTGTATATTATAGTTTAAGCGGTCAAAATATATGTAATGAAACTGATCAAAAATAAAAGAATGTAAGCTGCCCCTGTCCCCGCAAACGCCAAGCGCCAAACCGCGCGCAGCAGTCGCCGCACGTCCACCTTGCCTTTCAGGCGGTTTTGCGCTCCGCCGATCAATCCGCCGGCAATAAGCAATATAAGCAGAATCAGGTAGAAGCCGAATGAGGAGTGAAACACATTGTTGAACAAAGCGGCCGCCCCCAAGATCAAAAATAGCGTCGTGACGTCCATCGCCAGCATAATGGCGGCTTTTTTCTCGCGTTTTGCCCCATAGTAGTATATGAAATAAACGAGCAAAAACGGAATGACCGGAATCATGGAAAACACGATAAGAAAAGTGGCCAAAACACTCAAAAACCCACCTCCTTTATGTTGGAAAAGAAAAGCTTACACAAAAAGTTAGTAACTATATTTTTATATGCATGTCAGGTTGCATCCCCCGAATCAGCAGCCAAACCAACTCATGTCCAGGGGCGTCAACCTGCTTGGCACGCGCCATTTCCGCCAGACGGCCGTTAATAAAATCGATTTCCGTCGGATTTCCCGCAAGGACATCCTTCAGCATCGACGAGGTGTTGCCGGCCGTAGAGCGGCAAACCTCCAGGATTTGCGCATAGATATCCGCGTCGTATGCGATTCCGTTTGCCCGAAAAATGCGTTCTCCTTCGTCGCACAGCTGCCGCATCGCCGCTATTCGCGCCTCCGATTCCAGCAATTGGCCGTTCGGAATCCGCCAAATCGCCGTAAGCGGATTGATAACCGCATTGATAAGCAGCTTCCTGAACATTTCCCTTCCGATGTCATTCGACAAAAAGGCGTTAAATCCTGCCTTTCGAAGCAATTTTACCAAACTTTCCCCCGAAAATTCGGGAGAATCAACTCCCGTGCCGCCAGATTCTCCATCCTCGGGTTTATAGATCCCGGCACGAGTTTCACCAAACCCGGCCCGGGTTACGCTGCGTCCGTCCGCTCGTTTTGCGCCTTCCGTGGTGATCGCCGCATATAACGCTTGCCCCGGGATGATTTGCCGAATCCGTTCCAAGTGCCCCGCTCCATTTTGAAAACAAACGATGCGGGTATGCTTTCCGGCTAGCCGGCCGCAAACCGTCAATAAAGTTTCGGTGATATGGCCCTGCTTCGTCGTCAGCAGCAGCCAATCGGGGGCCTCCGCCATATCCGTTTCGGCCGTCTGTTCAAGTGCGTCCGCAGCAAACCGCTTTCCTTCTATTATATGGATCGTTCCGTCAGGCTCCGTCAGCTCGACGCCTTCCCTTCGGAGCAGCTCTGCCTGCGCGGCCGTTCTTGTCCAAAAACGCACCCGTTCTCCCGCCTCAGCAAGCTTTCCGCCAAACAACAGCCCGAGCGCCCCCGCCCCAACAATATCTATCTTCACCTCAACTAACTTCCTTTCGCCGTCTTATCGCAAATCCTCTATAATTGTTCCACTTCATTTTATACCAAACCCTTCCCCCAAAACACAAAAATCCCGCCATAACGGCGGGATGGATACTAAGCTTGGGCAGTTCTCTTTTCCGTGAGTGAATCTTAGCAAAGAAATCGATTCAATTCTAAGCTATGTAACGGATAAAATTGAACGAAAGAACCGGTATGTTCCATGCGGGAGGTGTGAAATGATTCTGAAGAAACGGCAGTGGTCGCCTTTGCGAACGGATTTCTTCCTTGTTGGAATCTATAAAATCAATAGAAATCCGTGAACAACAGCGATCGCAAGAACATTTCACACCATGCATTAGTCCCCGCCCAGGCGGGATTTTTGCGTTTTGCGGTCCTACTCGATACGCTCCAAATTCCCGTTCGCGTCCATCTTAAACCGCGATTTGCTTTCTTCGTCCTCTTCGTTCAGAAAGGCAAGGCGACGAGCCCGGTCCATGATTTGGATTAAAGCTTTGTAGTCGTCGTTAACCGCTCTGTAGTCGGTTTGCACTTCATTAACCTGCGCCGAGAGGCGTTCGTTCTCCTCCTTCAGCGCGGCGATTTCTTCTTCCTTTTCCCGCAATTCCTTTTCCAACGCTTTGACATGCCGGTTCGTTTCCTGCACCGTGTTTTTCCAACCGCGCAAAAAGCGGATGACCGCGTCGATGGAAATCGTCTCTTCCGTCACGCCTTCGCTGCGGTAACCGTCCTCCGTCTCCACCGAAGCGAGGGAAGCGATGCCGGAACCTGCGGAGAGCGACGATTGCTTTTTCATATAATTCCGTTTTTGCCGCTGGGCTTTGGCTATGCTGATCGCCGCTTCATATTTTTTACGGACGCAGCTGTTCCAGCGGAACCCGCATGCGGCCGCCGTTCTGCCGATCCGTTCCCCAACCTCCTCGAATGCGGTAAGCTGTGTGCTGCCCTCCCGAATATGGCGAAGAGTCACCTCGGCCAAAATCAAATCATCTTCCGGGCTCCATGCGTCTTGTCTCACTGCTGTCATGCTATAAAAACCTCCTAACGACATCCTAGTCTTAAACCGTTTTCCCGCCGGCATACCGGCGGACGAATAAGTAAAAAGCTTCTTACTCCATTTCTATGCCTCTCATAGAGTTCATAGAATCTATTTGATACTAAAATGTATTTCCAAAATCCGGGTTCTCCATACCTGATGTATGAACGCAATGGAAAACCCTGACGAAATCCGGACAATCACCATAATATTCATCACATTTTACCAGGCAAATCCAGGTTAATTACTGACTTTTCGTTTACACTTATCGGGCTAACGGGTATAATGAGTAAAGAAATGGGACCTTCGTCGATACATATGAAAGGGGGATTTATTCGTGGCACGCATGTTCCGCGTCCTTGGTTTCTTTACCCTTGCCATTGGACTCATGGCCTTTGCCGGCGGTATGACCGAAATGGCGCTGCTGTTTTTTCTGCAAACCGCCTTTTTCGTTCTTTTCGGTTACCTGAAGTTTACGGAAAGAACGTATATCCTGCTGTTCTGGGGATATATGATCGTCGCCTTTACAGGTTTCAGCTATTGGACGGTCTTCAAAATGGGTTTGCCACTATAATCCGAATAAAAAAAGCGTTGCAAAAGGCGGTTCGACCTGGGGTCGAGCCGCCTTTTTTCATGATCCCTGCTATTTCCTCGCTTGGTAACATATATATAGTACAACTACTCACGGGAGAGGATCTTCTTTGAACAAACGTTATCCATCCTTGGTGCTGCTGGTGCTCTGCATCTTCGCTTTCCTTCTTCCGGCGGCGTCATGGGCCGAGACGCTTACGGAAGAGGAGCAGCAAATATTGGAGCAAAGCTTGTCCATCAAGGAGATCGATAGAGAAATCGCCCGCATTGAAGCAAGGCAGCAGGAGACGGAAACCGCGATCCGGAAGCTGTCAGGACAACTGGCCGGGAAAAACGAGCAGATCCGGGTCAGCCGGGAACAGGCCGGGGCGCGCATCCGGGCATATTATATGGGGGAGCGGGAAAATCTGTTCGCGGCTCTGCTGTCGGTGGGCAGCTTAAAAGATTTTTTTACCGTATTGGATTATTATCAATTGATTTTGGAGCGCGATCGCATCGTGCTGGGGAAGTACAAATCCGAATATGCCGATCTGATGAATACGAAACATGAGCTGGAAACCGTGTCGGACGATCTTGCCCGGATGAAAGCGGAGCTTCAGCTTCAGCGGGAGCGCGTCGCCGCCCTGCAGCAGCAGGTGGACCGGTCCCTCGGCCTTAGCGCGGATCCGGAAAAGTTGAAGGCGATGATCGAAGATTTAATGGTTTATTGGGAAAACGTCGGACTGAATGAGCTGAGAAAATATTTCGCCGCGCTGTCCGCGGTGATGTCCGAGTTTCCCGACTTTTTGAATGAATACGAGGACAGCCTGGTTGCCGAAAAGGGCGGTTACACCCTGACGGTTCGGCAGGAGGAACTGAACGAATTTCTGCATCGCAAAAATGAACTATTAAAAGACATCCGCTTCTCCTTCCTGGAAAATCAAATCACGGTGCAGGGCAGCCGGGAAGGGCTTGAACTTAAGGTGGATGGACATTACACGGTGGAGCGGGAGCCGGAAAACTCCATTACTTTTCACGTCGACCGCTTGCTGTTTAACGGCCTGGAGCTCCCGGACACGACCCGGGCCGAGCTTGAACGCGACTTCGATCTGGGCTTTTATCCCAAAAAAATAGTCCCCTTTGTGGAAGCCACCGAAGTGATGATTTCCCGGGGAACTTTAGTCGTCAAATTGAAGTTGTCGTTCTGAATTACTGCCCGCTCCGTCCGAACTTGTCCGCCAAAGACGCGGCGCTCGCCTTTCCGTTCAAATAATTTTCCACAAGCCTGGAAAACTCCCCCAGCTCGGCCGGAAGACCGCTCCCGGCCGGCATCGCGGACTTCGCTCCCGATGCCGCGAACGCCCCGCTCCAATCCGGAAGCTTGTATTTCGCGGCCTCATCGTAGACCGCGTGCAACACAGGAAGATGACCCGTTGCTTCAAACCATTGGCTTTGGCTTTCTGAGGAGGTCATTGCCTCAATCCATTCCCCCGCGGCATCGGGGTTTTGGGAATGCGAAGAGACCGCGTAACTCCGCCCGGCGATCCAGCCCGAATACCGCCCCTGCTTCTTCTCGGGCAACATGACGTTTGTACCCGCCTGCGGATGGTTTGCGGCCTCCGAAGCCGTCGTTAACAGCATCGCAAGCTCGCCGCGCTGCAGTTTGTTCCACAAGCCCTGGTCCCCCGCCGGCGGCGAACCCTCCGATACCAAATAAGGCCGAAGCTGCTCCAGCCGCATTAGCGCGGTTCGCATTTCACCGGTAAGCGTAAATGGGGAAGCTTGTCCATTTTCCTTAGCGCCGCCGCCAAGCTGCCAAAGCAGCGTCAGGGCCGCATAAGGATCGCTTCCGTCCACGCCCAGCAAATGCTGCGGAAGCCGTTTCGGTTCGGAGCCGGAAGCTAGCAAAGCGTTCCACGCGTCCGGCGAATCCGGGGGCGCCTCCATTCCCAGCTCTTTCATCGCCTTATCCGAGAATACATATACATAAGGATCGATATCCGCAGGAACTCCCCACACGTAACCGTTCCACTCGTTTGGAACGAGGGAAACGCTTAACACTTCTCCCGACAAAACCCCCGAATAATAAATTTCCGTCGGCAGCAAATATCCGTCCGCCGCAAATTGACGCACCCAGGCATTGTCCAACAGCAAAACGTCAGGCGACTCACCGAGCTTCAACAAGTTTTGGAACGACGCGTAGGCTTCTTCCGAAGCAACGTTCGTCAATTCGACCTGGACCTTATGGCTGTCCATAAACGTCCGGGTCATTTGCTCAAGCTGGCGAAAATCGGACTCGTTCATCTGCACCGCTACCCGGATGCGCCCCGTTTCCTGGGGGACCTCGGTTTGCGGAACGCTGGCCGGCGGTTCGTCGCCGCGTACTTCGGAACGGACCAGCGCCGTTTCCTCGCTGGGGGACAAATTGATCAACGCCAGCAGAAGGAGGGCAAAAAGCACCCAATGGTTTTTTCGCTTCACACCCGTTCATCCTCTCCGCCCCAGGGGCACCAACCCCTAACCCCTGTACAGCCCTGTCATAAAGCTATCGCTATTTATTGTAACAAATCGCGAATCCGGTTGTCCCGCCAAAAATTAGAAAACCCTCGCCGCTGACGAGGTTCTTTGTCATGTAAACCCATCCGCTAAGTGCAAGGGGAGGGATGGATATGGCGTTCCCCCGCTGTTAGAGTCAGGTTAATTCTCTTTAGAAAGGCGCGAACTGGATCAGTTCGCGCCTTAATAATTTTGGGACTTTTTGAACTACCTCTTTCACAGCAAATCCGCCGCCACTTGCGCCAGCTTGGAGCGTTCGCCTTTCTCCAGCGTAATATGCCCGCTGATCCCCTGATCCCTAAAGCGTTCCACGAGACCCGTCAGGCCGTTGCTGGAAAAATCGAGGTAGGGATGGTCGATTTGCTCGGGATCCCCCATAAGCACGATTTTACTGCCTTCTCCAACCCGGGATACGATCGTTTTCACCTCATGGCGCGTCAGGTTCTGAGCCTCATCCACAATAATAAACTGCCCGGGGATGGAGCGCCCGCGGATATACGTCAGCGCCTCCACCTGGATGCTGCCGAGCCCCATCAATATTTTCTCGATATCCCCCGATTTTTTCGTATCAAACAGGAATTCCAGGTTATCGTAAATCGGCTGCATCCAGGGGCGCAGCTTTTCTTCCTTTTCCCCGGGCAAAAATCCGATGTCCTTCCCCATCGGCACGACGGGGCGGGCGATCAGCAGCTTCTTGTATTTGTGTTCGTCCTCGACTTTAAGCAGGCCGGCGGCCAGGGCTAGCAGCGTTTTGCCGGTTCCCGCCTTGCCGGTGATCGTCACCAGCGGAATATCGTCGTTCAGCAGAAGCTCCAGAGCCATCCGCTGCTGCGCGTTGCGGGCGTTGATTCCCCATACCGGCTCATTGCTTAAAAACAGCGGCTCAAGCCGGCTGGCATCTTCGTTCAGCTTAAGCAGGGCCGATTTCCCGCTGCCCATCTCATCTTTCAAAATAACAAACTCGTGCGGATAAAGGGAATAATGAAGTCCCAGCAGCTTGACCGGCAAGGAACGGTAGGTGTAAAATTCATCGATGATTGAAGGATGGACTTTAATGGTGGAGTATCCTCCGTACAAATCGCTGGGTCCGACCGTACGGTCCGATAAATAATCCTGGGCGGTCAGCCCGAGCACATCCGCTTTGATACGGACCAGCACGTCCTTGCTGACCAGCACGACCGGCCGCGGATCGGGCAGCTCCTTTTGTTCCAAATGGTAATTAAGCGCCACGGCCAAAATCCGGTTATCGTTCGTCACCTCGCCGAACATCTCCTGAACTTTGATGAAGCTTCGATGGTTTAACTCCACCTTGATCCTGCCGCCGCCTTCGAGCGGAACTCCGTCATGCAGACGGCCCGTTTCGCGTAATCCATCGAGCAGCCTGGAGACGCCCCGGGCGTTACGGCCCAGTTCGTCGGCGTTGCGCTTCTTCGTGTCGATCTCCTCCAGCACGACGGCCGGTATGACCACTTCATGTTCATCGAAGGCAAAAATCGCACGCGGATCATGCAGCAGCACATTGGTATCCAATACAAAGATTTTTTTCATCCTTATCCCCTCCACCGCGGTCATTGCAGCCCTATGACTTCATACATATTTTTCTCCGCCCCGGGAAATCTATATCTGATGAATTATCGTCGAATCAAGAGATCATTTCCGAAAGGACGGATCCAACATGCGAATATGGCTGTGTTTGTTATTGACGGCTACCCTGCTTACAAGCTGCGGAACTGTTAATAAAAAGGCATCACCCTCTCCACAGAATCAAACGGGCACCGTTCCCCGGACGCAAAGCGTAAACCCGAACGCTAATCCGAATTTGGCAAACCGAGGGAAGATGTCAGATCGGGATAGACAAGTTTATTTGGAACAGCTGGTAAAAAGAGTGCCTGGCGTCCAAGGCGCGCATTGCGTCGTAATGGGCAACACCGCTGTCGTCGGCATCGACGTCGACAGCCGGCTGGAACGCGCCCGCGTGGGAAGCATTAAATATACAGTGGCTGAAGCCCTTCGTAAAGATCCCCAGGGGGCCGGCGCCATCGTTACGGCCGATATGGACTTGAACCAGCGCCTCGCGGAAATCGGTAAAAAAATCCGGCAAGGCCATCCTGTAGCGGGCGTGGCCACCGAACTCGCCGATATCATCGGACGGATCGTTCCGCAGATGCCAAACGACACCCGGCCGCAGACGGGCGAAAGCCCAACGCGGATGAATATGGCCCCGGGCGACCAAAGCAGGCAAATCCCGCCAAGAACCCGCTAAGTTTGTCCCAATAAGGCAAAAAAAGCCTGGCGAACAAGTCGCTAGGCTTTTTTCATTGCGGCAAACACTTGGCTGTCCAGCATGTCCGCGGCACGCTGGTCGTATACTTTGGCATAAACCGGAGCGGAAACTAATTGCGCGCCGTAAAACAAGGCGTTGCGAACCGCGTCGATGCGCACATCGAAGCAGCACATCTTGAACGGAACCCCTTCTAATGGGTCCTGCACAACGGTTGCCCGGCCATTAATGGCATAAATCGTTTCTTTGCCGAACACCGAAACCGTAACTCTGGGGTTGGCCTTAATGTTGCCGACCAGCCTCGAACGATGATCCAGAGCCAGCCGCAGCGTGGCGTGATCAACGGCGTAAAGCCATGAAATGGCGCTGGACGTCGGCCCCCCGGATTCCCGATCCACCGTATTCAGCAGCACAAACGTCTCGGACTGGAGAGCGGCGTAAAGCGAATCGGACAATTGGGTGACGGTTTCTGACATCATTACCAGCCCTCCTGCACTTAAACCTTCAAGGGATTAAACTTAGGGAACTTCAGTCATCCTGTAGTTAATTGTATTATAGCACGAGGCAAAACTTGCCTTCAATCGTTCAATGACCCGTCCGCCGCCTCCGCGGCGTTATCTTCCCGGGCCGGCTGCTTGGTTCCGGCAAGCTCATCCTTCAAGGCTTGTTTGGCCGCGTCAAGCTCGTCCTGGTGCAAATATACGAAAGGGCTTTTCCAATCCCCGGTAACCGGCATGAAATCCACGTTTTCCTTGGAAATATCCCAATAGGCGGAAATCAGGTTTTTCATTTGTTCCGATTCCAGGTCCGTCTCCAGGTTTTTGCCGACGGATTGGATCACTTTGCCCGCTCCCAAAACCCCGTTAAGCGATTTGGCCTGATCGATCAAAGCATGGAGCACTTCATTCTGGCGCCGGTTGCGGTCAAAATCGTCGGAGCCTTTCGTTCTCGGTCTGCAGTTGGACTTCCGGTACCGGACATACCCAAGCGCATCTTCCCCGTTCAGGTGCTGCGCCCCCTTCTTCAAGTTGATATCCGTACCGTCGGCTCTGTCCCGGTAACACATGTCGGCGTCGACATTGACATCCACGCCGCCCAAAGCGTCGACGATATCGCGAAAACCTTGGAAGTTGATCACCGTCACGTAATCGATCGAAGTATCGAAAAATTTGCTCATCATCGTCTTCATTTCCTGTTCCGCCGGAATGCCGCTTTTTTTCTCCGCCACCAGGAAGTTCGGATAAAACGCGTTGATTTTGTTCGTTTTATAGCCGTCCATTTCAAGCTTGGTATCGCGAGGCAGCGACACGATCGTAGCGGATTTGGTGTTCGGATTCATCGCAACCACCATCATCACGTCGCTGAGGTGCGTCCCGGTTTCCGGACGATAATCCGTTCCGAGCAGCAGCATCGTAAGCGGCTTGACCTTGGCCGATTTCTCCGGAGCCACCTTTCCCGATGTGCCCGTTGCATCGATCACCTGATCGGTCGTGTAGATCAAATATCCCGCATATAACCCCGCGCCGATGATCGCAACGATCATGACCGTCAGCAGGATTTTGAAAAATGTCCTGATACCGCTAGGCTTTTTTCTCTTCTTTAGCGTTTTTTTCGTGGACCGGCTTTGGGTTTGCTTTCTGGGAGGCAAACCGCTGCGATTGGAACTCATGCAATTAAACACCTTATTTCTGTGATATTAAGCCGCATCTAAAAGACGAACCTCATCGCTGAAAAGTTACCGGTTTATTTCCCGGAAAATTATGCCGACTTGTCGCCCGAGGTCGGGTTCGCCCCATCTTTTTTCTTTTGCCGCCCTTCGACAAAATAACGGATACGCACCATCAGCATCAGCGCAACGGCAACCAGAAGGCACTGGATAATCGGCAGCTTATCGATTTGAAAAATAAGCAGCAGGAAAGAACCTATCGCCATAAGCAGATACAGAATCGCTTCCTTCCATAGCGGAAGCTTTTGCTGCGCGCGAAATACCTTGTTGTACACGAAAATGATCAGCACCAAAATCAGCAGATACGAAATGACCGGATGTTGCGCAAACCAAGCTTGCAATGGGGCGTCCTCCTTTAAAAGGATAGTGCAAGTACGCTTTACTTTATATTATAAATTGGCCTCCGACATTTTGCGATGTTTTTCGGCCCGTTCGCGTTCGCTTTTGTTCAAAATCTTTTTGCGCAGGCGAACCGATTTCGGCGTAATCTCGCAGTACTCGTCGTCGTTCAAATACTCCAGCGCCTGCTCCAGCGAAAACAGCCGCGGCGTTTTCATCTTGACCGTTTCGTCCTTCGTTGCCGAACGGACGTTGGTGAGCTGCTTTTCCTTGCAGATGTTCACGACAATGTCGTTGTCGCGCGTATGTTCGCCGACGATCATGCCCTCGTAAATTTCGGTGCCCGGTTCAACGAACAAAATTCCGCGATCCTCGATGGACAAAATGCCGTACAGCGTCGATACGCCGTTTTCGCTCGAAACGAGCACGCCTTCATGGCGTCCGCCGACCTGGCCGCCCGCATAAGGACCATAGCTGTCAAAAGCATGGTTCATAACGCCGTAGCCGCGGGTCAAGGTCAGGAAATGCGTCCGGTACCCGATGAGTCCGCGGGCCGGGATCAGGAACTCAAGCCGCACCTGGCCGCTTCCGTTGTTGATCATGTTTACCATTTCGGCCTTGCGGGAACCCAGGCTCTCCATCACCGCGCCCATGCTTTCTTCAGGAACGTCGATCAGCAGCCGTTCGATCGGCTCCATCTTCACGCCGTCAATCTCGCGGACGATAACCTCCGGTTTGGACACTTGGAGCTCGTAGCCTTCGCGGCGCATATTTTCAATCAGGATGCCGAGGTGCAGCTCGCCGCGTCCGGACACGACAAACGCGTCCGGGCTGTCGGTCTCGTCCACCCGCAGCGATACGTCCGTCTCAAGCTCCTTGAAGAGGCGTTCGCGCAGCTTGCGGGAGGTGACCCATTTCCCTTCGCGGCCGGCAAACGGACTGTTGTTGACGAGGAACGTCATCTGCAGCGTAGGCTCGTCAATTTTCAGGACAGGCAGCGCCTCGGGCTGGTTCGGGTCGGCGATCGTTTCGCCGATATTGATGTCCTTGATCCCCGCCACGGCGACAATGTCGCCGGCGCCGGCTTCCTCGATCTCCACGCGGCGAAGGCCTTGGAACCCGAACAGCTTCTCGATGCGGGCCGCTTTTTTGCCGCCGTCGCGCGTCATCACGGCCACAGGCTGTCCCTGGCGGATGACGCCGCGGTTGACGCGTCCGATCGCGATCCGCCCCAAATATTCGTTATAGTCCATCAGCGTAACGAGGAATTGCAGCGGCTCTTCGACGTTTTCGGTCGGCGCCGGGATATGCTCGATAATCGTTTCGTACAGGGCCAGCATGTTGTCGTCCTGTTTTTCCGGATCAAGGCTGGACGTTCCGTTCAGCGCGGACGCGTAAACGACCGGGAAATCGAGCTGCTCGTCGCTAGCTTCCAGCTCAATGAACAGGTCCAGAACCTCGTCGATGACTTCGGCCGGACGCGCGGCCGGGCGGTCGATTTTGTTGACGACGACGATCGGCGTCAAGTGATGCTCCAGCGCTTTGCGCAGTACGAATTTCGTCTGCGGCATGCAGCCTTCGTAAGCGTCGACGACGAGCAGTACGCCATCGACCATCTTCATGATCCGTTCCACCTCGCCGCCGAAATCGGCGTGCCCCGGGGTATCCACGATGTTGATCAGATAATCTTTGTACGTGATGGCCGTATTTTTGGCCAAAATCGTGATGCCGCGTTCGCGTTCCAGGTCGTTGGAATCCATCGCCCGCTCTTGAACGGCTTCGTTTTCCCGGAAAATCCCGGATTGCTGCAGCAGCTTGTCGACTAGCGTCGTTTTGCCATGGTCTACGTGAGCAATAATCGCAATGTTGCGGATTTGACTTCTATCATGCATAGGTTTATCTCCATATCCTTTCGTCTCTTTATTTCTATAAAAGTTGAACGAATGATTGTAGGGAATAGGGCAGCCGTGTGAAATGTTCTTACGATCGCTGTTGTTCGCGGATTTCTATGATTTTATGGATTCCAACAAGGAAGAAATCCGCTCACAAAGGCGACCACTGCCGTTTCTTCAGAATCATTTCACACTCCCCGCCTAACTCCCGCCTTTTCTTTAGTTCAACTGCCACAAAACAAAGCGCCGGACAAAATGCCGACGCTTGACTTATCCCTTATATTATACGCGAAATCGCGCAGAATTCAAGAACTTGCATGTCGTTACCAGATGCTCCGGTTTTTCCCGCGGCCTCTCGCCACGATAAGCCAAATCCCCCCGATAATGAGCAGGATGGCAAGAACATAAATCAGCGACAGCGAAAATAACGTCCACCCCAGCAGAATGACGGAAATCGCACCGATGATCAGCGCCGCGATGAACATTCCGCTCTGGCGGCGCGGCGAAAAATAGTCGTATTCGAACAAACCGACGGCAATTCCCAGGAAAAACAGCGGCCAGGTGTATTTCAGCGTTCCCCACCCGCCGATGATGCCGATGAAGAAAACGATGCTGTATACGACCAATATCGCCCCGGGCAGGAGCAGCTCGGAAGGTCCCTTTCTCCAGAAATGCCACAGGTGCAGCACAATTCCGGGAATCAGCAGAAGCAGCGGCCAAAACGCTCTTCCGAGAAAACTGAAAAAACCCAATTTCCCCAGGAGGATGACGATCCCGGCAGCCAGAATCAAAATCCCCGTCATCAGCTTGTTGTTGTCGGACACGATCCATCACACACCTTCCAGAAGACAATGAGGGACAAGCCGCAGCAAATTACGACATCCCTGTTCTCTTCCAGTTTAGCTGAAAATCGGGCAAAAAACCACTCCTCCCCTGCGCCTTCCGAAAAATGATTTTCGCTAGGCCCGAAAGGCGGCCGTTCCCTTGTTCCCAGGCGATTCAACCGCGGCCGGCCTTATATTTTTTCATCCAGCCGAACATAATAACGAGCACGGCAACCGCGGCCGGGACGATTTGGGCCACGTTGGGCATGGCTGCCGCCAGCGCCGGGCCCAGCTGCGGATCCTGCAGAAACATGTCGCCGGCCGTATAACCGAGGATGCCGGCCCCCGCGTAAGTCAGGATCGGCAGGCGCTGCAGCCAATCGGCGATCAGATTGCTGCCCCAGACGACGATCGGAATACTGATGGCGATGCCGATCACTAGGATGGACAAGTCGCCTTTCGCAAGCGCGGCAATGGCCAGGACGTTGTCCAGGCTCATCACGAAATCCGCGGCCAGAATCGTCTGCACCGCTTTCCACATCGATGCCGCCCCGGAAACGCGGGTATCGTCCTCATGCGCCGGAAGCAGCAGCTTGAAGGCGATCCCCGCAAGAAGAAGCCCTCCCGCGGCATGAATAAAAGGAATCTTCAACAAAATCACGGCGATCCAGGTAAGCGCGCAGCGCAGCAGAACCGCTCCCAGGGCGCCCCACCAAACCGCCTGTTTGCGCTGCTGCAGCGGCAGGCTTTTGCTGGCCATCGCGATAACCACCGCGTTATCGCCGCTCAGCACCAGATTTATAATCAATATTTCCGACAATAAAATCAACTGCTCCACGCTCATCCCTCCCTTACAACTTGTATGAGGAATTGAGCCAAGCTATGCCATTCTGAAACATCGTCTTTCGGACAAGTGAACCCTTTTGGAGCGTTAATACGTATTTACGTTTATAAGGAAGTGACCTTAATGGAATTATTTAGTGCGGCTTTTTTCCTGTCCCTGATCAATATCGTATTTATTGATCTGATTTTGGCGGGAGACAACGCCATCGTCATCGGGATGGCCGCGAGAAAGCTCCCCCGCACCGTGCAGAAGAAGGCGATTATTTACGGAACCGGCGGCGCCGTCATTCTGCGGATTGCGGCGACCTTGATCGTCGTTTGGCTGCTCGGCATTCCGTGGCTGCTGGCTGCCGGCGGACTGATGCTGATTTTTATCGCCTACAAAGTGCTGGCCGATGAAGGCGACCACGACAGCATCGAAGCGAAGGATAAGCTATGGCCGGCCGTGCGGACGATCGTCATCGCCGACGCCGCCATGGGCCTCGACAATGTGATCGCGGTCGCCGGCGCTTCCCAGCGCCATATGGTCCTCGTCGCAATCGGCCTCTTGATCAGCGTGCCGATCGTAGTCTGGGGAAGCACGTTGTTTATCAAGCTGCTGGAGAAGTTTCCGTGGATCGCCTACCTGGGGGCGGCCGTGCTGGCTTATACCGCAGCTAAAATGATTACGGAGGAACCGCATTTTCTTGCGTTCTTTGAGGACAATCCCGGCCTCCGGTACGGGTTGATCGCCGTCGTAATCTGCGGCGTGCTGCTGGCCGGATTCCTGAAGAAAAGACGCCAACAGAAAGAAAAGGACAACGCCAGCACCCATCCGGCAACCCGCTAAAGACCGAGAAAAAGTCAGGAAAATTGGCACAAAAAAAGCGCGAGCATCGAGGGATCGCACCTCTGTGCTCGCGCTTTTGCATTGCGGCCGTACCTATGTTCAAAACCACTTGCTCTGCACGACTTCCTCTTCCGCAGACGATTTACGTTTGATTTCGCGTCCCGGCCGGATCAGGATCGTCTCCGTCTCCTCGACCGCCCGATCGATCTGCTGCGGCAAATCCGTCAGCGAGCGCTCGATATTTTCCAATATCCGCAAATTCGGATTGGTTGAAGGCGATTTGGGCACAAACAATGTGCAGCAGTCTTCGTAAGGCAAAATCGACAAATCGTACGTTCCGATCTGCTGCGCCAAGGCGATAATGTCCAGTTTGTCGCTCATGACCAGCGGACGGAGCAGCGGCAGGTCAGTGGCCCGCCCAATCGCGTTCATGCTGGACAACGTTTGGCTCGCCACCTGGCCTAGGCTGTCCCCCGTCACCAGCGCCAAAGCGCCGCTGCGTTCGGCCAGCTGGGTGGCGATGCGCAGCATCGCCCTCCGCATCAGGGTGATGATCAGATTGTCCTGCCCCGTTTGCGCCAAAGACGTCTGAATGTCCGTAAACGGCACGAGATGCAGTTTGATTTCCCCGGCATATTTGGACAACACGGCGGCCAGATTGATCACCTTTTGCTCCGCCTTTTTGCTCGTGAACGGGTAGCTGTGGAAATGGACGCATTCGATTTCAAGCCCCCGCCGCATCGCGGACCAGCCGGCTACCGGACTGTCGATTCCGCCGGACAGCAGCAGCATCGCTTTGCCGTTCGTGCCCCGCGGGAACCCTCCGGGACCGGGAATGACCTCGGTGTACAAATAGGTTCCCTGCTCGCGAATTTCCACGCGCAGTTCGAGCTCCGGCTTGTGCACGTCCACTTTCAATTGCGGACACGCATTCAGGATCGGCTTGCTGACCAGGTGGTTCATCTCCTGGGAGGAATGGGGGAACGCCTTCCACACGCGCCGGGCATGCACTTTAAACGTCGTTCCCTCTTTGACGGACGCCTCCTCCACAAAAGATACGGCCGCGGCCACAATGTCCTCCAACCGCGAGACGGCCACCTTGACCGGGCTGATCGAAGTCAAGCCGAACACATTTTTCAGCGACTCGATGATCGCCTGGGCGGGCTCGCCGTTCAGCACGATGTAAATCCGCCCGAACTCCCTGCGGATTTCCGTTCGCGGGTAATTGCGAAGAAGCCCCTTTACGTGCTTGAGCGCTACATGTTCAAAGCGGGGACGGTTCCGCCCTTTGACCGTAATTTCTCCGAAACGGAGCAGCAGCATATCGTACAACAACATAACCGTGTTCTCTCCTATCGTAAGCTTTGCAGACGCTGAACCGATTTTTTCAGTGCGGCGAGCAAAGCGTCAATATCCTGTTCGTGGTGTTCTTCCCCCAGGCTGATGCGAATGCCGGACGATGCCGCCTCCGGGCTTCTTCCCATGGCCAGCAGCACACGGCTCGGTTCGCTTCGCCTGGAAGAACAAGCCGAGCGGGTCGATACGAAAAACCCTTCCTCCTCCAGCATATGGAGCAGCGCTTCCGCTTTCGTTCCCGGGTACGAAAAATGAACGATATGCGGCGCGGAAGCCCCCGGCGTATTGATCAAAAGCTCGGGCAGCGCTATCATTCCCCGGAGCAGGCGATCCTTCAGCGCCCCGAGTTTGGCGGCCCGGCTAGGCTGCCCTTCGCTCGCAAGACGCAGCGCCTTGGCGAAAGCGACGATATAAGGAATGTTTTCCGTACCGGAGCGCATACCGCCTTCCTGGCCGCCACCGGCCAGCAGCGGGGACAGCTTCAGCCCTTCGCGGACGTACAGCAGGCCGACCCCTTTGGGCCCTCTTAGTTTATGCGCGGACAAGCTGTATAAATCAATCCCGGAGCCTTTGACCGCAAGCGGAAGCTTTCCGAATCCCTGCACCCCGTCCACATGGAACAACACCCGCGGCGCCTTATCCTTCAGCATCGCGCCGATTTCCGCCACCGGCTGAAGCGTCCCGGTTTCATTATTGACATGCATGACCGAAACGAGCACGGTGTCTTGACGAAGCGCCGCCTGCACCTGTTCCGCGGCGACCAGACCGTCCGCATCGACCGGCAGATAGGTAACCTCCCAGCCCCAGGACTCAAGCTGCTTGCAGCATTCGTAGACCGACGGATGCTCGGTTTCCGTCGTGATCAGATGTTTTCCCCGGTTAGTATACTGCAGGGCCGCCCCTTTAATCGCCGTATTGTTGCTTTCCGTGGCCCCGCCCGTAAAGACAATCTCCTTAGGGTTTACCGACAGCGCCGCCGCGCACACCTCACGGGCCTTGTTCAGCAGCCTATCGCTTTCCTCGCCGAGCCGGTGCAGGGAAGACGGGTTCCCGTAATGGCGGGCCATGACCTCGGCCACCGTTTCGGTTACTTCCTTGTATGGAGGCGTTGTCGCCGCGTGGTCGAAATAAATCATCGATTCACCTTCATTCCAAAAAAGACCAAAAGAAAAAACGCCGAAATTCAAAAAGCATTCGGAGCGTTTTTCTTTGCGATCTCTAAATTTTAATAAGTTCAACTGATCAGCCTTGTAAACTTGGCATCAGACTTCGTATTTGGCTTGCGCCGTCAAAATTTTGCGGATATAGTTTTGCGTTTCCTGCGGGAGCAAATGCAGCTTCTCCATCAACTGCTCGTCGTTGCCGATCCCCAGCCTTTGCAAACGCCCCGGGCCGGCATTATAGGCCGCCAGCGCCGTCTTCAACTCACCGCCGAAGCGGCTTAGCTGATAGGACAAATACCGGGTGCCGCCGTCGATGTTTTGCGCCGGATCAAACGGGTCGCTGACTCCAAGCCCCCGGGCCGTTCCGTCCATCAGCTGCATCAGCCCTTTGGCCCCTGCGGACGAAACTGCCGTCGGATTAAAAGAAGATTCCGTATCGATTACCGCCTTGATCAGGCTTTCCGGAACGCCGTAAGTTTGGCTGGCCCGGGCGATCAGCGCTTCGATATTATCTCCGGCTTTGACCGGCAGCGCCGAAGCTTCCGCGGGTTCTGCGGAAACCGCGTCCGCATAATCCGTATTCGCCATGGACGGCGATAGCATGGCCAGCCCCGCCGATAGATTCAAACCGCTTCCCGGGAGGTATCCCGGTAAAGACGAATCTAAAGCGCCCGTTTCCCCCTGCTCCGCCAACATTATTTCCTGCAGCAGAATATCGAACAACGAACCATCGGTATGGGCGGCCGTCCGCTCCACCGAAGTTCCCTGCAGATCCAGGCCGTTCATCGTCTGCAGTTGAATGAGCTGTCCCAAAGTGCGCGGGTCAATTTGCATGCGTGATACTCCTCTTTCCGTGTACAAGTTCGATGCCTTTATTTTACACGCAAACGCCGCCAATAACCACCACTTTTTGCGAAAAAAGCGAAAAATGAAAAAGGCCAACGTCCGGAAAAGCGACGTCAGCCAGCCGTTATCGGCAAGAAACAAGAGGAAAACGGCGAAAATTATCGAGTAAACGGCATGAGGACAAAATAACTAAGCGTCGACACGATCCCCAGCCCGATCGCCCATGCTCCGGATGTTTTATTGCCTTGGCTGTATGCGTAAAAACCCATCACGGCAGCGAGCGGACCCAAAATAATCGACCACAGGAAAAGCGAGGCGATCCCCAAACCAACACCGACGTAGCCAACCGTTCGTCCGGCCGTGTTCGCATCTGTATCGGCGCGTTCAGCCCGGTTCGCATCGCCGGCTTCTCCATCCGTATCTTCCCGGCGTTCGCGAACCGCGTTTCCGCTGAATGTTCCCGCCGGCGTTACTTCGGCGGCATATTCCTCGCGGTGGTCTTTACGCGGATAATCGATCCGGCTTTGCTTTTCGGTTGACGGCAGATCCGTTTTGTCTTCTTCATTCAAGGAATCAGTCATCAATAAGCACCTCCGCTAGTAGGTTGGTTTTTGCGGTTAAGACGATTTCGGTTTAAACGTATGGCAGCAGGTGGCCGAGGACGACACTGCCGTATCCCGATGTTCCGTATCGAACGTTTCGCCGGCAAATTCCGCTTTGTAATGTCTACCCGCGTGCTGGTCAATATCGATCATAATCACATCGGCGTTGCACACGTTTTTTTCTCCCCAATACGTGCAGTTGGAGACGCTGCATTTGACCATGGGTTTGTCCCCGTTTGGCATATTGATCACCTCGGTTAACATTTTCCCCGCAGCGGCGGATCGCTATACAGACCAGAGGCTGACAAATCGGGGCAAAAAAAGAAAAAAGATGCCGAAATCGGCATCCCGTGTTCAAATCGGTGAATTCGGTTATTTGGAATGAGCGCGGTTCAAGCGAAGCTGAATCAAATAATCGCTTTCATAATAGGTCAGATCATCGCGCAGTTCCTCGAACGCCCGGGTAATGTCGAGCACGACGTCGCGCGCCGGACGGGACGGCTTCTTGCGGAAACGGATGGCGTCTTGCCCGGTATATGCATATCTTCCGTCCTCGGAGTAACTTTCGTTTTTGGGATAGAAGAAGTTATTTACGCAGTCGTGATATACATGATACAGCGCTTTTTCGGCCGCTTCCTCATCAAAGGTGCCGCGGCGAAGCACGATCCCCAGCTTCTCATAGCAATCTTCGCAATAAACGAGCAAATGCCGCAGGTCCGACAGCAACCCCTTGTAAAATAAACCTAGCTCTTCGTTTTGGCCTTCCGTAAGCTGCGGCAGCGAATAATGGTTCAAAAACGCTTCGATCCGGCCGGCCGCGCTCTTAAGCTGTTCCCTTGCAGTTTCACAAAGTTGCCTGATGTTATTGGCTTGTGGCATGCAAACAATTCTCCTTCACCTGTAATGATCGGTATAGTCATTAACGCCCTTATCGTAACACAATTTGACCATTTAAGGTATCCCTCAAGAATAAAAACGGGCAGTTCACCTCACGATATACCCATCGGCATTACGAATGTGAAGGAGGAACAACGATGAACTGGCGCAGATGGGCCGCGATCGGCTTGACGGGAGCCGCCGCCATTGCGGCGATTTCCCTGTTTCCGAGAACGGACAACGACGCAAGGCCAAGAAATCAAATTGCCAAACTCTCCGTACCGAAACCGGCGGAGGAACAGCAGTTGAAGCAAAACATGCTGCGGCGCGATGTCACCGCCACGGAACGCCTCTACCGCCTGGACGCCAAAGGGCATCTTCGCACCCTAGCTTCCGATTTTGCCCAGGCTCCATCCGGCAAGCTGCCGAATTCGGCCCGGGAGCTGCAAAAAGATCACAAGCAGTTTCAGGCGATTTTTTGGTACGATGCGGAAAACCGGCAGGAAAAGCAGTTTCGCCGCGCGGATTTCCGGCCGGACCCGGCGGTGAAAGAACAGCTCGATACGTACGTAAGTTACGCCCGCAAGGCGCTGAACAAAGCGAAGTCCTACGAATCTCCCGTGTTTCCGGCAAAACAGCCCAAATACTTTGTGTCGGCGGAGCCGGCCAAAACCGGAAAAAAGGGCGTTATCGCGATCATGGACGCCGGCATTTTGAGCCGTGTTGAGGAACATCAGCACAAAAATTTGCGGCTGATTCCCTACCCGAAGGAAGGTAAATTCAAAGTCGAATCCGTGCACGCCGACACGCTTCGCGACATCACCGTCAAAACCGGCCATGACAACGAAAAGGCAAGCCATTATTATGAGAACGAAATCGTAGTTACCTTCGACAAGAAGCCGGCGCCGGAGGAAATGCGGCGGATCGAAAAAGACATCGGCGGATCGATGACGCGGAAGCTCAACCATACGTATATTTTCCGCTCGGAAACGATGGACATGAAGCAGTTGAAGCGCTACTTCCAGAAAAAGTGGAGGCCCAAATATATCGAGCCGCATTATTTGTATCTTACCAATGAGTTCGGCGGCGGATTTTGGGACGGCGGTTTATTCAACAATGATGCGAGTACCGGGATGCAAGAGGATACGCCGGTAATTCCGAACGACCTGCTGTTCTCGGAATACCAATGGAACTTGCCGATCACGGAGACGAACCGGGGCTGGAAGCTGTCCAAAGGCAGCAACGACGTGATCGTGGGCATCGTGGACACCGGCGTGGACCTGAAGCATCCCGACCTGAAAGGACGGCTGCTGAAGGGCTACAACGTGATTAATCCCGACAAGGCACCGACGGACGATGTCGGCCACGGCACCCATGTCGCCGGCATCATTTCCGCCAACGTCAACAACGGCGAAGGGATCGCCGGGATGATGTGGGGCGGCAAAATCCTGCCGGTCAAAGCGCTCGACAAATCCGGCTCCGGGACGACCTATTCGGTGGCCCAGGGGATCATTTGGGCGACGGACCACGGGGCCAAGGTCATCAATATGAGCCTCGGCAACTATGCGGATGCCCAGTTTCTGCATGAGGCGATCAAATACGCTTATAATCATGACGTTGTGCTGATCGCCGCCACGGGCAACGACAATACGGAACGTCCGGGCTACCCGGCCGCTTATCCGGAGGTATTGTCCGTTTCCGCCACGGACTTTAACCTGAAGAAGGCTTCCTTCTCCAATTACGGGGACTACATTGACGTCATGGCCCCCGGCGAAAGCATTGCCAGCACCTATCCGGACAATCAATACGCCGCTTTATCCGGCACCTCGATGGCCAGCCCGCATGTGGCGGCCCTGGCGGCTTTGATCCGCTCGATCAATCCCGACCTGAAAAATACGGAGGTCATGGACATTATCCGTAAAAACGTGATCGATCTCGGCGATGCCGGGCGGGACAAATATTACGGATACGGACAGATCGACGTGTTCGCCGCGCTGCAGGCCGCCGGCGGCGGCAGCGCTCCGCTGCAGTTCTGGCCGCAATCGATCCAGCGCAAAATGGACCGCGTAATCGATCAGAACAAGTAAAGCTATATAAATTAAGTAAGGCCCGTCCAAACCAAAAGCCTCCGCAGCGCGTATGTGCATTCACGCGCTGCGGAGGCTTTGACCATAAATATAAGTATGCTTGTGCCTTGCAGTGTTGAAAGTTTGCCGTAAGCCGGGTTCTGTACTCTTTGCGGTATTAACGGGAACTACCCTCCCGCCCTTGAGCGACAATCATCTATCTAGGCCGTCCATTACTGAACGGCTCCAGCAACCAACCCGGACGCGCCTCGGGCAAAGGCTGCTTCCAAAGAAGCCGCGTCCCATTAGGTCTTGCTCCAGGTGGGGTTTACCAGGAACGAAGTCGCCAGCGTTCCTCGGGGTCTCTTACACCTCGGTTCCATCCTTGCCTGTGCGCGCCTTGCGGCGGCCATCGGCGGTCCATTTCTGTGGCACTATCCTTCAGCTCGCGCTGACTGGACGTTATCCAGCACCCTGCCCTGTGGAGCCCGGACTTTCCTCCCGCGGCCTTAAAGCCGCCGGCGATTGTCTGTCAAACTTTCATAGGCAACATTACATAGTATACAGACATTGACGGCCGCTGACAAGTGTGAATCAGCGGAAAAACTGGCGTTTCATGGTTCCTCATGGTTCTACATAAATACGAACGGTTCCGTATCGATGGCGGAAACATGCACCTTGGTGTCATATTTGCCTTCATTAAGCTTCTCCGTCAGCCACTTTGCCACTTTCCGCTTCATGATTTTTTCGGCGTTGTGCCCCGGATCGACGATGGCGATCCCGGCCATCAAGGCGTCCTGAGCCGTATGGTAATCAACGTCACCGGTGACGAGCACATCGGCGCCGCGGAACTGCGCCTGCTTCCAATAACGGCCCCCCGATCCGCCCAGCACGGCGGCTTTGCGGACCGGCCGCTTCAGATCGCCGACAACGCGCACCATCGGCACGTCCAGCCGCTCTTTAACCCGCTGCACGAAGTCTTCCAGCGTGACCGGTTCCCGCAGCTTGCCGACGCGGCCAAGCCCCAGCGTCCGTCCTTTGAGCTCCATCGGATACAGGTCGTAGGCGACCTCCTCGTAAGGATGCTGCTTCAGCATCGCCTGAATCACTTTGCTGCGCAGGCTCTGCGGAACGACGGTTTCGATGCGGATTTCCTCCACCTTCTCCAGCTTGCCCTGCGCCCCGATATAGGGGTCGGTGCCTTCGCCGGGCTTGAACGTGCCGTATCCCTCGATGTTGAAGCTGCAGTGGCTGTAGTTGCCGATAGCGCCCGCTCCGGCGCCCAGCATTGCGTCCAGCACCTTTTCGTGATGGTCCTTGGGGACGAACACGACCAGCTTATACAGGTTGTCGGTATGCAGGTCCTCCAGCGGCGCGGCGCTTTCGATGCCCAAAGCTTCGGCCATCCAGTCGTTCATCCCGCCGTCGGTCACATCCAGGTTCGTATGGGCGATGTACACCGCGATATCGTTTTTGATCAGCTTCTCGTACACTTTGCCCATCGGCGTATCGCTCTGCAGATTGGCGAGCGGGCGGTATATAATCGCATGGTGGGCGACGATCAAATCGGCGCCTGCGGCGATGGCTTCATCCGCCACCGCCTCGTTGACGTCCAAAGCGATCAGTACGTTTTTGATCTCCTTTTGCAGGCTGCCGAGCTGCAGCCCGATTTTATCGCCTTCCATCGCCACATGTTTCGGAGCAAGCTGCTCCATGTATTGAATTACCGTTTGACCTTTTGCAAACATGCCAGCACCTCCTGGAGTTGTTCCGTAAGCCGCCCCAGTTCCTCTTCCTTTTCCCGGGACGCTTCCAAGGCGGATGAGGCCACCGAACGGCGGATCTTTTCCAGCTTGCGGATTTCCGATTCCCATTTCTTTAAAAAAACATCGTCCGGTTTAAGCGTCAGCCGCGGTCCCATCAAATAAAGCAAATCCTTCGAAAGGGCGATTCCCCGCCCCTCATGATCGGTCAATTCGCGCTCCGCGTACAGCTGGGCATTCCGCGCCGCGGCATCGGCAGCCGACTCCGCCATCATCACTTCGTATATTTTGCCGTCTTCCTCCAAAATAGCCTCTTCGGCCAGGTACCAATCATTTTCGGCAAGCCAGCGGCGCACGAGCTCTTCGCCTACATTCGGCTGCAGCACCAGCCGCTTAACCCCTGCAAGCTTGGGTTTGCCGCCGCTCAAAATCGAAACGATCAAGGCTCCGCCCATACCCGCGATCGTAATCGCGTCCACTTCGCCGGGAGCGATGACGGCCAGCCCGTCTCCTTTGCGGACGGAAATCCGCTGCGTCTCCCCGGCCTCGGCGACCTGGCGTCTGGCCGCCTCCAGCGGCCCGTCGTTGACCTCGCCGGCCACGGCAAATGCGGCCCGCCCGCTCTGCACCGCCGATACCGGCAGCAAGGCGTGATCCGACCCGATATCGGCAAAACGGCAGCCCTTTGGCAGCAGATCGGATATTAGCTGCAATCTTGCGGACAATCTCATGAAGCGATCCACACCACCCATTTTTTACGTAATACGAACAAGATTAGGAACGCCGCGGCAATTTTCAGCAGCGCCAGCGCCGCCATCCCCTCGTAGGCCGCATGCCGCAGCAGAAATACATCCGCCTCCGGCATAAACCACAGCGTAAGGGAGACGGCGAAAAACACGCGGGCCGACTGCTTGAGCCGATGGTGACTCAACCAGCTTAACCAAAACAGAAGGGCGGCAACCGGCAGCCATAACAGCTGCAGCAGCGCCCAGGACGTTTCGGGATGCAGCCTTTCGAACAGGATAGCGTACAGCAAAATGCCGCAAACGAACCCGCAGTATGTCAAAATCCCCAACCGCAGGCTGTAGCCCGCGGCAATCCACACGATCCCGCAAACGGCGATCAGCAGCGCGGCTCCGCTGTCCGCTTCCCAGCCTTGAAGGCGGATCGTCCAGCCCCCGAAACCCAGCAACAGCAAACTGCCCAGGCCCGCCGCGCACAATGCGAACAACGGCCGGTTGCGCCGCTGGTACGCCGCCAGGGAATAACAACCGAAGCAAAGCAGCAGCGCAGCCGCGATTTGCAAACCCCAAGGAAAAGCGCTAAAATAAAAAACAATAAAGAAAAAGAAGGAAATTATGCCAAATGAAAGGGACCAAAGTTTCCAGCTTCCTTGCTGAATTTGTCCCAAGGAGAAGAAGCTTCGGGAATCCCCTTCCGGCTCGTCGCTGTACAAATTTTGCAGGAAATCGCAGTACTGTTCGGGAAGCAGCCGGCTCCTTCTCCAGTGCTCGATTTCGTTCAGGATGATTGCTTTTTTGTCCTGATTCAAAGGCAGCACCTCTTTTAACAAAAATGACCTTGCTGCTTTGGCTGCAGAAGGTCAGAGCTAACACGCCTACCCGCGACGCTTATTCGAGAAAATCCTTCAACCGCTTGCTGCGGCTCGGATGGCGCAGCTTGCGGAGCGCCTTTGCTTCAATTTGCCGGATTCTCTCCCGCGTTACGCCGAACACCTTGCCGACTTCCTCCAGCGTTCTCGTCCGTCCGTCGTCCAGTCCGAAGCGAAGCCGAAGCACGTTCTCCTCCCGTTCCGTGAGCGTATCCAAGACGTCCTCCAATTGTTCCTTCAGGAGTTCGTAAGCGGCGGCGTCCGCCGGGGCCAAAGCTTCATGGTCTTCGATAAAATCTCCCAGATGGGAATCGTCCTCTTCCCCGATCGGTGTTTCCAGCGATACCGGTTCCTGGGCGATTTTCATGATTTCACGAACTTTCTCGACGCTTAGATCCATCTCGGCGGCGATTTCTTCCGGCGCGGGTTCGCGTCCCAGCTCCTGCAGCAGCTGGCGGGAGACGCGGATCAGCTTGTTGATCGTCTCCACCATGTGAACCGGAATCCGGATCGTTCTGGCCTGGTCGGCTATCGCCCGCGTAATCGCCTGGCGAATCCACCACGTTGCGTACGTGCTGAATTTAAAGCCTTTTTTGTGGTCGAATTTCTCGACCGCTTTAATGAGGCCCATATTGCCTTCCTGAATGAGATCGAGGAACAGCATTCCGCGCCCTACATAGCGCTTGGCGATGCTCACCACGAGGCGGAGATTCGCTTCGGCCAGGCGGCGTTTGGCTTCCTCATCCCCGTTTTCGATCCGTTTGGCCAATTCCATTTCATCATCTGCGGAAAGCAGGGGAACCCGGCCGATTTCCTTCAGGTACATGCGGACAGGGTCATTGATTTTGATGCCCGGCGGCAGGCTCAAATCATCGTCAAAGTTAAAATCGTCATCATGCGCGGCATCCTCTTCCCCGCGCCGATGCTCTTCATCGCCGTCACCCGTGACGTCGATGCCCAAATCCGCCAATTGTTCATAAAATTCGTCCATTTGTTCCGGATCCTGGTCGAAGGGCGAGAGCTTCTCCATAATTTCTTTATATGATAATGAAGATCTTTTCTTGCCTTGCTCAATCAGCTGATCCTTTACCTGGTCCAGCGTCAATTCAGTTTCTAGTTCAGTATGCTGGTCATTCGTCATATCTGGCTCCCTCCTCCCTAGAAACGTCACCGAAAGTCCATCGTCTTACTGTCTCTCTAGGGCAATAATCTCACTTGCAATTTGCGCCGCACGCATAAAATCCCCGGCTCGTTCCGCGGACACCATTTCTTCCTTCTTCTGCTTGATTTGCGCGAGAAGCGGTACTTTGCGGATCTCCCGAATGCAATCGTCCAGCTCTTGCGCCGTCCATTCCTCCGGCGTATCCGTCATGGCGATCGAGATGACCGTCCGCTCAAGCCGTTCATCCTGAAGCGAGGAGATAAACCGGCTTGCATCCGGGGTTTTTCCCTGCGCGTAATAGGCGTATAGATAAGCGGCAATCGCCACATGATCTTCGATGTTAAAATTGGTGCCAAGACGATCGCCCACATAACGGGCCACTTCTTCGTCCTGCAGCATAAAAGAAAGCAATCTCCGTTCCGCCACCTGATAAGCGGGCAGCAGAGCCGGCATGGAAGCCTGCCCTTTTTTATGCCTACCATTATTCCACCTTTCGGGCTTATTATCCCCGGCGTTTGCCTTTTTTTGCATGGCTGTTCTAAGTTCGTTGCATTCCTGCTTCAAACTGTCGAAGGACACCTGCAAATCGGCGGACAATTCCTTCAAATATATCTCGCGTTCGCTTGGCGAAGCCAGCCCCGCGATAATGGGCATCGCTTCTTTGATGTAAGCGACCTTTCCGTCTTCTTCTAGCAGTATATGGTTTTTTTTCAGATATATAAGCCTAAATTTGACGGATGAGACGGCGCCGTCCAACACTTGATGTTTGAAGCGGTCCGCCCCGTATTTACGGATAAACTCGTCGGGATCGAGCCCCTCGCTGAGCAGCGCGATTCTGACCTGAAAACCGGCGTTCTCCAAAATCGGAATACTCTTGAGCGCGGCGGCTTGTCCGGCCTGATCCCCGTCGTAGCACACCAGGACCTCGTCCGCCAGACTTCTCATGATCGACGCGTGGCTTTCCGTCAACGCGGTTCCCATCGTGGCCACTCCGTTATGAACCCCCGCTTCCCAAGCGCTGATCACGTCGCCATAACCTTCAAACAACACAATTTGCCGCGATTTCCGGATTTCGTTCTTCGCCTGATGCAAATTGTAAAGCGTCCGGCTTTTGCTGAACAGCTTGCTTTCCGGGGAATTCAAATATTTCGGCTGCCCTTCGCCAAGTACCCTGCCGGCAAAGGCTATGACTTTACCGCTCCGGTTGTGCAAAGGAAAAATGACCCGATCGCGAAACCGGTCGACAAACCCGCTCCCATCCTGTTTCGAGGACAACAGTCCGCCTTTTTCCATCGCGCCTAGATCGAAAGAACGCTTGTCCAAAAACTGAACCAGCGTATCCCATCTGGCCGGGGCGTAACCGATTTGGAACGTATCGATCGCTTTATCGGTAAAACCGCGCGATTTCAAATACTCCATGGCCGGTTTGCCGTATTCCGTATTCTTCAGCAAATAGTGATAGAACTTGGAGGTCCATTCATGGGCTTGCAAGAGCTGTTCCAATTCCCGGTTTTGCGGCGAATCCCCAAAGCTTCTTCCTTTGTCTTCAAAAGGAATATGCGCCTCTTCCGCCATGATCCGGACGGCTTCGGGAAAAGTTAATCCTTCGATTTCCATCCTGAACTTGATGGCGTTTCCGCCCTTGCCGCAGCCGTAACAGTGGAAGATTTGACGTTCGGGGGTTACCGTAAAAGACGGGGTTTTCTCCGAATGAAACGGACAAAGCCCCTTCATGTACTTGCCCTGTTTTGTCAGATGAACGTGCTTGCTGACCGTGTCGACGATATCATGCTGCCGCAAGACGGCCTCGATGACTTCTTCCGGAATGCCGCGTCCGGTGCTCATTCAAATCACCTTCATCTTTCGCAAAGAGAATTTCAACACGTCAAAATTTCGGACATTTTGAAGTTTCTCTATGACACGTAAATAGTAATTCGCTAAAACTATACATTCTCCTGCATATGTTCCAAAAGTTTTGACAGCACTTCGGCAAAATGTTTGCGATCCTCGTTCGTAAATGGCTTCGGCCCTTTGTGGCGCTGCCCTCCGCGCCTTGCTTTGGCGTGAGCATGCCGCCGCTCCAGCAAACGGTCGATGTTCCCCGGATGAAAGATTTCGCCGCGCGGCGACAAGCTGGAGCAGGATTTGGCCAGTACCAGCGCGGCAAGACCGTAATCCTGGGTGACGACGATGTCTCCCTTCACGACATGGTTCGCGATATACAAATCGGCGCTCTGACTGCTCCGGTCCACCTGAATGACGGCAACTCCGTCCGCCGGCTGCAGCGTGTGGTCATAGGAAGAAACCATCACCACCTGAACGCCGTAGCGGCCGGCCGTTTCGGCGATCTCCGCCTTTACCGGGCAGGAGTCGCCGTCCACGACAACGCGCATAATCACTCGCCTCGCCTTCCCGGGAATGTACCTTGAATGCTACCCGCTAAACTATTCTAACGGTTGCCGCAAGCGTTGTTTGTTCCAAGAACGTTGATTTCAAATTCTAACGGTTGCCGTTGCGCTTACCCCGGCTAATTTCGCTTAGATTCAGGCAAACCTGCGCACAACCGTCAGAATTCAGAAAGGTCTATTTGCGGAAAATAGCGCCTGCTGCAACCGTTAGATTTCCGGCGGGCGATCGTACGATTTGAAAACCTGAGCTGATGCGGAAATCTAGGAGTTGTCCGTTGCTCTCGCCACTACTTTAAGTTCCGTTCTACCAAACCAATTTGCCGAAATCGGCGAATGCCTTGAGATCCTCGTCGATGGCGGCGAGCAGCGCCAAACGGTTCGTGCGGATCGCTTCGTCTTCGGCCATAACCATGACGGCATCAAAGAAAACGGTGATAGCGTCCTTCAAACCACTGATTACGTCAAGCGCCTCGGCGGCATTCCGATTTGCAAGCGCCTCGCGGTATTTGTCCGTGATCGCGCGCCATGCCTCGTGCAGCGCTTGTTCCGCCGGTTCGGCGAGCAGATCGGAACGGACTTTCTCGCCGGTCGCTTTGGCGGCCAGGTTGCTGACCCGCCCGAACGATTCGACCGTCAGCTTAAAGTCAGCTTGGGTGGTTACGGCATCCATCAGCGCGTTCCCCCGGGCAACGACGGATACAACATCATCATATCCTGCGGCGATAACGGCATCCACGACATCGTAACGCAGGTTGTCGGACAGCGTTTTTTTGACGCGAAGCCCGAAGAACTCCAGCAGATCTTTCAGGATTTCCTCTTCCCCGCGTTTCAGCCCCTGGAATTGCCGGTGGGTTTCCAAGGCGATTTTGAAAATATCCGTCAGCAAAATCGGCAGCTTGTGCTCCAAAACGATCTGCACGATGCCGGCCGCTTGACGGCGCAATGCGTATGGATCCTGGGAGCCCGTCGGAATGATCCCGATCGAGAAGCAGCCGGTAATCGTGTCGATTTTGTCGGCGATGCTGACGATGGAACCAACGGTGGACGCAGGCGCCGCATCACCCGCGAAACGGGGCTGATAGTGCTCGAAAATTCCCCGGGCGACCGCTTCCGGCTCCCCGGCTTTGCGGGCGTAATCCTCGCCCATCACGCCTTGCAGCTCGGGAAACTCGTAAACCATTTGCGTGACGAGGTCGAATTTGCAAATTTCCGCGGTGCGCGCGGCCGCTTCGGCCGTGCCGCTGTCGGCGCCGAGCAGGGCGGACAGCTTCTCCGTATTGCGGCGAATGCGGCGGACCTTGTCGCCGATCGTGCCGAGCTCGTCATGGAACACAATGCTTTCCAGCTTGGACAACGCGTCCTTGATCGCCAGCTTTTGGTCTTCCTCGTAAAAGAACTTCGCGTCGGACAACCGGGCCCGCAGCACCTTTTCGTTCCCGCGGGCGATGACGTCCAGGGAAGCGTCGTTCCCGTTGCGGACGGTAACGAAATAAGGCAGCAGGCGCCCCTGGCCGTCCAATACCGGGAAATAACGCTGATGCTCGCGCATCGACGTGATGAGCACTTCCTGCGGAATGTTCAGGAACGATTCCTCGAACGTACCAAACAGCACAGTCGGCGTTTCGACCAGGAACAACACTTCTTCCAGCAGATCGTCCTTCACCGCGATATGCCAGCCTTTTTCCTTGGCCAAGGCGTCGATTTGGCTTTGGATCATGTTTTGACGTTCATTCACGTCCGCGATCACGAACTGGGCGCGCAGCGTGTCCACATACGCCGCCGGCTCATTGATGATGGCTTCGGCACCGAGAAAACGATGGCCGCGCGTAACGTTGCCCGATTTGACGCCGGTGATTTCCAGGTCGATCACATCCTTGCCGAACAAGGCCACCATCCAGCGGATCGGGCGTACGAATTTAAAGTCGTAGCTGCCCCAGCGCATGTTTTTCGGAAAATTCATCGCCTGCAAAATGCCCAGCAAACCTTCGGCCAAAATCCCCGCTGTCTCCACGCCTGTGCGGCTTTTGCTGACATAGACATACTCCGTGCCGGCAACCTCGCGGAACATGAACTGCTCCGGATCGGCCCCTTGGCTGCGGGCGAATCCGAGCGCCGCTTTGCTCCAACCGCCGTTTTCATCCAGCGCGATTTTGCGCGACGGCCCCTTAACTTCCTCGTGCACATCCTCCTGCTTTTCGGCTACATCTCTTACCAGTACGGCCAAGCGGCGCGGCGTAGCGTAAGCTTCGACGGCGCCGTGGGCAATGACCGACTCCTCCAGCCATTTTTCCGTCCGTTCCTTCAACTGCTCCATCGCTCCGCGGATAAAGCGGGCCGGCATTTCCTCTAAACCGATTTCAAACAGCAGATCTTTAGCCACGTGCAGCTCCCCCTTTCTGAAGCATCGGGAAGCCGAGCTTCTCGCGCTCCTCCAAATACGTTGCGGCGACTTGCCGCGACAAGTTCCGCACCCGGGTGATATAACCGGTCCGTTCCGTTACGCTGATCGCGCCTCTGGCGTCGAGCAGGTTAAACGTATGCGAGCATTTCAGCACGTAATCGTACGCCGGGAACACCAGATGCTGCTCCATCGCCTTCTCCGCTTCCTGCTCGTACATATTGAACAGCGTAAACAGCATTTTGACGTCGGAAATTTCAAATGTATATTTAGAATGCTCATATTCCGCTTGATGGAAAACGTCGCCGTAAGTCGTACCGTCCACCCACTCCAGCTCGAACACGTTTTCCTTGTCCTGAATATAGGAGGCAAGCCGTTCCATCCCGTAGGTGATTTCCACCGCGACCGGATTCGCTTCAATCCCGCCGACCTGCTGGAAGTAGGTGAACTGGGTGATTTCCATCCCGTCCAGCCACACTTCCCAGCCGAGGCCCCACGCGCCGAGACCCGGATGTTCCCAGTTGTCCTCGACAAAACGGATGTCATGCTCCAGCGGATTAATGCCGAGCCGTTTCAAGCTTTCGAGGTAAATTTCCTGGATGTTGTCCGGAGACGGCTTAAGGATGACCTGAAACTGGTGATGCTGATACAGCCGGTTCGGGTTTTCCCCGTAACGTCCGTCGGCCGGACGCCGGGAGGGCTCCACATAAGCTACGTTCCACGGCTCCGGACCGATCGCCCGCAAGAAGGTCATCGGGTTGAGCGTGCCAGCACCCTTCTCCACGTCGTACGGTTGTACGACGATGCAATTTTGTTCCGCCCAAAACTGCTGCAGCGTTAAAATCATTTGCTGAAAATTCATCTACCACATCTCCTTTGCACTATAGAGGATACCCAAAACAAAGCGGAGCGGACTCGGCCGGTGCCGAAAGGCTCGTCGTCCTGGGCTTTGGAACTTGGAGAAGCGCCGCCCGTAAAACAAGGCTCAGCCGCTCCCGTATCAGCCGATCGTAACGAAGCAAGCCAAAAAGCCCCCGCCTCCTACGCCTGCTGACAGACGTAGGGACGAGAGCTGAAAGTTCCCGCGGTTCCACCCTACTTGATTTGCAACCGTTTATCGTTCATACGTGCGACTTGCGCCAAAGCACGAACCCGGTAGGCAAATCCTCTTTTCACGATCATTTCATGCTCCCGGGGCGCCGTTTCGCGAGAGTATCCAGCCAGGCTCCCACCATCCCCAGCTCGCTTCAAGGTAGGCAAAAAAACAACTTTTGATCACGAAGTTATTCATGAGGCTTACTCGGCATCGAATCTTGAATTCAGCAAGGCCTTCCGTTGCTCACGTACCCAAAACGTACGCTCCGCTACTCAGTCCCAGCTTCATCCAACCTTCTCGGTGCTGAAAAGCTGATTTTTTGCCAAAACCAATACGGATTCCCATCTCGTTACTTTTCCCGTTCAACGCATGGCTCCAAAAGGAGAAATTCTTATTTATAATATATGATTTAAGGCCGTTCGTCAAATCTCGTATTTATCCAGCTGATCGAGGAAATTGCGCGATTTCAGCTTAAGGCCAAGCTGCATGTCCATAAAGGCCCGCATTACCGTTTTCAGTTCCTGCTTCGTTTCATCCTTAACGTTTGCGTTGCCGAGCCTGCGCAAATCCATTTTTTCGAACAGCGACAATAGCTTGTAAGTACCGGGCGTCACTTTCATCGCCGCCGGGTCTTGGTGCCGGCAGCCGCTGCACAGCTTTCCGCCCAAGCGGGGGCTGACATACAGCGACTCATCGGTTCTCCCGCAGGCAATGCAGCTGGCGAAAGAAGGACCGTAGCCTGCGGCCTGCAGCATTTTCATTTCGAACAAATGGGCGACGATTTGCGGGTCCTTCCCGGACGAAAGCGCGTCGAGACAAGCTTTTAATTGCGTGAACCAAAAGCTCCCGACCTCCTCGTCCTGCAAGGTCCGGTCCAACAGCTCGCAGACATAAGAAGCATAGGCCGCCAAAAAAAGGTCCTCACGCAAAGAAAAGTGAGATTCGATGATCTCACCTGAATTCAGCGTTCCGAGCCCGCCGTTTTGACGGAAGAACACATATTCACCGTACGTAAAGGGCTGGGTCAGCGCCGCATGCCGGCTTTTCACCTTTTTGGCTCCGCGCGCCAGAACCCCTACTTTACCGTGGCTTTCCGTGCATAAAGTAATGATTTTATTGCCTTCACCATAATCCATGCTGCGGATGACGATTCCTTCCACCCTGTAAAGCATGATATTTCCCCCAAACCGTCCTGGCTGCTTCTCCCCGATTCTTCGCTCCGGTCACTCGGCCTCTTCTTCCAAGACCAGCTCTTCGGCCGCGGCCTCCTCGTCGGAACTGCCGCAGGCTTCTTTATACAGCAAGTAAGCATCGACATCTCCAGTCATCACAAAATACTTCCACGAAAAATCTCGCATTCGTATTCATCCTTTCTTCGGAAATGACGCCTGCATCTTCAAAGAATAGGATGTGCCGAAGGACCGGAACTATGCGTTGCAATAACTCCCAGTATAGAATACGCCGGACTTAAGCACAGGCTTAAGCGTCCTGGTGGAAGCCGAGATCCCGCAGAATCCGCTCCTGATTGCGCCAGTCTTTTTTGACTTTCACCCACAGCTCCAGAAAAATCTTCGAGCCCAGCAAATTTTCGATATCCTGGCGGGCCAGCTTGCCGACTTCCTTAAGCAAGGCCCCCCGCTTGCCGATGATGATCCCTTTTTGCGAATCGCGCTCGACGAAAATGACGGCCGAAATATAGACGACCCCGTTCTCCTGCACGCGCATGTCTTCGATCGTCACCGCGATCGAGTGCGGAACTTCCTCGCGCGTGAGATGCAAAATTTTCTCGCGGATCAACTCGGCGCACACAAACTGCTCCGGATGGTCGGTCACCTGATCCTCCGGATAATATTGCGGTCCCTCCGGCAAATACTTGCCGATTTGCTCGATCAGCGTGTTTACGTTGTTGCCGAGCTTGGCCGAAATCGGCACGATTTCCGCAAACTCGTACAGCTTGCGGTATTCCTCCATGATCGGCAGCAGTTGCTCCGGCTCGACGCGGTCGATTTTGTTCAGCACGAGAATGACCGGCGTTCCAACGCCCTTCAACCGTTCGATGATAAAGCGGTCCCCGCCGCCCAAACCTTCCGCGACGTCGACGAGGAACAGCACCGCTTCCACCTCTCCCAGCGTGTTCAGCGCCGTCGTATTCATATAGTCGCCAAGCTTCGACTGGCGTTTATGGATGCCGGGGGTATCCAAAAAAACGATCTGCATCGATTCCGAGGTGTACACCCCGTGGATTTTGTTCCGCGTCGTTTGCGGTTTGTCGGACATGATGGCGATTTTTTGGCCGATAATGTGGTTCATCAGCGTCGATTTGCCGACGTTCGGCCGTCCGACGATCGCTACGAAGCCGGATTTGAATTTCGCTTTTGACATAAGCCTGTTGTTCCTTTCGTGTAGTGACTTGGCAGTGACTTGGCGGGTTACTTCCCGGACTCCTCCAAATGCGAAGGAGCAAAGGCGTACGGAAGCAGTTCGCGAACCGTCGTATGGCGGACATCGCCCCGCAGGTTGCCGAGAATGACCGGCATGTCCGGACCGCACAGCTCAAGCATCACCTGGCGGCAAACGCCGCAGGGAGCGACGGGGTCGTCCGTGTCCGCGACGACGGCGATCGCCTGAAAGCTGCCGGGACGGTGTCCGTCAGCAATGGCGCGAAACACGGCCGTGCGCTCGGCGCAGTTCGTCGGGTTGTAGGCGGCGTTTTCGATGTTGCAGCCGCGATGCACATGTCCGCGCTCATCGAGCAGCGCCGCGCCCACGCCAAACCCCGAATATGGGATATAAGCCGCTTTACGGGCCTCTATAGCTTCTTGAAGCAGTTTTTCGTAATCCATAACCATATCATCTCCTTAAATGAACAAGATAACAAGGCCCAACACCAAAAACAGCGTTTGACCAAGCGATCAGGCGCACATCTTCAGGTTAACCTGTTCATCCTTCAAGTGCGATGCTACTTGGACCGAAGGGCCCCAGGCAAGCGGGATGCCGCTGAATATCAAAGCAGGAGTCCGCCGATAAGTCGGCGGCGCTATTTGGTATTGCACCGAGAAAACCGGCAAAAACCAGGCTGTCCGAGAAATTCCGGCGAAAAACATAAGGGCAAAAAAGGGCGTTATTTCAGCGGTATCCGTCCATTTGAGAGAAATAGAGGAAATTCAAGTCGCTATTTGCTCAAATCGTAAGGAAATACCCATGTTTGGGACTATTCATAGGTAAATAAGGACAAAAAATGTCGCTAATGGGGATCAATATGCTGCGACTCCGGATAATAAGAACACAAAGTTCCGCTATTTTGAAGGGCGGAGGGTTCGTCGTTCCAGTTGCCGTCTGGTTCTGGCTCTAGTTGCCGGTGTCATGCGCCGATTTCTAGGTTTCAGCCGAACAAAGCGTGAAACCAGGCTATAACCGGCCGGTAGAAGATCAATACCCCGATCACGACGGCAAACACCGCCGCAGCCAGCACTGCCCCGGCAGCGGCATCCTTGGCCAGTTTAGCGAGAGGATGCCGCTCCGGGGTGATGAGATCGACCGCCGTCTCAACGGCCGTGTTCATTAGCTCGAGCGATATCACCAAAGCGATCGTCAGCAGCAGGACGGCGATATCGCGGGGCGGAAGCCGAAAATACAAGGAAGCCGCGATCACGAGAACGGCGGCAAAACAGTGAAACCGCAAGTTCCGCTGCGTCTTCAGCGAAGCCGCAATCCCTGCGAACGCATACCGGAACGAAGCGCCCCACCCGGCTTTGGGCTTCATCAGCGGGTCAGCCCCACCTTGGCCAGAGCCGCTTCCTGCTTGCCCATCATTTCCGCTTCGCTCGCCGCATCCTGATGATCGTAGCCAAGCAAATGCAAAAACCCGTGAACGAACAAAAAGCCGATTTCGCGTTCGATGGAATGCCCGTATTCTTCGCTTTGCGCCTTGGCCTTCTCGACGGAAATGATGATGTCGCCGAGCACGTCGGTCAAATCGTCCAGTTCCTCATCTTCTTCAAGCTCGTAAACGATTTCCGGCTCCTCGTCCAGCGACTCGTTCATCGCAAACGACAGGACGTCGGTCGGGCGGTCGATCCCGCGGTAATCCCGGTTCAGCTCATGGATCGCGGCATCGTCCACGAACGTCAAAGCGACTTCCCCTTCGGTAATGCCCTCCGTTTCTCCCGCGATCTGCAGCACCCGGTCAAGCAAATCGATCAGTTCCTGGCCGATCTCCATTTTATCTTGCTCATTGCTCCAAGCCAGTTGTAGGCCCATTTACGCCCTGCCCCCTGTCCTTCTCTTCATTCTTGTTTTCCCGGCTTTTCTTGATTTCCTCCGGATATTCGATCCGGGAATGGAAGATCCCCATGACGGTTTCCTTCAGCGTTTGGGCGATGATATCCAGCTCGCGCAGCGTCAAATCGCATTCGTTGAACTGGTGATCGTCCAGCCGGCTTTTGATGATTTTCTCGATCATCGATTCAACTTGTTCCACCGTCGGCTTACGCAGCGAGCGCACCGCCGCCTCCACGCTGTCGGCGATGCCGACGACGGCCGCCTCCTTGGACTGGGCTTTGGGCCCCGGATAGCGGAAATCCTCTTCGGTGAAGTCGGGCTCTACCCCTTGCTCTTCAGCCAGGCGCAACGCCTTGTGGTAAAAATAATGCAAAAAGGTCGTTCCGTGATGCTGCTCGGCGATATCGCGAATCGGCTTGGGGATTTTATATTCCTTCTGCATTTCCGCGCCGTCCCGGGCATGGGCGATAATGATCGATTTGCTCAGTTTCGGATCGATGAAGTCATGCGGATTTTCCATATTGTTCTGGTTCTCGATAAAATAACTTGGCCGCTTCGTCTTGCCGATATCATGGTAATACGACCCGACCCGGCAGAGCAGCCCGTTGGCTCCGATCGCCTCCGCGGCCGCCTCCGACAAATTGCCGACCATGACGCTGTGGTGGTACGTTCCCGGCGTTTCCGTCAGCAGCTTGCGCAGCAGCGGGTGGTTCGGGTTGGACAGCTCCACCAGCTTCAGCGCGGACAAAATGCCGAACGTCACCTCGAAAAACGGCATCAAGCCGATGACGAGGATCGTCGTTAACAGGCCACCCGCCACGGCAAAACCCAAATCGTACAGCGTGCTGGTTTGCGTCCAGTCGTTGTTGTCAAGCAGGGTCAGCGAAAAGACGGCAAACGAACCGAACAGGCAAATCATAATGCCCGCTTTGAGCAGCGTCGACCGCTGGCTGGCCCGATGAATGGCGAAGATCGAAGCAAAGGAGATGACCAGGGCGAAAAAACCGAACTTGAAGTCAAAAATCTCCCCTTGATGCACATTCAAAATGATGCTCGCCAACACGCTGAACAGGATGGAGCAAATATAAGCCAGCGGCACTTCCAGCAGCAGCGTGATCAGCATCGCCCCCGTGGCGATCGGCGCCAGATAGCCGATGTACGGATGCTGCTCGTCTTGCAATAGGTTGATGACATGCATCGAAACGATCGTAATCAAAATAATCATCAGCAGCATGACGAATTGGGCGTTGTTGTATTTAAACCGGCCGGTTCCTTCCGAATGGCGGATATACATAATCAGCCCCGTCGCCATCAGCAGGGACAGCAAAGTCAGGCCGAACTGCGGCGAATAGTCGACCTCGTCCTTCAGCAGCCCGTTTTTCTCCAGCAGGGTATACATTTCCTCGGTGATTTTCTCACCCTTTTTAACGAGGACGTCCCCTTGCTTGATATATACGGTAGGCGTATTTTCGCGCGCTTCGACCTTGGCCGCCTTCGTCGCTTCCTCATCGTAAAACTTGTTGGCCGTAATCGACAGGCGCGCCAGTTCCTGCACAACTTCCCGGGAGGTCCGCTTGCTCAGGGAACTCGTGCTGACCATTTCCGCCACCTTGGTCCGGGCCGTTTGAGCGTCCACGATCGAATCGGCCGTCAACCGGGCCACGATGTCGGCCGCCACCGGTTTCATTTCGTTGATATCTTCGGCGGTCAACCGCGGAATTTTGATGAACGTTTCCTCGGAAATATGATATTGCTGTTCATCGATCCGCTGGGTGACTTCCTCAAACAAGGTCGCCGAATAAGCGCTATTGTTGCGGTTGTTCATAATAAAAGTTTGAACGTAGTCCTTAACGCGCTGCGGCAGCTCTTCGCGGTAAATTTGGATTTTGTCGTCTTCGGACACCTGATCGTCCTGATTCAGCCGGAAAATCCGGTCCAGCAGCTGGCCGACCAGCGCTTCATTGCGAAGCGGCAGGATCGTATAAACTTGTCCGACCTTCTCGGCCGCGTCCTCCTGGGCCTTCAGCGTCGCTTTGGTGTCCGGGATGTCCATCGGCGCCAGAATCTCTTTGTCGCTGGGCAGCCCCACGGCGATGTCATAGGTTTCGGGCAGCAGTTTGGGCGCCATGCCGGCATACAGCATAACGACAAGCACCACGTACAACAAATAACGCACCGTTGTGCTATGTTTCCATCCCGCAAAGGTGGATTGAAACGCGCCTTTATTTTGCTGATCGTTATTCGTCATAAAGACAGCCCTCCTGCTTACCCTTGATTTTCAGCAGCACGGTCATATGCAACAATGATTTTCTGTACCAGCGAATGGCGGACAACGTCCGATTCGGCAAAATAAACGAAACCGATCTCCTCGATGCCGCTTAAAACCGCTCTGGCTTCCACCAGTCCCGACTTCTTGCCTTTGGGCAAGTCGATCTGCGTAACGTCTCCGGTAATGACCATCTTGGAGCCGAAACCAAGGCGGGTCAGGAACATCTTCATTTGCTCCGGCGTCGTATTTTGAGCCTCGTCCAAAATGATAAACGAATCGTCCAATGTCCGGCCGCGCATATACGCCAGCGGCGCGATCTCGATCAAGCCCCGCTCCAGCGCTTTGGCCGTTTGCTCCGGCCCCATTACGTCATAGAGCGCATCGTAAAGCGGCCGCAGGTAAGGGTCCACCTTCTCCTGCAGATCGCCCGGCAAAAAGCCGAGGCTCTCTCCGGCCTCCACCGCGGGCCGGGTTAAAATGATCCGTTTGACCGTTCCTTCCTTCAGCGCCGCGATCGCCAGCACGACCGCAAGATACGTCTTCCCCGTACCGGCCGGACCGACCCCAAACACGATATCCCGTTTCTTGATCGTCGTGACGTAATGCTTCTGTCCGATCGTTTTGACGCGGATCGGCTTGCCCCGGTAGGTGACCGCAATTTCGCCTTTATATAGATCAAGCAGTTGATCCGCCCGGAAATCCTTGGCGAGTTCGATCGCATAGAGGACGTCCCTTTCGGTCAACACGTACCCGTTGCGAATCAGTTCAAGCAACACCTCAAACAACTGCTCCACTTTCTCCGCCTCATGCTGCTCGCCGCGGATCGTAATTTCCGATTCGCGCAAAACGACGCCTGCGCGCAAATGCTCTTCGATTAATTTCAGGAACGCGTCTTGGGGTCCAAATAAAGCAAGGCCTTCCCCCGCGCTCTGAAGCGGTAACTTGATGCTCACCAGTTGTTCAGACAAATAGCCTCATTCTCCTTGATCTTGTACTATCGGAAGTTCTTCCGCAATGTTTTGCTCTACTTCAAAATGCACTTTCATATAAACTTTACCATTGTCTGTGTTCTCATGCAAAATTTTTTGATTCATAATGACGCTGTCCACGCCGTATTTGGCCAAAATATCCCGTTTCGCCCGCTCGATTCCCTCCTGCTTGGCCTGCTCCGCGGTCCGTTTCCATTCCATGTCCGTCGTTTCCAGCACCTTTTCGGTCATCCAGCCGATCGGCAGTTTGAACTTCCTCCAGGTGAGCGGATCAAGCTCGGTCAATGTCTCCGACTGCTTGAACGGAATTTTGCCGTAACCGGTGAGTTGGATCGCCGTATTTCCGAAATACAGGAACCCCCGCTGCTTTCGTTCCCCGGTGTACACTTTCTGTTTATGCAAAAGCGGAACCTCGATCTTGTATTCATGCCACACGATGCCGCGCACCACGCCTTTGGAGACGACGGCCTTCCCGCCTTGGAAACCGGATACGAGCACCTGTCCTTTTTTGACCCGGTCGTTTTTGCCCACTTCCGGCTGGCCTTTTTCCGCGTATATATGGGAAACGACCGCATCGCTTTTGCTGACGAGATGGCGCGGGCTGAGCAGCGTTTGTTCCTTCGGCTTGGTCGCCTCCACCACCTGAATCGTGATCCGCGTGCCGGTCCGGGAGACGCCGACCCAGGAAGTCCCCGGAAGCTTGCGCGTCAACTCCGCCGACAGCTTGTCCTGTTTGGGCAGGCGAAAAATCCACTGAAACGGATAAAGCCCTTCCTGCTTGGCGGCGGCCAGCACGTCCTCGGTGGCGATTTTTTCGTTGCCCTGGACGTTGATGTCCCATACCAGCGAGGATAAACAAAAGATCGCCGCGATAAAAAAGGCAAAGCCGGCGATAAACGCTTTTCTTTTCCGGACCCGCGTCAAAATAAAAGGCAGCCCTGACCGTCCTTTGACCGACATCCGGCAGCCTGTCCGTTTTAAAAAGGGACGCAAGCGAAAAAAATCGGAAAGCCCCACTTTCATTTCCATTTGTCCTCCCGGCAAAGGCATTACGTCCCAGACCTCGATGCCTTGTCCGGCCAGCTCGTTGACGAGCTGTTCGATCTTCTCCCCGCGGACCAGGATGGTGACGACGCCGCGCAGCTTGGTGATGGCCGGTGATCTCACGTTTTACTCCTCCATTCCTCGATATTTAATGCCGAATATTCGGCCCTCAATAACCACTTCCTCGGGCATGATCGCTTTGATGACCAGCTCTTTGCCCTCTACCTCCAGAGTGCCTTGGCTTAGCGCCAAATGCAGCTCCTCGGGAGAAAAGTGGACGACGCCCCGGTGATTCTCTATGTACAGCTGCTGACCTCCGATCAAGGTGAGCCTCGGCAAATCGTATACAAGGTCGCTGGGCAGGTCGAGCGCATCGACCGTCCATTTGCGGATTTTGCGGACAAACCGGCTCATATGAGGCAATCCTCCTTCCCCTACTGTACAAATTATGCGGGGGTCCGCGGATTTATGAAAATGGAAAAAATCCCGCCCTCGCCAGGAGAACGGGATTAAATGCGTGTTCAAACAGCCCGGCTTTTTCAGCACCGGCCAACATAATGAAAAAACACCCTCTACATCGTCTATAACGTAGAAGGTGTTCGTCTGTGAGTTATTGCAAAAGCTGTTGAACCGCCTGGTTTACGAGCTTGCCTTCTGCCCGGCCTTTGACCTTCGGCATGAGCGCGCTCATCACTTTCCCGATATCGGCTTTCGAAGAAGCACCGGTTTCCTGGATGGTCTGCTGTACAATGACTTTAATTTCTTCTTCGGTTAGCTGTTCGGGAAGGTACTCAGCAAGGATCTCCGCTTCCGCTTTCACTTGTGCGGCAAGATCGTCGCGACCCGCTTTTTCAAATTCTTGGAGGGCATCTTTGCGCTGTTTGATTTCACGACTAAGGATATCAAGCACTTCATTATCGTTCAAAGTTCTTTTCAAATCTATTTCAAGATTTTTCATCGTAGCGCGAACCATTCGTATGGTGGAGAGCTTGAACTTGTCTTGATTCTTCATCGCTTGCTTCATATCTTCGTTCAATCGCTCGCTAAGATTCATAGCAGCTAAATCCTCCTAAAACTTTCTCTTACGAGCAGCCTCGGACTTTTTCTTGCGCTTTACGCTTGGCTTTTCATAATGCTTACGTTTCTTCACCTCAGCCAATACTCCATCTTTCGCGATGGAACGTTTAAAGCGACGAAGTGCAGCATCAATTGTCTCGTTTTTGCGAACTTTAGTTTCAGACACCAGTTTTCCCTCCCTCCGACCAGACCGTCCAAGAGCATAACACGGTTCATCAAACTTCATTATAGGGGAAAGTGAAATAGAGTGTCAACCTTCTAAATGCCCTTTACAGCGCATGCGAGTCGGAAGATTGTGCCAAAGCCCCCAGCTTCGCACCGCCAAGCAGATGGTAATGGATATGCTGCACCGCCTGTCCGCTGTCCGGGCCGCAATTGTTGATCAAACGGTAGCCGCTTTCGGCGACGCCAAGCTGTTTGGCGACGTCCTGGGCGATCCGGTGCATTTCGCCGATCAGAACAAAATCCTCCGGAGCGACCTCGTTCATCGAACCGATATGCTTCTTCGGAATGATCAGCACGTGCACGGGCGCGGCCGGCTGAATATCGCGGAAAACGAGAAACCGCTCATCTTCGTAAACTTTGCTGGACGGAATCGATCCTTCTACGATTTTACAGAACAAACAGTTGTCCATCTTGATCCTCCTAATTTCGGTTGTCATTTCACGATAAATCCATCATACCGAAAAAAGGCAAAAAAAAGAAGCACCCTGCTACTCCTATAAGAGTCGCTGGTCGCACGGACGTATTGGACGGAAAAACAGGAATCTCTCCTCACCAATACGTCCGGCGGGGTGCTTGCAAAGTGATGTCGGCTTAACTGTAGTATAACAGCGGGGTGTTACTGTATCTGTGATCTGTATCACCTAAAAAATGATTTTCCCTTTACTTACACAAACTGTCTTGTATCATTATTTCTTCCCATTCGTCTGCACCGTCTTGAAAGCCTGATAGTCAGGAACCTCACCAATCCGGTAATGAAACGTGCGCTCCATGTCAACAGCGGCGCAAAGCACCAATCCACCAGCAAATAACACAACGATACTTGAGGCATTACGCTCAAAACCGGCCAGTCGGATCGCTTCATCCAGCGGCATGGAGAGCAGATACAAGGCCAGGATGCCGGCATAGCACAGTACAACCACCACATTCAGTGCAATCAGCACTTTCCACAGATTCCAATTTTTCTTAAGCACCACTAGGCCACAATCGAGGCTGCAATCGCCGCAATTTGAAAAATAACAAGGCCCAGAACAGGTCTAGTCGTAATATCCACGCTGGATTTCAAGAAGAGCACCAGGATCTCCCACTCCATATCCACCATCCCTTGCCGGGAGATCACGGTGTTACTGCCCGTATACGCAACCGCATTGGACGCATTGCGCAGAATATTCACCTCGCGGGAAATGAAGTCCTGTTCATTCGGGATTCCTTGCTCTGCATACAGATTGAACTGGAACAGATCCGGGTTATAGAAACTTTGCGGTGTCTGAACCAGTCCCAGTTTAAAGGTTGGATCATCTCATCCTTGCGACGGAGCCGCCATTCTCCATTTTCTTCGATATAACATTGCAAAAATGAAGGAGGTCATCCGGTTGCCCAGCAAGGACTTCGGTGGGATTCCTCCCTCGCTGGAGTTCCTTACGCCAAGAACCAGTGATGGCGTCTAGCCTCCACAGCAGGACGGTATACATCCTCTGCAGCATGGCGTAGTAGGACACAACCGTTCTCATGGAGTTCCTCGAAAATCGACTGGTATGCTTCATCAGATCCATCGTCCACAATAACGATATTAGTCAAGCCGTATTCTCGCAATTGCTTTACGTACCTAATCATCCTACATAAGCTCCAATTCGACATATTTTCACAAATTCTTTCTTTGAATATTGAGGGTATACCATCGAAAGGGTTGGCAGTAAACGAATAAACCGTAACCTTTTTGGTAAAAATTTCGGCTGAAATTTTACATAAAAACAGCTCGTTTTCGCCTCTGTTTGAAGAGTGTAAACTACCCTTCATTTCTACCATAAATGGAGTCGATTGGTGGTATGCTGATGAGTAACCAAAGCCCCTCCGGATTACGGAGAGGCTTCCTGTGGATGAGTCTTAATCATCTCTATTTATTACTATTTCGGGCTCTATCTTGAGCCCCTACTGGCTTCAGTCTGAACTAAATTTTTAGAATTAGTTGATTAATATTTTTGGTTGTTCATTTGCAGGCCCTACAATCGTGTTTCCGCCGAAACTGAGATGCTGACCATACTTCTCTACTATAAAGTCGTTAAACGATCCGTCTGTATCCACTGTGGCAATGACTGTGGGAGCCCCTTTTTTGGTGAACGTCATTTGGTCCTTGTCCCATGCATTTGTCCCTCTTGCTCCCTTATATCCTTTCAAATCCAGATTTAGCATCGTTTTTGCATCTCTCATTGCATTTTTCATTAATGTATCCAACGTCAGCTTCTTGATCTTTGCATCTTTCGCTTTTTCTTTCTTCTGGAAGTCTTCGTAATTATCTATGTTTTTACCATTACTTTGATGTACGCCTGCTTGGAGCAGTTCCAGCGTTTGACCCTCAATTGCAAAGCTCACATCCATTGTTTTTGATTTATACTTATATTGATACACATTCGGTTTGCCATCAAGGACAAACACACGATCCAACTTAGCCCCCTGCTTGACCTTTCCATTGGTAAGCTTGGATAATACCTGAGCAGCCTTTTTCTGCACGCTTGCCGGGGCAGCGTCAGGTGCATAATTGACGCCATGTACCTCGCCATTCTCTTCCATATAAACTTGTTTATTTTGTTTGGCATTCGATGAGATTGTACCCACCAGGTAGATTGACTCTGAGATGCTGACATACTTTGGTGTTTCCCCTGGGAACAAAGCTTCCCACGTTTCCTTCAGTTTGGTTTGATATTTTCCGCCGTTTAGATCTTCATAATTGATGTTAATACCGATATTTTCGAGCTTTCCATTCTTTTTATAAGTAATAATATCGTCCTTGAAGTTCTCTCTTTTAAAACTCACAATATCTTTCATGGCCGTTCCCTGAATTAACGTATACGTATTTCCTGTTAGCTCTTTAAGTTTATCCTGAGCCTGCTGCATAAGCTTCTCCTCAAGCTTAACATCTTGTGAAGCGTTGATATTCACCTTGTTAGGTGCATCTGCCTGAACAGGTGTTTGGCATCCCAGCAGACTTCCTGATAATAAAGCGACCCCGATTATAGGAATAATTTTCTTTTTGTTCATGTTTATAAACTCCTTTACTTTGCTATCTCATGGTTTTACTGAAATATAAGTTCATCTCCAAGCTGCTTTTCAATACATATCAGTCAATTAACAATTTTAGTTCTTCATTTGGGGGACCTACGATGGTCATTCCGTAAAAATCGATTTCCTGATTATACTTATCAATAATAAAGCTGTTAAACGATCCGTCTTTGTCAAATCTAGCAGTAACTGAAGGAGCCCCTTCTTTGGTGAACGTCATATGATTCTCGTCCCATGCATTTGTACCTCTTGCTCCCTTATATCCTTTCAAATCCAGATCCAGCATCGTTTTTGCGTCTTTCATTGCGTTCTTCATTAAAGTGTCCAATGTCAACTTCTTAATCTTTGCACTCTTTTCTTTTTCTCGTTCCTGAAATGCTTCATAATTGTCTACACCTTTACCATCGGTATGATATACATCTGCTTGGAGCAGTTCCAGCGTTTGTTCTTCAATTGCGAAGCTGACTTCCATAGCTTCTGATTTATACTTATATTGATACACATTTGGTTTGCCATCACGGACAAACATACGATCCAACTTGGCACCCTGCTTGACCTTTCCATCGGTAAGCTTGGATAATACCTGAGCAGCCTTCTTCTGCACGCTTGCTGAGGCATTGTCAGGAGCATAATTTACGCCATAAACCTCGCCATTCTCTTGCATATAAATTTGCTTATTTTGCATAGCATTCGATGAGATTGTACCCTCATAGTAGATTGACTCTGAGATATTCACATATTTCGGTTCTTCCCCTGGGAACAAAGCTGCCCACGTTTCCTTCAGTTTGGTTTGATATTTCCCACCGTTTAAATCTTCATAATTGATTTTAATACTGATTGTTTCGAGCTTTCCATCAGCTTTATAAGCAATAATATCGTCCTTGAAGTTCTCTCTTTTAAAATGGATAGAATCTTTCGTAGCCGTTCCTTGAATTAACGTATACGTATTTCCTGTCAATTCTTTAAGTTTAGCCTGAGCCTTTTGCATAAGCGTTTGCTCAGATTTAGCATCTTGCTCAATGTTCACATCCACGTTGTTATACGTATTAGCTTGAATCGGTGTATCATATCCAAGCAGACTTCCTGATAATAAGGCTACTCCGACGATAGGAAAAATTATTTTTTTGTTCATATTAATAACTCCTTTATTTTTTATTTTGCTTACCCACAGCTTTTTAATGAAATGCTTCAGTCACGTTGAAATGAATCTATAGAAAAACAGCAGTCATCCCCCCCCTCTCTGCCTTAGACCGAGCAGCAGCACGTTCAACTTGCTAGGCAATACAGCTTGAGCCATTTTAATTCAGCCTGATCTTTGCATTCCTTGGTTAGTCCGTTCCTATTTCAGATAGCTGCTTTAGCTCAATTTTAATTGAATAGATCGTTCCTTTAGAGGTGAATAGCACAGTCACGTCTGGAGAACCTGCTTTGGTGAAAGTTAATGTATCAAACCGGTATTCAAGTTTGGATACGTTATAATCAGCCAAGTCCAAATTCATCCATACTTTAGCTTGTTTCACTGTTTCCTCACGGATCTTGTCCAGCTCAATTGCTTTTGTTTTCTCGACTAAATCATGATATTTATTTTTATCATTCAATTTATTAAGTTGATCCGACAACGGAAAAGCTACAATCCTTGTGATCTGATTCGTATTTTTTTGTACATCAATGAGGACAGAACCCTTGTTTGTGTTGTACACGAACTTATACACCGGGTTTTGATTGGGCCTTAAGATCATTTGACTTACTGACCGTTTACTTTGTTTAAAATCCCCAACTTTATGAAAAGCTTGGTCCGCTGCATCTTTTGCTGCATCTGGAACCTGGTTCTCTCCAATCGTTTGTTGCGCATAAAACCAGTTACCTTGGTCAAATTCGATCGATCTGTTATCGTTGCGCGCCTCTATATGAAATGTGTTCGCACGATATTCGTACACGATCACTTCATTAATTCCTTCTCCCTGAGGAAAAATCTCATTCCAAGCCCTTTGCAACTGGCTTTTAAACTCTTGGTCCTCAATGTCATCAAAGCGAATCATCCCCGTATGAAAATGCTTGTTCCCATCCAAATCTCGCGCATAAAGTGTATCCACCTTCTCATTTGGATTTATTTTCATTTCTTTGACAAAAGGGTTGATATATTCAAGCAAGGATAGCCGCTCTATAGTTTGAGCCATGACAGGAGTTAGAAACACACAAAAAACAACCAATGCCGCTGCGATGACTCCCACTCTTCTTGTGAAGACTGGCTTTGGGGGTGGCACGCTTTTTGATTCAAGTTTTTCTACAATCTGTTGACTAATGCTATGCTCTGGCGTCTCCGTATCCCGAATCATTTGCTCCACCTGTTGAATACTTAGAGTTTTAGATGGATTTGGTGATTGACGCATTCACTCTTCCTCCTTCATTAACTTCCTTCGTCTGCAGTTTTTTGCGAAGACGTTCATACTTTTTGCGCACAGTTGCTGGTTTCATATTCAACATTTCACTAATCTCGTCAAAGTGATATTGATGAATCGCCCGGAGAACTAATATATGTCTCTCTTCGATCGTCAGTAAATTTAGAAAATCCTTCAGTGTAGTTTGACTGTCTATTTGCTGAGTCGAGGTCTCAGGCTGATCATATTTATAACGATCTATAAAACGAAGCCACCTTTTTTTGCCCCTGATTTGATTCAGACAGTAATTGTAAGCAATTTTGTACAGCCATGCCGAAAAACTCATATTTGGACGATACTTATGTATCTGTTCATACACTCTAATAAAAATTTCTTGCCTAGCATCCTCGGCTTCTTCCTTGCTTTTGAGCATATGGTAACAATAGATATACATTGGTTTTTCAAAGTTTCTTATAATTGACGCGAAAGCTTCCTTATCACCAAGCTTAGTCCTTTCAATCAGCATCTCAATTTCTTCTGAGTTTGATTTATACTCTCTGTGCTGTCTATCCAAAAATCATCCCTCCCCCCTCCTGGCTTTACTCTTAATACACCAATGCAGCTCATTTTGTGACAGCAACATCAAAAATAATTTGGTAACATCATCGACCTTGAAAAAATGAAAAAGAATATTTACGGGTATAAAACACTATTATTTCTCGATGTGATTCCCTTCATTGAATCACAAAAATAAAAGAAGAAAAACACAGCCTATAAAGGAAATAGCACTCTTCCAGATAAACCTTTTCATAACTCAAATAACGAGAGGTTTAAGTATAGAAGGGTGCTTATATCCCCATACAGATGTGTTTTCCTGTCTTACGATAAGATATGAATACGTTCTAAATTATGAAGCTTTAGCTGCACAAGTGTACTTCTGCATCTTTGCCTGCGGCAGAAACCGAGCCTGCTGCACCGCATAGCTGAGTAAGTAATAATGCAGCAGCAGCCACCCGAACGGTGCTTTTCCCCAAAACGTTTTTCCAAGATATGAGTAAACATAACCCCTCTCCAAATTCAATAAAAGAGTTGTCGTCTGCGATCAAAATGCGAATTTTCAATGCCCTTGCCCCTTTTTCGCCCGCTTTATGTTACAGTTTGACGGCAACGCCGCTGTCGAAGAAAAACAGCCACTTCTCATCCACCGGCCGGCCCGTAATCTCTTCCACCGCCTCAGCGTACAGCTCCAGCTGAAAGCGGTACGATGCCGCCAATGCTTCGACGCCGCCGCGGTGATCGAGGACCCGGTCGCTTTTATAATCCAGCAAAATCACCTTGCCGTCTACCAAAAACAGGCAATCGACGATCCCCTGAATCAGCACGGTTTCTCCCTCCAACTGCAGCTCCGCCGGCGTATCGGCCTCCGTCCCTGCGGCTTCCAGCCCTCCAAGCTTAGAAGACGCCCGGGCAGCGGGCAAGCCATAGCTGAAGGGCATCTCGCGTTTCACCCAATCGGCCCGCTTGAGCAGCTCGCCAAGCGGGCTGTGGAGCAGCCCTGCGATTTTGGCCGGATCGATTTCCGCCGCCAGTTCGGCCGTCATAATCTTCCGCTCCACGAGCCGTTCCAATGTGGACCGGACGAGCGCTTCTCCGGGGCCGTCCGCAAACGGCAAATGCTGCATCAGCATGTGATAGGCCGTCCCCCGCTCGGCCGGCGTGGCCTTGCGCTGTTCCATGAAACGCGGGCGGCGCAAATGAAGCCGGAACTCCACCTCGTTCTCCGGCGTCTCCCGCTCTTGCCGCAGCGCCGCCTCGGCGAAGAAGTCGCGCGCGGTTTCCTCCGGCCGCGTCAACAGGGATTTCATTTCCGTCACCGACGTTTTGGCGGAAATCCGGCTGGCCGCGGCGTAAGAGTACGTCCAATCCAGCCGGGCAGCGACTTCCCGGCGCAGCTTGGCGTCGGCGGGAGAGGCGGGCTGTACCGCCGCCGGTCCGCCGGACAGCAGCGCCTTCAGCGCCGCCGTATCCGGCAAGGTCCCTTCCGGCCCCGCCGCCATCGCTGCCGCCGCCTCGGCGCTGCCGGTTTGGGCCACCTCCCGCGAAGAGACGAACGCGACGTGCCAATCGGAAGCGTCGTCCGGCAATGCAGCGGACGCCTGCTCGGGCAACCCGGCAAACCGCCGCAGCTCCGCAGCGCTCCGGTGGCGGACGATCGCCGGCCCGATCCAGTCGAGATAACAGCGGCCCCGGGCCAGCAAATAGTCCGGCAATTGTTCGTCCGCCGCTTCCAGCGCCGCCCCCCATACTTCAACGGTTTTGCGTAAATTTTTTACCGCGGAGACGAGCACCAGCTTGTCCTTCGGACGGGTCAAAGCGACGTACAGCACGCGCATCTCCTCCGCCAGCAGCTCCATTTGCGCGCGCCGGCGGATGGCCAGATTCGGCAAAGTCGGGTAGCTGACGCGGGTTTCCGCGTCCACGAATTTCGGACCGAAGCCCATCTCCTTGTGCATCAGAAACGGCGCATTCAAATCCTGGCGGTTGAACATTTTGGACAATCCGGCCACAAACACGACCGGAAACTCCAGCCCTTTGCTTTTGTGAATCGTCATGATGCGCACCGCGTCGCCCTGCTCCCCGGAGGCCGCCGCCGCGCCGAGATCGCCGCCGTTTTCGCGCAGCCTTTCGACATAACGCAAAAAGCGGAACAAACCCGGAGCCTGCGCGGATGTCTCGTACTGCCGGGCCCGGTCCAGCAGGGCCAGCAAATTGCTCTGCCGCTGCGCTCCTCCCGGCAGCCCGTAGGCCCAGTCCAAGTATCCGGTCTCGCGGTAAATCACGCGGATAAGGCTGCTGAGATCTCCTTCCCTGGCAATGTTCCGCCAGTCGTTTAACCGCCGCAAGAAGCCGTTCAGCTTATTCGTCAATTCCTCCTTGTCCGCTTGATCCGGAGACGCGCCCCCGTCCCCGTCGTCCGCGGCTTCCGCCCCGGGTTCCCCTGTACCGGCGCGGGCCAGAACGGCTTCGTAAAACCTTCCGCCCGGAGCAGCCAGCCGGATCTCCGCCAGCTCCTCCTCCGACAATCCGAACAAAGGCGAACGCAGCACGGCCGCAAGCGGGATATCCTGCAGCGGATTGTCCACCACCTGCAGCAAGGAAAGCATCGTTTCCACTTCCGAGGCCTGAAAATAACCCTGGCTCAGCTCCCCGTATGCCGGGATGCCTTCCAGGCGCAGCTCTTCGATCATCGCCGGCGCCCAGGATAATGTCGAACGCAGCAAAATCGCCATATCGCCGTAGCGGACCGGCCGCATGGCCTTCAGCTGCTTATCGTAAATGCGCAGCGGCGCGCCGCCGCCATCCAGCATGCCGCGGATGCGCGCCGCGATCGCGCGCGCCTCAAGGCGGACCGTTTCCTGCACGGCGGCTTCGTCCTCGGCGCCGTCGACCGCGCCGTCCGCCGCCGAAGCTTCGGCGCCGCCGCCCGATTCCCCGGCATCGGCGGCCTCGCCTGGCGCCCCGTTGTCCCGGTCGATCAGCAGCAGCTCGGGACGGTAATCGTCCCCCTCGCCGTCCGGGAAGCCGTCCCCGTACACCAGCTCGGCGCGCGAATCGTAGGCGATCTCGGCCACGCTTTCGTTCATGATTTGCCGGAACAGCAGGTTGACCGCGTCCACCACTTCCCGCCGGCTGCGGAAGTTGCGGGCCAAATCGATGCGCAGGCCCGCTCCGGCAAAATCGTCGCCGTAGCTCCGGTATTTCTCCAGGAACAACCCCGGTTCCGCCAGACGGAAGCGGTAAATGCTCTGCTTGACGTCGCCGACCATAAACCGGTTGCCGGGCGTCTCCCGCGAAATGAGCCGGACGATCGCTTCCTGCACGGTATTGGTGTCCTGGTATTCGTCCAGCAGCACCTCATCGAACTGCTGCCTGTATTCGAGCGCGGCCTCGGAGGGGCGCATTTCGTCCGGCGCGGAGTCCGGATGGCGCAAAATTTGCAGGCAATAATGCTCAAGGTCGGAAAAATCAAGCCACCCCTTGGCCACCTTTTCCCTTCGGTAACGTTCGCCGAATTCGCTGACCAGGTCGGATAACGCGCCCAGCAGCGGCGCCATTTCGCGCAGCTCCCGCAGGAACTCCTCGGCCGGACGGCCGTACAGCTGGGTGCGCAGATCCGCGATCGTTTTTTTCGCTTCCTCGCGCAGCGCCTTGACCCGCTCCTGCAGGTCCGGATCGGTTTGATCCTTTTTGCAGGGCTTCAGCTTGCCGAATTGGACCGTCTGAAAAACCTCATAAAGCGAAGCCCATTTTCCGGCGGCCACAGCCTCCTGCAGACGTTCCACAAGGGCCAGCTCCTCCTCCAGCGTCGCCGCGTACGGCTCGGGTCCGCCGGGCGCCAGCGCCAGCGCTTTGGCCTGGGACAGGAGCCCTTTGGCGCCTCCCAGCGTAAGCGCCGTATCCGCCAGGATGCTGGCGACCCATGGGGTATTTTCAAGGGCCGCAGCATCGGGGGCCGAGAATGCGGCTGAAGCCTGGCGCAGCCAGCCCTCCGGCCAAGGATGGCTGCGGGAGAATTCGTACAGCCGCAGCGCCAGGGCGAACACCGCGTCGTCGCTCCGCTCTCCGCCAAACAGATCGACGAGCGTGAGGAAAGGGCTGCCCGGTTCGGCGGTGCCGTATTTTTCCTCAAACAGCTGCTCCAGCACCTCCTGCCGCAGTAGGGCGGTTTCGCTTTCCGACGCGATCCGAAAGCCCGGATCGAGCGGAATCAGCGTATAATAGCGCTGGATTACCTCCATGCAGAAGGAGTGCAGCGTTGTGATCGAAGCGCGGCCCAGCATGGCCAGCTGTCTGCCGATTTCGGCGTTCGCCGGATCTTTGGCCAGCTCTTTTTCCAGCGCCTCCGTGATCCGCTGCCGCATTTCTGCGGCGGCCGCCTTGGTGAACGTGGCGACCAGCAGCCGGTCGACGCTAAGCGGCCGCTCCGGGTCCGTCAGCTTGCGGATAATCCGCTCCACAAGCACCGCCGTTTTGCCCGAGCCCGCCGCCGCCGCGACCAGCATGTCGCCGCCGGTCAGGGTGATCGCCCGCCATTGGTCGTCGCTCCAGATGCTTCCTTCCGGTTTGGCCGGGACCTTCATCATGATGACGCAGCCTCCTTTCCGCTTTCGTGGGCGCTTTTTTGCCCGCCTTCGCGTCCTGTCTCCATCCGCCGCCCCTGTTCCAGAAGCGTCCATATCTCCTGCTTCCCGGGTTTGCTCAACATTTGATAAGAGCTGCCCTCCAACGACTCCTCAAACCGGCAAACCGGCTTGTACACGCAATGCGTGCACGCCGTTTCCATCCCGATCCGGTACGGGGCGATCCGCACGTCCCCGTCGGTGATGCGCGTGCCGATCTCGGTGATCGTTTGCCGCACCGAGCGCAGCAGCGTTTGCCACTGCTCCGGCGCAGCCACCGAGGCGCTGCTGTAAAATCCGCCGTCCGCCTTTACCGCCACCGGCAAAATATCGGAGTACCCCTTTTCCAATTGTCCGTCCATTTTCGCGATGACGTCGCGATCCGCCAGCAGCAAGCCCTTCATCTTGAAGCGCTTGAGCAGTTCCTGATGGGCCTGTTCCGGGCTCATGCCGTTGCTGCTCTGCAGCAGGGGATTATGCACATGGAAGTATAAGGTGCCCGCCGGGATGGCCGGACGCCCCAGCCACGCCTCCGCCGACGACAACAGCACGTCAAGGTACGTCAGCATTTGCAGCGACAAACCGTAATACACCTCGTGCAGCCTTAGGTCGGTTTGGCTCGATTTGTAGTCGATGACCCGCAGCAGCAGGCCTCCATCCCCCTCGGCCATATCGACCCGGTCGATGCGGCCGACGATTTCCATGACGCAGCCGTTCGGCAGCTCAAACGTCAGCGGAGGCAGCGGCCGGCCCGGGCCGAAATCGAGCTCCAGCCCCACCGGCTCGAAGCTGCCCCGCCGCGCCTGCTCGCCCAGGATCAGCGACGCCCGGCCCACGATCGTTTTCAGCTTGCGGGATATGTAGCCATAACGCTTCGAGCTGAGCAAAATCTCGCCCTGCAGCTTCGGCGCCAGCTGATCCACGGCCGCATCCGCTTCGCGCAGGCACTCCTCCGGCGTCAGGGAGCCCCAGCTCCGGTTCTGCGCCTTGAACGTGACAGCCATCGCGCTCAGCGCGGCGTGGAACAGCTGGCCGATATCCGGCGCTTTCAGGCGGTACAGCTGGCGTTCCTTCAGCTTTAGCCCGTGGGAAGCGAAATGCGCGAAAGGACAGGCCGAAAATTTCTCCATCCGCGACACGCTTGTCCGCAGCCGTTTGCCGTACAACTTGCGGCTGGTCGCCGGAGTCAGTCCACGCACCCGGTTGCGGTAATCGAGCGAGCCGAGCAAAAGGGCGGTTCTTTCTTCCCACTCCGGCTTGCCTCTGTACCACTCTAGTACGCTCCACCACACCGGCGATACGGCTTCCCCCGCTTTCCACAGGCGCAGCTGCCCGATCAGCGCGGACAACGCCGGCCCGGGCCGCGACACGTACTGCAGCTGTGCTTCATCCTGGCCGGCCCCGCTCCCGGGTTCGGCAACGGCTGGCGGCGCCTGGCCAATAAACTGTTCCCGCAAATCCGGGAAAATCCGCCGTACATGGCGGATTACTTCGGAGGGCAGCAACGCCCCTCCATCTTCGTCCGCCGCCGCATAACTGATCCACAGCGACCTGCTGGGCAAAGTCAAAGCGCCATAGATCAAAAACCGCTCATCAAGCAGCTTACGGGCCACCCCGGGCGCGAGTTCAAGACCGATTTCCGCCAGCCTGAGGCGCTCCTGGTCGCTGAGCACGCCTTCTTCCTGCAATGCCGCCGGCATAATCCCTTCATTAACGCCGATCAGAAATAAATGCTTAACCGCCCCCGAACGCGTCCGGTCCGTGCTGCCGACCAGCACCTGATCCAGGGACGGAGGCACCAGCGACAGCTTGAGATCCTTAAGCCCGGTTTCCAAAACCCCGGCGAACAGCTCCAGCTCCAGCACTTCGCCGCCCATCATTTCAACGATCTGATCCAGCAGATCCAGTACCGCCCCCCAAAGCTGCCGATGCTCCATGGCCCGCTGGGGCTGGCCTTCTTGCAGCATCATGTGCGCCAGCAGATCCAAATGCCGAGCCGCTTCCGTGTCCTCAAGCAGCTGGTAGACGGCCGTGCACATCTCCGCCGCCGTCTTCGCTTTTTTAATCCGCTTCTCAAACGCCGCAAGCGGCTTCGCTACGGCCGCCCGGCATTGCTCCAGCATCTGAAGCCCCGCTTCCCCTTGGGCCGACGTCCGCCCCTTATCTTCGCCTTGTTCCAGCGACAGACTTGGCGCGGCTTTCCAAGGCCGCCCGTCATACCACCGGTAGCCCTGGATTCCGCTGGCGAGCACGTAATTTTCCAGCATGTCCATGTGCGCGCGCGTCAAGTTGCCGCCCGGCGGCAGCAAAAAACCGCTTTTGACGCAGCGGAACACGTCTTCATATTTCCAGTAACCGATCACGACATCCAGCGCCGCGCGGATAAATTCGATCAAGGGATGGTGAAGCATGCTCTTTTTCCGGTCCATAAAATAAGGGATGCCGTACTCCTCCATAATCGGGGCGATCAGATGATCGTAATCATCCAAATTCCGTACCAAAAGAGCCATCTCCCGCCACCTGACGTCTTCCTCGCGCGCCAGCCGCACCATCTCGCGGGCCGCTCCCTCCACTTCGGCGCGGCGGTTGCCAGCCCGGCGAAGGGCCAGCGCCCGCCCGAGATCCTTTGGCGCTGTGGTGCCGGGCCACGGACTGCGGCGCTCATATGCCGATTCCAGATAAGACAGCGTTTCGCTTTCGCGGAATCGCGGGATTGGCCGCCGGTCCACAATCTCCGTCCGCCCGGTTTTAACGCCGGCTTCTTCGGCTATGCGGAGCAGCTTGGTGTAGGCGACCGCCGGCCCATAAAACAGGTTTAATTCATGCGGCACCACGCCGTCGTCGTAAGGCCGGTCAAGCGTCAGCGCCACGGTGACGTTCGACGCGGCCTTAAGCAGGGCGCCGATCGCCGTGTATTCCTGAGGGGTAAACGTATGAAATCCGTCGATCCAGATTTCCGACCCGCGCAAATACGCCGATTCCGCCGCCCCTTCCGCCAGCTTGACCACATGATCTTCGTTATCGATATAGAGCTTGGCCAGCTCGGCGTCGAATTCGGCGAACAACAAGCCGAGGTCATGCATTTTATCCACCAGCAGCCGGGATTCTCCGGCGGCGGATTGCAAAAATTGATGGTGTTCCGGCAAATGGGAAAAATCCACATTGAATTTTTTCATTTCCGTATAAAGCGCGGCAATCCGGTCGATCAGTCCAAGCTGGTCTCCGCCGCGGCCGAACAGCTTCAGCTCGCCGCGGCGCCGGCGCAGGATTTTGTACAGCAGCATTTTTTTGCCCTCGTCGTTGATCGGCACCAGCGCCGCCCCGCCCGTCTCCTGCATAACGCGCAGCGCCAAACGGCGGAAACCGAGCACCTGGGTGCGTACGGTTCCCTTGAGACCCGGCGCGGTTACGATGCTCTGCTCGATCTGGAACGTTCCCTGCTCCGGAGCGAGAATAATCAGCGGCGGACCCGCGGGATTTTCCCGCAGCCGGGCGAGAACCCGCTCAAGAATCAGGCTGCTTTTGCCGCTTCCGGAACGGCCGATGATGAACTGTAAAGACATGGGATCCCCTCCTACTACCACGGACGATTCGTTCAACCAACAGTATAGCATAGATGCGCTCAAACCTTCGCACCTGCTAAGTTGAACTAATGATTGTAACGGATTTTCCATTATTGAATGAAATAGTTGCAAAATGTACAGTTACTATTCGGAAATGCTGCCAAAGCGTTTGATTAAGTGTAAAACAGAGTCAATTTCATAATTCGATTCGAATATAGAGCTATAATTACCGAAAATAAAATGCTGCTTGTTTAAAAAAATACGGTTATGCTGCTTGAGGCAGGCGTTTATTCAACTTATCGAGTGCAAACTTGGTTAGGTTGTACGCAAGTATACTGAGTTGGAAGTCGACGTTGGCTCGGACACCGCGGTGACGTGTTCGTTTCAATCCATAGTAACCCTTGAGATAGGCAAAGACACGCTCGACAGCCGTTCGCTTTTTGTACAGTTCTTTAAACCCTTTGCTGCCTCTTGCCGGATAGGTGTGCTTACGCACGTCCGTTTCGATCCGAATTTTAAACACCTTTTGGCAGCCGGATTCCGCAAACGGACATTCCTTGCACTCGCTTGGACGGGTATACCGAAGTGTCTCATACTTGGGATCAAAGCTGTCGTACCGATAGGCGTGGCCTTCTTTGCAAACCGGACCATAATCAAGATTCATCCCTTCCGGCGGAGCCGTATGGTGGATGATATCAATGATCGGGTAAGCTTGGAGCGAACGAATCAACTCGTAAATGGGCGTGCTGTCGTAGCCTTTGTCCCCCAACCCATATTTCACCTTCAGCATGGGAAACTTAAGTGGAAGACCTTTGAGCAACAGTACAGCCATGCGTTGGTCGTTCAAATGAGCCGAGCTCAGTACCCCGCTGAGCACATACTGACTATCGGTATCCACTACGATGTTGGCTTTATAGCCATACCAGGTGGTGAGCTTGCCTTTCGAATTTTTCTTGGTGCAACGCGAAGCAGACCTGGGCATCGCTTCAAACAGCTCGTCGTAGGTGAAGGGCAACATGTTTTCTATTTTCTTTTCGAAAGGGGGCAGGCTCGCCTCGTATGCTTCCCGTTCTTTACGGCGGCGCTCCTTTTCTTCGGCCGAGCAATTTCCACGCCCGTAAACCGGCTTTGTCGGCTTCGTGGGTTCGGTCTCAGACACGGGGAGAACGGGCTCCATTTCGAGCTGTTGCACCGAAGATTCCTTCTTTTGCTTCTGTTTCCTTGCGGCTCGGCGTTTGGCAGCAGATTCTCCATATTGGCAGTCCCACGCTTCAACCGCCGAGGAATCGACGGCGATATGAGCTCCCGTTAAGAAACCCTCGGCATGAGCGGCTCTCACCAAACGGTCCAGCACCTGTTCGAGCAGACCCTTTTGCTGCAGCGCCAGATTCAGCCGAGAGTAGGTCGATTCGCTTGGTATACGGTCCGAGCCGGTGAACCGGCATTGGATGCGAAACTCCTCGCTGCTTTCCAGACGTTTTATGATGGAAGAGACGAATTCTATACCCTCCATCTTTGCGATGAGCAGCGAATATACCATGGCTGGATAATTTAATTCTTCCTTACGCCCGCGACGTTTTGGTTTGCTGAGTGCCTGCATGACTGGGGCAAGATCCAAATGCTCGAAGATTTGGCTGTACTTATCTTCGGGGCGCATTTCCATTAATTCCTCGAAGGAAAACAACTCCGTTTGGCGAATTGAATAGATAGGGATTACCTCCGTTTCTCTTTCTCGAGTTTGGTTTGGTCACTATTACTTCGAGATTTGGGGAGGTACTCCTTTTTCTATGCCCAAAAAATCCAGTTATATCAAGCGTTTTGAATTATGAAATTGACTCTGATTTGCAATTCATGGTCAGAGTGAGGCCAGTCAAGCACTCGTTTTGCCCGCCATCCCGCCATGCGAAATCAATAGGTTAAAATTTTACTCGTACTCCGTCTGTACAGCATCAACGGTTAAGCCGATTTTGGTTCTACGAAAGTTGATTTATAAATTCTGTAATATTTAAGCAAAACGCCATTCCCCCAAGTTTGGAGAAATGGCGTGTAAACTTCCGGTTTCACGATGCCGAATCAAAACGTTTTGCTGCGCACCTCAAAGATCGCAAATTTTAAATAGTGCCCCTCATCCACGCCGAGGATTTGCGGATGGTCTTTTCCGGCCGCCCGCCATTCGATCAGCCGCAGCACTTTTCCCGCATCCTCCGCCGCTTCCAGAATCGTCTCCAGAAACAGGTCGGGACGCATATGGTAGGAGCAGCTGGCGGTCACCAAATACCCGCCTTCGTTAACCAGCTTCATCCCGTGCAGATTGATGTCCTTGTAGCCGCGGCATGCGCCTTTAACCGCGCTTTTTGTTTTGGCGAACGCCGGCGGATCGAGAATGACCACGTCCCAGGTCCGGCCGCCTCCGGCAGGAAGCGGCACGGAGGTATCCACCATGCCGCCCGGCGCAGCCCTGCGGGCGCGCTCCTCCACTCCCTTTACTTGGCTGCGGAGATAGTCAAACGCGTCGGCGACGACAAATTCCACGCGGTCTTCAAACCCGTTGAGCTCCACGTTCCGCTTCGCGCTTTCGATCGCGTGCTCGGAAATATCGAGGCAGGTCACTTTTTTGGCGCCGTATTTGCAGGCATGCAGCGTGAAGCTGCCCGTATGCGAAAAGCATTCCAGCACCGACGCTCCATCCCAGTAAGGAAAGGTCACCTCTTTACCGTTGCGGTTGACGGGAGCAAGCCGGACGCCGCCATCCTCCGCCGGGAGCTCCTGCAGCGCAATCCCGCTGCGTCCGCCCCAGCCCGTCATCAAAGGCTTGATCGAAGCCCGGTTTTCGCGCTGGTCGAAAAAATATCCCGTCTTTTGCCCCTGCTCGATATCGACCTCGATCTTCAGCCCGTTTTCCGTTACGATCACACGGCGCGGCGGATTGCCGTAAACCGGCCCCTTTACCTGCATGAGGCCCTCCATCTCGCGTACGGCCACGTCGCTCCGCTCATATATGCCGACCGGCCGGAGCACTTCCGCCAGCGCCGCTACGATATTTTCCCGGCAGCGGTCCACCCCCAAGGTCAGCAGCTGAACGACAAGGACATCGCCGAACTTGTCCACGATCAGGCCCGGCAAAAAATCGGCTTCGCCGTAGACAAGCCGGTACGATTGTTCGTTCACGAACCGCTCGCGATGACGCAGGCAGTCCGTAATCCGTTTGACGAAGAAGTCCTTGTCCATTTCGGCCAGCGGCTGATATGAAACCGCCCGGACCGTAATTTGCGAAGCCGGATTGTAATATCCTGTCGCCAAATATCTGAGCCGATGATCGACGATGTCCACCAGGCTTCCCGGAGCCGGATCGCCCTCGACGGATGCAATTTCATTGCGGTAAATCCACGGATGCCCTTTTTCCAGCCGTTTTTTGCGGCTTCGCTCTAAAATGACTTTGGCCACTTGTTTCACTCCTAAAGTTGTTCTGTTCTGTTGTCCCCATGTCATATATGTAACTTGTACACTTAATGAGGTTGTTCAAAAAGTTAGCTCCCTTCTCGGTGCCGAAAACCTGACTTTTTGAACTCTCACTTAAAAAGGGGGCCTTGGCAGCATGTTTCAAGAGATTATTTTTCCGGTCACATTTGGACTGGCCCTGTTCCTGTTCGGCATGAAAGTCATGGAAGCGGCTCTGCACGCCTGGGCCGGCCCAAAGCTGATGCGGTTTCTGCACACGACGACGCGTACGCCCTGGACGGGAATGCTGTCCAGCACATTTATCACCGCCATTTTGCAGAGCAGTACGGCGATTACCGTCATGACGATCGGTCTCGTGAATGCCGGTCTGCTCTCTTATGCCCGGACGCTTGGCATTATCCTTGGCGGCAATATCGGGACCTGCATCACCACGGAGTTGATCGCTTTAAATATCGCCAAGCTTGGCGTACCGATGCTGCTCGTTTCTTTGCTGGTGTGGGCCGGGACCGTCCTCGGGGATGAAATGCTGCCCGCCTATGTAAAACGGAAGTTCCCTTTGCTTCTTCCCTTGCAGTTCGGCGCCTTGACCGCAGCCGGGTTCAGCTTGGTGATGATCGCGATCCGCATGATGCAGTCGATCGGCCCGGCGCTGGAAGCGCGCGGCGCCATCGACTGGCTGCTGGCGCACGCCACCGGCAGCCTCCTATGGGGAGCTGTCGCCGGGGCGGTGCTGACGGCGATCATTCACAGCAGCGCGGCGGTCGTCGCCATGACGATGGGGCTGGTCGGAAGCGGCGCTCTTCCGGTTGAGTTCGGGATCGCCATGGTCATCGGCTCCAATGTCGGGACCTGTGTCACCGCGCTGATCGCCGCCATCGGGGGAACGCGTCCCGGGCAATTCGTCGCCTGGTCGCATGTTATACTCAATGTGCTGGGCGCCGCGCTGTTTCTTCCGCTGACACCGTGGCTTGAAGCTGCCGTAAACTGGCTGTCCTCGGATCTTTCCGCGCAAATCGCGCATACGCAAACGATTTTTAACGTGGTTAGCTCCTTGCTTGCGCTGCCGTTTTGCTATTTGCCGGTTTGGTCCCGGCTGGATCATTCCGGTTCGGACGCCGCACCGGCCCTGCCGCCCGCAAAGCCGGTTTAAAACAAGGGGCGGCGCCGGACCCGGACCTCTTTGGCTTGAAGCTAAGGCCGCAAACCAAGCATTCTAAGCGCTTTTTCCAAAATAAAATCGTTATTATCGTATCCCGATTTCTGCTGAAGCTTCCACGCTTCATGCGGATCGTGCCAGGCCACGCTGCGGATTTCCTCCAACTGCGGGCGCAGCTTGCCGCCTTCGCATTCCACCAGATAATAGTGGACTTCCTTATCCACATTACCATACTTGGGATGCATATAAGTATAAGCAATGATATCAATCAGCTTTATAATCCGGCCGACGATGCCCGTCTCCTCCAAAATTTCGCGAAGCGCCGTTTGCTCGACGGTCTCGCCGGGCTCTCTTTTTCCTTTGGCGAACGATATTTTGCCGTACCGATCGGTAATTAACTGAATTTGCATCCGGCCGCCATCCTTGCGATAGACAACCCCTCCTGCAGAGATTTCTTTGAATGCCATTCTGGCTGTACCTCCTTCTTATGGGCCTCAACCCGGGATCTCATCCCCAAACCCTCCCTTACCGTAAGGGAGGGCCTCAGGGGGCCTGCTGCCCTTTGGATACCCGCAAATTGGACTAACGTGCGATTGGCTGAGACGCTCCTGCTCGCTCTCCCTGCGGGATTCGCTTTACTTTGTGCTTGGAACCATTAGCGTTGCATAAACTCTTGCACAAGACAAGTTCGGGATACTTTCCAGATTTCCCGTAATTGCGCAGGCTTTCGAATCGAAACTATCGTCCGCCGGAAATCTAACGGTTGTAGCATCTGCTATTTTACGAAAAAGGGCCTTTTCTAAATTCTAACGGTTGTGAGCGTCGTTATTTGTCTTAATCTAAGCATAATTAGCCGGGTTTAAGTAAAATAAGCGCCATGGCAACCGTTAGAATTTGAAATCAACGTTTTTGGGACAAATAGCGGTTGTGGCAACCGTTAGAATAGTTGTTGTCGTCCTAGGTTACCATTGAAAAGCGTTGCTCGCTACCTTGCTTTTGCCCTAATGCGACAACAAGGATTTCAACCCTGGAGGGTTGAAATCCTTGCTTAACGCCCGGGCGGGCAAGAACCTATTTAAGCCAAGGCTTGCGCGGATTCGTCCAGGACGCGAACCAACTGGCCTTCGTTCGTATTGACGTCGGCCTTGGTGAGCTTGACGCGGCACATTTTGCCGGTCAAGTCCGGGGCGCCCGGGAAACGGATCTGCAAATAGTTGTCGCTGAAGCCGGTCGCGAAACCGTCTCCGGCCGTTCCTTTCTCGTCTCTTTCCGGAATGACGTCCAGCACCTGGCCGACGAATTTCTCGGCATAGGCAAGCTGCATCTGTTCCGACAAATCGATCAACTCATGCACGCGGGCATGTTTGATCTCTTCATCCACCTGGTCCTCCATCCGCGCGGCCGGCGTCCCGGTCCGTTTGGAATACGGGAACACATGGATTTCCGAAAAACCGATCCGTTTGATCGCTTCAAAACCTTCGCGGAACAACTCATCGGTTTCGCCTGGGAAGCCAACGATGACGTCCGTCGTGATAGCAACCTCAGGCATAAATTCACGGATCATTCTGATTTTATGCTCGTATTCCTCAATTGTATACTTTCTTCTCATGCGTTTAAGCACTTCGTTGCTGCCGGCTTGCAGCGGAATATGGAAATGACGGCACATTTTGGAAGATCCCTTCAAAACTTCCAGCATGCGTTCGTCGATTTGGCTCGCTTCGATCGAGCTGATGCGAATCCGCCCCAGACCTTCCACTTTATCCAAATCCCACAGCAGGTCCGACAGGCGGTAGTTTTCGAGATCGTCGCCATATCCGCCCGTATGGATGCCGGTCAGTACGATTTCTTTGTAGCCCGCGGCGACCAGCTGGCGCGCCTGCTGAAGCACGCTTTGCGGATCGCGGCTGCGCGACAGACCGCGCGACCAAGGGATGATGCAGAAGGTGCAGAAATTGTTGCAGCCCTCCTGGATCTTCAGGAAAGCGCGGGTATGGTCGGCAAAATTCGGAACGTCCAGCTCTTCGAATTCGCGGGTTTTCATAATGTTGCGCACGGCGTTGATCGGCTTGCGCTGCTCCTGGATTTGCTTCACGTAAGGGATGATTTTGTCCCGGTCCTGCGTGCCGATAACGAGATCGACGCCGGGAATGTCCAAAATTTCCGCCGGGGACGTTTGGGCGTAACAGCCCGTCACAGCCACGATGGCGTCAGGATTGCGGCGCACGGCGCGCCGGATGATCTGCCGGCTCTTTTTATCCCCCGTGTTCGTCACGGTACACGTATTAATCAAATAAACGTCGGCGGCCTGTTGTTCGAAATCGACCTGTTCGTAGCCCTCGTTTTTAAACAGCTGCCAAATGGCCTCCGTATCGTAAAAGTTGACTTTACAGCCCAAAGTGTAAAATGCGACAGATGGCATCGTTCAACTTCCCCCCATTTCTCCGGATTCATACATGATGCAGGTCAGGGCGGCCATAGCGGCCGTCTCGGTCCGCAAAATGCGGCGGCCCAATCCAACGGCCGCCGCACCCATGGCTTCGGCTTCCCGCACTTCTTCTTCGGCAAAACCGCCTTCGGGTCCAACCACAACGGCGATCTTGCAAGTCTGTCCGGGCGTCAGGCCCTGGACAAAAGGCTTCAATACATCGCGCAGCTGCTGGCCGTGCTCCCTTTCATAACATAAGCACACCAGATCGTAGGCAGACAAAACGGACAACAGCCCGTCCCATTTCACCGGCATCTCCACCGCCGGAATTTTGCTGCGGTGCGCCTGCTCGGCCGCTTCCTTGGCAATTTTCCGCCAGCGGCCGAGGCGCTTCTCTTCCTTCTTCTGATCGTACTGCACGACCGTGCGCTCGGACAAAAAAGGAAGAAAAGCGGAAGCCCCGATCTCCGTGCACTTCTGGATCACGGTTTCCATTTTGTCGCCTTTCGGCAGGCTCTGGGCCACCGTCACTTGCAGCCACGGCTCTCCGGATGCCGCCAGCGTCTCTATAATTGCCGCAGTCACCTGCTGCGGCTCAATCGTCGTTATTTCCGCGAGGACTTCACGGGATACGCCATCGCTTACGATCAGCTTGTCGCCCGGTTTGGAACGCATCACCCTGCCGATATGGCGGGCATCCTCCCCGACAATCGCCACTTCCCGTTCGCCAAACTGCGACGGCTCCACAAAATAACGCTGCATGCTCATCCATCCTCACACAAAAAGTACACGTTCAAAAAATGGAGGTTAAGGAAGCTATTGCTTGGTCGTCTATTCTTCCTTATAGCTTCAAAAGCTGGACTTTTTGAACTACCACTAAAAATCACCAAATTACATCATACAACTTTTAATATATTTGTTCCAGTCTTTCTTCCCGCCTCAAGCCCCAAACAACAGCAGGAAAAAATGGGCTAACTGAAGATACATCGAATAAGCCGCCTGATAAAGGGGGTCGATCGTGTGCTGCCGCAAAGCGGGAATAAACAGAATGATCAAAAAGATAAAGATCGACCATTGCTCAAACTGCTGCAATTTGCCAAGCACGCGGCGCGGCACGATATCTTCCAGAATGCGGTACCCGTCCAGCGGCGGCAGCGGAATCAGGTTGAACAAAAATAAGAAAAAGTTCGTAACGTTGAACAGATAGAAAAAAATCAAAACCGCTTGCAAAAGCCGCTCGTTCGTAATCGATTCCAGAACGCCAAAATGCCCCAGCATCACATACACCACGGTCCCCACCACGCCGAGCAGCAAATTGCTGAGCGGTCCGGCCGCCGAAACGACCACGCCCATCAAGCGGGGCCTACTGAAATTGTCCCGGTTGACCGGAACCGGTCTGGCCCAGCCAAAACCGGCGATCAACAGCAGGATGATCCCGAATAAATCGAAATGCACCGCCGGATTCAGCGTTACTCGGCCAAGCAGCTTAGCCGTCGGATCACCGAATTTATTGGCGAAATAAGCGTGCGAAAACTCATGTATCATAAAGGCAATCACCAGCGTGATCAAATAAAAAGGAAGTTGGTCCAAAGGGACGCGCAATATTTGGTTCAAAAAATCCATGCAAGCTACCTCTTTCTCGCCACGAAAGCAACCCAATCCTCTTCCCGGGCCGTTTGCTCGATCTCAAACCCTGCGGCAAGCAGCGCTTCCTCTACGGCTTGTTCTTTATTTTTATAGATTCCCGAAGCGATATAATAGCCTCCCGGCTGCAGGGCCTGGAACACATCGTCGATAAAAAGCAAAATGATTTCCGCCAAAATATTGGCCACGACGACCCGGACCGGCAGCGACACTTGCAGTTTGCCGCTTCCGCCGTCTTTCAGCACCGACAGCAAATCGCTTTCCACGACCTGGATCTTGTCCTCCAGCCCGTTCAGTTTCGTATTTTCGCTTGCGCTGGACACGGCCACCGGATCGAGATCAAGCGCCAACACCCTAGAAGCGCCCAGCCGGCAAGCGCCGATCGCCAAAATGCCAGAACCGGTTCCGACATCGATCACTTCGTCCCCTTCGCGGATGACTCCCTCCAATGTGCGCAAACATAAAGAGGTCGTCGGATGCGTTCCCGTGCCAAAAGCCATGCCGGGGTCAAGCTCGATGATCTTCTCCTCCGGCGACTGGGGCGCGTACTCCTCCCAGGTCGGCTTGATCGTTAGTCTATCGGATACCTTAAGCGGCTTGAAATACTGCTTCCAGTTGTTGGCCCAGTCGTCTTCGCTCACATCCCTGACCGAAATTTCGGCCAAGCCCGGGTCGATATCATATCCTCTTAGCTCTTCGATCCGTTCCTTCACCTCTAAGATGATCGCCTCGATATCCAATCCCTCCGGAAAATACCCGCTGATGTTGGCTTCGCCTTCGGGAATGTCGTTGGGCGGAATTTCAAACCACTGGCCCAGCGAGGTATCGCGCGGCTTATCGTTGTCGGCGTGCTCTTCGATGGTTACGCCGCCGGCGCCGGCTTCATGCAGGAAATTCGAAATCATTTCCACGGCTTCTTCCGTTGTATGTATAGTTATTTCTTTCCAAATCATCGCAAGTTTTCCTCCTTGACTCATATGCATAAGATTTATTGTACTATAGAATGCAGATGGAGACAAAAGAGAGCGGAGCGAACCGTTTTACGGGTTCCTCCGCCCTGTTCCATACCGCTTCGGGTCTACAGCCGGTATTGACCTTGCTGGCGCGCATCGGCCCGTTCACTGCGCTCCAGCGCCTCCCAATCCTCCTGATCGGCCAGCTCTTCGGAAAACTCCACGTCCTCGTTATGCCCGATCGTAAACCGCGATTTGGCCGTCGTCCGTTTCGTCCGGCGATCCTGCTCGCTTTGGCTCATCCCTTCACATCTCCCTTCCGTAATTATTTCAAACTGCTAGCGTTTGCGATAATACGTTAAATCAGTCCGCCCGCTTCCTCCACGATGCGGAGCGCCTGATGATGCACCGACTCGTCGACCACGGCGGTCAGCACGATATCGTGCCCGGTCGGCCCGCCCTGGCCGCCGTGGCTAAGCCCGCTGGCGGCCGGATCCGCCGCCGACAATATCCCTGCGGAACGGTTTGTGATCGCGGCGTCCTGCGTGATGGCCGCCAAGCTGGAAATGCTCCCGGTTACCGGATTTCCGGGATCATAACCCTCTCCCGGGTAGCGGCTGAAGCGGTCGATCGACATGTCGACGACCCGTAAAGCGCTCAGCTTGCGCGCTGCGCCTTCCGCCTGCTCCGGACTTTTGAAATACGCCAAAATATTTTTTTCACCCATACGAATCCCTGCCTTTCGTTTCAGCTTGAGAATGAAGCTGCACCGCTGCAGTTCATGCTAAGTAGGATGCAAATTTGCCGATGGCTTTATGCAAGATTGCCCGGAGTAAGCCGCTGCTGAATTAATATTTTAAATTTGAAACGCTAGCGGCTCTCGTCCGTATTACTTGCTAAAGAACAGAATATACTTATCTGTATAGGAGGTTATCCGCTTAGTATGATGAAAAAAATGATGATGATCATGATGGCATTTACGTTGATATTTGCCTTCGTTTCCCCCGATCTGGCCGATGCCAAGCGAGGCGGCTTCAAGTCCGGTCCAAGAACTTACAACCCGTCGCCCAATAAGCCGGCTACCGGCGATTACCAGCGGACCGATGGAGCGGCCACCAACAAAACCGGCGGAACAGCAGGCTCCACGACGGGGCGAGGCTTTTCTGGCGGCGGCGGCTTTATGCGCGGTCTGATGGTCGGCGGACTGGCAGGACTGTTGTTCGGGGGGCTGTTCGGCAATATGGGCTTCTTCGGCAACCTGCTTGGACTTGCCGTCAACCTGCTGGCGATTTACGTAATCATCGCTGTCGTCGTCGCTTTGTACCGGCGTTTCAAGCGCCAACCGCGCCAAGAGGATTACCGGCGTGGAGGAAGATACTAAATCATGGTTCTCGGCATGGATGAAATCATCAACGCAATTTGTCTCCATACCGCGGACAGGACGGGAGTCCGCCCCACCGACGTGCAGGTGGAACTAAGCTGGGACGAGGACACCGGCTATACCGCGGAAGTGTGGGTTAACGGCCGCAGCCGTTACCTGGTCGAATCCAATATTATGGAATCGATCATCCAATACGCCTACCGGGAATACGGCATGCGTACGTTTCGGGAAGATATTACGCTCGAACTGCACGAAGAAATCATCGCGATTATTCGGCAGGACGCTTAAATGCGACAAGGCCGCCCCAAAGAGAACGGATTCTCTTGGGACGGCCTTGTTTTGGTTTGCTTGCCGTAATGCCTTGGCTCCGCTTCGATCATTCGCCGCGGAACGCCCGTTTCATGCGGTCAAAAAACGATTGCTCATTTTCATGCGTATGTTCGCCTTCCAGCGAAGCGAATTGACGCAGCAGTTCTTTCTGCTCATCGCTCAGTTTCCGGGGCGTCATCAAGACCACTTTGACATGCTGATCGCCCTGGCCGACGCCGCGCAGGCGCGGAATGCCTTTGCCTTTGAGGCGGAAATAAGTGCCTGTCTGCGTACCGGCCGGAATCTTCAGCTTGACCTTTTCCGTCAGTGTCGGGATTTCGATCTCGTCGCCCAGCGCCGCCTGCGCAAACGTAATCGGCACTTCCAAATAAACGTCATCGCCTTCCCGCTCGAAATACTCATGATCCTTCACGCGGATGACGATATACAAGTCGCCTGGAGGGCCGCCGCGCAAGCCCCCTTCCCCTTCGCCCGTCATCCGCAGCTGAGCGCCGTCGTCAACCCCCGCCGGAATCCGCACGTGGATTTTACGCTGCTTCTTGACCTTGCCGCTGCCGGAGCAGGTTGGGCATTTCTCCTTGATGATCTGGCCCCGGCCGCCGCAGGCGGAACAGGTACGCCGGTTGACCATGCGCCCGAAAGGCGTGTTCTGCACGACCTCCTGCTGTCCGGTTCCGTGACAGACGGAGCAAACTGTCGGTTTCGTACCCGGTTTTGCGCCGGTGCCGGAGCACGTATCGCAGTTTTCGGTACGCGGAATCGTAATATCGGTCTCTTTCCCGAATGCCGCTTCCTCGAACTCGATCGTCATCGTATATTGCAAATCGTTCCCGCGCTGCGGAGCGTTCGGGTCGCGTCTGCCGCCGCCGCCGAAGAACATGTCGAAAATATCGCCAAATCCGCCAAAATCCGCGCCGGAAAATCCGCCGCCCATGCCCTGATTCGGATCCACATGTCCGTATTGATCGTAGCGGGAGCGTTTGCCCGGATCGCTGAGCACGTCGTAGGCTTCCTTCACTTCTTTAAACTTCGCTTCCGCATCCGCCGCTTTGTTTACGTCCGGGTGATATTGGCGGGCCAGCTTGCGGTAAGCTTTTTTGATCTCTTCATCGCCGGCGTTTTTCCCGACGCCCAGCACTTCATAATAATCGCGTTTTTCTGCCATCCTTCCACCCCCGTCTTGACTCTTGGGACCAGCCGCGTTATACCGTTCCCTTAATCCGGCAAAAGGAAAGTCAAAGTGCGGAAGCCGCCCGCGCTTTGACCTTCCCAGTTTACCAAAGTGTATTCAATGCTTTGCCGGTCCGTGATGCCTTAAGCTTTACTTCTTGTCATCGTCAACAACTTCGTAGTCGGCATCCACGACATTGTCGCGGGTCGAACCGCCGGCCGCAGCGCCTTCTGCCCCACCTTCGGCGCCGGCTGCCCCGGCGGCTTGCTGAGCCTGCTCGTAAAGCTTGACGGAGAGCTGCTGCACGATCTCGGTCAGTTTTTCCGAAGCGGATTTGATTTGCTCCAGATTGTCGCTTTCGACCGCTTTCTTGAGCTCATCTTTCGCCGCGTTCGCTTTTTCCGTTTCGGCGGCGTCCACTTTATCGCCCAGTTCCTTCAGCGTTTTGTCGACGCTGTAAATGAGCTGATCGGCGTTGTTTTTCGCTTCGACCAGTTCCTTGCGTTTTTTGTCTTCTTCGGCATGAAGCTCGGCGTCCTTCATCATGCGGTCGATTTCTTCGTCGCTGAGGCCGCTTGAAGATGTGATCGTGATTTTTTGGCTCTTGCCGGTGCCTTTGTCCGTCGCCGATACATTAACGATCCCGTTGGCGTCGATATCGAAGGTAACTTCGATTTGCGGCACGCCGCGAGGCGCGAGCGGAATATCGCCGAGGATAAAGCGGCCGAGCGTTTTGTTGCCTGCGGCCATCTCGCGTTCCCCTTGCAGCACGTGGATTTCCACGCTAGGCTGATTGTCCGCGTAAGTGGAGAAAACTTGCGATTTGCTCGTCGGGATCGTCGTGTTGCGTTCGATCATTTTCGTAAACACGCCGCCCGCCGTTTCGATCCCTAGCGAAAGCGGAGTTACGTCGAGCAATACGACGTCCTTGACGTCGCCGGTCAACACGCCCGCTTGCACGGCTGCGCCCAGGGCAACGACTTCATCCGGGTTGACGCCTTTGTGCGGCTCTTTGCCGGTCAGTTTCTTGATCGCTTCCTGAACGGCCGGAATCCGCGTGGAACCGCCGACCAGAACGATTTTATCGATATCGGCCGAAGTCAGGCCGGCATCGCTGAGCGCGCGGCGGGTCGGTCCAAGCGTACGCTCTACGAGGTCCGCCGTCAATTCTTCGAATTTGGCGCGGGTCAGGTTCACTTCCAAGTGCTGCGGCACGCCGTCAACGACCGTAATGAACGGCAGGGAAATCGTTGTCGTCAGCACGCCGGACAATTCTTTTTTCGCTTTTTCGGCGGCGTCCTTCAGACGTTGAACGGCCGCTTTGTCCTTGCTGAGGTCGATGCCCTGATCCTTTTTGAACTCTTCCACCAGATAATCGATGATCTTTTGGTCGAAGTCGTCGCCGCCGAGGTGGTTGTCCCCGCTGGTGGCTTTAACTTCGAAGAAGCCGTCGCCCAGCTCCAAAATCGATACGTCGAACGTACCGCCGCCCAAGTCGTAAACCAGGATCGTTTGATCCTCGGCTTTCTCCAGGCCGTAGGCAAGCGCCGCCGCCGTCGGTTCGTTGACGATCCGCAGCACTTCCAGGCCGGCGATTTTCCCGGCATCCTTCGTCGCTTGACGCTGGCTGTCGTTAAAATAAGCCGGAACCGTGATGACCGCCTGGGTTACAGGTTGGCCCAAATAAGCTTCGGCGTCTGATTTCAGCTTCTGCAAAATGATCGCCGAAATCTCCTGCGGCGTAAATTCTTTGCCGTCGATGGCTTCTTTATGGTTCGTCCCCATATGTCTTTTGATGGAGATGATCGTGCGGTCCGGGTTTGTAATCGCCTGGCGTTTTGCCGTTTCCCCGACGATCCGTTCGCCGTCCTTCTTGAAACCGACGACGGAAGGAGTCGTACGTCCGCCTTCCGGGTTCGGAATGACGACGGCTTCACCGCCTTCCATGACCGCAACGCAAGAGTTGGTCGTTCCAAGGTCAATACCGATAACTTTGCTCATTTGCTTATGTCCTCCTTAAATAGGTGCATGTTTTTCTATGTGTATCAGCATGTGGTTCAGCCGCTGACTTTGACCATCGCCGGGCGCAGCACTTTGTCTTTCAACAAATATCCCTTTTGCACGACCTCGACGACGGTGCCTTCCTCGTATTCCTCGGATTCCACCTGCATGATCGCCTGATGGAATTCGGGATTAAACGGCGTACCCTCGGCTTCCATCGCAGTGAGTCCCTCCGCTTTCAGCACGCCCTCAAGCTGGCGGAAAATCATTTCCACGCCTTTCGCATACGAGCTGGTATCCGCGCTTTCGCCCGCGGAGCTGATCGCTCTTTCGAAGTTATCGATCACGGGCAGCAGCTCGGTAATCAGCTTGGCGGAAGCGTATTTTCCCAGTTCTTCCTTTTCCTTCAACGTCCGGCGCCGGAAATTATCGAAATCGGCTTGGGCGCGAAGCAGCCGCTGCTGGTATTCCTCGTTCTCCGCCTGCAATTTTGCCAGTTCGCCGCTCAAAGCGGCGCCGCCTTCCGCTGCGGAGCCCGCCGCTTCGTCTTCGTTCACCTGTTCCTGCGGCTCCTGCTGAAGCGCTTCGTCCTGCCTGTTCTCTTCCGTTTCCAGGTTTTGCTCATCTTTAACGTTATCGTTCATCTCTTGTTCTTCCTCTACATTGTGATTGATGTTGTCTTGAATTGGCTGTGATTCCTTCAAGATGTTCACCTCCTTAACATGCAGTCAGGGCCAAAGTTCATGCATGTTAATGCAGCCGGGACAAAAATTTGCTCAAATCCTTCGATAAAATGTCCAAAATTCGCATCACCCGGCCGTATTCCATCCGGGTTGGCCCAAGAATACCGATCGTCCCGACCGTTTCCCCTTCAATTTGATACGTTGCGGTGATCAGGCTGCAGTTGGCGAAAGCTTCGTGGTCGTTTTCCGTGCCGATCCTCACTTGAATGCCCGAGCCGAGGGATGCCGAAGACATCATTTTCGTCAACGTCGGCGTCTCCTCCAGCAGATCCAGGATGCTCTTGACTTTGTCCACATCGCGGAATTCCGGCTGCGTCAGCATGTTGGTAGCCCCGCTCAGGAACAGGCGCTGCCCGTCCGAACCGCTGTCCAGCACTTGATCAAGCACCTTCATCAGCTCTTCAAAATGCTCGATATGCCGCTGCATTTCCTGACCGATTTCGTTATAAAGGGCGGTTTTCAGTTTGTAGATCGGCAGCCCCGCAAGCTTAACGTTAAGCAGGTTGACCACTCTTTCCATCTCCGAAACCGATACGCCGGCCGGAATGGACACGGTTTTGTTCTCCACTTGTCCCGTATTCGTGACCAAGATCGCCACCGCCGTGTTCTCGTTCAGCGACAGCAACCCGAAATGGCGCAAAGACGTATGAAAAACTTCCGGCCCCAGCAGGATGGAAGTGTAATTGGTCATATGGGATAAAATCGTGCCGGCATGCTGAATGACCTGTTCCGCCGCATTCAGCTTCTCGGCAAAAAAAGCCTTGAGGGTTTTAAGCTCTTCCGGCGTAATCAGATTAAGCGGAGTCAGGTGATCCACGTAGTAACGGTAGCCTTTAATGGAAGGTATTCGTCCCGCCGACGTATGCGGCTGCTCCAAGAAACCGAGCTCCTCCAAATCCGCCATCTCGTTGCGGATCGTCGCCGGGCTGTACCCGACATCCCCACGTTTGGAAATACTCCGGGACCCCACCGGCTCCGCCGATCGAATATAGTCATCCACAATCGCAGTCAATATCATTCTTTGGCGTTCCGTTAACATGGCAATCCCTCCTGATCCAATTTATCGTCCGTTAGCACTCGTTAGCTTAGAGTGCTAATCGCTAATACAAAAATACCAAACCGACCTGACGATTGTCAAGTCAGTCCAGTATCTTAAGCACGGCTATTTCGTCGCAGCAGTGCTGCTTTGCGCAGTTGACACAGTCCGTCCATACTTTTTCCGGGAAAATTTCTTTATCTACCACCGTAAAACCGTTTTTCACAAAAAATGAAACCTCATAGGTCAAAGCCATCACTTTCGGGATCGCCAGCTTCCGCGCTTGCTCCACCAGCTTCTCCACCAGCATGGAGCCGAGGCCTCGCCCTTTGTACCCTTCGGCGATGCCGAGAGAACGGATTTCCACAAGCTCCTCGCCGAGCTTACACAGCGAGCCGCACCCCACGACCCGCCCATCCACTTCCGCGACGACGAAATCGTTGATCTGACGTTCGAGCACTGCGCGGGAACGCGGCAGCATGATCCCTCTCTTGGCATATTCATCAATCATCGTAAAAAGAGGTTCGACGTCCTCAAGTTTCGCCTGTCTGCATACGGCAACGGCTTGCATTGCTTATCCCCCTCGATCTCCCAAGTCATGTAATATGAATAAATATACATGATTAGGTATAAAACTTCAAGCCATTTCTCGCCGATCCTAAAGGTTGCGCACCAGCCTAAAACAGGCAGCCGCCTCGCTTGATATCAAGCCGGGCGGCTGCCTGTTTTGTTCATTCTGCGATTGAATATATTCGGTTATACCGTTAATACGCCGATAAACTCGGCAAACACTTCATTGCCGAACAACACGCCTTGGCGGCTGAGGCGGTAGCCGCCTTGATCCTCGTGCTGCTCCAGGAGTCCGGCCGACAACATTTTTTGCAGCGGCCGGGCAAAAATCCGATCCATTTCGCTAGCCGCGCCAAACTGGGCCCGGAAGTCCTCCTTGCGGATACCGTCCAGCATGCGCAGCCCGACCATCACGAAATCCTCCATCGCCTCCTCGCGGGACACAGCGAACTGTTCCAGCCGGGGCAGGCCTTGGCCGGCCGCTTCCACATACGGGTTCACGCCTTTAATGTTGACGTGCCGCTGTCTTGCTACATATCCGTGCGCGCCCGCGCCCAAACCGTAATAGTCTTCGTTGCGCCAATAAGTGATGTTGTGGCGGCTTTCGTAGCCCGGCTTGGCGAAGTTGCTGATCTCGTACTGCTCGTACCCCGCCTGCGCCATCCGCTCCATCAGCAGCAGATACATTTTTAGCTCATCTTCTTCGCTTGGCAGCGGTAGCTGGTTTCTCTGGTACAGGGTATGGAACAGCGTGTTCTCTTCCACTTTAAGGCTGTAGATCGAGTAGTGGGACAGCCCTAGCTCAAGCGCGCGGGAGACGCTGTAGTCCAGCATTTCCACCGTCTGGTTCGGCAGACCGAACATCAGGTCGATCGACAGATTGTCAAGACCGGCGGCGCGGGCGTTCTCCAAGCTCCGGTACACGTCGTCGGTGTTGTGAATCCGGCCGATCCCGCTCAGCAGCTCGTTCTGGAACGCCTGCACGCCGAAGCTGACCCGGTTGACCCCGCCCGCTTTCATCACGGCCAGTTTTTCACGGTCGGTCGTTCCGGGATTGGCCTCCATCGTAAACTCGATACCGCTCGCCCAGCGCGGGAAATGCTTCCGCACCGATGCCAGGAAAAACTCCATCTCCTGCGGATTCAGCACGGTCGGCGTCCCGCCCCCGACAAAAATCGTCCGGATCTCGCCGGGCGGCGTTTGGCTTACGGTCAGCTCCATCTCGCGGTCCAGCGCCTTCAGATAGTCCATCACCGGCTGATCCTTCAGCACGTAGGAGTTAAAGTCGCAATAAAAGCATTTATTGGTGCAAAACGGAATGTGTATATAAACGGCCTGGGGTGCCCGCTTTTTTTCGCTGTTAGACGCGGCGCTTTCCGCCGCCGGCTGGCCGCTTGACATAACGCCGCCCGCCGTCTGCTCAAGGTTCGGCATTCCCGGTCCCTGCCGCTTCGTCTGTTGGTCCATGGTCATGCCTCCTAAACTTTTATTTATTTCATATTATATAATAGTAGAAACATTTAAAACCGGAAATCGATTCGCCGCTGTCCGTTACTTCAGCCCTCAAGAAATAAGGGCAAAAATGCGCGTAATTCCGGCCGGCGATATCCGTTCGTTTGATAAAAATAAAGTAAACCTGTAAAACCAGGCTGGCTGAGCTGCCTGAGCAACTTTAGCGGCGAAAAATAAGGACATAAAGTGTCTTTATTTCGGATCGTTATGGGATCGTTCCGGCAGCCGTTTTGTCAAGCACCGATTTTTCTTGATCGAGCCATAACTTACCGCTAATTTCCCGCCCGGGGCGGCCATTCCCACGCCTGCGCCCGCAGCGCTTATTTGAAAGAGGAAAGCCCCGCGGCTTTCCTCCCACCATAATCCATCGCTTTTAACTTGCTACGCCGCCTCGACGCTCGCAAGCTCATCCGCTTGCCGCCGGTTTCCGGGGCATTCACAACTTTCACAACTTTCACGACTTTCAATCGCTTCCCGCTTAATTGTCGTCGATCTTCAGCACCGCCATAAACGCTTCCTGCGGCACCTCGACGCTGCCGACCTGCTTCATCCGCTTTTTGCCTTCCTTTTGCTTTTCCAGCAGCTTGCGCTTCCGCGAAATATCGCCGCCGTAGCATTTGGCGAGGACATTTTTGCGCATCGCCTTGACCGTTTCGCGTGCGACGATCTTCGTCCCGATCGAAGCCTGGATCGGCACCTCGAACATTTGCCGCGGAATCAGCTCGCGCAGCTTCTCGCAAATGATCCGGCCGCGATGGTAAGCGCGGTCGCGGTGCACGATGAAGGACAACGCGTCCACCTGCTCGCCGTTCAGCAGAATGTCCATCTTTACCAAATTGGACTGGCGGTATCCCGACAGCTCGTAGTCGAACGAAGCGTATCCTTTCGTGCCCGATTTCAACTGGTCGAAGAAGTCGTAAACGATCTCCGACAGCGGGATCTGGTAAGTAATCGTCACGCGCGTCGTATCCAAATACTCCATGTTCACGAATTCGCCGCGCTTGTTTTGGCACAGCTCCATCACCGTTCCGACGTAATCGTTCGGCACGATGATCGCCGCCTTGACGAAAGGCTCCTCCACGTGGTCGATTTTGCCGACTTCCGGATAATTGGACGGATTGTCGATCGAAATCGTCTCGCCGTTCGTCAGCGTCACTTTGTAAATAACGCTTGGCGCGGTCGTAATCAGCGGGATGTTGAACTCCCGCTCGATCCGCTCCTGGATGACGTCCATGTGCAGCAGGCCGAGGAATCCGCAGCGGAATCCGAAGCCTAGCGCGCTGGACGTTTCCGGCTCGAAGCTGAGCGAAGCGTCGTTGAGCTGCAGCTTCTCCAGGGCTTCGCGCAGATCGTTGTAATCCGACGTTTCGATCGGATACAGACCGCAGAAGACCATCGGGTTGATTTTGCGGTAACCCGGCAGCGGTTCGGGCGTCGGATTCTTCGCGTCCGTCACCGTATCGCCGACCCGGGTGTCGCCGACCGTCTTGATGCCGGCCACAATAAAGCCGACGTCGCCGACGTTCAGCTCGTCCACGATCGTCATCCGCGGCTTGAACGCGCCGACCTCGATGACCTCGAACGTTTTGTCCGTGGCCATCATTTTGATTTTCGAGCCGGCTTTGATATGGCCGTCAATGACGCGTACATATACGATAACGCCTTTGTACGGATCGTAATGCGAATCGAAAATGAGCGCTTTAAGCGGACGGTCCGGATCGCCCGACGGCGCCGGCACCTTCTGCACGACCTGTTCCAGGATCTCCTTGATCCCGATCCCCGCTTTGGCCGAAGCCAGCACGGCCTCGCTGGCGTCGAGCCCGATGACGTCCTCGACCTCCTGCTTCACCCGGTCCGGATCGGCGCTGGGCAGATCGATTTTATTGATGACAGGCAAAATCTCCAGGTTGTTGTCCAGCGCCAGATAAACGTTGGCCAGCGTCTGGGCTTCGATCCCCTGGGCGGCGTCCACGACGAGCAATGCCCCTTCGCAGGCCGCCAGGCTGCGGGAAACCTCGTACGTGAAGTCGACGTGTCCCGGCGTGTCGATCAGGTTCAGCAAATATTCCTCGCCGTCATCCGCACGGTAAGCCAAGCGCACCGCCTGCAGCTTGATCGTAATCCCGCGTTCACGCTCCAGATCCATCTGGTCGAGCACCTGCTCCTGCATTTCCCTGGAAGACAGCGCCCCGGTATATTCCAAAATCCGGTCGGCCAGCGTCGATTTGCCATGGTCTATATGTGCAATGATGCAGAAATTGCGAATTTTTTGTTGTCTTGCTCTGATATCAGTCATCCTTACCCCCACCACAAATCGTTGAAGTCCAATCAATTTATTATATCAGTTGCAGGGGCTGGCATCAATCGGTACGGGCGCGCATTCTCGTTATTATCTACAGCTTCAGCATCTCCTGCAGGACGCGGTCGCCCAAATAAGGCAAATATTCATGGCCGTATTCATGATAAACGACCAACTCCATTCGCGGAAACGATCTTGTTATAGGCCGCAAACTGCGTGTAAGGCGGACAAATCGAATCGGCCAAGCCCGTCACGAAGATGACCTTCGCCGAGATACGGTCGGCCAGATTCTGAATGTCGATATATCCCAGTTTGTTGAAGAACGCTTCCTGTGTCTCGTGCAGCGGGTCCAATTCGCCGTTGCGGTTAAACGGCAGGAATGGATTTTCCAGGCGCACGAACGATTGGAAATCCCGCGTTTTGGCCACACCGATCGACGCGCCGTAAAAATCCGTACACCAGATGATATAATAGGTATCTCCCACCTTCACCAGCCGCGGATCATAGGCATATCGCGGCTGAAACGGCTTGCCGTCCTCATCCGTGAAAGGAATGCGCTCCTCGTCGATCTTCCAGCCGTAGCCGTCCTCGCTCCAACCCAGGTGCAGATGCGGGCGGCCATTGATCGTTTCGGCACGGAAGACGCCGACGAAGCGGCCTTCGTACGGGACTACGGCGCTGTTGAAAATACGGGCGATGCCTTTGGCCGGATTTCTATCGATAACCGGATTCCCGCTATGTCTCCACACCGGCCCGGCCGCATCAGCCGGTTTCTCCTGCCACGGGATGTTCGGCAAGGTTTCTCCGATAATTTTTACTGTACTCATAAGATTGCTCCTTTCATTCCACTTGATTTAGGTTAATTTATTTGACCGAGCCTTGCGCAAAGCCGTTGTAGATGAATTTTTGCAGGGAGATAAAGGCGATCAGGATCGGCACGATCGTGATCATGATTCCCGCGCAGATGACTTCCCACTGCGAGCCGTAAGGTCCTTTGAACTTGAACAGCGCGGTCGATATCACCTGCAGATCCTCGCTGGGCATATACAGGAACGGCGTATAAAAATCGTTGTAAATGTTGACGCCTTAAACGATAATCACCGTAACGATGGCCGGTGCAAGCAAAGGTAAAATGATTTTCCAAAAATCGTGAAATACGACGCCCCGTCCAGCATGGCCGATTCATCCAGCGATTCGGAAATCGAGTCGAGAAACTGCATGAAAATAGAGCAAGAAGTATATCGAAACGGTGCAAAACATGGATTTGCCCAAGCTGCTTCTCGATTTTTACGACGAACACGCCGCAATCGATTCGATCGTCACGGACAATTTTTACGGAGCCTATGAAATCACCAACTATTTGATTCAATGCGGTCACCGCGATATCGCTTACGTGGGCAACATTTATTCCACCAGCAGCATCCAGGACCGTTATCTCGGTTATTACAAATCGCTGCTCGAGCACGGCATGGTTTTTGAAGACCGGCTGCTGCTGAACGACCGCGACGAGCATGGCAGATACATCGATATCGTGTTTCCGGAAAAAATGCCCACAGCCTTCGTCTGCAACTGCGACCAGGTCGCTTACATTCTATGCGAGCGCTTGAATGCCATGGGTTACCGCGTGCCGGACGACTGCTCCGTGGTCGGTTTCGACAACGATCTGTACGCTACGCTCTCCACCCCGCAGTTGACGACGGTCGAAGTAGACATCGAGCAAATGGCCCGCACGGCCGTCAAAACGATCATGGATAAAGTGGCCAACCCTAGCCGGCATATCGGCCGCGTGCTGGTGCACGGCAAAATCATTTACCGGGATTCTGTAAAAACAATCAATAAATAGCTCTTCTGACGAACATCAAAAACCGCCGCTATCGGCGGTTTTTTTGCGTTTGATAGTTTGTTCAGGCTAACAAACCACAAAATTAAAGTGTTGAATTCTCCTGATCTTTAGATATATAGTAATGTCATAATCATAATTTGTTATCAAAATTAATATAACAAATGATAACAGAATTCAGAAATTTAAACTGGCGAGGTGAGCTCTTGCATGAATTCGTTAGCGCCTTATGTGGCCGGAATGACCTGGGGATTTATGAAAAATGCGGAGAACGCGACTGGGTGCGCGGCTTCATGCTGCGGGATTGGCCGGCGCAGCTTTACGGCCGCGAGCAAGCCGCTGCCGATGACGGCTACTGCATTTACGGCAAACGCGCCGAAGCTGTCGTCGCCGAAGCATACGCCGCCAAACTATTTTTACCATAAGCGATAAGGAGGCACATTCCCCATGGACAAACTCGATTGGTTACAACAACTGCGGCAAGAGCTGCAGGACAACATTTTGCCGTTTTGGATCAACCATACGGTCGATACCGAGCGCGGCGGGTTCATCGGCTTTATCGATCAAGAATTGAAACCCGAGCGCCAAGCCGACAAAGGACTGGTGCTGAATGCCCGGATTTTGTGGACCTTTGCTTCCGCCCACCGTCTCTTCCCTTCCGAAGAATATCTGGAGACGGCGCAGCGCGCCTACGATTATCTGCTGGAGCATTTCCTGGACCGCGAGCATGGCGGCTTGTACTGGATGGTCGATTGCGAGGGGCGTCCGGCCCAGGATAAAAAGCAGGTTTACGGTCAAGCGTTCGTCATTTACGCCTTGGCCGAATATGCCCTCGCCACTTCGAACCGGGAGGCGCTGGATTTGGCGGCGGATATCTACCGCCTGCTTGAGAAGCACAGCTATGACCCTGTGCATAAAGGATATATCGAGGCTTTGTCCCGCGACTGGAAGCAAACCGGCGACTTCAGCCTCAGCAACAAGGACCTGAACGAAAAGAAATCGATGAACACCCATCTGCACGTGCTGGAGGCGTACACCAACCTGTACCGGGTATGGAAATCCCCCGAGCTGCGGCACAGCCTGTCCGAGCTGATCGAGGTGACGCTGGATCATATCATCGACCCGCAAAAGGCTCATTTTTGGCTGTTTTTTGATGAGGAATGGCAGGTCAAGAGCCGCCATATCTCCTACGGGCATGACATCGAAGGCAGCTGGCTGCTCGTCGAAGCCGCCGAGGCGCTCGGCGATCCCGCCCTGCTGCAGCGTGTAAAAGAAACGGCTGCGGCGATGGCGGAAGCGGTTTACAACGAAGGCGTGGACAAAGACGGGGGCCTTTGGAACGAGGCCGGCCCAAGCGGACTGACCGATACGAACAAGGATTGGTGGCCCCAGGCGGAAGCGATGGTCGGCTTCTATAACGCCTATCAGTTGACCGGCGATGAGCGATACCGGACCGCCGCGGCAAATTCCTGGAAGTTCATCCAAACGTACCTGATCGACCGGGAACATGGCGAATGGTTCTGGGGCGTGGATCAGAGCGGCGCCCCCCTGCCGGGAGAGCCGAAGGTCAGCCCGTGGAAATGCCCGTACCATAACAGCCGGGCTTGTCTGGAAATGCTGGGACGTTTGCAGGGATAGAACTTTTAATTTCAATGATACGGAGGAAAAAAGAATGAATCTGTTTGAGGAAAGAAAGCAGCAATTGATGGAGCGTTACGGGCAATTAATCAACCGCCGCAACGAAAAGCTCCCTTATGGCAACGGAATCTACGACCGCTACCGTTATCCGGTTTTGACGGCGGAACACGCGCCGCTGATCTGGAAATACGATTTCAATCCGGAGACAAATCCGTATTTCATGGAACGTCTTGGCGTAAACGGCGTATTCAACCCGGGGGCGATCGAGCTAAACGGCAAATTTTATCTCGTCGCCCGGGTCGAAGGCGTAGACCGCAAATCGTTCTTCGCTGTGGCGGAAAGCGATAACGGCGTGGACGGCTTCCGCTTTTGGGATCACCCGATCGTGATGCCGGAAACCGAAGATCCGGACGTAAACGTGTACGACATGCGGCTCGTGCGCCACGAAGACGGCTGGATTTACGGCCTGTTCTGCACGGAACGGAAAGATTCGGACGCTCCGCGCGGCGACCTGTCGAGCGCCGTGGCCCAATGCGGCATCGCCCGCACCAAGGATCTAGTCGCCTGGGAGCGCCTGGCCGATCTGAAGACGAAATCCCCGCAGCAGCGCAACGTCGTGCTGCACCCGGAATTCGTGAACGGCAAATACGCGTTCTACACCCGGCCGCAGGACGGCTTTATCGACGCTGGGTCCGGCGGCGGCATCGGCTGGGGGCTGTCGGATTCGATCGAAAACGCGGTGATCGAGGAGGAGATCATCGTTGACGACCGGAAATACCATACGATTAAAGAGGTCAAAAACGGCCAGGGTCCGGCCCCGATCAAAACGGACAAAGGCTGGCTGCACATCGCCCACGGCGTGCGGGGGACGGCGGCGGGACTGCGGTACGTGCTGTACGCCTTCCTGTCGGACCTTAAGGAGCCGCAGCGCGTAACGCATCGTCCCGGCGGCCATCTGATCGCCCCGGAAGGCGAAGAGCGGGTCGGCGACGTGTCGAACGTCGTGTTCTGCAACGGCGTGATCGCCCGCGATAACGGAGATGTGTTCATTTACTACGCTTCCTCCGACACGCGTATCCATGTCGCCGCCTCAACCGTTGACCGGCTGCTCGACTATGCGATGAACACGCCGGAGGACCCGCTTCGCTCCTACGCTTGCGTTCAACAAAGACTGGGCCTGGTCGAGCGCAACGAACGGTTTTTGGCCGAACAATAAATAGGTAAATAAAAAGCGCGAACTGCAAAGGCAATCCCTTTGCGGCTCGCGCTTTTTCTGCGGTTGGCGGTCAATTCCGCGCGGTTCCGGCCTCTCCTGTCGGTTCGGAGGTGGAATTCCGGTAGACCATCTCTACCGAAATCATGATTTTCTCCTGCGGCCCGCCCGGATTGGCCAGCCTGTCCAACAGCTTCTTCACCGCGCGCTGGCCCAGTTCCTCCTTCGGGACGTTCACCGTCGTAATCGACGGTGCATGGCGCGCCGCGTCATCGATGTTGTCGAACCCGGTCACGGCGATATCCCCGGGGACCGATAACCCCAGCTCGTCCAGGGCCGAGCACACGTTCACGGCGATCGCGTCGTTCGCGCACACCAGCGCCGTCGGCAGGGAACGCGTTTTTTTCCGGCGCTGAAGCCAGGCGGCCACATCGCCATGGAACGCCCCGGTCTCCACGCCTTCCAGCTTCAGCATCGGATCGTCAGCCGCCTGCGGGGTCAAACCGTTCTCCTCCAAAGCGCTGCGAAAGCCGAGCCAGCGATCGCGGAAGCTTCGCGAAAATGCGGAGCTCCCCACAAAATGCAACTGGCGATGTCCCAAACCGATCAAATGATTGGTTAGCCTCGCCATGCCGTCCAGGTTGTTGGCAAAAACCGTATCGCTCGGAATCAGCGGATCTTCATGATCGACCAGCACCATCGGCAGTCCGCTCCGGTGTACCTCAAGCAGCAGCGAGGTCGCGATCTGGCCGACGCCCACCATGCCGAGAATGCCCTCCGGGTTCAGGATGCTCATGAAGTTCTCCCCCCGCGGCTCCGAAACGATAATCATCCCGAGTCCTTGCTGCTCAAGCTCGCGGGATATCCCCTCCAGCAATCTTCCCCAATAAAGCGACTCCTTGTTTTGAAACCGGATATTGGGCATCAGCACCAGCACCGACTGCTTGCCGGCGGATGGGGAGAGCGGCGCCCCGGCGGGAACGATGTTTTTAACGTATCCATTCTTTTGATTAAAATAGCCGAGCCGGGAAGCGGCCTGAATGACCCGCTCCTTGGTGGACTCGCTGACTCCGCCTTTACCGGATAACGCCTTGGAAACGACGAACTTTGAGACACCCAAATGATCGGCGATTTGCTGCATCGTAACTTTTTTCAAGCGGGTTCCTACCTCCGAATAGTCTTACTAACGGTTCAAATAACAATCTAACAATAGTATAACAAAGCCGGCACCTGTTATAAACCGTAAATCCGTAAGTTTCCCCGGAGAGCGGGACTCATCATTTCGTTTGATCGAATAAAGAGGCGACCCAATGGATGCTCTTTTGCGATGCCTGCTGCAGCAAATGCGCCGCTTTGTCGGCGAAGCGGTCCACAGGCGGCGGGGGCTGGGGCGGCAGCAGCAGGTCGGCGGGCGTCTGCACGGCGGAATTCCCCCCGGATGGACCGGTCTGGGCCCCGTTCCCCGAAGAGAAGCCCTGCGAGGGGAGCGGACCGCCGCTGTTGCCTCCCGTTTCATACCCGCCGTTTACACCGTTGTAATAGTAGTTATACCCTCCGTAGCCGTAACCCGGGCCGGGAGCGGAGTTCCCCCCTTGCCAGCCGGACCCGCCCTGGGCGGAATTCGCGGGCCAAGCCGAAGAAGCGTATCCGCTCCCAGCGCTCCCGTAACCCTGCGGAAATTGTCCGGTTGCGCCGGCTTCGCCGCCGGAATACCCCGGCCCATAAACGGTTGCGGTCCCGCTATCCGCCAGCTGCATCCCCAGCGTCACGCCCGCCGCAAGCAGAATGCCGTACAGCAATATTTTTCGCGTCGTTTTGGCCATGATCTCCCCGTCCTCCCGAATCCGGTCTACGATTTCTTGCTTGTCTGCGCCGCTTCGCCCGTCTCTTGCTTCCCGCCGCCTTTCGTCAAGGATCCGGCTTTTTCCGCCTCCTGGCTTTCCCAGTACAAATCGGCAAGGATGCCGGCGAGCACTTTGGCGGTCCGATCCAGCTCCTCCTGAGTGTTGTCGATCCCGCCGATTTCGATCAGCACGCTGTTCGGCGATAAGGATTGGTTGTATTCCCCGTTGCCCTGCGACGACGTTTTGCCCCAAATGCCGCGCGAGATGCCGGGATACGACTTCTCCATGCGCTCGTGGATGGAGCTGGCGAAGGCTTCGTTCAAACGCCAATTCTCGTTGCCGTGCCCGATGATAAAATACACCTGCGCGTAGGACTGTCCGCCGATCGTTGTCGTCGTTTTGTCGTGGCGCTGCGAGTCGCGGTGAATGTCGATAAAGTACTTCAGCTGCCCGTTTTCGGCCATTGCCGTTTTTACGGTCTCCCGCGAATATTTATATGAATAGTTGTAGTTGTAATTGCTAACTTTGTCCGCATAATTTTCGTACGAATGCAGCGTGGCAATGCCTTTCTTCTCGAGCTCCTTGGCCAGCGCGTCGCCGACCAGGCTGACGTTTTTCATCTTTTCCGCCGAGCTGGGGTTGTCGACATTCGTCCCCAGGACCGGATTATACGATTCTTGCGGATGAGAATGGTAGATCATAACGATGTTTTTGTTGCCGGGTTTGAGCGATGGCTCCTCCGCGTCCGCGCCCTGCTCCGGTTTCTGAGCGTCCGAGGCGCCGCCATTCTCCGGCGTGCCGCCCTCGCCCTCCCCGCCCGGGTTCGTCCCATCCTGGCCATCCTCGTCCGGCTCCGGATGATCCGGGGCGCTCCCGTGGGCCCCGTTTCCGGGCCGGTAATCTTCGGGCGCCTGCGCCAGCCCGTTGCCCGAGCCGGTTCGCAGCAAAATCGGACTGTCCGCGCCAAGCCCCGGCACCTCACGGGCAACCAGGCTTTTCGGATCGGACGGGTTGACGTCGGTCAACAGTTGGAACACGAAATTCGTCATGTGTTTTCCCGAAATCGCGGGCGTTTCGTTGGTTGGAGCCGCATGCGGAAGCTCCATCCCGACCATCTCCATAAAGAAACCGCTGGACAGGGAAGCCGCCAGCCCCTTCATCGAAGAAACCGGCGAGGTGTTAAGCTGTTTCTCGGCAATCCCGAACACGCCCAGCAGGATAAAAAATACGACCGACATGACCGTCAGCAGCAAAAAGGTCCTACCCATCGCCAATACGTACAGCAGGTTCCGTCTTAATTTCGCAATGTTCAAAGCTCTGAATTTCATTTCGCATGTCCTCCTCCAGCCGCTTTCAATCTTCATATCCCAAATCTATGAACCTAGCTGCTAGGGTAGAACCTCAAATTCTCCCAAAAAAAAGAAATCCGCTAGATTTGGCTAGCGGATCTTTTTCAGCGGTTGACGAAAACCGTGTTCAATATTTGCGTTTCGGGCCGGCTGCCCGGAATTAATGGGTATAGGACGCGACGTTTTCCGGCGTAACGGCTTCATGCAGGGAGATGTTCAGCCCGCTTGCGATCACGTTCGCGACATCCTCGATAAATTCGTCGATCTCCTTCGGTGTAACGATCAAGTCATGGCCGAGCGGGTCCAGCACCTCTTTGACGAGCCCCAATCTTTCGTTTTCGCTGAGCTCGGTAAGCAAGCCCATGATCTGCTTCGTTTGCGCCTGCTTGCCTTCGCCGGCTTCCTGATTGAAATGCGACTTCATCAAATCAAATACGTTGTTCACGATCGTCGAAGCGTAACAGACCGTCGGCACGCCGATCGCGATGCACGGGATGCCCAGGATCTCCTGCGTCAGCCCCCTTCTTTTATTGCCGATGCCGGAACCGGGGTGAATGCCGATATCGGCGATTTGAATCGTCGTATTCACCCGCTCGAGCGAACGGGAGGCCAGCGCGTCGATCGCGATGATCAGATCGGGCCGGGTCCGGTCCACGATGCCCTGTACCACTTCGCTCGATTCGATGCCGGTAACCCCCAGCACCCCGGGGGCTACGGCGCTGACCTGGCGGTACCCCGGAGCCACCTGATCCGGCGCAAGCTCAAAGTAATGGCGGGTCACCAGCACGTTCTCCACGACCAAAGGGCCCAAGGCGTCGGGCGTCACATTCCAGTTCCCGAGACCGACGACCAGCGTTTTGGCATGGCTGCCGACTCCGATTTTATTTAAAAATGCGGTGAATTCTTTGGCAAAAGCGGCGGCAACCTTCTCCTGCAGTTCGGTGTCCTGATTGCGGAGTCCCGGAACCTCGATCGTAATGTAATGGCCCTTGACCTTGCCGATTTGCCGCGAAGCGGCGTCATCGGTGACGTCGAGCCGGGTGATTTTAATGCCGTCCTGCTCGGTTACCTCCTCGTTTAAGCCCTGCACCGGCCCGCCGTGAGCCGTCTCCGCCATCTCCTTCGCTTCAACGGCCAAATCGGTTCGCACGGAATATTTCCGTAAATCCAGATTCATCCCATAAGACCTCCATTTCCTCTAGTTGCCTTTATTGTGCGGGAGAGGCAAAGTGATTATTCATCCGTTCATCGTTCCCCGCCCAACTATTGCCCGTCTGTCCATGGGGAGAAGCATGATTTTATTGCTTTTTGCGGTGCTGCGTGATAAAATGTTTTAAGTTGTGAATCATCTGGGATGATATATGCTTTACAGGAGGTGAATGCAATGCCTAACATTAAATCCGCAATCAAACGTGTAAAAACTAGCGAAAAGCGCCGCGCTCTTAACGCTTCGCAAAAATCCGCCCTGCGTACGGCCGTTAAAGCCGCCGACAGCGCTCTGGCGGCTAACGAAGTTGAAGCAGCCAAAGCTGCTTTCGCCGCTGCTACCAAAAAATTGGACAAAGCCGTAACGAAAGGCTTGATCCACAAAAACGCAGCAGCCCGCAAGAAATCCCGCTTGGCCAAAAAATTGAACGCCCTTGCGTCCCAACAAGCGTAAGCGCGTTAATTATAAGAGCATCAAACAACTAAGCCCAAAAAGACCTGAACGATTTTCGTTCAGGTCTTTTTGGTTGATTCCGGGAGCCCCGGTCCGGGCGGCCGGAAACAGCGCGTACGTGCAGGTCAAGCCCCCAATTTAAGCAAAAACAGCTCCAAACCGAGCACCTTGTCGACGCCGCCGCTTTTCATCCGGTAATCCAGTTCGGCGAGCTCGGATAAAATATCCCGCAGCCGCCCGGCTTCGAACTTCCGCGCCTGCTCGCCGGCCAGCTTCACGACATAGGGGTGCAGGCCAAGCTGCGAGGCGATTTGCTGCTGCGAGTAGCTTTGCCGGCCCAGCTCCTTCACCTGCATCATAATCCGGAACTGGCGGGCGATCAGCGCCGCAATCTTGATCGGTTCCTCGCGCTGCTTGAGCAGCTCGTAGAAAATGCCGAGCGCCTTCTCCAGCCGCAGCGCGGCGATATGCTCGACCATCGCGAACACGTTCTGCTCCGTGCTGCGGGCCACAAGCTGCTCGACGGCGGCCGTGTCGATCGTGCCCCCGGCTCCGGCGTACAGGCACAGCTTGTCCGCCTCCGCCGCCAGCGCGGCCATGTGCACGCCGCCGGCCGCGATCAGCGCCTCCGCGGCTTCCTTGCCGATCCGGCAGCCGCGCTTCTCCACCTCGTGCACCACCCACTGCACCAGCTCGCCCCCACCGAGCGGCATAAACGACAAGGCCGTCCCGGAAGCCTTCATCGCCTTCACGATTTTTTTGCGTTCGTCCAGCTTCTCGGCGTAAACGACAAACACGATGACGCTGTGCTCCGCCGGATTGCCGATATACGTCTGCAGCGCCTCCGCTTTATGCTCGATTTTGCCGCCCTCTTTACCGGACGTAAACAATCCGGCATCGCGGACGACGATCAGCTTGCGCTCGACGAGAAAAGGCAGCGTCTCGGCCTCCTCCACCACCGCTTCAATCGGCGTCTCCGCCAGATCGAACACCGCCATGGCGAAGTCCTTTTGATTCCGGTCGACCAGCTTGTCCTGGAGCAGCCCGACAAACTCCTGAATTTGATACTTCTCCGTGCCGTAGCATAAATATAACGGGGAGATCCGCCCCTGTTTGATCTCTTTTACCGCTGTTTTGGCGTCCAATTCGGCCTCTCCTTCCCAAACGCATTGCCTATCCCCTATGATACTTCGAAACCGGCCATTAGTCCAAATCCGGCGCCAAAAGCAACAGAGAGACCTCTGCCTCGCGGCGAAAGGTCCCTCTGTCCCAGAACATCTATATAAACGCGGGCAGAAAAGCTCTAGAAACTTTCCCGCCTGCGGTCATACGACGATCAGGGTTCCAATCCTTTGTCTCTATATTTATAACCTATTCCATATCTCCTAAAAAGGTGACTGCCTTAAAGCGCTTGCCCCGCCCAATTTAGCAAGTCTTTCTCTGCTGGGCTTAAGGGATTTTACGGCTGATCCGCGGCAGCACCGTTCCCGGCGGTGCCGTTTGTGGAAGCTCCGTTCGCAGGAATGCTGTTCACGGGAGCACCGTTCGCGGAACCTCCTTTTGCGGGAGTGCTGTTCGCGGGAGCTCCGTTCGCGGAACCTCCTTTCGCGGGAGTACTGTCCGCGGCAGCGTCCGCCCCGGATGCCGCCTTGACCGAACGGGTCGTCACGGTTCCGTCTTTTGCGGTCTCATAGGTAAACGTTGTGCTGTCTTCCGACCATTCGCCCTGAACCCATTCCCCGCTGAGCGCATGATCGGAAACAAGCGTTTTTTTCTGTTCGGACTCTTTTTTGTATATATACAGATGTCCTTCCTTCAATTCGGCCTCATAGGCTCCGTCCGGAGAAGTCCAGGCAGTCGGGGCTTTCGGCGCGGCGGCTATCCCCATCATCGACTGATTCGGATCCGCTTCATGGACGATTCCCTGCTGCACAATTCCCGGTTCCAGGGTCGTTCCGGCGCCAGCGTTTGAATCGCCGGAGGCGCCCCGCTGGCCGGCCTGCGCTCCGCCGGCAGCCGGAGCACCGCCATGGTTTAAAGCCCCGATGTCCTGCGCCTCGCTCGGAGCCGTCCCGTCTCCGCCATTGTTTGCCGGGGCGCCGGTCGAAGCGGACGACGCCTCTTCCGCCGGAGTTTCCTTCCCCTTGGCAGGTTCGGCTTTATCCAGAGCGTCCGCCGCCCCTTTCCCGGGATGACTCCCGGTTTCACCGCTATTTGCCGGGGACTTTAAGTCTTCTTCGGCCTGAGCCGCCTGCTCCGGCTCGCTTGCCCCGCCGGCCGAGCCCGCATCCGCCCCTTCCTTGCTTACGAACAGCCGGGCGATATCCTCCGGTTCGTCCGCCGCCCCCGCATCGTCCGCGCTTGGCGATCCATCGCTTGCGCTCTTCAAGGCGATTTCGGCGTTGGGAACCGTTTGCGGCTCATACTGATAAATAAACACGCCTAAGATCAATGCCGCCGCCACGCCCAGCGATCCGTACCGATAAATGCGGGCGCGGCGCGAGGCTGGGCCTTGCTCGCGTTCCTGCTTGCCGCTTCGGCTTGGCGCCGGGGAGCTTTCGGTCATGACCGGCAGAGCGTCCGCTTCGGATACGCTGCCTTCCCGGCGGGCCTGATCGATCGCATCCAATTGCGGAAGGATCGCATCGACCAGACTGTAATTCGGGACGACCTTCGGCAAGTTCTCAAGCTGCGCGGACAGCTTGTTCAGCCATTCGAACTGCTCGGCGCAATCCCGGCAATGGCGAATATGCTCAAACAGAAGAGAGGATTCCTCTTCGTTCAAATCCCGGTCGAGATAACGATTCATCCATTCCACCGCCTCCTGGCAATTCATCCTGTTACACCACCTTTCTGATAATCTCGAAGCAAGTGCTGCAGCTGCTGCCTGGCCCTAAACAGATAGGATTTAACGGTGTTCAGGGGCAGGTTCAAACTATCGGCAATTTCGTTATAGGAAAAGTCCTGCAAATATCTAAGCACAACCACCGACCTGTGATGCTCCGGAAGCTGCTCGATCGCGCTGCGGATATCCTCGGCCATATAGCCGGACATCACCTCCCGCTCGACGCTGTCGTTGCCCTGAAACACCATTTCGTGCTCTTCGATCGAAACCGTCGGTTTGTTCCTTCGAAATTTGTCAATGCAGATGTTCGTCACGATTCGCTGCACCCAAGTTTTAAATTGAGCTTTCTCCTCATATGAACCGATTTTGGTATAAATCCGGATAAGCGCCTCCTGAGCGGCGTCGTGCGCATCCTGCTCGTTATTTAATATATAATAGGCTGTCCGGTACACATGCTGTTCAATCTCTCGCAATAGGGTGATTAGAGCGTCGCGATCGCCCTCTTGTGCGGCTCTGATGAGACCTTGCTCCACCACAAAGGCTCCCCCTTCCTTGCAACTATCCAGACGCTGGCGTCCGACAAAATGTTGCAATGTTGTTACTATTTTAGATAAATATTTATTTGGAAAAAAAGTCCGTGAACCCCGAATATCCCATTAACCTCACCTAAGAATACCAAAAAAAACAGGACCCGTCATCCTGCTTTCACGCGTCCTGACGGAATCCCACAAAATGGTTATTGCGCAAGCTTATAGCGGATAAGAATCCGGCCGCCCCGCACCTTCAACTGCACTCCGCCCATCCGATCGGTGCGGAAAATGCCGGCCCCCTGCGCTTCAAGCCGCTCCATGACCACCGGATGCGGATGCCCGTAAGTGTTGGACGCGCCGACGGAGATCAGGACGGCCTCCGGCCGCCAGTACGCCAGCCACTCGGCCGAGGTCGACGTTTTGCTGCCGTGATGAGCCACCTTCATGACGTCGACGGGATGTCCGTTTTCTCCCCCGGCCACCTGCTTGTCTGCCCCGGACATTTCCTTTTCCGACCCGACCGTTTCCTTTTTTGCCGCGGCCATTTCCAGCACTTCCCGCTCCGCCGCTTCATCCATATCCCCGGTGAACAAAAACCGGGCCCCGCTCATTTGGAGCAGGAACACGATCGAACGGTGATTTTGCTTCTCTTCGAACGGAATCGCTTCCGCTTCAGTACCGGCGGCTGCCGCTTGGGGATATAGAACGTCAAGTTTCGTCTCGGCATCCGGCTTCAAAGTCATGCCGCGGGCCGCCGAATAGACCGGTATGTTCCGATCTAGTGCAGTCTCCATCAGCTTCTTCATGGTGGCGGATTCGGCCAGACTTCCGTTGATCACCAGCGCCGCCACCGGGAATTGCTCAAGCACGGCTTGCAGGCCGCCGATGTGGTCCTGATCGCCATGGGTTAAAATCACGGCGTCCAGGCGGTGGATCCCCCGTTTTTTTAGCAGCGGAACAACCGTTTTCGCTCCGACTTCAAACGGCTCCTTCCTGTCCCGCCAGCTATCGGATGCTTTACGGAACGAAACGGTGCCGCCGCCGTCCACGAGAATATGAGCGCCGGACGGAGCCGTAATGAGCGCACAATCCCCCTGTCCCACATCGATAAATTCGATGTGCCCGACGCCTTTGGCATATGCCGTCCGGTACCCGGACACGATCAGCAGCGCGAGGCCGGCCGCTATTGCAATACGCAGAATTTCCCTGCGCCGGTTGGCGTCACGCGGCCATATCCTTAAGGCAATGGACATGAAGGAGTCCAGGAACTGCCGGAATGGCAGGGGCGTTTGGGATGTTTGGGGTGCCCGGGACGATCGGAACAATGGGAACTCCCGCGGCGATTGTCCGCCCAACTGCCGGTGAACTCCGGCAAATGCCGCCAAATAGCGCCCCGTCCTATCCGAGGCCGCTATTTCAGCCGGAGCGGGCGAAAGCGGCACCGTCTCATCGTCCAAGACGCCGGCCGCCGTTAAATGCCGCTTTTCCCGCCGCGAGCTCCAATAAAGCAGCAAAAACACGGCCCCGTAATATCCGGCGATCCACAGTAACGAGGGGGATTTCCAGTAGGTCATAAAGCCGCTTCGTTCACCAAGCCAGCCTGTGGCCCAAAACGTAGCCGTATTCAGCAGCCTTACCGGAACCGCCGCCCAGACGCCAAGCCGGTACGCGAAAAAGCTGAGCAGAAGCGCCGCCATCCCCATAGGCAGCGCCAACGCACCGATGACGGGGACTATCAGCAAATTTGCCGCCAGCGAGAGCAGGGAAAACTGGTTAAAATAGAAGATTGTTAAAGGAAACGAGACGATTTCGGCCGCCAGCGTAATGGCTACGGTCCCCCGGATTTTGGGCGGAAGCCAGGCGAAATAAGGCGAGATCAGCGGGACGAAAACGATCAGCCCGGCCGTGACCGCAAACGAAAGCTGGAAGCTGACGTTCAGCAAAAAATAGGGGTTCCAAAGCAGCATCATAAGCGCCGCGGCTGACAGCACATTAATGCTGTCCTTGAGCTTTCCCCGCCTCAGCAAATAGATGCCCAGCGTCGTCATGATCCCGGAGCGGATCACGGACGGCGAAAAACCGGTAATCAGCACATATGCCGGGACAAAAAACAACATGACGATCAGCGCGGTCTCCCGGCTGACCCGGCATAAACGCAGCAGCCAAAAAACGATCGCCACATTGATCGCCACATGGCTGCCCGAAATCGCCAAAATATGCGTCAGGCCAAGCTGGGTAAACTCCGCGTATTTCTCCGGATCAAGCTCGTCCTGAAGCCCGATCAGCAGGCCTTTCATGTAGCCGGCCTGCCATCCCGGAAACAGCCGCTCGATCTGCGCGCCCAAATAAGCGCGTAAAGCATCGACCTCCCCGAGCAATGCGGCGGCGCTCCATTTGCCGGGCAGTACGTTCAACGCGGACGCCCCGGTCGCCTTGACCAGCCAATGAATGCGCTGGTTATGCAAATAGCGGCGGTAGTCGAAGCCTTCAAAGTTGCGGGCCGGCTCCGGCCGTTTCAGGCTGCCCGTCAACGCGACATGCTGCCCCCGCCGCCAGGAGGCGGCTGTACTTAGCTCCTCCTCCGCCGCCAAACGCAGCTGTACCGCGACCTTCTCGCCGCCGGGGATATCCCCTCCCTCCAGCGGCCCCTTCAAGGCGCCATCGGAACGGCCGATCCGGCTCAATCGCAGCGTAAAGCCGGCCCGGTCGCCATCGACCTCCACCGGCGACACGATCGTCCCCTCCATCCGTACGGCAAGCCCGTCCAGATGGTCCTGAACGGGGAACCGCGCAGCGGTTAGGCCGACTGATGCACCCCGTGCGCTGGACTGCTCAGCGGTTAGGCCGGCTGATGCGCCCCGTCCGCTGGACTGCTCACCGGTTAGGCCGGCTGATGCGCCCCGTTCGCTGGACTGCTCAGCGGTTAGGCCGGCTGATGCGCCCCGTCCGCTGGACTGCTCACCGGTTAGGCCGGCTGATGCGTCCCGTTCGCTGGACTGCTCAGCAGTGAGACCATCTGATGCGCCCCGTTCGCTGGACTGCTCAGCAGTGAGACCATCTGATGCGCCCCGTTCGCTGGACTGCTCAGCGGTTAGACCATCAACCGTCTCCCCCCCGCCAGATAAAGCATGTTCAATCCGGCTGATATTTCTGGCTTCGTTGTACTGCCAATAGACGGCCCCAAGAGAAAATACCAGCCACAATACCGCAAGCCTCCGCAAGGGCCAACGCCCGATCGCCAATAACGCCGGGCAAACCAGCGTAATTCCCGCCCACATCAGCCAAAACCGGCTGCCGCCGAGCAAAATAGTTAAACCGCTGCCGGCGATCCAGCAGCAGGCGATAGCGGTCAAAGGTCTACGGAACATTACAAGTCCTCCTTCCTTTCGGGATCGCTGCCATATCAGACACACGTCCGCCACCGTTTAAGAATGCTTCCTCCAACAAGAAACCCGCGGCCTGCGCGCAGGCCAACGTCCGCCCGTATTACAGGGAAAAAGCGGGCCGAGAAGCCAGGCCAATCCGAGGCTGCACAAATCCAGGGCGATGCCGAATCTACGTAGATGCCGTTTTCAGTAGGAGCCAACCAGTAGTACCAAATCCAGTAGGTGGCGATTCCAGTAGGTACCGATTCCGCGAGATGCATAAGTGCAGTTCGTTTTGACTCAAAAACCCCGTTTCCGGCCCCGTCAGATGCAAAATTGCAGTTCATTTCCAGTCAAAAGACACTGAGCGTTGCATTAACTTTTGCTCAAGGTTTCTTTACAAGCGTTGGCTTTCGAATCGATACTTTCCGCCCGCCGGAAATCTAACGGTTGCAGCAGCGGTTATTTGCCAAAAAAAGACCTTTTCGAAATTCTAACGGTTGCGAACGTCGTTATTTGCCTGAATCCAAGCAAAAATTACCGGTTTTCAGCGAAATAAGCTCCATGGCAACCGTTACAATTTGAAATCAACGGTATTGGAACAAATAGCGCTTGTGGCAACCGTTAGAATATTGGTGTGCCCAGAAAATGTATCTTGCCAGATGTAAATGCAACGCTAGTGGTCAAAAGACCCTTTTTATCGGATAGCCCCAAAATAGATGCATTTTTGCATTTCAATCGGTCAATTCCAGTCATGTATGGTACATCAAATGCACTTTTACACTTGAGCCCTTAACCCCGTCATCCTTTTAAAGGGTCCAGCGCGGGCAAGACAAGAATACTGCGAAAATAGACGCGATTGGCGTTGCCATAACTATGTTTCACGCAGCACCTGACCGAACAAAACTCCATAAAACTCAAAAAAGCACCCCACCCGCCTTTGGGCGGATGAGGTGCTTCCTGCATCCTAAAGATCATTGCGTAATCCATATAAATCGCAGCATGATCCATATAATCTCATAATAAATCTAATTTCATATAAATCTCATATTAATCTCATATAATCTCATATAAACTCATATAAACTCATAATCTCCGCATACATCCGTTACAAATCATCGTATGTTCGATCAAGTTTGCCGCCGATGGCCGGTTATTCCTCAACGCGGACAACCGTTTCCGGCGGCGGCTGGTACGATTCCAAACGGCGGAACCGGATGCCTTTCTGCTTCATCATCGCCGTCACCTTGCCCGAATCTTTGGGGTAAGGCCGATGAAACACGATTTCCGTAATGCCGCTGTTGGCCAGCATGTTGGCGCAAGTCCAGCAAGGTTCGTCCGTAACGTAGACGCTGGAGCCTTCCCGGTCGATGCGGTCGGTGAACAGCAGCAGGTTTTGCTCGGCGTGGATCGTGCGCACGCAGCGCTGCTTCTTCACCATTTTTTCTTCTCCGTTTTCGATGACGACCTCGTATTCCTCCGCGATCATGCAGCCGGCTTCCGAGCAGTCGGGAACGCCCGAAGGAGCTCCGTTGTAGGCCGTTCCAAGCAGCTTTTTGCCCTGGACGAGAACGGCTCCGACATGCCGGCGGCTGCAGCGCGACCGCGTTGACACCATATAGGCGATATCCATGAAATACGTATCCCAGTCTTTGCGTTGATCCGGATTCATCCCTTTGGCTCTCCTGTTCCTACAGTCTGATATATGGCTTCATTTTTTCCAGCATTTTGTTTCCGATCCCTTTCACCTTCGTCAAATCGCTTAGGGAAACGAAAGGGCCGTGCGCGGTTCGGTAGTCGATGATCGCCTGCGCTTTTTTCTCGCCGATGCCGGGAATGTCCTGCAGCTCGGTAAGCCCCGCCTGATTGATGCTGATCAGGCTGGTGTCCGCCTGCTGCGGCGGCGCAGCGGACGAAGCCGGACTGCCGGCCGCAGAAGCGGCGGCGTTTCCGGCAGGCGGCTCGCCTGCCGCGGGGTTACCGGCAGCCGGGCTGCCAACCGCCGGCTCGCCTAAGGCCGCGCCCGCTGGCGGGGCCGCTGCTGAACCCGGCACCGCAGCACCGCCTCCGCCTCCCGCCGATCCGCCTGCCGCCGCTCCACCCGCGGCCGTCCCGGCCGCACCGCCTGCCGCTGCACGGCCGCCGGCAGTGTCCATGCCTTGCGCCGCTCGGCGCTGATCCCCCTTGCCGGCGTCCCCGGTATGGGCAGCGGCACTTGCGCCCGCCCCGACCGCAGCGCCTCCGCCTCCGGCAGGCGCTTGCTCCGCCTGCAGCGCCGAAGCCACCTCGGCGTTGAGCGGAACCCAGCCTTCAATTCCGGCCGGTTTGCTTCCGCCAACCGCAAGCAGCATCAGGCCGGCGCCAATAACTGCGGAAACGACCGACGTCAGCACATACTCTTTTCTCATACCCTGCCACTCCAATCTTAAAAGAATCTGCCCGGTAAGGTCATGAAGATCCAATCAAGATGCATACATATTTAAACAGGTGAAGTAGAAACGTTCGGTCTGCCCGGTAAATAACCGCAGGCAAAGGGCCGCACGTTTCTAACGTGAAAATCGAGTTCGCTGTGAAGCTATGATCCATGATGGCAACGAAAAGTGCGTCACGCACGGAAAGGGGAACCCGGATGAAAGTCGCCTTCATCGGAACCGGATCCATGGGAAGCTTGCTGATTGAAGCTTTTTCGCGTTCCGGTGCGCTGCTCCCGCATCACATCTGTGCCAGCAACCGTTCTCCCCTCAAAACGAAACGGCTGGCCCAACGTTATCCCGGACTAAAAATATACGGAAGCAACGCGGAAGCCGCACGGGACAGCAAAATTATCTTCCTGTGCATCAAACCCCTGGATTACCCTGAGGTTATCGCGGAAATCCGGGATGTGCTCGACGAAAAACAGATCGTCGTATCAATTACGAGCCCGGTGCAAATCGAAACTCTGGAGCAGGCCCTCCCGGCCAAAATCGCCAAAATTATTCCCAGCATTACCCACTCCGTACACAGCGGAGCTTCGCTCTGCATGTACGGAAAGCGGATCCGGCCCGAGGACCGGCTCCTGTTGGAGCAGCTGATGTCCTCGGTCAGCACGCCGTTTACGCTAAAAGAAACTGAGACCCGCATCGCTTCCGACATCGCCAGCTGCGGCCCCGCATTCGTCGCCTACATGCTGAAGCTGTGGGCGGAAGCCGCCGGAGAGCTAACCGGACTGACGCAGGCCGACGCGATCACGCTCGGCTCCGAAATGCTGCTCGGAACGGGCAAGCTGTTGACCGAAGGCGGACTAACCGCGGAGGAGCTTATCGAGCGCGTCGCCGTCCCCGGCGGCGTTACCGCCGAGGGATTGACCGTGCTGGAAGCCGGCCTTCGCGGCCTGTTCGTGCAGTTGATCGAAGCGACGCACCGCAAGTACGATGAAGATCTCGGCAAACTGCATGCGCTGTTTAATCCTCCTGAACCCGGCGGGGAAACGGCGGCAGAAGAGGAAGGAGATTCCTCCCCTTCCTCCCATCAGGCGGACGGCGGCGCCCTGTCCAAGGCGGAACCGCCGGACGGTTCGGGAGCCGCTACCCTGCCTTAATGCCGGTGACCCGCAAATAGACTGCCGCAATAGACTGCCGCCAAAGCAGCAGCAGCCGGCAGGCTTTTAGCCGACGACAATGTTGACCAATTTGCCCGGAACGGCGATCACCTTGCGGATCGTCTTGCCAGCTACAGCCTGCTGCACGTTCGGCAGGCTTAAGCTGTGTTCCTGCATGGCCGCCTGATCCAGCTCTTTGGAAATTTTCGTGCGGTCCACGATTTTGCCGTTCACCTGCACGACGATTTCCACTTCCGCTTCGACCGTCCAAGCCTCGTCATAGGCCGGCCACGGCTCGTACGTGATCGTTTCGGCATGCCCGAGGCGCTCCCACAGTTCTTCGGCCAAATGCGGCGCCAAGGGGGACAATAGCTGCACGAAGTTTTCAGCCGCAGCCTTCGGAACGGCATCCGTTTTATAAGCGTCGTTGACGAAGATCATCAGTTGGCTGATCGCCGTATTAAAGCGCAGGTTTTCCAAATCCTCGGTTACCTTTTTGATCGTTTTGTGCCAGGTCCGTTTGAAGTCATCGCTGCCGCCGTCCGCGGTGATTTTCGGGTTCAGGCTGCCGTCCTCGGCGACGAAGAGGCGCCAGACCCGCGACAGGAAGCGGTGAATGCCTTCCACGCCGTTCATGTTCCACGGCTTGGTCGCTTCCAGCGGACCCATGAACATTTCGTACACGCGCAGCGTATCCGCGCCGTATTCACCCACGATTTCGTCCGGATTGATGACGTTGCCGCGGGATTTGCTCATTTTCTCGTTGTTGGTGCCCAGGATCATCCCTTGGTTCACAAGCTTATGGAACGGCTCCTTCGTGGTCACCACGCCGAGATCGTAAAGCACCTTGTGCCAGAAGCGGGCGTACAGCAGGTGAAGCACCGCGTGCTCGGCGCCGCCGATATACAGATCGACCGGCAGCCACTCCTGCTGCTTCTCTTTGGAGCACAGCTCCTTGTCGTTATGCGGATCGATGTACCGCAGATAATACCAGCAGCTGCCCGCCCACTGCGGCATCGTGTTCGTCTCGCGCCGCGCCGGCAGGCCGGTCTCCGGATCGGTCGTATTGACCCATTCCGTAACGTTCGCGAGCGGCGATTCCCCGGTGCCCGACGGCTTGATGGCGTCGACGTCCGGCAATACCAGCGGCAGCTGATCCTCCGGCACCGGCTTCATCGTGCCGTCTTCGAGATGGAGGATCGGGATCGGCTCGCCCCAATAACGCTGGCGGCTGAACAGCCAGTCGCGCAGGCGGTACGTCACCTTGCCGCGCCCTTTGCCGTTTTCCTCCAGCCAGGAGATCATTTTCTTGATCGCTTCCGCGTTGTTAAGCCCGTTCAGGAAACCGGAATTGACGTGCGGACCGTCGCCCGCGTACGCTTCCTTCGCCAGATCGCCGCCTTCGACCACTTCGAGGATCGGCAGCTCAAAACGCTTGGCGAACTCGTAGTCCCGCTCGTCATGCCCCGGCACGGCCATGATGGCCCCGGTGCCGTAGCCGGCGAGCACGTAATCGGCGATCCAGATCGGCAGCTTGGCGCCGTTCACCGGATTGATCGCGTAAGCGCCGGTAAATACGCCGGTTTTTTCCTTCGCCAGATCGGTCCGCTCCAGGTCGCTTTTGCGCGCGGCTTGATCTTGATAGGCCTCGACGGCTTCGCGCTGGGCGTCCGTCGTGATCGTTTTGACCAATTCATGCTCCGGTGCAAGCACCGCGTAGCTGGCCCCGAACAAGGTGTCCGGACGCGTCGTAAACACGGTCAGCGCCGCGTCATGGCCGTCGATCGCAAAAACGACTTCGGCCCCTTCGGATTTGCCGATCCAGTTACGCTGCATATCCTTGATGCTTTCCGACCAGTCGAGCTCTTCCAGATCTTCCAGCAGCCGTTCCGCATACTCGGTGATTTTCAGCACCCATTGGCGCATCGGCTTGCGAATGACCGGATGGCCGCCGCGTTCGCTTTTGCCGTCGATCACCTCTTCGTTGGCCAGCACCGTTCCCAGCGCAGGGCACCAGTTTACCGGCACCTCGGCCACATAAGCGAGACCTTTCTTATAAAGCTGGATAAAAATCCACTGGGTCCATTTGTAATATTCCGGATCGGTCGTGCTGATTTCGCGGTCCCAATCGTAGGAGAAGCCCAAAGATTTGATTTGGCGCCGGAAATTGTTGATGTTCTTGACCGTAATATCGCGGGGATGCTCGCCCGTATCGAGCGCGTGCTGCTCGGCCGGCAGGCCGAAAGCGTCCCACCCCATCGGATGCAGCACATTGTAGCCGCGCATCCGTTTATAACGGGAGACGATATCCGTCGCCGTATAACCTTCCGGGTGGCCTACATGAAGGCCCGCTCCCGAAGGATAAGGGAACATGTCGAGCGCGTAAAACTTCGGTTTGCCCGCCTCTTCCCGTGTTTTGAACGTATGATGCTCATCCCAGTAAGCCTGCCATTTCGGTTCGATGTTCTGAGCCCGGTAAACGGCATGAGGCGCATTATTGTCCGCCATAATCGAAAATCCTCCTTGAACAACCATTTTGAATTAACATTTTAGTGAGGGTTCAAAAAGTCAGGTTTTCAGCACCGAGAAGGTTGAATGAAGCTAGGGACTGAGTAGCGGAGCGTAGGTGAGCCTACGTGAGCAACGGAAGGCCCGGCTGAATTCAAGATTCGATGCCGATTAAGCTCCATTGTTCTACTTCGTGATCAAAAGATGACTTTTTGAACTACCTTTTTAAAATTAAAAAACCTCCCGCCCCGTAGCGTATCATCGCTAGGGACGGGAGGAAATTCCCGTGGTACCACCCTAGTTAGCGTCGGACATGCTTTGTCCTTCGCTCACTTTGCACCCTTAACGCGGGCGAGACGGCGATGTTCATGCGGCCGGCAATAAAGCCGTCAGCGTATCCGCCGCTACCGCAATTGCACCGCACTCCGAGGCGAGTTCATTCCGCGGCCAACCGGCTTGCACCTTCCGCCGGCTCTCTGCATGGTCTGTCCGAAAATACTGATTCCTCATCACTGCTTTGCAATATCCAGCTTTAAAATTGATTATAGACTATTATATCCAATCCGGCTCCCCAAAGTCAACGGCAGTCTTCGGCTAAACCCGGGCCCAGGAACGAAGGCTTTTGGCGCCGAATCAACTCCTGTTTACCCGGGTCAGCAGAACTTCCATGTCCTCTTCCCGAAGGCCTCCCTTGCTTAGCGAGACAAGCGCGCGCAGCGGCAGAAAATGAAGATCGGCCGCGGCGATATCAGCCGGTTTGTCCTCCGGAAATATCCCGCTATTCAGCTTGAATTGCTCGATCAGCGCCAGCGTCAGCGGGTCGGGAGCGGCTTTGGTCAACAGATCGCCCAACGTCGAGTTGCGCGTAAACGAGGGCCTCAGCTTGACGGCGCTCTCTACATAAACCGCTTCGGCCGCGGCGATATCCCGGGACGAACGCCCGATCAAAATATCGAAAAAGCCGCTTTCCACATGCCAGCCGCCCAGCTCCACATCGTAATAAGCAAACGCTCTTTTATTCAGCTCAAAAATTACCGTTTTCTCTTCGCCGGGCTGAAGCTCGAGCTTTTCAAAGCCCTTAAGCTCCTTCGGCGGACGGGCCACGGACGCCTCCCGGTCGCTTACGTACAGCTGCACGATTTCCTTGCCCGCCACCTCTCCGGCGTTTTTGATCCGCACGCTGACCGTCAACGTCTCATGCTCCCGGATTCTGGAGCTGCTGAGCGTTAAACCGGAGTATTCGAACCGGGTGTAGCTCAGGCCGTGTCCAAACGGAAACAGCGGTTCAAGCGCTTTGGCGTCATAGTAGCGATAGCCGACGAACACCCCTTCCTTATATTCGGCGCGGTCCTGACCGCCCGGAAAAAACAGATGGGACGGGTTATGCTCGAGCGCCGCCGGAAAGGTTTCGGCCAGCTTGCCGCTTGGATTGGCGTCGCCGAACAGCAGATCGGCCACCGCCCCTCCGGCCGCCTGTCCGCCCAAATAAGCCTCCAGCACGGCCCGGGTTTGGCCGATCCAGGGCATCTCCACCGGCGAACCGTTGCTCAGCACCACGACCAGATTGCTCTGGACCTTGGCCACCTCTTCGATCAGGCGAAGGTGATTGCCCGGCAAACGCAGATGGCTGCGGTCATATCCTTCCGTTTCGTAGCGATCCGGCAAGCCGGCAAAAATAACGGCGACCTCCGCCTTGGCGGCGGCTTCCGCGGCTTCCGCCAGCAAAGCGGCATCAACCTCATCATCGTCCGGACGGTATCCTTGCGCATAGGTGATCTGCGCCGGATCTTTGACTTTACGTCCGATTTCCTCATAAGCGATATCCAGTCTGGTCGGCACAATATGCGAACTGCCGCCGCCCTGAAATCTCGGCCGCCGCGCGAAGCCGCCGATGACGGCGATGCTCGCTTCCTTGGAGAGCGGCAGGATGCCCTGCTCGTTTCTGAGCAGCACCATGCTTTCGGCGGCTACTTTTCTGGCCAGATCATGGTGCCCGGCGGCATCAAACGAGGCTTGCTCCCGTCTTGCCGCATGGCCCTTAAAGGCCAGCTCCAGCAGTACTTTGACCGCTCTGTCCAGTTGCTCTTCAGGAAGCTCCCCGTTACGCACGGCTTGAACGATTTTGGCGTCGCCTTCTCCGAGATTAAACGGCATTTCCAGATCGAGCCCGGCCAGCAGGCCGTCCACCCGCTCGTTTACCGCGCCCCAGTCGGAGATCACAGCGCCTTCATATCCCCATTCCTGCCGCAAAATATCGGTCAAAAGCCGCTTGTTCTCGGCGCAGTATTCTCCGTTTACCCGGTTGTAAGCGGTCATCACCGTCCACGGGCGGCCTTTTTTCACCGCACCTTCAAAGCTGGCCAGATAAATCTCCCGCAGCGTCCGTTCATCGGCAACGGCGTCCACCGTCATCTTACGGTACTCCTGGTTATTCAGTGCAAAATGCTTGAGCGAGGTTCCGACTCCCTGACTTTGTACCCCTTCAATATGGCTGGCCGCCATTTCCGAGGACAAATAAGGGTCCTCCGAGAAATACTCGAAGTTTCTGCCGCAGAGCGGACTGCGCTTGATGTTTGCGCCCGGACCGAGCAATACCGACACGCCTTCGGCCTGGCATTCCTTGCCGAGCGCTTCCCCCATTTGCCGGATCAAGGTCCGGTTCCAGGTGCAGGCCAGCCCGGCGGCGGAGGGAAAACAGGTGGCCGGCAAACTCTGCCCAGCGGCCAAATAATCCGCATTTTCCGCTTCCTTGCGCAGGCCATGGGGCCCGTCCGCCATGCGGATCGAGGGAATCCCCAACCGGCTTATTTCCTTCAAGCGCCAAAAATCCCGGCCCGAGCAAAGACTTGCTTTTTCCTCCAACGTCAATTGCGTGAGAACCCGTTCTATCGACTGCTCCATCATTTTCTCCGCCATCTGAAAACCAGCGCCTCATACGGTCTTAACGTGTTTTGATCCCGGCCCTCGTAATTGGACAGGACTAGTTCGCCGTCCAAGGGGATTTCCGTAAGCTGCTGCAGAGAGACGGACCGCCCGGTAAAATTGCACAATACGACCCAGCGTTCGCCGTTATAGGTGCGCTGATAGGCCCCGACCTCCCTCAATTCCTTGCAAAGGTCGTCATAGTATCCGTAAACCAAACTCCGGTGCTCCCGCCGCAGCGCGATGAGACGACGGTAAAACTGCAGCACCGAATCCTCTTTTTTCATATTCTCCGCGACATTGATCTCTCTATAATTGGGGTTCACTTTGATCCAAGGCGTTCCGGAGGTAAAGCCGGCCTCCCGCTCACCGTTCCACTGCATCGGGGTTCGCCCGTGATCGCGGCTCCGTTTGCCAAGGTAGCCCAAAATCTCCTCCGCCGGCCGCCCTCTGGCCGTCTCATCCCGGAACAGGTTGAGGCTGCCGATGTCGCGGTATTCATGAATGGAGTCAAAAGGACAGTTGGTCATGCCGATCTCCTGCCCCTGATAAATGAAAGGCGTTCCCCGCATCAAAAAATAAAACGCCGCAAGCATTTTGGCGGATAAGTCACGATAGGGCCCGTCATTGCCGAATTTGGATACCGAGCGGACATGGTCATGGTTCTCCAGGAACAACCCCATCCAGCCATGGCGGTTGGATTCCTGCTGCCATAACGACAGGGCGTCCTTGAATTTTTTCATGTCCCACTCGACGAACTCCGCTTTGCCGCCGGGCTTGATGTCCAAATCCACATGATTAAATTGGAACAGCATCGTAAACACGCCGTCCGTCTCATCCACAAAGTCGCCGATTTGTTCGAGCGGCACCCCCGGAGCTTCGGCGACCGTGATCGCCCCTCTCGGCTCCAGCGCTTCCCGCTTCATCTCGCGCAGAAAATCGAGGATGCCTTCCTGATTTAAGCTGACTTTTTCAATGGGCGCAAAATCCCGTCCGGGTTCGGCTTCAAGCTGGGGAAATTGGGGGTTTTTCTTAATGTATGTAATCGCGTCGACGCGGAATCCGGCAATCCCTTTATCCATCCACCAGTCGATCATCGCGTAGAGTTCCCGTCTCACTTCGGGGTTCTCCCAATTCAAATCCGGCTGCTTGGGAGAGAAGCAGTGCAGGAAATACTCGCCGCTTTGCTCATCGTACTCCCAGGCTGAACCGCCGAATCCGCATTCCCAGTTGGTCGGCTCCTTGCCGTCCTTGCCCGGCCGCCAAATGTACCAATCCCGCTTAGGGCTGTCCTTTGCGGAACGCGATTCGATAAACCAGGCATGCTCGTCCGACGTATGGTTGGCGACCAGGTCCATTACCAGCCGAATGCCCCGCTTTCCGGCCTCCGCAATCAACTCGTCCATATCTTCCATCGTTCCGTATTCGTCCAAAATGCCGTGATAATCGCGGATATCGTATCCGTTATCGTCGTTTGGCGAATCGTATACCGGGGAAAGCCACAGCAAATCGATGCCAAGATAGTGCAAATAATCGAGACGTTCGATAATGCCCCGCAAATCTCCGATCCCGTCGCCGTTCGAGTCTTGGAAGCTGCGCGGGTAAATCTGGTAGGCGATGCTCTCCTTCCACCACTGTTGTTTCTGTTCTTTCCGATCGTTCATGGTAGTCCTCCCACTTTATTTCCGGCTCTCTTTATAACAAGCGGGGGATAAGCCAACCGGCTTATCCCTCGGATTCTTTTTCTAATCAGAAAAAATTATGAAAACGTTACCTTATTTGGCCTTTTTCCAGTACTCCTCATACTCCTTGGCAACGCCCGCACGATCGATATTGCCGGTCAAATATTTCTGCAGCGTCGCTCCCATGGTCGGATACCCGTCCGGCGGGAAGTACAGGTTCATCCATTCCAGCGTCTGCTGCTTGTCCATGTAAAACAATAGCGACTGCGACAAGCTGTCTTCCGGCATGATCTTAAAGTTGTTGAACGCAGGGATCGCGCTGAATTGATTGACATAGTAATCCTGGCCTTGCTCGCTGCTGACCATCCAGTTCAAGAAATCTTTGGCGGCAGCCTGTTCTTCCGGAGTGGACTGTTCTTTGTCGATACTCCAATACAACGAGACGCTGGCCGAAATTTGGCTGTTGCCGTAATCATCGGCGTTGTTGCTTACAGGGACCGGCAGAAAGCCGTATTCACCATCCGGGTCCGCTTCTTTAAGCTGCGGATAGGCCCAGTTGCCCATGAACCACATCGCCGCTTCCCCGTCGGCCAACTGCAAAGGCGCTTCGTCATATTGCGCGGACAGCGGGGCGTCCTTGGCCTTGTTGTACTGTTTCATCAAATCGAGAGTATCCATCCAGCCGTTGAACACCGCGTTGTTGGCAAGATCGACGTTCCCGCTCTTCATGTCCGCAAGGAATTTGTGGCGCGTTTCGCGGTCCGGCGATTGGTCGGTAAACAGAATATTGGAAAAATGAGCCCCCAGCGACCAATCGAGCGGAGTTACGGTGATCGGCGTAACGCCGGCGGCCTCGATTTTTTCAAAGAGCGCTTTCAAGTCGTTGATGGTTCGCACGCTCGACGGATCGAAGCTGCCGCCAGCCACTTTATCCAAAACAGCTTTATTGTAAATAAAACCGAAAGCCTCTACGGACATGGGCATCCCCAAAACCTTGCCGTCGTATGTAGCGTAATCCAGCGTGCCCGGCGAAGCGTTCTTGACCCACTCCTGATCGGACAGATCAAGCAGCTTGCCTTGCATCAGCTCCAACTCCTGACCGATGCTCATCACGGTAGGAGCGTTGTTCGACGCATACAGCGTGGTCATTCTTTCATAACCGTTCGCCCCCGACAGAGGAATAATCGATACTTTCACTTTGTCCTGCGAACTGTTGTAATCGCTTACCATCGATTCAAACGGCTTGGCGATTTCTTCCTTGCCGACCAAAACGGAAATTTCAACCGTCTTGCCTGAAGCCTCATTCTCCTTAGCGCCATCATTGCTGCTCTTGCCCCCGCCTCCGCATGCCGACAGCGCTGTCATAATGAGCACCAAAGCGATGGAAAGCGACATCCATTTCTTCATTTTGTTTCCCCCAGTCTTCGTTTTTTGGAATAAATGAAATGTGTGAGCTCAATCTTTATTATAAATGTAATCGTTTTTATGTCAAACGTTTTCACATAAAAATAGTTGTGATAAATCCAGATTTGAGAACAATGATTGGGCAAATAACCCGAGAAAATATAGTAACGTTAACATATTTGCGGCGCATTGGGGATAGCAAAAATATGGCGTTAAGACATTGAAAAAAGTGCCGGTATGTCGGGGATAGAACCGCCTGGGTAAATTACTCCGCCGAGTGCTTTTTTTCTCGCAAACCGATCTTGAAAAATTTTTTTAAAACTCTCTTTACAAATCATAATAAGACGAGTAAAATTACATATTGTGATCACTCCGCTAACGAGACGTGGCTCAGCTTGGTAGAGCGCTTGCTTCGGGAGCAAGAGGTCGCAGGTTCAAATCCTGTCGTCTCGATCGAAAAGACCCTTGTATAACAAGGGTCTTTTATTTTTGACTTTTGGGGTAGCCATAAATGACTATCCAAATGGTGCCGAATTGGTGCCTTTTGTACGGTCATTCTGCAATCTGAAGCAGATATTTGCCATAGTCGATTTTGGTTAAGGGTTTGGCCATTTCCATCAGCTCTTCTTTGGATATATATCCATTGCGGAAGGCAATCTCTTCAATGCAGGCTACATACAATCCTTGCCTTTTTTGAATAGCTTCAATAAAATTGCCGGCTTCCCTTAATGATTCTTGTGGAAATGATTAACATCTCCCTGATCCCCGCCATCATGAGGGTGGATAAAGGGTAATAATCATAGGTTTGTCATAAACCGGAAGTATTTGTTTTGACACCGCTTTGGTTAATGGATATAGACGAGTTCCCGATCCGCCCGCAAGTATAATACCTTTCATCTAAATCATTCCAATCCATTTTTCTTTTTTAATTTGAAAATTTCATCAACCGCTTTTTTATACCCGCCGGCTTCTTTAAACGAATGACTGATTTTCCTCATATTTTCAAGGTAGCCGGGATCCCCCAGAACCTTTTCGATGGAATGTGTTAACACCTCGGGATTAAGAGTTTGGCTATCAAGAGAAATCGCAGCACCCAATTCCTCCGCCCGTTTTGCCATGCCGTGCTGATCCGCGCCCATGGGAATCGCTACAAACGGTACCTGGTGATACATCAAATCGCTGATGGTGTTCATGCCGGCATGGGTAATGGCTGCATCCGCATACTTTAAGATTTCAGTCTGCGGGACATAATTTCTGACAATAAAGTTATCAGGGATGGAAAATGGCGATAAATCCACCTTGTACGCGGCCATGACAACAACTGCATCCCAACCGGCAAAACTTTTGAAAAACAGGTCATAAAGTGCGGGGTTATAATTCCCGAATACGGTTCCTAGTGATATATAGATCACTTTCTTCCCTTCCAATCGATCAAAAGGGAAATCTAAATTTTCTTTTCGATCATATACGGGAGGGCCGAAAAATTGAAAGCTATCGTCGAAAAATTCAAGGTCGGATTTCGATATGAAATATTTTGAGGTATAGACCAGATTCAAATCCCCTCGATTAAACATGAGATGCATCATACGATCCGGCATCTTGACGGAGTAGGTTTCTTCTATGGCACGAGAGACCGCTTTATAGGTATCCAGCACTTCTTGAATCGGGGCGATTTGCTCCTCATCCGGCTCATGACTGTCATCAAGTATTTCCTTCAAACCGGTAAATACCGGAAAGGTCGAAACGGACGGGATCCGTAAAATCCCGGCGATCACCTCAGCAAACGGAAAAGCTGTCGAATAGATCATGTAATCCAATTTCAAAAGCGTTTAACTTTAGAGCAGCGGAACCAATGCTTGATATTTTATGGCAGCTTGATTCAAATCGAACTGAATTTAGTACAAATGATGGTTTGGATTAATGGAAAATCCCTACGACCACGAAAAACCAGCGGCAGTATTCGCCGCTGGTTTTTTGTCGCTTTTTCATTCAGATCCGCTTTCGGGAATGGATACACTTCTTGAATCAATCGATCATTTCCATCTTGACTCCCAGCTATACCATCCGTACAATGTGTACTAGTATATATAGTACACCATAGCAGGATATGCTGACCACTAAGGGCTAAGCCGCCGGGAGGCCGAAGCGCATGGCGGGACGGAATGCGTCTTCGATAGCGGCCCAGGGAAGGAGGCCAACGAATGCCGCATGATTCAAATTCATGAACGGAGTTCCATGCCTATATTCGAACAAATCGTAAGCCAGGTGAAGGAACTGATCGCCAAGGGCGCGCTGGCCGAAGGGGATAAAATCCCGTCGGTCAGGGAGCTGTCGGCCACGCTGCTCGTCAACCATAATACGGTCGCCAAAGCCTATCAAGAGCTGGAGCGCCAAGGGGTGATCGTGTCGATCCGCGGCAAGGGGACCTATGTAGCAAAAGCGGCGGACGCGCCCGGAATGATGGCTGAGCGGCTGTCGCAGCTGCAGGAACAGCTGCGCCTGCTGGTGGTTGAAGCCCACCATCTGGGTATTGACGAGAACCGGCTCAAGCGCTGGATCGATGAAGAAATGAAACGATACGGGAGGGAAAAACATGCTGATGGTGCGCAATCTGCACAAGACAATTGACCTTAAACCAGTGCTGCGCCAAGTCGATTTCGCCATTGCTCCGGGACAGGTCGCAGGGCTGATCGGCCGCAATGGCAGCGGGAAAACGACGCTGCTGAAAACCGTCGCAGGCATTTTAACGCCGGACGGAGGGGAAATCCTTTATGATGGGAAGCCGCTTGCCAAGTATACGGAGATGAAGCGGGAAGTTGTGTTTATACCGGATACGCTGGAGGCGCTTTACGGATATACGGGATACGGCTGTGCCGATTTATACGCAATGATTTATCCCCGCTTTGACAAAACATTTTTTATGGAGACGATGAAACGGTTCAACCTGCCGCTCGGCAAAAACGTGAGAAATTTCTCCAAAGGAATGAAAATGCTGCTGGGTACGGCACTTGGACTTGCTACCCGCGCCGGGTTCGTCCTGTTGGACGAGCCGACCAACGGCATCGATCCAATCGCCAAAAAGCAAGTGCTGACCCTGCTTATGGAAGCGGCGGCCGACGGAACCTCCATGATCATTTCCTCCCATATGCTGGACGAACTGGAACGGATCAGCGATGTGATTCTGCTGCTGCACGAGGGAATGATCGAGGTTCACGGCGGCGCCGATGAGTCGGCCGCGGAGGTTGTGAAGGTGCAGGTTGTGTTCCGGGGCGATCCCCCGGAGGAATGGTTGGCCTCCCCCGGCATTAAGGTGCTTGGCTTGGTAGGACGGGTGTACACGCTGCTGATTAGCAGAGACCCGGAAGCCGGGATGTACGGTGAGCTGGAAAAGATGGACCCGCTGCTGTTGGAGCCGTTGCCGCTCAAGCTGGAGGATTTGTTTGAATGGAAGATGGGAGGACTGCCGCATGGGGCTTAAAACATTATGGAGCCGGGAATATACGCAGACCAAACTGTTTGTATGGCTAGTACCGGCGGTTCACTTCTTTTTTCTCGGCTTTGGCCGGCTCAACGAGTGGATTTTAAATTACGGCCTGCACGCCGAGCGTTGGGTAGAACTGCTGAACTCACGGGATGTTGTCCAGTACTATCAATACGGCGCGTTGGAGTCGAAAGGCAGAGCATGGATGCTGGCGGCGGTAATCGTGCTAGCGCTCGTGCAGTTCGGGATGGAGCGCCGCAACGGAGGGCAGGAGTTTTTGTTCTCCCTGCCGTATTCGCGGCGGCAAATCTTTACCGCCAAATGGCTGTTCGGAATTGCACTAATCGCGGGCACATTCACCCTGAATACTTTGATTGATGCGATGGTGATACTGGCTTCTCCAACGGCGGAATTGTTTAACCTGGGTTACCACCTTGAGCAATGGCTGTATTCCATTGTTTTGATTGCCGCCGTTTATTCTTTTGTGGTGCTGATAGGAACGGTGACAGGCGCGGTCTGGTCCCAAGCGGCCATATCCGCTCTCCTGTGGATGGTGCCGGCCGCCGTGTACACCGTACTTGATGACAGCATACGACATCTATGGAACGATAATTTTCTTTACGGTGGAGTCACTTATAATACACTGGTAAAGTTAAGATTCATACCGTTTTATATCTTCATTGATTACGAATGGATCACATGGGGAAACATCGTGGCGATGGCACTTCCGACTGCCCTGTTTTTTCTGATCGGTGCGGTATGTTATCAGTACAACAAGCCGGAACACAACGGGAAATTTCTGATATTCCGCTGGTTTGAGCGGGCTGTCCAGGCGATTATCGTGGTGCTGGTTTCCTTAGTGGCAGGCAATGCCGCGTGGGAAACCATCTATATCTTCGATGATCGGTTTACCTATGCGGTAGGCTTCGCGATAGGATGCGCATTAAGCCTGTTGGTCACTTCAGGGCTGAAGAGGATGCATTGGAGGGGCTGAGCCATCACATCAGGCGGCAATAAGCCTCTCGAACACTCCAATTCCTGCAGAACGACAAAAAAAGTATCCCTGCATTAGGAAAAATTTCATATCCCTTTCCTATATAACTTGAAATATAATAAAAAGATATTTGTACAAATAAATTGGGGGGAACCACTTTGAGTCTAGCAAAAAATAACCCAGTGCAGGGAAGAAACGATCGTTTTTCCTCAACTGGTTTCATATTGGCCGCCATCGGAAGTTCCGTGGGTCTGGGCAATATGTGGAAATTTCCGTATATTACGGGCGAAAACGGAGGAGCCGCATTCTTTCTGCTGTTTATCGTCTGTTTGATCTTGATCGGCTTGCCTCTGCTTCTGGCCGAACTGGCTATCGGACGGGCGGGCAGAGGCAGTGCGTCTACGTCCTTCGTGAAAGCCGGCGGGCCCAAAATCTTTGGTCAGCTCGGTTTGCTGCAGGTGATCGCGCCTTTTCTTATTCTGACATTTTACGTCATCGTTGCCGGCTGGACGCTCAACTATGCCGTGCAGTCCTTCAGCGGAGCGCTATACAGCAATTCCGACTACAGTGGACAATTCAGCTCGTTTTCCCAAGGCTACATGCCGATCGTTTGGCAGATCGTGGCTATCCTGATCACCGGGTTGGTTGTTGGTAAAGGGATATCCGGCGGCATCGAAAAATTCAACAAGGTGCTGATTCCCGGCTTGATCATCCTCCTGATCGTATTGATGATCCGTGCCGTAACTTTGCCTGGAGCCGGAGCCGGCGTATCCTTTTTTCTTCATCCCGATTTCTCGAAATTAAGCCCGGAAGCGGCATTGGTAGCGCTGGGACATGCCTTCTTCTCTCTGTCGCTCGGGATGGGGATCCTGCTCACTTATGGAGCTTATGTGGACAAGCGTCAGTCTCTCGGTGCAGCCACTCTCGCGATCGGAGCCGGAGACTTGATCTATGCGTTCATTGCGGGGCTCATTATTTTCCCGACGACAGCTTCTTTCGGCATTCAGCCCGATGCGGGTCCGTCCCTCGTCTTCATCGCGCTTCCTGCCGCCTTCTCGGCGATGCCGCTGGGCGCATTTTTTGGCGGGCTGTTCTTCGTGCTGCTGGCGATAGCCGCATTAACTTCCTCGGTTTCACTGCTTGAAGTACCCGTATCCTACGTCATGGACCGTTGGGGCTGGGGACGCGTGAAGTCGGTAGTAATCATCAGCATTTTGGTGCTGCTGGTCGGACTTCCTTCGGTCCTGTCCTTTGGAATCATACCGGCATTCACGGATATGGGCGGTAAAACGTTCTTTGACTGGCTCGATTTCATCACATCGAATATTCTGCTGCCGATCGGCGGCCTCATTACTACAGTCTTTGTAGGATATTTCTGGAAAAATGCTGCGGAAGCCGCCGGGCTCAAAACAGGCTGGTTCCGGGTATGGCTGTTCATGGTCCGGTATATCGCTCCGGTTCTCGTGTTCCTGGTCCTGCTGCATACAACCGGAATTATTAAATTTTAGCATTGAAAAAGGCAATCTTCAGGCCGTTGTTTAATGACCTGGAAGATTGCCTTTTTGCGTTTTTTACTCTAGCAGAACGAGAGCACCTGCCTTCATAAGAAGGCAGGCGCTCCAGCAAGACCGTATTAGTTGGCCGGATCGACTGGCGCTGTCGGCGCCGCTGTATCCGATGGCGATGTCGGATTTTTTTCGGCGGAAACAACTTCGCCGGTTTTGGAGTTTACAAATGCAATATAAACATCCACTTTGTCGTTCTTACCTGCAACAGAGATTTGGACGGTCTCACTGGGTACCTTTTTACCGCTTTTAGCTCCTACAGCCCGCTGAGCATCCACAACCTGGACATCCGCGAAAGATACAAAATAAAACGTTCCTTCCATATCCTCTCTCGTGCAGAAGATCGGGAAAGCCTTCATGCCGTCCAGAGACACATCAAATTTCTCCTCAAGCGCTTTTTTTGCAATATCCACCGCTTTGTCTTCGCTCATATCCTTGCTTGTTTTCTCAGGGGTGACCGAGAAGCCGGGAGCTTTGACGGCAGGTACCGCAGGGCGAAATTTGCCCACGAACTCTGTTTGCCGATGCTGACCGGTCACCCTCACATTAGGGGCCGTGTCATTTGCAAAAGCATAAGTTGACAATGCGGCATTCCCCGCGATTAAAGTAACTGCCGCTCCTACGGTAAGTGCTGTGGCGTAAAGCTTCTTTTTCATTTTTCATACCTCCGTCATAAAATGATTGGAATTTCGTAGCTACAAGGCCATTATGAGGGGGGCGTATTATAGACTAGTGTTCGAGTTGTAACGAGGTTGTAAAAAAAACGGACACCTTCGTGTACTCTTGTTCTCGGGATTCAATGTGCAGCCGCGCATGATGAAGCCGGGCAATTTGACTGCAGATGGACAGTCCCAGCCCGATCCCTCCCAGTTCTTTGGAACGGGATTTGTCTACGACATAGAAGGCTTCGGTAATTTTTTCGATGTCCTTGTCCGGGATGCCTTTTCCATAATCGATTACCTCAATCACTACATCCTGGTCCCGGAAGCTGCTCTTCAGATGGATTTCCCCTCCGTTTTCAGAAGCCTTAATGCTGTTTTCAACCAAATTCATCAACAGCGTCAGCAGCAGGGTAGGATCTCCATAGATCCGCTCTGCCCCGCACTCCTTCACCAGGGTGATCTGTTTTGCCTCCAAATCATGCCGTTCCATCTGTTCCGCATAAGCAAACAAGGGGGCAATCTCCACAATCTGCAAAGCAATCTCTTCGTTCTTCAAATACAGCAGCTCCATCAATTTTCCGGACAGCAGATCCAGCCGGGCCACATGCTCATGAATATAATCGACCGCCATTCTGCGGTCTTCCTCGGTGCTGTTGGCATGATTTAAAAACTCGCTGTACCCTTTGATCGCCGTAATCGGCGTCTTCAGCTCATGGGTCAGATTATTGATGAAGTTTTCTTTTTCTTCGCTCGCTTTTTGGATCGTTTCAATATTCGCGGATACCGCGTCCACCATTTTGTTGAAGTCCTGGGCCAATTCCGCGATTTCGTCGCTTCCGCTGACCTTGACCCTTTGATGATAGGCCCCGGCCGCAATATCCCTTACGCCTTTGTTCAAGTTTCGGACCGGAGCGGTTAACCGGAATAACAGCAAAATAAGCACAGCGGATAAAATTAACGAAATGACCACACTCAAGGCAATAAAATAGTTAAGCAGTGTATTATAATAATCCTGCAGATAAGCGGAGCTTCTAGAAATGACCAGCTTAAGCCCGTTAAACTCCATGCTGCCGCCTACGAAGATCCACAGCTGTCCGTCAAGCTTCCTGTATACGGTTTCCCGTTGCCCTCCCTGCAACTCTTCCCGCTCGCCCGCAAATTGATAGGCATTGGAAAAAACCAACCGCTCCCCATCATATACCTCGGTCAGGATGCCCTCTTCATCGTAATTTTGGGCGATCCCGGAAATGACCGTCTCATAGCCCGAACTGCCGGTACTGTTGGCAAAAGCCAGCAGGATATAGCTTAACGTTTGCTCGATGCTCTCATATTCGCTTACGCCTCTGGACATATCCATCCGCTCGTTTAATTGGTAGCTTTTTTGCAGCAGCGCATAGGCTCCAAGATCAAAAGCGACCAGGAACACGAGCAGCACACATAAATACGTTTTCTGCCAAAATTTCACCTTTACACCTCTAGCCTATATCCGTATTTATACACCGTTTTGATCCGGTGCTCCCAGTTCAGCTTCTTTCTCAGCCTCTGGATATGTACGTCAACGGTTCTCGTGTCGCCATAGAAATCGAAGCCCCAGGTCTGCTCAATGATTTTTTCACGGGAGAGCGCGATATTTTTGTTTTGAATGAGAAAATCGAGCAGCTTAAATTCTTTATTGGTCATTTCCACGGCCTGTCCGTTAACTGTGACGATGTGCTTCTCCAGATCCACCGTCGTTCCGTCCAGGCTGAATTCGGTGGCGTTCTTCTGGTTTCTGCGCAGCACCACATTGATCCGGGCGATCAACTCCACCGCTTCGAACGGTTTGACGATATAATCCTCCGCCCCGCTTTCCAGGCCGTGCACTTTATCGGAAACGGCATTTCGCGCCGTCAGGAAGATCACCGGAATCCCGCGTTTCATAAACCGATCGATAAGTTCAAATCCATCAAGCCCCGGCAACATCACATCCAGAATGACCAAATCGACACGAGTCTCATTTAAAACCTCTGAAATTTGCTCTCCGCTGTATAATTGAATATATTCATGCCCTACCATTTTCAAATTTAGAGCAATCAGGTCGTTGATTGCCCTCTCATCATCGACGATCAAAATTTTAGCCATTCAATCACACTCCACCGCCATGATACCAAATATCCGCTTGAAAGTTATTATAGAGTTGTAAATTTTGAGGCATGTGATCTTCCAATGACAGCCGAACTAATCCATGAGCCGGCCAGTTATCTTTGCTCAGCCAGCTCCCGGTTCACCGCGTCAAGCATCGCCTGGATGGAATCCTGGTCCAACAAGATGCTGACTCCCTCCGGAACCCGTTCCGCCAGCTCATGATCAAAATCCGCAAACCTCTCATTTTCGGCAAGTTGGAACAACTCGCACTTTTTCAAATCCCGCCAGAAACGAACCGGAGCCTGTCCGGCCAAATAAACTACCTGAACCAAACCTCCGCCAAGTTCAAAATACAAGCAGTTTTTTTGGCGGCGCGGTGCCGATAAATTTACCATCGTTAATTGCACGGGGTGCCTGATCTCGTCCCTGGACAACTCCAGCGACAGTACCTGATGGGTGTCCGCATCAACGGCAAACGTAATGAACGGAACGAAGCCTCACCTTTTCAAAATGCGCCGCCACCTGGTCTACCACTAAATTGCGCATCTCTTCGTCTTCCGCCGGAAGGATAACCATCGTGTCCGGTCCCAACCAAAGGCTCGCCGCCGTAAAAAATTGCCCCAATGCTGTCATCGTTTGCGGAATCCGGTTAAGGTCCGCTTTTTCCATGCGGAAATCCGGATGGTCGAAAACCATTCTTTCTTCACCAACATATTCGATTAAACTGCTGCCCTTGATCCAATCCATCACGGCCCTCCAAATCGATATTTCGTTTATATCTATAAATTCTATTTATTTTCATATATTCCCCTCAAAGTTCAGGAAAGCTTAAAATCCTGCTCCACATGGCGATCAGCCATTGTTTTCTCCCATTAAATAGCATTTGCTCCTTTATTTACAGAAACATTCAGAAAAATTCAGAAACGACCAGAAAATATAAGCATGAATTATCTACAATGGAGCATATGGCAGTATATATATTATTTTGTAAATTTATGTATATATTTGAACGTTGAGCAAAATTTGCATTCGAACTAAGATAAAACCGCTATTAAATTCCAATTAAAGGAAGAAAGAAGGCTGTCGAAAATGATGGACAACGCAAGGTCGTCATGCTCGCCGTTTCATGCGCTGTAATTTGCTTGTATGCCATGGACCTCAAAGCCGGTGCGGTTCTTAAATCCGAGGAAAACAGGAAATAAAATGCAGTCACGGATTTGTTTGTCTTAAACACAACGAAAGGATTGTGAGTGTTTGTGAAAAAAGTTGCACTTGTAAGCCCATTGAGAACGGCGGTCGGCTCCTTTAACAAAACTCTTGCGCCTTTAAGCGCTCCCGAACTGGGAGCCAACGTGATGACAGCATGCCTTCAGCAAAGCAAACTAGAGCCGGCTAAGATTGATCAAGTCTTCCTGGGAAATGTCCTTCAGGCGGGCGTTGGCCAGAATCCCGCCAGACAGGCGGCGCTCAAAGCCGGCATCCCCATCGATGTGCCCGCATCAACGATCAACACGGTTTGCGGTTCAGGGCTTCATGCCGTCGCTTTAGCTTACGATTCCATCTTGGCGGAGCAAAGCAGCATCGTCATGGCCGGAGGCATGGAGAGCATGTCGAACGCCCCTTACCTGCTAAAAGATGCCCGAAACGGCTACAGACTGGGCAACGGCGAACTGGTCGACTCCCTGGTGAACGACGGCCTTACGTGCCCGATCAACAAATACCATATGGGAATTACCGCGGAAAATGTCGCCGAAAAATATGGAATTTCCAGACTTGAGCAGGATGAATTTGCCTACGAAAGCCAGAGCAAGGCCGCGGAAGCCAAAAACAAAAAAGTTTTTGCGGAACAGATCGTTCCGGTCACGATTAAAACCAAAAAAGAAACGATCAGTTTCGCGGAGGACGAACACGTAAGAGGAGATACCACCAAGGAAAAACTCTCCAGTTTAAAGCCCGCGTTTAAGGGAGACGGAACGGTTACCGCGGGAAATGCTTCGGGAATCAATGATGGCGCGGCGGCCGCCCTCGTCGTGTCGGAAGACAAATGTAAGGAACTTGCGTTAAAACCGCTAGCATATATCAAAGGTTACTCGCTGGTCGGCGTCGATCCCGCCTATATGGGAATGGGTCCGGTGAAAGCCGTTTCGTCGCTTCTTAAACGCCAGGGAATGTCCACCTCTGACATCGATCTTTTTGAAATAAATGAAGCCTTCGCCGCACAGGCAGTTGCGGTGTTGAAAGAGCTGGGGATTCGCCCGGAGAAGGTCAATGTCAATGGCGGCGCGATCGCGATCGGGCATCCTGTCGGGGCAAGCGGCGCTAGAATTTTGGTTACGCTGGTTCATGAAATGGTACGGAGATCTGCGCGTTACGGCATAGCCTCGTTATGCATCGGAACAGGCATGGGAATCGCGATGCTGGTTGAAAATGCACTTATTTAATCAAGAAGGGAGACCCTAGAACGTTATGAATCAAAAAGAAGTACTTTCACTGCAATCGATGCCCGCGGCCAGCGCCAGTTACGGGCGCCCGCCATGCCGTTTCATCAACCGGGAATTTTTTATTGTGACTTATGAATCCGATCCCGCCGCGATCAGACAGGCGGTCCCGGAACCGCTTGAGCCGGATGGAAGCAACACCGTTTCGTACGAATGGATCAAGATGCCCGATTCGTCCGGTTTGGGAAGCTACGAGGAAAGCGGGATTGTCATTCCGTGTACTTTTCATGGAGAGCCTTGCAATTTTGTCGCCCAAATGTATTTGGACAACGCGCCTGCCATTCTCGGGGGCCGGGAAATCTGGGGATTCCCGAAAAAATGGGCGAAACCTCGCCTGAGAGTCGAAGAGACCGAGACGCTGACGGGCACATTGCATTATAATAACGTCCTGGTTGCCATGGGAACGATGCCTTTCAAATATCACATTCTTGATGCGGAGGAAACGGCTAAATCGATCGCCAAAACCCAGGTGAACTTAAAATTGATCCCCGATGTTGACGGCACCCCGAAAATCGCGCAGTTAGCGGCGTATAATCTGGAAAACATCACGGTCAAAGGCGCCTGGTCAGGTCCCGCCAGATTAAGCCTGGTCCCCCATGTCAACGCCCCTGTGGCCGATTTGCCGGTGAAAGCTTATGTCGGCGGAAAACATTTTATCGCCGATTTAACGCTGCCTTATGCAAGAGTCATCCATGATTATCTCCAATAAAGTTAGCTTCCTTAAAAATTAGACAAGGTGGGAGAAACATGATGAACAAAGTCATCTCCGCGGAAGAAGCGGTTAAGAAGGTGAAAGACGGGGACACGGTGATGGTCGGCGGTTTTCTGGCCGGAGGTTATCCGGAAGAGCTGGTGCGCGCGCTGGTCGACTCCAATTCCGCCGGCAATTTAACCATTATTTCCAACGATACGGGCACAGCGGAATTATCTATCTATGAGCTTGTGAAAAGCGGCAGAGTAAAGCGGATTTTCGCCTCCTATATCGGCGCCAATCCGGAAACGGGAAGACTCCTGATGACGAAAGAAGCGGATGTGCAGCTCTTCCCGCAAGGCACGCTCGCGGAAAAAATCCGCGCGGGAGGAGCGGGTTTGGGCGGTGTTTTAACCCCTGTGGGCGTGGGCACCGTTGTCGAAGAAGGTAAACAGAAGCTGGAGATTGACGGACGGGAATATTTGCTGGAGCTGCCGCTCAAAGCGGACGTGGCGTTAATTCGGGCCCATAAGGCGGATGAAGCGGGAAATCTGGTCATCAACGGCTCTTCACGCAACTTCAACATCGTTATGGCTACGGCGGCCGAGTATGTCATTGCGCAGACGGACGAATACGTAAAGGCGGGGGACATTGACCCCAACCATGTCAACGTTCCCGGAATATTTGTCGACGCGATCGTAAAGGTGGGAGATTAAGCATGAATAACCGAGAATTAATCGTTAGAAGAATAGCCCGGGAGTTTAAAGACGGCGATGTCGTCAACCTGGGAATCGGCATGCCTACCATGGCGGTGGACTATATCCCCGACAACGTGCATATTACGCTGCAGGCTGAGGACGGAATCGTCGGCGTAGGCCCCAAAGCGGCTCAGGGCAAAGAAAGACTCGATTGTATCGATGCCGGCGGAAACTACGTAACAACCGTGAAAGGAGCTTGTTTTATCGACAGTACGCTTTCTTTTTCCATTATTCGCGGAGGGCATGTGGACATCACCGTTCTGGGCGCCCTGGAGGTCGATGAGCAAGGCAACCTGGCAAGCTGGATGATTCCCGGGAAAAAAGTGCCGGGCATGGGCGGGGCCATGGATTTGGTGGTCGGAGCCAAGCGGGTGATCGTAGCCATGGAGCATCTGACCAAAGACGGGGCGCCGAAAATCTTGAAATCCTGCAAGCTGCCCCTGACCGCCGTAAAGGTCGTAAAGACCATCGTCACCGAAATGGCCGTCATCGATGTAATTCCGGGCAAAGGGCTGATGCTGAAGGAAATCGCCCCGGGTTTGTCGGTGGAAGACGTTCAGAAGGCCACCGAGGCTGAGCTGATGGTTTCAGCGGATTTGAAGGCTATTGCAGTGTAAGCGGATAGAAATGGAACAAGCCCTTAGGGAAACAGCTTCCCGAGGGGGCTTGTTCTTTTTCGGGCTTGTTCTTTGGGTCGTATTAGTTCGTCGTCACCTTTACCTTGTAAGGGTACGTAATGCCATCCTGATTAATATCAAGATATTGAATATTGTCAGGAGTTGCGGAAACTACTAAATAAACCGCTTTTTCATCCCCTTGCAAACGGACGCTGTTTTGACCGTGATTCCACATCGTAGAATATCTGGTATCTCCCGCACGCGTTACGGTAACAATGCTGGCTCTCCAATCAGCGCCCCTCGCCGTGCTCGTACCTTGGAAATCAACCGTGACGGAAGTTTTGCTTAAATCGATATTTAAAGGAACAATATTATAGCCTGTCTGTTGCGGAGCTTTGCCGGCAGGCACTGTCATCCAGCCATCGCGTTGTTTTTCCAAAGTCGTATAAATCTTTTCATAATTGCCGCGCGTTCTCAAAAGTTCATCCAAATGCTCCAAATAATATTCCTGACTCTTAAAGTCCATCGTCACCATTCTTCTGGCCATTCCGCCCAGTATTTCTTTAATGGAAACGCCCGTTACCTTTTCCATGGATGCAAAATAAGTAGAGTCCTCTTGGCCGTAAGTCAATAAATTTAACAACGCTTGATGGCCAAGTCCGCCGAGGTTGTCCGGATTTTCGTTAATGTACAGGAAAATAGGCCAAGCATCGTACCAATTCTTAACATGTGGAAAATGGGATTCCGAGTTCAGGACATAGGGGGCGAAAAAGTCGGAGGTTGGCCCGTACACCCTGCCGCCATAACTATAATAATCACTGCCTAAATATTCATTGCGCAGGAAGTTGGCCATCGCTTCATTCCACGCATAAGGGACAACCCCTCCGTTATGGAAAACGAAAACGTGCGCCAATTCATGAGGCACCACCCAGCTAGGCGGATCCACGCGCATGGCCCCCGGCATCATGACAATGTAGCCAAAAGAATCTTGGTCTACAGACATATAAGCCCAATCGTTGGAAATTTTGTCCAGCCCGGTTTCCGCAATATAAATGTTTGTTTTATATTTTCCGGTGATCCATGGATTTTGAGAACTTCCGATATCCCCCAACCCAATTTTGTCAATGTAAAATGAACGAATCGTTTCCAGGTTTGCCAAATTGCCCTCGGCAAATTGCCGATTTACGGTTCCGGTTGTATCCCTGTTGCCCCAAATAATCTGAAAATGTTCGGAAACCGCGCGATTTACTGAAGTGTCGGATAAAGAATAAAAAGCGTCCCTTGCTTTGTATTCGCTTGCAAACACTTCGCTTTCCGCGCTTTCTAAACTTTCCGTGCTTTCTGCGCTTTCCGTAGTGGCAGCGCTTTCTGACTCCGACGCTTTTGCCGTTGTGACAGCGCCCGGTAAATCGGCCAAAGCCCCAAAGCCGGTTGCACTCAACGACAATAAAACCATCAACAAACAACAGAGTAGCCTTTTCATCATTAACACGCCTCCCTCAATAATGAAATATTGGTAGTTTCTACTATACAGTAACATATTTATCGGCATTTTATTTCAAATATTTATAAAATCGGTCAAAATTCCCAGAATTCACGAATAATATGTGAGCAATGGTCTCTTATTTTATTTTTGGAATGATAGGTCTAGGCATTATAGGGTGTAAAAATAAGGACAAAAACGCCCGTTATTCCGGCGATATCCGTTCATTTGAAGGAAATAAAGGAAATTCATGTCGCTATGTACTCCCCTCGCAAGAAAATACCCGCTTTCAGGACTATCCATAGGAAAATAAGTACATAAAATGCCGCTAATAGAGATGAACATGCTAGGGCTGCGGATCATAAGTACATAAAGTGCCGCTATTTTACAGAACGACGGTCGATCATTCCAGAAACCAGGCCGGGCCATCATGCGGCGATCTCTAGATTGAGCAAAAAAAGACCCTGAGTAAAATCCCCCCAAGGTCTTGGACTTATTGAAAAATAACATGGAAGAAAAACGCCTTTTTATTGTCAGTTGAAGATAACAGGTAATATTCAAAGGAATCTTCATGATCTTCCCTTACATAAAACGTCGATTGATATTCGATAAAACTCACCAAGGAACCGAAAATTTTTTTTACCGTATGTAAGTTAAACTCTTTCAGTTTGATCACAATTTTATATTGGCCTGCATCCTCATTATACGTAACAGAGGAGTCTTCAATATTCTCTTGCCATGTCATGAAAAACATAGCCTCTATCCAAATTCCTATCTCATATTCTGTATTTAACGTTTTTGATAGCTCCAACAAAACATCCTTAGTCATTCTTTATCAACTCCACACCGGGCTCTTGCGGTTCAAAATATTGCGGATATATGAATTTTATCGGCTTCTCGCAATTTTTCCTTAATAGTAAAAATGTACCTTTATACAAAGTTGCACCTAAGCTCCAATCCCATTACCATGAAAACAAACGACAAAACGGGTTTGGGACTTGTGCTGTGCGGTCCCGGCCCGGGAGGGACGGTGAAGAACGAATGCGGAAAGCGGATTGGCTCGGGCCTTCCATTCAAATCGATCCGGCGTTTGCGTATTACCGGGACCGCTCGGCGGACAGCGTGGCACGGGAGCTGAAGCAGGCCGGATACCGCTCCGTCCGCTATTTCGTTACGCGGGAGGACCGGGTAGACGGGAGGCTGGTGGAAGCGCTGAAGCGCCACGGCTTGTTCGTCTGGGCGATGACGCTGGGCAACGGCACGTACGTCACCGGCCATTTGCCGGCCGGCTGGGAGCGCTGGCGCATGGAGCTGCTGAAGCCGGCCAAGGACGGCTATACCCGCCTCTCGCCTCATAGCGAGGGTTACCTCGATTGGAAACGGCAGGCCTTGGTCCGTCTCGCGCAAGAGCACCCGTTCGACGGGCTGGAAATCGCCGAGGCGTATTTCCCGGAGTGGGACGGTCTGGCAACCGGAACGTACGGGGATGTCGGCCCGCTGGCTCTAGCCGCATTCCGCTCCTACAGCGGAATGCTTCCTCCGGAATTCGTGCATCGCACCTCCCCGGCCTATTACAAAAAAGACCGGGCGCGTTACCGCGCGTGGGTGGAATTCCGCGTCCACGCGGTCAACCGCTTTCTTGCCCGGCTTGTGAACGGCCCCGGCGGTATCCGCGAGGCGCGGCCGGAGCTGCGCATCGCGACGTGGTCCATCGCCGTCGATGCGGGCCGGGACCCGGTCGGCGCCGTGCGCGAGCTGCAGGGCATCGACGCCGGAGAGATGATCGCCGCCGTCAGACCCGACCTGCACGTGCTGCAGACCCATTGGCCCGACTGGATGCGCCGGCGTCTGCCCGCCGATTATGCCCGGCGCTACCGCGCGTTCGCCGAACCGCTGCGCCGCCTGTATCCGGAGCTGCCGCTCGCGCTGCAGACCGATATCGGCTCGCTGCGCCAAATGCGGCGAAGCGCAGCGTGGATGCGGCGGTTCGCCGAAACGGCGAAAGCGCTCGGCTACGCCTCCTGGACCGCCTACGAATATTCCATCGGCGGGTGGATGTATGAGGAGCCGCCCCGGGCGGTAAAGGCGACCCGGCTCGGAAGGGACAGCGTGCGCATCGATTTCAACAAGCGGATCGACGCCGCGTCGGCGGAGCGGACGGAGCATTACCGGATCCGTTCCTCGCAGGGGGAACCGGCGGCCCTCCCCGATTTGAGCGCCGCCGCCGACGGCCAGTCGGTGACGCTGCGCTCGGATCTTTTCCCCGCGGAACCGTTCACCGCAGACATTCGCGGGGTCCGGGATACGCCCGGCCGCTGGCTTGTGCCCGGCTGTCCGGCAAACCTGAGCGACTGCAGCATCGTCGTGCCCGGACTGCGCTAGGGCAAGCGGTGCCCATACTAGCTTTCGCTAAGGCCGCCCGCCCACCGAATCAGCTCTTTAAGCGGAACGGGCAGTCCGAGCTTCTGCATTTCATCGTAAATCCATTTCATGTGATAATCGTACACGACCGCCGGGGCCGCGCCGGCTTCCATTCCGTTTTCTGCCTCCCCGGTTCGGCTTCGTTCCGCCGCATCGGATTCAACGCGGCCATCCGGCTCCAGCTTCAAGCGATGCTCGTCAATCAGCCGCCGCAAAATGATAAAATGCTCGTAAATACGCCGGTACGACTCGATCTCCTCGCCGATCTGGTCCATCGTGGCGCTGAGATCTTTTTTGAGATGGAACTCGTATTTGCACAGCTGATAATAATTCTCCAGGCTGCTGAGCTGGGAACGAAGGCTTTTTAAGTCGGGTTCTTCTCCGTGCTCGGCCATCTGCTCGAACATTTCGGCCATCCGTTTGGCCAGCTCTTTGCGCGCTTTGTTCAGGCTGACTTCATGCCTGGGCGGAAACACGACGTAATTGACGATGACCGCGACGGCGATCCCGATCAGCGTGTCCGTAATCCGGTGAAACCCGTAAGCAAGCGGATTTTCGCCCGTTTTTAGATTAAGCATAATGGCCAGAAATACGATGCACGCGATCGAAACCGACTTGTTCCATTTCAGCAGATTGCAAATGTAGATCACCACCATGACCCCGATGGCGCAGTAAAACGCGTTCCGCGGCTCGAGAAAAGCGAAGCCGGCGCCGACGATCGCGCCGATAAACGTCCCCATCGTGCGGTGTTTGCCCGCTTTAAACGAATTGGTCACCGAATTTTCCATCGAAATAATGGTCGCGATCGCCGCGTAAAAAGGATACTCCAAGTGCAGAAGCTTGGACACGATTAAACAGATGAAGATCGCAATCCCCGTCTTCACATTGCGCAATCCAATGACCCATTTCAATCCAATCAACCCCTAGTTAAACTCAGACCCGTATTATATAGAATGTCTTATATCGCTTCAACTATAAACCGCGGGGAAAAGAGCGTTCAAGGATATTTTTCCGGCCATTTTCAGAATATTTCATGAAAATCCGGCATTTTTTAGTCTATTGCGAAACTACGGCGATATAAGGCATTGAAAAACCCTATAGCGCCGTTACTTTTATCTCTTCCCGAAGCAGAAAACAATTAGATTCGGCTCAAACTAAATAAATTACTAAAATTAATCAATGAACATATAAACTTTTTAAATTGAAACTTCTTGCTCTTTTGCTAAATGACATAGTAATATCGAATAAACACAGCACTCATGCTTATATTTATATAAACTTCGTGAATAACAAGCTAAATTTACACTTAATAATCACATGAAAAAAAATTCCGCAGGAAAGGAGCTGCCTCTTGAAATGAATGCACGCATGGTTTCCATTCTCCAGCATTTGCTGGTTTCCGACGCTCCTGTCAAAAGCGAGTATCTTGCCAAATTGATTCAAGTCAGTTCACGAACGATTCGCAGCGATATTCGGGAGCTGGATGATTTTTTGAACAAGCACGGGGCAGCCATTGAGCCTGTTCGGTCAAGGGGATACGCGCTTAAAATAGCGGATAACCGCGCTTTCCGCGATCTGCTGCAGCAGTTGTTCATCGTAAACGAACCCAATGATCCCGCCTCCCCCGAATATCGTCAAATGCATATCATCAGGCGGCTCCTGATTGCGGATCATTTTTTAAAGCTGGAGGATTTGGCCGAAGAACTGTTTGTAAGCCGCTCCACCCTGAATAATGATTTTAAAGAGGTCAAGCGAACACTTAAGAATTACGGAATCTCGATCGATGCACGCCCCAATTACGGCATCAGACTCAAAGGCGATGAAATGCGTCTGCGCTTTTGCATGTCCGAATTTATCATCAACCGTTCAAGCGGCGAGCAAATCGGCGGATTGGACAACGCGCCGCGCATACTCGCGCCCGGAGAGATGACCCTGATCCGCGGAATCGTTCTGGAACAGATTCAAAAGTTTGGCGTAACCCTTTCCGATGTGGCCTTCAGCAACTTGGTCGTTCATATAGCGATCGCCTGTAAGCGAATCCGCGACGGCAACCAGGTAACCATGCCTTCGGCGGAAATCGCGGATATCCGCAGCAGCGGGGAATATAGGGCCGCTGAGCAAATCGTGGCGCTAATCGGGGAAGCATTGGATATCGTTTTTCCGGAAACCGAAGTCGCCTATATCTCCCTGCATCTGGCCGGAAATAAATGGCTTACGGGGATCAAAGATCAGCAAACCGAGAATATAACGCCGGACAAGCTGCTGGATGCGCAAATCTATGAACTGGGAAAAAGCATTCTGGCCGAAATCGACCGGGACTTGAATTTAAACCTCGGCCATGATTCCGAGCTGCTGATGGGCGTTTGCCTGCATCTGAAACCGGCGCTGAATCGGGTGAAATACGGGATGAACATTCGCAATCCGCTGCTGGACCATGTGAAAACCAACTATCCGCTAGCCTTTCAAGCCGGAGTCATCGCCGCCAAATTCATTGAAAGCAAACTGAATATTGCGATTCCGGAAGCGGAGATGGGATTTTTAGCGATTCACGTCGGCGCCGCCCTGGAACGCAAACGAATAAGCTGCGGACCCAAGCGCTGCCTTGTAGTCTGCACTTCCGGGGTTGGCAGCGCGCGCCTGCTTCAATATAAATTGCAAAACACGTTTGGGGCCCGGCTTGAAGTGGCGGGAACGACCCCATACTACAAGCTTTCGCAGTTTCCGCTGCAAGCAGTCGATTTCGTCGTCAGCACGGTGCCTATTCCGCAGACGCTGCCGGTTCCGGTCGTCGTGGTTCAAACCTTGCTCGGTACAGGCGATATGGATAAAATAGAAGCCCTGCTAAACGGCGCAGAAGAGCACCCTCTTCACTATATTCGGGAAGACCTTGTCTTTCTGAAACAAAGCTTCGCGAGCAAGGAGGAAGTTATTTCGTTTCTGGGAAGACGCATCCATGCGGCCGGCTTGATCGCTTCCGCCGAGGGCTTCATCGGACTGGTCCTGGAGCGCGAACATGCCGCGCCCACCGCCTATGGAAATTTAGTGGCCATCCCCCATCCGATCATTCCGCAAAGCGACGGCACCGTATGGGCGGTTTGCACCCTGAAGCAACCCATTGCCTGGGGCGGCAAGCCCGTGCAGTTCATCTGCTTGCTCAGCATAGACAAGAACGGCGAGGAACCCCCGACGGCCATGTACGACCATTTGATGAGGATCGTGGATGATCCGGAAATCGTCCAGCAGATGCTGGCTTGCGATGCCTATGATGAATTCGCCCGAGTCCTTATGAGACATAACAGCTGATTTCCGCTAGCAGCGGAAAAGGAATGCATACAGAAGTTGAATGTAATCGGATACACTGAAGTTGCAAGAGACAGAGACATACTACGAGGTGATAGCAGTGGATGAGTACCAGGAAATCATTATGGAGATCATTACAAACGCAGGCGTCGCCAAGAGCAAGGCGATGGAAGCCATCCGTCTGGCCCAACGGGGTCAAGCGGAGCAAGCCGCGGAATGTCTGAATGAAGGCAAAGCCGAACTGGTCAAAGCGCATAAGGCGCAAACCCGTTTGATCCAATCGGAAGCGGACGGGACCTCCCATGAGGTCACGCTGCTGATGGTACATGCGCAGGATCATCTGATGTCGGCGATCACGATCCGGGACTTGGCCGAACATATCGTGGACCTTTACAACAAACTGGACCGCCGATGAAAAGAAAACACGCTAAAACTTGCAACGGTTAAGGAGGAAACAACATGAAACAAATTACATTGGTTTGCGCAGCGGGAATGTCGACGAGCATGCTTGTGCAGAAGATGAAAAAGGCCGCAGAGGCGCAAAACCTGGAGGTCGAAATCAGAGCCACTTCCGAAAGTTCCTTTAAAGAGTACGCGGACAAGACGGATGTCCTGCTCATCGGACCGCAGGTCGGTTATCTGGAAGGCGATTTCAAAGCAAAATATGAACCCCAAGGCATCAAAGTAAGCGTTATTAATACGATGGACTACGGGATGATGAACGGGGAAAAAGTGCTTGCCGACGCTTTGGCCCTTTGAGGCAAGCGCTTAATCCGCACAAATGGAAGCGTTCTCCAGCATCTCATTATGAAGCCTTGAGCAGGAGTTGAAAATTTATGAACAATCAACCAAAGTTCTCGCACAAACTGCAAAGAGCGGCCGGGAAAATTCAGCAAAACCGTTACATGAGCGCCATTTCCAACGGGCTGATGTCCACCCTTCCCTTCTTGATCATCGGCGCCTTCGCCACGCTTTTCTCCGCGCTGGCGTGGGAGCCTTATCAGAACTTCATCGCCCCGGTGAAGGGCATTATCGGTCTGGCCTCGACGATGACCACCGGGATTATCGCATTATATGCGGTGTTCTTCATCGCCTACAGGCTGGCTCAAGCTTTCGACAAAGACCCGCTGCTTCCCGCGGCTACCGCCTTGCTCTCATTTTTAATCGTCACCCCCGTACAGACTTTTGATACGGTGCGGGCGTTGCCGCTGCAATGGCTGGGGGCGCAAGGATTATTCGTCGCCATGATCGTCGGCCTGCTCGCCGCGCGCCTGTATATCTGGATCGTCGACCGCAATTGGACGCTTAAAATGCCGGACAGTGTTCCGCCAACCGTGGTTAAAACCTTTTCCGGACTGATTCCCGCCATTCTGGTGGCTCTGGTGTTCGTCGTTGTAGCCGGACTGTTCATGCAAACGTCTTTCGGCACGGTCCATGAATTTATTTACACGTATTTGCAGGTACCGCTGGAAGGACTCGGCGGATCGCTTGGAGCCTTGATTATCGCCGTGCTGATTATGCAGGCGCTGTGGATGTTCGGCATTCATGGGGCCATCGTTATCCTGGCGATCGTGAAGCCGATTTGGATGAGCCTGGACTTGGCCAATCTCGAAGCGTTTCAAGCCGGAGCTCCGCTGCCGAACATTATCGGCGTCGCTTTCTGGTCCATCTTCTGCAACTATGCGCCGATGCTGGGGTTTGCCCTGCTGCTGGTGTTTATGGCCAAAAGCAAGCAGCTGCGCACCATCGGCAAGCTGGGCCTTCCGGGAACCTTCTTCTCGATTCACGAACCGCTGATCTTCGGGATTCCGGTCGTATTGAATCCTATATTGGCCATTCCGTTTGTGGCGGCTCCGCTTGTGTGCGCGGTGCTTGGATACGCGGCGACTACGGTCGGCCTGTTGCCGGCGCCGATTGGAATTTATCCGCCGTTTGGCACACCTATTGTTGCGCTTGGTTTTATTGAGGGCAGCTGGAAATTGGCCGCAGCGCAGCTGGTGCTGGTTCCGATTTGCATGCTGATTTACTATCCGTTCTTCCGGGCGCTGGACAAACAGCTCTTGAATAAAGAACGCGCAGCCGAGGAAAAAAATAAGCAAGAAGGGTCCGACGTAGCCACAGTAAGTCCGGTTTCCCTATAATAGTATTATAAAGAGGAACAAAACGAAAAACGGCGGGCAATTTACACCATCCGCCGTTTTTCGCCATTACGATAGCTGGAGCGATAGCCTATGATCAAACTTGGAATATCCGCAAACAAACGTTATTTCGTGCATGAGGACACGCCTTTTTTCTATTTGGCCGATACCGTCTGGAGCGCATTTACCAACATTACCCTGGAGGAATGGGCCTACTATCTGGATTACCGCAAGCAGCAAGGCTTTAATGTGCTGCAGATGAATTTGCTGCGGCAATGGGATGCCAGCGGCAGTGAGCTAAAGTATGAGCCTTTCGCCAGCGATGCGGACGGGAGTTACAATTTTTTCGAATTCAACGAATCCTATTTCGACAGGGCGGAAACGATGGTGCAAATGGCGGTAGACAGAGGTTTTGTCCCCGCGCTTGTCCTGTTATGGTGCAATTATATCCCGGACACCTGGGCTGCCAAGCTGCGGGAAGAGAAGAAAATGCCGCTGGAAGCGGTAGAGTCCTACGTCCGCTATGCGGCCAACCGGTTTTCTAAATATTACCCGATCTATGTGATCAGCGGAGATACCGACTTTCCCTCCGAACGCGCCAACCAATATTACTTGACCGCGCTGCGCACCGTGAAGCAGCATAGTCCGCAGTGTTTGACCACGCTGCATATTCAAGGCAGACTGGCGATGTTGCCCGATGAATTTTCCGGCAATCCCGATCTCGATTTCTATATGTACCAGTCCGGCCACAATTCGCAATTTCAAGCAACGGCGTATACGTTGGCCCAGGAATTTTACAATAAGCCTGCGACCCGGCCGGTCATCAATTCCGAACCCTGCTATGAACAGATGGGCTACAGCCGCCGGGTTTACGGCCGCTTTACCCGGGCCGATGTCCGCAAAGCCGCCTGGCAAAGCCTGCTTTCCGGGGCCGCAGCGGGTGTGACTTACGGGGCGCACGGTATCTGGAGCTGGCATCAAAAAGGCCGGCGCTTCGGCGTGACCGGCGAAGGCTTCGACAGCCCTTACGATTGGCGGTCCGCGCTAAAATTTGAAGGAGCCTGGGATTACGGGTTTGCCAAACGGCTGTTTGAGCTATACGGCTTGGCCGATCTGCGCCCCTGGAATATTGTGCTGAAGAACACGGAAGAAATCCGCGCGGCCGCCACCGCCGGCCTCGGCAAGATGGCCGTTTATGTGCCGGTCAACACCGTGCTGAAGCTGGATGCCGACCTCGGCGGCTACGAATTTACGCTTATCGACCTGGAGCACCGGCGATTCGCGGTCCCTCAGGTTACCGTCCGCGAGAACATCACGATCATTGAAATGCACGAATTCGAAGCGGATGTTTTGTTGATCGGCAGCAAAAAATGATATTCCCATCTATTGAACGAGAAGAGCCGTGCTCAACACGGTTCTTCTATTTATTATCATAACTTGCAAATTACTTCGTATAAGCCACAAACATATAAGTTTCCCCTTCGGCCAAACCGCTGACGGTATAAGAAGCTTCACCGGAGATCGGGATCGTCTCCCTTACTCCGTCCCAGCCGATAACTTCCAGCTTGTAAGTCCCGTCCGGCAAGCCATCAATGGTAAAGGAGCCGCCGCTATGATCGGTCCAATAATTCAGGTTCTGCCACACCCACATCCATTTGCCGTTTCCGCTAAGCACATATTCTCCGCTTTGCTTGGGATCGAGCGAAGCAAACGACATCCCTCTTGTCGCTCGGATCACGTACTCCAGCGTTTTGCCCCGAGCCGTCGGCACCCACGAATCCGCGCTCAGACTTAAACCGTAATAACCGTCGGCGGTCGTCGAATTAAAGAGGCACCACGGAAACGCAAATTGGGTGGCCGGGGTTTGGCCGTCATTTTTCACGACCCCGAGATTATCCCAAATCGCCGTCAGAAAGCCTTTGGCCGCTTCTTCTTCGGTGATCGCGCGTTTCTTGAAGTTGAACTCCGTCGAGTAAAAGTGGATATCCGCCGTAATGCCGGAAGCCTTTTTGACGGAATCAAAGTTGTTCTGTGCAGAATGTTTGTAAGTTCCCTTTATAGGCGCGTATTGAACATCGTAGTAGGTATGCAAATCGATACCGTCGAGTTTGCCGGAATTATACAAATCGGCGATCGCCGGCCCGTAACCTCTAAGGGTAAAATCACTGTGCGAATTCGCTCTGGCAAATCCGCCGGGATTTACTTTCAGGGACGGATCGACCGAATGCACACCGTCCGCCAAACCTTCAAGCGCATTGTGATAATCCGTTTTGGAGATCGCATTTTCCACATCGGGCTCGTTGATCGCCGTATAAATGCTAATCCCCCAGTCCTGTATGCCGCTCTTCTGGGCCCATGTTCCGTTTGGACGGAAACGTTCGGCGAAAGCCTGGCCGATACTGTACCATTTATCGTAGTCGCCGATCGGCAATCCATTGTCCGCATAAGAACCGTAGTATTCGAACAGGATCATCGGCGTAATTCCGTATTTGTAGGCTTGAAGCATCATCTTGTCGAGCCGTTCGGGAGTTGGCGTACCATTCGCATAATAATATTGGGGGTACACGTTGACGCGGGCCATTCCGGCCCCGATAGCGTTAAGCCCCTCAAAACGTTTGGTTTGTGTCGTACTGCCATCGGTGAAATTACCGCCCCCCATCATCGAACCGATATCTTGGGCAGAGGCTGATCCAAGCGCATTTTGGCCAAGCAGCATAATAGCAAGCACTGCAATGAACACCGTAATTTTCCGTTTCATTTCTTCATTTTCTCCTTCATTAGAAAATTTACTAAAATTTACTGACGATTCATTTATCGGATATTTTAGCAAAGGCGTTGATAGTCCGAAATATTCATTTTATTATTTAAATTTATAATTGTTATTTTCTGGTTAAGCATGTATAGTGTATATTAAAATAAAACAATTCAATATCGATCGACACTAGGGGTGCCGCAAGGCTGAGACGAATGCAAATTCGGACCCTTTGAACCTGAACCGGTTAATACCTGCGTAGGGAAGTGGAGAGTTAAGAATGGATTGATGCCTGTCATGGCTTATTTCCCGTTATTGTTCTTAGCCGCCCTCCTGAAGGAGGGCGGTTTTTTGGCGTTTATTTTGGCTAACCACCAAAAACGGCGCTTGGCAAAACAATCGAATAGCCAGAAACCAGGGCTGCCCAAGAAACTCGAGCTCCTGAAAAAATAAGGATACAAAATGGCCTTAGTCCGATGATATCTGTTCATTTAGGAGAAATAGAGTAAATTTATGCCTCTATCTTCCCCCGCCGCAAGGAAATGCCCGTGTTCCGGACCATTCATAGAAAAATAAGTACTTAAAATGCCGCTAACGGAGATGAACAGGCTTGGATTCCCGAAATAAGTACATAAAGAGCCGCTATTTTGAAGGCCGACGCTGCCCCGGTCGTTCCGGCAATCGCCTGTCAAGCAGCGATTTCTAGGTTAAGCCTTTATTTTTAGCATTGAATAATGGAACTGGGAGTGATATCCGCATGATGAACCGTCACCCAGCTTATGCTGCGCCTGAACTTCATCTTATATCGGCCGAGGGAATCAAGAGCCATGAGCTGCTGAGCGTTGCGGCGGCTGTTCTTCCTTATGTCGATTACATTCATTTGCGCGATAAGCAGCTTTCGGCCAAAAAGCAGTTCGAGCTGGTGAAGCTGCTGCGCCAAGCGGGAGTACCGCTGGAAAAAATCGTCATCAACGACCGGCTGGATGTTGCGCTGGCCGCGGGAGCGGCAAATATTCAACTGGCGGGCCACAGTCTTCCGGCAGCTTCCGTACGCTCTCTTGCCCAAGGAATGCGAATCGGATGTTCCGTGCATTCTGCCGAAGAAGCAGCTCAGGCCGCGAGTGAGGGAGCGGATTACTGTCTTTTTGGCCATGTCTATGATTCATCCAGCAAACCCGGCCTTCCCGGGCGCGGGCTTAACATGCTGGCCGAGGTCTGCGCTCGCTGCCCGGTTCCGGTCATTGCCATCGGAGGAATACGGCCGGATAATGCGGGGGATGTCATCCGAAACGGTGCACAAGGCATTGCCGTCCTGTCCGGCCTCCACTCTGCCGCGGACCCAGCGGCGCACGCCAAATCCTATCGTGACGCCATCCATGCCGCGTGGCCCTGAGAGGAGGTGAAAATGTTGCAGGTACATCTAAATGGCAAAGACACCCTGCTGAAAGAAGATTGCGTTACGGTGGACGATTTATTGGCTGACAGCCCGTGGAATAAGGAAAAAATTTTGATTGAGCTGAACGGGACGGTTGTCCGAAAAGAGGCGTATGCCAATACCCGGCTGGCCGAGGGTGATCGCATCGAGCTTGTACATTTTGTAGGAGGAGGCTGATAAGCATGGAAGATGTATTTCACATTGGCGGCAAGGCGTTGTCCAGCCGAGTATTTATCGGAACCGGCAAATATAACCGCAACACGCTGATTCCCGAAGTGATCGCAAGGTCGGGAGCGGAAGTGATTACTGTAGCGTTAAGGCGGGTTAACCCGGACTGGGAGGAGGAAAATCTCCTTCACCATATCCCGCCGCATATGACGCTTTTGCCGAACACTTCCGGCGCCCGTAGCGCCGATGAGGCCATCCGGATCGCCCGGCTTGCCCGGGCGGCGGACATGGGCCATTGGATCAAATTAGAGGTGATTAATGATCAAAGATACCTGCTCCCGGACAATATGGAGACGATCAGAGCCACGGAAGTGCTGGCCGCCGAGGGATTCGCCGTGTTCCCGTATATGAACCCGGATCTGACGGCTTCCTTCCGGCTAAGGGATGCGGGAGCCGTGGCGGTCATGCCGCTGGGTTCCCCGATCGGCAGCAACCGGGGCCTGCGCACCAAAGAGCTGATCGGCATGATGATCGAAGAAGCGGGGCTGCCTGTCATCGTGGACGCCGGCATCGGCCGGCCTTCGGAAGCGGCGGAAGCGATGGAAATGGGAGCCGCTGCCGTCTTACTGAACACGGCGATCGCCACCGCGCGCGATCCGCTTGGCATGGCGGAAGCGTTCCGCGGTGCGGTAGCGGCGGGCAGACAGGCCTATCTGGCGGGATTGGGCCCGGTGCAGCAAGAAGCGGTTGCCTCCTCCCCATTAACCGGTTTCCTGGACGAAGAGGAGCGGACAAGTGAGTTTTTATAACAAACTATTGTCGTTGGAACAGTTTTCCTTTCAGGAGCGCTGGCCGCAATATTCCGCTGCGGATATTAAGCGGGTGCTGGCAAAGCGAAGAATAAATGAAGAGGATCTGCTCGTTTTGCTGTCCCCGGCGTCCGGAAAGCACCTGGAGGAGATGGCGCAGATGGCCCGGCAGGTGACCCGGAGCCAGTTCGGTCATACCGTACAGCTGTTTACCCCGATGTATGTGTCCGATTTCTGCGTGAATCACTGCGAATATTGCAGCTTTAGTTCTATCTACGATTTTCCGCGCAGGAAATTGGATATGCAAGAAGTCGAACAGGAAGCGGCCGCGATCGCCTCTACCGGCATCCGCCATATTTTGCTGCTAACCGGCGAATCGCGCAAAGACTCTCCGGTCAGCTATATTAAGGATTGCGTCAAGGTTTTGCGCGGGCATTTTGCTTCGCTCGGCATTGAAGTGAATCCGATGTCCGTCACCGAATACAGGGAGCTCGCCGAGGCGGGAGTTGACAGTTTAACCGTCTTTCAGGAGGTTTATCATCGGGGAACATACGGGAAGCTGCATATTAAAGGCCCCAAGCGTAATTTTAAAAACCGCATCGACGCGCCGGAGCGCGGCTGTGCAGCGGGATTTCGTTCCGTAAATATCGGCGCTCTGCTCGGCTTATATGATTGGCGGCAGGAGGCGTTTATTACGGCGCTGCATGCCGATTATCTTCAGCAGAAGTACCCCGACTGCGAGATCAGCTTGTCGATCCCGAGATTCCGCCCTTTTCTGGGAGACTTTCATCCGGAATCGGAAGTTTCGGACAGGGCGCTGGTGCAGATTATAGCGGCGTATCGGCTCTTTTTGCCCCGGGCCGGCATCACCTTGTCCAGCAGAGAACCCGCTCTATTGCGCGATAAACTTGTGCATCTCGGGGTGACCAAGATGTCGGCGGGCGTGTCCACGGCGGTTGGAGGCCACACCCATACGGGAGGAACGCCGCAATTTGAAATCTCGGACGGACGCAGCGTGCCGGAGATTCGCGAGATGCTGTATGAAAACGGGCTGCAGCCGGTTTTTAAAGATTGGGAGATTCTATATAAGTTAAACTAAAATTTGGACGGATAGAGGCAGGCGGGTGAAATGTTCTTCCGATCGTTGTTGTTCCCGGATTTCTTATTATTAACCTAATTTTATTAAAGTAGAAATCCACTTGTCCTGTTCTATAGTTCAACTTATTTAGGTTGAGAGATAGAAAAAGCAGCAGCCCGTGACGAGACTGCCTCATATAATCCATGGTATAATCTTCTCGCTTTACTTACCTACTTAAAAAAAAGAAGTAGGCCCCCTTGGATTTGACGACCTGGGAGCCTAACTTCCACGGTTAAACGAGCCTCCGCCCTTAAAAGCGGGTACTTTGCAAGGAGTCGTGTTACCCGCACGGCTCCTTATTTATCTTAAATGATATGTTCTGATTAATATACAGCAACACCGCAAAACTGCATTTATGTTCGTTTACGTACAACCTCTCCCTTGTCATTTAGCACCTCACCTGGCAGGATATTAATACTCCCACGGTTGAACCGGTATATCGTCCGACCCATGTGCTTATGGTTTAAGATCACAGGGATATGTCCAAAACCTCCGACTCCTTATCGTAGCTTAAGTTTGCTTTTAATCCTTTGGCAACGGCTTGCGCCGGGACATAAGTAACACCTTCGATGATCTTCGGGGCGGCGCTGATCGTCTCTTGGGCACCATTATAGAACACCGTCGCGCTTCCGATGGTCAATGTGATCTTATTATCGTCTTTGGAGACGCCGATCGTTTGGGAATCGGGATCCCAAGTCGTTGACGCCCCCAAACTTTTGGCCAATTCGCGCAGAGGGACGAGGTTCGTATTTTGAATCATGATGGGAGAATGCTCCATTGGCACCTGTTCGCCGTTTACTTTCAACGTCAAATTTGTCGTTTGATAGGCGGGAGCGGCAGGCTTGCCGGCCGTTTTCTTACTCGCCGGCTTTTTCTTTGAAGTAGAACTGCTTTTTGTACTTGACCCGGATTTACTGCTGCCGGCCTTGCTGCTGCCGGACTTGGAGCTTGACCCTCCGCCATTATGATAATGGTATTCCCCGTACTCCAGCCCCCACTTCTCACAGTTGGTCCGGCACGTATGGCCTCCTTTGGAATCCGTACGGCCCGGATGCGCACCAGCAGGGGCCGCGCTTGCCGCGACCATCATGATCGCCATACTCAAGACAACAATACGCTTTTTCATGAATTCTACCTCCCGGATAATTTTTCCTAATTAATAGTAACATAGACCTGGTCAGCCGAATACCGCTTCTAGCTAAAGCTGACCGGAAATTTTACGGTTGTAGCAGCGGCTATTTTCCAAAAAAAGACCTATTCTAAATTCTAACGGTTGCGAGCGTTGTTATTTGCCCGAATCTACGCAAAAATAGCCGGATTTAGGTGAAATAAGCGTCATGGCAACCGTTAGAGTTTGGAATCATTGTATTTGGAACAAATAGCGCTTGTGGCATCCGTTAGAAATTGAACCCTCGCCTTTACAGGCAAGTATGGGCTTTTCATTTCAGGTCCTTTAGCTGCCGCGATCAGGCCAACCGTCGCCGGCCAGGCTACATGTCAACTAGCCAAGCAAGCACCCGACCGACCGGCCAGCAGCAGCAACTAGCCACCGCACCAACTAGACATCCAGTTCACAAGGGCGGCTATAAACAAGCAACTCGGCAAGACTCGGCAATCATCAGAGCCAATTAATCGATTGCCGCACCCGCGCCGGATTCTTTCACTGCCTGCAAGGCGCTCCCCGCTCCAGTTCCCGCCGTGCTTATCCAGTCGGCGATTTCTTCGTTTTTCATCGGTTTGCCGTAGAAAAAACCTTGCATGACGTGACAGCCCAGCTGGGTCAAAAATTCGATGTGCTCCCTGTTTTCCACGCCCTCGGCGACTACATCCAGCCGCAGCTTTTCCGCCATCAAGACGATGGCTTTAATGATAGCGCGCTTGCTGGGGGACTCCAGGTCGTCGATAAACAGGCGGTCCAGCTTGAGCGCGTCGATCGGAATCCTATCGAGCAGCCCGATCGACGAATATCCTGTGCCGAAATCGTCCATGGACACCCGCACGCCCAGTTTCCGCACCGCTTCCAGCTGCCTGACGATCTCATTGATGTCGTAAAGCACCATGGATTCCGTGATTTCCAGCTCCAGCATGTCCGGAGCGAGATCCGCCGCCGCCAGCGCGCTTTGCACCATATCGATCAAGCTATCGGTATGAAACAGGCGCCCGGACAAATTCACGGACACCGGCTGGCGGATGCCCTGACTCTGCCATACCTTGCATTGGCGGCAGGCTTCTTCCATGGTCCAGCGGGTAATCGGAACGATCAGCCCCGTTTCTTCGGCCAGCGGAATAAATTCCGTCGGCGTAACGATCCCCAAACGGGAGTGCTGCCAGCGGAGCAGCGCCTCAAATCCCGCCATCCGGTTCATTTTCACATTCCATTTCGGCTGATATTCGATATAGAACTGGCGCTGCTCCAGCGCAAGCTGCAAATCCTTCTCCAATTCCATTTTGCGGACCTCTTTGACGCCCATTTCATCGGTGTAAATCGAATACTGGTTTTTGCCCAAGCCTTTGGCCTTGTACATCGCCGTATCGGCGGTCTTGAGCAGGACGGAACGGTCGGATTCCCGGATCGAACCGATGCTGATGCCGATGCTCCCCGTGACGTACAGCTCGTTCCCCTCCACCCGGACCACTTGCTTGATGCTCTTTAAAATTTCCCCCGCCAGTTGTTCGGCTTGTTCCCGCTCGCACCCTCTTACGATGAACAGAAATTCGTCGCCCCCGATCCGGAAAGCCTTCCGGTCCGGGCGAACAAACTGCCGCAGGCGATACCCCACTTCCTGAACCAGCAAATCGCCGACATTGTGCCCTAATGTATCGTTAATCGCTTTAAACTGGTCCAGGTCGATGAATAGCACCGCCAAGGTCTCGCCGCCTGTATATTTGTCAAAAAACCGGTTCATCTCGTTGCGGTTGGGAAGTCCGGTGATAGTGTCCATGTACGCCATTTTCTCGAGGACGTGGCGGTCAAAAAACATCGCTCCCCAGGATACCAGCAGGATGATGAATATCGTCACGGTGACGGCAAACAGCAAAAAGATGTCCATGGAGGAATCGCGAGCCATGCTCATGCCCATATCCATGTCCATGGCGGTGTGAAACCGCGCCGCTTTCATTCCCGTATAATGCATCCCGCAGATCGCAAAGCCCATCACGACCGCGGACATCCATTTCAGCCAACTGAACGCTTTCTGGCTGCGGAAGCGCAAGAACAAAAACAGCGCCGCGTAAGACGCGGCAACCGCAATGACCGCCGACAACGCCCACAGCGTTTTATCGTACGACAGCCCCGCCGGCATGATCATCGCTTCCATTCCCATGTAATGCATCGTCACGATTCCGGCTCCCATCATCAGGCCGCCGATGGCAATTTGATAACGCTTGACGTCGTTAGGCATGGTGATATAAAACGCGATAAACGACGAGGTGACGCTGGCCCCCATCGACAGCAGGGTAAGCCAAGCATCGTATTTCACTTGAACATGCAGATGAAACGCCAGCATTCCCACAAAATGCATGGACCAAACGCCGCTTCCCATGACGAGCGAGCCGCCGAGCAGCCAGAACAACCTCATTTTTCCGTCAGAGGACGAAATTTTGGCGGCGATGCTTAATGCGGAATACGACGCCAATATCGCGATGGCTGCCGATAGCGCGACGATATAGTAGTTGTAGCTGCCTTCCATCATCATTTTGCGTCCCGACTTTCTGCGATGTTATCTCTGAAAAATATAATTACTTTATCGTACCACACCATTCTCTACAATTTCTGAACAATAGGTACAACGGCCCAATAAATATGGCCCGTACGCGAACGTACGGGCCAGCGGACTATCCAGCGGACCATCTAAATCATTCCCCGCTCCACAGCTTCACGCGGTCTTTGACGAATTGACCGTACGCCTCCTCCATCTCTTTAACCCCCGCTTTTTCCAGCTCGGCCAGGTAAGCGTCCCAGATTTGGTCGAACCTGCTCGGTTCGGCCATAATCGCTTCCGGGATGCGTTTCCAGGTGATGTCCCGCATTTTGGTCCCGAGAATGGCGGCCGTGCTGTCGCTGGGCAAGGCGATGTTGTAAACGGCCCCGGCCTTTCTTTCCGGGAACTCCTCTTCCTTCGGGAACAGATCGCGCCAATGTTCGATGCCGTAAGCGGCAAGCGCCTCTTTTTCCGGTTCGCTGTAGGTGGCCGTCAGCAGCTCGGGATTCGATTTCGTAAAATAATTGCCGGTCGAATCCTTGATTCCGTCCCCGTAATGAACCATCAGGTTCCAGTATAAGCCGATGCCCGATTCTTTCGTGTAGGCGCTGCCTTGGCTATCCATCTTTTGCTGGATATCCGCCGGGACGACGCGTTTGCCGTCCTGCACCACGTAATCGGTGCCTTCAATGCCCCAGTTGTTGAGGACTTGGCCTTCTTCGGACGCCAGGAAGTCGAGGAATTTGATCGCGGCCACCGGATCTTTGCATTTGCTGGAGATCGCGATGCCGTACCCGCCGTCAAAACCGGCCGGCCAGAAGCTCGTGTCTTTATATTCCTTTGTCAGGGTAACCGGGTAATGCCCGTAAGTCTGATCGAATTTCCCGGCCGCTTTCAGCGCCTGCTGGGCTTCGCCGAAGTCCCAGGCGGGATCGATCAGCCCCAGCACGCGTCCCGAAGCGACCTTCGCTCTGAACTGGTCCGTTTTTTGCACAAAGCTCTCCGGATCAAGCAGCCCGATGTCGTTCATGTGGTTGAGCCAGCGGAAGTATTCCCGTTCCTCCGGACGGCGGAAATGATAGGTGACGTCAAACGTCTCCTGGTTCACGTAATATTCCCCGTCATCCGGCGCGCCGGTCGTCATGAAGCCCATGTTCGTCACCTGGTACATATGCCAATCGTCGGCGTTGAGCGTAAGCCCGATATTTTTGTTGCCGTTCTCGTCTGTAGGGTGCTTGGCCAAATAGTCCTTAATGACCTTCTCGTAATCCTCGACCGTGCGGATTTCCGGATATCCCGCTTCCTTAACGACGCGATGCTGCAACTGGAACCCGCCTTCGGCTTTGAACTTCCGCTCATCCACCGAAGACCAGGTCGGAATCGCGTATATCGCCGGATCGTCCAGGCTGTATTTGATGCGGACGATTTTGTCGCCCAGCATCTTTTTGATATTCGGGGCATGTTTGTCGACCAGGTCCGTCAAATCGAGCACGGCGCCGACATCGATCAACTTGCCGAGATCGGATTTGGCGGCGATCAGATCGGGCACGTCTCCGGTGGCCGCCATGATCGAAACCTTCTGCACGGGATCGCCGACCGCAAACTCCGCATCGAGAATCACCCCGGTTTTTTCCGTAAGCACCTTGCCGACGCGATCCTGCATGTTGTTCCAGTTGCTGCTGGCATCCTCGGAAAAATAAGTCAGGGTGACCGGCCCGGAACCGTTCGGACTCTGGCCGCCGTTTTCAGCCGCCCCGTTCGTTCCGCCCCCGGACGTTCCCGCACTTCCCCCGCCGCAGCCCGCAAGCTGGCCCAGCAGCAGGAACCATCCCAAAAGCAGCGCCGCTGCCTTGGTCTTTTTTGCCTTCCGCATGCGATTTCACTCCTTTTTTGTGTTAAATATCAGCTTTTTACAGCCCCCAAGGTCATCCCTTTGACGAAATATTTTTGCAAGAAAGGATAAACGACCAGGATCGGCACCGTCGCGATGATCGTGATCGCCATTTTGACGGAATCCGGCGACACCTGCGCCATCAACTGGGTCATGTTCTCTCCGCGAATGTTGTTCGCGTTCGTCGTCGTGCTTTGCAGCACCTTCATCAGCTCATACTGCAGCGTCGTCAAAGCATCGTTCGAGCCGTTGTACAAATACGTATCAAACCAGGAATTCCACTGGCCGACCGCCAGGAACAGCGCGACGGTGGCGAGCGCCGGCTTGCACAGCGGCAGGATAACGCGCCAGTAAATCGTAAAATCGTTGGCTCCGTCCAGCTTGGCCGATTCCTGCAGCGCATACGGAATGCCGTCGATAAACGAGCGGATGACGAAAATATTGAATGCGCTTACAAGGCCTGGAAGGATATACACGGCAAAAGTGTTGATCAAATCCAGATTGCGGATCAGAATGAACCCTGGAATCAAGCCGCCGGAAACGTACATCGTAATTGCGAGGTATGTGGATACGAATTTTCTCCCCTGAAAATCGCTCCGGGCCAGCGTATAAGCGACCATGGACCCGCTGACGAGGCCGGCGGCGGTCCCGGCGACGGTCCGCAGGACGGAGATTTTGAACCCGGTCACCAAACCGCCGTAGCTGAAAATCTGCTTGTAATTTTCCAGCGTAAACTCGCGCGGATAGACGGTAATGCCTCCGCGCACCGTGTCCACCGAATCGTTGAAGGAGATCGCCAGCACGTTCAAAAATGGATACAGCGTGACCACCGTAATCAGGGAAATCAACAAATACACCACGCCGTCAAAAATCCAGTCCGAAAGCGGCCTGGAAGCCCGTTTGCCCGCCTTGCCGCTTCTGACGGGCGCCGAGGTTTTGGCCGTTTTCATGTTCACCCCCCCCTTTCCGTTCTACATAATGCTTTCGTTCGTGAATTTTTTGAACGTTCCGTTGGCAATAAACAATAAGAGCAGGCTGATCACCGAGTTGAAAATGTTGATCGCCGTACCAAAGGAATAACGGCCCATCGACAACCCGTAATTAAGGGCGTACAAATCGAGCACCTCCGAATAGTCGCTGACCATATGATTGCCGAGCAGAAACTGCTTCTCGAACCCGATCCCGATCAGATGCCCGATCGACATAATGAGCAGCACGACGATGGTCGGCCGGATGCCCGGCAGCGTAATATGCCACATCTGCTTCAGCCGGCTGGCCCCGTCCACGCGGGCCGCTTCGTACAGCTCCGGCCCGATGCCGGCGATCGCCGCCAAATAGATAATCGCGTTCCACCCTGTCTCTTTCCACACGTCGGCGGCCGTCACGATGCCCCAAAACAGCTCCCCCTTGGCCATAAACTGAATCGGCTGGTCGATCAGGCCCAACTGGACCATAATCGCGTTGACCACCCCGCCGTCGGTGGACAGCATTTTGCTCACGATACCGGCGGCCACGACCCAGGACACGAAATGCGGCAAATAAGAGACCGTTTGCACGAACCGCTTCATCGCCTGAACCCGGACCTCGTTCAGCAGCAGGGCGAACATAACCGGAAACACGAACCCCGCGACCAGGCCCATCAGGCTCATCGCCAGCGTGTTTCTTAACACGAGATAAAAATGGCCATCCCGGAACAAGGCCTCGAAATGCTCCAGCCCCACCCACTTTTGCTCCCAAAAGCTTTTGCCCGGCTTGTAGTTTTGGAAGGCCATCGTCCAGCCCCAGAGAGGCAAATATTGAAATACGAACACCCAGATCACAAACGGAAACGACATCAGGTACAGATACTTCTGGCTCTTAAACACCTTCCACCTTTGCGGCTTCCGCCCTAAACCGCCTCCGGTCCGCGGCTCGGCTGTTACCGTTTTCATTTCTTCCCCTCCCTCCTCGCGTTTATCGTAAATCAACTCGGCCGTTTGGGACATACGCGAAATTTCGGAGATTTCACCCGGCAATTTAGATGGTTTTCCGAAAGTTTCAGCATTTTCATTAATACGGTTTGTGCCGGTATTCGGAAGGACAACGTCCTTCCAGCTTTTTGAATTTTTCATAAAAATTGTTCGCGTTGGCGTAACCGACCCGTTCCGCTGCCTCATACACCTTCATGCCCCGGGCCAGCAGTTCCTTCGCTTTTTGAATCCTCACTTTATCCAGATAAGCGTTGAAGTACTCCCCGGTTTTCTTCTTGAACAGCTGCCCCAGATAAGCGCTGCTGTAATTAAACAGGCCGGCCATCATCTCCAGCCGGAGATTTTCGTGATAGTGGCGGTAGATGAAGTCGAGCAGCCTTTTGATTTCCTGGTCCTGGTCGGGATCGTCCGCGGACATGGCAAGCTTTTCGAGGAACCGCAGCACGTAGTCGAACAGCCCGCGAATATGCCTTTGCTCGTAAATCCCGCTCAAAAATGCGGCCGGCTCCAGCGAATGCTCGGGTTGACTCCTGAGCTCCAGCGGAACTTTACGGATCACCTCGTTCGCCGCCTGAAACAGCTTTTGCTTGATCTCCGTCTCCCCGGCTCCCTCGGCCGCCCACTGCCGCAGGGCTGACGCCAGCAGCGGCTCCAGGGCTCCGGCATCGCCGACATCCGCGAAGTAAAACAGGCGGAACGCCAGCTCCCCTTCATCCATCCGATCCCCGCGAAGCCCGGTTTGCGGGATTCCGGCAAAATCCCGGGGCGTATCCGGGCCCAACAAGTTTCCCGGCGCGTAAAAAAAACGGCGCTCCAGGAGCGTTTCGGCCGCCTTGTACGATTGTCCGACGCGCTGAAGCTCGGCCACGGCTCCCCCGGCGGCGGCGTCCATTTGCCCGCTCCATTCGCCCGCAAGCATCCGCAGCTCGCGATAAAGCCGCTTTCGGTCGGGTTCGCTCCGCAGCGGTCCATTGTTTAAAATCACGGTATAAGGCGCGATCCCAAACACGATCCCCCGCCCGCCGTCCTTAAAAGCGGAAGCCAGCTTCGTCCGGAAATGCAGCAGGGCTTCGGCCCGTTCCGGCTCGGCAACGTCCAGCCCGACGAGCACGATTTCATAGCAGGGCCACAGCAGGCCGGCTTGTTCGGCCATTTCCCGGAGCCTGTCCTCGCCTTCCCGGAGCTGTCCGGTCAGCAGGGAGTAAACCAGCCATTCCTTCGTCAACGTTCCGTTTTTAAGCCAATCCTCCCGCCGCTCCTGTTCCAGCTTGCGGCTTAGCTGCTGCAGCTTGGCGGTCAATTCCTCCTTGTTGACCGGCTTCAGCAAGTACCCGTCCGCGCCGAATTCCAGCGCTTTGCGCGCATATTCGAAATCGGCGTACCCGCTTAAAATCAGGAAATGCGGCGCAAAACCCAAAGAGCGTATTTCCTGAATAAGCTGCAGCCCGTCCATGCCGGGCATTCGAATGTCAACGATCAGCAAATCGGGAATATTGCCTTGCAACAGGCGAAGCGCTTCGTTTCCGCCTGCCGCCGCAGCCGCCACCTCATACCCCAAGCTCTCCCACGGAATAAGCGTTTTCAGACCTGTGCGCAGCTTCGGTTCATCATCCACGATCATCACTTGATACATTCATGAAAAACCTCCTTTTTGGCGTCAAATCGCCGCAACGCAAATACCCCTTTAAGTCTAAAGGGGATGGAAATTACAACAAATATAATTCCAGGCGCGTTTTTCGGTCAACCCGATCTAGCTCTAATCCGGACCTTACTGCATTTCGTCTTTGGCGGAAGGTTTGATATCTCCGTCACGCTGATCCTGATTTTCTTTTTCCGGACGTTCCTGCCGCCGGTCGCTTGATCGCTGCTCGTACGCGGGGGCGGCGGAAAACGGGATGCCCAGCCGGCCGGTTAGGCCGGGATGTTCGGCGGGCGGATTGGCCGGCGGGCCGTCAAGCGGCGGGCCGTCAGGCTGCGGCGGACGTCTGAACGCCAACAGGGCGAGCAGCAGCATGCCGATATAACCGAACAGCGGGTACAGATAGGTCAGCAACGAAGCAAAACCGACCTGGCTGATCAGGAAGCAGGCCAGCAGCACCGCCAGAATAACGGCGTTTTTCGGCAGCGGGAACAGGCTTTGGATTTGCCGGGTCATGCCGAACACGTTGCCGATCAAGGTGGTGAAAATCTCCCCGTAAATGACCAGCAGGAACAGCACATGCGGAAAAACCCCCAGACCGCGTACGATCTCCGCCATCGGGATTTCCAGCTCCATGATTCCCGGCATGCGGGCATTGATGGCAAAATGGTAGGTCAGCAGCATTGCGCCAAGGCCGATGCCGCCCCAGATACCTCCCCACTTCAGCGTGCTTTCCTCCTTGACCTCGCTGCCGAGAGGCACCATCACCGCCTGCGCAAAGGCAAAGTTCAACGCCACATAAACGAACGCGCTCAGCACCCAGCCGTAATCCTGCAGCTGCTGGCGCTGCCAATCCGTGATCCGGGTGATGCCGCCCGGCTCGATGACGTTAATCGCAATCAGGCAGGTGAACAGCAGCATCATCGGCACGACCAGCGCATTGACCGCCACGATCCCGTTCAGCTCTTTGGTCATCACCCAATAGGCCAGCACGATGCTCAGAACAATTCCGAGCTGATAAGGCAAGTGCAGCTGCTCCTCAAAAATGGAGCCCGTACCGGACAGCATCACCGCGGTTACGCCAAGCAGGATCAGCAAAGTCAGCGCATTCGCGAGCTTGCCGAGAACCGGCCCGAAGAGATGCTCGTTAAATTCCTGATAGGAGAACGCCTTGATCCGGTGAGCCACCACCATCATTTTCGTTCCGAGCCACATAAACAGAAATGTAGCAATGGCTACCCCCACCGCCCCCACGGGACCGTAAACGGTAAAAAACTGCATGATCGACTGGCCCGAGGCGAATCCGGCGCCAACGACCGTGCCGATATAAGTTGCGGCAATTTGAAATATTTTGAACCATCGCTCAACCATATAGCCTCCAAGGAACTTCCATTTTTTGTCTTGTCCTCCCTATCCTATGATCCTTGCTTGCTTTCTATTCCCGCCTCCGTTTTATTTAAAAAAGGCTGATTCTCCGGCAAAAATGCAGTACATTAAGGATAGGCAGTACACCAAATCCGCGCGGAGTGAGCCAAATCGTGAAATCCTTTTATCAAAACTGGAAGCTCGATCCCGAACTTCCGATGAATATTTTCCGCAGCCAAAACCTGTCGTTTTATCCCCATTTCCATGCGGAAATCGAAATTATCTACGTGGAATCGGGAAGCCTGCTGATCGGCGTCAACGAGGAAAAGCGCCAGGTCAAGCAGGGCGATATCGTCATCTGCAGCAGCAGCGACATCCATTCCTTCGACAGCCGGGACCAGCCCTCGCAGGTGCTGATTTTGCTCTTTAAGCCGGAGTGGATCAGTCCGGTCAAGGGCTGGCCGCAGGATTTCCGCTTCACCTCCCCGTTCATTTCGGACAAGGACCCGCGGTTTCAGCCGATCAAGCCGTGTCTGGACCGGATTTTGCAGGAACGGGCCGCCGGCCGTCCCGGATACCAAATGTTGATGAAGGCCGGCGTGCTGGAGGTGTGCGGGACGCTGCTCCGGCATTTGCAGACGCGCCGCTTGGACACGGGCGCCAAGGAGAAGCTTGAATCGCGGCGGGCCAGAATCCAGCAGATCCTTTCCTACATCGAAGAGCACTATCACGAAGAATTGAATGTCAGCTTCATGTCGCAGCAGTTTCATATGGAGCCGTCGCATTTCAGCCGAACGTTCAAGAGCGCCATCGGCATGAATTTCAAAACCTACCTCAATTCGATCCGGGTGCTCACCGCCGAGCAAAAACTGCTGACAAGCGATCTGAGCATTATGGAAATCGCGCTGGATTGCGGCTTCACCAGCATTCGGACGTTCAACCGCGTCTTCAAGGAGCTGAGGGGATATATCCCCTCTACTTTGCGAAATTCCGGGCCGTGAAGCTCTGAATCGAACCCCCGGGACTCCTGAGAAAAATATAAGGGTAAAAAAGGTCGTTATTCCGACGATATCCATCCATTCGAAGGAAATAGAGGAAATTTATGTCGCTATTTTCTCCCGTCGCAAGGAAATGGCCACGTTCTGGACCATTCATAGGAAAATAAGGACCAAAAATGCCGCTAATGGGGATGAACATGCCTAGCTCTGGATAATAAGTGCATAAAGTACCGCTATTTTGAAGGCCGAAGGTCCGTCGCCGATGGTTAATCATTCCAGTAGCCGGCTGTCAGGAGCCGATTTCCGGGTTGAGCCCACCTTATACGGCTATAGCATTTTTTCCGAGTCCAGTATATCTAGCAGTTTCCGCGAATATCATAGAAACGCAAGGCAAAACAAGCTTCAAAGATTCAAAACGCAATTTTTGACTATGAATCCGCATAAACTGGCGAGCGTCGAAGATTTCTACCAACTTATAATGAATACATGAAGACAGAAATTTTGTTCTTCAATCGATATGGAGGGATTCAATGAAACAGCTGCGTATCGGAATGATAGGTTACAAGTTTATGGGCAAAGCCCACAGCAACGCTTACCGGGCCCTGCCGATGTTTTTCCCCGGGGCCTTGAAGCCGGAGATGACCGTGCTGTGCGGGCGGAACGAAGAGGCTGCGCGCGAAGCCGCGGACCGGCTCGGCTGGCCGGAAGTGGCCACCGACTGGAAGCAAGTTGTGGCCCGGGACGATATCGACCTGATCGACATCAACGCCCCAAGCGACGCCCATAAGGAAATCGCCTTGGCCGCGGCGAAGGCCGGGAAGCATATTTTTTGCGAAAAGCCGTTAGCGCTTTCATTGGAGGACGCCAGGGAGATGCTGGAGGCGGCGGAAGCGGCCGGCGTCACCCATATGGTCGGCTTTAACTACCGCTTTTCTCCGGCGGTGAAGCTGGTCAAAAAGCTGGTGGAAAGCGGCCGGCTCGGGCAAATCTATCATTTCCGGGCCTGGTTCCTGCAGGACTGGATTCTCGATCCGGAATTCCCGCTCGTCTGGCGGCTGCAGAAGGACGTGGCCGGTTCCGGTTCGCACGGCGACCTCGGCGCGCATTTGATCGATCTGGCCCATTACCTGGTCAGCGATATCCGGGAAGTCATCGGTATGAGCGAAACGTTCATCAAGGAGCGCCCGTTGGCGGAAAACATGACCGGCCTCAGCGCCAAAAGCAGCAAAGACGCGCCGAAGGGCCCGGTTACCGTGGACGACGCGACGCTGTTTCTGGCCCGGTTTGAAAACGGGGCGCTGGGCAGCTTTGAGGCGACGCGGTTTGCGGCCGGACACCGCTCGACGAACGCGTTCGAAATCAACGGAAGCCTGGGCAGCGTGAAATTCGATTTCGAGCGGATGAACGAGCTGGAGGTGTACTTCACCTCGGACGACGAGGATGTCCAGGGCTTCCGGCGCGTGCTGGCGACCGATCCGGCGCACGCGTATGCTGAGGCTTGGTGGCCGCCGGGGCATACGCTCGGCTTCGAGCATACGTTTACGCACGAAATGCTGGAGCTGACAAGCGCGATCCACGAAGGCAGACAGCCGGAGCCGAACTTCCGCGACGGCGTCAAGTGCCAGGGGGTGCTGGAAGCGGTGGAACGTTCGGTGGATGAACGGCGCTGGGTGAAAATTTCTGAAATGTGAGCGGTTTGAGCGATGTGAGAAATTCTGAAATTCAAATTCGCAAGCTATGGATAAGGAGACGAAAACCGAGATGAAAAAAGCGCTTATCGTTTGGGGCGGCTGGGACGGACACGAGCCGGACAAGGTCGCCGCGATTTTTGCCGGTATTTTGCGGGAGCATCAGTTTGACGTGGAAGTATCCGACACGCTGGAGGCCTATGCGGACGCCGAAAAGCTGCTGGGGCTCGACCTGATCGTGCCGGTCTGGACGATGGGAGAGATCTCCAAAGAGCAGGTCGCTAATGTATCAGCCGCTGTGCAAAACGGCACCGGCCTGGCCGGATGCCATGGGGGCATGTGCGACTCGTTCCGCAACAACGTGGACTGGCAGTTCATGACCGGCGGCCAATGGGTCGCTCATCCGGGGAACGACGGGGTTCATTACAAGGTCGAAATCAAACCCGGATCAAGCCCGCTGACCGAGGGGATCGAGGATTTCTTCGTGGACACGGAGCAGTATTATCTCCACGTTGACCCGGCCGTCGAGGTGCTGGCCACCACCCGGTTTCCGATCGTGGACGGGCCGCATCGCCTCAACAAATCCGTCGATATGCCGGTCGTTTGGACGAAACGGTGGGGCGTTGGCCGGGTGTATTACAATTCGCTGGGCCATCACGCCGACGTCGCCCTGCTTCCTCCGGTGAAGGAGCTGATGACGCGCGGGCTGCTGTGGGCCGCCGCAGGAAAGCAGCGGGCTCTGGAACTTCAGGCCGCCGGAGCATTGGGCGCGGCCGGGACCGGAGCCTACACCGGGATGGGGGACAGCCAGTAATGGAGAAAATCAAGGTTGGCATCATCGGCTGCGGTAAAATCAGCGGCATTTACATGGAAAACTGCCGCAAATTCGCGGAGCTCGAGCTTGCGGCCTGCGCCGATCTGGATCTGTCCCGGGCGCGGGAACAGGCTGAACGCTACGGCATTCCCCGGGTCTGCACGGTTGAGGAGCTGCTGGGCGATCCGGACATCGCGATCGTCATCAATTTGACGATCCCGGCCGCCCATGCGGAGGTGTGCCTCAAGGCGCTGGAGGCCGGCAAACATGTATACGTCGAGAAGCCGCTCGCCGTCACCCGCGAGGACGGGCTGACCATCCTCGAGACGGCCCGCCGCCGCGGGCTGCTGGTCGGCAGCGCGCCGGAGACGTTTTTCGGGGCCGGCATTCAGACGGCGCTGAAGCTGATCCGGGACGGCGCGATCGGCCGGCCCGTGTCGGCCACGGCGTTTATGATGAGCCGCGGCCACGAGCATTGGCATCCGGACCCGGAGTTTTATTATGCCAAGGGCGGCGGCCCCATGTTCGACATGGGCCCCTACTATTTGACGGCATTAATTCAGCTGTTGGGTCCGATTCGGCGCATCGCCGGAATCACCGGCAAAGCGCTGGCGGAGCGTACGATCACGAGCGAAAAGAAACGCGGGCAGCGGGTTCCCGTGGAGGTGCCGACGCATGTCGCCGGAACGCTGGAATTTGCCCAGGGCGCCATCGCCACGCTAATCACAAGCTTTGACGTGTTCGGCGGCAGCACGCTCCCGCCGCTTGAAATCCACGGCACCGAAGGCACCTTGCTGGTGCCGGATCCCAACACGTTCGGCGGCCCGGTGAAATACCGCAGGCTCGGCGCAACGGAGTGGACCGAAGCGCCGCTGCTGCCGGGCTACGCCGAGAACAGCCGCGGCATCGGCCCGGCCGACATGGCCGCCGCCCTGCTGCGCGGCCGCCCGCACCGCGCCAGCGGCGAGCTCGCGTACCACGTGCTGGAAGCGATGTGGGGCTTCCACGATTCCTCGGACTCGGGCCGTTACTACGAAATGCAAAGCACGTGCACGCCCCCGGCCCCGCTCCCGGCGGACCAGGAGCCGTATCACTTGGATTGAGCGGTTTAACGGGGTGAGCGGTTTAGCGGGATTTTCCGGTTCCTAACGGATCGTCTGAGCAGACAGTAGCGGACCGGGAAAGGACCGGGAAAGCCGTTATTCGCTCATTTCCCGGGTATATCCCAACGCTACGGACCTGGTTGACGTTATTAACCCTCAAATCAGACTTTTTCAGCAGATTTGACGGCAATACGCCTCTCCGGTCCGTTGCATTTTTTTAACTCCCGATTTTGGAGTAATTAACGTCGCTAGTGTCCGTTAAAACGATTTATGAGCTGGAGCTGCTTGTCCTTTCATCCGGAGGACCGGCGTTAGCCCGCTCCACAGCGTATCAATGATTTCCTCGCGGCTGGCTGTCCTCTGGCAAACCAGAAAGGCGAACAATTCCGCGTTTTTGGGGCTTCTCAGTTTGAGCTTCATCCCATCGATTTCGGGCATGGAGATATCCAAAAAAGCGATGTCAACCGCGTTCGCTCGGGAATACTCATAGGCTTCATGCGGGTTCAAAAACGCCCGGCAGGTCGCTATTTTGCCGTTTTCCCGCAAAATCCGCGTAAGCCGTTTGACCGACAATTCCTCATCATCCACGATGATAGCCGCATCATGCTGTTCCCTCCCCAATCGCGCTGGCGCTTTGTCCCGGAATTACAATACCAAATTTCAGAAAAGATATAGATCGTTGCCCTTCAGCTTGCATAACGCCTCCATAAAATAATAATCGCCGTAGATTATCGGTTGATGATGCGTTTTGCCGTGGTACGCCCCTGTGCCGTAAAGCAGGAAATGGTCGGTATCCGGCGACCAATCGATGCGCGATTCGTCCAGCGTTTTCAGCAGCTTCAGCGCCGCCGCCGCATACGAGCGGCTTTCGTGCCCGCCGGCGGCCTTGGCGATTTCGATGAGCCCGCAGGCCGCGATGGCCGCGGCCGTATCGTCCGCCAGCCTCGGCTCCGCCGGTTGCCGGAAATCGACCGGGATGATGCCGTCCTCCGGAATGCTCGCCATAAAATAATGAGCAACCCGCTTGGCCGTCTGCAAATACTCGTCTTTTCCGGTATGAATATGGCTCATCATAAAACCGTAGAGCGCCCAGGTCTGCCCGCGCGTCCAGGAGGAGCCTTCTCCGTAGCCCTGGCCGCCATGCGTCCGAACCACGCCTCCGTGGAATGGATCAAATTCGACGATATGGTTGACGGAGCCGTCGGGACGGACAAACGCCGACATGGTCGTATCTGCGTGCTTCATGGCGATTTGCTTGAAACGCGGGTCCCCCGTTTCTTCCGTGGCCCAGTACAGCAAGGGAATGTTGAGCATGCAGTCGATGATCGCCCAGCCCCGCGTATCCCCTTCCTCCAGATCGTTCCATGCGCGAATGAAGCCCCCCGCCAAATTGAACCGGCCCGCCAGCAAGTTAGCGGCATGCAGCGCCCGCTTCCGGGATTCCGGGTTGCCGGTCGTTTTGTAATTCGCGACGCTCGTGGGCAGCCACATAAACCCGACATCATGATGCAGGCCGTAAAATTCTTCAAAACACCGGTCCAGCTTGGCTTCGGAAATTTGCGCGATTTCCTTGTATTTCTCGTTGCCGGTTTCATGGTACATCATCCACAACATGCCTGCCCAAAAGCCGTTGGTCCACCAGTTAATGCCGTCCGAATCATCTCCCGTCGGATTATCTATGGACCGGTCGTCATGCACACCGTTCACGGTCGTATAAGGAATTTTGTTCCGGGAGCGCTCGCAGACCGCGTCCATTTTGGCCGTCACTTTGGCGATAACGCCGTTCAACCATTGCCGCTGTGTATCGTTTAACAAGGGGGTTCCTGCCTTTCATCGTGTAATTGCTTACAGCACGGTATCCGAATTTCCGCTTATCGAAAGCGTAACACTGCGGTTTTGTGAATAAAATGAAGTTTTTTAAGCTAAAGATGCGGTGATTTTAGAACTTTCCCGCTTATTTTCTTGCTTATTTTCTTGCTTATTTTCCCGGCAGGCAATCTCTTCCACTTGACCCTAGCGCCCCCTCCCGATTTCCTGGACTGAGGTAAATAGCTGAGGTGACTGTCTTTAGGGTTCGTGTCCTGGTATCTCTGCCTGCTGCCTGCCTTTGCACGATTATCCCTTTCGTTCAGAGGGTTGAGGGCTAGGGTAAGGGATAAAGAAAAAAGAATAAGAAAAAAATAAGGTCGTTCAGGTGAGATTTTCGGGTTGATAAGAGAATGTATGTTTGGTATAATTAGGAAAAGAGAACGTATGTACGCTGATTTAAATTCGGGAGGGCGAGCGAACATGGAGGTCAATGCGGGAGCGGAACTTCAACCATTCAGCAGTCGTTTTAACAGCGAGCAGGACTGCATGGAGGCGCTGATCGCGATGAAGTGGCCCAGCGGCTTCGTCTGCCCGCGCTGCGCTCACACTCGGTGCAGCCGTCTGACTTCCCGGCATATCCCCTTGTTCGAGTGCGGAAAGTGCAAGCATCAAGCGTCGCCTTTGGTCGGCACAATTTTTGAAGGAACGCATCTGCCCTTGCTCAAGTGGTTCGAGGCCCTGGATTTATTCCTGCTGGAGGGCGGCATCTCGGCGCTGCGGCTGCGCCAGGTGATCCGGGTCACCTACAAGACCGCCTGGTCGATGCTGCACAAAATACGCCATGCCGTGGGGGAGTTCGATGCCCGAGAGCTGCTCTCCGGAGACGTGAAGGTGAACAGCGATCAGTATGGACGTAATCCGTCCCGGTGTCAGCTTTCGCATCCGTACGCCTCGGCGGTCGTAGCCGGCTGCACGGTCACGGAGTCGGGCGAGCCGGAGCAGGTCAAAATCCTCTTGGTGCCGTATAAGCGGGGAGGCGAAGAAAGGGCAAACCGTCACGATCTAACCGCGTTTATTAGCGGGCATGTGGATATCAATACATCGGCGGTACAGTTGTTTCCTCAGGCCTTTCGGCTGTATGCGCCTTTGCGGAAAGTGGTGAGAGAGGCGTGGGAATCGCTGAAGAGTACGTATGGAGCCTTGGGACTGAAGCATCTGCAGGCGTACCTGAACGAGTACACCGGACGCCGCCGGCTGCGCCTGCAAGAAGGACTGCCCGGAGCGGAAGAAACGATGCGGCAGAAGTTACTGCGCATGTGTGTGGCGATTCCGGCGATCCCTTACCGCCGGCTGATCGCGCGCCAACCGAACCAGCCCCTTGCGGCCGCAGCCTGATCGAGACGCTGGAACGGTGGGGGGAGTTTGATGTGGAGCAACTTGATGGGTGGGGATGAGCATGAACAGTGCGGGCGTTGCTGCAGACGGAAGGGTTCAGGGTTCAGGCTACAGCAAAATCACGGTCTTTTCGTTTCCCTCGTGTCTTGTCCTTGATCTCCTATCCAGATCTCCTGTCTTGATCTCTTGTCCGGTCTGTTTCACCTAAACCTGATTCCTTCTCCTAAGCCCGTCTAAATTATCTCGAACCTATCTGCTTCTTCACCAAAATATTTTTTCTCACGAGCCTGTCTGCTTCTTTGCTACCTGATCAAGCGGGATAATCGTGCAAAGTGTCCGAACATCGGATGTTAATCTGCCTACCAACGCCTTTCCGCATTTCTTTTATGAATGTAATAAAGAATTAATTGTTTCTTCAACCTCTTTCAAATATCCTTTGAGGGCTTCTTCGCCAACGCTTGGAACATTGCCGAACAGCAGATGTCCAACGGATTCAATGCCCGTGAAGTCAAAAATGCCCGTTGTCGCAGTAAGTTTCAGGGCTTCGCTCATGCCGATTTGATCGTAAACTTCTTTAGGCGTACCGTGAGTGTTGATGATCAGCCCTTTTTTGCCTTTCAGCAGCTTATCAATGCCTTCAGCGCCATAAGCATAAGCAAAGCCGTATGAGAATACCCGATCAACGTATCCTTTGATAATCGCAGGCAATCCCGCCCACCAAATGGGATAAATGAACGTAATAACGTCCGCTTGTGCGATATATTCCTGTTCCGTTTTGATATCCGCAGGAGTTTGTCCGGCCTTCATTGCTTCCGTATCTTCGGGTTTAAGAACAGGCTGGAAGCCGAGCGCATACAAATCACGTACGACAACCTCTTGTCCTTTGCTTTTCAGCGCACCTGCCGCAGTCTCCAGAATGGCGTGGTTGAAGCTTTCTTGGCTAGGATGAGCATAAATGATCAAGTGTTTCATGACTAGTACCTCCGTATTAGCAGTTTTTTTGATTATTATTGCAAACTGCGTAGATATCCATGTAATGTAAATTGTACTAATTCCGAGCATAGTAAAAGACGACCTCGCCGAGTTTGACTGAGGCCGTCATTAACTATCTTTTTAAAAAGTCTCCCTCAACCTTTCGTCGCTCCCGCTGCAATGCCCTTGACGAAATATTTTTGCAGGAGGATAAAAGCGAGCAGCACAGGGACAACCGACATCGTTGTACCGGCAAAGATCATATCCCAACGGGAGGAGAACTCGCCGATATAACGGTAAATTTCCACGACCATCGTCTTCGGTTCGCCGGACGGCAAGACGAGCATCGGCATCAGGAAATCGTTCCAGATTCCCAGACCGTTCAGGACGACCATGCTGGCCGTCACCGGGCCGAGCAGCGGGAACACGATGTTCCAGAAAATCCGCACCCGGGAGCATCCGTCGATTTCCGCCGCTTCCTCGATCTCCGCCGGAATCCCTTTAACGAAGCTGGAATACAACAGGCTGCCGAAGCCGACCGAACCGGCGACGTAGATCATGATCGGCCCCGCCAGGCTGCCGTAAAGCCCCAGCAATTTGAGCTCTTTGAACAGGGGGATCATGTAGGCCTGGAACGGAATCATCATCCCGGCGAGGAAATACAGGAAGACGAATTTCGTCCATTTCGCGTTCCGCCGCTGAATGGCGTATCCGGCCATCGGGATGAACAGCACCTGGAATACGATCGACACGACCGTCAAAATCAGGCTGTTAACGATTGCCTGCGGGTAGTTTGTTTCCGTCAGCAAATATTTGAAGCTTTCCAAGTACAACGATGCCGGGAGAGCGACCGCGTCTTTCATGATTTCCGCGTTGCTCTTAAAAGCGGACATGATGTTGAAGAAGATCGGGAAGAAGAAAAATACCGCCAAGATGACCGTCACCATGAATATCAAAACATCGATCACAAGCTTGCGTGCTTTCAGCGACATCACATTTCGACCTCCCTTTTTTGGAGGATTTTCACTTGCAACACGGTAATGATCAAAATTATAAAAAACAGCACCATGGCCAGCGCCGTCCCGAACCCTTGCCGCAGCTCGCCGAACCCGACCTTATAGATGAGATAGGTTAAGGTTTCGGTTTCAAAACCGGGACCGCCATCTGTCATGACCGCGATCTGGTCAAAAATTTTAAGTGCGCTGATCATGGACAAGACCATACATACGGTCACCGATCCCGCCAGCAGCGGGAACGTGATGTGCCGGAACTGCTGCCAGCCGTTTGCGCCGTCGATGCTGGCCGCTTCGTTCATTTCCTGGGGAATACCCTGAAGTCCGGCGAGATATATGATCATATAATATCCGGCGCCTTTCCAAACCGTGGATAAAAGAATCGCCAGCATGGCGAAGCGTGGATCTCCGAGCCAATCGACCGCGAAAGCCCCGAGGCCGATCTTGTCCAGCACTTGGTTAACAACGCCGAAGTTGTAATTCAGCATCATCGCCCAGACGAACCCCATCACGATGCCGCTGAGCAACGTGGGGAAATAAAAGATGCTGCGGAATATTTTGCTCAGCCAACGCACTTTGTCGACCAGCATCGCAAGCAGGATGGCAAACAAGTTCTCGAGAACGACAAGACTGATCGTTAAGATCAACGTGTTCTGAAGCGCGTTATGGACCCGCGGACTATTCCAAATTTCCACGAAGTTGGCCAGTCCGATAAAACGTACGTCAGCGCTAATGCCGTCCCATGACGTGAAGCTGTAATAGACGCTGCCTAACGTCGGAACGATCACGAACAGGGTATACAAAATAAAGGACGGCAAAATGAAGAACAGCGCATAAGACTGCCATTTTTTCTGCTTTTTCATAGGCATTGCCGGATTCCTCACATCGCGTTGGCTTTAACTTGGTTGTCGTATTCCGTATCCGCTTGCTTCATGTAATCCAGGACAACTCCATCTTTTGCGACCAGTTCCTGAAGCAGCTTGTAGTACCAGTTGCGGAACTGCGGCGGAATTTGGTTTTCGCCCCACCAGTTGTTGATCGCCAGCGATTTTTTGACATTCGGATCGGCCATCAGCTCGAGCACCACCTGCATCTGCTCGCTGGACTCATAGGTGACCTGTTCTTTGGTCGAAGGAATCGCATTGATGCTGGCCAAATAGAGCGAATAGTTCTCCGGCTCAAAGAAGAAGCGGATAAACTGTTTGATCGCTTCCACCTTATCCGCGTCTTTGGACGCTTCCGTGGAAATGGACCAGCCGGCCGGGGATGACAGACCGATTACGTTCACATTGCCTTCGCGGTCAGGGAGTGCATAGAAGCCAAATTCGAAGTTTGGGTCGGCTTCGGCGATTTGCGTGAACATCCATGTTCCGGAATACAACTGCGCCGCTTTTCCGCTTACCAGAAAGGATGAGGTCTGATTGTCGCCCGTACTCAGCCAGCCTTTATCGACGTAGTTTTGGAACAGTTCCTTATAGTCCGTCATCGCTTGCACGACGTTCGCGTCGGTGAAGCTCACCTGTTTGGCCGTGCGTTTCGAGTTCCAACCCGGATCGTTCGCATACACCTGGTCGATCAGGAATTTGTTGACCCAAAAGCCCATATGGAAAATGTCTTTGCCGCCGACCACGATCGGCGAAATGCCGCTGGCCTTCAGCTTCTCCTGAATCTCCATGAATTCGCCGTACGTTTTCGGCAGTTCGGTGATGCCGGCCTCTTCATACGCTTTCTTGCTGTAAATGATCCCCTGCGGCGAGTTCACCTGCAGCGGCGCGTTCCATACTTTGCCGTCAACCTTTGGCGGGTCGTGGAACAACTCCAGCAAATCGGATGGCAGTTCTACGATTTTGCCCGCGTCGGCAAACACTTCCGTATCGCGCATTTCCACCAGGTCCGGGAACTCGCCGACCGCGTCCTTCGTTTTCAGCCAATCCAAATAAGCGGCGGACGTCGTTTCGCTGATATCTTTGATTTTGATCTGCGGATTCGCCTCCATAAACCGCTGGACCGTATCGGCGATCGCTTTTTTCGTGGCGGGATCGCCGGAAGCGTAGCCGATCGTAAAGCTGACCTCTTTCGGAGCATCTCCCCCGGCGGCGGCATTTCCATTGCTGCCGGTTGAAGGCGTTGCCGCCGTATTTCCGCCGGAGCTGCCTCCGCCGCATGCGCTCAGCACCATGGACGCCGCCAAAACCAGGGCGGAAAGTTTTGAGCCTCTTTTTTTAGCCATCTTTCAGGTAACCTCCCTTTTATCCTGCGAACTGGAAACGAATGAACGATGTGCGCATCACCGTTTTGAAAACGTTTCCTTGGTTCAAGCATAACATTTGCCCTTCTGGGGCTGAATGAACTTTTTTAAGTTCGACATGCGTTGTTTTTAAGAAGGTACCGTTTCCTCTACAATGGGAAAGGTAAGTACAATCGAGGTGCCGAGATGCTCCCGGCTATTGATGACGATCCCATAGGTTTCGCCGAATACCGATTTGATCCGTTCGTGCACGTTTTTGAGCCCGACGTTTTTGCCGGGAGCTTCAGGATCGTTCAGCGCGCGGTTCAAACGCATCAGCGTATCGGAACTCATTCCGGCGCCGTCATCGTAAACCGTGATGACAATGGTCCGCTCGCGTCTTGCGACGGTAAGCCCGACCGTACCTCTCCCTTGCTGCTTTAACCCATGTTGGATGGCGTTCTCGACGATCGGCTGCAGGGAGAGCTTTAAGATGTGCCAATTCAAATCCACTTCCGGAGCCACATGGCAATTGAACTCAAACCGCTGATCGTAGCGGACCGAAATAATGTAAAAATAGTCTTTAATATTGTCCAGCTCGCTGCGGATGCTGACTTTCTCCTCGCCGTAATCGATGACGTATTTGAGTTGATTGGACAGCGAGAGAATCATGTCGGCCACTTCATGGTCGTCTTTGTCCACCGCGCTCATCCGAATCACCTCAAGGGTGTTGTACAAAAAATGCGGCCGGATTTGGCTTTTCAATGCGTTTAATTCCGTCTGCTTCTGTTTGATCTGGGCCACGTAAGCTTCGTCGATGTACGCCCTCAAACGGTCGACCATCCGGTTGAAGCTGTGGCTGAGCCTGCCGAGCTCGTCGTTGCTGCGAATCTCCACCCGCGAATCGAGGTTTCCCGATTCGACCTTGGCCATTTGCTTCATCAGCATGAGGATCGGCGCGGACAAACGCTTAGAGAACCAGGCGCCCATCACGACAAGCGCAAATGCACACAGCCCGATGGCGATAAACACGGTCATTCGCACCGACAGCAGCTGCTCAAACAACGAGGCGCGGTGAATCCGCGCGGTAAGGTTGCCGTTCAGAAACGGGATCGGTTCCGAGATCACCATCATTCCTTCATCCGGCTCGGGCTTACCCTGTTCCTCAGGCGAACGGGCCTCCTCCCCCCGATTGCTGAAATATACGTTGCCGTCCCCGTCCAGCAGAACCAATTCGTCTTGCTCCCGCAGATGAAGCTCCTTAAAATACTGATCGAAAATCGCGGCGTCCACGTCCAGGAACAACGTGCCGACGATTTTAGGCTCGGCCGTCACTTTGCCGGATATATCGATCAGGCTGCGGCCGATGGTAAACACTTTGCGGTCCGATGCCGCGTAATAATCGTCTGTATGCGTAGGGAAGATCGCGACTTTGGAAGGATTGGCGCGCATTTGCTCAACCCATGCTTTATAGGGCAGCAGCTCCGCTTCCATCCCCCGGTTTTCTTTTTCCTGATAAAACAGCTTCCCGTCCCGCTCCCGGACAAAATACACGCTGCTGATGTAATTGTCGCTGTACAGCAACGTCTTTAGAAACGAATCGATCGGAATATTGTTGATTTGTTCCAGTTCGTTGACATTATAGGTCTGGTTTTGGGTGGAGCTTTCGATGAAACCTTCGTATTTGCCGGTATACATCAGCTTCGACACTTCGTTGTATTGGTTAAACGCGGCGTTTAGGTTGTAGCTCATGTACATGACCATCTGCTGCAAATTTCCGGCGGTATACCGCTCCACATAGCCCGTAAACGTGTTCACCGAGAAAAGGCTTAACGCAAACAGCGGCACGAGCCCGGCCAGGATGAACGCTCCCGCGAACTTGACGAAGATACTGGTGAATTTGGATCTCCTTAAGCGCATCCGCCTCTCCTATTCCACGCCGGCGGATTGCCGGTATTCCTGCGGCAGCTTGCCGTACATCTTCTTGAACATGTCGCTGAAATGGCGGGCGTTGTTGTAGCCGACGCGTTCGGCGATTTCATAGATCATCAGGTCTGTCTCCAATAGCAAGCGGAGCGCATGCTTCATCCGTTCCTCCGTCAAATACTGCTTGAAATTTTTTCCGGTATGTTTTTTGAAAAAGCTGCTGAAGTAGTACGGGTTCATATAAATCATAGCGGCCATGGACTCCAGCGTGATGTTTTCGGCGTAATGCTCCTCTATATACGTTTTGACCCGGCGCAGCTCAGCGATTTCTTTGTTTGCCAACTTATAGACGATCTGTTCGCAGGCACGCTCCACGATCGCCGCAAACTCCTTCTTTACGCCTTCATAAGCCGCATACCCCGACAGTCTGACCAACAACGCGTTGGGATCGTGGCCTGATGCGCTTAACTGGATGCCGATTTTTGCCATATGCTGATCCAGCAGTTGGATCGCATTGTACACGCTCATCACCGCCAGTTGCTTACCGCCCGCCGCCCGCCGCTCAATCGCCGCAAGAAGCCGGTTCGCCGCCGCATGCAGTTCCTCCCTGTTCTGCGACATCAGCGCCTTGGCTATGTTCTCCTCCAGCTCGGCGATGCTGCATAACTCTTCCGGGCGATCCACCGCGGTTTCATCCGTCTCGTTCACCCGGTTAAGGCCGGTGAAATATTTTTGGTTAAGCGCTTTCAATGCGGCGCGGTAGGAATCGGAGGCCGCCTCGATGCCGCATACCGGCCGGCCTATTCCCAGGGAAACCGGCAATTTGAGGAAAGCGTTGATCTTCCCGTGCAGGTCGTACGCCAACTTACGCGGCTCGTCCGCGTGTTCATGCTGGATCAAGATCCCGAACCTTCCGTCTTTATGGAACATCAAGCCGTTGCCGCCGGGCTCGATCGTTTCTTTGATTATGTTGTGCAGGGCGAAATGGACCAGCTTCCGCTCCCGTTCTTCCCAGCGGGAGGCGCTTCCCATCGTTTCATCCGGCTCCAGCAAACAGATGCTCGTATGCCGGCTCAGCGCCACCGCGCCCATGCGGGTTAATTCGGAAGCTGCCCGCTTGTCCCCGTCCATCAAGCCGTCCAGCAACTCTTCGATCGTCACGGTGCGTTGTTTCCGCTCATAATGGGTCAGCTTTTTCCTGGCCCGCTCGCCTTCGTTTTCCTCGCGGATCAGCGCCGCCGCCTTGCCGACGACGCTTTCCAAATGCGCTTTGTTCACCGGCTTGACCAAATAGTCTACGGCGCCGTATTGAATCGCCTGCCGGGCATAAACAAACTCCTGGTATGCGCTAATGAAAACGACTTTTACCTGCAGGGATTGTTCATGGATCTCGCGGATAATGTCGATACCGCTGCAGCCCGGCATGCTGATATCGCTGATGATCAGATCCGGGCGGCATTCGCGCAGCAATTGTCTCAGTTCGTTGCCGTCATTGGCCTCTCCGATCATCGAAAACCCTAGTTTTTCCCAATCTATCAGTTTTTTTAGCCCGCGCAATATGACCGGCTCGTCGTCCGCCAATAAGACCCTGATCTTCATGCCGCATTCCTCCCATCACAAGGGTATAACACCGAGCTCAAACGAACTGAAACGATTACGTGTCTTCCATTATACAGCTTCGTCACTTAACTTTAACATGCGGGCTTTCTCAGCTTACCGCTGTTTTTTAAGCTCCATGTGCTATTTTTTAAGTTCCTTGCAGCCCGGCATGCACAAACAGGCCGCCAAGCGGTTTAGTCCGCACGGGGCTTGCAGGTTACACGCATGGTACAAACCAAACAATCAATATATATGAACAGCGAATACTGTTTCTTACACTACGGAAAAGGTGGAAAAATCACATGGCCGAAACGAAACATCGCCCCTTTATATTTGTAACGATCAAGGCGTCTACGATCCGGAATTTTATCATCCTGGATTTAATCGCCGGGACCGGACTTTACTACCTGATTAAACTGGCTACCGCGAGCGCATTGCTTGGCACGGTGGGCAGCGCTTTGGGAACGGAAGGGATGAAGCGAATTCCCGCCTTGCGGTTCGCCAAAGTTTATTTTTCAACAGTAAAGAAGTAAAAGCGGTCCCGCCTTTTCCGGACAGGACCGCTATAGATAGGTTTCAAGACCCCATTCACCTGCGTTGACGCGCCGCCCGCGCTACAGCACCGCCGCGGAACCTCCGTCGATGTTGACCGCCGTGCCTGTAACATACGACGCGGCATCGGAAACCAAGAAGGCGATCACCTTCGCCGCCTCCTCCGCCCGGCCGATGCGGCCAAGCGGGATGCCGAAGCGGGGATCGGCGGCAAATTGCTCCCAGGTAAGCTCCGGAGCCGTCGCCTTCCATTTCCGCTCGATCTGATCGCTGCGGATGAGGCCGATGCAAACGGCGTTGACGCGAATGTTGTCGCGCGCCAAATCCTTGCTCATCGCCTTCGTTAAGGCGAGCCCGGCCGCCCGGCTGACCGAGGTGGGCAGCGAAGAGGCGCCGGGCGTTTTGCCGCTGATCGCGGTGACGTTGAGGATCGCGCCGCTCCCGCTCTTTCGCATATGAGGGATGGCCGCCCGGGCGAAGTTCACCGCCCCGAACAGCTTCAGATGAAGGTCGGCTCCCCACGCTTCCGAATCCACCTGTTCGAAGGGCTGCGCAGCCGAAGTTCCGGCGTTATTCACCAAAATATCGATGCCGCCGAACTGCTCCGCCGCCCGCTCCACCGCCCGGCGCGCCTCGGATTCCGAGGAGACGTCCGCCTGCAGGATAAGCGGCTTGACTCCCGTTTGTTCCATCAGTTTAGCTTCCGCTTCCTTCAGTGCCTCAAGCCCGCGGGCTACAAGGGCCACCTGCGCCCCTTCGCCGGCGAGCGTCAAGGCCGTAGCCAGGCCGATGCCTTTGCTGCCGCCCGTGATGATCGCCCGCTTTCCCTTCAGTCCCAAATCCATGCCGCATTCCTCCTAAATACAAATATTGTTGCTGATTAAGCCAGATATCTCTCGGCTGCCAAGGCCGTCCTAACTACATCCCTCCACCTCACATTGGAAAAATCCAATAGAATTCGTTCAAAATGCCACTAGCGTTGCATTAAATCCGCCAAGATACAATTTCTCGCCACCACATTCTAACGGTTGCCACAGCCGCTATTTGCTTCAATATCGCCGTTTTCAAATTCTAACGGTCACAGCCGGTGTTATATTTATCGCGAAAGTTATTTCAATCCCTTGGCTTTCAAATATTCTTCCTTGTACGCCGCGGCCTTTTTGGCGATCAGCGATAAATTGCGCTGCTTCACCGCTTCGTTCGTCAAATCGGAGCCGATGCCGACGGCCACCGCGCCAGCTTTGATCCACTCGCCCAAATTGTCCAGCGTTACACCGCCGGTCGGCATGATGTTGGCCTGCGGCAGAGGCCCTTTGATCGCCTTGATCATCGAAGGATTATACAGGTTGCCCGGGAACAGCTTGACGATGTCCGCCCCCAGCTCCAGCGCCTCCTGGATTTCCTTGATCGTCATGCAGCCGGGCATGACCGGGATGCGATAGCGGTTGCACAGCAGCACCGTGTCGCGGTTCAGCGACGGCCCGACGACAAATTGAGCGCCGCTCAAAATAGCCGCCCGCGCCGTCTCGGGGTCGAGCACCGTACCGACGCCGATAATCGCATAATTCGCCGCCTCCTTCGCATCCCAGGAGTATTTACGGGCCAGTTGCTCGATCGCCTGCAAGGCGAACGGGATCGTCATCGTAATTTCAATCACTTTGATGCCCCCGGCAATCGCCTGTTCGGCCATTAACACGACTTCCTCCGGCGTCTCGCCGCGCAAAACCGCGACAACGCCTTCCTCTACGATTTTTTGTACGAGCTGCAGCTTTTTCATGGGAATTCCTCTTTTCTGTATATGTTCTAAGATAAATGTAATCTAAAACGAATCTCAATTCCACGTCATACGCTTTGCCGTTCAATTTCGGCTCTCCTGGATCGCGGGAATTGGTGTGACAAATGACACTTGCCAAACGAACCTAAATGGGATTAATATGAACCTATATGAACATTATACACCCAAACAAACGAAAAAAGGAGACGATAGAAAAATGGAACGTCGTTATGCCTCTCATCCGAATGAAGTGAAACAGTTCGATACGGCCCGGCTGCGCCAGGAATTTTTGATTCCGAGACTGTTTACGCCGGATAAGCTTGAATTGGTGCTCACGCACGAGGATCGCCTGATCGTCGGCGGGGCCGCGCCGGTAAATGGCGAGGTGAAGCTTGAAACCGATCTTAAGGAGCTGGGCGTATCCTATTTCCTGGAGCGGCGCGAGCTTGGCGCCATTAACGTCGGCGGGCCGGGATCGATCGTGGTGGACGGCACCGAATACGAATTGGACACCAAGGACTGCCTGTATGTGGGCAAAGGATCGCGGGAAGTTATTTTTAAGAGCAAGGACGCAGCGAAGCCGGCGAAATTCTATTTGAATTCCGCTCCGGCCCACAAGGAATTTCCGACAGCCAAAACGACTTTGGACGAGGCGGAATCGGCCGCGCTAGGTTCGATCGAAAATTCCAACGAACGGACGATCCATCGTCTGATTCACGAAAACGGCATTCAAAGCTCCCAGCTTGTGATGGGGATGACCCAGCTCAAGACGGGCAACATGTGGAACACCATGCCGGCCCACGTGCATCCTCGCCGAATGGAAGCTTATATGTATTTCGATCTGCCGGAGGACTCCATTGTGGTTCATCTGATGGGCGCGCCCGACGAAACCCGCCATATCGTGATGCGTAACGAACAGGCCGTCATTTCGCCGAGCTGGTCGATCCATAGCGGCGTCGGTACAAGCAATTATACGTTTATCTGGGGCATGGCCGGCGACAACAAAGCTTACGGGGACATGGACGCCGTGGCAATGAAAGATTTAAAATAAGAAAGGTTGTTCAAAAAGTCATCTTTTGATCACGAAGCTGATCAAGAAGCTTAATCGACATCGAATCTTGAATTCAGCTGGGCCTTCCGTTGCTCACGTAGGTTATCCTACGCTCCGCTACTCAGTCCCTGCTTCATTCAACCTTCTCGGTGCTGAAAACCTGACTTTTTGAACTCTTATTTTAGAAAGCAAAACCTTAACGGAAGAGTGAAGCTATACGATGAGTCAGATACGGCGGTACGAGAAAATCATGGAGATTCTGCTAACGAACAAGGAGGTTACGGTAGCGGAATTAAGCGAAACTTTGGGGGTTACCGGCAAGACGATCCGTGAAGATCTCGCCAAACTGGAGGAGCAGGGCCTGCTGGTCCGCGTACATGGCGGGGCGGTGCTAGCGCAAGGGGACCAATTCGGGATACTGCCCTCCCGGGAGCCTTTGGCCAAGCATGCGGAGGAGAAAGCCGACATCGCGCGCAAAGCGCTGCTTCATATCGAAGCGGACGACATTATCGCCCTGGACGGAGGCAGCACCACGCTGGAAATCGCCCGCCGGCTCGACAACCGCCCGCTGACCGTCATTACCAACGATGTATATATTATCGGCGAACTTGCCGCCAAAGACCAAATCCGCCTCGTTGTTCCGGGCGGCTACCGGGTCCGCAACATGCTGGCCGGCCCGGAGGCGGCGGCTTACGTCAAGCAGCTGAACATTCAAAAAGCGTTTATCTCGGCGACAGGAATCCATCCGGAACATGGGCTGTCGATTTATACCGGCGATCTGATCGGCCTCAAGCGCGCTATGATCGAAACGGCCCGCGAGACGATCGCCGTCATGAACCATCAAAAATTCGGACAAACGGCGCTGCGCACGTTCGCCGCGCTCAAAGAACTGTCGCGGATCATTACCGACGGCGGACTTAGCGCCGACACGGCGCGCAAGTATGAACATACCGGGGTCATTATCGAGCATTGAAACGGAAAATTGAAATGATAAGGAGTGTATTTTTCATGAAATGGTTTGATTTAACGGGGAAGACGGCTTTAGTTACGGGGGCGGCCGGCGGTCTCGGCCAGGGAATCGCCGCAGGATTGGCCGAAGCGGGAGCCGACGTCGTCAGCGCTTCATTAGGCTCCAGCGCGGAAACGGTTGAGAAAATTAAAGCGTTCGGCAGAAAGGGTGCGGAAATCATCGTTGATTTGAGCGATCACAGCAAGCTGCAGGAGACGTTTGACGAAGCGCTGGGGCTCACCGGACATATCGACATTCTCGTCAACAATGCCGGAATTATCCGCCGCACGCCGGCCAAAGACCACAGCGAAAAAGACTGGTTCGACGTCATTAACATCAACCTGAACACCGTGTTCCTGCTGTCGCAGATCGCCGGCCGCCATATGATCGAAAGAGGCAGCGGCAAAATCATCAACATTTGCTCGATGCTCTCCTACCAAGGCGGGATCAACGTTCCCGGCTATACGGCCAGCAAGCATGGCGTGGCCGGACTGACCAAAGCGTTCGCCAACGAGTGGGCGGAGAGCGGCGTTCAAGTGAACGGGATCGCTCCCGGCTACATGGCTACGGACAACACGGCGCCGATCCGCGCCGACGAGAACCGCAAGGCTTCGATTACGGACCGCATTCCCGCCGGCCGCTGGGGTACGCCGGACGACGTGAAAGGCCCGGCCGTGTTCCTGGCCTCAGCCGCTTCGGACTATCTCAACGGGCACATTTTGTGCGTCGACGGCGGCTGGATGGCCAGATAATTTTATCTTGAATTCAGCTGGGCCTTCCAAGCGGATGCTTCCGAAGCATGTTTCCTTCGGAAACATTTGACTCACGTAGATCTGTCTACGCTCCGCTACTTTCGTCCCTAGCTTCTTTCAACTCAAGCGTTTTGAAAAAACGCACTTCGGAAGCATTAGCTTCGGTCCTGAAAACCCAACTTTTTGAACTCGCACTTAAACGGAAATCACCTGCAGGCAGCTCCGGATATCTTTCACGGCGGCTGTCTGCTTCCATACTCGCCGGTAATTATCAAATGCTAATACAGCACTCTCCACAAGTAGAAGGTCGCATACGACTCCCATTTTTTCCAGCCTTCCGCCCATGCCAAAAGCTCCTTTCTGGCCGGCTTCCGGTCCATTCCAAGCACATGCTTGACCGCGTTATGCAAACCGACATCGTCAACCGGAAAAGCGTCCGGCATTCTGAGGCAGCGCATCAGCACGTAATTGGCCGTCCACGGTCCGATCCCGCGGATGCCGACAAGCCGTTTCTCCGCTTCCTTGATCCCGCCTGCCGCCCGCAGCCCTTCCTTCGTCAATTCTCCCGCAGCGATCAGACGGGCCGTCCCGATCAGGTATTCGGATTTTTTCAGGGTCATGCGGACTCCCTCCAGATCCTGAACGTTTAAAGCGGCGATGTCCCCGGCGGAAGGAAATACAAGGTACCGTTCTCCCTCACAATCCACGGACCGCCCGAACTGCTCAACAAGGCGGCGCTTTAAGGTGTAGGCAAAAGCCAGATTGATCTGCTGGCCGATAATCCCCCAGGCTATGGCTTCGAACAAATCCGGAATTCCCATATTGCGCAAACCGTAAAATGATTCCACCGCTCCACGCAGCAGCGCATCCTCTTTCGCCAGCTCATAAAACGGCCGTAAATCCGTATCCAAATCGAACCAATCTCTGACATAGCGGACCACCTCTTCGCGATCCCGCTTCCGGGATGGCGCCGTACCGCCGAGAAAGCGGACCGCCAGCGCATCGTTCCCGTCCGCGCTGATCTCTACGACGGGAATTTCTCCGTTTTCCAGCGGGATGGCTTTATACACCCGCTGATCGCCGATGCGCAACAGACACTCATTGGACGAACGCGACAAATACTTCATATTTTCGGCAAAACTGAATTCCTCGGGAACCGGCAGCCTCAGCATATGCCCCTGATCTTCCCAAACCGCGTCCGGCTTCCCCGGATAAAATCGGTTATTCATCTACCCAACTCCCTCACTTTGGCGTCCGCTCCTAGCGTCCGCTTCTTCATTTATAGTTTTAACATGATCCGCGATCCTATCATTTCGTTATCTTGCTTTTCCATTCGAAAAGCATGGCTTGGTCCGGGAGGCAAAGGTATACTGAATGTGGAGGTGAGCTTATGGCGCGAGGCCAATATCCGACCTTTAGCGAGGAATGTGAACATATCCATGCAAAACGTGACGCCGGGAGCGAAGAGCAGTGGCAGGCGATTATCCATAACGATGCCGCGTATGACGGAAGTTTTTTTTACGCGGTAGCCAGTACGGGGATTTTTTGCCGGCCATCGTGCAAATCGAAGCCGCCCAAGCGGGAGAACGTGCGCATATTCGCTGGTGCCGAGCAGGCCAAAGCCGCCGGGTTTCGTCCGTGCAAACGCTGCAAGCCGGAGGGCTGGCCGCTGCCCGACACGGAATGGGTGGAGCAGATCGCCGATTACATTGATGCGCATTACCAGGAGAAGCTGACGCTGGAAACGCTGGCCGACATGTGCCACGGAAGCCCCTTCCATTTGCAGCGGACTTTTAAACGCGTCAAACGGATGACGCCGGGAGAATATATCCAGCAGCGCAGAATCAATCAGGCCAAGCAGGCGCTGCTCCATTCGCGGCGAACCGTGGCGGACATAGCCCTGGATGTCGGCATCGGCAGCCCGGCTTATTTCATCACCTTGTTTAAAAAAACAACCGGACTTACGCCTGCGGAATATCGAAAATCGCAAATGCGTTGAGCGCCGGGAACTACAGCGATCTATCACTTTTGGAGGTGCCTTACCAATATGAAAACAACCCAAGTCCAAACCTTATTCTGGTCGCAGCTTACCGATCAGGATTGGAACTTATATATCTGCGCAACGGAGAAAGGGTTAGCATATGTCGGTTCCCCGGCCTGGCCTTTTGCCGATTTGGAGGCGTGGGCCGGACGCCGCTTCCCCGGCAGCCCGCTCGTCCGGGACGAAGGCAGGATGAAGCCGTATGCGGCCGAGCTGACGGAGTATTTCCACGGCCGGCGGCAGCATTTTACCGTCCCTTTCGACCTGCAGGGAACCCCGTTTCAGCTTGCCGTATGGGAGGCTCTGTGCGCCATTCCGTTCGGCCAAACCCGCTCCTATTCGGACATTGCGCAACAGATCCGCAAACCGTCCGCAGTGCGGGCCGTCGGCGCGGCGATCAGGGCCAACCCGCTGCTCGTGACCGTCCCCTGCCACCGGGTCCTCGGCAAAAACGGCGCGCTCACCGGCTACCGCGGCGGCCTGGAGATGAAAACCAGATTGCTTGCGTTAGAAAAACAAACATTTTACAAATAAATCAATGATAGACATATTATTCTTTGTTTATTATAATGGAGTCACATAATGTAAACGCATACAATACATGGAACTTGAGGGAGGGATGCTCAACATATCTGCCAAACTTTCATATTAAAGGAGATGTGTGATGTTAAAAACAAAAGCAAGCAACGTATCCTTGGTATTGGCCTTAGCACTGGTTTTGACGATTTTCGGCGGATTGTCGCTGCCTTCCGCAACCGTATTCGCCGCCGATGCCAGCGGAACCACTGCGAGCATCTCGGACATTCTGAAAAACCAGCAGGCCGATGGCGGCTGGAAAAAGGATTACAAAGTAACCAGCGGGGAGTGGGCGAAGTCCACGATTGACAACAAGGCCACGTATACGGAAATAAGAAGACTAGCGGCTGAGTATGCCAAAACCAAAGACAGCAAATATTCCGCCGCAGCTATCAAAGGAATCAATTTCTTATTAAACATGCAATACGCCAACGGCGGATGGCCGCAGATTTACCAAAGCTCGGGTTATCATAAACACATTACTTACAATGACAATGCCATGGTCAATGTCATGATTCTGCTTGACGAAGTTGCCAACAAGAAAGGCGACTTTTCCTTCGTAGACAGCTCTTTGGCCAATCGCAGCAAATCCGCTGTTGCAAAAGGCGTGGACTGTTTGTTAAATACTCAGGTTGTCGCTAACGGAAAGCTGACCGTTTGGGGACAACAGCATGACTCAGCCACGCTAAAACCGGCAGGGGCAAGAGCATACGAAGTTCCTTCTCTTACCGCCAGTGAAAGTGTTGGTATTGTAAAATTCTTAAAAACCAGACCTTCCACCACACAAATTAAGGCTTCAATTCAAGCTGCGGAAAATTGGTTTAGAGCCGTTAAGATTACCGGAATCCGAATAGTAAAGACGGGCGATGATGTGATCGTTGTGGACGACCCCAGTGTAACGGCTCCGATCTGGGCCCGCTTTTACGAGATCGGTACGAACAAACCTATCTTTGTAGGGCGTGATGGCGTAGTGAAGTACAAGCTCAGCGATATTGAGCAAGAGAGAAGAACCGGATATGCTTGGTACGGCAACTGGCCTTCGAGTCTGGTGAATTAATCGAATTATTATAAGTAAAAGAGCTTATGCCAGCGCTGGCATAAGCTCTTTTACTGTAAAGCGACCCAATTCGCTCCGAAAACTTCTCAGTTCGCTCTTACTCCGGCCACCTTCCGCCTCCCGGCATGGGGCAAGTACGCTCCTTCAGCTTAGCGACGACCGGAACGATGCAGCCGCAAACCCGGCAGGTCGTGCCGTTCTCGAATTTAGGGCAGGCGCCGCAGGCCCGGAGCCGCTGTTCATAAACCTCATCGGGCACGCAATGCTCCGAAGCGAACATCGGCGACGCCAAAATGCGGGCGATTTGCGCCTCGGTCACCTTGTATTCCTCCCGGCAGCCTTTGCATTCCGCCGTTTCTCCCGCCATTTTGAGCGCTCCTTAGCTTTCCGCCGTAAGTTCCAGCGTAGTGACCGACATCGGCGGCAGCGTGACCGTGAGCAGGCCGTCCTGCAGCGCAAAACCGGAGAACGGCTGCGGCTTGACGTTGTCCGGCGCGGCAAACGTGTTGTGCGCATCGATCTTGTCCCCGGTCAGCGTCGTCCCGGCGACGGACAGCTTTTGCCCCGCCAACCCGCGGATATCCAGAATCACTTCATTTGAGTCAAGATGGCTCAGATTGCACAAGCTGATATGGATTTTGTCTTGGCTGTCCCTTGAGGCCGTGGCGGACACCGCGGGAATTTCCTCCCCATCGAAGCTGAGGCTTCCGGCGTCCAGCGTCAGGTCCAGGAATTCGGCGTCCTGATGCACCTTGTACATGTCGAAGACGTGGTACGTCGGGGTCAGGATCATTTTTTCCCCTTCGGTCAGGATCACCGCCTGCAATACATTCACGGTTTGGGCAATGTTGGCCATGCGCACGCGCTGATGATGTTTATGGAAGATGTTCAGCGTAAGTCCGGCGACCAGCGCATCGCGAATCGTGTTCTGCTGGTACAAAAATCCGGGATTCGTGCCCGGCTCCACGTCGTACCAGGTGCCCCACTCGTCCACGATCAGCCCGACCCGCCGCTCCGGATCGTATTTATCCATGATAACGCTGTGGCGGGTGATCAACTCGTCCATGTGCAGCGTTTTCCGCAGCGTCGTGAACCATTCGCGCTCCGCAAACCCCGTGGCCGGACCTTTATTCTGCCATTCCCCAGGGACCGTGTAGTAATGCAACGTAAGCGAATCCATGAACCGGGCCGCTTCCCGCATCAAGACTTCCGTCCAGTTGTAATCGTCCGAATTCGGCCCGCAGGCAATCCGGTGAATTTTGTTGTCGCCGTAGTTGCGCACGTATGTCTGATAACGCCGATATACGTCGGCGTAATATTCCGGACGCATGTTTCCGCCGCAGCCCCAGTTTTCGTTGCCGACCCCGAAGTAGGTCACTTTCCACGGCTCTTCCCGCCCGTTCTCCGCACGCAGCAGCGACATTGGGGATTCGCCGCCGAACGTCAAATATTCCACCCATTCCGACATCTCTTGAACGGTTCCGCTGCCTACGTTGCCGTTGATATAAGGCTCGCATTCCAACTGGCGGCACAACTCCATGAATTCATGGGTGCCGAAATGATTGTTTTCTACGACCCCGCCCCAGTGGGTGTTGACCATCCGCTTTCTGTCTGCGCGCGGGCCGATTCCGTCCTTCCAATGGTATTCATCGGCAAAACAGCCTCCCGGCCAGCGCAGCACCGGGATTTTAATGTTTTTAAGCGCTTCCACAACATCGCTGCGTATCCCATTCGTATTTGGAATCGGCGAGTCCTCCCCGACCCAAATCCCTTCATAAATGCATCTGCCCAAATGCTCGGAAAAATGGCCGTAAATGTTCCGGTTGATCGTTCCTTGCCCCACATCGGCGTTAAGTACACCCTTCAGCGTCATCGGTCGTTTCACTCCTTGATTAATATTTATGTTAATTAATTTATATACTACAAACTCATTATAATCGCACATTGCAACCAACGTCAATCATATTCCGGGAAAATCACCCAATTCATTTTGAGTATTGTAAACCATCCGACTTTTAAGTAATATACTTATTAATCAAATCGAAAAGGGCGGAAACACGATGAAACTCGATCTAACGGAAAAATCTTTGCCCGTTTACGAAGCGTTAGCCAGCCCCGTGCGGCTGCATATTTTGCGTTTATTGGCCGAGCGGCCGATGAACGTGAAGGAACTGGCCGGCGCCGTCCACTTATCCAGCGCCATCATGACCATGCACGTGCGCAAGCTTAGCGAAGCGGGCCTGATCGCCACGCAAATGGCTCCGGGCAAAAGCGGGCTGCAAAAAATCTGCTCCCTGGCCGCCACTTCGCTCGAGATCCTTTTTCCGGCCGAACAAACCGCAAACCGCCAAAGCCATCGGACCGAAATCCCGATCGGTCATTACGCCGATTTCCATATCGAGCCTACCTGCGGTCTGGCCACGACCAGCCATATCATAGGGAGCTTTGACGATCCCCGGTATTTCTGGGATCAGGAACGGATCCATGCCGCCATCCTGTGGTTCGGCAAAGGCTATATCGAATACAAATGCCCGAATTTCCTGCTGTCGAGCCAGCGGCCCCGCGAGCTCTTGATCATGATGGAAATCGCCTCGGAAGCGCCCGGCGTCAACAACAACTATCCGTCCGACATTACGTTTGCCCTAAATGAGGTCAAGCTCGGAACTTGGACGAGTCCGGGAGATTACGGCGATCAGCGGGGAAGATTTACCCCCGATTGGTGGCCGCAATATACGAACCAGTACGGGCTGTTGAAGCAGTTGCGCGTCACGGATGAGGGGACTTATATGGATGGCGTTAAGCTATCCGGCGTTACACTGAACGACGTCGATATCCGGCGCAAGCAATGGACGCTAAGGATCTCCGTGGAAGACGATGCCCAACATCAGGGCGGGGTAACGTTATTCGGCAAAGGCTTCGGCAACTATGATGAGCATCTGGTGGTGGAGTTGGTATATGCGGATGCTTGAGGAGAGGGGAAGGGGAACGCGGAATAACGCTGTCTTCCGAGGCGGCCCAGTCCACAGCCGTGAGAGCCGGCAAAAAATAAGTGGACGAGGGCAGTCTGACATGCTGGATTGAAAGGCAAGTAGATGGGGGCCATTCTGACATGCTGGCTTGGCAGGAACACGGGCCGCGGCGGTAAAATAGCGGTATTAGAGGGCGTTATTGTGATCGATTTGGCTATTTATCAGGAATAGAGGTAATTTAGGGCGCTATTTCTCAGTGAAACGGCCCATTGCCCTATTGCTGCCCTAGTTGTCCACCAATAGCGGTAAAAAGTTCCGCTATTCTTCCCCAAATTGCGGTTTGCTCAAAATAAGACCATTTTTTACCGCTATTCCCCGCCCGCTCCGCCTCCTTGAAATAATCTGGACCGGTTTGCTTTATGTCCCAGTCTGATCAAGTTTCACTTTAGCACCAACCTTCGGCTTAAGCCAAGGTTATGCTTATTTCACCGCTTCCCGCCTGCGGAACAATCCGCACGCCCTGCTCGCCGGCAGCCGCCGTGCCACCTTCCACCGAGGCTACTTCCGAAATGCCGCGCAGCACCAACTCCCAAGGCTTGCCCGCCGCCCCGCGCACCCGGCTCACCGTCAAGGCTTCGCCCTGCCGCTGCACGCACACCTCGAGTTCCTGCTCGCCTTGCGGGTTGTACACCCGGGCCGTCGTCTCGCGGCCGTCCTCCAGCTCAAACAGGTGCAGTCGGGCACCGTCCACGTAATCATAATCCGGACGCTCCCGGTTCGCGCCCACCGCGATCAAGCTGCCGGGGCGGACCATCAGCGGCAGGCTGAAATAATCGTGCCGCTCCTCCACCCAACGTCCGCTCTCCTTACCTCGCCGCTCAGGTAATTCGTCCAGCGCCCTTCCGGCAAGTAATACTTGGCGATTCCTTCACTGTTGAAGATCGGAGCGACCAACAGCGAATCGCCCAACATGTACTGGCGGTCGAGCGTTTCGCAGGCCGGGTCGCCCGTAAACTCCAGCACCATCGCGCGCATGACCGGCACGCCCGTTTTGGTCGCCTCTACGGAGGCGCCGTAAATATACGGCATGAGCGTGTCCTTCAGTTGCGTAAAGTGACGAAGCACGTCCACGGCTTCCTCGTCGAACAGCCACGGTACCCGGTAGGACTGGCTGCCGTGCAGCCGGCTATGCGACGACAACAGCCCGAAGGCGGTAAAAAAATGGCGTTATTTGGGCGAAATTCGCCCATTTGAGGGGAATAAAGGAATTTTATGGTCCTATTTTTTCGAATCGCAAAGAAATGCCCGCGTCCTGGACCATTTATAGGTAAATAAGGATAAAAAATTCCGCTAATGGGGATGAATCTGCTGGCTCTGGATAATAAGTACATAAAGTTCCGCTATTTTGAAGGCCGACGTTGGCCGTTCCAGCAGCCGGCTGTCAAACCGCAGTTCCGCTGAAAATAAGACCATTTTTTACCGTTACTCGTTTCGGGCGAATCACATGGAACAACGGCTGCACCCTGACTAAAGTCAATGAAGCAGCCGCCCTAATGGAGCAAAGTTCTAATAATAAATCCGTATAACACCCTGCTGTCCGTCTGTCTGGCCTTCCGCAACCTCAATCCGCTTAATATGCTCCTGGCCCGCCGGGACAATGACCGGCGTAATGACCGTGTAGCCTGCCTGCTCAATCGCGGGGATATTGAATTCCAGCAGCAGTTGCCCTTGTGCAACGGAATCGCCGGAGTTCACGTGGGCCGTAAAGCCTTCACCTTTCAGGGCGACGGTATTCATTCCAACATGAATCAAAATTTGCGCGCCGGATTCGTGTTCAAGCATGACGGCGTGTTTGCTTTTTTCCATCACGTGAACCACCTTGCCGGCAAACGGAGCGGTCACCTTCCCTTCCACAGGTTGAATCGCAATGCCTTCTCCCATCAGTCCGCCGGCAAACGCTTCGTCAGGCACCTCTGCAAGGGGGAGAACCTTGCCTGGCAGCGGAGCTAAAACTTCCAGAATCTGCTCCACGGCCTTCTTCTTTTTCCAACCAAACATACTCTGCCTCCGATATCAGATTTACAGATTTACAGATTTACAGATTTTTGGCGATAAAATAACCTTCTCTGGTCGCGTCCATCACGTTTCTCGGCTTGTTGGCGTCGCCGATGATGAAGGTGTCCGGGACAATATTGTAAAAGGAGTCGATGAGCTGCGGATTCGTTCGCATCCCCGTCGAGAGAATAACCGTCTGGGCCTTATGAAGTTTGCGCTCGCCGTTCTCCTCGTAAATCACGCCATCCGGGGCGATCTCCCCGATCCGGACATTCATTTTGACATGCAGCGTTGTTTGTTTGTCCATCGCTTGTCTTAAAGCAACGCGATACAGAATATTGCCGTTTTTCGCCAGCAAGTCTCCCGCTTCCATGATCGTCACGTTTTTGCCGTGCCGCGCCAGCTCGATACCGAGCTCGCAGCCGGTCGAACCGCCGCCGATCAGTACGACCTCCTGCCCTACCTCATCCATTCGGGTATATACGTCCAGCGCTCCGAGCACATGGCTTTGGTTCACCCCTTTAATCGGAGGCGTAAACGGCACCGCGCCAACGGCGATAATAATCGCGTCCGGGGACAGCTCTTTAACCCGCTCCGGCGTAGCCTCCACCCCCAACTGCACCTTGACGCCTGACTTTTTAATCTGGGTGATCAGATAATTCATGTAATTGTATAAATCGATTTTCAACTCTTCGTATTCGGCATACCGCAGCGCCCCGCCAAGCGAATCCTGCTTTTCCAGCAAAATAACCTCATGCCCCCGCTCGTCCGCCACCAAAGCGGCTTTCATGCCGGCCGGGCCACCGCCGATAATAACGACTTTCTTGCGCTGTTTCGCTTTTGGCAGCTCCAAAGGAACCAGGTCGTAACGGGTATAGCGCGGATTGACCGAGCAGCCGACATTTTTCCGCTCCGTGGAAATATGGTAGCAGTACTGGCAGCGCAGGCAGGGGACGATATCTTCGTCTCGGCCTTCCTTGGCTTTCTGCGGCCAGAACGGATCGGCGATCAGCGGGCGTCCCAGGGCCACGAAATCGGCCTTGCCCGCGGCGATAATCGATTCCGCTTCGGCCGGGCTCATAATCGCGCCGACGACGGCCACGGGAATCTTGACGTTCCGCTTTACTTCGGCGGCCCATTCCACGTTGGGCATATGCTCTTTAAAAATCGTCGGAGCCATGTGCACATTGCCTTCGTAATTGATGTCCAGGCCCGCCGAAATATGCACCATATCGAGTTTGTCTTCGACAATTTTGATAAACTCCAGCACGTCCTTGAATTCGATCGAACCGTCGACGATTTCGGAGGCACTGATCCGCATGTCCACGACAAAATCAGGGCCGACCGCCTTACGAACCCGGTCGATGATCATTTTCGGGAACTTGATCCGGTTTTCAAAAGAACCGCCATATTCGTCCGTGCGTTTATTGAACAGCGGGGAGAGAAATTCAGCCGGCAGCCAGCCGTGGGCAAAATGCAGCATGACCAGATCGAAGCCGGTTTCCTTGGCCCTTTTCGCGGTTTCCGCCCAGTCGTTCGCCACCTCGTCCATCATTTGCTCGTCCATCGCTTTTACGATGGTGCCGTCCGCTCTGACCAGATCGACCGGGCCGATCGCGTAATCGTCCACGCGCGCGTATTGGCCCGAATGGATCAGCTCGAGGGAAGCCTTTGCCCCGGCCTGATGGGCGACAATGACGCGGTTTCGCGTTGCTTCCATCTGGTATTTATCAAAGGCGTAGGGCTCGTCCGGCCGGGAATAGCTCGCTCTTTTACGGCTGACATTGACGCTGCCGGTAATGATCACGCCGGCGCCGCCGATCGCTTTATCATGGTAAGGCCCCGCTGGGGTGGCGATAATCCGGTTGTGGAACACTACGTTTTTAATGCGGATCGGCTTGAATAGGTTGGGAAATTTCATCCGTACCACTCCTCTGTCTGCTGTATACCTCTTTACAGATTTTTGGCGATAAAATAACCTTCTCTCGTCGCATCCATTACGTTTCTCGGTTTGTTGGCGTCGCCGATAATAAAGGTGTCCGGGACGATGTTGTAGAAGGAGTCGATGAGCTGCGGATTGGTCCGCATCCCCGTCGAGAGAATAACGGTCTGGGCCTTGTGAAGTTTGCGCTCGCCGTTCTCCTCGTAAATCACGCCATCCGGGGCGATCTCCCCGATTCGGACATTCATTTTGACTTGCAGCGTTGTTTGTTTTTCCATCGCTTGTCTTAACCCGACGCGGTAAAGGAGATTGCCGTTTTTCGCCAGCATGTCTCCCGCTTCCATAATCGTCACATTTTTACCGTGCCGCGCCAGCTCGATGCCGAGCTCGCAGCCTGTCGAACCGCCGCCGATCAGCACGACCTCCTGCCCCACTTCATCCATTCGCGTGTAAACGTCCAGCGCTCCGAGCACATGGCTCTGGTTCACCCCTTTAATCGGAGGTGTAAATGGAGCTGAGCCAACGGCGATAATGATCGCGTCCGGGGACAGCTCTTTAATCCGTTCCGGTGTAGCCTCCATGCCCAATTGCACCTTAACGCCGGATTTATTGATCTGGGTGATCAGATATTTCATGTAATTGTACAAATCGATTTTCAGTTCCTCATACTCGGCATAACGCAGCGCCCCGCCAAGCGAGTCCTGCTTCTCCAGCAAAATAACCTCATGTCCCCGCTCGTCCGCCACCAAAGCGGCTTTCATGCCTGCGGGTCCGCCGCCGATAATGACGACCTTCTTGCGCTGTTTCGCTTTCGGCAGTTCCAAAGGCACCAGGTCGTAACGGGTATAGCGTGGATTGACCGAACAACCGACATTTTTCCGCTCCGTGGAAATATGGTAACAGTATTGGCAGCGCAGGCAAGGAACGATATCCTCATCCCGGCCTTCCTTGGCTTTTTGCCGCCAGAACGGATCGGCGATCAGCGGACGTCCCAGCGCCACGAAATCGGCCTTGCCCTCGGCGATAATCGATTCCGCTTCGGCCGGGCTCATAATCGCGCCGACAACGGCCACGGGGATCTTAACGTTCCGCTTCACTTCAGCGGCCCATTCCACGTTGGGCATATGTTCTTTAAAAATCGTCGGAACCGCGTGTACGTTGCCTTCATGATTGATGTCGAGTCCCGCCGAAATATGCACCATATCGAGTTTGTCTTCGACGATTTTAATAAATTCCAGCACATCCTTAAATTCAATCGAACCGGCGACGATTTCGGAGGCGCCAATCCGCATGTCCACGACAAAATCCGGGCCGACCGCCTCACGCACCCGGTCGATGATCATCTTCGGAAATTTGATCCGGTTTTCAAAAGAACCGCCATATTCGTCCGTCCGTTTATTGAACAGCGGGGAGAGAAATTGAGAGGGCAGCCAGCCGTGGGCAAAATGCAGCATCACCAGATCAAAGCCGATTTCCTTGGCCCTTTTCGCGGTTTCCGCCCAGTCGTTGGCCACCTCGTCCATCATTTGCTCGTCCATCGCTTTAACAATGGTGCCATTCTCTCTCACGAGATCAACCGGTCCGATCGCGTAATCGTCTACACGCGCGTATTGACCCGAATGGAGCAGCTCGAGGGATGCTTTTGCTCCGGCCTGATGAGCAACTATGACGCGGTTTCGCGTCGCTTCCAACTGATATTTGTCGAACGCGTAAGGCTCGTCCGGCCGGGAATAACTCGCTCTTTTGCGGCTGACATTGACACTGCCGGTAATAATCACGCCGGCGCCGCCGATCGCTTTATCATGGTAAGGACCCGCAGGGGTGGCGATAATCCGGTTGTGGAACACTACATTTTTAATGCGGATCGGCTTGAATAGATTGGGAAATTTCATCCATACCACTCCTCTGTCTGCTATTCTCTGGATTCATCCAACATCTCGCCGTTCGACAGAATGACATTTTTGTACCAGTAAAAAGACTTCTTGCGCTCGCGGTTCAAAGTTCCGTTACCTTGATCATCCCGGTCCACGTAAATCAGGCCATAGCGTTTTTTCATTTCGCCGGTGGAGGCGCTGACGAGGTCGATGCAGCCCCAGACGGTATAACCCATCACGTCCACTCCGTCAAGCAAAACCGCGTCTTTCATATGAGCGATATGTGTTTTCAAATAATCGATCCGGTAATCGTCCCTGATCATTTCGCCTTCCTGCTTGTCGTCCACAGCGCCAAGGCCGTTTTCCACCACAAAAATCGGCAACTGATACCGGTCGTACAAGTTATTTAAAGCGATCCGCAAGCCTAAGCCGTCAATCTGCCAATCCCAGGCGCTTTTCTCCAGATAAGGGTTGGCAATACCGTCCAGCATATTACCTTTTACTTGAATTTTCCGCTCGGGCTTGGCACTGGTAACGAGGGACATATAATAACTAATGCCAATATAATCAACGTTTCCGGCCAGCAAATCCCGTTTATCCTCCGGTGTGATATCAAGCGAGATTTGCCGCCGTTCCAGAAATTTATAGGCTTTGGGAGAATAGTATCCTCTTACTTGGACATCAGAGAAGTAATAATGAAGATCCATATTATGCATATTTTCCAGGTTGTCTTCCGGGGAACAGGTTTCCGCATAGGACAGCGGGTACAGCATCATCATACCGATTTTGAAATCCGGATTGATCCGGTGGCCCAATTCCACGGCTTTGGCGCTGGCCACCAATTGGTAATGCGCCGCTTGATACACCGCTTGCTCCGGGCGGTCGTATTGCTCGATGCGGATGCCCGCGGCAATCAGCGGATTCAAAGTAATGACATTGATTTCATTAAAAGTCATCCAATATTTTACTTTCGTGCGGTATCTCCGGAACAAGGTATCACATAGCTTGACGTAAAAATCGATCATCTTCCGGTTCGTCCAGGAACCGTATTCCTTGACCAAGTACAGCGGGGTCTCATAATGGGAAATCGTGACGACCGGTTCGATTCCGTATTTAAGGCACTCGTCAAACACCCGGTCATAAAAAGCCAACCCTTCCTCATTCGGCTCCGTTTCATCGCCTTTAGGGAAGATTCTCGTCCAGTGAATGCTCGTTCTGAAGCATTTAAACCCCATCTCGGCGAACAAGGCGATATCTTCCTGATAGCGGTGATAGAAATCAATCGCCTGATGATTTGGATAGTAAGTATTTTCCAGGATGCCTTCGGTATACAACCGGCTTTGGCCATGCTTGCCGGCAGCGGCGACATCGGCGGTGCTTATTCCTTTTCCTCCGATGTTCCAGGCTCCTTCGCATTGATTGGCCGATACGGCTCCTCCCCACAAGAAGTCGTCCAGCAGCTTTCGAGTTGACATACGGTTTCTCTCCTTACTCTCTATTTTTAACGGAACCTCTTTCGATAATTTCCGATTGGAAAATGGCGTCTTGTTGCAGCTTCTTCACCACATCCGCTCTCGTCTTGCTCCCGTCCATCATGGCAATCAGAGATTTGGCGACCCTCCTCATCACCTTCTTTTGATGAAGGTCAACCGTTGTGATCTGGGGAGTAACGATTTTGGAAATCGGATAATTGTTATACCCTACGATCGACACATCCTCCGGAACGGAAATCCCGTTTTCCAGCAGCTTTCGCAAGCCGCCGACCGCCAGATCGTCGGTGGCGTAAAAAATCGCGTCGATTTGCCCGGAAGCAATCTTGCCTATCATTTTTTCCGTAACGCCGTATCCGTGGTCGTAATCACTGCCGCGCGCTTCAAAAGTGAGTTCCTTATCGAACGCCAGTTTGTATCTTTTTAAAGTTCGCAAGTACCCTTTATAACGGTAATTCGTCCCGATTGAGGTTTTGCTTCCTCTGACAAAAGCGATTTTGCGGTGTCCCTTCGCAATCAGATATTCCACGATATCCTCACCGGTACGATCATAATCCAGGACGACATTGACCACATGCTCGTTTACAATGAATTCCGGCGTTCTGCCCATGACAAAAATGGGCATACTTTTATTGGCATACGCATTGACAAATTCGTCGGAAATAAACTTGGACATACAGATGGCGGCATCCGCCCTATTCTCGGAAATAAATCGCTCCGCCGTGCCTTTATGCTTGTCATTTGCCGTTATAATGACCAAATCGATATTTTTCACCTTCAGCTCATTTTGTACGGCTTCCAAGGAATCTGTAAAGTACGGACGGGTTGGATTATCAGCAATGAGCAGAACCACATTTGTTTTCTTGCGTTGTAAATCTATCGCCGAACCGTTTCTGACATAGTTCAGCTGTTTTGCCGCTTCCCTGACCTTTTTCTTGGTTTTGTCGGCAATTTCGGGACTGTCGTTTAAAGCCATGGAGACGGCCGAAACCGAAATATCCAGCAGTTTTGCAATATCCTTGATCGTAGCCATTTTATTTGCACCTCGCGCCTATTCTTCCGTTTTTATTTTATTATAGAGTAGATTCGAGCATCTGCGCGATTTTCGGCTTCGGCTATCTGTTGGCGCCCCGCGGTTATGCCTTCGGCTTCTTGAAGTTGATATTTTGCTTGCTCAACAGAATCGTCGTAAAAAAAGATACGCTCAGCGAAACGCCCACCGCGATAAAATAAGTCACCGCGGTCGGGGACGACAGGAATGCCGGCAGCCCCAGTAAACCGCTAAAGGCAAAGTTCGTAATGTAGGTTTTGGTCACGCCGCAGACAATGCCCCCGGCCAAACCGCCCAGTGTCAGGGAAATGAAATATTTTTTGTTCTTCATTACCACCCCGTAAATCCCTGGCTCGGTAACGCCCGACAGGAAATTAACGAAAGCGGAGGAACTGGCCATCGCTCTATCTTCCTTGTTTTTGGAAATTATCATGACAGCAAGGCAGACCCCTAACACCGCATAGTTGCCCATTCCTCCAGATCCGAGGCTGTATTCCATACCATGTTCCGCCAGGTACGATAATTGCAGCGGCAGGACGACCCAGTGAATGCCCAGCATAATCACGTAGATGAACAAAGCCCCGAATATCGCATTAAAGATAATGACGTTGGAATTAAGGAAAAACTCGTATCCGTCAGCGACAAGATTAGCCAAAAATCCGCCAACCGGTCCGAACACCATCAAAGTTAAAGGAACCATGATCAGCAAGGATAAAAACGGCACAAAGATGAACTGCAGCGCTTTGGGCAAAAATCTTTTGAGCAGCTTGTCCAGATACGAGTAAGCCCAAATCGCCAAAATGATCGGGATGACGGTGCTGGAAAAATTCATCGCGGTAAAATGAATTCCCAAAAAGTCGATCACATTGCCCGTTGTCGTAATCCCCGTGATGTTCGGTTCCATCAAAGCGGCGCCGATCACCGCGCCGATATAAGGGCTGGCCCCGAACTTTTGCGCGGCCGTAAACGCCAGCAGGATCGGAAAGAAATAAATCAAGGCATTGCCCGCACCGGCCAGAATCAAATACGTATTGCTTGTGTTAGGGAGAATCCCGGATTGCGCCAAAATATCGATCAGACCTTTAATAATCCCGGAGGTCGCCAGAATGGGAATGTACGGTGTAAAAATCGCCGAAATCGTAGCGAGCAGCTTATCGAACCACGATTTTTTAGGGGCCTTGGCGCCAGCAACGGCGTTATCCCCAGGCTTGGCGGGACCGCTATCCGGCGTTTGCCCGTCCGGAGCGTTCTCCAGTTGCCGCATAATCTCGCTGTACATTTCATTAACGAGCGGGCCGATAATTACCATCGTTTGCCCTTGCGAATCCACTACTCCGAGCACTGCCGGCAGCGCCTTAAGCGCGTCCCGCTCGGCCAAGGAGGTGTCATGCAATTCAAAGCGCAGCCTTGTGGCGCAATGAACCAGGCTGGAAATATTGCTCTTTCCCCCCACCAGTTTGATAATGCTTGTTGCGGCCTCTTTATTACTCATTCGCGTCACCCCGGTAACTTTTTCTCATGTGCTCAAATCCGCTTACTGAAACGTTACAGAAAACATTCAAAAAAAATTGAAATAATTGATCATCCCGGGAACAATCCCCTTTACTTTAAGAAACGCAAGGAAATGGAGGAGAAATACGCCCCTTATTTATTGTCGTAATTTTTTTTAATCATGATTTCTATAGTTCTAGAAGTGTAAAAATGAAATAAATAAGGAGAGGAACCACATGAGGAATTCATGGAAAATTTATGTGCTGGCCATTGTCAGCTTTTTGGTCGGAACTTCGGAATACATTATCGCCGGATATGGGATATGGTCGCAAGCGATCCGCGGCCCCGACGATGTATTTGGGGCAATTAGAAAAGGAGCCATCCTGATTCGAGAGGCCCCTGTCAACTTGGATTTACGTATGGGATCTATAACATCGCCAACGCACCGCCAATGTTCAAGCCGTTGCTGTTCCGCTGAAGTTCAAGGACTTCCTCTTATTGCGGGCAGTTCGCAAAAAGCGTGAGCAATTCATCCACATTGGGTCCCGAACCTACTTGCTTGACAACGGCCTTCCCTTCTTTGATATATGCCAATGTTGGCGTACCCTGGAAATCAATATGGTCGACCAGAAATTGGCCGATCTCAGGTCCCCAATCACCGCCATCTAAATTATAGTAGTAGATTGGTTGTGAAATAAGTAAAGAAAAATCTTTTAAAACAGGCGAAAACTCCCGGCAATAATAGCAACTCGGTCTGCCTATATAAATATAAAATCCTTCACCGGAATTGAATTTAGCGATGGTTTCGTCCGCATTAAGCTTAGGCAAATGTTTTACATTGTTTTCGTATTCCTCTACAGTAACCCCGTTCTCATATTTGCCAAAATGCGCTTGGGTCATATTTGATGAGGCATAAGTGCTACCTGCAACAAATAGGCACATGATACAGGTTAAAGTTATGCTCCATAAAAAACGGATTTTTCTACTTCGCATACACAAACCTCCATTTCCGTTAGAGTTCACAAAAGTCCTGTCCAGAAAGCGCCGCATTGATCCGGTCCATTAGGACTGCAGTCATGCTGACAATCATCAGGGTCGCAGATTTGAACGGACATGTCGAATTCCTCCGCTTGCAGCCATTTTAATTCTTCCACTTTAATCCTCTCCTTTACTCAGTGGTAAGTACTTGATTTATACATTACGATAGTTGGACTATAAAACCGCAGAAATGTAACATTTAGCTGTATTTTTGCTATATTTAACATACTTTCTATAAAAGTTGATGACGAGCAAACCATGGAAAAAAGCAGTAAAATAAAGATAAAGCAATACGGAAATGAGGAGGAAAACGATGAACCGTATCCTGATTGTCGAAGACGACATCTCCTTAAGCAATGGAATTACACTGGCCTTAAAAGACCCTGACACTACTTTCGTGCAAGCCCATAGTCTCGCCGGCGCCAGAGATCAATTAAAAACCGCCGGATTTGATTTAATGATCCTGGATATTAATTTGCCGGACGGAAACGGACTTGAACTGTTGAAGGATATACGCAAAACAACAGCCATGCCGGTTATCGTCCTTACGATTCATAATTTGGAAACGGATATTGTAACCGGGTTGGAACTGGGCGCCGACGATTATATTACCAAACCCTTCAGCCTGATGGTATTGAGGGCGCGCGTGGCGGTGCAATTAAAAAAATCCGGAAACCAGCCCCTGGACTGCTTTCAACACGACGATTTCCGCTTTTCTTTTCATAAAATGGAATTCTTAAAGAAAGGAAGTCCTGTTGAGCTTAGCAAAACCGAACAAAAACTGCTGCGTATCTTGGTTGAACATAAAGGGATGACGGTTTCCCGCGAGCACTTAGTGGACAGCATCTGGACCGACGGAGCTGAATATGTGGGGGAAAACGCCCTATCTGTAACAATAAAAAGATTGCGTGACAAGCTTGAAGACAACCCTTCCGCGCCGCGATACATTAAAACGGTCTACGGGCTTGGTTATACATGGGCGCAGAAATGATGATTTTTAATTATCTATGCTTGGGTGTAGCCGCTTCCGCCGTAATCGGCGCTGCAATTACCGTCTTTTTATACCGGAAATATGTCAGAAATACGTTAAAAACAATTGATAATATGATCACGGCTGCTATTGACGGCAGTTTTTCGGAGCACGTCTTCGACGAGTCTTTGTTGTCTTCAGTGGAAGCCAAGTGCGCCCAATTTCTGTCCATTTATTCTGTATCGTCCCAAAAGTTGCTGGCGGAAAAGAATAAAATAAACAAGCTGATTTCCGATATTGCGCATCAGACAAAAACACCTGTCGCCAACATTCTGCTTTACTCCCAACTGCTTGGCGAATACGATTTGCCTCAGGATGTTTCCATATGCGTTAAAGCCTTGAATTCCCAGGCCGAAAAGCTTCATTTCCTTACTGATGTATTAGTCAAGACATCTCAGCTTGAGACGGGCATTATTAGTGTCTCTCCCCGCCGGGAAACGGTTCAAAAGCTGCTGGATTACGTAAGGCATCAGGTCTTTCCAAAGGCTGAAGCTAAAGGAATTTCGCTCGCTATACCAGATACGGCCATCCACGCCCGCTTTGACTTGAAATGGACCGCGGAGGCCGTCTATAACGTTGTCGATAATGCTGTAAAATACACGGATAAGGGTGGAAGTATCGTCGTTCGGGTTAGTGAATATGAGTTATTCTGCCGGATCGATATTACCGACACCGGAATCGGAATTGCGGAAGAGGAACAAACGAAAATATTCAAACGTTTCTATCGCTCCCCAGCCGTACAGATGCAGGAAGGCGTCGGCATTGGATTGTTTTTAACCAGAGAGATTTTAACCGCCGAAGGAGGATATATTCGGGTAAAGTCCGATTTTGGGAGCGGTTCTACCTTTTCGATATTTCTCCCTATCGACAAATTTCCACAATAAGAATCTGCATTAGACTTTTTGTTTTGAGGAAATACCGTAATTTAAGCATTCAATATTATTTTATTGAAATGACTCTCCAATTCCCTATCGTGCGTAATTAATAATATGGTATGGTCCAACTTAAGCTCTTCTAATATAGCCATAAAATTTTGTTTGACAATGCGATCCAAATTTGCAGTCGGCTCGTCAAAAATTAAAACCTCTTTATTGCCAAAAATGGTCCGTAAAATCGCAACAATCTGCTGTTGTCCGCCGGACAGGGAAAAATTTTTTCCGATGATTTGGGCGTTTCCGCCATCCTGGATAAATTTCTTGGTATCCAATAACTTAATATAAGCATCCAATCGCTCGATAGGGATTCCCTGTTTTCCTAAAGTTATGTTATTCATAATAGTATCCATATACATTACAGATTCCTGAAAACAAATGCCTATTTTACCGTTCACCTCCTCCCGTTTCCATTCCCTTAGTTCTATCCCGTCAAGAAAGATATCGCCCGTATAATTGCAATTGATCTTCGTTAATAATTTCAGCAGCGTACTTTTTCCGGCTCCATTGCGTCCGGATAAACAAAAAATCTCATGGCTATCGATAGAGAAGCTAATGCTCGATAGAACATCTTCTATTCCGTTATAGCTGTAGCTTACATTTCTGAATTCTAAATGCATCGTTGACTCACCTCGAAATAAAAGTATTGTTTATTTTACAGCTTTCATAGCCTATCTCCTTGTTCATGACACCAGGTACCATTTATTTGTCATAAAATACATTTCAGCTATTTTTAATCATTGAAGTTCTTTCAAGACTGTTAGAATTCTGAAAGATTGTGGAAAGATCAGTATGGTAATGTCTGTGTTGTAGAAATGCTTGCAAGCACAGACATTAACAGACATTATTTGTTTTGGAGGAGATCCGATGAAGATATTAGAAGCCAATAACCTGAAGAAATTTTATGGCAGCGGTGAGACTGCCGTTCATGCTTTGGACGGGGTGACCCTCGAGGTGGAACATGGGGAATTTGTCGCCATCGTCGGCACATCCGGCAGCGGCAAGTCCACCCTGCTGCATATGCTCGGTGGTCTGGACCGGCCGACAAGCGGAAGCGTCACGGTCGACGGCAAGGACATCTTTTCGCTTAAAGATGAAGAATTGACCATTTTCCGCCGCCGAAAAATCGGGTTCGTCTTCCAAAATTATAATCTGGTGCCTGTCTTAAACGTGTATGAAAATATTGTGCTCCCGATTGAATTGGATGGGAAACAAGCGGACAAAAACTATGTGGACAAAATTGTAAATACGCTGGGACTTGAGAATAAACTAAACAATTTGCCGAACAATCTCTCCGGCGGACAGCAACAGCGCGTAGCCATTGCCAGAGCTCTGGCAGCGAAACCGGCGATTATTTTGGCCGACGAGCCGACCGGAAATCTGGACAGCAAGACCAGCATGGATGTCATGGGTCTTATTAAGGTGTCCAGTCAACAGTTCCGCCAAACAATCGTGATGATTACCCACAACGAAGAAATCGCCCAAATGGCGGACCGCATCATTCGCATTGAGGACGGTAAATTAATCGGCGGTGCGGTCGGATGATCAAAGTAAAGAATAAAAAAGTCATCCGTAAGCTGGCGGATAAAAGTTATAAAACCAATAAAACGAGAAATCTCATCGCCATTTTAGCGATAGCTCTCACTTCATTGTTATTTACGGTGCTGTACACCATGGGCTTAGGCACCGTGGACAGCATACAGCAGACTACGCTGCGGCAGGCTGGCGGCGGTCATGCTGTCCTCAAACATATTGATGATGAGGTATTCACGAAGATTAAGGAACATCCTTTGATCAAAGAAATCGCCTATAGACGAATTTTGAGCGACGGTGTTTTAAACAATGAATTTTTAAAACGACAAACAGAGTTTTGGTATTACGATGATGCAGCGCTAAAGCTCGGATTCATTAAGCTGGCTGGCGGCCGTAAGCCTGTAGCCGAAAATGAAGTAATCGCCGATACCCAAACATTGCAGTTGCTGGGGATTCCCTTAAAGGTTGGCGAGCCTTTAACCCTGCAGCTTGACATTCGCGGCAAACAGGTTGAACGCAGGTTTAACCTTTCCGGCTGGTGGAAGAGCGACCCGATGTTTAATGCGGGACAAATCTACGCTTCCAGAGCTTATTTGGATGCGCATCACGCTGAACTGCAGAACACATATAAGAAAGACAAGTTTTATACAGGGACTATTCACCCTACTATCATGTTCAACAATAGTCTTGATTTGCGCGGCAAACTCGATAAAGTGATCATTGAGAGCGGATATTCTCTTGATGAAGAGGCAGCAAACTATGTCGAGAGTAATGTAAATTGGGCGTACCTTGCAGCCAATTTCGGTAATATGGACCCTGGAATCATAGTTGCGCTTATTTTAATGCTGCTGCTGATCATGTTTACCGGGTATTTGATTATTTATAATATTTTTCAAATTTCGGTAATACGAGATATTCGTTTTTACGGCCTCCTGAAGATGATCGGCACCAGCGGCAGACAGATCCGCCAGATTATTCACCGACAAGCCATGCTCCTGTCGGTCATCGGCATCCCCCTCGGCTTAATCATAGGCTACATAGTGGGAAAGTCGCTTGTTCCTCTGATTATAAACAACACGAACTTAGCCGGCGCGGAAGCATCGGTATCCCCGAGTCCGTGGATTTTTATATTGGCCGCGCTGTTTACACTTATCACGGTGTTTATAAGTACCAGCAAGCCGGGCAAAGCAGCCTCAAGCGTGTCGCCGGTCGCGGCGACGAAATATGTAGACCGAATTCCCGGGAACAAGACCATGCCGTTGAAATCCACACGCGGCGTAAGCATGCGCAGCATGGCCCGGGCTAATCTGGGGCGCAGTAGAAAACGTACACTTATGGTCGCGATCAGTTTATCCTTAAGTCCCGTACTCCTGAACACCGCGTTTGACCTCTCGCAAAGTATAGATACAAACAAATATTTGTCATCCCAGTTTGGCGATACGGACTTTCTTATCGGACATGCGGATTTGTTCAAACAGGAGTTTGTCGGACATGAAAACGGAACTTCCGAAAGCTTTATTCAAGCGGTTCAAGATCAGCCGGGTTTTGAAGAAGGTTGCCGATTATACGGAGACCGAAATGTATTTACGGTTGACAAATCAAAGCCTGCTGGAGATGTGAACGATGGAGTTGATGCCTACGGCAATTACATTGCCCAAGTATTCGGACTTGAAGAGTTGTGCATGGGCTATCTTCAAATCATGGACGGTGAGCTCGATTCTGGCAAGTTAGCTTCAGGCAGATATATTTTGGAGGGCGTCGATCTCAACGATTACGGCGAACCATATTGGGAACGAACGAAATACAAAGTGGGCGAGAAAGTTACGCTTCATAAGTTTATGGGGAACGAGGAAGCTACGATGGACCGATATAAAACCTTTCATTTTACGGTACTCGGTCATGTGGCTATGAAGGAGTACTCTAATTCTGATAGCAGAGCAATGAGTTATAACTTTTATCTCCCTGCGGACATCTATAAGTCATTGACGCGGCAACGCACGGTGATGAGTTATGCTTTTAATGTATCCTCCAATGAAGAAGCCGGCATGGAACACTTTTTGAAAAGTTACACCAAGACAACAGAACCGTTCATGGATTACCGGTCCAAATTTACCGTGTTAAATGAAGTATCGGGAATGCAAACAACGGTGAAGATGATTGGCGGCACGCTTAGCCTAATCATTGGTCTGATCGGTGTCCTAAATTTTGTAAATGCAATTCTAACCAGCATTATCACCCGGCAGCAAGAGCTGGCCATGTTGCAAAGTATCGGTATGACCAAACGGCAATTACGCAGCATGCTGGCTTTTGAAGGATTTTATTATGCGTTGGGCACTAGTTTGCTCTCTACCCTGCTAGCTATCATATCTTCAGTCTTCATTGTAAGACCTTTGAGTAATACCATTTGGTATTGTAGCTACCATTTTGTTATTTGGCCTGTACTAGCTGTATTGCCTATATTGTTTGCTCTCGGTACCCTCATTCCATTAGCGGTCTATTCTTCGAACAGCAAACGAAGTATTGTGGAGCAGCTTAGGCTGGCAGAATAAGTTAGTAAGCTATTACAGAACAATCGCTTTTTATTACACTTAGATATTTTTATTAGATTTTGGTTTTATGCTGTATCTAAGTTAACTGTGCATCTGATTATATTCATTGATAAAGGGAGCGTGTAAAATGGAAAAATTAGAACTGTTGGAAGCGGAACAATTTGACATGTCCATTCAAAGTTATTGCGATCCAAATGATTGTAATCATGATTGTTTTCCTACCGGGCGAAATGATTGCGGCTCTTTTTTGTCAAGAAAACAATAAGCATAAGAATAAGTCTTAGTATCAATAAATAGTAATACTCAGATGCATAGTTAGCTTTTATGTCCGAATTCTAAATATATGGTTAATCCACCTCTTCGGCGTTCATAATTAACTCGACTCTGTCGATGGATACTTTGGCCTGTTTCCAGCCGGCAACGTAGTTAGTCACCGCTTTAATCGGTCCTATTATTTGATTTGAGTAATATACAAACACCGTTAATATTCCTACGGTTATTTGATCGTGCATAACCAATAACGCTCCGACGCCCAAAAGAAAAACATTCCCGACCAAAATGATAATTGAAGGAACGATAGCGGCTATTTTAAGCGTGTTTCCCCTTTTTCGGTTTGCTTCAAGCGCCTTCTCCTCTAACGGCATATAGTTGCTTAAAACATAGTCTTTCAATCCCAGTCCGATAGAATACAGTATGGAATGAAGCGTCCCTCTTATGTAATAGAAAGAGTCATCATAGGCTTCCAACACGATTTTGCTTTTTTCCGTGATTTTTTTGTTAAAATACGTCTGGCTGATGAACGACAGCAACATAACCAAAAGGATGATAATAAATAATTTAGAATTGTAAACTAGCAGAACTATTGTAATCACTATAAGAAACAGCAGGTTGGATATAAAAATCGGAATGCCGTTGGACAGCCATCTTTCAATAATTCCTACATCGTTTGTAAACAAGGATAGCAGCTTATCATTATGTGCATTTATCGTCTCTCCGGGTAAACGAAAGAGCTTGGCCAGCAATTTTTGTTTCAGATTAAATGATATTCGTTTCGCTAATGCGGTAAAAATAAACTCGGAAAACAGGCTGAAGCAGTGAGACAGAACATACAATCCTATGGAGATCATCATAAACTTAAAGATCAAGGAAATGTCTCGCAACTCCAACCCGGCGTCTATAATTTTGCTGATGTATTGCGGAATCAACGTGCTGACTACGGCATCCGCAGCCTGAAGCATTAATAGCAGGAGAACAAAAAGATGGAGATGGCCGACTCCGGCGGCAATCCACTTATACTTCCCGAACATAAAGTTTCCCCCCCCCGTGCAATCAACAATGCGCTACTCTATATTACAACTCTAAGAGGCATTCCCCTTAGTTAATGCCATCAATCACCTTTTTTCTGTCACAAAATACATCAACTGCAGTTTATTTTGTCAGCAAAACATCGGATTATGACATCTGAACCATATTGTCAAAAAATAATGATTTATTTAATGTAGCGAATGATTGCATGAGAGGAGAGTCTGTATGAAATATGTATTTAATCCTTACTTGCATGAGTTATTCCACGATCAACAGGCCATTATCGCCAATACGAAAACAGGCAACTTTCTGAGGACCTCCAAATCCTATTATCACGTACTAAAAGAACTGATCGATTCCGAAGAAACCGGACAGTTGTTAAATTTAACGGAAGATGCGCCTCACTCTGAAGTTGTTCAGAATTTAAAGAAACTGTTTGATGCCCTGGTGAATATCGAATGCATTCTAACGGAAGATCAATTAGCAGATATCTATCGGGAACGCCTGGATGTCGTTTACCTGGCCTTGACCAATAAATGCAATCTGAAATGCAAGCACTGCAGCGCTTCCGCCGATATCCGTTTCACCGATGCACTAACAACAGACAAGATTAAGGAAACTATTGACCGGATCGTCAAACTCCGGCCTGAAGCCGTCAATTTAACGGGTGGAGAACCAATGATGCGCGTTGACTTCATGGAGGTACTGGCTTATCTAAGAGCCAAGTACGACGGGGCGGTTTTATTAGCCACAAACGGTCTATTTATAAACGAAAAAAATGCCGGACAGCTATTGAAATATATCGATCATATCTCTTTTAGTGTCGACGGATATGATGAAGAGACCTGTGCCAAGATCAGAGGCAGAGGCATATTTGGCAGAGTTATCCGAAATATCCATCTGTTAAAAAGTCTAGGGTTCAAGAAAATTTCTTTATCCATGACCATAACAAATTATACTTATGATGGAGGTAGAGAGCGCTTCCTTCATTTATGTGAGCAACTAGAGGTGGAGCCAATTGTTCGCACTTTAACATCGGAAGGCAGAGCGGGGGTAAATAGTGAGGAGCTTTTCCCTTCTCAGCCCCTTGCAGCAAAAAATGTCCCTAAAGACTTAAACTGTAGGTTATGTTCTCCCGGTAAAAGGGAGTTGTTTATTGGCGCAAATGGAAATATTTATCCGTGCGGCGGATTGATGGAGTCGGATCATTTTATATTAGGCAATATCTTTAATAATGATTTACTGGAATTATTAACTATCGGAAACTCACAAGTTGACTTTTCTCCCGTCGATCGGGCAAGACCTTGGAATCTCGAACCTTGCAAGAGCTGCGATGTCAACTTATTTTGCCACCATTGCATCAGCAATATTTATTACCTGCGGCTGAATAAGCCGTTGTTTGCTGCCGTATGCCAACAACACAAGGCGGAATTAACGCAAGCTATCTGGAAGGATTAGAAATAAAATAAGGGGAGGTTGGAAGATGAATTTTACGTATTGGGTGACAGAAGATTGTAATTTACGATGCAGTTATTGTTATGTCAATAAAGCTCCACAAAAGATGGATCAGGAAACAGCAGCCAAGTCCGTGCAATTCACTGAAAAAATACTTGCCGCAAATCCGGTAAAACGTAACGATAAAATCCACATTGGGTTGCATGGCGGTGAACCATTGCTTAATTTTTCAATCGTCCGTTACCTTATCGAAGAATTAAAAGCCAAAATTACCGGAAACGTTACTTTTTCAATGACCACAAACGGAACAATTCAGCAGTATGAGATACTTGATTACGTTGCGAATCAGGTGGAATTATCCGTAAGTATAGACGGAAAACAAGAAAGCCACGATATCAACCGCCTCTATAAAAATGGACAAGGCAGCTATAAACGGGTGATTCAAACCCTTGACTATTTAAACAGTCAGTCCATCATTTACCGGGTAAGAATGACAATCACCCCCAACAATGTCGCTTATCTGACCGATAACTTTATTGACCTTTATGAAAGAGGCTGCCCGGTGGTTGCATTTGCTCTGGATGACAGCAATCTTCATTGGAACAAACAGCTTATGGAAATCTATCAGCGAAATTTAAATGAGATTTTTTCATATTTGGTGAAAAAGAATTTTACTGATGCCCAGTATTATCTGTTTAATTTCAAAAACGAATATTTCAGGCCCAGAGGTACCTGTGACGGTTGTCATACAAGTTTTCATTTCTCCAGTGAAGGAAAAATTTATCCTTGTATTTTTGCTGTAGGTCATGAGGAATTCGCCATGGGCAGCGTATTTACCGGGTTGGATGCAGCGCGCTTATCCTATTTGGATAAAATTAATCAAAAAGATGAAGGTAACTGCACGAAATGCGCTATGTACAATAATTGTCGGAGTAAAGTCTGCAAGATTATCAATAAAATTCAAACCGAAAATTTCTACAAGGCGTCACCTGTATTGTGTACAGCTCAAAAAATCCACTACTCTACAGTCAAAAAATATGACTACATATTGGAAAATTTCATAGCAAACCATTGAACTTCAGCGAATATTTTCTCCTTAATTTAAAATATAAGTTCTTTCAACACTGTTAGATTCCAGAAAGATCATGGAAAGATTCTTATGTTAATCTTTGTACTATAAGCGATTATCGTACAAAGATTTTTTTTTGGAGGAACCGAAATGAAAATATGCGTCCCAATGATCAAAGTAAAGAACAGTAAAATCGTTCATTATTTAGCGGACAAAAGTTTACAAGCGAATAAAACCCGCAATATTATTGCGATTATTGCGATTGCCTTAACCGCTTTATTGTTTACAACTTTGTTTACTATGGGACTTGGCACAGTGGAAAGCTTACAGCAAGCTACGATGAGGCAGGCAGGCAGCGATGGTCATGCCGTACTTAAATATCTTACCGATGATGAATTTAACAAAGTCAAAAGCCACCCGCTTATCAAAGAAATCGCTTATGAACGCTTGTTAAGCAGTAAGATAACAAATCGAGAACTTTTAAAGCGCCATGCGGAATTTTGGTATTATGACGAGGTCGGGCTTAAACTCGGTTTTATTGAGCTTGAAGAGGGGCGCCAACCGGTAGCGGAAAATGAAGTCATTGCTGATTCGGAAACCCTAAAGTTACTCGACGTACCATTAAAGGTAGGTACCCCCTTAACCCTTAATCTTCTGATCCACGACAAAGAAGTGCAGCGTGACTTTATTCTTTCCGGTTGGTGGAAAAGCGACCCCGTGTTCAACGTAGGTCAAATCTTTGCTTCCAAAGCCTATGTGGATGCTCATGCGGAAGAATTGCACAGCACCTATAAGCAGGATTGTGATACCACCGGAGTAATCAGCGCATATCTCATGTTTGATAATAGCTTGGACTTGCAAGGAAAACTTAATCAAGTGATTAATGAAAGCGGCTTTTCCCTTGATAAAAATGCTTCCAACTATATTGAAGGTAATGTTAACTGGTCGTACCTCTCCACCAATTTCTCTTTTGACGGGGGAACAATTGTTGCGCTATCTGCCGGGCTGCTGCTTATTATGCTCACCGGATACTTAATCATCTACAATATTTTTCAAATCTCGGTGATGCGGGATATTCGCTTCTACGGTCTTCTAAAAACGATCGGCACAAGCAGCCGGCAAATCCGCCGAATTATTCGCAGACAAGCGCTGTTTCTTTCGGCAATCGGAGTCCCTATCGGGCTGCTGGGCGGTTATTTTGTAGGTAAATCGTTTGTCCCATTACTGATGAGCAACTCTTCATTCGTGAGCGGCGAAGTGAAAGTATCTCCAAGCCCTTGGATTTTTATCGGCTCCGCTCTATTCGCTGTCATGACTGTTATGATCAGCACTTTTAAACCCGGCAGAATGGCTGCGGCGGTGTCGCCGGTTGAAGCTGCAAGGTATGTGGATCGAGGAACTACCAGGCGGATCGGCAAACCAAAGAAATCGGCCAACGGTGCAAAAATGCCGCTGATGGCCTACGCTAATCTGGGCCGCCATAAAAAGCGTACCGTCCTGGTCGTAATCAGCCTTGCTTTGAGCCTAGTGCTTTTAAACACAACGTTTACGTTATCCCAAAGTATGGATATGGATAAATATTTGGCCAGTTATATCGATAGCGACTTTCTCATTGCGCATGCCGATTATTTTAAAGAAAATTTCACCGGCCTCGACAACGAGACATCGGAAAGCTTTGTCCAAGCCGTACAGCAACAACCTGGTTTTGAAGAAGGAGGGCGTATATACAGCGGGACAAATATATTCTCTGTTGATTATATTAAGAATGAAGAGGGATACGAACCCGATGCTCGTGGGCACTTGCCCGTAACCGCGTATGGGTTGGAAAAACTGCCTCTTCACCGGCTTCAATGGATTGACGGTAAATCTGATTTTAACAAGCTCGCTTCAGGAAATTATATTTTGGAAGGAGTTCCTCTGGACGATAATAACAACCCGGAGATGCAATATGCCAGATATCAGATAGGTCAAAAGGTGACCCTTCATTCGGATCAAATGAATACAAGTCGTGAATTTACGGTTCTTGGTCATGTAGGCTTAACAAGTACCAATTCGGGTACGGACGCCGCGGGTTACGCCAGCTTTTACCTTCCAGCGGAAATCTTCAAGTCTCTTGTTAAACAGCCTGCTGTAATGAGCTATGCTTTTAATATTTCCACGGATCAGGAAACAGCGATGGAGGCTTTTTTAAAGAATTATACGGAAACAACCGAGCCTATGATGCACTACAGATCCAAATTTATAGTTATGAATGAATTTAAGGGGCTTCAGGATACGGTTAATATGATTGGCGGTACGCTCAGCTTAATCATTGGTTTGATCGGTATGCTTAATTTTGCGAACGCAATTCTTACCGGAATTTTAACCCGGCGGCAGGAATTCGCCATATTGCAAAGTATCGGAATGACAATGAAGCAATTAAGGACCATGCTCGTTTATGAAGGATTGTACTATGTAGCGGGAACTAGTTTATGTTCCGTCTTATTAGGAAGTCTCTTTTCCGTCTTGGTTGCGAAACCGTTAAGCAATTTGATGTGGTTTATGAATTATCATTTTATTCTCTGGCCGCAGATTGCCATGCTGCCGATTCTTCTGGTAATGGGGGGTTGTCTTCCCATTGCTATCTACGCTTGGAGCGGCAAACAAAGTATTGTTGAACGGCTTCGTTCCATTGAATAATAAATTACCATAGCAAAAAGAAGAAGTATTCCTACTTCTTCTTTTTGCCGTCAATTGTAAAATTGATTTCCCAAGTCTTTACTTACCATTGGGTAAGAAAATGAGAACTACAATTGTTGGGTCCTTCGATACAATCCCTTTTGCACGAACCATCACAAACAGCCTGTACTTCCATATCGAAGTCTTCCACCGCAAGAGTTTCGAGTTTTTCCATCGTCTCTCACCTCCTTTTCTATTTTTACTTTACATCAAAACTCCCCTTACATTTTTATACTGTAAAAAACGGCATTTCTACTGATATAAAAGACAGTTCCAAGCCTCTTTCCAGCCGATTGTTTAAACCTGTAATAGAATGCTAACATAAAATTTGTTTTCATTGGTTTTTATATCCAATATTCCTGAGTTCCTCTGGACGATCTGCTTAATACTTTTTAAACCAAAACCATGCTCTCTTCGATTTAATTTATTGGTAGCCAATCTTCTTCCTGTCACTTTCGGATTAAAAGAGTTTGATATTTCAATATAAAGCTGCGCTTGACAATATTTTATATTCAAATTTATTTCTTTTTCACCTTCAGTAACCTTATCGCATGCTTCAATGGCATTATCCAATAAATTACCAAATATCACCGATATAATCTTGTTGTTTAGAGAAATCGCCTCGGGCAGCAAACAATGAACACTTACTTTGATATTTTTTGCGGCAGCCAGTCTTATTTTTTCACTCAGCAAGTAATTAAGTACGTTGTCAGGTGTATATTTCTGTGTTTCGGTATTTTTTATTTCTGCGAGAATCTCTGCGGTAACTTTCTCTGCTTCATCAAGTCGGCGATCTATTAACAACCCCTGCAAAGTTAACAATGTATTTCTCATATCATGCTTGATTTTACGGATATCGTTCTGGGATTTATCTAAATAATCATAATATCGCATTGCGGATTTAGTGGCGCAATTTAGTGATTGTTGATCCAGTAATTCTTTATAAATATGATTTGAATACTTTACAAAAATGAATAAGAGGAAATTCACCAATAAAATTCCCCCTATTGAAAGTAAACACTCCACTTGGACAATAGTTTCATGAAAATTGGAGAACAAAGCGATATGTATACACAAAATAATCGAAGAGAGGAAACAGTTTAAAATAAAAAAAACTTGTATGCAGGAAGATGTATATTTTTTCTTCATAAACCTCTTACCTTCTTACAAGAATACTTTTTTTGGATTTAAACAACTTTTTTAAAAAGCTTTCCTCATGTATTTTATCATTTTTTCTTTAAAATCTTTTTTGTATTTTCTACTGATCGGTAATTTTTTAAGCGTTTCCGGATGCTTCATGTTAATATCATAATTTATCAAAACGCTTTCATATTTGATTCCATAAACATATCTTAGGTTTATAATGTATGATGCATGAATTTGAATAAACGTCAGCGGATCGAGTTGAGAAAGGATCTGGGTAATGGTCTGATTACATTTTAATACTCCAGTTGTTGTATGAATGTACGCGGTTCTCCCGCTTTTTTCAAAATAGAGGATTTCATCCGTATTGAAAATCAATTTATTTCGTTCGTAATTGAATTCAAAATAACTATGATTACTATTCAAATAACTATCTGCTCTCTGCAGAACTTCAAAAAAGGCGTCTTTGCTGACCGGCTTCAGCAGATAATCGAATGTTTGAACTTTGAAAACATCCTTCATGTATTCATTGTAACCCGTTATAAATATGATGACCGCCTTTCTATCAAATTCTCTTATTTTCTGGGCCAAGCTGATTCCATCCATTTCTGGCATATCAATATCTAGAAGATAAATGTTGTATTCCATCTTATTTTTTATTACATATTGAAGCAACTTCTGTCCGCTTCCAAAGGCATCAACTTCAACCTGGGAAAATGGATACTGTAAAACCAGATTTTCAATGTGGCTTAGTTCTACCTTCATATCATCACATAAAGCGATATGCAGCACCTAAATCACACCTCAAAAGTTTTTTCACTAAATAGCACTTTTCTACATTTTATATCAAAATCATTATAAATAATATAATTTTTGTCATATTAAGGTTTTTTGATAAAATAAAAGCAGTTCTCCATTACGGAGAGCTGCTTTTATTTTAACTAATTAGTTTCATCGACAGTTCTTACTTCAGAATACCAACCTCTTTACAGAACTTGTAAATATATTGAACATTATCCACAATAGCATGAGGAACTACCTTTTGTCCTATTTCATCATAATGTTCGGATTGTTGCGCCAGTTTAGCCAGTGATTTGGAATATACGGCTGTATCTTGAAAGGAATCGGAGACTGAGGTATTTAGAGCTTCTTTATATACAGCTTCAGGAAGCGTGTTACCGGGTATTGTATAATTCAGTCTGCTTTTATCAATATATTTCTCAAATTGAGTATGATTACTATTTAGTGCGGTCAGATTTGCAGCATGATGAGGTACGTTGATGTCAGATACATAATGCGTTCCTTTTCCTAAATGGATAAAGGCCTCTTCGACATCTCCCATACGATAGGCTTCAAGGGCATTCTGATAATATTGTTCTGCCCTGGTTTTTGCCGTAGGTGAAGTTTGCCCTAACCAGTTTTTTCCTGTATCCGGATCATAGAAATGTCTAGCAAAGGTACCCAAGTCGTTTTCATATTTATCCGGCCAATCCGTATAGTATAACAAGGTGGACCTGTAAGTGCTAATCACTGTAGGACCTAGATCATGGTTTAAAATCGCAATGGCCTGAGCAACAATATATTGATGCGTATGGTCCGCCCCGCCGCTGGAGAAATTAGGGTGAACAACCTCATTGGCGAATTCCGGCAATCCATTCGAGGGCTCAGTTGCTTCTTCAGCGTTACCTACGGTACTGTTACTTACGAAAAAGACAGTTACCGCCGCAATAAGAAAGAGTAGCTTGGCCATCTTTTGAAACATTTTCATCTGTAATCTCTCCTTTTCTTTAATTTTGCACTTTAGTGTGATTTGCTATTTTGCAGACATTCCGGCAGTCCACCACCTCCTGTAGAAAATTCAATAATGCAGGGAGGCTGCAAACATTTTGTATATTGATTCTGTGATGGTCCGTTAAACTAAAATTCAACTCATTTTCCAAGTGAAGCCAAAAATCATAAAAATTATTAAAGTTGATTCCGGTTAACCGGGAAATAAAGGGGCCGTCATGAATTGAATCCAAGTCAATATGATGATTAGTTGTTTTGCTTATGGCCTTTTTTATTTTTCCCCCAAATACTTCTAGCAAATTATAATGGGTATCCCCATTTGATATAATTGGAACGTGGGGACGATCTTCTTGATGTCGTAAAGAATAATCTTCAAACCATCGATTGAATTCTGAAAATGTCATCCGTTCGCAGTTACCTTTTACGCTGTGTATTAACTTTAAGCTCATTCCGACACAGAGTGCGTTTGCTTTGGAAGTCCCTTTAAAAAAAGCAAACCTGTTGGCAAGCGTATATACAAATAAAGGAGAATCATCAAATATCGCTTGAATTTCTTTTCTGGCAGAGAAAGAAAATAATTCGTTGGAGAGGAAGGGTTGTCCCGCTACACCGATTACAGTAGGCAAATTAGCGGGATAACTGCTTTGACTATTATTTTTGATAGACACAAAAATGAGTTTATTTTGGTCCACTAACCGTTTCGTGATATCAAACAGTTCCTGCTGGTACGCCGCAGCGGTTACTGCCAAACTTATACAAATATACTTAATATTTAGTGAAAGACATTTAAATAATGCTTTCCGTAAAAGAGAAGTACTGGTTTTCCCTTCCGAATTCGCTATTTTAATCACATAAAACAGAGCTTCATCGTAAACTTGCAAGATCGTATCCGCGCACATCGTACCATGACCATTATCGTCTTGATAGAGATGATCTTCGAGGATTTGATCATTTAGACAACGAAACTCGGTTCCTCCTATGACATGCTTGCTTAAATTACAATTCTTCATATCAATTCCCGTATCAATGACTACTACCTGTTTCATATCGTACATGGATTCACACCTGACGTATTAAATATAGATAACCTATAACTAAATTACCACTTTCGTCCAAAATATTTTTTATATGTCATAAAAACATACTTACGTGATACAAATAACACCGCAGTTCCACTTCCAGCTTAAAAATCCAATAAAAAAAGCCGAACCATGCCAGGGCTTTTAACCCCGGATGGATCGGCTTTAACATATTCTATAACCAGTTATGTTTCTAAGGGAAAATTCCCCCCTACCCCGTTCTCCCAAGCCCTTGATCCGCCGAATGGACGCGTAATCCCGCCCCATATTTTTACACATTATATGAAACTATGAATCAGGGGGCGATTTAAAAAAAGAACCTCCCTGATTCGGGAAGCTCCTTGTCAACCTGGCTTTACACCTCCAAAATGGAAGGCATAATATGCGGCGTTCGGCCAACCTCTTTCATAAAATACCTCCGCATCACCTGCTGAGTCGCACGCAGCCAGGCTTTGCGGTCATATTCCTTGTCGCGCATCCGGTTCAGGCTCCGCTTCAGCTGTGCCTCAGCCCGCCGCAACAGCGGTCTGGCATCCTGCATATAGACGAAACCGCGCGTCACGATGTCGGGTCCCGCCAAAATCTGCCTTGTGTTCCGGTCCACCGTCATGACCACGATCACGATACCTTCCTGAGCCAATTCCATCCGCTCGACCAGCAGCTCATCTTCGAAGGTGCGCATCTCTCCGTTGCTGATGAACACTTCGCCGGACGGGATCGTTTTGCCCCGTTTGGCCCGGTTGCGGAACACCGACAGCGTGTCGCCGATGTTCAGGATAAACACGCGGTCCTCGGGAATGCCCGTCTGCAGCGCCAAATTGCGATGGTTCAGCAGCATGCGGTATTCGCCGTGAATCGGAATGAAATATTTCGGCCGGATAAAGCTAAGCATCAGCTTTAAATCTTCCCGGTTGCCATGACCGGACGTATGGATATCGAAAATCGAGCCGTAAATGACATGCGCCCCGGCCCGCAGCAGCGCGTCGATGCTCCGGTTGATGTTCGGCGCATTACCCGGAATTGGGGATGAAGAATAAATCACCGTGTCCCCGGGATAAACCTGCACATGGCGATGAGCGCCCGAGGCGATCCGGCTTAAGGCAGCATTGGGTTCGCCTTGGCTGCCCGTGCAAACGATCAAAATCTGCCGGTCCTCAAACCGGTCGATATGCTTCACATCAACCAGCATGCCTTCCGGTACGCGAATATACCCCAGCTCCTGTCCGATGGCAAATACTTTCTCCATGCTGCGGCCGATGACGACAATCTTCCGGTTGCACAGCGCCGCCGCCTCCACGACCTGCTGAAGCCGATGGACGTTGGACGCAAACGTGGCGAACAAAATCCGCCCTTTGCAGCCGCGGAACGAATCCAGAATCGCGTCGCCGACGCGGCGTTCGGAAGGAGTGAACCCTTCCTTCTCGCTGTTGGTGCTGTCGGCCAGCAGCGCCAGCACGCCTTCCCCGCCGACGCTGGCCATTTTAAACAGATCGGCCGGACGGTCCTCCGGCGTAAAGTCGAACTTAAAATCCCCCGTGTGCACGACGGAGCCGTAAGGCGTATCGACCACGATGCCAAACGCATCGGGAATACTGTGCGTCGTCCGGAAAAAATGCACGGCCAAATGGTTAAACTTAAAGCGATCATCCTCATGAAAAACATGCAACTCCGCCTCGCCCTGCAGCCGGTACTCTTCCAATTTCGCCTTGACTAGGCCAATCGTCAGCGGCCCGCCGTAAATCGGAATCTGCAGCTGGCGAAGCACAAAGGGAATGGCCCCGATATGGTCTTCATGACCATGCGTCAAAAAAAGCCCTTTCATTTTATGTTTGTTATCAATCAAATAACGAATATCCGGAATAATGCAGTCGATGCCCGAAAGCCGGGAATCCGGAAATTTAAGGCCGGCGTCAATCAGGACGATTTCATCCCTATATTCGATGCCGTACATGTTTTTGCCGATTTCGCCGATGCCGCCAAGCGAAAAGATGCGGACGGGCGGCGGAGACGATTTGGAACGCCGGTTTGTTTTTGCTGGTTTATTTGCTGCTACATTCATTAGATCGTTAATCCTCTCTGAAGGGTTCATTCTTCGTAAGCATTCATACAAAATTATACTGAATAATGGGCATAATAACTATTTAAATTTTTCTTGTGGCGGTAAAGACGGTTTGGAGTTGTTCCATTGTCAATGGAATTAATACACCAGCAGCTTGCCTTTCGGTCATCAGAACCCTTGATTGCAAACAGAAATAGACCGTTACCTTGAGCGGAACGGTCTATTTCCGTTTAGTTCATTTTAGATGGCTTGTTTTCTCCAACTTCACTACCTGCTCTTCAGACAGCCCCGTAACCTTAACCACCAGCGACATATCCATTCCCTCGCGAAGCATATTAAGCGCCGCCTTTTCCATGCCCACGGCTATACCTTGTTCTATCCCTTTCTCTATACCCTCCTCCATACCTTCTTTCAAACCTTCCTCGTATCCCAAACGACTCCACGCGGGCATCAGCTTCATAATGGATTCACCTTCCTCCGGGTATTGTTCCTTCAACTCTTCCAGCAACCGCTTGTCCTGCTCGGGATCGGTATTGAAATACAGATCCGCCATCGACATGATCAGGGCCATTCGCGCATCATCCAGCTTTCCTTGCAGCTGTAAAATCATCCGTAAATACGCCAGGCGTATTTCTCGCTCTTCCCCTTAGTATAGCCCATTTTTGCCAGCAGCGCAGCAGCCACCGGATTGCCGGAATCGATAAATTGCCGCCAGGGTTGCTTCCGCAGCACCACCTTCATAAATTCAAACCGCAAAATCGGCTGCTGCGGCGTGCTCATCTCCAGCGTATTTTTCTCCTCCTTAGCCTCGTCCGCCGTAAAGACGGCAATGGGAATAATGAGTTTATATTCCTTCCGATGCCGCTCAAACAAACGGCTGAAATAGATGAACATTCGCTCGTGGAAGTCGTTCTCCTGGTAGGATTGCGGCTCAATGTGTATCAATATGTAGGCATCCAGCTCCAAATATCTCGTTTCCAGCAGCAGATCCAGCGTCCGCTTTTCCCCGCCAACGATATCCACAAGCAGCTCCTGCATCAAAAAGCGAGTATGGCGATGATCGAGCAGCTTGTCGAGTTCAGGAAAGAACAGTTCGATAAAAGCACTCATGTGTAATCCTTCCTTTCCCAGTAATGGTAATGGAAACGGACTGAACCGGCTCTGTGCTTGCGGCCTCAATCGTGTCCCTCCCGCCCGAAGGCTGCTTCAAAGCATCCTTCATGGCAGCCCCCCGCCACCGTGCCGCTGGCTTCGCCTCGTTCCACCTGAACCTTCACCTTTACTTTGCCCGGCTCGGCCAGTGTTGCCGTTTCAGATCCCGGCGTCGTTGCCGGAGGCGTTGTTTGCCCCGATGTGCTCGGCTTGCTTGAATTATCCGAATCTCCCGGCTTGTTCGGTTTGCCCGGTGTGCCCGGTTGCCCAGGCTCTTCAGGGAGCGGCGCTCCCTTTCAAGTCGACGATCTGTCCCTCCACAGCCGAGGTTGCGGAACGAAAGTTATATGCCCATTTTGCAACGGACATGAAGCTATTCATTATTTTGGCTATATTCTTGGTTATCAATGGAATAGCATTGGCGATTAATAAGTTAAAGCTCATTAGGGTTTGAACAAATTTGTGAAGTGCAATTGAGGTATAAGATTCGATATGCTAAGATAACACTAGAAACAAGGAGGCTAAGCCACAGCCTCCCCGGTACAAACACTTGGGTGGGAAACCTCCAGTTCAAGCTGAAAATGACCCGTTCTCCTGGCGCTAACCTGGGCGGGTTATTTTCGTTTGTTCAGATAGGTGAGCAATGCGAGGATAAACATTCCAAGCATGAGCACTTCCGAAAACGAAATTTCATACGCATCACCTCCGATCTGGAGGCAATACTTTCCCAACCCAAGTTCAGTTGTACAAGCTGAATTATATCATACGAGCCTGCGATTGCGCAGGCTCATTTGTTAGTTAGTTCCTTTAGCCGGACAACGCCACCCAATGCCCCTCGGACACCTCAACGAGCTTGGAATGCTCGACATCGTATTTAACCGTTTCCGCAGGGTCATCGGCAAGCTCCCGCTTTTTGCGGGCTTCGAGCTTCGGGTCCGGCACCGGAATGGCGGCCAAAAGCGATTTCGTATATTCGTGCTGCGGATTGGCATACAGCTCCTCGCTTTCGGCCAGCTCCACGATTTTGCCCATATACATCACCGCCACGCGGTCGCTGATATGCTTGACCATCGAAAGATCGTGAGCGATAAATAAATAAGTCAGGCCCAACCGCTGCTGTAGCTCCTCCAACAGCTTGACCACCTGGGCTTGAATAGACACGTCAAGCGCGGAAAGCGGCTCATCGCAAACGATAAACTTGGGTTCCACCGCCAAGGCGCGGGCAATCCCGATTCTTTGCCGCTGCCCCCCGGAGAACTCATGAGGATAACGCCGGGCAAAAGCGGGATCAAGCCCAACCATATCCAGCAGTTCCTCCACCCTTTTCCTCCGTTCGGCCCGGCTGCCCGCCAGCCGGTGAACATCGAGGGCCTCCCCGATAATATCTTCTACTTTCAGCCGGGGACTGAGCGAGGCATAAGGGTCCTGAAAAATCATTTGCATATAACGGCGCATTATTTTCATTTCGGCGGGAGACAACCGGTTAACCGGAATTCCCTGGTAGTACACATTCCCGCCCGTCGGCTGATGCAAGCGCAGGATGGCCCGTCCGGTCGTCGACTTGCCGCTCCCCGATTCCCCGACCACGCCAAGCGTTTCCCCTTCCTGGATCTGAAAGCTAATGTCGTCAACCGCTTTTAAAATCGTCCCTTTGCCCAAGTCAAAATATTGCTTCAAAGATTTAACCTCAAGCAAAGGCCGAGCGCTGCCCGCCCCCGCGGATACGAGCGGGGCCGGCTTCGGCTTCTTCTTCTCGTCAAGGCGCGGCAGCGCGTTCAGCAGCTTCAGGGTATACGGATGGCGCGGCTGGGCGAAAATTTCTTCCACCGTTCCGCTTTCCACAATCTCGCCGTCCTTCATCACCACGACCCGATCGCACATCCCGGCCACAACGCCCAAATCATGCGTGATCATAATAATCGAGGTCCCGAACCGCTCCTGCATCGTTTTCATCAAACTTAAAATTTGCGCCTGAATAGCGACATCCAGCGCCGTCGTAGGCTCATCGGCGATAAGCAGCGCGGGACGGCAGGCGAGGGCGATGGCGATCATCACGCGCTGGCGCATCCCGCCGGAGAACTCATGGGGATACTGTTCATACCGCAGCTCGCTATGACGTATGCCTGCCAGCTTCAGCAATTCGATCGCTTCTTCCTTCGCTTCCTTGCGGGACAATTTCCGGTGCTTGATCAGGCTTTCGGAAATTTGCTCGCCGATTTTGAGCGTCGGATTCAACGAGGTCATCGGGTCCTGAAAGATCATGCCCATGTCGCGGCCGCGAATGCTTTCCATCTCTTTTTCCGAGTAATCGGCCAGATTATTCCCCAGAAAAATAACATCCCCTTCTTGTACGTATGAAGGAGGGGAAGCCAGCAGCCGCATGATGGAACGGGCGGTGACGCTTTTCCCGCTGCCGGATTCGCCGACAATGCCCAGCGTCTCTCCTTTTCCCACCTCAAAGCTGACCCCGCGTACGGCTTGCACCTCCTGATCGCGCGTCCTAAAAGTAACCGAGAGATTGTTGACCCGCAGTATGGGTTCCATTTTTCGCAACACCTTCCAGTTTAACTCATGAAAATCAATCATTGACATCAAATACAAGCTTACCTAATATATACTATATCAATCGGAATAATTCAATTTAAATGTAAGGAGGTGTAACCATGCAAGCCGCACCGGCGTCAAGAGAGCAACTGGAGACCCTGTCCATCAGAAAAACGGTCAGCATCACTTACGGCAAAATGGTCATAAATCCCGCTTATCGTTACTTCAACTGGTTATTAGGGGCCCCGGTCCATCTCGTTGTTCTGTTGATATACATATTTCGCAAAAGGAAAGACGCTTACGGCTCACTGCTGGCCGCTGCCAGGAAGGAGCTTCTGGAATCCGGCTATAAAGAGAAGCTGAAAGCGGAAATTGCCGAGGAATTGCGGCGCAAGCAGTTATTTTTCGGACAACCGGTTGCGGACGGGAAACAAAAGCGCCAAACGGAAAAAGAAGCCGAAGTCCGCTTCCATGAGGCGGCCGTAGATGAAGCCGAACGAAAGCTGGCGCAAGACGGGCTGCAAAAAACCAGCTTCGCCGGCACTTTTCAAGCCCTGGTTCAACAGCCGCTGTTTTTGGCGCTGACGTTCCTTCCCGGATTGCCGATGTATGCTTTGATCTTCCTTTATACCCATCCTTACCTGAAGTACGTGTTTGAGCGATTGGTGATGAGCCTGTTCGTGATCATGGGCGTGTCCATCCTCGTATTTACAATCCTGTATCTCTCGCCGATGAATCCCGCCGCCAACATTCTCGGCGAAACCGCGACGGAAGAGCAAATCGCCCAATTCAACAAAATATACGGGCTCGACCAGTCCTATTTCGTCCAATTGTGGAACACGATCAAAGGCATCGCCTCGTTCGATCTGGGCAAATCGTTTTCGGGCAATGAACAAGTCACGGCCACCATCGCCCGCAAGTTCCCGATTACGCTGGTATTAACCGTTATTTCGCTGCTGCTGGCGATCCTGATTGCCATTCCGGTAGGGATCATATCCGCCGTCAAACGAAATTCGCTGTGGGATTATACGTTTATGTTCATCGCGTTGATCGGCTTGTCGATACCAAACTTTTGGCAGGGGCTCATCTTCATCCTGAACTTTTCGATCAAGCTGCATTGGCTGCCCGCCACCTTTAATCCGCAGAATGCGCTGTCCTTCATCATGCCGACCGTCGTTTTGGGGACCGGGCTGACGGCGGCCGTGGCCAGAATGACCAGGTCGTCCACCTTGGAGGTCATCCATGAAGACTATATTCTTACCGCCAAGGCCAAGGGGCTCAGCAAACGCCAGGTATTGCTGAAACATGCGGTGCGCAACGCGATGATTCCGATCATTACCGTCATCGGCCTGCAATTTGGCGGGATGCTGGGCGGTTCGGCCGTCACGGAAAAGGTGTTCAACATCAGCGGGATCGGGAGCTACGTCGTGGACAAGCAATTTATCCCCGACATCCCCAGCATCATCGGCGGGGTCGTCTATACCGCGATTGCCATATCCCTGGTGAACATGGTCGTCGATATTTTTTACGCTTTCTTCGATCCTCGTATCCGGACGAAGATGAAACACTATTGATAAATCGTTCAAAAAGTCGACTTTTCAGCACCGAGAAGGTTGGATGAAGCTAGGGACTGAGTAGCGGAGCGTACGTTTTGGGTACGTGAGCAACGGAAGGCCCGGCTGAATTCAAGATTCGATGCCGAATCCGCTTCTTGACCTGCTTCGTGATCAAAAGATGACTTTTTGAACTACCTCTAAAAGCGGGTGCAATTAAGATATGAACAAAAACAAACAACGGCGCAGCCCCGAGTACACGCTGGCGGTATACGCTTTGCTGACCGGTTTGTTCGTGATGGCGCTGTCGGCGTTAAATCTGTTCAAGCCCTATGTCTCGGACACGTTTCTGCCGGCAATGTCCGGTTTGCTGCTCATCGCCCTGTTTCACCTCGCCGCCCTGCTGCTTGTCGCCAAGTATGCCGGCGGCCGAAAGCCGGCTCCATGGCTGGCTTGGGTAGCGTGTCTGCTGATTTTGACCTCCGTTACCGGCAACCTGTTCGCTTTGCTGCTGGGCGTGAATCTGCTGGTTAAAATCCTTAACCGCGACATTCCTTCGGCCTCCAGATGGGAGGACGTGTGGGAGAAGCTGACCGCAAGCGCCGCCTCCATGCTTGGCCTGTTTTTTATCATTTTTTTGTTTTCGCTGTCCGTTTGCAGCTACTTTACGTTTGATTACGCGATGGCCACGGAAAACAATTACGAGGCGATTCTTCAGCCGCCAAGCCTTGCCTACCCGCTTGGGACGGATAACTTCGGCAGATGCTTGTTCTCGCGCATTGTGTTCGGCGCCCGGATTTCCCTGGCGGTCGGCTTCCTCTCCACCGCGATTCCGGTTTTGATCGGCGGCGCGCTGGGGGCGATATCGGGATATTACGGACGGCACACCGACAATATCATCATGCGGGCGCTGGATATTCTTTACGCCATCCCCGGAATTCTGCTGGCGATTGCGATTATCGCCGCGTTCGGCGCCAATACGGTGAATTTGATCCTGGCGCTGAGTGTGGGCGCGATCCCCACTTACGCCAGAACGATGCGGGCCAACGTACTGCTGGTGTCCACCTTTGAATTTGTCGATGCCGCCCGGGCCTTGGGGACTTCGAACGCCGCTATCATTTTCAGGCATATCGTGCCGGGATCGCTCGCGCCGATGATCGTCAAATCCACCTTAATGATCGGCAGCGCGGTCATTTCCACGAGCAGCCTCAGCTTTCTCGGTCTCGGGGTGGAGCCGCATATTCCGGAATGGGGCAATATTTTAAAGCTGGGCAGCGCCTACTTGGAAACCCATTCTTACCTGGCCGTATTTCCCGGACTGGCGATCATCCTGCTCGTGTTGTCTTTTAACTTTCTCGGCGACGGCCTCAGGGACGCCCTGGATCCAAAGCTTGGCTAACCTTAACTGCTGAAACATTTTTTATTTATGGGAGGAGTCATTATGAAAAAACACGCATGGTTTATCCTGCCGCTTGCTTTTGTCCTTATCGCCGGCGGCTGCACGGTCAAAACCAAATCGGACGTGGCCACGAACACCGAGCCGAAGACGGAAACCGAAACGGAGAAAGTAACGGACCAGACGCCCGTCGATATCGAACTTCTGGGGATGAGCATCAATGAATCGGATCTGAACATCATCCGCGACCAGCTTACCAAAAACGGATTCAACGTTAAGCTGAACATTCAGCCGGACTACGGCAGCTTTAAGGCCCAGGAGGACGCGGGGAATTTTGATATCGCTCATTCCAGCTGGACGACGGTGACGGGCAATCCCGATTACGCGGTCAGATCGCTGTTCAAGACGGGCGGAGATTACAGCATTTTGGCCGATCCGGAAATCGATAAGCTGATCGATCAGGCCGCGACGGAAACGCCGGAGCAATACAAGGAAACGTACAAGCAACTGGAGCAGCGCCTCGTGTTCGACAAAGCCTATATCGCACCGCTTTACATCTCGTTGAAAAGCCAAGCGGTCAACAAAGACATCCTGAATCCCGATACCGTCAGATTGTCCAAATCCCGCGCTTTGGCCTGGGAAAGCATCGACTTCAACGACACGTCCAAGCGGGACAAAGAGCCGCTGCTGCTTACCCAATCGGCTTCGGTGCTGACTTCGCTCGATCCGATCAAAGGCAACGATGGCTCGATCAATCAGCTCAATACCAATATGTACGTCCGCTTAATCAATCTTACGGATGACGACAAAATCACCTCGGACGGCTCGTTGTCCTACAACCACAGCATCGCCGAAGGCAACTCGGAATACTACTTCCTGCTCCGGGACGATATCCATTTCGCCAAGATTGAAAATAAACAAGCCGTAGATACGGGCGAACGCGTGGGCGCCGGCGACGTCGTTTTCTCCCTGAACCGGGCCAAGGACAAAAACTCGGTGCCGGATCATCGGACGTACAGCCTGCATGAGCATATTAAAAGCGTGGAAATCGTCACGAACATCGCCTCCCTGGAGGGAATCAAGCAAGCCGGCGGCGGCGGAACCGTCAAGGAGGCTTTGGAAGCGGGGGTGGATAAGAAAATTAAAGAGCTCGTCGCCGATAAAACCCAAGCCGACAACAAAGCGGGCAAATACCAGGTGGTCAAATTGACCACAACCGAGCCTTTCCCGCAGGTACTGAATTATCTGGCCCATCAATCCGCCGGCATCGTGTCGAAGAAACAGGTGGAAAGCATTAATACGTATGACGTGGCCACCTTCGATGTCAACAAGGACATTCCGTACGGCGACCAAAACACGGTCACGGAAGGCAGCCAATACAACAACACTTTGTATGCCAGCGGCCCTTATATTTTGTCATCCAAAAATGATTACGAAGCGATCTTTTACAAAAATCCCGGTTACCGCAAAGGCTCCAAAGACGAGCCTAAAATTTCTACGGTGAAAGTGCGCTTCATCGCCGATACGGACAGTGCGCTTTCCGCGCTGCGCAACAGCGAAATCCACCTCTATTACGGTGTACCGGAAACGAAATACGATATCGTGAAAGGCGACGGCAAGCTGAAGCTGCAAACGATCGAAAGCAACGCCGTAAGCTATCTGCTCTTTAATACGAAGGGCCGGGACGTAGCCAAAAGCGAGGACCTGCGCAAAGCGGTGCTGTATTCCATCAACCAGGACGAAATTCTCGCCTTCTACAACAACAACAAGCTCAAAGCCGTCTCCACCGTCAGCCCGCTGGTCAAAACCGGCAACGAGCTCGTCGCCGATGCGGCAAAGGTCAAGGAGTATTTGGAGAAATATAAAGCATCCAAGTAATAGAGCTCTGCAGCTACACGCAAAAACAGCCTCTGCGCTCCCCGGGAAGCACAGGGGCTGTTTCACACGGAATAAGATCAGAGCACAAGAAAAGGTTCCATAAACGGATACTCCTCCGCTAATAGAACCCTATATGATACTAATAAATGCCTACTCCCACACCCTGCCGCTTTCCGCGGCCGCAAGCCATTGCTTCGCCAGCAGATCGTGGCCGGCTGCGGTCGGGTGCATGCCGTCCCATAGCCAGTATTCCGCATCTGCCTTTTGGGCGGCTTCCTCAAATGCCGCCTGAAGCGGAACATGCACGGCGCCGAACTCTTCCGCCAAACGGAGCACGGTTTGCTGGTAGCGGGAAACGATCTCCCACCACAACTCCCACTTCTCCGCCGTTGCGCTCGTTTTCAAGATGAAAGGCTCGCAGAGAACAAGCTTGGCGTCCGGCAAAACCTCTTTCGTCTCCTGCAACAGATGGCGGTAAGCGCGTTCAAACCGGTCCGTAAACCCGCCCGGCTGATCGTTCACGGTGAACCAGGCGTCATTGACCCCAATCAGCAAGCTGATGACGTCCGGCTTCAGGCTGATCGCATCCTCGTTCCATCTCGCGTATAAGTCGGATACCCGGTTTCCGCTAATCCCCCGGTTGATGAAGGATGGCCGAAGATGGGCGTACTCATTCCCCAGCTTGGCGGCGATGATGTAGGCGTAGCCGTGCCCCAAAATATGGTTGAGGTCGGTTCCGCGGTCCCGATTGCCGTCGGTGATGGAATCCCCTTGAAACAAAACAACCAACCCTTTTTTCATCTTAAATCTCTCTCCCTTTTTGTTCTCCTGTTCGATACGAAACAAGCGCAAAATTTGCCGTCAAGCCGCCCCAATAGTATACACCCTTTTCCATCCGGGGTGTCTTCATCCGTAAAATCGTAGACAAACGTATATCGGCGTGCTTTCAAAGTAGTTTCTGGCGATTGTACTCAATGTGATAACTCAATCTGCTCTCCGTTGTACTCGGCACTGTCCACTTCTCCCTCATAATACGGCTTTTTCAGAGGGAAATCCAATCCCACTCCCAAAAAATTGCACAGATACCTCAAGGAGTGATTTCTGAGCCTAAGCGATAACTAACACGTGGAGGATGATCTTTTTGATGTTTTGCATAATAGCGGCACCATAACTCGCCGTCAAACCACCTGATGCTTTTGGAATGCCCGATAAGAAAGAAGCACCAGCAACGCTATAACGATTACTGCAAACCCTGTCATGACTTTATACTCCAAAATCATTTGACCAAAAATATGGTACACTTCATAATCGGTTACTTTTTTAAAACCGTCCATCATATTTCCCGGAAACAAATCCATTAAATGATTAAACAGACGGCTGCTTTTGCTGGCCGGAATGAACAATGGACCGATTAGAAAAATTCCGATAACAATGATAACGGGAAAGGAGCCTCTCATCCGGCTGGACAACCACAGCGTTACCGCACCCACGAGCAGGCAGGCCAGACTGCCCATAAGAACCGTCCATAAATACGATTGAAAAACCGTATAGGGCACAGGCGCCAAGAGCTCTATCATCTGTATACTTGCGCTCCCGCCATCAAATCCATAGATCCCCAATAGCAAGAGCGTATAGGCCGCCACCGCTAAAACAAGCAGTCCCAAGGATACCAGTAAACTTGCTTTTAATTTGGCGGTAATCACCTTACTGCGGCCATAACGTGAGGATAGAATGATCGAGACAGCCCCGCTCTGGTATTCACCCGCAAAGACGGGAGCGAGACAGATTGCGATCACAAAAGCAATGATTAAGAATAGGTTCGACAGATTTTCAAACACATTTTCCCAACCGGTAACATATTCCATTTGAAAGGGAACAGGAATACTATTATTCATCTCTATAAAAAAGGCTTTCTCCTCCGCTGAATAATTGCCATAGGAATAGTCATCATTTAAATACTGATTAACCTTTTCCATCCGCTTCTGATAAAACGCCTTTGCGTCACTTGGCTTCAATCTGTCGATAATATCATAACCGTACTCACCCGAAGGATTAAAAGCAAAACTAATCAAGGAATAAATCTGATTATTTTTAACTTCATATTAAGCATAAGCTGTGACCGTAAGCAGCAGCAATGCCAGCCATACTCCGATTGCCGATGTTTCAAACATTCCGAGGGAGGGATTAAGTGCCAGTATCGTTTGTACTAGTGCCACAAGACCGCAATAAATCAAACAGTAATACCCGCAGCTCGGGGTGCGAACCCTATTCAAAAGCCATAAGCAACCAAGACAGGTTAAATTGAAGGGCACAAGCAAATAGAGCAGAATGATTCTGATATCCATCTTCATGTGGGTTTCCCCCTGCTGGATACGCCTAATCCGTTCACTCTCGTCCAACCTCGTCCCCCCTCTCCATCATGTATAACTGTTTTAGGTGAACAAAAAAATGAAATAGTATGTGTCTTTTTTGTGAAGTTTCAAACAGAAATTTCATATGAATTTGCCTGCCTATTACCCTGTTCGATTCTAACAAATATTAGAAGAGTAACTGTAAAATACGGCGGTCATCTGAAAAATGGAAGTCGGAAACCATCAATTTGATACTACCGTTAGCCTCCCTCTTCCGGATAGTAACCCACGCCCAAGTTTCAGTACACCGATAAAAGTTAAAAACTCGCTGAGGAGAGGCGAAAAATATCGGCAGATCAATATTCGCTGTCCGGACGCTTTGCACGATTATCCCGTTTGATCCGGCAGCAGAGAGGAAGATAAATTCAGGAGAGGAAAATAAGTTTGGGAGAAGCAGACATGTTCGAGATCGTTAGACAGATTTGTGAGAAGGAAGTTTAGGAGACGTGAAGCAGACCTGACGGGAGGAAGGAGGGGCAAGACACCGGGAAAAATGAAAGGGCCCTGATTAGCCCCCCTCTACCCCTGAACAAGAGGGATAATCGTGCAAAGAAGCATGAGGGATACCAGGACACGAACGCTATCATAATTTATTTTGTCAAGCACTGATCTCGGTTTTTAGCCAAAAATAGGCCGCCCAAAAGCGGCCTCCCCCGGCTTGCGGTTCGCCGTATGAAGTGAACCATATGTCGTTTTATACTGTTAGCCTTATCGCCGGCCCTTATTCTACCGTCGCAGCTGCCTTATTTCACGGCCACATAAAACAGCCGGGCGGCGTCATCCATCGCTTCAACCCACTCGAAGTCGGCGTAGCAGTTCACTTCGCGGAAGCCGCATTTCAGCAGCTCGCTTTTCATCCATGCTGGATCGTAGGCGCGCTGTGTATGCGTCTCTTCAAAACGGCGGTACAAGCCCGGCCCGTTTTCCTCTTCGCGGGCGAAAATCGTCAAATGATGTTCGATCTCATTCCGGAACGGGTCGCGCTCGCACGTCCAAATATACGCCACCCGCGATTCGTCCCAAATAAACGGCTGCTCCTCCTCATACCGGATCAAGGTATTCGGGTGATGCACGTCGAACAGGAATGTCCCGCCGGGTTTTAGCCCTTCATATGTACGGCGGAAGGTGCGGACGATATCGTCCTCTTCCAGCAAATAGTTCAGGCAGTCGCAAAAGGAAATCACCGAATCCACCGGTTCCGGCATGGCCCATTCCGTCATGTCCTGCTGCACCCAGCGCACACTGCCTTCCCGGAACAGGCGAACGCCCTGGGGCGTGCCTTCCATTTTGCGCCGGGCCACCGCCAGCATATCGACGGATAAATCGATGCCCGTCACCTCGAAGCCGGAATTCACGAGCGGAATCGTGATGCTGCCCGTGCCGCAGCCGAGATCGACGACCGACTTCGGCATTCCGTGCCGTTCCCAGGCGGTGCGGGCAAAGCGAATCCAGTCCGGATACGGCATATCCTCCATCAGTTCGTCATATACGTAGGCAAATTTTCGATACGAAGCCATTTCGTCACCGCGCTTTCTGTGATTTAGCCTATTCCCCGGCATTTCCTTCCCCGGCCTCGGGCTGCGTCAAATAGGTCCAGTTCTCCTTCTGCACGACCTTGCCCTCTTTCATCAGCTTGCCGAGCGCGCGCTTAAACGCCGCTTTGCTGATGCCGAAGCGCTGTTTGATTAAGTCCGGCGACGTCGCGTCCGAATACGGCATTCCCCCGCCTTGCCGGCTGCGCAAATACGCCAAGATGCGTTCGGCGTCCTCGCCCATGCCGACTTCCTTGCGCGGGGCCATCGACAGGTTGACGCGCCCGTCCTCGCGGACATGGGCGACCCGCACGCTGACGCTTTCGCCCAGCCGCAATAGGCGGCTTCGCTCTGTGGCGTGGATCATGCCGATCGCGCCGAAGCCGAGCACGCCGCCCTGCACGATCACGAACGTGCCCATTTGCAGCGGCTTGTATACAATCGCGTCCACCCAAGTGTTTTTCCACGACTGCGGGGCATGAAACGTATGCGGAGCCAACTCCTGCTCGCCGGCGAGCTTAGCCTTCAGCCGCCCCTGCTTGTCATGCTCCATGATCACGTAAACATGGTCGCCCACCTGCGGATGCAGTTCCTTTAGCTCCGGCAGCTCGCGGATCGGAAGCAGCAGCTGCCGCCCGAGTCCCATTTCCAGAAAGCAGCCCAGCCGGGGATGCACGTCCGCCACCTCCAGCAAAGCGAGCTCACCGAGCGTAAGCAGCGGTTTTTTCATCGTCGCCGCCAGCCGGTCCTCCGTATCGTAAAACAAAAACACGTCCACCGTTTCGCCCGGCTTCACCTGCCGGGTCAGCTCGGAATAATGCAGCAGAACGTCCTGCCCGCCCGCGCTGAGAAAATATCCGTAAGGCGAAACCTCCCGGTCGATCGGCAAAGAAACGATAGTGCCCGCGACGAGACTCATACCGTCTCCACAACTTTGGCGTCCGACCAAAGCCGTTCGATGTTGTAATATTCGCGCTCATCGCGATGGAACACGTGCACGACGACATCCCCCAGATCCATCAGCACCCAACGGGCGGAATCCATGCCTTCGATGCCGCGGATTTGCGCTCCGGCCTCCTGGGCCCGTTTGCGCACCTCGGTGGCGATTGCCTGTACCTGCGTATCCGAGTTGCCGTGGCAAATGACGAAATAATCGGCAATCAGGGAAATGCCTTTCAAATCGAGGGCCACGATGTTCATCGCTTTTTTATCGTCAGCGGCCTGAACCGCCAGGTTTAACAATTCATTTGATGTTACCGCCATTCATTCAGCCTCCTTGGTTTTTGCTCTTTGTTTGATCAAATCGTTGCGCGCCAGCAGCGTCAGCGGAAAAATCGGTTTACCCTTCTCCAGCAAAAAAGAAATGGTCGAATCGAAGCCCGCGATCAGCGCGTCTTCCAAATTCGTCTCGGCCAGATCGCGAATCTTCTCCACCCCGGGAAACTCCCGCCCCGGCTCCATGTAATCGGCCAGGCAGACGATTTTGTCCAGCAGGGTCATGCCGACCCGGCCGGAGGTGTGGTAGCGGATCGCGTCAAGCACCTCCCGGTCCTCCACGCCGTAATCCCTGCGGGCGATAAACGCGCCGACCTCGGCGTGCAGCAATTGCTTGTCATGTTCCAGCAGCTCGGCGTTCAGGGCGTTCTCGCGGATGATCGCTTCCTGCCGGTCGATCGGCCAAAACTTGGCCAAATCATGCAGCAAGGCCGCCAGATCCGCTTTGACCGGGTCGGCCCCGTAACGCCCCGCGAGGATGACGGCGGTTTCCATCACGCCCTCGACATGCTTCCAGCGTTTCGCCGGCATCCCCGACGAAACCGCCGCAATCAGCTCATCACGACTGTATCCCATACAATCCGCTCCTTGTCATATAATCATGCACGGAATCCGGCACCATATACCTGACCGAACGCCCCTGCGCCAAACGGCTGCGGATCAGGCTGGAAGAGATGTCGATCAGCGGCATTTCCGCCAGCCGCACCGCCTCCTGAATAAACGGAGGCAGCGCATCCAGTTCCAGAAAACTGCCCGGCCGCTGCAGCCCAATGAACGTAAGCATTCCGGCCAAATCCTCGATCCCTTCCCATTTGGGCAGGTAATTCACCATATCCGCGCCGATAATAAAATACAAGTCCAGATCGGGATGTTGTCCCCGGATTTCCCGGATCGTATCCACCGTATAGGAGACGCCGCCCCGCTTCAGCTCAATGTCGAGCGGCTTAAAGGCGGGATGGCCCTGAATGGCCGCCTCGACCATTTCCAGCCGCTGCTTGCCGCTGACTCCGGCCCGGTGTTTATGGGGCGGAATATGCGAAGGCATAAACCAAACCTCTTCAAGATGATGCTGTTCTCTGGCGGATTCCGCCGCAAGCAAATGGCCGAGGTGGATCGGATCGAACGCCCCGCCCATAATCCCGACTTTTTTCATGTTGGTTTCCCCCCGGGCCGTCCTAAGGAAGCTCGATTTGTTTGTATTCGCGCGATTCCTTGTACAGGACGATCGTGCGGCCGATAAGCTGCACCAGCTCTGCGCCGGCCCCTTCCGCCAAGGTTTCGGCAATCTCCCGCGGATCGTCCAAATTGTTGTTCAGCACGGAGATTTTGATCAGCTCGCGACGCTCCAGCGCTTCCGCGATCTGGCGGATCATATGCTCGTTCGTCCCGCCTTTGCCTACTTGAAAAATCGGCTGCAGCCCATGCGCCAGACTGCGCAAATAACGTTTTTGTTTTCCTGTTAGCATTGTATATTCAAGACCCCTTAACATTCAAATGTGCGATGCCCATACTGGCCATAACCGCCGCGCGCATCGCTTCGATCGGAGCGGGCAGGCCGGTCCAATGTTCAAACGCGTACGCGCCCTGGTAAATAAACATTCCGAATCCGCTGTGGATCGTGCAGCCTTTCATCTCGGCTCTTTGCAGCAGCTCCGTTTTCAGCGGATTGTAAATCAGATCGCTGACGACAATTCCCCCCGGAAGGAGATCGGGATCGATCGGGGTTTCCTGCACATGCGGGTACATCCCTGCCGATGTCGTATTGATCACAATATCCGCCGCTTGCAGATATTCCGTCGCTTCCTCCAAGCCGCAGCCGCTTATGCGGCCGAGATGGGCCCATTCCGCAGCCAGTTCGCTTGCTTTGTCCGCCGTCCGGTTGGCCACTATGACGTGGGCGGGACGTTCCAGGAGCAGCGCGTAAATGATGCCGCGCGCCGCGCCGCCCGCGCCCAGTACGACTGCGGTTTTGCCCGTCAGATCAGGCACCGCCTCTTCTTTCAGAGAACGGATGTAGCCGATGCCGTCGGTATTGTACCCCGTCAGCGTGCCGCCATCGTTGACCACCGTGTTGACGGCGCCGATATAACGCGCCCCTTCATCGATCCGGTCCAAATATTTCATTACATCCAATTTATGCGGGACGGTGACATTGATGCCGCGAAAGCCAAGCGCCGCGACCCCTTGCACGGCCTCCTTCAACCGCTCGCCCTTCACGTGAAAAGGCAAGTAGGCCCCGGCGAGGCCGCAAGCCTTCAGCGCCGCTTCGTGCATGGCCGGCGATTTCGAATGCCCGATCGGATCGCCGATCACGCCAAGCAGCAGCGGCAGCTTGTTCTTCTCCATTTGTTCCTGACCGTTCATAACTTCCCCCTCGGCCCCCTCAAGATCAAATTAAGGAGCGGCGCACCAGCACCTTGATTCCTTTCGGAACTTGGGCGGCCACGACGGCCCCGGCGTCGCTGTTGATTTTAATCCAGCCCAGGCCGGAAATGAACAGATCGCTTCTGCTTCCCTTGTTGATCCGGAACTCGTGCCGCGTCCATTCCGGAAGCTTGTCTATGTTTTCCCGGCTTGGCGGCGCCAGTATCTCGCCCGCATGGTCCGCGAACAGCTCGTCGGCCCGCGCCAGCTTCGTCCGGTGAATCGGCACGCGCCCGCTGACAAAACAGGTGAACGATTGCCGACCCCCTTGTACGAAATCAAAACGCCCGAAGCCGCCGAAAAATAACGTCTGCCCTTCATTCAACTGATAAACCGCCGGCTTCAGCGGCTTCTCCGGCAAAATGACGCCCAGATCGCCGGGGGCCACCATCTCGCTGTACCGCGAAGGATACACGATGCCCGGCGTATCGATGATCTCGCGCCCGTCATCGAGCGGAATATGGACCATATCGAGCGTCGTGCCCGGATAACGCGAAACGGTGAGCTCCTGCTCCAAATCGCTGTAATCGCGGATCAGCCGGTTGATGAGCGACGATTTGCCGACATTGGTCGCCCCGACCACGTATACGTCGAGATCGCCGCGGTGGGCCGCCACCGCCTCCAGCAGGCGGTCAAAGCCGCTGCTTTGTTTGGCGCTGCACAGCACGACGTCCTCCACCTTCAGCCCCATATCCTTTGCTTCCTTTTGCACCCAGTTCCGCACCTTGTTCCAGTTCGTCACCTTCGGCAGCAGGTCGATCTTGTTCACGGCGAGCAGCACCGGGTTGTTGCCGATAAACCGCTGCAGCCCGGAGATGACGCTGCCCTGGAAGTCAAACAGGTCGACGATATGGATGACAAGCGCCTTTTTGCCGCCGATTTGCGCCAGCAGCCGCAGGAATTCATCCTGCTCCACCGTCACCGAAGACGATTCGTTGTAATTTTTAATGCGAAAACAGCGCTGGCAGATCACCGGCTCTTTGGCGAGCGCCCCGCTCGGGACATATCCCGGCTTATCCTGCGCCTCGCTTTGCAGCGCGATGCCGCACCCGCTGCAGCGAAGTCCGCCTGCTGTTCCCCGTACCTCCGTCATCGCTTTTTTTCCTCCTCCAGCCATAATCCAACTTTGCCCAGCCGCCGTTTGACGATGCGCTCCAGCAGCCGGTTGATGCGCGTTCCCAGCCCTTCATCCTGAACGGAAATCGGCAGAACCAGGATCGTGTACAAATCCAGGCGGTTGCCGCCGAACACGTCGGTCATCAACTGGTCGCCGACCACCACCGTTTCCCGCGGAGCCAGTCCCATCATCTCCATCGCCCGGCGGAACGCCGCGGCGGACGGTTTTTTGGCCGCATGCACAAACTCGATATTTAAAGGGTTGGCAAACGCCGACACTCTGTCCCAATTATTGTTCGACACAATGACCAGTTTAAATCCGCATTGCTTCACTTTCCCGAACCATTCGATCAGTTCGGGCGTAGCGAGCGGCGCCTTGGCCCCGACCAGGGTGTTGTCCAAATCGGTGATAATGCCCCGGTAGCCGCCCGCGTACAGCTCCTCCAGTTCGATTTCGAACACGGTGTCGACACGTTTTTTCGGAATAAATATCTCAAACAATGATGTTCACCTCAGTTTCCATACGACAAACTATACCATAATCTGCCGCCAACTGCCTATATTTTAAGGGATTGTAACTCGTAATTTAAAAAGAAAACGCCCCTCGCGCGCGGGGCGCGGGGGAACGCAAATTCAAATGCCGTTTCGCCGACTTAAGGCTGCATGGGCAGTCCGCGGCCGCGGCGACCGCTCGTACGCTTGAGCAGATCGCGGGCAAGACGACGGGCCGCTTGCCATTCTTCCTCCGAGACGGAGGCGGAGCTGTAATTCGCTTTTTCGAAGCTGGCCAGCAGCGGGTCGAGCGCGCCGGACAAATGCGGCTTCTCCCGCTTCCAGCGGGCGAACGTTTCCCGCAGCGTTTCCTGGTCGCCGCGCGTAAGCCCTCTGAGCCGCAGCCTTTTGACCACCCGCAGCGTCTCGAACACCGTCTTCTCGCCGGGCGTTAAAGGCCGGCCCAACCGCAGCCGCAGCCAAGTGAAGTAAAGCTCGTTCCGAACCTGATACAGTCCCCAAGCCAGCAGCACGGCCAGCGCGATTAGGGATACGCGGCGAAGTACGGCAGGATCGATCTTATCCAGGAAACTTTCTTCTATGGCTGCGGTCTCCGTCTCTTGAGCCGGCTCCGGCGCCAGCGTCTCCACGCTGTCCTCCTCGGCGAGCAAAATCGGCGCGTCAAAGCCTGGTGTCGCCTCGAACGGAATCCAGCCGTAATCGCCAAAATACAGCTCCGCCCAAGAGTGGGCGTCGGCGTTGCTTACCGTGTAATTCCCGCTGATCCCCGGACTCCGCATCATCATTTCCTCGCTCGGCTGGGTTCCCGGCGCGTAGCCCTTCACCCACCTGGCCGGAACCCCCAGCGACCGGGCCATGATCACCATCGCCGTCGAATAATAATCGCAGTAGCCCTGCTTGATTTCGAACAGAAAGCTGTCCACGAAGTCGCCGCTTTCCCGCCGGGACAAGTCCGGCTTGTTCGTATATTCGAAGTTTTGCCGCAAATAAGCCTGCAGCAGCTCCATTTTCTCATACGGCGTGGACCCTTCCGCCGTGATCTCCCGCGCCAGATCCTTCACCCGCTGCGGAAGGCTGTCCGGAAGCTGCAAGTACTCCCCGTCCGGGGGCTCCGGATACAGCTCGTCATAGTCAGCCTGCTTCAGCTCCCGCAACGGGATGAGCGGAACATTTGCCACAACCTTGTATTTGCGCGGATAATCCGGGAGGTCGCCGGGATCGCGGTACCCGTGCCAAAACAGTTCGCCTTCCCGCCGGGCCCAACGCATATCGGCAGACTGCTGCCGGTCGTCCAGCAGCTCGACGCTCTCCATTGCGTAGCCCCCGAACAGCACCGGATATTCCTGGTCGGTATTCATCGTAATGATTTGCTCGACCTGTCTTGTCTCGACTTTCCCGGGACGATCCGCGGCGAGCGGCCCGTCGGACGGGGCGCCCCGATACCGCTCGGTTTGCCGCGGCTCATCCTCCAGATCGGCCCAGCCCTTGCCCGAGTAGATCCGGCGGGTTTCCCCGCGCCAGTATGACCTGACGGGCGTGGATACGGACATGACCGGCGTGTAACTGAATTCGAAGCCGTCGCCCAGGTCCTTGTCGTCGCGGCTGTATCCGGACATAATTTGCTCCTGGGATAGGGCCGTTCCCGTAGTTTCTACAGCGCTCGCAAGCGTTGTTCCCGCGTCTCCCCCCGCTCCGCCGCTGCGCTTGATCCAGGCCGTGTAGGGATCGGTCAGCGTCGGCGAAACCGCCGGCATGCTGATGCCGATCAGCAGGACGCAGGCAAACACCAGGGCGATGTTTATAGCGACTTTGATCGGCTGCCGCCGCAGCCGCTGCCACCCTTGCGGATATTTCAGCCTGTATTCGTAAAAATGCCAGCTGGCCAGCCATCCCAGCGCGGCAAAAACAAGCCAGGCGACATTGGACCATAGATAATAGGAAGTAAAGGAGTCCAAAATCGTGAACACCAGCAGATGAACCGCCAGAAACAACAGGATGCGTTTGCGGCCGACGACCAGCCGAACCGCCAGTTCCAAGAGCGCCCAGGCCGCCAGCGAAAACCAGATATACGGAACAAAGGACAGCGCCATGCCGCGGATCTGGTCGGGAAACAGCGGTCCGTAAGGGACGTAAACACCGCAGCCGGTCAAGACGATCCTCCATCCGGCAAGAACAAGCGCGATTTTGACCGTCCATCTCCAAGCGGCCTTGATCGGCAGCAGCACTTCGATAAGCGCTATGGTAATGACGGTGGCCGTGACCAGCGTGGTCGTTGCCGAAAACCAGATCGGCTCGGTAAAATCGATCCACTGCATGGCGATGACCGTAAGCCAGAGCATCACGAGCAGCCGGTACGAAAACCATTTCCAGTGCGGCGCCGTGGTCATCATAGCTTCGCACCTCCCATGGCTGCCGGCAGCTCGCCGAGGGCAGCGATTTGGACGCCCCCCAGCCCCTGCTCGCGAAGCGTCCGCTGCCAGGCGGAAGGCTGGCTTCGATTGGCCCGCGGCTGGGCTCCCGCCGGGTTCCCCCGGCCGATTTGGATATGATACGGCACCATTTGCCGCGTTTTAGCCCAACGCAACATGCCCAGCGCCTTCTCATCGGCCAGCGGGCTGATGAGAATAAAAAACGCCCCCGGCGGAAACCATTCTTTATGCGATTCCAGCTTGTCGAGAGGGTTGCCGTAACCGTCCGCGTCGATGTCCACGAGATGATGGATCATCTGCTCGCGTTCCAGAGAAGCTTCGGCGGGCGCAAAGAGGCGAAACGTTTTGCCCATCGTGCCCATGCCCATGCTGATCCGCGCCCTAGCTCCATACTCCAGCAAAGAGGCGGCCGCCGACACGGCCAGCTCAAACTGGGCTGCGCCCGCATAACTGGACGTATGAGCGTCGAGCAGCAAAATCGTCTTCGGCAGCGACTCATGCTCGAACTCCTTGGACTTCCACGAACCGGTTTTGGCCGTCGCGTTCCAATGAATCCGGGAAATCCGGTCGCCGTAGACGTAGTCGCGAACCCCGTTAATCTGGGTCGTTTCCCGCCGCGAAAGAGAGATGGCCGTCTCCGGCCCGGCCAGACGCGAATTGCGGCTGTACAGCTCCCAGTGCGGGATGAACACGGTGCGCGGCAAGATGCGGAACTCCCCACCGGACTGCACCGTGCCCGTATGCTCCATCAAACCGAAAATATCCTCGGCGCTGCAGGTCGTGCCGGCAAATACGTATTTCCCCCGCTCAAGCGGGGGCGTCTTGTACACCAGTTCCGCGCGTCCGCGAAAGTACGGGACCACGCTGTCTTCAAACGCCCAGGTGTCGCCGTTGTGGCGCTTTAGCGTCTCGCGGATGACGAGGTAAGGCAGCGGCATAAACGCCGGGAGCTGCAGCCTAAGCCTGACGAGCACCTGCTGGCCCGCTTGCAGCACTCCGCCGCGTTCTTCGAGCGATAAATTCCGCGTGCCACGGATCCGCTTCACGCCGCCAAGCCCGCCGATCGCCCAATAAGCGGCCAGCACCGATACCATCATCAACAACATAAACGAAGTCTTGCCGCCCTGAAACAAAACGTACAGGAGACAGATCAGCCATACGGCGGCCACTCTCCAAAATTTCCGGCTGGCAAGGCCCGCTTTAACTCCTTCGAGAAACTCCCGCATAGTTACCGCCCTACGGATAGCGGCACCTGGACCTGCCGCATGATTTGCTCCAGAACCTGGGCGGCATGGACTTGCCCTAGCCGAGATTCCGGACGGAGCAAAATCCGGTGGCCAAGTACGTACGGCGCGAGCGTCTTGATGTCATCCGGCAGTACATAATCCCGCTCCTGCAAAAAAGCGTACGCTTTGGCGGCCGCCACGAAAGCCAGCGAAGCGCGCGGCGAAGCTCCGAGCAACACGTCTTGATGCTCGCGCGTACGGCGGACGATGTCCAGCAGGTAATCGGCCAGCGCTTCACTGATATACACATCGCGGATTTCTTGCTGAATGGCCGCGATTTCTTCCATCGTCGTCACCGGCTGCAGCTGATCGGCCGGCTGCCCCTGGCTGTGGGAACGGAGCAGCGATTTTTCGGTGGCCGCATCGGGGTAACCGAGCCCGATCTTCAGCATAAACCGGTCCAATTGAGCCTCCGGAAGCATGTATGTTCCTTCAAAATCGATCGGATTCTGGGTCGCGCACAGCATAAAAGGCCGCGGCAGCTCATAAGTGATGCCGTCGGCGGTCACGCTCCGCTCCTCCATCACTTCCAGCAGCGCGGACTGCGTTTTCGTGGTCGCCCGGTTGATTTCGTCGGCCAGCAAAATATTGGTCATCACCGGCCCGGGCCGGAACACGAACCGTTCCTCATGGGGATGAAACACCGATACGCCCGTAATGTCGCTGGGCAAAATGTCGGGATTGCATTGAATCCGCCGGTAATCGCCGCGCATGGACTTGGCCAGGGCTTTGATCAGCTGCGTTTTCCCCGTACCCGGGACATCCTCGATTAATACATGTCCGCCGGCAAGCAGCGCGGAGAGCAGGAGATGGATTTCAAAAGATTTTCCTAAAATGCACGATTCCAAATTGTTTTTTACGGCGGTTAAAGTTCGAATCGATTGCTGTTGTACGGGCACGTATTTTTCCCTCCCAAATAGAACCCTGTATATATCTACCTATTTTACATGAAGATAGATTGGGAGTACACTCGCCGGCCCGCAAAAAGCCTGATTGTTATTTATTTCCTAGCCTTTGGGCCGGACGACCAAGGCCGCCAGGAAGGAGAAGATGATCGCTGAAGAAATCCCCGCGCTGGTGACTTCGAAAATACCGGTAATGACCCCGATCCAGCCCTGTTGCTGAAGTTCGGTCAGCGCCCCGTGAACAAGCGAGTTCCCGAAGCTGGTGATCGGCACGGAAGCCCCCGCTCCGGCGAATTTGACAAGCGGATCGTACCAGCCCAAACCGTCCATGATCGCCCCCACAACGACCAGCGTGCTCATCGTGTGCGCCGGCGTCAATTTAAGCACGTCGAACATCAACTGCCCGACAACGCAAATCAACCCGCCGATTACAAACGCCCAAACATAAATCATGATTCGCTTTCCTCCTTTTCCAGAGCAACCGCATGGGCGATGCAGGGAATGCTTTCCCCCTGCTGATAGGACAGCGGGGACAAAAGCGCTCCGGTGGCAACGACCAGCACGCGGCCGAGCTCTTTGTTTTTTAATTTTTGCAAAATCGAACCGTAAGCGACCACGGCTGAACAGCCGCAGCCGCTGCCTCCGGCCATAACGAAGGGCTGTTTGCCGCGGTCGTAGATCATCAGCCCGCAATCGTTAAATTCCGTCTTATCCATCGGTACGCCGTCTTTGGCCAAAATATCTTTGACGATGGCATGTCCGACCGAGGCGAGGTCCCCCGTGACGATTAAATCGTAATCTTCCGGCCCCCGCCCGGTGTCGCGGAAATGGGAGACCAGCGTATCCGCGGCCGCGGGCGCCATCGCCGCCCCCATGTTGAACGGGTCCTTCACGCCGAGGTCCTGGATTCGCCCGATCGTGGCATGTGTGATCCGCGGCCCCCGGCCTTGCGAAGACACGACGGCGCATCCTGACCCGGTTATCGTATATTGAGCCGTCCCCGGTTTCTGCGAGCCGTATTCCGTCGGATAACGGAACTGCTTCTCCGCCGTGCAGTTATGGCTTGCCGTGCCGGCCATCACGAACCGTCCGGCTCCGCTATCCGCAATCAGCGCGGCCAGCGCCAGGCCCTCCATGGAAGTGGAGCAGGCCCCAAAGACACCGAGGTACGGAGCGGCGATGGTCCTGGCCGCGAACGTGGCGGAGATGATCTGATTCATTAAATCGCCGCCGACAAAGCAGGACAACTCCTCCCGGGCGATCCCCGCGTTGACCAGGGCGAGGGCGGAGGCATGCTCGAGCAGCTTGCGCTCGGCCTTTTCCCACGTCTTTTCGTCGATTTCCAGATTGTCGTACACGAAATCAAAAGTCCCGCCGAGCGGTCCGCCCCCTTCCTCGGGACCGACGACCGTGGCCGCCCCGACGATCGCCGGTCTGGACCGGAACTCCCAAGTTTGTGCGCCAATAAGCATCAGTGGCCCCCCTCCAAACCGAAAATCGCATAAATCATCCCTACGATAAAAGCGGCCACCACGCCAAACACGACCACCGATCCCGCCAGCCTGAACATGTTGGCCCCAACGCCAAGCACCAGCCCTTCCGCCCGGGATTCGAGCGCGGAGGAGCACATCGAGTTGGCGAAGCCCGTGACGGGCACGGCGGTGCCCGCTCCGGCCCATTGCGCGATTTTATCGTATACCCCAAGCGAGGTGAGAATGACGGAAATCAAAATCAGCATGGCGACGGTCGGGCTGCTCGCCTCCCTTGACGTCATCCCGGCAAACGTCATGAACAACTGCTGGATACCTTGTCCGATCAGACAAATGAAACCGCCGACCAGAAAAGCTTTGAGGCAATTGGCAAAGATGCTTGTCTTCGGCTTGTGCTGGTCGGCAACCTGCTTGTATTCCTCTTCCGTCAGCAGCAGATGGTTCAGCTTCACCCGGGCGCCCGGTTTACTTTTTGTTGGCAACGGTATCCCTCCTTTTTCTGCTCATGCCTTATAAGCACGGTATATTCATTATTTGTCAGCGACTGGCTTGTTATGTTTGGTAAATCATCCATAGCGGCAAGCAGCGAACAAAACAAAACCCGCCAAGATCGCTCTGGCGGGTTCGGGACACCGGGTTTTGGGTAAAACAATTAGCGTCAAACAACGGAACTGGCGTCCAAGGCGTCCTATTTGTTTTTAAAGGTATAGAAGAATAATGACCAGCAGAATAAAGAGAAGACAGATCAACAGCCAATCCGTGGAGCGGAGTTCCATTTTTTTGCCTCCCTTATTTGGCCCCTTGCTTGTTAAAGTATATGCGCCGCCGCGAATTTGGTGCTTGGCCCGGCGGCAAAAGAACAGGACTTTTCAGGCGCATGGACAATCGGAACAAGGTGGTTCATACTAATGTAAAGAGCGTATGGCCTTGCCATTTGCAGGAAAAAAAGGAGAGAAACAAGATGAATGAAAAAACGCAGCAGCTGTTTAAACAGCTGACCGAATTTCCGGCGGCCCCCGGGTTTGAGCGGGAGCTGCGCGCCTTGGTTAAGGAGAAAATGTCCGCTTTTACGCAGGAGTTCGTTCAAGACCGGCTCGGCAGTTTGTTTGGGGTACTGCGCGGCGATGAGCAGGGACCGCGGGTCATGGTCGCCGGGCATTTTGACGAGGTAGGCTTCATCACGACCGGCATTAGCGATAACGGTATGGTGTCTTTTCAGCCGCTCGGGGGCTGGTGGAGCCAGGCGGTATTGGCGCAGCGCCTGCAGATCGTTACACCGAAAGGGAAAATCGTCGGCGTGGTCGGATCGACGCCTCCCCATCTGCTGGATGAAGCGCAGCGCGGCAAACCGGTCGACCTGAAAGCGATGTACCTGGATATCGGCGCCGACAGCCGCGAGGAAGCGGAAGCGGCCGGCGTGCAGATCGGGCAGCAGATTTTGCCGATCTGTGAATTTACTCCGCTCGTCAACCCGAAAAAAATCATGGCCAAAGCCTGGGACAACCGGTACGGCGTCGGTTTGGCGATCGAGCTGCTGGAAGCTTTGCATGGGGAAAAACTGCCCAACGTGTTGTACTGCGGAGCCAATGTGCAGGAGGAACTGGGTACGCGGGGAGCGCGCACGGCGGCCAATTTGATCCAGCCGGACATCTTCTTTGCGCTGGACGCCAGCGCGGCAAACGATATGACCGGCGACAAACGGGCCTTCGGCAAGCTGGGCGAAGGCGCTTTGCTGCGGGTGTACGACCCGACGATGCTGACGCATCGGGGGCTGGTCGAGTATATCCGGGACACGGCCGATACGCACCGCATCAAATACCAATATTTTGTATCCACAGGCGGAACCGACGCCGGTCCGGTTCATTTGAGCGGCATCGGCGTGCCTTCGGGCGTGATCGGCATCTGCTCGCGTTATATCCACACCTCGTCGTCCATCATCCATACCGACGACTACGCGGCCGCCAAGGAGCTGCTGATCCGGCTCGTCAAAGGACTCGACCGCACAACGCTGGCTACCATTCTGGAGCGGAGCTGACCAAACGGCGGGTGCGCTGCTTAATTAACGCCTGGATGGCAAGCTAACTCCTTGTTTAGCTTGACCGTCCGGCGGTTTTATTTTCGCTTAAGCAAGCCCGGTGAGCTCTCACGCTGGCCACAACTAATCTAACGGTTGCCACAACCGCTATTCGCTTAAAAAACGTTGATTTCAAATTGTAACGGTTGCCATAGCGCTTATTTCACTGAAATCCGGCTCATTTTGCTTAGTTTCAGGCAAATAACGCTTCTCACAACCGTTAAAATTTTGAACAGGGCTTTTTTCGTCAAATAGCCGCTATTACAACCGTTAGATTTTCTGCGAACCCAATTTTGCTTCGAACACCTAAGCCTTTCCAGGAAAACTGAACCCAGCCGTATGCGATAGGTCAGCCATCAATACCTTGAATCTAAAATGGGATATATAGTACATCCTTCCTATTCGACCTATATTTTCCCTTCTTTTTCTAGAACCAAAGTCATCCTCTTATAGTCCCCTATTATTGAAAATTTTTTGAATTTGCCGAAAATTTTATGAAATATCAGGACCCGCCTTCCGATATAAGTAGTATATTCCTAATCTGTGGGAGCGCCGCGACTTCACTCTCCCATCATTCACAACCAAATACAAGGAATAGGATGTAAATCGCAAACCTGGCCGAAAGGCAGGGACGCAAAGCCACGGATCTAAAATTCTTAACGGAATCATGACCGCCGGGATGCCAACCTTATGCCGAATCATGGCTTGTTGGCCGCCGGACTTTCTTCGCGAAAGTCTTTTTTTGGTTTCAATTAGGGCTTGGGGCCAGGTTAAAACGTCGCGGCGAAGCTTCGGACAAGGAAGGAGGGGACCTGCTTCTAAAAAGTTAAAACGGCGAAAAACGGAAAACGGCAGCTGCTAAGGGTATTAGAGTGACAGCAAAGGAGTAAGTAACTTGAAATTATCACATTTCGGTAAAGGCTTAGCCCGCAAGTTGTTGTTGCTGGTTGCCGGACCGCTTGCGGTGCTGGCGATCGTGCTCGTTCTGATCTTCTATCTGCTTGGACTGATGAACGGCTGGGCCGCCGCGCTGATGATCGTCCTGTTTGCCTTGATCGGCGCGGGGGAGGCCGTGCTGATTGCCGGGCTGCTCGACAAATCGTTCCAAAAAATGGCCGAGCGGACCAAAGCCATGACGGAAGGCGATTTAGCCTTCGACGGCGACGTCCAGGTGATGGACGAATTCAGCGAACTGGCCGGCCACCTGAAGCTGATCGGCGCCCAATTAAGGGAAGCGGCCGGGCATATGCAGGACATGTCGGCCAAGGTAGCCGATACGTCGCGGGACTTGACGGGCAATATGGAGTTTTGCAACGACCTCGTTGTAGGGGTCACGGAATCGATCAAAATGATTTCCGAAGGTAGTGAGCAGCTCGTCGAAAGTGCACGGAACAACCATTTGATGCTTGAAGAAGTCGGAAAAGGCATGGAGCACATCGCCCTGTCAGCGCAAGGTGTGGCGGAGGAAGCGACCGAGGCCGCGGCTCAGGCGAATGCGGGCAACGAAGGCATCGACCGCCTGGTTGACCAAATGAGCAAAATTTACGAAACCACGGTCGCTTCGTCGCAAACCGTAAACCAACTCGGCGAGCGGACGGAAGAAATCGACAAGGTCACTCTGCTGATCTCGGAAATTTCCAGTCAAATCAATTTGCTGGCATTAAACGCGGCTATCGAGGCCGCAAGAGCGGGCGAATACGGCAAAGGGTTCGCAGTGGTCGCGGGCGAAATCCGCAAGCTTGCCGAGCAATCGGCGGCATCGGCCAAGGATATCGCCGAGATGGCCGGCCATATCCGCACAGGCTCCGATCAATCGATCGAAGCGATGAAACGGGTCATGACCGAGGTCGAGACCGGAAGCGTCCTCGTTACCTCCGCCGGCGATTCGTTCCAGCAAATCGTGCATTTGGCCGAGCAGGTGTCCACCCGGGTTCAGGAAGTTTCCGCGGTGACGCAGCAGATCAGCGCAAGCACGGAACAAATCATGGACTCCGTAAGACAGACGCTCGAGATTACCGAGGTCAATCTGGCCGGGACCAAGGAGATCATGGCTTGCTCGGAAGAACAGTTGACCGCCATGGAAGAAACGCTCGAATCTTCCAAGCAGCTTGAGACGGAAGCCGAAAAACTGAAGTCCCTATTAAACAGATACTCAATCTAGCAAGCGAGGAGGATGGACATGGAACGATTAGCTTTGCTGTTTGAAGCGCTGGAACGCCTGACCGGCGTGGCCGATATCGCCTATCACGAAATCAGGGAAGGCCGCTTGAACCCGGTGTTGAAAACGAAAACGGATCACCTTGGCGTGGAGCGGTGGAAAAGCGTACATGCGCAAAATCCGGTCTATATCGAACATGACCGCCTGCTTCGCGAACTGATGGCCCATCCCCAAACGGCGGCAGTGGTTCAGGACGTCAAAAACGATCCCAGATCGGCCGATGAGTTTTTTCTGTTCGGGATCGACAGCATCATGGTTATTCCCGTCATGCACGACGGCGCGGTTCAGGGTATTGTCGTTGTCGCCTCGATAGGCAAGCTGCATTTTTTCTCCGCCGAGGAGATCGAACGTGCGGAAGCACTGGTGAACGAATACAGAGATGCGTTTCAACACTAGGATAAGGAGATATCCGGAATATGAACATAGCCGAAGCCATACTCAAGTATTTGAAGGAAACCGGAGTGGATTGTATTTTTGGGATTCCGGCAGGAATCATCGGTCCGATTTACGATGCGTTGATCGATGTCGATATGAAGCCGATCATTACGAAAAATGAAGCTGGAGCGGCTTATATGGCGGCGAGATATGCCAGCACCTCCGGGAAGCTGGCCGTTTGCGCCGGCGCCGGGGCGGTAGGCGTAGCGAACATGATGAACGGGATCGCCGACGCCATGCGGGCCAAAGCTCCGCTGCTCGTGATTACCGGCTACGTAAACCGATGGCAGATCGGCAAAGGTGCCATCCAGGAGATGGACGCCCAGCATATCGTCAGACCGATCACCAAATACAGCAACACGGTCATGAACGAAGCGGAAGTCATGGCCGAGCTGGACAAGGCGGTAAGGATCGCCCTTACACCTCCTTTCGGGCCAGTACATATTTCCGTGCCGATCGATGTGCAGCGGATGGAAGCGCCCCCCAGCCTTCCCGCCGCCCCGGATCCCGCGCTGCTTCAGCGGATTCCGTTCGATCCGGCGGAGTTGGACCGGGCGGCCGCCCTGCTGAACGAAGCAGAGCATGGTCTCATCATGGTCGGACGCGGCGGGCGGGCCGCAGCCGAAGAGATTATGCGCCTTAGCGAGCGGCTGCAGTGGCCCATCATTACGACGCCGTCGGCAAAAGGAATCATCCCCGCCGACTTCCCCCTTAACCTGGGGAATTACGGGTTTTCCAGCACCGACGCGGCGTTTGAATACGTCAACGCTTCCCCGGCTTCGTGCCTGCTCATCTTGGGAACAAGCCTTGGGGAAGCCTCTACCTGCAATTTCAACGAAGCGCTTGTGGCCGGACGCAAAGTGATCCATATCGACCGCGACGGCAAAGAGCCGGGGAAGGTCTTCAAAACGGACGCGGCGGTGGTCGCCGATCTCCAGGACGCGGTCCCCTATCTTCTCCGGCAGGCTCAGCCTGCGCCAGGAGCTTTCAAAAAGCCGCTGCCGCTTAACGAACCTTATGAACTCAATCATACCGGCTTGTCGCTGCGGCTGTTTTTGGAGAAGCTGTCCAAGGTCATGCCGCGGGATACGCGTTATGTGTGCGATATCGGGGAATTCACCAACTTCGTGCTGAAGTATCTGGAAGTCCCCGCGGGCGGAGACTTTGAAATCAATCTAAACTACGGAGCGATGGGCTCGGCGATGGCCGGCGGACCGGGACTCTATCTGGCCGATTCAAGCCGTCCGGTCGCGGTGATCGCCGGCGACGGTTCGTTTTTCATGAACGGTTCCGAAGTGCTTACGGCCAAGGAGTACAAGCTGCCTATCACCTATATCATCATCAATAACGCTATGCTTTCCTATGTCGAACGCGGGCAAAAATTTCTGTACAACCGCACGATGCCGGACTATAAGCAGGAGCGGATATCCATCGCCGACATGATGCGGACGGCCGGAATCCGGACGATGTCCGTGGACCGGCTGGAGGATATGGACGAAATCCCGGGATTCGTCCGGGAAATGGCAGGCCCTTGCCTGATCGAGGTGAATACCGATGGCAGCGAGCCGGCGCCGATTCTCGATCGTCTGAAGGCGCTGAAAAAGTAATTTTTTTAATTTTTAACTATCAACGATTACAGGAGGAACCACATCCAATGGGAAGCTTTAATATTAAAATCGATCAATCCGCCAAAGTATTTCACGCCGATGTAGAAGGAACCTTTTCGCCCGAAGACGGACAAGCGTCCATCGAGGCTTATAGCAAAGCGATTTCAACCATTTCCGTACCGGAGTATGAAATCGACATCGACTGCACCAAACTGAACGTCTCCGCGCCGGATTCACTGCCGCTTCTGGAAGGATGCTTTGCCCTCTACAAAAAAGACGGCTTCAAAAAAGTGACGCTGCGCATTGTCAAAAACCCGATTCTGAAAATGCAGCTTTCGCGCGTGGCCCGAACCGTTAAGCTGGACAGCTACGAAATCATCGAAGTGTAAGGAGAGATGGCTATGAGAGGCGTGCAAATTCGCGAGATTGCCATGTACCATCCGGCAAATGAAGTGGATAACGAATACTACATCAACTATTTTGCGGAAAAAGGGACGGATGTGACCGGTCTCGTAACCGCGCTCGGGCGTAACAAGCGTTTTATCATCGACAACCCGGAAGAAAATACGCTGACGATGGCGGCGGAAGCCTCAAAGCTGGTGCTGAAGAAAAGCGGTCTTGAGGCCAAGGATGTAGACCTGATTATTTTTACATCGCAAACACCGGAGTATCTGCTCCCCAGCAATGCGCTGAAGCTGCACCATGCACTGGGCGGCGACCTCTCTACAGCCTGTTTTGATATCAACGCCAACTGCGCGGGCATGCTCGTGGCGATCGAGCAAGCCTGCCGGTATATGACGGCCAACCCGCGGGTAGAGCGGGCGCTTGTCGTCGGGGCGGATTATTTGTCGATTCACAGTCCGGAGCAGCCCGTCTATTACTCCAACTTTGCCGAGTCGGCGGTTGCCGTCATTTTGGAGCAGGCGGAAGGAACCCGCGGGCTGATCGACTCCGTTTATCAAACCGATACGTCCGTGATCGACAACTCCCTGTTCCCGGCCCACGGTTTGTCCAATTTGTACCGCGAGGAGTTTACGGCCAAAGACGCGCAGGTGCAGTTTACGCCGTTTGACGATTCGGTTTGCGCGGAATCCGCGGTGAACTCCATCCGCATTTTGCTCGAACGCAACAATCTGAACAAGGAGCAAATCGGCGGCTTCCTGTTCTCCCAGTTTACCATCGGCAATATTAAACGGGTTACCGAAGGCCTGGGGATCGATCAAGACAAAGTCGTCTACATCGGCGACCGATTCGGATACACCGCTTCGACCAGCCCGCTGCTCGCCCTTCACGAGGCCGTGCAAGCCGGTAAAGTACAGCGCGGCGATTACCTCGTCTTCTGGACGGTTGGCGCCGGTTGGCAAAATGTCAGTCTGCTGATGCAATATTAAGAAGAGGTGACATTGCGGGTTGTTGCATTCTATGTTATGCATATTCTATATGGTGCACATCTCTATGGTGCACATCTCTATGGTTTACATCTCTATGGTGCATATTCCGTAGATGCAGCATTGCGCGGGTTTACCGGTTCCTCGACGAGGAATTATGCGAAATGCAAAAGTGCAGGCGGTTTTTGTCGAGATTCCTCGAAACTCTTGGTTCAAATGCAAAAGTGCAGTTCATTTGTGGCCAATAGCCACTTTTTGCCGAAATAGGCACAAAACAACTGCACTTTTGCATCTCACTTGCCTCGAATAGGGGAAGTACGGAAAATCAAATGCACTTTTTGCAGTTGGTTATGCCAACGCTGAAACTTACATCTTATTCCTAAAAAAACGCGGGTTGCCGAGGAGAATCTCCCTGCAGCCCGCGCTTTTGTTGCTCCCACCGTTACAGCATGGAGCGGCCCCCCCGTTGTTATACAACGATCATGCATATTGCTCGTGCGTCATCTCGTGCGTCATCTCGTGCGTATCTCGTGAGTCATACTTATGCCTATACGAGCCATTCTCGTGCGTCATTCATGCCATCGGCCCTGCGCTTCCCTCTTCTCGCTAAAATATACTTCATTCAGGTAGTCGGCCAGAATGCGTGCCAACATTAAACATCCCTATTTAAGCCACTCCAAGTACGGGCTAAATGCTCCTCCGCCCAGCGGATATGATTCGCGTCGATGTACTGGCGGAACCTGCATTCAATGTGAAGAATCAACGCGATGTACAGGTCGTACAAGGCCATCCGCTCGCATTCCGCCACCGTAAAATCCTGCTTGCCGTAGCCGTCCAGGAACGCCCCGTTTTCCACAAACGAGCGGAAGTAGTATTCCATCAGCGGATCGCCCCAGAGCGCCCTTTCGCAGTCGATGATGGCGATAAGACGCCGGTCTTTGACGAATACGTTCCCATCCCACAAGTCCCAATGGACCAGCCGCGGAACCGTGACCTCCCCCAAGCTGGCCTGCCGCTCACGAAGCAGGCCGAATACCTCCTCCGCATCCATCGGGAGGGCAACGGCTTGATCCGCGGCATCGGCCAAAACGCCGCCGATCATGTCCGTAAATACGGCCGGCCAGCTATCCCCTTGACTGTCTTCCCGTACGTAATACCCGAATCTTTTTCCTTGAATTTCGTTAATCCGCCGGTTCACCCGTCCAAGTTCAACTTCAATGTCCCGCCGTTCCTCCGGCCCCATCTGCTCCTTCACCTTGTTGTAAGGATCGCCCGGAACGAACTCCATCAGGAACCACTCGCTCCCCTCTACGCCTCGCTCCTCGTACAGAATCCCGGGCACCGGGATGCCGTCCGCCGCGGCGAGCAGACGAAGCACCTTCACTTCCGCGGTCATCACATTCCGCTCATACCGCAGCATCCCTTCCTCCGAACCGGGAGCAAGCTTCAGCACCGTCTTCATGCCGTTATCCAGGGTCAAGGCGTACGCGGAGTTGAACCAGCCGTCCTTTAATTCCTCATAACCGTCCAATCGTCTCTGACCTTGAAATGCCCGCTCCACTAAGGCCGTGAGTTCCTCGCCGGACAACCGCCGCTTGATTGCGCTTTCCATACTGTTGCCTCCTTATGTAAAAGCACCCTGCACACAAAACCGCTTGCAGGGTGCTTGATGAACGTAATTCTATTTATCTTCCAAGATGAGCACGCCGCGGCCGGACACGGTTACGGTTCCAGCTAGTGTCTCCCCGCTAAGCAGTTCCTTTTTGGTATTGGCGCCGATATCCACTTGGGTGTCTTCCGCGTTGTGGTTAAGCAGGAACAGATAAGCTTTGCCGTCTTTCACCCGGCGCGCCGTCTCAACGCCTGCGGGAGCTTCGAGCAGAGGCTTGATTCCTTTTTCCTCGCACAGATTTTTGAGGAACCCTTGCAGGAATGAAGCCTCCGGACTGCTGGCGACATAATACGCCCGGCCGTTTCCGAAGCGGTTTACCGTCAGCACCGGCATGCCTTTATAGAAATCCGCGTCGTATTCCGCCAGCACTTCGGCGCCTTCCGCATGAATGAGGTCGCAGAGCAAGCCGCATTCGTAAGGTCCTGTAAGTTCACCCCACGGCTGCTTCATGACGATTTGGTTTTTCTGGTCCGGGAACAACGCGTCGATCTCTTCCGCCCAAATGCCCAGCACCGGACGCAATTCCCCCGGGTACCCGCCCGTCGTAACCAGATCGTTCTCGTTGACGATCCCGCTGAAGAACGTCGTAACGAACGTCCCGCCGTTTTGGGTAAATTCCTCCACCTTTTTCGCAAAACCCGGCTTCACCATATACATGACCGGCGCGATCACGATCTCGTATTTGCCGAAGTCCTCTTCCACCGACACCATATCGCATTCCACATGCATCCGGAAGAGCGCATCATAATATTTGTGAACCTCATTAACGTAATTCAGCGCGACGGTCGGTCCGCTGGAGAGCTCCGTCGCCCACCGGTTTTCCCAATCATAAACTATCGCCACCTTGGCTTCCGTGCGGGCATCGAGCAGCGTGCCGCCCAGTTGCTGGAGCTCCCGGCCGAGTTCGGCAACTTCGCGGAACACCCGGGTATGCTCGTGGCCGACGTGCTCGATCACGGCGCCGTGGTATTTCTCACACGCTCCGATGGACCGGCGCAGCTGGAAGAACAGCACCGTGTCGGCCCCATGGGCGACCGCCTGGTAGCTCCACAGCCGCATCACGCCCGGCCGTTTGAGCGAGTTGTACGGCTGCCAGTTTTGCTGGCTTGGCGTCTGCTCCATCAGCATAAACGGCGCTCCGCTTTTCAGCCCGCGCATCAGGTCGTGCGTCATCGCCGTATGGCTGACCGGCGTATCGAGGGAAGGATAGTTGTCCCAGGACACGATATCCATGTATTTGGCCCACTCGAAGTAATCAAGCTCCGGATAGAAACCCATCAGGTTCGTCGTTACCGGTATGTCCGGCGTATACTTTTTGATGGCCTCATATTCCAGCTTATAGCAGTCGAGCAGCGACTGGGACTGAAAGCGGCGATAGTCCAGGGAAATCCCTTGGAAATTGGTGCGGTTTCCATTCCATTCTTCACTCAGTTCGTTCGGAACGACGATATCTTCCCAATCGTAAAACGTATGCCCCCAGAAGCGGGTATTCCAGGCGCGGTTTACTTCATCCAACGTGCCGTAACGCTCCTTGAGCCAGGTGCGGAACGCCGCGGCGCAGTTGTCGCAGTAGCAATATCCGCCGTATTCGTTGGATACATGCCAAATCAGAAGGCCCGGGTGATCCTTGTACCGCTCGGCCAAGAGCCCGGCGAGCTTTTCCGAATACTTCCGGTAAGCCGGCGAGTTCGGGCACGAATTGTGACGGCCGCCGAACCGGCGTTTCCGCCCTTGCACGTCGACGCGCAGCACGTCCGGATATTTCCGGGCCATCCAGGCGGGATGAGCGCCAGTGCTGGTCGCCAGGCACACGTGCACGCCGCTTTTATATAAACGGTCGATCGTTGCGTCGAGGAAACTGAAATCGTAAGTATCCTCGTCCTGCTGCAGCATCGCCCAGGAGAACACGTTTACGGTTGCCACGTCGATGCCCGCCAGTTTGAACATCCGTTCATCCTCTTGCCAAGTTTCAGGTCCCCACTGCTCCGGATTATAGTCACCGCCGTACCATATTTTCGGCAGTTTTTCGTTGATCACTGCACACACATCCTTTTGAGAATAATATAATTATATCTCCATTGTAGGAAGTTTCTTATCCGCTTTATATATAATATTATTGTTTTGATATATAATAATGTGGAACTCATCCCAGGAGGGAAAAATATGAGCGCGCGCGCGTTTACCCGTTTTGTTTTTTCTCCCGCCGCCAATCCCGATCTTCCGCTTCTCGTGGAGAGCATCGGCTACAACCCGAACCAGGAAAAAATCACCCGCCCGAACGGATATCCTTATTATCATTGGCTACAAACCGAGGAAGGCCAAGGCCTGCTTACCTACGGCAGCGAAAGTGTCGTGTTGTCGTCCGGCTGCGGCGTATTGCTGCCTCCCGGGATGCCCCACGCCTATGAGGCGAAGCGGGGCGCTGGCTGGGCAACGTATTACCTAACCTTCGGCGGCGTGGCTGCCGCGGCGATTCTGTCGGCTTTCGGGATCCGCGACTCCGCCTTGTTCCGCTGGGACCCGGAGGCCCCTCTGGCCCCGATGCTCGGCGAAATGCTGAACAAGGTCGGCAGCGGCACCGACCTGTTCGGCCTGGAGACGTCAGCCGGCACTTACCGTTTTTTGGGCATGCTCAGCAAATTCGGGCAAGCCAGCAACATGTCCGTCTCCCGCAATATGGAGAAGCTGGCGCCGCTGCTGCATTGGATGGAGCAGGAGTACGGCAACCCCGACATTGGCCTGGATAAGCTTGCCCAAGAGATCGGCATGTCCGGCCGCCATTTAAGCAAGCTGTTCCAGCAGACGCTCGGCGTATCTCCCTACGCTTATCTCACCCAAATGCGCATCCATAAAGCCAAGGAGCATCTGGCCGGCGAACCAGGAGTTACCGTAGCCGCCATCGCCGGCAAAACCGGGTTCCGCGATGCCAGCCATTTTGTCGCCACCTTTCGCAAGCATACCGGCATGACACCGCAGCAGTTCCGCCGGCTGCATTAGATGCGGCCCCGGTGGTTGCATTGGTTGTTGCCGGTGGCTGTATTAGATGCGGCCGGTGGTTGCACTGGTTGTGGCCGGCGGTTGCACTAGTTTGTGGCCGTGGTTGCACTAGTTTGTGGCCGTGGTTGCACTGGTTGTGGCCGGCGGTTGCACTAGTTTGTGGCCGTGGTCGCACTGGTTGTGGCCGGCGGTTGCATAAAGCGCTGACTGGCCGCAAACGGACCAAGTTTGGCTGCTTGCCGTATAGCCCGGCCCGGCGTAAACGTCTCAAGTAACGCTGTTTGCAATACAGCTTGACCGTGCGTACGGGACACCTAGCTCCGCCGACCGCCATTTCGGCCCGGCACGATGCCCAAGCAGTGCAAGCAATTCCGGCGGCCAGTGATGTTGCGACAGATCATTTCTGACCCCAAAACAAACTCTAACGGTTGCCACAGCCGCTAATTGATCCCAAAACGCCGATTTCAAATTCTAGCTATGATGAACGTAAACAAAAGACAGCCCTCCATATTGCTACATCTCGTAGGTTAAAATGGATAGTGAAAACCAAACCATTTCAGAGCTACATAGCAAAGGAGAGCTGATACTATGCAGTCTACCACAAAATTCGTCGGTTTAGATGTATCCAAAGAAAAAATTTCGGTTGCTATTGCAGATGCAAGCGGTGAAACTCCTCGCTATTACGGGAGCATTCCTCACACTCCGGCGGCGCTGCGCAAGCTGATCAAAGAACTGGGACCGGCCGAAACGCTATCGTTTTGTTATGAGGCAGGTCCGACAGGTTACGAAACCTATCGCTGGATCACCTCCATGGGAGCCCATTGCGTTGTCATTGCTCCGTCGCTTATTCCCAAACGCCCTGGTGATCACGTGAAGACGGATCGACGGGACGCCGAGCAGCTTGCCCGTCTGTTTCGTGCAGGAGAATTGACTCCTGTCTACGTCCCGGAGCGGGAAGACGAGGCTTTGCGGGAGTTGGTTCGCGCCCGGGAGGCCGCCAAAGAGGACGCGCATCGGGCACGCCAGCGGATATTGAAGTTCCTGCTCCGCCATCAAATCGAACCGCCGGCTACGATAAAGCGTCGTTGGACCCGGAAGTACCGTTCCTGGCTGGAGCAACTGACATTCCCTTATGAGCCCATGCAAGTAGCCTTCGACGAGATGCTCCATACCTTAAATGAGATCGAGCAGCGGATGGGGCGTTTGGAAAAAGCCTTGGTTCAGCAAGCCACGGTCGGCTCCAAGGCAACTCTGATTCGGGTGCTTCAGTCCCTGCGTGGGATTGGACTACTGACGGCCGTCACTCTAGCTGCTGAGATCGGTTCATTTACTCGCTTCCGCTCCCCGGCCCAACTCATGGCGTATTTAGGGTTGGTTCCTCGTGAGAGTTCAACCGGCCTGAGTACTCGGCGCGGAAGTATGACCAAAGCCGGTAACGGGCGCTTGCGCCGATCCTTGGTGGAATCCGCCTGGAGCTACCGTCATCGGCCTGCGGTGAAAGGAGATCTCGCCAAGCGTTTGGATGGCATGCCGGCCGATATACAACTGTTGTCGTGGAAAGCGCAAGAAAGATTGCATTACAAATACCGTCATCTCATTTTTGGAAAGAACAAACACAAAAATGTGGCCGTAGGCGCGGTGGCCAGGGAGCTAACCGGGTTCATATGGGCTGTTGCTCGAACGGTGGAACAACCGGTGGCTAACTAACGCCCCTTCCGTCCCCTTTGGGGAGACGCAGGGAGCGTTGCCCCCTGCACCCCCACACTCGCCGTGAGGCGTTCCTCATTTCCAATGAGGAATAGGAAAAGTGTTGATTTGAACCTAACCGCTTGTCAAGAAAAGCGCTTGACAAGCTCACGCCTGAGCACGAGGCCCGGGAGCAAACGAAGGTTCCGGGAGAGAATTTGCGTCAACCGTTTGCACTAGGTGAGTAACTGAACGTGCGCTTCTAGCTTGCAAGAGCTCTCCTTGACGAAGGCATAACATGTGGTACCAACCCACGGATAGCAGCGTGCCGACCGTCGCTCGCATTTTTGCTCTCGCGCCACGTGCTCAGGCACCTCTCACACGGAGGGCTTGACAAAAACGTTCATAGCAACGGTTGTCATAGCGCTTATTCCACTTAAATTAGGCTAATTTCACCTGAATTAGAGTAAATAACGGCGCTGACAACCGTTAGAATTTAGAAGGGGACTTTTTTGTTAAAATAGCGGCTGTTACAACCGTTAGAATTCCGCCAGTCGCAATGCTGCAAAAATGCTGGTCTCCCCCGCACGATCCTCCGGCATGATGCTCCCGCACGATGCTCCGACACGATACTCCCGCACGATGCTCCGACACGATACTCCGATCTTTCCGAGCAACTGCAGTCTTGCAGTAGTTCGGTTCATACTAGCCTAATGGTTTACTCTGGTAAGTTACTCTGATGAGCCTAATCCTAACGAACGGCAGTGACCTTATTTCGGCGAAATCAACAGTTTTCAAAGTGTAACGGACACCATCGATCTTATTTGGCACAAATACGTAAGGTTGCGGTCTTTTTCGCACAAATAACAAGCTCCCCCCGTTAGAAATAAAAAGGGCGGCTTTTCAGGCAAATAAGGCCGTACAGGTCCGCTAGCCTTCACCAGTCGGATCTGCCTATTGAATCAAATACGGCGTATTCGCTTCGGTCCAAAAGCGCTCCCCGTCCCCGGCCGTGCTTCCGTCCGGCAGATGAACGCGCCGCCCGTTTAGGCCGCGCACCGTACACCATCCGCCGACAGCCGATGTGATGCAGGCCGATGCGACCCCACCGCTCTCCCAGACGATATCGACGGTAAATCCGCCGCGCGCCCGCAAGCCGCGGACCTGGCCGGACGCCCAGGCCTTGGGCAGCGCCGGCAGCAAATCGATGCCGTTCATATGGCTTTGCAGCAGCATTTCGGCGATTCCCGCCGCCCCGCCGAAATTGCCGTCGATCTGGAACGGCGGATGGTCGTCAAACAAGTTCGGATACGTCGAACGGGACAGCAGCGTTTCCACGAACCGGTGCGCCGTTTCTCCGTCCCCCAGACGCGCGTACAGATTGATCAGCCAAGCGCAGCTCCAGCCGGTATGGCCGCCGCCGTTTTGAATCCGGTGCTGAAGCGATTTCCGCACGGCTTCCGCTATTTCGGGCGTATCCCGCACCGTAATCGAATCGCCGGGATAAAGCCCGTACAAATGCGAGACATGGCGGTGTCCCGGCTCCGGTTCGGCGAAGTTTTCGCTCCATTCCTGCAGCCTCCCGTCAGGGCCTACCTGCGGCCCGACCATGCGCTCCGCCGTTTCCACCAGTTCGCGGCGCCACGTCTCATCCACGCCCAAAATTTCCGCCGCCCGAACCGTATGCGCAAACAGCTCGCGTATTAGCGTCAAGTCCATCGTCGTTCCCGCCGATACACTGCACTTTTCGCCCTCCGGCGTTAAAAACTGATTTTCCGGTGAGGTCGACGGCGCCGTCGTCAGCAGCCCGTCAGGGCCGGGGACCAGCCAGTCCCGGCAAAATTCCGCCGCACCTTTCATCAGCGAATAGGCGGTCTCCCGCAGAAACTTATCATCCATCGTGAATTCGTAATGCTCCCAAAGATGCCGGCACAGCCATACGCCGCCCATCGGCCAAAACGCCCAATTGGCCTGGCCGTCCGTCGGCGTCGATTGGCGCCACAGGTCGACGTTGTGGTGAGCGGTCCATCCCCGGCAGCCGTAATGAATCCGCGCTGTCCTTGCCCCCGTATCGCTCAGCTCCCGGATCAGCCGGAACAGCGGCTCATGGCACTCACTTAAATTGGCCACCTCCGCCGGCCAATAATTCATTTGCGCGTTGATATTGGTCGTATACCCGCTGTTCCAGGGCGGCTGAATATGCGGATTCCAGATCCCCTGCAAATTGGCCGGCTCCGTCCCCGGCCTGGAGCAAGCCATCAGCAAGTAACGGCCGTACTGAAAATACAGCGCCTCCAGCCCCGGATCCTGCGCTCCATCGCGATAAGCTTCGAGCCGCTCGTCGGTGGGCAGTTGCGAAGGCGCCGTGCTCCCAAGCCGTTCAGCCGCAGGAAACTCCGAAGGCGCCGTGCTCCCAAGCCGTTCAGCCGCAGGAAACTCCGAAGGCGCCGTGCTCCCAAGCCGTTCAGCGGCAGGAGACTCCGAAAGCGCCGTGCTCCCAAGCTGTTCGCCGGCAGGAAACTCCGAAGGCTTCCCGCTCCCAGACCGTTCGCCGGCAGACAGCTTCGAAGGCTCACCGCTCCCAAGCCGCCCATGGGCAGGCAACACCGGTGGTACCGTGTCCCCAAGCCGCAGCTCGACGCGGCGGAACAAACCGCGGTGATCCGCGATATGTCTTTCCCGCAGCCGCTCATAGCCCAGCGAAGCTGCTGCTTTCAAAACGGTGCCGCATTTTTTGACAAGTTCGCCTTCCTCCATCCCCGTTCCGGGCATGACCTTATAACCGGCAAAATCAGTCGCCGCGGCCAGCAAAAACGTCGCCGCCCGCGCTCCGCGGACGATCAGCCGGCCGGATTCGTCCGTCCAGACGGTCCCGCCTTCCGTCAGCGCTTGCACATGCGCTTCAAAGGATATCCCCAATCCCTCTTCATACAAGACGGATTGCGGGTGGTCGCCGCGGTAATTGTCGGCAATATGGCTGGGGCAGCGCCCTGTCATGACGATTCCCGCTTCCCCCGGGAGCGCTTTCGTTTGGAACACCTGCGGGGAATCAAGCGATGCCGAAAGGTCGATAGTCCCCTCTCCTTCGGCGCGAATATGTACCGCAAGCACTTGGTCCTCCGCGCTGACCAGCACCTCGCGAGTGTAGACCGTCCCGCCAAGCCGGTACGAAACGGTCGCCACCCCCGCGTCCAAATCCAAATCCCGCCGGTAATCCGAAACCGCCGGAACGTCCTCCAGCAGGTCCAGCTTTAAGTTGCCAAGCGGCTGATACGCTTCGGTCCCCGTGCCGACCATTTTGGCTTCAACCAACTGCTCGGCCTCTTTATATTTCCCGGAAAATATCAGCTCCCGAGCCTTTTTTAAGTGCCGCAGCGCGTCGTAGTTTTGCGTGTCGCGCGGAAAACCCGACCAGAGCGTGTCTTCGTTTAAAGCGATAAGCTCCTGCTTCACTCCGCCGTAGATCATGCCGCCGATTCGCCCGTTGCCTACGGGAAGCGCTTCCTCCCAACGCGATGCGGGCTGCTTATACCATAACTTCCATTCTGCTTCCGCCGAACGTTCCAGTTTGGCCACCTTCTCTCAATTTTATAATAAGTTGAATTATTGACTATACGTGTATACTTCTAAATTCTACGATAAATCCGCAGAAAAGGCCCGATGAAAATACGGGCCTTTACGTTAATTTTCATATTTGCGGCAATTCCGGTGATCCTAATTTATTGCAAATCTTTGCCGGTGAACAGTTCCACTCTCTTCTTAACGAGTTCGGTATATTCGGCTTCCATCTTTTGAGCGCCGGCTTTGTCCAACTCGGCGAGGAATGCGTCGTACACCTTGTCGAAGTCCGCTTCCTTGGCCAAGATGGCTTCCGGAATCCGTTTGCGGACAATGTCCTGCGTTTTCTGGAAAATAACCTGATAATCCCCGTCGGTCGGAACCGGCATGTTGTACAGAGCGCCCCATTCTTTAGCCGGGAAATCGTCCTCTTGCGGGAATAAGTCTTTCCAGGTGGTTGCGTTGTAAGCTTTCAGCGTTTCCTTCTCGGCTTTGGTGTAGTTTTCTACGATTTGTTCCGGGAAGTTGGTCGTATAATAATTGCCGGAAGGATCTTTAACACCGTCGCCGTAGCGGGCGCCAAAAATTTTGTACAAGCCGTCCGGATTGCCGAGACCGGTTTGTTTTGTAAAATTCGTCGTATCATTTACTCTACGATCTGTAATCTCTTCCGGTATAACGCGTTTGCCATTCTCGTCGACCGTGTAATGTTTGCCTTCAATCCCCCAGTTTACAAGAACCTGGCCTTCATCGGAAGACAGCCAGTCGATGAATTTAATCGCCCGCACCGGATCTTTGCAGGCGGTCGTGATGCTGATGCCGTAACCGTCAACGCCGGCGGATTGGAAGGAGTGATCCTTATATTCTTCGCTCAGCGTAACCGGGAAATGGGCGTACGTGTATTCGTCTTTGCCGGCCGATTTCAGCGCGTTTTCGGCATCCATGTAACCCCATTCCTGGTCGATCAGGCCAAGCACGCGGCCGCTGGCGATTTTCGCTTTGTATTGGTCGTCTTTTTGCACAAACGTGTCTTTATCGAGCAGACCTTCGTTGTACATATGGTTCAGCCAACGGAAGTATTCTTTCTCTTCCGGACGTTTATAGTGCAGCTTCGCTTCGTAAGTTTGCGGATCCACGTAGTACTCGCCGTCGTCCGGAGCACCGGTGGCGATAAACGCCGGGTTCGTCACGGTGATCATGATTCTCCAGTCGTCGGCGTTCAGCGTCAGCGGAATCGTCGGCTGTCCGTCCGTGGTCGGATTTTTTTCCACATATTGCTTGAGGACGTTTTCAAAGTCTTGTACCGTGCGCACCTTCGGGTATCCGAGCTCTTTCAGAACGCGCTGCTGGATTTCAAACCCGCCGCCGGCGTCAAAATACTGCTGGTCCACGCCCACGTTGGTCGGGATCGAATAAATCGCCGGATCTTCGTTGCTGTATTTCAGACGGTTCATGTTTTCGCTGAATATCTTTTTAATGTTCGGCGCATGTTTATCGATCAGTTCGGTCATATCCACAATATAGCCGGCATCCACCAGTTTGGACAGATTCCCTTTGGCGAAAATCAGGTCCGGCACATCGCCGCTGGCCGCCATCAAAGCGATTTTGTTGTCGCCGCCGCCGCTGCCCACGTCAAACTCGGCTTCGATCGTCACGCCGGTTTTTTCCGTAATCGCTTTCCCCACTTCGTCCTGCATATTGTTCCAGTTCGGGCTGGCGTCAGCGCCGAAGAAGGTAAAGGTGACCGGGCTCGTATCATTGCCCGTTTCTCCCCCGGAGCCCTTCGTATTGCCGGACGCGCCGTTGTTGCTGCCGCAGCCCCCGACCAGCAAGGTGCCGGCCAGCAAAATCGCCGCGAAGGTTTTAGGGCTTTTCCATTTCATATCTTCTTTCCCCCCGTATTCTTATTCAAAAAAATATATTGTATAACAGGCTATATTAGTTGAACTATTGATTGTACGGATCAGGGCAGAAGTGTGAAATGTTCTTACAATCGCTGCCCGCCCCAGATTTCTTTGATTAAGTAGATTCATACAAGGTAGAAATCCGGTCACAAAGGCGACCAAGCATATGCTTCCGATGCAGCTTTCTTCCAGAAAGCTGTTAGTTTCTTCAGAATCATTTCACACTCTTGCCTAGCTTCCGTATTTCTGTTCAACCTATATAGACCTGTGTCTACCGGCTGAGAGCCAATCATCTTAGGCTTTAACCGCTCCCAGTGTCATCCCGTCCACAAAATAGCGCTGCAGGAACGGATAGACCACCAGAATCGGAACCGTGACGACGATGGTGATCGCCATTTTAATCGATTCCGGCGACACCTGGGCCATTTGATTCGCCAAATCGTTGGCGTTGGCCATATTCGCGCCTTGGTTGGTGCTTTGCAGTATTTTCATCAGCTCGAATTGCAGCGTCGTCAAATGCGGTTTGCTGCCGTTGTACAAATACGTATCAAACCACGAGTTCCACTGGCCAACCGCCAGGAACAGGGCGATCGTCGCCAAAACAGGCTTGCACAGCGGCAGGATGACTTTGTAGTAAATCGTGAAATCGTTGGCCCCGTCGAGCTTCGCCGATTCCTGCAGCGCGTACGGCAGTCCGTCGATAAACGAGCGGATGACGAATACGTTAAAGGCGCTGACTAACGTGGGCAAAATATAAATCCAAAACGTCCCGATCAGCTCGAGATGGCGCATCAGCATGTACGTCGGCACCAGGCCGCCGGTAAAGTACATCGTCAGGGCCAGGAACGTGGACACGAATTTACGCGATTTGAAATCGGGCCGGCTGAGCGTGTAGGCCAGCATCGAGGAACTGATCAGCCCTAGCACGGTGCCGAGCACCGTCCGGTATATCGTAATTTTGAAGCCCTGAATCAAGCTGGTATAGCCGAAAATCGTTGCGTAGTTTTTCCAGGTAAATTCGCGCGGCCAAATATGTATGCCGCCCCGAACGGTATCCGTGGAATCGTTCAGCGAAATCGCCAGCACGTTCAGGAAAGGGTACAACGTAATGACCAAAATGACCGACATTAGAATGATATTGAATACATTGAATGCTTTTTCGCCTCTGGTGAGGTTAAACGCTTTGCTGCTCGCCATCTATGTTCCCTCCCCCTACATAATGCTTTCTTTCGTCGTTTTCTTCATAATGCCGTTGGCCACGAGCAGCAGGATGATGCCTACGACCGAAGTGAACATGCTGATCGCCGTACCGTACGAGAAGCGGCTGATATTGATGCCGTACTCTAAGGCGTATATATCGAGCACTTCCGAGTAATCGGTAACCAGCGAGTTGCTGAGCTGAAACTGCTTTTCAAAGCCGATGCCGATGAGATGGCCGATCGACATGATCAGCAATACCGAAATCGTCGTCCGGATCCCCGGCAGGGTGATGTTCCAGATTTGCCGGAAACGCCCGGCCCCGTCAACGCGGGCGGCTTCGTAAAGCTCCTTGTCGATCCCGGTAATCGCCGCCAAATAAATAATGGCGTTCCAGCCGGTTTCCTTCCATACGTCGGAAGCGGTTACAATCCCCCAAAACCATTTCCCTTGCGCCATGAACTGGATCGGCTCGTTGGTAATATGAAGCGCCATCAGCAGCTCGTTGACAACCCCTCCGTCAATGGAGAGCATTTTCGTGATGATCCCGGCCACGACGACCCAGGATACGAAGTGCGGCAAATAGGAAACCGTCTGCACCGTACGCTTGAAAAGTTTGCCCCGCAGTTCATTGAGCAGCACCGCAAAAGCGATCGGGAAAATAAAATTGGCGATCAGTCCCATGACGCTCATGGCCAGCGTGTTTCTAAGCACGAGATAGAACCTTTCGTCCTGGAACAGGTCCACGAAATTATCGAACCCTACCCATTTCTGTTCAGTAAAAGACTTGGCCGGTTTATAGTTCTGAAAAGCCATCGTCCAGCCCCAGATCGGAACATAGTTAAATACGAACAACCATATGACAAACGGCATGGACATCAAATATAAATACTTTTGCTGCATTAAACTCTGCCAGGTACCTTTTCTCCGCTTCTTCAACGGCTCAGGGGCAACGCTTACATTAGTTCCAGGTTTTGATGACAGCGTTTCCACAGGTTCCAGTCCCCCCTTCATTTCTATAGTTCTATCATAAGTGAAGGGGGAAAACGGTAATACCCGACAGATTTCAAACAAAACCATATAAAAATTAGACATCGTCCGGCGAAAATCCAAAGATCGCGGTCAGGACGGGATCGTAAAAGCGATTTCCGTTCCGGAGCCGGGCGTGCTGGCGATATGCAGGCCGTGCTCCTCTCCATAGGACAACACCAATCTTTGGTGGACATTGCGCAGGCCGATCCGCGTCCGCTGCGATTCCTCGGCGGCGGAAATGGAACGCTTCACTTCCGCAAGACGCTCCGCCGTCATTCCCATCCCGTTGTCTTTGACGGTCACATGCACCAGCGCTTCTTTCACTTCCACCTTAACCTCCACGTTGACGCCGTCCTCCTTGCCCTCCACGCCGTGAACGACGGCATTCTCTACCAGCGGCTGAATAATGAGCGGCGGCACCCGGATGTCCTCAGCCGCCGGATCGATCCGCAGCTCGTACTTCAAGCGGTCCTCGTAGCGGAATTTCTGGACCTCCAGGTAGGAGCGCACCATCTCCAATTCCTCTTTAAGCGGCGCGCTTTCCCGGCCGACTTCAAGGCTTTTCCGCATCATTTTCCCAAGCAGGCGCACAACGTTGGCGATCTCTTTGTCCCCTTTCAGATGCGCGTTCATCCGGATCGATTCCAGCGCATTGAACAGAAAATGCGGATTGATCTGGCTGGCCATCATTTTCAGCTTGATTTCCCGCTGCGCCAGCTCCAAAGCGTTGTTTTGCTCCGTTTTTTCCACCACCTGATGCATCAGCCGGTTGATGCTGCCGACCATGTAGTTGAATTGGCGCGACAGCTGCCCGATTTCATCGTTCCCGTCTATGGGGGATACGACATTTAGGTCCCCGAGCGCCAGCCGGTTTAAATGGCGGCTTAACCGCAGCATCCGGTTTGTGGTCAAAAAAGAAACGATATAAACGAATACGAGAGCGATCAGCAGGACGAGCAAAATAATGCCCAACCCGAAAAGACTGACCGCATTGGCGCTTTTGACGATCGACTCCGTCGTGAACACGGAAACGATCTTCAGCCCGTTCATACTGGAATCAGGAATCAAGGTATCCACCACCAGATAGGAAGGCGCGTCCCCGACATCCGCCTTGAACGTCCCTTTTTGCAGGTTCCGCAAATCGGTGCCGAAATCGAGCGATTCCAGCGTTGTCCCGACCAACGCCGGGTTTTTCGCAGCCACGACATAACCCTGCTCATCGGCGATAAACGTTTCAAAAGGCTCCTGCTGCAGCATCCGGTTCAATTCGTCCTGATTCAGGATGACCATAAGCACTCCGCTTTTCCGCGTGCCTTCAAACGAAATCCGGCGGATGAGGCTGAGCCTGTGGACTGGAAGCTCCTCATCCTCTTTGTCGTTAATGTAAAACCAGCCGATCCTTTTTTCCGCCATCGCCTTTTGGTACCAGTTCGCCGAAGCGGTCCGTTCATCGACCGGTATAAACTCCAGATTGTTGATTAACGTCGGATTGTCAAAATAGAACCGGATCCCCGAAATTTCCCGGTATAGCCTTACGTATGCGCGAAAATCGTCATATTCCAAGTAAGCTTTGGTCAGCTCAAGCACCGACGGATACCGGGTAGTGACGAGGGCTTCGAGTTTTTTATCCAGCATAAAAATATCCGAGATGTCGCTAGGCACGCGAAGCATCGACGCCGCGCGCGATTTCACCCTTTCGACGTTGTTGACGGTCTGGGCGATCGCCCGGTCCATCGCCTGATTGCGGAAATAAGCGGTTACGACAGCGCCGACAATCAACACGGGAATCATCACGACAACGATGTAGGAGATAAGCAGCTTGTGCTTAAGTTTCAAATTGTTCGTGAACTGCACGATTTTACTGAACATTGGAATAAGCGATTCCTCCTTAGTCTCCTTAAAAGGAAAATATCCCCTCTTGCCAAGGGGAAAAGGGGATATTTTCAGGCGGCCGTTCGCACGGTCCGCCTGTCCGTGTTTAATTGTACACCTGCGCGCCATCGCCGCGGCAGGCAATCGAGCATTATTTCAAGGCGATTTGCAGCTCCGCCTTGCCGGTGAACGCGGCTACTTCGATCGTTCCGTCCGCGGCCAGGGTTCCGCCTTGGACGGAAGCGATTTCGCCCATGCCGTGCAGCGCTACGCGGAACGGCTTGCCTGCGCCTTCGGCGCTCAGCGTCACAACGTTGCCGCTCTTGGCTGCCGTCACGTTCAGCTCCGCGGCCCCTTTGACATTGCGCACCGTGCGGGATACCGCGGCTCCGTCGGCAAGCTGGTACAAACCGATTTCTGCGCCGTCCGCATAATCGTAATCCGGACGAGTATCATTCGCTCCGGTGACCAGGATCGAGTTCGGGCGAACGAACAGCGGCAGGCTGAAGAAATTATGGTTCTCTTTACGCCATTTTCCGCCTTCGACCGTTTCCCCGGTCAGCAGATGCGTCCACTTGCCTTCCGGCAAATAATACGTTACATCGCCTTTTTCGCTAAATACCGGGGCCACCAGCAGCGAGTCGCCGAGCATGTACTGGCGGTCCAGCGTGTCGCAGGCCGGATCGTCCGGGAATTCCAGGAACATCGCCCGCATCGTCGGCACGCCCTGCTGCGTGGCTTGCACCGCCGTATCGAACATGTAAGGCATCAGGCGGCATTTCAGCTTCGTGAAGAATCGCGTCACATCCACCGCTTCATCGTCGTACGCCCACGGCACCCGGTACGAACTGCTGCCGTGCAGGCGGCTGTGGCTGGACAGGAGGCCGAAGGCGAGCCAGCGTTTAAATACGTGGGCCGGGGCCGTGTTTTCGAATCCGCCGATGTCGTGGCTCCAGAAGCCGAAGCCGGCGAGTCCGAGCGACAGGCCGCCGCGCAGGCTTTCCGCCATCGATTCATAATCGGCGTAGCAGTCGCCGCCCCAGTGAACCGGGAATTTCTGGCCGCCGACCGTTGCGGAACGGGCGAACAGCGCGGCTTCGTTTTTGCCCAATTTTTCTTCCAATACTTCAAATACGACTTTATTGTACAGGTACGTGTAATAGTTGTGCATTTTCACCGGATCGGATCCGTCGGAATAAACGACGTCCGTCGGAATCCGCTCGCCGAAGTCGGTTTTGAAAGAATCGACGCCCATGTCGACCAGCTCGCGCAGGTAGCCGGCAAACCATTCGCAAGCGGCCGGGTTCGTGAAGTCGACGAGCGCCATGCCGGGCTGCCACAGGTTCCATTGCCAAACGTCGCCGTTGGCTTTTTTGACCAAGTAGCCGTTTTTCATGCCTTCTTCAAACAGGCGGGAGCGCTGGCCGATATACGGGTTGATCCACACGCAAATTTTCAACCCTTTTTCTTTGAGGCGCTTCAGCATACCTTGCGGGTCCGGGAAAACGCGTTCGTCCCATTTAAAGTCCGTCCAATGGAATTCCCGCATCCAGAAGCAGTCGAAATGGAAAACGTGCAGCGGAAGATCGCGCTCCGCCATGCCGTCGACGAAGGAGTTTACCGTCGCTTCATCGTAATCGGTCGTAAACGAGGTCGTCAGCCAAAGGCCGAAGGACCAGGCCGGGGGAAGCGAAGGTTTGCCCGTCAAATCGGTGTATTTGTTCAGCACGTCCTTCGGCTCGGGACCGTCGATCACAAAATATTCCAGCGATTCCCCGGGAACGCTGAATTGCACTTTTTTCACTTTTTCCGAAGCGACTTCAAACGAAACCGCTCCCGGATCGTTGACAAGTACGCCATACCCCTTGTTGGTGACGTAAAAAGGAATGTTCTTGTAAGCCTGCTCGGAGCTGGTGCCGCCGTCTTTATTCCAGATATCGACAACCTGACCGTTTTTCAGGAACGATGTAAAACGTTCGCCCAGGCCGTAAACCCATTCTCCGACGCGCAGGTCGAGCTCCTCGCGCATATACGCGTCGCCGTTGGAATCCGTCACATGCGCCATCGATTTGAAGCCGCTGCCGGTGATCCGCTCGCCTTCGCGGTAGAAATCGACCGACCACTGCGGGCCTTTGTTGATGCGGACGCTCAGGCTGCCGCTTTTCAGTTCGGCATATTGCTCGTTTTCGGTGATTTCAACATGGGCGCCGCCTTCGTTCAATTCAAAGTGCGGGCCATGGTCAACAACCCCGGCGAAATGGAACAGCTTGACGCCGATCACGCCGGGAAGCGGGGAATGGAACTGCATCGTCAGCAGCGTTGTATTGATCATATCGCCCCGGCCGCGCAGCGGCGTCGTTGAAGCGGAAGCGATCAGCGTGTTGTTTTGGGCTCGGAAATCGTATGCTTGTACCGCGGGAGACAATGTAATGCCATCGCGAATCAGCCAGTTGCCATCGGTAAATTTCATTTTTCCATTACCGTCCTTCCTCTAGCGCATTGTTTTAAAATGAAAAACGTTCTATACTTGCATTATACTGATACGCATTATAATAAACTAACATAATTCGACGATAATATAACACTATATTGATGAGGTGAACGAACATGGACCAAGCGCTGCGCCGCTCTTTGCACGAGAACAAAAGCCACGGCACCGAGCGCCTGCCGTTCGGCACATACTGGTACCGCTTCGGGCCGGGCGAGCATGTCATCGACTGCCACTGGCACGAGGAAGCCGAGTTTTTTTACTGTCTTGAAGGGGAAACGCTGTTCCAGGTCGACACCGATTATTTTCCGGTTCGCGCCGGGGAAGCGGTGTTTATCGACGGGGGCGACATTCACGCCGCGCATGCGCTTGGGGAGCAAGGCTGCACTTTTTTCTCCCTCGTGTTCGATACGCAGCTGCTGGCCAGCGCCCATTATGACGCGGTCCAGGAAAATCTCGTCCTCCCTCTCCAGGAACGGAAAGCGACGTTCCCCCGCCATATCCGGCGGGAGCAGCCTTATGAAATCGCGCTGCTCGAGCATATTCTCGCGATGATGCGGAGCTGCAGCAACGAAACGCCCGGGTACGAAGGCGCGGTGAAAGGCCATCTGTATTTGATGCTGGCCGAAATCGCCGCCGAAGGCCGTGCCGTCAGCCGCATAGCCAGCAGCCGCAGCGAATCGTCCAAAATCGAGCGGCTGAAAACGGTCATTTTGCACATCCAGCAAAACTACGGCCATCCGATCCGCCTCGGCGAACTCGCCGCGCTGATTCCGATGAGCGAAGGGCAGTTTTGCCGCTTCTTCAAGTCGATGACCCGGCAGACGCCGATCGATTACATCAACTCGTACCGCATCCGCCAGGCCACCGAGCTCCTGCGCGAGCCGGAGCGGAAAATCTCCGACATCGCGCTGGAGGTCGGCTACGACAACATCAGCTACTTCATCCGGGTGTTCCGCAAGACGATGAACTGCTCGCCTTCGGAGTTCCGCAAAAAGCTGCAGGAGCCGGTCGAGGCTTAGGGCAGGGGGCGGCACGCTTGTATGATGGCGGCGGAGCAGCGCGCTTGGCCCGTATGGCGGCGGGGCAGTCGTTTCTTTTTCATAGTTGCCAATTTCTCAGCCCTTATCGTCCCCTGCTACCCTAGCGGATACGGAACCGGCTGATCTGCACCTCACCTTTGAGGTGAAGGTATACGTCGCGGCGGCCCGCCGCCCCCGTTACCGGCGCGGTCACCGTCGTCCAGGCCTGGCGGCCGCCGGTCGGCAGCACCCGGCACGTTCCGGCGGTTTCCCCATCCGGCGAACCGAGCGTAACAACGATCTCCCCGCCTTTGAGATGCCCCGAAACTCTCGCCTCGAACTCTGACGCCCCTGTGCCGAAATCCACATCATGGAACGCGATCCAGCCGCCGCTGTCTTGAACGGTGCGGATGCTCTCCCCGCCCTCACGGCATTCGTCGATAAAGACCCGGTCATAATTATCGTAATTCACCGCTTTGACCGATTCGCGGAGCAAACGCGGCGGAACCGTCTCCCCGTTGACCCGAAGCGTTGCCGCTGCCGCGATTTTCCCCGAGGACGGGCCGACCATAATCGTGTAGGCGCCGGTTTCCACACAGTACCGTTCGCGGGTCACATCCCAGAAAGCGAGCTCGGATGCTTTTAATTCAAGTATTACCGTCTTGGACTCGCCGGCCGCCAAATGAATCCGTTTAAAGCCTTTTAATGTCTTAAGCGGCCGGGGGACGCGGGAAGCTTCGGCCCGGACATACAATTGAACAACCTCGTCCCCGTCCAGCTCACCGGTATTCCGGACGTTCACCGACACGGTGACGGTACCGTCCTGTCCGATTTCAGCAGGGCTCAATGACAATCCTTCATATCTAAACGTCGTGTAACTCAGCCCATGTCCGAAAGGATACAGCACTTCTCCGTCAAAATATTGATAGGTCCGCTTTCCTTTGATAATGTCGTAATCCATAATATCCGGAAGCTGATCGGCCGACTTGTACCAGGTCATATTGAGCCGGCCCGCCGGGTTGTAGCCGCCGAACAGCACGTCAGCCACGGCATGCCCCAGCTCTTGTCCTGCATGGGATGTAAACATGATCGACGGGACATGCTCCTGCTCCCAGTTCACCGCAAACGGATACCCGCCGACAATGACGGCAACCGTTCGCGGGTTAACCGCTTTAACAGCCTGAATCAGCGCCTGCTGGGATGGCGGCAGTGTAATGTCCGGCCGGTCGATTGTTTCCTTTCCGTTGATGAACGGGCTGTTGCCGACGAACACGATCGCCGTTTCCGCGTTTTTCGCCGCTGCGGCGGCTTGCTGCAAACCGCTCTGCACCACTTCAACGATAAATCCGTCATATATGCCGGCAGCGGCTCCTCTATTGGCGAAGTTGGCTCCCTCGCTTACCGCGGCTTCCGCATCAACTGTTGCACCAGCGCCAACCATTACGGCTTCTTCAGTTTCACCGGGGCCCTTTTCCTGGTCCGCTTCGACGTTCATGTATCCCCGGACGTCTACCGACACCGGCTTGCCTTCCCACGACAGTATCCGCACGGAGCCGCCTTCCTGCGTCTCGAACCCGAACGCTTCCTTCACGAACCAGCCGCGCGCCTCGTCCGCCGTCGCCTCGAGCCGGCCCGATTCGCTTTCGGTTACGAACTTCCCGTTGCTGAGCGCCCGCAGCGTAATTTGTCCCCAGCCCCAATCGTTCCGCTCGAACACTTCGGCCTGTTCCGCGTCTTCGCAGTTTGCCGCCAGAGCAGCTCCGCCCTCTTCGCCGGCGGCGATACCGACGTATTTGCCGGTAGCCGCCGAACGCAAGCGAATCCGATCCAGCCCCGTCGTAAAATGCACCGAACGGCCGTTCATTTTCTCCGTTACGCCCTGCAGCGGAGTTACGCGGTACGGCGGCGTGCCGCTGTACCAGTCGGTGAACGCCTCGTCCGCCAGCGGGCCGATCACCGCCACCGAAGCCGCGTCCTTGCCCAGCGGCAGCAGCCCGTCGTTCTTCAGCAGCACGACCGATTCGCGGGCCGCTTCCAGCGCCAGCGCGGCATGCTCAGGCGCGCACAGCTTCGATTCCGGCACATGGCTGTACGGATTCCGCTCCGCGGGATCGAATTCGCCAAGCCGAAAGCGGACGCGGAACGTATTGCGCAGCGCATGGTCCAAATCGGCCTCCGTCAGCAGTCCCCGCTCCAACGCATCGCGCAGCGCCTGCTGCGAGATCGGCTGATCATCCGTAATGCTGTCGATGCCGGCCTTAATCGAGCCGGCGACCGCTTCGGCGTAAGAGTCCACGTAATGGTGATCCATCACGGTGCCGAGCACATCCCCGGCGTCGCCCACGACGAAGCCGTCCATGCCCCATTCGCCTTTGACGATTTCGTTCACCTCATGATTAAAGTTGCACGGCGTGCCGTTGATGCCGTTGTACGCCGTCATCATCGAACCTGCGCGCCCGTCGCGAAAAGCCGGCTCAAACGCCTTCAAGTAATATTCCCGCTTGTTCCGCGGGTCAATGCTGACCGATGCGCTTCCGCGGTCCACCTCATTATTGTTGCCGTAAAAATGCTTTAAGGTTGCCACAGCTTTGTAATAAAAAGGATGATCGCCCTGCATACCTTTGACCAGCCCGGTCGTCAAGGCACCGGTCAAATGCGGATCCTCCCCGTACGCCTCTTCGGTGCGCCCCCAGCGCGGGTCCCGTTCCATATCGACCGTCGGCGCCCAAATCGTCAGCCCGTTAACGGCCGGATCGCGCTGGTAGTAAACCCTGGCCTCGTCCCCGATGACGGAGCCGATTTTTTGCAGCAGTTCGGGGTTCCAGGTACAGGCCAGCCCCGTATTTTGCGGGAACACCGTCGCTTCGCCAAGCCAGGCCACGCCATGCGCCCCCTCCGTGCCATGCTTGTATTTGTTCACCCCAAGGCGCGGAATATCCGTTTGATATTGGCACATCAGTTCGATTTTCTCTTCGAGCGTAAAACGCGATATTAAATCGTTCACCCGTTCCATTAGCGGAAGATCCGGGTTTTGATAAGGATAACTCATGTCACGACCCCATCTCATTTTGAATTTCCGGTTTGTAAGCGCTGCACAAATCACGCGTTCCAAAACCGCTTCCGTTTCATCCCCCCCATCATACAATGGTCCGAAAGCGCTTTATACAACGATAATTAGTCATGTTTTCATGTAAAAATCTAGATTATCCGCTTAAGGAGCCGCTTTCTCAAATCCAAGAATTTAATCAACAAGAAATTAAAGGACGATTTTAAGGATCAAGCAAATGAGGGCTGGTCGGCAGATCAACATCCGCTGTCCGGACGCTTTGCACGATTATCCCGTTTGATCCGGAAGCAGAGAGGAAGTTACATTCAGGAAAAGAAAATAGGTTTGGAAGGAGCAGATATGTTCGTGATCGTTAGACAGGTTTGTGAGAAGGAGGTTTAGGAGAAGAGATTTAGGAGAAGGAGGTTTTGAGGAAGTGAGGCAGACTTGACGGGAGGAATGGGACAAGACACCGGGGAAAAATGAAAGGACCGTGATTAGCCTCCTCCTCTTCTCCCTGAACAAAAGGGATAATCGTGCAAGGCTCGGTTAACAGCATCCTTAACGACAGGGATCTCAATGAAGACCTAGGCGTTTGGGTTAATGTGAGCGAAATTACTGGAATGAGACGCGACGGCGTTGTAGAGTATATCTATGAGTATAAACCAACCATGGTTATCATAAATACACTGGTCCTTTATTCCTTTAGCATATTTGGACACTGGGTTGGGAAAAGAAGCAGAGAAATATCCCCAAAACGTTAGGAATCGCCAGCCGCCGCCCAATACCAAAACGGCCGCTTTCCGCACTCGGAAAACGGCCGCTGCCAACGTCCAACTGGGCTTTCTATATATCATCCTTTCGCTTGCGCGAGCTTCTTGATCACGGCCTCCGTGACCGGAATGTTATACACCCGCACTTCATCCAGCAGGCCTTTGAACGGCGGGTCCCACCAGTTTACGCCCAAGCTGAATGTGCCGGCTTCCGTCGTGAATACGTCGGGGAATCCGGTGCCGGCAAACTTCGGCTCCCCGTCGATGTAGACCTTCACCGTACCCTCATCGACCGTGAAGGCGACATGGTGCCACTCGTTCAACGGGAGCTTGGCGCCGGTCGCCCCGTCGTACCAGGCTTCGCCCGACCACAGCATCGTGTTGTTGTCCCACGATTCCGGCACCAGACTGATCCAGCTTGATGTGGAATTCGCGCCGAAAAACGTCGTCGTAAACTGCGTATACTGCTGCGGGTTGACCCAGAATGAGACCGAATAACGGTTTCCGGAAATGAGTCCGCCGGGCAGCTTGATCCCGGAATTTCCATCGAACACCGCCGCCTTGCCGTCAACGCCGTCCGCATAAGCGATCGTACCGCCTGTACGGTCAATCCGGTCGCCGGTCGCCACCCCTTCGCCAAACTGGCCAAAGGAATCGCTTAAATTGTCCTCAAAAGAAAACCGCGCCTGCAAACCGTACTCCGGATCGATCGGAGCCACCACAACCGCGAACGTTTTGCTGGCGGTAGCTTTTCCTTTCGTTATCGTCGCCGTCAGCTTGGCCGTCGCGGCGGCTTCCCCAACCTCCGGCGGATAAATCACCCCGGTATCGGAAATGACGCCCGGGTCCGAAGATTTCCATGCGATCGCAGCGCCGCGGGTCCCCCGCCCCGGCAGGTTCAAATTGGCCATCACCCGGCTCGTATCCCCCAAATCCAAGTCTTCAACCACCGCTTTGATGACCTGCCGGTCGGACATATCCGGCTGCCGAATTCCCCATACGGACTCCCCTTTGCCGGAAATGGCCGTAAAAGTCAGCGTTTCGCCGCCCAAATCGGCGTCCCAGCCGCGGACGAATACGCCGCGAAAGACCTGACCGCCCAAGTCAAGGGTCGCCTCGTATTTGCCGGACAGCTGCCACTTCCCCGTCACATCGCCGCTAATCGTGTTGTCCTTGTTCAGACGGATGTTCACCGATTTAACGATATCCCCGGAGTAGGCCAACCCGTGGTTGACGAATTTATAATCGCCGGCCACCTGGGATGCCTTCACCGTTTGCAGATTTTCCCCGGCATAACGCTCCGGAGCGACGACAAACCAACCGTCCCGGTTCAGGAACATCTGGTGAACCCGAAGCTCGTGCAGCTCTCCTTTTTGCGGAAAACGCGTATGGAACACAAGAAAATATTTGCCGGTCCGCTCATCATACAGCACCGAATTATGCCCTGGGGACGCATAACCGTAGCCGATCCCCGTGCCGCTTTCTCCGATTTCCCGCGGGAACAGGAAGTTGCCCATCATTTTGATGCCGTAAGCGGAGTTTTCCGTATTTGGCGGCAGTACCGCATTTTGGCCCGCCGCATCCACGTAAGGGCCGTCCGGGCGCGAAGCGCGGAACTGCCTGATGTTGTATCCGCCGTTTGCTCCGAGCCATCCGTACGACACGTTCAAATAATAGTAGCCGGCCTCCCGATCATAAACGATGTACGGGCCTTCCCCGGACTTCGTGTGCCCGCCGGCGATTTTCGTGCCGAAATAGCGGTCGACTATCCGGCCGTCCGCCGTCGTCCCGTCCTTCCCGGGATAAACCGGCCGGCCTGTCGCCGGATCAAGCTCCAGCAGGAAGATGCCGCCCGACCAGGAGCCGTAAGCCATCCACAGCTTCCCGTCCCGGTCAAAAAACGGTGCGGCATCGATCGCGTTTGGATAAAGTGCGTTATTATAGGAGCCGTCGGTCTTGAACCAGCTCGTGTTCACGCCCGCGAGATCTCCGTCTTCGATCAGCCTTCCGATATTCGTATTCGTCCATTTTTTGTTCACCTTGCTGTCCGCATCGTACGCTTCATCCTTCGTAAAACCCGAATATACGACGGTATCGACGTACTTGTAAGGTCCTTCGATATTTTTCGATACCGCCAGCCCGATCGCCGAACGGATATAGGTGGAGGACGCGCTGTAATACATCATGTAAGCCCCGGTCGTGCCGTCCTCATTGACGAAATGCTCGTTCCGGATAATGCCCGGCGCCCAGACGGCAAAGCCGCCTTTGCTGTCCGAATCGTTTTCCCCGGCCCAGGCGAACGAACCGGCCAAATTTTCCGATAAATCCCCGTACAGCGCGTTGCCCGGCGTTTCATACCCGTTCGTGAACGTCGCCCAATTCAGCAAATCGGCGGATTTGGCCGCTTCGATATGCGAACCGAACACGTAATACGTCCCGCCGTCCTTTACGATTGAAGGATCGTGCACGGAGACGTTCGTAAACGCCGGGGGTTTTCCCGGCTTTTTCGCCGGCAAACTGCCGGCGGAAGCCGCGGCCGGCATCAGCATCGCGAACGCCAAAACCATAATCAGGCACCTGCCAAACGCTCTTATTTCCATGAATAGTCCTCCCCCTGCAATCGAATGGATTATCGAACCGTCAGCCCTTAATCCCCGAATTCAGATTGATCGATTGCAAAAAATATTTTTGCGCGAACACAAACAGCAGGAACGTCGGAATGATCGCCAGAATCGCCGACCCCATGAGCTGCCCGATCATCCGGTAGTTGCCGTAAATGTCCTGCAGCAGCAGCAGCCCCGCCGTCACCGGCATCTTCACCACATCGGTGTACACGATGACCGGCCAAAGGAAATCGTTCCAGGACCCGACGAACGAAAATAAGCCGCACACGATCAGCACCGGTTTGATTAAGGGCAGAATCACGGAAAAATAAATCCGCAAATCGCCGGCCCCGTCGACGCGGGCGGATTCGTCCAGCTCATGGGGAATTCCTTTCATAAACTGCCGTACCAAAAAGATGTTGCCCATGCCCGCCAGCCCCGGAACGATCATCGCCCAGGACGTATTGACCCAGCCTAACGCGTCGATGATTTTATAGGATGGGATCAGGTTCACGACAGCCGGAAAAAAAGAGATGCCCAGCAGCGTGAAAAACAGCGTGTCTCTGCCTTTGAAGTTCATGCGGGAATAACCGTATCCCGTCAGCGAAATGACGACGATCACCAAAAAGGTATGAAACGCCGCAATATATAAAGAGTTGATCAGCCAGCGCAAAATGGGCGCCGTTGACGTATTTTCCAGAATCGTCACGTAGTTATCGACAATCCACTCGGCAGGCAGCAGCCTGAACCCGGTGGACACGACCTCCGATTGGGAGCGGAACGATGTGGTGACGCCGAAGATTACCGGAACGACCCAAATGACGCACAGCGCGATTAAAAACAGATAAGCGATAAGCTGGGAAACGGAAACGGTGAAGGATATGCGTTTGGAGCCCGTTCCGATCCCCGGACCCGGAAGCCGGCTTAATTCGCTTGGCGCGCGGTTCTCCATGCGAGTTGACACCCCCTGTTCTTTTCTTCCATTCGTTGCTCCCGGATTATGCAGCGTTCCGGTTCATCACATAGTACTGCAGCGCCGATATGACCAAAATAACGAGCCCCAGCAGCACCGCCATCGCGGACGCCATCCCGGCGATCGATTCCCCGTTGCCGAAGGCGAGCTGGCGGATATACATCATCAGGACGTGCGTGCTTTGCCGCGGCCCCCCGTCCGTCATCATCAGCGGTTGGCCGAATACGTTAAAAGCGCCGGCCGTCGTCATCACAAACGTATAAATGACCGGAAAGCGGATCGACGGCAGGGTGATGCTGAAAAATTTGCGGACCGCTCCCGCGCCGTCGATGTCGGCGGCTTCGTACAAATCTTTGGCCACCCCGTTAATGGAGGCGCGGTAAATGATCATGTTCCCGCCGACGCCGCCCCATACCGTAATGACGATAATGATGATCCAGGCATAAGGCTGATTGGCCGCCCAGGCCACGTCCGAGCCGAACACGTTCCCGGCGATCCCGAGCTGCTTGTTGAAGATGAGCAGCCAGATCAGCGCCGCCGCCGAAATCGAGATCAGGCCGGGGACATACAGGATGGACTGGATGACGCCCTTCAGCTTCACTTTTTTGTGCTCCAGCGCGGCGGCGATCAGCAAAGGAAGCACGATCAAAATCGGAACGCTAAGTCCGACGAAAATAAACGTGTTTTTCAGCCCGTTGCGGAATTGGTTGTAGAACGTCGAATCTCCGTCAAACAGGATCGTTTTATAGTTTTGCAGCCCGACCCATACCGGATCGTTCATCAGATTCCACTGGGTAAACGAAGCATAAATTCCGTAAATCGTCGGCACGAAAACAAAAATGACAAACAAAATGAAGTGCGGACCAACAAAAAAAACGGGCGCAAGTTTGTTTTTGTTTTTCATCGCGTGCTACTCCGCCGCTTTGCTGCTTTCCGCGATTTTATCCTCCACGTATTTCTGCATCGTTTGCAGCGTTTCGTCGATGCCGACGTTGCCGCGGACGATATCGGCCGCGTACGTATCCACCGCCTCGGCCACATACGGATAATATTCATAGGTGTAAATGTAAAGGGATTTAATCTCCTCCTCGTTGGACGTGAAGAAGGATTGGATGTAGGTTTGATACTCCGGGCTTTCGATCACCTGCTTGCTGGCGACGATTTGGCCGGCTTTCGCCCATTCCATGGAATTTTGGCGAATGAACTCCAGGAAGGCGCCGATGCCCGCTTCTTTCTCGTCGCTGCGGTCATCGTTTTTCAGCATGGCAAACAGGTGGGAAGAAGCCCGGTTCGTAAATTTCTCGGGCGTTGGGGAGTAAATGTTGGTCACGCCGAAGTTCAGGCCTTCCACCGCGGCATGCGCCGTCGAGCTCCAGGTTCCGTCCGTGGAGAACAGCACGTTCCCGGATTGGAACATCAGGTAGCCGTCTTCGCCAAACGGCGTCATCAGCCCCGCGTCGGCGATTTTTTTGACGTTTTCGAACGCCTGCTTCATCACCTCCGTATTTACGGCCGGTTTTCCGTCCTGCTGAATGTCCCCGCCAAGGTTCTGCACCTGCGCCAGAATCACCCAGCCGAGCAAAGCGTCGTTTACGACATAATCGCCTTCGTCCAGCTTTCCTTGAAGCGACAGCATCTCATCGATCGTGACGACGTTATCGTCCAGGAACGATTCCGCATTGTATTTCTTCAGCAGATCTTTGTTGTAATACATCGCGTTGCTGTGGATGTCCAGCGGCACCGTATATTGCGTTCCGCCGATATTGCCGGTCGCCCACGCCTGCGGCAAATAATTGGCTTCTTTGATTTCAGGCTGCGCCCCCAGGACGGCCGTCATCGGCTCGAGCATTCCCTGCTTGACGTAGCCGGGCACGCGGTCGGCATGGATAATGGCCAAGTCCGGCACGCCTTTTCCCGTATTCAGCACGGTGGAAATCTTTGTATACATGTCCGCCGTTACGATATGTTTGACTTTAAACTCCGGATTGGTGGCGTTGTAATCTTTGACGAGCTGATCCATGTAAGCCCCGTCATCCCCGGTCAGCGGCGTCCAAAAGCTGATCGTGTTTTTATCGGCACCGCTGCCGCAAGCCGCCAATAAAGCGCTTACCACAAAAACAAGGATACACGTAACCGTCCATTTTTTTCTCAACCTATTCCCCTCCAGCTTTGTTTTTCTGTGCAGTCGTGTAATGTACATACATGCAGGTCAAAATCATGCTTTAACAACCCCGTTTGTAACCCCTTACAAAAACATTGACTTTGGAACCAGCCTCCTCTCAAACCCATAATCTTCATGCTTATGGTTAAAATACTAATCCTATTGTCCGTACATGTCAATATTTTATTTGTTTTTCCGAATCTATGTACGTACCTATTAAATGATGTTAAAAATGTGGATTTAGCGATTTTATGCCGTATTTATTATGGATTTGTTTAAAATAAAAAGTCTAAAACTATTAAACGCCCTCTATACAACGCATTCAATAAATTATCTTGTACGTACAATTGGATGTATCAGAAAGCCGCGCTTGTCCCTTCTCCCCGGCTTAACCGCAAAAAGCAGCGATGTTCGTTGTTCAACCAACATTCGCTGCTTTGGCTTCAGGCACTTCATCCAATCCTGCGCCATTTTCCTTACACATTGCTCGCTGTTTTGCGGTATGCGGACGGGGAAGTCCCGACGTATTTTCTGAACTTGCTGTGGAAATAATCGACGTTGGTATAACCGACCCTCTCGGCCACCTGGTACACCTTCAGCCCTTCCTCCAGATATGCCTTGGCCTTTTCGATCCGCACTTTGTCCAAGTAAGTATTAAAATATTCCCCGGTGGCGTTTTTGAACAATTTGCCCAGGTAAGCGCTGTTATAGTTAAAAATGCCCGACAACGTCTCCAGCTTCAAATTTTCGTTGAAATTGCGGTGAATCAAATCCAGCATGATCTTCACTTCGCGGTGTTTGCCGCCTTCGCCCAGCTGATGCATGATTTGCTGCAGCAGGAATTCCGTTTTCTCGTACAGCCCCTCGATCGTCCGCATTTTGTGTATTTCCGATATATAATCGGAAAATTCTTTGCTGCGGTCCTGCAAAGCGGAAGACTGCTTCAAGGCCCTGCCGAGAATCGACGTCAACACTTCCACAAAACGGCGCTTGATTTCCTTCTCCGGATACCCGCCGGCGGCAAGGGTCCGCCCGGCTTTACGAACGAGCGACTTCACCGCCTCCCGATTCCCGATATCCAGGGCATAATACAGCTGCTCGCCGATCTCTTCGATCGAGGAGTCCGGCAATTCCGCAGGCGCCCCGCTCCGCAGCGCTTCGGGGGAAAGTATGGCGCCCTGATCCAAAAAGAAATGCAGCTTAATAAGTTCGCACGCCTCAAGGTAAGAGCTGCGGATGTCCGGCAGACAGCCGACCTTGTTCCCCAGCGCCGCGGTAAATTCCGCTCCGGCGCCGTTTAGCTCTTCCCGGATCTCTCTGTATACGCTTTCGTATTCCACAGCGAGCAGCGGTTCCCTTAACAGCACGCCGAGCTTGGCTTGAATGCCGAACACCCACCCCCGCCCGGTATCCTCAAACAGGTGGGCCAGTTTTTTTCTCACCGGGTCCCCTGCGCTCATATCGGCGTCATCCTCGGCATGTACGGCCACCAGCAAAACCTGATACGCCTTGCCCGTGATCCCCACTTCTCCGGCCCGCTCATACAGCGGCGCCGTCTGCTGCTCATCCGTACCCGCCAATACGGACTGGATCAGCGATTCGCGGGTCCACTCCGCCGTAACATGCCGCCATTCCTCGGAAGCGGTCTCTTCCTCGACCGCCTTTTTGATTTTCGCCAGATATTCCTTAAGCTCATCCTCGTCGACCGGCTTCAGCAAATAGCCGTCGGCCCGCTGCGTTATCGCTTGTTTGGCGTAGCTGAAGTCCGCATAACCGCTGAGGATCAAGATATGAAGCTGCGGATCCTCGCTCCGCAGCTTTTCGATCAGCTGCAAACCGTCCATCCCGGGCATCCGGATATCGGCCACAACCAAGCCGGGATGATGCCGCCTATATTTATCCAACGCCTCGTTGCCGTTTGCGGCCGTGTCAACCACATCGTACCCGAGCGCATTCCAATCGATAAACGTACGAAGTCCTTCGCGCAGCTTCGGTTCATCATCGACAATTAGCACTTTAATCATGTTGCATTCCTCCAGCCGGAAAATGTTTCACATGCACCAACCTTCCAGCGAATGGTCTGATGAAACGTTTACAATAATTATAAGTTATTCGCAAAAAGAGGAACAAACATTATCCTGCTTCGTTATAGCACTATTTTGATCCTCCGGCGGCGCAAACCATAAGAAAAACGCCTAACGGCGTCCTTTTATGACTCTGACTTCTACGTTAGAGCGATCAGAGGATGGGTATGGGGTTCAACCCGCCGTTAAAGTCGTGTTCTTATTCAATGGATTATAAGGTCAGAACGACTTTAAAGGCGGGCCGTAAACTTTCCCCCCCATACCCATTCCCTCTTCTGTTCTACTACGAGTACCCTTCCCCTTCTTACAAGATCCGCAGTTCCGGGTACTTCGGCCCTTTCTAAGCTGGGGATGCTGCTCTAACGGACTCCAGCGACCTTATCCATCCATTTCCCGGGTATTTCCCAACCTAACGGACCCAAATGTCGCTATTTTGCTCTAAACGAGTTCACCCTGGCCGATTCGAGGGAAATAGCGGCATCTCTGTCCGTTACATTTTACAAACCTTCGTTTTTCCGCAGATAACGCCTCTGATGTCCTTTGGCCTCCAGTTCCCTCTTCCCCTCCCTTCTCTACCTGCGCACCGTACTCTACTCCGCCGGAAATTTTATAATATTCTGCTATATGTGAAAAAAAGCAGCCTCCCCGCGGCCATCCGGCAGCGGTTGGTTGCTTTTTTTCTCCGGGTCTAACCCGTCTTTACTCGTCTCAAGAGCGGACTCCGTCTTTCACGGGAATGCCGAAATTCGGGGTTCCGTCAGGGTTCCAGCCAAAATACTGGGCCCGCGTGTGGCGGTTTGGATCGTACAGCGGATCACCGGCGATCTCCTTGTAATTGCGGGCGTGGTAAATCAGAACGTCCCGCCCGTCTTCGGCCACGGTAAAGCTGTTATGCCCCGGCCCGTATTGCCCTGTCTCCTCGTTCGTTTGGAACACGGGAACCGGCGATTTCGTCCAGGCTGCGGGATCAAGCGGGTCGGCTTCCTCACTGGCCGTCAGCAGCCCCATAGAGTAGTGGTGGTCGGTGGCGCTGGCCGAATAAGCGATAAAAATACGCCCGTTCCGCTTTAACACCGCCGGACCTTCATTCACTTTAAAGCCGATCGTTTCCCACGGATACTCCGGCGTCGCAATCATCACTTGTTCCCCGGTCAGCGTCCACGGGTTGCTCATTTTCGAAATGTACAGATTGGAGTTGCCCTCGATGTCCGGGTCCTTCTGGGCCCAGACATAATACCGTACCCCGCGGTGCTCGAACGTCGTTGCGTCGAGGCAGAACGTTTCCCAGCGGGTGCGGATCTGCCCCTTTTCTTCCCACCGTCCTTCCAGCGGATTGGCCGCTTCATTCTCCAGCACGTACATCCGGTGGTCGAACAGACCTTCCCTCGTCTCCGTCGTACGGGCGGCGGCAAAGTAAATGTACCATTTGCCGTCGATATAATGAATTTCCGGCGCCCAGATGTTGGCGCTCAGCGGGCCGGAGTCGTATTTGCGCCAAGCCACGACCGCCTCAGCCTCCCCCAATCCCTGAATGGTCGCCGATCTGCGGATTTCGATCCGGTCGTACTCGGGGACCGAAGCGGTAAAGTAGTAATATCCGTCGCTATGCTTGTATACCCACGGGTCGGCCCGCTGCTCCACGATCGGATTTACAAATTCTCTATTTTTGTCCATCGGTTCTCTCTCCTTTATATATGTGTTCGGAAAATTACGGAATTTTCTGGTCTTATTTTCGGGGATTGAATCTGTTCATCGCCATTAGCGGAATTTATTGTACTTATTTTCCAACGAACGGTGCAAAAAGCGGTCATCTCCCTGCGATTCAAGAAAGTAGCGCCATAAATTTCCTCTATTTCTCCCAAAGTGGGCGATCTTGCCGAATTAGCGCCGTTTTTTTCCGTTATTTTTTCGCACGATTCGCCCGAGTTTTTATAGCTTGCTTATGCCCAGAGCCTCGCCCTAATTTTAATACAGCTCCCCAATTCCCAAATGCTCTTTTACCCGCTCAGCCTTTCACCGCTCCCGCCGTCATCCCGTCGATAAAGTACTTTTGAAAAGCGACGAACAAGATGAAGATCGGAATGATGGAAAAAAAGGAGCCGACGATCAGCAAGTCGTAGTTGTTGCCGTAAGGCGTCAGCAGCGTTTTGAGCCCGATCGGCAGCGTATATTTATCGGCGTTGCTCAGCACCATAAACGGCCACAGGAAATTGTTCCAGCTATTCATCCCGTTCAAAATCGCCATCGCCGCAAAAGAAGGCTTCATCACCGGAAGGATCAGCCGGACGTAAATGCCGTATTCGCTAGCTCCGTCCACCCGGCCGGCCGCGATGATCTCCTTCGGAATCCCGCGCAAATATTGGCGGAAGAAGAAAATCGTCGCCGCGCTGGCGATGCCCGGCAAAATGATCGCCGAATACGAGTTCATCAACCCGATGTTGTAGGTCAGCGTATAAAGCGGCAGCAGCAAAATTTCAAACGGAACCATCATGATGAGCAGAACGCAAACAAACAAAGTGTTTTTTCCTTTAAATTCATAAGCCGAGAAGCCGTATGCGACCGTTGCGCTGACCAGCAGCGTCAGAACGACCTGCACAACCGTCAGCAGCAGTGAATTGAAAAACCATAGAAAATAGGAATGATCCCCGGTAAACAAATAAATGAAGTTGTCGAGGCTCATGGCGGACAGGTCAAACCGCAAATTCAGCCCATAACGGATCAAATCTTCCCCCGGTTTGAAGGAGGCGATCGTCACCGCGTAAAACGGAATGAGGATCAGCACGCACAGCACGGCGAAAAAAGCAAAAAGGACGATTTTAAGCGGCAGTTCTTTTTTCATGCTTCCTCCTCCTTTTTGAACATGCCGGTGAAGGCCAGCTGCGTTAAATTAATCGCCATCGTAATGACAAGCAGCACGATGCCCACCGCCGCCGCGTATCCCAAATTGTTCTTCTCGATGCCCTGCCGGTACAAGTAACCGACGATCGTGAGCCCGATATTTTTCGGAGAATTGTTGCCGTTCCACAACATCATGCTCTCGATAAACATCGCCAGCCCCGCGTAAATGCTGATCGTCAGCACATAAATGGTCGTGGGCTTCAGCAGCGGCATAGTGATTTTCGTAAAGCGCTGAAAACGGGAAGCTCCGTCAATCGACGCGGCTTCGTAGTATTCTTCGGGGATGCTTTTGAGTCCGGATAAAAAATAAAGCATATTAACCCCCGTCCACCGCCACGTCGCCAATGCCACCAAAGCGATCATCCCGGTCGCCTGTCCCTTCAGGAACTTGACCGGATCCACGCCGAACCAGCCCAAAAAGCTGTTGATGAGCGAGCCTTCCATTTCGCCGAACATCAGCCGGAAGATCGTCCCGGCCACGACGACGGAAGTCAGTGCGGGAAAGAAAAACGAGGATTTGAAAAATTCCCTTCCCCACATGAATTTGGTGTTGATCAGCACCGCAAACAGCATCGGAAACGGGATGAGGATCACCAAGGTCAGCACCATATAGACGGCGCTGTTTATCACCGCTTTAAGAAACACGCCGTCGCCCATCAATTTGCCGTAGTTGTCAAAGCCGATCCAGGCCGGTTCCTGTCCCAACGTGACCTTTTGGAAGCTCATTCCGACCGAGTTCGCCAGCGGGTACACCCAAAACATCAGAAACACCAGCACAAACGGCAACACAAAAACGTAAGGAGCAACTTTTTGCGAGTATAGGAATTTTTTTATCATCACTCTACTCCTTTTTAAACGGAGCTACTCTTTGCGGAAAAGAGCAGCTCCGTAACTTTATCATTCTATTTCAGTTCTTGTTCGATTTGCGCCTGGGCATCGTCCAGCGCCTGCTTGATGTCTTTGCCGTCCTCGAAAATTTCGTTTAACGTAACCGTGCACAACACGTTGTTGATCGTCGGTGAAGCCGAAGTCGATTTGATCAGCTGGATTTCGTCTTTAATTTCGTTCAGCACGTCAAACGGGTTGTTGACGAAGTATTTCACGAACTGGTTTTCCGGATTGTGCGTCACGTCTTTCATATTCCAGACATCCATGTTGATCGGATCAAAGCCCAGCGTATTCCAAATTTCGATATTGGCATCGAGCGAAAGCTTGGCGTAAGCGATGAACTCCTTGGCCAGCTGAACGTCCTTGGCCGTTTTGGTGACAACGGTTGCCGTACCGCCGCCGCCGTATGAACGAGGCATCCCTTTCTCGATCACGGGCAAAGGAGCGATGGCGATCTTGCCGGAGAGATCCTTCATATAGTTCGTATATCTCGACATTTGCCAGAGCGGCATGAAAGCGGTCGCATAGTTGCCGGCATTAAATTCGCCATAAGCTTCTTCCGTATCGGGTTGACCGCCGGCGATCGTGGCGATGACGTTGTTGTCCTGCAGATCTTTAAGGATCGACAGCCCTTTGACCAATTCTTCGGAGTTCACCTTGGGATTGCCGGCATCATCGGTAAAATCGGCCCCTTGCTGGGCCAGCAGCATCGAGGCTTGCCAGGTTGCGCTCGTATCCGCGGTCCCCATGTATTTGCCGGTTTTTTCATATACCTGCATCCCGGCTTTTTTGAAATCGTCCCAGGTGACGATCGATTTATAATCAACGCCCGCTTCATTTAAAATTTCCGTGTTGTAAAAAGCTACGGTAGCCCCGACATGCGTGGAAAGGCCGTATACCGTTCCGTCTTTGCTGTAAAGATCCAATTGCGACTGAACGACCGTATCCTTGTAAGGCTCTACCACGTCGTTCAATGATTCCAGTTGCGGGGTCCCTTGCATGAAGTCGGGATATTTCCCCAGCTCGATATCGGCGATGTCCGGCGCGCCGACGCCTGTCTGCACGGCGATGGACAATTTATTGTGCATATCGTCATAAGGCATAACCGTCACGTTCAACTTAATCTGCCGGTCCGGATTTTCGGCATTCCACTTCTCCAGCATCTTCTCGAAATGCTGTCCATGCAGCTCCACAAACGTCCAGTAGGACAGCTCCGTCGCGCTTTCGCCGGCCCCCCCATCGAGCACGGAGGTTTCCCCTCCGGCCGTCGACGAGGACTTGTTGCAGCCCCACAAAAACGTGGCCATCGTTAAAATCAAAAGCATGGCGATTCCTTTTTTCATACTTGACCCTCCTTGGAATTTGAATTTCTAGGCACGCTCTATACTATTCGGTTGCCCGCTTGCTTAGGCGAATTACGTTCCACGAAGCTTTGGCAAGACGGGCGCTCACCATGCCGTCACGGCACACCGCATCGCCCCCGGCATGAGGTTTTACGTTCTCCCGATCCGCCGTGTTGACGGCCTGCAAATCTTCATGTTCCAGCACCAGATGCTGGGTCAGGCGGTAACCCTCAAAGCCGCGAATATCGCAGGTAAGCTCCAGCGCTTCCTGCAGATGACGGTTGACGGCAAAAATCGTGAGCTCCTCTTCCGCCTCGTTGTAGACGACGGCGCTGTCCAGGTAAGGAACATCGGTGAAATCCCGGGCGTCATAAACCGGCGAGTCGACGATCGGCAGCAGCGACGTGCCGCGTCCGTATTTGGACACATGCATATATGGATAAAAAATCGTCTGCTTCCAGGCCCGGCCGCCGTTTTCGGTCATAATCGGGGCGATGACGTTGACCAGTTGGGCCATGCAGGCCATTTTGACCCGGTCGGCGTGGCGCAGGAACGTAATCAGCATGCTGCCGACGAGCAGCGCGTCCTCGAAGTTGTAGATGTCCTCGAGCTGCGGCGGAGCGATGCTCCACGGCGCGATTTGCGCGTCCGCCTGATTGGAGTGGTACCAGACGTTCCATTCGTCAAAGCTGAGATTCATCGTTTTTTTGCTGCGCTTCTTCGCCTTGATATAGTCGCATGTCGCGATCACCGTGCGGATGAAATGGTCCATATCCATCGATCTGGCCAAGTAGTTGGCCGGATCGTTGTCCCGGTTGCCGTAATATTGATGCAGGGATATGTAATCGGCCACCTCGTAGGTGTGATCGAGCGTAATCGCTTCCCATTCCGGGAACGTCGGCATCGAAGAACTGGAGCTTCCGCAGGATACGAGCTCGATGTCCGGGTCCACCAGGCGCATCGCCTTGGCCGTCTCATAAGCGATCCGGCCGTATTCCTGAGGCGTCTTCTGCCCGATTTGCCACGGCCCGTCCATCTCGTTGCCCAGGCACCAGGTTTTGATGCGATGCGGCTGTTCGTAGCCGTGGCTCCGGCGCAAATCGCTCCAGTAGCTGCCGCCGGGATGGTTGCAGTATTCGATCAGGTTTCTGGCGGCGTCCACGCCGCGGGTGCCCAAGTTTACGGCCATCATGACCTCCGAGCCGATTTCCTTCGCCCAGGCCGCAAACTCGTTCGTTCCCACATGGTTCGGTTCCACCGTTCTCCAGGCCAGCTCCAGCCGTTTGGGGCGGGCTTCCACCGGGCCGACTCCGTCCTCCCAGTTATAACCGGAAACAAAGTTGCCGCCCGGATAGCGGATAATAGGTACGTTTAATTCCTGAATCAACCGCTTTACGTCGCTGCGGAAGCCTAAGCTGTCCGCCGTAGGATGCGAAGGCTCGTAAATCCCCCCGTATACCGCTCTGCCCAGATGCTCGATAAATGAGCCGTATATACGTTTATCTACTTCGGCTATCTTGAATGCTTTGTCTACGACCATGCTTGCTCTTGGTGCGGTTGACGACAAATGTATCACCCTCCGTTTTATAAATTTATAAACTGATTTGAATTAACTTGAATGAATCCGCTTACAGGTATAAAATAGCACATGAGAATATCGTTGTAAATATATTTTTCTAAATCTTTTTATGTTTTTATGAAATCAATTTAAAACAAGCTGTAAAACCGTGGTTTCACGGCGAAATCAGCATTTAATCCGCATTACTTTGGCATTTTGTTTTATAATCAAGTGAATTGAAGTGCATTTTTTCTGCAAATTTTAAGTAATTTTGAAGTTGAATTTACATTTTTTCATTTAACTATTTATTAAATAGTGCTGTTAGTTTATAATTATCTAAAATAAATGAAAATTAGAACTCTATTATCTCTAGCGGAAGAAGGTTCATGACGATGATCTACATTAAGGATTTGATGAGCGGGATTGATATTTTTAAAGCGTTGAGTTCGGAGATCAGAATTCAAATCCTCGAATTGCTCGCCAAAAATCAGGCGCTGAATTTAAACGACCTGGCCACCAAGCTGGGCCTCAGCAACGGCGCGATTACGATGCATATCAAGAAGCTGGAAGAGAGCGGACTGATCGAAATCAACACCTCCGTCGGCAAACACGGGATTCAGAAAATTTGCTATTTGAACAAGGATAAGTTGATGGTCGATCTGCGCAGCAAGGAAGTGGACAATTTATACGAAGTGGAAATTCAGGTCGGGCACTACAGCAATTATCAAGTGGCCCCTACCTGCGGGCTGGCCACCAAGGACAGCATCATCGGGGATTTCGACGATCCCCGTTATTTCGCCGATCCGCAGCGGATCGACTCGGAGATCATCTGGCTGTCCGAAGGTTACCTGGAATACCGGATTCCGAACTACCTCAAGCCGAATCAGACGTTCCGCGAGATCCAGTTTTCCCTGGAGCTTGGTTCGGAAGCCCCGGGTTTTAACGACAATTATCCGTCGGACATTTATTTTTATCTGAACGGCGTGGAGCTTGGCTTCTGGACGAGTCCAGGGGATTTTGGGGACGCCCGCGGAACCTTCAACCCGGACTGGTGGCCGCCGCATTTGAACCAGTACGGCATGCTCAAGCTGATCCGCATCAACCATGACGGCAGCTTTATCGACGGCTGCCGGATTTCGGACGTTACGCTGGCTGAAATCGGACTGGACTACAAATCCGAGCTGACGCTGCGCATCGCCGTCACCGACAAAGCCGTCAACAAGCGGGGGCTGACGATCTACGGCAAAAACTTCGGCAACTACAGCCAGGACCTGCTCGCCCGCGTGCTGTACGACGTGCATGAGGAGTGAGGCAAGCGGTGGGCAGGACACGAGTTTGTTGTCCTGGTGCACCAGGTCCACTAGGCGCGTCGCCTTTGCCGTCTCATAAGCGATGCGGCAATGGCCGTTTGCAAGAAAAGGAGAGCGGGAAAACAACGTGCGAAAACGATAGCCGGAAACGATAGCCGAAGACGATAGCCGAAGACAATAACTGAAGACGATAGCCGAAGACAATAACTGAAGACGATAGCCGAAGACGATAGCCGAAGACGATAGCCGAAGACGATAGCCGAAGACGATAGCCGAACGGCGGCATAACAAAAAGTCTGCCCGGGAGATCGTTTATTGAACTTCTGGCAGACTTGCGCTTTGGGCTAAACACAAGCCAGGAAATAAGAACAAAAAATGTCGCTAATTCGGCGGGATCACCCAGTTGGAGAGGAATAGGGGAAATTTATGTCGCTATTCTAGTGAATCACAGGGAGATGACCACTTTTCGCACCGTTCATTGAAAAATAAAGACAAAAATTGTCGCTAATGGGGATGAACATGTCGGGTTCCGGAAAATAAGGCCATAAAGTTCCGCTATTTTCTATGAGGGTGGTCCCGCAAGCAGGCCCGTTAGAAAAAGAAACTCTGTCTTTTCGAGCGAATAAGGTCGCTCAGGTCCGTTAGAGCCGGAGTTTCACAATTTGTTCCACGCTGCCCGGCTACATCGTCTGCCCGTTATCCACCGTAATGATCTGCCCGGTAAGCGAAGGCTGCTCCAGAACGGCGCAAATAAGCTGGGCGATCTCTTCCGGCGGGGATATTCGCTCCAGGGGCAGTTGGGTGATGAGCGACCGCATTTGCTCTTCTTTACCTTCCCACCATCTCGTCGCAACCGCTCCCGGAGCGATGCCGCATACGCGGATCTCCGGCGCCAGGGCGTGCGCCAGCGATTTGGTCAAACCGTGCACGGCTGCCTTCGAAACGGCGTAGGGAAGGGACGAGCCTTTTCCCGTCGTTCCCGCGACGCTTCCGACGTTGACGATCGCCCCTTGCTTTCCCTCTCTCAAATAGGGCGCCGCGGCGCGCGCGCAGTTGAACATCCCCTTGACGTTCACTCCAAGCAGATCGTCCCATATCTCCTCGGTTACGGCATCCAGATCCTGCATCGCGATATATCGGGTGATGCTGGCGTTGTTGACGAGATAATCAATCGTGCCGAATTGGCGTACCACCTGAGCTACCATGTTCCGGACCTCGTCGTCCCGCGACACGTCCGCGCGGATGGCCAGCGCCCGGCCCCCGGCCTGTTTGATTTCCCGCACGGTCTCCTCCGCCTCCTCGGCGGACCGCGAGTAATTGACGGCGACGGCCGCTCCTCTTTCGCCCAGCAGCAGGCTGGTGGCCCGGCCAATTCCCGTGCCTCCGCCGGTGACTAAAACTACTTTGTTGTGAAAGCTCATATCTGCTCCTCCTCTTTATATGTCCGTTAAGGTACGGCCCCTCTGACCTTTCTCCTTCGACTTCGACTTCGCCTTGACGTTTGCTCCGGCCTCTTTTTCTTTGACGCTGCCGTGCTCCCTTTTCCCCTGCCAATTCACCATGAAAATACCGGCGCAAATCAGCGCTCCGCCCGCGTAGACATACCAGTTCACCTGCTCGCCCAACAGCAGCCGGCTCGTAAGCACGCCGAACAGCGGCACCAAAAACAGGAATGCGCTCGTTTTGGCCGGATCGCTGTTTTGAAGCAAATAAAACCAGACCGAAAATTGCACGATCGAGCACATAACCACCAGCCAGAGCAGCACCAGCACCGATGTCAAGGTCACGGAGAAAAACGGCTTTTCCGTCAGCCAGCTTAACACGAGCAGCGTTGTCCCTCCGGCCATCATCTGATAAGCGGCGAGGACCTTTAAATCAAATGCCGGGCCAATACGGTTGATGATCAGCGTGGCGATGGTGAAACAAACCGCACCCGCGAAGGAAACAAAGGTGCCGGGCTCGATTTTCATATGCAGTCCAAACGTTAATATCACGCCGGCAAACCCGATCGCTACCCCAAGCCATTGCCATACGCGGTAAGCGCCGCGGTTCATGACCGCCCCGATGACGAGCAGCATCAGCGGGCTCGTGCTGGTGATGATCGCCGATTCCCCCGAAGTGATCCAATGCATGCTGTAGTAGGCGCAGCCCATGACGCCGGCCGACTGGAACAAGCCGAGGGCTGCGGCTTGCAGCCATTGCTTTAACCCGCGAGGCTGCCGCTTTTTCATCGTCAACAGCGCGAGCAAACCTCCGGCCAAAACGAACCGCATCCCCATCAGTAAGAAAGGCGGAGCATAATTTAACCCAAGCTTGCCGACCGGAAAAGCAATTCCCATCAAAAACGTGGTCAACAGGAGCAGGCCGGTATATTTGAACCCGTTCATTTTCATGTTGCAGCCTCCCTTTCGCGAATCATGTTTGTATTGTACCGGAGGCCTGCAATTATGTATAATGATTGATACAGATATCTGATATCATGTTTTTTGATATCAAAAAGAAACGGAGGAGAACGACCATGGAGAGCGCGGATTTGCGCATCTTTCAGGCGGTGGCCAGAGAAGGTTCCATTACGAAAGCGGCGCTGCGGCTTGGCTACGTGCAGTCCAACGTGACCTCGCGCATTCGGCAGCTGGAATCCGAACTCGGAACCGCGCTGTTTCATCGCCATAACCGGGGGATGACGTTATCCTCCAGCGGCAAAATGCTTCTGGATTACGCCGACAAAATCATCGGCCTGCTGGATGAAGCCGCCGCGGCCCTTACCTCATCCGGCGAACCGGGCGGCCCGCTTCTGATCGGCGCTTCGCAGACGACGGCGGCCGTACGCCTGCCCAAGCTGCTGAGCCAATATTACAAACGGTACCCGAAAGTGGAAATTTCGCTGATCACCGACTTGTCGGATCGTTTGATGGAAAAAATGCTGCAATACGACCTGGACGTCGCCTTCATCAGCAGCCACTGCAACCACCCTGACCTGGAGGCCTATCCCGTCTTTGAGGAAGAAGTGGTGCTGATTTCCCCGCCGGACATCACGGAGCTCGACGAAGCGCTCGCCAAACCGAATCTCGTGTACAGCAGGGGCTGTGCGTACCGGGAATTGCTGGAGAGTTGGCAGCACACCCGCGGCCAGAACTACCCGCACACGATGGAGTTCGGCACGCTGGAGGCGATAATTGGCGGCGTATCCGCAGGGCTAGGCATCTCGCTGCTGCCGCGGGTTGTCGTCGAGAAAGAAGCGAACGCCGGCAATCTTTACGTTCACCAGGTTCCTGAGTCATTCCGGCAAACGAAAACCGAACTGGTCGTGCGGAAAAACTCGCATCCCACCAGCGCCCTGCTCGCCCTTATGGCCATGCTGAACATCGGAGAAGCGGAAAGGATCTCTTCATGAACAAAGCGAGCGAATATTAAAGCAAACGATTGCTAAAAAAACGAGCCGACCCGCGGTTTATGCCGCCTTCGGCTCGTTTTTGTTCGAATCGTTTAAAAGCCTCGGAGTTCCTCACCGCTACCTTGCGATAGGTCCCCACAACGCTTCCGTTCCGTGATCACTCGCCCGCTTCGTTAAGCGCCCGCAGCAAAGTATGGCGGTCCCGGACCCGATGGGCTTCGCGCAGGCTGCGCGCGAACAAATCATCGTCGATGCCCAGCTCCGTGCGGCTCGCCGGTCCGCCCGCCTGGCGCAACAAATCGCGAATTTGCCCCTCCTCGGGCACATCCTTCAGCCATTCGCGGACCTGCGCGCCGTGCCGCCGGAGCGCCTCCGGCTCGGCGCCCGGGCAGATCCCCCGCTCGCCCGCGTCATGGTAAACGCGGGCGATCTCGGCGCAGGCCGCGCCCACTTTTGCGCCGTGCAGCACCGCCCGCTCCCCCCGGCGCAAAAATTCCATCTCCCAATAGTGGGAGAGATGGTGCTCCGCGCCCGAGGCCGGATGCGACTGCCCGAACAGCAGCATGGCGATGCCGGACTCGATCAGCGCCGTCATCAGGGCGCGGATGCCCTCCTCCGAGCGGGCGCCGATCTCTCCGGCATGCTCCACGCACGAACGCAGCGCCCGTTCGGTAATGAGCGCCGCCTGTTCGTCATACGGTTCCCCCGCCGTCAGGCTGGAGAACTTCCAGTCGAACAGGGAGGTGTATTTGCCCAGCATGTCGCCGAAGCCGGCGGCGACCAGGCGCTGAGGCGCCGACATCAGGATCTCGAGGTCGGCGAAAATGGCGACCGGCGGCACGGCCGGGACGGTCTTTTTGACGCCGCGGATGATGAGCGGCGCGCCGGCGGAGGTGAAGCCGTCCACGGAAGGCGCCGTCGGGACGGAAACAAACGGCTTGCCGCTCTTATGGGCGGCAAAGCGAACGATATCGTGGATCGTGCCCGACCCGACGGCGATCAGCGCATCCGTCTCCTCCGGACCCACCTCCAGCAGCAATTGGACCAGCGACGCCTCGTCGGCCACGACGTCGCCCATGTCGTTCGGCTGGATCAAGCATAGCTTGGCGGCGAGTCCGGCGCCCTCAAGCTCGCGGGCCAGCCTTTCGCCCGCCGCTTTATACGTGTTCTCGTCCGCCACCAAAATAGAGCGCTGATATTCCCGCTCCCGCAGAAAAGGTGCGACCTCCCGAAGCACTCCCCGCTCCAGCTCAATCCGCTCCAGATGCTGCAATTGCCAACCATCCATCTCCAGCATGGTCCCTCTCCTTCCTATTCTCATAAACCTGCCTACTATCACATAAACTTACCTACTATTCACAAGAACGCACTGCCTGCCCATATTGTCGCATACCATACGCCGGTAATCCAATGAAACATTTCTCCGCAACCTGACGCCCTCCACCTCTCATTGGAAAAATCCAACAGATTGTCGGAATTTCGAACGCCGTTTCGTGCGCTCATTGGAAATATCCAATAGTTTTCGCTCAAATCGCCCATTTCGAGCCTACCGAGCTTAATCTATTGGATATATCCAATCAATTCGCTGCATTTTCCACTTACTTTCCATTCTATTGGAAAATTCCAATCAGAACATCCTTACTCCGCCGATTTCTTAATCCGCTTCAGCCGCTTCATCACGTCGTTTTCGCCGCGGCCGAAGTAGTCGTGCAGCTTGCTGTATTCCTGATACAGACGGTCGTACACTTTCACGTGCTCCGGAATCGGCTTGAACGTTTCCTCCTTGACCCGGGCCATCTTCCCCGCCGCGTCGAGGATCGTGTCGTAACCTCCCGCCGCCGCGCCGGCCGCCACGGCCGCAAACATCGCCGCGCCCAGCGCCGGCGTCTGCTTGGAATCCGCCACGAAAATCTCACGGTTCGTCACGTCCGCGTAGATTTGCATCAGCAGGCGGTTTTTTTGCGGCAGGCCGCCGCAGGCATACAGCGCATCGACGCTGACGCCGTTCTCATGGAACGCGTCGACGATTTTGCGGGTGCCAAAAGCGGTCGCCTCCAGCAGCGCCCGGTAAATTTCCTGCGGCTTGGTCAGCAGCGTCATGCCGAGGATCATCCCGGTCAAATCGGTATCGACGAGCACGGAACGGTTGCCGTTCCACCAGTCGAGCGCCAGCAGACCGGTTTGCCCCGGCTTGTAGGCGGCCGCTTCCCGCTCCAGCCATTGATGCGCGTTCAGGCCCTCTTTGTCGGCCGCTTCTTTGACGTAGGCGGGAAGCGCTTCCTCGACGTACCATTCAAAAATGTCGCCTACCGCCGATTGCCCGGCCTCATAACCGTAATAGCCCGGAATGATGCCGTCCTCGACGACACCGCACATGCCTTCCACCTGCTTCTCCTCGGTGCCCAGCAGCATATGGCAGATCGACGTCCCCATCGCCATCACCAGTTTCCCCGGCGTTACAACGCCAACGGCCGGCACGGCCGCATGCGCGTCAACGTTGCCGACCGCGACGGCGATGCCTGACGCAAGGCCCATCATCTCAGCCATCTCCGGCAGCAGCCCGCCCGCGCTCGTTCCGAGCGGAATCACCGCGCCGCGCAGCTTCGTGTCCGTCAAGTTTTCCAGCCGCGGATCAAGCGCTTTGAAATACTCCTTGCCCGGATAGCCGTCCTGCTTGTGCCAGATCGCCTTGTAGCCGGCCGTGCAGCTGTTGCGTACGATGTTGCCGGTCATTTGCGCGATGACCCAATCCGTCGCCTCCAGGAACATGTCGGCTTTTTCGTAGATTTCCGGCGCTTCGTCGAGAATTTGCCATACCTTCGCGATCATCCACTCGGACGAGATTTTCCCGCCGTACCGCGGCAAAAAGGCTTCTCCCCGCGCGGCGGCGATCTCGTTGATTTTATCGGCTTCCGGCTGTGCGGCATGATGCTTCCACAGCTTCACCCAACTGTGCGGATTGTCCGTCAGCTCCGGGTCGAAGCTGAGCGGCTGCCCCTTGGCGTCGACCGGCAGCATCGTGCAGGCGGTAAAATCGATCCCGATGCCGATCACGTCGGCCGGATCGATCCCCGACTCCTTCAGCACCGCCGGTACGGAACGCCGCAGCACTTCCAGGTAATCGCCGGGATGCTGCAGCGCCCAGTCATGTTCCAGCTTGATCCCGGATCCGGGAAGACGCTCATCGATCACATGATGCGGATAAGGCGTAACGTGATCGGCCACCTCGCGGCCGTCCGCCAGATCGACCAGCACGGCGCGTCCGGACTGGGTCCCGTAGTCGACGCCAATCGTGTACTTTTTGCCCATGTTCATACCCTCCCCCAAAAATAGCGAACACCTGCTAGCGGCCAGCTAGCGGCAAAACTTGCTGTTTCCCCATGGACGTTAGCTTGGACGTTCACTTCATTTGCCTTGACTTTCGCACAACTTGCCTTGGTTACTTCTGCCCGTAATACGCGTTTGCCCCGTGCTTGCGCAAGAAATGGCGGTCCAGCAGCGTCTGGTCCATCGGCGGCGTGTCCGGATTAATCTGCAGCATGCGGGCGGCGATTTTCGCTACCTCCTCCAGCACCACCGCGTTATGCACGGCGTTGTGGGCATCCTTGCCCCACACGAACGGCGCATGGGAATGCACCAGCACCCCCGGCACCTGATTTGGATCGAGCCCTTTAAAGCGCTCCACAATCACATTGCCTGTCTCCAACTCGTAAGCCCCATCAATCTCCGCCTTGGTCATCGGCCGTGTCACAGGAATTTCCCCGTAAAAATAATCCGCATGCGTCGTCCCGTACGCCGGCAGCGCCCGCCCGGCCTGGGCCCAGCTTGTGCCCCAAGGCGAGTGCGTGTGCACGACGCCGCCGATATCCGGGAACGAACGGTAAAGCACCATATGCGTCGGCGTATCGGAGGATGGGCGCAGATCGCCCTCCACCACGTTGCCCTCAAGGTCAACGACGACCATATGCTCCGCCTTCAATTCCTCATAAGGCACACCGCTCGGTTTAATGACAAACAAACCGCTGTCCCGGTCGATTCCGCTTACGTTCCCCCAGGTAAAAGTGACTAGCCCGTGTTTCGGCAGGTCCAGATTCGCTTCCAGCACCTGCTGTTTTAACGTTTCCAGCATCGTTCGTCCAGCTCCTTTCCGAACCCATTTCAAAGTTAACCCAAAATTTCACATTCCCAAAAATACTCCCGCCGCAGGCGGAGGGATTCCCGCTCGAATTAGCGTTCAGCTGCCGCGCGGGGTTCCCGTTCTGGCTGCCGCACGGAATCCCGCTCTAGTTGCCGCTTAGATGCCGCACGGAATCCGTGCTCTAGTTGCCGCTTAGATGCCGCACGGAATCCCGCACGATCAGCTCCGGTTCAAACACCGTATCCTCATATCTATCGCCCTGTTCGATCATGCCGATCAGCTGCCTCGCCGCCAGCTCGCCCATGACGGTTTTCGGATGGGTCAGCGTCGTCAGCTTTGTTCCCGAGGCGGCCGCCAGGCTGGAGTCGTCGAACCCGATGACGGAAATGTCCTCCGGAACCTGCAAACCACAGGCCGCGGCAGCGTCCATCAGGATGACCGCCAGTTCGTCGTTGTAGCAGACGAAAGCGGTCGGCCGCTGCTCGGGCGGCCCTTGCAACAGCTCGATGGTCCGCATATACGTAAAGTCGGCCTTCTGCTCCGTTGTATAAGTAACGACGTGCTGCGGCGAGACGGAAATTCCGTATTCCCGATGCGCCGACAAAAAACCCTTCAAACGGTTAACGCCCTGCAGGTCGTCCCTTTTGAAAAATCCGGCGACCTGCCGGTGCCCGTTCTCCAGCAGATAACGCGCCGCCTTGCGGCCCCCCGCCTCATCGTCCACCTTCAGGCAGGGGCATTCCAGCTCGCGGTATTTCTCGTTGATCATCAAATACGGAATCCCCTTTTCCTGCAGGTCCAAAAAATACCCGAGGTTCGGATTTCCCTCCGCGCTTTTCGTCGGCTCGATGATCAGGCCGCTGAGCGGCTGGCTCGTCATCAGCTGCAGGCTGTCCATTTCCTTCTCCTTCGTGTTGTCCGTGCTCGACAGCAGCAGGCGGTACCCCCGGCTGCGCAGCTCCGCTTCCGCCCCCCTGACGATATGGGGAAAAATATAATCGGAAATATACGTCGTAATGATGCCGATCGTTTTGACGGCTTCGCCTTCCCGGCGCTCCGGATTGCGGGCGAACGTCCCCTTGCCCTGGATCCGCTCCAGCCAGCCGTCTTTCTCCAGCTCCCCGAACGTTTGCCGCACAGTCTGACGGCTTAAGCCAAACTGCTCGGCAATTTCGTTTTCCGAAGGAAACTGATCGCCGGGCTGCAATTTTCCGGACTCCAGCCACGACAGCAGTTCGCGTTTCAACTGCAAATATTTTGGAATTTTTTTATCGTTCATTTCTCGTCCACCCTCACAATCACCTATATACCCGCTATTGTATCACATGCCGGGTGAACGCATAGGTTAAGCAAAATACGAAACCAATGCAACCGCCGGAGCCGTGAAGCGGCTGCGGTTAGCGCAAGCAATATCCACCCGCCGGTCCGGCCTGGCTGCGATTAACGCAAGCGGTATGCGGCGTCGCTCCAGCGCAGCTCGTTTTTGAAGCGCTGTACGGACGTGTCCTTGTCGATGAACACCGCTTCGATGCCGGCCATTTCCGCCCAGTCCGCCAGATTTTCCGCCGTGATGGCGTAGGACAGGACGGTATGATGCGCCCCGCCGGCCAAAATCCACGCTTCCGCCGACTCGCGCAGCGACGGCTGCGGCTTCCACAACACGCGGGCCACCGGCAGCTTCGGCATCGGTTTGTCGACCTTCACGCCGTCCACGACGTTGACGAGCAGCCGGAACCGGTGTCCCAGGTCGACGAGCGAGGCGTTCACCGCCGGTCCGTCCTGGCCGTCGAACACGATCCGCGCCGGATCCGCCTTGCCGCCGATGCCGAGCGGATGCACCTCGATCGTCGGCTTCGTCGCCGCGACCGTCGGGCATACCTCAAGCATGTGCGCGCCCAGAATCATGTTGTTGCCCGGCTCGAAATGATACGTGTAGTCCTCCATAAAGGACGTGCTTTTGTTGTTCGCCAGCACCTTCAGCACGCGCGTCAGGGCCGAGGTTTTCCAGTCGCCTTCGCCGCCGAAGCCATAGCCCGCTTCCATCAGGCGCTGCACCGCCAGGCCCGGAAGCTGCTTCAGTCCGTGCAGGTCTTCGAACGTCGTCGTAAACGCGCCGAACCCGCCGGCCTCGAGGAAGCGTTTCATGGCGATTTCCAGCTTGGCCTGATAAGCGATCGAATCGCGGACCGGTCCTTCGCTTAAGCCGGCTTGCGTGATCGTGTACGTTTCCGCGTATTCTTCCAGCAGCGCCTTCACTTCGGCGTCGCTCACCTCGTTCAGCACCTGCACCAAGTCGCCTACGCCGTAGCCGTTCACCGACCAGCCGAACTTGATTTGAGCTTCCACCTTGTCGCCTTCGGTCACGGCCACCTCGCGCATGTTGTCGCCGAACCGGGCTACCTTCAGCTGGCGGCTTTCGGCGTAAGCTGCGGCCGTCCGCATCCAGCCGGCGATGCTGGCGCGCACCTCCGCGTCCTCCCAGTGGCCGACGACGATTTTGCGGGCGATCCCCAAGCGGGCGCCGATGTGGCCGTATTCGCGGTCACCGTGCGCCGACTGGTTCAGGTTCATGAAGTCCATATCGATCGTTTCCCACGGAATATCGCGGTTAAATTGCGTATGGAAATGAAGCAGCGGCTTCTGCAGCTGAGACAGCCCCGCAATCCACATCTTGGCCGGGGAGAACGTGTGCATCCAGGTGATGATCCCCGCGCACGTCTCATCGCCGTTCGCTTCCAAAATCAATTTGTATATTTCATCAGAGCTCTTAACAATCGGTTTAAACACCACCGGAAAACCAAACACCGGATCTTTGCCAAACTGTTCGACGATGATCCGGGAATGCTCGGCAACCTGTTCCAGGGTCTCCGGACCGTACAAATGCTGGCTGCCGGTCACAAACCAAAAAGAATGCGGTTTCAATTGCATCATAATATAAAACGCCTCCCAAAAAAGTATTGTTTCTTGATCGCCAACTTGTACATACATCGGATTATAAAAAACTTGAGATAAAATGTTGTACGTACAAATTTTGATACTTTTATTTTAAAGTCGTCCGTTCAAAAAGGCAATAGCGTTTTCGTTAATTAAGAAAAACGTCTGACAGCGTCTTTGTCTGGATCTGACTTCAACGCTGGGCGCAGGGGGAGGCTCTTTCCAATCTGTAGACGCTGCCCTAAACTCAACTTTCACAGCAAGAAATCGGCAGACAAGCCTTGATGTACCTTTTGCACCGTAGCCGCTCCGAGCAGTGTCCGAAATCAACGCCAGGTGAGGGGGCGGTCTAAAGGGTTCGTGTCTTGGTGGCTCTACCTTGGAGTCCCTGCCCGCTGCCTTTGCACGATTATCCCTTCGTTCAGGGGGCAGAAGTTGCTGCAGATGTGTGTGGCGATACCGGTGCTTCCCTACCGCCGGCTGATCGGGCGTCAAACGAATCCGCCCCTTGCGGCTGCAGCCTGATCGAGACGTTGGAACGGTGGAGGGGGAGTTTGATGCGGATCAACTTGATAGCTGGTAGTTAGCATGAACGGTATGGGGGTTAGCATGAACAGTCGGGCGTTGTTGCAGACGGAAGGGTTCAGGCTGAAGTAAAATCACGGTCTTTTCGTTTCCACCGCGTCTTGTCCTTGAATCTCAACTCTTGGTCTCCTGTATTGATCTCCTGTCCGGTCTGTTTCTTCTCCTATAAACCTGCTTCCCTCTCCCAAGACTGTCTCATTTTCTCGAATCGATCTGATTCTCCACCAAATATTTACTTTTATAGAGCTTGTCCATTTCCTTGCTACCTGATAAAACGGGATAATCATGCAAAGCACCCGGACAACGAGTGTTGATCTGCCGCCCACCCACCGGCCTTCCTTGTCCTCAAGCTTTCAAAGCCCTTCCGCGTTTCTTGCCACGATCGGTTGCCGGGGGCTAACTTCAAGTACGGTTTATAAGGTTGAGCCTGAAAAGAAAACTTTAATTCGTTTGGCAGTTGATTTAGGTCGGGCTGATGGTCTATCGTAATGAAAGACACCATAATGTCAAAAAAACGGACCCCCAAATCGGAGCCCGTTTTTCGGTGCACATCCTTTATTCCAATATCCCCGCGGCCGGCGTGACCCCAAACGCTTTAGCCAAATCAAGCAGCTGCGCATCGGTGATTCTTTGCTTGATCGGATGGTGCGCGACCAGCATGTAAATCTGCGCCGCCTTCTCCACCGTCTCAATCAGCCCAAACGTTTCGTCCATCGTGCGGCCGCTGCCGAATATCCCGTGCTGCGGCCAAATCACGACGCGATGATCGCGCATTTTGGCGGCGGTGGCCCGCCCGATTTCCGGGCTGCCCGGAACCATCCACGGCACGATGCCGACGCCGTCCGGAAACACAACCAGGCACTCCGTGCACATTTCCCACAGCGTTTTCGTCAGCTTTTTCTCGTCCAGATCATGGATGAACGTCATCGCCAGCGCGTTAGTGGCATGGCAGTGCATGACGATCCGGTGCTCAGGATCGGCCTTCAACCGTTCGATGTGGCTCATGAAATGCGAGGCCAGCTCGCTGGTCGGAACCGCGCCGTCGCGCAGTCCCCACAGCACGTCGACCCGCTCCCCGTCTGCGGCGACCCGCACGATGCCCAGGTTCGCTGCCGGATCGGAGATCACGTTCCGGAAATATTTGCCCGACCCTGTCACGACAAAATATTTGCCCGCCAGCTCCTTCACCGGAAAAGAAAGCGGAATGCTTCTCGTCTTCTCCCCTTGCCCGGCGCCAAGATATTTAAGCACCTCCGCCTCGTCCAGCAAATAACTGATATTGCCGCCGTTGCGTTCGTCCCAGCCCAGCCGCCACATATGGTACGTAATCTCCGCCATTTCCCGGACAAAAGGAATTTCCAAGTCCCGCGAAACCCGGCTTTTCTCCATCTCCGTTATCGTATTCACAGCAGGTTCTCTCCTTTTAGTTCGTGTTCAAAAAGTCGGCTTTTCAGCACCGAGAAGGTTGGATGAAGTTAGGGACGTCAGGAGCGGAGCGTACGTTTTGGGTACGTGAGCACCGGAAGGCCCGGCTGAATTCAAGATTCGACGTCGATTCCGCTTCTTGACCTGCTTCGTGATCAAAAGATGACTTTTTGAACAACCTCTTATATATTTTGAAAAAAATCCGTAAACGCCGCTTTACTTTACCCGCGAACCGCCAGGACGTTCTCTTCGTATTTTTTCACGTCCGCCAGCCACGCTTCTCTCACCGGAACGCCCTGCGCAGCGCAGAAATAATCCCAGATCGCCCCGTACGGATACGATTTGAATTCTTCGACCAGCGCCAGCCGGGACGTGTAATCGCCGGCCAACTCCAGCTCCTTCAACCGCTCGACCGGTTCCAGCATCGCGCGCAGCAGCGCTTTGAGCGTGTTCCGGGTGCCGATCACCCAAGCCGCGATATGGTTGATGCTGCCGTCGAAGAAGTCGAGTCCGATATGCGTGCGGTCCAGCAAATTGCCGCGAACGAGTTCCCGCGCGATATCCAGCAGCTCATCGTCCATCGTGACGACATGGTCGCTATCCCAGCGGACCGGACGGCTGACGTGCAGCAGCAATTGATCGCCGAACAGCAGCCAGGAAGACAGCTTATTCGAAATCGTTTCGGTCGGATGGAAATGGCCGGAATCGAAGCACACCGCTTTGCCTCTAGTCAGCGCGTAGCCCATATAAAATTCATGCGATCCGACGACGTAGCTTTCCGAGCCGATGCCAAACAGCTTGCTTTCGACGGCGTCGATGTTGTATTCCTCGCTGATCTCCTCGGCGAAAACCTCGTCAAGCGCTTCCTTCAGCCGCACCCGCGGCGACAGGCGGTCGACCGGGGAATCCTTGAAACCGTCGGGAATCCAGACATTTGTCACGCACGGCTGGCCAAGCGCTTTGCCGAACGATTCGGCGATTTTGCGCGAGGCTTTGCAGTGGTCGATCCAGAACCGGCGGATTTCCGGGTCGGGATGGCTGAGCGTAAACCCGTCTTTGGCTTTATCATGCGAAAAACATGTCGGGTTGAAATCGAGGCCAAGCCCCTGCTCCTTCGCCCAGTCAACCCATCCGGTAAAATGCCTTGGCTCCAAGACATCCAAATCCACGGTTTCGTCCGTGTCGGCGTAAATGGCATGCAGGTTCACCTTATGTTTTCCCGGAATCAGAGCGAACGCCTGCTCCAAATCTTTTCGCAGCTCTTCCGGCGTCCGCGCCCGGCCGGGATAGCTGCCGGTGACCGCGATGCCGCCGCTCAGTTCCTTGTCTTTGCTTAAAAATCCCCGGACGTCGTCCCCCTGCCAGCAGTGTACGGATACTTTGATCCGGGCGAGCTGCTTAAGCGCGCCTTCAACGTCAATCCCATGCTGTTCGTACAGCTTTTTGGCTTCGTTGTAGCTGTTTGCAATGCTTTGCTCCATCGTGTTCTCCTCCTCTTTTTTTCATTTATGGATGGACCGTCGGCGCCGTCAGCGCCGCGAACCGGCTGCGTGCCTCAGCGATCGCTTCCGGATCGACCGGCTGCGGGGCATAGCTGCGAACCGCAAAAGAGCGCCGGATGATTTCCCTGGCCTCGCCGATATTCGAGATAACGCCGCAGCTCACCATCTGCACGGCCAGATTGCCCAAAGCGGTCGACTCCGTCGGCCCCGCTTCCACCGCGATCCCCAGCACGTCCGCCGTCAGCTGGCATAACAGTTCGTTGTTGGCCCCGCCGCCGACGATATGCAGGGTGTTGATTTTTTCCCCGGTCAAACGTTCCAGCTCTTTAATGTAAAAATCATAAGATAAGGCCAGGCTGTCAAAAATGCACCTCGCCACCTCGCCCGGCGTATCCGGAACGGGTTGACCGGTTTCCGCGCAGTAACGCCGGATTTCCTCCGTCATTTGCCGGGGGTTGAGAAAGCGGTCGTCGTTGCAGGAAATCAGCGAACGGAAAGGCGAAACTTCCTCGGCCAGCGTAACGAGTTCGGCAAAGCTGTACTGTTTTCCGTAATCCTTGCGGACCTCCTGGATCAGCCACATACCCATGATGTTTTTCAAAAAGCGGTACGTCCCGTAGGCGCCCCATTCGTTCGTATAATTCCGCTCCATCGCCTCCTGCGTAGCCAGCGGCGCGTCCCGCTCCACACCGATCAGCGACCATGTTCCGCTGCTGAGGTACCCCCAGGATGCTCCGCTGGCCGGTACGCCAAGCACGGCGGAAGCCGTGTCGTGCGTTGCGGCGCAGATCAGCTCGCATTCGGGAAGATCGTGCGCCTGCATCAGCTCCGGCTTCAGCGGACCAAGCGGCGTTCCCGGTTCGGTCAAAGCGGGAAACTTCGCCCGCGGCAACCCGAGCAGGGCCAGCAATTCCGGATCGTAATCCCGGGTTTGCAGGTTCAGCATAGCCGTCGTCGAAGCGTTTGTCGTTTCATGAATCCGCCGCCCCGACAGCAAATAATACAAATAGTCCGGAACGAGCAGGATCTGCTCGGCGGCCGCCAGCTCGCGGCGGTCATGAGCGTACAATTGATACAGCGTATTAAAGGAGAGGTGTTGAATTCCGGTTTTGGCGTAGATTTCGGCAAACGGCATCTGCCGGTGGACCTCGTCCACGGCCTCATTCGTGCGGGGATCGCGGTAAGAGAACACGTCCCCGATCCGTTCGCCTTGGCTGTCCAGAAGCGCATAGTCCACGGCCCAGGTGTCGATGCCAAGCGTGCATTTTGCAATGCCGAGCCGTTTGGCCTCCGTCAGTCCCCGCAAAATTTCCCGGAACAAATGATCGAGATCCCAGTAAAAATGCCCGTTTTTCTCCGCAAAGCCGTTGTCGAACCGATGGATTTCCCGCAGCGTTATTAAACCGTCCCGCAGTTCTCCCGCAACCAGCCTCCCGCTGGAGGCGCCGATATCGACAGCGATATGATGATTCATCCCTTCAGCGCTCCTCGCTTTGAAATGTTGCCGATTTTTAAAACTTGCTTTCTTCAATCCCATCCTACGCCCGTTTTTCTGTGTTGTCAACGAAATAAAGATTGTTCGTGTTGTTTTATTTTTGTTTTTGTCTGATTTATGACATTGATCACGAGCTTTCGCAAACTCGCGACTTTAGTCATGAGTAAGAAAACTTCGGTTCAGGCATGTCATTTGACATGTCAATGAATCGACATGGTTGTTACGTATGGTAAAATTATTATGGCGATGAATCATCCTGTTTTGTTACTATGGTGAGCGAACAAACCAATCCGAAAGTATATTCAAGAATCAGAAAGTGAAGTGAGAGCATGCTTATCCATAAAGCCTATAAATTTCGCATTTATCCGAGCAAGGATCAGGCTGTTCTCATCAACAAGACGATCGGCTGTTCCCGTTTTGTATTTAACCACTTTTTGGGAGTATGGAATGAAGCTTACCGCAGCACAGGAAAAGGATTGTCGTATGCTGCATGTTCTGCTGAACTAACGAAATTGAAGCAAGAACTCGAATGGTTAAAAGAACCGGACAAGTTTTCTTTGCAAAATGCCTTGAAAAATCTGGCGGATTCGTTTAACCGGTTTTTTAAGAAACAAACTGACGCACCGAGATTTAAGAGTAAAAAGAATCCTGTACAGTCGTATCAAACCAACTATACCAATGGCAATATTTCGATCATAGGCAACAAGATGAAACTCCCTAAAATAGGGTTAGTAAGGTTTGCCAAGTCAAAAGAAGTAGAAGGTCGTATATTGCATACGACGATTAGGCGTAATCCTTCCGGCAAATACTTTGTTTCGCTGTTAGTGGAAACCGATGTACACCCCCTGCCAAAAACAAACCAAGAAGTCGGAATTGACTTGGGGCTAAAAGATTTCGCCACTCTATCCAGCGGTGAAATGTTTGAGAATCCAAAATTCCTACGGAAGATGGAACAAAAACTCATTCGGGAACAGCGGATTCTTTCCAGACCGGTGAAAGGTTCCTCGGGCTGGAATAAACAACGAGTGAAGGTCGCCCGAATCCATGAATGCATTGCTAACTGCCGAACAGACTACCTGCAAAAGCTATCAACACATATTGTCAAAAACCACGACATGATTGCGATTGAAGATTTGCAGGTGTCTAACCTGATGAAAAACCACAATCTGGCCAAAGCGATTGGTGAAGTGTCCTGGTATCAATTTAGAACGATACTTGAATATAAGGCAATGTGGTACGGACGTATCGTTGTTGCTGTAGGCCAAACCTTCGCCTCTTCTCAACTCTGTTCGTGTTGTGGTTACCAAAATAAAGAACTTAAAGACCTTCATATTCGGGAGTGGATATGTCCGGCCTGCCAAACCCGCCATGATCGGGATATCAATGCAAGCAAAAACATCCTTGCCGAAGGCAAGAGGCTCCTATCTGCGTAAATGCAGGAACCGCAGGAACTTCGGGGATAGCTTGGCGGCACATTATGTGCCAATTCTGTTCAGCAGAACGGACTACCCAAGAATCTCGCGGCTTTAGCCACGAGAGGTTCAAAAGGTTAAGGATTACCGCTATGATGAAATGGAAGACTAGGCCAATTTGGGGCCTTATAAAAAGAAATCCCGAGGTGAACGCCATGCTGGCGGCTGAACGAAAGCAAAAAATCATCGACCTGCTGCACCAGGACAAACGCGTGCTGGTGTCGGAATTAAGCCGGATGTTCGAGGTGACGGAAGAGACGATCCGCCGCGATCTCGAAAAGCTGGAAAAGGAGGGGATCGTCAACCGCACCTACGGCGGCGCCATGCTGGTCCTGCACACGAACGAGGATCTTCCGTATACGACCCGCAATACGCTGAACGTGGAGGTCAAGCGGCAAATCGCCCTGAAAGCGATGGACCTGATCCATGACGGCGATACGCTGATGGTTGACCCGAGCTCGACTTGTTTTGAGTTTTTGAAAACTTTGCCGCCGAAAAACAACGTCACCGTCATCACCAATTCCGTCAGCGTGCTGCAGGAATTCGCCGGCGCCGGGCTGCAGGTCATCTCGACCGGCGGTACGCTGCGCGGCCGCTCGCTGTCGCTGGTCGGGCCGACCGCCGAACAGACGGTGCAAAAATACAACGCCGACACCGCCATCATCAGCTGCAAAGGCATGTCGCTCGCCAAAGGCGTCTCCGATTCCAACGAGCCGGAATGCGAGCTCAAGAAGCATATGCTGCGCCATGCCGGCAAAGTGATCCTGCTCGCCGACCACACCAAATTCGACAAAACCGCCTTCGTCAAGCTGGCCGATTGGGAGCAGATCGATTATTTGATCACCGATCGCCGTCCATCCGAAACCTGGCTAAAGCTGCTGCGGGACAAAAATATCGAGGTGCTGTACTAACCGACCAGCAGGGCAAACACGACGCCGGGGCCGTGCACGCCGATCGTCAGGTCGTTTTCGATGTCCGCGGAGCGGCTCGGCCCGGAGATGAAATGGATGCCGGCCGGCAGGGCGGAGCGTCCCGCTTCGTCAAATTCGTCCAGCACCTCGCCGAGCCGTGTCTTCATCCGCCCGACGGGAACGACGGCGATCAGCACCGTCGGCAGCAGGCTGACCGAGCGGCCTTTTTCCGGGGACGATTTAACGACCAGGGAGCCGGTGTAAGCCACGGCGCAATCGGCCATCACGATGCCGAAGTCCGCCTCCGCGGCGCGGGCGATCCACGGCTCTTCGGCGCCTCCGTTCCACACCGACAGCCGGGCGCCGGAAGCGGCGAGCGCCCTTTCCAGCCCGAGTTCCGCCAGCGCGGGATCGTTTTGGCGCAAAATATACCGCGCCTTCATTTCCTCCGCTTTACCGAGCATAAACGTCTTGGCCGCTTCCATATCCGCCAGCCGCACCACATGCCCCCCGGCGCTCGTGAAGCTTTCCGCAAACCGGTTAAGCTTCTCCTCCGGACTCCACTCAAACTCCCGCCAGTAATCCGGCGCTCCCTTAAAAGCGCGCTGCGGAGCTTCCTGAAGTCTCGGCCGCTTCAGACGCCCGGCGATCCGGTTCATAAACTGCTCCTGCTTGGCGCGCGAATCCGCTTCCATTTCCTTGAGCCAACGGCCGTAGTCCTTATCCATCATACGTATGACCTTCTTTCATTACGGATGCCTGACCGGCCGGTTGCCAGCCTGAAGGCTGCTGCCCGCCGGCCGGACGTTTCTTCAGCGCGGCCTGCAGCCGCTCCTGCGTGTTCCGGCGCGCCGCCGGCTGCGCCGCTTGGGCCGCCGCGTTCAGCTCCCGCTCCAGCCCGCCCCAGCGCTCGCGGAACGGCTGCCGGTCCAAGCTCGGAGCGACGCGGTAGCTGTTCCAGCCCTTCAACGGGCCGATCCGCGCCGGGATTTCGCCGCCGCGCACGACGAGCTTTTGCGCAATGCGCCCGAGCTTCAGCGCCTGGTGAAACCGCTTGGAGTTCGCCATCACGGCGGCGAAGCCCTTCATCCCGGCGTTCTCCAGCTTGTTCCCGTAGCCCTGCTCGACCTTGCGTCTGCGCAAGTAGACAAGCATGTCATGCAGCGGGATTTTGACCGGGCAAGCTTCGTAACAAGCCCCGCACAGGCTGGAGGCCGAAGCGATGTCGTCCCATTCGGCCACATTGCGGTTGAGCGCCGGCGTCAGCACCGCCCCGATCGGGCCGCTGTACGTCCCGCCGTAGGCGTGGCCGCCGATGTGGCGGTACACCGGGCAGGCGTTCAGGCAGGCGCCGCAGCGGATGCAGTTCAGCAGCTCCTGGAACTCCGGATCGCCGAGCTGTTCGGAGCGCCCGTTGTCGAGGATGATGATGTGCATTTCTTCCGGACCGTCGCCATCGCCGGTTCGCCGCGGGCCGGTAATGCCGGACATGTAGACGGTCAGCTTTTGTCCCGTCGCCGAACGCGGCAGTAGCGTCGCCATCACTTCGAGATCGGTCCAGGACGGAATGATCCGTTCCATGCCCATAAAGGTGATCTGCGTTTTCGGCACGGTGGACACCATCCGCGCGTTGCCTTCGTTTTCGAACAGCACGATCGAGCCGGTCTCGGCGATGGCAAAATTGCAGCCGGTCATGCCGATGTCCGCCTCCAGAAATTTGGCGCGCAGCTTCCGCCGGACGAAACCGGCCAGCACGGCCGTATCGGGCGGCAGCTCCGCCCCCGCCTCGCGCGACAGCAGTTCGGCGATCTGGTAGCGGTTTTTATGAATCGCCGGGATTATGATATGGGACGGGGCCTCCCCGGCGAGCTGGATGATGTATTCGCCCAGGTCGGTTTCCACCGTCTCCACGCCGATGTTTTCCAGCGCTTTGTTGATATGCAGCTCCTCGCTGACCATCGACTTCGATTTGACCACAGAGCCGGCGTGCTTGCGCTCGGCGATCTCCAGGGCAATGCGGACCGCCCCCTCGCCGGTCGCGGCAAAATGGACGTGCGCACCGTTGGCCCGGGCCTGCTCGGCAAAACGGTTCAAGTAGTAGTCGAGATGGGCGATCGTATGCAGGCGGATTTGCCGCCCGCGCTCCCGCCATTCCTCCCAATGGCCGTGATCTGCGGACGCTTTCTTTTTCCCGTCCCGCAGCCGTTCCGTCGTAAAACGCACCGCTTTGCGCAAAAAATCGTTGTTCAGCGCCAGCTCCGCGCGCTTTTTGACCGTGGCAGGCTGGGGCCGGGTTTGGGTTTGGATTTGGACTAGAGTTTGAGTTTGAGCTTGGGCTTGCGAAGCTGTCGTGCTTCCCTGGTTCATGCTCCGCTCACCCCCTCGTACAGCAGTTCCGCCAGATGCATGACGCGCACCGGCTGCTTGCGGTAGCGTAAATTGCCGGCGATGTTCATCAGGCAGGCCATATCCAGCCCGGTCAGCACCTCCGCCTCCGTCTCCAGCACGTGGTCGGCTTTTTCCGTCACCATCGCCCCGGAGATGCCGGCCATCTTCACTGCAAACGTTCCGCCGAAGCCGCAGCAATCCTCCGCGAACGGAAGCGGAACCAGATCCAGTTCCCTGACGTTTTGCAGCAGCGCCATCGGTTCGTCCTTGATGCCCAGCAGCCGGATGCCGTGACAGGAAGGATGGTAAGTGACCTTATGCGGGAACACGGCGCCCAGGTCGGCAACGCCCAGCACCTGCACGAGAAACTGCGTAAACTCGTACGATTTGTTTTGCAGCTCCCGCGCCATCGCCAGCCGAACGGGATCGTTTTCGAACAGCTTGGGGTAATGGTGGATCATCCCGATGCACGACCCCGAGGGCGCAATGACAAAGTCGCTGTCCGCAAAAGCCTCCAGCAGCGTGGCCGCCGACTTCCGCGCCTCATCCCAGTACCCGCTGTTGAACGCCGGTTGTCCGCAGCACGTCTGCTTCGCAGGGAACTCCAGCTTGACGCCCAGCCTTGCAAGCAGCCGGGCCATCGCCTCGCCGATGCGCGGGTACACCGCGTCGCTGATGCAGGTGATAAACATCGACACCTTGATGTCCGGAGCGGCGGCCGAATCTGTCTTTTCCGCTGAATTTGTTACGATCTTCCCTATTTCCGTACGCACTCCATCGTCCGTTTGTTTGTCCATCTTAAGCACCTCCCATGCGTTTTTCTTGCCTGCCGGTGTTCGCAGCGTAGCGGATACTCCGGTCAATCCGCTCATCCGGTCAATCCGCTCATCCGCTCAAACCGAGATCAGCTTAAACCGAAACCAACTCGATCGACCGCTTGCCCAGCTCGCCCAAAACCGCTTCATCCGGCCGGTAATCGGTGATGATCGTATGCAGCCGCTCGGTCGGAGCCACATGGGCAAAAGACTGCTGCCCGAATTTGCTGGCATCGGCCAGCAGCACGACCTCGTCCGCGATGTCGATCATTTTCCGCTTGACCATCGCCTGCAGTTCGTTCGACTCGCTGATCCCGCGCTCGAGGTGGAACCCTTTGCATGATAAAAACAGCTTGTCGACGTGGTACGCGTCCAAAGAGCGCTCGGCGAGCGGCCCCACCCAGGACATCGAACGCCGCGCCAGCTGGCCGCCCGTGGAAATGACCTCGATCTGCTCCTTGTTCCCGAGCTCGGCGGCCACCTTCAGCGAATTGGTCAGCACGGTCAGCGGCATATCCGGCAAATCGGCCGCCATGTACCAGGCCGTCGTGCTTGCATCAAGCAAAATCCGCTCCCGGGGCTGAATCCGCTTCACCGCTTCGCGGGCGATTCTTTTTTTCTCCTCCGCCTGCATGACCTCGCGTTCGAAGTAAGGCGTCTCCGGCTGGTGGCCCTGCACACTGACCGCGCCGCCGTGGGAGCGGAGCAGCCGCCCCGCGCTTTCCAGCCGGTCCAGGTCCCGCCGGATCGTCTCCTCGGTCACCTGGCACAGCTCGCTCAGTTCCGACACGCGCATGCTGCCGCGTTCGTTGACGAGGCGGACGATTTTTTCATATCTCTCCGCAGCTAACATCTGCATCCTCCTGCCCTATCCTTTCTAGTTGAACGTTTTGAAAATAACGTGAGGTGCTGCCTGAGCCCCTCCGTGAACCCCCTCATAAAACTAGTCTTCATATTAGCAAACAAATTAGCGGACAAAAGCCGCCGGAACCCCGCCGTCGATCGTCAGCATGCAGCCGGTCGTTTTGGCCGCTTTCGACGAAGCGAAGAACGCCACGCCTTCGGCGATGTCGCGCGGATAAATGTTGACGAGCAGCGTCGTCCGCTTGCGGTAGTACTCCTCCAATTGATCCGGTTCGATGCCGTAGGCGGCGGCCCGCTCGTTGCGCCAGTTAGAGTTCCATATCGCCGAACCCTGCAAAATTGCATCCGGCAAAATCGTATTGACGCGGATGCCGATTTCCCCGCCCTCGGCGGCGATGCAGCGGGCCAAATGGGCTTCCAGCGCTTTGGCGGAGCTGTAGGCGGTGACGTTTTTCCCCGCATACACCGAGTTTTTCGAGCCGATGAACACCATGCTGCCGCCGGTATTTTGCTCCTTCATCTGTTTGAACGCTTCGCGGGCCACGAGAAAATATCCCGTGCCAAGCACGGAAATATTCAAATTCCATTCCTTTAGCGACGTTTCCGTGAACGGGCTGGAGGTGGCAAGTCCGGCGTTGTTGACGATGATGTCCACGCCCCCGTAGGCAAGCGCCGTTTCCGCATAGGCCGCCGCCACCTGGTCTTCCTGGGTTACGTCCATTTTGACCGCCAGCGCCCGGTTTTCCCCGAATTTGGCGTTGATTTCGGCGGCCACTTTTTGCGCGCCTTCCAGGTTGAGGTCCGCGAGCACAACATGAGCGCCTTCTTCTACCAAACGCCGTGCCGTTTCGCTGCCGATGCCGCCGGCCCCTCCGGTAATAAAAGCGACCTTGCGGGAGAATTCTGCTTCTGCGGGGGCAAGCGACAATTTGTACAGCTCCAGCGGCCAGTACTCTACGTTATAAGACTCGTTTTCGCTAAGCGACACGAAGCGGCCGAGCGCGGTCGCTCCTTTCATCACGGCGATCGCCCGGTGGTACAAAGCGCCGCTCAGCTTGGAGTTGGTCCAGCTTTTGCCGGTGTTCAGCATCCCGAGGCCGGGGATCAGGATCACGCGGGGAGCCGCGCCCGACATCACGTCATCCGCCTGCTTGTTGCGCTCAAAATAAGCCTGATACTGCTCTTTATAGGCCGCGATACCGTCCTTTAATTTGTTTTTCAGGCCATCGATATCGTCCGCGTCCGGCGTCCAGTCGACAAACAGCGGCACCACCTTGGTATGCACCAGGTGATCCGGGCAGGCGGCGCCGATTTGCGACAACTGCGCGGCGTTCCGGCTGCCGGTGAATTCCAGCACATCGGCTTCGTCGTCAAACGTGACGATCACCGGCTTGTCGCCGCTCGCCAGCCCCCTGACCAGCGGCATCACCGCCGCCGCGATCCGTTTGCGCTGCTCCGCCGGAAGCGGCTCGGCCTTAGCTCCGCCGAACACGCGGCCTTCCGCGGCCTGCGCCTGAACCTGCGCTTCAATGTATCGTTCCGCTTCATTGATGATCGCGACCGTTTTGGCGTAGCAGGCTTCCGGCGTATCGCCCCAGGTCACGAGCCCGTGCTTTTCCATCAGCACCAGCTCCGCTTCAGGGTTGGCCAGCACGCCTTCGGCGATCATTTTGGACAACGTGAAGCCCGGCCGGATATAAGGAACCCAGACGAAACGGCTGCCGTAAATTTCCCGGGCAATCTCTTTGCCGTTATCGGCGCAGCACAAACTGATGATCGCGTCCGGGTGGGTGTGATCCACATGCTTGAACGGCAAAAAAGCGTGCAGCAGCGTCTCGATTGACGCGCGCGGATGTTTAGCATCGATCATGCAGTTCGCCAGGTAAGCGACCATCTCCTCATCGGACATCTCCTCCCGCTCGAACAGCGGCCGGATATCGTCCATACGCAAGCCGGTGAAATTTCCCGCCTTCATCGTCGCCAGGTCCGATCCGCTGCCTTTTACCCACATCACCTCGACGTCGCGCCCGCGAAAATCTTTTTCGATCGTTTTGCTCGACGTGTTGCCTCCGCCCCAGTTGCATACCCGGCGGTCCACGCCCAGCAGGTTGGAGCGGTACACCAGCTCATCAAGTCCGGGAGTTAATGCCGCTGCTTTGGATGAATCCCATAAGTTCTGAACCATGTTTTTTCTTTACCTCCATTTTTGAATGTTTGTTTTTTTCTTTATTTTTGTTTGTTTTAATTTTAAACCATTTGTTTTGTTTTGGATATAGCGCTTTCAATAAAAAAATAAAAAAATCCTCCGTTCCCTTAACGGAAGATTTTCGAATCGGCCTGCCGATAACCGTAACAAAGTTCAGTTGCCCTACCGCCTGATTGGAAAAAATCCAATAGATTGACGAAAATCGGAGGCAATTTTGATCTCTAATTGAAAAATATCCAATAGATTTCGCTCAAAGCGCCCGTTTTTCACCGTGCCAAGCCGATTCTAGCACTGGCGTTGCATTTAAATCTGGCAAGATACATTTTCTGGGCTCACCAATATTCTAACGGTTGAATATAGCCGTGGGGATTTGCCGGTATTTTTTCAATTCTATTGGGTATTTCCAATTAGAACATTGCGTTGACCCCGGGATTGCGGGAATCAGCTATCTTGCTAGAGCAGCCTCTACGGGGCCTGAATGACGACGCCCTTTTTTAAAATCACGTTGGCATACAGCGCTTTTTCCCCGGTGGATACGATAGCGTAAGCCTGTTTGGCCCTTTCGTAAAAAGCGAACCGCTCCACCTCCTCGAAAGGGTCATTGTCGTCCACCGGATGGTACCGGCTTACAATTTCCCGGTATTTGTTCCAGATCGGCGTTTCCACCGCGTCCCCCGGTGTCACCGCCATTAAGGACACGGGCCGGTCGACATAAACATCGAGGGGAAACAGCGGCAGGATCGCCTCCAGCAGTTCGGGAATCCCGTGTCCGTCGCAGCGCACCAAACGCCGGGCATGGCTGGCCGCCGGAAAATTGCCGTCGGCGATGACGATTTCGTCCGAATGTCCCATCTCCATCAAAATTTTGATCAAATCCGGCGTGATCAAGCCGGAAATTCCTTTTAGCATACACCGGCCTCCCAAATTTCTTATAGCGAGTAAACGAACCGCCCACCTAGCTGCCGGAACGGGAACGGCCGCCGGTCGGGGAAGCGGCAAGCCGCAGATACCGCTCATAGGCTCTCGCCCATTCCGCCCGGCGCTCCGGGCTGCCCGGCTCGAAAGCTCGGAGCGGGAACGACGACTTCACCAGTTCCCGCCCCTCCCGCATATCTTTGATCCGGCCGGCGGCTCTGAACTGTACAAGCAGATTGCCGATCGCGCTCGCCTCCACCGGTCCGGCCCAGACCGGGCGTCCGATGGCGTCGGCCGTAAAGCCGCACAGCAGCTCGTTCTGAACGCCGCCGCCGACCATATGCAGGCCGGCAAAACGCGAGCCGGTCAGCGCCTCGGCCTGCTCCAGCACCTGCCGGTAGCGCAGCGCCAGGCTTTCCAGGATGCAGCGGACCGTGCCGCCGACCGAATCCGGCTCCGGCTGCCCGGTCTCCCGGCAGTAGCCGCGGATTTCCTCCGGCATGTCCGCCGGATTCATGAAGCGCAGGTCGTCCGGATCGATCAAGGAGCGCAGCGGCTTGGCCTCCTCCGCCAGCCTGACGAGTTCGGCAAACGTGAAGCTGTCGCCGCTTCCCTGCTCCCATTTGCGCTTGCATTCCTGGAAAATCCACAGCCCCATGATGTTTTTCAGCAAATGGAAGCTTCCGTCCACGCCGCCTTCATTGGAAAATTGCTGCTCGAACACCGCGGGCGTGAGCAATGGCCCAGGCATCTGCGTGCCGAGCAGCGACCAAGTGCCGCTGACCAGGTACGCGAAGGACGAGGACGCTGCCGGCACGGCCGCCGCGGCCGATTCCGTATCGTGCGAAGCGACGGCGACCACTTGGATCGGCGGCACGCCCAGCTCAGCGCAAACCTCGGCCGTAAGCTCGCCGATCACCGTCCCCGGCGGCACCGGTTCCGGAAAAATGTCCCCAGGCAAACCAAGCTCCTCCATCAGCTTCCGGTTCCAAGCGCCCCGTCCCGGGTCATAGAGCCCCGTAGTGGTCGCCATCGAAAATTCGCAGGACTGTTTTCCGGTGAGAAAATAGTTCAGCAAATCAGGCGTGAGCAGCAGAGTTGCAGCGTTGTCCAGCTTGGGGGAAGCGGCTTTCTTCATCGCGTAAAGCTGATATATCGTATTAAAGGGCATAAACTGCAGCCCGCTCTCGCGAAACAGCCGCTCCGGACCGGCCAGGGCGGATACTTCCTCCACCAATCCTTCGGTCTGCCGGTCCCGGTAATGGTACGGGATGCCCAGCAGCTCGCCGTTTTGGTCAAGGAGTCCGAAATCGACGCCCCAGGTATCGATGCCGCAGCTTTCCGGTTGGAAGCCGGCCTGAAAAGCTTTGCGAATCCCGTTTTTGATTTCCTGCAGCAGCCTCGGCGTATCCCAATGCAAATGGCTGCCGATTTGGACCGGAACGTTCGGAAAACGGTGGACTTCCGTAATTTTGAGCTTGCCTTGGCCTTGTGCGCCCTCCGCAACAAACTCGCCTATAATGGCGCGGCCGCTGCCCGCTCCCAAATCAAACGCCAAAACGCAAGGAAATGGAAGTCGCCGTTCGCTCACGTTCATAGACATGGACATGCTTAACGCACCTTCCGTTATTTCATTTTTTGCAGCAGCTGAATCCGGTAATCCTCGCTCTCCAGCGCGGCGATATCCGCCACTTCCCGATCGGTGAGCGGCACCGGCGTTCCCGCCGCCCGGGCGCTTAAATAAATCTTCGCGCTCTCCTCGACGACCTGGGTCCGATAGTACGCCTCGCGAAGATTCCGGCCGGTCGTTACAAGCCCATGGTTGCCCAGCAAAATCGAGCTTGCCTCGCCAACTTTGGCCGCCACGGCGTCAGCAAGCAGGTCGGTCGTCGGAATCAGGTACGGAATATACGCCGTCCGTCCGACCAGTGCGGCTTGATCCGGAAACATGATCGGCAGCTCCCGCTCGATCAGCGTAAAAGCGATGCAATTCGGCGGGTGAGTGTGCACCATGGCGCCGATATCGGGCTTTTGCCGGTATCCGTACAAATGCATAAGCACTTCCGATGACGGGCGCAGCCCGATATCCGTCACCTGCCCCGTCGGAATGTCCACTTCGATCCACTGCTCCGGCTCGATCTCCTCAAGGGCGAAACCGCTCGGCGACAAGTACATTTTATCTCCCGCCCGGGCGCTGATATTGCCCCCCGGCCCTACGACCAGCCCGTTTTCCACGATTTTGCGGGCGTATTTGCAAAGTTCCTGCCGGATTTCTCCGGCGTTATCCTGATCCATTTTTGCAATTCTCCTTTTGGGCTTAATATGTTGATTTTATCGGTCGAGTTGGCTTTTCGTCCTTTTGGTGTGTACTTTTGGCGAAAATGTCTTTCATAAGGTGGACACTTTGAAATCAGAAAAGTAATGTCCTCAAACCAATCTGTCTACTATATATAGAAACAAGTCTGTCCCTGCTCACCAAATATGGACACTTCTGCCTTACCATTCCCTATATACCTTATGTCCTCTTCTGAAAAGACAGTTTTGCATTTTGTCCTCTGTAAGAATACAGTATTGGCCCCTCCCGCCCATTGAGGACATCCACAGCGGTTTTCACCCCAGCTCCCGCAAAAGAGGGAGACTGTCAACTCCGAATCCTTCTTTGACTTGTGCGAAAGCATTGGGCCCCGGTTCCTCAGCGGAAACCGGGTTTCCGCCAAGCGAGATACTGAAGCTTGGCGCCCTGCCTTTATCTTGCGGCTGGGGATCCTTTGGGAGTGCGCTACCCGTTGCGCGAGCACCAGGGTAAGCGACGGACAACAGAGCCTCAGACTTATTCTCGGAGCTACTTGTATAGCGGTCCGAACGCCGTGCAGGCGCGGAAATCGGCGCTTTCCGCGTCTTCGGTGCCGAACAGGCCCCAGGCGCGCGGGCGGAAGATTTTCTCCTTCGGCACGTTGTGCATGCTGACCGGGATGCGCAGGATCGACGCCAGTGTGATCAAGTCGGCGCCGATGTGCCCGTAGCTGATCACGCCGTGATTGGCGCCCCAATGGTCCATGACGTCGTAAACGCTCGTAAACGCGCCGCTGCCGGTCAGGATCGGGGCGAACCAGGTCGACGGCCAAGTCGGGTCGGTCCGCTGGTCCAGCGTATCGTGTACGTGTTCCGGCAGATCGACCGAGTAACCTTCGGCGATTTGCAGCACCGGGCCGAGCCCCTTCACCAGATTGAGCCGCGCCATCGTCATCGGTATGCCGCCGCGGGTCAAATAATCGGTCGAGAACCCGCCGCCGCGAAAATATTCCACCGAAGCCGGGCGCCACTGCGTTGCTTTGAGCATGCGTTCGACTTCTTCCGCGCTGATTTCCCAGTACGGTTTGATCGCGGGCGCACCGTTTTTCGTCTGTTCGCCGGTGCCGTCCAGCGCTGCCGAGCCCGAATTGATCAAATGCAAAATACCGCCCGCCGCGCGGCCTTCCAGCTTATAGCCGGTCACCCGTTCCACGGAGGAAGGGCTCCAGTACGTGCGCACGTCGGCAAAAATCTGCGCCGTATTGGTCAGCAGGTACCCGAACAGCATGCCGACGCCGTTTAAGCTGTCGTTTTCCGTGGCCACTACATAAGGAGAACGCGTTCCGTTCCAATCAAACGACGAATTCAGCAGCGTCTCCATAAAATCCCCGTTCGGAAAATGATCCGTCCACTGGCGCTGCCCCTGGAATCCGGAGGCGATCGCATGATGACCCTGCGCTTCCTCCTCAAAGCCCAGCTCGGCCAGGCGCGGATTGCCGATCATCAGATCGCGCGCGATCAGCGTCATTTTGACGACCGTTTCCCATTCCCGATCCTTGCGCTCGCGGGACGTTTGCAGATGCTCCGGGTTGTTGTCCGGCCCTTCCTGGCAGTTGTTTTTCACCCAGTCCAGCGCCCGCTTGTATTCCTCGGGGTCAAAAATCTCCTCTTCGATCCGGCGCGTAAATTCGCTCATGTCAACGTATTCGTTCCGCATGCCCAGATATTCCTGGAAAAAGGAGTCGTTCACCATCGAACCCGCGATGCCCATCGATACCGATCCCATCGAGAGATAGGCCTGATCACGCATCATCGCCGCCGCCAACCCGCTGCGGGCAAAACGCAGCAGCTTCTCCTGCACATCGTCCGGAATCCGGTCGTCGCCTTCGTCCTGCACGTCTTCCCCGTAAATGCCGAACGCCGGCAGCCCTTTTTGCGCGTGCGCGGACAAGACCGCCGCCAGATAGACCGCCCCCGGCCGCCCGGTGCCGTTAAAGCCCCACACCGCTTTCGGAATCAGCGGGTCGGTATCCATCGTTTCCGTGCCATAACACCAGCAAGGGGGCACCGTGATTGACAGGCCGACTTCGGCTTGCTTGAATTTTTTTGCCGCGGCCGCCGCTTCCGCTACCCCGCCGATACATGTGTCGGCAATGACGCATTCCACCGGCCGGCCGTTCGGATAACGCAGCTCGGCGCTGAGCAGGCGCGCAACCGCCTTGGCCAGGTTCATCGTCTGTTCCTCAAGCGATTCGCGGACTCCTCGCCGTCTGCCGTCAATCGTCGGGCGAATGCCGATTTTCGGAAATCCGTTTCTCCATCTGTAATCGTTTTCAACCATACCTGTCCTGCCTCCTTGGCCTTGGAATATGGTCTCATTTTAAAATGAGCTAACCGGCTTCGTGAACCTACTATATTGCCTTATTCGCAGCACAAAACCGCAAAAAAGTGAACCTCTCCCGCAAGCCCCGTTCATCCGCCCCGGCGTAGCTTCCAAATAGCGCATCCATTGAAAATATACGGCCTGCCACAAGCGAGAATTTCACGTTCCGTACACTAGTGATCCTCTCAGCCCGTCGCTACCCCATCCTTCATTGGAAAAATCCAATAGATTGCCAGATATCCAACGACTTTTTGACCTCTCATTGGAAATATCCAATAGATTCCGCTCTAATCGTCTGTATTGCGCCATGCTGGGATTCATCTATTGGAAAAATCCAATCAAACTGCTGCATCCCCACTTCATTTCTGATTCCATTGGAGATTTCCAATCAGAACGCCCGGCCAGGCAGGCCGCGAAAACCTGAAACCGCCTCCCGATCATATCGGCTTGTTGAAATGTGAAGCCTACGGTCCAGCTTTTTTCCAACCTCACCCGCTTGGGATATAATAGGGATATCCATCCGATCGTGGGGAGGAACCCTAGCGTGCCAAAAATCGAAATTCCGCATCGCAAAAGCGACCGTTTCCGTTTCAAAAAAACGCCCGAGCTGCTGTTCGCCGGCCAAGTCGTCGATGAGCGACGATTTTACGCCCCGCCGCAGATCCATGATTTTTGCGAAATTATTTATATTGTGGAAGGTGCCGGAGAATTCCGGATCGCGGGCAAAACGTACGAGGTTCGCCCCGGGGACGTGGCCGTATACAACGCCGGCGTACCGCACGAAGAACGCTCGCTGAGCCCGGAACCGTTCAAATTGATTTACTGCGGCGTAAGTAACGTGCATATCGAAGGCGTCCCGCAAGGGCAGCTGCTTCCCGCGTACGTGGAGCCGGTCATTCCATGCGAAAAATACGCCTACAAGGTGGAAAGCTGCTTGTCGGAAATGCTGCAGGAGTGCGATTCGCAGGTACTGGGCTACGAAACGCTCAGCAACAACCTGCTGATGTCGCTCATTACGCTCTTATACCGGATCGTCGACGTCAAACATCCGTTTGACCCGCTCAAAGACAAAAACGAAATCACGGTCCGGACCAAGCAATTTATCGATAAAAACTACACCCGCAGCATCACGTTAAAAGAAATCGCCGACACGCTGTACGTCAGCCAGCATTATTTATCCCACCTGTTCAAAAAGGAACTGGGCGATTCGCCCGTCAACTACCTGATCACCCGCCGCATCGAAGAGGCCAAACGCCTGCTGTCGAATAGCGACGCGCCAATCCATGAAATCGCTTCCCGCGTCGGGTATGGGAATGACAAGTATTTTTCCATGCTGTTCAAAAAAGTGACCGGCCAATCGCCCAGCGCCTACCGGGACGCGAAAAAGCAAAAACGGGACGGGTGTTGAGCACCGGAAAAGTAAAAGCGCGATGAGCGTTCCGAGCGTTGAGCAGCGGAAGTGTGCGGTAAAACGCAGAATCGGAGTAGTCCACTAAACCGTAGCGACGGATTTGTCCGCTAAACCATCAAGTGGGGGCGCAGGATAAGCCGAAGAAAAGTTGTTCTCTTACGTTTGGCAGGGGATAGACGGGGATAAAGAAGAGACTAGAGCGGTATACGAACTGCTGCGAACTGCTACGAACTGCAAAAGTGCAGGCGATTTTCGTCGAAACTCCTCGAAACGGGGGGTTCAAATGCAAATGTGCAGTTCATATCCGGTCAGAAGAGACTTTTTTATCGAACGGCTGTAAATCAAATGCATTTTTGCATTTCGCTTGCTCGAAAATGGCGATTTGCGGAAAAATCAAATGCATTTTTGCATTTGGTCCCCTCCGTTCGCACGGTGCCAGCAAAAAAGCGCGAGCCGACAAAAGTAATGTCCCCCGGCTCTCCAGAAGCGGATTGGAACCCCTGCCAGGACAGCCTTTATTGGAATAAGTGAACGCCGTACACTGGCGCGCAGGCGTTTCTTATGCATCGTAAAACTCCTGAACGAGCTCCTGAATCGCCCCGCGGACAGTAATCTTGCTTACTGCAAACTCCTGCTCAAGCTGCTACTCGGAGGGGATTTCGTCCCCAGCAGGTAAACGCCGTGGAGAATCCGCTCCTTGATGATGTTTTTAATTTGCAAATATAACGGTCTATCTTTACGGGCAAACTCACGCCCCTGTTTCCCTACCTTTCCACATCCCCGGGGAGGATTGCTCTATCCCCCGGTGGATTTCCGCCTCCGCCGCCATCGGGGTGTCGCCCGGCACGGTATGCGCCAGCATCCCCGCTGCGGCCGAAAACCGGATGGTTTGCTCAGGGACGAAGCCCTCGTGGATGATCCTGCTGGCGAAGCCCTCCAGCTCGCCGTGGATGATCCCGCTGGCGAAAGCGTCTCCCGTCCCTATTCTATTTTTCCGTCCACGACGTCGATCTTTTCTCCGGTCCCCCGTTTAAGATGGCGGAGAACGAATCTTTCTTTCACTTTACTCGCCTCTTTTAGATAAACGTTATAATGTTTAATGGCGAATCGATATGTTCATTAGAAAGTGCGTCGTGAATATTCACGACGCACTTTCTATTTTTACTTTATTGTCAGTTCGTATAAATGTTTTTTTCCTTCATAAGTAAATTGAATTTCCCCGCTATCGAATTCGAAATCCCTAAGTATCTCTTTCTGACCGGTTTTGGTGTTATAGACAAATGCTTCATTGGTGTAACTCCCATCCGGATTGCCTGGCGTAGTGTAAACGCCCACGTACAAACCTTCCGAATTATCTACTGTATAATGATAAAATCTGCCTCCAGAGGCATGAAATTCTTCGATGACCTTGTTGCTGCTTGGATCATTAACATTCATTGCCCATAATTGTTGTCTTAGAGGCTGCGAACCACCACGAAAATCGGAAACGGTATGATATAAAATCGTATCGTTTACGGCAAATAAGTCATCAACTACGACATCGGCTTCGCCATCTTTAAGGGGTAGGGTTAGAAGTTTCGTCGATGTGTTGATATCCAGCGTATTATCTTTTGCATTACTTAGATATATACTAAAAGGCTCGGTAGGATAGTACTCTGGATAACTTTCCGTTTCAGGACGCTGCTCTAGCGTTGGCGCAGGAATCCAAACCATTCCTTTGGGTGTTTTAACGGCAAAGGTATATTTCTCCGCATTTTCGTCTTTTACTGCCACCTTATAAATCTCGCCATCGACATCAAGACTGATTGTTTTTTGAGATCCCTTACTATTATCAGTTGCAGGGCTGGTTTCATTTTTCGTTTGAGTAACTTCTGTTTTTGTTTTTTCCGTGGAAGCAGGCGCGCTTGTTATATTCCCGCAAGCCGATAGAATCACCGAACAAATCATGAAACCTATTACAAACTGGAGTGCCTTTTTGTTCAATACATTTGAGCTCCTTTAACCAAAATTTCATGCGCTTCTTTTATTGTATAACAATATTGCACTAATTCTGTGTCATTTCTGCTATTTAATGTTTGAAATTATTTAACAATTGGAAAAGAGGAGTACTTTTGTCTTTTTAAACGATAATATCCGAAAAAATATAGTATGGAAGCTCGGATCATCTATACTGTGACTTTTTTATCTATTACATTGTTGACAAGTGCTTTTTTTTGAAATATATTGAAATTGTTTGATAGGATATTAGTAATATTTTACTACATCCAGGTCTTTTTAACTATAATCGAATATTCGGCACACTAATCGAAAGATTAGGTCGCAAAGCCTTGGAGTCTAACAATTCGAAAAGCGAATTAATGACCGTCCGGCTGCATAACAATGAATACTATTGTTTATGCAGCCTTTTTTATTTTCCCCTCGTTCTCAACGGATTTTTCCGTGAGATATATAAAATACCCAAAGCAAGGAGGGTAGAAAATTAGTGCCTGAAAGGGAGGAATTCTATGAAAAAATGAGGAGGAACCAATGAAACGCGGGTTAAAAATAATATTGTCCTGGATTTGCATGTTTTCGCTTTTTGCCAGTCCCCTGTCCGTCTTCGGCGCAAGTTCGGGGGACCCCGTCTGGCCGAATCCCGGAGCCATTCAATTGAGCAAAACCGCCCAACCTACAGGGAGCCCTGGCGAGTGGGAAATTACGCTCAAGGCTGAAGGAAAAAACGTCCGGACCAGCTCGGACATCGTGCTGGTCATCGATAAGTCGGGGAGCATGGACCAGCGAAGTGGATGGTTTACACCATCGAAGATGGATAACGCTAAAGATGCCGCAAAGAAATTTGTGGATAATTTGCTGTTACCAAACTCTTCCACCCAAATCGCTGTGGTCTCATTTAATAAATCCTCTACCCTTATCTCAGGTTTTAAAGGTGCTGGCAATAAGAACGCTTTGAAAAATGCCATAGAAGGTATTGAACCGACCGGCGGAACGAATATCCAGGCGGGCTTGAAGAAAGCTAGCGACCTGTTGGCGAACAGTATCGCGCAAAACAAAATAATCGTGTTGTTAAGCGACGGTGAACCAACATTCAGCTTCAAGGGAACACATGCTGAAGGATTCAACTGGCCTAACAGCAGCAACAACTTTTCGATTACGAGTTTTGATTACGGAAAAACCCTTGGGACAGGTGCAGATTTTACTTTTAAAAACTATGATTGTAATATCTTTGGTTTTAACTGTAAAAACGACACCTACAACATCAACAATTATCAAGTCAAGGATAACGGCATCGGTACCATTTCCGAAGCAAAAATCGCCAAAGATGCAGGGCTCAAGATCTTTTCGGTAGGCTTGGAAGTTTCAAACAACAGCAACGCGATAAATGTGTTAAAAGACATTCAAAGCGAAGGCTACTTCCCTGCCAACAGCGATGAATTGAACACGATTTTCCGCGAAATGGCCGGAAAGATTTCCTATGCGGCTCAAAATGCCAAAGTCGTTGATCCGATGGGAGACATGTTCAATCTCAAGAAACAAGGCGCACAAGTCAGTCCTCAGGATTATTCCGCATCGCAAGGTACGGTAACTTGGAACGCTGCAACCGAGACATTTACTTGGGACGTCGGCAATATCGCCGAAGGTGAACCTGCTTCATTAACTTACAAAGTGGTCTTGGACCAATCCAAAAACCCCGTTTCTAATGTCCTCTATCCTACGAACGGCAAAACGACAATCGAATATACGAATGTTACGGGCGAGAAAGTTTCGAAGGATTTTGAGGTGCCGAAAGTAAGCATCGGCAACGGTTCCATCCTCATGAAGGGCTATAAAGTCAATGCGAGCGGCAAGCCTGTCAATGCCGAAGGCGTTGAAGTGGAAGGACCGGAATTCGCGGAATTGCTTTATAGCGAGTATTACAAGGATCAAAACGGGAATGAGGCTTTGCCGATCGGGGCTGCGGAATATTCCGTATCGGCCAAAAACATTGCCGGGTATCAGTTGAAGGTAGGAGAAAATCCTGTTAGCATCCGGCTTACCGCTACCAATCCGACACCGACAGTTTGGTTTGGTTATGAGGAAGCGGTTGAACGGACAGTTACCGTTCATTATTTGGAGCAGGGAACAGAAAAGGAACTCGCTCAATCAACTACGGTAAAAGGTGTCGCTGGGCAAAAAGTAACTCTAACGGCTGTCGAAATTCCGGGCTACACTCCGGAAAACAAAACTGCCGAGTACGTGGTTAAAGCCGAAGGCAGTAACGAGTACACCTTCTACTACGTCGCTAATAAGCAAAGCGTAGAAGTACAGTACCTCGAGCAAGGCACCAACAAGAAACTCGCTGACCCAACTACGGTTGAAGGCGTGACCGGGCAAACACTCGAGCTCAAAGCGATCGGCATCCCGGGCTACACCCCGGTGGAGCCAAGCTTCAACTATAAGCTTGGCGTGGAGAATGCTCCGCATATCTTCTACTACACACCGAGCGAACAAACCGTTACAGTGAAGTTCGTGGATAAGGAATTGGGGAATGAACTGATCGAACCTCGCACTGTGACGGGACACACCGGCAAAACCGTAACTCTCGAAGCAGCCGAAATTCCGGGCTACACTCCGGAAAACAAAACTGCCGAGTACGTGGTTAAAGCCGAAGGCAGTAACGAGTACACCTTCTACTACGTCGCCCATAAGCAAAGCGTAGAAGTGCAGTACCTCGAGCAAGGCACCAACAAGAAACTCGCTGACCCAACTACGGTTGAAGGCGTGACCGGGCAAACGCTCGAGCTCAAAGCGATCGGCATCCCGGGCTACACCCCGGTGGAGCCAAGCTTCAACTATGAGCTTGGCGTGGAGAATGCTCCGCATATCTTCTACTACACAGCCAATGCCACCGAACCGGATGACAGCAGGACTCTGACCGTCAGATACGTGGATCAACAGACAGGTAAAGACTTGCTCAATCCAACTGAGCGTTCGGGCAAAGTAGGCGAAAAAATTACCCTGACGGCCGAAAATTACACAGACACCGTTACGGGGGCGGTTTACAAACCGCACGCTTATGAAGTGCCGTACACCTTCACAGAAGATCAGGTGCAGCAATTCGTATTCAAGTATGCCCAAGGCAATACCGGTCAGGAGCGTATTGTAACGATCCACCATGTGGACCGAGAGACCGATGAAGAGCTTATCGAGCCAACGGCTTCCAAAGGTATCGCCGGAACGAATTTGGTCTTTTATCCTGAACCAATTTCAGTGACCGATGTCGTTTATTTCCCGGAACAAACCAAATACGACATTAAAATTACACTAGACGCTGGACAGGAATATACCATCTACTACGTTAAAGGCGAACCGGATGAACTGGCACAGGTCACCGTCTCTTATCGAGATCGAGAAACAGGTAACGAGTTGGCCGCACAGGAGATCTACAAAGGCCGCATTGGGGCCGGAATAGAGTTCTCCGCTAAACAGGTAGAAGGATATACTCCGGAAGTTGCAAACCACACGCATACTTGGACCGACGATCCGAATCAGACTTATGTCTTCTATTACACGAAAAACGCACCGGCGGATCGGCAATTGACCGTCAAGTATTTGGAAAACGGCACAAACCGGCAATTGGCGAGTCAGACCACAGTATCCGGCAAACCGGGAGAGACGAAAACGCTGACGGCCGTATCGGTATCCGGGTACAATCCAGTGAAAGCGACCGCTTCCTACACGTTTAGTGATCAGGAAGGCCAAGAGTACGCGTTCTACTACACTAAAAAATCGTCGGATTCATCCGGCTCCAGCGGATCGGATAATTCGGGAAGTTCAAACCCGAATCCAAGCCCAAGCACACCGGAAGTAGATCCGCTTCCGCCGTTGCCGCCGCTGCCTGCCGTTCCGCCAAAACTGGAAACGGAAAATCATTACGACTACATTAACGGGTATCCGGACGGCACGGTTAAGCCGTTGAACAATATTACCCGTGAAGAAGTCGCGGCGATTTTCTACCGATTGCTCGATGATGAAAGCCGCTCCGCCTACCTGAAAACCGGAAATTCCTTCTCTGACGTTGGAAATACGCGCTGGTCCAATAAACATATTTCGACGATGGAGAATGCCGGAATTATTACGGGATATCCGGACGGCATCTTTAAGCCGGGGCAATATATTACCCGAGCCGAATTTGCGGCGATCGCTTCCCGCTTCGACAAGCTGGACGAACGGCAAAACGATACGTTCACGGACATTACGGGGCACTGGGCGGAAAAATATATCGCCTCCGCAGCCAACAAAGGCTGGATCAAAGGCTACACGGACGGAACCTTCAAACCGGACCAATACATTACCCGGGCTGAAGCCGCCAAATTCATCAACAGCGTACTGAACAGAAAAGTCGATAAGGACGGAATTCATAAGGATACGAAACAGTGGCCGGACAATATCTCCAGCATGTGGTACTACTACGATATTCTTGAAGCCACAAATCATCATGAATACTCCAGAAGCGAATCCGGAGTCGAGGTTTGGAGTGAAATAAAAGCTAGCCGCGTCTATCCTTAAAGCAAGCAGGCTCCCTTTCGGTGAACCAACCGGAAGGGGGCCTTTTATGTTTACTATTTCCAGTTTGCGTACAGCTTGTCCAAAAACTCATAAGTCAAAGGCATATGCTCTTTCAGATGTTTCTTCGTTTCCTCGCTGTAAAAATACAAAGTTGACGTTTCCGCAAAATACTCGTTCGAATACGCCGAGAGATAACCGTCACCGCTGTAATCGTTGTTGGCTTCCTTTTTCCAAATTTCAGTAAATTCGAGCGAAGAGCTGATGTTATTCAGCACAACCCGGTCAATCGCATGGAAAGTTTCATGAAGCTCCAGGTTTTGTCCGTTATGGCCCTTCCCCTTGTTGCTGTACCCGATTCTTACGATCACCACGTTCATGCTGACGCCCGGCACATCGTCCCAGGTCAGCCCGGTCTTCTCCCAGCCTCTCGGAGTAATGCCCTTGTACTGGGCGAGCTCCGGTTCATCCGTAATTTTGCCGTTGACCAGTTTGATTTTGACGCCGTTGTCCTTTAAGCCTTCCAGAAGAGAAGCCGGAATTTCGGAGAGCCGGCTTATCATTTTGCCTGCGTCGCTTTTGTTGAAGTCGTCCTTGGGGAGCACGACGATATCATTCACCAAACTTTGGCTATCATCCGCATAAGCCGGAATTGCCGCTAGATTCGTAGCAAAAATAAATGCAAACGCCAAATAAACGATTCGTTTCATCCCGTGTTCCTCCCAAAAGCGCACCGAATACGATGCGTATTCAACCGAATCAGGAAGAAACGAAATACCGCGTATTTGCGTTTGGCTTCCATATCGGCAACTGGCTGGCGTTACGGATTTCCGTGGTAGCCCCTATAGCTTTGCGTCCCCATCTTTCGATGGATTTGCCTTTATCAATATGAAATGTCGTCTAAAGCCAACAAAAAAGACCTTCTTACCGAAATAAGAAGGTCCTGTAGTGCAACGCTTAAAAAACGCTGGCCTCTTGATCGGTAACTGGCTGGTATAGCGAACATGCCGCCTTAACCCCTATAGTTTTGCGTCTCCACCTTTCGATGGATTTGCCTTTATCAATCGCTAAACTATTTAACTTTCATAAAATCTACCAATCTAGTTTTAGAATAAGTCCGATAGACTAGATAGTCAAGGGTTCTTTGAAAAAAATGTCGAGAACGTCCGGTTAGAAAAATTACCGTTTTTTCGTAAAATTACACATCATTTCCGTAGAGGAACTACTTTCCTTTAGTAGAATTAACGATTATGATAACTTACATTAAGTGCTACTATTTTATAATTATAGAAAAGGAGTGAATATATCGTATATTTTAACGGTCTGAAATTGTTGAATTCTAAGAAAATGGGAGGCTGCTGATGAAAAAATATTGGGTATGGTTAAGTATCGTGGCATTGTTGGTAGGGGCCGCTCTGCTCCCCCTCGGTTCATCTGCGGTTCAGGCCGCCGAAGGGGCGAATCTGGCACTGGGAAAAGCCAATGCGGCAAGCGGACATAACGACGTTTATGTTGCTGCAAATGCTTTCGATAATGATCAGAACACCTATTGGGAGAGTACGAACAATGCGTTCCCGCAATGGATTCAAACCGATCTGGGCAGCAAAACGAGCATCGACCGGGTTGTTTTGAAGCTGCCGGCGGGCTGGGAGCCGCGCACGCAGACGTTATCGGTTCAGGGAAGCGATGACGGCGCAAGCTTCTCGTCTATCGTCGATTCCGCCAAGTATACGTTTGATCCGGCGGCCGCCAATACGGTGGAGATTGATTTCGCAGCCGTGACCACCCGTTACGTCCGAATCCATGTGACGGCCAATACCGGCTGGCCGGCGGCGCAATTTTCCGAAGTGGAGGTATACGGGAGCGAGAACGGGGGCGGCGATCCCGATCCTGGTGAAGAGCCCGGCGACGGGACGAATCTGGCGGCCGGCAAACCGATTGAGGCCTCCTCTGCCACCTTTAATTATGTGGCCGCCAATGCCAATGATGACAACATAAACACGTATTGGGAAGGAAACGGCCATCCAAGCACATTAACCGTAGACTTGGGAGCCAACGCCAACCTTTCCTCGGTAGTGATCAAACTGAATCCGTCGAGCATATGGGGAACGCGCGCGCAAACGATCCAGGTGCTGGGCCGCGAGCAAGGCTCCCCGACCTTCACGAACCTGGTTTCCGAGGCCAAGTACACCTTTAACCCGGCTACGAAAAACACTGTTAAGATTCCCGTCAGCGGAACGGCGAGCAGCGTACAGCTGCGCTTCACCGCAAACTCCGGAGCCCCTGGCGGACAGGTCGCCGAGTTTCAGGTTTTCGGCGTTCCGGCGGCCAATCCGGATTTGACCGTGACCGATTTGTCCTGGACTCCGAGCAATCCGCGGGAAACGGATGCCGTCACTTTGACCGCAACCGTGAAAAATATCGGCACAGGTCCCTCCCCGGCGACGGATGTCGGCTTCTACCTGAACGGAACGCTGGCCGGCACTTCCCCTGTCAAAGCGCTGGACGCCGGCGCGGTGGCGAAGGTATCGCTGATTGCCGGCGCGAAAACCGCCGCTTCTTATTCGGTCAGCGCCAAGGCCGACCCGCGCAATTCGGTGATTGAGCTGGATGAGACGAACAACGAGTATACGAATCCAACGGCGCTCGTCATTACGCCCGTCGCCAGCTCCGACCTGGTCGGCACGGTCTCCTGGACGCCGAGCACCCCGGCTTCCGGAAATGCGGTATCATTTCACGTGAATCTGAAAAATCAAGGCACTATCGCTACGGCCGATGGCGCTCATGAAGTCACGCTGACGCTTAAAAATGCCGCAGGCGCCACGCTGCAAACGCTAAATGGAGCTTATCAAGGCATTTTGGCGGCCGGCGCGGACGCTGATATCGCGATTCCGGGAACGTGGACGGCAGCGGACGGAAACTACACGATCCAGCTCACCGTGGCCCCGGACAAGAATGAAACCGCGGGGAAACGGGAAAACAACACCAGTTCGGCCAGCCTGGCCGTGTACGCTCAGCGCGGGGCAAGCATGCCGTATTTCCGCTACGACACCGATGAGGCGGTCCGCGGCGGCGGCGCCGTACTGAAGAGCGCTCCGACCTTCGATCAGGCGCTTACCGCGTCCGAGGCTTCCGGTCAAAAATACGTCGCGCTGCCTTCAAGCGGCTCCTATCTGGAATGGAAGGTTAAACCGGGGCAAGGCGGGGACGGCGTGACGATGCGCTTCACGATGCCCGATTCCTCCGACGGCATGGGGCAAAGCGGCTCGCTTGACGTTTACGTCAATGGCGCCAAGGTGAAGGCCGTACCGTTAACCTCCTACTACAGCTGGCAATACTTCTCGAGCGATCAGCCGGGCGATACGCCCGGTGTGGGACGCCCGCTTTTCCGTTTTGACGAAGTGCACTGGAAGCTGGATACGCCGCTTAAGCCGGGCGATACGATCCGCATTCAGAAAGGCAACGACAACATTGAATACGGAGTAGACTTCATCGAAGTTGAGCAGGTTCCCGATCCTATCGCCCGTCCGGCCAATGCGGTTTCCGTCACCGATTACGGCGCTGTGGCGAATGATGGCAAGGATGATCTCAACGCTTTTAAAGCAGCCGTAAATGCGGCGGTGGCGGAAGGCAAAACCCTGTATATTCCGAAGGGCACCTTCCACCTCGGCGGCATGTGGGAAATCGGCTCGGCAAGCAAGATGATCGATGATCTCAAGGTCATGGGCGCGGGGATTTGGCATACGAACCTGCAGTTCACCAATCCCGATCGGGCGTCCGGCGGCATCTCGCTCCGCATTTCGGGCCAGCTTGACTTCAGCAATGTATACATGAACTCGAATTTGCGGTCGCGGTACAACCAAGAAGCCGTTTATAAAGGGTTCATGGACAATTTCGGCACCAACTCGAAGATCCACAACGTGTGGGTGGAGCATTTTGAATGCGGATTTTGGGTCGGGGACTACGCCCATACGCCGGCGATGATCGCAACGGGGCTGGTCATCGAAAACAGCCGCATCCGCAACAACCTTGCCGATGGGGTCAATTTCGCCCAGGGCACCAGCCATTCGACGGTACGCAACAGCAGCCTGCGCAATAACGGCGACGACGCGTTGGCAATCTGGACTAGTAACGTAAACGGCGCTCCCGCCGGTGTAAATAATACGTTCTCGCACAATACGATCGAAAACAACTGGCGCGCCGGGGGCATCGGCATTTTTGGCGGCAGCGGACACAAGGCTACCCATAACCTGATCATCGACGCCGTCGGCGGTTCCGGCATCCGCATGAACACCGTGTTCCCGGGCTATCATTTCCAAAACAACACCGGCATTGAGTTCTCGGATACCACGATCATCAACAGCGGGACTAGCAAAGACCTATATAACGGGGAACGCGGGGCGATCGATCTGGAAGCCTCGAACGACGCTATCCGGAACGTCACGTTTAACAACATCGACATTATCAACAGTCAACGTGACGCCATTCAGCTCGGGTACCCCGGCGGCTTCCAAAACATCGTGTTCAACAACGTTACGATCGACGGCACCGGCTTGGACGGGGTAACCACCTCGCGCTTCTCGGGACCGCATCCGGGAGCGGCGATCTTTGCCTACACCAACAACGGTTCCGCCACATTCAACAACCTGGTTACCCGCAAGATTGCCCATCCTGATCTGTATTACATTCAGAACGGGTTTAAATTGGAGATCAATTAAGGGTTCCGTACAAAAAAAAGCACGCGAGCAGCAAGGGATTAGTCCCTTGCTGCTCGCGTTTTTAATGACTATTTATTATAGGCTCTTACGGTATCGCCGATGGCCTGCAGCAAACTTTTGCTGGTATCGGTGGTGTCCTGGGTCAGCTCCCAGGCCATAATGCCGCCAAGCTGCTCCAGGGCAAATTGGGTCTTCTTCTTAATGGTCGGAATTCCATTATAGTAAGCTTCCATCCCGTTGATCATAGAAACGTCTGTATTATAGGCTTTGGGGTTGGCTTGCAAAATAGCGGCATAGGAAGCCCACGAAGGTCTGCCGTAGAAAGGAACGCCCAAAACGACTTTTTCCGCGGGCATTTTTCTCGTTTCCTTCCAATACTTTCCGCTAAGCACGGCAAATTCATAGGTGGAATGTCTGATGCCGTCGCCCCCGTCATAAGCCATGACATTAAACCAGTCCACCGCATTGATAACCTTGTCGGTGTGAGCCGCCGCATCCCAGTATACTACGCCTTCCGGAGTCACGCCGCTGAGGACGGCGGAAGTGAGAAGCATATTTTGTTTTTTAAGCTCCTTGCTTAAGTACACCATCAAATCTTCATACTGCTGCTTGCTTGAACCGTCCGTTCGCGGGTGCTCCCAGTCCATATCCACGCCGTCAAAGCCGTATTGCTTGGCCATCGCGACGATGGCGTCGCCGAACTTTTTAATCTTCTCCGGCGTATTGGTCGCCGCCATGAAGGTGTTCTCCAGCGGGGTTCCGTTGTAAGACCAGCCGCCTATCGCAAGCAAAACCTTCACATCGTTGGCATGAGCCGTCTCAATAATTTGGCTGGCGGCACCGGCATTCTCCAGCGGCAGAAGCCCGCCTTCACTGGTCGGAATAGCAAACGCATAATTGATATGCGTCAGGTTATGGTATTGAATCGTATTGATCTTGCCGGGTTCCCAACTCGGGTAGTACCCCACAACTTTAAAGCCGCCTGGAAGAGGCGGATCCGTCGGGTCGGTTGGGTTGGTAGGATCGGTCGGATCGGTTGGATCCGTGGGGTCCGTCGGATCGGGATTGCCCCCGATCAGTTCCCAAACGTCCGAGGCGCCGGGGGTCTCCCCTTGCGTCCACCATTTGGCTTTGTACAGTTGACCGTTGTAAGAAACGATATTTCCGCCAACATAGGCCGTACTGCTGTTCCATGCCGGATAGGTGCCATCCGATGGGGTAATCAGCTCCCACACCTCCGATGCACCGGGGGTGTCGCCTTGAGTCCACCATTTGGCCTTGTAATCCTGACCGTTATAGGAGACGATGTCTCCGGCGAGATAAACTTTGCCGCTGTCCCATGCCGGATAGGCACTGGCCAGCAAAACCCGGCCGCTATCGGCCGCGGCCGCAGCTTGATCGGCTGCCGCTTGGGATACCTGCGCGTTAAACCCTAGTGGAGTGAAAAGTGAAATCAATAATGCCAACACGACTAAAAAAGAGAATTTCTTCTTATGATTCCTCATATGTTCAGTCCTTCCTCTTATCAATCTACTAAATTAAAATAGGCCGCCGTCTACCAGCCTACTCTAACGATCACACCTTTGGGATCGCTGACTTCCAGGTAAGCGGCTTGCCCGTTTACGTCATCGTAGGCAAAGCCGTAGGCCAGCCCGTCGATGCTGTGATCATGCCAAAATTTTGCATAATAGTTGGCCGGTGCAGCCTTATAATATTGGCTGACATCGTTCCAATCGGAAGCCGTAAATACATGCCGGTTGAGCGCCGCGCAAACTTGAGGATCGCTGGCGCCGCCGATGCCGAGCAGGATGTCGCGGGTGGAGATGCTAGAGTAGCCGGCAAAATAGTTTTCATAGGCTCCACCGGGCTTAAACGGCCCGATCATAGGGCTGACGATCCGGTAGGGCGCCTGCAAGGTTCCCAGCGATTTGAACTCGGCAGGCACTTCATTCCGATATTTTGCAAACAGGCCGGAACGGGTTTCCGCTTCAAACTCGCCTACGGTCCGGTCGTAATTTCCCGCCTTGTTGACCAAGCGGTGCTGAATCGGGAAGCCGAACTGATCGACCCTTGTTGTGTTCCCGTGATATCCGGCATCATCCACCGTAAATTCGGCGAAGTCAAAATAGACATCGAGGTTGGGATCGGTAGGATTGTTGAGATCCGGACCGGCGAAGCCGTCGTCAAAGGTTCTAATATACAAAGGAGAACCTACGCTAAGGAACAATCTGCCTGAAGTGATCTTGGGAAGATTAACCCAGGAAGCGCTGCTGACCTTGTGATAGATGTTGGCATAATTGGCGCCATTTTTCGTTAAGTGGCCTGGGGCATCGTTTAAAGCGGTGGAAATGGGCACGAGCTGTCCGGACAAATTCAAGTAACTCCATTGGCCGTTGGCCGGATTTTTGCCGATAACTCCCCAATAAATTTGATCGTCGGCATAGGCCCCGCCGGTGCCGTTCATGACTTTGAGGCTAACCCCGCCGCCTGTAGGATTGGGAATCGAAGAAGCCGGGATCGAGTAGATCGAGTCGCCTGTTGGGTCCGTTGGGTCCGTTGGGTCCGTTGGGTTCGTTGGGTCCGTTTGCCCCGCGCCTCGATAGGTGAAGGTCGTTGTGTCATAAGCCGGAGTGCCGTTATTATAAGTGAAGAAATATTCAATCACGGCTCCGGCGGCCGAATCGACGAATTGCTCGTATCTTCCGGCTCCGGCGTTGTAAGTCATTCTGAGATTTTGCTGAACGCCCGAATTCACCTTATAATGGACATCCACCCACGTCGTATCGACCTTTGACTTGAACCATAAAGTCACGTTGTTGCCGGATACGTCAACACCCCGAGTAAAATCCTCCGCTGCCGAGACGTTCATAGAAGAGGTATTCATAGTAAAGGATAAAAGAAAAGCGATGAACAAAACGGAGCTGCACTGAAGCCATTTTTTTGTCATAGTATTCCTCCTTTCTCATTTGCGAACGTAAAGCAATCTTTGATGAATTCGCTATCTCCTCCCTTTCCGTCAAACTATCGTATAATCGCCTGGCAAACTATCAAGTTATTTTTTATTATGTAAAATGCAGGCAATTCTACGATTATAATTTGCCTTATGCACTATATTTTGTCAATGATTTTAGTTATATATTTTTGAATATTCATATAGTCAAAAAAAGCTTAGCCCTCCTTGGTTCCCCAGGGTGCTAAGCCTTCTTGCAAATTGCTTTAGATTACGTCAGATTCCCCATATTACTCTTCAACATTCGTTCGATCCTCACGTATTGATCCCGCGCCATGGCGAGGGAACGGATTTTCCGCTGCATTTCGGCAGCGACTTGATTGCGGCGGTTCCTTACATCGTCGATCGCCCTTTGCAGCTGGCGAACTTGACTCTGCACGTTAGACTCGCTATAAGCGCGCGAGACGTTCGACGCGATCCGTTCCGCATCGTTGACGATTCGGCTGGTTGTGGAAACAACATCGTCGTCCGTTCTTTTAAATTTGGTCTGCAGGTCGGTAAGCCGATTTACGCTGACCATGAGAAGCCCGCCGGAAATTTTGGACAATCCCTTTACGACTTTGCCCGTAAATCCCTTGATTCTCTTAATGGTCTGTTTCCCCAAATCCGTCACTTTGTCCCTGGCCATGCTTACCGCCGAATTCACGTTGTCTTTAAATTCATCAACTTCCTGACGGATCAAATTTGTCGCTTTGCTGAAAAGCGTAGTGATATTGCCGACGAGGTTATCCCAGCCTTGTTTCAGGCCTTCCATCATCCGTTTATAGGCGGCAACCATTTTATCGCAGAAGCTTTTAACCGCCCGGCTCAACGTTTGGGCAAAACGCGCCATCGCCTCGGCAACCCGAACGGCGGTTTCTTTGATGTTCCCGGCCAAATTTGCCATGCCGGTTTTGACGCTCTCCCAACCCGCCTTCAGTTTATCCGCCATCGCCGTAAAGGCGGCGCTGACTTTGGCGCCGATCTCAATCGCCGTCTTCCGGGCCTGATCCAATTTGGTAACGAGCCAATTCCCGATCTCCTTCGCTTTGGTTACCGACGCGTCAATAAATTTACGGAAGCCTTCCCGGGTCATTTCGGCTACATGCTTTATCCCGTCTTTCAGTTCGCCCACTTTATTGGAAATGCTCTCTTTCACGTCCCCGAACCAGCTTTTTACCTTATCGACGGAACTGTTCCAGGCATTTTTGGCGGCTTCGATCGCCTTCCTGGTGCCTTCGGCAATCCAGTTGCAGAAATTTTGGACTCCCTGAGAGAATTTGTCCATAAACCGGTTTAACTTCTGCATTACGGCTTCCCCGGCTTGTCTGAGATCCGCGAAAAAGTTATTAATACCTTGGACCATAGCGCCCCAACCATTTTTAATTTGCTGGGCAAAAGTCAAGAACGCAGCACCGATATGCTCCCCAAACTCCTTGAATTTTTTGGATGCAGCATCCATCGTATCATTAAGCCAATCTCCAAATTGCTTGACCTTTGCAACCACATAATCTTTTAAGTCATTCAAATTTTTCCAAACTGAATGCAGCAAGTCATCAATAAAAATGTATGGAAAAACAGCTGTGCCGAGAGCTGCGGCAACGAGTTCGGCAAAATTTCCGTATTTGTCCGATACTTTGGAAAGAGCAAAATCATCCAAGTGACTTAAAGCTATAACTGCGCTAATAATCGATTGCGTTAAACTTTCCTTGGGCGTTCCCTCCTGACCGCTCTCCTTTAATGCCAGCAAACCGTCGAGCACATAACTGCGGAACGGTTCTTGCATAGTTGTACTGGCATAAATCGTAAAATCATTTAAAAATTTCGAAACTGCTCCTTGTTCCGTTTCATCATTTAACTCGCCTTTTTCATTCAAAACAATGTTTGGCTTATGGTAGTAAAATATGTCGAGTGGATTGTCGGGATCGCTCGTTTGAATGTACTTAATCGTCCCGGCAACCGGAATAAGCAAGCTGTTTACAGGATCATCACTAGCAGAAATTGAAGTAATCTTATGCTTATTTGCTTCTATTAAATCTTTGTATTTCTCAATAAAATCTTTGGAAAACCCTTGGCCATCCAAGGATACGACTCGTTTCACCTTATCTGAAAGAATCCCTACATACTGGGCCTTATTGCCTCCCTTGGAGTGGCCGGTTACCGTGATGTTGTTATAGGGCAATTGTTCAATATATGCCAAAGCGCGCTGCTGCATCTCGGTATCGGTTAAATATCCGCCCGTACCGTTGTCATGCCACTCGGCGTCTCCTGAGGTGCCGCGGAAGACGACAACAGCTTCGTCTGTCTCCAAATCAACAAAGGTTGCCATGCGTGCCCCCACTTCCAGTGGAGTCTGCTTATGCTGAACGATCTTTCCGTTTTCGTCATAAACAAAGCCGGGGTCCCCATGCAAGACAGTTAACCCCTTTAGCTGTGGATCCCGTTCAATATTTTTAAGAATGCCAATCCATTCATCTCTGGACATCGAGCCGGGATATTTTCCCGTCCTTGGATCCTTGCTTAAAGATAATTTGTTATTATTCAGCAAATCATCAACAATTTCGCCTACTGTTTTGTCCCTGCTATTTGCAACACCTTTTAAATAAATTAGGTTATCGAGGAGTATTAATTGGCTTTCGCTTAATTCCGCCATTAGTTCCCCTCCCCATATTTTTTAACTTCAAGATCATGCGTCACTTTAATAATTTGACGGGGCCGAGGAAAAAGTTCCTTTCGTTCCGCCGATGTTGCATCTAATACGTCAAGTCCTATGGAATCAAACTTATCGTTAAATACGACATACAAACGGACGGATCCAACCATTTTATGTTCTTTCATTTTCTCCGCTATTCTCCTGATTCCTTCTTCATCGCTAATCCCTTTGGTTGAATCTTCGTTGACAAAGATGACGGTATCCGAAAAAAACAACTCATCGGGAGCATAAATCTCTTCTATTTTCGTGTTCTTATTCAGACGATCCGCCATAACCCCTTCCTCAAAACCAGTGAACAGCTTAAAATCCTTGTAAATTTCACTCACGAAACCGGATAGGACCTCTTCATATTTTGGCTTGATATAGATTCCAAAATATCCGTCACTCATCCCGTAAGAGCCATCTTCTGTACGTGAACCCCATACTTCAAACCTATCTTCTTTTGTACCATTTTTAGGGTAAGCCCACAGTGTATCGTAACTATAGGCAAAACCGCTGGATTCAAAAGAAAGGGGTGAGAATTCTTCCCCGTATTTTTCTTCAAGATAAGCCAACATCTTATCCTTGATCGCGTCCGGATCCTGCTTCTTACTCATACATCCGCTCACTCCTAAAGTAATGATCATTCCTGCCAACATAACCAGCAAAATTCGTACCCATTGACTCATCCGTTTCCCCCTTACCATTCAAAGCCGAATTCGGAAAGGAGCATTGATTGGCTTTCTCTTAATTCCGCCATTTAGCTCCCCTCCCCATATATTTTCACTTCAAGCTCTTGAGTCACTTTAATGATTTCGTAATCTCTTAAAAATAACTCTTTCTCTTCGCTCGGTGTTGCATTCAAAGCATTCAGATCAACTGAATCGAATTTCTCATTATAAACAGCATATATACGAATATTGCCTACCATTTTATGTTCCTTCATTTTTTCAGCGATTTTTCTTATCCCTTGTTTATCATCAATCCCCTTGGCAGAATCCTCTTTTACAAAAATCACCGTATTTGAACCGAACAGTTTGTCCTTCAAATATATATCCTCTATCTTCGTGTCTTTATTCAGTTCGTCCGACCAAACCCCTTCATTAAAGCCAGTGAACAACTTGAAATCTTTGTATATCTCACTCACAAAACCGGACAAAATTTCTTCATATTTCGGCTTAATATATATCCCAAAATATCCGTCACTCATCTCGTACGAACCGTCCTCCATACGTGCCCCCCAGACTTCAAATCTGTCGGATTCGGTCCCTTTTTGGGGTAAGCCCACAAAGTATTATGGCTGTAGGCAAAACCGCTGGATTCAAAAGAAAGGGGTAAAAATTCCTCCCCGTATTTTTCTTCAAAATAAGCCAACATTTTTTCCTTGATTGCGCCCGGCTCCTGCTTACCTTTACACCCGCTCACTTCTAAAGTAATGATTATTCCTGCCAGCACAACCAGCAAAATGCGTACCGCCCGCTGACTCATCCGTCTTACCCTTACCATTCAAAGCCGAAATCGGGAACCTGGAAGGAGGCTTCCAGCCGGCGGGCGATCGCTTGATCGAGGCAAGCCTTCACCCGCTCCAATTCCTGATCCAGCAAGTCATAGATTTGCGTCCGGAAACTGTCAATCGGGGTATTCATATCGAACGTTTCCTGCTCCAGCGTAAACAAAGCGACTCCCATCAGCACCGTCTGGACGCTTTCAAAGATGCGCATCACGAAATCCGTTGCCTTCATCGCATATTTTTCCGCCTTTTCCGATACTAAGGTTTCATAGTTTTCATCAGGCAGTTTATCCAGTTCGGCTGCCAGCTGATCGCGGCCCGTTTCCAATTGTCCGGCGGCATATCGCACTGCTGCGTCAATGGCGTGAAGAAGCTTCTCTTTATTCAGTTCACCGACCTTCATGAAAACGGAGTAAACGCCCAGATCCGCGAGAATCACCGCTTCCTCTTCTTCTGATCCGGGAAAAAAGATCTTCCATACCTCGGGTTCCACGGTCCCGGCCGTATTATAGAACCAGCTCACAAACCGGGAAAATTCGCTTTGTGCCGATACAACCGCCTTCCCGCTTTCTTCAAAAACCAGCTTTCTATACAAAAAGGCTTCGTCCGCTTCGCCAAGGTCTTCCGCTTGTTTCACAAAAACGACCTTCCCGGTATGGTCCCCTACCGGATCATCCTCGCCCACAAAGTTGACGGCCTTCCCCGGAAGCTCTTCCATGGTCGGCGCGCCAAAAACGACGGCTTCCGCACCCAGCGCTTCCGCGAGCAGCGCGGCATGCCAGCCCCCTGGCCCAAGGCCGGTAAACACATGCTTTCCCCCGGGTACCAGCATTTCCCGAAGTTTATATATCGCTTCGTCCAACGGGAACGAATATGTATCGTAATCCTCCGATGCCCGTGGTTCCGAGACGGCGATTGCGCCTTGACGATGCGTTTGATCCGCAAAAAGAAACCATTCCGAGCCGCGCTCGCCCCCTCGTCCAAGCAGTTCCCAATCCGCTAAATGGGCGGACTTCAGCATGGCCTCGGCCAAATCTCCCTGCCCCCGGCCCGCAAGGGAAGGCTGCAGGCCGCGAACGATTTCCATCACGCTGCCGGAATGCTGCGAAGTCAGCAGCCCGGTGCCCGTCAATTCACATAACCATAGGTAATGTTGTTCATTCAATATCATTCAATCGCACTCCGTATCTCGGATTATCTCTTAAACGCTTTTTTGGCCGCCTCGGCCCTGCGCCGGTCATCGGCGATCTGGACTTCTCGGGCCAGCCGTTCCAGCCCCGACTCTATATCGCGGATCTCCGCACACAACCGGTTGATTTCATTCCTGGTTTTTCCTGTATAATCCTCCTTGAACGCAGTCCCGGCCTTGCCTTTCCACCAGGAAGACGTCTCCTGCACATGGGAGCCCAGCTGTTTCTCGGTCTTTCTCAAGTCCGCTTCTCCTTGGGCCGTTCTTCTCGCGGCCGAACGGATTTCACTCGTTGAATACACCGCTTTATTCCTCCCGCCTTAACGTTTCGCGTATCTTTAACCCATCCGTTTCGTAAAACTCCGGCTTCAAAGTGGTCTCCACCACTTCGGCATCCAGCAGTTCTTCAAGCAGCCCGATCACATCCTTACATTTCTCTCCTGTGATGCCCAGCGTCTCCGCTTCGATCCGGCCATCGGGACATATCCGGATTTGTATTTTTTCATCCATCATGTTTCCCCCTTAAAAATCAACCGTTCTCCCGCCGCGTTTGAAACGGACGTCATCAAACTCGCCCGTGCCCGCCAGAATTCCCCCGTAGGGGTTGGCGAGGCCTTCATTCGCGTACTCTTCCCGGTCCTCTCTCGGAGTTGCCGCCACCGCCCGAACGTTCGCCCAATCCCGGATCCCGCGAATTTGTTCGGCCAACGTCACCGAAAGCGGCACGGTGTTGGCGATGGCCCGTTCAAAAAACTCCAGGCGAACCGCCGAACTTTCCGCATACGCCTCAAATAAAGCATCGATCACCAACTGCTCGATCTCGGCGCCGACGAAACCTTCGCATTTGGAGGACAAATGCTCCAGAATTTCATCCGTCAGCTCAAACTCGCCGGAAACTTCCGGGTCCGTCAACCGTTTTGATATATGGACCTTCAAAATATCCTTTCTTTCCCGCTTGGTCGGCAGGTCCACAAAGAAAATTTCGTCAAACCTTCCTTTGCGCATCAATTCGGCGGGCAGCGCGGAAATGTTGTTCGCCGTCGCAATCACAAACACGGGGCTTGTTTTCTCCTGCATCCAGGTCAGAAACTGCCCGAACACCCGAGCCGAAGTGCCGCTGTCAGCGCCCCCGGAGTATCCGCTAAAGCCTTTTTCGATTTCATCGATCCACAGAATCGACGGGGAAATCGCCTCCGCCGTTTTGATCGCTTTGCGCATATTCTCCTCGCTGCTTCCGACGATTCCCCTGAAAATTTTGCCCATGTCCAGCCGCAGCAGCGGCAGCTGCCACATCGAGCTGATCGATTTGCTGATCAAGCTTTTGCCGCAGCCCGGAACGCCGGTAATCAGCACCCCTTTAGGAGACGGCAGCCCGTATTTGCGGGCCGAATCCAGCCAGGATTTGTTGCGTTTGGACAGCCAGCGCTTCAAGTTTTCCAGCCCGCCGACATCCGCCATTTTCAAATCGCTGCGTACAAACTCCAAGATTTCGGTTTTCTTGATGATTTGTTCTTTTTCTTGCAGGACGACTTCGACATCGTGGACATTCAGCTTTCCGTCCTCAACCATGGCCCGGGCAAAGGCGTTTTCCGCCTCCGAAAGCGTCAGGCCAAGCGCCGCCTTGGCTAAACGCTCCTTGCCTTCATCATCCAGATCGATCTGAATCCGCCCGCTCTGCTCATTGATTTGAATCATTTCCTCAAGCACGGCCTTGATCTCTTCAAAGGAAGGCAGCTCGAAATCGACGATCGTGACGTCCTTTTGCAAATCGTCCGGAAGCATCAAAAACGGAGACGTAAAAATAACGTTGATCGGATGCTCGCTTTGCTTGATATTGGTCAGCATATCCCTGAGCTTGCGGATGAGCTGATAATCCGGCGCCCGCCATTCCCCGCCAAAAAACACATGAAAATCCTGCAGCACAAAAATGCACGGTTTATCGTATTTTTCGATGAATTCCAGCGCCTTCAGGGGCGGTTTCGTATCCCCCTTCGCTTGGCCTTTCCCGTCGATGATGCCGGTCGTTACCCGCCACATCATCACTTCCCGCGGCGTTTTGATAAGTTCGGCGTCCTGGGCGACCTCGCGAATCAAGGATAAAATCCGGTTCTCCTCCCAGGTCTGAATGTAAAGGTACGGAAAGCGCGCCCGGAACAAATTGGCCAGATGTTTTTTCGTTTTATTGGTTGGGTTCGCGGTAGTCACATTTTCAACCCCATCTCATTAGTAATCGATCCGGCGTCCGCTGCCGGTTTGGTTCAGGTTTGTTGCGGGCGTATCTGCTGCGGGTGCATCTGTTGCGGGCGTATCCGTCTTTTCGCGATGTTCGGCCTTGTGCTCCTCGTTCCACGCACGTTCCGGCTGATCCGCTTCCGTCTTCTTTTTCGGCGCCGGAGGCTTAAACTGGGTCGTACTCCCCGCCGCTTGGAACTTCGCTTCCGCCTCTTGTCTCATTTGGGTGATTTTTTGCTGGCTCCTTACTTTCTCATTAGCCTTATACACATCCAACTGAATCAGAAAAACCGGCCTTACGTTAAAAGCATGTATAATGCTCGCAACCCACACGGACAACGCGATAGCCGCACCGATCCCAATAGCCGTCGTAGAAAAAGCGACGATTGTGCCCGCCAAATAAACAATTCCCCAGATTTTCCAGCGCCAAAGCTTTACCCGGAGCCCTATGTACAAAAAAGCGATAAAACTTGTCATCGCGAACGGAACCAAAGTCAGAAGAATCCACCAGCTGTTGGCGATTTCCCAGGCTTTCCCGCGCTCGGTATACGTTCTAAACATGCCTGTCTCCTTATCTATTCAATATGTACGTCAGTTGGATCGAACGATCTCTAAGCCGCTCCTCCTGTTCCAGGATCAATCCCTGGCTTCTCGCCTTCTCCACCAGATTCTGATAGACCTTTTGCTGAAGGAGCCGGGTATAAGATTGCTCCACGCTGGCAATCCACTCTTCATAAGCGCCCTGGTCCGCCGTTTCGGGCAGAATCAGCGTGTAGCAGCCCGTTTCATTGATCGTAAAAATAACCTCGTTCGTAACGGTGGAAGCAAACTTCACGGCCTCTACCCCCTCCGCGGTACGGAACGAACAATCCCAATCCTCGAGCGCTTGCTTCAGCAAAGCTTCATCCTTCATGCGCGTTTCCAGGATCAAAAGGTTGTTCTCTCGGTTCTCCAGTTTCCGGGAGATCCCTTCGGCAATTTCCTTGGTTAATGCAATGGCAACGGGGATCAGCACAATTTCCAAACTCATTCCTTAACCTCCTTACGTTCGTAACCCAGCCCCAGCAAAAGCTCCAAATTCTCCAATTGAGCCATGCCATTAGCGGTGATGGTGCCATCGGCATGCAGCCGTATTTCTATTTTATTCGCGATGTTCGGTAAACGGGCCTCCAGTTCTTTATACCGATCCGTGAGAAAACGGTACTGCTGGTTTCGCGAACCGATCCAGGGGCGGCTTAAATCATGTTGGCTTTGGATATACGGGCCATCGATCAGCAGGTCGGTTTCCTTCAGCAATTGCTGCCAACCACGATGGCCGGATCTGCGGATGGTGTCATAGTCATAACCCGAGAAAGTGACGACCGACAGGTTCATCTCCTTGACCTTCCTGGCCAACACGCTAAGCTCATACGCCTGGCTAAACGGCTCGCCCCCCAGGAAAGTTACACCTTCCAGTTCAGGAGAGGCATTTCGGACAATCTGTATATCTGAAACGATCTCGTCGATTTCGCGGATCTTCCCGCCGTCCATCTCCCACGTATGCGGATTAAAACATCCCTCGCAGCGAATCGGACAACCCTGCACCCAGATCGCATAACGCAGCCCGGGCCCTTCGACTTTTGTTTTTTCCACGATTCTTGATATGCGAAGCGCAGTCATCCTATGCACCAACCTTAACCTTAGGAAAATTCAGGAAATAAAATTGCGGTAGTTTGGATTAATTTTACTATAAATCCAATGTTAAAAATATATACCCTTCCTACTTGATACATCCTTGGAGTTAGGTATAAAGACTTGGGAGGATAGGCTTGGATGGGTTTATGTGACGGCGGATGGTAGTCAGACGAAGCAAACGTAAAAGGCTTATTCCGAAGGGGGAGTAAGCCTGAATGTTTGGATACTAATGGGGCCGTGGCAAATGTTTGCTCTAGCGGCGATTTCTAACGGTTGCGGACGCGCTTATTTGGCGTAAAAACGGGCGGTTTGATTTCTAACGGTTGTAGTGGCGCTTATTTCGCATAAAAATAGCCCCGCAGCCTAAAAAATGCAAAATAAGCTCTCCTGCAACCGTTACGATTTATTTGACCTTGATTTTGCCGAAATAGCGGCGGTCGCAACCGTTAGAAAGATGATGCTACTGATGTTAATGTGACAACAAAACCTTTTACACCTTGACTCATAAGAAATGAGCTTAATGGTTTACATGGGTTATGAGCGTTATTGAATTATTATCTGTTTTACAGCCGTTAACTCTTTTCTAGAGTATCTCCCATCCTCAAGCGGTACGTAAACCATAACAGAAACTCTAACTTCATATTCCCCTGACAGTAACTCCGATTCATCATGGTCGGCCACATCTATAATCATATATTTTGGAGTATGTTCCGATATTGTAAAAGTATATTTAGGAAGACTTAACGTTGAGACTATAAATGAACCGAAAGCTTCTTTTCCATTCTTATATAACATGATTTCTTTCATGTCAATTTTGTCAGAAATATCTTCTTGTTTATCAGATGTTATCTTTAATACTATAGGGATTGATTTGTTCAATGCTCTGTATTCGAATCCTTCTAGTAAATGTATTACTAAATCCATAATTACAGCCCCCTAAAAAAGTCATAATACTGTTGAAACCACTGAAGGTCTTCGTCAGAAAGCCCCATCCTTTTCCCTTGCCAGATATTTGTCGATGTTGCGTACCTCTCAGCTTGTTCATCGGGTAACGCCATAAATTCTTTTCTACCCAACTTAAGAGCTTGTCTATAATGCTTAATTTCATGCAAGATCGTATTAGCCATCATTTTTGCGTTACCGAAACTCTTATTTAATTCTAAAACCGGTTCGCCTTTTGCATTAAACTTAAATAGTCCTAAAGTATCTCCAGTTTGAGTAAAACTACGATTAGTGGATTCATATAATTTCCTTATCTCATCAGCATACTTCTTACCAAACGCCTTTTCAATTTCCATAAATGCTAAATCTACTTTTTTTGTATTGCTCAACCCTGCAAAACTTTCGTCAAATGTACCAACAAAATCAGAGGGATTAAGAGGTTTTTTTGCATACCAAGCATCATTCCCCGTCCCCTCAGCCACTACACTCGTGCCTGATGGCTTCACTTCTTTCACGGTGGGAGCCTCCTCCACTTCCGAACGCTTCAGCCACCCGGTCAGCTTTTGTCCCGCTGTACTCTTGAGCGCGCTGGAAATGAGCTTAAACGCATAGGTGAAGGTCACGTCCCCGGCTCCGGCCATAGCGGTATCCAGAGCGATATTTTGGGCGCGGCCTGCGAGGTCTTGGTCGCCGTCATGCTTGAAGTCGGTTACCGCGTCAGATGCTTCGGTAGCCGTGCCGAAGACCGCTCCCGCCGTCATGGATCTGACCACCGTCGGCGATAGCTTGGAGAGAGCCGCCGGGGTTTTCACAGCTTTTAAATATTTAAAGGGCAAAAAGAACCCGACTACATTTCCGGCAGCTTCGCCAACTCCTTTGCCGTACGGATCATCCAGCGGATTTACGTAACCTTCCGGTTCCGGTCCCATAATCCATTCGGCAAGCAGCTCCGGCAATCCTGCCGAGGCCGTGTTGATTGCGTTCACCACAGCATTCGACCCGCCAACCATCAAGTTCGCAAAAAAAGGATTGCCGATGCCGCTTTGTTTTTGCCGCATCTCGTTTTCTTCTTTTTTCTCAAGTTCTTTCAGCTCGTTATAGATCCTGTCTTGTTCTTCCTTGGTCAAATCTGCCCAATAGGTCTGCTTCAGCCGCTCCTGAACTTCCGGATCATCGCGGTTTAGCACATCGTCCAGCGAATAGCTTCGCGGATCTACCGACGTGATATAGTATTGCGGCTCGCTCTTGGAATCCTCAACCGGTTCCACTTTCGGCATGTTAAACAGCGCCTGCCAGGTTGCCGGCCCGATTACACCCTGGAGCCCGTCTTGATCCTTCTCGTAAACCTCCCGGAACCCTTCCAACGCGCGTACGGTAGCTTCATCAAAATAGCCGTTCGCCTCGACCTCAAACCCCAGCTCTTGTAACCGTAGCTGCGCCATTTTCAACGGCTCGGAATAGGCCTGACCGTGCATTTGCACCGTCAGCAGCCCGCTCAGCTTCCCGAACAGAGTCCGCCACACATTTTCATCCACGATTCCTTGCCGATCTCCGGTATTGTCCAGGCCGTATTTTTCTTTGTACCGATTAACTGCTTTCAACGTGGCCGAGTCAAAACACCCGTTCGCTTCCAGTTCGTACCCCAGTTCCTGCAATCTTTCCTGCAGTTTTAGCACTTCATCGCTTTTATGCTCCGGATCCAGAGTCAGTTCTTTCGTAAGCGGCTCCACAGTGATAGGGATATAAACCGCTGCCCGGGAGAATAAGGAAAACGCCGAAAACGGCAAAGGAAAGACGCTCGTTTTATTCCCTGAAGTCGTGGGGAACGCGTCAAATGGGTTTAAGGTAACCGGAAGTTTTAACTGCTTCGCCTTCAAAAAGGACTCCTGCTCTTGGCGAGTATACTCGTTCGCCGCCCAGCGCAGCGTTTTCTCTTTCGTGCGCAATTCGTCGCCGATCTCCCGGGACAGCTGCCTAATCCGCTCCATCCGCCGCTCCACTTCAGATATTGCGGAGCGGACTCCCGGCTCGGAATAAGCCGAACTTGTTCTACTGGCTAACTCCGATACCCTTTTTAGCGTAACTGTGACTTGATCTCCGAACTGTTGCTCCAACCGGCGTACTTCGTCTGCAAGTCCGTTAATGCGGGCCGGATCGACCTTCAGTTCCAAGGCGTTCCCCTCCTTTCCCCAACATGCTTGGAAACGCAAAAAGTTGTTCAAGGGCGGAAAGCGGTTTGCGCCGAAACAAAAGGGCCTGACTTCGCTCCGGCATCATCCCCAGCATCCAGGTTCCTTTTTCTGTTCGCGCACAGGTAAACAGCGCTTCGGCCTCCTCTCCAGAAGCCAAGTGGTATCCGGCAATGACCCGGCAATCGGACTGTGGCCCAAAGGGAGGCTTCCGCTAAGTCTTCCGAGGTCTGACGATCTATCCCAAGCTTTTGCCAAAGAACCGTTGCCGCTCCTTGTTCTCCCGCACCTGCAAGCGCCAGAGCATAATTGGCCTCCGCCGCGGGTAGAGGGTAAAATGCCTCCTGCTCACAATCGCTAAGCAAAAACTGCTTCCGGAGCATGGCAATCGCTTCTTCCCGCCCGGTGCAAAGCTGGACCTCGCAAGTCTCTTCCCCAGTTAAGCGCGTGAACATCCCCGCCCGGCAATGGATAAATTCCATGGAGACTGCCCCGTTTTTTTCCACCAAGCAAGCAAACACCTGGTCCGGGAAAGACAAAATTTCCGCAATCGCGGCATAATCACGCTCTATGTATAGTTGATCCTCATCTTCCTCCGTCAAAATATGTTTGCTCTTCAGCCGGCCGGACACCTTCTCCCATCGTTGGCGAGCATCCTGCAAATCAAGGCCATCTGGCACATTTTCCAAACCGAACAAGGTAGTGGCACCGGAAAGCAAGCACAGGTAAAACCATTCATCTTGCGACAGCACATAGTTTGTCCTATTCATTCCGTACTCCTGGACATTTAGATATTTTATGGAAAAGACACTTCAATACATTCTATCAACCCACCGCTGGCCTCACAATTCCTTAGTTGGGATAATATCCCACAATTGATCCGTTTCACCTATATAAATGAACAAAAAGTCCGAAACGGCTTGGAGCCGCCCCGGACGTATTGATAAGAAAAATTTACTAATCTAGGTTAAGAAGCATCATGGCCCCGGTGTTCAACCGGAACACAGGCCAAAATCCGATCCAGCCGAAAAGCCCGGGGTTCGCCGGAAGCAAGGCAAGTTGCCCGCACCAGACCTTCACGGACGTCATGAATCTTGATCTTTCGCTGGGTGATTTTTCCCAAGCGGTCCATGTAAATGATCTCAACGGTCCGGCCAATGTATTTTTTCACCAGTACCATCTCCAAATAAGAACGTTTGTTTGTAGTATATGCAAACACACGTTCTTTATACAACAGGGAAATAATGTTTTTTTGACTCAGTCTAATAATCAGTGCTTGACAGTGATGTCGGCAACCGGTCATGGAAAGAAAAGCTGGAAAGGCGTTGAAAGCTTGAGGACAGGGAAGGCCGGTGGGCAGGTCGGCAGATCTACATCCGCTGTCCGGACGCTTTGCACGATTATCCCGTTTAATCAGAGAAGATGATAAATTCAGGAGAAGAAGATAGGTTTGTAAGAAGCAGATATTTTTTCCTTATTAATCCCTCACATCCTAGCCCCCACCCCCTGCCCTCTGAACGAAAGGGATAATCGTGCAAAGCAGCCTGCAGGGAAACCAAGATACGAATGCTATATATAGACAGCCACCTCAGTCCTCGTCCGGCATCCTCGAATCAATAGAGCTAGAGTCATAATTTATTTCGTCAAGCACTGATCTCGGCTTAGTGCCGTTTTTATTAAATCAAATGTTAATCCTCTTATATTTAACCATTCCATGCGGACTGATCCTCAAATTAAAATAGAAAAAACCGCTTTAAAGTAGCGGTTTCTTTATAAGACTCTATAACATAAAAAATATCATTTTGTAGAGTATACCTCCGTGGATTGTTGTTGTAGACAACGGGATAATAAATCCAAAAAGTCTTATAGAACAGCTTTACAACGGCATTTTATGTCCGGCTGAAAAGATAGTTCCCGAGGATCCGCAGTATCGTCTGTGGTATAATACCCCTAACAACAGAAGGGCTGAGATGGGTGGTCGGCTAGTCTCCCTTGAAGGGAGGTGATGCCTGTGGAGGTTAAGGACGTGCTGTCTTTAATGATTCAATTCGGAGCGTTTTTAATAACGCTGATCGGTTTGGTCATTACGATAGTCACTACGTTAAACCAAAACAAAAAGAAATAGACCGCCCGTGGTAGGAGATGGTCTATTTCTCTGACCTTGACTACAGCCGACCGCTCTTCAAAGCGGCTGTTGCCAGAGTGAAGATGTGCGCATCTTCACTCTTTATTTTATGCAGTTTCATTTGATTTCATTCTAACATAGTAAAAAAGGTATTGACAATACTATACAAGACTATCGATTGGGTAAAAAAATGAGGTCCTGATTTTTTCTATACCCCGAATCCTCTAATTCCGGTTGTTTTTTAGTAGCTTCACTCCACTTTAATAGTATACGGAATTTATTTCATTCCGAATTCAACATGAAGGTGGAGTTATGATGGCCAAAAAAACGTATAATGTCGATTTAAAAACACCTAGTTTTAAACAATTTAATGACGGAACAAACAAGTGGTACAGCAAAAAAACGAGCTGTGGCGGAACGATTGGTGAAGAAGGCTGCTTTTTGACTTCGGCCGCCATGATCTTTAAGGGCTTCGGCGATAATGTAGACCCCGGAACGCTAACGGACAAACTTAAATCGGATTACAAAGGGGCCGATTGTCCGTTCGCCTGGGATACCGCCGCTAAGGCTTATTCCCACACCTGGCACAATAAAACCAACGGCTCTTTTGACAATATTCGCGATGATCTTTTCGAACTGATTGTAAACAGCCGAATCCCGGTGATGGTGCATGTGCCTAATCATTTGGTCGTCGTTAAAGGCTTTTCGGGCACCCTTACCGTCGATATTGACGGATATCCTTATTACACGGAAATCACTGCTTCCATGTTCAAAGTAAACGACCCGGGAAGCAGCAAAAACACGACCTTGCAGGATGTAATCACTCAAAAAGGCAAAGAGGACTATATTACCTATTACACAGAGTAATTGCAACTGCTAATAAGGGATGGCGATTTCGCCATCCCTTTTCCCTAATAAGCGAGGACATTGGTTTCCGATACATCGACGGTGTCCGGAACTTTTGGCAAATCGTCTATGTTTTTCTTCGTAACCAGCAATATTTTGAGCTTCGGCAGATTGGCAACAGGAGCTACTCTGCGAACGTCGGTATCGCGAATGTCCAAAAGCTTAAGATCTTCGAGAGCGGCCAGCGGCGAAAGATCGGTTACCCGGGTGCTCCGCAGTTCTAAACGCTCCAGGACATCAAGCTCTTTCAATAAACTGATATCATTAACCGGGTTATTGGAGATAAGCAATCCTTCGAGATTCTTAGCTTGCTGTATACCTTCAAGACTGCTTAACCTCGCATTGGATAAAGAAAGATATTCAAGCGCATCCCAATTTTTAATAAAATCCAATGATTCGATATCGCTGTCATTGATATTTACCGATTTAAGGCGGAGCTTGCCAAAATCGGGCAACTGCTCCAAACCAACCCCCTCCAACTGCAAATACTCCAAATGAGGAATTTCACCCAAAAAATCTAAATTTTCAGCATTGGTATAAGATAATGTAAGGCTTTTTAGATTGACAAGTTTTTTTAAGGAAGATAAGTCGATCGGTTCGGTTATCCCTTCCAATTGGATGCCTTCCACCTTCTCCAGATCTTCCTTGGCCAGATTGCTTTGGGGATCCCCCAAGGAATCTCGGATGGCCGCTGCCACGGGCGGCGGAAAATCACCTTCGGCCGATCTGTTCCTCGTTGTGTCCGAGGCTGAACTGCAGCCGGCCAAGATGACAAAAATCAATAAAAAAACAATGGGAAACCTGTGAAATTCCGTATTCTTAAACAAGTTCGCGCTACCTCCTTTATTTTCCTCAATATTAATAAACGAAATTATTTTCTAAAAGTTTCCATATAAAAATAAAAAAATACGACCCAGTTTCCGGTCGTATCAATCTTTATGCTCATCTTCAACCAGTTTCCGGCAAAAATCCGTAAAATCAGGGGATTTTGCAAGATCATAACTCATAATTCTCTTAATAAGCGTCTCGATGATATACTGTTCAAGATCGTCTTGGCGATCGGCCTTAGCCTTATAACGATAGGCTCGAATGGCCGGCAAAAACCGGACAATAATCCGGGTCAACGCGTCTTTGTCGCCATTTTGAGCTCGCGCGACCAGGTCGAATAAATCGTTTTCCATTTCCATCGCTTTAATCGCTTTTCGTCAGCATTTGCCGCAGCTTCTTCAGTGCCAGATTCCTTGTTTTATTGACAGCTTGGGGAGATATGTTTAATTGGGCGGCGATTTCATGATCTTTATAGCAAAGCGCATAGCTCATGGTGACGATGATTTGTTGTTTGGCGGACAGCTTGGAAAAAGCGTTGAACAAACAAGGATTGGTGAAGGTCTCCTGAAATTGTTCAGGAGAGGCAACAGCGGGGTCGGACGGAAACAAATCTACGGAACCGGTAAGCGCTTCTCCCAAGGATCGGCCTCCCCGGCCATCGGACAAAGGTACATCGAAAATAAGCGGATTGCGGCGGTCGATTTTCCGGTAGAAACGAAGCCGTTCAAGGGCGGCATATTTTATGGTAGAGGAGAGGTAGCGGGTAAAGCGAATTTGAAAATAGTGCTTGCGGAATCCGGTTTCTAACGCCATTTGGTGGTCCGCTTGTCCTGCTTGGGATTTCAACAAAAGAATGATGTTTGACTCATCGCGAAAAAAACTCTGTATGACCCGGTTTTCAAAAATAGGTTTATGACGCGCGCAGTAGCTCTGAAATTCTCTTTGCAGCGGCTTCGCCAGCATAATTTCCCCTCCGTTATTTTCAAAATTGACGGTTCCCGTTATCCAAATCTATCACTTTCCTGATATATTGTATGACTGCTTCATAGAACCCGCTTGTGCGCCTGCTTGGCCGGTTCCTGCGTGTTTATCGCCAAAAAAAGAAACCCTGGCATCACCTTACCGGTGACCCGGGGCTTCTATTAACGGTCAACCTCCAAAATATTCCTTTAACCCTTTGAGAACCCCCGCCGCAAAATCGAGAGAGGCCTCATAGATAGGGTAGTCCAGATTAGCCAACGCGGTCGGATTCGTGATATACTCCACCTCGATCAGCGCCCGCGGATATTTATAGGATGAGCCGCTCGGGTATCGCAGAATGCCGAGTGAACCGACCGCAGCTTTGGTATCGTCCAGCACCCCTCTGTCTTTCGTCCCCAAGTAACTGACAACGCCGTTTTGAAGCGCTTGAGCGAACGGCTTATCGCCGGATCTTGTCTGGGCGTAATAGGTTTCGGTCCCGCTGGCCGTTGTGCTCCCGCCGTTCCAATGAATGCTGATGACCGCATCAACTTTTTCATCTTGGCCCTTTTTCCACCGATCATTAATTTCTACTTTCTTATCGCTATTTCTTGTCATTACAACCGTAACGCCGGCGTTTCACCTCGTTGTTTATTGATTGGCGCCAATCTATCCATTAAAGTGATCTTAGAAGCTAAAAAAACAACCCTCAGGAGGAAAATGATGAGAAATGGCCTTGTTTTGCCGCTGATCGCCCTCATTTTAATGCTGACAGCCTGCGGAGGAAATGAAGTTAAGCTGCAATTGGATAACCCCCGTCCGGGAACGGTTCTGGACACCCGGCAAATTCAAATTTTCGGAAAAGTCTCGAATCTCAGGGAAACTTATTTCTTCTATCAAATCGAAGACGGGCATTCTTTTATCGGAGAAGGGAAGTTGACCGTCGATCGGGAAGGGCGCTTCGATTTGGTGGCAGAGGTCAAAACTCCGTCCAACGCTAACGCCACCATAAGCTTTTATCTGGACGAGGATCATAACGGGGAATTTGATGTGGAGACGGATACCGAACAAAAAATTGGCTCCGTAGACCTTGTTTTCGATGAATCCTTGGTGCAAAGATAAACGCAGTAATATTATACATTATTAAAAAAATAGACCGCCCCAAGGAAGGTGACGGTCTATTTCGGCGGAAACGTTAGCTACAGCGGTTTATTAATCCTTCGTCGTTCCCGGCCGGTTATTGCCAAGCTCAAACAACCCGGTTGCCGATAAGCCGGCCAAGCCGCCGGCCCACAACCGCAACACCAGGTCCATGTCCGTAAAAGGATACGCCGCCGCACCAATCAACACACCGATGATCACGCCGATGAACGGCACCCAATTTTTCGGCAGGTTTATCGTTGTTTTCACGAGCTGTACGACAGCTAAAACAAATACCGATAAGACCGAAGCAAAAGCCAGCACATTGGTCAAAATTTCATTTTGCATCCCTTATCGCCTCCTTTCTTATTCCTCGGGAATTCCCGCCGCCCGCCGCAGGTAATTCGCCAAATTGTGAAAATGCTGAGCCCGCGGGTCGTTTCCTTCGGCTTTCGCTTTAAACCAAGCGGGGGAGAGCCAGCGAAAAATGATTTCCTGGGCGTTGCTTTTGGGAAGCCGGGTGAGCGGTTTGGCGGCCGCATCGTTGGCAAGCGGGATTCCGGCAGCGAAACGCAGATTGTTCGCCAGGTTATGAAAATGGGTTTTGCCGGCTTCGTCGTTTTTCCGTTGGGACGCAAACCATGCCGGGGATACGTAGTTGTCGATCAGCGCTTGCGCAATCGAGGCCGGCAATGGGGTGAAACTTCCGTTCGTATTGGTGTTCGGATTCGAACCAGCGGATCGGGTGGACTTGATTTCAGCGGCTACGTCATCCAGCAAGTTTTTTAAAGTTTTGCCGCCGCTGGCCAAGGCCTGCTCACAATCGCTTCGCCGCGCCGGATCCAGCTGTTTGTGAGTAGGAATAAAGGTGTAAGGATTTTTGTTCCACTTGTCGCAGCATAAAGCCAAATACCAAACGTATCTATTGTAAGCTTCGGTAAAGTTGATTTTTCCGCCGTAACACAGTTCAATGCCCAGCGCGGCGTCATTGGCGTCATAGCCGAAAGCGTCGTTGTCGGTGGTCACATCATACCGCACATGCCAGGCCTTCTCCGCCGGATCGGAACCGATGCCGGTTGGAATGATCTCCAAAATTTTCGTATCATCAATAAAAACGTGGGCCGAGGCCGAGCGGTCGGTCTGCGAGTTAAAATAGTTAAAGTGATTGTCCGCCGTCGCCCCGGGATTGCCGGTATCATGCGCTACAAAAAATTCCGGCGTCCCCGTCTTCAGCCTTGTGCCGGGTCTTACGTTGGATCGCTTGGCAATGTATCGGCGCTCTATATTATATTTAGTAACATCCAAAACTATCACCTCCTTGATACAATCTATTCTTCCAAGCGGTCGATCCGCTTGTGCGCCTGCTTGGTCGATTCCTCGACCCGCGTCAGCCGCTCGGAAAACGCCTCGAACCGCTGCCCCTGCAGCTTTTGTTCGATTTTCATATCGTCCACGCCACGCTTGATGTATTCCACATCGGCGCGCTGTACCGCCTCAAGCTCCGCCGCCTCTTCAGCCTCCTGCCGCATCGCCTTTGCGCGCCCCGCCCACCCTAAAGCAATTCCGCTCAGCGCGGCCAGGACCGATGTAATCGCCGTGATTGCTGTTATATCCATTACCCTCACCCTCTCTCGATAAAAAAATGGCCTTCGGATCGGCTCCGAAGGCTAAGAAAAACATCTATTAAGTACATTCAAAGCAGATAGAACGCGTATGGAGCAGTTTTTATTGCGATTATAGAATTGCGTAGCTCCGCTGAAAATTTTTAAAACAATCTAAAAAGCACCTTTGCGACGCTCCCCCTTTTGGTTATTTTTCTGGTTCGCTTGATTTTGTAATTTTCTTCGTATTTTTCTATGAGATGTTCATGGTCACAAACAACGATGTTCCCGGATCTGTCTTTATAAATGAATTGCCCCAAATTAACTAGGATGCCCCTGTTCCGTTTTTGATAAGCCCGTCCTAGACGCTGCCACCTGAATCATAAACAACGATGACCGGCAATTCGGTAAAACGAACAATTTCCTAATTCGTTGGCTGTTCCATATCAGCAAACTCAACTACCTCTATACATCCTTTCGACTTACACATTCTGATCATGTATACCACCCTTCTGTAGCAGCTTGTCGGGTCGCGACACGTCCTCAAATGTACCGTCTGCAAGGCGACGCTTGCCTAATAGCGAGAAGTCGTACTTATCAACTTCAAAAATATTGTCGCCATCGGGTACAGTTTGGCTGTCACTGATTACATAAACGAAACCATTAGTATTGACTTGGATATATGCCATTGTATTAACCCTCCCGTCAGTTGTATTCGATTACTTCGAAGTAGACTTCAATTTCACGACCGTAGGTACCAGTTACTATCTTGGACGAAGTTCTCACGATGATCGTTGTTGCATCGGAAAGGTAGACTGCCGGAGTCTTCCGGTCTGGTGATGTGTCGTCTGCTGTATGATTTTTTGTATAAAACCCCGTCAAATTTATCGATGTTTTATTAACATCTACTGCCGGGATTGTTACCGTGACTTGACCATAATCGTTCGTAGTATTGCTTCTAAGATTTGTCACATATCTCGTTATTCTTTTCACTCCACCACCCCATATCTGCCAATTTGTCCATGTTCCGGCCCGTAACTGCCTCCAATACGTAACGCCATTGTAGAAATTCGTCGCCCTTTGAAGCCGCCAATTCCCGGGGTCTTGTGAATGCGACATGTGCTCAACATAATACCATTCCGTACTTGGAGCATTAGCCATGCTAGAGCCATCGTAGAAGCCATCTTCTGTAATGCTGTTCAGGTCGCCAATAAGGCGAGTGGCCCTCGGCACGCTTGCGTTTCTAGCATTACTCTCTGCCGCATTCCATGCTGCTCTTTCTCCCGCCGTAATGTGTACGGTTGTATTGCTGGCGTGCGCGGATAGACCAGTACCCGCAGCATTAGCCGTTATCTGCGCCGCTGTTGCTGCATCGTACGCTGATTTGACCGCCTTCGGCGTTGCCGCCCGATCCTCTGCCGTGCTGTCCGTGGCGCTGGAGAGCTGGGTGATGCCCTTCTCTGTGAGGGAAGCATCGGGGATATCGATGTCCTGCAGTTGTTCTCGAACTTCCCCCACTGCCGCATCAATTTTATCCCAGTTGTCATTTAGCATCGTTTGGATGTTAAACGTATCGTTTCCATCGGTTGCCGGGTCTTTTTTGAGTAGGTTGAGATTAGGTGTATTACTGGCCAACCGGATCACCTCCTGCAAATTGGTTTAATGAGATTTGCTCCATCTGGTTAAGAGTCAACACCTCGTGAATGTCGCGAATCAGCAAATAAGAAAATTCAAACTTCAATGCCAAATGCGCCGGTTTAAGTTCACCGATAACGGCTATAAGATCGTTCAGGTTCGGCGGAATCCCTGCACTATCCACAAACTTCACCGTAAAGCTCCATTCACTGGGCTGAAAAAAAACATCCACCGTCCCGCCGTAATACGCCTCCGCCACACTCTTCACCAGCCGCCCCGAGAATTTCCCGCTACCACGCAGCTTGGACTCAACAACGGCCCGGCGCTGGTCGAGCGGCTTGCCGGGATCGGTTGCGATGCCAAGCTCGCTTTCCCAGCGGTCGAGACCCCAAGTGGCTGTCCGCACAAAAAACTGCTCCAGCGTTTCGTCTAATGCCTCGAACAGCCGATCCAGCTCAACGCCTTTGGCATTCATATCCGCCTGCATGACCCGGGAGTTTTCGTAATAACTCGGCAAATAGGAAAACATTTCGCGCCCCCGCGAACTCGTAAGTAAAAGTTTACTTGTACTTGCCGGCCAAGGTTCGCCCGCACTTCTCGGTAAAGCTCCACTCTTATCCGCCAGCAAAGGTTCACCCATGCTCCTCATGTTCGTCAGCATAAGCTCACTCATACACTTCCACCATCCCCAGCACTGCAACCTGTCCCGGGTAAATTTCCAAATTGGTGTCCGCGTTCCCGTTCACCGTCAACTCGGCGTAGTCGATGATCGGCGGAATATCCAGCAGAATCGCCGCAATCCGGGTAAAGCGCACCAACGGATCGGCAAAAGCCAGCTGCTTCAAATACGCGCGCACGCCGTCTTCGATCCGCTTCCGCACCTCGGCCAGCGTCGCCCCGCTCGCTAACGTAAGCTTCACGCGGATGTCGATCGGCACCTCTTCGGCCGCCATTACCGTGACGATCGGGCCTGCCGGCGCCATGCCTTCTCCCTGTCCATCCTGGGTCGGATCGATGTAGGCCTGCGCTGCCGCCACAATTTCCTCATTGGCCGCCCGCTTTTCCGTGTCCAGCAAATAAATCCCTACCGTTCCGGGCCCCTTCCACAACGGCTCCACCTGCACCCCGCCGACACCGGGCACCTCTCCGGCCCATTTCATATACTGCGCTTTGTTGCCGCTCGTTCCCTGGTTTCGCACCTGGGAATAAAAACGCTCCAGCAGCAGCTCATCCGATTCGGTATCGGCGCCGCCCCGGGTCTCTTCCGGGTTTGTCACCGCCGTGACGCCGCTCACCGGAGTCGCGATAATCTCGATCACGCCCGCCGGCACGTTGCCCGCTTGCCCGGCCACAACAGCCCGAATCGTGGCACTTCCCCCACCGTTTTCATCCAGGGTTACCGCCGCCGTCGTCTCGTATTCGATCGACGCTTCCGCCGTAACCTCGTCGGCCGGCGTCGCCACGATCGTTCCCGCCGGAACCGTTCTCCCGGGCGTCCCGGTAAACCTGACCATGCCCGTCGCCGCCACAGCCGGCCGCCGGGTTATCCCATGCTCCGCGGCCCGCAAATCGAGGTACTCTCCGTACGTCGTGCTTGCAAACCCGCGCTCCAGCACCTGACGGGCCCAAGCCGCCGCCTCCGCCAGCATAAAAGCCGCCGGGGCTTCGGCGTCCCAAATAAAAGAACCCTCGGATTTATCGATATCCGAAGGCACCCGGGCCAGCATCCGCTGCATAATTTGTTCTTCCGTTTGATCCTGCAAATAAAGCGGCAGCTCCGCCATCATGTCACACTCCCTTCCGCGATCATCTCTTCCTCCCGGACATTTCTCACCCGGCAGCTAAACCGGCATCCATCGTCCTGCCACGAAAAAGAAAAATCCCCCACGCTTAAAGTGCGGGGATCCACCATCAGCGTCTCCGTCGCGATCCGCTCGATCTCGCTTTCCTGGACGGCGCGGCTGTAGCCTTTACCGATCAGCTCTTCGAATTCCTGCCCGTACGACCGCGAGTAGATCAGATGCCGGTAGCGGGGCGTGCGGATCGCTTTTTCACACCACACCACCCAGGCGGCGGTGTCGTCGGCCCGGGCTATTTTGCGCGTGGGCGTCATTACGAACTCCCCGGCCTCAAAATCAAATCGCCAGCTTCGCCCAAAAGCCACCTCATCATTCGTCGTTTCCGGCGTTTCTTCCTCGGTAGAGGACCACGCATCCACCACCGCTTCCGGAAAAAGATTAGCCATTCCCGCTCACCACCCTGCAAATGACGATCGCATCATTCCCGCCGTTAATCGGCAGCGCCAGCACCCGGTCGCCTGGCTGGTACCGCAAGGTCAACGCCACTCCCGCGGTTTCCGAGGGTTCAAAAGAGAACTCACCTTGCTGTACTTCCACGATGCGTTCTCTTTCGTCATCCAGCCAGCCAGCCTCCCCGGTTAGCGCTAACTCAGGCAGCTTCAACGTCCCCGGAAATTCCGCGACCAAATAATCCTGGATTTCATGCTTAAAGTTGTCCAGCTTCAGCCCCGACCTCGTAATGGTCCCCAGTTCGGCCGAAACGCCCGCCAAAGCTTCCGCTGCTTTCCTTGCAGCATTTTCCCGCAGCGAAACAGCCAATGCCGCATATGGATCAGTTGTCAAGAAAATACCTCCTTTTCACGTCGGCCTCCGTCGCCAGCTCCAGCGTCATATGACCAGGTTCGCCTAACTCATGGGAGACCGACGTCACGATCAGATTCAATCCGTTAAAATTCACCTTATCCCCGGCGCGAACCGTATTCAGATCCACACAAGTAACGCTAAAGGTCTGTCCCAGACCCATCAGCATGGATTCGGCGAATTTTTTGGCAGCGCTGGCGGTTTTGACGTTTTCGTCCTGAACAATCCGCTGCAGCACGCCGTATTTGGCGGTCTCCCCATCCGCTACGGCCAGCACTTTGGATGGCGCATTTTCCTTCTGATCCTCGGTCCCGATAACCTTCACCCTTGTGACCGAGCCTTCCAGCGTGCGGTTTTGCGTCGCTTCCTCCAACTGCTCAAGCACCCAGACCGTTTTGTTGCTGCCGACTTGAAAAAGCGTAAGTCCGGCAGGCGTCATCCGCGGAATGTACATGTTGCCTCCAGCCTTAACCGTCTCTTTAAGATCGGACATGATCATGCTGTAAAGCGTCTGCGGCCGGTAGACGGCTTTTTTCAGTTTCGTTTTCGTGTCGGGGACCGAATCGAGCTTGATGTTCCAGTCCGCAGCGTATTTTCGCAGGCGTTGACTGGCCGTTCCTCCGGCCGGAAAAAGGCACTCATCCTCCGATTTCGCCAAATAAATCGTTCGATCGTACACCGTCACCGTCATATGCTTTGTCTGCTTGATCGAGCTTGAGCATTCCCAAACGACGCCGGGGTGGAGCAGATGCACCATGCTTTTGCCGCCAGCACCTGAAACGCCGCCGTCCCCGTTAAACGGCACTCCGCTGATGCGGATTTCCTGCCCCGGTTCAATGCCGGGAAAAGACGCAGGAATTTTCAGCTGTATCGTCCCCTGGTAAGAAATCTGGTCCAGCGAATCCTTCAGCGAAATCCCTTCCACCAGTTCGCGCAAATAATATTTGTTCTGCAGCACCACTTCGTAACTCACTGCGGCATCACCAGCTTTTGACCGGGCTTGATTTTGTTCGGGTCCTTGCCGATCGTTTTCTGATTCGCTTTGTAAATCTGCTGCCACTTCGAGCTGTCGCCGAGCTCCAGTTTAGCGATTTTGGACAGCGTGTCGCCGGATTTGACGACGTAGGTTTTCGCCGGCTTTTTCGTATCTGGACGGGTCGACTTTTTGGCCGAAGCCCCCGCCGAAGCTGCCGTATGAACCTTCATTTCCCGCCAAGTCCGGGCGGTCAGGTCGAAGTACACGTCACCCGGCTCCCCGCCTTTAAAGCTGCTGTTATGTGCCGCAATCGTAACAAGCACGTTCACCGCCGTACCGGAAATAATCAGCCGCACTGGCGACTTGCTATTCATCATCGTGGTCAACTGATTCATCGCCTCTTGCGGGTCGGGGAGCTTTTCATAATTGCAGTATCCCGGATCATAGACCGCCGGAAAAAAAGAAGAGAAGGCGATCTCCTTCACCTTCTCTCCAGCCGGAAAATCGTATTCCCCCAGCGACAAAATATTGACCGTCTCCAGCGCCTTGTTCCGGGAAATCCTAATTTCGTCCGGATTCACCGGAAAATAAAAGTCATTGCCCGCTCCGTCTTTCAAATGGATTTCCATCTTCCTCATCGCCCCCTTACTTCAGATTTTGCATGGCGAACCTGACCTCATTGGCGATTTTCCAGCCCGCCGCCTTGGCAAGTTCGTCGTAATTGATCTCGTCTTTGTTGACGGTGAGGCTGAGGGCGCCTTGGGATAAGGAGACGTTGATTTGAAACGGCGTGGAGCTTTGTTTTTGCACCCCTTCATTCCGCCCATTTCCGAAACGTCTGTAGGCTCTAAGCCCGTTAGTATCAGGAATTGAAGCAGTTTGTGGAGACGTAGCCTGATTTGAGGCGATTTGTGATAAGGAAGCTGCCGGAGTGTTCATCGCTTTGCTCGTACTTGACGAAGCTTTATTTTTCTTGGAGAAAAATGTATCGTGCAAAAATCCTCCGACTTTATTCCCCAAATAATCGCCGGCGATCGATCCTAGCGTTGCGCCGATAACCGTACCTGCCCCCGGAATAACGGAACCGATCATTCCTCCAACCACGCCTCCTGCCGTCGATAAGACTGCCGAACCCGTCGCTTTAAAGCGATTCTTCTTCGAACCCGCAGTTGCAATGGCAGCTGCATCTCCCACAAGCCCTAAAGGACCGGGCAAGTTTTTGCCGATGAACTTCGCCCCTTTTCCAAGCCAGCCTGCACCCTTCATGAGCGATGATAGTCCATTCCCGCCAATTAAGCTCTTTCCTACATCCATCAATTTAGGCACCTTACCGCCGATCAAGCTTTTCCCCTTATCCATGAGCTTCGGGCCTTTTTCAACGATCCAATTTTTTCCCGTATTAATGAACTTTGAGCCGTTTTCTCCCAGCCGGGAAGCTCCTTTCTTTATGGAAGAGATCCCTTTTCCAGCCAGGTTCTTGGCGCCTTCCAGCAAACTGGGACCATTTTCGGTGAGTAGATCGATGCCCGTATTCATTAACATGCTTAGGCCCAGACCCGCCGCAGCTCCTTTCCCAAAAGTTTTTCTTCCGGCAGAACCGCCGATTCTACCCGTTCTGTTCCCAAAGCTCACTCTTGATCTGGTCCCGGTTTGACTATTGCCTCTGACTCTTCTTCCTCTACTTCCTTGGGCATTGGCACCCCTTCCCCCGCCGGTGTTCCTTCCACCGGAATTTCTCCCGCCGCTACCGCATTTACAAATACATATGCAGGTACATTTCCCGTTTTTAGGGTCGTCTTTTTTGCCGGTGATTTTTTTATACCCTTTTTGTATCCATTCCTTAGCAAAATCCTTAGCCAAAAGCAAGCCAACACTGTTAGAAAATTCACCGGCTGCTTTCAAAATCCTCCCGCTTTTATCATCGGCCCCGGATGTTGTGGATGCCTTGCTTCCTTCTGCCGGGTTTGCCGCCAAATTGGGCTTGTCTACGGGACTTTCAGCAGCAGCAGGATTGCCTGCCCCGCTTGCCTTTACCGCATCCCCCAACCCCAGCGCCTGCATCATAACATCCTTCAATCCACCGCCAAGCGCGCTAGCGATCGACGAGGAGATGCGCTGCATCGTGCTTTTGCCGTCGGAGCTTATCCATTTCGTAAAAGAATCCCCAACCGCGGTCTCCCAGTCGACTCCGGCGACTGATACGCGCCAACGGGGGGCGCTGAGCGCCGCAAGCGTGGCGTAAAGCTTCACGGCCGCTTTGGACGCGCGGTCGTCGAGCTGGACGACCGGTTTGACCGTGGTGCGGTGCAGCCGCGTCAGCGTGTCGCCGATTTTACGGGCGGCGGAAGAAAAGCGGTCGTCCAGCGTGACGGCGGGTTTGATTCGCGTTTTGCCCAAAAGCCCGGCGCGGCGCTGGGTTTGCTGCAGCAGCTTGTCCAGGGAACGCAGCTTTTTTTGCGTTTTGTCTACGTCGCGGTTTTCGATCTCGATCTCGAGCTCATAGATCTCTTTGTCGGCCATTCGTCACCTCCTTTCTCCGTACTACGCCTGCCCGCCCGGAAGCGGGAAAACCGGGAGCCGGGAGACGCTCATTGCATCATCTCCAGCTCCAGCTCCCGCTCCGCAAACGCTCTAAGCAGCAGACGCTCTCCTTTGGGGAGCGACCAGTATTCCCCGGGGCGCAGATGATGCCGTGTCCACAAATGGAACAGCAGCGTCGTCGTGCCGCCGGAGCCGATCAGTTTTTTAGATCATCGATGTCGACCCCAAAGCCGGAAATCTCCAGCACTTTATCGCCGACGGCGTCCAGTTCCCCGGCCAGCAGCAGACGGCGCACCGCCTCTTCCCCGCCGGACAGCTTCAGCCGGCTGATCAGGCGGTCGTCGCCCCAGCCGCTCAACTTCAAACTTTGCGCTTCCCCGCCGTTCTCCCGCTTCTTAACCACTTCCAGCGAGGCGGTCGCTTCCTTGATCAATGCGGCGTTAAACAGCTCGCTGTCGATTTTTTCCGTGACCTGGCCTTTCGTCGTCTTGCGGATCGTGCACCGCTCCCGGATCGCGTCCACCTTGCTGGACGTGAGACCGCGCAGCGTGACCCTTAAACCCAACCGCCCGATAAAAACGGTCTCCTCCGGCAAATTCGCCGCCGTCTCAAAAAGACCGTCCAAAATTTCCTGCTCATTCAACAGCCCGTCCTGACTCAAACTGGTTCCTCCTTCTTTTTCGTTACTGGTCTAATAAGCCCCAAATTAAGACGCCACAATCGGGTCCAGCAGCTCGTACGACTCGAACGTAAACGGCGTTTCCTCAGTCACTTCTTCGCCGGCCGTCCAGTTGGCCAGTTGGATTTTGTCCACCATGCAGTTGTTCAACTGAACCCGCTCGAAGCCGTAAGCCTCCGGGTCGTCCAGCTTATGGATGATCGAAAACTTCTGAAATCCCCGCGCGATCATATCGGACGTTACTTTGTAGCCGCTCATCGTGCCGGTCCCTTTTTTGCGCCCCAGCTTGTAAACGGTATAGTCGGTGCCAACGAGATTCAGTTCCTTTTTCTCCGCTTCGACGTTGGCCTCCAGATGATTCAAATTCGACTGCCATTGGCCTTCGATAAAAATTTGCCCGTACGTGCCCATAATCACGCGGCCGGGATCAAGAAATTGTGCCATAGATAAGCTCTCCCCTCAAAAATTATTGCACGTAAAACGTGCCGAAAATTTGTTCCATCACGTCGGTGTCGTCCGCTTTCCACGCCAGGAAAACCTGATCGTCCTCAGGGACAAATTGCGGCGCGCTGCCGTAAAAACGCGGATCAAGCGTGACGTCAAAACCCGTCGCCTCAATGACGCTCTCTGCGGCCAACGTCTGCAAATACTGCTTCCCGGCGCCGATCAGGGCCAGCCGGCCTTCCTCGGTGTTGTTCACCTTGCCGATATAATAATCCTCGGCGGTGCGCTGCAAATCGGCGTTGATCTGGTCGATGACGCGGATTTTGCGGATTTTTTTCCAGCCTTTGTTCTGGCCTTGGCGCGGTGAAATCAAGCTGTTCACGCCGCGCAGCACCTTCACCCTGCGGCCGTCGTGGACGAGCAGGAAGACGCCGCCCTGCACCGCCTGCTCTTGCTCAGAGCGGGTCCAGCGCCGCGTAACATCGTCGAAAGGCGAAGCCGCATACGTCGTCGATTCCTTCAGCGACTGGCCGGCGATCAGCCCGGCAACCCAAGCGGCGATCTGTGCGGAGCTGTACTCTTTGCCGTTCAGAACCGCGCCGGTGCCGACGTTGACGATGCCCTCGTAATCGATAACGGCGCTGCGGGCGATCGCTTTGCTCACCGCGTCGGCTCCGGTATCGTCGGCCGCCGAACCGCCCAGCACCGCGATGATACCTTTGCCCTCTTCGCGGACGCGTTTCACCCAAGCCACGATGCTGGTGCGCAGTGCCGGGTCGGAAACACCGTCGAGCGTCAGTACGTGGAAGTCCTGGGTTTCAAAAGCGGCGATAGCCGCCACGTAATCGGCGTTCGTGACGCCGGAAATGCCGCTTTCTCCGCCGGTCAAAGCCGCGCCGGACACATCGGCCAACGTACCTTCGCCAGCCGCCTCCGCCGTAATCCAGAGGTTGGCCTTGTCCGCGTTGATCGCGGCCGCCGCAAGCTCGGCCGATCCGCTGCCCAGCGGGAACGTCCGCAGCAGCGTCGAACCTTCATACAGCTTCAATTCCTTACTGCCGGAAACCGACAGGCTCGGTTGAACCGTAACCTTGAAGCTGTTGCCGCGTTTGCCCGGGTACTTGGCCTTGAGCAAAAGCGAAGCGGCGCCTTCCCCATTGTTCAGCGTCAGCGATGCCTCTGCCGCCGTGCTGGCGGCGATCCGGTAGGCGAGCAGCTTTTTCGGCCCGCCCAACAGTGCGAGATACAGCGTCGTCAGCGCGGTTGCGCCATCGGAGTCGTCATTCCCGAACAGCTCCCGGATCGCCGCTTCGTTCGCCACCTCCGTGAATTGTCCCATCGGCCCCCAGTGGGCTTTGACCGGAGCGACGACTACGCCGCGCGCTCCCGACCCAATCGCGGTCCCCGCCGCGCTCACAAAATTCATATACAGTCCCGGCAAAACCGGTTGATCCGTTAAACTCCATGTTCCTCCTGCCATATTTAAAGCACCCTCTTCCCCAAAAATTGTTTGACCAGCCGCTTGGCTTCCTCCACTTGCATCTCTACTTGCATCATCTCTTTGCCGGCCCCATCTCCGACCCCGGCTCTGGCCCCTGCCACAGCACCGGCCAGCACCTCCGGCTTAACCCCCAGCAGCGTTTCGGACACCGCCATCAGCTCATGAAGCGGATAAGCTTTTTCTGTTGCTGCATCTTCCGCGGCCTTCGCTGCTGCATCTTCCGCGGCCTTCGCTGCTGGATCTTCCGCGACCTTCGCAGCGGCAGTTTCCTGAACTGCCCTCGTCTGAGTTGCCTTCGTGGCCGCCGTTCCTTTTTTCCCTGCCACTTGCCTCACCTCATATTGGATTGATAATGAACGTATTGCATGAGCGGCGCTTCCTCCACCGGTTTGGCGGTACGCCGGATGAGCGAAACGGTCAGCGGACCCGCCGCCACAGTCCCCAATCCGGCCGTCGGCACGCTCACCTTTGGCTCGCCGATGCGCAGGAACGTCCGCTCCGCGCGGTCCAGCGGGATTTTCACCGCAGCGCCTAACGCTTCAAGAAGCTTCAGCATACCCGCGTGCTCCTGATCGGCATTCTCCGCCCGGAAAAACGCGGTCATCCGCTTTTCGATCTCAAAGGATGACGGACTGAGCGTCCGCACGTCCATGTCGATCATTTGCCACAGCACCGCGGGCCTTGCATGGCCAGGCGGCCAAGCGCCGCAAAACGCTGCCCACTCCGGGCCAAGCGTCCGTTTCGTCCAGTCGGCTAACGCCGTAAGCCACGAATCGCCGGTGATCTGCACCGACTGCGAGACAGGCTGCGGCGATATCAGCGCGATCTGCATCCCGCGCTTTGCCGCCCCGCGTTCTTCGTCAAGGTCGTCCCCCTCCGAGCCCAAGATTCCCAAATACAAACCGGCCCAAAGCTCTCCGCTTTCCGCCTCAAGCAACTGCTTATCAAGCGCATTAACGACAAGTTCGCCCAGCCGGTCCATTTCCTCCGGGACAGCTGCGGATACATAGAGATCGACCTCATTTAAGAGCCTGAGCCCTTTCCAAGCACTGTCCGTACTGTCTGTACTGTTCGCACTGTCCGCGCTGTCCCCGCCGACCGGCCGCACAACCGCAAAAGGCAATGCGCTTTCCGCCTGGGCCGGTGGCGGCGAATCGTACACTTCCTTCAACTCCGGCACGGCTTCCAGCAGTTTGCCGCGAATCACGCCTATCGCATCTCCAGCAATGATACTCACCTCCTTTCCAGGTGAAACTCATTGATCACGCAGCGCGGAAGGCTGCAAAACTGTCTGGTTCCTTCAAAACGTCCCCAAATGCAGCCCCGGCAGCGTTCCGGCTGAGCCCAGACTTGCGCCGAAGCCTTTACCGGCGGGCTATTGCTCTTTTTCCGCACACGCATCCTTCCTTCCAAAACAAAAACCGCTGATGGCTCAGCGGCTTTCGCAAAGTTTATAGTAGGATCAGATCAGGTGTCCCTGATTTCCACACTACCAATTTACCACGGATAAACCCAAGCGAACGGACATGTGCCGGACATGTGCCGGACATGTGCCGGACAAGCGGCGGACAACCGGAGGACATTCACCGGACAGCTAACGGACAAGTGTATGAAAAGCGTTCACAGGAAAGGTATAGTGTCGGCAAAACCCTTTACAAAATCAGGCCGCCTGAGAAACTCCACGTAAAAACTCCTGTGTAACACTAGCGTTGCATTAACTTTTGCTAAAGACTTCCCAAAAAAAGCTACCCGGAAATTTAACGGTTGTAGTAGCGGCTATTTTCCGAAAAAAGACCTTTTCTAATTTCTAACGGTTGTAAGCGTCGTTATTTGCTTGAATCTAAGCCAAAATAGCCGGATTTCAGTGAAATAAGGGCTATGGCAACCGTTACAATTTGAAATCAACGTTTTTGGCACAAATAACGCTTGTGGCAACCGTTAGAATATTGGTGTGGCTAGAAAATGTAGATTTAATGCAACGCTAGTGCCTGTGTAAAAAAATAAGTACATAAAATGCCGCTATTCCTCCGATATCCGTCCATTTGAAAGAAATAGAGGCAATTTAGGTCGTTATTTTCCCTCGTCGCTGCCAATATACCCGTCTTCTGAACCATTCTTAGGAAAATAAGTACATAAAATGTCGCTAATGGAGATGAACGTGCTAGGTTCCGGAATATAAGTACATAAAGTGCACTAGCGTTGCATAAAACCTAACGCGAATAATCAAATATTAGTTAAATATGGGTAATTATGATCATTTTTCATGGAAAAAGCATAAAAAATCTCCTATTGTAAAGAGGTAGGTACGTTGTCCATAACTCTCTACAAAAGGAGACCAACCATGGATAACGTTAAAGCTAAAACGGTCATTCGTCAACTGATTTCCTTACTGCCCATCGATGTGCATCAACGTTTACTCTTCGACCATTACACCAAGAAACTTACCACGATGAAAGCGATCATGCTCTTCATCAATGCTCAGTTGAAACAATGGTCATCTTACGGTGAAATGGAAATTGCACTTCGTGCTGAGCCGAAACTTCAGCAGCTTCTACAGTTGGAGAGTATCAGCGGCTCGCAATTATCCCGAAAACTCGATCAGATCCCAACGGAGCTGTTGGAGTGGATGTTTCAGCATCTGGCATCACAAACACAGCAACGTGCTTGCCACCAGGGCCAGAGCGGGAAATTGCACATCATTGATTCTTCCAGCATTCGACTGCCGCTTCAACTTGGAAGTTGGGCCAAGATGTCAAATAAGAGTAGCGGCGTCAAGATGCATCTGCGCCTCGTTGTTACAGCTCCCGACAAGCTATTTCCTGATGCCATGATCCCCAGTTCGCTCAATGTAGGGGATCGTGCGGGGGCCGTTGAACTGGTCGTCCCCTCGGATGCGATTTATGTGATGGATCGCGGTTATGATGATTATGCCCGGATGGATCAATGGGTCCAGGACAACATCCAGTTTGTGATCCGTATGCGAGATCGCGCGCTTGCCACCGTCATTGAGGAGTATCCTGTTCCGGAAGGCTCGAACATCACGCGGGACGCCAAGGTTTGCGTGGGCAGTTCCTTCCGATCCATGGAACATTCCGTTCGTTTGGTGGAGTTTTATGACGAGCAGGAACGGACTTATCGTATTTTTACATCGGTATGGGATAAGACCGCTGAAGAAATCGCGCAGATCTACAAAAATCGCTGGCTCATCGAGTTGTATTTTAAATGGCTGAAGCAACATTTGCGATTGAAGAAGCTGCACAGTCATAAACCACAGGCTATTTGGAACCAGTTATTCTTGGCTTTAATTACTGCCTTGCTCGTGGAGCACATCCGGCACAGCACCCAAACGGCAAAAACAAACTGGCAAGTGCTCCGGATTCTCCGCGAGTATTTGTACCGTTCATGGCGATCCTTTCGAACCGAACTGGATCGGAAACCCAGTCGAAGTAGTCCGGGGAGACGTCCGGGGTCAGGTCCCAAAGCGTTATCGGTGCGCACAATGGTTGGGATAATTAAGCCAAGCAAGTTCAAGGAATAATATCCATTATATACATTTAATGGGACATCGCGACCTACGCATTAGGTAACCTTGGCTTTTTGGTCTTAAGCTTAAAAAATGACTGTAAAAAAATCCATTTATAGTTTCAATAATCCAAATGTGGGTTTTGCTGAAAATTGATGTTAGTGTTCTTGCAACGCTAGTGCATAAAGTGCCGTTATTTTTGAAGGCCAACGGTTGAGCCAACGGCCAGCTCACAGCCAGCCACGGTCAGCCGACTGTCAGCCCACGCTCGGCCGATCCGGCAGCCGGCTGTCAAGCACCGGATTCCAGGTTGAGCCCTCCCCCTCCCCACAATATGCAAAAAGGCCGGCGTCAGCCGACCTCGTGTTTCGTTTTTTTCGCTTTTGTCTCTTCCTGCTCCTCATACACCTCAAGCCTCATCGCCGCCGCCAAGATGCGGATGGCGCTGGCTTTGATGCGGCGGTAGGTCCGGTCGGAGATGCCCATTTCCCCGCAGCTGATGAAATCGTACTCCCCTTCCGGGCTGAGATAGCTGCGTTCGATCACTTCCCGCTGATCCGCCGACAATTTCTCCATCGCCATGTCGAGCAGTTCCGATTTCCGGATCAGCTCCGCCTCCTTGTCGGCATTGCGGATCGCCAGATGCTCGGTCGGTTTGCTGACCTGGTTGGTGACGCCATGGTACCGGGGTTCGTATCCAGGGGTAATCATCGCCTCCTGCCGGATCATTCCAATTTGGCGGAACTGCCTCACTTCCTCCAACCGTTTTTCCACCGCCAACCGGGTGGCCGCCTCATTGACCGGCAGCGCACTAAAAAAAGTAGTATATACATGAATCCGTCTTCTTCCCATTAGAAGCCCTCCTGTCCATTATGCTAAAATGAATGCCGCGGTTCTCGGATCTATAAAAACGGGTTCTAAATTGATGCCATTTCGGTAACACTAGACAGCATTGCTTGTCCATTACAGGTTTCATATGCCAAGCATGAATTACGGGACTTCTCCTTGTTCTGTCAAGCCGTCTCCTTCAAATTTCCTCCTTCCCATTCAATTGCCCTCCTCATTTTTACCATTTTGGTAAGTTGTATCCTGATTATAAATTACCATATTGGTAATGTCAACACATTAAATTGCCACTTCGGCAATTTTGCAATCGCCTTAATTTTTCCATTTATTAATTAGACGAGCACATAGCAAAAAAAGTTTCTACAGGTATACCTTCCAAAATAAGCTGATTTGGCCCATTTGCATCGTTTCTTTTAAATTGCTGTCGAACAGGGTAAAAGGGGCATGAAGTACATTTAAGTTAAAACGCAGGACGTTGTTCATTTTGTCAACCATCAATCCATCCAAATTTATCTTTTCTTATTTACCAATTTGTCAATTCATGATATACTGGACTAAACGGCAAATGAGGAGTAAGTATGCAAACGCTAGGCGAGCGGATCAAATCCTTAAGAGAACAAAATAACCTCACGCAAAAAGACCTGGCTGCCAAAGCGGAAATGTCGGTCGCGCAGCTGTCCAGATACGAGACGAACGACCGCAAGCCCGATCCCGAATCGCTGCGGAAGATCGTCGACGCCCTGGATACGAACGCCGACTATTTGCTGGGCCGTACGCAGGACCCGTCCCCTTCCGGGGAGAAAGGGAGCAATATGTCTTTTTTTGGCGGTCCCGAAGCGTATACGGCCGATGAAATCGCCATGATGGAAGCTGCCTTAAAAGCATACCGTGAGCAGAAAAAGAAGCTGCTGGGCGGAGATGAACCGAAGTAATCAAGAGGAATGCCGATCAACATCCGGTTTTTACATAATGCACGTTACGGCCCTGATTGCGGGGCCCTTATTTTGGACCCCAAACCGAACATATATTCTTATTTGAGGTGGTTTTTGGATGTTATTCGCCTATTATCATGAGACCCTTCTGGAGCAGTGGATTAATACGAAATGCCTGAACCATGGGATTGCGAGCCCGGCGGATCTCGACATTGAGCGGGTGGCCGAAGCTTTTGGCGTGACGCTGGTGTATGAATCTTGCCCATCCTTTTCCGATAACGAGGAGAAAGTGATTTTTCTCAACAAATACAAGGATGCGGCGGAAGCCCGGGTTATCTTTTTTCATGAGTTGTGCCATGTGCTCCGGCATGCCGGGGATCAGCGCCGTATGACCGCGTTGTTCAAAAACGCCCAGGAAAGCGAAGCCGAGCAGTTCGTGCTGTATGCCGCCGTGCCGTTTTACATGTTCGCCAAGCTGCCCGTGCCGGACCATCGCGGCGAAGCGATTCCCTATATTGCCGAGCAATTTCAGGTCCCGCTTACACTAGCCGAGCAGCGGCTGGATCAAATCCAGCGGCGGGTGCTGCACGGCAGTCTAATTGCGGCGGCCCAGGCCGCGAATCGGCGGCAAAAGCAAGCGGCTCCAGGATGGTCGAGCGAAACCCAAAGGGTGCTTTCCCAACTGGAGCGCCAAATTAAAGGAAATGGGGGAATGTAACGGATGCGGATCGCGGCTTTTTGCGATTTTTACGATGACGCGCCCCGTCCCCTGCAGCTTGTGGTCCGAGCCCGGCCCGGGGAGCTCGATTGGACGCAAACCATATACATACCTGTTTCCGGCCCGTTTGAACCGTTTGAACCCGAGGATTTTGGCGACCTTCCCGGCGTGTCCGTCCTGCTGGAGGATTTAGTGCTTCCCAAAGTGCCGCCGGAGGAGAGGAAAGCGCCGGACAACCCCGATCATGCATCGGTCAAAATCATCGGCATCCTTCTCTCCAGCATCGCCGAAAGGCACGAAAATGCCGAGGACATCCTGCAACTGGTGGTCCAGATGGCCGATGTCGAAGAAGTATTGAAATACGAGCGAAACCGCTAATATTTCACCACCGGCCACTTTTCCTTGCGCAGCGCATCCATCAGCACGGGGCCGGCATGCAGGTTGCTCTGCACCAGCTCTCTGGGAGTTAAAGCCATCCACTGATTTAAGGAGATGTCCGCAAACCGGTCGCTTTTGAACATTTCCAAAAACCAGATGCTTTTGTCGCCCGTATTTTGGATGTAATGCCCGAAGGCAAACGGCACATAACCTACATCTCCCGCCCGGACGTTAAACGTGCGGGCCGCTCCGTGGCCGGCAAAAACGGTCATCCGGCCTTGGCCCGACAAATAATATTGCCACTCATCGTTATTCGGGTGCCAGTGCAGCTCGCGCATGCCTCCGGGCTTGATTTCAACCAGGGCGGCGGCAACTGTTTTCGATATGGGGAAGTTGGAGGAATCGGCGATGCGGACGCTTCCGCCCGGGGTCTTCAGCGGCTTTTGGGCCAACATGCGGTGCGTGAAACTGAGCGGAACTTCGCCGTAAGGTGAAGTAATCTTTTGGCTTTCAAGCGGACCGGGAACCCGGCCTTGATAAATATATACCTGCTCTTTCGGGATATGGTCGAACGCTTTGCGGGGAACCCCGAAATTGGCCGCCAGCACTTCTTTGGGCGTATGCGCAAACCAATCCGAAATCGACAGCGTATTCATGTCGGAGAAATGTCCGTCGTCAAACACGAGCAGAAATTCGCATCCCTCTTCCAACCCTTGAATCGAATGGGGGATGCCGGGCGGAAAATACCAGAGGTCGCCCACGCCAACGTCGGCGATAAAATTTCTCCCGTCTTGATCCACAGCCGTGATCCGGGCTCTCCCGTCGATCATAAACGACCATTCCGCCTGCTGATGCCAGTGGAGCTCCCGCACCCCGCCCGGCGTCAGTCTCATGTTTACGCCGGCCAGCGTCGTCGCGACGGGAAGCTCGCGTATCGTGATTTCCCGCGACCAGCCTCCGTGATCCAATTGCATGTGCGTATCGGAAAACGAAAATTTCAAATTGGGAATCAACCCCTGGTCCGTGACCGGAGGAACCAGCATATCCGGATTTTCCAAGTCCCGCGAAATATCCCGGGGACCCGGGTCCGTCGCCCCGCTGCCGTCCGGACGAATGGGCTCGGGAATGGACACGCCTCCGGAACGAGGTTCACCAGGAAAACGGTTCTCCATAAGGATCAATCACTCCTCTGCCGAATGTACGGCATCATTTTCCACAATCAATTGATCCTATTCAAAGCGCCTGTCAAATATGTTCATCTTATTCCAAAATTTACTTCTCAAGCACCAGCTCCAGCCGGACGGAAATATCGTTTTCCGTATCCAAAACGACGTTGTGCGGATTTTGCAGGCCGAAATCGGCGAAGGTCACGGTCGTTGTGCCGGACAATCGCACCTGATTATCCTGGTAAAGCGCTTGTCCGTCGAATGTAACCTCTTTATCGATCCCTTTGACGTTCATCGTTCCGGCCATCTTAAAATCGTAAACCTTCCCTTCCTCCCATTCGCCAGGCAGTCCTTCAAAGGAGGCGGCGGTAAATGTTGCCTGGGGATACTGCGCTACATCAAAAAAGTCGGCGGTTTTGATATGCTCGTCCCGCTGCCCGTTCCCGGAGTTCACATCGCTCATCTCCAAAGCCCCCTCGGCCTTCATATCTTCGGGCTGGTCCAGCTGAATCGTCCATGTTCCGCTAACCGCGGCATTTTCAAAGTTTACGGTCTCGCGCGAAGTCGTCACAGAAAAATAAACCTTGGAAGCGTCGGTAATCTTCCATTCCCCGTTCAACCGCTCGGCGGTTACGACCGTTTTTTCACCGTCTGCCGAAGCATCGGCCACAGCGCCGCTGGCCGGAATAGCTTGCTCAATTTCCACCCGGTTGCCCAGGTAGTTGTCCATAAACATATAACCGCCCGTTCCTATCAATATCACCGCAGCGGCCCCGCCCGCTATGATCCAGTTTCTCGTTTTTTTGCTCATAAATTGTAAAACCTCCTATCCCTATTTATCTCATAACCTACCATTCGAATGTGTCGGGATGATGTCAGAACGCCGCCTTTTTCCGTAAATTGGATTTTTTGAGAAAATTCCCATTAGGCGATGCTTGCGGCCGGGCTCGGCATATGGTATTGATGTAAGCAACGAGATTTCGAGAAAAAGGAGAGTTCCGTGAAAACCATACTGATTATCGAAGACGAGGAAGCTATTTCGCGCGTGCTCGCCGCATACGTGAAAAAAGCGGGTCACCTCCCCGTCAGGGCGGCCACCGGTGCGGAGGCGATGGAGCAATTCGACCGCAAGGCCCCGGACTTGATTCTGCTGGATCTCATGCTGCCGGACTCGGACGGCATGGATCTGCTGTCCGCGATCCGGAAAAAAAGCGCCTGCCCTGTCATTATGCTGACGGCGAGGGACGGAATATCGGACCGGCTCGACGGCCTGAACGGAGGGGCCGACGATTACATGGTCAAGCCGTTCGTTCCGGAGGAGGTCATCGCCCGGATCAACGCCGTACTGCGCCGGCCGCCGCATTGGAACGACCACCGCAGTACAAGAATTTACGGCAACCTGCATATCGATTTGGCCGCCAAGCAGATTCAGGTCAACGGAGCCGAGGTCGCGTTAAATCCCCGCGAGTTGGCTTTGCTGCTTTTCCTGGCCGAGCGGCCCAACCGGACTTTTACCCGTGAACAGTTGATCGAGCAAGTATGGGGGATGGACTATGACGGGAGCGACCGGGCGGTCGATCTGTCGATTAAACGGCTGCGCCAGGCGCTGTCGCACTGGTCGGCGAAAGACGGAGAAATCCGCACGCTGCGGGGAATGGGGTATCAATTATGGGTCAAAGAATAAAACCTGCGCCTAAGCAGACCTCGATCCTGTCTTACTGGACCCTGCGGTATTTTGCCATCTTGTGCCTGGGTCTGGCCATTATCACTGTGGCCGCCGTGTATTGGATTCGGGAAACGGCGAGGGACAGCCGGCTGAAAACGACCGGACTGCTCGGTCAGGAAATTTCCGAACGGGTCACCTCCCCAAGCGGAGAAATCGCCATTCCGCCCGATTTTGAGCATTTGCTGAAAAGCCGGTTTGTTTATTTCAATCTGGACAAGGACGAGCTTTGTCTGATTATTACCGATAATCAGGGGAAACTCGTGTTCTCCAAGCCGAAAATCAGCGATGAAGATCTAAAACACAAGCTGACGGACGATCTGGCCGAATCGCGCGACAGCCGGTTTATGGCGGTGACGACTCCGATCATGAGCGGCGGCGAAAAAAAGGGACAGGTCGCCTTGCTTCAATCCAAACGCTCGCTGACCTATAGCCCGAACGAAATCGTTTTGGTCGTTCTGCTGCTGCTGACGCTCGTTTTGTGCGGGTGGATCACGCTTTACGCTTTGTCCCGCAAGCTGTCGCGGCCGATTCGCCGCGTCGCCCTAAGCGCCAGGCAGATCGCCGCCGGCTCATACGACGTCAACCTGGATATCGCCACGCCGGAGCGCGAAATCCAGGAGCTGATCGGCTCCTTTAAGGACATGGCCTTTCGCCTCAAGCAGTTGGAAGCGTGGCGGGCGCTGCAGCTGGCCGGAGTAACCCATGAGTTGAAAACCCCGGTCACCTCCATTAAAGGTTTGCTTTTGGCGGTGCGCGAAGGGGTGGTGAACCGGGAGGAAGCCGAGGAATTTTTGGATATCGCCCTAAAGGAGTCCGAACGGCTGGAATGGATGGTTGCCGACCTGCTCAACTACAACGCCCTTTCCTCCGGCAGCCTGGAAGTGAAGAGCAGCCCGCTTAATGTAAAGCTGCTCGTAGAGGAAATCGTCTATCAATGGGGGCTGCTCCATGAGGAGGAACAGGTCTCCGTTGCGATTGAACCCGGCGGGGAGGAGCTTGTCGCTCTCGGGGACGCCCTGCGGATTCAGCAAATCGTGGTGAATCTGCTGAACAACGCCCTGCAAGCCTCGGCGGACGAACGCCCGCTCCGCATCGGTATCCGGCTGATTTCGCACGACAGATACATGGACATCCTCGTCCGCGATAACGGCGGCGGCATCCCGGCGGAGGAGCAGCCGCACATCTTCGAGCAGTTCTACCGCGGGCAAGCCAAGAAGCGGAAAGTGCGCGGGCTGGGCCTCGGCTTGACCTACAGCCGGCTGCTCGCCCGCGCCCAAGGCGGCGACCTTACGCTTGCCGGCAGTACGGACGCGGGAAGTACGTTTATGCTTAAGCTGCGGCGGGGTCATATAACCTCCTATCGGCCGTTAGCCGCAACAGTATACGAAAAGTCATTCATGGAAGGCACCAACAACGACCTCGGCGGCCTCGGCAATTAAAGCGTCGTCATAGCCGGCGTCCTGCGTGTCCCGGCTGGACAGGATGGCGATGATAAGCGGATCTTTGCCCGGAGGCCAAACGATAGCGATGTCGTTTCTCGTTCCATAATAGCCGCCCCCGGACTTATCTCCAACCTTCCAGCCTACGGGTACACCCGCGCGGATCAAATGATCTCCGGTGGTGTTTCCAATCAGCCAATCCGTAAGGATTGAACGCTTCTCGGGCGAGAGCGTGTCGTCCAACGTAAAGGATTTAAGGCTTGTGGCAAGGGCTCGCGGCGTGCTGGTGTCACGAATGTCTCCCGGGACGGCTTCGTTCAACTCAGTTTCGTATCGCGCCGGCTTGGTTTGATCGTCGCCGATCCGCTGCAAAGCGGTTGCGAAACCCTCGGGGCCGCCCAAACTTGTGAGCAACAAATTCGCCGCGGTGTTGTCGCTATATTGAATGGCCGCTTTGCAAATTTCTCCCAGGGTCATCCCGGTATCTACATGCTGCTCGGTGATTGGCGAATGACTGACCAGATCGTCTTGTGTGTATGTAATGATCTCGTCGAGTTTTTCAAGCGAATTCTGCTGCAACAATACGCCTGCGGCCAACGCTTTAAATGTGGATGCATAAGCAAACCGCTCATCGGCACGGTAAGCAACCGTGCGATTGGTGCCGGTATCGATGGCATACACGCCCAGCCTGGCGTTAAATTTTTGCTCCAACCGCATAAAGTTTTGATCGGTCTGAAGTGCGTTTTTTTTCTGCGTCCCGCTCCCCTTGCTTGTCTCGGTCTGTGCCTCAGCCCCAGTCTCTAGTTGTAATCCCCCTTTCTCAGCCGAAGGTACACCCGTCGAGCAGCCAGCCAACGGGAGCAGTGCGAGCAAAAGCCAAGCTAGCCCCATTTTTCCCGTATACAACCTGGATTTGCGTAGTTTCTTCAACATTCTTAAGTCCCTCTTTCCGCATAAGTTTAGTATCGCAACGGCCGCCGTTTGCCATCGATTTGCCTGTTGATGAACGACTTCTTTTTGAAGACGTTCATCTTTTTTTTCATATCGAGATTTTCTCGAAATAAGCGGGGTCATGAATTATAATTTTTTTACCTGATACGGTGATAATATGATCTTTCTTTAACTGATTTAACACGCAGCTAACCGTTTCTCGCGACGTTCCGGATATTTTGGAGATTTCGATGGTTGTCAGTGGACACGAAATGACAATCTCTTCACCGTTTTGTTCCCCTAAATCCTGTCTTAAATAATTAAGTGACTGAATTACCCGATCCTGTGCATTGGGTGTTGTAATATATTGTACACGATGTTCATGAAGTTTTAAGATCAAAGAAAACTGCTGAACCACAAAGATTAATTGTTTTTGATTGGCTTTCAACATATCTTCAAAAATCGCTGCAGGAATATAATACACATCTACATCCGTCAAAGCTTCCGCCGAGTAAGTATATCTTTTATCCGTAAACATACCGCCGTAAGGAAAAATGGAATATCGTTTCACATAGTCCTCATAGAGTAAATTTCCACTTTGATTGACCCGCTCCAACTTTACAAAGCCATCTAACATCAGGTAAATGCGTTCCCTTGAATCCCCTTCCAAAAATAAAAATTGACCCTTCTTATAAGTTCGCCAATAGACAAACTCCGTTAAGCTTTGTAATTTTTTTTCTGATAAATCAGCAAACAAGTCAAACTGTTTTAAATTTTCTATCACATTCCTTTTATTCATAAATACACCTCTCTTGTTGTGTAATGGAATTAATTTAAATTTTATCATAAACCGGAAATCATCAATGAAACAAGCAGGCCGAATTCGGGAGCAAATAGGAGCCCAAATTCGACCATTTTGATAAAAGTAGTATTTTTAGATCTTATTTATGCATGCACAGGTCCCTTTTGTTTATAAATAACCGTACCCGTTTTTCCTTCCAACGCTTCATTGACCTTGTCTAGAGAGGTAATAATAGCTTTTCGTTCTGAATTTGCATTCACAAAATGGATGGCAGCTTCAATTTTAGGAAGCATACTTCCCGCCGCAAAATGCTGTTCTTTTACATATCCTTCCAGTTCATCTACGGTTACAGACTCTAACCTTTTTTGATTTGGCTTATTGAAATTCACATATACAAAATCCACTGCCGTTAAAATGACCAGCGTATCGGCCTCTACTAATTCTGCTAATTTCTGAGCGGCGAAGTCTTTATCAATCACCGCTTCAGTCCCCGTTAATCCTTCTTTACCATGAATGACCGGAATTCCGCCACCGCCAACAGCAATAACGATATTCCCACCCTTTACCAAGGAATCGATCACTTTATATTCAAGAATGCTTACAGGCGTTGGCGACGGTACAACCCGTCTCCATCCTCTTCCTGCATCTTCTTTAAAAACCACTTTGGTTTCCTTCATTAACGCTCTTGCTTCGTCCTCCGTATAAAAAGGCCCGATTGGTTTTGTGGGATTGTTAAAGGCTTCGTCTTTTTCATCAACGACCACTCGGGTTACGATGGTTACCACATCTTTATTTATATTTTGTTTTCTCAATACTTTGGCAATCGCATTGCCCATCCAATAGCCGATCATGCCTTGGCTCATCGCACCGCAAGTATCCAACGGCATGGCGGGCGTTTTTTCCGATTCGGCCGCCTTTTGCTGCAATAAAATATTCCCCACTTGCGGACCGTTCCCATGGACAAATACGACATCCACATCATTTTCTATAATTTTTACAAGTTGTTCCGCCGTTTTTTCCAATGCTTCTTGCTGTGCCTTTGCCGTAGCATTACCGGATTGTATCGCATTTCCGCCTAGTGCCACTACAATTTTTCTTCGTGTCATATTTCAACCCTCCAATAGTTTTTCATTTCCAAAAACTTCAAATCGTAATGTTCCCCGTAACTAATTCATAGATGGTGAATATTGCTAAAGCGGCAATAGCAACGGATAAGATCAGTTCCGCCCGAGTAAAGATCCGCTTTGGTTTACTTTTCTTTTGCAGCTTATAATAGATGAAAATGCCTGGTGCATATAAGGTCATGGCCAATAACAAGTAATCCAGCCCAGCCGCATAAACCAACCAAATTCCATAAATACTTGCGACTATACCAATGATTATATTGATGGTTCGGTCTTTTTCTTTGGATCGCAAGCTATACTTCAATTGATAGAACGCCGAAAACGCATAGGGAATTAAAATGGCTGAGGATGCTAGAGAAAACGCAAAATTATACGCTTGATCCGAAATCATGAAAGTTAATAAAAACAGTTGAATTAAACCATTGGTAATCCATAATGAATTTACAGGAGCTTTGTTTTTATTCTCTTTCGCAAACCACTTTGGAAATACACTATCTTTAGCGGCTAGATAGGGAATTTCAGATGCAAGTAAAGTCCAGCCTAGCCAAGCGCCTGAGGCGGAAACAACCAAACCCAGGTTAATGAATGCAGCGCCCCATTTTCCAACAACACTTTCAAATAAATAGGCCATAGCCGGATTTTTTAACTGGGCAATATCCGCTTGCTGCATCAGCCCGAGAGATAATAATGTAATCAATACGTAAATAATAAGTGTGCCTATCAATCCAATGACGGTCGCTTTCCCGACATCACGTTTATTTTTGGCGCGGCCGGATAAGACAACAGCCCCTTCAACACCAGTAAATACCCAGAGAGTTACAAGCATGGTGCTTTTAACTTGGCTGCCTACCGCCCCCCAAGCCAAAGTACCGCCTTGTCCCCAAAATCCGTCTATGAATATATCGATTCGAAAAGCAAAGATTCCCACAATAATAAACACAAACACAGGTACTAATTTCGCGATTGTGGTTACTAAGTTGATAAGCGCCGCCGATTGTACGCCTCGTAAAATCAGCAGGTGAACACACCAGAGCAATATGCTCGCCCCAATAATCGAGGCTATATTTTGCCCCCCATCAAAAATGGAAAAAAAATACCCCAACGCACTAAATAATAAGGTCGCGTAAGCTACATTGCCAAGCCAAGCGGCTACCCAATACCCCCATGCGCTGTTAAATCCCATAAAGTTTCCAAACCCGGCTTTGGCGTAGCTAAAAATACCGCCATCCAAATCCGGTCTTTTGTTAGTTAAATTCTGAAAGGATAATCCAAGCGCAATCATGCCGATTCCTGTGATAATCCATCCGATAATCATCGCTCCGGCGCCGGCTTCTTTGGCCATATCGCTTGCCAGGTTAAACGCTCCGCCGCCGATCATCGAACCGACAACTAGAGCCGTTAGTGTAAATAATCCTAATTTGTTATCTTCACCCATTGCGCTCACTTCCCAAAGTAGCCGCTAAAACCGCTTTAATGGTGTGCATTCTGTTTTCCGCTTGATCGAATACTTTGGAATGCTTGCTGCGGAATATCTCATCGGTGACTTCCATTTCTCTTAATCCATGTTTTTCGTAAATTTCTTTGCCATACGCGGTTTCCAGATCATGAAAGGCAGGCAAACAATGCAAGAAAATCACATCGCTATTCCCCGTTTCTTTAATCATTTGCCTATTTACTTGATAAGGGGAAAGCAGTTCAATACGCTCGGCAAATTTATCTTCTTCCCCCATAGATACCCAAACATCCGTGTAGATTACATCCGCGCCGAAAGCGGCCTCTTCAATGCTGCTGGTTACCATGACCCGGTCGCTGAATTTTTTGGCCAAATAAACGACTTCTTGTGCCGGCCATAATGATTTTGGCGCACAAATCCGAACTTCCATGCCAACGATTGAACCGCCGACCAATAAGCTGTTGGCCACATTGTTCCGGCCATCGCCAACATAAACGAGCTTCACATTCCACAAGTGCTCTATATGTTCCCGGATGGTTAACAAATCCGCGAGCGTTTGGGTGGGATGCCACAGATCCGTTAAACCGTTCCATACCGGTACACCCGAGTGCTGAGCTAATGATTCCACTGTTTTATGGGCAAAGCCGCGGAACTCGATGCCGTCAAACATCCGGCCTAACACTTTCGCCGTGTCTTCTACGGATTCTTTTTTACCGAGCTGGATATCGCCTTTCCCCAAATATTCGGGATGCGCGCCTAAATCCGTACAAGCTACTGTAAAGGCACACCGGGTGCGAGTAGAAGTTTTTTCAAATAAAAGAGCTATATTTTTTCCTTCCAAATAACGATGGGGAATACCGTTTTTCTTCTTTTCCTTTAAATCTGCCGCTAAATCCAGGAGATACAACAATTCCTGTTCCGTAAAATCGATCTCCGCCAGAAAACTTCTGCCTTTTAAGCTTGAATTTATAGTTCTCATATCTATCCCTGCTTTCTCCGAAATTTAAATATCTTTGCGAACGATTGGCATGCTCATGCAACGCGGACCCCCACGGCCACGGGATAATTCCGAGCTCAATATTTCAATAACCTCGATGCCGTGTTCACGCAATAAAGCGTTTGATACATAGTTGCGGTCATACGTAACAACTACCCCCGGCGCAATGGCCAGTGTATTGGATCCGTCATTCCATTGTTCGCGAGCCGAGGCGATTTCATCTCCTCCTCCGCAAGGAATGAGAACCAAATCCTTTAAGCCCAATACCTCTTTTAGCGATTCTATTAAAGAAGTGTGGCGGGTAATTTTAAGCGTTTCTTCATCCGGACCTTGCTCCAAAACATAAATATTCATATTCCCTTGCGGTCCCTGGATCGCCGGATGAATGGTAAATTTATCATAATCAACCATCGTAAATACGGTGTCCAAATGCATAAATGCCCGGCATTTTGGGATTTCTATGGCCAGCACTCGCTTGAACTTTTCTTGGCGGCTAAATAGATTTAGGGCTAATCGTTCGATGGCTTTAGCTGAAGTGCGGGCAGACACGCCAATGGCAATCGTTTCTTCATTCAAAATGAGCTCATCGCCGCCTTCAATGGGAAATTGATAGTTGCGGTCCAGCCAAACCGGCACATGATGACCGGCAAATCTCGGGTGATGATTGATAATGTACTCCATAAACAATGATTCACGTCTGCGTGCGGTTTCTCTCATTTTATTAATCGTTAATCCGTCGCCAATAACCGCTGCGGGATCACGGGTAAAATACAAATTCGGCATGGGAACCAAATAAAACGGGGAATGATCCTCCATAAATTCATAGAGTTGCATTTTCTGGCTCGTTTCAATTTCGTTTTTCCTTACCCCGCTCATTATTTTTTGAACTAAATCTTCATTGGCGAAGGAAAGTAAATATTCTTTTAAAATTTGCTGTGAAACATCTCCTTCAGCCCTTGCTTCCTCTAAAACACGGTCAACAAATTCTTCTCTCAATTTCTTATCCGCCAACGCCTCAGCCGCGAGTTTTTCCAAATAAAGAACTTCAATTCCCCGATTGCGTAATGTTTGGGCAAAATAATCATGTTCTTTTTGAATCACCGGCAAATAGGGGATATCGTCAAATAATAACGGCTGCAAATAATCCGGCGTTAAGTTTTCCAATTCCTGTCCAGGGCGTTTTAATAAAACCGTTTGTAATTCCCCAATTTCCGAAGCAACATGCATGGGATGCTCCATTTGCTGTACCTCCTTTGTATGCTTTGATGTTTACAAGGACATCATAAAGGGTCCATGCTTTCCGCCTCGTGAAAACGCCAGCATATTTGTCGTGAAATATTGCACAATTTTATTTTTAAAATCATAAAAATCTGTATTTTTATAAAGGATTTTTTCCATTTTTTTGCGAAACCTATTTTATACTGCGCATATATGATGAATAACAAGAAAAAGAGCGAAGGAATGCCCGCTTCAGGCAGCCTACGCTCTTTTCAAGCAATCTCGTATTCTCAATTGACCATCTACCAGCTGATTTTATCTAAAAATCAAATTAAATCTTTCTTCTAAAATCTTTCGCTCCGATCGGTTCCGGGAAATGACAAGACAGGTATCATTCCCGCATATGCAACCCGCCATTTCTTTCCAATTTAGATCATCCAATAAAACACCGATAACATGCGCATTGCCAGGCAACGTTTTAATAATCGTTAATTGATCAACATAATCAATCCTTATAACCACTTCTTGCAACTTCCTCTTTAACTTCAAATCCGTTTGCAAAGCCATTTCTGAAGAAGCATGATATATCATAAGTCCTTTCGGAGAAGCTATTTTGATTAAATTCAGCTCACGGATATCCCGTGAAATCGTAGCTTGCGTTACCATCACATCTTGTTCTGCCAACAATTCTACCAACTTCTCTTGGGTTTCTATTTCATATTCGCTCACCAATTGCTTAATTAATCTTTGTCTTTTTTCTTTTTTCATAGAAAGGCACTCCTTTTTATATTTATAGCATTATCACAATCTTGCTCTAATTTTCTATTATTTGCTATTAAGAGGGATGCAGAAATTCCACATCATACCTTGTCCCGAACTAAAAAAAGGCTGCCATGTTCTTACACATGGCAACCTCCGGGAAACATAACCGTTTAATATTCAAATGCAAACTGCCGGCCCAGCCACTCCAGGCATAACGGAAACCAGGTGGCCAGATGGTCGTCGGGATCGCCTACCTCCGTGCTGCACATCGACATCCCGTGTCTGCCGTTTTGGTAGAGATGGCATTCGAAAGGCACGCCGGCTCGCCGCAGCGCTGAAGCGAACAGCATGGAATTTTCCACCGGCACGGCAGCGTCCTCCACTGTATGCCACAAGAAGGCGGGAGGCGTTGAGGCGGTTACATATTTCTCCAGCGAAAACGACGCTTCCCGTTCTGCATCACTCCATCCGGGACCCAGACGTTCAATGGAACCCCGGTGCGCAAATTCGCCCGCCGTAATAACCGGATAACACAGCACCATCGCATCCGGCCGGCCTTGTTCGCCTTTGCCGCCAGTGGCTTCCTGCAGCTTGGCATGGTCCCATAAGGTCCCCGACGAAGCCGCCACATACCCGCCTGCCGAAAAACCGCAAACGGCGATCTTGTTGGGGATAATGCCCCACTCCGCGGCGTTTTCCCTGATTTTCCCGATCGCTCGAGAGATGTCTATGACCGGCCGCAGCTCGCTCGCATTCTCGCGAATGGAATAATACAGCGTAAACACATGATACCCTTTGGCAAAAAAAGCCGTAGCCGGCGGGTCCGCTTCCCGCGGCGAAAGCATCTCAAAGCCGCCGCCGGGGCAGATCACCACGCAGGGCCGCTCCAAACGGTTGCCCATGCTTTCTTTTTCGATATCGTGCAAATAACCGACCAGTCTGGCCCCGCTGCCGGGATTCGGGTTCAAGTTAACGATCCTCATTTTTTGCCGCCCCCATCTCGAAATTTATTCATAGTCTATTATACTAAGCTCAGCGGGATTTGTTAGGAAGAATGTAACAGGGTAATTTCATTGCCTTCCTTATCCGTCCCGATATCTCATTATTTGTTTAGGTTTATCCTAAATAATGGTATAATCTTCATGAAATTAACTAATGGTGGTGTTCTATATAGTCTTAGTTACTGCAATAAAAGTACCGAAATACATCGAACCTGATACATATTCTTTATTTCTTAGTAACGTTGAAGAAAAAAAGAAGGAAAGAATTAACCGTTTTTATAGAATCGAAGATTCTTATCGTTCCCTCTTGGGCGATGCTTTAATTAGACATAAAATCAAACAATTCACCGGTATTCACAATCATCAATTGAAGATAGATTTGAACAGCTATGGCAAACCCTATATTGATCCTTCTTTGGGTATACACTTTAACATAACACATTCCGGGGAGTGGGTTGTCGCAGCATTCGGAGAAAAAAACGTTGGAATAGATATAGAAGAAATTAAACCTATCAACTTCGAAATTGCCAAAAAATGTTTTTCACCCAGGGAATTTGCCGACTTAACAACTTTGACTGATATAGATGAAAAACGATCATATTTTTACGATTTGTGGACTTTAAAAGAAAGTTATATTAAAACAATTGGAAGGGGGCTATCGATCCCCCTTAATTCGTTCAGTATTTTCATGAACTCTTATAAGGAAATATTTATTGATGGAGCGGAGGACACCGTGTTTTTTAAGCAGTATAGTCTTGACTGCTCCTATAAACTCTCGGTATGTTCTTATCTCAACGAATTTACTAATACCATAGAACAATGTACAATTTACGATTTAATATAGTCTTCGTCATACAGAACTCTGAAATGAAATTGATCCCCTGTATTTCTGCAGGGGATTTTGCTTCCGTTCAGGAATGGCCCGGCTTTATTAAGTTGTCTTGATGGGTAGCATTCGGGTCTTTGGGAAGCGCAACGAGCACCAACGGAATCAATGCGGTCATCCCTGCCACGAACGCGATATAAGGGACAACATGGCCAAAGGAATCAAATAAAAAGCCCCCCAGCGCGGGTCCGACAATCATGCCGATATTGGAGCCTGTGGAATATTTGCCGTAGGCATCGCCAATGTTATGCTCGGAAATGCTCTTCATAAACATTGCATCCAGCGAGAACTCCAGCATGGAAAATGAAAGGATAAAGACCGTCCAAAACAAGGCGAATATGCTCAGCCTGGAGGAAAACAGAAGGGCGGCAACCGATATGCCGGACATCACGGTTGATATAACAATTGCCTTGCGGTAACCCATCCGATCGCCAAGTTTGCCCAGATAAGCGCCCGAAAATGAAGATACCAGCAAGGGGACCAAGAAGGTAATGGCGATCTCTTCAATGTCTGCTTCAAACACATCTTGCAGGTAAGGAATCAACAAAACGATAATCATGCTGGAGATCAGCCGGAACAGTACATTCACCGTCCAGACTTTGCGTTTCTCGGTTGATAAAACAACACTTTGCGGATTCATCATTCGCTTTGGCTCTTCCTGTCTTAAAGTAAGTGCATAAAGAAACGCCAACAAGGCGGCTGCTCCGCAAGCTGCGAACAACACCTTCCATCCCTGCAGCAATTCGTAGTTGCTTAATATGTAGAAGCTTAATCCGACGCCGATGAACCCGCCAAGATTGCGGTTGCTGTTAAAGCGCCCCAGTTGTTGTGCTAAATTCGTATTGGCATCGGCGATAAGCCCGAAGACGGAAAGGGTCAGCAGAATGTTTGCGATGCCGTTCAACACTCTTGCGGTCAGCAAAAACGTTAATTGATCAGCCATAGCAAATGTAAAATAAGCTGCGACAAAAAACAAGAAGGACGCAATAAAGATGGAGCGTCGGCTATATTTATCCGACACTTTGCCAAGCACAAGCCGCATAATCAATTGGACGAGCGAGAACACGGAAACCAAAAGGGTAAATTGAAATGTAGTATATCCGAGTTCCTCAGTATACAGCGGCAACAAAACATCAAAAAAGATAAAGGGTAAGGATATCATTAAAACCGGAATCGCTAGTTTTTTATACGGCATTTCCCCACCTCACTTCATAACCTTGCTGTCAACTTCTGATTAAAACAAATAAACGATGACCTGATCATTTTGGGCAATACCGACTTCATGAAGACGGCTTGCAATGAATTCTACCTTATAGGCCAGCTGCAGATATGTGATTGATTTCTCAGCTAATATCGATCAGGGTGATTTCATTGCCTTCTTTATCCGTTCAATACAGCGGGCCGCAAACGTAGCCAGCTCCGTCCCTTTACCCGTCCTGAAGCCCTCGATCTTCAAAGATTTCTGTGAATCTTATGCTTTTGCTTATGTTTAAATCCATCAGGTTCCTAGCAAGAATACCGGTTAAGTCGTATGATTAGTTACATACGGGTCTCACCACTAAGGAACCTTCACTACAAGAGGTAGTTCAAAAAGTCATCTTTTGATCACGAAGCAGGTTAGAAGGTGATCTCGACGTCGAATCTTGAATTCAGCCGGGCCTTCCGTTGCTCACGTAGGTTCGCCTACGCTCCGCTACTCAGTCCCTAGCTTCATCCAAACTTCTCGGTGCTGAAAAGCCGACTTTTTGAACTTTCACTATAAGGAGGACATTTATGGACATCCCCAAAGGCACCTACGGCTTTCGGTTCGCGGAAGATAAGGAGCTCCAGTTATGCAGATTATTTGCGGCGGGCTGTGATTCCATCACCACTGCTTCTTATCGCTGGGACGGACTGGAGCGGACCGATGGGCCGCTCCTGCTGTTCCAATACACCCTCTCCGGAGAAGGCGTATATGAGTCGGGGGACCGGACTTACCGCGTCACCGCCGGACAGGCTTTTCTCGCCGAAATTCCAGGACCCCATCGCTATTATTATCCCCCGGAATCTAAAGAGCCTTGGGATTTTCTATTCCTGCTATTCCGGCCCGATCTGATATTACCCCATTGGCGTAAGTTCTTGCGTGAAGCAGGGGAGGCTCCGCATCTGCCCACAGACTCTGCACCGGTCCGGCTGTTGCGAATGATTGTGGTCGATGCGGCGGCGGGTAGAATCACCGATCCCTTGATCGCATCGTCCTGTGTCTACCAGTTCATGACGGAACTGGCCAGAATGCAGGTCGCAACGCTGCGGGACAGGGAGAACTGGCCGGAGAACGTAAGGCGCGCGGCCGAATTTATCGAGCTCAACTATTCGCGGATGATCAGCATCGATCAGCTTTCCGAGCATGTCTCCCTGTCCAAATACCATTTGATCCGCCGCTTTTCGGCCAGCACCGGCCTGACGCCCGGCGCTTACTTAACCCGCGTCCGCACCGAGAAAGCCATGGAGCTGCTGCGGGGAACCGGCCTCAGCATTGAGGCGATAGCCGAGCGGATCGGCTACTCCAGCGGAAGTTATTTTATCAAAGCGTTCCGCAGCTTGACGGGGCTTACGCCGGGAGAATTCCGCAACGGGAGCGAAAGCCTGGCTTATCGCAAGCTGTTCTTCGATTAACCGCAATATTGTACTATCGGGCTTTCAAAATTACTATAGATATCGCTAATCTCCTTTATTATGATGAACATGACAAGAGCAATAATTAATCAGTAAAGGAGCTTAACAATGGATCATAAGCTTGCAGCGCCTACTCCGCCGCTTGGCTGGAACAGTTGGGATTGCTACGGTGCGGCCGTAACGGAAGACGAGATTCGGGGCAATGCGGAATACATGGCGAAGCATCTCAAACCATTTGGCTGGAGCTACATTACCGTCGATATTCAATGGTACGAGCCTTATGCGAATTCCTCGCAATACCGGCCGTTTGTTCCGCTCGTGATGGATGATTATTCCCGGCTCATGCCTGCCGAAAACCGGTTCCCCTCAGCGGCGGCGGGCCAAGGCTTTAAGCCGTTAGCCGATTATGTACACAGCCTGGGACTGCAATTCGGCATTCATATCATGCGCGGCATTCCGCGCCAGGCTGTTCACGCCGCCGCTCCAATTCTGGGTACAACCGCGACGGCGCGCGATATTGCGCATACGAACTCGATCTGTCCATGGAACACGGATATGTACGGCGTGGATGCCTCGAAGGAAGGGGCACAGGCCTATTACGATTCTCTCTTTGAACTGTACGCAGCGTGGGGCGTTGACTTGGTGAAGGTGGACGACATCGCGGCTTCCAAGCTGTACGACACCCATCAGCCGGAGATCGCCCTGATCTCCAAGGCGATCGAACGCTGCGGCCGGCCCATGGTGCTGAGCCTATCACCCGGACCCGCTCCGGTGGAATACTCGACCGTTTTTGCCGAGCATGCCAACATGTGGCGAATCACGGACGACTTCTGGGACCAGTGGCCGCTCCTGCTGGATATGTTCGACCGTTGCCGGGCTTGGCAGGGCGTACCGGGGGCAGGTTCCTGGCCGGACTGCGACATGCTGCCGCTCGGTCACATCGGCATTCGCTCAGTGGATGGCGGGGGTTCGGACCGCTGGACCCGGTTCACGCGCGACGAGCAGCTGACGATGATGTCGCTCTGGAGCATCTTCCGCTCGCCGCTTATCTTTGGCGGCGAATTGCGGGACTGCGACGACTGGACATTGTCGCTGCTGACCAACCGCGAGGTGCTGCGCATGCACCGGGAGAGCCGCGGAGCCAAGGAAGCGTTGCGCCAAGGAGATCTCATCGTTTGGACAGCCGAGCATCCCGAAGGCTTCCGCTATGCTGCCGTATTCAACATAGGCGAAAACCCGCTGCCGCTGGACCTCCCTCTGGAGCGGATCGGCCTGACAGGTATTGCCGCAGGCACCGAGCTGTGGAGCGGAGCGCCGGCCGAGCTTACGGCAGACGTGCTGCGGGCCGCTGTGCCGCCGCACGGAGTGCGCCTCTATCGGTTTTTTTGAAAATACAACAATAAGAAAAATCCCGCCACTGGCGAGGTCTTTTACCGTGTAACCCCCTATAGGGTTCCACGCATGCTGCCTTTGCACGATTATCCCTCTCATTCAGGGGCAGGGGTTGATACGCCATGCCGTCGGAGAATATTTCTCTGCTGCCTGATCAAACGGGATAATCATGCAAAGCGTCCGGACAACGAGTGTTGATCGCAAGAAAAACGTCTATCGGCGTTACGATCCGGCCCTGACTTTTACCATGATGTGCCAACTGCATACTTGCAATTGTTGGGGCCGTTAAGATACGCGCGAATTACTATATCTTGATCGTGATTGCCGAATTCGGAACCGTACAGCGTCAATCCCCCTACGTTAACTGCCCGCTCATCCACCGCGAAACGAAGCGTCCAGAACGGTTCCCGCAGCTTGATATCCGCGAGGGTCACCTCCGACATCCGCTCATCATCGATAAATGTACCCGACGCATCAATGCGGATCGTCTTCAATAAACCGTATTGATTCACATTGCGATGCCACCATTCGGGTGTAAATTTCCCCCGTGCAGCCCTTCCGAAATCAGCCGGACTTGTCCATGTGCCAAGGGAGATGCCGTTGAAGATGAACTCAATATCCGAAGGCCAATAATCTCTTAAACCAGGAGCTTCCGAAGCGATCTCCATGGAGACTTCGATAGCGTCCGCGGTTTGATCGGCCAGCAAAAAGTTAGGTATTTTGTATTCCACATAACCCCACCCAAACCACAGAATGGCGGCGTGAACCCGTTCGGGATCGAGAAAATAGCGCGGATCGTCCCAAACACCGATTTCTTTCTCGCGTGTACCGAGCCCGCAAGTAGGATGGACTTCAAAAGCGGTGTAATGACCGACGGAGATACTCTGCTCCCTGATCTTTGCGGTGTGACCGGCAGACGGCAGCTCAATTTCGACGTTTTTTTGCTTGAGGAAACAGATTTTGTGCGTCCCCCCGTTCAGCCGTACCCTGCGGCTTCCGACGAGCCCGGCCTGTTCGAGTTTTCGGATGTGCATGGTAACGATCGAGGGGCTGAGCTCCAACCGGTTCGCAATATCCTTCACATTCATCTCGCAATCGGCAAGGAGACTCATCATTTTCCAGCGGACTTCGCTGGCCAATGCTTCGTATAGCGGCATGAATTTCGGTTCTCCGTTCGCTTTAATGATCATCATAATCTCCTGACCGCAACAGTTAAATTCACATATTTATTAATTTAAAAGATTTAACATGAATCATCAAGCCTAATCCATTGCTTGATATTAAACCATGGTGTTTAATTTCCTTAGCTGCTAATCAGATTAGATTTATATATATGTGATTTTATGAAAGAGGTGGTTCGATGAAATACAATAACCCGGTCATCAAAGGATTTTATCCCGACCCCAGTGTATGCAAAGTAGGAGATACCTATTATCTGGTATGCAGTTCCTTTCAATACTTCCCTAGCGTTCCGATTTTTGCGAGCAAAGACCTGATTAACTGGAAGCAAATCGGCCATTGCCTAACCCGAGAGAGCCAGATTCAGCTCGGCAAGGTAAGCAGCTCCGGCGGCGTTTTCGCTCCCACGATCCGGCATAACAACGGGAGATTCTACATGACCACGACCAACGACACCACTCGTCAGAATTTTTATGTTTGGACTGACGATATTTACGGTGAATGGTCCGAACCGATCTATGTGGATCAGGGGGGAATCGATCCCGATTTGTATTTTGAAAACGGAAGAGTCTTCTTTATGAGCAACGGGAAAGACGATAACGGGACCCACGGCATTGTTCAGTGTGAAATTGACATTGAAACGGGCGGCAAGCTGTCGCCAAGCCGTTCGATTTGGCAAGGTACAGGCGGACGCTATTTGGAAAGCCCGCATATGTATATAATCAACGGCCGGTATTACCTCATGGCGGCTGAAGGCGGAACCGAATATGGCCATATGGTCACTTATGCGCGAGGGGAATCCGTCTCCGGTCCGTTCGAGGCTTATCCGCACAATCCCGTACTAACCAATCGCAATCTGGGCGGTTACGAGCTGCAGGGGGTTGGCCATGGCGATCTGATTCAAGATCATGACGGAAATTGGTGGATGTTCCATCTGGGCTTCCGGCAAATCGGCCAATGGCTTACCTACCATCACCTTGGCCGCGAAGTTTTCCTCACGCCGGTTACTTTTGGCGAAGATGGCTGGTTTACGGCAGGACATAACGGAACCACCCTTACGAGTTTTGAAACAGATCGGATCGCAAGTCATGTTATCCAGCAGGAGAAAAATACCTTTACTTTCGAGAACACGGAGTGGAATCTGGACTGGTGTTATCTCCGTCATCCTGATGTGGAGAACTATCGGTTGGAATTCGATAAGGTAACGCTGAAAGGGACCGGAGTGACGCTGGATATGCCGGAATCCCCGACATTTATCGGCCTTCGCCAAAGGGACTTCAACGCGGAAATCTCTTGCGATGTACAGCTGACAAGCGGAGAAGCCGGCATCACGCTGTATATGGATGAACATCATCATTATGATTTAGCTGTACGTAAAGATGAGCACGGATATATAGTGATCGAGCGCCTGAATATCGGGGATATTAAATCCATTGAAAATGAAGTTGACCTGGGAAGCAGCAATCATGCTACTGTGATGATACGGGCAGCCCATGAGCGCTATAGCTTCTTCCTTCATGCAAACGGCGAGGACATCCTCTTAGGCACGGCGCAAACCAGATATCTTTCCTCTGAAGTTGCGGGAGGATTTACGGGCGTGCTCATCGGTTTATATGCCTGTGGGGAAGGCTCTATGGCTGAGTTTACAAAATTCAAGTGCGAATATCTTTAACGGGTTATTTAGAAAAATGTAAAGCCGGTTACTCGGGATTAACCTGGGAACCGGCTTAAGATTAGGTGGTCTTATTCTTATAGGTCCTCACTTCTTCTGCTTATAAAACTCATGATACAGCTTCATGAGCGCTCTTTTTTCGATCCGCGACACGTAACTGCGGCTGATCCCCAGTTCCTTGGCGATTTCACGCTGGGTCCGTTCTTCTCCCCCATGCTCCAGCCCGAACCGCCCTTTGATCACTTCCTGCTCCCGCGCGTCCAATATATCGAGGTTCCGGTATATTTTGCTCTTTTCCATTTTGAGCTGTACCCGATCCACCACGTCATCCGCTTCCGTCCCCAAAATATCGATCAGGGTGATTTCATTGCCTTCCTTATCCGTCCCGATCGGATCATGCAAAGATACGTCCTTGCGCGTTTTTTTCAGCGATCTCAAATGCATCAGAATCTCATTTTCGATACACCGCGCCGCAAACGTTGCCAATTTTGTGCCTTTTCCCAGACGGAAGCTTTCGATGGCCTTAATCAGCCCGATCGTGCCGATCGAGATCAAATCCTCCAGATCCTCGCCGGTGTTGTCGAACTTCTTCACGATATGCGCCACAAGCCGTAAATTGTGCTCAATCAAAATGTTGCGGGAAACCGCATCCCCTTCAGCCATCCGCTGAAGATGCTTCGTCTCCTCCTCCTCCGTGAGCGGCTGAGGAAACGCGTTGTTTTTCACATAAGAGACGAGCAGCGTCAACTGTTTGATGAACAGCGCTATGGCGGTAAACAATCCTGGCATAGATGACACCTCCTGCTGAATCACATGGCAATGAAAACAAACCTGCTTCATTTTGGGTCATTTCATTGTATGTGGGCGGAGGCCCAACCGTGCCTGTACGGTGGGAATTTTGACTAGGTTAATTGCCCGGTGACGGCATCCTTTTTCTTTTTTCTTAGCTGAGGGGCTAATTTTATATAGCGCCAAGGCCCCATTTATTGAGCCAAGCCAAAAGAGGATTAAAGCAAGTTTCAAGGAGATGTCTGGAATACCGTCTTTTATTAAACCAAACAAGAGCATAAAAACCGCTCCAATAAACATCGGACGTAAGACCAGATCTTTGGTCTCAGCCAGGTTATTGGAAATAAAGTGCCAACTAGAATGCCACGGCTTTTGACCTCGCGAAGCCATAAAATATCCAGCAAAGCCCGAAAATTTTATATATGCCTCTTCTTCGATAACATCGCCTGATTTGCCGGCAAAAGTGTAGCTATCTCCCGAATCCATTAAGCGCTCTTCGTCATTGAAGATGTTTTCTTGCTGCGCTGTTCCGTTACTACAAAAACGTATTGAAAAAATCATATTAAATAGCAAGAAATATCGGCAGATCAATATCCGCTGTCCGGACGCTTTGCACGATTATCCCGTTTGATCTGGAAGCAAAGAGGAAGATAAATTCAGGAGAAGAAAATAGGTTTGGGAGAAGCAGACATGTTCGAGATCGTTCGACAGGTTTGTGAGCAGGAGGTTTAGGAGAAGTGAAGCAGACCTGACGGGAGGAATGGGGGCAAGGCACCGGGAAAAGGAAAGGGCCGTGATTAGCCCCCCTCTACCCCCTGAACAAGAGGGATAATCGTGCAAAGCAGCATGCAGGGATACCAAGACACGAACGCTATCATAATTTATTTAGCGAATTTTCGTCCAATGGAAGCCGTCATTCGAAATGACAACATTACTTTCATCTCCATAACCGGTTAATTTTGAGTCTGCTTGAATAACCGACATGGCATTCGGTAAAGACTTATCCAGGTTGGTCGTTTTCCAATGGATTTGGTCGGTTGAGGTCAGTATTTTGGAACGTACACCCCCCGGGCTAAACCAATATTGTGCAAAAATCATGTAATTCTTACCGATTTTGAGCATTGGGGAACGGGAATAATTGGTGTCCAACGTTTTTTTAATGTTCTGCACAGTAAAGGTTGTCCCGTTTTTTGAGGTCAATCGGTTGCCGAAGTCGTCGAACAAGGTAACGGTGCCGTCGGTGACCGGTTTCTCAAGCTGATAGCTATAATTATTTCTTGGAACATCATTGACTGCGAAGGAGTATCTCAAGTCTGACTTAACGTTGGCGGATTGCATGATCCAATTTTGAAGGTCCTTTGAACTGTAAACAATCATTTCCGCATACCTTTTCTTATCGGCATCCACAATAAATTGATTTTTGGAATGCGTTTTTGACTTCGTATAAAAGGTATACCCGCCGCCGAAAGCGGAATATATCTTTCCATTCCAGGTTATGAAGTAGATGTTTAAAGGAATCTCCGCTTTTTCGTACCAATCCATCCCGTTAGAAGAGGTGAACAATTTGCTCCGGTCACTAAATGCCTTAGCGAGCAAAACGTATTGTCCGTTTATGTATTGGACGTTTTCAATCGTGTAGGGTTGACATAGTGAATCCGATACATTTCATCGGTAGGAATCCGGTAAGATACCCAACTTTTCCCGTAATCGCGGGTAACGTTCAAATAATCGTACACGACCATGATCGTCCCCTTTTCATCCGCCGCAATCGAAATAATTTCATCCCCGGTTGCGCGATTGAAAGCAACTTGAAACTCCACCGGATCTATTCATTTGGCGCACCTGACCCTTTCACAATAATTTAGTCGATCCCCGCTCACTTCTTCGACCGGTAAACGATCACAAAATTGCTGTCCGTCCTCGCAGGGGCGATCCAGGAATCAGCGCTGGTAAGAAAGTTCGGATCATCCAGATCGATGATTAAATTCCCGGAGTTTTCATCGGATACTCCACCGTGAACCAGAAAAAGTCGATCGGCCGATTGGGGCACTTGGCTTCGGTTTATTTTTACGGCAATCGGATCATCCCAGTCTACTTCGTTGCCATTATATTCTTGCTTGGGATAGCTCACGCGGTAAACGTTATCGCTCAGCAGCTTGTAGTCAAACTGATTTTCTTTGTCCGGATCCAGGGCACTATAATCGGCCTTTGTAAAGGAATCGTCTTCCGTCAGCGGACGAGCGGAAAAAACGACGTCTTCGGAGGTTTGGAATTCTACATTCTCCAGCATGGAGGCCAGGCTGATCCCCTCTCCGACATCTACATATTCAAAACGGTTTTCTTTCATTTCCAGCGGCTTCATGTCGCTTTCGGGAAATTCTTTTTTGATACGTTCTATGTACTTGGTGTTATGAATTTCACCGCTGATCCTGCAGTAATTATACGCGGGGCCATAAATAATCGGATCGAGCGCTTGGGGATTTCTGATGTCCAGAATTTCCTTCATTCTAGCGTCCATATATTTGTCTTCCTTGTTGACGTATAGGGAAATCTCGCTTTCCCCGTTGCTGAAATGTCTTGCCAATTGGTGAAACAGTTCCATGGTGTTATCGTAATATTGATTCTGATTCGCCTTGCCGCCTTTGAAGAAAATCTCCAGTTCCAAGCCGAAATGGCTGTTCTGCAAAAATGTCTTCAAATCCCCGTCATATTTTTGCTTCAGCGTAAAATAATCGATACCTCCATGGTCAAGTTCGCTGGAGATGCTGTACTTTTGGACGTAATACTCATCCGTTACTTTAAATTTGTCAATCAGCTGCTCTTGAATATCGGCTTTGATCCGTTCGGCTTGATAATTGTCCGAAAGCACATTTTTTAACTCATCGCTGTACCGGTTCCATGTGGGGCCGGCCAACACTCGAAAAGAGGTACCGTTAAACTCCAACGTAACCGTTCCGCTTTTGGGGACTTCACGCTTGAAAACGGGAATCGGCCCGTTCAGCCCGGCATAGGACAACTTCACTTCCACCACTTTCGCATCGTCCATCCCGTACTTTTCCATGACGTAATTTTGAGCCATTTGGGCCAGCTCTTTTTTCACCTGTTTTTCCTTTGCCCCCCTCGAGCCGGAGCATCCGGCAACCAGAATACAAACCGCTAAAATAAACACTATGATGCAGATGGTTTGAAGTGCCGTGTAACTTTTCATTTATTCACCTTTCCTACATTAAAAACTACAAAATATATAGTTTCAACTCTTCGCAAATATCCTGTGTAATTTTGGCTCACACCCTTTTATCTAGATTTTCATACCCAACGTAGTTTGATGTAATCATTTGGATCACATCTTCACGGCTAGAGAAGAGCAGACCGTTATACCGACTATACAATTCATCAACTTGTGATTCTGAGTAAACGACCTTTTTTCTAATCGAATCAAGCACATGATCTTTATGATGATTATATAACTCCTTCGATTTTAAATACCTGAAGATTATTTTCAACTTTCTGCCTCAATGCAGAATCCGTACATATTTCTCGTATGACGATTTCAAATTCTTTCGCCTTTGCCAAACAAATAATTGATCTGAGAGGTATCACCCGGTTTTAATTTGCTTTTGTCAACCATATCGATTCCGAATTTGAAATATTGACCGAACTCATCTACATATGGATTCAAATTCCTGTACAGCACGCAGAAAATGATGAAGAGACGACGAATATCGTCGTCTTGAACAGCCTGGTCTCAAAACCTGTTTTATGCTCCCGTGACTTCTGCATTTTTATTGATAGCATCAATAATGCCGATAATTGCTCGTGCGTCGTCCATATTATTGCTAAACAGCTCCGCAATGCTGCCAACCGTACGGAATGGCTCCTCTTGAAGAACGGATTTTTCGATCATCCCGTTTTTAACGACATATTCGATAATGAGCTTTACAAACCGCAGTTGATTGACATTCAGCCGATTTTCTTGGAGAAACTCCATGAAAGCTTCGTTCGCGGCCTCCTGATCAAGACCCACGATACTTCGTACAAGCTTGGTTACCGGTAAGTCTTTATATTCACGCTCATAATCCTCTTTTGTCCCTAACTCTTTCCATAAAATTTGTTCGAGCGTCTTTAAGTCTTGTTTCGTGATCGGTTTGTTGTTGCGAAGTTTATAAATGGCGAGCTGATCCTTGTTGGCATGCAAATAATGGGTAACCTTTTTGCGGTAATTTTGCAGGTCGTTCGTGTTGTAAAATCCGCGGCTTTCTTCCACACCGAGCCACTCATCTTTAAAATTAGTATAATAAATTTGCTGCGTTTCGCGTTCCAGAAACTTAATGAGTTCCCGCAATGCTTCCCGTACCTTCTCCATTTCGAAGATGTCCGCTTCTTCCCAGAATTCCGCCGTCTTAACCTTCTCTATGATACTTCGCTGGGCGACAATCTGTGGGATCGTGCCCAACTTGGAGAGACTTTCCGCAGTCTCGATGACTTTGCGAATCGGTCTGACAGCCCCCGTTCCTTGAAGCTTGGCCAGTTCAATGACCAGCATTAAATGATCAAATCGCTTGGCCAGTTCGTCATTGCTGGAAGAAACGACAAGCGGTGCAATATGCTCCTTCAAATCGCCCATATCGGTATCGGTTAACGAGCGCCATGCGCCATCATTCTTATATTTATGGACGTATTCAATGTGCTGTCTGACGCGGAAAAGTTCCTCATTAAGCGCATTCACGCTTTCCTTTAACAATTCCACCATATCCGTGCGATAGGAGATATACTCCGGTTCCTGAAACCGAAGTTGTTGGAGTTCACGAACAATCTGCACACGAACATTGAACAATTTCTCGGATAGGGTTTGAACAATCCCCGCTTCTTTCCCTTTTGGGTTTGCCCGGAAAAATTCAAAGTTACGGCAGAAGTCAAAGATCAGGAATTCTTTCTTATCTTCGCCAATGCCGTGCAGATCTTTACATAACCGCGTTCCTCGACCCACCATTTGCCAAAATTTCGATTTCGAGCGAACTTTCTTGAAGAAAACCAAATTGACGACCTCAGGAATGTCCACGCCAGTATCCAGCATATCAACGGAAACTGCAATTTGCGGCAGCTTGCTCCACATGGAAAAATCATCGATCAGAGTTTGATAATAATTCGTTTTAATATCTATGACCCGAGCAAAATGCCCTTTCAAGTCCGGGTACAAAGCATCGAATCGTTCCACGATCGCAACCGCATGACGATGGTTTTTGGCGAAAACGATCGTTTTGCCCAATTTGTCGCCGCCTTCGACCTTTAATCCCCGCTCCATGACAAATTGAAGTACACGGTCGATCGTATCCTCGTTAAACAACCACTCATTAATCGCCGCGCTGTCAATATCCCGCGGTTCTTCTTCTTCATCTTCCAACAGTACTTCCTCGTATTGTTCTTTTTCAGCCTCGGACAGATCATCATAGCGGATGCCATCATCCATAATTTTGGTCGTTGTTTCAACCGTACGATAATCGACCAAGTATCCTTCCTTAACAGCTTGCTCCAATTCATAAGCAAACGTTGGGACCCCATTTTCCAGTTGGAACACATCGTATGTATTTTTGTCGACTTCATCTTTAGGCGTTGCCGTCAGGCCCAACAGTATGGCGTCAAAATAGTCGAAAATCGCCTGATATTTCTTATATATGCTTCTATGCGACTCGTCAATAATGATCAAGTCAAAATGCCCCACCGTGAACAGCTTTTTGCCGTCCTTCCGTTTAGCCTCATCGATCGCATTCATCATCGTCGGATAGGTCGAGAATACGATTCTGGCTGTCTCTGGATTATCCTTGCTATCGAGCAGATTACACAGTGTCATTTCGGGCAAATATTGACTGAAGCTGTTTTTGGCTTGGCGTACCAGCGTTGTGCGATCCGCAAGAAACAGTACATTTTTCACCCAGTTGTAGCGGCTTAACACGTCGACAATCGCACTGGCGGTACGAGTCTTGCCGCTGCCTGTCGCCATAACGAGCAAGGCGGTTCGCTGCCCTTTGTTTAACGCGTCGCAAACCGAAAGCACCGCTTCATGCTGGTAAGGGCGATTTACGATATTGTCGTTGATTTGGACTTCCTGCAACGGCTTCTGAATCAAGCGGCGGTTGATCAGCAGTTGCAATTCATCCTGACTGGCAAAACCGGAGACCACTCGGCTGGGATAATGCAGATCGTCCCAGAAGTTCGTGCGAAAGCCGTTCGTATAGTAGATGACAGGTCGCTGACCGTATCGCTGCTCCAGGCTATCCGCATAAAGCTTAGCTTGTTGCTTTCCTATATTGGGGTCTGCACTTGTACGTTTTGCTTCCACAACGGCAAGGGGTTTCCCGTTCTCACCAAACAACACGTAATCCACATAACCGATGCCCTGCCCATTCGGCATCCCCTGTACTTCAAACTCTTCCAGCACATTTTTTTGGAACGTCCATCCGGCCAGCTTAAGCTCGATATCGATGTAACGTTTACGAGTCTCGTATTCGCTGATTTCATCCGGCACAAAATGATATTCCTGCGTATTTTGAGCCCGGCGTTCCGTAAGGAGTTTCCGAAGTTCTTCATTTTCTTTCACCAAGTCTTCCAGCTTGCGGTCTTTCGAACCCAAACGATCATACAAATCCTGTAGTTCCTGAGGTCTTACTTTCTCTTGCAACTTGTTTTCTTCCATCAACAGTTGCTCATCAAAGCTTCTTGCCGTATACTCGGCCGAATAGCAATAATCGATCCAACTGATGAAGTTATGCAAGTTGCGAAGAGATAGGACAGCCTCGCCGCGGCTGATCGTTGCATTTGAATGTACAGCCAGATTGCCCAGCTTGGTAACGTATTTCAGTTGAGGCAGCATAGCCTGATCGATAACGCGAAGAAAAGTTACGTCATGGATCAAGCTGGACAAGTTATCCTGATAAGGTACCTTTAAGTCGCTATCATAGGTAAACAACCACTTGACGGCAAGCTCCAAAGCCCGACGGCTGAGGATGGCGCAAGTCGCCGGACTGACAACCAATGCCTTTTCCGCCTCAATACAGGCACCGGCAAAGCTGGCATAGGTTTTATTTCCACTGAGAAATCCAAAATTCGATAGCTGCATATCGCCCATCTAGACCATTACACCATCCTTCACTGTCAATTCGCCTTTGAAGGCTTTTTGCAGAAGTGCTTGAAAGTTGGATTCTAGTTGTTGGAGAGACTTCATTTGTAATTCTTTTTGGGACTGATATTGTTCAAATATCAATGAATATTTTTGTTGAACATCTATATCTGGAATTGGCATCTCTATTTCATTAATTTTTGCTAAAGTAATACGTTTAATTGCCGCTCCTGACATGTTATTTGTAACTACCTGTTTCACTCGTGGATCATTTAAATAACTCACCAAGAATTGCGCAGTTATAAGGTCAATATTTATTTTAATCAAAGCTAGACTAGACAGCATACTAAATTCGAAGTCATATGGATTAATGGCGGCAATACCAGTCGTGGCACCATCTTTTATATATAAAATATCTCCTTTTTTTACAGGGCATCGTTTATAAATTGCGGTATGTTCACTTACAGAAATGTAAGTTGGGTTAGAAAAAAAGTCCACTCTGTTTGGTTTAACATGTTTAGCTGTAACATATGGTACTCCATTTGTTTTGGGCTCTGGCGAATGGTGAGTTCCATCGGTAATCAAAGTGCAGACATCACTTAGTTTGCCGGTCTTCCAAGACTTTGTATTTCCAACTGGATCACCAAACATATCCAAAAAAACAGCGTGAACTAATTCGTCAAGTTTAGCTATTGCTTGTTTGCGTTTTTCAATTAAAGATCGAGCTTTTTCTAAAGCATCAGCGATTAATTTTTGTTGCTCAAATGTCGGCAAAGGAATTTCTATATTTTCTAAAACTTTCTTCTGAATATGAGGTATAGTTGCCCCTGTACAGTTTTCTCTAAGATAAGAGCTCTTTGACTGAAGAAACATTGCAATATATGAAATACAGTCTTTATTATCTTTTGGTCTTAATGCCGCTATCGTACTCCCAATTATTCCAGAAAGGTTATACCCAACCGTACCTGCATTCGCACCATCCCATGCGATTAATATATCATTCGGTGTTACATATACGCCAGATGCAGCTTTTCTTACCATTTTTATATTTTCATCGTTACGCAAGTCGTCAATCTGTATATACCGAACCATTTCATTAGTGTCATTTATTTCATTTTCATCATATTTCTTACCCTTAGAAATAGAAAATAACTCGCCAATTCTTTGTTTTCTCACCCAAACAACGCCTCCAATTCCTCAAGCCCCTCAGTAATCTCTTTCTCCAGTTGCTTGATCGAAGCCAGAATCACCTTCGGATCCTCATACTGAACTTCCTCATATTCCGTTTCCTTATAACGATTAATGCTAAGATCATAAGCATTGTCACGAATCTCATCTACCGGAACCAAAAAAGATTGTTCCGTGCGTTTACGATCCTTCTCAGCATCCACATTGCTAAATCGCTCTATAATATCCGGTATATCATTGGTTTCAATCGGACTCCGTTTGTCATCAAGCGAATAACCGTCAGCTTTCATATCATAGAACCAAACATGATCCGTTCCACCTGCGCCGGTTTTAGTGAAGATCATGATTGCCGTTGAAACCCCTGCATAGGGTTTAAACACACCACTCGGCATCGAAATAATGGCTTCCAATTTGTGATTGTCCACAATTTCCTTACGAATCGCTTTATGCGCCGTGCTGTTGCCGAATAAGACGCCGTCCGGCACGATGGAAGCACAGCGTCCGCCCACCTTGAGCATCCGCAGGAAGAGGGCAAGGAACAACAGCTCGGTCTTTTTCGTGCGTGTCACCCGAAGCAGATCGGCGGATACGGAATCCGCATCAAGCGAACCTTTAAACGGCGGATTGGCTAAAATTAATGTATATTTATCCTTGTCCGTATTATTTTCGTTCAAGGAATCACGGTATTCGATATTCGGATTATCCACTCCATGCAGCATCATATTCATTGCACCGATGCGCAGCATCGTGCGGTCCATATCGAAGCCGTGGAACATATGATTGTTAAAATGCTCTTTTAATCCTTGAACAAGGAAAAGATCGGCATGATTTTCACGCAAATATTCACCAGCAGCGACAAGAAAACCTGCCGAACCGGCCGCCGGATCGCAAATGATATCCTCTGGCTTAGGTTTCATCAAAGCGACCATCATTTGGATAATATGTCTTGGTGTACGAAATTGTCCGTTTGTCCCGGCGGTAGCCACCTTGGACAACAGATACTCGTATAAATCCCCTTTTGTATCCCTGTCCTTCATATCGATCATATCAATTCCTTCGACAATACGAACAAGCATATTAGGGGTTGGGATCATAAAGATCGCATCGCCCATGTATTTGGCGTAAGCCGAATCCTTATCTCCATGAAGCGATTTAATAAACGGAAATACTTCGTTCGAAACGACATCATACATCCGCTGCGGGTCAAAATTCTTGAATTGATTCCAGCGCAAATGCTGCTTGTCACTCGGAAACATGCGGGCAAACGGCACGGATAGTAGCATCGATTCATTTTCCTTGCGGGTTTCCGCTTCATCCAAGTCCTTAATAAACAACAAATATGTAAACTGTTCGATTACGCTTAATGGATTGGTAATACCGCCAGTCCAAAAGGTCTCCCAAATCCGATCTACTTTCTGTCTTAATTCACCAGTTATCATGTCTATCTCCTTTTACGAAGGTTCTTGTTCAATTATACTACGGACTACCTAATATGACATACTCCTACATATCGGCAATCTCATTCAGCAATTCATCTACCAGCCCATCCACACATGCTTTCCCCAAACTCAAATCCAAAAAAGCAATCCGTACCTCCACGCCATCACCGCTATCAAATTTGATAGGCTGCTCGGTTCCCGATAGTTTAGGCGTCCAAGGATAAACTAAATATACCTTGCCCGCACCGTACTTTTTGCCGTAAGCATATGCCTGGTACATGTCCGCTTGCGAAATGCCGAAGTCTGAACCTGAAGAAAGGAGCTTCCACTTCGTGTCCAGTACTACAACTCCGGACGGGCCTTGTACGACAATGTCCGGTTTCAACTGAAACCTTGGCGGGTTGTCAAACAGACGATAAGACCGATCCTGTGTCTTCACATGGATACGGGGATCTGCGAGCACTTTTTTTAAAAGTCCGGCCACGTAACGTTCAAATACTTTTTCCATCGGGAACAGCAGCGCATAGGCGGCACTGCCTCCTCTAAATGGCGTGAAGCTTTGACCGGCTAAGAATAGGCGGCACCACTCCAAAATCGTCTGATATTCTTTCATATTCCGGTCCGTGGATACGCTGGCCCAATCCCGCTCCGGATGCACGGATCTCTCCACGCTGTCGAACGCCCCCAGTAAAGAAAAAAGGTCCTTTTGGTTATTCGGATGGCCGCTAACCTTAAGCAGCAGTTCCACCGTTGTCTTGATCAGCCGATTTTCCGGCCGGTTAGGACTGAACTCGTCATATTCGATATAAAAGCGTTCTTTGTGGATGGCATTATGCTTTATATGCTGGGAAAAGAGAAGCTTTGCCTTGTAGAAGCGCTCGTTGTCCTGATGCACCGAATAAGCGGATTTCAAGCCGCGTTTGACTAAGGCTATAGCTTCTTCGATGAACATGCGAATGAAAATGTCCAGCACATGGTTTTTCTCCGCGCTAAGGCCGGTCGGATTAAAATGTTTATTCGGTATATCGTTAACGGACCTCAACATATCGATAAAGATGCTCTTCGTTTGTGTTATGGAACTTTCATCATCCCGAGCGTATATTTTGGGTAGAATTTCGATTTGAGTGCCATCGGTCATGGCGATCACGCCCACATGGTTTTTGGCGCTGATGATTTTGCCGATCCCTCTTCTGCTCCCCACGGTCATCAGTTCAAGAGCATCCGTCATAGTGCGTGTTCCTCTGCTTTCCAGCACAAAACGCTCCAGGCGGTCAAAAGCCGGCTCGGCTATACACTGATATCCAAGTGCAGTTCCGTCGGGATTTTTGCATAAAGTTCCATACTCTTTTAACGTAACCTTGTTAATCTTCCTGCTGTTACTGAATAGATTCATGCTCATAGCGCACCTAATCCAGGTTGTTATAGTCGTATATTTTTAAATAAGCTCCTAACTGGCGGAATGCATCGCGATTGATTTCGTAAGTAATAGACTCCTCTAGATCTACTTCGTCCAGTTTGCCGAACAGCTCTTTCATATCCACCTTGTTTACGACGATAAATTGTTCCGGCTTCGGCTTGTTGTTGTCCCCCAACACAAGGCGGATTTTCTCGTAATTCTCATAGAAATATTCCTGAAGCAGAGGAATAATCGTATGCTCGAAAAGATGCCCTAGTTTCCCAAGCGTAGGCTCCTCGTACAAACTCAAAAAGTATGCATGCCCAATGGTATGCTCACGATCGTACAATGCTTCGATTCTCCAGTTCATCGTTTCCAGCATCGTTGCCAGATTCAACAGATTTCCATCGACCTCAATAGAGCCAAGACGGCCAGGCTCCGGCATCATCTCGGCAAATGAAAACCGCCGCCGCAACGCCGTATCCAACCGGGCGATGGAACGGTCCGCCGTGTTCATGGTAGCAAGCAGATAAACATTATTCGGAATGCCAAAAGGCTCTTGCGAGTACGGAAGATCCAGCCTGATTTCTTCCGGCATCCCGATCCGTTTCGAAGGTTCGATAAGGGTGATCAGTTCGCCAAAAATTTTGGAGATGTTGCCGCGGTTGATCTCATCGATGATAAAGACATAATTGTTGTTATTTTTTTGGACGACCGAATGGACGTGATTATCTTTCTGTTTTCCCAGAATGGCAAGCACGTGCGATAAAGTAATTCGGTTCAACCGGTAGACGGAGCCTAGCGTCATCACTTTATTTCCGTTGAGTTCCAGAATGTTCTCCCGGATATCCTTGACTAACCAGTTCACCTTGCGGGAACGCTTGTATTCCGCCATGTCTTCCAGCCACTCATACTCCCCTGTGACGACGCCGATCGCATCAATCGTCTCTTCATCATGAAGAACGAGAACAATATCTCCTTTTTTCATTTCGTCAATAAAGCGGGAAAGTATCGCCTCTCCGCCATGCCGGTAATCCGTTTCTTCGCTTAAAATCTCGCCATAAGAATCCCAACCGATACGGATCCGGTTGTTATTGAAGCAATCCCGCTTAATCGGATTCTCCCTGGAACCTCCCAAAGAAACCTTCCATATCGTCGGTTCTTCACCAATTCCGTAGTCGTTGCCGGCCTGCACGATCGGCTTTTGCGCCTCTTCGCAGAATTTTTTAAACACGCCGGGCACAATATCGTAAGCGACCTCCCCGTTCCCCGAATCCGTTGCCGTTTTTCCGCCGGATGCCATTTGCGGTTTGATGCCTTCGATAAACTCCTCGTAACCGTAGGATTGATGAAAAGTCGTAAACGCAATCTGCCCTTTTGCTTTATACGCCTCATAGCGAGCCTTGATTTGGTCGTATCCATCCGTCTCGGCTTCTTCGAGAACGACGTTAAGAGGCTTATTTTCAATCATCGAAACTGCATACAGAACGGTGTGATAGGTTTTGCCGGTTCCCGGAGGTCCGTATAAAATGATATTTTTGTCCAGCAGCCGATGCTGTTCCGAAGCGATTGCAGCCCCTTCTGCCCCGTTAGCAGCAAGATCAGCCTCCATGGTTGCCGCTGCTTCGGAACTCCATCCGTTCTCTGCCGCCCTAAGAAACTCCTCGTAATATTCAAGGCTGTACTGAAATGCCTTATTGCCAGCCTTAATATTTATCTCGTCAAAATTTTCCGCCTGCTCCATAGCTATTCTCATTTCCCGATATTGATCCGCACTTGCGATTTCGAATACATTGGCAGTTGTAAGCTCGATTCCGTTTAGCTTTGCCGGAGCGGTGGTTAAGGCAGAAACATAGGAAGTGATCGTATTTTCCGAGTAGGGCTGCCCATCCGCCTTCTTCTTCCGCCTTAACCAGTCGGTATATTCTTTTTTGCGCAATTTGGCCTGATCTTCCATAAAAACTCACCTTTCAACGATATTTGTATATAGCTTGACACTAGCGGGATAAAGTCCGCCGCTTATTTCAGCACTCTCCAATGGATGATGAAGCTATCTATAAATGGACCTTCGACAAATCTTCTAGTTCTTCCTGCCTATTGCAAGGAGTAATCGATCCTAATCATGTATAATATCACTAAATTCATAGATTCAACCCTTAGAGGGGTGGGGAGGGCATTTATATGAAAAAACCGCTGATCGGAGTTTTGCCGTTGTACGACGAGGAGAAGGATAGCTATTGGATGCTGCCCGGTTACATGAAAGGCATCGAGGAAGCCGGGGGGATTCCGTTTATGCTTCCGTTAACGACGGACCCGGAAACCATTGCAGCCATAGCCGAAACGTTTGACGGTTTTTTGTTTACGGGCGGGCATGATGTTAACCCTGAAATTTACGGGGAGAAGGTCGAACCGGTGTGCGGGGCAAGGTGCGAGGAAAGAGACGTTATGGAAAAGCTGCTGTTTAACCGGGCGATCGAGCAGGATAAGCCCGCCTTCGGCATCTGCCGCGGCCTGCAGTTGTTTAACGCTTTGCTCGGCGGGACGCTGTACCAGGACCTTCCAACCCAGCGAGCAAGCGCCGTGCGGATCGGACATAAGCAAACCCCGCCATACACCATCCCCGTCCACGACGTTCACATCGAAAAAGGAAATGTCCTGTATGAGATCGTGCAGACCGAGTCCTTAAAGGTCAACAGCTACCATCATCAGGGGATCAAAAAATTGTCGGAGCAGCTGCTTCCTGTGGCGATTGCCGAGGATGGGCTGATCGAAGCGGTCGTCATGCCGGACAAAAGCTTTGTCCTGGCCGTGCAGTGGCATCCGGAATTCAACTATAACATCGACGACAGCAGCTTTCGGCTTTTTAAAGCATTTGTGCAGGCGTGCCGCCCAGAGCAATGAAACCGTCCTTCACAAAGACGGTCCATACAACCGATATGTATTTGAGACACTGATAACCCGCTTAGCCGGTTAACCAGCTCTGCAGTACAACCGCATGATTGCAGACCGGATCCTTGGCGGCATAAACGAGCGTCACATGCTGCTTCTCCGCCAACTCGCGGATGCGGGCCGCAAGTACGGCCCGCTCCGGGTCCGTCTCCAATTCCCGGACATAGCTATCGCTAAAAGCCGCAAAACGCTCCGGCTGATGATTAAACCATTTGCGAAGCTCGGGGCTGGGCGCGATGGCTTTCATCCATTCGTCGATCGCGGCCTGTTCCTTCTTTAAGCCGCGCGGCCACAGCCTGTCCACCAAAATGCGGTACCCGTCCCCCGAAGCAGGCGCTTCGTAAATACGCTTCACGGCAATCCGGCTTTCCATTGCTGAATCCATCCGACATTCGCATCCTTTCCATATTTTTTGCACTAAACTTCTAAGCTAACCTTCTACGTTAAATTCTGCGCTAACTTTCTACGCTAAATTTCTCTACGCTAACGGTTGCCACAGCCGCTATTTGCTCCAATATCGCCGTTTTCAAATTCTAACGGTTGCCATAGCGCTTATTTAGCTTGAACCCGGCAATTTGGGCTCAGATTTGAGCAGATAACAACGCTCACAACCGTTGGATTTTTTTCTCGGACGGCCATGGGAACGGGCTACCTCCAAGGCCTGCTAAGGGCCCCTGTTAAGGAACCCTACTAAGGGGCCCTACTAAGGGGCCCTGCTAAGAGAGCAGTAGCCCTGGAGGAAGTCACCCGCCAGCATTCCGCTCGGCCGCAAACATGCGGACTTCTTCCTGGGTAGGCATCCCCGCCTGGGCGCCGAATTTGGTAACGGCCAGCGCGGAAGCCAGCCCGGCGTATTCGACCGCTTCCCGCAGGCTCCGGCCCCGCGCGATCGAAACGGCCAGCGCGGCGTTAAAGCAATCGCCCGCCCCCGTCGTATCGATCACCGGCACCGGATGGCCCATAACGAAACGCACCTCGCCGCTTTCGTCCAAATAAGCCGATCCGCCGGCCCCCAGCGTCGTAACGACGTTGGCGGCTCCCAGCTCCTTCAAGCGCCGCATGGCCGCACCAAGCGTAGTTCCGTCGGCGGCAATGCCGGTATAGCCGCTCAGCTCGGTCCGGTTCGGCGTCATAAAGTCGGCGCAGCGAAACAGCTCTTCCGGCAACGGCTGCGCAGGGGCGGGGTTCAGCACGACCGTTTTCCCGAGCGACTTCGCTTTCCGGGCGGCGTATAGCGCCGTTTCGACCGGAATTTCCAGCTGCAGCAGCACGATGTCCGCCTCCTTCAGCTTCGCCTCGTTCCGGTCGATGTCCTCCGGCCCCACCCGGTCGTTTGCCCCGGGGACCACCACGATGCTGTTATCGCCCTCGCCCACATAAATCGAAGCGATGCCCGTCGCCGTCCCGCTCAGGCGTTTTACGCCGGTTACGTCAACACCGTCCCGCCCTAGAGCGTTCAGCAGCTCCAGCCCAAAAGCGTCGTCTCCCACGGCTCCGATCATCGCGGTTTCCGCCCCGAGGCGTGCCGCCGCAACCGCCTGATTGGCTCCTTTTCCTCCGGGAACAAACCGGACCCGGTCGCCAAGCAGCGTTTCTCCCACCCGCGGGTGACGCGGGGTCTCCACGACGATATCCATATTCAGACTGCCGATAACCGCCACTTTCGTATGGTTCATTAACATTACTTCCTTTAAATTTAAATGTACATGAATGACACATGTAATTTTATCAAAAAAAACGTCCCCATTCACGCAACGCCGGCTCGCCGGATCGTTTTTTAGAAATTGTCGAGTTTCGTATGGTCTACTAGAGTATAGTCTGCAGCTTCCAAATGAAACAGACGAAAAAGGAGGGGCCGCAATGAACATCGGCGAAGGCGATGATGCCGATTTCGCATATTTGAGACATCTTCAAACCGAACGCGAAAAAAACCAGCACCGCCATTTTTTTCGCGTTGCTCTGGAGATCGAATTAAAGCTGCAGCCGAAACCGGCTGACCGCGCCGCCGGCAAGGATGAGCCGCTAGTTTTGACCACCCTCGACATCAGCGGAGGCGGTCTTTCGTTTCTTTGTCCGGATCCGTTGGAACCGGGCAAAGAAGTTCAAGGGTCCGTATATTTAAGAACGAACATCTACCAGAAGCATATTCCGTTTACCGGTAAAATAATCAGCTGCACAAGACATACCGATCAGAAATACCGCATTGCCCTGAAGTTTGTCGAAATCAAAGACACCTTTCGTTCCGACATCATCCGCTTTTGCTTGTATAAACAAACGGAAATGCGCAATAAATTCAAAAACTATCCCATATAGCCCCGGTTTTACGCCCGCCGTCAAGCAGGGACAAAAGGATTTCCGCCGCAAATGTCGAATCTTCATAGATTATGAGAACGTACAAAAAACAGATATTCATGATTTTGCTTGTTATTGCCGCGATCAACGGAATCCGGGTTACCTGGAACAGCTTCCACCAAACGATCGAGCAACCGGTGGCGGCCGAGAACGGCATTCTCGATTTGCGGGGATGGAAGCTTCCCCCAAACCATACGATCACACTGAACGGGGAGTGGGAATTTTATCCGAATCAAAGGCTGACATCCGTACCGGATTCGGCATTGGATTCGGCATTGGATTCGGCCCCGACGAGCCCTGTATCCGCTAACTCCGGGAAAGTCTTTATTCCGGTGCCTGGCGCTTGGGATCAATATTTTCCGGACGATCAGCAGGGGAGGTATACTTACGGAACATACCGGCTGCGGATTTTCCTGGACGAACCGGCTTCCCAAACGCTCGCGCTGCGAATCGCCGAAATAACGCGGGCCTCCGCCGTTTATGTCAATGGACAACCCGCCGGCGGCAAAGGAAACCCTTCGGCTCAAAGCGAGTCGTACAAGCCGGGGCACCGTCCTTACACCATAAACCTTCCCAAAGGCGGCGATTCCTACGAAATCGTGATTCAGGCCGCAAACCATGCCGGAAAAGGAGGAATTACCAAATCGATCCGGTTCGGCACGCTGGATGCGATCAATCAGCGAACCACGCTTTCCATGGCACTGCAAGGCTTGCTTAGCGTTGTTTTTCTGGTGCATGGCCTGTACGCCGTAATGCTGTATTTTTTGGGAGCGGCCAATAAGGGACTGCTGTACTTTTCGGCGGTCATCGTGTGCGCGGTGATCAGCGTTTTGGGCGTTGACGATAAGATTTTGTTCATATTATTGCCGTCCATGCCGTATGCAGCCGACCTTAAAATCGTCCTGTTGTCTTATGTCGGGGTTGTTTCCTTCATCCCGCCGTTCATCAAAAACATGTTTCCCGAATACGGCCAGTTGAAAATAGTTCGCTGGTTTGCCTATTTTACTTCATGTTATGCGCTGTTTGTGCTGATCGCTCCGTCAAAGTACGTCATTCCGTCGGAAAAAATTTTTTTGGCGCCGATTTTGCTGTTGTCCGTCTCGATCGCCGTTTACATACTGCAAGCCGCCGCCCGAAAGCAGAAGGATGTCTTCTTCCTGCTGCTGGCCTGCACCATTCTTGGAAACAATATCGTTTGGATCGTTGCGGCGGCGAAGCTTTCCGTTGAAATGACGTTTTATCCATTTGACCTGATCTTTACCATGCTGGCCTTTGCGGCCTTTTGGTTCAGGCGGTTTTTCAAGGCGACGGCGCAAACGAAGCGGCTCGCCGACAAACTGCAGCTGGCCAACCGGCAGAAAGACGATTTTCTCGTCAATACGTCGCATGAACTGCGAAATCCGCTGCACGGGATTATGAATATTACGCAAAGCGTGCTGGACGATCCGGTTCACCAGACGAGCGAAGAGCATCGCCAAAGGCTGGAAATACAGCTGTCCGTTGCCAGACGCATGTCGCTGCTGCTGGACGACCTGGTGGACATCGGCCGGCTGAAGCAAAACACCGTCCGGCTGCAAATCAAACCGGTTCGCCTCCAATCCGTTATCGGCGGTATTTTTGAAATGCTCAGGTTCATGTTAAACGGTAAAACGATCGAACTTGAGGTGAATATCTCGGACCGGTTTCCCGCCGTAAAAGCGGACGAAAACCGGCTCATTCAAATTTTGTTCAATTTGCTGCACAATGCGATCAAGTTCACGGACCGCGGGAAAATTTCCCTGGATGCGGAAGTCGTGGACGGTATGGCTTATATTCGCATCCAGGATACGGGGATCGGTATGGATGAGACAACCCTGCAGCGGATCTTTTTGCCTTATGAGCAGGGGGATTCAACCGCTGCAAGAGCCGGCGGGGGGTTCGGACTGGGCCTTAGCATCTGCAAGCAGCTGGTGGAGCTTCACAGCGGGACGATTACGGTGCGGTCCGTTCTCGGCCAAGGATCGGAATTCACCTTTACGCTTCCGGCTGCCGGAGAAGACGGCGAGGCTTCGGAGCAAGCAGTTCCCGCCCATGTCCCTTTTTATTCTTATGCCAAAACTGCGGCGGCGCTTGCCGATGAAGCCGGGAACCGAAGCGCGCAGGGCAATGAGTCCGGAGGGGACGCGGAGCATCCGCTTGAGGCGGGCAACAAACCGAAGGTACTTATCGTAGACGACGACCTGCTGAATCTGAAAATCCTCGCGGACATTCTCGGGCCGGTCCAATATAACATCACTACGGCCGCAAGCGCCGACGAAGCGCTGCCCCTTGTCGACAACGCGCGGTTCGATCTCATCATTACGGACGTCATGATGCCCGGCATGTCGGGATACGAATTGACGCGGGCGATTCGCAAGCGGTTTTCAATCTCCGAGTTGCCGATCCTGATTCTTACGGCGCGGAATCGTGCGGAGGATATTTTTACCGGCTTTCAGTCGGGCGCCAACGATTATGTCACCAAGCCGGTGGATTCCTGGGAATTAAAGTCGCGGGTTCAGGCATTAACGCAATTGAAGCTGTCGATCGAAGAGCGGCTGCGCCTGGAAGCGGCTTGGCTGCAAGCCCAAATCAGACCGCATTTCCTGTACAACACAATCAATTCCATCGCCGCGCTGGCAACCATGGATCTGTCCAAAATGCAGGCGCTGCTGGAGGAATTCAGCAACTATTTACGGACGAGCTTCGATTTTCACAATTTCGACTTGGAGGTTCCAGTCTACCGCGAGCTTTCCCTGGTCCGCTCGTATCTGTTTATCGAGAAGGAACGATTTGGCGAACGGCTTCAGGTACAGTGGGAATTGGACCCGGATCTGCACTTTTTCCTGCCGCCGCTGTCCATCCAAACGCTGGTGGAAAACGCCGTGAATCACGGTATTCTTAAGCGTTCCCGCGGCGGCCAAGTGATGATTCGCATCAAGCGTTTGGCCGGCGAATATGAGGTGTGCGTCAGCGATGACGGCCTCGGCATGAGCGAAGAACGAATCCGCCAGATCTTCGCTTCGCCGGATCATCGCGGCATGGGAGTTGGCCTCCGCAACACCGATCGGCGCCTTACGCAGCTGTACGGCCGCCGTTTGGAAATCGCAAGCGCCCCCGGTCAAGGAACGACCGTGCGTTTTTGCATTCCGATATAGTTCAAAGGACTCTCCCCCAGCTTAAAGCTGTTCAGGGAGAGCCCTTTTGTTTTCGCCGGCCCACTGCCGGTACCACTCGATTATGTATGGACTTGGCCGTTCATTTAATTCCTCCGCCAGAATCGCGGTCAACAAACGGTACTGACGATGGACGGAAAGGTGATTATCCAGCGAGCCGTAAATCTTCATCAGCGCAAAATGCGCTTCCTCCGCCAAGGGATACCGGTTGCAAATTTCGAGATATTTTTCGACCGCTTTGTCCCGGTATCCGCTGGAATCGTACCACTCGGCCATTTGGAATGAGGCGCGGAGCCATAGCATCTTTAACCGGAATCTTTCGCTCTCCGCCCACCAGTACTCATAATTCTGCATATAATCTCCCTGATACAAGTCCATGACTCCTTCGTATTCGCCGATCGTTGCTTCGTTCACCGGATACCCCGAAAGGATGAAACGTTCCCATACCTCCACGTCCAGCCGTACACACTCCAGGCTCAGCACGTACCCGTCCGTTGCATTCGAAATATGAAAATAAGGACCAAAGGGCTCAATGGTTCTCCGGATATGGTAAATTGCCGTATATAATTGGGAATACGCTTTGCCCGGCTCGTATTCCGGCCAGAGCAATTCGATCAAGGCCGATTTTCGCACAAGCTGGCCGCGATGCTGCAGCATATAAAGGAACAGCTCCTGAGCCCGGGACGTTCGCCACCGGATCGGCGCAAACGCACGGCCCTTCGCTGTCATTTGCAGCTGCTGAAACAAGCTTACGTGCAGCTCTTCTTTGGCCGCGGGCGGCGCCGCCGGAACTCCTTCCAGACGCTCCCGGATTCGTTCCAGGGTGATCGTCAGACGTTCTTTTCGCAGCGGTTTCATGACATAGTCAAGCGCATTTAACTCAAAAGCTTTAACGGCATAGTCGTCATAGGCCGTAACGAAGACGATATTAAGCCTAGGCTTAAACTGCAGCAGCTGTCCTGCCAGTTCAATGCCGCTAATTTCGGGCAGATGAATATCCAAAAACACGACATCGATGTCCGTTTGCAGAATGAATTCCTTGCCCTCGACCGGGTTGATAAACTTGCCGGCGACATGAATCCCGAATATGCTTTGCAAATGATGCTCCAAATAATTCAAAGCCAAGTTCTCATCATCGATTAGGACAACATTCATCTTATTCTCCTCGAGTATGTATATGATATATATTACATCAAGTATACATATATTTAATAGAACTAGACAATTTCTCAACAAAATAAAATTAAGAAAAAATACCTATGAAAAAAAGAGCCGCGTCTCAAAAAGACGTGGCTCTTTCGTATGCAAAAACCTATTTACGCTTGATTGGGGGCGGCGGTTTGAACTGCGCCTTCCGGTCCACCGTTCGCGGCGGCCGATGAGCTTGGCGTCTGGTTCGTGGACCGCAGCGGCAGCTCCTTCAGGAGAAACACCAGAATAAACGCTGCCACGAGTACGAGCGTCCCGGTCAAAAACACCGTGGACAACGTCGTTCCGAGCGCATCGCGGATCCCTTGAATCATCTGCGCGAACAGCGGCTGCACATCGGCGGGCAGGCCGGCCTGCGTTTGCTCCAGCAGCGGTTTGTTCATCAAGGTCTGCGGATTGGCAAAGGCCAGAATCTGCTCGGACATTTTCGGATCCACCTGGCTCAAATCCGGAGCGGAAGAGGACTGCAGCGCCACCTGCAAATTTTTCGTCAGGTTGTTGGACATCACCATCCCCATGACCGCGATCCCGATCGTTCCCCCGAGGTTACGGAACAGTTGGGTCGAAGCGGTGACGACCCCAAGCTCCTGATGCGGCACCGCGTTTTGCGCAGCGAGCGAGAACACCGGCATCCCCAGGCCAAGCCCGAAGCCGAACACGATCATGCTCAGGACGGCCAGCGGCACGTTGTTCATAAAGATCATAATGGCCATGCCGGCAATCATGATCGGAACCCCAATCAAAGCAAACGATTTGTATTTTCCTTTTCTGGCAATCAACTGCCCGGTAATCGCGCTGGATACGACCATCACGATCGACATCGGCATCGTTACGTAACCGGCATAGGTCGGCGAAATGCCAAGCACGCCTTGCACGAAAAAGGACAGATAAACCAACGCGCCCATCATCCCGAAGTTCATCAGGAAGCCGATAATATTTGAGATGGTGACGATGCTGTTTTTGAATAAGCGAAGCGGCAGGATCGGATTTTTCACCTTGGATTCAACGAATATGAAAATGATGGCGGAAATCACCGTGGCTGCGATCAAGCCGATAATCGGCGCCGAATTCCAGGCATATTCCGTGCCTCCCCAAGAGAATGTGAGCAGCAGCGGCACGAGCGTCGTCGTCATAAACAGCGAACCGAGGTAGTCGATGGCTTGCGACTTGCCGCGTTCCATTTTTGGAAACAAAGTAAGGATCATGAAGAAAGCCACAATGCCGAGCGGGAGGAAAATCCAGAACAGCCAATGCCAATCCATATGATCGACCAAATATCCGCCAAGCGTCGGCCCAAGTACGCTGGAGAAGCCGAACACCGCGGTCATCAGGCCCATCCATTTACCGCGTTCACGCGGCGGGAACAAGTCGCCGACCGCCGTAAAGGCCGTTGATTGAATGATCCCGGCGCCGATCCCCTGAATCCCCCGGTAAGCGATAAACTGAAACACATTGGATGAAGTCCCGGTCAGGAAGGCCCCGGCCATAAAAAATAATATCCCGATCAACAAAAAAGGCTTCCGCCCGTAAATATCGGACAGCTTGCCGACCAGAACGGTGGCGATCGTCGAGGTTAACAAGTAAATGTTGATCGTCCAGGTATAATAGTCCATGCCGTCAAGAATCGAAATAATCCGCGGCATCGCCGTGCTTACGATCGTCTGGTTGATCGCGGCGAAGAACATCGCCGCCATAATGGCGATCATAATCGTGATTTTCCGCTTTATAGAAAGGTGTTCCATTGTTGTCTGTTTCATCTCCATTAATTTTTGGTTTGCTCTAAGCTCGCAAGCAATTGGCCGAATATCCGCCGTAAATGCTGCAAATCTTCCTCCTGGAGCTGATTGAACATCCCGTCAATCATCTCCTTTTGGTTTTCGTTCACTTTCCGCATGATTTCTTTGCCCGGTTCCGTAATCGTAATATTAACGACCCTGCGGTCATGTTCCGCGCGTTCGCGTTTAACGTAACCTTCGGTAAGCAGTTTGTCGGTAATCCCGGTGATGGCGGCCGGCGTGATTCCAAGACACTCTGCAAGCTGCGACACTTTTTGCGTTCCCGATACATCCAGAATATAGAGCATTTTGTACTGCGGGAAACTTAGGTTATATTCCCCGCCGCGCTTGTTCCATTCCTGTGAGATCGATTTGAGCAGGGTGCGGAACATCGAGGTCACTTCGAACAACTCTTCTTTTTTGACCATGCATTCCTCCTCCCTTCATTCTAGAGGTAGTTCAAAACTATTTAATAACTAATTAATTTAGAACTTAAATATTAGAGCATTTACATACTATAGCGCTGTTGAAACGGTACGTCAAGCCGATTTTTTATGCCCCTTTTATGAATTGGATGAGCGCGCTGACGCCAAATCCTAACATAACGAGGCCTGACAGTTTGTTGAAAATAGATAGTCTGGGGCCATTTAGAATCTTTGCCCGGAAGAAACTTACCGCACTTACCAGAAAAAGCCACCAAAGCACCGATCCCAGGAAAACACCGCCGATCAGCAAAAGAATTCCTTTGCCGCTGGCCGATGAAGAAACAACGCCGGAAACACCGAAAATCCCCAGAAAAGATACGATCGTCATCGGATTGGATAAGGTGAGAAGGAAGGTTACAGTATAAGAGTTTAGTGTGCTTTTTTGCACCGGTTGTTTTTGGAGATGAACTTGTGGAGTATTAATAAAAAATTTGATGCCGAGGTAACAAATAAACAATCCGCCTAAACCTTGAAAAAGGGCTTTATACCCCATCAAATAACTGATGAAGGAGGATAGGCCAAGCCCGGCGATGCTGCCGTAAACGGCATCTGCCGTTGCCGCCCCCAGACCGCTAAACAGTCCGCTTTTAAATCCCGATGACAAGGTTTTTTGAATGCAGTAGATGCCGATCGGACCGAGCGGCGCAGCAATCGCAAGACCCAATAATACGCCTTTGAACAACCATTCCCAAGCCATACCACCTACTCCCCCCTACTCTTCTTTCAATGTGGAGAGAATAAAGACGGTGTTGGATCTGACGATATTGTGGTTAGCTTTTAAAGTGTGCATGATAAACCCCTCAAGTTCGGAAATTTCCGCAAGCGCCACTTTTAGCAAATAATCGTATTCTCCGGAGGTGTGATGGCATTCCCGCACATGTTCCGATTGAACGATGGCTTCGCGAAATTTGTGGGTTTCCGCCGAACCGTCCAACTGCACGAAAATATACACGATACAATGCTGCCCCATCGCCCGCCGGTTCAGCTTGACGGTAAATTGATCGATGACTCCGTTTTTCTCCAATTTCCGGATTCTTTCCGCAATGGAAGGAACGGACAAATGAATCATTTTGCTGATGTCGGAACTGGTAGTACGGCTATTAGCTTTTAAAATTTGCAAAATCTGCAGGTCGATTTCATCCATTCTCTGCTCCTCCTAACTCCTTAAACTAAAGCTTTCGAATCGGTGTGACAAGGGCTATAACGACTTTCAGAGCTTTTGCTCCAGCTGCAACAGCGAATACCACTTGTGGATCCGTCCATTCCGCGAGCGCGGCTCCCATCATTGCACCTAAAGGCATCGCCAGACGGGTCAGCACCCAGGAAAATCCCAGCACGCGGCCAAGCATTTCGGAAGGAATCGTTTCTTGACGGACTGATGTGACGATCGTATTCCAGGCGACATTACACACGGTTACCGCTAAAAAAGCTATACCGGGCGTCAGCCGGAATTGGCTGATAGAAGCAAAAACAAAGCCCAATGTTCCTATGCCCAGAAGAGCCGGGATTAACGCCCCCCGGCGAAATCGTTTCTCCAACGGCACGGCCAATAAACTGCCGATAACCCCTCCTAATCCTAGCAACGTATAGTTCATGCTGCTTTGCTGCGTGTTCAACTGAAGTGTGTTGAGCAAATAGAACATCAGCACACCGAATGCTGCACTGAACCCAAAATTTCCGATCATCGCTTGTAAAGAAAATGATAAATTTATTCTGGAACGAATCAGCCACCAAAACCCGTCTTTGATATCTTTAAAAATTTGCGCAACACTTGTCAATGACTCGGGCTTACTAAAGCTTGGCATCAGCATAAGAACAATAAATGTGCCCGAGAATGAAATGGCGTCTAGCCAAAGAACATTAAACCCGCCAATGGACACGATCAGCACCCCAGCCAGCAAAGGACCCGTCAACTCCGCAATTTGATTGATGAACTGGTAAGAAGCATTGGCACGGGTCAACTGCTTTGGAGCCAAAGATGGAATAATTGCTACAATCGATACATCAAACATCAGTGAGAGTATCGTGAGTACAAATGAAATGGCATACAGATGCCAAATCTGCAGTAGACCCATAAAATGTAAGACCGGAATCAAAGCGACAAGCAACGCTCTTAAAATATCGGTAAGGATCATCAACTTTTTTCGTTCCCAGCGGTCAACCATACTGCCTACAACCGGGCCAAACAGAACAATGGGGAGAACACTCACCGCATACATAGAGCCCATTACGATGCTGGATTGAGTTAATTTGTAGGAGATCCATGGAATTGCAAAAGTAAACAACGAATCTCCCACTCGTGAAATAAACATCCCGATTAAAAAACGAAGATAAGAAAAGGGCAGTTGCAGCAATTGGAAAGCAGGAGATTGACTCGCCGGCCCCTGCTCCTTAGCCTTTCGTGATGGAGCTGTATTTAAATTTGTCATAAGTTTACCTCGTTTAACTTTAGGGCGGCAGAAAAAATTCGGTATGCACCCATTGTGGGTTTGGACGTATAATTCCAGAGTAAATGAATTTGGTTCATCAGCACTTTTTAAGTTAATTATAGTTCACTCATAAAAAATGAAAATATATTCCTACTATTTCAATAAATATTTAATTCAATTACCATTCGTGGTTAAAAAAATAAACAAAGCCGTTTGTAATGCAACACTTTTACTTAAAAAATTTAAGTTCGAGATGGGGCTTAACCAAAAAAATCGGTGCTTGACTAACGTGTTAATCTCGAATGATCAAGCTATACGGAACTTTTTCTACGCTAACGGTTGCCACCCGCGCTTATTTAGGCGAAACCGCCCCATTACCGCCAAAAAAAAGGAACTAAGCTCGCTGGCGACCGTTACATTTTGTATCCGCTCGTTTTTTCCCAAATAGCGTCGCTCACAACCATTAGATTTTTTTAGCGCTCTTTTACGCTATCGAACTTGTCCCGCGGCCAAGCGCCGATCGCTCAGTTGTCCGATTGCCTAAGCGCCTGTTCAAGCTCCTCCTCCATCGATTGAAGCGATTCCCGAACCGCACTCTGATCCGACATGATTTTTTCCATATGCTTCTGCGAGATTTCGTCTATTTTGAGCAAAAAAGAAGCGGGAAACTTGCGTAATTGATTAGTGAGCGTAACATTAACCTGTTCAAGTTTGTAAAAGGTTTTCAACGGTTCATCCATCGCGTCCAGATTAGGCCGTGTCGGCAGGACGGTCATATCGATTTGCGGCAATAACTTGGCGTAACTTTCACCGCAAATATATTGAAGGTAGACTCGTCCAAAGCCATGGCTATATTTCCGCGTAAAAAAGGATACGATATAGGTTCCATATCTTTAATATCCTTCATTTTCATAGAGTCGCTGCTCGGGACCTGGTTAGGGTCGTAACAAACCTTGGCTTTAAAGTAATCCGTGACATTTTCGAAAATTTGCTTCCAGGATTCCGTGTTTAAGGTAATATGCTCGCTATTATTAAAAGACAAACCGCTGGATTCTCCGACTTTCAACGCCATCATAAAAGGATTGGACGAGTCTTTATGATAAAGCCCGTATTGAGGTTCGTGATTTTCATTAACCGCAGGAAACTGCTCCGCCAACTTGAACATCTCTTCCCAAGTCATGAAATCATGAGGGTATGCAATCCCATATTGATCAAAAAGACTTTTATTATAATAAAGCGCTTGTCCGGTAAAGACCGGCGTCAATCCGTACAATTCCCCTTGTTCGTCCCGTAAAAAATCGATGATTGCCGGGGAAAAACCGGTTAGGTCAAAGTTTGCTCCTTGAAGCGGTTTTGTCAATGAGGACAGTTTTCCTTCATCCTTTAACACTACATAGGATTCCATGGGGATGGATATGACGTCCGGGTTTTCCTTGACAAGAAGCTCTTCGATGGTTTTCGTAATATCGGTCATCGGTTCCATATTTTCAATGATTGAAATGACCTCCAAGGTGTAATTCGGATGCGTCGCCAGAAAAAAATTACCGTATTGCCGATTAAAGACGGTTTCATTCCAAGCAAGAACTTTTAAGGTGACATTGGCTTGCTCTTGCTCTTCTTTTGCAGTACACCCGGTAAATAATATACACAGCATAAACAGGGTGAAGATTTTCCTAAGCATTTTAAGCATTTTAATATTGCCCCTTTTTTGTAATATTCAGCAGAAGGGTATTTCCATAGCTGATGGAAGAATATAAAGATAATACCTTGATTCAAACTTTTTTTCCATATATTTCATTATAAAAAGGGGAGCGTAAAATGGTCATACTGCATTGTTTGCAGCAAACAACATGGGAGGAGGTCAAGGATCGTTTATATTACGGAAAACAATCTATTGAGCGCGATGGATTTATCCATTGTTCCTCGATTGAAACTTTTTGGCGGGTCGCCCCAAATTTCAAGGATACTCATGGACCGTTGCTCCTCTTGTGCATTGACACCGCCAAAGTCGAAGCGCCGATAAAATGGGAGGACAACGGCAACTATGGGCAAGTTTATCCGCATATCTATGGCGAATTAAACCTGAGCGCCGTCATTAAAGTCTTGCCGTTTTTGAGGGATGAGCAAGGGGATTTTGTTTTAAATGAGGAATTAAAAAATTACTTGCAACCGTAGGCTAGCGGTAAAAAAGACCGCCGGGGAAATTTGGTCAAGCCCCAATTAAGTAGACATTGAAAAAAACACCTATGCCGAAAACTGGCGTCTGTACTCAACAGGCGTCAGTTTTTTTAGCTTTCTTTGCGGTCGTTCTTCGTTATAAAAGTTTATATAGCAAATAATTCTGGTTTGTGCCTCGTCTAAAGTTCGAATATCATAAGGATAGAGCCCTTCCGTTTTTAGATGTGAGAAGAAGCTCTCCATCGAGGCGTTGTCTATACAATAACCTCGGCGTGACATGCTGATCTGGACGGCAACCTGTGGCAGCATGTCGTGGTAAGCATGAGACGTGTATTGGGATCCCTGGTCGCTGTGAACGATCAGCCCAGTCACGTCTTTTCGTATTTCAAACGCCTTACGGAATGTTTCAAGAACAAGCTCGTTGTCGTTATGAGGACTCAGGTGGTAAGCCACGATCTCGTTGTTATACAAATCTTTTATAGCCGACAGATAAATCTTTTGCTCTTTAACCTTATACTGCGTTACATCCGTTACCCACTTTTGGTTCGGTGCATCTGCTTTGAAGTTTCGACGAAGAAGGTTTTCTGCCACACGTCCGTCCGACCCAGCTGTTTGGTAGTTAGAAGCATAACTCCGCTTACGTCGAATAACAGCTTTCAGTCCCATAAGCTGCATGAGTCTTAGTACGCGCTTGTGATTAACAACAACATGATAACGTCGATACAACTCCATTTGGATTTGTCGATACCCCCAGGTACCGTTACGTTCTAAGTAGATGCACTGGATTTGAGCTTTGCACTCTAGGTCGCGGTCTGAATCTTTGCGCTGTAGGTACTTGTAATAACCGCTTCTGGATATCCTGAGGTACTTACACAGGCTCTCAATGGAATAGCGGTTTCTAAGTGCATCCACGACTTTATGTTTAATCAGCGCACCTCCTTGTTCAAGATTTCTAACCACTTTTTTAGCACGTCTACCTCCATCTCAAGTCGATGAACCTTACGCGCTTCCTCTGTTTCTGTTCTGTGTGGGTTACCTCTGCGGTCAATGTATACCTCTTCCCCTTGTCTACGAAGCATTCGTGCCCACTTTTTAACTCGATCCTCGGCAATCCCTAAATGAGCTGCCACCTTCTTACGAGACCAATGTTCTTCCACATGAAGCCGCATTGCCTCACGTTTTACTGACTCTGGGTAATGTTTAAACTTCTGTCCTTTTATCGCCATAAAAAATGCACCCCCTAGAATTTCATCGGATTAACCAAGGGGTTTTTCCAATGTCTATTCTATGGGGTGCACTTCAATTTGCTCCGACGGTCTTTTGATGTTCAGCTTCTATTGCCAAATATAGCGACATTTTTAGGCGTTATTTTTGAGATTTTCACCTTACATCGTAAAATAGCGGAACTTTTGGGTCCTATTTGGAAACCAACCTTGGAAAAAGCTCCTTTTGACCTCGTTTTTCTAAAATAGCAGTAAAAAATTCCTCTATTGCATTTGTGCTCCCTTTTCGATGAAAATAAGCTCCATTTTTACCGTTATTTCCTCGTCCTCCACAAAAAATGCAGGCAGCGTACCCCCTCTGCCTATTCAGAAATTTTAACTCTTATTCCTCCTTAAACACCGGCGCCACCGTCAGCTCGAAATCAAACGATTTCTCTTTAAGCTGGTAAGCCTCGGCGAGCTGCGGCCCGCATGAGCCCGAGCCTGCCCCGCTCATTTTGTAGTCGATCGACACGATCGTTTCGTCCCGTCTCGTAAGCTCGTAGATGTGCCGGGCCCGGGTCAAGTCCTCCGGCGTGTAGTGCAAGGCCTGGAAGGAGAACGGCTGCGGCGAGCGGAATTCCAGCCCCATGCCCAGTTCGCTGGAAGCGGTCGCCCATTCCGTCCCGTAGCGGGATCCGTTTTCCTGCGGCATGACGTAAGCTTCGAACATGTCGTCCACGGTAAGCAGATATTTGCCTTTGCGGACGCTGGCCCGCTTGTCGACATAGCTTTCATGCGGACCGTAGCCGTAATACTCAATCTCCTCGGTTCCTTTCGGCATCGTCAGTTCCAGACCAAACCGCGGCAAGTACGGAAGGTCTTCACGGACGTCAACGTGTACAGCAAGTTTCACTTCACCGGTCGGCGCAAACGTCCATACCGCTTGCCCGCGCAGGAACGGACTAAACGTATATCCGCCCAGCGAAAAATCGGTGCAGACCTCAACCGCAGCGTCCGAACGTTGTTGCCACCGGCTGCCGTACACCTTCATGCCGGCGCGGTTCAGGCCGGCCGCTTCCCAGGCTTTGCGGATATACATGTCGTTGTCCATCGGCGCCCGCCAGATGTTGAAGCGGGCCGGCTGATACAGCAGCGGAACACCATGCTTCGACATACGGCTGACCACCCCGGTCCGCAAATCGAAAACATGCTCGAAATCGAAGCCGGTTACCGTCAGCAGGCCGCCGTGCTCCTTGACGTCCATAAACTCGGCGTAATGCTCGCCTTGCCGCGGTTGAACCTCCGGCACGGCCGCCTTCGCTCCCGAAAACTCGAATTGATAGAAGGCGATCTCGTAGCCCTCTTCCGCAAAGCGGTTTTCCTGCTGCTGCCGCACTGAGCAGGTCAGCACAAACGGCCCCGGAAGCTCCTGCGGAAGCACGAAAGGGATCGTCAGCGGCTGCGATTCCCCAGGCAACGCCGCAAGCGGACCCGTCCGGCCCTGCTGCAGCGTTTCGCCTTCCCGCTCCAGCTTCCAGTTCACCGCTAAGTGCGACAGGTCGATAAAATCGTAGCGGTTCAGCACCCGGAAGCGGCCCTGCTTGGCATCCTCCGCTTCGATCAGCACCGGCGCGATCACTTGCTTTAATTCCAGCAGCCCGGTGTGCGGTTTACGGTCCGGCGACACGAGACCGTCGATGCAGAAGTTGCCGTCGTTCGGCTTATCGCCAAAGTCGCCGCCGTAAGCAAAATAGCTTTCGCCGTCCGGCGTTTTGGCCGCGATGCCGTGGTCGCACCATTCCCATACGCAGCCGCCCATCAGCTTCGGATAGGCATAAATGACGTTCCAGTAGTCCCGCAAATCGCCCGGGCCGTTCCCCATCGCATGGCAGTATTCGCACAGGAACAGCGGTTTCGCGTTGTTTTCGTCCTTGGCGTACGCTTCGATCTCCGGCACCGACGCATACATCCGGCTGTCCATGTCGAGGCATTCCGTATGCGGATCGCCATGATAACGGGCGGCCGCGCCCTCGTAATGGACCGGTCTCGACGCGTCGCGCGCTTTCGTCCATTCGGCCATGGCGATATGGTTCGGACCGTAGCCGGATTCATTGCCCATCGACCAGATGATGACCGAGGCATGGTTTTTGTCACGTTCAACCATCCGCACCGCCCGCTCGACAAAAGCTTCCTTCCAAGCCGGGTCCACCGTCAATTTATGAAAAGAACCCTCCTCGATTTTCCCGGTTTGCGTCACCCCATGGCATTCCAAATCCGCCTCGTCGATCACGTAAAACCCGTACTCGTCGCAAAGGTCGAGGAACCGCGGATCGTTCGGATAATGCGAAGTCCGGATCGTATTGATGTTGTGCCGCTTCATCAGCTTCAGGTCCCGGATCATGTGGTTCAGCGGAACGGTTTGCCCGAGCGCCGGATGCGAATCGTGGCGGTTGACGCCTTTGAGCTTGACGGCGCGGCCGTTGATTTGGAAGACGCCGCCCGCGATCTCCACCTTTTTAAATCCGGCCCGGAACCGCAGCACCTCCGCTCCCGCATACAACAAAAGCTCATATAACCGAGGCGCCTCGGCGTTCCACAGCTGCAGCTGGGGTACGTCCAGCTCGATGGCGCCTCGGCCATCAATCTCGGCCTCCTGCGACGCAACAACCTTCCCGTCCGGGTCGCGCAGTTCGGCTTTCACCGTGATGCCGCCGGTCGTTTCAATTTCCGAACGCAGCTTGCCCGAAGCCAGATCGTCCGACAACAGCGGTTTGTTGAACACGTCGCGCACATGCGCCTTGTCCCGGGACAGCAGGTACACATCGCGGTAAATGCCGGAGAAGCGCCAAACATCCTGATCCTCCAGATAAGTGCCGTCGCACCATTTCAGGACCAGAACCGCGATGCGGTTGCGGCCGGCCTGCACGTACGGAGAAAGGTCGAACTCGGCCGGAACGCGGCTGCCTTGGCTGTAGCCGGCAAAATGGCCGTTCACCCATAAATAGAAGCAGGCGTTAACCCCTTCAAACACGATATAAGTTTCCCGCTTCGTCCACGCCGACGCCAAATTGAAATCCCTTACATAAACGCCCGCGGGATTGTCGTCCGGCACAAAGGGCGGATCATAAGGAATCGGATAGTTGACGTTCGTGTAATGAAGCTGGTCGTAGCCGTTCGTCTGCCAGCAGGAGGGCACGATCAGGTCGTCCCAAGCGGCGGGATCCGCGTCTTTTTCAAAAAAACGGTCGCCGATTTCACGCAAGCTGCGGTGATAACGGAACTTCCAGGCGCCGTTCAAGGTCTGGTAAAAAGGCGAACGCCCGCGTTTTCCAGTCCTGGCCGCTTCCGCATCCGCGTATGGAATAAAGGAAGCTCTCGCCGGCAGGCGGTTTACGTGCAGAGTAGACAAGGTTTCCCAGTATTTTTCCAACTCGATCATGGCTTCACACTCCTAACAGGTTTGCTCTCATTATAGATGTGAGCTATAATCGGACGGAAGCCACAAATCGGACAAAACACCGTACAAAATGGACAAAAGAGGTGTCGTCCCATGGAACTGCTCCCGCTTAGAAGCAATTTGACACATTCCCTGCGCGAGCTTTTGCCGTTATCGGTTTATACCGCGGGTACGGAAATCCAGCCGCCGATCACGCGGATGAAAGGTTTCTCCGCCCATCAGCTGTTTCTGACCCTCTCCGGCTCGGGGCGGTTTCGCCAGCTGCAGGTGAATAAGGACAAATGGGACATCCTCGGCCCCGGCCAGCTATTATACATCCCCACCGGCTGCGCGCACGAGTATATGCCGTATGGAGAACAGCCCTGGTTCGTCGGGTACGTTACGATGGTGGAGAATTTTGGAGACCTGTTAAGCCGGTGGGGGTTTCATCATGCTCCTAAAAAGCTGCAGCTGTCGGACGTCTCCCTGTTCACCGGCCCGCTCCGGGAAATCTGGGAGCGCTCCGGCGCAGGCAATGACCCGTGGCAAACGACGGAGTTGCTGCTGTCCCTGCTGCTGACGATCGTGAAGGATACCGCCGCCGGCAGGCCCGCTCCCCCGGACTCCGAGCCGCCGCTCCACACCCCGCCGCCCGCTTCCTACCGGGAAACGGTTGTCGATGTGGCCGTCCGCTTCCTGCACGACCATATGAACCGGCCGATCACCATCGCCCGGCTGGCGGAGCATGTCGGCTATTCGCAAAAGCAGCTGACCCGCCTGTTCCGCCAGTCGATCGGCCTGACGCCGCTGCAATATCTGCAGCAGATCCGGCTCAGAACCGCGCGCCTGCTGCTGCAGGATCACCCCGAACTGACCGTCAGGCAGGCCGCGTCCTACGTCGGCCTGGAGCCGGTTTATTTCACGCGGCTGTACAAGCGCGAGTTCCACCGGCTGCCTTCAGCGGATCGCGGCGGCGGGGCGGAACAGGCAGACTGAACACGAATGGGCGCGATAAATGGTCAGGCCGCCAAATGCAACAACAAAAACTCCCGCCAAGCCGCCCGCATTTCCGCCGTTTCCATATGGCCGCCCCCGGTGACGACCGTCCGCCAATGCTCCGGCTGCCCCGCAGCCGCGTAAGCTTCCCGCAAACCGGCAGCCAATAACTCGACTCCTGCAACCGGACACAGCCGGTCGTTGCGGCCGGTAAGGCTCATCCGCGGTCGCGGCACGATCAGCTTTTGGACGTCCAGCGTCGTAAAATGCTTCAGCAGCCCGGGGACATAGGAGTAGAAGCCATGATGGTCCAACCCCCGCTTGGCGATCAGCGTCCCGGCGTCCACCTGCCCGCAGATATCAACCGTGACCTTGACCCGTTCATCCAATGCAGCCAGCCACCAGGCCATCAGCCCGCCCATCGACATGCCGATCGTGGCGACCCGCGAAGCGTCCACGTCTTCCCGGGCGCACATATAATCGAGCAAGCGGCGATTGTCATGCAGCATCATCCCCCACATGACCTGGCCGTTCCACAGCATCTCCTTGACCAGTTCGCTTTCGGTCTTCCCGCCCCGCTCGTTGAAGCCCCACATATCGATGCAGGCTACGACGCAGCCCATCCCGGTAAGCTCCTTGGCAAACGACGGCTCCTGCAAATAAGCGCTGCTGCGGATCAGCTCGTTGCGGCCATTGCCGTAATTGCCGCCATGGGAATGGTTAAAAATCACAAGCGGAAACGGCCCTTCCCCTTCTTTCGGCTTAGCCACATAAGCTGGGACCGGGTCATTTCCGTTCAGATCCAGCACCAGCGTTTCCAGCAAATAGCCGTCACGTTCCTCCGACTTCAACAGCTTTGCCGAAATCGGCCCTTCCGCCGGGAGATCCCCCAGCAAACTGTGCAATTTTTCCCGCGCCTCGACCGGCTTCCAATCCACTTGCAATCGCCCTCCTTAAAAATTGTCCATCCGATTTGTTTGCGTTTCATCAGCTTTGTTTGCGTTTCGTCTGCTTTGCTTGCGTTTCATCCTCCTTCATACTTGCGCTACTTTTCCTCCTGGCGGTTGCTCGCTTCCCTTCTTTTAGCCGCGCTTATCCCTGCCTGTATACCTGAAATATCCAAAATCGGCATAGCTGCCGCCAAATCGGTTCATATCGTGTGCCGCGATGCCGATAAAATTGCCGGTAAACCCGCCCGAGAGGAAGCCGATATTCCGGGCCTCGCCTAAGGGCTGCCACTCTTCTTCCTCGTTCAGGCGGTAAAAGAACCGCCCGTTTACTCCGGATACGTCCGCCGCCAATTGAATGGCCGCGAACCGGTCCACATCGATCAGGACGGGGTCGAGCGAGAATTCGCCCCGTTCGCAGCACATCAACCGGAGCACCTTGCCTCGGCCTTCTTCATGGCTGACATAGGCATACCAATAGTTATCCTCGTTTAAATAGAGCATCAGCCCGGCCATTTGCAAATAAGAAACCGGGGCGCATTCCACCAACGTTTCCGCGCGGAAAGACTTGTCCGTCTGGCGGATCGCCACGATATGATGACGAAACAAGCTTTGCGGCGATTCGCCCGCTTGAATGCGCAGCCAGCCTTTTCTTGCGGACAGCGAGCACCAGCTTTCATCCGCCATAATGCGCAGCGTATTCCAATTTTCCTTCAGCCCCGGGCCGGAAAAATCATCGGCAAAATCCGTCACGCGATCTTGCGGCATAACCCCGCCAGGCAGCGGCACGGCAAGCTGCGGCGTGTTCCCGCCCGCGGCCAGGCGAAGCCAGCCCGCCTCGTCCCAATACACCTGCTGCAGCGCGGTTTCTCTCCCCAGGATGGCATACTTCCCCTCGACAGGCCGCGTACATAAATGCGCCATATACCAGTCTCCATCGGGCGTCTCCACCAAGCTGCCGTGGCCGGCGCATTGCAGCGCCAGACCGGGATCGTTCCGCGAGGTCAGCATCGGATTCAGCGGGTCGACTTCATAGGGGCCGAGCAGTTCCCGGGAGCGCGCCACGGTAACGGCATGCCCGGTCCCGGTTCCCCCCTCGGCGGTAATGAGATAGTAGTAGCCGCCGCGCTTGTAGATATGGGGCGCCTCCGTCTTATTCAGCGGCGTGCCATCGAACAATTTCTTCGGTTCGCCGGCCAGTTTGCCCAGGCGGTGATCATATTCCTGAATCACGATGCCGCTCGATTTATTGCCCTCGCTGATGCGGTAATCCCACAAGCAATTAAGCAGCCACTTGCGGCCGTCGTCGTCATGGAACAAGGACGGATCAAAGCCGCTGCTGTTGAGATATACCGGCTCCGACCAAGGCCCGTGGACCGAAGGCGCCGTGATCAAATAATTATGGCAATCTTTAAAAGGGCGCTTCGTGCTTTTTACATCGGTATACAGGAGATAAAACAAACCGTCATGGCAGCTAAGCTGCGGAGCCCAAATGCTGCAGTTTTTCGGATTTCCCTGCAAATCTGCCTGATGGGTCAATATATCCGTGCAATGCTCCCAATCAGCCAAGTTTGCCGACTCGTAAACTCTAACCCCGGGGAGCCACTCAAAAGTAGAAACCGCGATGTAATAAACATCTCCTGCCCGCAATATACAAGGGTCCGGATTAAATCCCGGCAATATCGGGTTTTGGACAAAAGCTGTCTTTGTTCCTTCCGCTACCATGATCCTCGCGCCTCCTCGCCTGAATCCTTACCCGAATCCTCTTCCGCGTCCAAATTCGCCGGCGGAACCGTAATCTGCTCCAGCAGCCGTTCCTCGCGTTTTGTGTTTCTGGACTCGCAATGCTCCACGGTCACCTGCTCCCCGTTCTCCACATAAAAAGCCGGCCCTTCGTGATTTTCGATAGTGACATGGTGAAACCGGATTTGTCTTACATTCCCGAGGAAAAATCCGCGATTGTTCATTTCGCTTAAGTCCGCCATCATTGCCGGAACGCCCGGCGCCGCGTTCTCCGCCATGGAAATATCGATATGATCGAACGTAATTTCGGAAATGTACTGTTCGGCCAGGCCGTAAAGGAATCCGGCGGCGGCATGGACCCGGCGCGCAGTAATGTTTGAAAAATGAATTCGCCGGAAACACGGCGTCTCCTCCGTCACGGGGTAAGGATTTTTGTCCCAAACGTATTTGTCTTTGCCGCGCGGACCGCAGAAATAATAAAGATTCATGATAAACGGGCAGATGACGTCCTCCATCACGATATTGCCGATACGGATATCTTCCACGATCCCCCCGCGTCCCCGCCGGGATTTCAGACGGATGCCGCGGTCGGTATGCTGGAATACGCAACCCGTGATCGTGACGTTGCGGATGCCGCCGCTCATCTCGCTGCCCAGCACCACGCCGCCATGACCGTGCACCATCGTGCAGTTCATAATTGTAATATTTTCGCATGGGACGCGTTCCGCCGTATCCTCGGTGCCGGCCTTAATCGCGATGCAGTCGTCCCCCACATCGATATGGCAGCCGGTGATCCGTACATTGCGGCACGATTCGGGATTGATGCCGTCCGTGTTCGGCGAATCAGCGGGATTATGAATCGACAAATTGTCGATCGTCACATCGGTGCAACGGATCGGATTGACCGTCCAGCTCGGGGAATTGACCAGGTTCAGGTCCCTTAGCGTCACGCGGCGGCAGCCGTCAAAGCTGATCAGCTTCGGCCGGGGAAACTCCAGTTCCTCCGGCGCGTACCGCTTCTTGTCCCACCACGGCCCGCCGTTTCCGTCGAGCGTCCCGTAGCCCGTGAGCGCGACATTTTCCAAGTCCTGGCCAAAAATACACGACATATGCACCTGCTGAAGCACGCCTTCCCATCTGGAGACGACCGCCGGGTAATGCTCCGGGTCCGTACTGAACGACAGCACGGCGCCGGGGCTTACATGCAGTTCGATATTGCTCCTCATCTCGATCGCACCGGTCAAATATTTGCCCGCCGGCACGAACACCGTGCCTCCCCCCGCCGCGCTTGCGGTTTCGATGGAAGCTTGAATCGCCGCCGTCACCAATGTTTTTCCGTCCGGAACCGCGCCGAAATCGGCGATGTTGTATACATGCATCCCTTTTTCCTCCTGTTCAAGGGGTCTCTTTCATGTCCGCGAGCCATTCCACCTCGGCGCAGGCCTGCAGGAACGCCCCGACTCCCTTTAGATCGTTCGTAATGATCGGCTCGCTGATGTAATAAGCGTAGGTGCCGTCCCGGCGATCCTCCCCGCCCAGCCCGGCCACCTGGCAGTTTTTGTTCAAATTCACCCAGCCTTGTTTCGTTTCCAGCACAAATTCCGTAATCAGCCCCCGGAAAGCCTTATCCAACGTGTTCCGCCAATCGTCCGCATCCAGCACTCCAAGCCGGATTCCTTTGGCGATGGCAAAAGTGATCATACTGGAAGCCGACGCTTCCAAATAATTGCCTTTGCGTCCGCCCATATTCACGATCTGATACCAAACGCCGCTGGCCTCGTCCTGGTAATTTCGCAAAGCCGTGAGCACGCCTTTGAAGATCCGGACCAGCTCGGCATAATCGCGATGCCCCTGCGGCAGCAGCTCCAGCACATCCGCCAAGGCCATGACGTACCACCCCAGGGAGCGGCCCCAGAAATTCGCGGACAATCCGGTGGCGGGATCGCACCAGGGCTGGACTTTTTTTTCATCCCAGGCATGATAAAGCAGTCCCGTACCAGCGTCCTTCGTATGCTTTTCGCACAAAATAAACTGTTTCGTCACATCGTCCAGGCCGTTTCCGTCTTCGAATGTCAGCAAATACTCCAAATAAAACGGCGCCCCCATGTAAAGACCGTCGAGCCAAATTTGATAAGGGTAAATCTTTTTGTGCCAAAAAGCCCCTTCCGACGTACGTGGATGCGCAGCCAGCTGCGATCTCAGCAGCGCGGCCGCTTGCCGGTACTTCTCCAGGCCGGTTTCCCGGTGCAGCAAAAACAGCAGCTTGCCGTTATTCAAGTGATCGATATTGTATTCATCCTGGCGGTATCCCCGCACGCTTCCGTCTTCGCCGATAAAATAATCCATATGATCCCGGATATACTGAAAATACTTGCGCTCCCCCGTCCGCTTCCACAATAGCGCAAACCCTCTTAGCACCACGCCGTAATCGTAGGACCATTTGCCGTTATACCCCTTCTCGTACAATTTCGGCGTTCGTTCCAGCACGGATAACGCGGTTTTTTCCGCCCATTTCATCTGCTTCATCGATCATTGCATCCTCCCGTCGAAAGCTTATTTATATGCGGCTTCATACTCGCTGATAATTTTGCCGCCCCCGGATTGCTTCCATTTCTCGACCTCCGCCTTAAACCCGTTCAAATCGAGGGAGCCGAGAATGTATTTATAGGTGGCGTCCGTAATAATCTTTTGCAATTCCGACCCCATCGTCGTATAGGTTTCCGATTCCAGCGAATAAGCCGGATTGTAAACCGCGTATTTCTCATTTTCCAAAATCAGTTCAGTGGCTTCGACCTTCAGCGGATCGGCATCGTGAATTTTATAACCGGGCTCCTTGGGACGGGAAGAGGAAAACGGCTGGACTTCCTGCTCCCATTTATTCTGATTCAGGATCGTGACGGCCATATCCGCGTCCACCGTGTAGTGCACGCCTTCGATACCATAGGTCATCAAGGTGAAGATCTCTTCGTCCATCAGATCGTTTACGAATTTTAGAAGTCGCTTCAATTCCGCCTCGTCTTTGACTTCCGATTTGGGGAAGGCCAGCAAACCGCCGATTCCTCCGTTCCCCGCCCAGATCGCCCGGTCGCTTTCGTTGCCGGTGGAAGTAATATCGTTGACAAGCGCTATTTCCATGCCGTCCTGAATGCCGATCGCGTTATTAAGCAAGTTTTTGCCGTCAAACAAGGCGCCGACATAAATGCCCGCTTTGCCTTGCGAGAAGCCGTCCTGCTGGTCCTTCTTAGCCGTAACGGCAAAATCCTGGTTAATATAGCCGTTAACGTATAATTCCTTCATGTAATCCATCGTTTTGAGGTATCCCTCGGTTTCAAACTCCGGCGTAAATTTACCGTCTTCGCTGACTTCCCAGTAGTTGGGGGTGCCAAAATAAGAGCTCAATGTCTTAAATGCTCCGTAAATCAAATCGCTGCGGTCGATAAATCCATAAGTGTCCTTTTTCCCGTTGCCGTCCGGATCCTGCTCGGTGAAAGCTTTAGCCACGGCCATCAATTCGCCGGTGGTTTTAGGCACTTCGAGGCCCAGCTTGTCGAGCCAGTCCTTGCGGATCACCACGCCATTGCGGGCCACGTCCTTGAGAAAAGGAACCCCGTACAGCTTGCCGCCGATCGAAGCGGCCCGCCGCTGTTCTTCGGAAATCGCCCCCAGATTCGGGAATTCATCCAGATAAGGCCCGACTTCCCAGAACATTCCCGCTTTAAGCGCATTGCGTACGGATGCGTTTTCAAGAATCGTCAGGGAGACGATGTCGGCCAGCGAGGTGGACGCCAGCGCGGTATTGATCCGCTCCTCCTTGCTCGCGTCGGGAACCCAGGAAAATTTGATTTTCGTATTCGTTTTTTCCTCGATCAGCTTCTGGATATCGCCCGTCGGCGTAGTAGGCGTATGCAGCATATTCATCCAGGTAATGGTCGCCGGTTCTTCGCCTCCCGGGCTGCCGCCACCTTCGCCCGCGCCGGTGGTTACGCTTTTCACGCCGCCGCAGGCGGACAACAAGAGGATCAGGGCGAACGACAAAACCGCCATTTGCTTCATTTTCTTTTTCATTTTCATACCCCTCTCTTTTAATGAATCTATAGAAAATTGCACTTATTAGTACACTCCATCTTCCCCGAATTTTTTGGCCAGCTTGTTGGAGAGCATCACCAGTATCAAACCGACCAGGCCCTTGAACAATCCGACCGTTGTACTAAAGCTCAGCTGTCCGTTCTTTAAGCCGGCGGTATAAATATAGGTATCGAAGATTTCCGCCACCTCGCGGTTCAAGGAATTAAGCATCAAATACATATGCTCAAAGCCGAGATCCAGCGTGCTGCCGATTTTCAGAATCAACAGCGTAATGATCACGGGGCGGATCGCCGGCAAGGTGATGTGCCACGTTTTTCTCCAGCGCCCGGCGCCGTCCATTTCAGCCGCTTCATATAGTTGCGTATCCACGACCGTGATGGCGGCCAGATAAATGATCGTCGACCATCCGAGCTCCTTCCAAATGATCTGCAGAATATACACGGTCCGCAGCCACTCCGGAGAAGTCAAAAAGCTGATCTTGTGAAAGCCGAGCGCGGCCAGCAGTTCATTGAATACCCCGCCGTCCACATTCAGGAACACATACGTGATGGACACGATGATGACCCAGGACATGAAATGGGGAAGATACATGATCGATTGCACCGCGTTTTTAAACCATTTGTTCCGCACTTCGTTCAGCATCAGCGCCACAAGGATCGGCAGCGGAAAGAAAAATACGATGTTCATGGCAAACAGGATCAGCGTATTCCTCAGCAGCATAAAAAACGTGGGCTCCGTAAACAAACGGAGGAAATGCTTTGGCCCCACCCAGGGACTTCCGGCAATCCCCAGGAAAGGCTGATAATCCTGAAAGGCGATCACCAGCCCCCCCATCGGCAAGTACTTAAAAACAATAAAGTACACAAGCCCGGGGAAAATCATCAGATATAAAAGTTTGTTGCGGTTTAAGGCTTTCACTAGAGCAACCTCCTCAAAGTTTTGTGAGCGCTGCTTCCTGCATGAGCTTCGAGCAAAACTCGCTTCGGAAGCATAAGCCTAGTTTTGTGAGCGTTGCTTCCTAAGTAGACTTCGAACAAAACTCGCTTCGAAAGCTTGGGCTCGGAACTACCCTTTTTACGTTTTTAAGCGTAATGGATAGGGGACGTTCCGTATATAATCACCAGATGACAGCGGTTGCAAAACCGGCCGGGAGCCGGCTTTTTCGGTGATTTCACCTTAGTTGCTGATTACGGGCTAAGCTGAGGAGCATGCGGATTATTGGCCCTCTTTTTCCGGTCCGAACAAGACCTCAATTGGAGATTATATACGTAATTCTCCTTTCGCTGGTAAGGTGGAAATGTCAAACGATAAAGAGGAGGAAACTCAAGTGGCACAAACTTTGCGGAAAAAACATTCCATCGGCGATCGGATCTTTACGATGATCAACGGCGCTTTATTGGCCCTCATTGCTCTGGCTTGTCTTTTGCCTTTCATTAATGTCATCGCCAGCTCTTTTGCTTCAACCCAGGAAATTGTAGCAAAGAAATTCATCCTGTTTCCAACCACGTTTTCCCTGGACGCCTACAAGTACATTTTTTCAACGCCAACGATCTTTAGAGGATTGGGCGTATCGGTCGGAGTCGCCTTGGTCGGAACCCTGGTAAGCATGGCCCTTACCGCTTTGATGGCGTACGGATTGTCCCGCAAATATCTGCTCGGCCGCGGTACCATCAATTTTATCGTCGTCTTCTCCATGCTGTTCAGCGGCGGGATGATTCCTACATTTCTCGTCGTAAAAAGCGTACATTTGATTGATTCCTACTGGTCCATGATTATTCCGACCGCCATCAACGCGTTTAATCTGATCATTATGCGCAACTTCTTTCAGGCGCTGCCGGACAGTCTGGAGGAATCGGCCAAAATCGACGGCTGCACCGACTTCGGCGTCTTCTTCAAAATCATGCTGCCCCTGTCGCTGCCGTCAGTCGCAACCATCTCCCTCTTTTACGGGGTTGCGTATTGGAATACGTACATGAATGCGATTTTGTATCTCAACGACTCCCTGAAATGGCCGATTCAGGTGCTGCTGCGCCAGATCGTCATCGTGTCCAGCGGCATGCAGGGCGACAACAGCGTCGTCGATATCGTCCCGCCGGCCCAAGCGATCAAGATGGGCGTGATCGTCGTCGCCACCCTGCCAATGCTGATCGCCTATCCTTTCGTGCAGCGCCACTTCGTGAAAGGGGCCCTGCTCGGTTCGGTCAAGGGCTAACACTTCCCCTGCTAAGTGACTAAAAACGGCCTGATAAAAACGGCCTGACGTCGTTCATTGATAGCCATGGCTCCAACATTGGAGGGAACGGGGAACTTATCCTGGGTTTGCTAAGGGACCGGAAAGACCTGACCCTATTTGCCCGAAATCAGCACGAAATCAGCATGAAGCCAGCATGAAGTCAGAACGAAATCAGCATGAAATAGTTCGAGATCGGCCCAAAACCAGCCCAAAATACACCTAAAATATGCTTAAAATACGCCTGGAATATGCCTGGAATATGCCTGGAAGGCCAAATGAGGGCGTCCGTTAACACTTTTAGAACGCTTAATTTTGACGAAGGACGAAGTAAGGTTATTTCGCTCCGTTGCTAGTCCGCCTCAACATATCGATTAGTGATATTAGTGATGTCAGCGTATATCAAGCACCAATTTCTGTTTTGAGCCAAAAAATAAGGGCAAGAAATGTCATTATTCCAGGGATACCCGTCTATTTGAGAGAAATAGAGACAATTTATGTCGCTATTTTCCCTCATCGCAAGGAAATGATCGCGTTCCGGAACCATTCTGGAAAAATAAGGGCATAAAATGCCGCTAATGGGGATGAACAAGCCGGATTCCTAATAATAAGCACATAAAATGCCGCTATTTTGAAGGCCGATGCTCAGTTGGTCCGACAACAGACGCTCAGCCGGTCGGTGCGGCAGCCGATGGTCGGTCTCACAGCCGACAGCCGATTGGTCCCGCTGCCGATGGTCGCTCCCGCAGCCAGCAGCCGATTGGTCCCGCTGCCGATGGTCGCTCCCGCTGCCGACAGCCGGTCGGTCCCGCTGCCGATGGTCGCTCCCGCAGCCAGCAGCCGATTGGTCCCGCTGCCGATGGTCGCTCCCGCAGCCGACAGCCGGTCGGTCCCGCTGCCGATGATCGGTCCCGCTGCCAGCAGCCGACAGCCGGTCGCCCCGACAGCCGACGATCCCGCAGCCGACGATCCCGCAGCCGACGATCCCGCAGCCGACGATCCCGCTGCCAACGGTCGATCAACGCAGGCAGCCGGCCTTCACGCCCCGATTCCCCCAATTTTCACTTTCTAACCTGTCAAAAAAGAGCTCTTCCGCCATGGAAAAGCTCCTTTATATTATCCTCAAACCGCTTGCCTTGCTTTGCGGTATTCGCCGGGGGTGACGTGCTCTTTTTTGCGGAACGAGCGGATAAAATTTTGCGGTTTATGGTACTGAAGCCGCTCCGCGATCTCCCTGACGGTCATGTCGGTTTCGACCAGCCACTTTTTGGCCATTTCCAGCCTGTAGTTCAACAGATATTCGGTAAATGTCGTGCCGTGTTCCTTTTTAAAAATGTTGCTTAAATAGTTCGGATTATAATGCAGCCGGTCGGCGATTTGCTCCAAGGTTAGTTCCTGATCGTATTCGGCCCTGACGATGACGGCGATTTCTTCGGATAAGCTGCGGAATTGCTTGTTTGTCTTATCCTTCATGCTTCTGACCATTGGAAAAATAATTTCGTCCACCAGCATCCGTTCGATTTCTTCGGGATTCCGCGTATCCAGCAGCACATGATACAGGGCGTAATTGTCCTGCTTAAGCAGGACCTCGATGCCGAGCAGCTGCTCCAGCTCAATCAAATTGTTCACGAACCGGACCAGGGCTACCTCGAAATTCATGGAATGTTTGTTTTTCTTCATCATCTCCGCGAGCAGCAAATACAAACTGCGGCTGACCTGCTCCTCATCGCCGAGACGAATCGCGTCGAAGAGCCGGGATTCCAGCTCCGCCGGATAATAAAGCAGCACTGGGCCCGAAACGCCCTGCGAAATATCCTCATAAAAGATGATCGATTCCTTGCCCAAATTAAGCCGGTGATGCAGCGCCTGCTTGCCCATTTCACAGGCTTCCTTGCTGCCGAGCAAACTGTCGTACGGATCGCTGATGCCGATGCTGATGGACACCTTTAAATATTCCCGGGCCCTTTTCATCAAGGCCGTCGCCTGTTCAAACAGCGGTTTGCGGATTTCCTGTTCGGTTTGGCCCGTAAACATCAGGATCGTGGCTTGGGTCTTATCGTTCAAAATAATCGGCAGCATCCGCCGCTCCGGCGGAATTTGCTCTTCCACCAGTTTATTGACCGCCAGCAGCAACACATCTTTATCCGACGCCTCGCGTTCGCCCAAATTGTCCAATTGGATCAGCATCGTTACGTAAAGGCGGTCCTCCATCGGCCGATATCCCAGCCTGGGCAGCTTTACGGCCAGTTCGTCCGCCGAGACGCGCCCCCGGAACAGATTCATGACGAGCTGCGTTTCCAGCTGCGGCTTTTCCGCTTCCATCAAGTTCTCCAGGCTTTCCTTTTCGGTTATGATCGTATCGATGGAATGAATAATCGTTTCGATTTCATTTTTGGAGGCGGCCAGATCGTCGAGCGACAGGCTGCGTTTGATTTGCCGGATCGGCCTTGTAAAGTAAACGGCCAGGATATAAGCCACAATGACGATCAGTAACGTCAGCACCGCCCCCATCGTGATGATCCCGAACTTGGCCAGCTTCAGGGCGCCGGCGACTTCTTTTTGATCCAGCAAGGTCAGATAGATCCAATGGTTATATTCCGATACGGCGTAAATGATTTTCGGCGCGGACGTATGACCGCCGGCCTTTTGCAGGGACAGCACCCCCGTTGGTTCATGGTTCTCGTCAATCCGGGAGACAACCTCTTTCAATTGTCCGGAAGCGAGCCCGGGGTCCTGCGGATGGCCGCCGGAATACATGAGCTCGCCCTGCTTATTCAAAATATAAACGCCGCTGTCGTCACCCGTCTGGATCGTCTGGTCCAGCGTCTCCAGCGAGATGTCCGACATGGCGATCGCCTGTTTGTTCTTGGAGAACACCGGCAAGGTGTTGACGAACCGGATCCCCGTGTCCGTTTTGATCCAGAACAGGCTTTGGTTTTTATTTTGTATATAAGCTGCGATAAGGTCGTTTCTTTCTGCTTCGCTCAGTTTCGTCAGCCTGCCGTTCGAAATCCGCCAGTTCTGCTCCAGGCTGATCAGCGCGTATTCGGTTCGCTCCATCCCCAAGGTGGCGATGTAGTTCAGTTGGCTGTTCACGTTCCGGTACGCGATGAAATCCTGCTCCGTGATCGGGTTTTTGACAATTTCGCTAAACGATGTCGTCGTGCTGTACGTGTCAAACGCATATTCGATCGACCGGATCTGCTGCTCCAAATTATTTTTCGTCTGCAAAATAAAGCTTTGTTTGCCGCCGGCGATCCGCTCATTAACGGAGTTGACCGTGCTGAAATAAATGTAACCGGCAAAGCTGGCCACAAGACCAATGCCGAGCACGAGAATCGGGATGAATATTTTATAGAACAAGCTTCCTTTATGCATCGACGGGCGCTCCTTCTCCCAAGGGATTATTTTTATTATAGCGCTTACATGATTTTGCTGACAATTTATTTTCACGTGTGCAAAATGATATTTTTCTTGACTTTAAAATAAAACGCGATTTAGAATGAAAACGTGAAAATTTTAATTGACGAAGAAGAGGTTGTATGGTCACGATCAAAGACATCGCACGCGTCGCCGGCGTATCGCACACCACCGTATCCCGGGCGCTGAACGGAAGTACGCTGATCAAGAAGGAAACGCGCGACAAAATCGAAAAGATCGCCGCAGAGATGAACTATGTTCCGAATGTCAACGCCAAAAGCCTGGTCATGAAAAAGTCGTATACGATCGGACTGTTTTTTTCCAGCATCGACCAAGGGACCTCGTCCAGCTTTCTCGTCGACGCCATCAAAGGCATCAACGCCGCGTTGGACGAAAATTACAGTTTGACGGTGCACGGGATCGACAGCATCCGCCACCTGGACGGCATTTCTCCGCACCGGTTTGACGGCATTCTCGTCATGAGCCAAAGCGACGCCGACAACGCCTTCATTTATCACGTTAAAAGCATGGGCATTCCGCTGGTCGTATTAAACCGGCTGCTGGAGGACCGCAGCATTCCCAATGTGGCGGCAGGCGACCGCGACGGGGTGCGGGAAGCGATCGACTACGCCCTGGCGCAAGGCCACCGCAGGCTGGCGATCATCGAAGGCAAACCCGGCTTCAAATCGTCGGCGGAGCGGAGGCAAGGTTTTCTCGACAGCCTGCTCGCCCATGGCGTCGCGATCTCGCCCGATTATATCGTCCTTGGCGATTACAGCATCGAAAGCGGGCACCGGATGATGGCCCGGCTGCTTTCCCTGCCGAAGCCGCCGTCGCTTGTGTTCTGCTCCAACGACGATATGGCGATCGGCGCGATGAACGCCTGCTTCGAACAGCGGGTGGCCGTACCGGACCAGGTTTCGCTCATCGGCTTCGACGACATCCTGTTTGCCAAATACACCAACCCGGCGCTCACGACGATCCGCAGGCCGGTTGCCGACATCGGCGAGCTCGGCATGCGCAAACTGATCGAACTGATGCAGGAACCGGACTCCCCGCCGGAGCAGCTGCTTGTTCCCACGTCGTTAATGGTGCGCGGCACGGTGGCGAAAGTTTAACGGTGAAAACCTGCAAAAGTTAGGCCACAAACTACTCTAACGGATGCCACAACCGCTATTTGTTCCTAAAACGCTGGTTTCAAATTCTAACGGATGCCACCCGCGCTTATTTCACTTAAATCAGGCTATTTTTACTGAAAAAAGGCAAATAACGCCGCTCACAACCGTTAGGATTTAGAAAAGGCTTTTTTCGGAAAATAGCGGCTACCGCAACCGATAGATTTCCGGGAGAGCTAGTTGGGGGCAGCAGTGCAAAGGTGAAAGCTTTCAGGCTCCCAGGCTCTCAGGTTTCACCAAAACGCTCGCCAACCAGATCTACGAACCAACTTACCGAATGGACGGGAAGGTTCTGAAACCAACTCAGAATTCACGCAAAATTGTTAACGTGTGCATTAAACCATACATTTCAGCTAAGGAGCGATGACGGATGGCACGATTGCTTTCCAGAACCATGTACCCGGACTTGCCTATCTATCCCGAGCGCGTGATTCAATTCGGGGAAGGCAACTTTATGCGCGCTTTTGCGGCATGGCAACTGCAGCGGATGAACAAGCAAGGGCTGTTTCAAGGCAGCGTGGTGATGGTCAAACCCCGGAACGGCCCGGTGAGCGAGGATTTCGAAAAGCAGGACTGCCTTTATACGGTCGCGATCGACGGCATCGCCGGACAAAAAACGGTGCGGGAACGCGAAATCATCACGAGCGTCAGCCGCCTAATCAGCCCTTACAGCGACTATGAAGGCTTTTTGGCTTTGGCCGAGGACGATAATCTGGAGTTCATCACGTCCAACACGACCGAATCCGGAATCGCTTACAATCCCGTCGACACGCTGAACGACCGGCCCCCCAGCAGCTTTCCCGGCAAGCTGACGGCCCTGCTTTACCGGCGTTTCCGGCTCGGAAAAAAAGGCTTCGTCATCCTCCCCTGCGAGCTGATCGACCGCAACGGCGAAAGACTGCGGGAAATCGTGCTCCGCTACGCGGCCGATTGGCGGCTCGGCGAACCATTTGCAACCTGGCTGAACCGGGAAAATACGTTTTGCTGCACCCTGGTCGACCGGATCGTCGCCGGTTTTCCGCAGGAGCAGGCAAATGAACTGGAGCGCGAATTGGGCTATCAGGACCGGCTGATGGTGGCGTCCGAGCCGTACCTGCTTTGGGTGATCGAAGGCCCGTCCTGGCTGCCCGCGCGTCTGCCGCTCGCCCAAGCGGGATTAGATGTTATTTTCACCAAGGATCTGAAGCCTTACCGCGAACAAAAAGTCCATCTGCTGAACGGCCCGCACACAGCGATGGCTTCGCTGGGGCTGCTCGCCGGGCTGCAAACGGTGGAAGAGGTTATGAAGGACGCGGATTTTTCCGCGTTCGTGCGCCGGTTGATGGACGACGAGCTGCTGCCGGTGCTCCATTTGCCCAAACCGGAATTGCAAGCTTACGCCCGGGCCGTGCGGGAACGGTTTATGAACCCGTTTGTCCGGCATGAGCTGGCGTCGATTTATTTGAACAGCATTTCCAAATTCACAACCCGTCTGCTGCCCGTCCTGCTGCGGCATGTTCAGGAAAACCGGAAGCTGCCGAGGCTCCTTACCCTCTCCTTCGCCGCCCTGCTGCTCGGTTATCGGGGAGACCGCCTGGAGCGGAAGGACAGCCCGGAAGTGCTGGCCGTTTTTGACGAGGCTTGGCAAACCCCGGATCCGAACTTGTTCATCCGGACAATCTTGAAGAGCGAAGTCTTATGGGGATTGGACCTGTCGGACATCCCGCAGCTCGCCGAAGCCCTGAAGGACGATTTAATGCAGCTTGACCAAATGGGTTGCCGCGCCGTCCTGCGGCAGCGTTTAGGAGGAGAAATCACATGCAACGACTGATGAAAATGAACCCCCGGGACACCGTGGCGGTGGCGCTGCGCCCGATTGAAGCCGGGGAAGAAATCGCGTTTGACGCTTTGTCCGTCAGAGCCCGGGAAGCGATCCCGCAAGGCCATAAAATCGCGCTTGCCGATTTGGCGGCCGGCTCCGCCGTGATCAAATACGGTTATCCGATCGGCCGCGCGGCGGCGGATATTGCCCAAGGCGAATGGGTGCATACCCACAATTTAAAAACCGGTTTGGCCGGGGAAGAAACGTACGAATACCGACCCGACCTCCATCCGGTCACTTATCCCAAACGCAACCTGACCTTCGACGGCTATCGCCGCCGAAACGGCAAAGTCGGCATCCGCAACGATTTGTACATCGTGCCGACGGTCGGCTGCGTCAACGGCATCGCCGAGCAGATCATCGCCGAATTCAAGGCGCTGCATCCGGACCTTGGCCCCTTCGACAATGTGACCGTGCTGAAGCACCCGTACGGCTGCTCGCAGCTCGGCGACGACCACCGGATGACTCGCAGCATCCTGCTGGACGCGGTGAGCCATCCCAATGCCGGCGGCGTGGTCGTGTTCGGCCTCGGCTGCGAAAACAACGTGGTCGCCGAATTCCGCGGCCTGCTTGGCGATATAGACGAAAGCCGGGTCAAATTCCTTGTCGCCCAGGAGGTGGAGGACGAAGCGGAAGCCGGTTTGGCGCTGCTGGAGGAGCTGTACGAAGCGGCCAAGCATGACCGGCGCGAACCGGTGCCGCTCAGCGAGCTGAACGTGGGCCTGAAATGCGGCGGGTCCGACGGCTTTTCCGGGATTACGGCCAACCCGCTGCTGGGGGCGTTCTCCGATTTTCTCATCTCCCAGGGCGGCTCGACGGTGCTGACCGAAGTACCGGAAATGTTCGGTGCCGAACACATGCTGATGGCCCGCGCCGCGAATAAGGATGTTTTTGCGCAAATCGTCGCCCTCATCAATGACTTCAAGCAGTATTTTCTGTCTCACGGCGAGCCGGTGTACGAAAATCCCTCCCCGGGCAACAAGGCCGGCGGCATCAGCACCCTGGAGGACAAATCGCTCGGCTGCACGCAAAAGGCGGGAACCGCTCCGGTCGTCGACGTGCTGCAGTACGGCGAAAAGCTGCGCAAAAAAGGCCTCAGCCTGCTCCAGGCGCCGGGCAACGATCTGGTCGCAAGCTCGGCACTCGCGGCCGCGGACTGCCAGCTCGTCTTGTTCACGACCGGGCGGGGAACGCCGTTCGGCAGCTTTGTCCCGACGGTGAAGGTGGCGACGAACAACGAGCTGTTTGCCCGCAAAGGGCACTGGATGGATTTTAACGCCGGCCCGCTGCTGGAAAAGCCGATGGAAGAAGTGCTCGAGGAATTTATCGCTTATGTGATCGCGGTAGCCAGCGGCCAAAAAACCCGCAACGAGCAAAACGAAGTGCGCGAGCTGGCGATTTTCAAAACCGGGGTTACGTTGTAAACGGGCCCGCAGGAGGAAGGTAAACATGAAAATCACCGTATTTATCGCCGGGGATTCCACGGCTGCGCTGAAAGGCGCCGCCGAGAAGCCGATGACCGGCTGGGGCGAATACCTGCAGGATTATTTCGATTCGTCCGTCCGCGTCGACAACCGCGCCGTCAACGGGCGCAGCACCAAATCGTTTCTGGACGAAGGCCGGCTCGCCGACATTGAGCGGGATCTCCGGCCGGGGGACTACCTGTTCATCCAATTCGGACACAATGACGGCAAACAGGAGGACCCCTCCCGTTACGCCGATCCGGAAGAGGCGTACCCGGGCAACCTGAAGCGGTTTATCGCCAGCGCCAGGCAGCGCGGCGGAACGCCGGTGCTGTTGACTTCGGTCAGCCGCAGGCGCTTTCTCGCGGACGGAAGCCCTGACCCCGAAGCCGTCGGGGCGTATCCCGAAGCGATGAGGCAGGCCGCCGCGGAGGCCGGAACGCCGCTGCTCGATATTTTTGCGGCATCGCAGCAGTTGTACCGGGCGCTGGGTGAGGAAGGGTCCCGCCATCTGTTTATGCATTTGCCCGAAGGGGCCCATCCCAACTATCCGGACGGCATCCGGGACGACACCCATTTTTCCGACACTGGGGCCCGCCATATCGCCAGGCTTGTGGCCAAAGCGATCAAGCATTCCCTTTCGCTGCCGGATTTGAAGCCCCATTTAAGCGGACTAGCGGAAAGAGTGCAGGAGACGAAATGAACTGACCCTGGACACTTTGGATAACGGAATGGATAACGAAATAAAGATGCCCGAGGCCGGAACCTCGGGCATATATCGTTAAAGCCATATACTAACCGTCACTGTTCAGCATAAACCGACGCCGTGTATTTAAACAAAGCATATCCCAAAAACGCATACACCGCGACCGGGATCAGAAGTGAAAGCGAAATCGCGGTAAACGGAAAAATCATCAATACCGCATTGGCCCATAGTCCGTAAGGCAAGTATTTTACGTTTTTCGAGACTAAGGTCAACCAGGCGCCGAGCAGAAAAGCGTAATTGGCCAATGATACCAGCGGAATGGTGTAGAATACCGTATGGATAAAACTGTAGCCGCCGTATGGAAGTACCGCCGCCAACAATTCATACAAAAACTTGACGCCTAACCCGCCGAACAGCAAATGAAGGGAATAGGCCTGAATCCGCGGATACCATTTAAATGACTCAAACCAGGTTCGCAGCTCGCGGAGAACCACGGAAAATTGCTGCATTTGAAATAATTCCTCCTAATCGGATGTTCGTGGACAACCTTGCACCAGGCTCCCCATCATATTTTCATTCAGACAGGCTGGCGATTTGCGCCAGGTTCCCATCGATTTCGGCCTTCAGCTTAAGAATCCGTTCCATATTTTGCGTGAACGCTTCTTTTCCGAGAGGCCAATTGCCTCCCTGCGCAGCTTCGAAAACCCGTTTGCCCATCTCCTGATATTGCTGATCGATTTGACCCTGCAGGGTGTTGTTTTGCATCTTTAGCCGGTTGACTTCCACCACCGTCTTGGCCTTGCTGCCCGCCTCGGCAACGCCCGCTTTCAGTTTATCGAAAAAATCCAATTCATTTCACCCCGCTTCCTGATACGATGCTAGATGTGAAATTTCTACATAACTCAGCAAATTCCTTCAAAAATCTTAAAAAACCTCGCCGCCGGCGAGGTTTCTCGTGGTTTATTTTAAATTTTCGATGATACCGTCTCCTTACGGCGATGTCTGCCCTGACGAACGGTGAAGAGCAGAAGCAGCAGGGAAAACAGCACCAGCACCAGGCAAATGGCAAAAACCGTATGGAAGCCGGCCAGCTCCAGCATCTGCGCCGCCCCGGCCGTTTGAGCCATTCCGGGCGTTCCGGCGCCGCCGGCCGCATTCGTCCCCGCCTTTCCCCAATCTCCCGCATTGCCCGCCCCGCCGGTGAGCAGCGCGCCGCCCGCGGCTGTCCCGAACATCATGCCGAGGTTCCGGGACAAAGCGAGCAGGCTGCTGATCAAACCCAGTTGGCCGCCGCCTGCCCGGCCCATGACAAGGCTGTTGTTCGGCGAGGTGACCATGCCCATGGAAATGCCGAGCAGGACGATCAGCGCGATCAGCAGCAGCAGCGGATGCGCCGCCGTCAAAAATCCGAGGACCGCCAGCACGCCGCCCATCGTCAGCAGCCCCGCCGCCAGCAACGGCAAAGGACCCAGCTTGTCCGACCAGCTGCCGAACACCGGGGAAGCGACGATCAGCGCGAGCGGATAGCCCATCATGATCAGCCCGGCCAACGCGGGCGGGATGCCCAGCTCGCTGCGCAGAAACACCGGCAGGACAAGCTGGGCCGAAAAGGCTGCCATATACGTGACGATGGTGATCCAGATGCCCGTATTCATCGCCCCGTCGGCAAGCAGCCGCAGGTCGATGAACGGAGAGCTTGCGCGCCCGCGAAATATTCTCCCTCCGGCCGCGCCGCCCGACCCGTTCACACGTCTAGCTTCCCACCGGGAAGAAAGGCACCAGGCGGCAAAGCCGGCCGCGCCGGCGGCGAACAGCAGCAGCAGAGCCAGTACCGCCGGAGAAAACCAGCCCCACGCGGAGCCGAGATTGATCGCCGTCACCAGCCCCGCTAAGGCGGCTGCGAACAAAAACGCTCCGGTCGCATCGATCCGCCCTTCATGCACAGGCGGATCTTTGGGAATAAACCGCTGGGCCAGCCCCCAAGCCAGGAGCGCGGCTCCGGCAAGCAGCCAGAAGCTGGTCTCCCAGGAGAACCATTGGATCAGCACGCCGCCGAGGCTGGGACCGATCATCGAGCCGGCGGCGACGAACGTGCTGATCAGGCCCAGCGCTTTGCCCCGCTTCTCCGGGGGAAACACCGAGACGATCAGCGCCATGTTCGTCGCCTGATACATCGAAGCGCCCACGCCCTGCACGGCCCGGAAGGCGAGCAGCCAGCCGAGCGACGGGGCCAGGGCGCAGCAGAGCGCCCCAAGGGCAAAACAGAAGTACCCGAGGTTGTGTACGGTCCGCCTGCCGAACGTATCGCCAAGCCGCCCCATGATCGGCAGCAGCACCGAGATGACAAGCAGATATGCCGTAACGACCCATTGCGCGACAGCCATGTTCACCCCAAAGTCATGAGCGATGTCCACCAACGCGATATTGAACAGACCGGCGGAAAGATTGGACAAGAAAGCCCCGGTGCAAATGATGTATTGAACGAGCAGGCGCCGCCTGCTGTTCAGCGGGGGGTTCCCCAAAGGGCGGCCTGCGGCGGCCTTGCTTTTTTGCAGCGCTGCTTCCGTCACCGTTGTTTCGCGACCTTCAGCAGCATTTCCGGCGCTTTCCGTTCCCGCTCCCAGAGAGCAATGACGCTCCCGGACTCCGTTACATCGCCAAAATACCCTCTGATGTTTTCCATCGTCATTTCATGAGCCTCCTTGGAGTAAGAAGCGCAGGCGTCGCTGAGCAATACGATGTGGTAATCGAGCATAAACCCGTCCCTCGCCGTCGATTCCACGCAAACGTTGGTGCTGACCCCGGTCATGATCAGGGTTTCGATTTTTTGGCTGCGCAGCACGGAATCGAGCCGCGTATTGACAAACGCGCTGTAGCGGTGTTTGTTCACCACCGTTTCGCCCGGCTCGGGGGCGACTTCATAGAAGCCGGCCCCCCAGGTGCCCGTCCGGCACACCTCCAGCGACCGTCCGTTCGAGCGGGCTTTCCAGGCCGCGGAATCGGTCGCTTCTTCATGGAACGTCTGGATAAATATGACCGGAACTTCATAACGTCTGGCCGCCGCCAGCAGGCGATGCAGGTTCGGCATCATCCCGCGCACGCCGCTGACGTCGCTTCCGACCTTGGCCAGCGCCCCTTCCGGATGACAGTAATCGTTCTGCACATCGACGACTAAAACGGCCGTACGGCTGTGCAGAAGCTTTTGTTCCAGATTGTTGTCCACGAATCCTCACCCCGCAATCGTTTATTTGGATTTGTTCACAAACTGCATGTCCACCAATTGGTCATAAGCATAATCGCCTTTAAAAATGCCGGTTTTGATCAGCACGTCCATATCTTGCTTAACGGCCGCCTCCGTAATAAACCCGTCCCGGCTCCACAAGCTGTCCTCATACGCCCGGTCAAGCGAAGCCTGGATCGCCTCGTCCGACAGCGTCGGGAACTCGGCTTTCATATTTTTTTGCGCCAGCTCCTTGTCGTTGTTGACGGCGTTCAGCGCTTCTTTGATCGCATCGACGAATTTTTGCACCGTTTCCGGATCGTTTGCGATCGTCGATTTTTTGACGCTCAGCACCGAATAGGAGAAATCGCCGAAATCGTGGAACTTGTAAAACGGCTCGCCCCATACGTCTTTGGAGATCCCGTCGCTGATTTGCGGTTCGGCGCCGTTGCCGATATCGGCCGCGCCCTGCTGCACCATCGTCACCACGGTCGACGCGTCGGCCGGTTCCAGCAGGGTGACGTCTTTTTCCGGATCAAGCCCCAAATACAGCAGCAAATAACGGATCAGCAGGTTCGGGGTTCCGCCGTGGCGCCCCGCGTTGATTTTTTTCCCTTGGAAAAATTCCTTCAGATCGGCTTCCGATCCGCTTTTGGGCGCCAGCCCTTTTTTCGCGACCAGGTACACGTTGGCCCGGTTGACGACATTCACGACCGACACGATCGGGTCGGAGTTTTTGTTGTTGGCCAGCGCATTGGACTCCGTGCCGCCGATAACGCCCCAGGCGTCGCCGCTGACGACGGCGGTCACGTGCGCCCCGCCGGACGCCTGGATCACCTCCACATCGAGCCCGCGTTTTTGGAAGTAGCCTTCCCGCTGAGCCAGGTAAAGCGGTAAATACCCTGTGGAATGGACCGGCTCGGCGATGACGATCTTTTTGAGTTTTTCCCCGCCGGGCGCGGCTTCCGCCGTCGGCTCGTCCTTCTTGCCCCCGCATCCGGCGAGCAGTCCGCCGGCCAGCGCCAAAGTCAGCAGCAGCGGCAATGCGATTCTTTTCTTCATACGGTTTCCCCCTCAAGTTGAATGGATGACGGTGCGATGCACTACCTCACGCCTAGTCCCTTTGACAGTCCTTTTTCCAGCAGCACCACGCCCCAATACATGACCATGGACAGCACCGACAGGACGACCACGCCGACCCACACGAGATTGATGTCGAGAATCGTGCCGGCGTACATGATCATCCGGCCGACGCCCTGGCTGGAGGCGATAAACTCGCCGACGATCGCTCCCGCCAGCGCGAGCGCAATGTTGATGCGCAGGCTGCTGATGATCCACGGCATCGACCACGGAATCACCACTTTGGTGAACACCTGCATCCGTTTGGCGCCCAGCGAATACATCAGCTTTTCCATGTCCGGATCAACGCTTTTGACCCCGCTGTAAGCCGATAGGGCGGCCACGACGACCGTCATCGAAAAAGCGAGCGCCACTTTGGAAAAAAATCCGATCCCGAGCAAAATGACGAGCACCGGAGCCAGCGCCAGCTTCGGCATGGCGTTCAGGACGATCAGGTAAGGTTCGCTGATGCCGGCATAGCTCTTTGACCACCAGAAGGAGAGGCCGAGCAGCGCGCCAAGCAGCGTCCCGAACACGAAGCCAAGCACGGTGGAGCCGGACGTGTAGACGATGTCGGAAAGCAGCGTGCCTGCCGTCAACTGTACCCAGGTCGTTTGCAAAATAACGCTCGGGCTGCTCCAGTAATAAGGATCAAGCCAGCCGAGCCGGGTAAACACCTCCCATACGACAAACAACAGGACCGCTACAGCAAATCTGCCCCAGCCGATCACGCGGGCCCGCCTCCGGGCGGCCGCTTCCTCATCGTGGATCAGCGGAGCGGAACGGGACGCGGCCTGCGCCTTGGCCGCTTTCGCCGCTTTGGCCGCCCTTCCCTCTTTTTCCGCCTTTCCCGCAGCCCCCGCCGTCTCCGCCGGCAGCGCCTGAACCACAAAAGCCGATTTTCGTACCGTTTCCATCGTAGAATCGCCTCCTAAATCTCCTGGATAAATGTGATGTGTTAAGCTCGGTTATAAAGCGATGTCCTCTTCCGCGTGCCCCGCCGCAAGCTCATCAAGCAGATGATGCTTGAGCTCCATAAAATCCGGCGAGGTCATGTCTTCCGTTTTGCGCGGCCGCTCCATCGTGACCGTAATTTTCGACTTCACGCGCCCGGGGCGCGGGGAAAATACGTAAATGTCGTCGGACAAATAAATCGCCTCGTCGATGTCGTGCGTAACGAACAGCACCGTTTTGCCGAAATCCGTCCAGATTTGCAGCAGCCAGTTTTGCATCGTCAGCCGGGTTTGCGCGTCCAGCGCGCCGAAGGGCTCGTCCAGCAAAATGATGTCGCGATCGTACAGCAGCGTCCTGAGCAGCGCCGCCCGCTGCCGCATGCCTCCCGACAGCTCCTGCGGATAATGCTTGTCAAACCCCTTCAGCCCGTACTTCTCCATCAAAGGCAAGGCCCGCTCTGCGGCCTCCTTGCGCGGAATGCCGCGCACCTCCATGCCGAGGATGATGTTGTCCAGAATTGTCCGCCACGGCAGCAGCATGTCTTTTTGCAGCATATAGCCGACATAACCCGTTTTACCGACGATATTGCGCCCGTCCGCGATCACCTGCCCGGTCGAGGGCGGAATCAGGCCGGCGATAATGTTGAACAAGGTCGACTTTCCGCATCCGCTCGGACCGATCATGCTGACGAACCGGCCCTCCTCGATCGTCAGACTCGTTTCCCGCATGGCGGGAATCTCCTGACCGTTTCGGCGAAACCATTTGCTGACCCCGGAAATTTCGATTTTCGGCTGCATGCTCCCCATCCTCCTTAAAGTGCAAATCTTTTTTGGGCTCAAAACCGAGATCAGTGCTTGACAAAATAAATTATGATAGCGTTCGTGTCCTGGTATCCCTGCACGCTGCTTTGCACGATTATCCCTCTTGTTCAGGGGGCAGAGGGGGGGGGGCTGATTACGGCCCTTTCATTTTTCACGGTGTCCTGCCCCATTCCTCCCGTTAGGTCTGCTTCACTTCTCCTAAATCTCCTTCTCCTAATCCTCCTTCTCACAAACCTGTCTAACAATCTCGAACTTAACGATCTCGAACTAACAATCTCGAACATGTCTGCTGCTCCCAAACCTTTTTTCCTCTCCTGAATTTATCTTCCTCTCTGCTTTTCGGATCAAACGGGATAATCGTGCAAAGCGTCCGGACAGCGAATGTTGATCTGATTATTAGGTTGAGCCCTTTTTTTAATAACAAATTCGGGTACAGAAAAATCGCCAGCCCAGGTCCGCAGGCGCATCCTTCGATGCGCCCACGAGTCCAAACTGACGATTAACCGGCTCTCCGCTACCGGAGTTCCGGCGGTTCCTTCAGATAATGCTCCACGTCGCGATCCAAGACCACGATCGTACCGGAAAATTCGGTCTCGGCATCGTAATCTTTGAGTACTGCGACAATATTCAATTGAAATTGCTGCTCAAGCGCCGCCTTGATTTCCCGCTTAAAGACCTGAAACAGCAAATAATCAAGCTGTCTTGTCGAAAAACGGTACTCCTCGTCCAAAAGCTTCAACACCGGGACTCGTCCATTTAAGGAGACGATCACTATTTTGTTGCCGACGAAATCCACCTTTTGCTGTTTTACACCCACGTTAAAAATCCGCTTATTGATCGCGTTGTAAATCCTCAAAATTTCCTGCTTCAGTTCGCCCGCCGAAGTAATCATCCCCACACCCCATTTCATGTAAGATAATATGTCATATTAATCGGGTGTGATCCTTAAAACGATGAATCTTATGTTTAATTATAGGCGATTCCGAGGACTTGTCAATATATTTATGTCAAAAAAAATAACATATTTTTATATATGTTATTTAACATTACATACATATAACATTATCCGCTTTATCCCGAATATTCCGACAGCTTGTCGATTTCCCGGTACAACTGCTCCGCTTCCACGACCAGCCCGGGCTGGCCCAGCCTGATCGACATCGCGAGCAGCCGGTCCGCCTTCTGCTTCAACCGCTTCATCTCCACCAAAACAGCCTCTTTGTCCGTTCCCAGAGAAGAACCATTCACACGCGATAACCCCTTTCCAAAAAAATCCCAATCATCTCATCTTCTTTCAATTTACCGCATTTTGCATTAATGGCATTTTCAAGGAGTTTTGAATTGGCTTCTTTTCTGGGAGACAACCGCCACAACCATGAGCATGAAAACGTAAGCGAACATGGGAGCGGACCGCGCCTCAGCGATTATCTGAGGAACGGCCCGCGCATGGTTCCCGGCCTCTTTCATAATCCCAAGCATGCACATGCCAAAAGCTGATTTTCCCGATCCTGATCTTTGCCAAGACAATCCCTCCTACGAGAATATAATAGAACTTTCTTTCGTGGTAGTGATCAAAGTCTCACATCCCACGCCTCACTTCAAGTAGGCTGTACGCCCTTATCCGCATGCATTAAAATAGAAGTAAATACGCCCTAAGGAGGTCTGCCATGAGCGAAAAGAAGCAGGACAAGCAGCGCACTTTCGTCAAAGAAACTCCAGGCAGCTATTGGATCGAAGAGCGATTCGAAATTATCGGAGGCGTACGTTACGATTTCCTGTCCTCGCCCAAAATAGCCCATCAGATTTTAGTGACGGAATTATATACGTCGATCAGGGAACGATCATCTCACCGCTACTCCCCTGTCTTTCATTTGATTTGAATCGGCTGTTCCGGGAAGCTTTGCGGTTTGAGGAGAAACCCTCCACCTAAAAACAACCGGAGCGGCCACTTTTATAAAGCGTTTTCACAAAAACGATATGAAGAAAATTACGTCATTATGTTTCCCATTGAAAGCAGACACGAAAGGAGCCATACAATGTTTTCCCGTAACCGCAATTCTACCGATCCCTATACTTCCGACCAACCTCAACCTCGCGCCAGTGTGTACCGATTTGCCCGGCGAAGCCTGCGGCGGACTATCCTGCTTGGCCTGTCCGCCCTGCTGCTGTTGATCAGCTGGAATACCGCCGGAACCGGGATAACCGCGGCAAGCCCGGACAAAGCCGCAGCCGCGCAAGCGGAAACGGCCCCGCCCAAATCTATCGAAAAGCGGAATCAACTGCCCAAAGGAAAAGGATTCGTCTATCTCGATGAAGTGATCCCGGATGCGGTTTACGACATCCGCTATTATACCGGGGACAACTTTATCGGCGAGCGGATCGACGGATATAACGCCCCTTTTGCCATATCAACCTTAAGGGCGGCCCGCGCTTTAAAAAAGGTCAACGACGATTTGGAGAAGCAGGGGTACCGGCTCAAGATCATCGACGCCTACCGCCCGCAAAAAGCGGTCGACCATTTCATCGCCTGGTCCAAAAAACCGCAGGACACACTGATGAAAGAGAAATTTTACCCCGACGTCGACAAGAAAAACCTGTTCAAACTCGGCTATCTCTCTTCCAAATCCGGACATTCCCGTGGCAGCACGGTCGATCTGACCATGGTGTACAAACGGACCGGGGAAGAAGTCGATATGGGCGGCCGCGTCGATTTCCTGGGGGCGGTTTCCGCGCACGGAGCCAAAGGGCTGACCAAGGAACAGCGCAAACACCGCTACATTCTGAAGACCGCGATGGTCAAGCAAGGTTTTAAACCTTACAGCAAGGAATGGTGGCATTACACGTTAAAAAACGAACCTTATCCCTCGACCTATTTCGATTTTGATGTGGAATAACAGGGTCTTAGGCGTCACCACTTCAAGCGGTAGATCGCCTTGTTCTCCAAACCGCGGATGAACGGCGTCCACTCCTCGGTTTCCGGCGTCGTATTCAACGCGTCCTCCACCATTTGCAGCTTGGCGTCCAGCGCATCGATATGGTGCAGCGCGACCGCTTCCGCCATTTGCGGCTGCACCGGGCTGCCCCATTCGCCCAGGTTGTGGTGCGAGAGCACCAAATGCTGCAGCCCCAGCACCTTCGGCGAATCGGGATCGATGCCAAGACGGATCGCCGCCTCGGTGATCCAGCTCGAGGCCATCGCGATATGCCCGACCAGCTTGCCCTGCACGCTGTATTCGGACACGATGCCGAGCTGCGCGACCATCTCCTCCGGCTTGGCGATGTCGTGCAGTATAATGCCCGCCTTCAGCAGATCGCGGTTCAGGAACGGCCGCTGCCGGCACAGAAAATCGCCGATTTCCAGCATCCGCACCATATGGTAAGCAAGCCCGCCGAAATAGGCGTGATGGTGCGTTTTCGCCGCCGGGTAATGGGACAGCTTCTCCTTCACCTTGCCGACGCAATACCGGACGATCTCGCGAATTTCGTCGTCGTCGATGTCCGCGATAACCGATTGAATCGTATAAATCAGATCGTCCGGCGAAATCGGCGCGGAGCGGATGAAATCCGTGAGCGTTACGCCATCCTCCGCTTTGGCCGGCCGGATTTGCATGATTTTGACCTGCAGCTTTTCCCGGTAGGTCTGGACAACCCCGCGTACCTTCACGAGCCCCATCGGAAAAAACGTCTCTTTGTCCGTCTGCGAAGCGTCCCAAAATTTCGCCGGCATTTCCCCGGTTGCGTCGCATAATACGATATCCAAATAATCCTTAGGCGGATTCGCGTTCGTCTGCTTCACTTCCAGCTCCTTGAGCAGATAAAAGCCTACGAATTCATCCTGGTTCTTGAGCTGCTTGATTAAAGTCACTTCCAAATTCCTCCCCCAAATGATACATCCATTATACTACGGGATCGGGTAACCGGCATGGAGCAAAAAAAAGAGCCCTCCCGTCACCCGGGAGGAACTCTCTGCCTTAATGCGTCCGGCGCAGGCAAAACGCCGCCCGGCCGCGCTCTTGCGCTTTATTGGTCCGCCGCCTCGACCACCGCCGAACATAACGCCCGCGCCATCCGCTCCAGCGAAACCTGCTTATCGACCGCGCCCAGCTCATAAGCAACCTTAGGCATGCCGTATACAACGGACGACGGCTCATCCTGCCCAAGCGTGCGGGCGCCCTTGCGGCGCATGGACAGCAGCCCTTTGGCGCCGTCGTATCCCATGCCGGTCAGAATCACGCCAACCGCCCGGGAGCCGCATTCCTTGGCCGCCGATTCGAACAGCACGTCAATCGCCGGACAATGCCCGTTGATCTTATCGCCTTCGAAGCATTCGACCTTGAACCGGCCGCCCAGCTTGCGAAGGCGCATATGCCGGTCTCCGGGCGCGATCAGCACTTTTCCCGGTTCCACGATATCCCCCGATTCCGCCTCCTTGACCGTAAATTTCGTGCTGTGATTCAAGCGGTCGGCAAACATTTTGGAAAACAACGGCGGGATATGCTGTACGATCACCATGCCCGGAAACGTCGAAGGCAGCTGTTTCAAAATATACGAAATGGCCTCCGTCCCCCCGGTTGATGCGCCGATGGCTATAATGCGGTCGGAGTTGAACGTCTGCTCCGGGATGTTGCCGGTTCCGGCGGGTCGGAACCCGGGCCGCGAAACATTCGTGACGGCGGCGATCTTCACCTTCTCAATCAATTCCCGGATAAACAGCTCCACGCTCCTGGGCGACCGGGGATCCGGCTTGCCGACAAAATCGACGGCCCCGGCGTTCATAGCCTCAAACACGGCGTCGCTGATCGTGCTCACCACGATGACGGGCAAAGCGTATTGCGGAAGCAGGCGGCGGATAAATTCGATCCCGTTCATCTTCGGCATTTCCACGTCGCAGATCATCACGTCCGGGCGAAGGCTGACGATTTGGTCGCGGGCGTCGAACGGATCAACCGCTTTTCCGACAATCTCGATATTCGGATCCGACGAAAGCCCCAGGGAGAGCACTTCCCGGTACATCATGGAGTCATCAACGATCAGCACGCGCAATTTCCTGGGTACTCCCATACGATCTCCTCATTTTCACAAATCTTATTCTTTACGATAAACTGCGGGCATCACGTATTTGAACGGCGTCGTTTCCCGCTGCAGCGATTCGGAATGGCCGATGAACAAATAGCCGCCCGGCTCCAAATGCCTGTAAAACTTGTCCACCAAAGCCTGCTTGGTAGGCGCATCGAAATAGATCATGACGTTCCGGCAAAAAATGACGTGAAACTTCCGCTTAAAAGGAAACGCCGGCTCCATCAAATTGAATTTGCGGAAAATAACCTCTTTTTTTAATTTATCGGATACGACGCTGTGCATTTGATCCACCCCGGTGAAATATTTCATTCGCCAGGCGGGAGGAAGAACGGCGATATCTTCATTGGCGTAAACGCCTCTCTGCGCTTTGTCCAAAATTTGCCGCGAAATATCGGTCGCCAGCACCTGCGAATCCCACAGCGGCTTGTTCCGGGCAAAATATTCATTCATCAGCATCGCCAGCGTATAGGGTTCCTCCCCCGAGGAGCACCCCGCGCTCCAAACGCGGAGGTCCTTATCCTTCACCGTGGCTTCCAGGTAAGGGAGCACCTTGTCGCGAAAAAACTGAAAATGATCGTTTTCCCGCATAAAAAACGTGTGGTTCGTGGTGATTTTGTCCACCAGCGTCATGACCGCCTCTCCGGTTCGGTCGGAGACGATATATTCGAAATAGGCCTTAAAGCTGGTGAAGTTTTTGCTCATCAATACGTTGTTCAGCCTGCCCATCACCAGCGCCTGCTTCTCTTCCTTGAGATGAATCCCGTAATGGAGCCGGATGTAATCCGACAGCTGCCGAAACTCCTGGTTCGTAATGCGGATCATACCTCAATATTTACCGAATTCCGAGTCGCTGAGGAGAATCTTGGGCACCGCGGAAGCGCCGGAAGGCTCGTGATTCCGCTCTTTTGGACCCATGTTTTCCAGGACGCGAAGCACTTCGGGATTCAATTCCTCAAGGCTGCCGTTATATCCCGCAAAACCTCCGTACCCGCTGCGCTTCAGCTTAAACTGCGCAACCTGCTGCTTCAGGAGAGCCGCCTGGCTGGACAGCTCCTCGCTGGCGGCGGCGCTTTCCTCCGAGGTCGCCGAGTTGGTTTGGATGACCTGGGACACCTGCGAGATGCCTTGGTTGATTTGCGTGATCGCGGCCGCCTGCTCCGTCGAGGCCATCGCGATATCGCCAACCAGGTTGGCCACCTTTTCGATATCGCCCACGATCGACTGCAGCGCTGCGGCCGTCTGGTCGGCGATTCTCGTGCCTTCCTGCACTTTGTCGATCGAGCCTTCGATCATATCCGTCGTTTCCTTGGCCGCGTTCGCCGAGCGGGCCGCAAGGTTGCGGACCTCCTCCGCCACGACGGCGAAGCCTTTGCCGTGCTGGCCGGCCCGGGCGGCTTCCACGGCGGCGTTGAGCGCCAAAATGTTCGTCTGGAAAGCAATTTCGTCGATGACTTTGATGATTTTTGAAATGTTGCTGGAAGCGTCGTTGATTTCGCGCATCGCCGCCAGCATGTCCTTCATCTGCTCGTTGCCCTGGAGCGCGCTGTTTTTCGAATCGGCCGCGAGCTTGTTCGCTTCGTTCGCGTTTTGCGCGTTCAGCTTCGTCTGCGAGGAGATCTCCTCCAGCGAGGCGGTCAGTTCCTCGACCGAGCTGGCTTGCTCGGTGGCCCCTTGCGACAGCGCGATGCTGGAATCGGACACCTGTTTCGAACCGGAAGCCACCTGGTCCGCGGCCGTATTGATGCTGGTCAATATCTCGTTGTTGCGTTCGATCATTTCCTGGATTTTTTTGCCCATGAGGTCGTTTTCCGATCTTACTCTCACCTGCACGGTCAGATCCCCGCTCGCCACCATCTCTACCGCCTGAGCCTGCTCGCGGATGCTGGCGATCATGCGGGCAAACGACTGCATCAATTGACCGATCTCGTCCTTGCTCTTCGTCTCCACGTTGATGTTTACATTGCCCAGCGCCATTTCCTCGGCCGCCTCGGACAGCTTGCGGATCGGCTTCGTGATGCCGAGGACGATCAGGAAAGCCAGGCCGATGGCGATCAGCGTCATAACGATAATGATCGTAGTCATGATGGCGACCGTGCCGGCGTAAGCTTTATCACCATCATCGCTCGCTTTTTGCGAATTCGTTTGATTGTATTTCACCAAATCGAGCAAAGCGTTTGAAGCCTGATCGAATTCCTTCTCGGAGGTTCCGCTCATGAGCTCCAGCGCTTCGGCCTCTTTATGCTGATCAACCAATCCGATGATTTGGTCGCTGATCTGCAAATAACCGGCCCACTCCTGTTTAAACACGTTATACAGCCGGGCGGCCTCTTCATCGTTTTGGGTCCGCCCCTCGTAACCGGTCATCAGCTGCTGCAATTCCTGGACTTTATTATTTAAACGCTCTTTCATCTCTTTCAATCCCTGCGGGTCGTTCTCCGCCAAAATAATCCGCAATTCGGTGGTCCGGTAATCGGAAGTGGCCGTGTTCATGACATGGGCCGCATCCATCGCCGGGAGCCATGTATCGCTGATGACCGTGGACTGCTGATTCACTTGGTTTAACGAATTGATCGAATACACTCCGAGGCCGACCAGGGAGAGAACCAAAAGACTAAAGGACAGGATTAATCTTGCTTTGATCGTTAGCTTCATCATTTTCCATAACCCCCGTTGCGGTTTTCGTTTACAGTTGACTTAAATTTTCCGCTTCATCATGATGAAGCAGCTTGTCGCCGTCCAGCAGCAGCTTGACTTCGCCGCCGACTTTTCCGACCCCTTTGATAAAACCTTGCTGGCTGCCGCTTTTGATCTCCGGCGGAGGAACGATATCCTCTTCCGCAATCGTGACGACCTCGGCGACACTGTCGACGATCAGCCCGATCGAAATGTCCTTCATATCCACGACGATGATGCAGGTCCGGTCGTTATACTCCCGGAACGGCTTTTTGAAGCGCAGCCTCACGTCCATGACCGGAATGATTTTGCCGCGCAAATTGATGATGCCGCGGATATGCTCCGGCAACTCCGGCACCTCGGTAATCGCCTGGATGCCGATGATTTCGGTGACGAATTTGATTTCGATGCCGTAAACATCGCTCCCGATCATAAACGTGAGGAACTTTCCTTTCTGCGTGTCGTCGTCCTGCTCCAGCGGCAGGCTTGCCTCTTGATTCGCCATGTCTCCCTCTCCTTTGCTTGGTTGTCCTATGATGCCGATGCCTTGACGAGTCCCCCGACATCGAGGATCAGGCTGATGCTTCCGTCCCCGAGCATCGTGCAGCCAGCCAAGCCCCCGATGTTCCGAATTTTACGGATATACGCCGGCAAGCTCTTGACCACAACCTGCTGCTGCCCGAGCAATTCGTCGGCAAAAACGCAAAACGGCGTGCCGTCCTGCTCCACCATGATCAAAATCCCGTCTTCCATCGCGGTAATCTCGGTCTTGACCTTATAGCGTTCGTAAAGGCGCAGTACTCCGTAGCACTGCCCGCGCACCATGACCATTTCGTTGCCGTCGGGATCGGTGACCACGCTGCCGGGGGCGGCGCGGAACGATTCCTTGATCGCCGTCGTCGGGATCGTATATCTCGCCTTCCCCACCTTCACGTTCATGCCGTCGATAATCGCCAGCGTCAGCGGAATGCGGATCGTAATCGTCGTTCCTTCGCCTGCCGCGCTGTCCACCGACACATTCCCGCCGACGCTTTCGATATTGCGCATCACGACATCCATGCCGACCCCGCGCCCGCTATACTCGGTAATGACCTCTTTCGTGGAGAAGCCCGGGAGAAAGATCAAGTTGTAAATCTCGCGGTCGCTCATCTCCGACTCGTCCTTGAACAGCATTTGCCGCTCGCGGGCGCGCTGTAAAATTTTCGCTTTGTTCAGCCCCCTGCCGTCGTCGCGCACGATAATGAACACCTCGTTGCCGACGTTTTTCGCTTCAAGGGTCAACGTCGCGGATTCTTCCTTGCCCGCTGCCAGGCGTTCCTCCGGCGTTTCGATGCCGTGGTCGATCGCGTTCCGTACAAGGTGCATGATCGGATCGGAGATGTGCTCGATGATGTTTTTGTCCACTTCCGTATCCTCGCCAAGCAGTTCCAACCGGACTGACTTATCCTGTTTTCTGCACATATCCCGTACGATGCGGTTCATTTTTTGGAACGTATTAACCAGCGGCACCATGCGGATCGACATGACCTTGTCTTGGATTTCGCCGGTGATCTTCCGCAGATGCCGAGCGGCCTTCTGAAACTGTTCAAGCTCCAGTCCGGCCAATTCCGGGTTTTGCGTGACCATCGATTCGGCGATGACGAGCTCGCCGACCAGGTCCATCAACTCGTCGAGCTTGGCCAAATTCACGCTGATGAAACTGGAATGCTGCGAGGCATTAGCTCTGGCAATATCCTGCGTTTTGGCCTCCGGCGCCTGCGAAGTGCGGGCAGCCGCTCCCGGCACCTGGGAGGGTTCGGCGGCGCCCGGCTCGGAAGGGGAGGCTGGTGCAGCGTCCGTAGAAAGTGCTGCAGCGTGCGCTGCAGAATGTGCCGCCGTAGACTCTCCTGTTCGCGCTTCCGCTTCGGGTATCGGCTGAAGCGTCTCTGCCGCGGCGGCCGTCTCAGCCTCAGGCTCTGCCCGGCTTTGTTCCGGCAAATTGATCATTTCCAAATGCTTTAAGGATGGCGCCTGCGACAGGTAAGCAGCTACCGTGTCCGCGGATTCGCCGTTCCGGAACAGAATTTGGAAGCCCTGCTCTCTTATGAGCGAGGCTGTTTCGGGATTTTCGGCAATGTCCTCGGGCCAGTAGGCGAATTGCTCGGTCATTTCCTGCAGGCTGTGAACGACTTGATATGCCCGAACATTCTCCATGTTGTAATCGTCATCAAAATAAAGAACGGCTTTTAAATGAGCCCCGGAAGCGGAATCCTCACCGTCCTGACGTTTGCCGGTCTCGGGGCCTCGAAGAGGGGAAACAGCCGGCCCGGGATGCTGTGCGGCTTTTAGTTCTTCCAAATATCCGGTAATGCTGCTTTTCAGCGAAGATGCGTCCCCGTCAGGAGAATCGCCCTGCCTGATCTTATACAGCTCAAGCTTAATGAAATCGCCGCCCTGCAGCACCAGCTCGGACAACGCCGTGCAATCGGCCAAGCGGGGCTGATGTTCGCGGATAAACGCAAACAGATCTTCCATGATGTGCGACAAAGCCGCGATGTTATCGAAATTCATCATCGTGGAGGAGCCTTTGATCGTGTGCATAATGCGGAAAATGTCGTGGATGGCGGCGGACGGAAAAGCGTTAAGCTCTTCGCATTCCAGGATGATCTGTTCCAACTGCTCGAGCAGCTGCGAATTTTCGTGAAGATAGACCTCTAATAACGGATCGCTATTTTCTCGTTCTGCCATAAACTATCTCCCCGTTTTACATAATTCGACATTATTGATGCTTTTTCGACAAATTTCAGACATAAAAAAACTCCTTCTTCATGAACCTTCTAGCGAAGAAAGAGAACCCGAAGAAAGAGAGGACGCCTATCCAACTATAGAAACCCGGCTGCCGTAGCTGTTGCTGGTACTTTAGGCCCGTGGCTTTGCGTCCTTGTCTTTCGGCAAGTTTGCCCTTCTAGTCTTTGCTATTTTTTAGTTGGTTTCATACTAACACGCCTGAGCAGGCTGTGTAAATACTAAAAACGGCCGGTCTGAGCCGTGAGAAAGCCCGATTGACCGGCGAAATATGCAGCCGTTTTTCCAGCCGGAATCACGGCCAGGCCTTAGGTAATCCGACGCAGTTCCGGGCAGTTTTAAGGAACTTCAGGGACAGCTTCAGGAGCTTCAGGACGGATTCAGGACGGATTCAGGGCGGATTCAGGGCGGATCAGCGAAGCCACAAACAGCCCCGGCGAAACCTCATTGGATATATCCAATTAAAATGGAAATTCAATCGTAAATATGGAGGCTTGATTGGATACTTTCCAATAGATGAGACTCGGCAAGGTGCAAAATGGGCGATTTAAGCGAAGTTTATTGGATACTTCCAATGTGAGTTCAAAATTGTGTTTGATTTCCGTCAATCTATTGGATTTTTCCAATGGATACGGCCCATCGCTGCATACGCAGCCCATGCCGTCAGTCCCACTACGAATAAGGCACAGACAGGAATAAATCCCCGCCCGGCTGGCACGGCAAAAAGCCGCCGAATAAACTCGGCGGCCCTGCTACGATCTTATCGGCCCTACACTCTAATGCGCGTTTCCGATGGCAATCCACATGACGAAGCCGTAGTGGACATGGCTTTCCTTCAGCCTGGAAATCGTAATGACGGCCGATTCCTGAGTTTGTTCGCTTAGCGTGGCGTAAAAAGCCGAATGGTTCGTCATTGCAACGATAACAAAGTTAGGATTAGCAAACGGCTCTTCAAATTCAACCTTCACTTGCGTTTCGGCCTCATCGCGCTGCAACAAAAACGCCGACATTCCAAACAGCTGTTTGGCCGGCTGGTCCAGCAGCGTCTGGACCGGAGTAAAGGCAAGGTGCTCCGCGCCGACCGCGCCGGTTTTCAGGTGGCGCGAGGCAATCGCTTCATCGGCAAGCTGTGCGCTGCCGACCGCCGCGTTTGCAATATGCCCGCTTTGCACCGCTCCCTGCTGCAGATGCTCGCCGCCGACCGACTCCTCGGCCAGAATGTCGGCATCCACAACACCGGCCTGAAGGTGTACCCGATCTATCGACAATGGCTGAATGTCCTCGCCACCGATCCCTTTTTCCGGCAGCAGCCCGTTTCGCTGCAGTTCAGCCGACAGATGCCAGACATCGATCGACTCGGGGCCGATGTGACGCGATGCGATTGCCGCTTCCTCGATATGCCGGCCTTCCACGCTCTCCTTCGCCAGATGCAGTGCCCGCACGGACTCAGGAGCCAAATGAGCGCTCTGCACCGACTCTGCGGCGAGATGCCCGCTTTGCACCGCTCCCCGCCGCAGATGCTCGCCGCCGACCGACTCCTCGGCCAGCACCTCGCCGTCTACGGCTTCAGCCTGCAGATGCGCCCGGCCTATCGACAGCGGATGAATATCCTCACCGTCGATCCCTTCTTCCGGAAGCAGCCCGTTTCGCTGCAGTTCGGCCGACAGATGCCAGACATCGATCGACTCGGGGCCGATGTGGCGGGATGCGATCGCCGCTTCCTCGATATGCCGGCCTTCCACGCTCTCCTTCGCCAGATGCAGCGCCCGCACGGACTCAGGGGCCAAATGAGCGCCCTGCACCGACTCTGCGGCTAGGTGACGCGATGCGATTGCCGCTTCGCCAATATGCCGTCCCTCTATGCTCCCCTGTGCCAGATGCTGCGGCCCTACGGCTTCAGCGGCCAGATGAGCGCTCTGCACCGACTCTGCGGCGAGATGCCCGCTTTGCACCGCTCCCCGCTGCAGATGCTCACCGCCAACCGCTCCCTCGGCCAGCACTTCGCCGTCCACGGCTTCGGACTGCAGATGCGCCCGGCCTATCGACAGCGGATGAATATCCTCTTCTCCGATACCGTCTGCCGGCAGCAGACCGTTTCGCTGCAGTTCGGCCGACAAATGCCGGACATCGATCGACTCGGCGGCAATGTGGCGGGAAGTGATCGCCGCTTCGCCAATATGCCGCCCCTCTACGCTCCCCTTCGCCAGATGCTGCGGCCCTACGGCTTCAGCGGCCAGATGAGCGCCCTGCACCGACTCCGCGGCGAGATGCCCGCTTTGCACCGCTCCCCGCCGCAGATGCTCGCCGCCAACCGCTCCCTCGGCCAGCACCTCGCCGTCCACGGCTTCAGACTGCAGATGCGCCCGGCCTATTGACAGCGGGTGAATATCCTCACCGTCGATCCCTTCTGCCGGCAGCAGCCCGCTTCGCTGCAGTTCGGCCGACAGGTGCGCACTCCCGATCGCTTCGCGCGCAATGTGGCGCGATGCGATCGCCGCTTCCCCAATATGCCGCCCCTCTATGCTAGCCTCCGCCAAATGCTGCGGCCCTACGGCTTCAGGAGCCAGATGAGCGCCCTGCACCGACTCCGCGGCTATGTGACGCGATGCGATCGCCGCTTTCCCAATATGCCGCCCCTCTACGCTCCCCTTCGCCAGATGCTGCGGCCCTACGGCTTCAGCGGCCAGATGAGCGCCCTGCACCGACTCTGCGGCGAGATGCCCGCTTTGCACCGCTCCCCGCCGCAGATGCTCGCCGCCAACCGCTCCCTCGGCCAGCACCTCGCCGTCCACGGCTTCAGACTGCAGATGCGCCCGGCCTATCGACAGCGGGTGAATATCCTCACCGTCGATCCCTTCTGCCGGCAGCAGCCCGCTTCGCTGCAGTTCGGCCGACAGGTGCGCACTCCCGATCGCTTCGCGCGCAATGTGGCGCGATGCGATCGCCGCTTCCCCAATATGCCGCCCCTCTATGCTAGCCTCCGCCAAATGCTGCGGCCCTACGGCTTCAGGAGCCAGATGAGCGCCCTGCACCGATTTCGCGGCAATGTGGCGGGATGCGATCGCTGCATCCTCGATGTGCCGTCCCTCTATGCTCTCCTTCGCCAGATGCAGCGATCTTACGATCTCGGGAGCCAAATGGGCGCTCTGCACCGACTCCGCGGCGAGATTCCTGCTTTGCACCGCGCTCCGCTGCAGATGCTCGGCACCGACCGACTCCGCGGCCAGCACGTCGGCATCCACGGCTCTGGACTGAAGATGTGCCCGGCTTATCGACAAGGGATGAATATCCTCCCCGCCGATCCCGTCTGCCGGCAGCAGCCCGCTTCGCAGCAGTTCGGCCGACAGGTGAAAGCCTTCGACCGCTTCGGGTGCGAGATGCCCCGATGCGATCGCCGCTTTGCCGATATGCCGCCCCTCTACGCTGGCCTCCGCCAGATGCTGCGCACGTACGGTCCCGGAGGCCAAATGATCGCTTTGTACGGCCTCGGCGGCGAGATGTCCGCTTTGCACCGCGCCCCGCCGCAGATGCTCGCCGCCGACGGACTCTTCCGCCAGCACGTCGCCGTCCACGGCTCCGGACTGCAGATGCACCCGGGATATCGATAACGGATGAATATCCTTTCCATCGATCCCGTCTGCCGGCAGCAGCCCGCTTCGCAGCAGTTCGGCCGACAGGTGCTCACTCTCGATCGCTTCGGGCGCGAGGTGGCGCGATGCGATCGCCGCTTCTTCGATATGCCGCCCCTCTACGCTGGCTTCCGCCAAATGCAGCGAACGTATGGCCTCAGGGGCCAGATGCGCGCTTCGCACGGCCTCGGCGGCGATATGCCCGCTTTGCACGACGCCCCGCTGTAAATGCTCGCCGCCAACCGACTCCCCGGCCAGCACATCGGCATCCACGGCTCCGGACTGCAGATGCGCCCGGCCTATCGATGAGAGTTTTACATCCTTCCCATCGATTCCGTCTTCCGGCAGCAGCCCGCTTTGCTGCAATTCGGCCGACAAATGCCAGAAGTCGATTGCTTCGGCCGCAATATGGCGGGATACGATCGCCCCTTCACCGATGTGCCGGCCTTCTACGCTCTCCTCCGCCAGATGCTCCGCTTGCACGGCCTCTTGCGCCAGGTGGTCGCTCTGAACGGCCTCACTGGCGATGTGGCCGCTTTGCACCGCCCCTTTTTGCAGATGCTCCGAACCGACCGCTTCCCCGGCCAGCACATCGGCATCCACGGCCCCGGACTGCAGATGCGACCGCTCGATCGACAGCGGCTGGATATCCTCCCCGTCGACACCGTCTTCCGGCAACAGTCCGCTTTGCTGCAGTTCGGGCGACAGATGCCAGAAGTCGATCGTTTCGGGCGCGAGATGGCGCGATGCGACCACCGCCTCGCCGATATGCCGGCCCTCGACGCTTTCCTCCGCCAGATGCCGCGCCTGGACCGCTTCGGCGGCCAATTTTCCGGCCGAAACGGCGCCATCCTGCAGCACCCGCGGCGAAACGGCTCCGGAAGCAAGATGATTCTCGTCAACGGCATGCGTTTGCAGATGCGCCGAAGAGACAGCGTTATCCGCCAGATGCAAGGGCAAAACCGCACCCGGGGCCAGACACTCCGACTGCACGGCGCCCGGAGCCAGATGCCGGGGCTGGATGGCCTGCGGGGCGATTTTTGCGGCCGTCACGTTGCCGTCGGCCATTTTGGCGGTGGTTACCGCCAGATCGCCCAGTTTGTCGGTCGTAACGCTTTCCGGCGACAGCTTCAGGGACGTGACCGCATGATCCTGCAAATGCGGAGAAAAGATCGATCCGGCCCCCAAATGCTCCTCCCGGATAGCCCCGTTTTGCAGCAGGCTGCCGTCAATGCTCTGTTTGGCCAGATGAATGTTTTGAATCGCCCCCGGGGCCAGATGCTCCGACGATACCTGGCGAGGGCCGATCGCGTATCCCGTCACCGCGCCCGGAGCCAGGCTGCGGCTGGTCACGCTGTCCTCCGTGAGCTTGTCGGCGGTGACGCTGCCGGGCTGAAGGTGGGCCGCCGTAACCGCCCCCTCCGCCAGGTGATGTCCGGCAATCTCGCCGACAGCCAGCTTTTCTCCCGTGACGGCCCCATCCGCCAGATGCCATTCCTGGATAGATTCCGGCAACACATGCTCCCCTTGGACCGAGGCAGGCGCCAAATGCATTCCTGTGACGGAAGATGGCGCCAGCTGCGGCGAATGGACCGCGGATTTGGCCAGATGGCGGGTCTGCACAGCCTCGTCGGCGATTTTCCCCGGCAAAATGCTTTGATCGGCGATTTTGGACGAAGTGACGGCCTGTTCGACGATTTGCGCGGTGCCGATGGATTGATCGGACAATTTCGTGGACAGGATCGATTTGTCGGCCAAATGCCGGCCTTTAACCGAACCGTCCGCCAGTTGCTCCGCTCCGACGCTGCCGGGCTGCAAATGGGCGGTGCCGACGCTTCCCGAGCGAATATGGCGGGATTCGACCGCCTGGTCGCAGATATGGCCGGTGCCGACGCTTCCCTCCCGCAGCTGCTTGGTACCGACGCTGGCGGGAGCCAGCATCTCGCCGCCGATCAGTCCGGGAGCGAGGTGGCTGGCGGTTATGGTGTTTTTCGCCAGATGCCGGCTTTCCACCGCGCCTTCCCGCAGCTTGGCGCTCGTCACAGCGCCGTCGCGCAGCTTGGACGTCGTAACCGATTCATCGCCCAGTTTGGAGGTATCCACGGCTCCGTTCGCCAGGTTGACCGATTCGATCGCCCCGCTGCGGATTTTTTCGCTTGTCACCGCTTGATTCTGAATCAAATTGGTCGTGACGATCCATTCGCTTAAATGCCGGCTTTCGATGGAACCGTCCGCCAGCTTCTCCCCGGCGATGACCCGGTCGGCCAATTTATCCGAGGTGATGCTGCCGTCCGCCAGCTTTTCCCCGCCGACGGAGCGATCCTTGATCGCTCTGCCCTCGATCGCGCTGTCCACCAGATGGCTGCCGGTTACGGACAAAGGGGCAAGCTTGCTCGAAGTGACGGCTCCGTCGGCCAATTTGATGGTGTCCACTGCATAATCGGCGATCCAGGCGGTACCGATGCTGCCGCGCATAATCCGCGAAGCGTCGATCGTATGGGGCGCGATTTTTTCCCCGGTTACCGCCGCATCCATAATATCATCCGTATAAATAATTCCCAGTTCCTGTTTCAGGACGTTTTTATCTACCGGTTTGTCTTGTACCTGCGGCACACGCTCGCCGGTAGGGTATTCCGGCGCTTCCTGCCAAGGCGGAGGAAATGTCATCGCTTCCTTCCCGGGCTGAGGAGCTGCTACCGCCTCCTTCTTGGGCAGAGGGGCCGCGATCGCCTCCTTCCCGGGCGGAAGGTCTTCTACCGCCTCCTTTTCGGGTGAAGGGAGTTCCAGTTCTTCCTCTTCGGGGGCGGACAATAGCGAAGAGGCGCTCTGATGAATTTTTATTTCCTTTAGCTCCTCCGGCCGTGCCGCTCTCCTTTCTTCCAACAACATTAACTCGTTCATATCCGGATTATCCACATAGTAGAGTGAGGATTTTCTCGCCCTGCCGGATTTTGTGCCTTTGCCTTTTCTCAAGGACCGCTCGCTCCTTTACCAAAAAGATGATCGTCTCTTCTGGTATCATATGCGGACGTTTAGGCACTCGTCACAGACGACTTCCCCCGTATCTGCCGAAGATCCGGCAAAAAAGAGAAAAAATTATTGGGTCGTCCTGCTCGTATATTTGCGAATCCGCCTCTTGAACATGGAACAACGAACGCACAACATGAAACGCGCAATGCGTCCGGCAATCCGTAGACATCCGCGGCTAAGCGCCTATCGGTGCGGGAATCGTCACTGCTCCCGAACCCACACGGTCATTTCGCCTTCCCCGCGATTGGCCCAGGCATAATACGGAATAAATTTCAGCGCCGCCGGCCGCGTGGCCGAAGGCGGCTGCGGACTGTACAAGCCGCCGGTCCACGCCGCTTCGTCCTGGCGCTCAGCCGCAGCCTCGATCGTGACTACGCCGCCGAGCAGCTCCGCCTCCCTCCGGACGGTAAGCTCCGCCATTTTCGGCAGCGCCAGTTCGTGCAGGTTCGCTCCGTTGTCCGCCTGCTCCAGGCAGTACACGAGCGGTCCCCGCTGCAGCGCGACCTTTCCGGCGTTTGCGCGGACAAGCGGATGGCTGTACATGCGCGTAACCGGCATGGAAAGCCGCAGCTCCACAACGTCGCCCTCCTGCCAGCGCCGCTGTACCCGCGCATAGCCGTTCCTGACCGTGCTGCCGTTCAGCGGCACCGTTTCACCGCAGACGGTGAGGCTCGCTTCGGGACACCAGTCCGGCAAGCGCAACGCCAGCGCGAACTCCCCGCCCTCCTGCGGGTGGACCGTAAAGCGCACCAGACCGTCCCACGGATAATCGGTCGCCTGCACCAGCTTCACCCGGCTTCCGCCAACCTGCAGCTCGGCTTCCCCGCCGATGTAGAGGTGGGCGTACACCGTATCCCCTTGCACCGTATAAATGTATTCCCCGAGCGAGGCGAGCAGCCGGGCGACGTTGGGCGGGCAGCAAGCGCAGCCGAACCATTCCTGGCGTACCGTTTTGATATGGTCGTATTTATGGTTGGCGCCATGGCAGGCTTTCGGATCCACCTCAAGCGGATTGACGTAAAAGAAATGCTTGCCGTCCCGCGCCATTCCGCCGACGACCGTATTGTAAAGCGCCCGCTCCATGACGTCCGCGTATTTCGATTCGGGCGCGAGCCGCAGCATCCGCTGGGCAAAGAAAACAAGCCCGATTGAAGCGCATGTCTCGGCATATACCGTATCGTTCGGCAAATCGTAGTCGAAGGAGAACGCCTCGCCCTGCGGCATCGAGCCTACCCCGCCGGTGATATACATCTGCTTGCCGGCGATGTTGTCCCACAGCTTGCGGCACGCCGCGAGCATGGACTCGTCCCCCGTCAGCGCCGCCACATCGGCCATCCCGGTAAGCATGTACAAGAGCCGCACCGCATGCCCGGCCGCGGTCTCCTGCTCCCGCACCGGCAGATGCGCCTGATGGTAGGCCAAGTCCACATGCTTGCCGCTTCCCGGCCAATGCGTTTTGCCGCCCCGTTTTTGCAGCTCCGCTTCAAAAAAGTTCGGTTTTTGTCCGCGCTGATCCAAAAAATACTTGCTCAGGCGCAAATACCGCTCATTGCCCGTTACTTCGTACAGTTTGACCAGCGCCAGCTCGATTTCCTGGTGCCCGTCGTAGCCCGGCAGCTGCCCCGGCTCGTTTCCGAACACGGTGCCGATATAATCCGCAAACTTGCAGACGACGTCGAGCAGCTTTCTTTTGCCCGTAGCCCGGTAATACGCCACCCCCGCCTCGATCATATGCCCCGCGCAGTAGAGCTCGTGGCATTCCGTCAGATTGGTCCAACGTCCGTCCGGTTCTTTCACCGTAAAATACGTATTCAAATACCCGTCATCCTGCTGGGCCTGGGCAATAATGTCGATTAACCCGTCGGCGGTTTCTTCCAGCTGCGGATTTGCATCCGCTTCCAATAAGTAAGACACCGCTTCCAGCCATTTCGCCAGGTCACTGTCCTGAAACACCATTCCGTAGAAATCCCCTTGCTCAAGCCCGGCCGCGATCCGGAAATTGCGGACGGCGCCGCTTGGTTCGGCGCTCTCCACCCGGTCGTTCAAGGCCTCCCATTGATAGGGAACGACCACGTCGCGCACAAGCCCAATATAGTAGCTCCAAAAATCGTCCCGGATGCGCACCCGGTTTAACGGCACTCTTTCGGACCGCTGCGTTTTGTCGGTTTGGAACATACCAGAGATCCTCCTCTTTTTTGAAATATCATACTAACCAACCCTATTCTATCTCATAGATTTGCTTCATAATATGGATGTCAGCAACTTAAAAGTTATAATATTTCACACTTATCCCGGAGGGATCGTCCGATGCTGAAAACAGCGGAAATCGTGCAAATCGCCGCTCCGCCCCTGCCTTATTTTCTCGAATGCGGGTATACCGTTTACGAGCCCGGGGAGGAGCATCCGAGCCGCAGGAATCTCGGTATTTTCGACCTGCTCGTTATGGAGAGCGGGACGCTGCATATCGGCGAAGCCGGGCGGCGGTGGAGCTTGACGGCGGGGCAATCGCTGCTGCTGCTCCCTGACCAGTATCATTATGCGGCGGGGCCGTGCGAGGAACCTACGGCTTTTTATTGGCTGCATTTTCACACGGTTAGCTCCTGGCAGCAGATTCCCGGGGAGGAACCGGATTTCCCGTACCCCGGCGCGGAAGAGCACTATCGGCGGTTCCTGGCCTCGCCTTATTCCATCCAGTTGCCCAAAATGTGGACGATGCCCTACCCCGAGCAGGCCTACCGCCTGTTTCGCCAACTGCTGCATCATTCGGGGGAACGCCAGTCGAGCGCCTTTTGGACCGGGCAGCAGCTGTTCGGGGAACTGCTGCGTACGATGGACCTTAGGCAACTGGAGTCGTACGCTTCACCGGTCGTCACCGTGGCGGAAAAAGCCGAAGCGTTCATCAAGAACAATTACCGCGCGGAAATCAGCAGCGGGCAGATGTCCGAGGCGCTGCACTACCACTACAACTACATTACGCGCTGCATGAAGCAGGTATACGGGATGACGCCGAACGATTATCTGCTGCATTACCGCCTCGAACAGGCCAAGCTGCTGCTGCTGAAAACCGAATGGCCGATCTCGGTCATCGCCGCTTATGTCGGGTTTGGCAGCACGCCGTATTTCTCCAACCGCTTTGCGCTCAAAAACGGCTGCTCGCCGCGGCAGTTCCGCAAACAGTACACTTCGTAAGTCCAAGGCGGTTCCTAGAATAACGCGAGTATAGCGGGGCGGCGAGGCGGCGGAGCGACGGGGGACGGAGCGACGGGACAGCAGATCCCCAGAAATAAAGGCAAAAAACGCCGTTATTCCGGCGCTATGCACCCATTTGAGAGAAATAGGAGCCATTTATGTCTCTATTTTCTTGACTAGTAAGAAAATGTCCGCGTTCCGGGTCATTCGCCGGAAAATAAGTACAAAAAATGCCGCTAACGGTGATGAACATGCTTATATCCGGATAATAAGAACATAAAGTACCGCTATTTTATGAGCTGACACCCAAATCGTCCGACATAAGCTGTAGGTTTTGCTAATTTTGCTAGTTTTGCCAGTTTTGCCGGTTTTACCGGTTTTGCAACTTTCGCCCCCTGGCCCCTGCTCTTGTCCCTCCCGCCTTATCCCATCCATTACCTGGCCGCTCTTTGTCCGTTTTTTGTCCTTGCCTTGTCCGCTTCATGGCCCTTCGCCGCTCGCGGGTTCTGTTACTTTGGTAGTACGGGAACCTTGGGGAACTGCCCCTTCGGAGCCCGAGTGAAAACACCGTACGGGTACTTAAAGACTTTGCGCAAAGGAGATGAAGTTTACACCGGAATACTTAAACGGCCCTAAGGCAAACAAGTCAAAAATCAAGAGGCAAAAGACAAGGAGGAATCATAATGAACAACCAGCATGTAAACAAAACGCAACCGGCAGCAAACAGCACGGAAAATGTTAAGGGGGCAGTGACCGGTATGGCCGCACAGCCTGCCGCCGTAAACGCCACCTGCTACGTCATCGATCCGGCGCAGTGGGGCATCAAAACCGACGGCACCGAGGCGGTAAAAACGACGGAGGGCTTGAACAAGGCGATCGCCCATGCAAAAAGCGCCGGGTATAACGAAGCGTTTATTCCGAAAGGGACGTACTTGATTCAAGGCGTCGGGACCACCTTTCCAAACACTCCGGAAAAAGGCGGCGGCATCGTGGTGCCGTCCCACATGAAGCTTACTTTGGATCACGAGGCGGAACTGAAGGTTCAGCCAAACGCGGAGAGAGGTTACTCTTGTATCTATCTGCGCAAAGTGCAAAATGTCACGATTTCAGGCGGGATCATCACTGGGGATCTGGACCAGCACGATTTCAGCAAACTCCCGAAATCGACGTATGAATGGGGCTTTGGGATTTATGTCCACGGCGGTAAGAATATTACGATCGAAAATATGAAGATTCGCAAATGCATCGGCGACTGCATCTTTCTCGGCTCGGTGGGCCTGTTGGGCGTAGACCCCGATTATGACAAACCGGAAAAAGTAGCCATCCGCAACTGCTCATTGGACGGAGCACGCCGGAACAACATTTCGATCACGGCTGCCGATGGCGTCTTTGTAGAAAACAATGTAATTACAAACGCAGGCACCGTCAAGGGCACCAAACCTTGGGCCGGTATCGATATCGAAGGATACGGCGAAGGCGCTATCGACTACGAGGAACCGCGCAGAGTTGTCGTCCGGGGCAACGTGTTCCGCGGCAACGCCGAGGTTTCCGTGCTGAACTTTAACGGTTATGGAGTAATTATCGAAGGGAATCACGCAGACAATACGTTCTCTTACGGTAATGGTACGGATACGGTTATCAGCAACAACGTAATGGTCCGGACGGACGGTAGCAAAGTCGCCATCGCAGCGCAGCAGGTATCGAACGGATATGACGGAAACAACGTGACGATAGTCGGCAATATCATTAAAGGCTTCAGCAGCGGCATCGACGCCCGCGGGAAAGACGTGGTCGTGACCGGGAATACGGTGTCCCATTTGGGCAACACGGGCGGCACGGGCATCGGCGTATGGGACGCGGAAAACGTATTGGTCGCGGACAATGCCGTGCACCGCTGCGCGGGCCTGCCTTACAAGGTCGACAACAGCAATGACGTACAATTCCTGAACAACAAGGCCCTCCATTCGGAACGCTTCGGCCTCGAACTGGACAAGTCCACCAATGTCGTGCTGCGGGGCAATTCGTTTGGCCAGTGCAATGGCGGCATATCCATCAAAAACTGGGGGACAAAGGGGACATCGGTTTTCGCGGAAGGCAATTATATCGACTGCGCCAGCTACACAGGAAAACAAACCAATAATTACGCGATCAGCTTCGACAAAAACAGCGATGTTACGCTCAAAGAGAATTATATATTTGGCTCCCGATCCGTCGCCATTTACGGAGAGAGCAGCGCCGGCAAAATCGTTAAAATCGCCGACAACGAAATTTCAGACATCACAGGCAATTCGGCGATTCAAATCAAGGGGGGGCAGCGCGCCGAGATTGTCGGCAACCGCATCACCTTCAAAAGAAAAGATGACGCTGCGTACGGTATTTCATTAGCTGATAACGCCGAGGATGCAATCATCGCTCAAAACACGATTTATTCCAATAACGGTAAATCTATACCCAACGCCATCGTAACCGAAAGCTCGAAACGAACCAAGGTTCTAAACAACCTGCTGATCAATGGCAAAATGTTGCTCAATAAAGATGACACCAATATCGGCAACACGATCGTTTAAACGTCCAGCGTTTTACCGGACCGCCATTTCCTGACGTAATAAACGATCATGAGCACCAGAGGTATGGCGAAAGCCGCCGTCTCCAGGCCCAGGCGTACGCCATATACGATAAGGATAATTCCGCTGCCCACCGCTTTATCTCATCATCTGGCTGTATACACCGGTGAATGATTGGTTTCAGCGTATGCTCGGGTAAAACGTCAAAAAACCTGTCCCTATTAACCTGCTAAAGGTGATAGGGATAGGTTTTTTATTAAGATTATAGAAATTACTGGTTATATCCGCCCTTCCGGTTCCTCCGCCTCGGCCTTGCGGCGCGCCGCCAGCAAGCACAGGACGATCAGAACGAAAGCGGTCAGCGCCATAAACGGTATTGTAATAAAACCAAGCCAGCCGCTGCCCAAATAATCCACGTTGCAAGGAACCCCCACTTTGCAGGGAACCAGCCGCGCCAATCCCGGAATTTTTTGCTCACCGTAATGGTAAAGCGAGATCGTTCCGCCGATGATGCAAAGCGGCAGCACGTACGGAATGATGCTCCGGTCGTTCCGGTAGGCCGCGATGCCCAGCAAAATGACCTGCGGATACATGAATATCCGCTGGAACCAGCAGAGCCGGCACGGTTCATAGTGCAGCACCTCGCTGAGATACAAGCTGCCCGCCGTAGCGACCAGCGCGACCAGCCAAGCAAGGTAAATGCCGTAATCCCTTAGAAAAGCCCGCACGCCCGTTCCTCCCCGTTCGTTATTTGCCCTGGAGTTCCTGATCGATGTATTTTTTCAGAGCAGCGTAATCGCCAACGTTGCCCGCATACTCAATACCGTTAATGAAAAACGTCGGCGTGCTGTTTACGCCCAGCTTGTCCCCTTTGGCGTATTGTTCATCGACTTCATTTTTATAAGTCGCTTCCGTTATGTCCTTCTGCAGCTGGTCGTAATCGATCGGCAGCTTCAGCTCTTTGGCCAGCGCGACGAGAAACTCCGCCGAAGCCCATCCGCTATTCTCATCGCCTTGGCGTTCATAAATCGCATCGAAATAAGTCCAGTAAGCGTCGGGGTTTTGATGAAATACCGACTGCGCCGCCAAAGCCGCCGTATGCGAATCCGTCCCGAGAATGGGCAGATTCATAAAATAAAAAGCGGCCTTGCCTTGATCTACATAGTCTTTGACCAGCTCCGGTTTGATCAGTTGATTTACGTTTTTGCAAGCCGGACACTGGAAATCGCCAAATTCTACGATCTTCACCGGTGCTTCGGCATTTCCAAGCACAGGGAGGTTCACATAATCAAACGATGCCGTTTCTGATTTCGGTTGCGGTTGGATCGCCAGGACGGCGATAATCAGCACGAGCAATACTCCCACCGTGCTGAACCAGATCAATCTTCTCGTTTTTTGTTTTTGCTGCTGCTTGAGCTGCTCGGCTTTGCGCTGGGCCAAAGCGTTGGTTTTCGTTTTCGGCGGCATGCGAACCCTTCTTTCTGAATAAAATCTTGCAATATATGTTGAACTAATGATTGCGCGGATAGGACAGCCGTTAGTTTAACTTATGTAATCCCGGTTATCCTGCAACCATTCTAGTTACAAAAGCGGGTTTCGTCAAGCTTTCCTCTTCTCCTCCCCTCTCTACCTGTGCCTTATCTTCTACTTCGCTGATAATTTTATAATTTCTGGTATTTTTCAAAAAACGAGCCGCTTCCTGCGTGATCGCGCAGGGAGCGGCCCGCCTAACGGCAGCCTGAACTCCAGGCCCATGATCTTGCCGGTTTTTAGTCGGTCCTTTATTCGCCGGCTCCTTCGGCCCCCGCGGGTTCTTCGTCACCGTTCCTGGCCGCATCCGCCTCCGCTGAACGCGGCAGAACGATCGAAGCCAGCAGCTCGTCCGCTTGCGAATGCAAAACAACGCCGTCCGGAAGCCGTACGTCCCCGGCCAGCAATTTATCGCCCGCATCCAGGGATGAAATATCTACATCCAAGCTGGCCGGCAAAATATCCGGCAGCCCTTCCACCTCCAGCTCCGTTTCCTGGATTTGCAGAACTCCGCCAACCTTCGTGCCTTTGGCCGTACCGATCAAGTGCACCGGCATTTTTACGCGGATCGGCTTGTTTTTGGTCACCTGCTGAAAATCGACATGGACGATTTTCCCGTTATGCTGCTGAATTTCCTTAATCAGCGCCGGAAAAACCTGTCCCCCTTCGACCTTCAAGTCGAAAAACTCCGTTCTTCCGGTACGGACGACCCTCAAAAGCTCCTTCACATCCACATGAACCGCCAGATTTTCGGTTTCGGCCCCGTAGATCACTGCGGGCACCCGGCCGTCTTGTCTCAGCCGGCGCAGCGACGAACGGTTAAACTCCGTTCGGGGTGCGGCATTCAAATAATACGCGTGATGATTTGCATTCATCTTGAACAACCTCCTTGAAATATAAAAACTTCAATGGCAGGCGTCAAAAGACGTCGCATTTCTATTTTACTCCATTTTTGCCGGGAGTGTACAAGCATCGGATGATTTTAGGAAGCGCGATTTTACACGGAATTATAATTTTTACATAGATTTTACAAAAGTAGGTATTTCGCCGGCATATCGGCATTGTAAAATAAAAGATGGAACACCATACTAAAACGAAGATTTTAAGACAGCTTTTCGGCCAATGGAGGTCATGGTAGAGATGGCGCTTGCAGAAACGAAAAACCAAGGTTCAAGATATTTAAACCGCGATTTAAGCTGGGTGGAATTCAACCGCCGGGTGCTGAAGGAAGCGAAGGATCCGGCGACGCCTTTGCTGGAAAAAACCAAATTTCTCTCGATCGTGTCGAGCAATTTGGACGAGTTCATGAGCGTGCGCGTGGCCGGGATCCAGGATCAGATCCGCGCGGGTTACACCAAAAAAGATTTCACCGGCTATACGGCCGATGGACTATACAAACGCCTGATTGCTAGAATCTCGGCGATGGTCGGCGAACAGTACCGGACGTTCCGGGATCTGTCGAGACAGCTCGCCAAAGAGAACATCGTATTTCTAAAATACGATGAGCTGACCTCGACGCAGCGCAAATCTATGGAAACGTACTATCACGACATTATTTTCCCGGTGCTGACTCCGATGGCCGTCGACCAAAGCAGGCCGTTTCCTCTGGTCCATACAGGGTTTGTTTATTTATCCGTCGTGCTGAAGCGGGAAAATGAAGCGCAGAAGCCGGACGAAGAGGAGGAGAAGGAGCCTTATTTCGCGATCGTGCAAATTCCTTCCAATCTGTCGCGCATCATTCCGCTGCCGCATCATTCCAACAGCAAAAAGCAATCCTTCATTCTGATCGAAGAGTTGATCCGCCACCATATTCAAACGCTATTCAGCGGTTATGTCCCGCTCGCCGTGCACGAGTTCAGAGTAACCCGCAACGCCGATTTGGCGTTTGACGAAGAAGGGGCCGAGGATCTGCTCGAGGAAATTGAAAAAGAGCTGCGGAAACGCCGCTGGGGAGCGCCCGTTCGGCTGGAGATCCAAAAGGGTATCCATCCTTACGCGCTGGAAGTGCTGAAGGAGGAATTTGAGATTACGGACGCCGTATTTGAAATCGACGGACCGCTCGATTTAAGCTTCCTCGGCAAGCTGCCGGGCGTGGTCAAAGGGTATCCGAAGCTCCGCTACCCGCAGATCGATCCGGTGTATCCCCGGGAATTCGATGCCGAAGACGATTTTTTCGAGGTGCTTAAGCAACGGGACGTGCTGGTCTATCATCCTTACGAAAGCTTCGACGCCGTGACGGATTTCATCAGCCAGGCTTCGGAGGACCCGGCCGTGATGGCGATCAAGATGACGTTGTACCGGGTCAGCGGCAATTCGCCGCTCATCCGGGCGCTCGCCCGCGCCGCGGAATCGGGCAAACAGGTTACCGTCGTCGTGGAACTTAAGGCGCGGTTCGACGAAGAGCGCAACATCGCCTGGGCCCGCACGCTGGAGAAAGCGGGATGCCATGTCGTGTACGGCTTGGTGGGCCTTAAAACCCACGCCAAAATTTTGCTCGTCGTCCGGCAGGAAGGCCGTGATTTAAGGCGGTACGTGCATGTGGGGACGGGAAATTACAACGACATTACCGCGCGCCTGTATACCGATATCGGCTTGTTTACGACCGATACCGCGATCGGCGAGGACGCCTCGCAATTGTTCAACCTGATCACCGGGTACTCGGACGCCGGCGAGTGGCAGGCGTTTACGCTGGCGCCGACGGGGATGAAGGACAAGCTGTTTGCGCTGATTCGCCGGGAAGCCGAACACGCTGCAGCCGGCAGGCCGGCCAAAATCATCGCCAAAATGAACTCGCTGTCCAACCAGGAGATGATCGACGAGCTGTACGCCGCTTCCCGGGCCGGGGTTTACATCGACCTGATCGTCCGCGGCGTCTGCTGCCTGCGCCCCGGCGTGGAAGGCCTGAGCGAACGGATTACGGTGCGCAGCATCGTCGACCGCTTTTTGGAGCATTCGCGCATTTATTATTTCGAAAATGGCGGGAAGCCGGAAGTCTGGCTGTCCAGCGCGGATTGGATGACGCGCAACCTGACGCGCCGGCTGGAGCTGATGTGCCCCGTGACGAAGCCGGAAACCCGGGAGACGCTCGTGCAGATTTTGATGCTGTCGCTCTCCGACAACGTCAAAGCGAAGCGGCTTGTGCCGAGCGGAAAATACGAGCCGTTCACCGGCACTCAGCCGGCCTGCCGCAGCCAATTTGACGCCCTGGACATCAGCGTGTGGAAGAAGAGCGAACCTCCCACTCCAACCTGAGCTCCCACGCTTTTTTGAAGCTTTTTGCCGCGGTTTCAAGCTGCCTGATCTCCAGGTAAGCTTGACTGCGGCATTTTAGCGTCAGCAGCAGCGCGCCGGAGGACGCCTCGGCCTTGAGCAGCTCGACGTTTTGCGTTTCGCTGGCATCCAGCGCGACGGCCGCTTCCACGATGGCGCCAAGCTTCTGGATCAGGATTTCGTCTCCCTCCGCAAGCAGCTCCCGGTAATTTTCCAAATTCATTTTTTTTCCGTGATTGGCCGGATAATCCGCCGCATACCCGCATATTACGGCCTCACGGTGAGTTAAAGCGCCAAGCGGGGCTTGCGTCAGCCAATATAACGTATGCTTGTCGTACTGGTGGTAGCGCACGGCGCCGCCGATTTTGTACAGCATGGCCGCCGCGGCCGCGATCTGCCGGGTTTTCGCCCCGCCGGTTGCGGCGGCTCCCAGCAAAAGATCATGCAGCCGGACCGCGTACAGGCTGACCTGCTGAAAATGAGCAAGCGGGGACTGGTTATGAAATGCAAGCAAGCCGCGGGCCTGCAGCGCTAACACTTCGGAGGCGGCGGGAGCCTGCAGCCCCAGCGCATCCTGCAGCAGCCCTTCCCGCAGCCCCGCTCCGCTGATCAGGCAGCAGTCCGCTCCGATGCGCGCAAACACGGTCTGCAGAATAATCAGCCCCGGAGCGATAATGTCGGCCCGCGCTTTGGACAAACCGTCGAGGCGCTTGCGTTTTTCGAGCGGCATGAACGGCAGCGTTTCGGCATAATGGCGGATGCTTTCCGGAGCCAGCCTGTAATAGTGGGCGAGCCGCAGCGGATATTTCCGCCGGCGCTGGTCGAGCTTGCCGAGCGTGCGGATCGTGCCGCCGAGACCGATTAACGGCAGCCCCGGATGGGCGGCCATCCATGGATGGCCCGACAGCATCCGCTCGATCTCGGCCGCCAGATTGGCCGCATTTTCGGCCGTCCACGGTTCTTTTCCGTTCCCGAATTTAACCTGGGCATTCACCGCCCCTAAAGGGAGCGAGATGCTGTGCAGCAGTTTACGGTCCCGAAACAGCGTGATTTCCGTGCTCCCTCCCCCGATGTCGATGATGAAGCCATCCTCCTCCGCCATGGCGCCGGCGACGCCGAGAAAGCCGAAATAGGCTTCCTGCTCCCCGGTAAGAATTTCGATCTCAAGTCCGGTATGCCGCGTGAGCAGTTCGGCAATTTCCCCCGCATTGGCCGCGTTCCGGATCGCCGCCGTCGCGGCGACGCGGATTTGCCGGCAGCCGTACACGGCGCAAATTTCCCTGAACTGCTCCAGAATCGGCACGATCGAAAGAACGTCCTTCCGCTCCATGGCGCCGCCCGAATTCATCTTTTCGCTGAGCCGGGCGGACTCTTTAATTTCCTGAATCAACCGGTACTCCCCTTGCGGCGTTGCTTCATAAATAGCCAGACGGATAGAGTTGGATCCGATGTCAATGATTCCGATCGTCATATGGCTGTTTTTCATAGTTTGCTCCTGACATCCCTTTAAGAGGTTCTTAAAAGTAAGTTTTACCTCACTTTATCCCAAATTCGTCCAAAAATAAACCTTACCGAGGTTAAATCCGGCAACATTTTCAGCTTTTCGCAAGTACGGATTTGTTTGAGGGCGTTAAAAGCGTACAGGGCAGGGGAGGGGATGCCGATGGGTTGTGGGTTGGTCGGCAGATCAATATCTGATGTCCGGGCGCTTTGCACCATTATCCCGTTTGATCAGGGAAGCAGAGAAGAAGATAAATTCAGGAGAAGAAAATATATTTGTAAGAAGCAGTCATGTTCGAGATCATTAGACAGGTTATTGCTGCAACCTGAATCCGTCTGCATCAATGCCGGCACCGTTCAAGCGCCACGATCAGGCCGCAGCCGCAAGGGGCTGGTTCGGTTGGCGCGCGATCAGCCGGCGGTAAGGGATTGCCGGAATCGCCACACACATGCGCAGCAACTGCTGCCGCATCGTTTCTTCCGCTTCAGGCAGTCCTCCGGACAGGCGCAGCCGGCGGCGTCCGGTGTATTCGTTTAGGTACGCCTGCAGATGCTTCACCCCCAAGGCTCCATACGTACCCTTCAGCGATTCCCACGCCTCTCTCACCACTTTCCGCAAGGGCGCATACAGCCGAAAGGCCAGAGGGAACGACTGCACCGCCGATGTACGGACATCCACATGCTCGCCAATAAACGCGGTTAGATCGTGACGGTCTGCCCTTTTTTCGCCTCCCCGCTTATGCGGCACCAGGCGGATTTTGACGTGCTCCGGCTCGCCCGATTCCGTGACCGTGCAGCCGGCTACGACCGCCGAGGCATACGGATGCGAAAGCTGACACCGGGACGGGTTACGCCCATACTGATCGCTGTTCACCTTCACATCTCCGGAGAGCAGCTCCCGGGCATCAAACTCTCCGACGGCATGACGTATTTTTTTCAGCATCGACCACGCGGTCTTGTAGGTGACCCGGATCACCTGGCGCAGCCGCGTCGCCGAGATGCCGTCAGGGAGCAGGAACAACTCCAGCGACTGGAACCACTTCACCAGTGGCAGATGCGTTCCTTCAAAAATCGTGTCGACCAAAGGCGATGTTTGATGCTTGCACTTTCCGCACTCGAACAAAGGGATATGCCGGGAAGTCACACGGCTGCACCGGTTGTGAGCGCAGCGCGGGCAGACGAAGCCGTTTGGCCACTTCATCGCGATCAGCGCTTCCATGCAATCCTGCTCGCTGTTATAACGACTGCTGAATGGTTGAAGTTCCGTTCTCGCATTGGCTTCCATATCCGCTTACCTCCCGAATCAAGAATACACGAACATAAGTTCCGTTAATTTCATTATACCAAACATGCGTTCCCTTATCAAGCCGAAAATCTCACCTTAACCGCCTCATTTTTTCCTTATTAATCCTTATCCTAGCCCCTAACACCTATCCACTGAATGAAAGGGATAATCGTGCAAAGCAGCATGCAGGGACACCAGGACACCAGGACACCAGACACGAATGCTACATATAGACAGCCGCCTCAGTCCTCAGTTCGGGTCCCCGTCAAATCCAATCATGCTACTGCATTTACTAGTAAATTTCCAATTCTATTGGATATATCCAATGGCAATGCCTAATACTTAAATTCACCTAGAAAAAACCGGCGCCTCGGAAGGCGCCGGCTTAAACAGAGAAACCCGCAAAACTAGTTTGGAAAAGAATAGATAGAACTTCCTAATACGGCTAATTCGGCAATTTCGCCTACTTCGTCTTACTCGCCGATACCGCGCACCAGTTCCACGACTTCCTCCGCGGTCCGCATTTGCAGCGCTTTGGCTGCCAAAGCTTCCATCTCCGTTTTGGAAAGCTTGGAAATCTGCGAGCGTGCCGGTAAAATCGAGGTCGCGCTCATGCTGAACTCATCCAGGCCGAGGCCGAGCAGCAGCGGAATCGCCACTTTATCGCCCGCCATCTCGCCGCACATGCCGGCCCATTTGCCTTCCTTGTGGGCGGCGTCGATCACCATTTTCACCAGACGCAAAATCGCCGGGTTATACGGTTGATACAAGTAGGAAACGCGTTCGTTCATGCGGTCGGCGGCCATCGTATATTGAATGAGATCGTTGGTGCCGATGCTGAAGAAATCCACTTCTTTGGCGAATTGATCGGCCATAACGGCAGTCGAAGGAATCTCCACCATAATGCCGAGCTGGATATCGTCCGCGACCTTGACGCCTTCGGCCGTCAGCTTCTCCTTCTCTTCCTGGAGCACCGCTTTGGCCGCGCGGAACTCGTCCAGCGTGGCGATCATCGGGAACATGATCCGCAGTGAGCCGTAAACGCTCGCCCGAAGCAGGGCGCGCAGCTGCGTGCGGAACAGGTCCTTTTGCTCCAGGCAAAGACGGATGGCGCGGAAGCCGAGGAACGGGTTCATCTCCTTCGGCAGATTCAGGTAAGGCAGCTCCTTGTCTCCGCCGATGTCGAGCGTTCTGACAACGACCGGCTTGCCCTCCATTTTCTCCAGCACCGTCTTGTAAGCATTAAATTGAACTTCCTCCGACGGCAGCTCGGTGCGGCCCATGTACAAGAACTCGGTGCGGTACAAGCCTACGGCTTCGCCGCCGTTGTCGAGCACCCCGGCAACGTCGTTCGGCGTGCCGATGTTGGCCGCCAGTTCGACGTGCACGCCGTCCTTCGACGTGGTCGCCACTTCGCGCAGCTTCTTCCACTCCTCGATTTGCTTGAGGTGGTCGTCGCGTTTTTGCGTGTATTCCTTCACCACATCGTCGGACGGATTGATGATCACCAGGCCGTCCAGACCGTCCACGATCACCAGATCGCCGTTGTTTACTTTGCCGAGCACCTCTTTGGTCCCGACGACGGCCGGAATCTCCAGCGAACGGGCCATAATCGCGGAGTGCGACGTTCTGCCGCCGATATTCGTCGTAAAGCCTTTGACGTATTTGCGGTTAAGCTGAGCTGTATCGGACGGTGTCAAATCCTCGGCGATAACGATGACTTCCCGGTCGATCTCCGCCGGATTGACGTAGGTGAGGCCCAGCAAATGGGTCAGCACCCGTTTGGTGACGTCCCGCATGTCCGCGGCGCGTTCCTGCAGGTACGCGCTTTTCATGTTCTCGAACATGGCGATAAACTGGTTTGCCGTCTCGTCCAGCGCGTATTCCGCGTTCACTTTCTCGCTGGAAATTTTGTCGCGCACCGGATCCAGCAGCTCGGGATCGTTCAGGATCAGCAGGTGGGATTCGAAAATCTCCGCTTTCTTCTCGCCAAGCTCTTGAAGCGTGCGCTCTTTGATCGCTTCAAGCTCCTGCTGCGATTTGGCCAGCGCTTCGTCCAGCCGTGCCAACTCGGCGGCGGGATCCGAAGCATCCCGGCGTTTTACCGTAAAATCGGGATGCTCCAGTCTGAACGCCTCGGCGATGGCCACGCCGGCCGAAGCGGCGATGCCGTCGATCTTAAGCATTTACTTCCCCTAACCCCTCGTTAACCATGACGTCGGTGAGCGCTTGAAGAGCTTCTGCAGCTTGTTCTCCTTCAACGGACAACGTAATGGTGTCCCCTTGCTCCAGCCCCAGGGACAACACCCCGAGAATCGATTTCAGGGTCACTTTTTTACCCTTCGCTTCGGCAAAGGATTCAGCTCCTTTAAACTTGTTGGCCGTATTTACCAATGCCGTAGCAGGGCGTGCGTGGATACCGTCTTCATCCGTAATTCTAAAGGTTCTTTCCATAATAAAATCCTCTCGCTTTCTCGTGAATGTAGTATAAATATATATCAACGCTCCCTTTTATTTTAAGGGAACGCGATTACAATTCCAAATTTTCTGCCGGCGCCCGTGACGCTAGGGCGCCGGCAGCTTTTATTTGATTGTAACGATATCGGGCTCGCCTTTCGCCAGCTTGCCGGTTTTGTTCAGCTTGACCGCCGCCCCTTCCGGCAGGTTGGAGAACACAATCGGCGAAATGATCGAAGGCGCGTGCTCCTTCACGTAATCCAGGTCGACCTCCATAATCGGCTGTCCGGCCGAAACCAGGTCGCCTTCGTTCACGAGCACCTTGAAGCCTTGCCCTTTCAGCTTCACGGTGTTCACCCCGATGTGCACCAGCACTTCCTTGCCGCCGTCCGACATGATGCCGACGGCATGCTTGCTAGGGAACACATTAAACACCTTGCCGTAGACCGGAGAAGCGATGACCCCGTCATGCGGCAGAACCGCAAAGCCGTCGCCCGTCATTTTTTCCGCGAACACCGGGTCCGGCACATTGGAAATATCCATCAGTTCGCCGTTGACCGGCATCACGATATCCTCGTTGATGATGGCGTCGCCGTCCTGGGCCGCCTGCCGCTCCACTTCGGCAGGTTTGTCCGCCTCCGTCTTCTCGGCGGCTCTCGGCGCCTTGCCGTTCATAATATCGGCAATTTGCGTCTTGATCGTATCGGAGCGCGTGCCGAAGATCGCCTGGATATTGTTGCCGACCTCCAGGACGCCGGAAGCCCCCAGATTTTTCAGCCGGTCCTTGCTTACGTTGGCTTTATCCTTAACTTCAACCCGCAGCCGCGTGATGCAAGCGTCCAGGTGGACGATGTTTTCCTGTCCGCCCAGCGCGGACAAAATGTTGTGCGGCAGCTCATCCTGCGTAACTTTTCCCCGGCTGGCTTCCGCATCTTCATTATCATCAGCCGGGTCTTCCCGTCCCGGCGTCCTGAGGTTGAACTTGCGGATGACGAACCGGAATCCGAAATAATAGATCACGGCCAAAATCAAGCCGACGATGATGACGTACCACCAAGGCGTGCGGTTTGGAATAACCCCGAAAATCAGGTAGTCAATCAAACCGCCGGAGAAAGTCATCCCAACTTTTACGCCCAAAAGATGCATCGTCATAAACGACAAACCGGCAAAAACACAGTGCACTGCGAACAGGACCGGAGCTACGAACAAGAACGAGAATTCGAGCGGTTCGGTAATCCCCGTCAGAAACGAGGTCAACGCCGCTGAGCCCATAATCCCCGCCACATATTTCTTGTGCTCGGGTCTGGCCTCGTGATAAATGGCGAGCGCCGCCGCCGGCAAGCCGAACATCATGAACGGGAATTTGCCGGTCATGAACGTTCCGGCCGTAAACGGCACGCCGTCGCGAAGCTGAGCCATAAAGATGTTCTGGTCACCGCGCACCAGTTGGCCCGCCGCATTGGTGTATTCCCCGAATTCGAACCAGAACGGGGAATAGAAAATGTGGTGCAGACCGAACGGAATCAATGCGCGTTCGATAATCCCGAACACAAACGCGGACAACGTCCGGTTCTGGTCCAGCATGAAGTGGGAAGCGGCGTTCAGCCCCGATTGAATCGGCGGCCAGATGACGACCATCAGCAAACCGAGCAGCACCGAGGTGGCCGCCGTCATGATCGGAACAAACCGTTTTCCGGCAAAAAATCCGAGATAAGACGGCAGTTCGATTTTAAAGAAGCGGTTATACATGGCGGCGGCCAATATCCCGACGATAATCCCGCCAAACACGCCGGTGGCCAGCGTCGGAATCCCCAGCACATTGGCGTAGGCCGCGTTGGTTCCGATCATCGATGGCGTAACGCCGATGACCGTCCCCATCGTCACGTTCATCACGAGATAGCCGATAATCGCGGCCAAGCCGGCGACGCCCTCGCCTCCGGCCAGACCAACGGCAACGCCGACGGCGAAGAGCAGGGCCAAATTCGTGAATACGATCTGCCCGGCGTTCATCATGACGGTCGCTACCGCATGAATCGTATGGTTGTCCAAGGCTGGAACCCGTTCAAGAAAGTCCGGGCTGACCAGCATATTGCCGATCCCCAGGAGCAGTCCTGCAGCAGGGAGCAGCGCGACGGGCAGCATAAGCGCTTTCCCGACCCGCTGCAAAACACCAAAGAAACGCTTGAACATAATGCACCCTCCTGAAATATTAAATGATCATAACAACAAAAAAGCATGAGTCAAAAAAGACTTTCGGTTATCGTTTCGTTAGGGATAGAATACCCCGTAATCCAACGATACACTCAAAAACCTTTTATCAACTCATGCCTGATCGAATCAGTTACACATTGTGATTTGATATTGTTGTTAATGCACTTGAAATTATAGCAGACCTATTTTGCTTACGCAAGAGCTTAGTTGATCTCGGGCGGAACGATGCGGTGCAAGTGCATTGTCAAATAGGAGACTTCCGCCTGATAAACCGGCATTTTCAGGCGTTTCTCCATCACTTTGGTCAATTTCCAAGCGAGCGCATACAAGGTCGGATACTCGCGCTTAAGCAAGCTTTCCAGCTTATCGACTTCGGCCACCCGCTCGCCGCGGCGAACCCGTTCGATGGCAAACCGCAGGTGCGTCAGCAGCCGCGAGTAGTCAAGCGAGTTCCGCAGGATGGAAAATTGCAGATCATCCTCAATAATGCCGACCAAATCGGCGATCAGTTGGGCATGCCCCCGCACCTCGCTGATGTGGCGGTTCGTCATGGCGCTGTTGATGTGGAGCGCCACGAATCCGGTTTCATCCTGGCCGAGATCGACGCCCATTTTCCGGCGGATCAAATCGATGGCATATTCGGCCAACTCGAATTCCAGCGGATACAGCTCCTTCGTCTCAAACAGAAACGGATTGTGAAAGGCGAGATCCTGCTCCGCCCGCTTGATGGCAAACGCCAAATGGTCCGTGAGCGCAATATGGATGTGCTCATTCAATGTCGCTTGCGTTTTGCTGGAAATATACATGATGATTTCGCCAATGAGCTCAATCAGTTGTTCGTCCACCTGGGGAATTAGCTGTTTGTATTGTTCCTGTTCCTGCTGATTCGTAAGAATGAACAGTTTCTCTACCGCCTCAAGAGGAATGGACTCGCCCGATTTGCGGTTAAATCCGATGCCTTTGCCGATCACAACGACTTCGCCATGATCCGGATGGTTGGCGATAATGACGTTGTTATTCAACACTTTGGCCACGCGTAGACTGTTCACAGGTCGCACCTCTTCTTGTCTATTCTCCGAAAACATGTACGCCCATTATAAACGATTGGCCGAGCCCTTGTCAGCCGTTTGCGAATAAATGTATAGGACGACCGCCGCAAAAAGCGCTTCAGCCGCAAAACAAGAGGCCGTCCTAACTGCTTAGGACGGCCTCTTTGGGTCCACTGAAGTCCAATCTCTTACTCTTTAGCTTCCCGCGATGCCGCGCTTTCCAGCACAACCGCCTCCCGGCCGGCCTCGCCGCTTCGTGCCGAAGCTGCGGGCGTCCCCTCCGCCGGCTGCGCGGACGCCACCGCTTTGCCTTTCGTCAAGCCTTGAATCAAGCGATCGAGTTCGATGCCGGACACGCTTTTCAGCATATCCGGAGCCGTCGCCATTAATTCCGTGACGTAATTGCTGACGCGGGCCGCCCCTTCGCCTTTGCCCGTATCGACCACCGTCAATTTATCGATGGAGGACAATGGACTGGCGATTTGTCCGGCCAAGTCGGGAAGCATTTTGACAACGATATCCAAAATCGCCGCTTCTCCGAACTTCGAAAACGCCTCGGCCAGCTTCTCCTTGGCCTCTGCTTCCGCCAACCCGCGCAGGCGGATGATCTCGGCTTCCGCGGAGCCTTTGGCCCGCTCGGCTTCGGCGATCGCCAAACCTTCCAGCCGCTTCTGTTCGGCCGATGCTTTCGCCTGGGTTTCGATGGAGTATTGCAGCGCGTCGGCTTCCCGCATCTTCCGCGCCTTCTCGGCTTCCGCCGCCTGTTCGACCGCGTAACGGTCGGCATCGGCTTTTTTCTTCACTTCAGCATCATACTGTTTCTGACGTACGTTGATTTCTTTATCCTTCAGATCGATTTCCCGTTCCTTGCGCACGAGCTCGACCTTCATTTGCTCCTCGACCGCAATCTGCTTGGCCCGGGCCTCCTGGATGAAATAAGCCTGGTCGGCATCGGCCTTGGCGGTATCCTGCTCTTTTTTGAAGGAAGCGATCTTCAGCTCTTTTTCCTTCTCCGCTTCGGCGATATTCGTGTCCCGCAGCAGTTCCGCCTTTTGCCCGGACTCTTCGGCCAGCGCCTTTTGAATCCGCGCATCCCGCAGCGCTTCCGCTTCGGCGATATCGGCGTCCCGTTTGACCGCCGCGATCCGCGGTTTCCCCAACGCCTCCAAATAGCCGTGCTTGTCACGGACATCCTTAATCGTGAACGAGACGATCTGCAGCCCCATCTTTTTGAGGTCGCGCGCCGCCACGCCTTGCACCTCTTGGGCAAATTTATCGCGATTGCGGTACACTTCCTCGACGGTCATGGAGCCCAAAATGGAACGAAGATGCCCTTCGAGCACTTCCTGGGCTTCGCCTTTCAGCGATTCGATCGGCTTGCCCATAAACTGTTCGGCCGCGGTAGCCACGTCCTCGATCGAGCTGCCCACTTTGATGATCGCCACGCCGTCGGCCGAAACCGGCACGCCCTGTTCGGTATACACTTCAGGCGTCATTACGTCAAGCTTGTGGGACAATAACGATAAGTACTCCGCTTTCTGAAAAATCGGCCAGATAAACGCCCCGCCGCCGCGGACGATTTTAATTTTGCGGCCGGACTGGTCATCGGAAATATTCCGGTTGCCGAGAAAAGAACCGGTCACGATCATCGCTTCGTCCGGACTTACGGTTTTGTATCTGGCCCAAAAGGCCAGGCCCAGCACAAGGATGACCGCGATCACAACAACGGGAATCAGAATAATGTCAGGAATGCTTTCGAACAATCACATCAGCTCCCTCTTCAAGATTGGTGTTCATACAGCTCGGATACTCGAACGGTTCCGTCCTTCGCATCCACGACGACAACGCGCGTTCCGGCGGGAATTTCCCGATGGTCAAAGCTGGAGGCGATATGAATCGTGTTGCCGGCCACCAGCGTTACCATCACTTCGCCGAAACCTTCCGAAGGAATCGGCACGGTCACCTCGCCCACTTTACCGGGCAGCTCCGCGGTCGAATAACCGGTGGAATTTTCGCTGTTTTCCGCCGGCTTGACGTAAGCGAAGTAAACTGCGGCGGCCAGCGCCAAAGCGATGACGAGCGCAAGCGCGATCACGGCGGCGTTCCCGAGTCCGGTATAGCGATGCAATAAAATCCCGGCCCCGCCAAAGCTGGTTACCGCCGAAGCCGTAATGACCGGTTTGAGGAAATCGGCGGACACCGCGTCGAAAATCCCGTCTATCCAGCTGCCGATCAAGTCTCCGATCAGCGCGCTGACGACCGCAAACAGCGCTCCGCCGATAAAGCAGGACCAAAACAGCGTTTCCATGCCGTCCCTCCTTTCGATAAACAAATATGTAAATCTATATATTTCATACGTTATTTCAGGGAATTTGTTTCAACAAAAATAGCCTCCCAGCGGTTGGAGCGCGGTTTTCCCGGTGATTTTCCGCATCAATAAAGAAAAAGGGCCGGTCCCCCAAAAAAGGGGACGGCCCAATAACTTATGCTTACAGCGACATCCGGTAAATTTCCACCACGTCCTGCTTATTCAGCACGGCGAATCGGCCGAACGGACCGAATTTGACCGCCTTGTCGGCCATGATTTCAAGCTTGCTGTCGTCGATGCCGTAATCCGCCAGCCGGCTTGGCGCCCCGATCGAGCTCCAGAACGAACGCAGCGCCTCGATGCCCTCCAGCGCCACGGCCTCGTCGCTTTTGCCCTCCGGATCCACGTCAAACACGTTTACGGCCAGGCGTTTAAAGCGGGACACGTCATGCTTCAGGTTGTATTTCATCCAGTTGGGGAACAGGATGGCGAGCCCGCCGCCATGCGGAATGTCGTACACGGCCGACACCGCGTGTTCGATGTTGTGGGTCGCCCAGTCGCCCGAATAGCCCATATTCAATACGCCGTTCAGCGCCATCGTGCCGCAGAGCAATATCGTTTCGCGATGCTCGTAGCTTTCGAGATCGGCGATCAGCTTGGGCGCCGTTTCGATCACGGTGCGCAGCAGTGCCTCGCAAAAACCGTCCTGCAGCGGTGTATTGGTCGCTTTATGGAAATAATGCTCCAGCACGTGGGACATCATATCGACCATGCCGTAAACCGTCTGATCCTTCGGCACAGAAAACGTATTTTGCGGATCGAGGATCGAAAAGGCGGGGAAAGCGAACGGGCTGCCCCATCCTTGTTTTTCCTGCGTCGCTTCGTTCGTAATCACCGATCCGCCGTTCATTTCGGAGCCGGTGGCGGCCATCGTCAGCACCGTCCCGAGCGGAAGCGCCGCCGTCGCCGCAGCCTTGCGGTCCACGATATCCCATATGTCCCCGTCAAATTTGGCGCCCACCGCAATCGCCTTGGAGCAATCCAGCACGCTGCCTCCGCCGACGGCGAGCACCAGCTCGATGCCCTTCGTTTTGCACAGCTCGACCCCGCGGCGAACCGTGGACAGGCGGGGATTCGGCTCCACGCCGGCCAGCTCCGTCACTTCGGCGCCGATTTCCCCCAAAACCGCCAACACTTTATCATACAGGCCGCTGCGCTTGATGCTTCCGCCGCCGTACACCAGCAGCACTTTTTTGCCGTAAGCCGGAACCTCGGTTTTTAAAGCTTCCAGCTGGTTTTTGCCGAAAATCAGCTTCGTCGGATTACGAAACACAAAATTGTCCATGCCAAGATCCCTCCAACCTGTTTTATGTAGAAATTACGACCTTATTATACTTCCAACCGCAAAAAGAAAACAATGAAAACGAAAGCCGCGGAAGCCGTTGGCAAGGTGCCTTTAGGAATGGCGCCACGGAGAGACAATGCGGGAAGCCGGTACTTTGAGGAACAGGAACAGGAACCGCCTGCTCGGGAAAGCCCAAGCTGCCTGAGAAACCCACTGCGAAAATAATAAGGACAAAAAATGTCGTTATTCCGGTGATATCCGTTCATTTGAGAGAAGTAGAGGCAATTTGTGCCGCTATTTTCCCCACCCGCAGGGAAATGCCCGCGTTCTGGAACATTTATAGAAAAATAAGTACAGAAAATGCCGCTAATGGGTTGAATTTGCTGGGGTTTGGAGTAATAAGCACATAATTTGCCGCTATTACGACGGCCGGCGGTCGATCATTCCAGTAACCGGCTAGCAAACGCAGATTTCGCACATTTCGCAGACTTTGCAGATTTCACAGACTTTGCACATTCCCGGACTTTGCACATTTCGCAGACTTATCAGACTTAGCAAACTTAGCAAACTTAGCAGACTTGCAGACTCGCATTTTTGCAGACTTTGCAATTTCGCGACTTTACAGATTCGCAATTTCGCCGATTTCAAGATTGAGCTTACCTCCACCGCCGATTTTCGCACCGCATAAGTCGCGCGAATAAATAAAAATGGGGGCCGGCCCAAGCCACATGCTTGCCCGGGCCGCCCCCTCACGCATCTCTGAATAAACCTATGCTACTGTTTCCGGTAACCCGCCGAGGCGACGAAACGTTCAAAAGCCGCCCGCCCGGCTTCCGTCGTCTTAAACACGCCGGCATGCCCCAGGATTTCCGAGAACTTGCGCCCGACCTCGTCACGCAGCAGCGCAGCGGCCGCATCCCGGGTCAGCGAGGTTCCAAACCGGTCAACCAGCTCCTTCACCCAGTCGGCGTGCACCGCCAAACGGGCGTTCGGGTCGGTTACGGTCTGATCATACAGGGCCTTGTCCCCGCATAGGATGCCGGCGATCTGCGCCAGCTCTTCCTTCAGCCGCCCCGGCAAAATCGCCAGCCCCATGACCTCGATCAAACCGATGTTTTCTTTTTTGATATGGTGCATTTCCCGGTGCGGATGGAAGATCCCCTCCGGATGCAGTTCGTCCGTCCGGTTGTTCCGCAGCACGATATCGGCTTCAAAACCGCCGTCCGCGCTGCGGCGTACGATCGGGGTCACCGTATTGTGCGGCACGCTTTGCCCGTCCTGTTCGCTAAACGCCCGGATCGCGGCGTCAGGGTCGCTGTAGGCTTTCCACTTCTCGTACAGATCGTCCATCGCTTCGAGAAGCACGCCGGGATCGCGGCCTTGCAAACGCAGTACCGACATCGGCCATTTCACCATGCCGGCCGTTACGCCGGAAAAATCCGGATGGGCGAAGGCCGCTTCGATCGGCGCTTTTTCCAGCGGGAACGTATGGCGCCCTCCCTGAAAATGATCATGGGTCAAAATCGAACCGCCGACGATCGGCAAATCCGCGTTGGAGCCGATGAAGTAATGCGGGAACAGGGCCGTAAAATCGAGCAGCCGTTTAAATGTCTCCCGGGTTAGCTTCATCGGCACATGGTCGTGATGGAACACGATGCAGTGCTCGTTATAATACACGTAAGGCGAATATTGGAAAAACCACGGTTCCCCGTTCAATTCCAGCGGAATGACGCGCAGGTTTTGCCGGGCCGGGTGGTTGAGCCGTCCCGCATAGCCGACGTTTTCGCGGCAGAGCTGGCATTTCGGATACACGGGAGGCGGCAGCAGCTTGGCCATGGCGATCTCTTGCGGATTTTTTTCCGGCTTGGACAGATTGATCGTAATCTCCATCTCGCCGTAAGGCGTAGGCTGGTTCCAATAAATATTTTGCCGCACCCTGTCCATCCGGATGTAGTTGCTGTCCACCGACAGCTTGTAGAACGCGTTCGTCGCGGCGGCGATTCCTTGTTCGCTTTGCGTTTTGCGGAAAGCGGCGATCGTCTCGGAAGGGCGCGGCATCAACAGGCCCATAATCCTGGCGTCCAGCAAATCGCGGTACGTCGCGGTATTTTCCGGGATCAGCCCGATGGCAAAGCCGTAGTCGATCAAAATTTCCAGCGGCTCCTGCGGCCCGGACAGGGGCTCCTCCGCCACCGTTCCGGCGAACGGCTCGTCAAAAGAAAACAGCTCCAGCAGCCGGTTGCGCGAGTAATCGACGTCCCACCAATCGATCATGCCTTGCTCCAGCGCGTAATGGACCAGCCGTTCGAGCGCGTGCAAAACGTCCAGCCGGTTTCTCTCGTCTACTCCCATCGCTTAACTCACCCCTTAGTTGTCGTTATAGCCGTCCGGATGATTGCTGTGCCAAGCCCAGGCGCTCTCGATAATGTCCTCCAGCTTGCCCCGCGAAGGCTGCCAGCCAAGCACGCTGCGGGCCTTGTCGGAAGAGGCGATCAACACCGCCGGGTCGCCGGCGCGGCGCGGGCTGATCACGACCGGAAAATCGCGGCCGGTCACGCTTTTAACCGTTTCGATTACTTCTTTGACCGAAAATCCCTGCCCGTTGCCGAGGTTAAACACGTTGCTGTCCCCGCCGCGCTGCAGGTAGTCGACCGCCCGCAGATGGGCGTCCGCCAGATCGCCGACATGGATGTAGTCGCGGACGCAGGTGCCGTCCGGCGTATTGTAATCGTCGCCGAACACTTGGATCGACGGGCGCTGCCCCAAAACCGCCTGAATAATGAGCGGAATCAGGTGGCTTTCCGGGCGGTGGTCTTCGCCGATTTTCCCGCTTTCGTGGGCGCCTGCGGCGTTAAAGTAGCGCAGCGATACGTATTTGATTCCGAGCACCTGGTCGAACCAGGCCATCATCCGCTCCATCGTCAGCTTCGTTTCACCGTACACGTTGGTCGGCTCGGTTTTGTCGCTTTCTTCGATCGGCACTTTTTCCGGTTCACCGTAGGTCGCCGCCGTGGAAGAAAAGACGATTTTGCGCACGTTCGCCTGATTCATCGCATCGAGCAGGCACAGCGTGCCGTAAACGTTGTTGTCGAAATATTTGACCGGGTCCTTCATGCTTTCCCCGACCAGGGAGTTGGCGGCAAAATGAATGACCGCCTCGATGTCGTTTTCGGAGAACAGCCGTTTCAGCAGCTCCTTGTCCCGCAAATCCCCTTCGTACAGCTTGCCGCCCAGCAAAGCTCCGCGGTGTCCGGTCTGCAGATTGTCGATGACGACAACCTCCTTGCCTTGCTCCAGCAGCGCCGCCACCGTATGCGAGCCGATATAACCCGCTCCGCCCGTAACCAAAATCGCCATGATTAGTTCTCCCCTTTCATTTCATGCACACCGTCGCCCACGCCGCAAACGTAGAACTCGCCTTCGATACCGGTCCGCTCAAGATAAGCTTTGCCGACCTCGGCCAGGAACCGGTCCACCGCGTCCTCATGCACGAGGGACACGGTGCAGCCGCCAAACCCGGCTCCGGTCATCCGCGCGCCCAGCGTTCCCTCGATTTTGCGCGCTTCTTCCACCATCACGTCCAGCTCCAGGCAGCTGACTTCATACAGGTCTCGCAGCGAATCGTGCGAAGCGTTCATCAGCTCGCCGAAGGCTTTCAGATCGTTGGCGGTCAGAGCGTCGACCGATTTCAGCACGCGCGCGTTTTCTTCCACCACGTGTTTGGCCCGGTTGAACAGCACCTCGTCCGGAAAATCCCCCCGCCACTCGTTGAGCTGCTCCGGCTGCAAATGCGCCAGGTACTCCAGCCCGGGCTCGCGCTTCCGCAAAATCTCCAGCGCCGCGTCGCACTGCGAACGCCGTTCGTTGTATTTCGAATCGACCAGCCCGCGCCGTTTTTTCGTATTGCTGATGATAAGCTTGTAGGCCCCCGTCCGGAACGGAACGAGCTTATATTCCAGCGTATCGCACATCAGCAGGATCGCGTGATCCTTCGCCCCGTTCGCCACCGCAAACTGGTCCATGATGCCGCTGTTGACGCCGACATAGCCGTTTTCCACCCGTTGGGACAAGCGGGCGATTTCCACCGTATCGGTTTCTTTTCCTTCCATGCTGAGCAGCGCGTAGGCCGTCACCACTTCAAGCGAAGCAGAGGAGGACAGGCCCGAACCGTTCGGGATTTCGCCTTGGAACAGCAGGTCGTAACCGCCGCTGAGCCGGGCGCCGAGCTTCTCCAGCTCCAGGATAATGCCGACCGGGTAATCGATCCATTCGCCCGATTTCTCCTTGCCGAGCTGATCCAAATCAAGCTCCGCCGCATAAGGCAAATTCATGGAAGCAAATGACACTTTGCGGTCGGCGCGTTTGCGCAGCGCCAGCGTGGTGCCGAACTCCAGCGCCGCGGGAAATACGTATCCTCCGTTGTAGTCGATATGCTCGCCGATCAGGTTGACGCGTCCCGGCGCGTTGAAGATGCGCAGCGGCTCCGCGCTTTCGCCGTATTTGGATATAAACAATTGTTCCATTTCCTGTTTCTTCATCAACGTACACCCCATCGTCAAAGAATCTGTACTTCTTGTTCTCAGTATAATGAAAACGCTCCGCTTTGATAATGCATCTTTGCGAGTTCTATATAGATAAATGTGACTTTTCCGGTTAAAATGGGGACAGTAAAATGCGTGTTCTAAGAAAAACTTCTATCGAAGTATTTTCTAGGAAGCCAGACCGCGATTAGCGGTAGTTTTTCTTGCGATATTGCGATATAAGGAAGCTGATACTTGAACGTCTATTCTTTCTTATATCTTCAAAAGATGACTTTTTGAACTTCCTTGTTAAAGGAGAAGAGCCGATATGATGCAAAATAAACAAGAAACCTACAGCGCGGCGGCCAATCCCGAGATTTATGAATCCGGCGACCTGCACGTCTTGTTTGCAGGCGAAAGCCAAACGCGCGCCGACCACCGGCTGGGCCCCAAAGTATACGATTATTTTCTGCTGCACTTCGTCGAGAGCGGCAAAGGAAACTTCCGCACGGAATTCGCCGCCTTCGACTTAAACGAAGGGGACTGCTTCCTGATTCACCCCGAGCAGCTTGTCAGCTATGGCTCCGATCTGTCCGAGCCGTGGCGCTACCGCTGGATCGCCTTTACCGGAGACAAAGCCGCGGAACTGGTCCTCCGGGCCGGCCTGACGCCCGAGCTTCCGGTGCTCCGCCAAGGCGCGGGCAGCAAAATCCCCGGGATTCTGCAAAGCGCGCTGCAGGCTTTCCAGGCGAAAAAGCCAAGCTCGCACCTGCTGTCGCTCGGCCTGCTGCATCTCTTGATGGCCGAGGCCCAGGAAGCCCTGGCGAAGGAATCGCCGCACCCGTCCGGCGAATCCGGGGTCCAGCGCATCGTCAAACAAATGATTCATTATATGTCGAGCCAATATGCGCACCCGGTATCGATCGAGCAGATGTGCTCCTCCCTTGGCTATAACCGGGCGTATTTATCGCGTATTTTCAAAAAAGCGACCGGCTTGACCCCCGTCACCTATCTGCTGAAGCTGCGCATCGATAAATCCCGCCAGCTGCTGCGGGAGCGGACGGAGCTGTCGATCGAGCAGATCGCCGCCTCCGTCGGGCTGACCGACCCGCTGTATTTCTCCCGGCAGTTCCGCCGCTTTCATCACGAATCGCCGAGCGAATACCGCAAGGCCGTGACGGGGGCGGTCCAGGCCGAACCCAAAAAAGCCCCATCCTCTCATCCGTGAAAAGATGGGGCTTGCCGCTAACGCAGCCCAAGATGTCTGCCCACTTCGCCGAATACGGCGCCGATCGGTTCCGTGATCAGCAGATCGGCCCGCTGGTCGTAAGCGGTGGATGAGGCGTTGACGAGCACCGTTTTGTCCCCGCGGAAATAAGTGACCAAATGAGCCGCGGGCTGCACCGTCAAAGACGTTCCCCCGATCAGCAGCAGATCGGCCGCAGCGATGGCGGACACCGCCGCCTCGATGACCTCGTTGTCCAAACTTTCACCGTACAAGACGACGTCCGGTTTGATAATGCCGCCGCATTCGCAGCGGGGAACCGTCTCTTTTCCGCTCATGATCTCATCCAGCGTGTAGCGGCGGCCGCATGTCATGCACATATTGCGGTGAATGGACCCGTGCAGCTCCAGCACCTTGCGGCTGCCCGCCAGCTGATGCAAACCGTCGATGTTTTGCGTAATGACCGCATCCAGCTTCCCCGCGCGCTCCAGGTCGGCGAGAAAGAGATGGGCCGGGTTCGGCCGGGCTTCGGGATGGATCATTTTCGATTTGTAGAAGTCAAAAAACACCTCCGGATGCCGGTCGAAAAAGCGGCGGCTCAATATCTCCTCCGGGGAATAGGGCGAATCCTTCTCCGTTTGGTAGATGCCCGCCGCCGAACGGAAATCGGGAATCCCGCTTTCCGTGGAAATGCCGGCACCGCCGAAAAACACGATACGGCCGCTTTCCTTCACCCAGGACGCCAGCCGCTCCGTTTGCGTTTCACTGTTCATCGCATTGAATTCCTCCTTAAATTTTGCTCGCGCCGCCTTAGCGCACCGAGAGTTCCCGATAACCGGAAACGATCACGTCCGCATCCCGCAAATAAGCTGTCCCCGGCGGCGCCCCGTCCTCCGCAGCGGCCAGCCCGACGGTCAGCCCGGCGCCGGCCCGCTTGCCCATCTGCATGTCGGCGTTGCTGTCGCCGATGACCACGGCCTCCGCCGGGGAAATGCCCAGCTCGCGGCAGGCCAGAAGCGCCATGTCCGGATCGGGTTTCCCGCGGAGGGCCCGGTCGCGGCCGACCACGCTGCCAAACCGCTCGCGCAGGCCCATCCATTCCAGATGCTCCAGAGCTTCCGCCGTCGTGTCGGAAGTGACCACCGCCAGCGCAAGCCCCGCTTCCCGGCAAGCGTCGAGGAACTCGCGCAAGCCCGGCAGCGGCCGCGCCTCCCGCCGCCGCTTGAGCTGCGCCAGCGCCGCCGCGTTGAACTCCCGCACCCGGCTTACCGCATCGTTCCAGGGAACGCCCGCGGCATAAAGCGGGCCGGCCAGAAGCGCGGTGACTTCCTCCTCCGTGCCCATCGCGACCGGACCGGTGCGGTCGTACCCGCTGACGCGGTTCGCCTCGTCCAGCCGCAGTCCAAGCGCCGCCGTTTTGTTGAACAGGCCTGCGGCTCCCAGCGTCTCCAACTCCCGCTCCACGAAGCCGGTCAGCGTCTCCGCCCAGCTTCCCCAAAGCGCCATGAAATCGAGCAGCGTGCCGTCTTTGTCAAACAGTATGCCCCGGCAAGGGACAAGGCGCCCCGCCGCCTGAATATTCGCCATCCGCACCCCAACCTTCCGGAAATCCATGGTGATATATTCCATTATACCATTTTGGCGCCGGGGTTCATCAGTTCGACATAATTGCAGCAAGTGGCAGCGCTTTCCATTGTGATTTCTATCACAAAGTTTTCCCGGTAAACATCGTACCTTAATACTTGAGTTATATATTTAAAATTTTGAGTTTCTAGCGGGAATGAGGAGGAGGCAAACGACATGACGGAAACCGGCATTACCCCTCGAGGCGAGACGTTTTTTCTAAACCTGCGCTTTCTGCTGATCGTCTGCGTGTTCGTCGGCAACGCCATCGAACCCCTGATGGGGCGGATCGGCGGCATGGCCTGGCTATACACGTGGATTTTTACTTTTCATATGCCTTTGTTCGTGTTCGTGACGGGGTATTTTGCCAAAGCGAATTTGCTTGGCGAGGCCGGGCGCAAGGGGCTGCTTCAGATCGGGCTGCAATACGTCATTTTCCAAAGCCTTTATTCCTTGCTGGATGCTGCAGTGTTTCACGTAAACGGCATCCACCGCTCCTTTTTCGCCCCTTATCTGCTGCTCTGGTTCCTGGCCAGCCATTTGGGCTGGCGTCTGATGCAGCTTATGCTGCGCAAATGGCCCGCGCTTCACCAGTTGGCCTTCTCGATCGCGCTGGCCGTGCTGGCCGGCTATCTGCCCGTGGACGGAAGCTGGCTGAGCCTGTCGCGCACATTTGTCTACCTGCCCTTTTTTATCGCAGGCTATCATTTTTCGTTTGAACGTATGGAACGTCTGCTCACCCGGAAAGTCCGGCTTGCCGCCATCGCCCTGTCGCTTGCTTGGTTTGGCCTGATCGCCCTCGGCGGAGCGGATATCGCCCCCGGATGGCTGTACGGCAGCATGACCTACGGCCAGCTCGGGCATCCGGAATGGTACGCCGGCGTTTTCCGCTTGCTGCTCTATCCGCTGCAGCTGTTTGCGGGAATCGTTTTTTGGGGATTTGTTCCGGCAAAAAAGAGCAAAGTCACCGAGATGGGACGCCATACCCTCTACGTATTCCTGCTGCACGGATTTATCGTCCGCCTGGCTGCGGTTTCCCCGCTTTATGCCGCCGTGCGGAGCCTGCCTGCCGCCCTCGGCGTCGTGGCCGGAGCCGTGGCGCTGACTTGGCTGCTCACCCGCCGCTGGGTGCGGATATGCAGCTCCCCGCTTATCGAGCCGCCGGTATCCTGGCTGCTGAAACTGGAACGCCGGGCCTTTCGCCAAGTAGGCGCAACGGGCAAACATTCATAGGCCCACAGTCCGCTTTTTATGCGCATAACCGAGAACATGGCCTTATTTCCTGTCACAATTCGTTTCAAAAGGCAAATCTGTGGTAAATAAATCATACCATTTATTTACCAACCAGATTAGGAGGGATTACATGGCAAGGAATGGAAGGAAAATGACTCGTGAAGAAGCAGGACGTTTGGGAGGTCTAGCCACCGCCAAAACCCACGGCAAACAATTTTACCAGGAAATCGGTCAAAAAGGGGGCGAAGCCACCTCCAAATCGCACAGCAAGGAATTTTACCAGGAAATCGGCCAAAAGGGCGGCGAAGCCACCTCCCAAAAGCACGATAAAGAATTTTACCGCAATATCGGCCGCAAAGGCGGCGTTTCCCGCAGCAAAAGCTATTAAAAGCTGCTATTTTTACGAAGTCCCCGAAAAAATTCGGGGATTTCTTGTTTTCGCGGGAGCAAGCCCGGCTTTTCCTTCGTTCTGCTCCCTGTGATCCCCGCTAGAAAAAGATAACTACTTGTGATAGACTTTAGAGAAAACCTTTAGCGGTGTAAAGCTACAAAATCTAAACCATCATGGGGGGGATAGGCATCATGACAACCAAGAAAATGCGTTCTGACATGATCAAAAAAGGCTTCGACCGGGCGCCTCACCGCAGCTTGCTGCGGGCGGCGGGCGTCAAGGAAGAAGATTTCGGCAAACCGTTTATCGCGGTGTGCAACTCTTATATCGATATCGTTCCCGGGCATGTGCATCTGCAAGAATTCGGCAAAATCGTAAAAGAGGCCATCCGTGAGGCGGGCGGTGTTCCGTTTGAATTCAACACGATCGGCGTGGATGACGGTATTGCGATGGGGCATATCGGGATGCGTTACTCCCTGCCGAGCCGGGAAATCATCGCCGATTCCCTGGAAACCGTCGTTTCCGCACACTGGTTTGACGGCATGGTCTGCATTCCCAACTGCGACAAAATTACCCCGGGCATGATGATGGGCGCGCTGCGCGTCAACATTCCGACCATCTTCGTCAGCGGCGGCCCGATGAAGGCCGGCGTGGACAGCAAAGGCCGCAAGCTTTCTCTGACTTCCGTTTTCGAAGGCGTGGGGGCTTACCAATCCGGCAAAATCGACGACAGCGAACTGCTGGAACTTGAACAGTACGGCTGTCCTACCTGCGGCTCCTGCTCCGGCATGTTCACCGCCAACTCGATGAACTGTCTGGCCGAAGCTCTTGGCCTGGCGCTTCCGGGGAACGGCACGATTCTGGCCGTTTCCGAAGAACGCCGCGATTTCGTGCGGAAGTCCGCGACCCAACTGATGGAACTGATCAAGCTGGATCTTAAACCGCGCGATATCGTGACCAAAGAATCGATCGACAACGCGTTCGCCCTGGATATGGCAATGGGCGGTTCCACCAATACCGTCCTGCATACGCTCGCTTTGGCCCAGGAAGCCGGAGTCGATTACCCGCTGGAGCGTATCAACGAAGTGGCCAACCGCGTGCCGCATATCGCCAAGCTGGCCCCGGCATCCGATATTTTTATCGAAGACGTGCAGCGTGCCGGCGGAGTGAGCGCCGTGCTCCACGAACTGCTCAAGAAACCTGGAGCGATCTTCGGCGATCAAATCACCGTCACCGGAAAAACGATCGCGGAAAACGTTGAGGGTTGTGAAATCCTCGACCACAGCGTCATCCATCCGATCGACAAACCCTATTCGGAAAAAGGCGGCCTGGCGATCCTGTACGGCAACCTGGCTCCGGAAGGCTCGGTCATTAAAGTCGGCGCCGTGGATCCTTCCGTCGGCGGTTATCATAAAGGACCCGCGATCTGCTTTGATTCCCAAGAGGAAGCTTTGGAAGGCATCGCCAACGGCAAAGTCAAGGAAGGCTGCGTCGTCGTCATCCGCTACGAAGGGCCGAAAGGCGGTCCGGGTATGCCGGAAATGCTCGCTCCGACATCGCAAATCGTCGGGATGGGCCTGGGCGCCAAAGTCGGCCTGATCACCGACGGCCGCTTCTCCGGGGCCTCCCGCGGCATCAGCATCGGCCACATTTCGCCGGAAGCCGCTGAAGGCGGTCCGATCGCTTTCGTGGAAGACGGCGATATCATCGAGCTCGATCTGAACAACCGCAAAATCGAGCTTCATGTCAGCGAAGAGGAAATGGCCCGCCGCAAAGCGAACTGGAAAGGCTTTGAGCCGAAGGTGAAAACCGGCTATCTGGCCCGTTATTCCAAGCTCGTCACCAACGCCAGCTCCGGCGGCGTCATGAAGATCTGATTGACTTGATTTCGTTTTGTCCGCATCGGAAAACCGCCGGAGCACCCGCTCCGGCGGTTTTTGCTTTTTGATCAGCGGGATCATTTGTTTGCGGGCTGCGGGCTTTCATCGGTTTCGCGGTCAAGCAGGAGCGCGGCGATTAGCCCGATCCCCAGCACCAATGCAAAAAGTGCGAACGACACCGCAAAACTGCCGGCTCTTATAAATTGCAGAGCGAGAACCGGGCCAATGCTTGTTCCGGCAAACAAAATAAAGGTATACATCGAAACGGCGATTCCCCGTAAGTTGCCGCTCAGACTGCCGACGAGCGATACTAATGACGGCACAGCGATGGCGATTCCCGCGACGAACACGATGGTCATGACCACTAGCAACGGCAAGTTTGAGATCAGTCCCAGCGCAGCCATTCCAACTATGGCCATCAACAATCCGCTCCGCAATACAGCCCTGGTGCCCAAACGTTTGGCAAGCTTGCCGGCAAAGGGCGACAAAATCATACCGAGCACACCGAACGCCCGTACCAGCAAAATTTGCCCCGGTTTCAGCTCAAACGGTGCCCAGCTTACATAGGCCCCCAACATGGTGTACATTCCCACAAACGACATCAACAAGACGAAAGCGACGAGATAGCAGAGCAGGAGACGTTTTTTGGCGAAAACTTTGCCGATATGCTTGATCGGCTCCCAAATCCCGGCGTGAGAATGGTGAATCTCGCCTTTCGGCAGCAGCAACCAAGTCAGTATAGCCGTCAAAGCGTAAATCGTGGACAGAAGCAGGAAAACCGCATTCCACCCGTAAGTCTGGCTGAGCAGGCTGCTAATCAATTGCCCGGCAATGCCGGCGACAAGAAAGCCTGTACTGATGAATCCGATCGTAGAGACGCGCCGTTCGGCAGGGAACATCTCCACCGCGTAAGCCAGGGCCACCGGCGAGAAAGTGGCGGCCGCGGCACCTTGCAAAGCGCGCAACACCAGGAGTCCGGCGAAATTGTGCACGAGCCCCAATATAAGCGAAATCAGCGTCAGTGCGATCATGCCGGTCAGAATCACCTGTTTGCGTCCGTATCTGTCGGACAAGGCGCCGTAAACCAGGCAGCCGGCGGCAAAACCGAGCGAGAAAATACTGCCGGCCGCAGCGGCTCGCGTGGCAGATACTTGAAACAAGTCCGCGAACAGATCGATGAGCGGAATAGTGACATACAAGCTGCACATGACCACCATCCCGGACCAACTCAATAATGCGGTCATTAATGAATAAGGATGCTGTTTGACAGATAAATGATTCATTTCGGAACTTCTCCTTTTATTAACGATAATGATTAGATAATCTAACTATGAGTTTAAAAAAAAATTATCTTCCGACTCCCAAGCGTTTTTCCAAACTGGTATTCATTTTCCCGAATAATTTCAGCAATACTTGTTGCTCTTCATGAGTCATATCGCTCATCAAAGAGGCGAGCACCGTCCAAAATTCCGGTAAAACTTGCCGGACGAGCCGCCGTCCCTCCTCGGTTATTTCAACATGAACCATTCTGCGATTGTCCGTATTAACCGTGCGTTTGACCCAGTTTCTTTTTTCCAGCCAGTCCAGCAGCGCGGTTGCCGAAGCCCGGCGAATCCCGAGCCGGCTGGCAAGCGCAGACGGAGTCGGGGAAGCGGCTTTGTCATTGGAATGTAAGGTCAGCAACAGCAGAAGGTCCAGCTTGCTTTCCGTGATCCCATACGGCTCCAGCTTCAGGTCGACTAAATCTTGAATATTGTCGCTGATCCATAATAATAATAAACCGATATGCGCTTTCTCGGTTAGATCGCTTGAAACGGACTTCTTCATCAACTCCAAGTACGGTGAAATGCCCAGTCTAGGCAATTGCTGCTCTTTTGAGTAGTCCTGCTCGATTTTTCTTCTCATTTAATCACCTCCGCCAATTGATTAGATAATCTAATTATTTTCAGTGTACATGATCCCGTGCGGGATTGCAAGCCAGAATATGCACTTGTCTATCTACTCAAGAAGCCGTCCCCAAAAGCAGCTTCAAGCCTGCTCGGGACGGCTTCTTGATGTTATAACGGAACGTTTGGTTTAATTGCAAGGCAGCGTTGTACGCAATGCCCTCTCATCTTCCTCCGCCGCGGCGTGCTGCTCTTTGGCCAAACGGTGGCGGCGGTGCCCGGAATCCATAAATTCACTGATCAAATAGTCAATCGGCATCACGATCAGCTTTGGAACCATCTCTTCCGTATGCTGCTTTAACCTCGAACTCCCCTCCGGATGAACAACACTCATCAATAATTTCAAATAAACCTGGGAGGAACGGGCAAACCAGCCTTTGGGCAAGTCCGTGACGGTAAAACCAAACTGCTCCGGTCCCCGGTTGATCATAGTTACGCCGTACAAGGCCTTAACGTCGTTCAGTTCCGGATGGGCGGTTACGTATTCCGCTAACCGGGGCAACGATTTCTCCATGGCGCGGATCATTTGGATCGCAAGCTGGACCGAAGATCTGGCGCGCGTGCTGTACTGAAACAAGGTCTTATTATCGAGATGAAGTTCCAATATCCGGTCTCCCTGCTCCAAAGACGTTCCTCCGGTCATGGCCACCGGTTTGCCATGATAGGTCGCTTCCCGAAAATGCAGAATCGGATTGTGCTCATCGACGACCTTAAGCTGAAAAACGAAATGGAACAATTTCTCCCACAAAAGCCACAGCGCAACGATGCATCTTTTGAATCCGGATATGGATGCCGGCTTCTTCCGTCCGAGTTCCGCCTCCTTCGTCACTGGCTTCGCTTTTCTTTTCATCTGGCGTGCAGCCTCCGTCTCTTGGATCATTTCATCGATCCGGATGCTTTGCAGTCCCCGCCGCTGGGCTTCCTGCAGCACCCGTTCCAGAGCGACCAACATTTCCCGCGGCGCATCGCTGTTTGCTCCCAACGTAGCGCCGCAATCGTGAAGCAGAAATATTTCTCCGCCGCGAAGCTTCCTCATCATTCGCTCCGTTAACCGATTCGCGCCGACTTTGACGCGCCAATCGCTAAACATCGCCGACCACAACACGATTTGCGTATCGCCCCGGCCCGCGAAATCGAACAAATTCACGATCCCCCATGGCGGGCGGTAATAATGAGACCGGACTCCGGTGGCATCGTAAATGATTTTGTTCGTTTTTTGGATTTGTTTTTTTACGGCGGCGGGCCCCATCAGCCAATTGGTTTTATGGACGTAATTATGGGTCCCGATCAAATGGCCCTCTTCATGCATCCGTTTCAGTAATTCGGGATACTTCTCCGCGTTCGTACCGACGACGAAAAAAGTGGCCTTGGCTCCGAAACGCTTCAACAAGTCAAGCAACTGCGGCGTATATCTCGGATCAGGGCCGTCATCGAAAGTCAGCGCGAATTGCTTCTCGTTGCTCCCATGCTTGAATACGCGAAACCCGAAAATCCGGGTAATTAATCCGGGTATAAAAGCGTACAGCGTTGAAATATAAAACAACCATAGCAGCAAAGTCTCCATATGCTTTCCCCACTTTTCAATGATCAATGACTTTGGCATGCTTTTTAGCATAGCATCTACATTATTTTATCATATCCCCCGCCGGTTTAGGCGTACTTTTTTGGGGAAAGCTCAGGGAAGTTTTTGCGCCATTGGCTTAAAGTACGAGTACTAAAAGTCTGGTTTTAAGCACCGGACATGCTTTACGAACCGCGCGACGCCAGCAAGTCCATCGTCCTGCGGAACAGCTCGGCCGCTTGATGCGCCGAGCCTGCCGGGCGGTTTTGGACCAGTACCGCGACGGCATATTGGGGCTGATCGGCAGGCCCGTATCCGATAAACCACTGATGGTTCTTGTTTACGCCGTCTTTCGGCACCTGGGCCGTCCCGGATTTTCCGGCCAAGGGCCATTTGGCCCGGTTTAGCGAGCGTCCCGTGCCCTCGGTTACCACCATCCTCATCCAGGACAGCAGCGTGTCCGCCGTATGGGGCGAAATTTGCCCGGCGGGAGAAGGCGCGGCTTGTACCGGGAAACCGGCCAGCAGCGAACCGTCCCTAAACCGGATTTCGCTGACCAGCCGCGGCGCCGTCACCTGGCCGCGGTGCAGCAGTGTAACAACCAAGTTGGCCGCCTGGAGCGGAGAGACAAGCACATCGCGCTGGCCGATGGCCGTCTGGGCAAGCGCGCCTCCGTCCACTTTAGACCTATCGTTAAAAACGGCTCCCGCTTCCTCCTGATCCAGCTGTCTGAGATCGTCCCCGTCCAGAAAGCGTTCGGCCTGCCAGCCTACCTGGCGGGCAAGCCCAAGCTTGGATGCCGCTTTTGCGATCCTTGCCGGTCCCAGCCTTTCCCCCAGCGCTGCAAATACGATGTTGCAGGAACGGGAATATCCCTCCCCCAGCGTAATCGTTCCGTGACCGCCTTCCTTCCAGCAGGACAATCCGTATTTTCCATAGTGTCCGCTGCAATGAAAGGTTTCATGCGGGGAGGAAACATGCTCCTCAAGCGCCGCTGCCGCGACAACCGTTTTGAAGATCGACCCCGGAACCGCTGCTTTTACCGCTTTGTTGGCCCAGTCCGGCCGCTTCGGATCCACATGCCGCGGATCGTAAAACGGCAAAGAAACCATCGACACAATGTCCCCATTGTCCGCATCGAGAACGACGACGGCTCCTTCCTTGACATTCATCTCGGCGGCAAGCCGTTCGATCCCCCTTTGCACCCCCTCGTCCACCGTCGTTTTAATTTGCAAAGGATAATAACGGCTGCCATTCGCATTGATCCGCGTGCCTAAACCATCCAGCGGCCGTTTTTGCCCATCTACCGTAAAAGCGGCTCGCACACCGCCGATCCCCCGCAAATAGCGGTCAAATGTCTTTTCCAGCCCGGCCGCTCCGACTTGAAGGGTCATCGGCAAAGGGGTGCGCGGCTGATCCCGGCGCAGCCGCCGGATGACATCCGGGCGCTGAGCGACATAACCCAGCCACTGATTTCCGCGCATTCCCGAATCATAACGCGTTACATAAGGCAACACTTCCAGCCCTTCAAGCCGGGGCAGCTTGCTTGCCTGCGCTTCGGTCAGTTGTAGCGGCTTCTCCCCCTCCCGAAGCCAAACATAAGGTTTCCGCAATCCGGCCCACAATGACCGAAGCTCCGCAGGAGTCACCTCAAGCGAGGCCGCCAATTTACGCAGCGCTTCTCCGTCCGGGACGTCTTTTACGGGAAAAAGAATCGGCGACCAGGCTACCCGTCCGGTTAATGGAAGGCCGTTCCGATCCAGGAAGTTGCCTCTTCCCGGGTCCAATTCGATGCTTTCTTCCCGCTGCCGCACGGCCAGCTCGTTGATCGTCTTGCCGCCGACGGTGGCCGCCCGGAAAGCGGAAGCCGCTTGGATCCAGGCCATCCGCAAGGCAAACACGCCAAGCACGACCGTAAACAACAGCAAAATATAAAAAATGCGTTTTTTGCGCAATAATGACATGATTCGCCCCCCTTGTCCCTTATTATTTCCTGGGAAAAGCGGGTTCACACCAGGGGCGGCTGCTTGAAATAGAAAAGTTCGTCCTGTATCCTCGTCCTGCATCCTGTTGAGCTTCATCCATTGGAAAATATCCAATCTAGCGGTTATGCTTACCAGTGATTTTATTTTCCAACTCTATGGGATATATCCAATTTCAATTCGGGTGCCAGCTGCAGCAGACAATGCCAGCAACAGTCTGGCGGCTCGTAGGAATAGTTGCAAAACGTACAACTAGATCTCAACGAAGCAACAGGTTCATCCGTTTTAATTGCCTTTCCTGCAACTACACCCCATTACTTGCGCCATACCTTCGAATCGTGCAGATTTAATTGCGCAAATTACAACTAAACAAGCGCCCCGCTCCATTTCCCGATCAATAACTGTATCTTTTACAGCTATTCAGCGCAGACACATCTTAAAAACAAACAGCCCCGCAAATCAACTGCTGATTTGCAGGGCTGTGTATGTGCTTAGGTTCAATATGCCTAAACCGTAAACTTGGACAGCGATTCTTTCAGGCCGACCGATACGTTTTCGAGCTTGTTCGACAACTGCACCAATTGATCGCCAACCGTTTGCTGCTCGCTGCTGAGCGAAGCCACTTCTTCGGAGGTGGCCGACGACTGCTGCGCGACGGCGCTGACATTGCTCATCGCTTCCGACAGCACCGTCTGCGCTTCGTTCAACTCGTCGATCGAAGCCGTTACCGAATCGAGATGCCGCACGAAGCCTTCCATTTGCTCTTGAACGGAAACGAAAATCTGGCTGGTTTCCTGTACGGAGTTGGCTTGCTCCTGGAACAAGGGGCTCGCTTCCGAGAGCGCTTTGACCGTTTCGTTCATTTCCTTTTGAATCGTATCGGTAATCTCCCCGACCATCGTAATCGATTGGCGCGATTGCTCGGCCAGCTGGCGGATTTCGTCGGCAACAACCATGAACCCTTTGCCTGCCGCGCCTGCCCGGGCCGCTTCAATCGTCGCATTCAGGGACAAAATATTCGTTTGCTGCGTAATGTTTTGCATCACGTCAAGCACTTTCATGACGGAATTGGTGCTTGCTTTCAAAGAATTGACTTTGTCCGTCAAGGCATTGACCATTTCTCCCGTGATATTCGTTTTTTCCAGAAGGCCGTTCAAATATTCGGTACCTAATTGACTGGACTTCTCGACTTGCCGCGCCGATGCTTCCATCTCTTTGTTGGTTTGAATCACGCGTTCCATTTGCCGGGAAATGTTCTCCGTCAGTTCGTTGCCGCGCTCGGCTTCGTTCGCCAGGCTGGTTGCCCCGTTGGCGATCTCCTCCGTCGCGATGGCGATCTCCTTGGCAGAAAGCGCCGTTTTGTTGGAGGCGTGCGTCAGTTCGGTAGCGGTATCGAGAACCTCCTGCGCCGAACTGTTGGTTTGCTTCACCAGCGAGGTGATATTTTCCATCATCACGTTAAAGCTGTCGGCCAACTGCCCGATTTCATCTTTAACCTTAAGCTCCAACCGGACGTTCAAATTCCCTTTGGAACCTTCCTCCATCAGGTTTTTCAATTTGCCCAGCGGATGCGCGATCATCCGCACCATCCAGATGCCGATCAAAATCGCGATAATGGCGACGCCAATCAGCGAGAAAATCGTAACCAGCAAAATGGCGTTGGCGCTCTGGGTCAATTCTCCCGCGTCAACGGTGCCGAGCAATTTCCAGCCGGAAGACTGCTGCGTATTGAACACAGCCAAAACGGCGTTTCCGTTCGCATCGGTCGTCCGGAAGCTGCCGTAAGGCTCGTTTGCGGCGGCCTCGCCAAGCTTAAATTCCGATTCTTTGCCTTCATCTCCGGCCGCCGACGAACCGACGACGATATTTTGGTCGTTCACCATTTGCAGCTTGGAGTTTTTGCCCAAATTCACTTCCTGCAGGTAACCGTTCAGCACTTCCAGATTGATGTCCGCGATCAGAATGAACCGCTTCATGCTGTTAACGCTTTGCACGGATCTTACGAGACGGAACACGGAGGAGCCCGCTTTTTGTTCCGGCACGTTGATCCACATCGTTTTGGACGATTTGGTCACGTCCTCAAACCACGGCTGCTCCCGCACCGTGCCCAGGAAAGCCGTATCGGCGCTTCCGGAAGTGACATCGTCAATGACCTTGTCCGGGGAGAGCATATAAACGGCGGCAACGCCCGTAGTGGAAAATGTCAGCGTATTCAAACGAGTTCTCATTTTATTCGTTGCCGTGAACCGGTCATATTCGGAAACCTCCGACAACGACGCGTCCATAATCGCACTCTGCATTTCGTCATCCAGGAACATTTGCTGCAGATTCTCTTCGTATTTTTGCAAAACGATATCGAGCTTTTGGGAGGTCTGCACAATCGTCTGCAAATTCGCTTGTTCGGCGTTGTCCTGGATCGTCGCCTTAGCCATCTGGGAAGACAAAATGCCGATCGTTAGTACAAACACCATAATCGCCACGAAGAAAATCAAAAACAAACGTATGCCAACCGATTTGGATGGATTAATCTGTTTGGGCAGCTTGTCCTTCAACGAAACCGCCGCCGCTTTCCAGTCAAAACCCGGTTTGCCGGTGTTTCCTTTTTTGGATTCCGTCCGCTCCCCTTTCTTGCTTTTCGCTTTTTTCTTGCTGTCCGCCTGTTGGTCCTCGTTCTTTGGAACCAGACTCATGTTGATCACCCACCACTCATAATAGTTGCACCCTCTGCCAAATAGGCTTTAGGTCATGCCTTAATACTACTGGTATGTATGACTTCCGTCAGTAAATAGTTCGACAATAACTGACGTTCTCCTCTTTAATATCGGCTGGAAATGGAATGGATTTTAAATTTTCTTAACAAAAAAGTCCCAAAACGCAAAAAAGAGGCCTTTTGTCCTAGATAAGAACAGGCCTCAAAGCATATTGCATTTTTAAATTATTTCTTCTTCCGCATCATGTCGAAATAGGATACCGGGTGCTCCACTTTCATTTTGATCCGCTGCAGCGGATGTCTTGCCGCATCCAATTCATTGCCGTCCTCGTCATAAATCGCCCCGACCGTCTGTTTGAAAAACGTCCCGCCCGGTCCGAAAAATTCGACTTCCTGCCCCGGTTTAAAATGGTTGCGCTGCTGAATGACCGCCATGCCGGTATTTTCGTCATATTCCATCACCAATCCGGCAAAGTCGTAAGGCGCAGCCTTTTCCTCCGGCTCGTAAATATGATCTTCATGGTCCGGCGTGTCGTAGAAGAACCCCGTATTCAGCGGGCGATTCGCCGCCTTATTGATTTCCTCCACCCACTCCGGCTTCAGCTCATAGTTGTCCGGATCGGCCATATAGGCGTCGATCGCCTGGCGGTAAACGTTCACGACCGTGGCCACGTAATGGATCGATTTCATCCGTCCTTCGATTTTAAAGCTGTCCACCCCGGCATCGATCAAATCCGGAATATGCTCGATCATGCACAGATCTTTCGATCCCATTGTAAACGCGTTGTCGTTTTCCTCGAACAAAGGCAATTGGGTCACACCCAGACGGAACTGCTGCAACACCTGGTTCTCCCGGGCTTCTTCCTCGGAGACCCAAGCGGCCTCCGGACGGCCGTCCTCAAACAAATCGTATTTCCAGCGGCACGACTGGCAGCAGCCCCCACGGTTGGAGTCGCGGTCGGTAAAATGGTTTGACAGCACGCAGCGGCCCGAGTAAGAGGAACACATCGCCCCGTGAATAAAAGCCTCCAGCTCGATGTCGACATGCTTCTTGATTTCCTCGATTTCGTGCAAACTCGTCTCCCGGCCAAGCACGACCCGCGGCAGGCCTTGCTCCTTCCAGAACTTAACCGCCTGCCAGTTAACCGTCGATTGCTGGGTGCTGAGGTGCACCTCGAGACCGGGAACGACCCGCCGCGCCGTTTCGATAATGACCGGATCGGCCACGATGATCGCGGCGATGCCGATCTCGTACAAATTCCGCAAATAATCTTCAATGCCCTCCAGATCCTCGTTATGGGCATAAATATTGGTGGCCACGAACACTTTGGCCCCGTATTTCCGCGCGAACTCCACGCCCTCGCGCATTTCTTCAAAACTGAAATTATCCGCATTGGAACGAAGGCCGTATTTTTGTCCACCGATATACACGGCATCCGCTCCGTAATGAACGGCGAATTTCAGCTTTTCGAGATTGCCCGCCGGAGCGAGCAGCTCGGGTTTCGCCAGCCGGTAACGATTTCCCGCATATTTCGGGATGTGTTTCTCCGCTGTCCGCATCTTCGTTCACCTCTCCGTTTTATTCAATACACTTGCTCTTTATAGAAAAAGCCGAAGGACAGCTCGCGCTCGGGGTCCTGTACGCGGCGGATTGCCTCGATCCAGGATTCGTCAAACTCATAGCCGTCCGGATCGCGGAAATAAGCCTCGATCGCCAGACGGTACGCGGAGATGACCGTCTCGTTATAGGCCGCCGGCTTCAGCAGCGTTTCGATCTTAAAGCTGTCGATGCCCGCCGCCATCAGCACATGCAGGTCCTCCAGAATGCAAATATCGTCCGAACTCATGATATGCGTACCGTTCCGGTCTTCATAGATCGGGAACTTCTCTTCCGGCCGTTCGGCTTCGATCAGGAACAACCCGCGCCGCGGGCCCAGGTCGCCGCCGGGTTCCACCGGGCGCCCCTGATGATTCATGTAGCTCTGCACCAGCCGGCGTTTGGAATGGTATATGTTCGTCATCCCGTGCACCTGCACCTCCGCTTCAATCTGCAGCGAAGGGGACATGCCCGTAATCTCGTCCATATTCAGCTCGCGCGCCAAAACGACACGGGATGCGCCTTTGGACCCCCAATAATTGGCGGTCGCGTAATTCGTTGAAGTCATTTCCGCGTTCCAATGGAGCCCCAGCTCCGGCGCAACTTCGCGCACCGTCTGCAGCACCGCCGGATCGCCGAATTCCACCGCGTCGACGCCGCAATCGGCGAGGCGCTTCACATAATCGGGCAAATCCTCCAGCAGTTCGTTCGACATCAGGTTATTCACGCATACGTAGATTTTGGCTCCCCGCTCATGTCCAAAGCGAACGGCCGCGGCAATTTCGTCCGGCGAGAAATCGCCGGGAAGCCGCATGCCGTATTTAGCTTCGCCAATGAGAGCCGCATCCGCCCCGGCCGCCAAATAACGCTCCAGCTCTTTCAGCGATCCCGCGGGAACGAGCAGTTCCGGTTTTTTCGTCATACAGTTTACCACCTTATTTCTCGGCCATAGCCTTGCTAGTCTCGATGTTTTTCAAATGCTCCGCGTACGTTTTGGCAAACAGATGCTCGCCGCTTCCGTCTTTTTTCGTCACATAAAAAAGATATTCCGAAGCCGCCGGCGCCAGCGCCGCCTCGATTGATTTAAGGCTCGGGGCCGCGATCGGGCCGGGCGGCAGACCTTCGTAAAGATAAGTATTATAAGGGCTGTCCACGCTTCGCAAATCGGAATTCAGCAGCCGCTCCTTCGGCTTGTCCAGCACGTACTGCACCGTCGCGTCGATCTCCAGCTTCATGTGCTTGGCCAGCCGGTTATAGATGACGCCGGCCACCATACTTCGCTCCTTGTCAACCACGACTTCCCGCTCCACCAGCGAGGCCACCGTCATCAGTTCGTTCAGGGTAAGGCCCCGTTCCTTCAGTTTTTGCCGGAAGTCCGGGATGCCGTCCAGCCTTTTCTCCGTCTCCTGGAGCATACGCAAGGCGATATCCCGCTCGGTGCTGCCTTTTTTGAGCTCATAGGTTTCCGGGAACAGATACCCCTCCAACCGATAGGTTAATTTGTCGTTTTGCGGAATTTCCTTCAGCAGCTCGCTGTCCAGCCCGGAAGCGTCTCCGGCCAGCTTTAAGAACGCGTCCTTGTCGAGGACGCCCTCCTCGCTCAGCTTATCGGCCATCTGCTTAACCGTAAACCCTTCGGGGATCGTAAACCGGACCATCTCCGCTTTGACGACATCGCCGCTGTTCAGCCTGGCGATGATTTCGTCATACGTCGCTCCCGGATTGAATTCATAAACGCCGGCTTGAAAACGGCTGCCTTCGGACTTCCATTTCAAGTAAGACCGGAATAATAATGAATTTTTAATAAGTCCCTGTTTCTCCAGCAAATCCGCAATTTCGCCGGTGCCCGTTCCGGGCTCGATCGTTATTTTAACGGCCTGTTCCGACGCCTTGACAGGCTGCATGCCCGTATATACATAAGCGCCCGCGGCACCTGCCGCGGCTATCACGAGCACGATCAATATGCTCAGCCATTTTAGCGCCTTTTTCAATCGCTCAACCCCTTTACAGCCAAAAAGAGCGGTTGTTACCCCGCCCTTCCCAGACCGTTCTTATCCGCTTCGTGCTTAGAACCTGGTAATACGTTTATTCCGGGAACGTCAATTCGTCATAAAGCTCGGATACGTTCTCCCACTCATCGTCGTCGTCGATGGTAATGAGCTCCAAAGATCCGTCCGCCGCTTCCGCGATTTTAAAAATCTCCGGTTCATCGTCCCGGCCGGCATTTTCCGGCAGCAGAACGGCGTAGGACGCCCCCGCTACGTCAAACTCACGCTCGACCTTGTAGTAGGACGCTTTGCCGGATTCATCCTCCAGCTCCACAACCGGGCCATAGGCGTCGCGCACGCGCGAAGACCAAACGACTTGATCCGCCGTGAACTCAGTCATGATCATCTTCTCCGTCGAACTCGTCGATCAGCGTGTTGAACGTCTCCTCCACGATTTCCCATTCTTCATCGCTTTCAATCGTGAACAGCTTCAGATCATCGCCGTCTTCCTCGTAACGGAATGCGTATACCTCTTCGCTCTCTTCATCCTCGTTCTGATCGGAATCCAGAGGAACGACCATCATATACTTATTGTCGGAACCGTCAACTTCGAATTTCATAATCACTTCGAATTCTTCTTCATTCCCCTCTTCATCGGGAATATAAATAATCTCCGGTTCTTCTTCATTGCCGATACGATCTTTAGACATGAGCGGGTCCTCCTCACATTTTACTCTTAGAGTCCAAATAATTTTGTAAAATCAAGCTGGCGGCCATTTTGTCCACGACCCCTTTGCGCTTCTTTCTGCTGACGTCCGCCTCGAGCAGCGTCCGCTGCGCCGAGACGGTCGTTAGCCGCTCATCCCAAAGATGAACGGGCAGATTCAGCCTGCTTTGCAGGTCGTCGGCAAAAGCCTTGCATATTTCTCCGCGGGGACCGATCGAGCCGTTCATGTTCTTGGGAAGCCCAACTACGATCTCTTCCACTTCATGCTGCTTCACCAGCTCCGCGATCCGGCCGAATTCTCCGCCTTCTTTGCGGCGTTCGATCACTTCTACGCCTTGGGCGGTCCAGCCGAACGCATCGCTGACGGCCACCCCGATCCGGCGGTCCCCGTAATCCAGACCCATAATTCTCATGCGTTGCTCCTTTAAGTGCGAGTTCAAAAAAGCCGACTTTTCAGCACCGAAGTGTATGCTTCCGATATGCGTTTTTTCAAAACGCTTTAGGTCGGATGAAGCTAAGGACGAAGGAGCGGAGCTGAACGTTTTCGGAGAAAACGGCTTCGCAAGCATAAGCTTGCGAGCCTGCGTGAGCAACTGAAATGTTTCCGCAGGAAACATACTTCGAAAGCATATGCCCCCACCCGGCTGAATTCAAAATTCGACGCCGAATCCGCTTCTTGTCCTGCTTCGTGATCAAAAGTCGGCATTTTGCCTCTTTAACGGTGGCCGGCCATGTAGTACCGGACCAACTCTTCAATCAATTCATCGCGCTCTTTCTTGCGCACCAAGCTTCGCGCGTTGTTATGCCGCGGTATATACGCAGGGTCCCCCGACAGCAAGTAACCGACGATCTGGTTGACCGGGTTGTATTCCTTCTCCTGCAGGGCTTCGTATACCGTTAAAAGTATTTCCTTTGCCGACGCCTCTTGCTCATCGCCCTTGACGTTAAACTTGACGGTTTTATCCATGGAGTCCATGATGACACCTCGCTTCTTCAGACATCCCTATATGATCGCAGCCGGCTTCTACTTAGCCTAATCATACTATACCATATCATGGGTTCCATAAGGAAATTTTCGGCAGCCCCCGTCAAATTTTTATCGGCGGATTCAGCCTTGTGAAGCGATCAGTTGTTCCGCTAGCTTCAAGGCTTCGTCCAGCTTGCCGGCGTCCTTGCCGCCGGCTTGGGCCATATCCGGCCGGCCGCCTCCTCCGCCGCCGCAAACCGCGGCGATTTCCTTGACGAGCTTGCCGGCGTGAAGTCCGCGTCCCACCGCTTCCTTTGGCACGGCCACGACAAAATTCACCTTGTCATCCATCGGCGCGCCCAGCACGAGAACAGCGTCGGGAAGCTTGGCCTTCAGTTCGTCGGCCAGACCGCGCAGCGCCTCCATGCTGCCGGCTTGCACCTTGGCGGCGAGCAGGCGGGTTTCGCCTACGCTGACGACCTTGCCAGTCAGCTCGCCGGCTTCGATCGCGCTGAGTTTGCTCTGCAGCGATTCGTTCTCCCGGCTCAATTCCTTCAGTTGCTGGTACAGCCCCTCGATCCGTTTCGGCACATCGCTTACGTTTGCTTTAAGCAGGCCGGCCGCCTGGTTCAGCAGGTCCAGCTGCCCGTCCAGGAACAAGTAAGCGCCGCGTCCGGTCACCGCCTCAATCCGGCGCACGCCGGAACCGATGCCGCTTTCGCTGACGATCTTGAACAGGCCGATTTCGGCCGAGTTGTTCACGTGGCAGCCGCCGCACAGCTCCAGGCTGTAGTCGCCGACCTTCACAACGCGGACGATATCGCCGTATTTCTCGCCGAACAGCGCCATGGCGCCCATCGCTTTCGCTTCATCGATCGGTTTGAGCAGCGTGCTGACCGGCAGCGCCTTCCAGATCTGCTCGTTGACGCGCCGTTCGATTTCAGCAAGCTCCTCCGGCGAAATGCTGCCGAGATGCGAGAAGTCGAAGCGCAGGCGCTGCGGCTCAACCAACGAGCCGGCTTGATTGACATGCTCGCCCAGCGTTTCCTTCAAAGCTTTGTGCAGCAGGTGGGTGGCCGTATGGTTTTTGACCGTTTGGGCCCGCTGCTCCTCGTCGACCGCTGCGGTTACGCTCATGCCGACGCGCAGCTCCCCGGATTCCACCGTCACCTGATGCACATGCTGGCCGTGCGGCGCTTTGAACAAGCCCTCCACTTTGGCGCTGCCCGACTCGCCGCGGATGATCCCCTGATCGCTCACCTGACCGCCGCTTTCGGCATAAAAAGGCGTGGCTTCCAAAATGATCTGCCCCGTCTTGCCGGAGGCGAGCGTATCGACGAACGTTTCGTCCGCGATAATAGCCACGATAGTGGTGTTTACTTCAAGCTCATTATATCCAACGAACTCCGTTTTAGTCGTAAAATCCGCCAACACGCCGCCCTGCACTTTCATGCTGCCGCTTTCGTGGCGGGCCTTCCGGGCCCGCTCGCGCTGCTCCTCCATCGCGGCTTCAAAGCCTTCGCGATCGACGCTTAGGCCTTGTTCGGCCGCGAAATCTTCGGTCAGGTCGAGCGGGAAGCCATAGGTATCGTACAGCTTAAACGCATCCGTCCCGCTGATCAGCGTGCGGCCGGCCGCTTTCGCTTCGGCACTGATCTCGGCCAAAATCGCCAGGCCGTCGCTGAGCGTTTCGTGGAAGCGCTCCTCTTCGTTATGGATGACTTTCTCAATAAACTCCCGTTTGGTCACGACGTCCGGGTAGTAGCTGCCCATAATTTCCCCTACGGTTTCCACCAGGCCAAACATAAACGGTTTGTCCAGTCCGATCAGCTTGCCGTAGCGCACGGCCCGGCGCAGCAAGCGGCGGATGACGTAACCGCGCCCTTCGTTGGACGGCAGCACGCCGTCGGCCACGGCGAAGGCGACCGTACGGATATGGTCGGCGATCACTTTCATCGCGACGTCGCTGTCTTCGGCAGCCTTATACTCTATCCCGGCCATCGCCGCCGTCTTGGCGATAATCGGCTGGAACAGATCGGTGTCGAAGTTGGAGTCCACATTTTGGAGGATCGACGCAAAACGCTCCAGACCGGCTCCGGTATCGATGTTTTTGTTGGGCAGCGGCGTGTAGCTGCCGTCTTTGTTATGGTTGAATTGCGAGAATACAAGGTTCCACACTTCAAGGAAACGTTCGTTCTCGCCGCCCGGATACATTTCCGGACCGGACAGATCGCCGTAGGCGTCCCCGCGGTCGTAGAAAATTTCGGTACACGGTCCGCAAGGGCCTTCGCCGATATCCCAGAAGTTGTCCTCCAGCTTCACGATCCGCTCCGCCGGAATGCCGATTTTTTCGTTCCACAGCTTGTACGCTTCTTCATCCTCGGGGTAGACGGTCACCGACAGACGCTCCGGATCGAACCCGATCCACTGGGGACCGGTCAGGAATTCCCAGGCCCAGGTGATCGCCTCTTCCTTGAAATAGTCGCCGATGGAGAAATTGCCCAGCATCTCAAAAAACGTATGGTGCCGCCGCGTTTTGCCGACGTTTTCGATATCGTTCGTGCGGATGCACTTTTGCGAGTTGGCCAGGCGCGGATTTTCCGGCTTCACCCGGCCGTCAAAATATGGCTTGAGCGGGGCCATCCCGGCGTTGATCCATAGCAGCGACGGATCGTTATGCGGAACGAGCGAAGCGCTCGGTTCGATTTTGTGGCCTTTGCCGGCGAAAAACTCCAGCCACTTGGAACGGATTTCACTTGCTTTCATAGTTTTTGACCTCCTAGAGTTCATATACAAATAAAATTCGGCACCCTATCCGGATGCACCGGCAAAAATAGCGGCGTTTTTGGGCGTTATTTCGGGGACTCGGCCAGTTTTGCGGAAGATAGCGGTAATTTTAGGCGTTATTCCGTCAGCACCTTAAGGAAACATGCCCATTTGCAGCTCCCGCTCGAAAATAGCGCCAAAAAAGTCCTCTATTTACGGCTTGACCGGGGAATCCGCGAAAATAAGACCCCTTTTTTCCGCTATTTAGCTGAGCCTTGTAAAAACGCCTCGCGGAACAACAAAAAAACGCCCCTGAAATACAGGGACGATTGCATCGCGGTACCACCCTGGTTATCGCCTCCGCCGCCGTCCGATTCCGAAGACCGGCACGACACCGTATAGCGATCGCCTCATTGGTCCGGTAACGGGGACCTCGCCGGTGAATTTGGACTCACACTCCGAAATCAGCTTTCCGCCCGCGCGAGATTTCGGGTTCTCTCAGCCGACGCATTCAAGGAGGGCATTGCGCCCGGCCTAAAGCGAAGGAACCCTTCTCTGATAAATCCACGATTCGAACGTACTCCATTTCATCAACGATTTAACTACTTTGAAAATAATATTTTTAGTATATAAGGCGAAAAACGCGCTGTCAATGCACCTTTACACTGGATGGCACCGGTACGCCTCAACCGGGCACATTTAGCGTCGTTTACCCGGCACTTAGCGGCGTTTGGCAGCACTTAGAGCATTTAGAGCACTAGCGTTGCATTAAATCTGACAAGATACATTTTCTAGCCTCACCTATATCTAACGGTTGCCACAAGCGTTATTTGTTCGAAAAACGTTGATTTCAAAGTGTAACGGTCAACTCCCGGGCCGCCGCAGCAACCCCTTCACATGGCCTTGCGCCGCACGTAATAAGTGAAAAAATGCTGAATGATCACCTTCATTACGGCGAACAGCGGTACGGCCAAAATCAACCCCGGAACCCCGGCGATCTCCCCGCCGACCAGCAAGGCGAAAATGATCAGCATCGGATGCAAGTGCAAGCTGCGGCCGACCACCTGCGGCGAGATGACGTTGCTTTCGATCGTCTGGCAAAGCATGTTGACGAGCAGCACGAACAGCACCATTTTCCACGATATCGTGGTAGCCATGACAAGCGCCGGGGCGGCGCCGAGAAAAGGCCCCAGGTAAGGAATGATGTTGCAGACCGCCACAACTCCGGCGAGCAGCAGGGCGAACGGCATCCCGATCATCATGTACCCGATATAAGCCAGTACGCCGATAATAACGCAGACAAGCAGCTGCCCCCGAATGTAGTTGCCGAGCGCCTGGTCGATTTCCCTCAGCAGCGTGATGATCGATTTGCGGCCGGAGCGCGGAAGATATCGAAGCACAAGCCGTTCAATCAACTCGATGTCCTTCAGCATGTAGAAAATGAGAAAAGGAATGATAAACGCGTTAAAAACGACTCCGATCGTTGCCCCGATATTGTCCAAAAAACGCGAAATCGCGCTCGCCAGCCGGTTCTCGAACTGAAAAAACCAGTTGTTCATCCCCATGCGCACGCTGCCCGGCAACAGGCCGTTATCCCAGCGGTTCATCATCTGCTGCGTATGGATGGTCAACTCCGGCAAATGCTCTCCCAGCTCTTCCAACTGCTCCACGAACATCGGGATAACGTTCATCAAAATAACCGCAAGCGCGGTCAGAAACACCGCATAAATGAGCAGCACCGCGATCGTTCGCGGCACTTTGCGCCCGCCGAGCATGCGGACGACCGGATTCAGGACGTAGGAGATGATGATGGCGATCACGAACGGGGCGAGCACCGCTTTGAGAAAGCCGTAAACCAGCGCAAACATCGGGCGAAGCAGCCAAATGAAGTACAAAATCAACAGCCCGAGCAGCAGCCAAACCCCATAGCGGAATGCCTTGCTTTTGAAGATCGGTTCCATGCGCGATTCCTCCTTTGGCAATGGATTGGCTATAGTTCATTATTTGCCGGAGGAGGGAAAAATAATCGCAAGCGTTTTGGGCCATGGCTAATCCAAGGCTATTACATCTATCCATCTATACCATCTATACCATCTATGCCATCTATTCTTGCTATGCCAACAGTGTCCGTTTATGCCAACAATGCCCGCTATGCCAACCATTCCAATTCCAGCGAAATGCAAAAGTGCAGTTCCTTCTCACCAATGCTCCGAATATGGCTCACCAAATGCAAAAATGCAGTTCATTCCCGGTTGAAAGCGTATTTTTCATCAAAAAAATCCCAAATCAGATGTAATTTTGCATTTCATTCGCTCAAAAGTGGAAGTTTATAGTGCGTTGTAATGCATTTTTGCATTTGATCCAGTAAGGCGCCAGTTCTTCTAGGCCGGACAGGGAACCCCCTACCCGGCCTAGAAGAACTTATAGCCAATTACCGATACATGCGCAGCCTATCAATTAACGGGCCATTAATGGGCCATTAACGGCCCATCAACGGGCCTAGCTTAGTTAGCGGTCCTTGTTCAACTCCTCGTAATGGCGCAGCGCGGCTTGAACAATCGGGTGGTCCACCCCAAGCCCCGTGTACTTCGCAAGGGTGCTCTCCGGCCCGGCCCCCCGCAGATAAGCCTGAAGCTCCTCTACTTCCGCGTCATCCGGCGCGGTGAAGAACAGCGCCGCCGCCATCGTCCGCGCCAGGTAATCGTACCCGAGCCCGCGCTTATAAGCTTGCGCCGCCGGGGAGACGAGCCTGTCGCCGGGGGACAGCTTGCGGATCGGCGAGCGGCCGACGCGCGACACTTCATCCGTCAGCGCCGGATTGGCGAAGCGCTGCAGCGTCGTGTCGATGTAGGCCTGGTGCTCCGCCTCCGCAAACCCGTGCTTGGCTATAAGCACCGCTCCCGACTCGGCAAGCACCGAACGGACATGCCCGGCTACCTTTTCATCCTTCATCGCTTCCTGAATGGTTGCGTAACCTTGCAATTGGCCGATGTAGGCCGCCGAGCAGTGCCCCGTGTTTACGGTAAACAGCTTGCGTTCGATGTACGGCTCCAACCGGTCCACGTAATGTACGCCCGCGACTTTATGGAAGCCGGCGAACATTTGCGATTGATCCACCGCCCATTCGTAAAAAGGCTCGACAACGACCTGAAGCGGGTCTTCGTGCTGCTGCAGCGGAACGATCCGGTCCACCGCCGCGTCCGGAAAGGCGACCGTTTGATCCGCCCAGCGGCGCGTCTCCTCATCGAGCTGCGCATAGACGTGCGCCTTCAACTGGGAACTGCCGCCGATGGCGTTTTCGCAGGCGATGACGTGCAGCTTCGCCTCCGCGTTGCCCTGCTTGCGCAGCTTAAGGCCCGCGGCAATCGTGCCGGCAATATGCTTCAGTATCGATACGCCGACCGCCGTCGTCACCAGATCCGCTTCCGCAACCGCCCGCGCGGCTTCCTCCGGTTCGCTTACGCTGTTCAGCGCGGTGACGCCCGTAACCGTCAGCGTTTCGCGATGTTCGCTGGCAAGGATGACGGGATACTCCCCGCGCCGTTTCAATTCGGAAACGACGCGGTCGTTTACGTCAACGAAGCAAACCTCGTAGCCCGAACGGGACAGCAGCAGCCCGATGAATCCTCTTCCGATGTTGCCCGCGCCAAAATGGACCGCCTTCATCATTACATCCCCCCTTCGAGGATATCGGCAATTTCTTCTTCGGTCGCGGCGTTCATGATGCGTTCCAAGTTCGATTCCTCGGTGAAGATCATGGCCACGTTGGTCAGCACCTCCATATGGTCGCCGCCGGCCGCCGCGATGCCGATCACGATAAACGCCGGCTCATCGCCGCCGAAATCGACGCCTTCCGGAAAACGCACGACCGACAGCCCCGTGGAGAAGATCAGATTTTTCGCTTCCTTGGTCCCGTGCGGGATAGCCAGGCCGCCGCCCATGTACGTAGAAACGATCTCTTCGCGCTCCAGCATTTTGTCGACGTACTCCGGCGCGACGTGGCCGGCGTCGACCAACAGTTTACCGGCCATGCGGACGGCTTCGTATTTGTCTTTGGCTTTTCCGTTCAGGATAATTTTTTCTTTAGACAGCATTTTCATTTATTTTCTCTCCTTTTCCACTAATATCCTACCAATTTCCATCAATAGTTCTCAACATACTGCAGCAATTCCGCCGCCAAAAAGTCGCGGATATCCGCGCGCTCCCCGGTTTCGAGCAGTTCGATCAGCTCCGGCTTGAGCAGCAGGGCGCTGATTTCGCTAAGCACCTCCAGGGTTTCCTTCGGCAGCTCCCGCGGGGCCAGCATAAACAGAATGGCGCTTATCCGGGTATCCCCGTCCAGCACCACGGGCTCCGCCATCCGGAACAAAGCCAGCGAACGATAGTTCACAAACCGGGTGCGGGTATGGAATAGCGCAAGCGAAGTGCCGGGAATGACTTGGCTGGCCATCTTTTCGCGTTCCAGCAAGCGGTCGGCGACGGCCTCAATATCGGACATTGCGCTGACGCTTTCGCGCGTCTCCCGGTACCCTCCGGTTCCGGGAGAGACGGCGGCGCTCTCCGGAAAGGCAGCGTTTATCTCTTTGAGCGCCGCCAAAACCGTCTCGCGCAGGGAGCAACCCGCGTTATCCAGCGCTCCCACCACGAACTGGTCCAGCAGAAGGACGATTTCATCCATCATGGAGTTTAAGGTCCGCAGCCGGTCGTACGCCCTCGTTTTGGCCGAATCTTTGTGCGGAGCGTTTTTCCTCAATTTGAGTGTCGTATTTTGCAAATAGTGGAGCAGCCGGTCGCTGTCCTCGTCCGTCAGCAAAGGACTTAACCTAACGTACCGATCGGACGGAAGCGGCAGATCGATCGTGGAGATGATCAAATCGTAATCTTCCTCCGGCAAGCGTTTCGCTTCGTACCAGGACACATTCCCCATCACTTCGATCTGCGGCATTTCCTTGGCCAGCCGCGTAGCCAGCAGCTTCGAGGAGCTGAGTCCGCTGGAGCAGACAAGAATGGCCCGCACATTCCGGCCCAGCTGATTCAACCGCTCTATCGACGCGCCGAAGTGCATGACCAGGAAGCCGATTTCCTCGTCGGGAACCTCCAGGTTCACGCCGCTTTCGTTCATCGCTTCCCGGACGATGTAGAACAGATCCTCGTAGTCCTTGCGGATCGCGCCCAGCAGCGGGTTGCGGATTCTCGCCCCTTCGCGGATCCGTTTGAACGCCGGACCCACATGCTCAAGCAGGCCGCTGCCGAGCAGCCGGTCCTCCTGAAACGGGATGCCGGTCCGCTTCACGACGTTGTCCGTCAGCCGGGACACGATGTCCACCAGCTCCATGTCCGCCTGCACCAGCTCCGGCGAAGCATCCCTGGCCTGATGGAACAGGCGCCCCATATATTGAACCTCATCCTGCGGAAACCGCAAATCCAGCTTTTCGCCCAAAAGTTTGGCAAAACGTTCCGTCTCGCCTTCTCCGGGCCGGTCATCGCTGCCTCCCGGAGATGACGCGGCCAAAACGGCTCCGGAAACGCGGCGGCCCACCCTAATGCGGTTGACGGTTACGGACAGGTTGATCAGCAGCTGGGTATAGGCTTTTTCGGATAAATGCTCGGTCCAATCCCAGTTCATTTGCCACAGCGTATTTTCCACCGTCATCAAGTGCTGCGAGCCCGCCGCTTCCAGCAAATGGTCGATGGCCGCCGACCAGCGGCGTTCGGTTGAACCGCCGATCAGATCGGAGTAGTCCAAATGATCGGATGCCAGTTGGCAAATGGCGGCCCTTTTGCCGATCTCCTCCCCGACGATTTCCACACCGTATCCTCTCCGGCGAACCAGCTCAAGTCCAAACCGGCGAATCCACGGACCAACCTCATCAAGGTCGCTGCTTACGGTAGCCGCCGTAACTTTCAGATCGTGAGCCAGCGTAAACAGCTTGCATGGCTCAAGTTCATCCAGCAGACGGCAGATCAGCATAATTTTCCGCTCTTCGCCGGAATAATCGCCGGGGCTGCCCTCGAGCAGCAGCCGGCGCGCTTCCTCCAGGCGCTCCTGTTCGTCATTGCCCGGGGCATCGCTCCAAACGGAAATGCCCGTGCCGGATTTACGGTACAGCATGAGGCCAAAATAGGCGAGGCTTTTCTCGATTTCGTCCAATTCCCGGTGTACCGTCCTGACGCTGACCCCGATATCGGCGGCGATCTCGGCGGCGGTCATACCCGTTTTCCGCCCGAGCAGGAGCAGAAAGATCTGCTTTTGCCGGGCGGTCATTTTCCTCACTAGAACTCCCCCTTCGAAAAAACAGACGCAAAACACCGGCGAAGCGAACCGCCAGTGTTTTGCCAGTATCGTCCCCGCGAGCTTAGCCTTTCAGCCGTTCAACCAGCTCGTCGTATTTCGGACTTTTCAGGAAATTGTCGATGGAGATATGCTCCGCGTCCGGCTTGTTCGCCTTGGCGCGCTCCGTGAGCGTTTTTTGCGTAATGACGATATCCGCGTCATCCGGAATTTCGCTGACCGCCGAATTGACGACCGTCACCTTCACGCCGGCATCCTGCATTTTTTTGCGCAGCACCGAGGCGCCCATGGCGCTCGAGCCCATGCCCGCGTCGCAGGCGAACACGATTTTGTTAACCGCATCCTTGCGCACGCTCGTTACCGCTTCAGCCGCTGCTTGCGTATTCACGCCGGCGGATTTCATCTCTTTCATTTTTGCCGACGCTTCTTCCAAATCCAGTTCTTCATCGTTTTTCTTACCCGTTTTCAGCAGCAAAGCCGCAACCAGGAAGGAAACAACCGCAGCTACGATGACACCGCTGAACATCGGCAGGAATCCGCCTTTCGGCGTCATCATAATGTAAGTGAGAATACTGCCTGGAGAAGGCGCCCCGGAAAGAGCGGCACCGGTCAACTGGAACGTAAACGTACCGGCTACGCCGCCGGCGATCGCGGCAAGAATCAGCACCGGCTTCATCAGGATGTACGGGAAGTAAATCTCATGAATCCCGCCGAAGAAGTGGATGACGACCGCACCCGGAGCGGATTGCTTCGCCGAACCGCGTCCGACCAGCCAGTAGGCCAGTAGGATACCAAGGCCGGGGCCGGGGTTCGATTCCAGCATAAACAACATGGATTTACCCACCCGCGCGACTTCTTCAGCCGCGAGCGGCGTAATAACGCCGTGGTTGATGGCATTGTTCAGGAATAACACCTTGCCGGGTTCGATAATGATATTGACCAGCGGCAGCAATTTGGCATCCACCAGGAAGTTCACGCCGGAAGACAACACCTTGCTGATCGCTTGCACGAACGGACCTACGCCGGAGTAAGCTCCCAACGCCATCGCGCCGCCAAAAATGCCGATCGAAAAGTTGTTGACCAGCATTTCGAAACCGGAACCGATTTTGCCTTCAATCGCTTTGTCGAATTGTTTGATCAACCAAGCCGACAAAGGACCTACGATCATGGCGCCGAGGAACATCGGAATGTCGCTGCCGACGATAACCCCCATAGTCACGATCGCGCCGGTGACGGCCCCGCGTTTGCCGTGAACCATCTGCCCGCCGGTGTAGCCGATCAGCAGCGGCAGCAAATATTTGATCATCGGGTCGACCAATTTACCCAAATATTCGTTTGGAAACCAACCGGTCGGAATAAACAAGGCGGTAATCAAGCCCCAGGCGATAAAAGCGCCGATGTTCGGCATGACCATGCCGCTAAGCGCACGTCCGAACCGCTGCACCTGCACCCGGATTCCGCCGCTTCCCTCTGGTTGTGCTTTGGTTTGTGCTATAGCCATAAAGAGAAACCTCCTTCAAAAATTGTGCGGACCACCACAAACTTTAGGATTTACCGTGTTCCTAATCTCATCCTAATTCAAAGCGCTTTCTTTCTCAATCAAATCAAAATGCGGTTTCGTCATGATCGTTGTTGACAATTTTTTAAGAGCAGAAAAAAAAGCCGCCCGCTCTATTTACGATAAATAGATGGACAGCTCTTAGCATTTCCGCAGGCGGAAGCGAATATATATTTTTTAAGAAGAAGCTTGGATCTGCGGGAATTCCTGCACGATCTCCTCGCCGAAAAACAAGTCGTCCAGGGAGCTTAGCGTCCCGTCTTCCTCCACTTGATAAACCGACATTTTGTCGCCGTTCACCGTCAGTTCGATAAAGCATCCCCAGCAGTAAAACTGATGGGAACCGATTTTGCCGATATCCTTGGAATTGCAATTTGGACATTTCATCATTGACCGACCACCTACCGTTCGTAAAAATTCATGGTTTTTCAAGCAGTTGCTCGCTACTGCGGGGCACCATGATCGCATTTTCCCCTCGGGTCATTTCCGGGACAAAGGGGAGCACTTTCCGCCCTTCCATCAGATCGGTGAAAAACCCGTCGCTTATTTCAATTCCAGTAATTGTGTTTCCCAATTCGTGTTCAAAATAAACATCCGTGACGTATCCGATCCGAATCCCGTCCTCCGTAAGTACGGACAGATCCTTCAATTTGCCGGGTCCGGACAAAAACGTATTTTGTATATGCTCGGCTTCCCATTTGCAGACAGCCTGTTGATTGCGTATCATCACAGCATCCTCGCCGTAAGCGACGATATCGTCCCAGAGCACCGCCTTGATGCTGGAATGAAAAAGAGATCTGTTCTCCAGCTGAATGCCCGTGATCGACCAATCGCTCCCCAGCAAGACATCAAGAACTTTCCCGACCCGCTTGCCTTGTTCCACGTCAAAGACAGCCAGGCCGATCATTTCCTGCATTCTCATGAACCGCCGACACTCCCTGCTGGCATTTCCCTTGGTTGCTTAGCTTAATTTCTGCCTCCCTCCGCAAAAGCTAGAGGACCCCCGTTACGAGTGCCCATAACTTCTTTTACGGAGACGTTCCAAAATGGTTGCAATTTTTTCTGCGGTTTGCACAACTTCTTCTTTAGTATTACCCCATCCGAAGCTAAAACGAATCGCCGAACGTAAAAAAGCCTCAGATACGTGCATCGCCTCAAGCACATGCGACGGTTCCAGCGACCCCGAGGTGCAGGCCGATCCGCTTGAAGCGGCAATCCCTTCCATATCCAGGTTCATCAGCATCGTCTCCGAATCACACTCGGGAAAACTGATATTGGCGATATGCGGCAAATGCTCGGTAGGATGGCCGTTGACGTGGAAGCGTTCGCGCGTAATGCGCGCCTCTAGCGCGTTCAGCAATTCCCGGCGCAGCTCCGCCTCGTGGGCGGCCCGCTCCTCCCGCTCAGACACAACCAGTTCCACCGCCTTGGCGAAGCCGGCGATCCCCGCCATGTTTTCGGTTCCGGCGCGGCGTTTTCTTTCCTGGAGGCCGCCGTGCAGAATCGGCTCGATCGCCAAGTCCTTCCGTACGTACAATGCCCCGACTCCTTGCGGACCATTGATTTTATGGGAGGAGAAGCTCATCAGATCGACCGGCAGCCCGCTGCAGGCAATCGGCAGCGAACCGAGCGCTTGCACGGCGTCGACGTGAAACAGGATATCCCGCTCTCTGGCGATTTGTCCGATCTCCGCGACCGGCTGAATCGTACCGACCTCGTTATTGCCGTACATCACGCTGATCAGGATCGTATCCGGGCGAATCGCCTCCCGCACCTGGTCCGGATGCGCCTGGCCGTACCGGTCGACCGGGAGATACGTCACCTCGAAGCCGTCTTTTTCCAAACGCTCGCAGGCATGCAGAACGGCGTGATGCTCGATGGACGTCGTAATGATGTGGCGCCCCTTGTCTTTACGGGCAGCGGCCGTGCCAAACAGCGCCAGGTTGTCGCTTTCCGTGCCGCCGCTCGTAAACACCAGCTCGTCCGGACGGCAGCCGATGCGCGAGGAGATCGCGTCCCGCGCCCCGTTCACAAGCCGTTTGGCGGCGCGGCCGTAAAAATGCACGCTTGAGGCGTTGCCGAACTGCTCCCGCATCACGTTCAGCATCGTTTCCGCAACCAGCGGATGGACCGGGGTGGATGCGGCATGGTCGAGATATATGTGAGTCATTTTCCTTAGCCACCTTAAACGAAGGGATGCCGGGACATGTTCCCGACTTTTTTTAAGAGGTAGTTCAAAAAGTCCGCTTTTGATCACGAAGTGAATCAAGAAGCAAACTCGACATTGAATCTTGAATTCAGCCGGGCCTAAGCATATGCTTCCGAAGCATGTTTCCTACGGAAACATTTCAGTTGCTCACGTACCCAAAACGTACGCTCCGCTCCTGACGTCCCTAGCTTCATCCAACCTTCTCGGTGCTGAAAACCGGCCTTTTTGAACACACACTTTAAGCAGTCTTATTCTATATGATTTTCCGAAAAAAAACTACTCATGCCTGAAATGCGACAATTTTCTATCTTTTCTTCCTTTAACCGCAAATTATAGCATAGTACTTATAACGTTATAATGATCATAGATGTGCCATAAGGGGGAGGTTATTCGTGGCCAAAGCAGTAAACCATTTCTAAAATACCCGGCGTTTTGCCTTGAGCTTCGACAACCCGTTTCATTTCGAAGGCAAATTCGCCAAGAGCATCGGCAATCCGTATACGCCGGGCGGATACGTGTGGCACATGGCGCTGGCGATGCAGGCGCTGGCGGCCATTGGTCGACGAGGAAGTCAAGGCGCTGATCGACACGCTGGTCGCTGCGGACGCGGACCACCGGGTATATGCACGAAGGATTTCACTAGGAAAACCCGGCCGATTTCTCCCGGGAATGGTTCGCGTGGTCTAACAGCCTGTTTGCCACACTGATCTGCAAAGCCATGGACAAAGGGTAGGTTTAGAATCAGGTTTCCCGCAAAGGCTTAGGTTGTCTAAATAAAATTGGGTTTGCAGGAAATCTAACGGTTGTGAGAAGCGTTATTTGCCTGAATCTAAGCAAAATAAGCCGGGTGTCAGTGAAATAAGCGCTATGGCAACCGTTACAATTTGAGATCAACTTTTTTGACCGAATAGCGGTTGTGGCAACCGTTAGGTTAGTTGTTGGCTAGAGGTGTATCTTGTCGGAATTAGTGCAACGCTGATGCAATTCATGTCGTTATTTTCCCCGATCGTAAGTTCTAGGATAAGCCCCAAAAAGAGCCTGCAAATACAAATCCGCAGGCTCTTTTTGGGCTGACTTTTGTAATTACTTACTTTATCTAAGGCCACTCAAAGCCGCCATCAGCAATATGAGATGACTTCGCATAAGCCGTCAACGGCTGACCGCGGACAAAATCTTAAATGTAGAACATATAATTCTCTTTCGCGCCATGCTCTTCAAAGTTGACTAAGTTTTCCAGCGTTGTCGAATCGAGCACCTCCGCAATGCTGTCGCGGATGCGCAGCCATAAATCGCGTTTGGCCGGATCGTCTTCCTCGGTAAAATCAACCGGAGAAATCGGTCCTTCCAGAACGCGGATAATATCCCCCGCCGTAATTTCGCTCGCGTCGCGCGACAGGATGTACCCGCCGTAGGCGCCGCGTACGCTTTTAACCAATCCGGCGTTGCGAAGCGGTGCAATGAGCTGCTCCAGATAATGCTCGGACAGCTGGTTTTTTTCGGCGATGCTTTTCAGGGAAGTCGGGCCCTCGCCGAATTTTGCGGCCAACTCCATCATAATCGTCAATCCATAGCGTCCTTTTGTAGAAATCTTCAAAGAAGCCACCTCTTTCAATTTTCAGGGAAACTTTATATAATTGAACTCCGATCAATTAAATGGCGATTGACGGCGTCTACGGCCCAAAACCGCGGCTGAAGTCCAGTTATTTAAAGAATACCTCCCTATTCCTATCTTTAACCTCTGCTTATCGTAACATATCATATGTGTTTTGAAAAATAAATCAACCTTTTTGGGGTTGCAATTTGTTTTCCTTACTTTAATATAGGGAATACCCATCGTATAGGGTTGCACGCATATGGTAAAATAACGGCAGGGCCACATGCGCCCAAAGGAGTGATAGAAATGAAGCAACCAAACGAAACCCGCGTTGTCGTCGGCATGTCCGGCGGCGTCGATTCTTCGGTGACGGCGCTCCTGCTGAAACAGCAAGGCTACGACGTTATCGGCATATTTATGAAAAACTGGGACGATACCGACGAATTCGGCTACTGCACCGCCGAAGCGGATGCCGAGGATGTCCGCCGCGTGTGCGAGCAAATCGATATCCCCTACTATACCGTCAATTTCGAGAAACAGTATTACGATAAAGTTTTTGCCTACTTTCTCGATGAATATAAGCGCGGCCGTACGCCAAATCCCGACGTGATGTGCAACCGCGAGATCAAATTCGGCGAATTTTTGAACAAAGCGCTTGATCTCGGCGCGGATTACGTCGCTACCGGCCATTATGCCCGCGTTGTCGAAAAAGACGGGGTGTACAAGCTGCTGCGCGGCGTTGACGGCAACAAGGACCAAACGTACTTCCTGAATGCCTTGAATCAGGAGCAATTGTCCAAGGCGATGTTCCCGATCGGCCATCTTCCGAAGCCGGAGGTCCGCCGCATCGCGGAAGAAGCCGGCCTGTACACGGCGAAGAAAAAAGACAGCACCGGCGTTTGCTTTATCGGGGAACGCAATTTCAAGGAGTTCCTGAGCAATTATTTGCCGGCCCAGTCCGGCGATATGGTCGACATTGCGACCGGTGAGGTCAAGGGCCGCCATGACGGGCTGATGTATTATACGCTGGGCCAACGGCAAGGCCTGGGCATCGGCGGCTCGGGCACCGGCGAACCGTGGTTTGTCGCGGATAAAGACCTGGAACGCAACATTTTATATGTCGTTCAGGGCGATAAGCATCCGAGCCTGTATTCGACGGCGCTGACCGCTTCGGGCGTCAATTGGATCGCCGGAGCTGACAAGCTGCCGGACGGACCGTTCCGCTGCACGGCGAAATTCCGTTACCGCCAGGCGGATCAAGGGGTAACCTTGACGAAGCGGGCGGACGGCACGGTGTATGTCGAGTTTGACGAGCCGCAAAAAGCGATCACGCCGGGGCAGGCTGTCGTGTTTTACCAAGGCGAGGAATGCCTCGGCGGCGGCACGATCGAATCGCCGGTGAAGCTGGAGGCGCGTGAGGCGGAAGGGGCGCTGGGGTAATACGAGCCGATAAGCTCGCCCTTTCTCGGGGTCCTCTGCTCGAAATATAGGGACAACAGGGCCAGCCTTCCAGAGCGATGATATTTAGACCGATGCCCCATAAGAGCGTGACGCCGCTGAACATCAAAACAGGAGCCCGCCGGTAAGCCGGCGGGGCTCTTTTATGGTGTGCCGAGAAAACCAGCTAAAATCAGGCCGCCCGAGAAACTCCAGCGAAAAAATAAGGACACAACGTCGTTATTTCAGCGATATCCGTCCGTTGGAGAGAAGTAGAAGCAATTTATGCCGCTATTTTGCCCCATCGCAAGGAAATGCCCGTGCTTTGGGCCATTCATAGGAAAATAGGGGCACAAAACGTCGCTAATGGGGATGAACATGCCAGGCTTCGGATAAAAAATACATAAAGTGCAGCTAATTTGCAGGCCCGGCCGACGGTTGGCCGTTCCATTCAGTTGGCTTTTGAGGGCCGATTTTTTTGGCTGAGCAGGCCTACGAAAGACCCGCCCTTATCTTTTCACCCTGCGCCGCAGCTCCTGGTTGTGTTTGATTTTCGCCTCGTTGCCCTGCTCCGTAGCGTGGTAAAACGTGCGGCCGGACAACCTCGGCGGCAAATATTCCTGCTCCACATAATGCCCCGGATAATTGTGGGGGTATTTATACCCTTCGTGCCCCAGCTTCACGGCGCCTTTGTAATGGGTGTCCCGCAAATGCAGCGGCACCTCGGCCGAAACGACCTCCTCGATCGCCGCCATGGCGTTTCCGATCGCCTCAACCACCCCGTTCGATTTCGGACTTTCCACCGCGAACAAAATCGCCTGGACGACATTAAGCTTGGCCTCGGGCCAGCCGTTGTTGCGGTAGGCTTCCAAAGCGCTGACCGCCTGCACCATCGCCTGCGGATTGGCCAGCCCGATGTCCTCGCTGCTGGCGGCGATCAAACGCCGGATGAAGGTCATCGGGTCCATCCCCAGCTTTTCCACCGCGTACAGGAACCAGAACACCGCGGCGTCGCTGGAGCCGCGAATGCACTTGTGGAACGCCGACAGTACATCATATTGCGTCGATTCGTCCGCCTTGACCAGCGGGCGGCGGATCGACTCCTCGGCGACTTCGAGCGTCAGATGCACCGTGCCGTCCGGCTGCGGCGGCGTGGTCATCGCGGCCAGCTCCAGCGCGTTCAGGGCGCGGCGGATGTCGCCGTTGGCCATGGAAGCGATGTGCTGGAGCGCCTCCTCGTCGGCGTTCAACTGCATGAAGCCGATCCCTTTTTCCTTATCGGCCAACGCCCGGCGCATTGCGATAAGCGAGTGCTCCTTCGTCAGCGGCTCGAGCTGAAACAAAGTGGAGCGGCTCATCAAAGCGCCGTTGACGTAATGAAACGGGTTTTCCGTGGTCGCGCCGATAAAAATGATCGTTCCCTTCTCCACCGCCGGCAGCAGCGCATCCTGGCGCGAGCTATTAAAGCGATGCACCTCGTCCAGGAACAGAATCGTTTTCGTTCCGTAAAACGACTTGTCGTTTTGCGCCTTTTCGATCACTTCCCGAACATCCTTGACCGAAGCGTCAACCGCGTTCAGCCGGACGAACTCGGCTTTCGTGTGGTTGGAGATAATGTGGGCCAACGTCGTTTTCCCGCAGCCGGGAGGGCCATACAGCAAAATCGAGGATATCTGGTCCGCTTCGATCGCCCGCCGCAGCAGCTTCCCCGGACCGACGATATGCTCCTGTCCGATATATTCATCCAGCGTGACGGGCCGCATCCGATCGGCCAAAAGCCGCCCCGCCGGGTTTTGCTCCTGTTGGTAGGAGAACAAATCCATCATGCTCACTTCCTTGATCGTAGGCATTGTCTACTCTATTCTAGCACACCCGCAGCAAAAACACTTATGCCCCATAACACCGATGCAAAAAAAGCACTTAAAGTAGTTAAAGCACCTAAAGTAGTAAAACACTTAAAAGCACTAATGCGTAAAAAACACTTATAGTTGTTCTTTCGCTTTTCCCGCGGCACAAAATATGAGTTAATATAGATGTCGGGCCGACGAATCACGGGAAAGGGGGCTGATCGAAGTGATTTCAGTGAGTGAGGTGGCTTCCGCGTAAGCGGAAACCGCAAAAAAACGGGGGGCTGGAAACAGCTCCCCTTATTTCCGTTTAGATGATGACTGTGTTATGATAGATCCTAAGTTGAATTTTTCAATATTATTCCAAGCTGAAAGGGGGATTTACGGCCATGCTGACTTATATCGTAACAACTATGGAAAACGGACCACGAAATAAGGAGGTACATGATCGTGAACTACAAAAATGGGAAGGATGTTCTTCCCCCTAGGCTGCTGCAGGAGCTCCAGAACTACATTCAAGGCGAGCTGCTGTACATCCCGAAACCGGAACGGACAAGAGCGTTATGGGGTGAATTGAGCGGATCGCGCACGTCCATCGCCAAACGAAACGAAGAGATTTACCGGCTTCACCATACAGGGTGTTCCGTACGGGATTTAGCCGCCAAATACCATTTATCCGATGAAAGTATCCGAAAAATTTTGACCAAAATGCGAGCGCTCAGACCCCAGGCAGCGGTAACGGAGTAAACGCGGGTATAAAGGTCCCGCCCCGCAGCCGAGGCGGAAAGCCAGCAGCTTGGTTCTACGATAAATTAACCATATGCGAAGCCAAGACCCGCGGTCTTGGCTATATTTATATTTTCGATCAGGTATAATGAAAATATGACTAAAGCAGGATACGCCGCTTATCCGAAACCGAGGTGACACCATTGACACAGCAGCATGCCCCGTCTTTCCGCCGGGACAACATGGAAGAGCAAAGACCAGATATGCGCCGAAACGCGCCGGTGCCGGCGACAAAAACCTGCGCCTACTGCGGCGAAGCAAAACCGGTTTCCGAGTTCCTCCGGCGCACCGGCAAACGCTCCGGCAAAGGCTCGCGCCGCGGCGCCTGCCGAAGCTGCCGGTCGCTTCGGAAGCAGCAGGCCCGCATGGTCCAGGAAAAGCCTAGGAGCGTGGAATCACCCGCTGTAGGACTTGCCGTGACGGCCGATGCCGGCGCTGCCCAGGCCCAGGCGGCGCGGCAGAGCGGCAGGCCTGACAAGAGCAAAGAAGCTGCTCGGCACAGCCGCAAGGCTGATGAAATCGTTCCCAAAGCAGGCGATGACGTTGCGGGAGCCGCTTCGGCTAGACGGGACGCCAAAGCGGCCTCCTTGCCGGCGGTTCACGGGACGACGCCGAAGCGCCGGATCAAACGTGCGCTGCCGGCACCGCCGCCGCGGGCGGAGGGGCCGGACGTGCGGACGTTGCGCCCGAACCGCAACGGGATGATCCGTATGCGCGGACGGACCGACAAAGGCCGCCGCTGGCAGCAGGAGGTCGACTTTGAATTGGCCGTAACGCTCGTCCGCGAGCATGCCGCCGTGGTCGTCAACCCGCATACGATCCGGCGCCTCTACACCAACAAAGCGTTTCGCAATTATATTCTCACCCGCGACAACTATACCTGCTTTTTTTGCGGGGAATACGGGGACACGATCGACCATCTGCTGCCCAAAGCGAAAGGCGGCCACACCACTCCGGTAAACTGCGTCTGCGCCTGCAATTTGTGCAATCAAAGCAAAGCGGACCAAGACCTGGAGGATTTTATCGAGGGCCGGCCCCGCTGACCGATGAAAAAATCCCGGCCCATGGTTAGGTTCGGATCAACACATCTGCATCGGGGTCCCTGGTACCCACTGAGACCATCACCGCACGAAATGCAAAAGTGCATGCGATTTTCGTCGAAATTCCTCGAAGCGGGCAGTTCAAATGCAAATGTATAGTTCATTTCCGGTCAATAGCTACTTTTTGATCAAATGTCCGCAAAACAGATGCACTTTGCATTTTAATCGCTCTAAAACGTGAATATACGAAAAATGAAATGCACTTTTGCGGTTCATCCTCCGCTAAAGCAGCCGTTCCTTAGCAAAGGAGCGAACATGCGGAAGCGAGATATGCATCCAGTAAGGGGTAATGCCAGCGTAACTGTCACCAGGTGCAAACGAATGGATAAAATTAGAATCCCCCCCAAAGCGAAGGGTATTTCCTAAATTGACAGAATGTTACCCATATGAAGATAGTATAAAGAGACTTAAAGATTACGATTCCCTTTTAAACAGCATATTTTAGATTAAGGTTAGAGAAGGTAAAAAAGCTCGGAGATTGAGGGAATAATATCAAGTTTTTTTCAACACCCTACCTGCAAAAGTTTGTTCCAGCCTTGCGAACGTATACCGGTATCCGGGTAAGCGAACTGGTCAATGTACGGCTTTCGGAAATTGATTTTTCACTACTGGCAAATAACCATCAATAAAGGGAAGGGTGGAAAAGCCCGAATTGTTCCGTTCCCGCAATCATTCAAAGAGCTATTGGCCATGCATGCTGATGCGATGAGGAAAAAACTGCGGTTTATTGTTTGAATCGTCGTGGAAGAAAAAATATACGGATCGGGGAATGCGAGAAAATCGGCTCAACCTAATAATCAGCGCTTGACAGGGAAGGCCGGTGCTTGGTCGGCAGATCAATATCCGCTGTCCGGACGCTTTGCACGATTATCCCGTTTGATCCGGAAGCAGAGAGGAAGATAAATTCAGGAGAAAAATATGTTTAAGAGAAGCAGACATGTTCGAGATCGTTAGACAGGTTTGTGAGCAGGAGGTTAGGAGAAGTGAAGCAGACCTGACGGGAGGAATGGGGCAAGACACCGGGAAAAATGAAAAGACCGTGAATAGCCCCCATCCTCTCCCCCCCTGAACAAAAGGAATAATCGTGCAAAGCAGCAGGCAGGGATACCAAGACACCTTTCGCCACACAGGCTACGCCACTTCCTGTTGACCTGGCTGAAAAAGCAGGACATCGACGACGCTCTCATCCCACCGTACTCCGCGAGGTTATTCGCACAATTCCCGGGTATTTCCTGACGTAACGGTCTCAGCAGGCGCTATTCGGCTCCAAATGAGGCCGCTTGGAGTGATTTCATGCTAATAGTCGCTCAGGTCATTTTAATCCCTACATTTCAGTCCGTGACGCGCCACGCACGCCTAATCAACTCGCCTAATGGTTTCATCTCACGGTCGCCTGGGGCGCTAAACTCGGGCCCCTAAACTTCAGGGACCGCAGATCAAAATCCCTCCACAGCCGCGCGGACGGCGAAGTCGGTGTCTTCTCCGGGAACGTAGTCCGGCAGCTCGTCGCCATGCAGCAGCCACAGCTCATGCAGCGCGCGGGTGCAGCCGACGTAAAGAAGCTTGGCTTCCTCCGGCCCGTAGTGAAGCGGGTCGACGTCCGTCACGATCACTGCGTCGAATTCCAGCCCTTTGGACAAATACACGGGCAGCACCGACACCCCGCCGGCATATTCCTTGAGTTCCCCGTTAATCAGGTTGATCTCGGTACCGTTCTTCGTCAGTCCCTTATGCAGTTCCTCATGCAGTTCCTCCGCTTCGCGCATCGTCCGCGTCAGAATCGCCACCGTCCGGTACGTGCCCGACAGCGCCTTGTCCAAGGCGTAACGGATTGCGCCGAAGCGCCGTTCTCCGGCCGCCGGCAGCAGCCGCACCGGCTCCCCGCTGCGGAACACCGGGACGGCAAGCAAATCCGTTCCCACGCCCCGCTTCAATATTTCGTTGGCGAACTCAATGATCTCCATTGTCGAGCGGTAGCTTCGGGTCAACGCAAAGTAAGCCGTCTCCTCCGGACGGAACAGGTTCTGCATTTCCTCCCAGCTTCTTACGCCTTTGTAATAGTGAATGCCCTGCGACAAGTCTCCCAGGATCGTAAACGAATGCCCTTTGACGAACCGGTCCAGCACATACACCTGAAACGGCGAAAAATCCTGGGCCTCGTCGATCACCACATGGTCGAAGGTCATTTTCCCGTCGATTTCGTTGACCACGGAGTACAGATACAACAGTGCGGGCAGATCTTCTTCCTTAAGGTTGTTTTTCTTCAAATAGCCCTGCGTTTCCCGCCAAATCTCCCGCGGAATCCGCCCCGCCATATCCGCAAGGCCCGAGTCCGCCGTCCCGCCGCTCCTCCGGATGCCAAACAGACCCCGGTACAGGTTAAGCGGAGCGAGCTCAGGCCACTTTTTGGCGTATGCTTTTTCCCGCTGCTGCGCCTTCTTCTTGCGTTCCTTCAGCGCCGCCGCGGAAGACGGCTTCTTCAGCTCCATTTCGATCCAGCGGTGAATCCGCGCCAGCACCCGTTCCTTGCGCCGGGCGACCGGGTAATGGCGGTATTCGCCTTCAAACCAGCCGATGATCTCCTTCCGGGATAAACACGCCCCGTCCCAAGGCTCAAAGTCCCCTTCGGGCACGCAGATGGACTCCAGGTTTTCCACATAGGCATCGATTAACGACTTAAAATGCATGGAGCCTTTAAACCGGCCGGGCAGCTTGTTATCGTCCGGGCTTTCCTGAACCTGGGCGCCCCCATGCATCTGCTTCCGTCCCAGCCCCTGTGCTGGTACCTGCTCTTTCACCTGATCCTGCTCTTCCGCCTGATCCTTCGTCTGAGCCTGCCACTGCGCGATCCCCTGCCTCAGCTTCTGCTCCTGCGCCTGTCCTTCCGCCTGGCTCCGCCCTTGCGGCTGTCCCGGCCAGTCTCCGTCAAACCAGTGCGACAGCGCTTCCGTCCCGTCAGACGGCCCCTCCTCCAAGCCAAGCACCCGGGCCGCCCAATCGCTGAACGTATTTTGCTGGATATCCCCGACCCCCAGTTCGGGCAATACTTCGGAAATGTAGTCGATAAACATATGATTCGGCGCAAAAATGACCAGCCGTTCCGCAGAAATCTGCTCTTTGTACTGGTACAGCAAAAAGGCCAGCCGATGCAGCGCCACGGTCGTTTTCCCGCTGCCGGCGACCCCCTGGATGATCAACGCCGTATTTTTGGCCGCACGGATAATTCGATCCTGCTCGGCCTGGATCGTCGAAACGATATCGCGAAGCCGATTATCCTTATTTTCGCCGAGCCGGTACACGAGAAACTCGTCGCTTACGGCCGGTCCGTCGCTGTCGCGGTCGTACGTATCCGCCACCCGTTCGAGAATGCCCTTGCGAATCACGATGTTGCGTTTCAGGTACACCAGTCCGTCAATCAAGCCTTCGGGAGCAAGATAAGAAGCCTCATCCCCGCCGGTAAAAGAATAAAACAAACTGGCGATCGGCGCGCGCCAATCGATAACGAGCGGGTGCCCCGCTTCCGGGTCGCCGACGCCCACTTTGCCGATATAGATCGGCGTCCGTTTTCTGCCCGCTTCCGCAAAATCAAGCCGGCCGAAATAAGGCTCACGCTCCGACTGCTCCAGCTGTTTCCTTTGCGATTCGCGGTTTGCCTCAAGCAGTTGCTCCGTAAAATCATGCCCCGTGTATACGGGGATGCTGCGCAGCTCTTTCAGCTGCCTTTCGATCTCTTCCAGGGTGCGATCTAGCCGCGCCTTTTCTTCTTGATAGGCACTTTGAAAATGTTCCACTTTCAGTTACCTCCTAAGATTGATGTACTCCGCCGGTCAACCGCAGGGCAGTCGAAACGCCCGCCATCCGCTATTTTCCCATGATCCGGAGCCAGAGAAACCTCATTATATCACTACGGCGAAAAAAAGGCGAACTTCCCCGGCAAAACAGGCACAAATAACCCAGGCGCGCTAAAAAGCGCAGATTCGATGTTGTCATCAAACCTGCGCTTATGTCCGGCAGCCGCCTAAGGACACTATGCCTCGTACGACCTGATGTTTGTAAAAACACGCAATACGAACCTTACGCTTTGTCGCTCGGGCGCTTCAGCCCCTGCTCCAGCTTTTCTACCGTTTTGACAATCCGGCTCTGCCGCGTCTCTTCCCGCTTGGCCTCCGATATCCATTCAATGTAAGCCTTGCGGTGGGAAGGGGCGAGCCCGTCAAAAAAAGCGGCAGTCTGCGGATGATCGCGCAAAGCGGCCGTCAAATCCTCCGGGGCCTCTACCGGCTGGGTCGGCTTCTTAGCCGGAGCCGCTCCGCTCCCCGCGCCACGCCGGGACGACGACCGTGCAGCCTTCACCAATTCAGCCGGACGGAAACGCATGGCGGACCACACCTCGTCCACGGAGACGAGGGCGATTCCCTCAAATCCGGCCGCCTTCACCGTCTCCCAGCCCTTGTCCCGGGTCAGATCCGTACCCGCTTTGACGCCGCCCTTCGGGTAACACAACCACAGCAGCCCGTCCGGTTTGACCGCGTCAAGCGCCGCGCCGGCCCGGTTCTCCACTTCCCCGATCGAACGGAAAAACATCTGCACGAAGTCGTAACTCCCGGCCAGCTTCCCGTCGTACACGGCGTGATCCGGCCCCAGGCCAAGCTCGCCCAAATAACCTTCCGGAGCGTTCAGCACCAAACTCCGGGCGCCGGCTTCGGGCAAACGCAGCTTTTTCGCCAGCGCCTCGTTCATACGCGCACTCCACCGCGTTCCAGCAGCTCGCGGACGGCGACGCTGACCATGATCAGCCCCACCACCGGCGGGACAAACGAGTTGCTCGCCGGCGGCTGCTTCGCTTTGCGGATTTGCGGAGCGTTTTCCGGCACGATCTTTTTCGTGACATCGGCGCGCGGCTTGACCGGCTGCTCCGTGGAGAAAACGACCTTGACCCCTTTGCGGATGCCTTCTTCCCGCAATTTCGCGCGGATGACGCGGGCCATCGGGTCCATGTGAGTCTTGGAAATGTCAGCCACTTGGAACTTGGTCGGGTCCATTCGATTGGCCGCGCCCATGCTGGACAAAATCGGAATCCCGCGCTTCAGGCACTCCTTGATAAGGTGGATTTTGTATTTGATCGTATCGGAAGCGTCAAGCACGTAGTCGATTTCATATTTGAACAATTCCTCGTACGTTTCTTCCGTGTAAAACATATTCAGGGCGATCGTTTCGCACTCCGGATTGATCAGCTTGACCCGCTCGCACATCAGATCCGCCTTCTTCTGGCCGATCGTCGTCGTCAGCGCATGGATTTGGCGGTTGATGTTGGTAACGTCGACGACGTCCTTATCGATTAGGATGATGCGGCCAATCCCCGTCCGGGCCAAAGCTTCGACGGCGATCGAACCGACCCCGCCGATGCCGAGCACGGCGACGGTGCTTTTTTTCAATACGTCCAGCCCTTCCGCCCCGATCGCCAGCTCGGTCCGTGAAAATTGATGAAGCATGGTCTAAGCACCTCCCGAAATATGGCATGTATGGCATTTCATGTTGTTTATTTCTTCGCTTCGGCCGGTTTGACGGCAAGCTTGATATGCAGCTGCTCCAACTGCGACCCGTCCACTTCGGAAGGCGCGTTCATCAGCAGATCGGTCGCGCTCGCCGTTTTCGGGAAGGCGATCGTTTCGCGCAGGTTCGAACGTCCGGCAAGCAGCATCACCAGGCGGTCGAAACCGAAGGCGATTCCGCCATGCGGCGGCGTGCCGTATTCGAACGCATCGAGCAGATAGCCGAATTTGTCCTGGGCTTCTTCCGGCGACAGGCCGATCGCATTGAACATCTTCTCCTGAACGTCGCGCCGGTAAATCCGCATCGAGCCGCCGCCCACTTCGTAGCCGTTCAGCACGAGGTCGTAGGCCTGGGCCAAAATTTTGCCCGGATCGGTGTCGAACAAAGGCAGATCTTCGTCGCGCGGACGAGTGAATGGATGGTGTTCGGCAACGTACCGTTTCTGCTCCTCGTCCCAGCCGAGCAGCGGGAAGTCCACCACCCAGGCGAATTTATAGACTCTGTCGTCGATCAGGCCCAGGTCGCGGCCGATTTTGAGGCGCAGCGCGCCAAGCACGTCGGCGACGACCTTTTTATTGTCGGCGGAGAACAGCAGCAGGTCGCCTTCTTCCGCGCAGGTGCGTTCCTTCACCGCGGCGATTTCCTCTTCGGTGAAGAACTTCACGATCGGGCCGCGGAATTCGCCTTCCTTCACTTGAATCCAGGCGAGGCCTTTCGCGCCGTAGCGGGCGGCGTACGGTCCCAGGTCGTCGATGTCCTTCCGGCTCCAGGTGCCGCAGCCTTTGGCGTTCAGCACTTTGACTTCCCCGCCTTTTTCGATGACGGAAGAGAACACCTTCACGCCGCTGTTCGCCACGAGATCGCTAACGTCCACCAGCTCCAGACCAAAGCGCAAATCCGGCTTGTCGGAGCCGTATTTGCCCATCGCTTCCGCGTAGGTCAGGCGCTGGAACGGCGTAGGAATGTCAATGCCCTTCGTTTCCTTGAACAAGCGCACAACCAGCTTTTCCATCATATCGAGCAGATCGTCCCGCGACAGGAACGAGGTCTCGATGTCGATCTGGGTGAATTCCGGCTGGCGGTCGGCGCGCAGGTCCTCGTCGCGGAAGCAGCGGGCCATCTGGTAGTAGCGTTCCACGCCGCTGACCATCAGCAGCTGCTTGTATAGCTGCGGCGACTGGGGCAGGGCGAAAAACTCGCCCTCGTGCACACGGCTCGGCACAAGATAGTCGCGCGCGCCTTCCGGCGAGCTCTTGGTCAGGATCGGCGTTTCGATTTCGATGAAGCCTTCCGCATCGAGGAAGTCGCGGAATACTTTAGCCGCTTTCGAGCGCAGCCACAGCGTTTGCTGCATTTCCGGACGGCGCAGGTCCAGGTAGCGATATTTCAGGCGCAGCGATTCGTCCACTTCGATGCCGTCTTCAATGAAAAACGGCGGCGTTTTCGCGGCGTTCAGCACCTCGATTTCCGTGACCTGTACTTCGATTTGCCCTGTCGGCAGGTTCGGGTTCACCGTCTCCGGGTCCCGCTGCACCACCTTGCCGCTCACGGCAAGCACGTATTCGCTCCGCACCTTGTCGGCAATTTGCAGTGCTTCCCCGGAATAAGCCGGGTTAAACACGATTTGCACGATGCCGCTGCGGTCGCGCAGGTCGATAAACAAGACGCCTCCCAGGTCGCGGCGGGTTTGCACCCAGCCGTTTAACGTGACGGTTTCTCCAATATTCGCGGTGCCGAGGGCGCCGCAATGATGAGTACGCTGCATCATGTAAAAACACTCCTTATTATATGTTGTTTAAAAAGTCATCTATTGATCACGATAGCTCATGAATCAATTCGCTCAGCTTCACGGTGCGCTGCTCGCCGCTCTCCATCGATTTGAGGGCGATTTCTCCGCGCTCCAGCTCGTCGTCGCCGAGGATCGCCGTATAGCGGGCTTGCATCCGGTCGGCAGACTTCATTTGCGCCTTCATTTTGCGCCCCAAATAGTCGCGTTCGGCGGAAAATCCCGCCTGCCGCAGCTTATACAACAGGGTCGTACTCTCCTTGTCGGCCGCCTCGCCGAGCGCGACGAGATATACGTCGAGAGGTTTGGCGGCGCCGATGCCGATCTCCTGTTTTTCCAGGATCAGCGCGATCCGCTCCAGGCCTAAAGCAAGCCCGATGCCCGGCTGATCCGGACCGCCCACTTCGGCCACCAGGCCGTTGTAGCGGCCGCCGCCGCCGATCGTGTCGATCGCACCGATCCCCTGCGCTTTGTATTCGAAGGCGGTATGCGTGTAATAATCGAGCCCGCGCACCAGCCGGGGATTGATAACGTAATCGACCCCCATGGCGGTCAGCAGTTCGCGGACTTTGGCGAAATGCGCCGTGCATTCCTCATCCAGACTGTCGAGAATTGAAGGCGCCCCGGCGAATTTGTCCTGATCCACCTTGCAATCGAGCACGCGCAGCGGGTTGCGTTCTATCCGCGATTGGCAGTCCTTGCATAGGGAATCCTTCATCGGTAGCAGGAAAGCAAGCAGCTGCTCGCGGTAGGCGGCCCGGCTCGCCGGATTGCCCACGGAGTTGATTTCCACTTTGACGCCTTGAAGTCCCAGCTCGCGGCAAAACTCGTAACCCAGCGACACGACTTCGGCGTCGATCGCCGGGTCCGTCGCTCCGAAAGCCTCGATCCCGAATTGGTGGAACTGGCGCTGGCGGCCGGCCTGCGGCTGCTCATAGCGGAACATCGGCCCGATGTAATACAGCTTGCTGACGTCCGGCTCTCCGAACAGCTTGTTCTCCACATAAGCGCGAACAACTCCCGCCGTGCCTTCCGGCCGCAGCGTCATGCTCCGGTCCCCCTTGTCCAAGAAGGTGTACATCTCCTTCTCGACGATGTCGGTCGTTTCCCCTACACCGCGCTCAAACAGCGAGGTTTGCTCGAAAATCGGCGTGCGGATCTCACGGTAATTAAAGCGGCGGCAAATATCTCTGGCCGACTCTTCAATAAACTGCCATTTCTCGACGGTGCCCGGCAGCAAATCCTGCGTGCCCTTCGGTTTTTGAAAAGCCATAGTTCATCCTCCATCCTAAATTGCTCATCAAAATAAAAAACTCCCGTTCCTGTTTGATGCAAACAGGGACGAGAGACTGGTTTCCAAATCACCCGTGGTGCCACCCACATTCCGAATTCCTGATTCGTACAACACCAGCCGTGATAACGGCAATGCTGCATGCGAAAAAGGGATTCGCTTTAAGCGGTTATCGCCCGCCTACGCCGTACGTCTACTTTGCCGTAGCGGAAGCCTGTTAAGGTGCCGCTCACCGCATTTCGCCGCCGGTTCTCGGGGAAGTCTTTCGTTCAATCATCACCGGAATCCTTCCAGCCTGCTTCATAAGCGGATAGCGGCTCCTAAAGAGCGCCTATCGCCACGAAGACTCGGGATCCCTCTCTGCGGGTGTGGGGTCGAATTACTTTGTCCCGTCATCGAATTGCTATCATACATTTATTTATTTCAATTGGCGCCCCATACCAGGGGGTGACATCAACTGTTATTTCTTGATTGTATGTAACCACCGCGCTAAAGTCAAGTCTGCTCAACAAAAATGTCGGATTAAAGAAAAAAACCTGTCACCAACGGGGTGCAGGTCCAAAGGTATATATTGTATTAAAAAGGGGGTTATGCTGTTATTATAAACAGCTTATGTTAAGGGATCATGAATCTAATATTACAGTTATATTACAGCATGGCTTAACCTATAGGAATATACGCTCCGTGGGCGCGCAATTTTTGCACGATCCTGTCGTAATCCTCATCTTTTACCGCCGCGCTGAGCACATATTTCCAGCCTTCCGGCCCGTCCCCGGTATTCACGACGTTCCGGGCCGGGTCCATTTCCCGCTCGCCGGCCACCGCCTCGCTGTGCTCTCCGTTCAAAGCGTCGCCAGCCCCCCGGTCACCGAAAGCGAATACCGGAAGCGCGCTTTGGCCGCCCCGCAGCGTTCCGGGAAGCGGCAGTCCAACGGTGCCGCCGGAATTCATCGAGCCATTGGGAACGGGAAGCAGTTGCACCAGCAGCTTGTTATCTTCGCCCGTTCTGTCGTCCGTATGCCCCGCCTCTACCTGGTTCGGCGCGTACGAGAGCAGGCCGATTCGCGCCCCCTCCACCTGGTCTTCGGTTCGGAAATAAGCCTGGATATGTTTGGTCATGCTTGATCATCTCTCCTTCATCTCGGGTGTAAGCATCGATCGCCGAACGATTCTTTGCTTGTTATTGCCCGAATCGGGAGAGTTTATGACGAATGTGGCGAATTGCCCGATAAAGCCAAAAACGCAAGCCAGGAGAGCATTTTACTCCTACGCTTGCGTTTTGTTATTATTTCCACTTCTCGCCACCGCTATAATGACAGCGTTCAGCTTCCCGGGCGCGGAAGCCACTCGGCGGACGGCTTAACCTCCCGCGGGATCAGCTCGTAGGCTTCCGGTTCCGCCGCACGCGCCAGCATGCGGGCTTCACCGCGGTCTCCCGCCGCCAGCAGCGGAACGCTCCGCCAAGCTTTGGACTTTGTCGATTGACGCATAGGGTTGTGGGCTCCTTCAGGACATCGTTGTTGGTACCCTCAAGTGTACCCTCGGCAAGCCCCAATTATCCCTCTTCGGCAGCAGATATCCGACCTCATGAAGGCTAACGGACTAGACAACCTTATTTGCCCGAAAAAAGGCTCTTTTTCCACTGGCGTTGCATTAAATCTGACAAGATACATTTTCTAGCCACACCGGTATTCTAACGGTTGCCACAAACATTATTTGTTCCAAAAACGTTGATTTCAAATTGTAACGGTTGCCGGAGCGCTTATTTCACTTAAATCCGGCTCAGTTTGCTTAGATTCAGGCAAATAACGGCGATCACAACCGTTAGATTTCCGGCGGGCGCATTATCGGCTTGAAAACATGATCATTTCCCCGGAAATCTGGATCCCAGGAAATCTGAAATGGATCAGGGCTGCAAGTTGTCTAGATTGAAAGTTAATGCAACACTAGTGCTCTTTTTCATTTCTAACGGACAGGAGAGCCTCTATTTGCTCAAAAAAGGCCGGATACGCGCACATCAATACCGAATAAGGTCTGTGGTGTCCGTTACATTTTGAAAACGGTCGTCTTCATCGAAATAACGGCGCTGGTGTCCGTTAGGGTTGGAAACGCTGCCGGAGCGTCAGGTCGTCCTGCAAGCTCGAACAAGCCCCAACAAGCTCGCGCTTAAGCTCCGCCAGGGCTGTCCAAAATCAGCGTGACCGGCCCCCAATTGACGAGCTCGACGTTCATGTCGGCCCCGAATTTGCCGGTTTCCACCGTCAGCCCTTTCTCCCGGAGCATCGCATTAAACCGCTCGTAAAGCGGCTCGGCGGTTTCCGGCCGGGCGGCCGCAGTGAAGCTCGGACGCTTGCCGCTTCGGCAATCGCCGTACAGCGTAAACTGCGACACGGACAAAATGGCTCCGCCGATATCCGTCACGCTAAGATTCATTTTGCCGGCTTCGTCTTCAAAAATGCGCAAACCGGCGATTTTTTCGGCCAAATAAGCGGCATCCCGTTCCGTATCCTCATGCGTAACGCCGACCAGCAGCATTAAGCCCCGCCCGATGGAGCCGATCGTTTCTCCCTCTACCGTGACGCGGGCTTGCCGGCAGCGCTGAACCACAATTCTCATCGTCTTCACCTTTCAACTCGGCTATTGCATAATCCGGTGCACCGTATACACATCTTTGACCCGCTTGATTTTCTCCACCACGGATTGCAGGTGATCGGTGTTGCGGATCAAAATCGTCATATGCACAAAAACCATTTTATTTTTATCCGAACGGCCGGACACGGCCGAAATGTTCGTTTTGCTTTCCGAAACCGCCTGCAGCACTTCGTTCAGGAAGTTGCGGCGGTCGTGGCCGGTAATCTCGATATCGACGTTGTAATTCGCTTCGATCGCGTTCTCCCATTCCACCTCGATCACGCGGGCCGCTTCTCCCCCATCGGTTCCCGCCGGGATGTTCGGGCAGTCGCTGCGGTGCACGGAAACCCCGCGGCCGCGGGTGATGTATCCGACGATTTCGTCGCCCGGCACAGGATTGCAGCAGCGGGCAAACCGCACCAGCAAGTTGTCGATGCCTTTCACGACCACACCGTTCGTCGGACGATGCTTGCGGTCTTCCGGAGCCTTCACTTCCTTGACCTCGGAGGTCAATTCGATATGGCCCGCAGCCTCCTCCTGCTCCTTGCGCAGCTTTTCGGTCAGCTTGGTGACGATCTGGGAGGCGGTAATGCCGCCAAACCCGATGGCCGACAGCATGTCGTCGATGTCGTTGAAAGCGTACTTCTTGGCCGCCTCGAGCAGCTTCTCGTCCGTCATAAACGAAGGCGGCTCGATCCCGGCGCGTTTCAGTTCGCGTTCGATCGCTTCGCGCCCCTTTTCGACGTTCTCCTCCCGCTTCTCTTTTTTGAACCATTGCTTGATTTTGCTTCGGGCATGGGAGGACTGGGCGATTTTAAGCCAATCCTGGCTTGGCCCGTAGGAATGCTTCGAGGTCAGAATCTCAACGATATCGCCCGTTTTCAGACGATGGTCGAGCGGTACGATGCGCCCGTTCACCTTGGCGCCGATCGTCCGGTTGCCCACCTCGGTATGAATCCGGTAGGCGAAATCGAGCGGGACGGAGCCGGCCGGCAGCTCGATGACTTCCCCGGACGGCGTAAACACAAACACCAGGTCGGAGAAGAAATCCATTTTGAGCGATTCCACAAATTCGGAGGCGTCCTTCGCCTCATGCTGCAGCTCCAAAATTTCGTTGAAGAACGTAATTTTGTTTACCAGGCCGTTGTCGCCCGATCCCTCTTTATAAGCCCAATGGGCCGCGATCCCGTATTCCGCCGTCCGGTGCATTTCCCAGGTGCGGATCTGCACCTCGGTCGGCTCCCCGTTAGGGCCGACGACCGTCGTGTGCAGCGACTGGTACATATTGGCCTTGGGCATCGCAATGTAATCCTTGAACCGCCCCGGCATCGGTTTCCACAACGTATGGATTATGCCCAAGGTTGCATAGCAATCCTTGATATTTTCCACGATGATGCGAATGGCCAGCAGATCGTAAATTTCGTTGAACTGCTTGTTTTTCGTCGTCATTTTCTTGTATACGCTGTAAATATGCTTCGGCCGGCCGGACAAATCGGCCTGCACGCCCATTTCCTCCAGCTTTTCGGCGATGCGGGCGATGACGTTTTTGATGTATTCCTCGCGTTCGGCCCGCTTCTTGCGCATTAAGTTGGCGATCCGGTAGTACTGTTGAGGATTGAGATACCTTAGCGCGATATCTTCCATCTCCCATTTGATCGCGGAAATACCCAATCTATTGGCGATTGGGCAAAAAATTTCCAATGTTTCATAAGCGATCCGCCGCTGGCTCTCCTCCGACTGATATTTCAGCGTCCGCATATTGTGCAGACGGTCCGCAAGCTTGATCACGATCACGCGGATGTCCTGAGCCATGGCGATAAACATTTTCCGGTAGTTTTCGTTTTGCTGCTCTTCTTTGGATCTGAATTTGATCCGTTCCAGTTTCGTCAGCCCGTCGACAAGCAGGGCGCAGTCATTTCCGAATTGTTCCTGTATCTCTTTCAAGGACACGGTAGTGTCCTCTACGACATCATGAAGCAAGGCCGCAATGATCGACAGTGCATCCATCTGCATGTTAACCACGATATCGGCCACCGCAAGGGGGTGAAGAATATACGGCTCTCCGGATTTGCGGACCTGTCCGTGATGGGCCTGCTCCGCAAACTCGTACGCTACCCGTATACGCTGAAGCTCCGGTTCCTTTATATAGGCAGACGCCTTTTCGAGTAATTGCTCTATGCCCATTGAGATCCCGTTCGATTCCTTTCTATATGAAAATATGCTGAAAAAACCCATACAAGAGCATAAATCGCCTTATTTTGATTTCCTATAATTATGACTCTTGCGCCCCCTCTCGTCAACTACCGGCCGTCCGGCGGTTCCAGGCTTTTCCGGCATGGGCGGATACCACAATGCATGTCAAATGGCCGGGCAGGAGATGTTATGGAAAATGACACGTCCAAGTAATTTCTTGTTGAAATATGACGGCAATGTATTTAATCTATTAAGGATAGTTATCCTATGAACGTTTAAATTTAGAGGAGTGGTCCTGGTTGCAACGCGAAATTCAAGTTAACGAAAAAGTTCCTTTCGGCCCCGGCGTTCTGCTGAGCTTGCAGCATTTGTTCGCCATGTTCGGAAGCACCGTGCTCGTCCCGAACCTGTTCGGCGTCGACCCCGGCATGATCCTGCTGATGAACGGCATCGGCACCTTGCTTTATATTTTGATCTGTAAAGGGAAAATCCCCGCTTATCTCGGTTCCAGCTTTGCGTTTATCTCTCCGGTGACCCTGGTCCTTACGAACAATCCGGGGAACGGTTACGCCATGGCGCTCGGCGCTTTTATCGTTACCGGCGTCATTTTCTCCGTCATCGCGCTCCTGGTCAAGTATGCCGGCACCGCGTGGATTGACGTCGTGTTCCCTCCGGCGGCCATGGGCGCCATCGTCGCGCTGATCGGCCTCGAGCTCATTCCGGTGGCGGCGGGCATGGCCGGCTGGATCAACAGCGATCCGGCCAAACCTTGGACCCCCGATCCGACCAGCATCATGCTGTCGCTGATTACGCTGGGCGTAACCGTGCTGGGCGCCGTACTGTTCCGCGGATTCCCCAAAATCATACATATCCTGATCGGGATCGTCGTCGGTTATGTGCTGGCTTTAGTCCTGAGGCAAGTCGATACCGCCAAGATCGCCGCAGCGAATTGGATTTCGCTGCCGACGGTGACCACGCCGCAGTGGAGCCTGCCGGCCATCATCACGATCATCCCTGTGGCGCTCGTCGTAATCGTTGAGCATATCGGACACCTGCTCGTCACGAGCAATATCGTCGGCAAAGACTTGTCCAAGGATCCGGGGCTTCACCGTTCTTTGCTCGGGAACGGCATTTCGACCATCCTGTCCGGTTTCGTAGGCTCTACGCCAAACACGACATACGGCGAAAATATCGGCGTGATGGCGCTCACCAAAGTATATTCCGTGTTCGTCATCGGCGGAGCGGCCATCTTTGCTATCCTGCTCTCCTTCTCGGGCAAATTTTCGGCGATCGTCGCCTGCATTCCGGGACCGGTCATGGGGGGCGTTTCGCTCCTGCTGTTCGGCGTCATCGCCGCCTCCGGCCTGCGGATTTTCGTCGAGCAAAAGGTCGATTTCTCCAAGCCTACCAATATGCTGCTGGCCACGGTCGTGCTCGTCATCGGCCTCAGCGGAACAAAGCTGACGATGGGCAACGTCGAACTGAAAGGAATGGCTCTGGCCACGATCGTCGGCGTTCTGCTCAGCTTGTTCTTCAAGCTGATTCAGGTGCTGGGCTGGTCGAACGAAAAGGAAGAAGCCGCGCATAAAGCGGACTAAACGCACCGGCGGTTTAGTTTCATTGCCGCCGGAAATAGCGGTAAAAAATGCCGTTATTCCAGCGGTTTCCCTCTATATGAAAGAAATAAAGGTAATTGATGCCCCTATTTGCCCGGATTGCCGGGCATTACCCGCATTCTGGCCATTTCACTGGAAAATAGGGGCAAAAAATGCCGCTAATGACGAGGACCATGCTAATCTCCGGATAATAAGCACATAAAGTGCCGCTATTGTAAAGAGACCGGCGGTTGGCCTTCTTCGAAGTAGTTGGCTTGTAAAGACCGTTTTCAAGGTCGATTTAAGGTCGGGCCCTTGCCCTTGCTACCGCTAAATTTAATAAAAGACCGAGCCAGGAACAAATCCTGCTCGGCCTTTTTTTCATTTTAGTAAGTTACAAGGGAAAATACTTCGATGCCCGGCAATTTGGCCCGGCCGTTCAATTCGCTAAGCTCGATCAGAAACGCGGTGCCCGCCACGTTGCCGCCCAGCTCGCGAACAAGACTTACGGAAGTCGAAATCGTTCCTCCCGTCGCCAACAGGTCGTCGGCGATCAGCACGTTTTGGCCGGGTTTCACCGCGTCGCTGTGCATCGCCAGCCGGTCCTTCCCGTACTCCAGATCGTATTCCACCTCAATCGTCTTGTAAGGAAGCTTGCCGCTTTTGCGGATCGGCACGAAGCCGACGCCAAGCGCATACGCCAGCGGCGCCCCCACGACGAAACCGCGCGCTTCAGGGCCGGCGATCAGGTCGATCTTCAGGCCGGAAACGAGCTTTTTCAAATCGTCGATGGCCTGCTTGTATTTAGCCCCGTCGTTAAGCAAGGTCGTAATATCTTTGAAGCTGATCCCGGGCTGGGGAAAATCTGGAATCACCCGGATGTAATCTTTATAATCCAATCCAATCTCCTCCTACGTAACTACGTAATATGCAGTGCTTTGATTATTTTTTAGATATCAGGGAGCACAAGCTTATAGGCCCCGCCCTTTCTGATACCGCAAGATAAACCATTCTAAAACTAGATTAAGTTAATCTATGAAGCCCCTTTAATCCGGGTTAACATCCATTTGGTAATTTCCGGAACCCGGGCATGAAGCAGCATCTGCTCCATTTCGGCGAGCAGCCCGAACTCCCGGTAACGGCTTGAGGTTTCCAGCGGCCGTTTGGAAGGAGAAGGGTTGACGGCGATGGAGCCCGACGCTCTGGAGATAAAACCCAGTTCCTCGAACACGCCCAGCGTTAGCTCCAGCATCCGCCTCGACCAGCCGGTCCGTTTCAACAGCGCCGCCACTATTTCTTCTTCGCGCAGAGCCGCCCCGCCAAGCCTAAGCAGCAGGCCGTACACCTGCTTGAAATGATCGCGGGACGGTGTTTCGATTCTTTCCTGCGGCGAGCGCTGCGGATGCAGCAAATAAATTCTTTCCAACGACACAAACGCAGCCATCATCCGGCTCCAGCCTTCCGAGGCATCCGGCAGCTCAAGCACAAACAGCGTCGTAACGCGGCTTGCGCCGACCGATTCCGCCAAAGCGTTGCCCGGCAGAACGCCATCGTCCTTATCATATACCCAAACCGAGGTATCCTTCAAATCGCCAAGCTGAAGCAATTGAGGGCCCGAGCCAGCCGCGATCACGGCGGGGATGTCACGTTCATACGCCGGCAGGTGAACGAGCGTGCTCTTAAGCTGCTCCAACTGCATAGCCGGATTCCGCGAACCGCGGTAATCGAACACCTGAAGATGGGAAACCGCAAGATCCTGAATCATCAGCTGCGGTTTGCGCGAGCCGTTCCATTCGTTAATTCCGGCTTCGCACACCATGTCCAAAACCGCCTCTTCCGCCAGCAGGGGCGCAAGCTCTCCTTTGCCGAAGGCTACGGCCTCCACGGTCACTCCGTTTTGCCCGACAACCAGCTTCAAATGCTTGCCGTCTTTGCCCATTTGCCGGCATTCCACCAGCTTTACGCCGCGGATCAGCAGGCGCGGACACGTATTGGCCATCCCGAACGGAGCCAGGCTTTCCAGTTCCTCGATGGACGATAACGTGATCTCCTTAAGCGAACATTCCAAATCGGTCGTAATCACGGGTACAAAATGCTCCGGCCGGAGCTTGCCGGCGGCGAAAGCATTGAGACGACGCGAAAATTCGGCCAGGTTGCCGCGCCCCAGCGACATGCCGGCCGCCGACGGATGGCCGCCGAAATGGTCGAGCAAATCGGCGCAATCGGTTAACGCCTCGTAGATGTCGAAGCCGGGAATGGAGCGGGCGGAGCCTTTGCATTCGCCGGTTTCCGGATTAATTCCGAGCACGATCGTCGGACGGAAGTACCGCTCCAACAGCTTTGAGGCTACGATGCCGACGACCCCGGCATTCCAGCCCTCTCCGGCCACAACGATGATATTCGGCAAACCTGCGTCACCGGTCTGCTCCTCGAGCTGCAGCAGCGCCTCCTGCACCATGCTTTCCACCAGCATCTGCCGTTCCTTGTTGAGCACATCAAGCTCCTCGGCAATCGTTTCGGCCTCGTCCGCGTTTTCGGCGGTCAGCAAAGCGACCGCCCGGTCCGCGTGGCTCATGCGCCCGCTGGCGTTGATGCGCGGCGCCAGCCCGAATGCGACCGCCGTCGAGGTCACTTCGCCCTTGGACCAGCCGGCGGTTCCGAGCAAAGCGGTCATTCCCGGAAAAGCCGATCGCGACATCGCGACGAGCCCGGCCCGGACCAGCATGCGGTTTTCTCCGACCAGCGGCATCAAATCGGCGATCGTTCCAAGCGCTACCAGTTCCGTCCAGCATTCCGGGGTGTCATCCCCAAGCAGCGCTTTAGCCAGCTTGAAAGCGACGCCGACACCGGCCAATCCCTTGAACGGATAAGGACAAAAGGGGAGCTTCGGGTTAATTAAGGCGTAGGCTTCCGGAAGCACCGCCGGCGGTTCGTGATGGTCCGTCACGATTACGTCCATGCCCTCCTCGCGGGCATAAGCGATCTGTTCCACCGCGCTGATGCCGGTATCCACGGTAACGACCAGCGTAACCCCCTTCTGCCTAGCCTGCTCCAGAACCGGAATATGTAAACCGTAACCTTCCTTGGTACGATGCGGGATATAGTATTCGTATGTAGCGCCCAGCTTGCGCATCAAACAAATCATCAGCGTCGTCGAGGATACCCCGTCGGCGTCGTAATCTCCGTACACGAGGATCCGCTCCCCGTTTTCCACGGCCCGGCGAATTCTCGGGACCGCTTCCTTCATGCCGCTAAGCAGCATCGGATCGTGTTGATCGGCGGCCGTTCCTTTCAAAAAAAGCTCCGCCTCCTCCGGCTTCGCCATCCCCCGCGTAACCAGCAGCGAGGCGACAAGCGGAGAGAGGTTAAGCCGATCGGCGAGCAAACGGGCGGCTTCTTCGTCGGCGGGAAGCGGGTCCCAGCGGTACTTAGGATGAAGCATGGGCGGCACCTTCTTTCTAGAGGTAGTTCAAAAAGTCATCTTTTGATCACGAAGCAGGTCAAGAAGTGAACTCGACGTCGAATCTTGAATTCAGCCGGGCCTTCCGTTGCTCACGTAGGATCAGCCTACGCTCCGCTACTCAGTCCCTAGCTTCATCCAACCTTCTCGGTGCTGAAAACCTGACTTTTTGAACCTTCATTCAAATGTCTTTTACGCATTTAATGTCTTTTTACGCAGGGCCAAGTGTCATTGCAGTAAATTCGGCATATCGCTGCCGTTTTCCTCCGCGTTGCTCTTATAAGGATAGCCGGCGTCGTAAGGCGCCACTTGAATCCGTACTTCGCTTACGTGGGAAAACCGGTTGAGCAGCAGCATTTTGGCGCGATTGGCGATGTCGTTTGCTTCCATAACCGTGATCCGCGGATTCACGCTGATTTTCGCGTCCACGATAACGTAATGTCCATTCTCCTGCGCTTTCAGTTCATCGACGGCAATAACGCCGTGGACCCGCTGGACCGTCTCGATAAAGGAAGTGGCGTCTTCCTCCTGAATGGCGGAAACCAGCCGGCCGTAAAGGGACTCCCTGATCAGACGGTACGCTCTCCAAAAGACGAGGCAAGCGATAAAAAAGGCGGCCAAAGGATCAAGATAAAGCAATTCAGAAACCCCCATCGCCTGCCCCGCCACCGCGCCAAAAACACCGATGAACGCAGCTACGGAAGAATAAAGAGAGTAACGGTGCGTTGCGATCAGCGATTGCGCGGTTTTGGGATCCTCTTTCCGGGACTGGCGAAACCGGAATTGGAACACCGCTTCCTTCAGCGCAAATGAAACGACGACGGCGACTCCGGCCATCACTTCCGGAGGCTTGAGCTCGTCTCTGGCGATATTCGATATGGCGGCAATCATCATCTGCAGTCCGCCCATAAGCAGGAACACGGCAAAAAAGATCGCAAGAAGCGGCTCAGCCCCTTCTCTCCCGACATATGCCGCGTGCAGCGCTCTCCGCTTCCGTAAACCGGGCCACTCCACTTTTGCGGCGATTTCGGCCGCGGCATCCGAAGCGGAGTGCAATGCGGCCGCCAGCAGCGCCCGGCTGTCGAACCATAGCCCCACCATCCCTTTAAAGACGGCAAGCGCTGCATGGCTTACGATGCTAAGCCAAGCGGCGGAATCGGAAAAGGCAGCATGTTCGCGTTTCATAATGACCTCCTAAAACCATGTAGAAACTGATGAAGAATGATAGAGCCGCGTCTTTAGTCGACGCGGCTCTTTCTTGAACCAACCGATGGCTAGATATCTTCAAAAAGCCGCTTAGGATGCTTTAGCCGGTTTATTCTTTTGCTTACCTTTAAAGACAAACCAGAGCGGGCTGGCGATAAAGATCGAAGAGTAAGCCCCGAACAGCAGGCCGATCACCATGGCGAGCGAGAACATCTTGATCGACTCGCCGCCCAGCAGGAACAGGAAGAAGGCGGCCACAAACACCGTAAGCGCGGTGTATAGGGAACGCATAATCGTCTGCGCCACGCTGTGGTTGACCAAATCGACGAGGTCCTGACGCGTTTTGAGCTTGGAAAAACGCAGGTTCTCGCGAATCCGGTCGAAGATAACGATCGTATCGTTGATCGAATAACCGATGATCGTCAATACCGCGACGATAAAGGTCAGGTCGACCTCCAAGCGGAAAATGGAGAAAACCGCGATGACCATAAACGCATCGTGCAGCAAGGCGACGATCGCGGCCAGGGCAAACCGCCATTCAAAACGGATGCTGACGTAAATGATGATCCCTATACAGGAAATCAGCACGGCATAAATCGCGTTGCGGGCCAGTTCCCGGGCCATTTCCGGATCGACCGTGTTGACTTCGAACGAGGCTTTGTCGTCCAGCTTCGAGATTTCGCTTTTCAACTGCGCATCGTTATCTTCACTAAGCACTTGCGTAAAGCGGATATTCATCCGGTCTTCGCCCGGGCTGACCGTCGTGCCTTCCGCAATGCCGAGCTTGTCCAAGATCGGCTTCACTTGCTCCGCCGTCAGCGGTTTCGTAAGCGAGATGTCCACATTGGAGCCCGCTTTAAAATCGACGCTGTAATTCAAGCCGAAAACCGAGAGGCAGATGAGGCCGGCGATCGTCAGGACGATCGACAAAATATAAAAGTACTTGCTGAGATGCACATAGTCCAGGTTTTTATTAAAGCGCACGAATATCACGCTCCTTTACGCCGAAATACTTCGGTTTCGACAGCTTGCCCGCCTTAAGCAGCAGATTCAGCAGGAAGCGGGAGAGATACACATTCGTAGCGATGCTGAGCACGATTTCCACGATCAGCACGAGCGCAAAGCCTTTTACCGCGCCGGTGCCGAACCAGTACATTACCGCCGCAACGATAATGGTTGTAATATTCGAATCGAGAACCGTGCGCAGGGAATGTTTGTCGCCTGCTTTTACGGCGGACATGATGCTCTTGCCGGTACGTATTTCTTCATGAATCCGTTCATTGGTAATGATATTGGCGTCGACCGCCATCCCGACCCCGAGAATCAAAGCCGCGATCCCCGGCAGGGTAAGCGTAAAGTCTGCCCACACGAACACCAGAATAAGCAGCCATGTATGAATGATAAGCGTAAGGGAGGCGATTAGCCCGGGAACCCGGTACATACCGATCATAAACAGCAAAATGAACGCCGAAGCGATCAATCCGGCTTCAATCGTCTGTTGCAGCGATTGCATGCCCAGCGTAGCGCCTACGCTTTGCGAGTATTTCTCGGTCAATTTCAGCGGAAGGGCGCCGAGATTGATCTGGTCGCGCAGCTCCTTGGCTTCGTTCAAATCTCCGCCAACGCTGATTTGCGCCGATCCGTCGGTCAGCACAGCCTGAACCACGGGAGCAGAGATCAGTTGGTCGTTCATGTAAATCGCCAGCGGCTTTCCAAGCAAACGTTTGGTAACTTCCGCGAACTTTTCTTTATCTTTCACTTTAATGCTGACAACCGGTTCGTTCATCTGGGTATATTCCAGTTTTGCCCCGTTCTCGACAAAATCCGTACCCACCATTTCGATTTTGTTGTAATCGTTAGGGTTCTTCTCCGTACCGTCCTTGCTTCGGAATGTAAGGGAGGCAGGCTCTTTCATCGTTTTGCGTACCGTTGCCTCGTCGGTGACGCCGGCCAGCTTCAAGCGAATCCGGTTGGTGCCTTCGGTCGTAACTTCCGGTTCGCTTGTCCCCAGTTTGTTCGCCCGATCCTCCAGGCTTTGCGCCGTCTTGAGGAGGGATTCCCTCGTCACCGCTCCTCCGCCTTCCAAAGGCGATGCTTCATACAAAATTTCAAAGCCGCCTTTCAAATCCAGGCCGAGACGTACGTTTTTCAACAGGTCGGGGCTTGTCCAGCCCATAATCCCGAGCGAGACAACCACGACGGTTATGAATGCGATGATTCTTTTCATTCCGTACTTCGTTCCCCTTTCAAATTCTCAATATTCCTATTATAGCGATGCAGAAAAAGCGAGTCAATTTATCAAAATTTGCCGACAAAAAAGACCCCGGCCTCATATAAGACGGGATCCACGATATGCGGAAATCGTCATATAATTCATAAATTGGGTCACTTTTAAGGAAAGTATATCATTGACAAGTTGATGCATTGGCGGAATGCCTTCCTTTTCATATTTTTGACTCACGCATTCCCAAATCTCAGGGCCGGTTACGTGCTCGTAACCGATCAATCTGAATTCCTCCGCTTTGCTGCGGCAAAGGCTTTCGATCGCCTCGTTCAACTCTTGTTCCGTCAATCCCTCTTCAGCCACGATTTTCTGCCTCCTTCAACCCCCGTTTTAATACATTCTACCCCAATTTCCCGATTCCTGCTTCTACTGACTTTTTCCAATTTTAGAAGCCTCCAAAAAGACAAGTCATGAACTTGTACAGGTAAGACATATTCATAGAATAACCCCAAGAAAAAACGATCGATAAAGCTATTTTCCGGGAGAGAGGGAAGCACTTTGAGCAAACAAACCTTCATCCAAGGAACGATGATTTTGCTGGTGGCGGGCATCGTCAACCGGCTCCTTGGTTTCATTCCGCGCATTATGCTGCCCCGCGTGATCGGGGCGGAAGGGGTAGGTCTTTATCAGCTTGGATATCCTTTCTTCCTCGTGATCGTAACGATCATTACCGGAGGTATTCCTTTAGCCGTCGCCAAACTGGTGGCCGAAGCCGAGTCCTCGGGGAATCCGGGGCGTTCCCGTGCTATTTTGCGGACGAGCCTGGTATTTACGACAGCGGCGGGCTTCCTGTTCACCTTTTTATGCTTGTTCGGGGCGCCCTGGGTAAGCCGCTATATCCTTACGGATGCCCGCGTTTACCATACATTTGTGGCGATGAGCCCGATGATCGTCGTCGTCGCCGTTTCCTCCGTGTTTCGCGGTTATTTTCAGGGCAAGCAGGACATGATCCCGTCCGCCGTCTCCTCGATTTTGGAGACGGTAGCCCGTATCGTCTGCACGCTGTGGTTCGCGTATTTGCTGCTGCCGATGGGGATGGCGTACGCCGCGGCGGGGGCGATGCTTGGCGTCGTTGCCGGGGAAATCGTCGGGCTTGGCGTGCTGTTATGGCAATACCGCCAGCTGCAGCGGCGGGAGCGGCAGGAAGCCGCGGTCCAAGAAACATCGGTCAAGCCGGCCACGGAAAAACAGCCCTTGATCGGTAAATTGCTTCGCCCGATTTTGCGTATTGCGATTCCGGTAACCGGCGGCAAGCTCGTCGGCTCGCTGTCCTACTTGCTGGAATCCATCACCACGGCGCGAAGCCTGGCGATGGCCGGAATCAGCGTCGCCGTGGCCACCTCCCAATACGGGGCGCTGCAGGGCATGGTCATTCCGCTGCTGCTGCTGCCCGGCGCGCTGACGTCTTCGCTGGCCGTCTCGCTTGTTCCTTCGCTGGCCGAAGCCCAGGCTCGCGGGGATATGCGGTCGATCCAGCTGCGGCTGCATCAATCGCTGCGGCTTGCGCTGGTTACCGGCGCCCCGTTTGCCGCGGTCATGTTCGTGATGGCCGAACCGCTCTGCCTGATCATCTACAACAACGCCGAAATCGCCGGCATGCTGAAGGCGATGGCTCCTTTTGCGCTTTTCCTCTATGCCCAGGCGCCGCTGCAGGCGACGCTTCAAGCCCTAGACAAGCCGGGGCGGGCCCTGGTCAATACCCTGATCGGAGCCGTCATCAAAATATCGCTGATCTTTTATCTCGCATCCAATCCGTCTCTGGGCATTTACGGGGCCGTCATCGCCATCGTTGTCAACTTTATCGTCGTGACGCTCCTGCACGGTTACAGCGTCGCCCGCTTTCTCCGCTATTCGCTGCCTTATCTGGATTTCGCCAAGGTATGCGCCGCTATGGTCATTATGGCGGCCGCCGCCCAATACGCGATGAACCGCCTGCCGTTTGGTTCCGTTCTGGAAATCCAATTTATCGCCGCGGCTACGGCCTCCGGAATCCTGTATCTCGCGCTGGCCGGCGTCATGGGCCTGTTCGACCTGCATGACCTTAAGCGGCTGCCGGTTCTCGGCAAGTGGTTCCGCCGCTGATACGTTGCAAAACTATTCAAGTCTCATCCATGGGGTTGATATACAATTTGCCATTATGATCCATGCTGCAGAAGAACACCTGTTTAAAATCGCTCAACCCCTTGGACTGAATTTGATTTTTCAGCCAAAACCTGGTTTTCCCGATCTTTTGCAAATTTTCTTCGTTCACTTTTCCATCCATAATCAGCGGCAGCGGCAGCTCTTCGTATTTGATTTTGGAGGCAATGGACGCGTTCTCCTTGTTTTTGCGCCCGCCGCTGTTGCCGCTATTGCCGGTTTTGCCGGACTTGTCCTTGGGGAATACGCTCAGTTGTCCGCTCGTTTCCAGAACGGCGAACTCCACGTCGGCCACACTGTCGACTTTTTTGGAACGCAGCTGCATGAGCAGATCGTCCAAATTGTAACGCTGCTTCCTCATTTCCTCGCGGTTGATTTTGCCGTTATGAATGATGACGCTCGGCTTGCCGTCAAACCATAATCTCAGTTTGCGGAAGCGAAGCGACAGCATGGCTATGCCGATTTGAATGATCACGAGCGTGAACATGGGAATCAATCCTTCATACAGCGGTTTTTTGACATCTTCCAAGGCAAATACGGCGATTTCCGCAATCATGATCGAGATGACCAGATCAAAAATCGACAGTTCGCCTATCTCTCTTTTACCCATGATCCGCATCACCACAAACACGACAATATACATCAGAACGGTTCTAAAAACATGGGCGAGCATATGATCGACCACGGCAGCGATCCCTCCTCATGAAAAGGTCGAACAGAACATAGTACTGGTATTCTGACCGTCGCTTATCCATTCCATGCGGTAAATATCGGATTAAAAAGCGGGTTTCTTGCAAGGATCTTCCTTATAGGCAGTTCAAAAAGTCCGCTTTTGATCACCACTCCAAAAAAATCGGCGCCGCGGTAATAACTGCATGGGCTTGACCATAAAATGGTGGTAATAAGAGGACAGGAGGATGACCTTATGCACTTCATCCGCAATTTATTCGGGTTTCGGATTTCGCAGCCTACCGTCTCGGGACTTTGGTACGCTTTTTTATGGATGATGATCGGCGCCCTGATATTGTCGCTGTTATTGCAGGGGGAGATGCTGGATGAGCCCGAGCTTGCGCTGTACACCTATCTCGTTCACGGCATCGCCGTTTTGTTCGGCGGCATCGTCTCCGGCAAAAGGGCGAAGCAGAGAGGCTGGTACCAGGGTGGTCTGACCGGTCTGCTGTACGTGGTGCTGCTGTTGCTCATCAGCTTTCTCGCGCTCGACACATCGCTGACGCTGCGCGATTGCATTCTGCTGGCGCCGGGGCTTGTCATCGGGGCTTTTGGAGGAATGATCGGGGTGAATTTAAACCGGAAGTGAATGAAAAAAAGGGCCTAAGCCGAAAAATGGCTTGGACCCTTTTTTGTGCGATTATTTGCCGTCGGCTCCCGAATTGATACTGTGGCTGATGGCGCTGCGGTCGAACGTCAGCTTGGTGACGTCGTTCACGCGAAGAACGACCGTATCGTCCGTCATCTCCATAATCGTACCGTGCAGGCCGCCGATCGTCACGATCTTATCGCCTTTTTTCAGCGAATTCAGCATGGTGTTGCGCTGCTGCTGCTTTTTCTTCTGAGGACGGATCAGCAAAAAGTAAAATACGGCGATCATGATAACGAACGGAATGATCATCTGGATCAGGGAGCCTGTGCCTCCGGCTCCGCCGGCTCCTCCTGCTGCTGCAAAATGAAACATGCGTGTTCCCCCCTTTCACACTGCAAAACTACTGCGGACGCTTAAAATCCCTTGTCGTTGCCAAACAAACCGTACTTTTCAAAAAACTCATCCCGGAAACTAAGCAACCTGTCTTCCATAATAGCTTGGCGGACATTTTTCATGAGGGTGATCAGGAAATGCAGGTTATGGTATGTAGTTAGCCGAAGCCCGAACGTTTCGTCCGCTTTGATCAAATGGCGAAGATAAGCCCTGGAATAATTTCGGCACGTGTAGCAATCGCATTCGGGGTCAAGCGGTCCGAAATCATTGGCATACTGGGCATTTCGCACCACCAGTCTGCCTTGGCTGGTCATCGTCGTGCCATTGCGGGCGATGCGGGTCGGCAGGACGCAGTCAAACATATCGACGCCGCGAATCGCGCCTTCGATCAACGCATCAGGCGAACCGACGCCCATCAAATACCGCGGTTTGTCCGCAGGAAGAAGGGGCACGGTATATTCCAGCACCTCATACATTAATTGCTTGGGCTCGCCTACACTTAGTCCACCAATAGCATACCCCGGAAAATCCAGGGAAGTCAAATCCCGCGCGCTTTGTTTGCGCAAATCTTCGTGCATGCCGCCCTGCACGATGGCAAACAGGCCTTGATCGTGCGGACGGGAGTGGCTTTTGAGACAGCGCTCGGCCCATCTCGACGTACGTTCCGTCGAACTTTTCACGTAATCGTATTCCGCCGGGTAAGGGGGGCACTCGTCAAAGGCCATCATGATATCCGATCCGAGCGCGTTTTGGATTTCCATGGCGACTTCGGGGGACAAGAACAGCTTGTCGCCGTTTAAATGGGAGCGGAAATGCACGCCTTCTTCCGTGATTTTGCGCATTTCGGCCAGCGAAAACACCTGAAAGCCTCCGCTGTCGGTCAGAATCGCCCGGTCCCAATTCATGAACTTGTGCAGTCCGCCCGCTTCGCGGATAATCTCGTGGCCCGGCCGCAAAAAGAGATGGTACGTATTGCTGAGAATAATCCGCGCATCCATCTCCTTCAATTCCTCGGGACTCATCGTTTTAACCGTGGCTTGGGTGCCGACCGGCATAAATGTCGGAGTGTCGAACGTTCCGTGCGGCGTATGCACGCGGCCTAGTCTTGCTCCGGACTGCTTGCAGGTTTTAATATGCTCATACGTGATTGCTGGTGCCACTCTAATCAACCGTCCTCTTCATTCTTAATAAATAAACATGGCGTCGCCAAAGCTGAAAAAGCGGTATTTCATCGCGATCGCTTCTTTGTAGGCGGCCATAATATGGTCCCGGCCGGCCAACGCGCTAACCAGCATGACGAGTGTCGATTTTGGAAGATGGAAATTCGTCAGCATAGCATCCACCAGCCCGAATTCATAACCCGGGTAAATGAAAATCCCGGTCCATCCGCTGCTGCGGACGATCGGACCGCCTTTGCATGCTTGAGCGACCGTCTCCAGCGTGCGGGCGGACGTCGTTCCGACGGCGATAACTCTGCCGCCTTTGGCTTTAGTTTGGTTGATAATATCGGCCGTCTCCTGAGGCAGCACGTAATATTCCTCGTGCATGACATGATCCTCGACCCGCTCCACCGCCATCGGGCGGAATGTGCCGAGACCGACATGCAGCGTCACAAATGCGATGTTAACCCCTTTGGCCCGTACCTGCTCCAATAGCTCCTCGGTAAAATGAAGCCCGGCCGTAGGCGCCGCCGCCGAGCCTTCATGTTTGGAATACACGGTTTGATACCGCTCGCGGTCGTCCAATTTTTCTTTGATATAAGGGGGCAGCGGCATTTGGCCCAAACGATCCAAAATTTCGTTGAAAATACCCTTGTAAGAAAAACGAAGCACCCGCTCGCCCATGTCCGCTTCCGATTCCACCGTCGCCCGCAGCTCGTCGCCAAAAACGATCACCGCGCCTGCCTTCAGTTTTTTCCCCGGCTTGACCAAGGCTTCCCAGCGGTCTTCCCCAAGGTTCTTCAGCAGCAGCACTTCCGCTTTGGCGCCGGTATCCTGCTTGACCCCGAACAACCGGGCCGGGATGACGCGGGTATCGTTCAGCACAAGCGTATCGCCGGGATGAAGATAATCCAAAATATCGGGAAAAACATGATGGCGAATTTCCCCGGTTTCCTTATTCAACGTCAGCAATCGCGAAGCGCTTCGCTCCGGAAGCGGAGTTTGGGCAATCAGCTCCTCCGGGAGCTCGAAATCGTACATATCCACATTCATAACTCTGCTCATTCCTTAACGATAGTTACATTTTGGTAGTAGTGTTGCAATATTTTCCGGTAATCATACCCGGCGTCGGCCAATCCTTTGGCTCCCCATTGGGATAATCCGAGCCCGTGGCCGTTTCCGCGGCCGACAAACAGAAAGGCACTGCTCTTGTCAATAACCCGGGCCGTTTGATCCGCGCCCAGCACCACCATATTTCCGCCGCTTAAGGTCGTTTTTCCGGAAGCCGATAAAATCGTAGCATCCGAAGCTGCCGTACCGGCTGCGCCTTCGGCACCTTGAACAGTATACCTTCCGGTAGGCACAATTTCAAACAAGGTGCTCGGCAGGCCGTTTAATGCGGATCTGAACGAATCCGGGTATTTAACGTCCAAAATTTGGCCGTTCGCCTTGATTTGCGTCACCCTTCCGGACGGTCCTCTTTGCGCAACCTCCAGACTCGTAATCGGCGCAGGCGGCTCGGTCGCCGTTTTGCCTTTGAGCGATTTTAACAGCTGATCGGAGGTGTAAGGCCCCCGAATCCAGGCATAAGCGGTGGACTCCGCCACCTTGCTGAGCACGATGGCCTTATCTCCCGGGTTTAGTTTCGCCACCGGGTTGACGTCGGATTGAATCAAGGGAAGCGGACGTACGTTTACATTGTTGGCCGTCACGGTCATTAGCGGCAGCCCGGCCGCGTTCGTTTCCGCAAGCTTGGCGTTATCTTCCCGGACATACCCGGTTTTGCCGTTGTCGAGCAGAACCTGGTACCACGTTTTTAATGAAGCCTGGGCCGATTCGTCGCCTTCGCTCGGGACGCTGGCGTAAATCGGATTGACGTTGCTCCACACTTCCGCGGAATCTGCGGTGACGCCGCCGCTGTTGGACGAGAACAGGCCCTCAATCACTTTGCCGCTTACCTTCAGCACTTCGCCGGCGGTGCTTTCGACCGCCTTCACGACGCTGTCCGCCTCCTGATTTACACCATTGTAGACTTGGCTTAATGTTGTATCCACCAAGCCCGCAACTTTATACTTGTTCAATTGCGCGTTATACAGCGCGTAGCTGCGGGCGGCGACAGCCTGCGCCTTAAGCGCCTCCTGCGGCCATGAAGGCGGTACTTCGGCGGATACGACCGAATATAAATATTGCTCTAGCGGCAACACATTGACCAGCGCCAACTGCCCGTTCACTTTACTGATTTCAAAATCGCCCCGGTACCGGCGTTCGGAACGCTCGACAACCTTTATGGCCGAGCTGTCTTTATTGTCACGGACCATCAGCTTGGCCCCTTCTCCGTACAGTTCGTAATGTGCGGCCCCATTCGGAGCGCCCAAAGCGGGTGAAACATCATTATGCAGCAGAAGGGCTGGCGTTGCCAAATCCACAGGGGTTAAAAACAGCTGCGGCGCGGTTAGGGCCAGTTCGGCCTGCAATGTCGCTTGTTCGGCCACGCTGGACATCCCCCCGACCCACACCGCATACTTTTGCGGGCCGGTCATGGCCACAAACGCCTCGACGTCCTGCCCGCTCAACGTTTTGGCTAGCGATTCGGCTTCATTTCGTGAACCGAAAAGGCCGGCCGATATGTAATAAGGTCCCCGTACGCTTGGCTTTTGGCCCAGGAGCTGGCCGGACAAGGCTTGGCTGACCCGGCCGGCAGCTGTCAGAGCCTCGGCCGCGCTGGCGTACGGGCCGGTATAAATCCGGTAAACCGTGCCGGCCGGCCGATCGACCGCGTAGGCCACCGGTTTGTCGGCGGTACCCTGCAATTTTTTGACCGCGGCGGCGACCGTTCCCCAGTCGGTGCTTTCCAGCGCCTTCACTTTAAAGCCGCTGACGCTAAACCGGGTGGTTTCGGCTGCGGCCATTTCCAGCCAAGGCGCGAACTCCCCGCCGGCCATGATGCCCGCTTCCGCAGCCGCTTCCGTCTTCAGCGTTACCGCCGGCACGGTCGACTTGTACGTGCTGCCAAGATCCAGGTACATAGCTACGCGAATTTGTTCGGAAGCTGCGGCGCCGGCAACCCCCGGGAATTGGACCGCTGCAGTTAACAGCAAAGCGGCCGCGATTCCTTTTCCCCATTTGCTGAATGTCATTGCCCGTCTCGTCCCTTTCAAAACCGCTTCTCCTCCCTATGATGTAATGTTACCCGAATGCTAGCGAATTTCTCCTATTAAGGGCTTTCCGGCATGGGCAGCCCCAAATGCTGGTAAGCTGCGGGGGTCACCATACGGCCGCGCGGGGTTCGCTGCAAAAATCCGATCTGCAGCAAATATGGCTCGTACACGTCTTCGATCGTTTGGCTTTCTTCGCCGATCGTCGCCGCAATCGTATCGAGTCCGACCGGACCTCCCCGGAAGCTCGTAATCATCGCCCGCAGCATCTTGTGATCGATAAGATCGAGTCCCATCGGATCGACCTGCAGCATCTTTAGCGCCTCCTTGGCGATGTCCGTCGTGATCATCCCGTCGCCCCGCACCTGCGCGTAATCCCGGACGCGTCTTAACAGCCGGTTCGCAATCCGCGGCGTCCCCCGCGATCTTAAAGCGATCTCCTCGGCGGCGTCGCCGACCATTTCGATGCCGAAAATATCGGCTCCCCGGGATACGATGAAGCTAAGCTCGCCGATCGTATAGAACTCGAGGCGGCTGACGACGCCGAAGCGGTCGCGCAGCGGCGCCGACAACAGGCCTGCCCGGGTGGTCGCCCCCACCAGCGTAAACGGCGGCAAATCGAGCCGGACCGAGCGGGCGCTTGGCCCTTTCCCGATCATGATGTCCAGCGCGAAATCCTCCATCGCCGGATACAGCACTTCTTCAACCGTGCGGTGCAGGCGGTGAATTTCGTCGATGAACAGCACATCGCCTTCCTGCAGATTCGTCAGCAGGGCGGCCAAATCGCCGGGCCGTTCAATCGCCGGGCCCGACGTTGTGCGGATGTTGACGCCAAGCTCGTTGGCGATAATGTTCGCCAGCGTCGTTTTGCCCAGTCCCGGCGGCCCGTAAAGCAAAACATGGTCCAGCGCTTCATTGCGCATTTTCGCCGCTTCGATGTAGATTTTTAAATTTTCCTTGATTTGGCTTTGTCCGATATATTCCGCCAAGTAGCGGGGACGGAGGCTCAGCTCGACGGCCTGATCCTCCATCATCAAATTCGCCGATATGATCCGGTCTTCCATCATTGCGCGTTCGCTCTCCTTCCAGTCCTTCTCTCATCAGCCGGCATACAGCAGCTTGAGCGCCTTTTTCATTACCGAATCCACCGCTTCATCCGGGGCGACATCCTCCTTCATGCGATGCCACACCTTGTCCAATTCGGCATCCGTGTATCCAAGCGCCTTAAGCCCTTCCCGGGCTTCCGGCCAGCCGGGATAAGCGGATTCGGCCGCAGGGAGAGCCTCGGACGGATCATCAAATAAAGAGGGGCCGCCCATCCCTTCGAGCTTGTCTTTCAGGTCCAAAATCATACGCTGCGCCGTTTTTTTGCCGATGCCCGGAAGTTTGGTCAGAAAGCCGATATTCTCCTGGTGAATCGCCGCCACCACATGGTCCGGACTGCCCCCGCTCAAAATGCCCAGCGCCACGCGCGGCCCGATGCCGGACACCTCGATCAGCTTGCGGAACAGCCTCTGCTCTTCGCGGGTGGGAAAGCCGAACAGCAAAATCGCGTCTTCACGGACATGATGATGCGTATAGATCGTCACCGTCTCTTGTCCTTTCGCGGCAAACGCATACGGGTTCGGGCAAAACACCTGATAACCTACGCCCTGCACGTCGAGTACAACATATTCCGTTTCCAAATGGGCCACCTGGCCCCGCAAAAAATCGATCATGAACGCAATACCTCGTTTAATTTAGAATTTAATGTGTAAGAATGCGCGTGGCAAATTGCGACGGCTAAAGCATCGGCCACATCGTCCGGCTTCGGGATCGCCTGCAGCTTCAGGAACATGCGGGTCATTTCCTGCACCTGCCGCTTTTCGGCTTTGCCGTATCCGACGATCGCCTGCTTGACCTGCATCGGCGTGTATTCCGCGACCGGCAGCCCTTTCTGGACCGCCGCCAGCACCAGCACGCCCCTCGCTTGTCCAACCGACATCGCCGTCGTGACGTTGCGGTTAAAAAACAGCTTCTCCAGCGCCACCGCGTCCGGGTTATATTTTTCGATCAACTGCACCATGCCTTCATATACATGAAGCAGCCTTTCTTCCTCCGGCGTGTGCGCCTCCGTCTGAATGCAGCCGTATTGCACCGGAGTCAGTTTGCTCCCTTGTTTATCGATAAATCCAAACCCCACGATCGCGATCCCAGGGTCGATTCCAAGTATACGCAAGCTCATCTCTCCCCAAATGTATGCTCGAACTCCCGTTTTGCTTGCGGAGCTCGCGTCCTTTTTTGAAGCGAACATATGTATTCACTTTATTATAACAAAAGATCGCGCACATTGAGGAAAAAGTTTGTAGAGCGCCGGGATTGATGAAGGGGAAAAACAAACAAGCGCAAGCAGGAAGAGGATATCCATCTTCTGTGCTTGCGCTTTTCTTATACTTTTAACTCTCGCGAAAATATAAGGGTAAAAAATGGCGTTATTGTGGCGATGTCCCCCATTCAAAGAGAAATAGAGGGAATTTATGTCGCTATTTTCTACGAACCGCAACAAATACTCGCGATCTGGACTACTCTTAGGAAAATAAGGCCATAAAATTCCGTTAATGAGGGTGAACATGCCTAGCTCCGGATAATAAGTACATAAAGTTCCGCTATTTTGAACGCCGACGGTTCATCGTTCAGTTCATCGTTCCAGCAGCCAACCGTCAAGCGCCGATTTCTAGGTTGAGAGGTTGAGCCTATATGCTGACGCTATTTTTTAAGCAGTAAATAAGCAAAATAAGGCACCCCGAGCAGCGAGGCCATAACACCGGCCGGAATCCCGTCGGGATCGACCAGATTGCGGCCGATCGTGTCGGCGATGAGCAGCAGCCACCCGCCCAGCAGCACCGCGACGGGAATGAACAGCTGATTGCGCGGTCCGACCAGCGCTTTGGCGATGTGCGGAGCCATCAGGCCGATGAAGGCGATGCCCCCGGTGACGGAAACCGCCGATGCGGATGCCGCGACGGCGGCCAAAATCAGGATCAGCCGCTCGCGCTCAAGATGAACGCCCACGCCGATCGCCGATGCCTCGCTTAAGCTGAGCAGATTAAGCTGCCGGGATTTAAACAAAGTAAACGGCACAAGCAGGATCAGCCACGGAAGCAAGGCCCCGATAAAAGGCCAGTCCGTACCCCAAATATTGCCGGCAATCCATTTGGCGATAAAGTCCACCTTAGCGCGTTCCGCCGAGGAAATAATCACGATCATAATCCCCGACAGCGCCATGGAGAAGCCCACTCCAACCAAGACGAGGCGAACGGGATCAAGCCCCCGGGTCCGGCTGCACGAGAAAATATACACGAGTATGGCCGTGATCAAAGCCCCGACAAACGCAACAAAAGGCAGAATATAGGCAAACGATCCCGTTTCGATCGGAAAATACAGAAAAAACACGGAGATCGCCACGCCTGCTCCGGAATTGATGCCGACGATGCCCGGGTCGGCCAAATCGTTGCGGGTAACGCTTTGCAGGATCGACCCGGATAACGCCAAGGCCATTCCCGACAACAATGTGACCAGAATTCGCGGCAGTCTGACGGAAAACAGAACGAACTCCTCCTTAAACGTGCCGTGGCCCAGCAGCACGGGAAGCAGCCTGTCGAAGGACAGAGAAGAATAGCCGAACCCCATGCTGGCAACAGCCGTCAGAACGATGGCCCCGAGGCTGATCAGCAAAATGATACGCTGTTTCCGAACAAAAGCGGACGGATTCATGATAGCGATTTGCCCCCTTTACGCACGACAAGCAGGAAAAACGGCAAGCCGGCCATGGCCACAATCGCCGCCATGGGCGTCTCGTAAGGGGCGTTGATGGTCCGGGCGAGCGTATCCGCCAGCAGCATGAAGGCGGCTCCCGCAAACACCGAAAAAGGCAGGATATAACGGTAATCGGTGCCCACGATCTTGCGGACGATATGCGGAATCATCAGCCCGAGGAAGGCGATGTTTCCGGCGAGCGCCACCGCGGCCCCCGTCAGCAGAATGACCAGGGCAAACAAAATAAATTTGATCCGCGCGAGCTTTTGCCCCAGGCCTACCGCCACCTCGTCGCTCAGGCTGAGAATCGTTAAATGGCCGGAATACATGACGGACACCGCAATTCCGGCAACAATGACCGGCGCGACCGCCTGAATTTGCTCCCAATTTGTCCCGATTAAGCCTCCGGCCGTCCACATGGAGACATCCTTGGAGATTTTGAACGCAAGGCTGATGCCTTCCGTGGCGGCCTGCAGAAAGGTGGAGATGGCCGCTCCCGCGAGCACGATGCGAACAGGGGACAAGTTCCTTCGGCGCACCGCGCCAAGTCCGACGACCAGCCCTCCGCCTGCGGCGGCGCCGATAAAACAAGCCAGCATGATGCCGAAATAGCTGATCCCCGGGATGCACGCAAAAATGACGGCGAGCGCCAGGTTGGCGCCGGACGTGAGTCCCAGCAAGCCGGGATCCGCTAGCGGATTGCGGGTAACCCCTTGCATAATCGCGCCGGATACGGCCAGCGCGGCGCCGACCAGCATCGCGGCCAGTTCACGCGGCAAACGGATCTCTTGCAGCGTGAGTACATTCCCTTCGGATGCAGCCGAAGTAAGCGCCAGCCACAGTTCATGCGGCGCCGTTTCCTGCGCGCCGAACAACATCGAGATCACGAAGCAGACGACGAGCAGCAGCACGCTGCCGAGAAGCTTATACATAAACGGAATGGAACGTAATTTAACTCTCATAGGTACCTCTGCCTTGGTTACTTGCCCAGGAAACTTTTCTTAAAGAAGTCCAATTGGTATTCCATGCTGAGCGGGTCGTTGAAATAGAAAGCTTTCGCATCGGCTTCAAAAACCCGGTTGTTTTTGACGGCAGGGATATTTTTGTAAGACTGCGTATTCTGGAAGGAATTGTCCTCGTCGGCATTTTTGCTGAAAATAATATAGTCCCCCACGTAATCCTGCAAAACTTCGGAGGATACCGCGAAATAGCCGTCCTTTTTCGTTGCTTCCTTGGTTTTCTCCGGCAGGCTGAAGCCCAAATCGCCATACAAAAGTTCGGTGCCGCGCCCAAAATTGTAGCCATACACGTAAAGCTGCTTGTTGAACGTCTCGATCACCGAGACCGTCGCGCCTTCGCCGACCTTCGCTTTAATCTCTTCGCCGGCCTGCTTCGTCCGCGCCTTGAAATCATTCACCCAAGCCTGGGCTTCTTTTTCCTTGTTCAGCAGTTTGCCGATTTCCAGCTGCTGCGTCAAATAGTCGACTTTTCCGTACGTAAAAGTAACCGTTGGCGCAATTTGCTTGAGCTTGTCTACGTTTTTAATATCAGACTGTCCGATGATGAGGTCCGGCTGCAGTTCGATGATCTTCTCCAAGCTTTCGTCCGTCACCGTTTCCACGTCTTTCAGCCGGTCTTTGAATTGCGGGTTTTCCTTGGACATCTCGTCCGCTCCGACGATCGGCACATTCAGCTGCATGACATTGCCCGTCAGGAACCTGGTCAAGACAACGACGCGCTGCGGATGGGCCGGAACCTCGACTGGGCCGTTTTCGGATTGATAAGTCATGGTCCCGGAGTCAGGCTCGTTTGAAGACTGGGAAGACCCGGGGGAAGAATTCCCGCTATCGCCTGTGCGATCGGTTTGATTTGCGCCTTGACTTGGACTTGCGCCGCACGCGCTCAGCATAACCGCTAATGACAGAACAAACGGAATAAGCAGCTTTCTCATCAGATGACTCTCTCCCTTACAATAGCTATGTGTCAATGAGGACACTAATTGATAATGAGTTTCATTTTCATAACTAATTATATTCAGCCTTATTTCGCTTAACCATAGCTTATTGTTAGGGAAGGAGCTTGGACTATTGGATGCTGGAAAATAACGCCACAGCACGTTGCAGCTGCAGGCGGATGGACACGGGATTGTATGGAATCCATTCGTCCATGTCCAAATGATGCACCTTGTTCCGCTGTACGGCGGAAAGCTCTTTCCAGTACGGGGACTGAAACAAGGCTTCCGCGTGTGCGGTGGAACCTTTGGCATCGGGAAACACGATCACGAGCAGGCGATTCCCCGCAACATCGGCCAGCTCCGCCGGCTCGATGGGAATCGAATGGAATGTATTGCCCAGCTTATGATTAAGCTGCTGTATTTTTGCCGGGGGTCTTAGCCCAAGCGAATGGTATATCACGTACCCGGCATTGCGGGCGCCGTAAACGAGCAGTCCCTCCGGCCGGACAACCAAAATCCCCACGGTTTCGTCCGCGGCCGCCCTTTGCCGTACCAAAAGACGAGCCGACTTCTCCTCTTGTTCAAATGCCGCCAGCCACGCTTCCGCCCTTTCGCTTTGCCGAATCGCCCGGGCAATCAGGCGAAGATGATCCTTCCAGCCAAGTTCCATCCACGGAATTTCTACCACAGGCGCGACCGCCCGCAGCTGCTCGGGATTCAGACCGTGTCTGTGCAAATGCTCCCCCGCCGCGATAATCATATCCGCTTTGGTATCCAGCAGTGCCGACTTTAATTGCTCGAAGGTACAATCCGTATGGATAAATCTCATCGCTTGCGGCTGCGGCAGTTCTGCGGTATGGACATACTCGCCGTTCTCCGAAATCGTGAGCACCGGTTCGCGCCCCAGCAGCAGCAGATGGCTGGCATAAGGAGTAAGCATGACGGCCACGCGCTGCGGAGAAATGCTGTGATAAACCGTCGGGGATACTCCAATCTGCCGTTTGAAACGGCGGCTAAGGTAAAACTCATCCTTGTAGCCGACCTTCTGCGCGATCTCCCTGAGCGTGCCCGAACCGCCGATCAGCAGCTCGACGGCCCGGTGAACGCGCAGCCGCGACAGATATTCCTGGGGCGAAAAGCCGGTAATCCGCTTAAATAAAATAGAATAATGCGAACTGCTTACGCCCGCCATCGCGGCCAACTGCTCACGGGTTATTTTGTCTCTAAAGCGGTTCTCCATATAAGCGATGCTTCGCTCCATGCTTAGCTCCCCATTGGCCGAATGGGTTCCCCCGGATCCGGACAGCAGCTCAAAAATAATCCGGTAAAACACCATTTGATTTTGGACATGCCGGGCCTCATAAGCCGGTGAACGATAAAGATACAACTCCTCCAGCATGGCCACGATCCCAGGTTCATTTGGAAAAAATCGCACATTCTTGCCATCGATCAGCTCGCTGCCGCGCATCGCGGAGCCGCTATACTGGGATATGGTCTGCTCCGAGATGCCGATGGAAAGCTTGTAGGCGTGCAGCGGTCCAAGGGAATCGGTCATCAGCGCGGCATGGGTCCCGGCCGGAAGCAGTATGACCGTGCCTTCGGCAAGCTCAAAGGTCTGATCGCCGCTTCTGAGGACAGCTTTGCCGGCGGCGAGCCCGATCAGCACCGCGAACTCTTCATGGATTTTATGTGCCGGCAAATTTGAAGTACCGTATAGCGAACGAATTTGAACAGCCGTATATAATGGAAAGCGGAACTCCGTCCACTCCGAAACAAGGTTGGTCAACGCAAAAGCCTCCATTGCGATGAAAATAAGCAGCTTCTTTCTCCGATAGTACCACACTGAGGGACAGCGTCAACGTCCATTAAAAAAGCGCCCCCATCCCTAATTCGGAATGGGGGCGCTCCTTTGGCCCGCCGCGTTTGCTACCGCTCTTCATTTTGCTGCATGACCTTTTCGGTCTGCTCCAAGGCAAAATCGCTAAAAGTGGACAAAACGCTGTTGTACTCTTCTACGTCCTGAATGCGGATGCCCTGCTGCAGCTGCTTCAAAACATCCGCCGGCAAGGCGCTCTCCATCATCTCTACATCCAATTGAAAAAAGGTCCGGATGACCTTTTCCTTCTTGGGAGGCCCATCGAACAACGTCAGATTTCCGTCCTTGTCGATGCCGATGTATCCTTGCTTGCTGCAGGTTTCGGACAGCCCGTTGATCCTTTCGTCGATCCACACATCGCCGCCGGCCGCAAGCCGCCCTTCCCATTCCGGATGGGCTTTCATCAATGCCGCGATTTCGTCCGGCCGCATAATGCCCAATATGCTGCTTTCTTCGCCACAGGTATAGATTTTATTCAAATGAACGATGCGGTTGCGATCCGTTCTCTTCAATTCGGTCAACCAATCTTCCTCGGTAGCTTCGGGCGCTGCCTTCTGAAGTTTGCCCCAAGTTTCCATCGCGATCGGCTCATTGGTCATCAAGTTTTCCATCTGTTCGGACAAGGGCATCCCGAGCCAAGCCATGATCGCAACCAAACTGCAGGCGCCGATCGTCCAGATGGCACGTCTCCATCTTCTCCATCTTCTTTTGAGTTGCTTTTTGATATGGAAGATATTCACGGTTATCCCCTTCTGTCGGAGTTTATTTTCTATTGTGACCGACGGAAAGGGGATTTATTCAGTTCAAAAAAACAGCCATCCGCGCGGATGACTGTTGATGGATCGGGACGACACGATTCGAACATGCGACCCCCTGGTCCCAAACCAGGTGCTCTACCAAGCTGAGCTACGTCCCGTAAAATTTCAGGCCTCCCAGAAATCAGGCCACTTTTTCTATTATAGCGTCGGCAATTAATTAGTCAACTCTAATTTCTTGGTTACCTGCATATCAGTATTCGATCTTGCTGCTGGAAGCTCTCCAAGCGTTAAACGGCAGCAGGCTTTCGGCTGTTTTGATTTGCTCCATTGGAATAAACCGTTGATCCATCGGTTTGGCGATTTCTTCATAAATGAACTGATCGTCAAATCCGATCCCGGCCGCCTCCTCCTTGGTGCAGGCATAATAGACGGCGTCGGGACGAGCCCAATATATCGCCCCAATACACATCGGACAAGGCTCGCAGCTGGTGTAGATCGTACAACCCTTAAGCTGAAAATCGCCCAAATGCCGGCAGGCTTCGCGAATGGCCTGCACCTCGGCATGAGCTGTAGGATCATTAAGCGAGGTAACAAGGTTTCGTCCCGTCCCGATGATTTTCCCATCCTTAACCACAATCGCGCCAAAAGGACCTCCCTGCGCAAGGCGTACATTTTCGTAAGCTTCGCGTACCGCCGTTTTCATCCAATATTGATGATTATTTTCTCCCATATGTTGTCACCTCTCTTGTAATGCACCTAAAGCGGTGCTTTCAAGCATTATACCCCGAATAACCCGCTTTCGAAAAAGCATGAATGAGTCCAAATTGAGCTGGAGATAATTTTAGCATAATTCTTACTTCCGGTGGTACAGTGTAAACCAAGCGAACGTTTCCGATACCCGTTCAGAATTGGATACGGATATACAGCCGATTTCACCCGTATTGGAATCCAATTTAAAGTGGCTCGAATCGCGTTTTGAACACTGCAGCGATTTATCCATTTTTCAGTGGCATTTTCCGACCGGAGCCCCGGCACACCGTATTTTCCGTTTATTTTGATTCGTTAATTGAACATAAAACATTAAATTATATGAAATCAACGCTTCAGGACCTGATCCCCCATGAACTAGGCCCTGCAATTTCCGTTATTCCTGAAGATATAATTCGCTTTTTCGGCAACCACGATGTCTCCTTGCAAACTACCAAGCTTGTAAACGATTTAAAAGAAGCTGCGGATGATATTGGATTAGGAGACCGGATTTATCGTAAAAATCCAGCCCTATAGAAAAGGTGGAAGCGGAATTGGGAAGAGCGTTTCGCTGATACTCAAGCCGACATTAAAATAAAAGTTGAAATAAAAAATAGCGGAACCGCAACGCCTAAACCGCTCTCCATGGACAATTAGCGGAGAAGCACGAACAAGTGACTGAAAAAATGATGGTTGTGATTTCGAGTTATTTGTTAATGACGTTTTATAATCTTCCCTGTACGGCAAGATCGCATATGGTGTGACCGTCATTGTCTCCATTTATCTTGGTATTGAGTATGTTGGGGAAATTGGATTGCCGCTTCTTGCCGCATGGCTGTTTAAAGATTTGGGTCATAGTATCGTCAAGTATTTAGAAATAGCTTCTTAGAAAGGGGCAGCCTAATCTTTAATGAATAAGCAAATCATAAGTCAAGAACAATGGATCGTATTGTTTTTTGTTTATTTGACCGGCTCGGTTATTGTAAATCATCAGGATTGCCCAGATTCTCTATTAGAACTTCTATAACTCGGCTAATCACGGAAGACTGCTTTGATTTGAAACGATCATAGTATTCATTCGTGATTTTTTTGACGGTTGTTTCGATATATTCTTTCATCTGCTGGACCGTTTCCATGCCCAATAATACAGATGTTTCCATGAGTTAATCTTGCATGTGCTCTGTATCCACAGTATGTACAATGGCCATATAAAGCTGGATACAATAGGATTTTGTCAAATCCATCCCCAGCCTTAAATGCAATTCACTCAATTGAACACGACTTGCTCCTTTCCATATGAATCGTTTCCCAATCGTCCCGTTGGTCCAGGAAGATCGAAAATCCCTGACGCTGCCAAAATGCGACCGCGCCGCTTAAGAAATGATGAGTGTGCAAATACAACATCGGGTACCCGGCATCCATGGCAAAGTTCGCTGCCTTCCGAAAGAGAAGGGAGCCGACCCCAGCCCTTCTGGCTGCCGGACCGACAAAACACCGGACAATCTCCGCTACGCTTTCTTGATTATAGCGACCGCGGATCGCTTCAATGCGATCGTCGTAACGCAACACGCCGATGGTTCCGACCACTCGGCCATCTTCTGCGGAAGCTACAAAAAATGAAGCATCCTCGGGTCCCAAATAAACCTGTTCAAAATCCGCCATGTCTTTTGGTAATGGATCATTCTGGAGCATGGGAAACACTTCACTGCGTATGCCCACCATAAAATCGATCGCAGCCTGAACTTGCTCCTTTGTCACTTCGTTCACGGAAACAGCCATTCTCGTGTTCATCCTTTTCTCCCTCTGGTTGCTAAAAAATTGAAATGAGCTCTTGGGTATACGGGTGCCGTTCATCGGACAACAAATGATCGCGATGGAATTGATCGACAAGCCGCCCTTCTTTCATCACCAGAATACGCCCGCTCATTTGCGCGACAGCGGCCAAATCGTGCGAAATGAATAAATAAGAAAGATGCAAAGATACGCGAAGCTCCGCCAATAAAGCAAGAATCGCCCCTTGCGAGATCACATCCAGACTTGCGGTAGGTTCATCCAATACAAGAAGTTCCGGTTCGATGCTGATCGCACGGGCAATCGTCACCCGCTGGCGCTGTCCGCCGCTTAATTCATGCGGATAACGGTCCGCCAGGCTCTCCGGCAGTTGGGCGGCTTCAAGAAGTTGCTTCACAAAGGCCTTCTTTGAGGTATAGGAAAAATGCCGCAGACTCAGCTGTTTTCGATACTGTTCGTATGGATCGATTAGAGAATCTTTTATTTTTAGCTTCGGGTTCAACGCGGCCAATGGATTTTGCAGCACAATCTGCATCTTTTGCCGATAAGCGTGCAATTGGCGCTCATTCAGGCGTTCAATCGCTTCATCCTTGAAATAAATCGAACCTCCGTCGATCGCCTCGATGCGCAGCAAACAGCGGGCGAGCGTGCTTTTGCCGCAGCCGCTTTCACCGACAAGGCCAAGACATTCGCCTTGATGCAGTTCAAAGGAGAGCGGATGAATCGCCGTTTTTTGCCCTTGATAGGATTTGGTCAGGTTTTTCACCGTAAGCAGCTTCATACGATCTCCGCCTCCCGCACACTTGTTGAAAGGAAGCGATCAATCGTCGGGGCCGCGTTGATTAATTGTTTAGTATACGCATGCTGGGGGTTGCCAAGCACATGATCTTTCTCTCCTGCTTCAACCACTTGGCCTTCTTTCATGACAGCGATGCGGTTTGCATAACGTTTCACGGGGCGCCAATCATGCGTGATAAACAGAATGGCAAAGCCGGTTTCCTTCTGTCTCTTTGCAAGCAACTCCAAAATCTTGTGCCCGGAGACACTATCCAATGCCGTGGTGATTTCATCGGCGATCAATAAATCCGGCGACAGCAGCAGCGCCATTGCAATGGAGACACGCTGAAGCTGCCCCCCGCTTAACTGAAACGGATATCGCTTGTACACGGACTCATCCAACCCGACGGAATCAAGCGCGTCCAATGCGCTTCGTTGCCGGGCTCGGGAATCGGAGTTGCCGTGAGCTTTCTGGTATTCTTCAAAGTGTTGGCCAATCGTTCTAAAGGGGGTAAAAGAACCCTGATAATCCTGAAACACATACGACAGTTTTGAGCCGCGAATCGTTCTCAACTGTCCAGGCGATAAAGCAAATAAATCCCGTTCCTTATAAAAAATGCTCCCCTCTGCCTGCAAATTAGGGGGAAGCATGCGGCCAATGGCTTGAGAGAGCAACGTTTTCCCGCTCCCGCTTTGTCCGACCAGGGCATGCCAATCTCCCTCGCGAATAGAGAGCGACACGTTGTCGACAAGTTTCTTGTCTCCGCTGCGAATCGATACCTGTCTGATCGACAACATCACGATTGCACCTCCTTCTTGACATCAAAACGATCGCGCAAATAATCCCCCAGCATATTCGTCAGCAGCACGGCAATCACGATCGCCAAACCGGGATAGATCATGAATTCGGGTTTGGACTGAAAATAAGGCCGGGCATCGTTCAGCATGGCCCCCCATTCAGGTGTCGGCGGCTGCACTCCAAGGCCAATGTAAGAAAAGGCCGAAATGAGCAAAATCACTTTTCCAAGATCGAGACTGGCGAGTACGAGAACATGCCCTGCAATATGAGGAAATAAATGCTTGCGCATGATCTTGCCGGAAGACAGCCCGTTTGTTCGGGCAATGAGCACATAGTCTTTTTGGGACTCCGCTAATACGGTGCTGCGAACAAGACGGGCATAACTGACCCACTTTACGATGACAATCGCCAACACCAGGTTGCCGATCCCCGCTCCAAGCAAACCGCTTAGGACAATAGCCACAATCGTATCCGGAAAGGCCAAAAATCCATCGGCTATGCGCATAAAAATCCGATCCACCAGCCCGCGTCTAAATCCTGAGATCAGACCGAACGGGATCCCGATGACGAGGGAAACGATCAAGGCCAGCAAGCTGTAACCAATCGTTTGCTGCCCCCCTAACAAGAGCCTGGTCAGCACATCCCGACCAAGCTGATCGGTCCCCAGCGGATGCTGCAGGCTTATTCCCTGAAGGCGATTGTCCAGATTCGTTAATGTTGGATCATGACGCAAAACAAAAAAGGCATAAATGACGACGACCCCTGTCAGGAGTACGCACATCCATGCGATCACCCCCAGCCATCCGCGCTTTTTTGCTTTTGGCCATGGTAAAGACGATCCTTTCATCCGCCCATCGCCCTTTCCTTTAGTCTCATCTCAGGGTTTAAATACCGGTAAGATAAATCCACGCACGTATTCACAATAAAAACAATCACTGCCATCATCAGAATGTATCCCTGAATGAGCGGATAATCGCGCCCGCGTATGGCATCCACGACAAGTTTGCCGATCCCCGGATACGCAAACAATACTTCAATGACCAGCACGCCGCCAATCAAGCTTCCCAAGCTGACTCCGAAAAAGGTAATGACGGGGGGAAGGCTGTGACGAAACGCATGGACGAGAAATATTCTCCGCTCGGATAACCCGCGCGCCCTCGCCGCTCGGATAAATTCCTGGCTGAGCGAATCAAGCAAGCTGGAACGAAGCAAGCGAACATATACACTGGAGATCGCCAGGCCCAGCGTCAGAGACGGCAGGACCCATGTGAGCAGGCCGTCTCTCCCCATGGTGGGAAGCCAGTTTAACCGCACACCGAATAAATCAATGAACAGCAGGCCAAGCCAAAAACTGGGGACGGCCGCTCCAAGAATGGAGAGGATTCTGCCCACATGATCGATCCAGCTGTTCCGGTAAAGAGCGGATAGCGAACCAAGCGGAACCGACACCATCAACATGACGATGAGCGCGCCAACCGCCAGTTCCAGGGTGGCGGGCAGCCCCATGAAAATAACATCCATGACGGGCTGGCCGGTCATATAAGAGTTACCGAAATCAAGCTGAATGAATTTAAGCAGCCAACGTCCATATTGGACAAGCAATGGCTCGTTGAATCCCATTTCCTCTCTCAGGGTCTCTACTTGCGCTTGACTAACGGATAATTCATCCACATTCAAAATGGTTAAAACCGGGTCGCCAGGCGCAAGCCGAATAAACAAAAAGCTGACAAACGTAATGAATAACAAAAACAGCAGGACTTCCAGAAACTTACGAACCAAAATTTGAATCACTTAATTCACATCCAACCGGTTTGTGATCATGTAATATTCGCTTCGGGTTGTCACCCAATTTTTTACTTTGTTTTCGTTATAGGCCACAATGGTCGAAGGATGCAGAACAAACGAATTAATCCGGTTTTCGTGGACATAATCGGCGATTTGCTCGGCTAGCAACGCGCGTTCCTCCTGACTGACCGTTTGATTGAGCCTGTCGATCATGGCCGTCAGTTCGGGTTCCTGAGCGCCGCTAAAGTTGAGGGCGCCCGTAGGGTGATACGTCGCATTCAAATAATAGCCTGCATCCCCGCGCGGGGCGGTTAGATTGCTATACGTCGCAAGATCCCAATCGCGGTTGGACGCCATGTATTCCTCAGGGACATCAATCTGGCGAATGTCAACTTCGATTCCGATCTGTTTGGCGTCCGATTGAAAAACTTGTGCGATTAACGGCAGATCGGCTCTTGCGCTATATGTTAGCAGGATAAATTTGAGCGGTTCGCCGTCTTTTTGCATTTTTCCGTCTATAAGGGAGAATCCTGCCTTTTTCAAGTATTCAATCGCCACGTCGGCTCCGGTATCATTCTGTTCATACGTTGGCGCGAACGGCAGCGACGGTAAAAATGGCCCGACCGCAGGTTCAGCGTAGCCTAACAAAATGGTATCGACGATCTTCTGCCGATTGATGAGCGCATCAACCGCCCGGCGCACATTGACGTCCTGCAAGCTTTTACGCTGCATATTCATGGTGATTTGGTGTACACGAAAGGTTGCGGTGGATTCAACCTTAATTCCATTCTGATCCTGCAAAGATTCCAGACTTTCCACCTCCGGACGATAAACGATATCCACTTGCCCGGATTTCAAGGCGAGCGTGCGAGCATTCGCATCCTCATTAAAAGCAAACGTTACGGAATCCAGATTGGAGGCTCCATCCCAATAATCATCATAGCGCTCGAGTTCAAGCTTGCTCCCCGGCGAGAACGACTTTAATACGAAAGGGCCGGTTCCTACAGGATGGTTGACAATGTCTTCTGCCGCTGCATCAATAATGGAGACATTCGGATTCACCAGCTCGGATACGAACTCGGGAAAGGGCGTCTTGGTTTTTATTTTCAGCGTATAATCGTCTACCGTTTCGATCTTTTCGATCTTGAGCGCATTTTGAATCGCCACACTCTCCTTCAATGCGCGTTCAAGAGAAGCTTTCACCGCTTCCGCATCCATTTTCTTACCGTTATGAAACGTGACGTTTTCCCGAACTTTAATCGTCCAATGCTGACCATCCGTACCTTCCCAGCTTTCTGCCAGCCAAGGTGCAATGGACAGATTGTCTTCATCCAGACGTACCAGCGTCTCCGTTATCCCTGCCCTTAGCGGGACATAACTTGAATCCACATGGGGATCTAAAGAATTCGTTGAGAAATTATATAGAAAATGAATGTGCTTCTTTGCTTTATTGCTCTGATCGGACTGGGTGCAAGCGCTGATCAAACTGATACAGATCAATAAGATGACAAACTTTAGAAAGTGTTCAGGGTAATGCCGAATGCTTTTATCAAATTTCATTGTAAGTACTCCCTTTTCGTAATTGTTACGATTTATATAATATCTTAATGAATTTTATATGACAAGTCCATTTAAATCGTATGGAATGCAACGCTTGCGTTTGCAGCGGTGATTTTGATCTCTCTGATCCTGGATGAGATCGGGTTCTTTGAATGGACCGCGCTGCATATGGTCCGTTTCTCCCGAGGTAACGGCAACCTGATGTTCGTCTACGTCGTCCTGTTGGGAGCTGCGGTTGCCTTTTGCTTCGCCAACGACGGGGCCGCACTTATCTTAACGCCAATCGTCCTCGCCAAATCAAGGATCGGCGCCTATTCAAGATCTCATGGATGATCTTGGCGGCTCTCCTGATCGCCTACCTGACGAGCGAATGGATCGGGATTCCGGTATCCATCATCGCCGGTGCAGCCGCGATCGTCTTTCAGATTCTGGCGAGACAAAGCCGGGAAATTCATACCTGGAAGATCGTCAAAGGAGCGCCATGGGCTGTCGTCGTCTTTTCCATCGGCATGTACGTCGTTGTGTATGGGCTCCGAAATGTGGGCCTGACAGATGGACTTGGGCATGTATTTAAGTGGATAGGCGATCAAGGACTGGTTCCTTGCGACCGTCGGTTCCTGGTTTGTTGCGGCAGTTCTCTCCTCTATGATGAACAACATGCCGACGGTCATGATCAACGCCTTGGCCATCGACGGCACGAATCCGCCAGGCATTCTGCGGGAGGCGTTCATTTATGCCAATGTGATCGGCTCTGACTTGGGACCTAAAATTGCGCCGATCGGATCTTTGGCTACCCTGCTATGGTTGCACGTTCTGTCCGGCAAGGGGGTAAAAAATCTCGTGGGGAGCCTATTTTAAAACGGGTATTGTCCTTACCGTTCCCGTATTGTTCATCACATGAGCATTGCCCGGTGATCATGAATCCTAACGTTATCAAATGGCATTGGGGTTTTGATGATCCGGCGAAAGCCACCGGCACCGAAGAAGAGATTATGACGCAGTTCCGCAACGTGCGGGATGCCATCAAATCGCGAATCGAAACGTTCGTTCAATAAGGGAAATATATGGGGAGCAGGTGAACTCATCTCCTTGTTATTTGTAGACATTACGATTAAAATGATAGAAGCAATGCATATTATTTAGTTATTAAAGGGGCTTTTATCATTGGCATGGCTTCAGTCAAGGTTTCCAGCAGACCTTCTTACCTTTAAAACGATGTTTATCAGCATTTTTCTGGAAGCACTTCCGTTTATTTTGCTGGGGGTCATTTCCTCGTCAATGCTGCAATGGTTCGTTTCGGAGCGACGCTTGGCGCGCATCATCCCCCGGAATCCCTTGCTGGGCATGCTGTTCGCAAGTCTTGGCGGCATGCTCTTTCCCATTTGCGAATGCGGCATGGTTCCGGTCGTGCGCCGGCTTGTCGCCAAGGGAATGCCGGTCTATATCGCAACGGTTTTTATCTTGAGCGGACCGATTCTGAATCCGGTCGTTCTTTTCGCGACCTATACCGCTTTTCGCAATCGCCCGGAAGTGCTTTATTCCAGAATCGGGCTCGCCATCATTGTTTCTTTCGTCGTCGGGCTGATCGTATACCGGTTTGTCCGCTACAATCCGCTCCGCTTGAATCTCGAAGCCTTGTACGATGAAGGCCCGGAAAGCATCAAACACGATACCTGGACGGGCAAATTCACCGCTTTTTTTATACATACGTTGAATGAGTTTTTTGAAATGAGCAAGTATCTTGCCATAGGGGCTTTGATAACGGCAATAATTCATACGTTTGTCAATACGGGGCAGCTGGCGGCGTACGGACAAGGTCCCGTCTCATCCCATCTGCTGATGTCCGGTTTCGCTTATCTTCTATCGATATGCTCGACTTCGGACGCCTTTGTCGCTTCTTCTTTCGTAGGCACCTTTTCCGCAGGGTCTCTGATCACCTTTCTGGTGCTGGGGCCGATGCTTGACTTGAAAGGAACGCTGATGCTGTTATCGGCATTTAAAACGAAATTTGTGGTGACATTAGCCGTGGCCATCCCGGCAACGGTGCTCGTTTTCAGCATCGGGCTGGATCAATGGTTGCTCAGATAGCTCACGAAAGGGGAGTATCATGAAGGATCGGAAGTCGATCACGTTATTTCATCATATCGTCAGGACCGTTTTATTGCTGGGCCTTTCCGTGTATATCGCTTTTTTGGTCGAAACGGACAGCCTGCAGCTGTATATCGGCGTACGCATCATGCCATTGGTCAAAGCATCGGCCCTGGCCGTTTACGCGCTAGCCGTCATTCAGGGCTTTATTGCCTACAGAAGCTATAAGGGCTCCGTTATCGAATGCGATTGCTGCGGCAATCCGCCGGCCAGGTCCCGGACCAAGGCAAGTGTCCTTTACGGTGTGCTCGCCTTGCCGTTGTTGCTTGGCTTTTTGCTCCCCGATACCGTGCTTGGAGGCTCCTTTGCGAACAAAAAAGGGATGATCTTGGGGGCAGCCGCCTCCCCTTATGCTGCGTCGGGCTACTCGCCGCCAAAAGCAACGTCCTCCGATTCTTCCGACGCACCGGCTGGTTCCTCGGGCCATTCGTCGGATGGCTCCCCTGCCTCCACACTCGCCGAGGAGGAGGGAACTGCAAACGCCGCCGGACCAGCCGAATCGTCCGACTCTTTGGACGGGCTGTTTCAAGCGGAAGACGAGTTTGAACGGGAACTGGCCGAGCTGGCCAAACGAATTTACGTGCTGCCGGTGATCAACGTCAAACCGGAAATCTATATGGAGATCCTGTCTTCGGTCGTAGTGTTCAAGGAGCAGTTCATCGGCAAGGAAATCGAAATCGCCGGTTTTGTCTACCGCGAACCAGGTCTGGCGGACAATCAACTGGTAATCGGGAGAATTGCCGTCCAATGCTGCACGGCGGACGCGACGCCTTACGGGGTGCTGGCCGAATTCAACGGCGCCTCGGAGCTCAAGGACGACACCTGGGTCAAGCTGAAAGGCACCATCGGCCAAACCGAGTATAACGGAAACGCCATTATCAAAATCGATGCGACGGAATCAAACCTGATCGAAAGGCCAGACAACCCGTACATCTATCCCAACTTTGATTTTTTGAACGCCAGTGTTGAATAAAAATAGGAAGCCGAATCAGGAGGGACGTCAATGAAAACCCCCGTAATCATTATCAGCGGTTTTTTGGGCAGCGGCAAAACCACGCTGCTGCTTGAGCTGATCAAAACGCTGCACGGCCGGAACCTGGGGCCGGCGATTTTGATGAACGAATTGGGCAAAGCCGACGTGGACGGCCGAATCTTGTCCGAAGCCGTCCAGGGACTTCCGCTGGAAAAGCTGTTTGACGGTTGCATCTGCTGCAGCAAAAAAAGCGAAATCGCCGGTTCCCTTAAAGGCTTGCTCGCTTTGGCCCCCGACGTGATTCTCGTCGAGCTTACCGGCGTCGCCAATCCCGAGGAGGTCGTCGACGCCATGGCCGAACCCGAGCTGCTGAACGAGGTGATCCTGCATAAGATCATCACCGTGATCGACGCCGAAAACGCGCTGGAGTATAACAGCATCTTCGCCTCCGATAAGCAGCTCGTCCATACGCTCCGCCGCCAACTGGAAGTGGCGGACGTGATTCTTGTCAATAAGCAGGACCTCGTCTCCGACTCGCATTTATCCAAAGTGACCCGTTTGATTCAAAAACATAACGAGCAAGCCGCCGTCTTCAACACCACGTTTGGGAAATTTAGTCCCGAGGCCGTGATTAAAGGACTTGAACCATTAAATCGTCTAGCCAAGACCTCCGGTCGCCTTAAAATCGCGCCTGTCCGGCATTCCCATCAACATGGCGGCGATTCCGCTTCGTCAGCCGGACAGGGGAACGCTTCTTTTTCCCGCATTCAAAGCGTCTTCATTCCTATAAACGGACAAACGCCCATTTCCCTGAAAAAGCTGGAAAAATGGTTAAAAGCCAAGGGAAAGCATATTTTGCGTGCCAAAGGTTATGTTTGCCTTGAGGGTTCGCAGAGCGCCTCGCTGATTCAGTTTGCGGGCAAGCGTTCCTATCATGAACGCGCGGAATATCAAGGTCCTTGCTATCTGGTCATCATCGGATACGAACTGGATGAACCCGCATTATTGGCGGAATGGCGGGCCGGCGGGTTCGGCTGACCGCATGCGCCAATAACGCACGTCCGCCTAACTCCTGCTTCGCCTCGCCGAGGCTTAGGAGTACTTTGAAGCTTCCTGCGAAAGCCCCCGGTCACGGATAGCCATGACTAGGAGCGCCCCGGACAAGAGAACCATTAAAGCAGCGGCAAAACCGTACGGAAGATGCTTGTCGATACGGTATAATCCGGTACTCAACAAAGGGGCCGCAACAGCGGCAATTCCTTGAACCATGCCGACGAGTCCGGCGATGCCGCCTTGTTGCTCCGGCGATACGGCAAGCGAAGCCCCCGTCATAAAACCCGGCATGATAAGTCCCGCACCGATCCCAAACAGAAGGTAAGCCGCATAAAACACGGACAACTTCGCAAAAAACAGCATACCGATAAAGCTGAGCATAAGCAGCAGCGCCCCCCACAAAATCTGCCGCCGGGGTTCGAGCTTCGAACGCTTCATCAGCAACCCTTGCGTTGCGATCATCGAAAAGCCGCAGATCATCAGCCCGAAGGAAACGAGGCGGGCCGCTTCTTTCGTTGTGAGCGACAGCTGATCTTGAAAATAAAATCCGCCGACGACCTGCAAAGATACGATGCACGCCATAACGGCCATCCCGGACAGCAGATAAATCCGGAGGCCTCGTTGCAACGGATTGATACGAGGGGGACGGGCACGAACAACCGCCTTGCGCTTTGGCACGACGAACACTACGGTTGCAAATGCGACGACGGGCAGAAGCGCGCCGACATAAAGCGGCCAGATCAAGCCAAGCAGCGCAAAGGCGCCTGCGATGGCAGGTCCGAGCACCAACCCAAGCCCATTAGCCGCTCCGATCAGCGCCATCCCCGCCGATCTGCCTTGTTCGTCCGTGACATCCGCCATATACGCTTGGGCGGAAGAAGGTACGGCCGGAATGAATGCGCCAATCAGCGTTCTTGCCGCAATCAGTAAAACAAGAAGAAGACCGCCGTTCAACAGATCGCGGAGTCCCGCATACATGACGGCGGTGAAGCACACATAGCTAATGAACATCCCGGCGAAACCGGCGAGAATGACTGGTCTTCTGCCGAATTTATCGCTCCATCTGCCCCATAACGGCGACATGACGGCCATGGCGACGGAGCCCAGCGAGATGATGATCCCGGAATGAACTTCGTTCAACCCCAACTCCCGCACGAGCGAGGGCATCACCGGCGCGATGATCATCAGCCCGACCATAGCGACGAATACGCTAAAAAACATGCCAAATCGAATATTCCCCATCTGTTCACACCTCCGGTATTCCGGCTGGCAGGCGACGCTTCGGAGCCGATAAAGGCCCCGTTTTCCGCTACATGAATGCGAATATACTCATTCATGTAGCGGAAAGCGCCCTACTGTCGCCGTTATACCTTCATTGTACGGAAACGGGCTTCGACTCCGCCGCTCCCGGACGGATTATCTTTAACGGTCGGCGGATTTATTTATTCGCCGCCGTCTTTCCGTTCCCCCTCAGACATTCGCTTGGATTGTGGCCGAACGTCCTACGGTAGGCAGCCGCAAAGTGGCTCAGATTCAGGTATCCAACGCGAAAAGCCGCTTGGCTGACCGTAGCTTCCCCCCCTTCCAATAAACGGCGGGCCTCGTTCAGCCTTAAGTGCCGGATATAACCGAACACCGTCGTGCCGAACAACTCTTTGAATCCCGCCTTCAGTTTGTAATCGTTGAGGCCTGCCGACCGCGCCAGCTCCAGCAAGCTGGGTGGCGTTCTCCAGCTATGGGCGAGCATCCCGCGGGCAAAGTGCAAGCAGCGGATATCTTCCGCACTCAATTTGGAACTCGAACGTCCTGAAGAAACGTTCATTTCCGCTTGATCGAGATAGGTGGCAATCAGTTCATAACATTTACCTTCAAGATAGAGATGGCGCAGCGGGCCCGCGTACGAACAATCCCTAATCTGCTCGAACAGCTTCACGATTTGCGGATGGCCGGGCAGTTGGCGGCTGAAAAATCCGCCGGGCGATCTGCGCGAAAGCTCCGACTTCAACGCTTCGAAACGGTGCAAATCGATACGAATCTCCATATGGGACAATGGCTCGACCGGGCTCAACTCCGCATTCAACCGATGATCCGACATGTACGCGAGCGTTGAGACGCCGGGAGCCAATTCGAATCCGGCTGAACCGTCCCCTGACCAGTTTCCGCAACCTGACATCGTATAGGAAATTTCCAAATGAGGGTACATCGTTTGGAATTGAAGGGAAAGCGGTTTGCTCAAGAAGCCTTCGTAGCTGCTAATCTCCAACCCGCTGCGCAAGTTTGTGCGAGTCGCTTTGACGGAACAGAAGGGAGCTTTCAGCGCATACGATCGCTGATTTTTGACCCGATCCTCATCCAACCGCCGAACGTTCGGGTACTCATACAAAGAGTCCAAATTATGAGTGATCACTTGAATGTTCAAAACAAACCCGCCCTTCCCCTCTCCTGACTGATGCTCAAATCATTTTGCATTTTTTTCGCCTCCTGTTGCCATGGCAACCGAGTTATCTCATACTCTCTACTACAATCCGCTTAAATGAGAACCATTCTCATCATTGTTCTTAATTATATCAAATGGGGGGAATCCTTCAATAGAAACTGGAGGGAACATGAACGAGATTATTTGCCTGATTTTAATCAAGCCCTACTTTGTACACGCGGTCGCACAGCCGATGAAGCAGGCTCTGCTCATGGCTGACCACAACGACGCCGATGGACCGGCTTTGGCAAATGTTCAAAAACGCGTGCCAAATTTGCGCTTGTGTAATGGCATCCAGCATGGTGGTCATCTCGTCGGCAATAATATATCGGGTATCAGGATGGAGCGCGCGAACGATGCAAAAACGCTGCTTCTCGCCTCCCGACAGCTCAAGCGGCCAGCGGTCCAGCCACTCCTTACGGATTTCAAAAGCCTCGAGAATTTCTGGGGAGGGGGTATAGGATTCGTTCAAAACATCCTTCATCCTCCACTTTGGATTGATCGCCTTTTCCGGATGCTGATAAATCAATTGCACCGGGCAAAAAGTGCGCCGCGCAAGCGGCTTCCCGTCCAGCATTACGCGGCCGGCGCGCGGCGGAACATAACCGGCGAGCATTCGGGCCAGCGTGGTTTTGCCGCATCCGCTGTAGCCCGACAATCCCAGTATTTCACCCGGTACAATCGTGATGTTTATGTCCTGCAGTATCCAGTTATCTTTCCGATAATAATAGCCCAGATTCTCTCCAACTAAAGCCAAGCTCGCTCAACTCCCCTTTCCTTCCATTCCAGATCGAAATCATTCTGCGGTAAAGCCCTCCAAAGCCGGCGCGTATATTCGGACTGGAGAAGTTCCCCGCGACCGGCAAATGCCGCCGCATCCGAAATTTCCACCGTCGTTCCGTCCCTCAAGACCGCCACCCGATCCGCGATTTCCAGCGCCGACACGATATCATGGGTAATCAGCATCACACCCGCCCCGTCGATCGCGAATTGCTTCAATTGCCGCAAGATTTCGGAGAGAGCCTGCGGATGGATTCCCGGTGTGGGCTCATCGGCGATCACCAGCTTGACTCCCTCACGAACGCTTGTAGCAAACAGCACTCTGCGCAGCATGCCACCCGACAATTCAAACGGAAAAAGGCGCCCGTCCCTTTCTTGCAGGCCGTATTGCGCGAACAATTCCTTCTGCTTTTTCTTTGCGGTTTTCCGGTCGAGCCCGATCTGAACCTGCCGCCCTACGCGCATCAGCGGATCGAGATAATTAACGGATTGCGGGATGAACGAAATTTCACTCCCCCTCAGGCGCTTCTTTCTTTCTTCCGTCAATGCTTCCCCTCTGTACAAGATTGTTCCGCTGCAGATCGCATTCCCGGGCAATATCCCCAACACGGCGTGAGCCAGCAAGCTTTTGCCGGAGCCGCTAGCTCCGACAACGGCCACGATTTCCCCCTCGCCAATTTCCACATGCATATTCGCTATGGGACGAATAATTCGCTTTTGTGCCCCCTTCAAATATTGTGAAAATCCAATCGACAAATCCTCCACTTTCAACAAAACATTTTTCTGAGCGCCTCCCATGATAACCTCCTAAAAGTTTTGTGAGCGTTACTTCCCTGATCAACTTCGTACAAGACTCGCTTCGGAAGCGTCGGCTCATTCGTGGGAACTGACCGGTTCCGTTAAAATACGGAACTGTTCGCCGATACTGTCAAAGCTTTTGATGACCGTGACCAGCAGCAAGCCGGGAAACACGACCAACCACCATTTTCCGGTTGATATATGGTTCATCGCTTCCGACAGAATAATGCCTACAGCCGGCGTTTGCGGAGACAGGCCAAAGCCCAAAAAGGTCAGTGCCGCTTCATGCAGGATCACGTGAGGAAACATGAGCAGAAAGCCGATCATCATTTGCGGAAAAATCGCCGGCAGCATATGCTTTCTGGCTATATACCAAGGGGATTTCCCGTAGCTTTTGGAGATTTGAATATATTCGGCGTTTTTGATTTGGAGCACCTCCGCTCGGACGACTCTGGCCAGCGCCGTCCAATGCGTCAGCGAAATCCCCAATACGATGCCATACATGCCCCCGCCGGCAATAAAGCAAATTAGCACCATAAAGACAAGATGGGGCATGCCGATAAACAAATCGATGACCCACGAAATGACCGCATCCACACCTTTACCGAACGTTGCCGCACAAATCCCCACGACTACGGCAATCAGCACACTGAGCAGGGAAGTAAACGCGCTGAGCGTCAGCGACAGACGCAAGCCTTTGATCGTCCGCGTGAACATGTCTCTTCCCAGCCAATCGGTTCCAAACAGATGATTGAAGCTTGGAGCCAGGTTTTTACCGCCTGCGCCCAAACGAAGATTGTCGTTACTCAGCAGGAAGCTGAGCAAGAGCAGCACAAACAGAAAACCGATCGAGGCGGCGAACATCCGGATCATTTTTTTGCGAGCATTAAATCCTGCTTGTACGGACTTCATTATCGCGCCTCCTTCGTTCGGGGATCGATTACATTGTTCAGTACATCGGCAATCAGGTTTCCGGCAAAAACAAACAAGGAGCTGATAAGAATGATGCCCACCATCAGCGGAAGATCGCCCTTCAAACCCGCCGTCGTTAAAGTGCTGCCGAGCCCGGGATAGGCGAATACCTGCTCGGCAAGCATAGAACCTCCGAACAGCTCGCCAAAATAGGCAAACTGGAGCGAAACCGCCGGAAGAATGGAGTTGCGGAAGCCGTGGTTTTTGAAGATTTGCCACCCGCTCTCTCCCCTGGCCCTGGCAAACACGACGTATTCCGAATTCAGGATGTCGATCATTTTCTCACGCGTGTGCATGGCGACATTGGCTACGCCCAAAATGCTTAAGGTTACCGCCGGCAAAACAAAGTGATGCAGCCGATCGATGAACCGCACCTCGCTTTCCATAACTCCCGCCGGCACAGCCAGACCAACGGGAAACCAATGAAGCCAAACCGCAAAAACGATCATCAGAATCAGACCCATCCAGAAAATGGGCGTTGACACCAGCGTATAGCTGTACCATTTGATCGCTCTGTCAATCATTTTCCCTCGGTTCATGGCGGCAATGCTGCCCAGAGCATATCCGATGACTCCGGACAGTACCCACGCCGTTCCCATCAGCGCCAGCGATGTTAAAAAGCGGCTTTGAATGATATCGAAAACCGGGCTGCGATACAGCAAAGAAGTGCCGAAATTGCCTTGCAATAACGCCCCCGCCCAGGAGAAATACTTCTCCACCGGACTTTGGTCGACGCCCCAATAAGCTTTGAACTTCTCGATTTGCTCCGGTGATGCCGAGCTGTCCCCGCCGATATAAGCATTCACGGGATCGATCGGCGAAAGTTGGACAAGCGAGAAGGTCAAAATGGATAATCCAATCAGCAGGGTAACTACACGAATGCAACGAATAGATATACTTCTGATCAAGCGAATCCCCCTTCTTTACAGATGATCATCGGCAGCGGACTAGTTCCCCCATGTCCATTCGGTTATATTGCCGAACAACGCCCATTCATGACCATGAGAGTGAACCGGCTGTTTGCCGAGATCCAGCTTTTCATCGGCCAGATACAAGTGGTCTACACGGAGCAGCCAAACGATCGGGGCGTCCCCGATTCCGCTGAAACCTGTCTGTCCGTCCCATTGCGCCAGCTTCCAGTATTTATTGGCCTCCTCCTGCGTGGTTGCCGTAAGCGCATGATCCAGGTACTCATCCACTTTGGCATTGCGGTAGTTGGACATATTGTTGTAGCCCGTGTCGATGACCTTGGAGGAATTCATGGTATACAGCTGGTGAGGATGATGCCTTCCGCCTCCCCATGCTACTGCGGCGGTTTTGCCTTTAACGTAAATTTCGTCCCAGGTGGCGCCGATCAGATTGATCTTGATGCCCAGTTCCCTGGCCTGGTCGGCAACGGCCAGCGAAAGGTCGGTGCGAAGCTGGTCGCCGGAACTGTAGAACATGTCAAACTCCGCCTTCAGGCCGTCTTTTTCCACAATGCCATCCTGATCGGCATCCGCCCAGCCGCCGCGGCCCAAAATTTGCTTCGCCGCTTCAATATCGCCGTCTTCTACAACCGTCTCTTCGTTAAACCAGGGCATATTATCACACAGGCAGTATGCTTTTTGACCGTATCCGCCCAGCGCTACATCCAGCAATTTCTGGCGGTCAAGCCCGATATTCAGCGCCTGGCGGATAGCCAGATCGGAAGTTACATCATTCCCGGCTTCCACTTCTTTGTCATTCGTTTTTCCCTTGCCGCCGCTTGGCACGGTGGGCAGCATGATTCCCCGGGAATCGATGCTTTCGAATGTGCGAAGCGTCATCCCTGGAACCTGTTGTTCCGCAAAGGTTGGCGGGACATAAACAATGTCCGCTTGCCCGGCTTTTGCCGCGGCCAGAGCCGCGTCTTCCTCCAGCAGCAGAAAGGTCAGTTTTTTGAACTGAGGCTCTTTCCCATACCAATACGGGTTATAGTCCATAATGATTTGTTGACCGTCATTATATTGAACGACCTTATAGGGCCCCGAACCGATCGGATTGTCGGAATATCGGTCATTATAGTGAGCCTTGGGAACAATCCCGATCTCGGTAAGTTGGCTGACAAAGGTGGATCGCGGCTCGTTCAGATGAATGACGATGGTATTCCCGTCCGCGGCTTCGATCGACTTGACGAAAGACAAATCGAATTTGATGCCGTCTTCCTTGAGCATTTCGTACGTAAACTTGACATCCTCGGCCGTTACGGATTCGCCATTGGAGAATTTCACGTCTTCACGGAGCGGAAAAGTCCACGTTAGTCCATCCGCGCTGACGGAATAGGATTTGGCCAGATCTCCAATGAAGTTCAACTCGGAATCAATGGTCAGCAATGAACTGTGAGTCAGACGAATCTGGGCGTGCGTTCCCCAGCCCTTCTTCGGGTCGAACATCCCGATATCCACTTTTCCTACAGCTAACACTAATTCCTCCTTGACCGTATAATCATTGGGGCGCGCAGACGCATTTTCATGCCCGGTTGGTTCGGAAGAGCAAGCAGTAACAAGCAATAACATAATCAATAAGTACGCGAAATCAGGCAACGCCCTTCTTCCAAGGAACTTTCTTTCCAATATTCTCATATCTTCCTCCATGGGATAAATTTTTGTAGAGCCGGCATGGTCAAAGACGCAGAAATTCTGTTGCCCCCTCCATAATAGTAATAATTACGATTTAACGACTTAATTGTAATTATTACTATTATTAGTGTCAATCATTATTTCTTGTCTACCACAAAGGCGATGTCCCAGCCCCCGGTAAAACATAGCTCCCTTGCAGATGATCCCGGCCGTAACAGGAACCAACAAAAAAATAGCACCCCCGCCTGTTTTAGGTTGAGGTGCTATTCACGACTTTTTATATCAAAACACAACGGGTTATCAGCGCCTCATCCTACGTCCGCCACTTCATGAATCGGTAGTCCAGCAGGTCCACCAGCAGGAACAGGACGAAGCCCACCAGACTGAACAGCAGGATACCGGCGTACATTTGCGGATAATCCAGCCTCAGCCAGGCATCCATAATAAAGAAGCCCATTCCATGTTCGGTGCCGTAGATTTCAGTAAAGAACAGGACCGAAATGGCCGTGCCAAGCGAGATGCGGATCGTGCTGAGGATCACGGACAACGCGCCGGGCAGGGTAATATGCCAAAATTTCTGACCTGCCCCTGCGCCAATGCTTGTCAGGACATCATAGGTGCTCGCCGGAATGGCTTTTACCCCGTCCCGTACGGAAATGATAATCTGGAAAAGCAGGATCAGCATAATCATGAGAATCTTAGAAGTCTCGCCAAGCCCGAAGAACAGCATCGCCACCGGGAGCAAGGCGATCTTGGGCACCGGATAGGTCAAATACACCACTGGGTCCAGCAGCTTGTTCCAGAGCGCCGAACGCCCCATCAGAAGCCCGATCATCAGGCCGACGACCAGCGCCAGCAGGACTCCGGCAAAAATACGCATCAGACTATAGCCGACATTCAGCACAATATCCCTTCCGCCGAGTTGTCCCATCGCCTGATAGACCCCCAGCGGACTGGGCAGCATCGGATGATGCACCAGCAAATACGCCGCGTACCAGACCGCATTCATTCCCAAGAACACAAGCAATATTCTAAAAATATAGTTGAGCCGCCGTTTATTCACCATTTCTCCTGCATTACCTTTCTGATTCTCTTGATCTGGGTAAAAAAGGCATCACTAGCCCGCTTCTCCCCATGCTCCAGCCCAAATACCGCCTCATTGTCAATCATCTCCGGCGCCTCGCTCTTGCTTGACGGGAGCACGATGATTTTCTGCCCCAGCAGAATGGCCTCATCCACATCATGCGTCACGAACAACGCTGTGGCCGGGTTCGCCTGCCAATGCTCCAGGAACAATTGCTGCAGCGTTTCCCGCGTCATGGCATCCAGCGCAGAGAACGGCTCGTCCAGCAATAAAATAGACGGCACAATCGCAAACGCCCGCGCAATGGCCACCCGCTGCTGCTGGCCCCCGCTCAGCGACAGCGGATAACGCTCCGCCAGCTCCTGAATGCCCATCGCAGACAACCAGCGGTCAATCTGCGCCTCTTGGGCCTGCCTGTCCTGCCCCTTAGGATTAGCGATCTTCATCGCTACCCTGATGTTGGCCTTCACCGTCTTCCAGGGCAGGAGGCCGTAATTTTGCGGCACCAGACCGATCAGAACGTCCTGTCCGCGCAGGGACTGTCCATTGAACAGCAGCTCGCCCCGGTATTCCGGCAGGAGGCCGGACACGGCGCGCAGCAGCGTGGATTTCCCGCTCCCGGATGGCCCCAGAATGGTATAAATCCCATGCTCCGGCAGGGTGAAATCCACTCTGCCAAGCGCCAGCTCCCCGCTCTTGTATTCAACCTCAAGCTCCTTTACGCACAGTCCGTTATTATTTCTTGAACTGGACATCGGAGATCACTTCTTCGGGGGTGATGTTTTTGGTCAGCAGGCCCTGCTCGCGGGCCCAGGCAAACGCCGCCTCGACCTCTTTGACATCGACCTGATTGGCCGGGATGTAAGCCGGCACCTCGATTTGGTCCTTCAAGGTTTCCGGGTAGCCGACCTCTTTGATCACCAGGTCGATGTAATCCTTCTGGTCATGGGATTGCATATACGCTACCGCATCGTCATAGGCCGCGTACATGGCGCGGATCGCTTCCGGCTTAGCAACAATCGCGCTTTGCGGGAAAGCCAGCACAAACGGGTTCACCTGGGCCTGGTTCGTGGAGCTAAGCACGCGTAAGCCTGACGCTTTCCCCATCGTGACGAACGGCTCCGGCAGAATCGCGGCGTCCGCTTTGTTATTTTTCAGCAGCTCCAGCCGGGTGGGAATTTGCGGCACCTCCGTTATATGGATATCCTTCTCCGTCAGACCGGCCTGCTTCAGCATCATGGCAACGGTGTACTGCGTGGAGGTGTTTTTGGATAGAATCACGGTTTTCCCCTTCAGATCTTTCACATCCTGAATCTTGTTATTGCCGGTCAGCAGATCGAATTCCCCGAAGGTCGTGCTGGTGATTTTTACGTTCAGCCCTGCTTCATTGTAGATCGAAATGGCGACCAAATCGGCGCTTAGCCCGTCAACTTTCCCTGCTTGAAAAGCTACGTCGCGGTCTTTGGCGCTTTTGAACGTCTGAATGTTCAGGTTCACCCCACGCTTCTGATCAAAGCCCTGCTCATGGGCAATAATAAACGGAATCGCATCAATCGAAGGCAGGAGGCCCAGCGACAGCTCCGGCAACTCCGCCGTTGTATCTCCCGTATTCCCCGTCGCCGCCGCGGCGTTGCCCGCGCCGCCCGTGTTGGCATTCTTCGTCTTGCTTCCGCACGCCACGCCCACTATGCTGACGACAAGCACCAGCGCCAACAACATCATCATTTTTCTTGTTGCCCCAAACTTCATGGTTGTCCCATCTCCCCTATATGTCTATGTAGATTTGGCATAGCGATATGCCCGCTTTACTTGAGACCTCTCCCGCTAACTTGCACTTTTATTCACAAGCAGTATTACAAATAGACCATTCGTCCAGTAGCCTCAAGTAATGCCATTTTACACCCATCACTGCATTTTGTATATTTGCAAATTTAAATAGTTTACAAAAAAACAGATTGGGCCACGAAATGCTGCTCATCAGCTTTCCCCGATAAAATTCTGCGGATGTCATCCTCATGATGAAAAATGGTATGATTATTGAAAAAGGAACCCTTAAAGAGTTCCTTTCCGAAGATACCTTCTATGCGGATTTATATAACAGCCTAGTATACTTGTACAACTTCTTTAATATCATCGATTTCCTCAAGAATTGCGCGCTCAATAGCGGCCTTTAACGTAATCGTAGCACTTGGACAACCGTGGCAAGCTCCCAAAAATCTTAATTTGGCTACACCGTTCTCAGCCTCAACCAGTTCAGCATCTCCACCGTCACGCAGTAAGAAAGGACGTAATTTGAGAAGCACTTCCGAGACTTCATCGAATAAAATTCCATTCTCCTCCATTATGCCACCCTCCTCTCATTGTTTTAACAACAGTCAATTCCTTTTTCATTCCGGAGCGAGCGTAATGCCGACAAGCACCTGCGGTCCGGGGAGTTCGGCATGCCGCCACTCCAATTCAATCGAGCATTGCTCGCCTTCTTCCTGAATCCGCAAGGTTTCCGGAGGGCACATTTGCTTATAACGCACCATTCGGTTCAGCGCATCCCGGTAGTCGCGGGCGTGAAAGGTCGCCAAAGCAGCCGGCGGATACTGAGCGGTCTCGTACGCGGTCGCAAGTTTAACGTTCCCTTAGCGATGTTCCCGACTAATTCGGAATAGGCTTGCCAGATGGAATAATATTGTGCGGTCGTGACGAACGGTTCGGTGATGACGGTTAGCGGCAGACGTGCTTGGCGCGCTACCGCAATGGGTTCTCCCCCTATTCCCCCCAGGCTGGTCCAGAAATCCGGCGCAATCTTGATTCGGTCTACAGAAGGAGCGTTCATAGTTGGTAATCGACCTCCAAGGACAATGTCCAATTGCATTCATCCACGGAGACCGTGAGACCCTTAATTCTTCTGATTATAGCCTAAGCGTACGGGTGAGGCCACCCGGTTCATTCCGAGTAGATCACTGACAAGTCATCGACAGAAAATCATATATTCCGATTTTAGATCACTATGTTATATTGAATGACTTTCAACCAAATTTTCCGAAGAGCCAGAAAATAAAAGCTGCGTGAGGAATAAACAAAGGGGCCAAGCCTTTTTAGCTCGCGCCCCCCACCCTATTAATGATCTGCTATCCTTAAGCCTTTCAATTTCACTCCCGCTCAAGCCCTTGTCCATCCACGCGATGGCTCTCGATTAACTGCATAACCCACGTTTCATCAAATCGAAGCTTATCCAGCCGATGCCGGAAAAAGATCTGAATATATTTCTGCTCCCCGCCGGGAATCCGTTCGTCTTTGCTCGCATATTCCAACCGTTCTTCCTCGTGGCGGATTTCATAACGCAGGTAATCTTTGTATTGATGCAAAATTAAAAACTGCAATTCCTTGCTGATCAGTTCAAAATTTTTCAGTTTCGTATAAAAATGCAGTTCGTAATCCGGCGAATATGGAATCGGTTCTTCCATCAACCGAAAAAAACGTATTCTGCCTTCGTCCGTAAGTTTATAAGTCTTTATTTTTTTTCCTTTTCCTTGTTTGGCACCCTCCGGTTGCTCATCGGGAACCTGTTCGATCAGCCCATCCGCAAGCATGCCGTGGATCAGCGGATAAATCGCCCCCCAGCTGACTTTTCGCGTAGGACCAACGATCCCGTTCAAAATCTGATGCAGCAAATAGCCGTGCATCGGGTTATTCATCAATTCGCCGAGTATGAACAATTCGTACAAACGAAAGGCCCCCCCTTGTAAGTTTACTGCTTTTAAGCAAACAACAGTATAACATACGGCTGCCTGAAAAAACAGAAAAGCCGCAGGTCGCGGCTTTTCCAGGCCGCATCCGTTTGCGGCCGGTTCCGGTATTTCGCTTTATTACCCTGCCGTTACGCCGAATGCTGCTGCGCCATCACTTGGCGGTGTTTCGGCAAGAATGATACGGCGAGCAGGTTCGCAATCGCGATCCCCAACATGAGCAGAAAAACGGCATGCATTCCGGCAGTCAGCTCCGTTTTGGAGCCGATTATGGTTACATACTGGTTGTAAATCATGCCGAATACCGCGATGCCGACCGTTTGGCCCAGCGCACGGGCCAGCATGCTGGAAGCGTTGGCGACGCCGCGTTTTTCCCAGCCGACGACCGATTGCACGACAACGGTGGAGGGCGTCGCAACGAACCCCATTCCCAGTCCGATTAGCACGAGGATACCGATCCAAAATACGTAGGGCGAGTTCATCTGAAGCGCAATCAGCCAGATGGAGCCTGCCATGACCAGCGAAGAGCCGAATACGATCGATGCCTTCACCCCGACCCGGTACATGAGCCGGCCGGCGATGTTGGAGGCGAGCGGCCAGGCCAGCGACATCGGCATAGCGATCAGGCCCGAGCTTGTCGCGGAATTGCCGAGCACGGATTGAATCCAGATCGGCGAGTACACCGTCAACCCCGTCGTAATGCTGAACGTCAGAAAACCGCTGACATTGGTGACGTTCAATACGCGGATCCGGAAAATCGATAACGGGATCATCGGTTCCTCCGCCCGTTTTTCAATCCAGAGGAACAACATAAAACATACGGCCGATGCCGCGAACAGCCCCACGATCACCGGGGAATCCCAGGTATGCCGGGACCCGCCGCTCAGTAGCGCATACAACAGCGCGGAGAAGGCAATGGTAAACATAATCGCGCCGAGGTAATCGATTTTTTTCGCCTGACGTTCGATCGGCTGGTGCAAAAATACGACGACCAGCAGCAGGGCGATGATGCCGATCGGCACATTGATGTAGAAAATCCATCGCCAGGAAACTTGATCGACGAAGTAACCTCCGATTAGCGGGCCGAGAAGGCCAGCCACGGACCAAACGGACGAAAAGACACCCATCATTTTGCCGCGCTGCTTGCCCGAGAACAAATCGCCGATGACGGTAAAGCACACGGGCGCAAGCGCCCCGGCGCCAAATCCTTGCAAAGCCCGGAACCCAATGAGCCCCGTCATCGATTGCGCGGCTCCGCACAAGATGGAACCGAGCACGAATAAACCGATGCCGGCGGCGAACACGGGTTTGCGCCCGAACAAATCGGCGAGCTTGCCGAAAATGGGCGTCGCCACGCAGGTGGTCAACGTATAAATCGCAAACACCCAACTAAACAGCGTCTCGCCGTGCAAATCCTTGATCATATGCGGGGTAGCGGTGGCGACGACGGTCGCATCCAAAGCGCCAATAAACATCGCCGCCAGCAGTCCGGCGACAACCATGTTGACGTTGGTTTTCGAGGCCATGCGGAAAACGCCTCCTTACATTTTCTTTATGCCGCCCTTTGGTTTAACGATTGCAAACCAAGTAAAGGGTATTGCCTTCAGGATCGTTGAAATGCACGACATTGGCCGCCTTGCCTTCCACGGAATCGTGGAATTGAACGCCGCGGGATTTCAGCGTTTCGATGGCTGACTCCATGTCCTCCACCTCAAATCCTATGGACATGCTGCCCGATTTTTCCGGAAGGGAACCTTGTTCTCCGGCAAGATGCAGGAGACCGATCGTCAATCCAGGTGCCGCGATTTGCGCAAAATGCCCGTCACCGTGCTGCAGCTCCAATCCCAAGGTTTCGGCGTAAAATTTTACCGCCTTTTTCATATCCGCTACCATTACAGTCACATTGCCGCTTTTGAACATCTTATATTTCCTCCTTATTCGTTTGATCGATTTTATTATATCAAAATAATATAATAAGTAAACATATCTTTTTGATATATTCTATGAAAAAATGGTGAGGAGCTACGTAATAAAGAGAACGCCAAAGGGCGCTTTGTCTATCCGGGCAGCCTTGCGTCGCCCTCGATCCTGCTGGACGTGATGTGCCTTTCTCAATGATGGGAGACGTATGCTAGACTAAAACAGCCTTAGCCCGATGAGAAACTCGAGCTAAGGCTGCTGACATTTTGTTTTATTCCACCGTCTACTTGACGATATCACTAAAGGACGGCATTCAATCTTGACGTTATCCCATCATTACTGTCTTTGGAATGCGACCTTTAGGCCAAGTCCGATATAGATTGCTCCGACGAATTTGCTGCTTAGCCGGCTTATCCGGCTTATCCGGCTTATCCATGTCTTCCGTTTAACCAGTTTTCCAAGCGCAGAGATACTTAGTACAATTGAGGTTGTATACAATGCACTTAAGATCACAAAGACGACACCAAGGATCAAAAACTGCGTGGTGACTTGACCTCGTTCGTGATGAACAAATTGAGGCAAAAACGCCAGAAAAAACAGAGCCGTCTTTGGATTAAGAACTTCTGCAACAGTTGCCGAAAAGAATGACTTTAAAGCTCCTGCCGTTTTAACCATTGGAAGTTGCGGATCTGATGGCTTACTCATCATTTCGCGAACTCCCAAATATAGTAGGTATACCGCTCCTGCATATTTAACAATATTGAAAGCTAGAGCAGAGGTCATCAGTATAGTGGAAAGCCCGACAGTAGCAAATAAGGTGTGAAGAAAATCCCCGATTGCGATGCCAAGCCCTGCCATAATGCCTCCTTTTCGCCCGTTTTGAACTGTACGAGTAATGGTAAGAAGAACGGCTGGTCCTGGAATTAAAAATAGAAGAATGACAACGATAACATATGCCAATAACGTTGAAAAATCCGGCATCGGGCCTCCCCCTTCAAAAGCACTCAAAGTGAGATATTGTTACGGCTTTGCAACCATTGTTCGAATTCTTCGGGTGTGCTCACTTTATGGTCTAATACAGCCGTATAGATATCAAAGCTTTTCACCTGTTTACCATACTCGGCTCTCGATGCCCAGACGGTTTTGATCCGCAGGATAGAGAGAATCGCCTCTTCATGAAGACGACCGGGCAACGTACGAATATGCCGCAGATCAGGTTGTTTCTCAGGATCATCAACGAACCAAATATCCAGTGACCATTGGTTCTCGCTTTTAGATAAGTAATCCAATCCAATAAAATACCCGTCCGGGTAAGCCGGATCGGTGTTCCAGCTACCGGTATCGTTCATAAATTTCATCCGCCGAATCTGGGGATTCAATATCAATTGCGAAGCAATTCGAGAGATTACAGCAATGTCCAACTTGGAACAAACGACCGTCATATCAAGGTCTCTCCAAGTCATTAAACCGAGTGCCGCACTTCCAACTTTGACCGGCATGCCGGCTGCTTTTAGCGACTGGATAAGGTTCAATTCTTCCGCCACTGCAGCGGCCTCCGCTTGCAGCTGAAATTGACGAGCAAGCAGATCTTCACGTTCTACCATTTGTTCACTCCCTCTTGACGCGCTCATGCCATTTGTTCCTATAGTTTTTGGCTATAGTGGTCAACCGCAAAGCCAAAGATGACTTTCAACATAAATAAAAGACAAGTGATCAAAATATAAGGCGGGACGTGTCAATAGAATAACCGTTAAAAAAGGTGCCCCTTAAGCTGATCGATTGTAAAACCGTAAAATCATAGCACAGTCCAGTCAGCTCATACTGGGACGAAACCCATTCATGCTCCAGATGAGAATTCACGGTTTCGAAAAATATAAAATTGCCGGCAACGCCACATGATCAACAATCTCTTCCAATTTCTGATGCGACACCCATCCATTTTCAAGCATAAACGTATAGCGAATTTGCTCAAAAAGAATGAGTTTGGTCGCTTTAGGTGGGAGCATTGTGATTTCTCCCCGTTGTACGGCCTGTTGAAGAACGTAATCCATAATCTTAATATTGGAATCCGTTGCTTCGGCCAACATCTGGCTTGTCCGTTCTCGCTCCTGCTGGCTAATCATCTCGGAAAACAGCATTTTAAATAATTTAAACGGTCCATTGTCGGACTCCAAAATAAAATGCTGACCAACAGATACTAAATGATCACGGAGACTGCCCCTGTCGAAATCCAGACTCTTGAATATCCCTTCCGATTGTTGCATCCGTTGTTGGACAGCTGCAAACACTAAATCAAACGGAGTTTCCCAATAACGATAAACCACCGAGCGACTGGTATTCGCCTCACGAGCAACACGCGCAAAATTAATCGCACTGTACCCTTCCGTCTCCAGCAGACGATACGTTGCTGCATAAATATCATTTTGTAATTGGTCGCCGCGGCGGCGGCTTTTATTTGATTTCGTCATCACTCTTTCTCTCCTTGTACGTTCATTATACAGCAAACTGTATCTTAAATAAATAAGATCCAAACGTGTATCTAATTGACTTTTTAAGATACATTAATGTATCCTAATTATAAAATAAGATACAGTCATGTATTTAAGGGAGAGATAATCATGAAAGTTATTGTTTTAGGAGCATCGCACGGGGGGATTGAAGCGGTTGAAGCGTTACGGTTGATGTGTCCGAAAGCGAACGTTCAATGGTATGACAAAGGAGACTTCTCCTCCACTTCGGCCAAGGATCTTGAAGCCATTCAACAACAAGGAGTATCCATCTTCAGCAACACTGAAATAACTAAAGTAGAACCTGGCAAACACCAAGTGGAAATATTCAATCATATGACAGGGGATACGCGAACGGAGGGTTATGACAAAATCATTTTAAGTCCTGGTGCAAAGCCATTTATTCTTCCTGTCCCTGGACAGCATTTAAAAAACATCGGTACGATGAGCAGTCGACAAGATCTATTCAATATGAGAAAACATGCTGCAGATCCAGATATTAAAAACGTTGTAATTGTTGGCGCAGGATACATTGGGACGGGAGCAGCTTCATTATTTGCCGAATCAGGGAAAAAGGTTACGTTAATGGACATCAACAATCGTCCTTTAAGCTCCTATTTAGATCAAGAATTTACGGATGTACTTGAAAAAGAAATGAAAGATCGAGATGTGGAATTGGCACTAGGCAACTCGATCATCGAATTTGTCGGTGATGAAAATGATCGAGTCATCGAGGTTGTAACTAAAAAAGGCACCTATTCAGCTGACCTGGTCATCTTGTCTGCCGGCAATCGTCCCAACACGGAATGGTTGCGAGGCGCAGTGGAATTATTGCCGGATGGCAGAATTAAAACAGATGAATACATGCGTACAAGTGATCCCGATATTTTCGCCATTGGGGATGCAACAACGGTTTGGTACAATCCCGGTAAAATGCGGATGAATGTTTCATTAGGAACCAACGCGCGTCGTCAAGCACATTATGCAGTAAAAAACTTATACGAAGCCATTCATCCGCTTCCTGGTGTACAAGGCTCTTCAGGTGCGCATATTTTCGATTATTATTTCGCTACAGTTGGTTTGAATGATAAAACGGCAAAAAAGCTTGGCATTGAAATAAAATCCGTCTACTTGGAACAAGGGACAGCCCTGTTTTCTCCGGGGACGACCGTTATGTTCAAGCTGGTTTACGATCCAACAACTTTAGAGATTTTAGGGGGACAAATCATGTCTAAAGTTGATTTGACTGCTAATATCAATACGGTCTCCCTTGCGATTCAAACCGGATGCACATTAGAACAATTGGCCTATGCCGACTTCTTCTTTCAGCCAGAATTAAACACACCATGGAATGTAATAAATACGGCAGGATTAAAAGCATTACTACAAGAGAATTAATAGGTTATGGATTACCCGTTTGCTTCATGATCTTCCCTGACCCTGCATCATGTTGCCGCTCAGTTCCCCTGTCGGGAAACGAGCGGCTTTCTCTTGACCTTACAAAAGTTATTTACTTTAATTAAATTCCTTCTTAACAAAGTCAATAAGCTTGGACTTCAAGGCATCACCGTGCTCTCCCCTATGGTACATATCTGTTCCGTGATAACCACTCTCATCCACAATTAGCTCTTTATCCGTTGCTCCGGATGCTTGATATAATTTGCGCACTTCTTGTTCAATTGAGCCTCCATAATCGCCAGGTGAAAAAACAAACATGGATGGTGCTTTAATCTTCTCCACGCTCGGAATGGCATCAAGGGGCCCACATTGTGCAGGAGAAGAAAGAATAATCAGCCCCTCAATAGGCAGCGCCTGACGAACGCCTGCAATGATTGCTGTACTACCGCCACATGATGCTCCCGCCAAAAACACTCTTCTTGCACCCCATCGTTCGAGTTCACTTAAGGCAGCATCTGCATCACGATCTATATTCTGATTATCCTCCGGAAAATCCTGTGAGGCACCATGATTACGATATTCAGGAATAACCACCAGATACCCGCTGTCAGCCAGTTCAGTTCCCATGTCAAGAAAAGAGCAAATGTTATAGCCTTGCTCGTGTGCAAGCAGGACTCCTTTATCTCCGCTGCCAAGCACAAGTGCAGACAGATACACCCCATCACTGGTTGTTAAGGTAGTTGCTTTATCGCGCAGCTCATCCGGAACACAACTATTCACAAGATGCCCGTTAGAAGACTTCACCGAACGATCCGGCCAGGCAGGATCATATTCAACCGGTTTGTTTGGGGGGATGTTCTTCACTTCGGCAACTGGTGTTTCAGGCACAGCATTTTCTACAGGTTTCGTATCTTGAGGTTGATGAGATAGAGATTGATTTTCATTTGAAGATATCGGCATTGGGGTGGTGCATCCTGTAATCGTGACTAGTAAAAGGAGCAATCCAAATACCATTTTTGTTCCTTTAGAAAATACGTTCATTGATTTTTCTACACCTCCAACTATTACTGAAATTATAAGTGATTATTGAGCTCACCTACAAATCGGTTTCGTGCTGAACCTATCCCAAACACAAATAGGAAGACAGAAGCACTCAGTAATATAAGGAGTGGCAGGGTCCAGTTCTTCGTTATGTCATGCAAAAAACCAATGAGGGCCGGCCCGCTTGCCGCAAAGAGATATCCGATCGATTGCGCCATACCGGATAGTTCAGCAGCCTGATGAGCATTCTCAGTACGTAAGCCAAAGAACATCATAGCCAAACCAAAGGCGAATCCTCCGCCAACTCCGAGCATGATGACCCATAACAAAAGAATAGAAGAACTTCCGTAAAGCAGCCCGAGTATTCCCGTTATAAGCAAAATCGCCGTGATGATCACTAACGATCGTTGGTTAGACATGCGACCAGCAATAACGGGCACAATAAAGGAAAATGGAAGAGGAGATAATTGCATGATCGAGAGATACCATCCAGATCGACTGGAGTCAATCCCCTGCCCATGTAAAATTTCAGGCAACCACGCGATAAGCACATAGAATATCATGGACTGAATGCCCATAAACATCGTTACTTGCCAAGCAAGGGAGGAACGCCAAACATTCACCTCTCTCTTCACCGTGTGCTCACCGGAAATCGTTGTTGGCTTGGTTTGATTTCTTAACTGCGGTAACCAACAGAGGATGGACACAACACAGAGGATCCCCCAAATTCCCAACGCACCTTGCCATTTCAAACCTGCTCCAACTGCTAAGGGCACACTGATTCCTGAAGCGATGGCTCCGCATAAGCTCATTGAAATCGAATATACGCCTGTGATGGCCCCGATTTGATTGGGGAAATCACGTTTGATGATGCTGGGTAATAATACATTACAAACTGCAATTGCAGATCCAAGTATGGCTGTCCCAAGATATAAGTCTGCTGCCCCTGATAAAGAACGTATTACAATGCCAACGATTAAGAATAGGAGGGCAATCAATATGATGGAGCTCAGCTCCAAATTTCCGTCCCAATTTAGGAACTAGAGGCGATAATAAGGCAAAAGCAAGTAAGGGTACCGTCGTAATCAAACCTGCCAGAGTATTTGAAATCTGAATGTCGTCCCGTATAAAGCTCACTAAAGAACCGACTGAGGTTAACGGTGCGCGTAAATTAGCTGCAATAACAATAATCCCCAGAACCATCAGCCATGTCGTAGCGGCTTGATTTTTCCTAACTTTCTTGATTGGATTCGGCATTTTTTCCTCCTGAATGTCATCTCATGATGAAGAAGAGTTCTCTTTCGACGATACCTTCTTATCGTTCATTGAAATTTAGAATACTTGTACAACCTCTTTAATATCATCAATTTCCTCAAGAATGGCGCGTTCAATAGCAGCCTTTAATGTGATCGTCGCACTTGGGCAACCGTGACAAGCTCCCAAAAATCTTAATTTGGCTACACCGTTCTCAACCTCGACCAATTCTGCGTCTCCCCCGTCACGCAATAAGAAAGGACGTAGCTTGAAAAGCACTTCCGATACTTCGTCGAACAAAATCCCGTTATCCTCCATAATGCCAGCTCCTCTCATTGTTTTAACAACATGAATTCATGCCTTTATCGTTCCGGATGGTCGGATTGATCCTTTGCCTTTTTGGTAAGAGAGGCCTCTTGATCTGAAAGTTCCATTAAAATCTTATAAATGGGATCCGTAGGTATCATCACACCACAACTGGCACTCAGTCCTAGGAGCATATTCAGATAGAATTGAATTTTCTTTTTCTCGCGAGTAATTTGCTCTAATTCTGAGATGTCCGAGTTATTTTTCTTCATTAAAACACACCCCATGCCTCCTAATAAGTAAAACGCTTGATGGGTGTAAGGAATAAATTAACCGATGCTTCCTTCCATCTCAAATTGAATCAGCCGATTCATTTCAACGGCATATTCCATTGGCAATTCTTTGGTAAACGGCTCAATAAAGCCCATTACAATCATTTGTGTGGCATCCTGTTCTGTAAGCCCTCGGCTCATTAAGTAAAATAATTGCTCCTCGGACACTTTGGATACGGTTGCCTCGTGCTCCAAAGTAATCTGATCGTTTTTAATTTCATTGTACGGAATGGTATCTGATGTTGAGAGATTATCCAAAATCAACGTATCGCACTTAATATTGGATTTGGACCCTGCGGAATCGCGGCTGAAGCTGGACAACCCCCGGTAGTTGACTTTGCCGCCCTGTTTGCTGATAGATTTGGATATGATCGTAGAGGTTGTCTCGGGAGCAAGGTGAATGACCTTCGCGCCGGCATCCTGATGCTGATCTTTACCGGCTACGGCAATGGAAAGGATGGACCCCTTGGCTCCCCGTCCTTTCAAGATTACAGCCGGATACTTCATTGTTGCCTTGGAGCCGATGTTGCCGTCCACCCATTCCATTGTGGCGTTTTCCTCTGCCACAGCCCTTTGGGTTACCAAGTTGTAGATATTAGGAGCCCAATTCTGGATGGTTGTGTAACGGACACGGGAATCTTTCCGGCAAATAATTTCGATAACTCCGCTATGCAGGGAACTGGTACTATAAATAGGTGCTGTACATCCTTCAACGTAATGGACAAAACTCCCCTCTTCGGCAATAATTAATGTCCGCTCGAATTGGCCCATATTTTCGGAATTGATACGGAAATACCCTTGTATCGGAACCTCACACTGAACGCCCCGCGGAATGTATACAAAGCTGCCGCCCGACCAAACCGCACTGTTAAGCGCCGCAAATTTATTGTCGGCGGGCGGGATGATCGTACCGAAATATTGCTTGAACACTTCAGGATATTGCTTTAAGGCAGTATCCGTATCAAGGAAAATAACGCCCTGCTCCTCCAGTTCCTTCCGCATACTGTGATAGATGACTTCCGACTCGTATTGAGCGGATACGCCCGCCAGGAACTTTTGCTCCGCCTCAGGAATCCCCAGCTTGTCAAAGGTGGCTTTAATCTCGGAAGGAACCTCCTCCCAGGTCTTCCCCTGTTTTTCAGAAGGGCGAACGTAATATTGGATGTCATCCAGATTTAGCCCGGCCAAATCCGCTCCCCACCCAGGCATTGGCATTTTGTAGAATTGTTTCAAAGCTTTCAGCCGAAAATCGAGCATCCATTCCGGCTCTTCCTTGATTCGGGAAATTTCCCGGACAATCTCTTCAGTCAGGCCTTTTCCGGATTGAAAAATAGACTGGTGCTGGTCTCGAAACCCATACTTATATTCGCCCATATCCGGCGCTTTTTTAGCCATTAGTAACACTCCTTTTAACCTTTCAGGACTCATTTGATTTGCTAGGATCTGCCAAGCTTGCTCTCCACCAAATCTTGCAGACGACCGCGAACTCCCTCCAGCGGAATTTCCGAAATGACAGGAGCGAGGAATCCGAAAATAACAAGATATTCAGCTTCACTCCGTGATATCCCGCGCGACATCAGATAATAGATTTGTTCCGCATTGACCTGCCCCACGGATGCAGCATGGCCAGCGGTTACATCATCCTCATCGATCAGCAGGATCGGATTGGCATCGCCGCGCGCTTTAGGACTTAACATAAGCACGCGTTCGGTTTGCTGACCATCGCAATGGGTAGCGCCTTTTTCAATCTTTGTAATTCCGTTGATAATGGCGGTAGCTTCCTCAAGCATGACGGCACGCGTAATCATCTGGCTCACCGAGCTTCTGCCAAAATGCTGGGCTTGCGTGGTGTAGCTCGATTTTTGAATGCCCGTGCCAATCGCAATCACCTTCGTGTCGGATACCGACCCATTGCCTTGAAGCAATGTCTTGGTATCGCTGGCGGTATTCCCCTTATTCATTTCGCCGATAATCCATTCCACCGCGCCATCGGCAAGAACAACCGCTCGCCGCTCGGTGAAATCCGTTGTTCCTGCAGCAAGCTGATGAACCGAAGCGACTTGCACCTTTGAGCCTGCCCCCGCGAAGACTTCAACCACACCGTTATGCAACGCCTTAACATCATCCCCGCTCGACAAACAATGATCCACATAAGTGACCTTGCTGTTGCTCCCGGCCACAATTAAGACGTGAGGAGCGAAACGCACCCCGCTGGTATCGTTAAGAAAGATCGCCTGAATCGGCGCTTCAACCTCGACACCGTCCGGGACATATAGGAAAACGCCGCCACTCCATAAGGCGCTGTGTGCAGCAGATAAACGATGCTCTTCCGGCTTCACTGCCTGATAGAGATAACGTTGAACCAATTCCTCATGCTCTTTTGCCGCAGTGTGCAGGTCCGTTAAAATAACTCCCCGGGCGGCTAAGCTCTCGGCCAATTCCGTATACACTACATCCGAATTGGCCTGAACGATCAGTCCGCCTTTCACTGGAGAAGCAGCCAAACCTCGAACAACCTCCGGCGCCTCTTCCAAACTTGACCACGGCTTCTCCGCTTTGTAATCTCCGGTTTCGTAGAGATCCCATTTCTCAAGTTTCGTTTTCTCCACTTTAGGCAGCTCCAGCGTCCCTGCCAGCTTGAGTGCCTGAATCCGGCGTTCCAGCAGCCAATGAGGCTCACCTATAGCACTTGACCAAGCACGTAAAGCGTTCGCGTTCATTAAATTTATGGCTTGTGTCCCCACTTGCTTTTCCTCCTCAGCTTTTAAACTTCTTCTGCCACTGTCTCATCCGTAATCCCAAGCTCCTCTTTGACCCAATCGTACCCTTCAGCCTCCAGACGATGGGCAAGCTCCGGGCCGCCGGATTTGACAATCCGGCCTTGCATCATGACATGCACAAAATCCGGAGTGATATAATTCAACAGGCGTTGATAGTGGGTAATGATTAAAAAACCTCGATCCGGGCTGCGCATCTCATTAACACCATTAGCCACAATACGCAGAGCATCAATATCAAGCCCGGAATCCACTTCGTCCAGAATCACAAACTTGGGTTCAAGCAGCATCATTTGCAAAATTTCATTCCGCTTTTTTTCGCCGCCGGAGAATCCCTCATTCAAATAACGATGCGCGAATTCCGGATTCATCTCCAGCCCTTTCATTTTGCTCTCCATTTCACGGATAAAACGGATTAGGGAGATCTCATCGCCTTCTTCACGCCGTGCATTGATGGCGCTTCTGAGAAAGTCCGAGTTCGTTACGCCGGCAATTTCACTAGGGTATTGCATCGCGAGAAACAAGCCCGCCCGGGCACGCTCATCCACCTCCATCTCCAGAAGGTCTTCATTGTCCAGCGTCACCTTGCCATCCGTAACTTCGTATTTGGGATGGCCCATTAAGGCCGAAGCCAATGTGCTTTTTCCCGTCCCATTAGGTCCCATAATCGCATGAATCTCTCCGCCATGAATCTCCAGTGTGAGCCCTTTTAAAATCTCTTTCCCTTCAATCTTGGATCTCAAATCCTCAATCTTTAAGGTCGTCATTCTCCCTAACTTCCCTTCCGTAGAGTTGTTCGGCACGCGCCAGCAAATCACTCATAAATTTTCCGATCGTCTGTAACTCCGTCTCAGAATAGGATTCGATAAATCGGTAGAACCCCTCTTCTTTCTCTTGATGCAGCTTTTTATGCAAATGATAAACACGTCTTCCCTTATCCGTTAAGCTAAAATAAATCTCCTTCCGATTGTTGTTCAGTTGACTTTTCATAATAAAGTCCGTTTCCAGCAGCTTTGAACAAATATTAGTAATGCTTGCTTTGGACAAATCCATTTTCTTCACAATTCCGGTATGGTTTATAGGTTCATAATCACCAATGCAATCGATAACGTGTACACTTGTAATATTGTTAGAAAGCATGTCGATCTGGTGCTCTTTGGCTTGTTGCCGAAACAGGTCAATTTCATGTTCCGTATACAACTCGTTCAGATGCAGCATTTTTATATACTGCTCGTAAAGATGACCTTTAAAATTATTTGGAAACTCCAATTTCGCAATCCCCCTCTCTTATAGTTAGCAGACCAAGTTCAGTGACAGCACCAGACTGTTATCCTTTTTGTTCAGTACTGAACAAAATTTATATTAGCATATATGATAATGATAATCAATATCATTTGTGTTCCGTAAGACAAAATTCTGAAGACGTTTTTCATTGGTTCGTTATCATTGTCATCGGCCCGCCAAGGGAGCGTATTTCTTCGGTTTCACCACCAACGTCCTTCTGTTAGGCAGGTCTCCTGCCAAGAATGAACCGACCAAACAACAGCAGCAAGATACCCTCCGCCAGATCAAAACTGTGAAAAGAGAAATCGGGAAGATTTTTGAATTTGAAGATCAGCTAAGTCTTATTCGTAGCACGGTAGTCTGAGATTAACTCCGTATTGGAGTTTAAGGAATTGCAGGAGCAAGCAGTACGGGATGAGCCGGAGGATAAGCAACAAGCTGAAAATTTGGGTAAATCCGAAAGAATGGAACACTGATCCCTGATAAAAAAGAAAACCGCTCCAAAGGAACGGAATTTAGTAAGCTTGCTTATGTCAATCTTCAATAGTTCGGACAGAAAATTCGGCAGCTTCGGCAATGGATGAACCATCTATCCCCATCCTAATTTACGCTTTAGACACATCTCGCAAAAAACAGCCAATAAATCCCCCTACTTGGGGTATAGCGCAAAATGTCTATGTCTTCCGCTCAGACGATGGCCGGAAAACTAAATATAAAATAAAAAAAGCTCATCAGAGAATTTAATTCTCTAAATGAACTAATTATGGATGAAGTATGATGCCGGTGAAGGGACTCGAACCCCCACGGTTTCCCTCACGATTTTGAGTCGCGCGCGTCTGCCAATTCCGCCACACCGGCAAAAAATACGCGCCCTAAGAGATTCGAACTCCTGACCTTTAGATTCGTAGTCTAACGCTCTATCCAGCTGAGCTAAGGGCGCAAATCATGGAGCGGACGACGGGAATCGAACCCGCGACCCTCGCCTTGGCAAGGCGATGCTCTACCGCTGAGCCACGTCCGCATATCAAATTAACGTGAGCCATGAAGGACTCGAACCTTCGACACCCTGATTAAAAGTCAGGTGCTCTACCAACTGAGCTAATGGCTCGTACAAAACAAATTTCTCATCCCTTTTCAAGGATGAAATGGCGGAGCCGACGGGATTCGAACCCGCGGTCTCCTGCGTGACAGGCAGGCATGTTAGGCCTCTACACCACGGCTCCACACTTGGATAATAACATGGGGTCCCCGGAAAGTAATCGGAATAAGCTGCAAAGCATTGCTTCACTTTTTGGGGATAAGTTGCGGGGGCAGGATTTGAACCTGCGGCCTTCGGGTTATGAGCCCGACGAGCTACCGGGCTGCTCCACCCCGCGTCGATAAAAATGTTCTTATGGTGGAGGCTAACGGGATCGAACCGCTGACCCTCTGCTTGTAAGGCAGATGCTCTCCCAGCTGAGCTAAGCCTCCATGGGATACTTTAGTTTTCCCTACTTGATGCACTAAGCATTAATGAAAGCAATGACCCGTAGGGGATTCGAACCCCTGTTACCTCCGTGAAAGGGAGGTGTCTTAACCCCTTGACCAACGGGCCGCAATATAAATCCAAGCTGGCGGAGAGAGAGGGATTCGAACCCTCGAGACGCTTGTGACGCCTACACGATTTCCAATCGTGCTCCTTCGGCCAACTCGGACACCTCTCCATAAGAGTTGGTCTCCCCGGAAAGCACCGGAATGTCGATCCGCTTGCTTTCCGGGATAACTCCCCGAACAGGACTCGAACCTGTGACAACTCGATTAACAGTCGAGTGCTCTACCGACTGAGCTATCAGGGAACATTGCTTGGCGGCGTCCTACTCTCCCAGGACCCTTCGGTCCAAGTACCATCGGCGCTGGAGGGCTTAACGGCCGTGTTCGGGATGGGTACGCGTGGAACCCCTCCGCCATCGCCACCAAACGATTCAAGGTTAATCCTTGAAAACTGGATACGAAACTTGATTTGCGTGTTAGCCCCTATTCAGTTCCCGGGGTCCCCGAAAAGTAATCGGAATTACCTACGAAGCCTCGCGTCACTTTTTGGGGTATATTTTTGGGCCCCGCCAAAGTACTCGGACTCAGCTTCGAAGCTTCACGTCACTTTGGTGGGTAGAGTTTTGGATAAGCCCTCGACCGATTAGTACCTGTCAGCTCCATGCATTGCTGCACTTCCACCTCAGGCCTATCAACCTCGTCGTCTTCAAGGGGTCTTACTAATTGGGAAATCTCATCTTGAGGGGGGCTTCACGCTTAGATGCTTTCAGCGCTTATCCCGTCCGCACTTAGCTACCCAGCTGTGC